>NZ_CM180091.1:0-3360413 GCF_059025165.1 Serinicoccus sp. JS2-9
GCCTTCGTGCTAAAAGAAGTCCGGCGGTGTCCTACTCTCCCACACTGTTTCCGGTGCAGTACCATCGGCGCTGTCAGGCTTAGCTTCCGGGTTCGGAATGTGGCCGGGCGTTTCCCTGACGCTATGACCGCCGTAACGTGGTCGACCCTGTGGATGTCCCTGTGTCACAACATGGTTGGTTGTTGTGGTGGGGGTGTGGTTGTGGGTCGGGAACCGTGCAGTGGACGCGAGCATTGTGTTTGTGTGTGTGTTGTTAAGTTGTCGGCTTATTAGTACCGGTCAGCTCCGCACATTGCTGTGCTTCCACGTCCGGCCTATCAACCCAGTCGTCTAGCTGGGAGCCTCTCCACCCCGGTGGGGTGTTGGAAACCTCATCTTGAAGTGTGCTTCCCGCTTAGATGCTTTCAGCGGTTATCACGTCCGAACGTAGCTAATCAGCGGTGCCCTTGGCAGGACAACTGACACACCAGAGGTTCGTCCATCCCGGTCCTCTCGTACTAGGGACAGCTCTTCTCAAGTTTCCTCCGCGCGCAGCGGATAGGGACCGAACTGTCTCACGACGTTCTAAACCCAGCTCGCGTACCGCTTTAATGGGCGAACAGCCCAACCCTTGGGACCGACTCCAGCCCCAGGATGCGACGAGCCGACATCGAGGTGCCAAACCATGCCGTCGATATGAGCTCTTGGGCAGGATCAGCCTGTTATCCCCGGGGTACCTTTTATCCGTTGAGCGACGGCGCTTCCACAAGCCACCGTCGGGTCACTAGTCCCGACTTTCGTCTCTGCTTGACATGTCTGTCTCACAGTCAAGCTCCCTTGTGCACTTACACTCGCCACCTGATTGCCAACCAGGCTGAGGGAACCTTTGGGCGCCTCCGTTACTCTTTGGGAGGCAACCGCCCCAGTTAAACTACCCACCAGGCACTGTCCCTGATCCGGATCACGGACCGAGGTTAGACATCCAGAACGACCAGAGTGGTATTTCAACGATGACTCCACGACCACTGGCGTGGCCGCTTCATAGTCTCCCACCTATCCTACACAAGCCGTACCGAACACCAATACCAAGCTATAGTAAAGGTCCCGGGGTCTTTCCGTCCTGCTGCGCGTAACGAGCATCTTTACTCGTAGTGCAATTTCGCCGAGTTCGCGGTTGAGACAGTGGAGAAGTCGTTACGCCATTCGTGCAGGTCGGAACTTACCCGACAAGGAATTTCGCTACCTTAGGATGGTTATAGTTACCACCGCCGTTTACTGGCGCTTAAGTTCAGAGCGTCACCCACGAATGGGTTAACCCGTCCCCTTAACGTTCCAGCACCGGGCAGGCGTCAGTCCGTATACATCGTCTTGCGACTTCGCACGGACCTGTGTTTTTAGTAAACAGTCGCTTCTCCCTGGTCTCTGCGGCCGTCAACGCTAACCCGCAAAGGGGTTTCACGTCTACGGCCCCCCTTCTCCCGAAGTTACGGGGGCATTTTGCCGAGTTCCTTAACCACGATTCACTCGATCGCCTTGGTATTCTCTACCTAACCACCTGAGTCGGTTTGGGGTACGGGCGGCTCGAACCTCGCTAGGAACTTTTCTTGGCAGCATAGGATCACCCTGCTTCCCGCATACGCGGTCACGATCAAGCCTCGGGCACTGATGGGGCGGATTTACCACTCCCCGGCCCTGCGCTCTTCGACGTGGACAACCATCGCCACGCGGAGGCTACCTTCCTGCGTCCTTCCATCGCTTACCTACTACCGGCTCGGGTCACGCGTTCCACCACCCGGCCCCACACCCGAAGGTGTGGAGCTATGGACGGCTTCAGGCGCTTAGCATCACCGGATTCAGTACTGGGCGGTTCTTCGCCGGTTCCGGAATATCAACCGGATGTCCATCGACTACGCCTGTCGGCCTCGCCTTAGGTCCCGACTTACCCAGGGCAGATTAGCTTGACCCTGGAACCCTTGGTTATTCGGCGGAAGAGTTTCTCACTCTTCATTCGCTACTCATGCCTGCATTCTCACTCGTGCCGGATCCACACCTCGATCACTCGGATGCTTCACTCCCGGCACGACGCTCCCCTACCCACCAACACGCCTGAACACCACCACAAGTGGAGGTGCTGAGCAATAATGTTGGTGCCACAGCTTCGGTGGTGTGCTTGAGCCCCGCTACATTGTCGGCGCGGAATCACTTGACCAGTGAGCTATTACGCACTCTTTCAAGGGTGGCTGCTTCTAAGCCAACCTCCTGGTTGTCTTCGCAACTCCACATCCTTTCCCACTTAGCACACGCTTAGGGACCTTAGCTGGTGATCTGGGCTGTTTCCCTCTCGACTACGAAGCTTATCCCCCGCAGTCTCACTGCCATGCTCTCACTTACCGGCATTCGGAGTTTGGCTGACGTCAGTAACCCGGTAGGGCCCATCAGCCATCCAGTAGCTCTACCTCCGGCAAGAAACACATGACGCTGCACCTAAATGCATTTCGGGGAGAACCAGCTATCACGGAGTTTGATTGGCCTTTCACCCCTACCCACAGCTCATCCCCTCAGTTTTCAACCTAAGTGGGTTCGGGCCTCCACGCGGTCTTACCCGCGCTTCACCCTGGCCATGGGTAGATCACTCCGCTTCGGGTCTAGACCCAGCGACTCATACGCCCTGTTCGGACTCGCTTTCGCTACGGCTTCCCCACACGGGTTAACCTCGCCACTGAGCACTAACTCGCAGGCTCATTCTTCAAAAGGCACGCCGTCACCCACCAACAGGCAGGCTCCGACGGATTGTAAGCGCACGGTTTCAGGAACTATTTCACTCCCCTCCCGGGGTACTTTTCACCTTTCCCTCACGGTACTTGTCCGCTATCGGTCACTAGGGAATATTTAGGCTTAGCAGGTGGTCCTGCCAGATTCGTACGGGATTTCTCGGGCCCCGTACTACTCGGGAAGATGTCACACGCAGTCACGGATGTTTCGGCTACCGGGGTCTCACCGTCTACGCCAGGCCTTTCCAGACCTTTCACCTACACCACGCGATTTCTCACTGCGCACCAGGCGGATAGACCCGGTACGAACACTCCCACAACCCCACGACTGCAACCCCTACCCGGTATCACACAGCCGCGGTTTAGCCTCATCCGCTTTCGCTCGCCACTACTCACGGAATCACATGTTGTTTTCTCTTCCTGTGGGTACTGAGATGTTTCACTTCCCCACGTTCCCTCCACACACCCTATACATTCAGGTGCGGGTGACCAGCGATGAAACTGGCCGGGTTTCCCCATTCGGACACCCTCGGATCACAGTCTGGTTATCGACTCCCCGAGGCTTATCGCAGATTCCTACGTCCTTCTTCGGTTCCTAGTGCCAAGGCATCCACCGTGCGCTCTTAAAAACTTAACAAAACAAGCCACAAAGATGCTCGCGTCCACTGTACAGTTCTCAACCAACAACCAGCCACCACCAGGCACAACCAGCCACCACACACCCCCACCCACCACACACACCGCAGTGCACGTCGTGGGACACGGAGCGGGTATGACCGAACCCAGCAGCCCCAGCCACCGAAAAACCCGACCACCACCCAGACCGAGAACCCACAAAGCTCCCAACCCAGACAGGGGTCCGATCCTTCAGGACCCAACAGCGTGTTTGCACCCACCCCACCAGCAGCACCCACCCCTTTCCCCACCCACACCCCCACAACAGTGAGGGCAGCAGGCCGTACTCAGATCCAGGCACCACCAGCACAGGGCCGGCGACAGTTCCTTGATGTTCCACCCAGAGCAACCCCGGGCACCACACGCGGGCACCAACGAGGCCACCACACACACCCCGACCAGCTCCTCCCACCCACACAGGGCAGAAGTCACCACGAGGCACATGCTTCAACGGTGTGCTCCTTAGAAAGGAGGTGATCCAGCCGCACCTTCCGGTACGGCTACCTTGTTACGACTTAGTCCCAATCACCAGTCCCACCTTCGACAGCTCCCTCCCACAAGGGGTTAGGCCACCGGCTTCGGGTGTTACCGACTTTCGTGACTTGACGGGCGGTGTGTACAAGGCCCGGGAACGTATTCACCGCAGCGTTGCTGATCTGCGATTACTAGCGACTCCGACTTCATGGGGTCGAGTTGCAGACCCCAATCCGAACTGAGACCGGCTTTCTGGGATTCGCTCCCCCTCACGGGATCGCAGCCCTTTGTACCGGCCATTGTAGCATGCGTGAAGCCCAAGACGTAAGGGGCATGATGATTTGACGTCATCCCCACCTTCCTCCGAGTTGACCCCGGCAGTCTCCCATGAGTCCCCAACCACCACAAAGGGTGTTGCTGGCAACATGGAACGAGGGTTGCGCTCGTTGCGGGACTTAACCCAACATCTCACGACACGAGCTGACGACAACCATGCACCACCTGTACACCAGCCACAAAGGGAAACCACATCTCTGCGATCGTCCGGTGTATGTCAAGCCTTGGTAAGGTTCTTCGCGTTGCATCGAATTAATCCGCATGCTCCGCCGCTTGTGCGGGCCCCCGTCAATTCCTTTGAGTTTTAGCCTTGCGGCCGTACTCCCCAGGCGGGGCGCTTAATGCGTTAGCTGCGGCACGGACCCCGTGGAATGGGACCCACACCTAGCGCCCAACGTTTACGGCGTGGACTACCAGGGTATCTAATCCTGTTCGCTCCCCACGCTTTCGCTTCTCAGCGTCAGTAATGGCCCAGAGACCTGCCTTCGCCATCGGTGTTCCTCCTGATATCTGCGCATTCCACCGCTACACCAGGAATTCCAGTCTCCCCTACCACACTCTAGCCTGCCCGTACCCACTGCAGACCCGGAGTTAAGCCCCGGGCTTTCACAGCAGACGCGACAAACCGCCTACAAGCTCTTTACGCCCAATAATTCCGGACAACGCTCGCACCCTACGTATTACCGCGGCTGCTGGCACGTAGTTAGCCGGTGCTTCTTCTGCTCCTACCGTCACAAAAGCTTCGTCAGAGCTGAAAGAGGTTTACAACCCGAAGGCCGTCATCCCTCACGCGGCGTCGCTGCATCAGGCTTCCGCCCATTGTGCAATATTCCCCACTGCTGCCTCCCGTAGGAGTCTGGGCCGTGTCTCAGTCCCAGTGTGGCCGGTCACCCTCTCAGGCCGGCTACCCGTCGTCGCCTTGGTAGGCCATTACCCCACCAACAAGCTGATAGGCCGCGAGTCCATCCACCACCAAAAAATCTTTCCACACCACACCCATGCAGGCAGGTGTCCTATCCAGTATTAGACGCCGTTTCCAGCGCTTATCCCAGAGTGGAGGGCAGGTTACTCACGTGTTACTCACCCGTTCGCCACTAATCCCCCGTGCAAGCACGGGATCATCGTTCGACTTGCATGTGTTAAGCACGCCGCCAGCGTTCGTCCTGAGCCAGGATCAAACTCTCCGAAAAAAAACCAAAACCCATAACCATGAGCATCGGAAAGCCAGACAACCCGGCAAAAACACCACAACCAGACACCCGGGGGCGGGCACCCAGCCATGGCAAAACAAAACATGGCATCAAAAAACAAACACGCTGTTGAGTTCTCAAGAATCGGACACACACCAGGCAGAACAACTGTGTTGCAGCGACCCCGCCTGGGGCAACCTCTCCAGTCTACCAGACACACATCCGTGATCCCAACCGCTGAGCGGAGGATCATCGTCGATGGGAGTGCCTGATGGGCTACGCTTTCGCCGCTCTCGCGTCGTCAGCGAAGGACAACACTACACACCGGGTCGGGAGCGCGCAAACTGAGCGCGGCAACGGGTCAGGCCACCTGGATCCCGAGCTTGCCCACCAGGTCCCCGCCCTCCATCTGGGCCAACGCCGCGCGCGTCTGCGCCAGCGGATAGGTCGCCTGCACGGTCGGCCGGAGCCCAGTCTGCTCGACGAAGCTGCACAGCGCACGGAGCTCGGCCAGAGTGCCCATGGTCGACCCCACCACGCGCAACTGCTTGAAGAAAATCTTGGTCAGCTCGGCCTTCTCCGGCGCGTCGCCGGACGTGGCGCCGCAGATCACGATGGTTCCTCCGGGGCGCAGGGCGTTGATCGAGTGCGACCAGGTCGCCGCTCCGACGCTCTCCAGCACGGCGTCGACCCGCGCGGGCAGCCGCTCCCCCACCTCGAAGGTGGCGGCAGCCCCGAGCCCAAGCGCACGGTGGCGTTTGGTCTCAGAGCGACCCGTCACCCAGACCCTGAGGCCGGCCGCCGCCCCCAGCTGGATCAGGGCGGTCGAGACGCCACCACCGGCCCCCTGCACCAGGACGGTGTCGCCGGGGCGGACGTCCGCCTTCGCAAAGAGCATGCGATAGGCCGTCAGCCACGCGGTGGATAGGGTTGCCGCCTCCACGGCGTCCAGGTGCTCCGGGCGCGGGACCCAGGAGCCCTCGGGGACGGCCACCTGCTCCGCGAGCGTCCCCTGGTGCAGCTCGGACAGCAGCGACCGCCGCGGGTCCAGCGTGGTGTCCCCCGACCAGCCTGGGGTCCCCGCCGTCACGGGATAGACGACGACCTCCCCCTCCTCCGGGTGCCGCGCCACCGCGTCACACCCGAGGATCATCGGCAGGCGGTCCTCCCCCAGCCCCACGCCTCGCAGCGACCAGAGGTCGTGGTGGTTGAGGCCTGCGGCGACCACCGGCAGCACCGTCCAGCCGGGAGGAGGCTCGGGCGTCGGGCGCTCCCCGACCACGAGACCGTCCAAGGGTCCGTCGGGGTGGAGCGATTCGGCATAGGCGGCCAGCATGCTGCTCACCCTAGCCGCGCTGCCCCGCCCTCGCCCGGCGTGCGCACCGCCCGGCTCTCCTGCGCCCTGGCCCGCTGCTCCGCGACGGCCTCCGGATAGACGATCTCCTCCAGGCACAGTCCGTGCGCCGGCATGACCTGCACGGCCGGATCACGGACCGCGGCGTCCTGCACCGCCCTGGGCCAGTCGGGCCCACGGCCGCCGTCCCCGACCGCGACCACCGAGCCCACGAGGGCGCGCACCATGTGGTGGCAGAACGCGTCGGCCACGATCCTGCCCACCACCACGCCGGCAGGGTCGCGGCTCCAGGAGAACTCGAGCAACGTCCGGATGGTGCTCGCCCCCTCCCGGGGGCGGCAGAACGCGGCGAAGTCCCCCAGGCCGACCAGGGGACGCGACGCCAGGTCCATGGCCGTCTCGTCCAGAGGGCGCCGCACGGCGACGGTGTCGCGGCGGCGCAGCGGATCGAGCGCCTGGGGGTGGTCGGCCAGTCGGTAGGAGTAGCGCCGGCGGAGGGCGGAGAACCGCGCGTCGAAGGCCTCGTCGACCTCGGCGGCCCGGTGCACCACCAGATCGTCCGGCAACACCCCGCGCAACCTGGTCACCAGCGCCTCCGCCGGGGACCGCGAGGACCGGCCGGGCAGGGCGGCCCAGTCGTCAGCCCCCAGGTCGAGGTGGCAGACCGATCCGCGGGCGTGCACCCCCGCGTCGGTGCGACCACCCACCGTCAGTCGGGGCTGGTCGCGCCGGAGGATGGTCGCCAGTCCCTCGCCCAGGGTCTGCTCCACCGTGCGCAGCCCTGGCTGTCGAGCCCAGCCCGAGAAGTCGCTGCCGTCGTAGGCGAGGTCGAGTCGGATCCGCACCGGTCCATCCTGCCACCGCCGCACCGGACAGCACGCAGACGCGAGCAGGGCCACCACCCCTTCCGGGATGGTGGCCCTGCTCGTCACGCCGGGGCGCTCGATCAGTCCTCGTCCGAGCTGCCGATCTCCAGACCCGCGTCCGCGCCCTGCTGCGGAGCGGCGCCACCAGCCGGCTCGAAGCCGGCCGCCTCGGCCGCCTCGGCGGTGCGGAACCACACCTCCGCCTCGGTCGCGTCGTACCACTGCGAGCCGGGGACGTGGTACTTCATCGAGTCGGCGTTGCCCTTGACGTCGAAGCCGTCGGGCGCGGAACCGTCCTCGCCGGCCGGGGCGCTGTCCGGTCCGAAGTCACGCGCGTCATCTGTCGCAGCAGAGTCCGCCGTCGCGTCGTCGGCCGTCGCGTCGTCGGCGCCGGCGGAGACCATCGCGGCCTCGGTCGGCTCCTCCGAGGCGGTCTCGTTGACCTCGACGACCTCGGCGGGGGCGGCCGGCGCCAGCTCCGTCTCACTGGCCGCGGCATCCTTGGCGGCCCGCTTGGTCGCGCCTTCCGCCTGGGTGACGACGGCCTTCTTGGCGACCGGCTCGCGGACGAGCTCGATGACGGCCATCGGCGCGTTGTCGCCCTTGCGCGGGGCGATCTTGGTAATGCGGGTGTAACCACCCGGACGCTCGGCCATGTCCGGGGCGATCTCGGTGAAGAGGCGGTGGACGACGCCCTTGTCCCGGACGATCGCCAGCACCTTGCGGCGGTTGTGCAGGTCACCACGCTTGGCGAAGGTCACCAGCCGCTCGGCCAGCGGGCGGAGCCGCTTGGCCTTGGCCTCGGTAGTCGTGATGCGGTCGTGCTCGAACAGAGCGGTCGCGAGGTTGGACAGGATCAGGCGCTCGTGCGCCGGACCGCCGCCGAGGCGCGGACCCTTCTTGGGGGCAGGCATGAGTTCTCCTTGTTGTTTCTCAGTCTCAGTACTGCTCGTCCTCGGCGAAGGCGGCGTCGCCCTCGTCGTCGTACGAACCGTCCTCGTAGGCGGCCGCACCCTCGAATCCGGGCGGGCTGTCCTTGAGGGCCAGCCCCATCTCGGCGAGCTTGTCCTTCACCTCGTCGATCGACTTCGCACCGAAGTTGCGGATGTCGAGCAGGTCGGCCTCGCTGCGGCCGACGAGCTCGCCGACGCTGTGGATGCCCTCACGCTTGAGGCAGTTGTAGGACCGCACGGTGAGGTCCAGCTCCTCGATCGGCAGCGCCAGGTCGGATGCCAGGGCGCCGTCGCCGGTCGAGGGGCCGATCTCGATGCCCTCGGCCTCGACATTGAGCTCACGGGCCAGGCCGAAGAGCTCGACCAGGGTGCGACCCGCGGAGGCGACCGCGTCGCGCGGGGTGACCGAGCTCTTGGTCTCGACGTCGATGACGAGCCGGTCGAAGTCCGTGCGCTGCTCGACACGGGTCGCCTCGACCTTGTACGTCACGGCGAGCACCGGGGAGTAGATGGAGTCGACCGGGATGCGGCCGATCTCCTGCTCACCGGACTTGTTGAGCTGCGCCGAGACGTAGCCACGGCCACGCTCGACCGTCATCTCCATCTCGATCTTGCCGGAGTCGCCCAGGGTCGCCAGGTGCAGGTCCGGGTTGTGGATCTCCACGCCGGCCGGCGGGGCGATGTCGGCCGCGGTGACCGCGCCGGCGCCCTGCTTGCGCAGGTACATCACGACGGGCTCGTCGTGCTCGCTGGAGACGACCAGGCTCTTGAGGTTGAGGATGATCTCGGTGACGTCCTCCTTGACCCCGGGGATCGTGGAGAACTCGTGCAGCACGCCGTCGATCCGGATGCTGGTGAGGGACGCGCCGGGGATGCTCGAGAGCAGGGTCCGGCGGAGGGAGTTGCCGAGGGTGTAGCCGAAGCCGGGCTCCAGGGGCTCGAGGACGAACCGGGAGCGGCTGTCGGAGACGACCTCCTCAGACAGGGTGGGGCGCTGTGCGATGAGCACTGTTCAGTTCCTTTCCTGCGGCGACCGCTATATGACGCCGCGAAAGAGTGCCGACCGACCTGCGGCCGGCTACCCCGGTCACCTCTGTCCGTGACCGTGGCAGGTGAGGGGCAGGTATGCAGTTGCGACCGCATACCCACCCGCTCGCGGAGCGAGCCCGAGAAGACCGCCGAGCGCAGCGAGGCCTGGGCTTCTCGGAACATCTAGAACGAGCGAGCGACGCGAGCACCTCGCCGTTCCGGGGGCGTGGGGGGCGCAGCCCCCCACTGGATCAGTTCTTCGAGTACAGCTCGACGATCAGCTGCTCGGTGAGGATCGTGTCGATCTGCTCCCGGACGGGCAGCTGGTGGATGAGGATCTTCAGCGAGCCGGGGACGACCTTCATCCAGGCCGGGACCGGGCGGTCGCCGAAGGTCTGCCGGGCCAGCTCGAACGGGAAGGTCTCCACGGACTGCGGCCGGATCTCGATGATGTCGTACTGCTCCACCCGGTAGGACGGGACGTCGACCCGCTGACCGTTGACCAGGAAGTGGCCGTGGGTCACCAGCTGACGGGCGGCGCGGCGCGTCCGGGCCAGGCCGGCACGGTAGACGACGTTGTCGAGGCGGGACTCGAGGATGATGAGCAGATTCGCACCGGTCTTGCCGGGGCGGCGGGCGGCCTCGGCGTAGTAGCGGCGGAACTGCTTCTCCATGACGCCGTAGGTGAAGCGAGCCTTCTGCTTCTCCTGCAGCTGGGTGAGGTACTCCTTCTCCTGGCTGCGGCGCCGACCGTGCTGCCCCGGGGGGAAGGGACGCAGGTCGAAGTTCTTGTCGCCGCCGACGAGGTCGACCTTGAGCCGACGGGACTTCTTGGTGATGGGGCCGGTATAACGGGCCATGTTCTTTCCCTAACCTTTCCGGGGCTCTTAGTTGCGACGCTTCTTGGGCGGGCGGACGCCGTTGTGCGCCTGGGGGGTGACGTCGCTGATCGCGCCGACCTCCAGGCCGGCGGCGGTCAGGGAACGAATCGCGGTCTCACGACCGGAGCCCGGGCCCTTGACGAAGACGTCGACCTTGCGCATGCCGTGGTCCATGGCACGGCGGGCGGCGGCCTCGGCGGCCATCTGCGCGGCGTAGGGGGTCGACTTGCGCGAGCCCTTGAAGCCGACCTGGCCCGAGGAGGACCAGGCGATGACGGCACCGGTGGGGTCGGTGATCGAGATGATGGTGTTGCTGAACGTGCTCTTGATGTGAGCCTGCCCGAAGGCGACGTTCTTCTTCTCCTTGCGGCGCACCTTCCGGGCGCCGGCGGCCTGACGGCTCTTGGGGGGCATGTGTTTCTCCTAGCGGAAGAGCAAATCTGTGGGTCGAGGCGGGGCCTCGGACCGGACCAGACGCGGGGTCTGGGGCGAAGCCCCGAACCTCGGGCGAAGCCCTGAGGGGTGGTTGGGGGGCGGAGCCCCGAACCTCGGGCGAAGCCCTGGGGGGTGGTTGGGGGGCGGAGCCCCGAACCTCGGGCGAAGCCCTGGGGGGTGGTTGGGGGGCGGAGCCCCGAACCTCGGGCGAAGCCCTGGGGGGTGGTTGGGGGGCGGAGCCCCTCAACGGACTACTTGCCGGCCTTCTTCTTGCCGGCGACGGTGCGCTTGGGGCCCTTGCGGGTCCGCGCGTTGGTCTTGGTGCGCTGACCGTGCACCGGGAGTCCGCGGCGGTGCCGCAGGCCCTGGTAACTGCCGATCTCGGCCTTGCGGCGGATGTCGGCGGCCACCTCTCGGCGCAGGTCGCCCTCGAGGCGGTACTCGCCCTCGAGGTGGTCACGCAGGGCGACCAGCTGCTCTTCCGTCAGGTCTTTGACGCGGACCGACGGGTCCACGCCCGTCGCCTCCAGCGTCTTCTCGGCGCGGGTGCGGCCCACGCCGAAGATGTAGGTGAGAGCGACCTCCACGCGCTTGTCGCGCGGCAGGTCGACACCGATGAGTCGTGCCATGTGGCAGTGCTCCTTGATCGTTCGCGAGAGTCTGGTGCAGCACCGGTCCGCATCGTCTGATGGGCTCGTTCGCCCGCGGTCCCCAGCTCTCGCTGCCGGGGGTGACGTCCCGCCGGTCGGCGGGGGTCGGGTGCTGCGTCTTCAGGTGTATTCAGTTGTGTCGTCGTCGACGCATCGAAGCTGCGACGCGTGCGATCGCGATCGCGTCAGCCCTGGCGCTGCTTGTGGCGCAGGTTGTCGCAGATCACCATGACCCGGCCGTGACGGCGGATCACCTTGCACTTGTCGCAGATCTTCTTCACGCTCGGCTGAACCTTCATGGCTGCCTGCCTCTGGGTGAGTGGATCTGTGCGGGTGGGGTGCAGCGTGCGGCCCGGGTGGGCCCCACGGTCAGCGGTAGCGGAAGACGATGCGTCCGCGAGTGAGGTCGTACGGACTGAGCTCCACGACGACCCGGTCCTCGGGGAGGATCCGGATGTAGTGCTGACGCATCTTCCCGGAGATGTGAGCCAGCACAACGTGACCGTTGGTCAGCTCGACCCGGAAGTTCGCATTCGGGAGGGCCTCGACAACCGTGCCCTCGATCTCAATGACGCCGTCCTTCTTCGCCATGTCCTCCACATTTCCCGTGACGTACCTGCTGATCGGCCCACGCGGGGCCGACCCCCCATCGTACGGGAAACGCAAGCAGGGAGCGAATCGCCCTCAGTCGGCGAGCGGGGCGAAGCGTGCGCTGACGGAGGACAGGCCCGCCTCTCCCCCGTCCGGGGCCGTGAGCACCCAGAGTCCGTCGTCGGTGACCGCCACGGTGTGCTCCCAGTGGGCGGCGCGACTACCGTCACTCGTGACGACGGTCCAGTCGTCGTCGAGGGTCCGGGTCTCGATCGTCCCGAGCGTGACCATCGGCTCCACGGCGAAGGTGCTTCCGGCCGGCACCGACGGTCCGGTCGAGGTCACGCCGTAGTTGGGGACGTGCGGCTCCATGTGCATCTCCCGGCCGATGCCGTGGCCGGTGTAGTCCTCGAGGATGCCGTAGCGCTCGACGCCGGGGACACCTTGCGCGCGCCGTCGCTCGAGCGCGGCGTCGATGCTCTCCTCGACGGCGTCGCCGACCGCGAACAGTCGGCCGCCCGGGCGCAGCGCAGCCATCCCCGCCCACAGCGAGGCCTCGGTGTCGTCCATGAGGGCCAGATCAGCCGGGGTGCCCTGCTCGCGTCCACCGACGACGAGGCTCAGCGCCGCGTCCCCATGCCACCCCTCCACGATGGCGCCGCAGTCGATCGAGACGAGGTCGCCGGTGGCCAGGACCCGCTCCCCCGGGATCCCGTGGACGACCTCGTCGTTGACCGAGATGCACAGGCTTCCGGTGAAGCCGTGATAGCCGAGAAAGCTCGGCACGGCGCCAGCCGAGCGGATGGCGTCCTCGGCGAGCGCGTCGAGCTCGGAGGTGCGGATCCCGTCGACCGCGCGGTCGCGGGCCAGCGCCAGCGTGTCACCCACGACGCGACCGGCGCGGCGCATGGCGCGCAGCTGGTCCGGGGTCTTGGCCTCGATGCGGGAGCGGCGGCGGAACAACGCCATCAGGCCGTCGGGTCGACGTCGGCGTCCTGCGCCGAGGCGCCCACACCCTCGAGCACGCCCTCGATGCGGGAGGTGACCTCCTGCATACTGCCCATGCCGTCGACGCGACGCAGCAGTCCGCGCTGCTTGTAGACCGCGGCCAGCGGCGCGGTCTCCTCGGTATAGATCCGCATCCTCTCGCGGATGACGTCCTCGGTGTCGTCCGAGCGTCCCTGGTCCTGCGCCCGCGCCAGCAGCCGCTGGACCACCTCGTCGGTGTCGACGGTGAGCTCCACCACGACATCCAGGGCGTGACCGGCATCGCCCAGCATCTCGTCGAGCGCCTCGACCTGTCCCGTGGTCCGGGGGTAGCCGTCGAGCAGGAATCCCGCGGCCGCGTCGGACTCGGCGAGCCGGTCCTTGACGATGGCGTTGGTGACCTCGTCAGGGACGTAGCCGCCGGAGGCGGTGATCTCCTTGACCTGCAGACCCAGCGGGGTCTCGTTCTTGATGTTGGCCCGGAAGATGTCACCCGTGGAGATGGCGGGGATGCCGTGGGCCTCGGAGACGATCGCCGCTTGGGTGCCCTTACCGGCACCGGGAGGGCCGAGCATGATCAGACGCATCAGCGGAGGAACCCTTCGTAGTCGTGCTGCTGGAGCTGGGACTCGATCTGCTTCACCGTCTGCAGACCGACACCCACGATGATGAGGATCGAGGCGCCTCCCAGCGGGAAGTTCGCCACGCCCATGACGTTGAACGCGATGAGGGGGATGAGCGCCAGGCCCGCGAGGTAGAGCGCGCCGGGCGTCGTGATCCGGTTGATGACGTACTCAAGGTACTCGGCCGTGGGCCGGCCTGCGCGGATCCCCGGGATGAACCCGCCATAGCGCTTCATGTTGTCCGCGACGTCGGTCGGGTTGAAGGTCACGGAGGTGTAGAAGAAGCAGAAGAAGATGATCATCGCGGCGTAGAGGACCATGTAGACCCAGTGCGTGCCCGAGCCCGACACCCCCATCGAGAGGTAGCGGTCGACGAAGGTCACCCATCCCGGCGCGACCTCGCCCGGGTCGGTCGGACGGTTGAAGTTCGCGATGAGCGAGGGCAGCATGAGGATCGAGCTGGCGAAGATGATGGGGATGACGTTCGCCATGTTCAGCTTGAGCGGGATGTAGGTGGACGTCCCGCCGTACTGCCGGCGCCCGACCATCCGCTTGGCGTACTGCACCGGGATCCGGCGCTGGCACTGCTCGACGTAGACGACGAGGGTCATGATGACCAGCCCGAGCAGCATCACCAGGACGAAGGTCGTGATGGACTGCTGCCAGATCGCGCCGAGGGCGGCCGGGAAGCTGGCCGCGATCGAGACGAAGATGAGCAACGACATCCCGTTGCCGACGCCCTTCTCGGTGATGAGCTCACCGAGCCACATGATCAGGCCGGTGCCGGCGGTCATCACCAGCACCATGAGGGACAGCGTCCACCAGCTCTCGTCCGGCATAACGGAGGTGCAGCTCGCACCGAAGAGGCGGGCCGGCTCACGGGCGATCGTCACCAGCGTCGAGGCCTGCAGCACCGCCAGCCCGATCGTGAGGTAGCGGGTGTACTGCGTCATCTTCGACTGCCCCGCCTGCCCCTCCTTCTTGAGTTGCTCGAAGCGCGGGATGACCACGGTCAGCAGCTGCACGATGATCGCCGCCGTGATGTAGGGCATGATCCCCAGCGCGAAGATCGACAGCTGCACCATGGCGCCGCCGGAGAAGAGGTTGACCATGCCCAGCACATTGCCGGACAGCTGCGCGGTGTTGAGGCACTGCTGCACGAGGCCGTAGTCGACGCCCGGCGTCGGGATGTGCGTCCCGAGCCGGTACAGCGTCATGATGGCGAGCGTGAAGAGGATCTTCCGGCGAAGATCCGGCGTCTTGAACGCACGCACGAACGCGGAGAGCATTCAGGTCCTCCTGTGGGTCCTGGCGACTCGTCTCGCGTCGCGGGCGACGACGAGCCCGAGGAGCGAGCATGAATCGTCCACGACGATAACACCAGGGGGGGTGGGGGCGGAAAGCACGCGAGGCCCCGTCGTCGCGGTGGCGACGCGGGGCCTCACGAGGGTATGCCGTGGGTCGAGGCTCCGGTCAGGCCTCGGTGGTGCTCCCGCCGGCGGCCTCGATCTTTTCCTTGGCGGAGGCCGAGAACTTGGCGGCGGTGACGTCGAGCTTCACGGACAGCTCACCGGTGCCGAGAACCTTGACGGGCTGGCCCTTGCGCACCGCGCCCTTGGCCACGAGCTCCGCGGGAGTCACCGCACCACCCTCGGGGAAGAGCGAGGCCAGGGTGTCCAGGTTGACGACCTGGTAGGTCACCTTGAACGGGTTCGTGAAGCCGCGCAGCTTCGGCAGCCGCATGTGCATCGGCGTCTGGCCGCCCTCGAAGGTCTCGGGGACCTGGTAACGCGCCTTGGTGCCCTTGGTCCCGCGACCGGCGGTCTTGCCCTTGGACGCCTCACCGCGACCCACGCGGGTCTTGGCGGTCTTGGCCCCCGGTGCGGGACGCAGGTGGTGGACCTTGAGCGCCTTGGAGCCGGAGCCGGTCGCGCTGGCAGTGGTCTTGTCACTCATGTCACTCATCGGTCAGTCAACCTCCTCGACGGTCACCAGGTGGGCGACCGTGCGGACCATCCCCCGGAACTCGGGACGATCCTCCTTGACGACGGTGTCACCGATCCGCTTGAGGCCCAGGCTCCGGACGGTCTCCCGGTGCATGTGCTTCGTGCCGACGGTGGACTTGATCTGGGTCACCTTGAGCTTGGCCATCAGGCACCTGCCTTCGTCTCGGCGGCGGCCTCGGCGCGGGCGCGCAGCATCGCGTGCGGGGCCACCTCCTCGAGGGACTTGCCACGACGGGCCGCGACGGCCTCCGGCTGCTCGAGCCCACGCAGCGCCGCGACGGTGGCGTGCACGATGTTGATCGAGTTGCTGGACCCCAGCGACTTGCTCAGCACGTCGTGGATCCCCGCGCACTCGAGCACGGCGCGCACCGGGCCACCGGCGATGACACCGGTACCGGGGCTGGCCGGCTTGAGCATGACGACGCCGGCGGCGTCCTCGCCCTGGACCGGGTGCGGGATGGTGCCGGCGATGCGGGGAACGCGGAAGAAGTTCTTCTTCGCCTCCTCGACGCCCTTGGAGATCGCCGCGGGCACCTCCTTGGCCTTGCCGTAGCCGACGCCGACGGTGCCGTCGCCGTCACCGACGATGACCAGGGCGGTGAAGCTGAAGCGCCGACCACCCTTGACGACCTTGGCGACACGGTTGATGGTGACGACGCGCTCCAGGTACTGGTTGCGGTCGTCATCCCGACCACCACGGTTGTCGCGGCGGTCACGGTTGTTGTTGTCGCGGTTGCCCCGACGGTTGTCGCGGGCGTCACCGGAGGCCGAGTTGCCACCGGAGCCGCGGCGCTGGAAGTCACCAGCCATAGGAAGGTTCCTCTTTCCTTGTCTGTCGGGGTCTGTCAGAGCGACAGGCCGCCCTCGCGGGCGCCCTCCGCGATCGCGGCCACGCGGCCGGCATACCGGTTGCCGCCACGGTCGAAGACCGCGGCCTCGACACCGGCTGCCTTGGCCCGCTCGGCCAGGAGCTCACCGACGCGGCGCGCCTTGGCGGTCTTGTCGGCGTCGAGAGCACGCAGGTCGGCCTCCATGGTCGAGGCCGAGGCCAGCGTGGCGCTCTGGGTGTCGTCCACGAGCTGGACGAAGACGTGTCGCGAGGACCGGTTGACCACGATGCGCGGACGCTCGGTGGTGCCGGTGACCTTCTTGCGCAGACGCAGGTGGCGCCGGCCCCGGGCCGCGCTCTTGCTCTTGGCGCGCTTGACGATCTGTGCCATGGCTTACTTACCAGCCTTTCCGACCTTGCGGCGGATGCGCTCACCCTCGTAGCGCACGCCCTTGCCCTTGTAGGGGTCGGGCTTGCGCAGCTTGCGGATGTTGGCCGCGACCTCGCCGACCTGCTGCTTGTCGATGCCCGTGACCGAGAACCGGGTCGGGTTCTCGACCTGGAAGGTGATGCCTTCCGGGGCCTTGATGAGGATCGGGTGGCTGTAGCCGAGCGCGAACTCCAGGTCGCTGCCCTTGGCCACCACGCGGTAGCCGGTGCCGTGGATCTCCAGCTTCTTGGTGTAGCCGGAGGTCACACCCTCGACCATGTTGGCGATGAGGCTGCGGGTCAGGCCGTGACGGGCGCGGGAGTCGCGCTCGTCGTCGGGACGGGTGACCTCGATGCTGCCGTCCTCGCCCTGCGCGACGGAGATGGGCTCCACCACGTCGAGCGCGAGCTGGCCCTTGGGGCCCTTGACGGTCACGGTGCCGCCGTCGATGGCCACGTCCACACCGGTAGGGATGGAGACGGGGAGTCGTCCGATACGAGACATTACGTGTGTGCTCCTTACCTTCTGCCTCAGGTCACCAGACGTAGGCGAGCACTTCGCCGCCGACGCCCTTCTCGGCTGCCTGACGGTCTGTGAGCAGGCCGGAGGACGTGGAGATGATGGCCACGCCCAGGCCGCCCAGCACGCGGGGCAGGTTGGTGGACTTCGCGTAGACGCGCAGCCCCGGCTTGGAGACGCGACGCACTCCGGCGATCGAACGCTCCCGGTTGGGGCCGTACTTGAGGTCGATGGTCAGGCTCGAGCCCACCTCCGCATCCGCAGAGGTCCAGGAGGCGATGTAGCCCTCGGCCCTGAGGATGTCGGCGATGTTCGCCTTGAGCTTGGAGTACGGCATGGTGACCTGGTCCTTGTGCGCCGAGTTGGCGTTGCGGATCCGGGTCAGCATGTCCGCGATCGGGTCGGTCATGGTCATGGGGCGATCTGCCCTTTCTCATCGCGGTTTCCCCCGTGGCGGTATGCCGTGGGCGACCTTCGATGTTCCAGGTGGTGGTTACGTCGGGTGGTCAGGTGGGGTCGTGGTGCGGACCGGGGTCCGATCACCAGCTCGACTTGGTGACGCCCGGGAGCTCGCCCCGGTGCGCCATCTCGCGCAGGCAGATCCGGCACAGGCCGAACTTGCGGTAGACCGAGTGCGGCCGGCCGCACCGCTGGCAGCGGGTGTAGGCGCGCACCTTGAACTTCGGCTTGCGGTTGGCCTTGTTGATGAGAGCGGTCTTGGCCATCGTCTCAGTTCTCCTTGAACGGGAAGCCCAGCCGCTTCAGCAGCGCCCGGCCCTCGTCGTCGGTGGTGGCGGTGGTCACGACCGTGATGTCCATGCCGCGGACGCGGTCGATCTTGTCCTGGTCGATCTCGTGGAACATGGACTGCTCGTTGAGGCCGAAGGTGTAGTTGCCGTTGCCGTCGAACTGGCGCGGCGACAGGCCGCGGAAGTCGCGGATGCGCGGCAGCGCCAGCGACAGCAGCCGGTCCAGGAACTCCCACATGCGGTCCCCGCGCAGCGTCACGTGGGCGCCGATCGGCATACCCTCGCGCAGCTTGAACTGGGCGATCGACTTCTTGGCCTTGGTTACGGCCGGCTTCTGGCCGGTGATTGACGTGAGGTCCCGGACCGCGCCCTCGATGAGCTTGCTGTCGCGGGCCGCCTCGCCGACGCCCATGTTGACCGTGATCTTCACCAGGCCGGGCACCTGCATCGGGTTGGCGTAGCCGAACTCCGACGTCATGGCGGGGACGATCTCCTCGCGGTAGCGACCCTTGAGCCGCGGCGCCGGAGCCGAGGCCGTCTGCGTGGCCTCGCTGGTCTCGGTCGCGTCGTTCAGCGTGTCAGTCATGCTCGTATGTCCTTACCCGAGCGCACCGCGACGCGGGTGCGCACCGTCTTGTTGCGCCCGGAGCCGTCGCCGCGCTCGACCGACTCGACCCGGGTCTTGATCCGCGTCGGCATCTTGGTCTCGGGGTCGACCACCATCACGTTGGACACGTGGATGGGCGCCTCCTGGACCTGGATGCCTCCGGTGTTGACGCCGCGCTGACCGCCGGCCCGGGTGTGCTTGGTGATGCGGTTGACACCCTCGACGAGGACGCGGTCGGTCTCGGTGTAGACCGCGATGACGCGGCCCTGCAGACCCTTGTCCTTGCCGGCGATGACCTGCACCAGGTCGTTCTTCTTGATCTTCATCTTCGCCATGGCTCAGATCACCTCCGGCGCGAGCGAGACGATTCGCATGAATCGCTTGTCGCGCAGCTCACGGCCCACCGGGCCGAAGATGCGGGTACCGCGCGGGTCCCCGTCGTTCTTCAGGATGACCGCGGCGTTCTCGTCGAAACGGATGTAGCTGCCGTCGGGACGACGACGCGCCTTCTTGGTGCGCACCACGACCGCCTTGACGACATCGCCCTTCTTGACGTTGCCGCCCGGGATGGCGTCCTTGACCGTGGCCACGATGGTGTCCCCGATGCCCGCGTAGCGGCGGCCGGAACCGCCCAGCACGCGGATGCACAGGAGCTCCTTGGCACCGGTGTTGTCGGCGACGCGCAGTCGCGACTCCTGCTGGATCACTGTTCGTTCTCCTACTGCCGACTGGTTCTCCGCCCCGCACGGGGCCGAGCCTGATCAGACGTTGTGGATTGGTAGGTCGGGGTCTGTCCGGGGCGCGAGCCCCCGACAGAGTGTTACTTGGCCTTCTCGAGGATCTCCACGAGGCGCCAGCGCTTGGTCGCGGACAGCGGTCGGGTCTCCATGATGAGGACACGGTCGCCGACACCGGCGGTGTTGTCCTCGTCGTGCGCCTTGACCTTGTTGGTCGTGCGCAGGACCTTGCCGTAGAGCGCGTGCTTGACGCGGTCCTCGACCTGGACGACGACGGTCTTGTCCATCTTGTCGCTCACCACGTAGCCCTGACGGACCTTGCGGTAGTTGCGGTCGCCGCCGTGCCCCAGCGAGCTCTCGCTGGGCTCGTGCGCCTCGACGGCGTCCGTCGTCGCCGCGGCCGCAGCAGGCTCGGTGGTCTCGTCGGCCACGGTGGTCTCGACATCGGTCTTGGTGCTCTCGCTCATGCTCAGCCCACCTTCTCGTTCTCGTCGGCGGTTGCCGCGGCCGCGTCGACCTCGCGGCCGATGCCGAGCTCCCGCTCGCGCATCTCCGTGTAGATCCGGGCGATGTCTTTGCGCACGGCGCGGAGCCGGCCGTGGCTCTCCAGCTGCCCGGTGGCCGACTGGAAGCGCAGGTTGAACAACTCCTTCTTGGCCTCGGCCAGGGCATCGGCCAGGGGGCCGTCCTCCAGACCACGGAGCTGGTCGGGGGTCAGGTTCGCAGAACCGACTGCCATCAGATGTCACCACCCTCACGGGACACGAAGCGGGCCTTCATGGGGAGCTTGTGCATCGCCAGACGCAACGCCTCGCGGGCGACGTCCTCGGACACACCGGACAGCTCGAACATGATGCGCCCGGGCTTGACGTTGGCCACCCACCACTCGGGCGAGCCCTTACCGGAGCCCATGCGGGTCTCCGCCGGCTTCTTGGTCAGCGGGCGGTCCGGGTAGATGTTGATCCACACCTTGCCGCCACGCTTGATGTAGCGGGTCATGGCGATACGCGCGGACTCGATCTGCCGGTTGGTGACGTAGGCGGGCGCCAAGGCCTGGATGCCGTAGTCACCGAACGCCAGCTGGGTGCCACCCTTGGCCATGCCGGAGCGCTTCGGGTGGTGCTGCTTGCGGTGCTTGACTCGACGGGGAATCAACATCAGGACTGCTCTCCCTCGGTGGTCGCAGGGGCCTGGCTCGCCTGCTCCTGCTGGGGAGCGGCGGCCTCGGTCGACCCGGCCGGGGCGGACGAGGCCGCCTCGTCCCGGCGGGGGGCCCGACCGCGACGCTCGCCGCGCTCGCCGCCGCCACCCGGGCCACGGCCTCGACCGCGACGGTCGCCGCGGCGGTCACCGCCGGAGGCGGCTTCCTCGCGGGCCAGCTCCTTGGCGGTCAGGTCGCCCTTGTAGATCCAGACCTTCACGCCGATACGACCGAAGGTGGTCTTGGCCTCATAGAAGCCGTAGTCGATGTTCGCCCGCAGAGTGTGCAGCGGTACGCGACCCTCGCGGTAGAACTCCGACCGGGACATCTCGGCGCCGCCGAGGCGGCCCGAGCACTGGATCCGGATGCCCTTGGCGCCCGCGCGCAGGGCGGACTGCATGCCCTTGCGCATCGCGCGCCGGAAGGTCACGCGGGCCGCGAGCTGCTCGGCGATGCCCTGGGCCACCAGCTGCGCGTCCACCTCGGGGTTCTTGACCTCGAGGATGTTGAGCTGCACCTGCTTGCCCGTCAGCTTCTCCAAGGCGCCGCGGAGGCGGTCGGCCTCCGCGCCGCGACGGCCGATGACGATGCCCGGACGCGCGGTGTGGATGTCCACCCGGACGCGGTCGCGGGTGCGCTCGATCTCCACCTTGGAGATGCCGGCCCGGTCCATGCCCGTGGAGAGCAGCTCGCGGATCGCGACGTCTTCCTTCACGTAGTCGCGGTAGCGCTGCCCCTCCTTGGTGGAGTCGGCGAACCAGCGGCTGCGGTGGTCGGTGGTGATGCCCAGGCGGTAGCCGTTCGGGTTGATCTTCTGCCCCATCAGCGGGCACCTCCCTTGGTCTTCTCGGACACGACCACGGTGATGTGGCTCGTGCGCTTGTTGATGCGGCTGGCGCGGCCCTGGGCGCGCGGCCGGAACCGCTTCATGGTCGGGCCCTCGTCCACGAACGCGGACGACACGACCAGGCTGGTCTCGTCGAAGCCCTCGCCAGCGGAGTCCGCGGCGTGCCGGGCGTTGGCGACCGCGCTGTTGAGGACCTTCAGCACCGGCTCGCTCGCGCCCTGCGGCGCGAACCGCATCAGCGCCTGCGCCTCCGGCACGCTCTTGCCGCGGATGAGGTCCACGACACGGCGCGCCTTCATCGGCGTCACGCGGACGAACCGCGCCTGCGCCCTGGCTCCCATGGCGATCCCTTCTTCCGGGGTGTTGGTGGTGGTCGTCATCGGCGGCGAGCCTTCCTGTCGTCCTTCTCGTGACCCTTGAAGGTGCGGGTCGGAGCGAACTCACCGAGCTTGTGGCCGACCATCGACTCGGTCACGAAGACCGGGACGTGCTTGCGGCCGTCGTGCACGGCCAGCGTGTGGCCGAGCATGTCGGGGGTGATCATCGACCGGCGGGACCAGGTCTTGATGACGTTCTTGGTGCCGGCCTCGTTCTGTGCGTCCACCTTCTTGGCGAGGTGGTCGTCGACGAACGGGCCCTTCTTGAGGCTGCGAGGCATGCTTGCGTTGTACTCCCTACTCAGCGCTTCTTGCCGGTCCGGCGACGACGCACGATGAGCTTGTCGCTGGGCTTGTTGGGCTTGCGGGTCCGGCCCTCGGGCTGGCCCCAGGGGCTCACCGGGTGGCGGCCACCGGACGTCCGGCCCTCACCACCACCGTGCGGGTGGTCGACCGGGTTCATGACGACACCGCGGACGGTCGGGCGCTTGCCCTTCCACCGCATGCGGCCGGCCTTGCCCCAGCTGATGTTGCTCTGCTCGGCGTTGCCCACCTCGCCGACGGTGGCGCGGCAGCGCGCGTCGACGTTGCGGATCTCACCGGAGGGCATGCGCAGTTGCGCCATCGGGCCGTCCTTGGCGACGAGCTGCACGCGGGCCCCGGCGGAGCGGGCAATCTTGGCGCCCCCACCGGGCCGCAGCTCGATCGCGTGGATGACCGTACCGACCGGGATGTTGCGCAGCGGCAGGTTGTTGCCGGGCTTGATGTCGGCGGACGGGCCGTTCTCGACCGTGTCGCCCTGCTTGAGCCGGTTCGGCGCGATGATGTAGCGCTTCTCGCCGTCGGTGTAGTGCAGCAGCGCGATGCGCGCGGTGCGGTTCGGGTCGTACTCGATGTGGGCGACCTTGGCGTTGACGCCGTCCTTGTCCGCCCGGCGGAAGTCGATGACGCGGTAGGCACGCTTGTGCCCGCCACCGATGTGCCGGGTCGTGATCCGACCGGTGGCGTTGCGCCCACCGGTCTTCGACAGCGGCTTGACCAGCGACTTCTCGGGGACGTCCCGGGTCACCTCGACGAAGTCGGCCACGCTCGAGCCACGGCGGCCCGGGGTCGTCGGCTTGTACTTGCGGATAGCCATTCTCGGATTCCTCTAGCTTCTCGTCTCAGGTGTCCCGGCTCAGAGCGTGCCGAAGATGTCGATGGAGCCCTCGCGCAGCGTCACGATCGCGCGCTTGGTGTCCTTGCGCTTGCCCATCCCGAACCGCGTGCGACGGGCCTTGCCCGGGCGGTTCATGGTGTGGACCGAGTCGACCTTGACGTCGAAGATGGCCTCGACGGCCTTCTTGATCTCGGACTTGTTGGACCGCGGGTCGACGAGGAAGGTGTACTTCCCCTGGTCGAGCAGCGCGTAGGACTTCTCGGACACGACCGGCGACAGCAGGATGTCGCGCGGGTCCTTCCGGCTGGTGAAGGTGCTCACTTGGCCTCCTCGGCGCTCGTACCGGTGGTGCCGGCGATGAAGGCGTCCAGGGCGGCCTGGGTGAAGACCACGTCGTCGGAGCACAGCACGTCGTAGGTGTTGAGCTGGTCGACGAAGAGGACGTGCACCTGCGCCATGTTGCGGACGCTGCGCAGCCCGACCTCGTCCGCGCGGTCCAGGACCACGAGGAGGTGCGGCCGGTCGGAGAGCGCCTGCAGCGCGGTGCGGGCCGTCTTGGTGGACGGCGCCTCGCCCTCGACGAGCGCCGACAGGACGTGGATGCGTCCGTGCCGGGCGCGGTCCGACAGCGCCCCGCGGAGCGCGGCGGCCTTCATCTTCTTGGGGGTCTTCTGGGCGTAGTTGCGCGGCTGCGGGCCGTGGACGGTGCCACCGCCGGCGAACTGCGGCGCGCGGGTCGAGCCCTGACGGGCCCGGCCGGTCCCCTTCTGCCGGTAGGGCTTGCGGCCACCGCCGCGCACGTCGGCGCGGGTCTTGGTGGCGTGGGTGCCCTGACGCGCCGCGGCCAACTGGGCCACGACGACCTGGTGGATGAGCGGCACGTTGGTCTGCACGTCGAAGAGCTCGGCGGGCAGGTCCACGGTGCCGGCGTCACCGCCGGTCGGCTTGGTGATGGTGAGGGAAGTCATGTGATCACGCACCCTTCGCGGCCGTGCGCACGAGGACGACACCGCCGCGGGGGCCGGGGACGGCACCCTTGATGAGCAGCAGGCCCTTCTCGGCGTCCACGGCGTGGACGGTCAGGTTCGAGGTGGTCTGGCGCACGCCGCCCATCCGGCCGGCCATGCGCAGGCCCTTGAAGACGCGGCCCGGGGTGGCGCAGCCACCGATCGAGCCGGGCTTGCGGTGGTTGCGGTGGGCACCGTGGGAGGCGCCGACGCCGGAGAAGCCGTGGCGCTTCATGACGCCCGCGAAGCCCTTGCCCTTGGTGGTGCCGGTGACGTCTACCGTCTGGCCACCCTCGAAGGTCTCCGCGGTCAGCTCCTGGCCCAGCTCGTAGCTGGCGGCGTCCGCGGTGCGGAGCTCGGCCACGTGCCGGCGCGGCGTGACGCCCGCCTTGGCGAAGTGACCCTTCAGCGGCTGGGTGACCTTGCGCGGGTCGATCGCGCCGAAGGCGATCTGCACGGCGTCATACCCGTCGGTCTCCGCGTTGCGGACCTGGGTCACGACGGCCGGGCCGGCCTTGATCACCGTGACCGGCACCAGGCGGTTCTCGGCGTCCCAGACCTGGGTCATGCCGAGCTTCTCACCGAGGATGCCCTTGACGGTGCGGTTCGTCTGAGTCGTAGTGGTCATCGTGGTCACACTCACAGCTTGATCTCGATGTTGACGTCCGCCGGCAGGTCGAGACGCATCAACGAGTCGACCGCCTTGGGGGTGGGGTCGACGATGTCGATCAGGCGCTTGTGCGTGCGCATCTCGAAGTGCTCGCGGCTGTCCTTGTACTTGTGGGGCGACCGGATGACGCAGAAGACGTTCTTCTCCGTCGGGAGCGGCACCGGGCCCACTACCGTGGCGCCAGCACGGGTCACCGTGTCAACGATCTTGCGCGCCGAGCTGTCGATGACCTCGTGGTCGTACGACTTAAGCCGGATGCGGATCTTCTGTCCCGCCATCGCTTGTCTGACTCTCTCTCGTCGTCCTGCTGGAACACTCTGGTCCGGCTGCGACCAGGCCTTTCACCGACCCCCGCGGTCGGGCGTGTCGCGCCCTCCGCGGACGTGACCCATCGATCGTGCGATCGTTCTGGGCGGTGTCCGTGCCCGGCGTGCTGCCGGGGCTTGCGCTGCCGTCGCCCGCGCCCTGGGGCGCGTGCCGGACGGCCGGTGACACACACACGGGTGCGCGCCACGCGTCAAGCAACCTGTCTAGTGTGCCATGCCCTGGCAGCCGACCTCAAATCGTGCCCGCTCCCCTGCCCCCGTCCCCTTCGCGGGCCAGCGCGAGGAGATCCTCGCGCGTCCAGGCCGCGGCCACGGTGGGAGCACCGAGCAGGTAGTCGGCGACCTGCTCCGGGCCGAGCCGGTGCGACTGCACCAGCCCACCGACGATGACCCGGAGGTAGGCCTCCCCCGGCGGGTTGGGTGGCAGGAGCGTCGGGTCGTCCGCCGTGAAGGTGAGGACGGGGAGACCGTCCAGCTCACCCACCCGGTGCACCGTCTCGTAGCGCCCCGGCCCGTAGCGGTGCCGGTCACCGTCGACCAACGGCGCCAGGTCGAGGGACTCCCCCGGCGGGCGGCGCATCTCCTGAGACGCCACATCGGCGAACTGCTCCGCCGTGATGAGGTAGGCGCGGGCGAGCACCACGCCGTCGTCACTCCCGTCATCCGGACCGCCCTCGACGTCCGGCGCATCGGTGGTGCGCCCGCGCCTGTCACGCCCCGACGATGGCACCGGGTCGAGGAAGGCGATGCCTCCGCCCCAGGTCAGCGACTCCCAGCCGAAGTGCAACCGGCCGGGCAGCCGCACCGGACGGTCGGCGCGCGGCTCCTGGGTGTCGCGCGCCCCGGGATACGACTGGCGGGCGCCGAGCGGTCGTCCCCCGACGAGGTAGTGGGCGAACCGCTCCCGGCTCAGGTTGGACCCGTAGGCGGCATACCAGAGGAGCATCTCCCCAGGCTCGCACGTATCCTCAGGGCATGGGTCATCGGGCACTCGCCGCCGCCCTCGCGGCGACGATGCTAGCCGGGTGCGGCTCGGGCGGAGGGCCGGTGGCGAGCGGGGCGGCCGTGACCTCGGTGGCCGGTGACCCCACCGGCTCACCGACGGCGGGCGACCGGGACGGCGCCACGTCGACCGCGACGGCACCCGCCACGACGAGCCGCACCGCCACGCCGACCGCACCGCCCGACTGTCCCGAGGACGGCGCGCTGGACTCCGTCACGTGGACCGAGGCCGAGGGGGGCCTCTCCCTGGCGGTCACCCCGTCCAGCGCGTTGCGCGTGTGCGCCGGCCCACTCCTGCGGTGGGAGTCCGACCCGCCAGGCTGGACCGAGGTCGTGGACCGTGCCGGTCCGGACGCCGACTCCGACGCGGTGCGGCAGCAGTATGCCTGCCACCTGCGCTTCGCCCGGGCCAAGGAGGTATGGCGGCTGGAGCCGTGGCGGCCGCTGGTCGACGAGGAGCAGCTCCTCGTCGACCGGTGCAACCCGTCAGCTCCCTGAGACGGCTCCGGTGCCGCTCATGCGGGCGAGCTCCTCGTCGAGGCCGCCGTCGATCTCGCCGGCAGCGGGGTCGTTGAAGACGTCGAGATCCATCTCGCCCTCGCTCTTGGCCACCACTGTGCTGACCATGGCATCACCGGTGATGTTGACCGCGGTGCGGATCATGTCCATGAGCCGGTCCACGCCGATGATGATGGCGATTCCCTCTACCGGCAGACCCACCTGGTTGAGCACCATGGTGAGCATGATGAGGCCCACACCGGGCACCCCAGCGGTGCCGATCGAGGCGAGCACCGCCATACCGATGACCGTGAGGTAACCGCCGATGCCCAGGTCGATGCCGTAGACGTTGGCGATGAAGACCGCGGCGACACCCTGCATGATCGCGGTGCCGTCCATGTTGATGGTGGCGCCGAACGGCACCGTGAAGGAGGCCACACCACGGTCGACGCCCATCCGCTGGTTGACCGCGCGCATCGTCACCGGAATCGTCGCGTTGGACGACGCGGTCGAGAAGGCGAAGAGCTGGGCGGAGCGGATCTTGCGTAGGAAGATCGCGGGGCTGAGCCGGTTGAACAGCCAGAAGAGCGCGAGGATCGTGACGAAGAGGTGGAAGAACAGCGCGCCCACGAGGGTGCCGACGTAGGAGGCCAGCGGGACGAACAGGTCGTAACCCTCACGCGCGAAGGCTCGGGCCAGCAGGGCGAAGACGCCGATGGGGGCGAACATCATGACGATGGTGACGACCTTCATCATGAGCTCGTTCATGTAGTCGCAGGCCTTGAGGAAGCCCTCGGACCGCTCCCCCAGCATGAGCGCCGCGATGCCGATGATGATGACGTAGAAGATGATCTGCAGCATGTCGCCGTTGGCGAACGCGGCGATGGGGTTGCCAGGGATGATCGCGGCGAGCGTCTGCCAGAACGTCTCGTCGTTGTTGGCCCCCTCCATGCCACTGGTGTCGACGCCGGACATGTCGAACCCCTTGCCGGGGCCGATCGCCAGCGCCAGGACGATGGCCGTCGTGATGGCGATCGCCGTGGTCGCGACGTAGAGGCCGAAGGCCTTGCCACCGACCCGCCCGAGCAGCTTGATGTCGCCGATGCCGGCGACCCCGGTGATGAGCGAGAAGACCACGAGCGGGACCACCAGCATCTGGAGCGCCCGGACGAACCCGTCGGCGACCAGCGTGAGGATGCCCTCGATCACGTGGTCGTTGACCCAGCCGACGTCCTTGACGGTGTTGAGCAGGATGCCGACGATCGCCCCGACCACGAGCGCGATCGTGATCTGCGTCGTCAGCGACATCGTGGTGCGGTCGCCGGAGGTCTGCTCCCGGTCGGTGTCCTGCTGCTGGCTGGGCTCCATGGTTTCCCTTCCCTTCACCCGTGGTCCTCAGGTGGGGGGAAACCTCTACCGCACCTTCCGCGACGACAAGGGTCGACGCGGCGCGGCGTCAGCCCTCCTGCTTGATCGCGGAGATCTCGAACTCCAGGCTCACCTTCTCCGACACCAGGACGCCACCGGTGTCCAGCGGCATGTTCCACTGAAGCCCGAAGTCGCGCCGGTCCAGCCGGCGACTCGCCTCGAAGCCGGCGCGCAGGTTGCCCATGGGATCGCGCTGGATGCCCAGGAGCTCGATCGGGATGGCCACCTGCTTGGTGACGTCCCGGATCGTCAGGTCACCGACCACCATGAAGTTGTTGGTCTCCACCTCGTCGATGGTGCTCGAGGCGAAGCGGATCTCCGGGTAGGTCTCCACGTCGAAGAAGTCGGGACTGCGCAGGTGCTGGTCGCGCTGCTCGTTGTAGGTGTCCACGCTCGCGGCCCGGATCAGCACCTGCACGCTGGAGGAGGCCACGTCGGCGACGTCCAGGTCGATGACCCCCTCCACATCGGTGAAGGTCCCCCGGACCGTGGTGATCATCGCGTGTCGGGCGGAGAAACCCACCCGGGTGTGCGCCGGGTCGAACCGCCACTGGCCACTCATCGACTCATCAAGGTCAGTCACCCTGCCAGCCTACCCCGGCACCCTGTGCGGCATACCACCCCGAGGAGCGACGAGCCCCCGCCACCTCCGAGGAGGTAACGGGGGCTCGAGCGTGGAACTCCGCGGAGCGGGTCAGATCACGTGAGGATCTTGGTGACCCGCCCGGCGCCGACGGTGCGGCCACCCTCGCGGATGTTGAACATCAGGCCCTCCTCCATGGCGATCGGCTGGATCAGCTCGACGCGCATGTCGGTGTTGTCGCCCGGCATGACCATCTCGGTGCCCTCGGGGAGGTGCACGACGCCGGTCACGTCGGTGGTCCGGAAGTAGAACTGCGGACGGTAGTTGTCATAGAACGGGGTGTGCCGGCCGCCCTCGTCCTTGGACAGGATGTAGGCTTGGCCCTCGAACTCGGTGTGCGGGGTGATCGACCCCGGCTTCACGACGACCTGACCGCGCTCGACGTCCTCACGCTTGGTGCCGCGCAGGAGCAGACCGACGTTCTCGCCCGCACGGCCCTCGTCGAGCAGCTTGCGGAACATCTCGATGCCGGTGACGGTGGTCTTGGAGGACTGCTCGCGGATACCCACGATCTCGACCTCCTCGTTGACCTTGAGGGTGCCGCGCTCGATGCGACCGGTGACGACGGTGCCACGACCGGTGATCGTGAAGACGTCCTCGACCGGCATCATGAACGGCTTGTCCAGGTCACGCACCGGCTCCGGGATGTACTCGTCCACGGTGTTCATGAGCTCGACGACGGTCTTGGCCCACTCCGGGTCACCCTCCAGCGCCTTGAGCGCGGAGACCTTGACGACCGGCAGGTCGTCGCCCGGGAACTCGTAGGAGGACAGCAGCTCGCGGACCTCCATCTCGACGAGCTCCATGATCTCCTCGTCGTCGACCATGTCGGCCTTGTTGAGCGCGACGACGATGTAGGGCACGCCGACCTGGCGGGCCAGGAGCACGTGCTCCTTGGTCTGCGGCATCGGGCCGTCGGTGGCGGCGACCACGAGGATCGCACCGTCCATCTGGGCCGCGCCGGTGATCATGTTCTTCACGTAGTCCGCGTGACCGGGGCAGTCGACGTGCGCGTAGTGGCGCTTGTCGGTCTGGTACTCGATGTGCGCGATGGAGATCGTGATACCGCGCTGCTTCTCCTCCGGAGCCTTGTCGATGGAGTCGAAGGGGGACTCCTCGTTCAGGTCCGGGTACTCGTCGTGCAGCACCTTGGAGATGGCAGCCGTCAGCGTGGTCTTGCCGTGGTCGATGTGACCGATGGTGCCGATGTTGACGTGCGGCTTGCTCCGCTCGAACTTGGCCTTCGCCACTTTGGGTGTCCTCCTGTTGGACTCTGGGGCGGTCGTCACCGGCTGGATGCCGGGAACGCCTCTTCGGATGGGTGTTGTCTGGTCCATCACTCCGCGGGCGGAGTGAGCGGGCTCACTCGCCGCGGACCTTCTTGATGATCTCCTCGGCGACGCTCTTGGGAACCTCGGCGTAGGAGTCGAACTGCATCGTGTAGTTGGCACGACCCTGGGTCCGGGACCGGAGGTCACCAACGTACCCGAACATCTCTGACAGCGGCACCACGGCCTTGACGACCTTGGCGCCGGAGATGTCCTCCATGGACTGGATCTGACCACGGCGGGCGTTGAGGTCGCCGATGACATCGCCCATGTAGTCCTCGGGCGTGCGCACCTCGACGGCCATCATCGGCTCTAGCAGCACCGGGTCGGCGCGGCGGGCGGCCTCCTTGAAGGCCATCGAACCGGCGATCTTGAACGCCATCTCCGAGGAGTCGACGTCGTGGTAGGCGCCGTCCACCAGGGTGGCCTTGACGCCGACGACCGGGTATCCGGCCTGGATGCCGAGCTGCATGGCGTCCTGGATGCCGTGGTCGACCGACGGGATGTACTCCTTCGGCACGCGACCACCGGTGACCGAGTTGTCGAACTCGTAGAGCTCGCCCTCGGCGGTGTCCAGCGGCTCGAAGGTCACCTGGATCTTGGCGAACTGACCCGACCCACCGGTCTGCTTCTTGTGCGTGTAGTCGTACTTCTCGACGACCTTCTTGATGGTCTCGCGGTAGGCGACCTGCGGGGCGCCGACGTTGGCCTCCACCTTGAACTCGCGCTTCATCCGGTCGACGAAGACGTCCAGGTGGAGCTCGCCCATCCCGCCGATGACGGTCTGACCGGTCTCCTCGTCCAGGCGGACGGTGAAGGTCGGGTCCTCCTGGACCAGCTTCTGGATCGCCGTGGACAGCTTCTCCTGGTCACCCTTGGTCTTGGGCTCGATGGCCACGTGGATGACCGGCTCGGGGAAGCTCATCGACTCGAGGACGATGTGGTCGCTCATGTCGGAGAGCGTGTCACCGGTGGTGGTGTCCTTGAGCCCGATCATGGCGTAGATGTGTCCGGCGGCCGCCGACTCGACCGGGTTCTCCTTGTTGGAGTGCATCTGGAACAGCTTGCCGATGCGCTCCTTCTTGCCCTTGGTCGCGTTGTAGACCGGCTGGCCGGCGTCGATCTTGCCGGAGTAGACGCGGACGTAGGTCAGCGTGCCGAAGAACGGGTGCGAGGCCACCTTGAAGGCCAGGCCGGAGAACGGCTCGCTGGAGTCCGGGCGGCGGGTCAGCTCGACCGTCTCGTCCTTGGGGTCGTGGCCCACCATCGGGGGCACGTCCAGCGGCGAGGGCAGGTAGGAGATGACCGCGTCCAGCATCGGCTGCACGCCCTTGTTCTTGAAGGCGGAGCCGCACAGCACCGGGTAGGCCTGGCTGTTGACGGTCATCTGGCGGATGCCCGCGACCAGGTCCTCCTCGGAGAGCTCGCCGTCCTCGAGATACTTCTCCATGAGCTCGTCGGTCGCCTCGGCGACCTGCTCGACGAGGGTCTCGCGGTACTCCTCGGCCTGCGCCTGCAGGTCCTCAGGGATCTCCTCGACGACGTAGTCCTCACCCTTGGCGACCTCGCCGCGCCAGGTCAGGGCGCGCATCTTGATGAGGTCGACGACGCCGATGAAATCGCTCTCGGCCCCGATCGGGAGCTGGACGACGAGCGGCGTGGCGCCCAGGCGGTCCTTGATCGTCTGCACGGTGAAGTAGAAGTCCGCGCCGAGCTTGTCCATCTTGTTGACGAAGCAGATGCGGGGGACGTCGTACTTGTCGGCCTGCCGCCAGACCGTCTCGGACTGGGGCTCGACGCCCTCCTTGCCGTCGAAGACGGCGACCGCACCGTCGAGCACACGCAGGGACCGCTCCACCTCGACGGTGAAGTCGACGTGCCCCGGGGTGTCGATGATGTTGATCTGGTTGTCTTTCCAGAACGTCGTCGTCGCGGCGGAGGTGATCGTGATGCCGCGCTCCTGCTCCTGCTCCATCCAGTCCATCGTGGACGCACCGTCGTGCGTCTCGCCGATCTTGTAGTTGATGCCGGTGTAGAACAGGATCCGCTCGGTGGTCGTCGTCTTGCCGGCATCGATGTGCGCCATGATGCCGATGTTGCGGACCTTGTTGAGGTCCGTGAGGACGTCGAGTGCCACAGTCTCTCTTCTCTGCTTGTGGATCAGGTGGGTGCGTCGTGCGGGTGCGCGCCGCCGGTGGTGAGGTACGCCGTGCCGCGGGGGACGCGGCATACCTCACCCCGGCCGGTGGTCACCAGCGGTAGTGCGCGAACGCCTTGTTGGCGTCAGCCATCTTGTGGGTGTCCTCGCGGCGCTTCACCGCGGCGCCCAGGCCGTTGCTCGCGTCGAGGATCTCGTTCATGAGGCGCTCGGTCATGGTCTTCTCGCGACGCTGCCGGGAGTAGCCCACGAGCCAGCGCAGCGCCAGCGTGGTCGAGCGGTTGGGCTTGACCTCGATCGGGACCTGGTAGGTCGCGCCACCCACGCGGCGGGACTTGACCTCCAGCGCCGGCTTGACGTTGTCGAGCGCGCGCTTGAGCGTCTGCACCGGGTCGGTGCCGGTCTTGGCACGGCAGCCCTCGAGGGCGCCGTAGACGATGCGCTCGGCGGTCGACTTCTTCCCGTCGGTCAGGATCTTGTTGACCAGCTGGGTCACCAGGGTCGAGCCGTAGACCGGGTCGTTGATGAGGGGGCGCTTCGGAGCGGGGCCCTTACGAGGCATTACTTCTTCTCCTTCTTGGCGCCGTAGCGGGAGCGGGCCTGGTTGCGGCCCTTGACGCCCTGGGTGTCCAGGGACCCGCGGATGATCTTGTAGCGGACACCGGGCAGGTCCTTCACCCGGCCACCGCGGACGAGCACGATCGAGTGCTCCTGCAGGTTGTGGCCGACGCCCGGGATGTAAGCAGTGACCTCGACGCCGCTGGTCAGGCGCACACGGGCGACCTTGCGCAGGGCGGAGTTCGGCTTCTTCGGGGTGGTCGTGTAGACGCGGGTGCAGACGCCGCGGCGCTGCGGGTTGCCCTTGAGGGCCGGGGAGTTGGTCTTCTTGACCTTGTCCTGCCGGCCCTTGCGGACAAGCTGGTTGATCGTAGGCACTGAGTCTCCGTCAGTCGTCGTGTTCTCTGCGCTTCCCCACGGTGGCCGTGGATCACGCTCCTTGTCTTCTGCCTGCCCTCGACCCCCGCGATCGGGTGTGTCGGACACGCTGCTCTCCCCTGCACTTCCCGTCCGGCCTTCCGCGTGCCATGATGACCGGCACCGGCGGGCCGGGCGGACTGCCCGGCGAGAGGGGGTCGGCCCGCGTGGCGGGCCTTCATCGTGCCTGGGCACGCAGGCCCACACACAGTTCTCCAGCCTACCGCGCGGTCACCGACCCGGCCAAATCACGACGGGTGCCCCGCGGACGCGACAGGGCGGGTATGCCGTGGTGCCGGCATACCCGCCCTGATCACGTCGGTCAGAGGTGACCGCTCGCGTCGCTCAGTAGCGCGGCTCGTCCATGGGGACGTCGTCGAGGCGGACCGCCTCGCCGCTGCCCTGACCGAACGCGCCGGCGTAGTCGAAGTCCTCGTAGTCCGGCACCGCGTAGGCCTCGGCCTTGGCCTCCTCCGTGGGCTCCACGGTGAGGTTGCGGTAGCGCGGCAGGCCGGTTCCCGCGGGGATCAGCTTGCCGAGGATGACATTCTCCTTCAGGCCCAGCAGCGGGTCGCTCTTGGCCTCCATGGCCGCCTCGGTGAGGACGCGGGTGGTCTCCTGGAAGGAGGCCGCCGACATCCACGAGTCGGTCGCCAGCGAGGCCTTGGTGATGCCCATGAGCTCGGGACGACCCGAGGCGGGGCGACCACCCTCGGAGACGACGCGACGGTTCTCGGTCTCGAAGCGCCCACGCTCGGCGAGCGTGCCCGGGAGCAGCTCGGTGTCGCCGGCCTCGATGATCGTGATCCGGCGCAGCATCTGCCGCACGATGACCTCGATGTGCTTGTCGTGGATCGACACACCCTGCTGGCGGTAGACGCCCTGCACCTGGTCGACCAGGTGCTGCTGGGTCGCCCGCGGGCCCAGGATGCGCAGCACCTGCTTGGGGTCGATCGCGCCGACGACGAGCTGGGTGCCGACCTCGACGTGGTCGCCGTCGCTGACCAGCAGGCGCGAGCGCTTGCTGATCGGGTAGGCGTGCTCGTCGCTGCCGTCGTCCGGGGTGAGCAGGATCCGACGGGTCTTGTCGGTGTCCTCGATCTCGATCCGGCCGGTGGCCTCCGCGATCGGCGCCACACCCTTGGGGGTACGGGCCTCGAAGAGCTCCTGGACACGCGGCAGACCCTGGGTGATGTCGTCACCGGCCACACCACCGGTGTGGAAGGTCCGCATCGTCAGCTGGGTGCCGGGCTCACCGATCGACTGGGCCGCGATGATGCCGACGGCCTCGCCGATGTCCACCAGCTTGCCGGTGGCCAGGGAGCGGCCGTAGCACTTGGCGCAGGTGCCGACCAGCGACTCGCAGGTCAGGACCGAGCGGACCTTGACCTCCTCGACGCCGGCGGCGACGAGGGTGTCGATGACGACGTCACCGAGGTCGATGCCGGCCTGGGCCAGCACCTCCCCGTCCACCTCGACGTCCTGGGCGAGCGTGCGGGCGTAGACCGCGGTCTCGACGTCCTCGTGCTCGCGCAACGTGCCGTCGGCCCCTCGCTGGGCGATCGCCATGACGAAGCCACGGTCGGTGCCGCAGTCCTCCTCGCGGATGATGACGTCCTGGCTGACGTCGACCAGACGACGCGTGAGGTAGCCCGAGTCGGCGGTCCGCAGCGCGGTGTCCGCCAGACCCTTGCGGGCGCCGTGCGTCGAGATGAAGAACTCCAGGACCGACAGGCCCTCGCGGAAGTTCGACTTGATCGGACGCGGGATGATCTCACCCTTCGGGTTGGCCATGAGGCCACGCATACCGGCGATCTGACGCAGCTGGAACCAGTTGCCTCGGGCACCCGAGGTCACCATCCGGTAGATGGTGTTGTCCTTGGGCATCGAGGTCTCCAGCTCCTTGGCCACCTCGTTGGTCGCCTGGGTCCAGATCTCGATGAGCTCCTGACGGCGCTCGTCGTCGGTGATGAGACCACGCTCGTACTGCAGCTGGACCTTGGCGGCCTTCGCCTCGTAGGAGGACAGGATCTCGGTCTTGCGCTCCGGCGTCTGCACGTCGGAGACCGCCACCGTGGTGCCCGAGCGGGTCGCCCAGTGGTAGCCGGCGTCCTTGAGCGAGTCCAGGCTCGCGGCGACCTGCACCTTGGTGTAGCGCTCGGCCAGGTCGTTGACGATGCCGGACAGCCGCTTCTTGTCCACCACCTCGTTCACGTAGGCGTAGTTGGGCGGCAGCGCGTCGTTGAACAGCGCGCGACCCAGCGTGGTCTCGAGGATGAAGGTCTCGACGACCCCGTCCTCGCTCACCTGCGCGTCCTCGGGCAGCTCGTGACCCAGCGGCGCCGCGGTCTGGTGCAGCCGCAGCCGGATGGGGCTACCGAGCGCGATCTGACCCGCGTCGAAGGCCATCTGCGCCTCGGCCACCGAGCCGAAGCTACGCAGGTGCTGCTCCCCGTCCTCGTCGACCACGTGGGCGTCGCTCGGGGCGGCACCGGTGTGCTCGGAGGTGAGGTGGAACAGGCCGATGATCATGTCCTGGGTGGGCATGGTCACCGGGCGACCGTCGGCCGGCTTGAGGATGTTGTTGGAGCTCAGCATGAGGATCCGGGCCTCGGCCTGGGCCTCCGCCGACAGCGGCACGTGCACCGCCATCTGGTCACCGTCGAAGTCGGCGTTGAAGGCGGTGCAGACCAGCGGGTGGATCTGGATCGCCTTGCCCTCGACCAGCTGCGGCTCGAAGGCCTGGATGCCGAGGCGGTGCAGCGTGGGCGCGCGGTTGAGCAGCACGGGGTGGTCGGTGATGACCTCCTCGAGCACGTCCCACACGACGGAGCGGCCACGCTCGACCATCCGCTTCGCGGACTTGATGTTCTGCGCGTGGTCCAGGTCGACCAGCCGCTTCATGACGAAGGGCTTGAACAGCTCCAGCGCCATCTGCTTGGGCAGGCCGCACTGGTGCAGCCGCAGCTGCGGGCCGACGACGATGACCGAACGGCCGGAGTAGTCGACGCGCTTGCCGAGCAGGTTCTGCCGGAACCGGCCCTGCTTGCCCTTGAGCATGTCGGACAGCGACTTCAGCGGCCGGTTGCCCGGGCCGGTCACCGCACGACCGCGGCGGCCGTTGTCGAAGAGGCTGTCGACGGCCTCCTGCAGCATCCGCTTCTCGTTGTTGACGATGATCTCCGGCGCGCCCAGGTCCAGCAGCCGCTTGAGGCGGTTGTTGCGGTTGATGACGCGACGGTAGAGGTCGTTGAGGTCCGAGGTCGCGAAGCGGCCACCGTCGAGCTGCACCATCGGGCGCAGGTCCGGCGGGATGACCGGGACGCAGTCCAGGACCATGCCGGCCGGCTCGTTCTTGGTCTGCTGGAAGGAGCTGACCACCTTGAGCCGCTTGATGGCGCGGGTCTTGCGCTGGCCCTTGCCGGTGGCGATGACCTCACGCAGCGACTCGGCCTCGGCGTCGAGGTCGAAGTTCTGCAGCCGCTTCTGCAGCGCCGCAGCACCCATGCCGCCCTCGAAGTACATCCCGAAGCGGTCACGCATCTCGCGGTAGAGGATCTCGTCGCCCTCGAGGTCCTGGACCTTGAGGTTCTTGAAGCGGTCCCAGACCTGCTCCAGGCGCTCGATCTGCTGGTCGGCGCGGCGGCGGATCTGGTTCATCTCGCGCTCGGCGCCGTCCTTGACCTTGCGCTTGGCGTCGGACTTGGCGCCCTCCGCCTCGAGCTCGGCCAGGTCGGTCTCGAGCTTCTTGGCGCGCTCCTCCACGTCGGCGTCGCGACGGTTCTCCAGGGCCTTCTTCTCGGTCTGGATCTGCGCCTCGAGGCTGGGCAGGTCCTCGTGCCGGCCCTCCTCGTCGACGTGCGTGATCATGTAGGCCGCGAAGTAGATGACCTTCTCCAGGTCCTTCGGCGCCAGGTCCAGCAGGTAGCCCAGGCGCGACGGGACGCCCTTGAAGTACCAGATGTGCGTGACGGGCGCGGCCAGCTCGATGTGGCCCATCCGCTCCCGGCGCACGCCGGCGCGGGTCACCTCGACGCCGCAGCGCTCACAGATGATGCCCTTGAAGCGGACGCGCTTGTACTTGCCGCAGTAGCACTCCCAGTCCCGGGTCGGGCCGAAGATCTTCTCGCAGAAGAGGCCGTCCTTCTCGGGCTTCAGGGTGCGGTAGTTGATGGTCTCCGGCTTCTTGACCTCGCCGTGGGACCAGGTGCGGATGTCCTCGGCCGTGGCCAGGCCGATCCGCAGCTCGTCGAAGAAGTTCACATCGAGCACGTCGTGCTCTCCTTACTTTCGTTCTGCTTCAAGATGTCAGTGCTGTGATGGTCGCCGGACTGCCCGGACGGGCTGCGCCCGGCGACCTCAGACGTTCCGCGAAACCAAGCTCGCTTCGCTCGCGGTTTCGCGGCTAGACCTCTTCGACCGAGCTGGGCTCGCGGCGGCTCAGGTCGATGCCGAGCTCCTCCGCGGCGCGGAACACCTCGGTGTCCGACTCGCGCAGGTCGATCTGGCTGCCGTCGGAGGAGAGCACCTCGACGTTCAGGCAGAGCGACTGCATCTCCTTGATAAGCACCTTGAACGACTCCGGGATGCCCGGCTCGGGGACGTTGTCGCCCTTGACGATCGACTCGTAGACCTTCACCCGGCCGGTGACGTCGTCGGACTTGATCGTGAGCAGCTCCTGCAGCGCGTAGGCGGCGCCGTAGGCCTCCAGGGCCCACACCTCCATCTCACCGAAGCGCTGGCCACCGAACTGCGCCTTACCGCCCAGCGGCTGCTGGGTGATCATCGAGTAGGGGCCGGTGCTGCGGGCGTGGATCTTGTCGTCCACGAGGTGGTGCAGCTTGAGGATGTACATGTAGCCGACCGAGATCTCGTCCGGGAAGGGCTCGCCGGAGCGGCCGTCGAAGAGCTTGGCCTTGCCGCCGGAGTCGATGAGCCGGTCGCCGTCGCGGGTCGGGGTCGTCGAGTCGAGCAGACCGGTGATCTCACCCTCGCGGGCACCGTCGAAGACCGGGCTGGCCACGCGGGTGCGGGCCGGGGCCTGACGGGCGTCGGCCGGGATGTCCTCGGCCCACTCCGGCTCACCGACGATCTCCCAGCCCTGTGCCGCGGCCCAGCCGAGGTGCAGCTCCAGGATCTGGCCGATGTTCATCCGGCCGGGCACGCCGAGCGGGTTGAGCACCACGTCGACCGGGGTGCCGTCCTCGAGGAAGGGCATGTCCTCGACCGGCAGGATCTTGGAGATGACGCCCTTGTTGCCGTGGCGGCCGGCGAGCTTGTCGCCGTCGGTGATCTTGCGCTTGTTGGCGACGTAGACCCGGACCAGCTGGTTGACGCCCGGGGGCAGCTCGTCGCCGTCCTCGCGGTCGAAGACCTTGACGCCGATGACCGTGCCGGTCTCGCCGTGCGGGACCTTCATCGAGGTGTCGCGCACCTCGCGGGCCTTCTCGCCGAAGATGGCGCGCAGCAGGCGCTCCTCCGGGGTCAGCTCGGTCTCACCCTTGGGCGTGACCTTGCCGACGAGCAGGTCGCCGTCGCGGACCTCGGCGCCGATGCGGATGATGCCGCGCTCGTCGAGGTCGGCCAGGACGTCGTCGGAGACGTTGGGGATGTCCCGCGTGATCTCCTCCGGGCCCAGCTTGGTGTCGCGGGCGTCGATCTCGTGCTCCTCGATGTGGATCGAGGAGAGCACGTCGTCCTGCACGAGGCGCTGCGACAGGATGATCGCGTCCTCGTAGTTGTAGCCCTCCCACGGCATGAACGCCACGAGCAGGTTGCGTCCCAGCGCCATCTCGCCGCCGTCGGTCGCGGGACCGTCGGCCAGCAGCTGACCCGCCTCGACGTGGTCGCCCACGTCGACCCGGACCTGCTGGTTGTAGCAGTTGCCCTGGTTGGAGCGGGTGAACTTGTTGATCTTGTAGGACTGGTAGGTCCCGTCGTCGTTGGCCACGGTGACCAGGTCGGCCGAGACCTCCTGGACCGCGCCCGCCTTCGCCGCGCGCACGACGTCGCCGGAGTCGAGGGCGGCGCGGTGCTCCATACCGGTGCCGACGAGGGGGGCCTCGGCGCGGACCAGCGGCACGGCCTGACGCTGCATGTTGGCGCCCATGAGCGCGCGGTTGGCGTCGTCGTGCTCGAGGAACGGGATCATCGCGGTCGCGGCGGACACCATCTGGCGCGCCGAGACGTCCATGTAGTCGACCTCGGAGGCCGGCACGTCGACGGCCTCGCCGTCGCGGGCGCGGACCAGCACGCGGTCGTCGAGGAAGGTGCCGTCCTCGTCGAGCTTGGCGTTGGCCTGCGCGATGACGAAGCGGTCCTCCTCACCGGCCGAGAGGTAGTCGACGACGTCGGTGACCTTGCCGTCCTTGACCCGGCGGTACGGCGTCTCCACGAAGCCGAAGGGGTTGATCCGGCCGTAGGAGGCGAGCGAGCCGATAAGACCGATGTTGGGACCCTCAGGGGTCTCGATCGGGCACATGCGGCCGTAGTGGCTCACGTGGACGTCGCGGACCTCCATGCCGGCGCGGTCACGGGACAGACCACCCGGGCCCAGCGCGGACAGGCGCCGCTTGTGCGTCAGGCCGGAGAGCGGGTTGTTCTGGTCCATGAACTGGCTCAGCTGGCTGGTGCCGAAGAACTCCTTGATGGAGGCGACGACCGGCCGGATGTTGATCAGGGTCTGCGGCGTGATGGCCTCGACGTCCTGGGTCGTCATCCGCTCGCGCACGACGCGCTCCATCCGGGACAGGCCGGTGCGGACCTGGTTCTGGATGAGCTCGCCGACGCTGCGCAGGCGGCGGTTGCCGAAGTGGTCGATGTCGTCGACCTCGACCGGGACGTCGCCGGACGGCGCGCCCATGGTCTCCTCACCGGCGTGCAGCGCGACGAGGTAGTGGATCGTCGCGACGACGTCGTCGATGGCCAGCACGGACTCGCCGAGCGGCGCCTGCTGCCCCAGCTTCTTGTTGATCTTGTAGCGACCCACCTTGGCCAGGTCGTAGCGCTTGGGGTTGAAGTAGAGGTTCTCCAGCAGGGTCTGCGCGGCCTCCTTGGTCGGGGGCTCGCCCGGGCGCAGCTTGCGGTAGATGTCGAGCAGGGCCTCGTCCTGGTCGGTGGTGTGGTCCTTCTCCAGGGTGAGCCGGATCGACTCGTAGTCGCCGAACTCCTCGAGGATCTGGTCGGTGGTCCACCCCAGCGCCTTGAGCAGGACGGTGACGCTCTGCTTGCGCTTGCGGTCCACGCGCACGCCGACCTGGTCGCGCTTGTCCACCTCGAACTCCAGCCAGGCACCGCGGCTCGGGATGACCTTGGCGGAGAAGATGTCCTTGTCCGACGTCTTGTCCAGGCTGCGCTCGAAGTAGACGCCTGGGCTGCGGACCAACTGCGAGACGACGACCCGCTCGGTGCCGTTGACGATGAAGGTGCCGCGCGGCGTCATGAGCGGGAAGTCGCCCATGAAGACGGTCTGGCTCTTGATCTCACCGGTCGAGTTGTTGATGAACTCCGCGGTGACGAAGAGCGGCGCGGAGTAGGTCATGTCCTTCTCCTGGCACTCCTCGACGGAGTACTTCTGCTCCTCGAACCGGTGGTCGCGGAAGCTCAGCGACATGGAGCCGGAGAAGTCCTCGATCGGGGAGATCTCCTCGAAGATCTCCTCCAGACCGGAGGTGGTGGGGATGTCGTCGCGTCCGTCAGCCTGGGCAGCGGCGACGCGCTCCTGCCAGGCCTCGTTGCCCAGGAGCCAGTCGAAGCTCTCCGTCTGGAGGGCCAGGAGGTCAGGGACCTCCAGCGGCTCCCGAATCTTTGCAAAGCTCAGGCGGCCGGACGCCGTCTGAGCGGTGGACACAGTCTTCTTCGCAGTGCGCGAGGCAGCCAAGGATGGTCCTTCCACGGGCCTTTGAGTTGTGCAGCGGTCAGGCGTGACCAGGACCCGCTCACGAGGGGCTGTCGCGGTCTGGGCCGGCAGCGCCGACGGACCTGGTCGGCGCGCGCACCAGCGCTTCAGCGGTGATCGGGGGCAGGTGATGGGCAGCGCAAAGAACTACAGTACACGACCGATGGCCCGACGTCCAATCGCGTTCGTCGGGACGTGCTCGGAGGCCGGTGTCGGCTCAGGGGCGGACGCGCCCCCGGTGGGATCCGACACCCGCTGACCTGAGCAGGTGCTGCCACGATGGTGCTCCCTGACCCGCCGGTCCGTCAAGCATCGCGGCACCACCAGCGTGTCCACCCCTCCCCCACCGGACGTCGTGAATGGTTGCCCCCGGAGACGACCGAAGGCGGGGCCGCACGAACGAACGTGCGACCCCGCCCGCGGCACGGTGGAGCATCGGCGGCGCGTCACGGCATACGAGATGCCTGACCCGCCGCCGACAAGCTCACTTGAGCGTGACGGTGGCGCCAGCGCCCTCGAGCTGCTCCTTGGCCTTCTCGGCGGCTTCCTTGTCGACCTTCTCCAGGACAGGCTTGGGGGCGCCGTCCACGAGGTCCTTGGCCTCCTTGAGGCCGAGGGAGGTCAGCGCGCGGACCTCCTTGATGACCTGGATCTTCTTGTCGCCGGCTGCCTCGAGGACGACGTCGAACTCGTCCTGCTCCTCAGCGGCGGCGCCGGCGTCGCCGCCGTCCGCTGCCGGGGCGCCGGCGGCCGCGACGGCAACCGGGGCGGCCGCGGTGACCTCGAAGGTCTCCTCGAAGGCCTTGACGAACTCGGACAGCTCGATGAGGGTCATCTCCTTGAACTGGTCAAGGAGCTCCTCGGTGCTCAGCTTCGCCATGATGGGCGTTCCTTCCTGTTGTATGCCGTGAGTGGCGTGGTGGTGGTGCGCTGGGCCGCTCTCCCGGGTGGGAGGGGCGGCTCAGCTCTCGTCGCCACCCTCGGCGACGTCGTTGGTGGCCTCGGCAGACTCGGCTGCCTCGGCGGTGGTGTCGGCCTCGTCGGCGGGCGCCGACTCGGTCGCGGCGGCGGGACCGCCCTGCTCCTCGACCTTCGCGCGCAGCGACTCCACGACCCGGGCGGTCGTGGACATCGGAGCGGCGAACAGGCCGACGGCCTTGGACAGGTTGCCCTTCATGGCACCCGCCAGCTTGGCCAGCAGGACCTCGCGAGACTCGAGGTCCGCGAGCTTGGTGATCTCGTCGGGCGTCAGCGACTTGCCGTCGAGGACGCCTGCCTTGATGACCAGGGCCGGGTTGGCCTTGGCGAAGTCACGCAGCCCCTTGGCCGCCTCCACCGGGTCACCGGTGACGAAGGCGATGGCCGTGGGGCCCTGCAGGTGCTCGTCGAGGCCGTCGATGCCGGCCTCGGCAGCAGCACGCTTGGTCAGCGTGTTCTTCACCACGGCGTAGGTGGCGTGCTCACGCATGGAGGCGCGCAGCTCGGTGATCTGGCTCACCCGCAGCCCGCGGTACTCCGTCAGCACGGCCCCACCAGAGCTGCGGAACTTCTCCGTCAGCTCGGCGATGGCAGCAACCTTCTCGGGCGTCGCCATACTGGCCTCCTTCACGTCGTGGTGCCGGCTACCCCCAGGCCCGGCACGACGAGAGCCCCGGCGCAGGGCACCGGGGCTCGAAGATCCTTTGTCAGCACGTGGCCGATCAGGTCTTGCTCAGGTCACCTGCGCTGGTCGCCCGACGTGATCGGAACCTTCGGCCGACGCTCCCTGGCCCGCTCACGCGACCCCGGGCACGCCGACAACCGGCGGTCTTTGGGTATGCCGTCACGATACGGCATACCGCGCAGGTCGCCCAAATCCTGGGAGACTCAGCATCATGGGCTGCCTCACCGACGTGCCGGGCGTGCGCGCCGCGCACCTGACGCTGCGGGGCGAGGAGCCGGTGGTGCGCACCGGGGTGACAGCGGTGATCCCCCGCGGCGGCGACCTGCGGGCGGAACCGGTCACGGCGGCGGTCCACGTCATCAACGGCTACGGCAAGCCCGTGGGCCTGGCCCAGGTCGCCGAGCTGGGGGTGCTCGAGGCGCCCGTCGTGCTCACGGGCACGCTGTCGGTCGGGGCGGCCCACGAGGGAGTGGTGCGGCACCTGCTCGCGCGTGACCCGGAGCTGGGGTGCCCGGCCACGGTCAACCCGGTCGTGCTGGAGTGCAACGACGGGCGACTGAGCGATCTGCGCGCGCTTTCGGTGCGGCCCGAGCACGTGGAGGAGGCGCTGGGTGCGGCGGAGGCCGCCGACGGACCGCTGCCCGAGGGAGCGGTCGGGGCCGGCCACGGGATGGTGGCCTTCGGCTGGAAGGGCGGCATCGGCACCGCGTCCGCGCTGGTCGAGGACGGGGAGTGGAGCGGCACGCTGGGCGCGCTCGCGTTGACCAACATGGGTCGCCCGGAGGACCTGCTGGTCGACGGTCGGCCGGTCGTGGGGTGGCCGCAGGAGGCTGCTCCCCTGGCCGCCGACGTGGCCGGACCGGTCGCCGGGTCGGTCGTGGTGCTGCTCGCGACCGACGCCCCGCTGAACTCCCGCCAGCTCGGACGCCTCGCCCGCCGCGCCCAGAACGGCCTGGCGCGCTGCGGCATACCCACCGATCACGGATCCGGCGAGTTCGTCCTGGCCTGGAGCACGGTGGCACCGGAGCCCCGTCGGGACGACGCCTGGCTGCGACCGTGGTTCGGCGCCGTGGCGCGGGTCGTCGAGGAGGCGGTGCGCTCGTCCCTGCGTGCCGCGACCACGACGACCGGGCGGGACGGGGTCACGGTGCACCGCTGCCCGGTCGGCCGAGTCGACCCGGCATGATGGTCCGGTGAGTGAGCAGTCGACGCGGGAGCGGTGGTACCACCGGTTTGTCAGGGCCGACGCCGAGGCGGAGGAGCGTTTCGGCGGCACCGGCAGGGTCAGCGAGGGCGGGCTCCGGCTCATCGGCGCCAACGCCCTGCAGAGCATCGGCGACCAGGTGGTCAACGCCAAGACCGTGCTGCCCTGGCTGCTCACCGTCGTGGGTGCCCCGGCCGCGCTGGTGGGGCTGCTGGTGCCGATCCGCGAGTCGGGGTCGATGCTGCCGCAGGCCGCGCTGACACCGTGGGTGGTGGCCCGCCCGCGCCGGACCCGGGTCTGGATGCTGGGTGCCGCCGGGCAGGCGGTGGCGACGGCGGCGATGGCCGGGGCGGCGCTGCTGCTGGACGGGCTCGCCGCCGGGATCGCGGTGCTCGTCGCGCTCGTCGGCTTCGCGCTGGCGCGGTGCCTGTGCTCGATGGCGGCCAAGGACGTGCAGGGGCGGACGGTGCCCAAGGGGCAGCGCGGGCAGGTCACCGGCGCGGCGACCATGGTCTCGGGCGCAGCGGCGCTGGCCATCGGTGTGACGCTGCAGCTGCTCGGTCCCGACCTCGGCGCCCCGGTGCTGGCCGCCTTCCTGCTGGGCGCGGCGGCGATGTGGGCGATCGGCATCGTGGTGTATGCCGGGATCCCGGAGCGGCCGCAGGAGCCGGAGGACGGGCGGGAGCCGTGGTGGACCGAGACCATCTCGCTGCTGCGGGAGGACGCCGCCTTCCGGCACTTCGTGCTGGCGCGCGGGCTGCTGCTGGTCTCGGCGCTGGCGCCGCCGTTCCTCGTGACGCTCGCGGTGGGCGCCGGCGGGGCGGGCCTGCTCGGCGGGCTCGGGTCGTTCGTCATCGCGCAGGGTCTGGCCTCGGTCGTGGGTGGGCGGGTCTTCGGCGGACTCGCCGACCGGTCCAGCCGCCTGGTCATGGTCGTGGGGGCGCTCGTGGCGTCGGTGGTGGTGCTGCTGGCGGTCGTGGGGGTGGTCGCGCTCCCCGCGGACTCCCCCGCGCTCCTCGCGGTGCTGGTCACGGCATACCTGCTGCTCAGCCTCACCCACGTCGGTGTGCGGGTCGCCCGCAAGACGTATGTCGTCGATGTCGCCGAGGGCGACCGGCGCACCCGCTACGTGGCGGTGTCGAACACGGCCATGGGCGTGATACTGCTGGTGACGGGCGCGGTCAGCGCCGGCCTGGCGACCCTCGGGGCGGTGCCGGCGCTGGTCTTCCTCGCGGTGCTCGGCCTGCTGGGGGCCGTGGTCTCCTGGCGGCTGCCGGAGGTGTCGCGCGGCTGACGCCGACCGGGACCTGGGTGAGCCTCCCCTCGGCGGAGGACCTGGGCACGGTTGTGCACCGTGCTGCGCCACCTGGGCAAGGTTGTGCACCGGATGAACGGTCGAGAAGCACACATGCGGTGCATAGGCTTGCCCAGGTCGACTGTGGACGTGGTCGGGCCATGGGCGGGGCAGAGGCAGCCACCTCAACCGGGCCGATCGGGCAGGTGGGGGCCGACCGAAGGGACTGACCGGCAGACACGACGACGCCCCCGCAGAGCCTGAGCTCTCCGGGGGCGAGGTGCGGTCGGCGGCAGGTCAGCTGCCGCCCGGGTCGAGCCTCACTCGGCGACGGCGGTCTCCAGCACGCTGCCGACGCGGGCGGGGTCGAGCGGGATGCCCGGGCCCATCGTCGTGCTCATCGTGGCCTTGGTGACGTAGCGGCCCTTGGAGCTGGACGGCTTCAGCCGCAGGATCTCCTCGATCGCGGCGGCGTAGTTGTCCACCAGGGTCGACTCGTCGAAGCTGGCCTTGCCGATGATGAAGTGCAGGTTGCTGTGCTTGTCGACGCGGAACTCGATCTTGCCGCCCTTGATGTCGGAGACGGCCTTGCCGGTGTCCATCGTGACGGTGCCGGTCTTCGGGTTCGGCATAAGGCCGCGGGGGCCGAGCACCTTGCCCAGCCGGCCGACCTTGCCCATAAGGTCCGGGGTGGCGACGACCGCGTCGAAGTCGGTCCAACCGCCGGAGACCTTCTCGATCATGTCGTCGGACCCGACGTAGTCGGCGCCGGCGTCGACGGCAGCCTGCGCCTTGTCACCGTTGGCGAACACCAGGACGCGCGAGGTCTTGCCGGTGCCGCCGGGCAGGTTGACGGTGCCGCGGACCAGCTGGTCGGCCTTGCGCGGGTCGACACCCAGACGCAGGGCGACCTCGACGGTCGCGTCGTACTTCGTGGTGCTGGTCTCCTTGGCCAGGCGGATCGCCTCGCGGGGGGCGTAGAGCTTGCCCTCGGTGAGCTTCTCGGCCGCGGCCTGGTAGGCCTTGCTGCGCTTCATGTGTCACTCCATTTCGATGTGGTGGGAGCTGTGGTCGGACGGGCCAGCGCAGGCCCTGCCACAGGGTTCAAGGTATGCCGTCCGCTCCCGCGGGTGCGGGCGCGAGCGGTGACCCCGGGGTCCGGGTGCGCCGACCGCCGCGGTGGGCGGACGGCATACCCGAGGGGTGCTCAGTCGGTGGTGATTCCCATCGAACGAGCGGTGCCGGCGATGATCCTCTTGGCCATGTCGATGTCGTTGGCGTTGAGGTCCTGCATCTTCATCTCGGCGATCTCGGTGAGCTGCGCGTCGTTCAGCGTGCCGACCTTGGTCTTGTGCGGCTCGCCCGAGCCCTTGCCGACGCCCGCAGCCTTCTTGATGAGCTCGGCGGCCGGCGGGGTCTTGGTGATGAAGGTGAACGAGCGGTCCTCGTAAACCGTGATCTCGACCGGGATGACGTTGCCACGCTGGGACTCCGTCGCGGCGTTGTAGGCCTTGACGAACTCCATGATGTTGACGCCGTGCTGACCCAGCGCGGGGCCGACGGGCGGGGCCGGGGTGGCGGCGCCGGCCTGGATCTGCAGCTTGATGAAGCCGGAGACCTTCTTCTTGGGGGGCATACCTGTGCTCCTTGATCGTGGGCCGACGCCATGGGCGATGACCCGGTTGCATCACCAGGACGACGTCCTGGTGATCCGAGGCCGTCCGCGGCCTCGGACATCTATGAAATTGTGCGGGCGAAGCCCGCTCCCCCGCGGCGCAGCCGCCCTCGAGGCGCAGCCCCTGCGGGGCAGTCGGGGGGCGAAGCCCCCAGACCGACTAGAGCTTGGCGACCTGGTTGAAGCCCAGCTCCACGGGAGTCTCGCGACCGAAGATGGAGACGAGCACCTTGAGCTTGTTGCTCTCGGGCAGGATCTCCGAGATCGTCGCGGGCAGGGTCTCGAACGGGCCCTCCATGACGGTGACCGACTCGCCGACCTCGAAGTCGACCTGCGGCTGGGGGCGGGTGGCAGCTCCGTCGAACTCCGCGCCCGCGCCGGACTCGGTGTCGGCGGCGACCGGCGCCGGCGTGTCGAAGACGGGAGCGAGCATCGAGACGACCTCGTCGACCGACAGCGGCACCGGCTGGTGCGCGTTGCCGACGAAGCCGGTGACGCCCGGCGTGTGCCGCACGGCACCCCAGGACTCGTCGGTCAGCTCCATCCGGACCAGCACGTAGCCGGGCATCCGCACGCGGCGCACCTGCTTGCGCTGGCCGTTCTTGATCTCGGTCACCTCCTCCATGGGGACCTCCACCTCGAAGATGTAGTCCTCCATGTTGAGGCTGGTGATGCGGGTCTCCAGGTTGTGCTTGACCCGGTTCTCGTAGCCCGCGTAGGAGTGGACGACGAACCAGTCGCCGAACTTGCCGCGCAGGACGGACTTGAACTCCTCGAGCGGATCGGTCGCGGGGGCGTCGTCGACAGCGGCGTCGGCCTCGTCGTCCACCGGCGCCTCGTCCGCCGGCGCCTCGTCGGCCGCCGCCGCGTCGGTCGCGTCCTCCGCACTGTCGTCGCCGGTCTGCTCCACGTCGATCTCGGGGGCGGGCTCGCTGGTGACCGCGTCGTCCTCGCCGTAGACGGCCTCCTCGACAGGGTCGCTCGAGGGCTCGCCGTCGTGACGCTCGGCGGCCTGCGCGTCGGCGTCCTGGACGGACTGCTCGGCGGTGACCTCGTCGTAGTCAGGGGTCTGCTCGGACATGCCCTACTTCCTCATCGTGTGTGTGCGACGCGGCTCACTGCCGGCCGCCGGCGGTAGCGGTCAGTCCCCGAAGACGAGACCGACCAGCCACTGGAACAGCTGATCGAGACCGAAGACGAAGCCCATCATCACGAGCACGAAGACGAACACCACGATCGTGTAGGTGATGAGCTCCTGGCGCGTGGGCTGGACGACCTTGCGCAGCTCGGCCATGACCTGCTCGACAAAGGTCGCCGGGCGAGCCGACTGGCCGGGGCCAGGCTGACTGCGTGCGACACCCTCGGTGTCGCGGGCGGGGTTCGCCACGGGTCGCCTTTCTTCTCGCAGGTCTTGGTGGTCGCGACGGCATACCGGATGGCGCACGTCGCTCGCGCAGGGCAAGAGGGACTCGAACCCCCAACCGCCGGTTTTGGAGACCGGTGCTCTACCAATTGAGCTATTGCCCTTCACCAGGAGTTCGCGGGCCCGGGCCTGCTGTTGGGAGGCAGGCTCACGCACGGTGCGAACACCTGAAGGGTCAGTCTACGGGACGGCTCGACCCAAACACAAAGACGTGCGGCGGCTGACGCCGCGTGAACGCACGGTGCCATGATGGACCACGTGAGCGAGCAGACCCGCATCAGTGACCGCATCGGATCCATCGCCGAGTCCGCCACCCTGGCGGTCGACGCCAAGGCCAAAGCTCTCAAGGCCGAGGGTCGCCCGGTGATCGGCTTCGGGGCCGGTGAGCCCGACTTCCCCACCCCTGATTACATTGTTGAGGCGGCGGTCGAGGCGTGCAGCAACCCGGTCAACCACCGCTACTCCCCTGCCGGCGGCCTCCCGGATCTCAAGAAGGCGATCGTCGCCAAGACGCTGCGCGACTCGGGGTATGCCGTCGAGCCGGCCAACGTGCTCGTCACCAACGGCGGCAAACAGGCGGTCTACAACACCTTTGCGGCGCTGCTGAACCCCGGCGACGAGGTGATCCTGCCCGCGCCGTACTGGACGACCTATCCCGAGGCGATCAAGCTCGCCGGCGGGACCCCGGTGGAGGTGTTCGCGGGCGCGGACGCCGAGCACGGGGCATACCTCGTCACGGTGGAGCAGCTGGAGGCGGCGCGCACGGAGCAGACCAGGGCGCTGCTCTTCTGCTCGCCCTCGAACCCGACCGGGGCGGTCTACTCGGCCGAGCAGGTCGAGGCGATCGGGCGTTGGGCGCTGGAGCACGGGATCTGGGTGATCACGGACGAGATCTACGAGCACCTGCTCTACGACGGCACGCAGGCTCCGTCGATGCCGGTGGTGGTGCCCGAGCTCGCGGACACCTGCGTCGTGCTCAACGGTGTCGCCAAGACCTACGCCATGACCGGCTGGCGGGTGGGTTGGATGATCGGTCCGAAGGATCTGATCAAGGCCGCGACGAACCTGCAGAGCCATGCGACCTCCAACGTCGCCAACGTCTCGCAGCGGGCCGCGATCGCCGCGCTCGAGGGGTCGCTGGACGCGGTCGAGGAGATGAAGGTGGCCTTCGACCGGCGCCGGAAGCTCATGGTCGAGATGCTGTCGGCGATCGACGGCGTGGAGTGCCCGGTGCCGCAGGGTGCGTTCTACGCCTACCCCTCGGTCGGGGGCGTGCTCGGCAAGGAGATCCGTGGCCGCACGCCGCAGACGAGCGCCGAGCTGGCCGCGCTCATCCTCGACGAGGTCGAGGTCGCGGTCGTGCCGGGCGAGGCCTTCGGCCCGAGTGGCTACCTGCGACTGTCGTACGCCCTCGGTGACGACGACCTCCAGGAAGGCGTGGGCCGCATCCAGGCCCTGCTCGCCGAGGCCCGCTGAACCTTCGCCTGGACTCCCTCACAGGGGAGGTATCGACGTGGTAGGTGGGAATCCGGCACGCCTCAACGAGGCGGGCAACACGATGATGACGTGCGCGACGGACGTGCAGGAGAGCGACACCGCTCTCGGCGGCGGCCATCCCCCCGGCACCGGGGTGCCGGTATGACTGCGCGCCACCAGCTCGCCGCGACGATGGTCCTCGGACTGACCCTGACCGCCTGCGTCACCACGGGGGACGACATGCCGACCAGCCAGCACCAGACCAGCACGTCGGACGGAGGCGAGGAGGAACCGACCACGGAGGTCGCCGGTCGGTCGGCCGCCCCGACCGACGTGGACCTGACCGCCTCCATCACCGCGACCGCGGAGACCGCCACCGCACCCGAGGGCTTCACCAGCGGCCTCGAGGGCGTCCTGGTCTCCTACACCGTTACCAACGAGGGCGCAGAGCCGATCAAGGTCGCCCAGGACCGAGCGGCGTCCCAGGCTCCCTCGGCGGCACAGGCGCCGGCCGGTGTGTGGGTCAGCGCGGGGAGCGAGGCCGACGTCGTGCGCCTGTCGAAGCAGGTCTTCGGCATTCCTGACGGGGTGCTGCCGAACGAGGTGCACCGCGCAGCCAGCACGACGGTCGAGCCTGGAGCCTCCGCCGAGGACACCGCCTTCGTGCCCCTGGAGCTCCGGACGGACCTGCCGAGCGGGAGCGAGACGATCACGGTCACCGAGTCGCCGCTCGCCGACCCCGGCGCGGTGCGACGCCTCGAGATCTGCGTGCAGATCGCGCCGGGGCCTCCCGCGGGTCAGGAGGAGCCCTATGCGTCGACGATCGCGGCCGACGCGCAGGACACCACCCTCGTGTGCAGCGAGCCGATCACGCTCCCCGCCGGTGAGCGATGAAGAGCATCACGGTCGACGACGTGTGGGACCTCGAGGCCGAGGACGGGTGGCTGGTCGACGCCCGCGGACGGTTCAGCTCCCTGGCCGGCACCCTGACGGCCAGGCCGCGACGGTCAGCACCACACGGGAGGGACTGACCGAGCACTGGGTGGGGGCCAGCGCCGAGTCCTACCTCGGCTACGCGCCGCGGCTGAAGGCCGCGCTCGACGACGGGCCGATGCAGACCACGCTGGGCGATACGACGACGGTGACCACCGCATACCGCGTCGCGAGTGGTAATGAGGGTCCGCAGCGGGTCCGGTCGGGCATACCGCGCCGGCGGCCCTCACCCGGCCGGGAGCGCACGCAAGGGGGGTCCGGTCAGTCGGTGCCGAACTCCATGGCCGCCCAGTCGAGCGACTCCTCCTCGTCCTCGGTGGGCCCGACGCCGCCGGCGATGCGGTCGGCACCGCCCGGCGTCAGGTCACCCACGAGCGAGGTGGAGGCCAAGCCCAGGGCGTTGCGACCAGCGCCCGCCGCGGCATCCGGGCCCAGCCCCTGCGCCTCCGCCGCCGCGCCGACCCCGAGCAGGCCCTTGGCGACGTACTGCTCCAGCCGGGCCCGCGAGTCGGCGATGTCGAGGTTGCGCATCGTGAGCTGACCGATCCGGTCGGTCGGCCCGAAGGCGGCGTTGGTCACCCGCTCCATCGACAGCTTGTCGGGGTGGTAGCTGAACGCCGGCCCGTCGGTGGAGAGGATCGTGTAGTCCTCACCGCGGCGCAGCCGCAGCGTCACCTCACCGGTCACCGCGGAGGCGACCCACCGCTGCAGCGACTCGCGGATCATCAGCGCCTGCGGGTCGAGCCAACGCCCTTCATACATCAGACGACCGAGCGCGCGCCCCTGGGTGTGGTAGGCCGCGATGACGTCCTCGTTGTGGATCGCGTTGACCAGCCGCTCGTAGGCGATGTGCAGCAGGGCCATGCCCGGCGCCTCGTAGATGCCGCGCGACTTGGCCTCGATGATGCGGTTCTCGATCTCGTCGGCCATGCCCAGCCCGTGCCGGCCACCGATCGCGTTGGCCTCCATGACCAGCGCGACCGCGTCGCCGCCGAAGTCGTCGCCGTCGATCGCGACGGGCCGCCCGTCCCGGAAGGAGATCGTCACGTCCTCCGTGGGGATCTCCACCTCCGGGTCCCAGAAGCGCACGCCCATGATCGGCTCGACGATCTCCATGCCGACGTCGAGGTGCTCCAGCTTCTTGGCCTCGTGCGTCGCGCCCCAGATGTTGGCGTCGGTGGAGTATGCCTTCTCCTTGCTCGCGCGGTAGGGCAGGTCGCGCTCGGTGAGCCACTGGCTCATCTCGTCGCGCCCACCGAGCTCGTGCACGAAGGCCTCGTCCAGCCACGGCTTGTAGATCCGCAGCTGCGGGTTGGCGAGCAGGCCGTAGCGGTAGAACCGCTCGATGTCGTTGCCCTTGTAGGTGGAGCCGTCGCCCCAGATGTGGACGTCGTCCTCCTTCATCGCCCGGATGAGCATGGTGCCGGTGACGGCACGACCCAGCGGGGTGGTGTTGAAGTAGGTACGGCCGCCGGAGCGGATGTGGAAGGCGCCGCACGCGAGCGCGACCAACCCCTCCTCGACCAGCTCGGGACGGCAGTCGACGATGCGGGCGATCTGCGCGCCGTACTCCTCGGCGCGGCCGGGCACGCCCTCGATGTCGGTCTCGTCGTACTGACCGATGTGGGCCGTGTAGGTGCAGGGCACGGCGCCCTTCTCTCGCATCCACGCCACCGCGACCGAGGTGTCGAGGCCGCCGGAAAAGGCGATGCCGACACGTTCACCGACAGGGATGCTGGTCAAGACCTTGGACATGAGCACGATTGTATGCGGTCACCCGCATAGGTATTCAATCCGCAGGTCACGAGCCCATTTCGGGGCAACTTCGGTCACCTGGGCGGGCTCGCGCGGCGGCCCGCCCGCGTGGTGAGATGGTGACATGGACTGGGTGGAGCGGCGGGAGCGGACCCTCGCGTGGCTGGCCCGGGGCTGGCTGGACGTCCGGGAGAGCGTGCGACCCGACCTCGTCAACCTGCTGCGGATGACCGTCGCGGCGGTGCTGGCCTACGTCATCACCCGCGCGGCGACCGTCGGCCCCATCGACCTCACCTGCTCCCTCACCGCAATCCTCGTCACCCAGGCCAGCGCCACCGGTTCGGCCAAGATGGCCCTGGTCCGGGTCGGGGCCGTGCTCACCGGCGTCACGGTGGCCATGGTCGTCTCGATCTGGGTGGGGCTGTCGTGGTGGTCCCTGGCGCTCGTGGTCTTCGCCTCGTTGCTGCTCGCAAGTGCGTTGCGGCTGGGGGCGCAGGCGTTGGAGACGCCCATCAGCGCCATGCTCATCCTGGGCGCCTCGCTGCAGAACACCGCTGCCGAGACCCGGATCCTCACCACCTTCATCGGCGCCGCGGTCGGGCTCACCCTCCCCCTGCTGTGGCCCCCGGCGATCCCGGTCGGCTCCGCGACGTCGTCGGTCCGGCGGGTGGGGCGTCAGCTCGGCGACCTGTTCCGTGGCGCCTCGACCTGGATCGAGGAGTCGCCGGTCTCGCGGGAGATGGCGGCCGAGCTGCTCACCCAGGCGCGCGACATCACCGCCGACATCGGGCGGGCCAGCGAGCAGGTCACCACGGTGCGGGAGATGTCGCGCTGGAACACCCGAGCCGTGGGCCGCGCGGACGTCACCCCCCTGCTGCGGACCGGCCTGGAGTCCCTCCAGGACTGCGCCGGTGCCACCCGCGCGCTGTTCATCACCATCGGACGGACCGCGCCGGAGCGAGAGGATCCGGCACCCTTCTCCGACGAGGTGCGGGCGGCCTTCGCCGTGGTGCTCCACGACGTGGGGCAGTGCATCGACTCCTTCGGCCAGCTCGTGGAGGCCGAGACCACGGGTCGCCAGGACGCGGTGGTCCGGCTGCTCGACGAGAGCACCGAGCTGCTGCGCGAGACCCGCGCGATCCTCACCGACCTCATGCTCGCCGAGTCCGACGACACCGACCAGTGGCTCCTGCGCGGCTCGATCCTGCGCGCGGTGGGCGAGATCCTCGCGGTCCTGGACACGCAGGAGCGGGTGTCCCGGTATGCCCGGTGGCGCACCGCGCAGGGGTCACGTCCGCTGCCGGGCCGGGAGGTCTCACGCGAGTTCGTCCCGCCCCTGGACCGCCGGTTGCTCGGCGCGCTCGGCATCCGGTGGCACCGCGACCGCACGACGGGGCAACGCAACGGCCCGCAGCGCTGAGCGCCTACTCGTCCCCGCGCAGCTGGAACCGCTGCAGCCGCCAGCCGGCGAGCGCGATCCCGACGACCAGCAGCACGACCGAGGCGATGACGGCATACGTCAGGCTCAGGTCCTCCACCGGCAGCTCCACGTCGGCCGCCACCTCGCCCAGCCGCTCCGCGACCGCGCGGACCGAGACGTAGCGGAAGCCGGACAGGAACCGGCCGAGCAGCTGCTCAACCACGAGCAGGTAGATCAACCCCGCGATCATGCCGTGCCGGGTCGCGGCGGCCAGGGCGGTGAAGAGGGCGCAGTAGAGCAGCGCGCCCCCACCTCCGGCCACCAGGGCCACCAGCAGCCAGCGGTCCGACACGTCCCCGGCCAGCACTGCACCTGCCATGCCGCCGAAGCCGAGCAGACCCGCGAGCGCGGCGGCGACGGCATACTTCGAGGCCGCGACGACATACCGGCTCACCGGCGTCGCGAGCAGGTAGACGACCGAGCCGTCGTCGATCTCCGGACCGAGCACGCCGTTGGCCGCCAGCAGGGCGACGAGCGGCACGACCAGGGCCAGCCCGACCTCCACGAGGACCACGCTGGCGCTGACCGGCTCGCCGGTGACCCAGCGCAGCACTCCGGCGAGGAGCACGAGCAGCACCGGCAGCGCCAGCAGCACGATGCCGCGCCAGCCGCCGACGAGGGCGCGCAGCCCAAGCCGCATGATCGTGGGGTTCATGACTGCACCAGGTAGGTGAACACCGACTCCAGGCTCTCGTCCGAGGGCGCGAGCTCGCGCACCGTGATCTGCGCCACGGCGGCCAACCGCGGCAGGGCTCGGGTGAAGTCACCCATGTCGGTGACCTCGACCGTCACCGCGTCGCCGGTGCCGACCCGACCGAGCGCCACGCTGCGCACGCTGGGCTGCCCCATCAGGGCCGCGGCGAGGGCACGGTCATCGGTGGAGCGGATGACGTAGTGGCTGGGCCGGTCGGTCATGAGCCGGCGGATCGCGCCGAAGTCACCGCTGGCGGCGTGCCGCCCGGCGACGACCACCTCGATCTGCCGGGCGATCTGCTCGACCTCCTCGAGGATGTGGCTGGAGAAGAGCACCGTGCGCCCCTGCTCCCCCATCCGGGTCAGCAGCTCCATGAGGTGCATGCGCTGCCGCGGATCGACGCCGTTGAAGGGCTCGTCGAGCAGGAGCACCCCCGGCTCGTGGACCAGGGCCGAGGCCAGCTTGGCCCGTTGCCGCATGCCCTTGCTGTAGGTGCTGATCGCCCGGTCCGCGGCGTCGCCGAGGTCGACCTCCTCCAACGCCCGGCTGGTGGCCGCGCGGGCGTCGCCGAGCTTGTGCAGCTCCGCGGAAGCCTGCACGAACTGCCGCCCGGTGAGATAGGCGAAGCTCACCTCGCGCTCGGGGACCAACCCCAGGTCGCTGTATGCCGCCACGTTGCGCCAGACCGGACGCTCACCCAGGAGCACCTCCCCGGACGAGGGCGCCAGGAATCCGGCCATCATGGCGATGAGCGTGGACTTGCCGGCGCCGTTGGGGCCGAGCAGTCCGGTCACCCCGGGGCCGATGGTCATGGTGACGTCGTTGACGGCTACGACGTTGCCGTACCAGCGCGACACGTCCCGCAGGTTGAGGTCGGTCATCACGCCCCCTTGCTGCGGTAGCGGTGGACGAGGAGGCCGAGGCCGCCGGCCATCATGGCCAGCGCCGTGGCCAGCAGGGCCCAGCCGGTGGCGTCCGACTCGGGGGCCCGCGTGACCTGCCCGTCGGTGTCACCCAGGACCGCGGTGACCGCATCGACGAGGGCGAAGGGCGAGAGCAACGACAGCCAGTGGGCCGCGGTGTCCAGGCCCTCGTAGAGCAGCGTCTCCTTGAGGGCCACGGTGATGCCCAGCCCGACGAGCAGCACCATGATCGTGCCGGCGATCGCGAGCCCGCGACGCAACGTCCACGACGCGACGAGGGCGGACACGGTGGCGACGAGGAGCGCGAGGACGACCGCACCCGCCAGCGCCACGCTCACCCGTGGCAGCTCCTCGCTGAAGGACGCGCCCGCCGAGAGCCCACCGATGAAGAGCAGGAGCAGCGGGGTGAGTACGAAGGCGAGGATCGCCAGCACCAGCGACGCCCACCGGATGAGCGCGAAGGCCGTGGCACCCAGCGGGCGGGCCAGATAGAGACTGATGACGCCCGAGCGGAGGTCGCGGCTGAAGAGCACCGGCGCCTGGGCCGCGACGAAGAGCACGACGAGGAAGGAGCTGCTGGAGTTGTAGGCGGCGTAGTTGAGCAGACTCGCGTCGAGCCCGATGAAACTCATGATCCCGACCTGGATGAGAGCGGGGACGAGCGTCATACCGAGCAGCACGAAGGGCAGGATCTTGGCCTTGCCGGACCGGCCGAAGCCGAAGACGGCGAGGAGCCCGGAGAGCAGCAGCGCCCGGGCGATCCCTGCGCGGCTGGTGCGCGGTCCGGAGTAGCGGCGGTAGCCGATGTCGTGGATGACACCGGTGCGCTCCGTGGGAGCCGTCACGCCGGCACCTCCTCGCGGAAGACGTCCTCAAGCCGGCCGGTCTGCGGTTGCAGCCGCACCAGGCCGAGGTCGAGCTCGGCGGCCGTGTCGCGCACCAGGTCGCGCAGATGGTCGTGCGCGGCGGCGTGGGCCGCGGCATCCGGCGTGCTCGTCGATCCGTCGCCACCCTCCGGTGCCTCGCGAGGTGGCACCGCCACCGGGTCGACCTCGATGAGCGTGCCGCGCGGGCGGCAGGTGAGACCGCGCGCGGCGAGCGCCTCGCCCATCCGCCGCTGCGCGTCGTCGTCGCCGAGCACCTCCACGAGGACGACGCCGGTGTCGGCGAGGAAGGCCTGGGTCGCCTCCGAGCGCAGCAGCTGCCCGGCGTCGAGCACGACCACGTGGTCGCTGATCCGCTCGAGCTCGCCGAGCAGGTGCGAGGTCACGAGCACGGGTATGCCGAAGTCGTGGCCGATCCGCTGCACGAGCGCGAGCATGTCGTCGCGGGCGGCGGGATCCAGGCCGTTGGTCGGCTCGTCCAGCATGACCAGCTGGGGGTCGTGGACCAGGGCCTGCGCGAGCTTGGCGCGCTGCTTCATCCCGGTGGAGTAGCCGCCCATGAGCCGGTAGCGCTCCTCGGCGAGGCCGACGTGACGCAGCACGTCGGCGGCGCGCTCCCGGGCCGCGGCTGCCGGGAGCCCGGAGACGCGGCCCATGTGGACGACGAAGTCGATGCAGCGCATGTCCGGGGGCAGGCACTCGTGCTCGGGCATGTAGCCCACGGCCTGGCGGATCGCCTCCCCCTCGCGGGCGATGTCGTGGCCGAGCACGGACGCCGTGCCGGAGGACGGCGCGAGCAGGCCGAGCAGGATCTTGATGAGGGTCGACTTGCCTGCGCCGTTGGCACCGACGAGTCCGGTGACCCCGTCACCGACGTCGACGGTGAGGTCGGCGAGCGCCGCGACCTGGCTGGAGCCGTAGCGCTTGGTGAGCGCATCGGTGTGGATGACTGTCACGGCTCCGACCCTAGAGAACGCGACCGACATCACCCCAGGGGGTTAGCCCCCGGACCCGTGTCGGGCGATCCCCCAGAGGCATCTCCGGGCTGCGGACCTGAAGCGTCCTCGCTTCGCGCGGCGGCGTCAGCCCGAGCCGCGGCGAGGACCGCCGGGTCGGAGCAGGCCCGCGCCCATGCGGCGATCCGGGCCCGGATCTCGCGGTCCAGCAGCCAGGACCCGAGCCGGTCCGCGACCGGCCGCAACCAGGCCGGGCGGGTGCTGAAGGTGTACTTCCACACGGCGCGGGTCCCCGCCACGCCGTCCTGCTCCTGCGGGGTGAACCGCCAGCCCGCGCCGAAGGTGTCGAAGAACCACGGCCCGGAGTCCATGGTCATCCCGGTCTGCCGTGGCGGCCGATAGCTGACGTAGCGGCTCACCATGGCCGGCCCGACACGGGCCCCTGGTGAAGGTCCGCACCCCGACGCCGGGCGCCGTGGCGCCGTCGAGGAAGTGCTGTCGCCGGATGAAGGGGTCCCACCCGCGCCGCACCTCACCGGTCGTCTGGGCCACGGCGAACGCGTCCTCCGGCCCCACCGGGACCCAGATCTCGGCGCTGACCTGCGGCATACGCGAAGTCTATCGGCGGTGGTCGGACCGGGCGTCTACGCTGAGCAGATGCCTGACGGGACGCGCTCGCTGCTCGCGCTGCCGAAGGCGCACCTGCACCTGCACTTCACCGGCTCGATGCGGGTGGACACGGTGCGCGAGCTGGCCGAGAAGCACGACCTGCGGCTCCCGCACGCCTTCACCACCCAGTGGCCGCCCGAGCTGTCCGGCAGGGACGAGCGCGGGTGGTTCCGGTTCCAGCGCCTGTATGACGCGGCGCGCGCCTGCGTGCGCGACGAGGAGGACATGCGTCGGATCGTGCGGGAGGCGGCTCTGGACGACGCCGCGGAAGGATCCCGATGGCTGGAGATCCAGGTCGACCCCACGTCATACGCACCCTTTCTCGGAGGGCTCACCCCGGCCCTGGAGATCGTGCTGGACGAGGCGCGGTCGGCGAGTGAGGAGACCGGCGCCCAGGTCGCCGTCGTCGTCGCCGCCTCCCGGATGAAGCACCCGCTGGACGCGCGGGCGCTGGCGCGCCTGGCCGCCAGGCACGCGGGCGAGGGCGCGGGCACGGTCGTGGGCTTCGGGCTGTCCAACGACGAGCGGCGAGGGTGGACCGGTGACTTCGAGCCGGCTTTCCGGATCGCCGCGAAGGCGGGCCTGGCCAGCGTGCCGCACGCGGGAGAGCTGCTCGGCGCCGACCACGTGCAGGTGGCGCTGGACCACCTGCTGCCGGACCGCCTCGGTCACGGGATCCGCGCGGTCGAGGATCCCGTGGTGCTCGACCGTGTCGTCGAGGAAGAGGTGACGCTCGAGGTCTGCCCGACCAGCAACGTCGCGCTCGGCGTCTACGACTCGCTGGCCGCGGTGCCGTTGCCCCGGCTGCTGGACGCCGGGGTCCGGGTGGCCCTGGGCGCCGACGACCCGTTGCTGTTCGGGAGCCGCCTGGCCGACCAGTACGTCTCGGCCCGGGTCGACCAGGGGCTGTCCGACGAGGCACTGGCCGCCCTGGCCCGCGGGTCGATCGAGGGATCGGTCGCCCCGCAGGCGACCAAGCGGGAGCTGCTCGCCGAGGTGGACGCCTGGCTGGCCGCTCCCCCCGCTCCCTGACCTGCTGCGGGCACGCGTGCGCGCGCAGGTGACCCAGGCGTGCGCCGGCGCCTCCCTCGCCCCTTCGATCTCGACCACCGGATCTCGTGCCATGGCAGCAGATCCCGTGGTCGAATTCCACGGTTGCCGTGACCGGCAGTTCATCAACCACGAGCGGCGCACGCCTGTGTCACCGGCGGGTGCACAGCCATACCTCTGCGTGGGGATCCTGCCCCTCGCGTCCCGGGACGGCCCATGCGTGGGTGATCTGCCTCTCGAGTCTGAGGGGTGAGCCCCAGGACGCCGGTGGTGATCTATCCGCGCCCGCCACGGGCCCAGCCGGGCGTGGATCTTCGACCGGCTCTCCCCGCTGGGTTTCACGCTCGCACTCCTCATGCTGTGGGTGTCGCTGAGCCCGAGCCTGCGACCGGTGGCTGAGGCTCGGCCGGGACGTCCTGCTCGTCGGCGTGAGCGTCCGGGCCTGGTGGTGGAGCGTGCGCCAGCAACGGGCCAACGCCGAGCTGGTCGGGCTGACCAGCGGTGGCAACGCGGGGATGGCGGTCGACGGCGTGCTGCGCGAGATGGAGCGCACGGACGCGTTGAACCGGCAGGTCGTGCACGTCATCACCTCGACCGGCACCGGATGCTGGAGTCAGTCGACGGGGCGGTGTGGTCCGGCACCCCGAGTTTCACACCGTTGTGGGAGGAGCTGACCTCGAGCCGGCAGCCGGGATCTCCGGAGCTGGCGCCGGTCATCGACAACGGGCGTCTCATCCGCTTCGTCACCCGGCCACGCGAGCTGACCGAGGACTTCTACGGCGGGCCCTACGCGCCGTGGAAGGAGCCCCGGGTCGTCTATGCCCAGCACGCCTCCGACCCGATCGTCTGGTGGGACGTCTCGTTGCTGTGGTCGGAGCCCGACTGGATGCGCGAGCGCGCCGGTCGGGACGTGCCACCCGCCCTGACCTGGCACCCGTGGGTGTCGTTCTGGCAGATCGGGACGGACATGCCGCTGTCGGTCTCGACTCCGGGCGGGCACGGCCACCACTACGTCGGCGAGATGGTGCCCTACTGGGCCGCGGTGCTGGATCTGGACCCCGGACCAGGCGAGGTGAGCGCCATACAGGAGGCGATCGCCGCCGCCGACCGACCGCGCTGAGGCTTTCGGAGCGAGCACCCGAGGCTCTCGGACCGAGCAGACCGGGCTCTCGGTCGGGGGTGCGGGTGAGTGGGGGCGTGGGTCAGAGGGTGAGGCCGACGAGGACGGGCTCGTTGACCAGCCGCACCCCGAAGGCCTCCTCGACCCCGTCGCGGACCTCGCGCGCGACCTCGACGACGTCGCTGGCCCGGGCCCGGCCGCGGTTGGTCAGCGCCAGGGTGTGCTTGGTCGAGAGCCCGGCGGGCCGGCCGTCGTGGGTGGCATACCCCTTGCTGAAGCCGGCCTGGTCGATCAGCCAGGCGGCCGAGGTCTTGACCTTGTCAGGCCGGTCGGTGGGGTACTCCGGCGGCGTCGGACAGTCCGGACCGAGCCTGGCCTGCGCCCGCTCCCGCAGCGCCTCGAGCTGCTCGGCCGTGAGGAAGGGGTTGGTGAAGAACGACCCGCACGACCAGGTGTCGTGGTCGCCGGTCTCCAGCACCATGCCCCGCCGGTGCCGCTGGTCGAGCACCGCCGCGCGCGCCTCGCCCAGGGGCACCCGCGCCCCCAGCTCGACGCCCAGACCGTCGGCGAGCGCGGCATACCCGATCGGCTGCGACAGCTCGGTCGGGCGCAGCGAGAAGGTCACCGTCAGCACGACGTACCGGGGCGTGACCGCCCCTGCCGCCGCCTCCGGGCCGAGCATCGACTCCTTGAGCAGCGAGTGGCGGTAGGAGAACTCGAGATCGGCGGCGAAGAGGGTGCGCACCCGGCTCTCGGCGCGGTCCCAGACCCGCACGGAGGCGATGGTCTGCGCGACCTCCTGGCCGTAGGCGCCGACGTTCTGCACCGGGGTCGCGCCGGTGGCGCCCGGGATGCCGGAGAGCGCCTCGATGCCGGACCAGCCCTGCGCGCAGGCGTGCGCGACGAGCTCGTCCCAGTTCTCCCCGGCCGCGACCGTCGCGCTCACGCCGCCGCAGGCGGACTCGTGCGACACCTCGATCCCGCTCGTGCGCACCAGCACGACGGTGCCGGGGAAGCCCTCGTCGGCGACGACGAGGTTGGAGCCGCCACCCACGACGAGGAGCGGCTCGGCTGCGGCATCGACCGCGCGCACCGCCTCGATGAGCTCGGCCTCGGTGGTCGCGGTGACCAGCTGTCGCGGCGCTCCCCCGACCCGCATGGTCGTGAGCTCGGCGAGCGGGGTCGCCTCCGACGACACGCCGGAGGAGGAGGTATGCGGTGCCGCTGCGCTCACGCGCCGGTCCCGGCGGTGGCGTCGGTGCCGGTGCGAACGACCGCCTGGCAGCGGCCGAGCACCTTGTCCCCGGCGCAGGTGGCGGTGAGCTCGAGGGTCTGCGTGCCGGCCTCCTCGTCGGTCTTCTTCACCACACCCTCGACGAGCACCTCGACGGTCTCCCCCTCGGGGACGACGACCATGCCGGTGAAGCGGGTCTGACAGGACAGGATCCGACCGGGATCGCCGCCGACGTGGTCGGTGACGGCCTCCAGCGCCGCACCCATCGTCCACATGCCGTGAGCGATGACGTCGGGCAGGCCGACCGAGCGCGCGACCTCGGCGTCCTGGTGGATGGGGTTCTGGTCGCCGGAGGCGTCGGCATACGCGACGAGCAGGGCCCGGTCGACGGTCACGGTGCGGGTCAGGTCGCTCATCAGGCCTCCCCCCGCACGACGATCGTCGAGGTCACGGTGGTGACGGGCGCCCCGCTGGCGTCGGTCAGCTCGACCCGGGTGCCGACCATGCCGTGCCCCCCGGCCTCGCGCATCGTGTCCACGTGGAGGGTGCCGGTCAGGGTGTCGCCCGCGACGATCGGCCGGTGGTGCACGAAGCCCTCCTGGCCGTGCACGACCCGGGAGAAGTCGATCCCGGCGTCCGGGTCCTGCACGAGCTGGGCCTCGCACTGCTGGGCCAGGCGCACGGCGAAGGTCGGGGGCGCGACGACGTCGGCATACCCCAGCTGCTGCGCTGCGGCGCGGTCGCGGTGCGCGGCGCCGGTCGCACCGACCGCGTCGGCGAAGACGGTGATCTGGTCGGCGGTCACCTCGAAGGGGCCGGCGGGTGGGTACTCCCGCCCGGCGAAGTCTGGGTTGACGGGCATGGTGAGCAGCCTAACCACTCGCCTCCCGCTACCGGCCCCCTCATGCCGGAGTGTGGTCGGGATAGCACGACCTCCATCGGCATACATCCCGATGAGGGTCGTGCTATCCCGTGGTCACTCCTGGGAGGGACTCCGGGTATGACGAAGGCCGCCACCCTGCGCGGGTGACGGCCTGGCGTCGGTGGCTGACGGCGGAGCGTCAGCGGGTCTCGCGGTGCGCGGTGTGCTTGCCGCAGCGCGGGCAGAACTTCGCCATGTCGAGCCGGTCGGGGTTGTTGCGCCGGTTCTTCTTGGTGATGTAGTTGCGCTCCTTGCACTCCGTGCACGCCATGGTGATCTTGGGGCGGACGTCGGTGGACTTAGCCACGGTGCAACCTGCTCTCGAAGGTGGTGAATCAGTTCTTGCGGTCTGTAGCGCGAGCTACGTGGTAGCGGAGGCGGGACTCGATCCCGCGACCTCACGATTATGAGTCGTGCGCTCTAACCAGCTGAGCTACTCCGCCTCGCGGCGGCCGGGTGACCGGCCGGCCAGAGCCCCCAAACGGAATCGAACCGTTGACCTTTTCCTTACCATGGAAACGCTCTACCGACTGAGCTATAGGGGCGGGCTGTGGGTCCTGCCGGGCTGTGGCCCCGCAGGCAGCGAGAAACAACTTTACACGAGGGCGCCGGGCGACACCAAAACGAGTCGCCCGGCGTCCGAGGTATGCCGTGACCCTCATCTCGCGCGGGTCAGGACAGGGCGCTGACCTGCATCGACAGGTGCACCTTCGCTCCCTCGCGGTCGGTGACGGACAGCTCTCCGCCCGCGGGCTGCATACCCCCGCGGAGCACGACCGTGGAGGGCAGCAGCACCGGCTTGCGGAAGTCCGCCGACACCGTCAAGGCACCGGGGAGGCGCGCGTCGACGGCGGCCAGCGCCCGGGCATGGGTCCACATGCCGTGCGCGATGGCGCGGGGGAAGCCGAGCGCCTTGGCGGTGGGTGCCGACAGGTGGATCGGGTTGACGTCGCCGGCGACCCGGGCGTAGCTGCGTCCCAGGTCGGCGGGCAGTCGCCACACGGAGAGCTGGCGCTGCGGCTCGCCCACGGCCGGCGGCTCGGTCGTCACCGGAGCTGGGTCGGCCGGCCCGGAGCCCTGCTGCGGCGCCGGCGTGGCACCGTCCGCACTCCCGCTGGCCCCGTCGTCACCGGTGGCACCGCGGACGAGGTAGGTGCTGCGGCCGGACCAGACCACCTCGTCGCCGACCCGCGCCTCACCGACGAGGTCGACGGTCCGGCCCTTGCGGTGGGGTGCGACGTTGTCGGCCCAGGACGAGAGCGTGAGAGTCTCCCGCACCCGGATGGGCCGGTGCTGGGTCATCTCGTTGGCCACGTGCACCATGCCCATCATCGGGAAGGGGAAGTCGCCGGAGGCCATCAACCTCACCTGCAGCGGGAAGGTGAGGACGTGCACCCAGGTCGTCGGGAGCGTGTCGGCCAGGACGCCGCCGGTGACCGCGCAGAAGTCCGCCAGCCGGCGGACGTCCTGCTCGACATCGGGGAGCACGATGCGGCGCTCGGGTAGCTGCCCGTGGGCGGTGCCGCGGCCGATCCCTGTGGCGAAGCCCTTGGCGAGCAGCGGACCGACCGCCGGAGCTTCGGTGAGCAGGTCGACCTCGAGGTCACCGGTCGTTTCTCCGACAGGGCGCGCGGCCAGTCCATCGTCCGCAGCAGTTCGCGCGGCCAGTCCAACGTCCACGGCAGATCGCGCGGCCAGTCCATCGTCCGCAGCAGATCGCGCGGCCAGTCCGTCATCCTGGTGGTCGGGGCTCTGGCTCACGTCAGGCCCCGATCTGGCTCTGGCCGCAGACCCGGAGCACGTCTCCGGTGACGGCGGCGGAGGCCGGGTCCGCGAAGTAGCCGATGGTCTCGGCGACGTCGACCGGCAGGCCGCCCTGCTGCAGGCTGTTGATCCGTCGCGCGACCTCACGGGTGGCCAGCGGCATCTTGCCGGTCATCTCGGTCTCGATGAAGCCCGGCGCCACGGCGTTGACCGTGATGCCGCGCCCGGCGAGCCGCTCGTCGGAGCCCATCGCCCGGACCAGCCCGATCACGCCCGCCTTCGACGCGGCGTAGTTGGCCTGACCGCGGTTGCCGGCGATCCCGGACGTCGAGGCGACTCCGATGATCCGACCGTCGTCGTCGATCCCGCCGGGCAGCTCCGGGTCGAGCAGCACCGCGTTGATCCGGATCTGCGCGGCCAGGTTGACCTCGAGCACGCTGCCCCACCGCTGCTCGTCGGTGTTGGCGAGCAGCTTGTCCCGGGTGATGCCGGCGTTGTGCACGATCGCGTGGATGCGGGCGGCGTCACCGAAGCGCTGGGCCACGTGCGCCGCGATCCGCTGGCCCGCGTCCTCGGCGGTGATGTCGAGCTGCAGCGCGGTGCCGCCGATCGAGTTGGCCACCTCGGCCAGGCCCTGGCCGCCAGCGGGCACGTCGACGGCGACGACGAGAGCGCCGTCGCGGGCGAAGGTCCGGGCGATCCCGGCCCCGATCCCGCGCCCCGCACCCGTCACCACGACGATGCGGCCCTCGAACGGCCGGTCGCTCGGGGCGTCGGAGGGGCGATCGCTGTGGCCCACGTGCAGCACCTGGCCGGAGACGTAGGCCGAGCGCCCCTGCAGCAGGAAGGACATCGTCGACGCGAGATCGTCGGCGGTGGTGGGCTCGGCGGTGAGCAGGTCGACGCGGACCAGGTTGGCCGTGGCGCCCTTGCGCAGCTCCTTGCCGACGCTGCGCACGATGCCCTCGAGCGCCTGCTGGGTCGCGACGGCCATCGGGGCACCGGCCGTCTCCGGCTCGACGCCGAGCACGATGACCCGACCGGAGGCCTCCAGGCCCTTCATCGCCGGGCGCAGCAGCCCGCGCACGGTCTCCAGATCCGCGATCGAGGTGGCGCCCGTGGCGTCGACGACGAGGGCACCGATCCGGGAGGCGTAGGGCTCGGGGACCTCCCGCGTCCGCCCGTCGTCGGTGGTCTCGGTCACCCGCGTCTGCGGGGTGTCGACCAGCGCCTGGGTGTGGGGCGTCCCGAGCGCCTCCAGGGTCGCAGCACCCAGCGAGCCGCCGCCCACGACCCCGAGCGCCACCGGGCCGGAGGGCAGGTCCCGGCCCCGTCGCAGGCGGGTCGGCTGCGGCACCCCGAGCTGCTTGGCCAGCGGGTTGGACGTGAGGATCTGCATCAGGTCAGCCATGTCAGCACCCTTCCAGGATCGCGACGACGCCCTGCCCGCCGGCGGCGCAGATGGAGATGAGGCCGCGCGAGCCCGGTCCCTTCTCATGCAGCATCTTGGCCAGCGAGGCGACGATGCGGCCGCCGGTGGCGGCGAACGGGTGGCCGGCGGCGAGCGAGGAGCCGTTGACGTTGAGCTTGCTGCGGTCCACCGACCCCAGCGGCGCGTCCAGACCGAGCCGGTCGCGGCAGAACTCCTCGGACTCCCAGGCTGCCATGGTGGACAGCACCGTGGAGGCGAAGGCCTCGTGGATCTCGATGAGGTCGAAGTCGTCGAGCGTGAGGCCCTGGCGCGCGAGCAGGCGCGGCACGGCATACGCCGGAGCCATGAGCAGCCCCTCCTCGCCGGAGACGTAGTCGACCGCGGCGGTCTCGGCGTCGACGAACCGTGCGAGCGCCGGGAGCCGGTGCTCGGTGGCCCAGTCCTCGCTGCCGAGCAGCACCAGCGCCGCCCCGTCCGACAACGGCGTCGAGTTGCCGGCCGTCATGGTGGCGCCCTCACCCTTGCCGAAGACCGGCGACAGCTTCGCGAGCTTCTCCACCGAGGTGTCCGGGCGCAGGCCCTCGTCGCGCGAGAGCCGCAGGAAGCCGGTGACGAGGTCGTCGAAGAAGCCGGACTCCCAGGCCTGGGCCATGTGGTGGTGGCTCGCGACGGCCAGCTCGTCCTGGGCCTCGCGGGTGATGCCCCACTCCTTGGCGGTGATCGCCATGTGGTCACCCATCGAGAGCCCCGTGCGCGGCTCGGCGTTGCGCGGGGTCTCCGGGGCGAGGTCGCGGGGGCGGACCCCGGCGAGCGCCTTGGCGCGGGCCATCGGCGTCTTGGCGTGGTTGGCCTTGAGCAGCGCCTTGCGCAGCCCCTCACCGACGGCGATCGGCGCATCGCTGGCGGAGTCCACACCCCCGGCGATGCCCGAGTCGATCTGACCGAGGCGGATCTTGTTGGCGACGAGCACGACGGCCTCGAGGCCGGTGCCGCAGGCCTGCTGCAGGTCGTAGGCGGGCGTCGTGGCCGACAGCGCCGAGCCCAGCACCGACTCCCGGGCCAGGTTGAAGTCGCGGGCGTGCTTGAGCACGGCGCCTGCGGCGACCTCTCCCACCGGCTGTCCTGCGAGCCCGAACCGGGCGACCAGCCCGTCGAGCGCGGAGGTGAGCATGGCCTGGTTGGAAGCGGCGGCATACGCGCCACCGGCCTTGCCGAAGGGGATCCGGTTGCCGCCGACGATGACGGCATCTCTGAGCTGGTCGGGCATGTGTGCTCCTCGGGCGTCGCGGGGTGCATGCGAGATGATTATCCGGTACCGACTGTAGCCGATACGTCGAGTACGCGATACTCTGAGTGCTATGAGGTCCGATCCAGGAGCACAGACGGTGCTGCGCAGCGGCGCCCGCGACGGTCGGGACGTGCGCTGGGAGGCGCACCGTGCCGAGCGGCGACAGCAGCTCGTCGAGGCCGCGCTCAAGGCGATCCGCAAGCACGGCGCCGGAGTCGGCATGGACGAGATCGCCGCCCAGGCCGGCACGAGCAAGACCGTGCTCTACCGACACCTGGGCGACAAGGCGGGCCTCTACGGCGCCGTCGTCACCGCCGTCGACGACACGATCCTGGCCGACCTGCGCGCGGCCCAGGAAGGCGGCGGTGACATCGTCACGCGGATCGCGGCGATGGTGCGGTCCTATCTGTCGCTGGTGGAGCGCGACCCCGACATCTACCGCTTCGTGATGACGCGCCCGCTGGAGACGACCGAGGGCGACGCCCAGGACCCGGTCCGGCAGATCACCAGCCAGGTGAGCGAGCAGCTCACCGACGCGCTGCACGCCCACCTCGTCTCGGTGGGCCGTGGCGACGACGCGGACCTGCTGGCCCCTGCCTGGGGCACCGGCATCGTCGGCCTCGTGCGCGCCGCCGCCGACCACTGGCTCACGACCGCGAGCGCGGCCGACCCGACCTCACCGCATACCGACCTGTCCGTCGACGACGTCACGCACGCCGTCATGGAGCTCATCCGACCCGCCATCCGAGGAGCCGCCCGATGACCACCTCCACCCAGACCCAGCCCACCCACACCCCCGAGCCGGACACCGGCATCAGCATGCCGGCGAGCGCCGGCGAGCCGGCCACCCGCCCGCACTCCGACGAGCAGCTCACCGAACTCGGGGAGGGCCTGCGCGCCGCGACCGGGGGCGCCTACGGTCCGGTCCGGGAGCTGGCCCGCGCGACCGTGCCCGCCGAGTTCATGGTGCGCGACCCGGCGCTCACGATGCCCGAGGCCCGGGCCTGGACCAACGAGGCGCTGCGCGGGCTCGTGCACTACGGCATGGCCGGCAGCGGCTTCCCCACCGCGGTCGGGGGCCTGGACGACGTCGGCCGGTCCTGCATCGACTTCGAGATGACCGCCCACGGCGACCTGTCGCTCACGGTGAAGTCGGGGGTGCACTTCGGGCTCTACGGGGGCGCGGTCACCGCGCTCGGCAACGAGTGGCACCACGAGACCTTCCTCGGACCGAACCTCGCGCTGGAGCAGATCGGCTGCTACGCCATGACCGAGTTCGGCCACGGGTCCGACGTCGCGTCACTGGAGACCACGCATACCTATGACGCGCAGACCGACGAGATCGTCGTGCACTCCCCCACGCCGTCCTCCACCAAGACCTACATCGGGGCTGCCGCGCAGGACGCGCACGTCGCCGCGGTCTACGGCCAGCTGATCGTCGACGGCGAATCGCACGGGGTGCACGTCGTCGTCGTGCCGATCCGCGACGAGGCGGGCGAGCCGCTGCCCGGCGTGACGCTCGGCGACAACGGCGCCAAGGGTGGTCTCGCGGGCGTCGACAACGGCACCATCACCTTCGACCAGGTGCGGGTGCCGCGCGCGCACCTGCTCAACCGCTACGGCGGCATCGACGACGAGGGGCGCTACGTCTCCGACATCGAGTCCGACAGCAAGCGCTTCTTCACCATGCTCGGCACGCTGGTGCGCGGCCGGATCTGCGTGGCGGCCGGGGCCGCGACCGCGTCCCGCAAGGCGCTGTCGATCGCGACGCGGTATGCCGTGCGCCGGCGCCAGTTCAGCGCGCCGGGGCACGACGGCGAGGTCGTGCTGCTCGACTACCTCGCGCACCAGCGCAAGCTCCTCCCGGCGATCGCCACGGCCTACGCGCACATGTTCGCCATCAACGAGGTCGTGGAGCGGCTGCAGGAGCTGCACGAGATGCCGGAGAAGGACCAGGTCGCCCAGCGCGAGCTGGAGACCCGGGCGGCCGGGCTCAAGGCGATCGTGACGCGCTTCGGCAACGACACGATCCAGATGTGCCGCGAGGCCTGCGGTGGCGCCGGCTATCTCGCCGAGAACGGCCTGACCGTGCTGCGCGGCGACGCCGACGTCTTCGCCACCTTCGAGGGCGACAACACGGTGCTGCTGCAGCTGGTCGCCAAGGGCCTGCTCTCGGGCTACAAGGAGATGTGGGGCGACCTGGACATGCGCGGCATGGTGCAGTTCGCCGCGCGGGCCTTCGGCGGGCAGTTCGTCGAGGCGACCGCGGCGCGTCCGCTGGTGGAGCGGCTGCGCTCTGCCGCGGCCCGCAAGGGCGAGGACGACACCCTGCTCGACCGGGGCTGGCACCTGGCGATGTTCGCCGACCGCGAGCGCCACGTGCTCGAGACGCTGGCCACCCGGCTGCGTCGGCACGCGGACGACAAGGACGCCTTCGAGGCCTTCAACTCGGCCCAGGACCACGTGCTGCTGGCGGCGAGGACGCACATGGACCGCGTCGTGCTGGAGGCCTTCGTCGCGGGGATCGACGCCTGCGAGGACGAGGCGGTGCGCGAGGTGCTGGAGCAGCTGTGCACGCTCTACGCGCTGAGCTCGATCGACGCCGACGCCGGCTGGTTTCAGGCGCACAACCGCATGTCCGCCGGCCGGGCCAAGGCGGTGGTCGCTCAGATCAACCAGCTCTGCACCGACCTGCGACCGCAGGCGATCGAGCTGGTCGAGGGCCTCGGCATACCGGAGCAGTGGCTCAACGCGCAGATGCTCGAGGACGACACCGCGGCCCGCTGGACCCCCGGCGCGACCGCCGCCACCGACTGACCTCCTCCCCCTATCCCGACCGAGAGCCGGCGAGGCTCTCGGTCAGGTGAGGGACAGTGCGGTGGAGACGCCGGTGTAGGCCGCCACCAGGACCAGCATGACCGCGAAGGCGCGCTGCAGGACCGAGGGATCGAGCCGTCGCCCGACGCGCCCGCCGACGACCGTGCCGACGATCGCGGCAGTCGTGAAGACGGCGATGAGGTCCCAGGGCAGGTCGAGCCCACCGCCGAGGCGACCCAGCACACCAGTCGCCGAGTTGACCGTGATGACGAGCAGCGAGGTGCCGACGGCCAGGCTCATCGGCAGCCCCAGCATGAGGATGAGCGCCGGCACGATCGCGAAGCCGCCGCCGACACCGAAGAAGCCGGTCATCACGCCCGACCCCGACGCCACCGCCAGCACGACGACGGCCCGGCGCAGGTCGATCGAGAACGGCCGCCACGTGAGCCATCCGCGTCCGACATCCTCGGGGTCGGCGCGGTGCTGGACCCTCGCCCGGTGCCACATGACCGAGGCCACGACGAGCAGCAGCGCCGTGAACAGCCACATCGTCAGACTCGGGTCGGCCAGCGCCGCGACCCTCGACCCGAGGAGCGCACCCCCGGCGCCGAGGATCCCGAAGGCGAGGCCGTCGGCCCAGCGCACCCGCCCGGCCCGGGACTGCCCGACGAGCGCCACGATGCTGGTGATCCCCACGATGACGAGGGAGGCGGTGGTCGCGACGGCGGGCGGCTGGTCGAGCAGGTAGACCAGCGCCGGCACGGTGATGATACCGCCGCCGGCCCCCAGGGCCCCCAGCACGACGCCCACGACCAGCCCGACGACGACCTCGACCACGACCTCCACGCCGACAGTCTGGACGTCAGGAGCACCGCAGGTCAAATACCCCCCAGGGTATGCATCCAACCCATGAGAGCGGCAGTGGTCGACGTCGGCACCGGGCCGACTCTCCTAGCGCACCCCGTGCGCCCAGAGGTCGCGCAGCAGGGCCACCTCGGCGAGGTGGTGGATCGTCTCGCGGTTGATGTGGAGCACGAGCGTGAGCATCGGTGACTCGGCCCAGGGCCCCTCCGCCGGACCCACCGGTCGACGCAACCCCTCGTCGTCGAGCTGACGCACCCCGCCGGTCCAGGCGGCATACGCCGCGTCGAGCTGGTCGAGCGCCTCGGCGGCGGTGTCGGCGTAGTCCCAGCCGAGGATGTCCGCCTCGGGCCCGTCGACATGACTGTGCGCCCGCGCGCCCAGGACCCCGACGATGACGTGCCCCAGCCGCCACGCGATCGAGGTCACCGGCGCCGGCTGCGGCTCGGGGTGGGCCCAGTCGAGCTGCCACTCCCCGCCCCCCGCCCGCGCTGTCACCGTCGCCGGGACGTCGGCATCTCGATGCCGCAGGTTCCACGTGCCCGGCGCCGGCTCCCAGAGGTACTCCTCGTCGCTCAGCCCTTCCAACCGCGGTCGCGCGTGGTGTCGCCAGTGGAAGTCGAGCTGGTCGAGCAGGTCGGCGGTGAGGTCGCTCATGGCCTCACCTCACCACATCCGGCGGACAGATCCCGTCCGGCATCCGTGGAAGAGTGTCGGCCATGACGGATCCGACGACCCGGGTGCTGCGCCTCCTCGGCCTGTTCCAGACCCGCGCGCTGTGGACCTCGGAGGAGCTCGCCGACCGGCTCGGTGTCACGACCCGCAGCATCCGCCGGGACATCGACCGGCTGCGCGACCTGGGCTACCCGGTGCGCGCCAGCAGCGGGGTGGGCGGTGGCTACCAGCTCGGGGCGGGCGGAGCACTCCCTCCGCTCCTGCTGGCCGAGGACGAGGCCGTGGCGGTCGCGGTCTGCCTGCGCCTCGCCGCCGGCGGCACCGTCGCCGGGGTCACCGACAGCGCCGTCCGCATCCTCGCCAAGCTCGACCAGGTGATGCCGGCCCGGGCCCGCGAGCAGGTCGCCGCGATCCACGACAGCACCGTCACCGTGGGCACCGCGCGCGCCGTCGTCGACCCTGAGGTGCTCATGGCAGCCTCCCGCGCCTGCCGGGACCGGCTCCGCGCCACCATCGGGTATGTCGATCGCTCCGGCCAGGAGAGCACGCGCCGGATCGAGCCGGCGAGTCTGGTGGCGGTGAGCCATCGGTGGTATCTGCTCGCCTACGACCTCGATCGCGAGGACTGGCGCAGCTTCCGGCTGGACCGGGTGCAGCGCCTCGAGGTGGGGACCCTGCGCGGTGCCGAGCGGGAGGTGCCCGACCCCGCGTCATACATCACCCGGTCGGTCACCCGCTCGCCCTACCGCTGGGTGACGACGGCGCGGGTCCGGATGGACCTCGAGCGGCTCACCGAGCACGTGTCGCCGCTGGCCGGGGAGGTGCGCGACCTCGGCGACGGCTGGTGCAAGCTGGTGACGGGCGGGGAGAGCCTGGACTACCTCGCGGCCGAGCTGGTCATGCTGGGCACCGACGTCGAGGTCCTCGACCCGCCCGAGCTGGTGGCCCACCTCGAGGTGCTCCGGGAGCGGCTGCGGGCCGGCTAAGGCCTCGCCTTCGCGGCCGCCGGTCCCTCGGCCCGCCTGGACCGACCCGCGAGCGCAGGATCAGGCGAGCAGTGCCGCGCCGACCGCACCCGCCACCACGACCGCACCGGCGACGGCATGCCCGCCGCGCATCTCCTTGAGCACGATGAGCAGCTCGCGCAGCGTGGCACCGCGCGCAGAGCCAGCAGGCACCGCCACCCCCACCACCTGCAGGTCCAGCCCGAGCCGGGCGGCGAGCAGGCTGGTGCGGGCCGCGTGATAGCCGCTGGTCACGACGGCATACGGCGGACGCACCCGGCGCTCGCCCAGCAGCCCGGTCGCGAGCAGCAGGTTCTCCTCCGTGGTCGTGGCGCGGTCCTCGACGAGCACCGGGGAATCGGGCTGCTGCTCGCGGACCCACCGCTTCATCGCCACCGCCTCCGCGGGGCGGTCCGCGTCACCCCGACCGCCGGTGAGCACCAGCGGCGCGGCGCCCAGAGCGACACCGGCCTCGGCGCCTGCGGCCGCGGCAGCACCGGTGGCCGACCCGTCGCGCAGCCGCTCGTGCACCGCCAGTCCGCCCCGCAACCGGGCCGCCAGCTCAGGTCCGACCTCGCCGTCCGGCACCGGAGCCCCGAGCACGATGACCGCACCCGTGCCGGCGCGCAGCGGTCGGAGCCGCAGCCAGCAGCGCCGCAGCACCAGGCCACACAGGACCACCCCCGGCCAGGCGGCGAGCAGCAGCAGCCCCGCGGCGAGGCCGACGAGGAGCGGCGTGGCGGCATACCGGAGCAGCAGCAGGGCACCCACCAGCACGGCGAGCAGCGTCGGACCGGCGATCAGCGCTCGGCGCGTGTCGTCGTCACGACGACCGCACCCGAGCCGCCGCAGCCCGTAGGTCAGCAGCAGCCCGGGCAGGACGGCACCGAGCGCCGCGAGGACGAGCCCCGCGGCCAGGAGGGAGCCGCTCAGGCGCGCGCCTCGGCGAGCACCTCGGCCAGGGTGTCGGTGATCTGCCGCAGCTCGCCCTCGGTGATGGTGAGCGGCGGGGCGAGCCGGATGGTCGAGCCGTGGGTGTCCTTGGCGAGCACACCCTTGGCGGCCAGCGTCTTGCAGGCGGCCTTGCCGGTCATGAGCTCGGGGTCGATGTCGATACCGGCCCACAGACCGCGCACGCGCACCGCCTCGGCACCGTTGCCGACGAGCTTGCCCAGCTCCTCGGCGAAGACGGTCTCCAGCTCCCGCGCGTGCGCCTGGTGCTCCCCGGTGGCGAGCAGGTCGACGACGGCCTTGCCGACGGCGGCCGCCAGCGGGTTGCCGCCGAAGGTCGAGCCGTGGGTGCCCGGGGTGATGACGCCCATGACGTCGGCGTTCGCGGCGACCGCGGAGACCGGCACGATGCCGCCGCCGAGGGCCTTGCCAAGGGTGTACATGTCGGCCTGGACGCCTTCGTACTCGCACGCCAGGGTGGTGCCGGTGCGGCCCAGGCCGGACTGGATCTCGTCGGCGATCATGAGGACGTTCTTGCTGGTGCAGAGCTCGCGCAGACCCGGGAGGAAGCCCTCCTTGGGGATCATGACGCCCTGCTCGCCCTGGATCGGCTCGACCAGGACCGCCACGGTGTTGTCACTGATCGCGTCCTCGATCGCGGCCAGGTCGCCGTAGGGCACGGAGACGAAGCCGGGGGTGTAGGGGCCGTACTCGTCGTGCGCCTCCGGGTCGTCGGAGAAGGAGATGATCGTCGTCGTGCGGCCGTGGAAGTTGCCGTCCATGACGATGATCTCCGCCTGACCGTCGGCGACACCCTTCTTCTGGTAGCCCCACTTGCGGGCGATCTTGAGCGCGGTCTCGACCGCCTCGGCGCCGGTGTTCATCGGCAGGATCATGTCCTTGCCGACCAGCTGTGCCAGGGCCTCGCAGAACGGCCCGAGCTGGTCGTTGTGGAAGGCGCGCGAGGTGAGCGTGGAGCGGTCCAGCTGGTCCTTGGCGGCCTGCACCAGCCCGGGATGGCGGTGCCCGAAGTTCAGCGCCGAGTAGCCGGAGAGAGCGTCGATGTAGGTGCGCCCCTCGACGTCGGTGACGTGGATGCCGTCGGCCTGCTCGACCACCACGGGCAGCGGGCTGTAGTTGTGGGCGGCGACCTTGTCCTCGAGGTCGATGAAGTCCTGGTTGGTGGACAGCTCAGTCATGCAGGTCATCCTAGGGTCGACGAAGGGCAGTGGGGTGATCCGTGGGCACGGCGACACCACACTGTGTAGCCATGCAGTGCTCAGCATACCTATGCAGAGCCAAGGCTCGTCGCTCCCGCTCAGGTGGTCTCGAGCGCGTCGCCCGCCTGTTCCGGGAGCAGGAGGTATGCCGCCGCCGCGCCGATGACGAAGGCGGCACCGAAGATCGTGAAGAGGGCGGCGTTGCCCCAGGCGCCGAGGATCACCGGCACGAGCAGTGGCGCCGCGATCGAGGCGATCCGGCCGAAGCCGGCCGCCGCGCCGGCGCCGGACGCCCGCACGCTGGTGGGGTAGATCTCCGGCGTCACGGCATACAGCGCACCCCAGGCCCCGAGGTTGAAGAAGCTCATCGCGCAGCCGGCGGCGATGATCTGCCACACCTCACCGGCCAGGCCGAAGCAGACGGCCGACGCGGCCGACCCGAGCAGGAAGGTCGCCAGCGTCGCGCGGCGTCCCCAGACCTCGACGAGGACGGCCGCGAGGGCATACCCGGGCAGCTGGGCGAGCGTGATGACCAGCGTGTAGCCGAAGGAGCGGACCAGGTCGAAGCCCTGGGCGTAGAGCAGGCTCGGCAGCCAGATGAAGGCGCCGTAGTAGGAGAAGTTGACGCAGAACCACACCAGCCAGATGCCGAGCGTGCGCGTGCGGTAGGCCGCCGACCACAGCGCCCCCGGCGTCTTCGGAGGCGCCTCCGGCAGCGCCCGGCTCTCCTCGTGCTCCACGCCGGCGGAGTCCTCGAACCCCCGGACGACCTCTTCGGCCTCCTCGACCCGCCCCCGTCGCTCGAGGAAGAGCGGCGACTCGGGCATCCCCCACCGGATGACCACGGCATACAGCGCCGGGATCAGACCGAGCGCGAACGCCCAGCGCCACCCGCTGTCGGAGATCGGCACGACGAAGAAGCCGATGAGCGCCGCCAGCAGCCACCCCACCGCCCAGAAGGACTCGAGGATCACCACCATCCGGCCGCGGATCCTCGTCGGCGACAGCTCGCTGACCAGCGTCGAGGCGACGGGCAGCTCGGCCCCCAGCCCGATCCCGACGAGGAAGCGCAGGACCAGCAGCGCGGCGAGACCGGTCGCGAGCGCCGAGGCCCCGGTGGCGACGCCGTAGACGAGCAGGGTCAGCGCGAAGACCGTGCGCCGGCCGTAGCGGTCCGCCAGCATCCCGCCGACGGTCGCGCCCAGCGCCATCCCGACGAAGCCGATCGACAGCAGCCACGACTGCTCGGTGCGGGTGAGGTCCCACTGGGTCGCGATCGCCAGCCCGACGAAGGAGATGAGCCCGACGTCCATCGCGTCCAGCGCCCAGCCGGTGCCGGAGCCGAGGAGGACCTTGGTGTGCGCCGGGGAGTAGGGCAGGCGGCCCATGCGCTCGGGTCGCGTGGGCAGGCTCTGGTCGGTCACGGGGCTCGCCATGAGCACCGATGGTATGCCGCTCGCGGCCCGGCCGGCGCGGTGACGGCAGGCGCGGCGCGGGTCAGTGCGGCAGCGCCGCGAGGAGAGCCAGGACGCGATCGACCGAGTCCGACGGGATGGCGTCGCTGCCGCCGAGCGCGGTGCGGACGTAGATGCCGTCGCTGACGCGCAGCACGAGGAGCGCGAGGTCGGGGTCGCCGAGGGCGGTGGACAACGCCTCGACGAAGTGCTCGTCCATGCGCAGCAGCGCAGCCCGGGCGGCGCCGTGCTCGGGCAGCTGCCCGAGCTTGAGCAGGGCGAGGTAGGTGCGGTCGACCGGCTGGTCGGCGGCGACCGACTCGCGCAGGAAGACCTCCATCGCGTCGGGGAGCGCCGCCAACCTCTGGCCCTCCTGCTCGCCGAAGCGGTCCAGCCGGTCGGCGAGCCCTTCGACGAGGGCGTCCTTGGAGCCGAAGTGGTAGAGCAGCCCGCCCTTGGACACCTCGGCCTGCCGCGCGGTGGCCGAGATCGTCGCGGCGCGCTCGCCGTGGTCGATCACGAGGGTCTCGAAGGCGTCCAGGATGCGTTCTCGGGTGTCGTCGCCGCGGGGCATCCCGCCATCCTAGACGTTGCTGCTAAACCGTCCAGACGGTACAGTTAGCGGCATGCCCACCCTCTCCCCCACCCGCGGCGCGGGCGCCGCATCCTCCCGCGCCACCCGCCGGGACTGGGCCGGCCTCGCCGTGCTCATGCTCCCGGTGCTGCTCATCTCGGTCGACACCACGGTGCTCAACTTCGCGCTGCCGGTCATCTCGCAGGCGCTCGCCCCCAGCGCGGCGCAGCAGCTGTGGTTGATCGACGCCTACCCGCTCGTCCTGGCGACGCTGCTCGTGGCGATGGGGACCCTGGGCGACCGGATCGGTCGGCGGCGACTGCTGCTCATCGGCGCCACCGGCTTCGCCGCGGTCTCCGTGGTCGCGGCGTTCGCGCCGACGGCGGAGGCTCTCGTGCTCGCGCGAGTCGCGCTCGGTGTCTTCGGCGCCACGCTCATGCCGGCCACGCTGTCGCTGCTGCGCTCGATGTTCGTCGACCGCGCCCAGCGGCGGCTGGCGATCGCCATCTGGGCGACCGGCTTCTCGATGGGCACGGCCCTCGGCCCGGTGGTGGGCGGCGTGCTGCTCGCGCACTTCCACTGGGGCTCGATCTTCCTGCTCGCGGTGCCGGTGCTGCTGCCGCTGCTGGTGCTGGCCCCGCTCGTCATCACCGAGTCCCGCGACCCCTCCCCGGGGCGCGTCGACCTGCTCGGCATCGCCCTGTCCATGCTCACCCTCGGGGGCACGGCGTGGGCGATCAAGCACGTCGCCGTCGAGGGCCTCGACGCGCTCGCCGTCGCCGTCGCGCTCGCCTCGGTGCTCGCCGGCTGGGGCTTCGTCCGGCGGATGCTCGCGCGCCCCAACCCCATGCTCGACGTCCGCCTCTTCGCCGTGCCGGTCTTCTCCGGCGCGCTGGCGGTCAACCTGCTCAGCGTGGTGGCGCTGACCGGCTTCCTCTTCTTCGTCACCCAGCACCTGCAGCTCGTGGAGGGTATGCCGCCGCTCTCCGCCGCGCTCGTGCTCGTCCCGGGCGTGGTCGCCATGGTGGCCTCGGGGCTGCTCGTGGTGCAGGTGGTCAAGCGGGTCCGCCCGGCCGTCGCGGTGACCGGGGGCCTGGCCTTCTCCGTCTGCGCCTATGCCCTGCTCGCGCTCCTCGGCGACCGGGTGAGCATCACCCACATCGCGGTGGCCTTCGTGCTGCTCGGGCTGGGCATCGGAGCTGCCGAGACCATCTCCAACGACCAGATCCTCACCGCGGTCCCGCCCGCCAAGGCCGGAGCCGCCTCCGCCGTGAGCGAGACGGCCTACGAGTTCGGCGCCGTGCTCGGCACGACCATGCTGGGTGGGCTGCTCACCGCGGTCTACCGCAGCTCGCTGGTCCTGCCCCCCGGCACCGGCAGCGAGGCCGCCGCCGCGGCCCGGGAGACGCTCGGCGGCGCGGCGGCTACCGCGGAGCAGACCGGCGACCCGGCCCTGCTGGCGGCGGCACGGGCGGCCTTCGACGCCGGGATGACGGTGACCAGCGGCGCCGGGGCGGCCCTGGTGCTGCTCGCCGCCGGCATCGCCTGGCTCACCCTGCGCCGCGCCGAGGCCTGAGCCCACGGCATAGGCCGAATTCGACCACGGGATCTCGCGCCATGGCAGGAGTTCCCGTGGTCGAATTCCACGGTCAGCGCACGACGACCGACTACCGGTAGTTGGTGAACTGCAGAGCCACGTCGAGGTCCTGCCCCTGCAGCAGCCGCTGGACGGCCTGCAGGTCGTCCCGCGACTTGGAGGTGACCCGCAGCTCGTCGCCCTGGATCTGGCTCTTCACCGACTTCGGGCCCTCCTCGCGGATGATCTTGGAGATCTTTTTGGCGTTGTCGCTGGAGATCCCGCTCTGCAGCACGGCGTCCAGGCGGTACTCCTTGCCCGAGGCCTTGGGCTCCCCCTCGTTGCTGTAGTCCAGGTGCTTGAGCGACACGCCGCGCTTGACCAGCTTGGTCTGGAGCACGTCGAGGACCGCCTTGCACCGCTCCTCGGAGTTGGCCGCCATGTGGATGACCTCCCCCGCGAGCTCGACGCGCGCCCCCACGTTGCGGAAGTCGTAGCGGTTTGAGATCTCCTTGGCCGCCTGGTTGACGGCGTTGGCGACCTCCTGGTGGTCGACCTTGCTGACGATGTCGAAGGACGAGTCGGCCATACGGCATACCTCCTGGTCTGGGCGGTGAGCGGCGGCTCGCGCGAGTTCGGAACCACCGGGGTAGGACTGTTAGCATGTCATCCGCGCAATCGCGCACGGCAGGTTGTCCGAGCGGCCAATGGAAGCGGACTGTAAATCCGTCGGCTTACGCCTACGCAGGTTCGAATCCTGCACCTGCCACCAGCCAGCAGGGGCATCGGGAGACCGGTGCCCCTGCTGCTTTTCTCGAGGTATGCCGACCGCTCACCTCGCCAGTTCGGCATGAGCAGTCGACGGTGCCTCAGGCGTGGGTCCAGACCCGTGCGCGAGGACGCGTGCGCTGCTCATGCGCGGTCAGAGGGCGGGATCTGCAACAGTTCTGGCGGCGACGACATAGGTCAGGGTGTCGGGCGCAGGACGTCCGGCACGATGCGATCCGCAGGAGGAGCGATGGCACAACGCCTGGCCGGGGAACCCGGAGCCGACGTGGCCCAGCAGCACCGCGACAGCCACTGGTTCGACTCCTTCTTCTCCCAGCACGCGACCTCGGTGCACCGCTACTTCGTCCGGCGGGCTGACCGCAGCGACGTCGAGGACCTCACCGCCGAGGTCTTCGCCACGGCCTGGCGCCGGCGGGAGAAGATCCCCTCCGGCTTCGAGCTGCCGTGGCTCTACAAGACGGCGGCCTACGTCCTCGCCAACCATCGCCGCAAGCCGACCCTCGTGCTCCTGGCCGACTACTCCGACCGGGACACCGAGGACCAGCCGGTGCGCAGCGTCGACCCCGCCGACCTGGTCATGGCCGACGACGAGGTCCGCCGGGCCATGGGCCGGCTGAGCGTCCGCGACCGCTCGATCCTCATGCTCCACGCCTGGGAGGGCCTCGACGGCGAGGGCCTGGCCCACGCGCTGGGCCTCACTCGGGGCGGCGCAGCCGCCGCGCTCTCCCGGGCTCGCTCCCGGCTCCGTGACGCCTGGGAGCACGACCACTAGGTCGAGCCCGGCGCACACCACCGACCTCTCATCCCGCACCGCCCGCACGAAGGAGACCGCCATGGTCGACCACCAGACCGACGCATCGCTCTACCGGCTCCAGGCCAGCGACCCGGCGACCGGGTCGCACCCCGACCTCGAGCGGGTGCGGCAGCTGGTGGCTCAGAAGGCACCCGCCAGCCAGGGCTCGGCAGGCGAGCGCGCCCGGCGCGTCGACGACGACCTGCTCCAGGGGCCACGGCTCCGGGCGCCGTGGATCGCCGCAGCCGCAATCGTGGCCGTCGGGATCGGCGCCGGCGGGTATGCCCTGGGCGTCTCCCGCGACGACGGCACCGTGCTCATGGCCAACCAGGACAGCCTGCTCGCGCCGGCCGCCGGCGGCTCCATCGGGGCCACCAGCTCGCTGGACCTGGGCTCCACCTCGGTCAGCGGTGGCGAGTCGGCGCCGCAGCCCTACGACCCCGGTCCGGTGCGACTCGTCGCTGCCGACGGTCTGTCCGACGAGCGGACCACCGGCCAGGTGCGCACGCTCATGTCCGACGAGGTCCCCGAGGACTACCTCGCCCGGTGGACCGAGGCGATGGGCCTCGACGGCACGCCGATCGATGCCGACAGCGACTACTTCGGGTTCGGAGACGGCGTGGGCAGCCTCGACCAGGAGAGCGGCGACTGGGCCCTGGTGAGCGGCCAGGACGGCGGGCTCTCGTTCATGTACACCTCGATCTTCCGCGTCGAAGGCTGTCGGGAGATGCACGCGCAGATCAGCCAGCGCGAGCTCGACGAGTGGCGCAAGGAGTGGGATCGGATGCTCGGCGAGGGCACGCCGCTGCCCACGGCGAGCGACTGCATACCTCCCGAGGGCACCCGCCCGACCGATGACGAGGCGATCGCGCAGGCCACCGCCTTCCTCGCCGACGCCGGCGTGCCGGTGGAGGACTACACGGTCCGCGTCCCCGACTACGGCGACGAGCGCACCTCGCTCTACGTCCCGGTCGAGGCCTGGCCGACGGGCTACGCCTACGGCCCGCTGCACGCCAGCGCCACCGTCGGGCCGGACGGCGTCGTCGTCGAGGCCTACGGCAGCATCGGTGAGATGACCTCGCTCGGCGACTACCCCGTCATCTCGCCCACCGAGGCGGTCGAGCGCTACGGCGAGCGGGAGTTCTCGATGGAGTACGGCATCAGCCTCCCAGAGGACTACACCGAGCTCGAGCAGGACCCCGACGCGACCATCACCTTCCTCGAGCCCGACATCGAGGAGGCGCCGGAGGTCACCGAGGGCATGCAGATCCCGCTGCTGCTCAAGGACAAGGAGGTGACCAGCGCCGAGCTCGTGCAGGGCATGCTGTGGACGCAGTCCGGCTCGATGGAGGTGCCGACCTGGAAGCTGCAGACCGATGACGGCATGACCTATCCGGTCCTGGCGCTGGCTGACGAGGCGATCCTCTACCAGTCCTGGGAGCAGCCGGAGTAGTCGGCAGGGCGCTCACCCCCCGCGTGGAACGATGGCGGGCGTGACCCCTCCTCCGGCGCACTCCCCCGTGTCCCCGATCGCCCTGCCCCGCACACCGGCCCTGGTGCTGCGGGGCAGGGCGTTCGACGCGTCCCGACCCGCGGTGATGGCCATCGTCAACCGCACCCGGGACTCCTTCTGGTCGGGCAACCGGCACGCGGCGCTCGAGGACGCGATGGACGCGCTGCACTGGGCCGTCGCCGAGGGCGCCGACATCGTCGACGTGGGCGGGGTGCGGGCCGGGCAGGAGGGCGAGCAGGTCGACGCCGCCGAGGAGATCAGCCGGGTCGTGCCCTTCCTTGAGGCGGCGCGCGCGGCCTACCCCGACCTCGTGCTCTCGCTCGACACCTGGCGCAGCGAGGTCGCCACGGCGGCCGAGGGGTCTGTCGACCTGGTCAACGACACCTGGGCCGGGCACGACCCCGAGCTGGTGGAGGTCGCCGCGCGGCTCGGGGCGGGCGTCGTGGTGTCGCACACCGGTGGCCTCCCACCGCGCACCGACCCGGTCGATGTGCGGTATGCCGATGCCCACGGCGACGACGAGCTCGCCGTCGTGCGGGACGTCGTGGCGGTGCTCGAGGAGGGTGCGCGTCGCGCCGTGACCGCCGGGGTGGCGCCCGAGCAGGTGCTGGTCGACCCGACCCTCGACTTCGGCAAGACGACGCGGCACTCGCTGGTGACGCTGCGGCATACCGCTGACGTGGCGGCGCTCGGCTTGCCGGTGCTCCAGGCGCTCTCACGCAAGGACTTCATCGGGGAGACCCTCGACCTGGAAGCCGACGACCGGCTCGAGGGGACGCTGGCGGCGACGGCCGTCGCGGCGTGGCTGGGCACGACGGTCTTCCGGGCTCATGACGTACGGGCCACGCGCCGGGTGGTCGACATGGTCGCCAGCATCCGGGGCGACCGGTCGCCCGCGCGGACGGTCAGAGGCGAGCCGCAGCCGGGCTGAGGCCGCGAGGGGGGGACAGCCAGGAGTCGTGGTCCCCACTAGACCTGTGCACTCCGCCCCCCAGACCTGTGCACCCTCCCGTGGCCTGTGCATACGGCATAACGTGTGCACAGGCCACGGGAGCGTGCACAGGTCGGAGGGGCCTCGGGTCGGAGGGGCCTCGGGTCGGAGGGGCCTCGGGTAAGAGGGGCCTCGGGTCAGAGCCGCTCGATGCCGGGCTGCTGGCCGTGGGCCATCTGCTCCAGCCGGGCGATGCGCTGGGCCATCGGCGGGTGCGTCGCGAACATCCGGGTCATGTCCTTGGCCCGGAAGGGATTGGCGATCATCATGTGGCTGGCGTTGACGACCTGCCGCTCCGGCGCCAGCGGGGCGCGGGCGGTGCCGGCCTCCAGCTTGCGCAGCGCCGAGGCGAGGGCGAGCGGGTCGCCGGTGAGCCGCGCGCCGTCCTCGTCCGCGTCATACTCCCGGGTCCGGCTGATGGCGAGCTGCACGACCGTGGCGGCGAAGGGGGCGAGCAGCGCCATCGCGAGCATCGCCAGGGGGTTGCCGCCGTTCTCCCGGCTGCCGCCGAAGAAGAGCGCCATCTGCGCGACCGAAGTGATGACGCCCGCGATGCCCGCCGCGACCGAGCTGGTGAGGATGTCGCGGTTGTAGACGTGCATGAGCTCGTGGCCGAGCACGCCCCGCAGCTCACGCTCGTCGAGCAGATGCAGGATCCCCTCGGTGCAGCAGACCGCGGCGTTGCTCGGGTTGCGTCCGGTGGCGAAGGCGTTGGGCGCCGCGGTCGGGCTGACGTAGAGCCGCGGCATCGGCTTGCCCGCCTCCTGCGCGAGCTCGGAGACGATGCGATACATCGCCGGCTGTTGCTCCGGCGTCACCGGCTGGGCACGCATGGCGCGGATGGCCAGCTTGTCGGAGTTCCAGTAGCTGTAGAACGTCGTGGCCAGCCCGAAGAACGCGAACAGCCAGATCCAGCGGCCGCCGCCGATGAGGGCGCCCATCCCGAGGAAGATCGCCCAGATCACGCCGAAGAGCAGCGTGGTCTTCAGCCCGTTGTAGTGCCTGTGCATGACTGGTCAACGACCGGCTGTCGGGCGGGTGTTCCCGACGACGAGCGACGATCGCGCGCGGGGCGACGTCGGTTCGCCCCGGTCAGACGATGCCGACGGGCGCCACGCTGCCGAGCACGAGCAGCAGGGTGAGCACGGCGACGAGCACCCAGAGGCGCACCGGCACCCGCTGCTCCCGGTCGGCGAGGCGGGTCGCGACATCGGTATGGCGTGGCGCAGGGCCAGCGTCCGCCGCGCCTCCGGCGTCCGCTCCGGCTCCGGCGTCCGCTCCGCCTCCTGCGTCCGCGCCTCTCGCGTCCGCGCCTGCGGCGCCGGCCGTCCTCGAGCCGGCCCGCTCGCGCGGCTCGAGGAGGACCGCGATCCAGCGCAGGTAGACCGCGATGCCGAGCGCGATGTTGACCGCGGCGACGACGGCGAGCCACCACGTCTGGTCACCCAGCACGGGCCGCAGAGCAACCATCTTGGCGACGACACCGGCGACAGCGGGGGGCAGCCCGGCGAGGGTGAGCAGCGCGAGGGCCAGGGGCAGGGCCAGAAGCGGCCGGGTGCGCAGCAGCCCGCGGTGGGTCGACAACGCCGTGCCGCCCGGTGCGCCCGCATCGTCGCCCGAGGCCAGGAGCGCGACCGCGAGCACGACGACGAAGGCGAGGAGGGTTCCGGTGACGTAGACCAGGAGGTAGGACCCGGCCGCCTGGGCCGCCCGGGAGGAGAGGGAGGCCAGGGGCAGCAGCACCCAGCCGGCCTGCGCGACGGTCGACCAGGCCAGCAGCCGCACGACGTCGCCCTGCACCAGCGCCACGAGGTTGCCGAGCGTCATCGAGGCGGCGGCGAGGACGGCGATCGCCACCAGGGTCGTGCCGTCGACCCCGCCGAGGGCCCGGATGACGACGACGAGCCCGCCGAGCGCCGCGACCTTGGACACCGTGGCCAGGTAGGCCGTCACCGGGAGCGGCGCGGCGGCATACGTGATCGGGGTCCACGCGTGGAAGGGCACCGCGGACACCTTGAAGGCGAGCCCGGCGACGAGGAAGACCGCAGCCAGCACGAGCAGAGGCGGATGGTCGACCGCCCGAGCGGCCCCGAGGAAGGGGCTGCCCGTCGCCGCCACCCACAGGGCCGCCCCCAGGGCGAGGAGCGCGAAGGAGACCAGGGAGGTGGTCAGCAGCGAGACCGCCCCGTCGACGGCGAGCGCCCGGCGGTCGGGCGACCACCGGGTGCGCACCAGCGCGACCAGGGCGACGGTCGGCAGGGTGGCCAGCTCGAGCGCGACGAGCAGCGAGCCGAGATCGCCGGCGGCGGGGACGGCCACGACACCGCTCGTGGCCGCGAGCGCCAGGGCGACGACCACGGGGGCGCGGCCCGTCCGGTCGCCGACGGAAGCCCCGGCCGGGCCCTCCGCCGAGCTCCAGTCACGCCAGGCGAGCACCAGGACCACCAGCGCCGCCAGCAGCCCGGTGAGCTGCAGCACGGAGGTGAGGTGGTCCGCGGCATACCCGCAGGCGCCTGTGGGCAGGCAGAAGCTGGTGCGGGCGTCGCCCGCGGCGAGCCCGAGGCCGGGCAGCGCGCCCGCCACGCCCCCGAGCAGGCCGAGGGCGGCCACGACGAGGTGCGGCTCCCGGCGGCCCGGCAGGGCGACGTCGAGGAGCAGCACCACGACGGCGGCGAGCACCGGCGCCAGCACCGGCAGAGTCGCGAGGAGGTCGAGCTCGAGCGTCATCGCGCGAGCACCGCCTCGACGAAGGGCGCGGTGATGGCCAGGAGCGCGGTCGGCACCAGTCCCAGCCCGAGGATGAGCACGCCCAGCAGCCGCAGTGCGGTGCGCTCGGTGAGCACGGCGTCGGGGATGCGCGGCTCGACCCGGTCACCGGACCACACCTCGCGCAGCACCCGGACGGCATAGGCGGCGGCCAGCGCGGCCCCGACGGCCGCGATGACGGTGAAGGCGCGGAACCACCCCTGCGGGCGGTCCGCCGCCGGGTCCCAGCCCGCGAGCAGCGCGCCGATCTCACCCCAGAAGCCGGCCAGGCCCGGCAGACCCATGGAGGCGGCCATACCGAGGACCAGCGCCAGCCCCAGGTGGGGCGTGACCTCGCGCAGCGCGGCGTGGGCGACGCCGAGGTCGGCGCTGCCCCACCGGTGCTTGAGGCCGCCGACGACGACGAAGAGCAGCGCGGAGATGAGGCCGTGGGCGACGTTGCCGAAGAGCGCGGCCTGCAGGCCGGCCACAGTCCCCGTCGTGAGGCCCAGCACGACGAAGCCCAGGTGAGCGACCGAGGACCAGGCGATGAGCCGCTTGAGATCGCGCTCGACCAGGCAGGCGAGCGAGGCCCAGACGATGCCGACGACGGCCAGGCCCGCGAGCAGAGGTGACCAGGTCGCGAAGCCGTCGGGGACCACGGGCACGACCAGACGCGCGATGCCGTAGGTCCCGAGCTTGAGCAGGACCGCCGCGAGCAGGACCGATCCGGCCGTCGGCGCGGTGGCGTGCACCCACGGCAGCCAGGTATGCAGCGGGAAGACCGGGATCTTCAGCGCGAGTCCGAGCAGGAGCAGCGCGGAGACCACGAGCTGGGTGCCGCTCCCCAGTCCCTCTCCACGCTGGGACGCCCACACCGCGAGGTCCGTCGTGCCGGTGGCGGTGGCGAGCGCCAGCAGGCCGAGCAGGACGAGCGAGGAGCCGACGACGGTGACGACGAGGAAGCGCAGCGCGGCGCCCTCGCGGTCGCTCGTCGGATCGCCGTAGCGTGCGACGAGCACCCACATCGGCACCAGCACCAGCTCGAAGCCGATGAAGAAGAGCAGGGCGTCGCCCGCGAGGAAGGCGAGCAGGGCACCGAGCAGCACCAGCAGCAGGCACGCATGGTAGGTCGCCAGCCCGGGCACGTCGGTGCCGCGGACGACGGGGATGGGCGAGGTCGGATCGCCGTCGTCGTCCGCGTCGGCCGGCGCCACCGCGCGCGGTTGACGCGGCGGGTGCAGGTGCAGGGCAGTGGCTCCGACACCGACCACGGCGGTGAGCAGCAGCAGCGGCACCGAGAGGCCGTCGGGGCGAAGGGCGAAGCCGACGCCCAGGCTGGGGATCCAGGGCAGGTCGAGGGTGGGTCGGTGCAGCGCCGCGCCAGCCACCCCGACGGCGCTCACCGCGCTCGCCCCCAGCGAGGTCAGGTGGATGGCCCGGTGGCCGGGCTGCTCGGGCCACCGGCCGACGGTGAGCAGCATGACGGCGGCGAGCAGCAGCGGGGCGAGCGCCAGGGCCAGCCAGCCGGTGCCGAGGTCGGGGACCAGGCCGACCAGGTCGGCCACGATCGCGCGCAGCGTGTCGTTCACGACGTCACCACCCCGATCGCCGCGAGGACGAGCACACCGGCGAGCACGAGGGCCAGGCTCGGGGTCGCCCGGCGCGGGCTGGTCGCGGCCCCGAGCCGCCCGAGCAGGGCGGGCCCGGCGCCGATGCCGCGCACCCAGGCGTCGAGCACCTGGGTGTCGAACCAGGTCACGGCCCGGGCGAGCAGCAGGACGGGCGCGGCGACGAGCACGCGGTAGGCGTGGTCGGCGTAGAGCCCGCGCTCGGCTGCCAGGCTCGCCGCGGACGGGATGCGGGCTGCGGCGTCCCGGGTGCGGACCCCTTGCGCCGCCAGCCGCACGAGCAGTGCGCTCACGAGCATGAGCAGGAGAGTCGCGGCGAGCAGCTGCAGGTTGAGGTGCACGTCGGAGCGCCACACCGGCAGCAGGAGCAGCAGCCCGCCCAGGACCGTCATGACCATGAGGAAGGAGGTGCCCATCCGGGCGGTCGAGCTGATCGCGGCCTCGGCGCGCTCCAGCCCCTCGGCTTCCTGCACCACCTGCGGCTCGTCGAAGAAGTCGTCGATCCGGTCCACCGGTCCGGGGTGATAGGTCTCCGCGTGGCCCTGCACCGCTGTCGGCCGGTTGAGCACGAGCCAGGCGCGCATGCAGTAGGCCGCGGTGAGCGGCGCGGACGCCCCGACGCAGGCCAGGACCAGCACCGAGGCCAACCCGCCGTCACCGGCCGAGGCCACCTCGGCCGTGCCGAGGATGAGCTCCTTGGAGAAGAACCCCACGAAGGGCGGCACCCCGGCCAGCGCGAGCAGGCCCCACCCGAAGCGGTGCCGCATCACCCGGTAGCGGCGGGCCCCCGAGGCGACCAGCGCCATGGCCGTGCCCCCGACGAGCACGCCCAGCCAGCCGGTCGTGAGGAAGAGCAGCGCCTTGAACCACGCGTGGGCGATGAGGTGCTGGGCGGCGGCGTCCGGGCCGGTGCCCTGGGTCGCGCCGGCCAGGACGGCCAGCATGAGCGCCACCTGGCTGACGGTGGACCAGGCGAGCAGGCGCTTGAGGTCGGCCTGGGCGAAGGCCAGCAGGGCCGCGCCGATGACGGTCGTGCACGCGAGCACCGCGAGCAGCAGACGGGCCGGGCCGGACAGCGCGAGCAGCGGGAAGACCTGGGTCAGCACCACCGTGCCCGCGGCCACCATGGTCGCCGCGTGGATGAGCGCGGACGCGGGCGTGGGGCCCTCCATGGCGTCGGGCAGCCAGTCCTGGAACGGGAACAGCGCGGACTTGCCGGCGACGCCCACTACGAGCAGGCTCATCGCGACGGTGAGGGTGGTCGAGCTGCCGGCCTGGACCCAGTGGGCGACGAGCGCCGACAGCTCGGTGGTGCCGGCGCCGGTGGCCAGGATGACCAGCCCGAGGACGAAGCCGATGTCGGCCGTGCGGGTGACCAGCAGCGCCTTGCCCGCGGCCCGGCGGGCGGCGCTGCGCGTCGACTGGTGGCCCACGAGCAGGTAGGAGCACCAGCCCATGACCTCCCACCCGATGAGCGTGAGCAGCACGTCACCGGAGTGCACGGTGAGGAGCATCGCCGCGGTGAAGAGCGACACGGTGGCCGCGAAGACGCGGTACCGCGGGTCGTACCAGAGGTACCAGCGGGCATACCCCTGCACGACGAGGGCGACCGCCGCGACGGTGACCGCGACGAGCGCCATGGGCCAGGTCGTGACCAGCAGCAGGGGGGCGTCGAGGTCTCCCAGCGGCAGCGCCCCGATGGTGCCGACGGTGCGGACGTCACCCTCGACCTGGGTGAGGGTGTAGAGCTGCCACGTGGTCGCCACCAACGCCGCCAGCGCGCCGCCGACGCCGATCCACGCACCGAGCCGGTTGGAGCGCCCGGTCAGCCCCAGGCCGGCCAGCGCCGCCAGCAGCAGCGCGAGCACCGCCCACTGCGACGGAGCGCCCCACAGGTCGGGCATCGGCAACGTCGGCAGCGGCACCTCAGGCAGCTGCAGGTCGCTCCAGGTGAGGTCGGGCAGGTCGGGCAGGAGGTCCATCACCCACCCACCTGCCTGGTATGCCGTTCGGCCGGCTCCCCGAGCGGCGCGTGCAGGTCGACGTGACCTCGGGCGCGGTAGAGCGCGAGCAGCACGGCGAGCGCGAGCACCACCTCGGCGGCCGCGATGGTGATGACGAAGAGGGTGAGGACCTGGGCGCCGGCGTCGCCCGCGGCGCCGGTCTGGCCGACCGTGACCAGGAGCAGGCCCGCCGCGCCGAGCACCAGCTCGACGCCGATGAGCATGAGGACGGCGTGCCGACGGGCGAGGATGCCGTAGGCGCCGAGTCCGGCGAGGAGCGCCACGAGCAGGTAGGGCAGGGCGGGGCGGATCACGCGTCGTCCCCCTCACCCTGCACGGCCTCGATCTCGGCGGGGGCGTCCGGGCGCTGACTGGGGTCGTCCTCGCCGCCGACGGGAGCCCGTGCCACCGCCACGGCGGCGACCAGGGCGGTGAGCAGCAGCGCCGACAGCAGCTCGAAGGGCCAGACGTAGGTGCCGAAGATCGCGGTGGCGACCCCGGCGTTGCCGGCGCCGTCGATCGGCACGCTCCCCCAGCCGAAGGCCGCGAGCAGCGCGCCACCGAGGACGACCGCCGTGCCCGCACCGACGAGCCCGGCGGCGATCCGCTGCGGGCCGGACGTCACCACCGGGGTGCCGCCGGACCGGGTCAGCAGGAGCGCGAAGAGCACGAGCACCACGACCGCGCCGACGTAGACGAGCAGCTGGACGAGCGCCACCAGCTCGGCTCCCAGGACCAGATAGCACCCGGCGAGCCCACCGAGGGTGACCACGAGCCACAGCGCGGCGTGCAGCACCTGCCGGGCGGTGACGGCGAGCAGGCCGGCGCCCGCGGTGAGCAGGCCGACGGCGAGGAAGAGGACGTCGAGCCCGCTCACCGCTCACCCCCCGAGGTCTCCTCGGGGGCGACGGGTGCACCGGGGTCGCCCTGCTGATCGTCCACTCCCTCGACTCCCTGCGCGGCGGCCGCTCCCTCCACGGCGACCGCTCCGGCACCGTCGGCGTCGAGCTGCGGACGGGCATATCCCTGCGGCAGTGCCGCGTCGGGGACGGTGGCCATGAAGGTGCCCAGGCGTCCCTTGTCGTGCAGCAGGTTGCGGATGTCGCCCTCGGCATAGGCGAAGTCCGGGGCCCAGAAGAGCGCGTCGAAGGGGCACACCTCGATGCAGATGCCGCAATACATGCACAGCGAGAAGTCGATGTCGAAGCGGTCGAGGACGTTGTGGCTGCGCTCGCGGCCCCCCTTGGTCTCCGCCGGCAGCGTCTCCTTGTGCGAGTCGATGGTGATGCACCAGTCCGGGCACTCGCGGGCGCACAGCATGCACGAGGTGCAGTTGTCCTCGAGCAGCGCGATGACGCCGCGGCTGCGCTCGGGCAGCTCGGGCTGAGTATGCGGGAACTGGGCCGTGTGCGCGGGTCGCGTCAGCGTGCGCGCGGTCGTCGCGAGCCCACGCAGCAGCCCCGTCACGCGCGTGCGCTTGTCGGCGCTCATGTGAGGACCACCACGCCGATGCCGGTGAGCGCGAGCTGACCCAGGGCGACCGGGAGCAGCACCAGCCAGGCGAACCGCTGCAGCTGGTCCTCACGCACCCGCGGCCACGCCACCCGGAGCCAGAGGAAGACGACCCCGACGCCGGTCGCCTTGAGGAGGGTCCACAGCGCGCCCACGACACCGATGTCGCCCCACGGCCCGCGCCACCCGCCGAGGAAGAGCACGGTGAACAGCAGCGCCATGACGACCATGCCGGCATACTCCGCGAGCAGGAAGAAGGCGAAGCGCAGCCCGGTGTACTCGGTCAGTGGGCCGAAGACGATCTCGGAGTCCGCGATCGGGGCGTCGAACGGTGTGCGCTGCAGCTCGGCCACGCTCGCCGCGAGGAAGACGAAGGCCGCCGGCGCCTGCCAGGCGAGCCACCACCAGGACCACTGCTCGACGATGCCGGTCAGCGAGAGCGTGCCCGCGGCCATCGCCACGCTCGCGGCGGCGAGCACGAGGGGCAGCTCGTAGGACACCAGCTGGGCCCCGGCGCGCAGTCCGCCGAGCAGGGAGTACTTGTTGCCCGAACCCCAGCCGGCCATGAGCGTCCCGATGACGCCGACGCTGGTGACGGCGAGCACGAGGAGCAGGCTCGCCGGGACGTCGACGGCGACCCAGGTGGCGCCGAGCGGGATCGCGGCGAGCGCCACGAGGTAGGGGATGAGGGCGACCGCCGGAGCCAGCCGGAAGACAGGGCGGTCCGCCGCGGCAGGGGTGACGTCTTCCTTCTGGGCGAACTTGATCCCGTCGGCCACGAGCTGGCCGATGCCGTGCGGCCCGGCCTCCATCGGCCCCAGCCGCCCCTGCATGTGCCCCATGAGCTTGTGCTCCAGCTGCCCCAGCGCCAGGGGCAGCGTGAGGAAGGCCGCCAGCACGACGACGGCCTTCAGCGCGACCTCGAGGGCCAACGGGAGTTCAGCGAGCATCGCCCGCCACCCTAACGAGTGAGCCCGACAGCCCGTGGGAGCCGCACCGCAACCCCGACCGGCCGCGCGGTTTGCCGTGACCGGCCGCGCGGTTTGCGGTGACCGGCCGCGCGGTTTGCTGTGACTGGCCGCGCGGTTTGCGGTGACCGGCCGCGCGGTTTGCGGTGACCGGCCGCGCGGTGTGCTGTGACCGGCCGCGCGGTATGCGCAGTGCACGACATCTCGCGCGGCCAGTCACGACATCTTGCGCGGCCGGTCACGACATATGGCGCGCCCAGACACGGCATACGGCGCGGCTAGTCACGGGAGAGATGACGTCATCATCGTTGACAGTGGCGTCAGGGTGACGTCATACTGACGTCATGGAACTCAGCCCCTATGTCACCGCGGTCGCCGAGGACCTCGACCGGGCCACCGCCCTCGCCGACGCACCTACCCGCGAGGTGGCCGCGCGGGTGGCGACCTCGCTCGAGCCGGCGATCCGGCTCGCCCTGGTCCAGGCCCTCTCGGACGCCGCCGCGGCGATCACCGCCGACCTCGACGACGCCGTCGTCGCGGTCCGCATGGAGGGCCGCGACCCGGTCCTCGACGTACGCCAGCTGCCACCGGCCGCCGGCGAGCCCTCCCCCGCCGCACCGCAGACGTCATCACCCGACCCCGACGAGGACGACGACGGCGGCACCGCGCGGGTCACCGTCCGCCTGCCCGAGGCGCTCAAGCGACGCGCCGAGAGCCACGCCGGTGCCGCCGACCAGTCGCTCAACACCTGGATCGTGCACACGCTCCGCCGGGCCGTCGACCGCTCCGTCGAGGACGCCGCAGCCGACCTCGGCGACACCATCCGCAGCCGCGTCAGCGCGACGACGCCCCGCCGGGTCACCGGCTGGGCCTGAGAGGAGCCACCATGCAGACCGCCCAGAGCACCAGCACCTACTCCTTCACCGACGACGGCACCATCTCGCTCGACCTCAAGAACCACAGCGGTGACGTGGCGATCATCCTCGACGCGCCGGAGGGCACGGCAGAGGTCACCCTCTCGGCATCCCGTCCCGTCGACTTCGCCCCGGTCACCGCGGTCTGCCGCCGCGGCCGGGTCGGCATCGACGTGCCCGCGCTCCTCGACCCGGCCGGGGGAAGCGGCTTCGCCTTCTCGCTCGGATCCTTCTCCTTCGGCGCCGGGCACGCGTCGATCCACATCGAGGTGCACCTCCCGCACGGCTCCGACGTCAGCGCGAGCACCAAGCGGGGCGACATCGTGCTGCAAGGCATAAGCGGCGCCACCACCGTCCGCTCCGGCTCCGGCGACCTCGCCGTCGAGGAGTGCACCCGGCTGCGCGCCTCCACCGGGTCCGGCGACATCCGGGTGGACCAGCTCGCGGGAGGTGCGGTCAGCAGCGGCTCCGGCGACATCGTCGTCGAGCGGTGCACCGGCGAGCACCCGCTCGAGCTCCGCACCGGAAGCGGTGACATCTCGCTCGTCGAGAACGCCAAGGACGCCACCATCGCCACCGGCAGCGGCGACGTCGTGGCGAGCCACCGGCACGGATCGTTCACCGCGCGCACGGGCACCGGCGACGTCGAGGTGGCCGTGCCCGCCGGCATACCCGTCTGGCTCGACCTGTCCAGCGGCATCGGCCAGATCCGCCGCGACATCGACAGCGTGGGCGCCCCGGAGCAGGGCCAGGAGCACCTCACCGTCAGCGTCCGCACGGGCACCGGCGACATCACCGTCCGCCACTGATCCCCGCCGCGGGCACCATAGGGGTATGCAGATCGCCCCGCTCCCGCGCTCCCGCGCCGATGAGGCCGTGCTCCTGTGGCAGGAGTGCGGCCTCACGCGTCCGTGGAACGACCCGCACGCCGACCTCCTGCGGGCCCTGGACGCCGAGTCGTCGACCGTCCTGGCAGCGGGCGAGCAGGAGGATCTGGTCGGGACGGTCATGGTGGGCCACGACGGGCACCGCGGCTGGGTCTATTACCTCGCCGTCGCCCCGAGCCACCGCGGCGCCGGCCTCGGCCGGGCGCTCATGGACGCCGCCGAGGAGTGGGTGAGTGGGCGCGGCATACCCAAGCTGCAGCTCATGGTCCGCACCTCCAACACCGCCGCGGCCGCGTTCTACGAGCGGCTCGGGTATGCCGTGCAGGAGACGACCGTGCTCGGCAAGTTCTTCGACGAGGAGCTCGGCGCGATGCAGCGCGGCGCCGACCGCACCGACAGCGGCGCCGCCCCGGGGAAGGCGTCGAGCTGAGCGCGTCTGGTCTCGTCTGACCCCGATCCCCGGCCCACCCTTGCGCCTGTGCACGCTCGCGTGAGCGGTGCACACGTTATGCCGTAGGCACCGGCTCAGGAACCGTGCACAGGTGGCCCCCGGGCTGACGGGTGGTCGGGCAACGCGGTCCTACTCGCGCGGACCCCAGGACGGGTCCGGGACGCCGGGGGGCAGCAGCCGCTTGCGGGGCCGCCGCCGGGCAGGCGCCCCCGTCTCAGGGCCATCGCCTCCTTCAGGGCCACCAGGCCCCTCCCCCGGCTCCTTCGCCCCCGGCCACGGCTTGGACGCGCGTGCAGCGAGCACGAAGTCCTTGCGCAGCGGGGTTCCGTCGAAGCCCTCGGGCAGCAGCAGCGGGCGCAGACCGAGACCGCTGCCGTCGTCGAAGCCCTCGAAGCCGAGGCCGAACATCTCGTGCGTCTCGCGCTCGTGCCACGCCGCGCCGGCGAAGAGGTCGGTCACCGAGGCGACCGACCCACCGACGGACACCCGCGTGCGCAGCAGCACCCGGCGCAACGCACCCGGCCCGTGGTGGCTCACGTCGATAAGGTGGGCGACCACCTCGATCCCCGGGCCGGGCCTCTCGGCACCACCGTCCGCCGGGCCCACCCCGGCGCCCCTCCCCTCGGCGTCGCTCTCGTCGACGGCGCTGAGCCAGTCGAAGAAGGCATACCCCTCGTCCCGGGCGGCGCGCACCGCCTCGTGCCACTCCCCCGGGGGCACCCGACGGTCGTCGACGGCAGGACCGCGCCCTCCTGCGACCTCGGCGGCTGTCATGCCGGCCACTCTAGGCGGCCCCTCAGCCCCGTCCCGGCGGCGCCACCAGACCACGGGTGACCTCGCCGGCGCTCACGACCTGGCTGCGATCGGCATACCGCGAGCCGTGGCGCGCCCGCGCCCGACCCGGCTTCTCCGCGGCGATCTGGTCCTGCAGCGTGACGATCCCGTGCAGCAGCGCCTCCGGGCGGGGCGGGCAGCCCGGCACGTAGACGTCGACCGGGATGAGCTGGTCGACGCCCTTGGTGACGCAGTAGCTGTCCCAGTAGGGGCCGCCGGAGTTGGAGCAGGCGCCGAAGGAGATGACGTACTTCGGCTCCGGCATCTGGTCGTAGAGCCGCCGGATCGCGGGCGCCATCTTGTCGGTCACGGTGCCGGAGACGACCATGAGGTCGCTCTGCCGCGGCCCGGGCGCGAAGGGGATGACGCCCAGCCGGATGAAGTCGTGCCGCGCCATCGAGGCGCTGATGAACTCGATGGCGCAGCAGGCGAGTCCGAAGTTGAAGACCCAGAGGGAGTACTTCCGGCCCCAGTTGAGCACGACCTGGACCGCGCGGGGAGCCTTCTCCACCGGCGCACCGAGGCGCGGGGTCGGCAGGCTGGTGGTATGCCGCCCGCTCGCCTGGTCGCTCATGTCACCACCACCGCAGCAGGCCGCGCCGCCACACGTGCAGCAGGGCGACGACGAGGACCCCGATGAAGATCGCCATCTCGACCAGGCTGGCCGCGCCGAGGTCGGAGCGGATCACCAGCGCCCACGGGAAGAGATAGACCGCGTCGACGGCGAAGACGACGTAGAGCAGGGCATACACGAGGTAGCGCACGCTGCCCTGCTCCCAGCCGGAGCCGACCGGGTCCACACCCGACTCGTAGGTCGTGACCTTCGCCGGTGTCGGATCGCTGGGCGCGAGCAGTCGGCGGGCGCCGAAGGCGACCGCGACCAGGGCCACCCCCAGGAGGCTGACCAGCGCGACGACGAGGTAGTCGGACATCGAGGTCAGCCTAGTCGTCGGGGTCCATCAGGAGCTGGAGGCCAGCCTCGGTGATGGTGGACGCGCGCATCTCGTCGATCTCGTCGGCGCGCCGGACCTGGACGACCAGGACCCGGCCGGTGTCGGGGCTCGAGTCGGAGTCGGCCGCCGACTCGACATAGAAGGAGAACGCCAGGACGCCGGGTGCCGACCCGCCCTTGAAAGCCTGGTAGGACACACCCGCCACGGGGCCGATACCGGGGTTGGCGGACAGGATGTCGCGCACCGGCGACCCTGGCTCGGTCCTGGCTTGCTGCTGCAGCCGCGCGTGCAGCCCGCAGATCTCGGCGCCGGTGAGGAACCAGTCGACGCCCACCTCCCACCGCGGCTCGGTCACCGTGGCGGGATCCAGGTCGAGCTCCTCCGGGAGGTCGGCGAGGATCGCCTCCCGCGTTTCGGGGACCGCGGCCTCGGCCCACCGGTTGCGCACCTCCGTGTCGACCTGCCAGCCGAGCTGGAAGAACTGCCGGGTCGTGGCGACCGGCATGATCCGGGTGGCGTCCACCCCCGCCTCGGTCGCTGCCGCGCGCAGGGTCGGCTGACCGACGGCGGTGACGAGGAGGTCGGTGGCGGTGTTGTCGCTGATCGAGATCATGAGCCCGGCCGCCTCCCGCACGGTGACGGTCGAGCCGGGCTCGCGGTCCTGCAGCACGCCGGACGGCAGGCTCGTGTGCTCGGCGGTCAGGGTCAGCTCGTCGTCCCAGGCCAGGTCACCGGCCGCCACGGCGTCGGCCACGGCGCTGAGCACCAGCAGCTTGACGACGGATCCGCTGGGGACCGGCTCTCCACCGGGCTCGACCCCGGCCGTGGTGTGCACGAGCTCGCAGCCGCCCTCGGAGACGCGCCCGACGACCACCTGCGTCTGCCCGCCGAGCTCGTCGTAGACGGTGTCGAGCTGCGGCCACCCGGCGACGTCCGGGGGCTCGCCGGAGGTGTCCGGCTGGAAGAGCAGGGTCTGCACGCGACCCTCCTCGTCCAGGCCGATGGTGAGGACCACGGGCTGCTGGCTCGAGGCCAGCGACAAGGACGCGATCCGGCCCACCCCCTGGCTCTGGTCGGCGCCGGTGACGGTATAGGGGCCGCGCTCCCGCAGCTGGGTGAGGACGCGGGCGAACTCCACCTGCGTCACCTGATCCAGGAAGGAGGGCGCCAACCGCTTCGCGATGTCCGTGGCCGTCGGGCCCTCGGCGCCGGGCTCGAGCAGTCCCAGCACCCACTCGACCTGGGCGCGCAGGTCGTCGTCGGTGAGCTGCTCGGCGAGGTCGACGGCCTCGGAGGGCTCGGGGGCGGGTGCCGTCGCGGCCTCGTCGTCCGCGGGAGCGGTCGTGGTCGAGGCGTCGTCCGGGGTGGCGGTCTCGACGACGAGGGGTGGGCTCGTGGTGGTGGCCACGTCGTCGTCGTACTCCCGCGTGCACCCGGCGAGCAGCACGGAAGTCACGAGCACCCCGACGAACGGCCGCCGCACGTCACACCTCCTTGGTCCACCACTATCACAGCACGAGCGACCAGGCGGGAGGCGACGGCTCACCGCCCGAGGAGCAGCCCCGGACCGGGACCGGCGGCTCAGGCGCGGCGGAGGGCGTCGGCCGCCTGCACGGCATACCCTCCGCCGAAAAGCAGCACGTGCACCAGCAGCGGCACGGTCTGGAAGGCGGCGACCCGGTCCTCCCAGCCGTCGGCGAGCGGGAAGTCCTCGACGTAGGCCGCGTAGACGCGCCCGCTGAACCCCCCGAAGAGCTGCATCATCGCCAGGTCGACCTCGCGATGGGCGTAGTGCGCGCACGGATCGATGAGCCAGCTGCGACCGTGGTCGTCGACGAGCCGGTTGCCCGCCCAGAGATCCCCGTGGACGAGGGTGGGCGGCTCGAGGGGGCCGAGGGCGTCGGGACGCGCCAGGAGGGCTTCGGCGTCGGCGAGCGCCGAGGCGTCGAGCTGGCCGCGGTGCACGGCCAGGCGGGTGAGCGGCACCACCCGGCGCTCCAGCCAGGACTCGGCGAGCGTGTCGCACGCGGTGAGGTCGACCGGGCAGTCGCCGAGATAGGCCGTGGGCTCACCGTCGAGGGAGCCGTAACGCCGCCCCGTGGTTCGGTGCAGTGCAGCGAGCTCGCGGCCGAAGGCCTCCTCCGAGGCGGCGGTCCGGGTACCCCCGGTGGGGACGCGGTCGATCGTGATGCCTGCGTCGTTGACCGCGCGGACCTGCGGCACCCTGGCCCCGGCAGCAGCCAGGGTCCACAGCCCCAGCGCCTCCCGGTCGAAGAACAGCGGCGGGGCGCCCGCGCGGGTCTTGGTGAAGGGCTCGGCCTGCGACATCGCCATCGCCCCAGCCTCTCAGGCCCGACCGTCGAATTCGACCACCCGAGGTGTCGCCATGACACGAGTTGCCGTGGTCGAATTCGGGGAGCCCCAGAGGATTTCGACCACCCGGAGTGTCGCCATGGCAGGACAAGGTGTGGTCGAAATCGCCGGTCGGGCCTGAGAGGCTGGCCCCATGCACCTCATGACGGTCTGCCTGGGCAACATCTGCCGCTCCCCCGCCGCGGAGGCGATCCTGATCCGCGCACTCGAGGAAGCCGGGCGAAGCGACGTCACGGTCAGCTCGGCCGGCACCGCCGACTACCACGTCGGCGAGCGCCCGCACCCGCAGTCGGTGGCCGAGGGCGAGAGCCGGGGGTATGCCTTCACCAGCCGGGGTGCGCAGTTCGAGGCCGGCGACTTCGACCGCGCGGATGTCGTCCTGGCGATGGACTCCTCCAACGAGGACGACCTGCTGGCCCTGGCCCGCACCCCGCAGGACGAGGCCAAGGTCGTCCGCCTCGGCGCCTTCGCGAGCGACGCCGACGAGGGCGTGCGGGACGTCCCCGATCCGTGGGGTATGCCGCGCGAGGCCTACGTCGCGATGTACGACCAGCTCGAGGACGCGGTGGCCGGGCTGGTCGCCGCTATCCAGGACGGCCGGGTGGACGAGATCGTCGCCGCCCGGCGCACGGTGCGCTAGCGGGCCCCGAGCCCGGCCCCCGTGAGACCGCGGTCGGGCTAGCACGACCTTCATCGCCATAATTCCCGATGCAGGTCGTGCTAGGCCGACCACACTCCGAGGGCGGGCTGCAGTCGTGGGGTGCGGCCCGGGGCAGCCTGGGCGTGCGATGCTGGATCGATGCACGAGCAGGCACGCGCGACGCTGCAGGCCAAGGAGGCCGACATCGTCGAACAGATGGAGACCCTTACCCGGCCGCAGCAGGACCAGGGGAGCATCTCCTTCGGCAAGCGGGTGGGGGACGGCACCGCCATGGCCGTCGACCGACTCACCGCGGTCTCGGCGCACGACACCCTCTCGAGCCTGCTGGACGAGGTCCGGGCGGCGCTGGCCGCGATCGACGACGGCAGCTACGGCCGCTGCCGGGTGTGCGGCGACGTCATCCCGGAGGGCCGGCTCGAGGCCCGGCCGTGGGCCACGACGTGTGTCCGCCACGGCTGAGCACCGGGTCACTCCTCCCTGACGACGGCCATGAGCTGACTCAGCTCGGCCTCGGCATCCACCTGCGCGTGCTGGTCCTCCAGCCGGCTGACCTCGGCCGTGAGCATCCCCACCTCGTCGGCGTCCGTCGCCACGGCATCCCAGAGCACGACAGCATGCACGCGGATCCCCGGCGACGACGCGGTGAGCGACTGCCCCATGCCGGCCAGCGTAGTCCGTCAAACACCACCTTTAGGGGAGAGTAACCTTGTCTATTGACATGTCTGCTACTCCACTCCACCAGCTCCAGCGCGTCGTCATCCGTTTCGCGGGGGACTCCGGCGACGGTATGCAGCTCACCGGCGACCGCTTCACCTCCGACACGGCGGCGCTCGGCAACGACCTGTCGACGCTGCCCAACTTCCCGGCCGAGATCCGCGCGCCTCAAGGGACCCTGCCGGGCGTCAGCTCGTTCCAGGTGCACTTCGCCGACCACGACATCGCCACGCCCGGTGACGCGCCCGACGTCTTGGTCGCGATGAACCCGGCCGCGCTCAAGGCGAACCTGCCCGACCTCCCGCGTGGCGCGACCATCATCGTCAACGCCGACGAGTTCACCAAGCGCAACCTGGCCAAGGTCGGGTATGCCGTGAGCCCGCTCGAGGACGACTCGCTCGCCGACGCGGGATATCACGTGCACGCGTTGCCGCTGACCTCGATGACGGTCGAGGCGCTCGCGGACATCGAGGGGCTGACGCGCAAGGAGAAGGAGCGCGCCAAGAACATGCTGGCGCTGGGGCTGCTGTCCTGGCTCTACTCCCGCGACACCGAGTCGACCGAGGCCTTCCTCCGGGCGAAGTTCTCCGCCGCCCCGGAGATCCTCGAGGCCAACCTCACCGCGCTGCGCACCGGCCACGCCTACGGCGAGACCACCGAGGACTTCGCCGTGCGCTACCAGGTGGCGCCGGCCCCGATGACGCCCGGCACCTACCGCACCATCACCGGCAACCAGGCGCTGGCCCTGGGGTTGGTGGCCTCGGCGCAACGCACCCGGTTGCCGCTGGTGCTGGGCTCCTACCCCATCACGCCGGCCTCCGACGTGCTCCACCAGCTCTCCGCGCTCAAGGCGCACGGGGTCACCACGCTGCAGGCCGAGGACGAGATCGCCGCGGTCGGTATGGCGCTCGGCGCCAGCTTCGGCGGCGCCCTCGGCGTGACGACGACCTCGGGCCCCGGCCTGGCCCTGAAGTCGGAGACGATCGGGCTGGCCGTGGCCACCGAGCTGCCGCTGCTCGTCATCGACATCCAGCGCGGCGGGCCGTCCACCGGCCTGCCCACCAAGACCGAGCAGGCCGACCTGCTGCAGGCCCTGCACGGCCGCAACGGCGAGTCGCCGGTCGCCGTGGTCGCCGCCCAGTCACCGACCGACTGCTTCGACGCGGCCCTGGAGGCGGTCCGGATCGCGACGACCTACCGCACCCCGGTCATCCTGCTGTCCGACGGCTACCTGGGCAACGGCTCCGAGCCGTGGCAGATCCCGACGGCGGCAGACCTCCCGGACCTCACGGTCACGCACGCCACCGAGCCCAACGCCACCGACGAGAAGGGCCAGCCGGTCTTCCACCCCTACCTGCGCGACGAGACCACCCTGGCGCGGCCGTGGGCCGTGCCCGGGACGCCGGGCCTGGAGCACCGGATCGGCGGCATCGAGAAGGCCGACGTCACCGGCAACATCTCCTACGACCCCGCCAACCACGACCGGATGGTCCGGTTGCGCCAGCTCAAGATCGAGGCGATCGCGGACTCCATACCCCCGCTGGAGGTGGACGACCCCAGCGGTGAGGCGCGCGTGCTCATCCTGGGCTGGGGCTCGACCTACGGGCCGATCGCTTCGGCGACCCGGCTGGTGCGTGCGACTGGCGCCAAGGTCGCCCGGGCGCACCTGCGCCACCTCAACCCGTTCCCCGCCGATCTGGGCGAGGTCCTGCGTCGCTACGACCGCGTCGTCCTGCCCGAGATGAACCTCGGCCAGCTGGCGCTGCTGCTCCGCGGCCGCTACCTCGTCGACGTCCGCAGCCACACCGCGGTCCGCGGCCTGCCCTTCTCGGCGGGCGAGCTGGCGCAGGTGATCCACGAGAACCTCTTGGAGGTCCAGTCCGAGGAGGTGAACGCATGACCACCACCGACCTCGGCCTCCCGAGCCGGCTCGGCACCGATGGCGTGCCCACCCTCGCCGAGGGCGAGAAGCAGACGAAGAAGGACTTCACCTCCGACCAGGAGGTGCGCTGGTGCCCGGGCTGCGGCGACTACGCCGTGCTCGCGGCGGTGCAGGGCTTCCTGCCCGACCTGGGCCTGCGCCGGGAGAACATCGTCTTCGTCTCCGGCATCGGCTGCTCGAGCCGGTTCCCCTACTACCTCGACACCTACGGGATGCACTCCATCCACGGGCGTGCCCCGGCGATCGCGACCGGCCTCGCCACCGCCCGTGAGGACCTGTCGGTGTGGGTGGTGACGGGTGACGGCGACGCGCTGTCGATCGGCGGCAACCACCTCATCCACGCGATGCGGCGCAACGTCAACCTCACGATCCTGCTGTTCAACAACAAGATCTACGGCCTGACCAAGGGGCAGTACTCCCCCACCTCCGACGTCGGGGCGGTGACCAAGTCCACCCCGGCGGGGTCGGTCGACCACCCCTTCAACCCGGTGTCGCTGGCGCTCGGCTCCGAGGCGACGTTCGTCGCGCGGACCATGGACTCCGACCGGGCGCACCTCACCGAGGTGCTCAAGGCCGCCGCGGCCCACCGCGGGACCTCGCTGGTCGAGATCTACCAGAACTGCCCCATCTTCAACGACGGTGCCTTCCAGCTGCTCAAGGACCGCGACGAGGCGACCGGGCGGGTGGCGCACCTGCGCGCCGGTGAGCCGGTGCGCATCGGGGCCGAGGGCAGCGACGAGGCCAAGGTCGTCGCCCGCGACACCGCGGGCCGGCTGCACGTCATACCGGAGCGGGACGTGCCGGCCGACCAGACGGTGGTCGTCCACGACCCGGCCGACCCCGACCCGACCCCGGCCTTCGCGCTCTCCCGCCTCGACGACCCCAGCATGCAGACCGTGCCCATGGGCATCTTCCGGCAGGTGGAGCGGCCGACCTACGACGACAGCGTCCGCGAGCAGGTGGCCGCGGCGTCCGCTGACGCACCCGCCGCGGGCGCCGAGGCAGCGGCGCGGCTGGACGTCCTGCTGCGGGGTCGCGACACCTGGACCGTCGACGGCACCCGGCCGGGCGAGGTGGAGCAGACGCTCGAGGGCGAGACCACCGAGGGGCCCATCCCCGCAGCCGGCGAGGCGTTGGTCGAGGAGGGTGACGAGGCCTTCGAGGAGTGATGCGTAGACTCCGCTGAGTGACGGAGGAGGAGGCGGCGCGGCGGCGTCAGCAGGGCACCGCCTACGGCTTCCTCGCCTACCTCCTCTGGGGGATCTTCCCGCTCTACTTCGCCACCCTCCGGCCCGCCGGGCCGTGGGAGATCGTGGCGCACCGGATCGTGTGGACCCTGGTGCTGTGCGGGCTGATCCTGCTCATCCGCCGCGACCTGCGGTGGATGCTGGAACTGGCGCGCACGCCGCGCCGGCTGGTCGGCGTCGGTGTCGCCGGTGGGCTCATCGCGACCAACTGGGGGATCTACACGTATGCCGTGCTGTCCGGCCACGTCACGGAGGCCGCGCTCGGCTACTTCCTCAACCCGCTGGTGACGGTCGCCCTCGGGGTGGTGATCCTGCGCGAGCGGCTGCGCCCCCTGCAGTGGGCCGCGGTGGTCATCGGCGCCGTGGCGGCGGTCTACCTCACGATCGACTACGGCTCGCCGCCGTGGATCAGCTTCGCGCTGGCCTGCTCGTTCGCGCTCTACAGCCTGCTCAAGAACCGGCTCGGAGTCTCGCTCTCCGCGCTGCGCTCGCTCATGGGCGAGAGCCTGGCGATCCTGCCGGTCGCCGTCCTCATCCTGTGGTGGCTGGCGCGCACCGACGCGACCACGTGGGGCGGGCACGGCGCACTGCATACCGCACTGCTCGTCTCGACCGGGGTGGCGACCGCGGTGCCGCTGCTGCTCTTCGCCGCCGCCGCGAGCCGGGTGCCCCTGTCGACGGTCGGGCTGCTGCAGTTCCTCACCCCCTTCCTCCAGCTGCTCTGCGGCGTGCTGCTGCTCGGGGAGACGGTGCCCGCCTCCCGGTGGGTCGGCTTCGGCCTGGTCTGGGTGGCGCTCGTCGTGCTCTCGGCCGACCTGGTCACCCAGGTGCGCCGCAGCCGCCGCTCCCGTCGCGGTCCCCCGAACCGGGACGACCGCGATCACCGCAATAACCAGGATCACCGCGACGACCGGGATCACCGCGGCGATCGCGGCGACCGGGATCACCGCGGCGACCGCCACGACCCCGAGCACGACCGCCCCGACCTGGCCGACCCCGCCCCCTGCTGACTGGCCGCGCGGTATGCCGTGACTGGCCTCGCCATATGTCGTGACTGGCCGCGCGAGATGGCGTGACTGGCCGCGCCATATGTCGTGACTGGCCGCGCGAGATGGCGTGCCCTGCGCCTACCGTGCGGTCGGTCACAGCAAACCGTGCGGCCAGTCACAGCAAACTGCGCGGCCAGTCACGACATACCGTGCGGCCAGTCGGGCTGAGAGCAACCATGCGCGACGCTCGGTGGGCAGATGCACATCGTGCAAGTTTGCACGGTGTGCACATTTCGGTATGCTCGTGGTCGTGCCACCGCGAAACTCTCCCTCACCTGCGGTCGAGCAGGCCGCGTCCGCCGAGACCACCCCTCCGGGTCGGCGGGAGCTCAACAAGGCTCGGACCCGCGACGCCATCGTGGGCGCCCTGCGTGAGCTGGTCGCCGAGGTGCCGGCCGAGGACATCACCGTCGAGCAGCTCGCCGAGCGTGCCGGCATCTCCCGGCGCACCTTCTTCAACTACTTCGGGAGCATCAGCGCCGTCCTCAGCGACGTCTTCGCCGAGCACGCCGCAGGCATGGTCGCCGAGCTCGACCCGGAGCAGCTCGTCACCGACCCGGTCGCCGCGCTGCGCCGGCTGGTGCGGTCCGGCGGGATCCCGGCCGACTTCATCGGGTGGCTCGACGACCTCAACTGCCACCAGTCGGCGGAAGCCGGCCACGTCCTCCTCGAGCGGACCGTCTGGGCCGACATGGCGGCCTGGTTGCGCGAGCAGCTGTATACCCTCCGCCCGGACGCCGACCCGCTCTTCGTCGCGACCCTGGCCTCCTCCGTCATGAGCTGCTTCCAGGCGGCCGAGGAGGCCTGGGTCGAGGATCCCGCGCGCCCCGAACCAGGCAGCGCCGCCGACACCAGCGCCTTCCACGACCACCTGGACCGCGCCCTGGGCCTGCTGGCCTCGGGGTGGCGCTCCGAACCCCGCTGACCTTCTCCCCGAGAGGACCCTTCGTGGCTACCCTTCTGCACCGACTCGGGCGCTGGTGCGCCCGGCACCGGCTCGGCGTCATCGCCATCTGGGCCGCCGTGCTCGCCCTGACCGTGACCGGCATGGCCACCCTGGCCAAGCCGCTCTCCAACGAGTTCTCCATCCCCGGCAGCCGGTTCGAGGCCGTCCTGGAGACGCTCCAGGAGGAGATCCCGGAAGCGGCGGGCACCACCGGGACCGTCGTCATCCGCAGCGACGAGCCGTTCACCGCCGCCCAGGAGGAGGCGGTGGCGGATGCCGTCGAGAAGTGGGAGACGCTGGACGGCGTCACCTCCACCGACCCCTTCGAGGCGCAGGCGCAGCTGGACTCCGCCGAGGATCAGATCAGCGACGGCGAGTCCGAGCTGGCCGACGGGCGAACCCAGCTGGAGGACGGTCGCGCCCAGCTCGAGCAGGGCCGTGAGGACCTGGAGCAGGCACGAGCCGAGCTCGAGGACGGTCGCGCCCAGCTCGAGGACGGCCAGGCCGAGCTCGACGCCCAGCGCAGCCAGCTCGAGGCAGGGCAGGCCGAGCTCGACGCCCAGCTGGAGCAGCTCGAGGCCGGCGTCGCCGCCGGTCAGGTGCCGCCGCAGGCGGAGGAGCAGGCGCGCGCCGAGATCGCGGCCGGCCAGGCCGAGCTCGACGCGGGTCGCGAGCAGCTCGACGCCGCCCAGGCGGAGATCGACGCGAACCGTGAGCAGTTGGAGGCGGGCGAGAGCGAGATCTCCGAGGGCGAGACCCAGCTCGAGGAGAGCGCCGCCGAGCTCGAGGAGGGCGAGGCCGAGCTGGCGCAGGGTGAGGAGGACCTCGCGGCCGCCCGCCGCGCCGCCGAGCTCACCGACGGCTTCCGGGTGGTCAACGAGGCCGGCACGGTCGCGCTGACCCAGGTCTCGGTGGCCGACACCGAAGGCTTCATCCCGCCGGAGATCACCGAGGCGATCCAGGAGACGGGCAACGGCCTCGAGACCGACGAGCTCGGCCTCACCGTGGACTTCTCCAAGGAGATCACCGACGACCTGTCCAGCCTCCTGGGCCCGGGCGAGATCATCGGCCTGGTCATCGCCGCGGTCGTGCTCATCGTCATGCTCGGCAGCCTCGTCGCCGCCGGCCTGCCGATCCTCATGGCGCTGGTCGGCGTCGGCGTCGGTCTGACCGGGGCCCTCGCCCTCTCGCAGTGGGTCGACCTGCAGTCGATCACCCCGGTCCTGGCCCTCATGTTGGGCCTCGCGGTCGGGATCGACTACTCCCTCTTCCTCATCAACCGGCACCGGCAGCAGCTGCGCCACGGTATGCCGCTGCGGGAGTCGATCGCGCTCGCGGTCGGCACCTCCGGCAACGCCGTGACCTTCGCCGGCCTCACCGTGATCATCGCGCTCGTCGCGCTCACCCTGACCGGCACCCCCTTCCTCGGGATCATGGGTCTGGTGGCGGCGGCCACCGTGGCGATCGCGGTGCTCGTGGCGATCACCCTCACCCCGGCCATGCTCTCCCTCATCGGTGAGCGGGTGCTCCCCGCCAAGGACCGTTCCACCGCCGGCAAGCACGAGGCCCACCAGCGGTCGCCCGAGGAGGAGTCGGCCCGTGCGGCCGACACCTCCCGGGGCTGGGGTGCCCTGGTCCAGCGGCGGCCCTGGCTCGCCATCGTCGCGGTGCTGGCCATCGTCGCGGGACTCGGCTGGCCCACCGCCCAGCTGCGGCTGGGGCTGCCGGACGGCAGCAGCGAGCCGGCCGGCTCCACGGCCTACACGACCTACGACACGGTCCGCGACGAGTTCGGCGCCGGCGCCAACGGGCCGATCCTCGTGGTGGCCGAGCTCGACGAGCCGGTCGCCGAGGGAGACACCCCGCTGCTCACCATGCAGTCCGACCTGGCCGAAGACCTCGGCGCTGTCGAGGGTGTCGTGCAGGTCCTGCCGACTGGTGTCAACGACGACCGGGACGTGCTCGCCTTCCGCGTGCAGCCCGAGGGGGGGCCGGCCGAGCCCTCCACCGAGGCGCTGGTCGACCGGCTCGGAGCAGTGACCGGCGAGATCGGTGACGCCCACGACGCCACGCTCGGCCTCACCGGGCAGACGGTGGCCAACATCGACATCTCCGAGCAGCTGGCCGACGCCCTGCCCATCTACCTCGTGGTCGTCGTGGGGCTCTCCATCATCCTGCTGCTGCTCGTCTTCCGGTCCATCCTCGTGCCGCTGCTGGCCACAGGAGGCTTCCTGCTCAGCGTGGCCGCCGCGTTCGGCGTCGTGGTCGGCGTCTACCAGCTCGGCTTCGCCTCAGGCTTCTTCGGGGTCAACGAGGCCGGCCCGATCCTGTCCTTCCTCCCCATCCTGCTCATCGGGATCCTCTTCGGGCTGGCCATGGACTACCAGGTCTTCCTCGTGTCGTCGATGCGCGAGGAGCACGTGCACGGCAAGGATGCCCGCACCGCCGTGGTCACCGGCTTCAACGCCAGTGCACGCGTCGTCACGGCGGCCGCGATCATCATGGTCTCGGTCTTCGCGGGCTTCGTCTGGGCGCACCTGACGATGGTCCGGCCGATCGGCCTGGGGCTCGCGGCCGGTGTGCTGGTCGACGCCTTCCTCGTGCGCATGACACTCACGCCGGCAGTGCTCTCCCTCCTGGGTGAGAAGGCGTGGTGGCTCCCGCGCTGGCTGGACCGGCTGCTCCCCGACGTCGACGTGGAGGGCGCCCAGCTCGAGCGCAGCCTCGGGTACGACGAGACGGGCGAGCGTGCCGACACCGACGGCGGCACCGCCGCCCAGACCGGTCCCGACACCACGTCGGGCACGCAGGACGGCGACGCCGGCGCAGGCGACGAGAACCGGCCCAGGGCTCAGGAGGCCGGGTCCTCCCCGCGCCGCTGACCTGCGGCCTGCAGCACCGTCCGGGCGCCGGCCCGCGCCACCTGCTCACCCTCGGTGATCTGGAGCGCGAGCCGGCGCCCGTCGCGTCGGTAGACCACGAGCCCCGGGCCCCCGGGCCCCGCGATGTAGGCCGTACGGTCCGGCAGGATGCGCAGCCCGATCCCGCCCCACCGCATCGGGTCCAGGTCCTGCACGTCGGCGCCGGCGATCTCCTCGACGGGCACCGTGGTGACGGGCAGCGGCACCGTCCGACCGCGGACCAGCAACCGGTCGGCGTCGACCTGCACGACCACGGAGGACCAGGCCAGGGCGAGTGCCCCCGAGCCCAGGCCGGTGACGGCCAGCAGGAGGACCAGGGTCCAGCTCTCCCCCACCCAGGCGATCGCGAGGCAGGCCACGACGAAGAGCCCGATCAACCCCCACCCCACGACGCGCAGCGTGGTCGAGGACACCACCGTCTCCCAGAGGGCCACCGGGCGCACCGCCGCGCCCCGGATCGGCTGCACCCGCGAGCGCTCCGGCACCAGGTCATCCAGGTCCTCGCGGGTGGGGCGACGGCGTCCGTGCAGGAGATAGCCGACCGCACCCGCCGCGAGCCCCCCGACGATCGCGAGCAGCGCCCACCACTCGCGCACCTGGTCCGGGCCGTCCACCCCCACCCGCCAGACGGTCACGGCATACACGAGCACCGCGCACCACCCGACGGCGGCGGCCACGGTCAGGATCCACCGCCCCCAGGCCGGCGGGACCATGCGCTGGAGCACGGAGGTCAGGGCGGCGAGCACCGCGCAGACCGCGGTCGTGGTCAGGATCGCCGACGTGAAGCCGGGGCCGCTGCTCCAGCCGTCCGGCGTGCGCCCCGTCCAGTGCGTCGGCACCCGCTCGGGCGCCGGGAGCGCGGCCACGAGCAGCAGCAGGAGCGCCAGAGGGAGGATCGCCCACACTCCGGCCAGGGCACGTCTCACGTCTCGTTCCTCTCGTCACTCGGGAGGACCAGGGTATGCCGTGAGTCCCGGACCCCCGTCCGTCACCTGATCGACGTCGCACCTTCACTTCGCGGTCGACCGCCGAAGCGGGGGCGCGGCATAGGTTCGGGAAGGTACGGGGGTCGAGATGGCGAGACCTCCGCTCCTGCTCGCCCGACTCGGAGGATCCCATGAGCACGCCCACCGCCCGCCGCAGCCTGCTGCCGCTGCTCACCGCTGCGGCCCACGTGACCAACCGCAGCGCACAGACCTGCGAGTACCGCTGCGGGAACCAGTGCGCCCAGCCGGTGCCCAACACCAGCGACAACACCTACTTCGGCGACATCGCCACCTCGGTGCTCTCCCGCCGCCGGTTCCTGCAGGCCGGCGCCGCGGGCACCTTCGCCGCCGTCGCGGTCGCCTACGCCGACGCGACCCCGGCCGCGGCCGACACCCGGGGCCTGGACGAGTTCGGGATGATCCCCGCGACCCCGGCCGACGTCGACGACGTGATCGTCCCCGACGGCTATGACTGGGCGCCGATCATCAGCTGGGGCGACCCGCTGTGGAGCGACACCGCGGAGTTCGACTTCGACGCCCAGACGCCGGAGAAGCAGCGGCGCCAGGCCGGCTACAACTGCGACTATCTTCACCTCACCCGGGGCAACGGCCGCAACACCAGCACCAGCTACGGCCTGCTCGTCTTCAACAACGAGTACACCAACGACAACCTCATGTTCCGCGACTACACGTCGGCGGGCGACCTCACCGTGGAGCAGCTCGAGATCATCATGGCGGCGCACGGCATGACCATCGTCGAGGTCGAGCGCCGAGGTCCGAAGACGCCCTACTCCTACCTCACGGACGGCGCCCGCAACCGGCGCATCCACACGCATACCCCCTTCACGGTGGACGGTCCGGCCGCCGGCTCCCCGATGCTGCGGACGGCCGCCGACCCCGCCGGGCGGACCGTCCTGGGCACGCTCAACAACTGCGCCGGAGGAGACACCCCCTGGGGGACGATCCTGTCGGGCGAGGAGAACTTCAACCAGTACTTCACGAGGCCGTCGCCGACGAACTTCGCGACGTAGAGGTCGCCCTCGGACAGCAGCCGCATGTTGTGCGCCTTGTCGCGCCTGGAGTAGCGGTCCTTCGACACGAACTTGTACATGTAGTCGAAGCGCTCGTCGTCGCCCATGTAGGCGACGGCGCGACCATCCTCGGCGAGCCGGATCGTGGCACCCTCGTGCTTGAACCGGCCGAGTGCGGTGTGCTTGACGGGCGTGGAGTCCGGGTCGTCCGGGTCGACCTCGACGATCCAGCCGAAGCGGTTCACCTCGTTCGGGTGGTCGGCGACCAGGAACCGCTCGTCCGCCCGCTCCCAGCCGCGGCCGCCGCTGGTGATGCCGTAGCGGGCCAGGGCGCCATCGCTGTCGTCGGCGCCGGTGGCGTTATGCCGCGCTCACCAACAACACGCGGCGCGCCCCCACACAGATCGACGAGGCCAACCCGCGCGCCAACAACAAGTTCGGCCACATCATCGAGCTGACCGAGGCCGGCGACGACGCCGCCGCGCTGACCTTCACCTGGAAGATCGTCCTCGTCGCCGGCACGCCGGACGACCCGAGCACCTACTTCTACGGCTTCGACACAAGCCTGGTCAGCCCGATCTCGTGCCCGGACAACGTCACCTTCGACTCGGCCGGCAACCTGTGGATCTCCACCGACGGGCAGCCGGGCACGATCGCGGCGTGCGACGGCCTCTTCCTCATGCCGCTGGAGGGCGAGCAGCGCGGGCGGGTGCGGCAGTTCCTGTCGGTGCCGGTCGGGGCAGAGACCTGCGGCCCGGTCGTGCACTGGGACGAGCGCTCGGTCCTGGTCTGCGTGCAGCACCCGGGCGAGGTCGACGGCGCCTCGCCGACCAACGTGGTCAGCCAGTTCCCGTACCTGGGCGACGGCCAGCCCCGCCCCGGCGTGATCCAGGCCTACCTCACCGACCCGGGCGCTGCCAAGCGAGGCCGTCGCCGCGACGGCGCCTGAGCCCTCGCCTGACCGCAGAATTCTCCCACCCGGATCGTCGCCAGGGCGACGATCCGGGTGGTCGAATTCAGGGTGGTGGCGCCGGTAGGGTGAGGGCGTGGCAGACGCGTCCGAGGGGCCCGAGCACGAGCTGCTCCTGCTGCTGGAGGACCGTGACCGGATCGCCCGAGACCTGCACGACCTGGTCATCCAGCGGCTCTTCGCCCTCGGCCTGGGCCTGCAGTCCACCGCGCGTCGCTCGGACGACACCGCGGTGCGAGCGGCCCTGGAGGACGCGGCCCAGGAGCTGGACCAGACCATCCGCGACATCCGGGCCACCATCTTCGAGCTGCGGCACCAGCCGGGCCGCACCTCGTTCCGGGCCGACCTGCGCGCGCTCGCCGAGTCCTACGCGCCGACCCTCGGGTATGCCCCCACGGTGCGGCTGCACGGGCCCCTGGACTCGGTCGGCGACGACGACCTGCACACCCAGACCCTCATGGTGGTGCGCGAGGCGCTCTCCAACGTCGCTCGGCACGCCCGGGCGACCGCGGTGCAGGTGACGGCGGAGGCCCGGTCGGGCGTGCTGTCGCTCAGCGTGCGTGACGACGGCGTCGGGATCGAGCCCGACGCCGTCGAGAGCGGCCTGGCCAACGTCCGGGCCCGGGCCGCCGAGCGCGGCGGCGCGGTCACGCTGCGCCGCACCACTCCGCACGGAACCTGCCTGCACTGGCAGGTGCCGCTGCCCGGGTGACCCGGGCGGCGGCACCTGCGGTGAAGGTGGCTGCTCCCGTCAGCGCAGCACCTCGGGGGCGACCCGGCGCCACATCTCGCCGAGACCCAGGTAGCTCCACGCGGCGGGGATCGTCGCGATGACCAGCATGACGAGGGCCCCGGTGAGGTGGTCGTCCAGGAACGGGTTGGTCGTCGTGGGGATCGCCGCACCGTACATGAACAGGTACATGAGCGCGCCGCAGAGGGCTCCGACGCGGGCGCCCATCCCCGTCATGAGGGTGAGGCCGATGCCGAGCAGACCCAGCATGAAGAGCCAGTCGATGAAGACGTTGCCGGCCATGCCCTGGTAGAAGCCCGCCAGCGGACCCTCGACACCGGACAGGTAGCCCGTGGTCGGGCTGCCGCCGGAGATCCAGGCGCGGTCCGAGGGGGTGGCGTAGCCCAGGCCGAAGGTCTTGTCGAGGAAGGCCCAGAGGAAGTAGAAACCGAAGGCCAGGCGCATCAGACCGAGCATGAACCCGCCGAGGCGGGGCAGCCTGGTCTCCTGCGCCGTGCTGGCGACCGGCGCGGTGTCGTGGACGGGAACGGCAGTCATCGAAAGCGTCTCCTTCGAGAGGTGCTCGGTTTTTCGGACACCTTCAGGATGGCAAACTACGACGCCGCGTGGTAGAGCCACGAGTCCCGGATCAGGAGGGACCTTGGTCCCGCCCGCCCCGGTCGTCGAGCAGGCGCGCCCCGAGCACCGCGGCCTGGGTGCGCCGCTCCAGCCCCAGCTTGGCCAGCACCGAGGAGACGTAGTTCTTCACCGTCTTCTCCGCCAGCGACATCGCCTGGCCGATCTGCCGGTTGGTCATGCCCTCGGCGATGTGGAGCAGGATGCGGCGCTCCTGGTCGGTGAGTCGGCCCAGCGCGCTCACCCGTGCCTCACCCTCGCGGACGCGCTGCATGACGCGGCTCACGAGGGAGGGGTCCAGCAGCGAGCGCCCTGCAGCCACCGCACGGATCCCGTCGACCAGGTCGGTGCCGGTGATCTGCTTGAGGACGTAGCCGTCCGCCCCGGCCATGATGGCGGCGAAGAGCGCCTGGTCGTCGTCGTAGCTGGTGAGGATGAGGGCACGGATGGCGGGATCGGTGGCCCGGATCTCACGGCACACCTCGATGCCCGACCCGTCCGGGAGGCGCCCGTCGAGCACCGCCACGTGCGGTCGGATGCGCAGGATCTGCTCCACCGCGGACGCGGCCGACCCGCTCTCGCCGACGACCCTGATGTCCGGCTCGGCCGAGAGCAGGTCGCGCAGTCCTCGACGCACCAGCTCGTGGTCGTCCAGCAGGTAGACGTCGATGCAGGTCGGTGGCGACGGCTCTGCCGACCCCTGCGCGTCGCCCGCCTCCGTCATCGCCGACACTCAGGCGGAACGCTGGGCGACCTCGTCGACCAGCGCCCGCAGGGCGTCGACCGCCGCCGACGGGGTCAGGTCGTCCAGCAGCGCCCGCGCCTCGTCGGCCACTCGCGCCGTGTGCTCCCGCGCCTGGCGCATGGCCGGGTGGGCGCGGAGCAGGTCCAGCGCCTCCTCGAGCTCGTCCGGGTCCTCGAGCGGCCCGTCCGTCAGCGCCATCAGGCGGGCGTCGGCCGGGTCGTGGCTGGCCCGGGCGTAGAGCACGGGCAGGGTCGTCTTGCCCTCCCGGAGGTCGGCCCCGGGCGTCTTCCCGGACTCCAGGGCCTCCGAGGCCACGTCGAGCAGGTCGTCCGCGAGCTGGAAGACGATCCCGAGCTTCTCGCCGTAGGCGGTCAGCGTGCGCACGGTCGCCTCGTCGCAGTCACCGAACATGGCGCCATAGCGCGCCGCCGTGCCGATGAGCGACCCGGTCTTGTCGGCCAGGATGGACAGGTAGGCCTCGACCGCCTCCCCGCGGGGCAGCTCGGCCTGGCGGTCGTCCCTGATCTGCCCCGCGCAGAGCCGCACAAAGGTGTCCGCCTGGATCTTCACCGCCTCGGCGCCCAGCCCGGCCACCACCGACGAGGCGGTGCCGAAGAGCAGGTCGCCCACAAGGATCGCGGTCGAGTTGCCGTAGCGCGCGTTGGCGCTGGGCGCCCCCCGGCGCAGCTGCGCCTCGTCCATCACGTCGTCGTGGTAGAGCGAGGCCTGGTGGGTCAGCTCGACGCCGACGGCGGCGTCGACCACCCGCGCGTCCCAGCCGGTGCCCACCTCGCTGGTGAGCAGGGTCAGCAACGGGCGGAAGCGCTTGCCGCCGGCCCGCGTCAGGTGCAGGTTGGCCTCGGCGATGAACGGGTCCTCGTGGTCGACGACCTCCTCCAGGCGCGCCTCGACCTGCGTCATACCCGCCCCCACGCGGGCGGTGAGCTGCTCGTCGGCACCGGGGATGGTCGTGGCGCTCACCGCAGGAAGGCCGCTGTGCTCTGCGCCAGGTCGAGCACCGGTGACGGCATGACGCCGAGGGCGAGGGTGACGGCGACACCCACGAGGATCGCGGCCGAGGTCATCCACGACGGGCGGGCGACCAGGGTGTCGGCGGTGGAGTCACCGAGCCACATCAGGACGACCAGCTTGAAGTAGATGTAGGCCGTCACGGCACTGGCGAGGACGCCGATCACCGCCAGCCAGGCCCATCCCTGGCTGACCGCGGCCGAGAACACCGCGAACTTGCCGGTGAAGCCCGAGGTCAGCGGGATCCCCGCGAAGGCCATGAGCAGGAAGGTGAAGCACGCGGCCACCCACGGCGAGCGCCGGCCCAGGCCGGACCACTGGTCGACCATGGTGGCCTCGGTGCCCGAGGAGCGGACCAGGGCGACGATGGCGAAGGCGGGGATCGTCATGAAGCCGTAGGTCGCGAGGTAGAAGACGGTGCTGGAGATCCCGGCGACGTCCAGCGCGACGACACCGGTGAGGATGAACCCGGCGTGCGCGATCGAGGAGTAGGCCAGGATCCGCTTGACGTCGGTCTGCACGATCGCGAGCAGGGCACCCACGACCATCGACAGCGCGGCGACGACCGCGATGACCGGCTGCCACTCCAGCCGCGCGCCCTCGACCGCGACGTAGAGGACCCGCAGCATCGCCCCGAAGGCCGCCACCTTGGTGCAGGCCGCCATGAAACCGGTCACCGGGGTGGGAGCGCCCTGGTAGACGTCCGGGGTCCAGGCGTGGAAGGGCACGGCGCCGACCTTGAAGAGCAGCCCGACCGCAACGAGCAGCACGCCCGGCACGAGCAGGCCGTCCATCCCGACGTTGGTGCCGATCGCCGCGGCGATGTCGCCGAAGCGCATCGATCCGGCGTAGCCGTAGAGCAGGACCGCGCCGAAGAGGTAGAAGGCCGAGGAGAAGCTCCCGAGCAGGAAGTACTTCAGCGACGCCTCCTGCGACAGCAGCCGCCGACGCCGGGCCAGGCCGCACAGGATGTAGAGCGGCAGCGACAGGATCTCCAGCGCCACGAAGAGCAGCAGCAGGTCGTTGGCGGCGACGAAGAGCATCATGCCGCCGACCGAGAACAGCGTGAGCGGGTAGACCTCGGTCGTCGTGGCGCCGACCTTGGCCGCCAGGGTCTCCTCCGCCGAACCGGGCGTGGAGACGCCGGACTGGGTGAAGGCGTCCGGCTGCTGGCCGCCGAAGCGCTCGCTCATGACGAGCAGCCCGAGGATGGACAACAGCAGCACCAGCCCCTGGAGGACCAGCGCCACGCCGTCGAGAGCGAGGGTGCCGGCACCGGTGACGCCCTGGTTGTCCTGCCCGAGCAGCACGAGCGCGAGCAACGCCAGCGCCAGGGTGGCCACCGAGAGGGGCACCTGCACGGCATACCGGGTGCGGCGGGAGGCGAAACCCTCCACCGTGACGCCGACCAGACCACCGACGAAGACGATGATCATCGGCAGCAGGGCCGTGTAGTTGAGGTCCGGCGCGACGAACATGGAGCCACCCATCAGTGGTCACTCCCTTCGGTCGAGTGGTCAGCGGTGGTGTCAACCACGGGGGCGGGGTCGGCGACACCGACCGACTGCATGGTCTGCTCCACGGCGGGCTCCAGCAGGTCGAGGACCGGCTTGGGATAGAACCCGAGGACGAGGAAGGCGGCGATGAGCGGCGCGACCACCCACTTCTCCCGCCCGGTCATGTCGGCGATGCCCTCGACCTCGGGGCCCTCGGGCTTCGGCCCGGTGGCGACCTTCTGGTACATCACCAGGATGTAGACCGCGGCGAGGATCACGCCGATCGCGGAGATGACCGCCAGCCAGGGGTGGCGACCGAACGTCCCGACGATGACGAGGAACTCGCTCACGAAGCTGTTGAGGCCCGGCAGCGCCAGCCCGGACAGGCCCGCCACGAGCAGCGACCCGGCCACCAGCGGGGTGACCCGCTGCCAGCCGCCGAAGTCCCGCAGGTCGCGCGAGCCCCGGCGGGCGATGAACATCCCGGCGACGAGGAACAACCCGGCGGTGGTGAATCCGTGGTTGACCATGTAGAGGGTCGCGCCGGTCTGGCTGACCGTGGTGAAGGCGAAGATCCCCAGCACGATGAAGCCGAAGTGGCTGATCGAGGTGTAGGAGATGAGCCGGAGCATGTCGGTCTGCCCGATCGCCAGGAAGGCTCCGACGAAGAGCGAGATGAGGGCCAGCGCCAGGATGGCGGGGGTGGCCCACTGGCTCGCCTCGGGGAAGAGGGTCAGGCAGAACCGGATCATGCCGTAGGTGCCGACCTTGTCGAGCACGCCGACCAGAAGCACCGACGTGGCGGGCCGGGCCTGCTCGGCGGCGAGCGGCAGCCAGGTGTGCACCGGCCACATCGGGGCCTTGATCGCGAAGGCGATGAAGAAGCCGAGGAAGAGCCAGCGGCCCGCCTCCACCGACAGGTCCGTGCCCGCCAGGTTGGTGAGCAGGAAGCCGTCGGTGCCGCGGGGACCGGCGAGGTAGACGCCGATGACCGCCACGAGCATGATCAGCCCGCCGGCCAGGGAGTAGAGCAGGAAGGTGGTGGCCGCCTTCGCCCGGCGGGTGCCGCCGAAGACCCCGATGAGGAAGTACACCGGGATGAGCATGGCCTCGAAGAAGACGTAGAAGAGGAAGACGTCGATGGCGGCGAAGACGCCGACCATCATCGAGGCGAGGGCCAGCATGAGCGCGAAGTAGGCGTTCTGCCGGCGTCCCACGGCGGGCACGTCGTCCCACGCGGCGACGATGCAGATCGGCACCAGGACCAGGCCGAGCAGGATCATCGACAGCGAGATGCCGTCGACGCCGAGGGCGTAGGAGACGCCGAACTGCGGGATCCAGGAGTAGACCTCGGTGAGCTGGTACGGCTCGGCCGCGGTGCCGCCGCCGAGCTGGTACTGCGTCGCTGCTCCGATGCCCACCGCGAGGGTCAGCAGGGCGGTGCCGAGCGCGACCGGGCGCACCAGGCCGCTCTCCTTGGGCAGCAGGGACACCACGAGCGCGCCGACCAGCGGCAGCACGAGGAGGGTGGTCAACCAGGGAAAACTCATCACATCACCCACACGGCACCGAGGATGGCGACGACGCCCAGGAGCATCGTCAGGGCATACGAGCGGACGAAGCCGTTCTGGGCGCGCCGCAGCAGACCGGACACCCCGGTCAGGGTCGAGGTCGTGCCGCCGGTGACGGCACCCTCGACCAGGGTCTTGTCACCGTCGACCATCGTGTCGACCAGGGCCATCGTCGGCCCGGTGACGAGCGCGTCGTTGACGTCGTCCTGGAAGAGGTCGCGGCGCGCGGCCGTCGTGAGCAGACCGGCCTCGGGCGCGGTCTGCGGCACGTCCGCGCGCGGGCCGTACTGCATCCAGGCAAGACCGACACCCGCGAGCATGAGCACGAAGACCAGGATCTGGATCCCGAGCAGCGGGATGAGTGGCTCACCGTGCTCGGCGTGGCCGAAGACCGGCTCCAGCCAGTCGGTGATGATCCCGGTCGGGTAGAGCACCGCACCGAGGACGAGCGAGCCCAGCGCCAGCACCATCATCGGCACGGTCATCACCAGGGGCGACTCGTGCGGGTGGTCGTCCTCGTGCCAGCGGGCCTTGCCGAAGAAGGTCATGAAGAACAGCCGGGACATGTAGTAGGCGGTGATCCCCGCGCCGATCAGCGCCACGCCGCCGAAGACCCAGCCGCGCCAGCCGGGCTCGGCCAGGGCGGTCTCGATGATGTGGTCCTTGGAGTACCACCCGGCCGTGAACGGGAAGCCGATGATGGCCAGCCAGCCCGCCGCGAAGGTGAGGAAGGTGATCTTGATGTCGGTGCGCAGCGCGCCGAAGCGGCGCATGTCGACCCGGTTGTTCATGGCGTGCATGACCGAGCCGGCACCGAGGAACATGTTGGCCTTGAAGAAGCCGTGCGTCACGAGGTGGAAGATCGCGTAGAGATAACCCACCGGCCCCAGACCGACGGCCAGCATCATGTAGCCGATCTGGCTCATCGTGGAGGCGGCGAGGGCCTTCTTGATGTCGTCCTTGGCGCAGCCGACGATCGCACCGTAGAGCAGCGTGATCGCGCCGACGACGGCGACCACCAACCGCGCGTCCGGGGTGAGGTCGTAGATCGCCTGGCTCCGCGCGATGAGGTAGACGCCCGCCGTGACCATGGTGGCCGCGTGGATAAGGGCGGACACCGGCGTGGGGCCGGCCATCGCGTCGCCGAGCCAGCTCTGCAGCGGGAACTGCGCCGACTTGCCGCAGGCGCCGAGCAGCAGGGCCAGGCCGATGAGGGTCAGCGTGAGGTCGCTGGCTCCCGCGGCGTTGCCGTGGACGGTCGCGAAGTCGAGCGCCCCGAAGGTGGCGAGCATGAGCGCCATCGCGGTGATGAGCCCGACGTCACCGACACGGTTGACCACGAAGGCCTTGTTGGCGGCGGAGGCATACTCCGGGTTCCAGTTCCAGAAGCCGATGAGCAGGTATGACGCCAGGCCCACGCCCTCCCAGCCGACGAAGAGCAGCAGGTAGGAGTCGGCGAGCACCAGGATGAGCATCGCCGCCACGAAGAGGTTGAGGTAGGCGAAGAACCGGCGCTTGTCCGGGTCGTGGCTCATGTAGCCCAGGGAGTAGACGTGGATCAGGCTGCCGACGAAGGTGATGAGCATGACGAAGGCCAGCGACAGCGGGTCCAGCAGCAGACCGGCGGAGAGCGACAGGTCGCCGACGCTCACCCAGTCCCAGAGCGGGACGGACAGGGCCCGCTCCTCGGCGGGCATCCCGGCCAGCTGGACGATGATCGCGACACCGACGGCGAAGCTGCCCCAGGACAGCGCGGTGGCCAGGGCCGGCCCGAAGCTGTCGGTGCGGCGGCCGCCGAGCAGCAGCAGGGCTGCGCCGACGAGCGGCAGGGCGACGAGCAGCCAGCCGACCCCGGCGATGCCGCCGGCCTCGGTGGCGCGCACGGCGCTGGGGTCGGCGAGCGCCAGACTGGCCGAAGCCAGCCCGTGACTCAGGTCGAGCACAGACACGAGGGGCGCTCCTTTACAGCTTCAGCAGGTTGGCGTCGTCGACCGAGGCCGACCGACGCGCACGGAAGATGGACATGATGATCGCCAGCCCGACCACGACCTCGGCCGCCGCCACGACCATGACGAACAGGGCGTAGACCTGACCGTCGAGGGAGCCGTGGATCCGGGCGAAGGTGATGAGCGCCAGGTTGCAGGCGTTGAGCATGAGCTCGATGCCCATGAAGACGATGATCGTGTTGCGCCGGGTCAGCACCGTGATGGCGCCGATCGCGAAGAGCACCACCGACAGGTAGATGTAGGCCTCGAGCCCCATCACCGCTCACCCCTCTCGTCGTCGTGGTCGACGCTCGACTCCTGGTCCGAACCCCGCCCGGGCGCGTGGGCGTCCACGGCGGCATTGGTGCCGGTCGGGAGATCCGTGCCGACGCCCGCGCCCTGGTCGGCGGCAGGCTCGCCCGAGGCGGTCCCGCCCTGGAGGCGGTACTCTGCCGGGTTGGTCACCTGACCGCGGGCGACCAGGACGCGCGGGACCGAGTCCTCGACCGGAGTGCCGTCGGGCGCCAGCGCCGGGGTGTCCGCCGCGTTGTGCCGGGCGTAGACACCGGGGTTCGGCTTGCCGGCCAGCCACTGACCGGAGCGCAGCCTCTCGTCCGACAGCTCCCGCTGGGTGCGGCGCGGCACGAGCCGCTCCCGGTGCGCCAGCACCATGGCACCCATGACCGCGATGACCAGCAGCGCACCCAGGGTCTCGAAGGTGAGGACCTGGCGCTCGAAGATCTCCCGCGCCAGGGCCGTGACGCTGCCCTCGGCCTGCGCCGCCTCGAGCCCGACCGCCGTCGGCCAGGACACTCGCGTCAGGCCGTAGACCGCGGCGGCGACGAAGAGCGCGCCCAGACCGAAGGCCCACAGCCGCTGTCCGCGCAGCGTCTCCACCGTCGAGTCCGAGGCGTCGACGCCGACGAGCATGACGACGAACAGGAAGAGCATCATCACCGCGCCGGAGTAGACGAAGACCTGGATGATGCCGACGAATTCGGCCCGCTGGACGATGTAGATGATGCCCAGGCTGATCATGGTCGTCGCCATCGCCATGGCCGCGTGCACGGCCTTGCGCGCGAAGAGCAGCCCGAGGGCGCCGAGCACGCACAGGGCGGACAGCAGCCAGAAGAGCCCCACCTCCATGCCGTTGATGGCGTCGCCGGTCACGAGCTCACCTCCGTCGCGCCCCGGTCGGCGGCCTCGTCGCGCTCGGCGACGTGGTCACGCTGGTTGCCCGTCGGGCCGGTGACCTGCCCGCGGTAGTAGTCGCGCTCCTCCATGCCCTCGGCCATGGGGAACGGCGGCGCCAGCATGTCGGGGCGCAGCGGGGCGAGCAGCTGGTGCTTCTCGTAGATGAGCGGAGCGCGCTCGGAGTCGGCGAGCTCGTACTCGTTGGTCATGGTCAGCGCCCGGGTCGGGCAGGCCTCGATGCACAGGCCGCAGAAGATGCAGCGCAGGTAGTTGATCTGGTAGACGCGGCCGTAGCGCTCGCCGGGGCTGAAGCGAGCCTCGTCGGTGTTGTCGGCACCCTCGACGTAGATCGCGTCGGCCGGGCAGGCCCAGGCGCACAGCTCGCAGCCCACGCACTTCTCCAGCCCGTCCGGGTGGCGGTTGAGCTGGTGCCGTCCATGGAAGCGCTTAGCCGTGGGCCGCTTCTCCTCGGGATACTCCTGCGTCGGCACCTTGCGGAACATCGTCCCGAAGGTCACGCCGAAGCCAGCGACGGGCGCGAAGAACTGCGCCAGCAGCCCGGGCTCGGACCGCTCGGGAGCAGCCTGCGTGCGGCCCTCGGGGGCCGGTGCCTGCGGGGTCTCCCGGCGGACCGGCTCGCCGCCCGAGGCGCTGGTCGAGGTCGGGTCGGTCTGGTCAGCCACGGTGCTCCTCCGGGTCGTGGTCGTCGGTGCTGCTCGTGCTCGTCGTCGACACTGTCACCGGGTCGGCGCGCTCTACCGCCGGGCGGGACTCGACCAGGCGCTGGCCGGGCAGCGGCGGCACGGGGTAGCCGTCGGCGAACGGATCGACCTCCTCGGGGATCTCGCGCTCGAGCTCCTTGGCCGCGGCCCGATGCTGGGCATACCGGTCCCAGAGCAGGATGCCGGCCAGGACGAAGAGGCCGATGAGGCCGAGCGTGATCACGGTGACCCAGCGGCCCTCACCGAAGTAGCCCTCCTGGGCGGAGCGGATGAGCATGACCGCGATGACCCAGACGAGCGAGAGCGGGATGAGGATCTTCCACCCGAGCGCCATGAACTGGTCGTAGCGCACGCGGGGCAGGGAGCCACGCACCCAGACGTAGAAGAAGATGAAGCCCCACATCTTGAGGGTGAACCACAGCAGGCCCCACCAGCCGGAGTCGAGCGCCCCGTCGAAGACCGTGTTGAGCGGCCATGGCGCGTGCCAGCCGCCCAGGAAGAGCGTGGTCGCCAGCGCGGACACGGTGAACATGTTGATGTACTCACCGAGGAAGAACATGCCGAACTTCATCGAGGAGTACTCGGTGTGGAAGCCACCACCGAGCTCCCCCTCGCCCTCGGCGAGGTCGAACGGCAGCCGGTTGGTCTCGCCGATCATCGTGATGACGTAGACGACGAAGCTGAAGAAGAGCGGCACGACATACCACAGCGGGATGCCGAGCACCGTGGTCTGCTGCTGGGCCTCCACGATCTGGCTGGTCGACATCGAGCCGGCGTAGAGGAAGACCGCGACCAGCGACAGGCCCATCGCGATCTCGTAGGAGATGACCTGCGCGGTAGAGCGCAGGCCACCGAGCAGCGGATAGGTCGAGCCCGAGGACCAGCCGGCGAGCACGAAGCCGTAGGCCGAGACGCCGGCGACGGCCAGCACGAGCAGCACGGCGACCGGGGTGTCGGTCAGCTGCAGCGGCGTCGTGTGGCCGAACATCCGCACGTCACCACCCATGGGGATGATGGCGAAGGAGACGAAGGCCAGCGAGGCGACGATGAGCGGCGCGGCGTAGAACATCAGCTTGTCCGCGCCCTTGGGCGTGACGTCTTCCTTGAAGAACAGCTTGATGCCGTCGGCCGCGGTCTGCAGCAGGCCGAGCGGGCCGAACCGGTTGGGGCCCGGCCGCTGCTGCATCTGACCGATGACGCGTCGTTCGAACCAGATGACGACGACGACCGAGAGCATGACGTAGACGAACAGCAGCGCGGCCTTGATCAGCGACAGCCACCAGGGGGTGTCGCTGAAGTCCGCCGCGGGGAGGTCCTCCACGAGCAGGGGCGTGCTCGCGACGATCTGGGGGTAGGCCGTCAGGAGGGTCATGCCTCACCTCGCTGGGTGTCGCCGGAGGGACGGGTGGACGAGCCGGCCGGACCGGCGGAGAGACGGACCACCGCGCCGGCGTCGACGCCGAGCGTGGCCCGCACCGGCGCACCGACCGAGTTGGTGGGCACCCACACGACCGCGTCGTGCATGGGGGTCATCTGCACCGGCAGCTCCAGCGCGCCCCGATCGGTCGCGATCGTCAGCAGCTCGCCGTCGCCCAGGCCGAGACCGGCGGCCGTCGCGGCCGATACCCGGGCCACCGGTGCCGGGGCGGTGCCGGCGAGGAACGGTTCACCGTCCTGGAGCCGACCTGCGTCGAGCAGGTGGTGCCAGGTGGCCAGGACCGCCTCGCCGTCGCCGGGCGAGCCCGGCGCGGCCGGCGTGACCTGCGGAGCGCCCGGCCGCGGGCCGGTCCACTCCTCCAGGCCGGACAGGTCGCGGCGGACCTGGGTGAGCGTCTCGGTGCCGAGGGCCACCCCCATCGCGGCCGCGAGCCGGTCGAGGATGACGTGGTCGGAGCTGGCCTGGCTGTCGATCGCCCGGTCGAAGGGACGCAGGCGACCCTCCCAGGTGACGTAGGCGCCGGCCTTCTCCTGCTGCGGCGCCACCGGCAGGATGACGTCGGCGAACTCGTGCACCCCGCTCTCGCGGACCTCCAGCGAGACCACGAAGGCACGCTCCAGGGCCTGCCGGGCCAGCTCCGGATCCGGCAGGTCGTCGATCTCGACCCCGCCGACGACCAGCCCGGCCAGCTCCCCGGAGGCGGCGGCCCGCAGCATCTGCGTGGCGTCGCGCCCTGGCGTCGTCGGCAGCAACGCTGCGTCGGCGCCCCAGAGGGCGGCGATCTCGTCACGGGCGTCGGCATCGGTGACGGGGCGGCCACCGGGCAGCAGGTTGGGCAGGGTGCCGACGTCGATCGCGCCGCGCTCACCGGCCCGCCGGGGCACCCACGCGAGGGCGGCACCGGTCGCTTCCGCTAGCGCCAGGGCCGCGGACAGCGCGCCGGGGACGCCGGCCAGGCGCTCCCCGACGAGGATGACCGAGGACTCGCCCAGGGCGTCTGACGCGGTCCGGTAGGAGCTGCCGGCCACGGGTTCGGCAGCGCCGTCGAGCGGCTCTCCCGGCCCCTCGGTGCGACGCTCGGTCAAGGCGTGCAGCACCTCGGCCTCGGTGCCCGGGGCCGCCGCCACCAGGGTGCCGCCGAGCTTCTCCAGCCCCCTCGTCTCGAAGGGCGCCACCGAGAAGACCTGGGTCGCGCTCTTGCGGGTCGCCTTGCGCAGCCGCAGGAAGACGATCGGGCTCTCCTCCTCCGGCTCGAGGCCGACGAGCAGGACCGAGGGCGCGCTTTCGAGCTCGGCGTAGCTCACCTCGCGGCGACCTGCGACCGCAGCCGCCAGGAAGTCGCTCTCCTCAGCGCTGAGCGGACGGGCCCGGTGGTCCACGTCGTGGCTGCCGAAGGCGGTACGCGCCAGCTTGGCGTAGGCGTAGGCGTCCTCGACACCGACCCGGCCGCCGGGGAGGACCCCGACACCGCCAGTCTCACGGGCCGCCAGGAGCCCGGCTGCTGCGGCGGCGTAGGCGTCGCGCCAGGAGGTGACGGCATACTCCCCGTCGGCGCCTCGCACCACCGGGTCGTGCAACCGGTCGGGCAGCGTGGCGTAGGTGAACGCCCAGCGCCCCTTGTCGCAGTTCCACTCCTCGTTGACCTCCGGGTCGCGCAGCGCCATCCGGCGCAGCACGGTGCCCCGCCGGTGGTCGGTGCGGATCGAGCAGCCGGACGCGCAGTGCTCGCACACGCTCTCGGTGGAGACGAGGTCGAACGGCCGGGAGCGGAAGCGGTAGGCCGCGCCGGTCAGCGCCCCCACCGGGCAGATCTGCACGGTGTTGCCCGAGAAGTAGCTCTGGAACGGCTTCTCCTCGTAGATGCCGACCTGCTGCAGCGCTCCCCGCTCGATCAGCGCGATGAAGGGGTCCCCGGCGATCTGGTCGGAGAACCGGGTGCAGCGGGCGCACAGCACGCACCGCTCCCGGTCGAGCAACACCTGGCTGGAGATGTTGACCGGCTTGGGGAAGGTCCGCTTGACGTCCTCGAAACGTGAGGTCGGTCGACCGTCGGACATGGCCTGGTTCTGGAGCGGGCACTCCCCGCCCTTGTCGCAGACGGGGCAGTCGAGGGGGTGGTTGACCAGGAGCAGCTCCATGACCCCGGTCTGCGCCTTGTCGGCGACCTGCGAGGTGTGCTGCGTCTTGACCACCATGCCGGGCGAGACCGCGATCGTGCACGAGGCCTGCGGCTTGGGCATGGGCTTGAGGTTGCCCTCGCGGTCCGGGGTCGCCACGTCGACCAGGCACTGCCGACAAGCGCCGACCGGCTCCAGCAGCGGGTGGTCGCAGAACCGCGGGATGTGCACGCCGACCTGCTCGGCGGCGCGGATGACCAGGGTCCCCTCAGGCACCGAGACGGGGACGTCGTCGATCGTGACGTCCACCGTCTTCACCTCGGGCTCGACCTCGGGGCTCGCGTCGGTGTCAAGACTCATGCCGGCTGGCTCTCCTTCGCGAAGAGGGTGTTGCGCTCGGGCGGGAAGAGCTCGTGCCAGGGGGTGTGCATGCCCTGCTCGAACTCCTCGCGGAAGTACTTGATGCCCGAGGTCACCGGGCTCGTCGCTCCGTCACCCAGGGCGCAGAAGCTGCGGCCCAGGATGTTGTCGCAGATGTCGTCGAGCTTCTCGATGTCGCCCTCGCGGCCCTGACCGGCCTCGAGCCGCGCCAGGATCTGCTTGAGCCAGAACGTACCCTCGCGGCACGGGGTGCACTTGCCGCACGACTCGTGGGCGTAGAAGTCGATCCAGCGGGAGACGGCCCGCACGACCGAGACGTCCTCGTCGAAGATCTGCAGCGCGCGGGTGCCCAGCATCGACCCCTCGGCCGCGACCGACTCGAAGTCGAGCGGGACGTCGAGGTGCTCGTCGGTGAAGATCGGGGTCGACGACCCACCGGGGGTCCAGAACTTCAGCTTCTTGCCGCCGCGCATGCCGCCGGCCATCTCGATGAGCTCGCGCAGCGTGATCCCCAGCGGCGCTTCATACTGCCCGGGGCGCTCGACGTGGCCGGAGAGGCTGAACAGACCGAAACCCTGCGACTTCTCGGTGCCCATCCCGGAGAACCAGTCGGCCCCGTGCAGGACGATCGGCGGGACGCTGGCGATCGACTCGACGTTGTTGACGACCGTGGGGCGGGCGTAGAGGCCAGCGACCGCGGGGAAGGGCGGCTTGAGCCGCGGCTGACCGCGACGCCCCTCGAGGGAGTCCAGCAGCGCGGTCTCCTCGCCGCAGATGTAGGCGCCCGCACCCGCGTGCACCGTGATGTCGAGATCGAAGCCCGAGCCGAGGATGTCCTTGCCGAGGTAGCCGGCCTCGTAGGCCTCCTCCACGGCGCGCAGCAGCCGCCGGTAGACGTGGACGACCTCGCCACGCAGGTAGATGAAGGCGTGGTGGCAACCGATCGCGAACGAGGTGATGATCATCCCCTCGATGAGGAAGTGCGGCGCCGCCATCATGAGCGGGGTGTCCTTGCAGGTGCCCGGCTCGGACTCGTCGGCGTTGACGACGAGATAGCGGGGGCCACCGTCCGGTGGGGGGAGGAACCCCCACTTCATCCCGGTCGGGAAGCCGGCGCCACCACGGCCCCGCAGACCGGAGTCCTTGGCGGCGGAGACCAGGTCGGCGGGATCCATCTGCAGCGCGGCACGGAGGCCGTCGTAGCCCTCGTGCTGCTCGTAGGTCTCCAGCGTCCAGGACCGCTCGGCGTCCCAGAACGCCGACAGGATCGGGGTCAGCTGCGTGCTCACGAGTCCTCTCCCTCCGTCGTGGTGTCTCCGTCGACGTCCTTGACGCCCTCGGAGGTGGGTACCTCGTCGGCCTCGTTGGCGCCGGTGTTGACCGAGTCGTGCGCGCCGGCCGCCTGGCCACCGCTGGCCCCGGCCTCGGTCGCCTCGGTGTCGGTCTCGGGCTCGGGCCGCGGGGCGGTCCAACCCCGCTCCTTGGCGAGCAGGGTGCCGCGCAACGAGGGCTCTCCCGCTCCCGGCCCCTCGTCGGCGAGGCCGTCGGGGAAGCCGGCGAGGACGCGCGACACCTGCTTGAAGGTGCAGACGCGGGAGGGGCCGCGGGTCGGGGTGACCGGCTCACCGGCGCGCAGCCGGTCGGTCAACTCCTTGGTGCTCTCCGGGGTCTGGTCGTCGAAGAACTCCCAGTTGACCATGACCACGGGGGCGTAGTCGCAGGCCGCGTTGCACTCGACCCGCTCCAGCGTGATCTTGCCGTCCGCGGTCGTCTCGTCGTGCCCGACGCCGAGGTGCTCGCTGACCTCGTCGAAGATCTGGTCGCCGCCCATGATCGCGCAGAGCGTGTTGGTGCAGACACCGACGGTGTAGTCACCGTTGGGGTGCCGCTTGTACTGCGTGTAGAAGGTGGCCACGCCGCTGACCTCGGCGGTGGTGAGGTCGAGCAGCTCGGCGCACAGCTGCACCCCGCGACCGGTGATGTAGCCGTCGACGGACTGCACGAGGTGCAGCATCGGCAGCAGGGCCGACCGCTTCTGCGGGTAGCGGGCGATGATGACCTCGCTGTCGGCGACGAGCTGGGCCAGGACCTCGTCGGTGTAGGGCTCGTCGGAGGCGTGCAGGGGCGTGTGGTGGTGCAGGGGCCCGTGCGAGCTGTGCCCCGGCACCTCGTGGTGCACGCGCCGCTGGGTGGCCTCCTCCAGCTGGCTGCGCATGTCCTCAGGAGTCATCGGTCCACGCCTCCCATCACGGGGTCGATCGAGGCGACCGCGACGATCACGTCCGCGACGAGACCGCCCTCGGACAGCGTCGAGGCGGCCTGCAGGTTGTTGAAGCTCGGGTCCCGGAAGTGCACGCGGTAGGGCCGCGTGCCCCCGTCGGAGACCGCGTGCACGCCGAGCTCGCCCTTGGGCGACTCGACCGCGGCGTAGACCTGCCCCGGCGGGACCCGGAAGCCCTCGGTGACCAGCTTGAAGTGGTGGATCAGGGCCTCCATCGACTCGCCCATGATCTCCCGGATGTGGTCCAGGCTGTTGCCCTGGCCGTCGGCGCCCACGGACATCTGGGCAGGCCAGGCGATCTTCTTGTCCGCGACCATGACGGGCTCGCCCTGGGTCGCGCGCAGCCGGGTGATCGCCTGGTCGGCGATGCGCAGCGACTGCCAGATCTCGTCGAGCCTGATCCGGACGCGGCTGTAGGCGTCCATGTCACGGCGGGTGATGACCTCGAAGTCGTAGTTCTCGTATCCGCAGTAGGGCTGGGACTTGCGCAGGTCGTGCGGCAGCCCGGTCGAGCGCAGCAGCGGACCGGTGATCCCCAGCGCCATGCAGCTGGCCAGCGAGAGGTAGCCGACGCCGACGGTGCGGCCCTTGAAGACCGGGCTCTCCAGCAGCAGACTCTCGAGCTCGCCGATGCCCCGGCGCAGCTGCGGGAGCTCCTCCTCCAGCTCGTCGAGGTGCTCGGGCAGGACGTCCTGGGCCACGCCGCCCGGGCGGACGTAGGCGTTGTTCATCCGCAGCCCGCTGACCGCCTCGAAGAAGCGTAGGATCCGCTCCCGCTCGCGGAAGCCGATCGTCATGACGGTGGTGGCGCCGAGCTCCATCCCTCCGGTCGCCAGGGCGATGAGGTGGGAGCCGATCCGGTTGAGCTCCATCATGAGCACCCGGATGTCGCTGGCCCGCGACGGGATGTCATCGGTGATGCCGAGCAGCTTCTCCACCGCGAGGCAGTAGGCCGTCTCGTTGAAGATCGGCGTGAGGTAGTCCATCCGGGTGCAGAAGGTGGTGCCCTGCACCCAGGTGCGGAACTCCATGTTCTTCTCGATGCCGGTGTGGAGGTAACCGATGCCGGCCCGGGCCTCCCGGACGGTCTCGCCGTCGAGCTCGAGGATGAGCCGGAGCACCCCGTGCGTCGACGGGTGCTGCGGGCCCATGTTGACCACGATGCGCTCGGCGCCGAGGGTCGCGACGTCCTTGGCGATCTCGTCCCAGTCGCCGCCACCGGCGGTGTAGACCGCGCCGCCGTCGACCGAGTCGGCCGTCGGGCCGCCGTCGGCGTAGAGGTCGGTCGGGGTGCTGTCGAGGTAGTCCGCGCCCGCCTCGTTGTGGGGGCGCCCGTGGGTCTCGTCGTGCGTGGTCGCCATCAGGAGTAGCTCCTCCGCTGGTCGGGTGCCGGGATGGTGGCCCCCTTGTACTCGACCGGGATGCCGCCGAGCGGGTAGTCCTTGCGCTGCGGGTGGCCGGGCCAGTCGTCCGGCATGAGGATCCGGGTGAGGCCGGGGTGGCCCTCGAAGACGATCCCGAACATGTCCCAGGTTTCGCGCTCGTGCCAGTCGTTGGCCGGATAGACCGAGACGATCGACGGGATGCGCGGGTCGTCGTCGGGGCAGCTCACGTCGAGTCGCACCCGGCGCACACCGTGGGTCAGGGACTGGAAGTGGTATGCCGCGTGCAGCTCGGCGCCGGTCTGCTCGGGCCAGTGCACCCCGGAGACGCCGGTGCAGATCTCGAAGCGCAGCCGGGCGTCGTCGCGCAGCGGGCGCACCAGGGCCAGCAGGTGATCACGGTGCACGTGGAGGGTCAGCTCGCCCCGGTCGACGACGACGCGCTCGACCCCGGCCGCGAAGGCCTCCGGCGCCGCCGCCTCGAGAGCGTCGACGACCTCGTCGAAGTAGGAGCCGTACGGGCGCTGCGCCGCACCGGGGAAGAGCACCGGCACGTCGAGGCCGCCGTAGCCGGAGGTGTCGCCCCCGAGCGAGGCGCCGAACATCCCGCGCTTGCGCGCGACCTGCACCGGCTCCCCCGGGTCGGCCTGGGCCGCCGGCACCGAGCCGCCACCGGTCTCGTGCGCACGCGTCGTGTCGACCTTCTGGTCCTCCTGGCGCTCGGGCGCGCTACGGCGGTCCTCGGTCGTCTCCTGCGCCACCGGCTCCTTGTCCGGCGTCTCCGGTCCGGTGCTGCTCACGCCAGCAACCCCTTCATCTCGCTCCGGGGCATCTCCTGCATCGCCGCGGCCTCGGCGGCGCGGGCGGCCTCCTCGCGGTTGACGGAGAACTTGAACTCGCGGATCTGCTTGTGCAGCTCGAGGACCGCGTTGAGCAGCATCTCGGGGCGCGGCGGACAGCCGGGCAGATAGACGTCGACGGGGACGATGTGGTCAACGCCCTGCACGATCGCGTAGTTGTTGAACATGCCGCCCGAGCTGGCGCAGACACCCATCGAGATGACCCACTTCGGGTTGGGCATCTGGTCGTAGACCTGGCGCACGACCGGCGCCATCTTCTGCGACACCCGACCGGCGACGATCATGAGGTCAGCCTGCCTCGGAGTGGCGGCGAAGCGCTCCATACCGAACCGGGCGATGTCGTAGTCCGGGGTGCCGACCGCCATCATTTCGATGGCGCAGCACGCCAGGCCGAAGGTGGCGGGCCACACGGAGTACTGCCGCAGCTGACCGGCCAGACCTTCGACCGTCGTCAGCATGATCCCGCCGGGAATCTTGTCCTCAAGTCCCATCGCTACTCACCACACTCTTTCCAGATCAGTCCCACTCCAGGCCGCCCCGGCTCCATTCGTACACGAAGGGCACCGAGACCACGGCGAGGAAGAGCAGCATCGCCAGGACGGAGAAGAGCCCCACCTGGTCGAAGGCCACCGCAAAGGGATAGAGGAACAGCACCTCGACGTCGAAGACGATGAAGAGCATCGCCGTGAGGTAGTACTTGACCGGCACCCGGCCGCCCTCGTGCGCCTGGGGCGTGGGCTGGATGCCGCACTCATAGGCCTCGGCCTTGGCCCGGTTGTAGGTGTTGCGACCCAGCAGCCCACCGCCGAAGACGGATCCGAAGGCGAAGAGGAGGCCGAAGAAGAGGAAGAAGACGACCGGCAGATACGGGTGGTAGTCCATCAGTGCCAGCACTCCTTTCGTGACGGGCCCGGCGTCGGGCTCGCCAGGGTCGCGCGCAACCCAATCCTAGGGTGAACAGTCTCGATCATGCCGCAGGGGTCATCCTGCTGAGCGCGTTGATCACGCGGTCGTCCAGTCCGCCCCCGCGTTCCTGCGGGAGGTTGGCCATGATCTTGAGCAACAGCCGCATCAACGATCGTCGCGGAAGACCGTACTTCACCGCCAGCCGCATGACCTCAGGCTTGCCGATGAGCGTGGCGAAATGCCGACCCAGCGTGTAGTAGCCGCCCAGGGCGTCCTTCATCGCCGTCGTGTAGGAGCGCAGGACGGCCTCCCGCTCCCCCGGCGTCGCGCGGGCCAACGCCGCGGCGATGACCTCGGCGGCGTGCCGGCCGGCCTCCATGGACTCGGCGATGCCCTCGCCGTTGAACGGGTTGACCATGCCGCCGGCGTCACCCACGAGCAGCAGTCCCCGGTCGTAGAGCGGCTGCCGGTTGAAGCACATGGGCAGGGCGGCGCCCCGGATCGGGCCCTGCTGGGTCTCCTCGGAGAAGCCCCACCCCTCCGGCATCGTCGCGATCCACCGGCGCATGACGTCACGGTAATCGAAGGTGCCGAACGCGTCAGAGGTATCGAGGATGCCCAGCCCGACGTTGGAGGTGCCGTCGCCGACGGGGAAGATCCAGCCGTAGCCCGGCATGAGCACGTCGCGCTCACCGTCGTCGCCCTTCGCCCACAGCTCAAGCCAGGACTCGAGATAGGCGTCGTCGTGGCGCGGGCTCTCGTAGTAGGCGCGGACGGCGACCCCCATCGGCCGGTCGTCGCGCTTGGGCCGGTCCATCGCCAGGGAAAGCCGGCTGGAGTTGCCGTCGGCGGCCACGACGACCTGGGCGCGGTACTCACGGACCTGGCCGGTCGCGCGGCCGTCGTCGCCCATGACCTTGGCGCGGACGCCGCAGATGTGCCCGCGACCATCGAGGACCGGCTCCTGCACGTTGGTGCGCTCGAGCAGCCGGGCGCCGCGCGCCTGGGCGTGCCGCGCGAGGATCTCGTCGAGGTCGTTCCGGGTGCGCACCAGGCCGTAGGGCGGGTAGGTCTCGTTGCCCGGCCAGTCCAGCTCCAGCCGCATGCCGCCGCCGAGGATGCGCAGCCCGCGGGTGCGGTGCCAGCCGTCGGCCTCGTCGATCGACACGCCGAGCTGGATCAGCTCGCGCACCGCCCGGGGCGTGAGTCCGTCTCCGCAGATCTTGTCGCGGGGGAAGGTGCCCTTCTCCAGGAGCAGGACGTCCAGGCCGTGTCCGGCGAGGTAGGCGGCGGTAGCGGACCCTCCCGGCCCGGCTCCGACGACGATGACGTCGGCGGTCTCGACCTGCTCACTCACGTGTCTTCGCGCCTCGCTTGTGACAACTTTCACGAACTCCTCAGAGTCTAGGCCGGACACCCTGGCGGGCCAGCGCAGGGATGCCTCAGAGGGATTACGGGAGGCATCGATGTGCTAAACCACGGGCGACGTCGGTGGGGGTGAGGGCAACCATTCGCGACGCTCGGTGGGGGCAGGGGCAATCATTCGCGACGCCCGGTGGGGGTGGGGGGCGGTGGGGATGGGGGCGGGGGGTCAGGGGCGGCGGCGTTCCAGGACGTCGCCGAGGAGAAGGGGGTGGTCGCGGCGCTGCGCGAGGTCGCCCTGCTGGGCGAGGAAGAGCTCGGCGCAGGCGAGGGCGTCGGTGACGGCGGAGTGGGCGCGGTAGCGGGGCAGTCGATAGGCACGGCGGCAGGCGGCCAGCCGCAGCCGGCCGGCGGGGACCTCCTCGGGGCGCAGCCGCAGCAGCCGCCGCGCCATCTCGAGCGTGTCGACGACCGGCCACGTCACGGTCGTGCCGTAGTGCTCGCGGCAGGCCGCGTCGAGGAAGTCGGTCTCGATCCGGGCGAAGTGGGCGAGGAGCACGCGACGGTGGCCGCCGTGCGCGCCGGCGAGCGCCTCCAGCACATGCGGCAGCACCTCGGCCAGCGGCGGGGCGGCACGGAGCGCGTCGTCGGTCAGGCCGTGCAGCACCGCGGACTCCCCCACCTCGCCGCGGGGCCGGACCAGGTGCTGCCCCGCCCCGGACAGGTCGATCTCGTCGCCCCGCACCGGTACCCACCCCACGGCGAGCACCTCGTGCCGCCGCGGGTCGAGGCCGGTGGTCTCCAGGTCGAGCGCCAGCAGCTCCACCTCCGCCAGGGGCGTGTCGTCCGGTGCCACGGGCGCCGCAGCGAGGTCGGCGAGCGGCCCGGGCGGCGGCGGCCCGTCCGGCCCGGCCCGGCGTGCGCCCCGGCGCAGGAGGTCGCCCAGCCCCATCAGCGCACCTGCGGGAGGCGGGCGGCCAGCCCCTGCTGGGCGGTGCGCACGATCTGGAAGGCGTCGCGCAGGTGGCGGCGTTCGAGGCTGCCGAGGCCGCGCGGGTCGAGATGGTTGTCGGGCCGCTCGCCATCGCGCACCTGGGCGGCCTGGTGCCGGAGGCGCAGGTAGGACAGCAGCTCCAGCGCGTCGGCGAGGTCGGTGGCGCTCTCCGCCGGCAGCACGCCCCGCTCGGCGGCCGCCGCGAGCCGAGCCCCGGTCGACAGGGCGGTCGACCCCGCGCGCAGCGCCTGCACCCGCGCCAGCTGCACGATCGCCGCGATGCCTCGCTTGAGGTCGAGCGTGTCCCGGTGCTCCCCCTGGTCCTCCAGGACGAACCCGCGGAAGAACCCGATGGGCGGGCGCATCCGGGCCGACTGCGCGGTGAGGTAGGCCAGCAGCAGGTCGGAGCGCCCGCCCAGGGGGACCACCTCCTCCCGCAGCGTCCGGACGAGGTCGCCGTCGCCGTGCACGGCCCTCATGTCGTAGAAGATCGCCGCCCACAGGACCGCCTCCGGCTGCGGCTCACGGGTCCACCGCCCGAACTGCGCGCGCCAGTCGGACGCGCGCATCCGCCAGCGCGGGTTGCTCGCCATGACGTCGCCGTCGCACCGGGGGAAGCCGCATACCTCGAGCCCGTCGGTGACGAACCCGGCCAGTGCCGCCCACCACGGATCGTCGGGGTCGGCGTCGTCGGCGAGGACCAGGGCGTGGTCCTGGTCGCCGCCGAGGCCCTGCTCCTCCCGCGCGGCCGACCCCAGCGCGGCCCAGGCGTAGGGCGCGGGCGGGGGGCCGAGCTCGGCCTCGGCGAGGGCGATGAGCCGGGCGGTGAGGGCGTCCGTGAGGGCGGTGACGACCCGGCCGATGTCCGCGGCGGTCGCATCCTCGGCCACGAGCTGCTCGACGACCTGGGGTATGCGGCGGGCCTGGGCGGCCAGCCCGTCGACGTCCTCCTGCCGTTGAACGTCGGCGACGAGGTAGACGGGGTTGGAGCGCTCCAGCCGGACGAGGTCGGTGGTCGTCACCAGCCCGAGGACCGCCCCGGACGCGTCCACCACGGGAAGGTGGTGGATGTTGCGGCCGGTCATCTCCAGCATCGCCTCCAGGGCCAGCGCCTCGGCACCGACGGTGACCGGCCGCGTCGTCATGACCGTGTGGACCGGGTGGCCCGGGTCCACCCCGGCGGCCAGCACCCGGCGGCGCAGGTCGCGATCGGTGACGATGCCGGCGAGCCCGCCCTCAGCCATGACGAGCAGCGAGGAGACGCCGGCCTCCGTCATGATCCGCGCCGCCTCGGCCACCGGCGTCTCCGGGTCGGCGGTCACGGGCTCGCCCCGCAGGAGGTCGCGCACCGCGGTCTTGAGGACGGCCGAGCCGCGGGTCGGGGTCTGCAGCTGCCGGAGGGCGGCGCGGATCCGCCCGTGGTGCGCCGCGGCGAAGTGGACCCCCACCACCGGGTGCGCCGCGGCCAGCGCGTCGAACTCCTCCCGCGGCAGCGTCAGCAGCAGCGTGTCCTCCCGGGCAGTGGCGTCATACCGGCTGGGCGCATGCTCGACGACGCCGGACAGGCCGAAGCCGCTGCCGGCGCCCACGCGGTCCACGAGCTGGCCGTCGTCGGTGATGTCGACGGCCCCCGCCCGCACGACGTAGAGGCGGTCGTCGCGGTGTCCCGCGCGCAGCACGGTGGAGCCGCGCCGGACGTAGCGGACCGTGCACCGCGAGGGCAGTCGGTCCAGCACCTCCGGCGGCAGGTCCGCGAAGGGCGGGTGCGCCGCGAGGAAGTCGCGGATCTCCGCCAGCTCGACGTCCATCCCCTACTTCTACACCGGGGCGAGGGCATCCGCACGCGTGCAGGCGTGACCAGCGCCCCTCAGGGGCGCGACGCCAGGATCAGGCGATCGGGCCCGGCGTGGAGGGGGCGACCGCGTGGTGCAGCGCCACGACGCCGCCGGTGAGGTTGCGCCACCGCACCTGGGTCCACCCGGCGGCCCGCACCTGCTCGGCCAGCTCCCGCTGCGCCGGCCAGGCGCGGATGGACTCGGCGAGGTAGACGTAGGACTCGGGGTTGGAGCTGACCCGGCGGGCGATCTGCGGCAGCGCCCGCATGAGGTAGTTGCGGTAGAACGTAGAGAAGACCGGCACCACCGGCTGGCTGAACTCGCACACGACGAGACGACCACCGGGTCGGACCACCCGGAGGAACTCCCGCAGGGCGGCGTCCACGTCACTCACGTTGCGCAACCCGAAGCTCATCGTGACGACGTCGAAGGACCCGTCGGCGAAGGGGAGCGCCATCGCGTCTGCCGCGGTGAAGGGAAGGTCCGGGCGACGCCGACGGCCCTCCCCCAGCATCCCCGTGGAGAAGTCCGCGGGCACGACGTCGATGCCGCGATCGGCATACGGCTCGCTCGAGGTGCCCGTGCCCGCGGCGATGTCGAGGACGCGCTCCCCCGGGCGCGCGTCGACCGACGCGACCACGGCGCGACGCCAGAGGTGGTCCATCCCCCCGGACAGCACGGTGTTGGTCAGGTCGTAGCGGCGAGCCACGCCGTCGAACATCTCGGCGACCTCGCGTGGCTGCTTGTCGAGCTGGGCGCGCGTCGGGTTCATGCCAGCCATCCTCGCACCACGCCCTACAGTGGACGGCTGTGGCTCCACCCCCTGTGCTCCCCCGACTGCGCGCCCGGACCGTCGCGGTCGACGCCCCCGGCGACCTGCTGACCCGCGTGCCGGACGAGGTCGACCCGCGCGAGGCGGTGGCCTGGCTGCGTGAGGGCGACGGCCTGGTCGGCTGGGGCCGGGTCGCCCACCTGGAGTGCACGGGGCCGGAGCGTTTCGCCACGGCCGAGCAGTGGTGGACCTCCCTCCACGCGGTGGCTGAGGTCGAGGACGAGGTGCGCCTACCCGGCACGGGCCTGGTCGCCTTCGGGTCGTTCGCGTTCTCGCCGGGGTCGGCGGACGCCAGCGTGCTCACCGTGCCCCGGGTGGTCATCGGCCGCCGGGACGGCCTCGCCTGGGTGACGACCGTGGTGCGGGACGACGAGCCCTGGCCCACCGCCCACCCGGCCGAGCTGCTGGGTCGCAGCAACCCGGATCTCGCGGTCCTGGACCCGGTCGTCGAGAGCGACGGCTCCATCCCCGCCGCGCAGTGGCCCGAGGTGATCGCGGCGGCGGTCTCCCGGATCGCCGAGGGCGAGGTGGACAAGGTCGTCCTCGCCCGCGACGTCGCCGTGCGCCACCGCGACGGGCAGGCGGTGCGCCTCGCCCCGGTGCTGGAGCGCCTGGAGAAGCGGTATGCCGCCACCTGGACCTTCGCGGTCGACGGCCTGGTCGGCGCCACGCCGGAGATGTTGGTCCGGCTGCAGGGCGGGCGCGCCCGGTCGCGGGTGCTGGCGGGCACGATCCGCCGGCCGAACGGCATACCCGTGGCGCGGGCCGGGGACCCGGCGCTGGCCGCGGCGGGTGCCGACCACCCCGCCGACCCGCGGCTGCGACTCGTGAGCAGCGCCAAGGACCTGGACGAGCACGCCTTCGCCGTGCGCTCGGTCGCCGAGGCGCTCGCGCCGCACTGCTCGGAGATGATGGTGCCGGAGGCGCCCTACGTCCTGGAGCTGCCCGACGTCTACCACCTCGCCAGCGACATCAGCGGCATGATGCGCAGCGGGGCGACCTCGCTGCGGCTGGCGGCGGCGCTGCACCCGTCGGCGGCCGTGTGCGGCACCCCGACCGAGCCGGCGGCCCGGCTCATCGACGAGCTCGAGGGGATGGACCGTGGCCGGTATGCCGGACCCGTCGGCTGGATGGACGCCTCCGGCGACGGCGACTGGGGCATCGCGCTGCGCTGCGGTGAGCTCTCCGACGACCGGCACTCGATGCGACTCTTCGCCGGCGGTGGGATCGTCGCCGCCTCCGACCCGCAGGCCGAGCTCGCTGAGACCGAGGTCAAGCTCACCGCGATGCGGCACGCCCTGGGCCTGGGCTGACGCGCCACGTTCTGGACATAGCTTTTGGGGGAACGGGCCCCAGAATCCTCTGTCCAGAACGAACGGCCCCCTTTCGTACATGAGCAGTCGAAGGGTCCTCGATACAGGGCGCAGGCCGCTGCGTGAGGGCCCTTCGACTGCTCATCCGGCGAGACCACGCGCGTCAGCCCGCTGCGCGCGGGGGGTTCCGCGTCTCCGACCCACCCGACGCCCTCGGCGGTCGCGACGGCTCCGGGCGCCGCGGGGACCTCGGCGGCCTCGGCGGACTCGGGGGCGTCGGCGGACCCGATGGCCTCGGCGGACCCGACGACCCCGACAGCCTCTTCGGACTCGGGCACGAAGCGGGCCGCACCCCATACCCCTGCTGCGGCCGCCAGCAGCGCGAGCACCGGCAGCTGCACCAGGCCGATGCCCCACCAGGCGGCCAGGGCACCAGCTCCGGCACCGAGCACCGCGCCGCCGGAGAAGGCGGCGTGGAAGAAGGGCATGAGCGAGCGGGCCCGCACCTGCTCGACGTGCGTGCCCTGGATGTTCATGGCGACGTCCCAGACGCCGATGTTCATGCCTGTCACGAGCAGCGCCACCAGCAGCAGCGGCACGAAGGGGACGACGGACACCGCGGCCCAGCCGAGGCAGCCCAGCAGCACCGACACGAGGACGACGCTCCGACTGCCGAACCGGTCCACCAGCCGCCCGGTGAACGGCATCGCCAGGAGCGAGCCGAGCCCTATACCCATGAGCGCCAGCCCCAGCTGCGCCTTGTCGGCGCCGAGGTGGTCACGGACCGCGGGCACGCGCGCGAGCGCCTGTCCCATGACGAAGCCGGCGCTGGCGAAGACCACCAGCACCGCCGTGACCGATCCGCGCGGGTCCCGACTCACGACATACCCCCTCCGACATGGAAATTCGACCATGGTTCTTCGCGCCATGGCAGAAGAAGCAGTGGTCGAAAACGTCTCGCCCCACCGGCGTAGGGCTTGCCACACTGTGCCCATGACGACGCCAGCCACGAGCGCCCCCGCACCGCTGATCGACCTGGGCCGCGACGACCTCCCCCGGATCGAGGCACTGCTCGAGAAGGTGTGGTTCTCGGTCACCCCCGGGGCGACGCTCGACCACCTCGCCGACGAGCTGGATCTCGCGCACGCCCGAGCCGTCGAGCGCGCCGGTGACCCGTTGCCCGGCGAGGCACCGGACGCCGACCGCCCACTCAGCGGCGTCTACAGCGCCTTCGAGATGGCGGTCACGGTGCCAGGAGCCGCGGGCTCGCTGACGCGGGTCCCGATGGACGGCCTGACCTTCGTCAGCGTCGACCCTGACGCCCGGCGTCGCGGCGTGCTGCGCCGGATGATGAGCGACCACCTGCACCGCCTCCACGACCGGGGCGAGGTGGCGGTCGCCGGCCTGCACGCGTCGGAGAACGCGATCTACGGCCGCTTCGGCTACGGCTGCGCCAGCGTCGACACCCAGCTCACCCTCGGGCGCGGCACCGAGCTGCGTGCCGCGCCCGAGGTCGTCGCATCGGCGGACGAGGTCAGCACGCACGTGGTCCGGGTCGACACCGACGAGGCGCGGGCCACGCTGCACGCTGCGCACCTGGCCTGCGCCGAGGTCACGCTGGGCACGGTGACCCGGCCGGACGCGCTCGCCCCCACCTGGTACGCCTTCCGCGACCACCCGAAGGCCCGCGGCAGCAAGGAGCCGAGGCGGCTCATGCTCGCGCGGCGCGGTGAGGAGATCACGGGGTATGCCGTCTTCCGGCGGGACAGCAAGTGGGACGACGCGACTCCTGCCGGCGAGGTCGGCGTGGCTGAGCTGGCGACCCGCGACCACGGCACGCTGCTGGCGCTGGCCCGGCGGCTGGTCGACCTCGACCTGACGACGAAGACGACCTTCTGGGACCGCCCGGTGGACGATCCCCTCGCCTGGTGGACCGGCAGCCCGCGGTCCGCGGGGATGAAGGTCTTCGACTCGCTCTGGATCCGGCCGGTCGACCTGCCGCGGGCGCTGACCGACCGGGGGTATGCCGAGGGCGCGCCGCTGGATCTCGTGGTCGAGGTCGCGGACGAGCTGTGCCCGTGGAACGCCGGTCGGTGGAGGGTCCAGATCGACGCCGACGGCGCCGCGCAGGTGAACAGCAGCGACCGGGACGCGGACCTCGCGACGCCCGTGGCGGCGCTGGGCGCGGCCTACCTCGGCGGCCGAACGCTGCTCGCCCAGGTGCCGACGCTCGGCGTGCGCGAGATCACGCCGGGCGCGGTGCGGGCGCTCTCTCGCGCGATGCGCGCCGACACCGAGCCGATGCCGGCGATCGGCTTCTGAGCGCGCCGGCCTAGGACTCGGCGGCCTGCTGGGTGACGGCGGTGTGCTGCTGGGCCAGCTTGCGCAGCGCGGACAGCACCGGGTCGACCAGGACGGTTCCGACGACCACCTGGCGCACAGCCGAGACGGGGTCGGCCGGCACCGAGGCCACGTCGACGGCGGCGATCTGCTCGGCGGCGTCGGCGTAGAGGTCCATCCGGCTCTCGTCGAGACCGATCCCGGCCTCCCCGCACGCCTGCCACGCCCGCTCCAGCGGAGCGACCGCGGGGTCGTCGGGGGCGACCTGCCACCCGCGGTCGCGGAGCCAGCGCTGGGCCCGGGAGCCACGCTGGTCAGCCGCGACGTCGGAGGGGCCCGCCCCGGAACCGTCGGCGCCACCCGAGGCGACCGACGAGTCAGAGGCGCGCGGGCGGCATACCGGATCATCGGGCGAGCCTGAGGCCTCCGGAGCGGCGCCGAACAGCGCCTGCTGCGCCACCGCGAGCACCCCCAGTCGCTCGACGTCGGGGCTCTCCATCGTCGCCAGCACCCGCCCGACCGTGGCGAGGTCGAGGCCGCCCACCTCCATGAGCGCCCGCACGAGGCGGACCCGCTCGGCATGGCTGTCGTCGTAGTCGGACTGCGTGCGCGACCGCGCCCACCCCGGATGGAGCACACCCTCGCGTAGGTAGAACTTCAACGTCGGCACGCTCACGCCGGTCGCCGCCGCGAGCTCGGAGATCCGCATGACCCCACCCCTTGCCTTGGATAGTGCAACTATCTATATTGGACAGTGGAACTATCCAATAGTACCGGAGGGGACTCCGCTGCAGTCACGCACCCACGCCTACGACGCCGAGGACGGGCTCGTCGTCTTCCACATCGGCATCACCATCGCCAAGCCGCTACGCATCGACCAGTGGGGGCCGGTGGTCCGGGCGATGCCGCGGATGATCGCGGAGCTGGAGCGCAACCGGGACGAGGCGGCCCGTGGCGAGGCCGAGGACCTCGGCTTCCTGGGCAGTAGCTACCTGGTCGGGGGCAAGGGGCCCTGGCTCGTGCAGTACTGGCGCTCGGTCGACCAGCTCTACGCCTACGCCTCCGACCGGACCCGCGAGCACTTCCCGGCGTGGCGCGCGTTCACCGGAGCGGCGAGCAGGGCCCCGGGAGCGGTCGGCATCTGGCACGAGACGTATGTCGTGCCCGCCGGGGGGATCGAGACGCTCTACGGCAACGGGGCGCGGGTCGGGCTGGGGGCCGTCGCCGGAACGGTGCCGGTCGGGCGGCGGGGCCGCCGCGCGAAGGAGCGGCTGGCGGGGTCGTTGACGCCCTGAGGGGGTCGTCAGTGCGCCGAGGTGGCGGCGCGGCTCTCACTCCGACCACAGCTGCGCGTCTGCCTGCGACACAGGCGTGGGCGGAGGAACGCCTGTGTCACGAGGAGACGCGCAAGGCCGCGAGGTCGTCGCGCACCCGGCGGTGACCGCTCCGGTCGAGCGGCACCTCCACGACGCGGATGCCGGGCGAGAGGGCGCCCTCGCCCTCGGGCCGTGCCGGTGCCGCGGGTGCCGCCAGGGTGTCGGCCAGGTGCGCGAGCGACGTCACCCGCCGGTGCGCCACCCGGTATGCCGTGCACAGCGCCGCGAGGTCGGTGCGGTGCGGCGTGCCGAAGACGCGCTCCGCGGTGGCGGCTTTCTCCTCGGAGGTCGTCCGGGAGGGATGGCCGTACTCCAGCGTCGAGAAGATCCCGCCGCCGTCGTCGTTGACGACGACGATCGTGAGGTCGGGTCGGGGCTCCTCCGGGCCGATGACCAGGCCGCCCGCGTCGTGCAGGAAGGTCAGGTCGCCCATGAGCGCCACGGTGCGGCCGGACTGCTGCGCGAGCGCGGCGCCGACCGCGGTCGAGACGGTCCCGTCGATGCCGGCCAGCCCGCGGTTGGCGACGACCCGGGCGGGGGCCTGCGAGCCGTCCAGGGCCAGGGCCAGGTCGCGCGGCACGGTGGAGGACCCGAGGACCAGCTGGTCGCCCGGTGCGAGAGCCGCCGCCACGGTCGCGGCCACGCCGGGGCCGGTCATCCGGGACGGGTCCGGACCTGCGTCCGGCGCGGCCACCTGCCGCGCGCGCTCGGACAGCCCGGTGCTGGCGCCCGCGTCCAGTCCGGCCGCCTGCCGCACCCCCGCGGACAGGCCGTCCCCCGCGCTCACCCACGCCCCCACCCAGGCGGCGGCGCCGGGCGCCGGTGCTGGTGGCGCGGCGAGGACGGCCACCGGGTGGACGCGCGAGACGACGTGCGAGGGATCGGTCCACCGGTGGGTCGCCGAGACCTGTTCGACCCGCATCCCCGGGAGCCGCAGCAGAGCACCGAGCTCGCGGAAGAGCGTCAGCCGTCCTACCACGACCACCCGCTCCGGCAGCAGCGCGTCGGACCCGCCACGCGCCACCGCTCCGGCCACCAGCGGCCCGTGCGGCACCAGTGACGCCCTGGTCGCCAGCAGCCCGAAGGGCTCGGCCACGACCGGCCAGCCGGCGCCCTCCGCCCACGCGAGCGCCCGGCGGGTCAGCTCCGGGTAGGGCAGGTCACCCAGCAGGACGAGGGTGCGCTCCCCCGCCTCGACACCCGGCGCGGTCCGCTGGGTGCCCGCAGGTCCGCCGTCCACCGGTCGCCGTCCGTCTGCGTCGTCGTGCTCGCCGCCCTCGGCGCCGCCCGCGGACCCCACGACGGTCCAGGGGACGCCGCCTGAGCGCCCTGCCAGCACCTCCGGCAGGCCGTCGGCCTCCGGCGCGCCCGCACCGTCAGCCGCGGGTACCCCCGCACCGGGCGGTTCCGGCGCCAACGGGTCCCGCAAGGACACGTTGAGGTGCACCGGCCCGCCGTCCGCCCACGTCACCGGACCACCGCTGGCGCCCGCCGCCGCCCCCACCGCACCGTGCCCGGTCGCGGCGAGCGCGCGGCATACCGTCGAGCGCCAGTGGGCAGCGGAGGCAGCGGTGACGGACTCCGGCGCCGGGAGGTCGCACTCCCAGCGCACGACGCCCGCGAAGATCCCCGGCTGCACCGTGGTCTGGTTGGCCCCCGTGCCGCGCAGCTCGGCCGGGCGGTCGGCCGACAGCACGACGAGGGGTATGCCGCTGTGGTGCGCCTCGAGCACGGCCGGGTGCAGGTTCGCGACCGCCGTGCCGGACGTCGTGACCACCGGCACCGGACGCCCGCCGACCCGCGCGAGACCGAGCGCGAGGAAGCCGGCCGAGCGCTCGTCGATCCGCACGTGGAGCCGCAGCCGCCCGGCGCGGTCGGCCGCCTCCAACGCATACGCGAAGGGCGCCGAGCGGGAGCCGGGGGCGAGGACGGCCTCGCGCACACCGCCGCGCACGAGCTCGTCGACGACGACGGTGGCGAGAGCGGTGGACGGGTGCACGCCACGATGGTGCCACGCCCCGGCCCGACGCCCGCTCCCCTCCGATGCACGGCACTGCCCGGATCGCGCCTAGAGTGAGGTTTCATGGCCTCGAACTTCGACATCGAGCTCAAGGACGCCGTCGCGCCGCTGGTCCTCGCGCTCGACGTGGGGTCCACCGCCAGCCGGGGCATGATCTATGACGCCGCCGGACGCCCGGTCGGCAAGCGCGCCAAGACGCCGCACAGCTTCACCGTCGCCGCGGACGGCACCTCCGAGATCGACCCCGAGCAGGTGGTCACCGAGGTCAAGGGGCTCATCGACGAGCTGCTCGGCTCGCTGAAGAAGGAGCAGATCGCCGGGGTCGCGCTCGACACCTTCGCCTCCAGCCTCGTCGTCGTCGACGCCGACGGTGCGCCGCTGACCCCCTGCTTCACGTATGCCGACGGTCGCTGCTCGAGGCAGGTCACCGAGCTGCGCGAGGAGCTGTCGGAGGAGAACCTCCAGCAGCGCACCGGGACCCGGGTGCACTCGAGCTACTGGCCGGCACGGCTGCGCTGGCTGGCTGCGGAGCGCCCCGACGTGGTCAAGCAGGCCGCGACCTACCTGTCCCTCGGCGACTACGTGATGGGCCGGCTCACCGGCACCTTCGCGACCGGGACGTCGACCGCCTCGTGGACCGGCCTGATCGACCGGCACACGGCCGAGTGGTATCCCGAGCTGGTCGAGATCAGCGGCATCGGTATGGACCAGCTGCCGCCGATCCACCACCTCGACGAGCCGGTGCCGGTGGCCGAGAAGGAGGCCGCGAAGATCGCGAAGAAGTGGCCGGCCCTCGCGGAGGCCAGCTGGTTCGCGCCCATCACCGACGGGTTGGCCGCCAACGTCGGCCTCGGCGCCCACGACGAGACCGCGATCGGCGCCTCGTGCGCCACCTCCGGCGCGCTGCGGGTGCTCGTGCGGGAGATGCCCGAGACGCTGCCGCCGGGCCTGTGGTGCTACCGCGTCTCCCACGATCGAGCGCTGCTCGGCGGGGCGCTCAACGACGTGGGCCGGGCGCTGGCCTGGGCCGACGTCACGCTGGCCGTGGACCAGGTGGGGCCGGAGGCGCTCTCGGACGCGCTCACCGCGGAGCCGCACGAGACCACGCCCCTGGTGCTGCCCTTCTTCAGCGGCGAGCGCAGCACCGGCTGGGCCGCCGACGCCCGCGCCGTGGTGACAGGCGTGACCGCCGCCTCGGCGCCGGCCGAGGTCTACCGCGGGGTCGTGGAGGGCATCGCGCTGTCCTACGCCCGGATCGCCAGCCAGCTGCGCGAGGTGGCCCCGCAGCCGGAGAAGCTCTACGCCGGAGGCGGCATCGCCGCCGACCGGCCCGAGCTCATGCAGATCATGGCCGATGCCATGCGCACCCCGGTCACCCCGGTGACGATCAAGCGCTCCACGCTGCACGGCACCGCCCTGCTGGCCCTGGAGACGCTCGCCCCCGACGTGCGGCGGGCCAAGCCGGATCGCGGCCCCACGCTGACGCCGGACTACGCCCGGCGCCCGTACTACACCGAGCGCTTCGGGCGCTTCCAGCAGGTCTACGAGGCACTCTTTGGCTGAGGCCACGGCCCGGTCGCTGGCCGACGACCTGCGCGGGCGCGACGACGCGGCGCTCGCCGCGCTGCTGCGGGCCCGCCCCGACCTGGCCCGCCCCGCTCCCGCCGACCTGAGCGCCCTCGCCGCCCGGGCCACCACCCGGGCCAGCGTGCAGCGCGCCCTGGACTCGCTCGACCTGGCTCACCTGCAGGCCCTGGAGGCGCTCGTCGTGGCCGCACCGGCGGGCGACCAGCAGGTGGCCACCCTGCTCGGATGCTCCGACGACACCGCGGCGCTGCTGCTGGACGACCTGCACGACCTCGCGCTCGCCTGGCGCTCGCCGGAGGGTATGCGGCCCGCGCGCGCGGTGGCCGAGGTCGTCGGCTCCCCCGGTGGGCTGGGGCCCGAAGGCGCCGACGTGCCGGAGGGCACGGACCTGGGTAGGGCCCTCTCGGGCCTGGAGGATCGGCACCGCAGCCTGCTCGACGCGCTCACGTGGGGGCCTGCCCGCGGCGCGGTGGCGAGCCCGACGGGCGGCGCCGGTGGCTCTGCGGTCGGTCGCGCCGCCGAGGAGCTCGTCGCGGCCGGGTTGCTGCTGCGTGAGGACGAGGCGCACGTGGTCCTCCCCCGTCAGGTGGCGCTGGAGCTGCGCGGTGGTCGGCTGCATCGCCAGAGCGCGGTCGAGCCGCCCGAGATCGAGCATGCCGACGTGGACCAGGAGGTGGTCGACGCGGCGGCCGGCGGACGGGCGGGCGACCTGCTCGTGCTCGTGACCGAGGTCGTCGACACCTGGGGCGTCCGCCCGCCCCGCGTGCTGCGGGCCGGTGGCCTCGCTGCCCGCGACCTCACCCGGCTCGCGGCACACCTGGAGACCGGCGAGGAGGAGACCGCCTGGCTGCTCGAGGTCGCCCACGCGGCCGGGCTGCTGGCCGTCGACGACGGCGGGCACCGGGCCGACGCCCAGCCGGTCTGGGCGCCGACGACCACGGCCGACGCCTGGCTGGAGGACGACGCCGGCGCCCGGTGGGCGGTGCTCGCCACCGCGTGGTGGGGGATGTCCGCGGCCCCCGCCCTCGTGGGTTCGACCGAGCAGGGTCGCGTCAACGCGCTGTCGACCGCGACGTCATACCCCCTGGGGCGGCAGCGGCGCCACGACACGCTGCGTGCGCTGGCCAGCCTGACCCCCGGCGCCGCCGCGACGGCCGAGGCGCTGGGCGGGCTACTGCGCTGGCGCCACCCGCTGCGAGCGGCGCGCGCGCAGGGAGACCACGGCGTGGGCGCACCCACCGCGCTGCGGGAGGCCGAGTGGGCCGGCGTGACCGGCCGCGGCGCGCTGTCCACACCCGGCCGGGCCGTGGTCGAGGACCGGGAGCACGCCGAGGGAGTCGGGACGCCAGCGACGCTCATGGAGCCGCTGGTGCCACCGGCGGTGGACCACGTGCTGCTGCAGGCCGACCTCACCGCGATCGCCCCGGGGCGGCTCGACGGCGCCGCGCGCAGCCTCATGCGCCTGGTCAGCGATGTCGAGTCACGCGGCGGGGCGACCGTGCACCGCTTCTCCGAGGAGAGCGTGCGGCGGGCGCTGGACCTGGGCTGGACGGCCGACCGGGTGCTGGAGGAGCTGGCGGCGGTCTCGCGGACGGGTGTGCCGCAGCCGCTGGACTACCTCGTGCGCGACGTCTCGCGACGTCACGGCCTGGCGCGCGTGGGGGCGTGCGCGGCCTATCTGCGCTGCGACGATGCGGCGCTGCTGGACCGGATCGAGCGGGATCGGGCGCTCGGCATGCTGCAGTGGCGCCGGATCGCACCGACCGTCCTGGTCACGCCGGTGCCCGCGCCGACGGTGCTGGACCTGCTGCGCGAGGAGCAGTACGGCCCGGTCGCCGACGGCGGCGACGGCGGCCTGGAGCTCGCGACCGCGAGCCAGCGTCGCGCGCCGCGGCCCAGCTCACCCCCGGTCCGCGTCAGCGGGGTGGACGAGGTGGTGGCCGCCCAGGTCGTCGCGGTCATGCGCCGCGGCGACGGCGGGCGCCCGGCGGACGGCCAGGGAGAGGGCCTGACCGACCCGGTCGTCATCAGCGCGGCCGTGCGCGAGGCGGCGGCCGACGGGCAGGCGCTCTGGATCGGGTATGCCGACGACGCCGGTGGCGTCGCCACCCACCTGTTGCACCCGCTGGCGGTCGAGGGTGGGCGGGTCCGCGCGACCGTCGGTGACGCCGACCTCGCTCGGACCTTCCTGCTGCACCGGATCACCCGGGTGCGGCCGGCGGACTGACCGGCCGATTCCCTGCCGCTGCTCCCCGAATTCGACCACGGGTTGTCGCGCCAGGGCACAACAAGCCATGGTCGAATTCTGGGACGGCGACCTGAGGAGGCAGTCCTCAGAAGACGCGCACGCGGTCCTCCGGCGCGAGCCAGAGGGCGTCGCCCTTCTCCGTGCCGAAGGCCTCGTGGAAGGCGTCGACGTTGCGCACCGTGTTGGCCCGCAGGTCGGCCGGGGCGTGCGGGTCGATCGACAGCAGCCGCCGGGCCTCCTCCTCGCGGGCGACCGTGCGCCATACCGAGCTCCAGCCGAGGAAGAAGCGCTGCTCGCCGGTCCAGCCGTCCAGCTCGGGCGCCTCCCCGCCGGTGGCGATGGCGTAGGCGAGGTGCGCCAGCTCGAGCCCGCACAGGTCGCCGATGTTCTCGCCGACCGTGAGCCCGCCGTTGACCGTGGCCTCCTCGCCGGGGATGTCGCGCGGCGACAGCGTGTCGAACTGCGCGATGAGCTGCTGGCTGCGCGCGTCGAAGGCCTCCCGGTCGGCCTCGGTCCACCAGTCGGTGAGCGAGCCGTCACCGGCGTAGCGGCTGCCCTGGTCGTCGAAGCCGTGCCCGATCTCGTGCGCGATGACCGCGCCGATGCCGCCGTAGTTGACCGCGTCGTCCGCCTCGACGTCGAAGAACGGCGGCTGCAGGATCGCGGCCGGGAAGACGATCTCGTTGAGCATCGGGTGGTAGTAGGCGTTGACCGTCTGCGGCGTCATGAGCCACTCGTCCCGGTCGATGGGGCCGCCGATCTTACCCAGCTCGCGGTCGGTCTCGAAGGCCGCGCCGCGCCGCACGTTGCCGACGAGGTCCTCCGGATCCAACTGGTATGCCGTGTAGTCGCGGAAGGTGGGCGGGTGCCCGATCTTGGGGCGGAAGGCCTCGAGCTTGTCCAGCGCGCGCTCGCGCGTCTGCTCGCCCATCCACTCCAGCTCGCCGATGCGGCGGCGGAAGGCCTCGGTGACGTGGCCGACCAGCTCGGTCATCCGCTCGCGCGCCGCCGGCGGGAAGTGCGCCTCGACGTAGAGCTGGCCGGCGGCCTCCCCCAGCAGGCCCTCGACCAGGCCGACGCCGCGCTTCCACCGCGGCTTGTTGGCGGGCGTGCCGGACAGCGCCGTGCCGTGGAAGGCGAAGTGCGCGGCGACGAGGTCGGCGCCGAGGTAGGGCGCCAGCCCGTCGAGCAGCCGCACCGTCAGCCAGGCCTGCCAGTCGGCGAGCGGCACCTCGGTCAGCGCTGCAGCGACGGCGGTGAGCACCTCCGGCTGACGCGCGACGACGGCGTCGAGGGCCCCCTCGGGCACGCCCAGCCCTTCCACCCAGGCGTCCCAGTCCCAGCCCGGCGTGCGCTCGGCGAGCTCGGCCCGGGTGAGGCGGGTGTAGGACTTCACGGCGTCGCGGGCCGCGACGCGGTCCCAGTGGGCGGCGGCGATCCGCTCCTCCAGCGCGTAGACCCGCTCGACCGCGTCGTCCCCGAGCACCTCGTCGAGACCGGCATCGGCGAGCGCGGGCGCGGCGAGCTCCAGCAGCCGGCCGAGGTAGCTGCGGTAGGCCTCCCGGACCGCCTCGTGCTCGTCGGCGGTGTAGTAGGCCTCGTCGGGCAGGCCGATGGCGCCCTGGTGGAGGTAGACGATGTAGCTGTCGGGGTCACCGGCGTCGGCGGTGACGAAGGCGTGCACCAGGCCCTCCACACCCTCGCGCTGCAGGCGGCCGGAGAGCCGGGTCAGCTCGCCCACCCCGCTCACCGCAGCGATGTCCGCGAGCGGCTCGGCGAGCGGGGACAGGCCCAACTGCTCGACCCGCCCCTCGTCCATGAAGCTGGCGTAGAGCGCGCCGACCTTGCCCGCCGGGGTGTCGAGGGCGGGCTGCTTCTCGGCCGCCCGCTCGATGAGCTCGCGGACGGCGTCCTCGGCGTTCTCCCGGAGCATGTCGAAGGAGCCGTAGCGCGAGCGGTCCTCCGGGATCTGCGCGGTGGCGAGCCACCCTCCGTTGACGTGCTCGAAGAGGTCGTCCTGGGGGCGGACGTCGGGGTTCATCGTCGCCCGGTCGATGCCGGAGCTGCGCGGTGCATGCATGCGCCCTACGGTATGCGGCGCCTCACCGGGCCCTCATCCTCCCCCGGGACGATCGCGCGGCGGGCGCTCCCCCGGGGGCGAGGGGCACGGCATACCGCCGCGGTCAGGGCAGTTCCCCCAGGACGCGAAGGGCGACGCGCACGGGCAGGCCGAGCAGTCGCCCGGCGTCGACGAGCAGCGACAGCCCGTCGAGGGCGTCCCCGATCCCGCCGAGAACGTCGCCGGCGTCGGTGCGGGTGCGCCGGGCGTCGCGGCTCAGCGTGGTCGGGAAGTAGTGCTCGTCGCGGCGCAGCTGGGCCTCGACCGCCGCCGCCCGCTCCACCAGCGCCGGCACGTCCTCGTCGGGGAAGAGCCGCGGGAGGAGGTTGAGCTCGTAGGTCAGGGCGACGAGCAGCGCGGTAGGCCGATCCGCCAGCCGGTCCTCGCGCAGCACCCTGAGCAGCCGGTCGCGCACGCTTCCCTCCCGGGAGGCGGGACCGGGCAGGTGGCGGCCCCGCCGGACCCTCCCGCGCCGCAGGGCCCCCTGGTCGCGCAGCCGGGACAGGACCTCGCGGACCTCCCGGCGAGGCGGCCGCCGCAGCTGCTGCGGACGCTGCCCCACGACCGCTGCGGCCACCCGCTCCAGCAGCGGGTCGCCACCCGTCGTGGCCGGCAGGTCTGACGACAGCTCGCCGCTCTCCTCCAGGGCGAGTCGGCGACGACCCAGGAGCTCGACGACCAACGCGATCCGCACCCCGCGCCGCACCGCAGCCGGGTGCACCAGCCAGTCCCCCGTGTCGTCGTCGAGGAGCAGCAGGGCCAGTTCCTCCGCGAGCAGCATCCCGTCATCCTAGGAAGTCCGGCGGGGTCGGGCGCGGCAAGCTGCACGTCGACCTCCGTGAGGTGGCCGAGCCTCGTGAGGCGTCGGCCCGCGCCGACACCCGCCGCACCGGCTAGCGATGGGCTCCAGCGTTGCCGCGAACGCTCTGGCAAGCCAGGCCCAGCGTGCGCCCGACTCGCACCGGACGTGACGAACGCGCGTCCGGTGCGGGGGCGACTGGCACCGGACGTCACGGCATACCTGAAGAGTCCCGACGACGCGCCGCACGGAAGCGGCTGCAGCGTTCACGTGAACGCTCCGGCCGATCGGGTCGGGCGCGCCACCGGCTGCAGCGTTCGCGTGAGCGCTCTGGCCGCTCGGGTCGGGCGCAACCCGCGGCCAGGTCTCAGCTGCCGGCGAGCGCGCGCACGACCCGCGAGGGCGCGGGGCGGCCGAGCTGCTCGGCCATCCAGGTGCTGGTCTCGACGAGCGCGTCGAGGTCGGCGCCGTGCTCGATGCCGAGGCCGTCCAGCGCCCAGACGAGGTCCTCGGTCGCGAGGTTGCCGGTCGCCGACCTGGCGTAGGGGCAGCCGCCCAGACCACCGGTCGAGGCATCGACGACGCGGACCCCGCCCCGGATCGCCGTCATGGTGTTGGCGAGCGCCTGGCCATAGGTGTCGTGGAAGTGCACGGCGGTCTGGTCGGCGCCGATCCCCGCGTCGTCGAGGGCGCCGAGCAGCCGGGCGACGTGGCCCGGCGTGCCGACCCCGATCGTGTCTCCGAGGGAGAGCTGGTCGCAGCCGAGATCCATGAGCCGCAGGCAGACGTCGACGACCTGCTCGACCGGGACCGGGCCCTCCCACGGGTCGCCGAAGCACATCGAGACGTAGGCCCGCACCCAGGCGTTGCCGTCGAGCGCCCGCTTCACGACGGGGGCGAACATCTCGACCGACTCGGCGACGGAGCGGTTGAGGTTCTTCTGCGCGAAGGTCTCGGTGGCGCTGCCGAAGATCGCGATCGAGGTCACCCCGCGCTCCAGCGCACGGTCCAGGCCGCGCTCGTTGGGCACGAGCACGGGCCGCTTCTCCCCCAGACCTTCGGGCCCAAGCAGCTCCAGCAGCTCCTCGGCGTCGCCGAGCTGCGGCACCCATGTCTGCGGCACGAAGCTGGTGAGCTCGACCGTGCTCATCCCCGCGGTGAGCAGCCGCCGCACGAACTCCGCCTTCACCTCGACGGGCACGACGGTTTTCTCGTTCTGCAGCCCGTCGCGCGGGCCGACCTCGTAGATCGTGACCCGATCGGGCAAGCCCGGAGCTGGCTCGACCATCGGCAGAGATCGCGGCTGCGGATCCGTCATAGGCTCACTGTCTCAGATGCCGTCGCGGCAGCCGGGCCTCACGATCGCGTGAGACGGAAGACTGGAGGCGTGACGGTGCACATCCTCGGCCACCCGGACTCGACCCGCGTCGAGCGCCGCCCCACGGCCTATCGCTGCGACATGCTGGGCTACGGCGGCTCGATGACCGACCGGGGCGACGTCTCGCTGGACACCCAGGGGCGTGTCCTCGCGGCTCTCCTCGAGCACTAGCGTGAGGAGTGGGTATACCGCACATCCAGCTCGACGCACCCGAGGCGCGGGAGCGCGTCGTACGCGCCTGGCTCGGCGCGCAGGGACGGAATGCGGGGCGGGCGGCATACCGTTAAGACCACGATGAATGGCCCGCTGATCGTCCAGTCCGACAAGACCCTGCTGCTCGAGGTCGACCACGAGAACGCCGAGGCGGCGCGGCGCGACATCGCGCCCTTCGCCGAGCTCGAGCGCGCCCCCGAGCACGTCCACACCTACCGCGTCACCCCGCTCGGCCTGTGGAACGCCCGCGCCGCCGGGCACGACGCCGAGCAGGTGGTGCACGCCCTCATCGAGCACAGCCGCTTCCCCGTGCCGCAGTCGCTGCTCGTCGACGTCGCCGAGACGATGGCGCGGTATGGCCGGCTCACCCTCACCAAGGAGGTCGTCGGCTCCGGCGAGGGGTCCGACGAGCCGCGTCTCGTGCTGCGCACTACCGACCGGGCGGTGCTCGCAGAAGTGTTGCGGCACAGAAAGATCAAGCCGCTTGTCGGCGACCGGATCGACGACGACACCGTGCTCGTCCACCCGTCCGAGCGCGGCCACCTCAAGCAGGAGCTGCTCAAGGTCGGCTGGCCCGCCGAGGACCTCGCGGGCTACGTCGACGGCGAGGCGCACCCGATCGAGCTGGACACGAGCGACTGGAGCCTGCGGCCCTACCAGCAGCAGGCGGTCGACGGGTTCTGGGACGGCGGCTCGGGTGTGGTCGTGCTCCCCTGCGGCGCGGGCAAGACCCTCGTCGGTGCGGGCGCGATGGCGAAGTCGGCGACGACCACCCTCATCCTCGTCACCAACACGGTGAGCGCGCGGCAGTGGCGTGAGGAGCTGCTGCGGCGGACCTCGCTGACCGAGGACGAGATCGGGGAGTACTCCGGGTCGCGCAAGGAGATCCGCCCCGTGACGATCGCGACCTACCAGGTGCTGACCCTCAAGCGGAAGGGTGTCTTCCCGCACCTGGACCTGCTGGACGCGCGCGACTGGGGGCTCATCGTCTACGACGAGGTGCACCTGCTCCCCGCGCCGATCTTCCGGATGACCGCCGACCTGCAGGCGCGGCGCCGGCTCGGGCTGACCGCCACTTTGGTGCGCGAGGACGGGCGCGAGTCCGACGTCTTCTCGCTCATCGGGCCCAAGCGGTATGACGCGCCGTGGAAGGACATCGAGGCGCAGGGCTACATCGCGCCCGCCGACTGCGTCGAGGTGCGGGTGACGATGTCGGAGTCGATGCGGATGGCGTATGCCGTCGCGGAGCCGGACGAGCGCTACCGGTTCGCGGCGTGCGCCCCGGCGAAGGACGCCGTGGTCGACGAGCTGGTGCGACGGCATACCGGAGCCCCGACGCTGGTCATCGGGCAGTATCTGGACCAGCTCGAGCAGCTCGCCGGGCGGCTGGACGCGCCGCTCATCACCGGCGAGACGACGGTGCCGCAGCGCCAGGAGCTCTTCCGGCAGTTTCGCGAAGGTGAGATCAGCCTGCTCGTGGTGAGCAAGGTGGCGAACTTCTCGATCGACCTGCCCGAGGCGAGCGTGGCGATCCAGGTGTCGGGGACCTTCGGGTCGCGGCAGGAGGAGGCGCAGCGGCTCGGCCGGGTGCTACGGCCCAAGGGCGACGGGCGGACCGCGCACTTCTACACGATCGTCGCGCGGGACACGGTGGACGCGGAGTTCGCCGCTCACCGCCAGCGCTTCCTCGCCGAGCAGGGGTATGCCTACCGGATCGTGGACGCCGACGACTTGGCCGGGTTCTGCGAGACGTCGGACTGACCAACGTCGATCACAACGTCGGCATCTTCGATCAACTGTTCGTCATGAGTAGCCACGACAACAGTGGCACCACGTTCGGACTGAAGCCTCAGTAACTCGTGCACCATCAGCCGGTTCTCCTGATCCAGCGAAGCGGTCGGCTCGTCAGCGAAGACAACAGCGGACTCCTTGGCTATCGCCCTGGCCAGACTTACTCGCTGCTTCTCTCCCCCACTCAGCGCGGCCACTCGCTCGGTTTCGCGACCCTCCAGTCCCACGCGCCCCAAGGCACGGCACGCTCGCTGCGCCCGGTCGCGGCGCGGATACCCCAACAGAGCGATTTCAACGTTCGCCTGGACGGTGTCCTCGTGAATGAGGCCATAGTCCTGGAACACGAAGGTGGCCGAATCTCGCCAGAAGCGGAGTCTGCGCCGTGATGACCACCCCCCGGCGTCCTCACCATCCACCAGCATCGTGCCGGTCGAGGGACGCAACAGGAGGCCCATCACGTGCAAAGCGGTCGTCTTGCCGCTTCCGCTTGGCCCGGCGAGCGCAAGGATCTCACCTGGGCTTGCCAGGATCGAGACCTCTCGCAGTGCGACGTGCCCTCCGACGGACATGGCAACGGAGTCTGCAGACAGTTTCATGACGTCCCTTCCTAGCTGGATGCTCGCGTGAGAACGGAGATGACCTGGGCCTGCGCTGCCGCACGATGAGCCGCGGCAGACACCATGCCTGCAATGAAGGGCAGTAGCGACGCGGTGACCAGAACAACCGGTGTGTGGTCCTGGAACAGCAGCAGTATGGCGCTCGCCGCGAGGGCGATCCCCACGTCAACAATGATGGGGGTTCGGAGTAGGGCAAGCCACGGCCGTCCGGCTGTCCGGTTCACCGTGAGCCTGGTCGCGCGAACGGCCCAGTAGACACGCGCACCCAGCGAGGCGGCGACAAGCCACGCCGTGACGAGCATCCCAACCGCAACGGTGCGAAGGAGAGCCGCGCGCTCTGCCTGCTGTGCTTGTAGCAGTGCGACATCAGCAACGCGTTCGATCGACAACAATGAACTTCCCAATCCCTCATCAGCGATATGCGTCGCCAACGAACCGGCGTCTTCGAAGAGGATGTTGCCCGTAGACATTGCCGAGAGGACAAACGCTGGCTTCATCACCTCGACGTCGGGCACGACGAGAACTAGTGGGCGCTCCAGATTGCTGAACTCCTGGGCACCTGCGCCGCCCAAGAAGCGGGAATCAGCTTCGGCCGTCTGCATCGTGGGCAATGGTCGCTCGGACCAGAGATCCCAGGATGCTTGCAACTGTGAGCGAGTGACGTCACTGACACCCTCAAGAGCGGACACGTCACCTTCGAGATTCATAAGTTCAAGGTAGGTCTGGTCCACGATCACCAGACCATCGAAGTTGTCGCCTCGCCAGAAACCGTGATCCTCTTCGAAGAGCACGTAACTGAGGGCCGAATCCTCGGCCGGAGTTCTGGCAATTACCTCACCTGCGGCGTGCTCAAGCTTCTGGGTTTCCATAGATAATCCGCCCAGCCTCGTCACGACGTGGGACGACAGCGGCTCCCAGGTCTCTAGGCCGCGCGCCTGTTGCCGCTGCACGTGGACCGAGACCACCAGTGCAGGCAGTGCAAGAGCGACCGTCACAATGGTCAAGGATCGGAGGACGTCCGCTGCCCTTTTGTGCCCTCGCCGCGGGACACTGCGTTCGGCCAGGTGCTGGGCCCGGGGAAGGTTGAGCAGTGTGCTCAGCGACGCTGATAAGACCCCCCCAACTACTGTCAACGGCCAGTTGGAAGTCCCCGGTTTTGGCCAGGTGGAAGTCCCCACCCTCTGCGGGTTGATCAGGGGGTGGGCAGCTCACCTCCTCGGCGTGCGTGTGCTTGGCGCATGCGGTAGGACTGGCCGTTGGTGAGCACGGTGGTGGCGTGGTGCAGGAGGCGGTCGAGCATGGACACTGCGGTGGTGTGCTCGGGCAGGAACCGTCCCCAGTCCTCGAAGGAGTGGTGGGAGGCGATGCCGAGGGATCGGCGTTCGTAGGCGGCGGCGATGAACCGGAACAGCAGCTGGGCGCCGGTGTCGTCCAGGGGCGCGAAGCCGATCTCGTCGACGAGGACGACGTCGTTGCGTAGCAGGGTCTCGATGGTCTTGCCGACGGTGTTGTCGGCCAGGCCGCGGTAGAGCGTCTCGACCAGGTCGGCCGCGGTCAGGTACCGCACCCGGTGGCCGGCGAGGACGGCGGCGTGACCCAGGGCGATGAGGGTGTGCGACTTCCCTGTGCCGGCGGGCCCGATGAGCGTGACGTTCTCCCTGGCCCGGACCCACTCCAGGGACGTCAGGTACGCCCAGGTCGGGGCCGGGATCGAGGAGGCGGCCAGGTCGAAGTCCTCGATCGTCTTGAGCACCGGGAACGCCGCGGCCTTGAGGCGTGCTCGCTCGTTGGAGGCGTCCCGGGCGGCGATCTCGGCCTCGACCAGTGCCCGTAGCACTTCCTCGGGCGACCACCGTTGGGTCTTGGCCGTGACGAGCAGCTCGGGGGCGAGCTGTCGCATCGCGGCCAGCTTGAGCCGGCGCAGCCCCGCGGTCAGGTCCGCATCCAGCACCGGCACGGTTGAGGCGCTCACGAGGACACCGCCTTCGGTGCCGGGGCGTACTCGGCCAGCGACCGTCCCGCAGTCGTGGGCAGGTCGAGGACGAGAGCGTCCCCGGCCGGGCGCGGGGTCGGGAGCCCGGTGCCGGCGGCCAGGATCGAGCGGACGTCGGCCGCTTTCCACCGCCCGAACGCGGTCGCTCGCTCGAGCGCGGCGACCATCGTGGCCTCGCCGTGGGCGGCGGTCAGGGTGTTGAGCTCGGCCAGCTCGGGACCCAGGCGGGTGTGCCCGGCCCCGGCGGCACCGGCGATGAACGCCTGCGCGGCCGGGCCGAGCGCGCAGAACTCTTTCTCCGCCGCGGACCGCGGGCGGATCGCCCGCACCGGTGCCGCGGGGCGGGCACCGCCGTAGTGCTCGTCCAGGACCGAGGCATCACCGGGCGCCACGAGGGGGTGCTCGGCGTGGACCTCACCGGTGCCGGGGTCCAGGACGAGCACCCGGGTGCCATCGACGAGCACGCCCACCTGGGTGCCGATCAGCGCGGTCGGAACCGAGTACCGGGCCGAGCTGAGGCGGATCGTGGACAGCTTGTCGACCTTGCGGGTGACCGGCGCCGGGCCGATGACCGGGCGCAGCGAGGGCAGCTCGGTGAGCAGGTCGACCTCGGTGGCCAACCGGTCGGACGGGACCGCGCAGGTCTCGGAATGGACCGCGGCGTTGACCTCCTGGCACCATGCCGCTGCCCGCTCGTTCGCGGCACCGAGGTCGGCCAGGACCCGCGCGGCGCCGGCGGCCAGGCCACCGGCGCCGGCGTGCTCGAGCAGCAGCGGCAGGGCCAGGTCGTCCTTGCCGTACCGGACCAGGTTCTCCACGATGCCCTTGGACTCCGGGTCGGCCGCCTCGCAGAAGTCGGGCCGGAACCGGTAGTGCGTGGCGAAGCGGACGTACTCAGCCGTGGGGACGACCCGGTTGGCGACCACGCCACCCTTCAGGCAGCCCATCCGGTCGGCGAGCACCACTCTTGGTGTGCCGCCGAGGACCTCGAAGCACTCGGCCAGCATGGCCATCGTCGTGGCCGCCTTCTCGTCGGCGGCGAGGCGGACGAACCGGAACCGCGACCAGGCCAGCACCGCGGCGAAGACGTGCACGCCGCCGATCACGCCCCAGTCGATGACCAGGTGCTCACCCGGGGACCACGACGCCGGCCGGTGCCGGCGTCCGTGCTCGCTGCGGTACCGCGTCTTCTCCTGGGCGACGAGGCGGCGGAAGTTGCGCGCCGAGCCCGTGAACCCCGCCGCGCGGGCCCTGGGCAGCAGCCGCTTGGCACTGATCCGGCCCCGGGTGTCTTTCACGTCCCCGGCCACGAGCGCGCGCACGGCCTCGTAGTTCGCCGGCCGCGGCGCCCTGACCGGGCGGCCCTGACCGGCGGTGTGACGTTCCACGACCCGCTTGACGGTCTTGTGCGTGGTGCCGCAGATGTCGGCGGCCCCGCGGTAGGTGCCCACCTTCTGGTAGGCGGTGATGATGTCCAACTCTTCCCTCATGTTCTTCAATGGAGCTCCCTGGGCGGTGCGGTGACTGGCTAGACACCGCCACCGTTCACCGTCCAGGGGCTCAGCTCATGGACGACACGAGCAGAGGGTGGGGACTCCTACTTGGCCACCAGCGGGGACCTCACGTGGCCACCAGTGGGGACTTTGCCACGGCCATGGACACAACTACCAGCGCCCCTACCAACGTCGATGAGATGACGAGGTAGCCAGGCAGGTGCTCTGGTCCGCGCCGCACGAGCAGGAGTGCCCAGGCGCAGACCGAGACCAGCAGACCGGCCGGCGCTGCAAGACGCAGGAAGGCACGTCCCTCGTAGAGGACCACACGGGTCAGCGGCTCACCGTGAAGGACCAACAGCGCCCTGCGGCGGGCGCGACTCGCGGACCAGGCCGCAACGGTAAGAACCAGGAGTAGCAAGCCCGCTAAGCTGGCCGGACCCGCCCCGGTGTCGAGCAGCACGGTCGCCCATACCGTGGGGGTTGAGACGCTATAGCTGGTGGCTGCCACGCCGATGCCGCCGAGGGCATCCTCAACCTCCGAGAGATCCGCATCGCTCGCCCCGACCAGGTAGATCTTCCCCGCCATGGAACTGCTGCCCAGGTCTGTCAGTGGGACTAGATCCCCCCGGAGGCGTCCGTCATACCAAGAGAATGCCCTGCGCTCTTCAGGTGCCTCCGGTCCAGCTACGAACAGGTCCCTAGCTCTGGCCGGCGACTCCGCCCCCACAACGGGCTTGACGATGAACAGGCCGCGGTCCGCGGCCACCCTCTCCAGAGTCGCAACAAACTCGCGCTTGGCAGGTGGCGGATCACCAACATCCACGCTGATGCTGACAGTCGCCCCCAGGGGTCGCAACTGCTCGTCAATGGCCATGAAAGTCGCTGCCACGTAGCATAGAAGTGCTGCTACAGCAGCAACGGCCGCTATCACGAGTTTGTTCACGATCTCCCTCTCCGACCGGCACGGTGCGGGCGACCCTTTTTCGCCCGCACCGCGCACCCCGCTCAGTTGGTGTTGCTGAACCAGCAGAGCCAGTAATAGTAACTCCTATTCCAGCTCCACCAGAGGCCCGCCTCCGAGAAATTACCTGCAGCCGTCTGGATGCTCCTGCTCTCGGCACCATTCGGGTCTGTGACAGTAGACCCGTGACACTGCGACGGATGGTTGTACCGAGACACGGCTTTCTGCCAACTGTAACCGCAACATAGCCCCCCCGGGGGGAACGGCACAACCATGTGCCTCAGAGTTGACGCAACCACGACAAAGCGTCCAGGTCCTTGTTCCGCAACACCCAGATTACTCCCAGTATATTCTCAGCCAACATGACCACTGTGTTCACCATGAGTGCCACTGCGACCGAACCGGAGGCCACCCTGCTGGTGGTCGAGGACGAGACCAACATCCGGGAGCTGCTCACCACGAGCCTGCGCTTCGCCGGCTTCGCAGTGCACGCCGCCCCGGACGGCCGTAGCGCACTGCAGCTCTCCGGGGAGCACGACTTCGACCTCGCCGTCCTGGACATCATGCTCCCGGACATGGACGGCTTCACCGTCACCCGCACCCTGCGCGACCGGGGCCTGGACCTGCCGATCGTCTTCCTCACCGCCAAGGACGCCCTCGACGACAAGATCAAGGGCCTGACGGTCGGTGGCGACGACTACGTCACCAAGCCGTTCAGCCTCGAAGAGGTCGTCGCCCGCATCCGCGCCGTCCTGCGCCGCACCCGGGTCGTCGAGGACGAGGACGACCACCTGCTGCGGGTCGCCGACCTCGAGCTCGACGAGGACAGCCACGAGGTGCGCCGCGGGGGCAAGGTCATCGAGGTCTCCCCCACCGAGTTCAAGCTGCTGCGCTATCTCATGCTCAACCCCGGCCGGGTCCTGTCCAAGAGCCAGATCCTCGACCACGTCTGGGACTACGACTTCCGCGGCGAGATGAACATCGTGGAGTCCTACATCTCCTACCTGCGCCGCAAGATCGACGTCGTCGGCGAGCCGCTCATCCACACCAAGCGCGGCGTCGGCTACGTCCTGCGCGCACCGCGCTGACCCGACCCTTCGCCCTCTCCCTCGTGATCGACCAGCTCCGCCGGGCGGCCTACCACAAGCTCCACCAGCTCTCCCTGACCCGACGCCTGGTGACGGTGCTCGTGCTGCTCATGCTCGCGGCATACCTGCTCACCACATCAGTGACGATCACCATGCTGCGCGGCTATCTGGTGGACCGGGTCGACGCCGACCTGCGCGCCTACATCGACCCGGTCGCCGAGCAGTTCTCCGAGCAGCTGATCGAGGACCCGGACGCCGACCTGTGGCTGGCGCCCAACTCCTACATCAACTACATCCTCGTCACGCCGCTCGACCCGAGGGCGCGGCCGGTCGACATCACCGCCCGCGACATGACGGACTCTCCGGCCCTCGTCCGGGTGGACCTCGACGACGACCGTCTCGGCACCCCCTTCACCATCGGCAGCGCCGAGGGCGCGGGGAGCTGGCGAATCCTGGCCAAGCCGTTGCGCAACGACCAGGGCCTGATCACCGGCACCTTCGCGCTCGCCGTGCCGCTCGACGGCGTCGAGAGCACCACCCGGCAGCTCGCCTTCCTCACCATCGTCATCGGCCTGGTCACCATGCTCGTCGTGGGGATCCTCGGCTGGTTCGCGGTGCGCCGCGCCTTCCGCCCGCTGACCCGGATCGAGGACACCGCGGCCGCCATCGCCGCCGGCGACCTCACCCGACGCCTGCCGCCGCACGGCGCCCAGGACGAGGTCGGGTCGCTCTCGGAGTCGCTCAACCAGATGCTCGCCCGCATCGAGCACTCCTTCGCGGTGCGCGAGGCGTCCGAGCAGCGGATGCGCGACTTCGTCGCGGACGCCTCGCACGAGCTGCGCACGCCGCTCGCCACCGTCAAGGGGTATGCCGAGCTCCACCGGTTCGGCGCGATGACCGATCCCGACGACGTCTCGGGGGCGATGCGCCGCATCGAGGACGAGGCGACCCGGATGACCCGGCTGGTCGAGGACCTGCTCACCCTCACCCGGTGGGACTCCCAGCCCGAGATGTCGCCCACCCGGGTCGACCTCACGGTGCTGGCCTCGGACGTCGTGCAGGACGCGAGCGTGCGCGCCCCGGACCGGTCGGTCGAGCTGGTGCCCTGGGACGGCTCGGACGGTGGCGCCCCGGTCGTCGTCGGTGAGGACGGTGCGCTGCGCCAGGTGCTCACCAACCTCGTGGCCAACGCGCTGGCGCACACCCCGCCGGCCACGCCGGTCGAGGTGGCGCTGGGCCGGCGCGGCGACACGGTCGTGGTCAAGGTGCGCGACCACGGCACCGGGCTCGACCCCGACGTGGCCGAGCGGGTCTTCGAGCGCTTCTACCGCGCCGACAAGTCGCGCAGCCGGGCCTCGGGCGGCACCGGCCTGGGCCTGGCCATCGTCGCCGCCATCGTCGGACGGCACCAGGGCACGGTGCGGCACGCCACGACGCCGGGCGGCGGCGCGACCTTCCGGGTCGAGCTCCCCGCCGCACGTCCAGGAAACTCATAGCCAGGACCCAGGCTGCACCGACCTGGGCCTGGTGTCCTAGGACCATGACGACGCCGCACCACGACCCCGACCGCGACCCCGCTGCCCCTGACCCCGGCCGCGCCGACCTCGACGGGTATGCGGCCGGCCCCGACACGTGGGCGGCCGACCCGGACGCGGGGGCGGCCGACCCGGACGCGGGGGCGGCCGACCCGGACGCCACCGGCCCGATCCACGACGACCGGACCACCCGGTTGCATCGAGGCCAGCCGGACCAGCCCGAGGCGGTCTCCACGCCCTCAGCCGCCGGTGCCACGGCACCGGGGGGCGACACGGCATACGGCACCGGCGACACCGCACCGCCGGACGACACGGCATACGGCGCCGCTGATCTCGGCGATGCCAGGGGACCGCAGCGGCCCGAGCGGCCGCGTCGGCGGGTGGGCGACATCGCGGTGGCCAGCGTGCTGTCGGCGCTGCTGGCCGCGGGCGGCACCTACGCGGCCTTCGAGCTGACCCACGACCAGGCGACGGCCGGGACCGAGGACACCGCAGCCGGGGATTCCGCGTCCGACGAGGCGTCCGCCGACGCGTCGGGCGACGTCGAGGGCACCCCGGTGTCGCTGCAGGGCGAGCAGGACTGGGCCTCGGTCGCCGAGGCGGTGGGCCCGAGCACGGTCTCCATCGCGGTCGCGGCGATGGGCGGCGAGGGCTCCGGATCGGGCGTGGTGTGGGACAGCGAAGGGCACATCGTCACCAACGCGCACGTCGTCGAGGGCGCCGATCAGGTGCAGGTCACGCTGCCGGACGGGCGCTCCTACGAGGCGAGCGTCGTCGGGTCGGACGTCTCCAGCGACCTCGCGGTGCTCCAGCTCAGCACGGTCCCGGAGGACCTGACGCCGATCGCGGTCGGCGACGACTCCGCGCTGGGCGTCGGTGACCCCGTCATGGCCGTCGGCAACCCGCTGGGCCTGTCCGGCACGGTCACCACCGGCATCGTCAGCGCCCTGGACCGCCCGGTCACGACCCAGAGCAGCTCGACGACCCCGGGTGCCCAGGCCTCCGCCGTCGTCACCAACGCCATCCAGACCTCGGCCGCCATCAACCCGGGCAACTCCGGCGGCGCGCTGGTCAACGCCGCCGGCGAGCTCGTGGGCATCAACTCCTCGATCGCCTCGCTCTCCTCGGGCATGGGCGGTCAGAGCGGCTCGATCGGCATCGGCTTCGCCATCCCGTCGAGCAAGGTCGAGCTCATCGCCGACCAGCTCATCGAGTCGGGCACCGCGACGCACGCCTTCCTCGGCGTGGGCCTCGACGACGCCCAGGCCGAGGTCGAGGGCGCGGTGCGCTCCGGCGCGACGATCACCCAGGTGGAGGCCGACTCCCCCGCCGAGGCCGCCGGCCTGCAGGCGGGCGACCTCATCGTCAGCATCGACGGCGAGCCGGTCTCGAGCGCGACGGCCCTCGTCGGCCAGGTCCGCGAGCGCGGCGCCGGCGACGAGGCGGTCATCGGCTACATCCGCGGCGGCGAGGAGACCGAGGTCACGGTCACCCTGACTACCCGCCCGGACGAGCTGGGCTGAGGGGTCCTGACCGGACCGTCGGTCCTGACCTCAGGGCCGCATCCCCCGCGTGCGGCCGACCTGAGCAAAGAAGTCTGCGGTGCGCAGGGCATATACCCCTGGTGCACGGCGGGCGTCTTGGCTCAGGTTGGTTGGGGTGGATCGGCCAGGTGGTTGAGGCGGATCGGTCAGCGGGCCCGGGCGACGCGGCCCTCGTCCCAGACCGGCTCGTCGCTCTCCCGCACCGTCCCGTCGGCACCGAAGACGACGAACCGGTCGAAGGAGTCGGCGAACCACCGGTCGTGCGTCACCGCGACGACCGTGCCGTCGAAGGCCTCCAGCCCGGCCTGGAGCGCCTCGGCGGAGTGCAGGTCGAGGTTGTCGGTCGGCTCGTCGAGCAGCAGCAGCGTCGCGCCGGAGAGCTCCAGCAGCAGGATCTGCAGCCGGGCCTGCTGCCCGCCGGAGAGCGACTCGAAGGTCTGCTCCCCCGCCCGCGCCAGCTCGTAGCGGTCCAGCGCCCGCGCGGCCTCCTCCTGCGGCATACCGCGGCGGTGCTCGTCGCCCCGGTGCAGGATCTCCAGCAGCGTCCGCCCGACCAGCGCCGGGTGGTCGTGCGTCTGCGCGAACCACCCCGGCCGCACGCGGGCACCGAGCCGCGCGATCCCGGTATGCCGCACCTCGCCCGGCACCATGCCGCCGACCGGGCGGTGCTCGGGCTCGGGGTCGGAGCCCCCGCGCGCGAGGAGCCGCAGGAAGTGGGACTTGCCCGAGCCGTTGGAGCCGAGCACGGCCACCCGGTCGCCGAACCAGACCTCGAGGTCGACCGGGCGCATGAGCCCGGTCAGCTCCAATCGCTCGCAGATCACGGCGCGCTTGGCGGTGCGGCCGCCGCGCAGCCGCATCCGCACCCGCTGCCCGTGGGCCACGGCCTCGGGCGGCCCGGCCTCCTCGAAGCGGCGCAGCCGGGTCTGGGCGGCGTGGTACTGGCTGGCCATGTCGGAGTTGTAGGCGGCCTTGGCCTTGTAGCGCAGCATGAGGGCGCGCAGCTTGGCGTGCTCCTCGTCCCAGCGGCGCCGCGCCTCCTCCAGCCCGGCGTTGCGCTCCTCGCGCGCCTGATGCCAGGTCGCGAAGCTGCCCGGGTGGACCCACAGGATGCTGCCTGCGGAGCCCGGCTCCAGCGTGGCCACCCGGGTGGCGACCTGGGCCAGCAGCTCGCGGTCGTGGCTCACGAGCAGCACCGTCTTGGCGCTCGCCCGCAGCTGCTCCTCGAGCCAGCGCTTGGCCGGCACGTCGAGGTAGTTGTCCGGCTCGTCAAGCAGGAGTACCTCATCCGGTCCGCGCAGCAACGCCTCCAGCGCCAGCCGTTTCTGCTCACCCCCGGACAGGGTCTCGGTGCTGCGCCACTGGGCGCGCTCGAACGGCATACCGAGCGCCGCCACCGTGCAGACGTCCCACAGCGTCTCCTGGTCGTAGCCGCCGACGTCGGCCCAGTCGGCGAGCGCCTGGGCGTAGGCCAGCTGGGACGGCTCGTCGTCGACGGTCATGATCGCCAGCTCGGCGCGCTCCAGCGCCTCGGCGGCGGTCCGGATCCGCGGGGGCGCGACGGAGACGAGCAGGTCGCGCACCGTCGGCGGCTCCTGCCCGGCCGCGACGTCCCGGCCCATGGTGCCGATGAACTGCGGCATCACCCCCAGTCCGCCGGCGCGCGAGATCGACCCCTCGTGCGGGCGCAGCTCGCCGGCCACCATCCGCACCAGCGTCGTCTTGCCGCTCCCGTTGGGCCCCACCAGCGCCACCCGGGCACCCTCGCCCACCCGCAGCCCGATGTCGCGCAGCAGCGGCCGCCCGTCGGGAAGGGTGAAGCCGACACCGGAGACGTCGACGTGGCCCATGCCTCCTAGTGTCGCGGGCCAGTGCGCCGAAGCCCAAGCGTATTTCGGTCCACCGACAGACCTCGGTCATGCGGCATTGATACCTTGACCCCGGACGCCCCGGACGCCCGTCCCTGGCGTCCACCCGACGGCAAGGAGTCCCCGTGAAGATCGCTGTGCTCGGCGGTGACGGCTTCTGCGGCTGGCCCGCAGCGCTGCACCTGTCCGACCTCGGCCACGACGTGGTGATCGTCGACAACCTCATCCGTCGACGCATCGACGAGGAGCTGGGGGCCTCCTCGCTCACCCCGATCGCGTCGGTGCAGGAGCGGCTCGCGGCCTGGGAGGAGGTCGGCGGGCGCCCGATCCGCTTCGTCGAGCTCGACGTCGCGCAGGACTACGACGGGCTGGTCGGCCTATTGCGCGAGGAGGAGCCCGCGGCGATCGTGCACTTCGCCGAGCAGCGGTCCGCGCCCTACTCGATGAAGTCGCCGGCGCACAAGCGCTACACCGTCGACAACAACACCAACGCCACGCACAACCTGCTCTGCGCGCTGGTCGAGACCGAGCTCGACGCGCACCTCGTGCATCTCGGCACCATGGGCGTCTACGGCTACGGCACGGCAGGTATGGCGATTCCCGAGGGCTACCTCGACGTCCAGATCGTGGGTGAGGACGGCTCGCGGGTGGACCAGAAGATCCTCTACCCCACCAACCCGGGCTCGGTCTACCACATGACCAAGTGCCTGGACCAGCAGCTCTTCGCCTACTACGCCAAGAACGACGCCCTGCGGATCACCGACCTGCACCAGGGCATCATCTGGGGGACCCACACCGAGCAGACGCTGCGCGACGAGCGGCTCATCAACCGCTTCGACTACGACGGCGACTACGGCACGGTGCTCAACCGCTTCCTCATGCAGGCGGCGGTCGGCTATCCGCTCACCGTGCACGGCACCGGCGGCCAGACCCGCGCCTTCATCCACCTGCGCGACATGGCCCGCTGCGTGCAGATCGCGCTGGAGAACCCGCCCGCCCGCGGCGACCAGGTCAAGATCTTCAACCAGATGACCCAGACGCACCGGGTCCGCGACCTCGCCGAGCTGGTCGCCCGGATCAGCGACGCGCAGGTCGAGCTGGTGCCCAACCCGCGGCACGAGGCGGCGGAGAACGAGCTGCACGTCCGCAACGAGACCTTCCTCGACCTGGGCCTGGAGCCCACGCTGCTCGAGGAGGGGCTGCTCATGGAGGTCGAGGACGTCGCCCGGCGCTACGCGCACCGCGCCGACCTGGACACCATCCCGTGCACCTCGACCTGGACCCGCGAGCAGCAGCCGGGCGTGCCGGCCTCGCGGGAGGCCGCCTCGGGGACTGCGCCGGAGCCCGCCTCGGGGGTGGCGTCAGTCTCTGCTCCGGGACGCGAGTCGGAGGCACCCACGGACTCCGCGCCGGAGCCCGCCGACACCCGGGCCGAGCGGAGCGCCTGAGCGCGAGCGACGGCATACCCCACGATGCGCATCGCGCTCTTCACCGAGGTCTTCCTCCCCAAGGTCGACGGCGTCGTCACCCGCGTGACCCGCACCCTCGACCAGCTGGCGGACCTCGGGCATACCGCCCTGGTCTTCGCGCCCGGGCAGCCGCCGACGCACTACGGCCCGCACCGGGTGGTGACGGTGCGGTCGGTGTCGTTCCAGCCGTGGTATCCCGAGATCAAGGTCGGCCTCCCCACCGCGCGGATCGCCCGCGAGATGCAGGCCTTCTCACCCGACATCGTGCACGCGGTCAACCCGGTGTGGCTCGCGGCGTACGGCGTGCTCTCGGCGCGGCGGCGCAACCTGCCGCTGCTCGCGAGCTTCCACACCGACGTGCCGTCGTACACGACCAGGCTGGGCAACGGGCTCTGGCTGCTGCGCGCGCCGAGCCAAGCCTGGATCACCGGGATGCACAACCTCGCCGAGGTCAACCTGTGCACGTCGCAGCAGATGGTCGAGCGGGCCCGCGAGGTCGGCATCCGCGACGTCGACCTGTGGCCGAAGGCGGTCGACACGGACGGCTACTGCCCCTCCCGCCGGACCCAGGAGATGCGCGAGCGGCTCACCGACGGGCACCCGGACGCGCCGCTCGTGCTCTATGTCGGGCGGCTGTCGCGGGAGAAGGATCTCGACCAGCTGCTGGAGCCGATCCGGGCGCTCGCGCCCGAGGGGGTGCGGATGGCCTTCGTCGGCTCCGGGCCGGGGAGGCGCGAGCTGGAGGAGCTCTTCGCCGGGACGCCGACGGTCTTCACCGGCTATCTCGCGGGCGAGGAGCTGGCGGCGGCCTACGCCTCGGCGGACGTCTTCGCCTTCCCCTCGACCACCGAGACGCTCGGGCTGGTCGCGCTGGAGTCGATGGCCAGCGGGGTGCCGGTCGTCGGCGCCCGCGCCGGCGGGATCCCGTTCGTCATCGACGATGGCGTCACCGGCTTCCTCGTCGAGCCCGGCGACACGCAGGGGTATGCCGACCGGTTGCGCCGGGTGCTCCTGGAGCCCGGGTTGGCGACGCGCCTCGGGGAGGCCGCACGCGCCGACGCCGAGCGGCACAGCTGGCGCGCGTCGACGGAGTCGCTCGTGACGTCATACCACCTGGCAGTGGAACGGCACGTGGGGCGCGCGCCGATGGTCAAGGCGCTGCGCGCCCGCCAGCACCGCGACCTCTGAGCCCCCACCGACCTGTGCACGCCAGATTGACCTGTGCAAGCCACCAACTGCTGGTCCCCACCGACCTGTGCACGCCAGATTGACCTGTGCACACCGCATAGCTTATGCACCGGTCATCGGAGCGTGCACAGGTCTGGGTGAAGGCCGCGATCTCTGAGTCGGGCGGCCTGTCAGCCGGTGGTGCTAGCGTCAGCGACATGGTCATCGAGGGGGATGCACAGGCACCGACACGATCGACGTGGGGCGGGCGGTGGGCGGCGCTCGGGCCGGGGCTGCTCGCCGCCTCCGCCGCGATCGGCGCCTCCCACCTCATCTCCTCCACCCAGGCGGGTGCGCTGTTCGGCTGGCAGTTGGCCTGGCTCATCGTGCTCGCCAACGTGCTGAAGTACCCCTTCTTCCGGTTCGGGCCGCAGTATGCCGCCGAGACCGGCCGCAGCCTGGTCGAGGGCTACGCGCGGCGCGGGAAGGCATACCTCTGGGTGTTCTTCGTGCTCGCCGCGGTGAGCTCGGTCATCTCGACCGCGGGCGTGCTGCTGCTGTGCACCGTGATCCTGAGCTTCCTGCTGCCCGCGTCGTGGGGTGTGGGCGTGCCGGTGCTGGCGGCGATCGTGCTGGGCGTGACCTGGGTGCTGCTGGTGGGGGGTCACTACACGGCGCTCGACGGTGTCACCAAGATCATCATGGTGACCTTGGCGCTCTCGACCGTGGCGGCGGTGATCATGGCCGCGAGCCAGGGGCCGGTGCGGCAGCCGGGCTTCGAGGACCCGTCACCCTGGACCCTGGCGACCCTGCCCTTCCTCGTCGCCGTCATCGGCTGGATGCCCGCCCCGATCGAGATCAGCGCGCTCAACTCGCTGTGGGTCAAGGCCAAGGCGCAGGGGCGCCGGCTCGCGGTCAAGGATGTGCTCTTCGACTTCAACACCGGGTATGTCGTGTCCACCGTGCTCGCGGTCTTCTTCATCGGGCTGGGGGTGCTGGTCCAGTACGGCAGCGGCCAGGAGCTGGAGATGGCCGGCGGCGCCTACATCCCGCAGCTCATGAGCATGTATGGCGCGGCGATCGGGCAGTGGGCGGTGCCGCTCATGGGGATCATCGCCTTCGCCTGCATGTTCGGCACCGTCATCTCGGTGGTCGACGGGTACGCCCGGGCCGCCGCCGAGTCGCTGCGGCTGATCCGCGGGCAGCAGGAGATGAGCCGAAGGAACAAGGACCTGTGGATCACGGGGATCTCGGTGGTCGCGCTGGTCATCGTCATCTTCATGAGCGCCGAGCTGGCCGGGATGCTGCGCTTCGCGATGATCAGCGCCTTCCTCACCGCGCCCGTCTTCGCCTGGCTCAACTTCTCGATCATCCGCAGCGAGAAGCAGCTGTCCGGGGCGATGCGGGTGCTGTCCTACCTCGGCCTAGCGTTCCTGGCCGGCTTCGCGGTGCTCTTCTTGGCCTCGCTCACCGGCTTCCTCTGAGGTGCTCTGACCGACGTTCCCTGACTGACCGACGTTGTCGACCATGGGTTGTCGTGCCATGGCGCGAAAACCCATCGTCGAAAAGCTCTGATGGCCGGGGGCTCGGCGGACGGCGGGGCCGGTGATCAATCGGCGTCGAGGTGGGCGTTGACCCGCTCGACCTTCTCGGTGAGCTGACCGGCATACCCCGGACGCAGGTCGGCCTTGACCACGAGCGAGACGCGGGGCGCGTGCGCCGCGACGGCGTCGCAGGCCGCCTTGATGACCGGCATCACCTCGTCCCACTCCCCTTCGATCGTGGTGAACATCGAGGTCAGCTCGTAGGGCAGACCGGAGTCGCGGACCACCCGGATGGCGTCGGCCACAGCGGCGCTGACCGACCCCGACTCGTCGGCGGCCGTGGGGGCGACAGAGAAGGCGAAGAGCATGGGCCCACGCTAGCGCCGTGAGATCCCGTCACATCAGGGGCCTGCCGATGGCGTGACGTCGCCAGATCGGCTGTCCGGGCGTAGACTCACGCCTCCTCCTCCTTCCTTCGCCCGCAGAGGTATGCCGCCATGCCTGTTCGCCGCTCCACCGACCCCGCCGCCGAGCTCGCCGCCGAGCAGGCGCACCTCGCGCGCGCCCGCACCGAGCTGGGCCGGATGCGTGAGCACACGCTGTCGCTGACCGCGGACGGCGGCGACGCTCTGGCGGGTGAGGCGCTGGCCCAGACGCTGTGGCTGCGGGCCAAGGCACTGCAGGACGACCCGGGCACGACCCTCTTCTTCGGCCGCCTGGACATGGCACCCACCGGTGGCGACGCGGCCCCCGGCGAGCGGCTCTACATCGGCCGCCGCCACGTCTCGGACGCCGAGGGCGAACCGGTCGTCATCGACTGGCGCGCCGGGGTGTCGACCCCGTTCTACCGCGCCAGCACCGCCGACCCGATGGGCGTCGAGCTGCGGCGGCGCTTCGGGATCGAGGACGGACAGATCACCGCGCTGGAGGACGAGCGCCTCAGCGGCGACGCGGCCGAGGCTGGGGCGGACAGGCACGGTGACGCGGCGACGGACCCAGAAGCGAGCAGCATTCTGACCCGCGAGATCGAGCGCCCCCGGATCGGCCCGATGCGCGACATCGTCGCCACCATCCAACCCGAGCAGGACGAGATCGTCCGCGCCGACGTCACCACCACGCTATGCGTCCAGGGTGCGCCGGGCACCGGGAAGACCGCGGTGGGGCTGCACCGCGCCGCCTGGCTCCTCTACGCCTTCCGCGACCGGCTGGCCCGCTCCGGCGTCCTGGTCATCGGGCCCAACCGGGCCTTCCTCGAGCACGTCGGCGCGGTGCTGCCCTCGCTCGGGGAGGTCAGCGTCCGGCACACCACGGTGGAGGATCTCGTCGCCGGGCACGGCCGGGTCCGCGCGGTGGACAGCTCCGAGGTGGCGCGACTCAAGGGCCAGGCCCGGATGGCCGACGTGCTCCGCGACGCGCTCTGGGCGCAGGTCCGGCCCGCGACCGAGGCGCTCGTGGTGCCGCGCGGGTCACGCAAGTGGCGGGTGCCGGCCTACGAGGTGCAGGACATGCTCGACGAGTTGCGCTCCCGCGGCGTGGGGTATGCCGCTGCCCGGGCGATGCTGCACCAGCGCCTCGCGCACGCGGTCATGGTGGCGATGGAGCGCTCCGGCGACTCCCCGGACGACCGGGTGCAGGACACGGTGGCCCGCTCGGCGCCCGTGAAGGCCTACGTCAAGCAGGTCTGGCCCGAGGCCAAGCCGACTGCGGTCCTCGCGCACCTGCTGTCGACCGGCGAGCACCTGGCCGACGACCAGCAGGCGATGGTCTGGGGCACCCCGCCGCGCACGGCCGGCAGCGCCCGGTGGAGCGTCGCCGACCTGGTCCTGCTCGATGAGCTCACCGACCTGGTCGAGCGGACCCCGAGCCTGGGCCACGTCGTGCTCGACGAGGCGCAGGACCTCTCCCCCATGCAGCTGCGTGCCGTTGGCCGCCGCGCCTCCACCGGCTCGCTCACCGTGCTCGGCGACCTGGCGCAGGGCACGACGCCGTGGTCGACGGCGAGCTGGGAGGAGTCGCTGCAGCACCTCGGCAAGGACCTCGCGGCGACCAGCACCCACCTGGAGGAGCTCGTGCGCGGCTTCCGCGTGCCCTCCTCGGTCATCGAGTATGCCGCGCGTCTCCTCCCGGCGATCGCCCCCGACCTGGCGCCGCCGGAGTCGGTGCGCTCGCACCCCGGGCGACTGGACGTCATACCCGTGGAGGAAGCAGTCGCCGGAGCGGTCGAGGCGACGAGATCTGCTGCGGCACAGGAGGGCTCGGTCGGTGTCATCGTGCCGGACGCACGTCTCGACGACGTCTCCCGGGCACTGCGCGGAGCCGACGTGGAGCACGAGGTGCTCGACGGCGCGCACGCTGCCGAGGGTGGGGTCCGAGTCCGCGTCTTCCTCATCCCGGCGACCGTCGCCAAGGGGCTGGAGTTCGACCAGGTCGTCGTGGTCGAGCCGGCCGCGATCGCCGCGGCCGAGCCGGACGAACGCACCGGGCTGCGGCGGCTCTACGTCGTCCTCACCCGCGCCGTCAGCGGCCTCACCGTGGTCCACGCCCAGCCGCTGCCGGGACCTCTGGCCTGACCCGGTCTTCGGAGCTTTCGGCCTGCCCCGCCAGGAGTGAGCATGGGATAGCACGACCTTCATCGGCACACGTCCCGATGATGGTCCTGCTATCCCGTGGTCACTCTGGTGGGGAGGGAGCCGGCGGCTCGGACGCCTGCTCCTGAGCCAGACTGTCGTGCGCCACGTAGTAGGTCGGCCGGTCCAGCTGCATCGTGTAGGTCCGGCCGACGTACTCCCCCAGGATCCCGAGGCACAGCAGCTGCACCCCGCCGACCGCCGTCACCACCATGAAGGTGGAGGTCCAGCCGGGGACGTTGAGCCCGACGGCATACCCGACCAGGGCGTAGACGAGCAGCCCCAGCGCCACGGCCGCACCGACGAACCCCAGCCAGGTCGCGAGCCGCAGCGGCGCGATGCTCGCCCCCGTGATCGAGTCGACGGCGAGCCGGACCATGCGCGAGAGCGGGTACTTCGACGCGCCGGCAGCCCGCGCATCGCGCCGGTAGGTCAGCACCCCCGACGGGAACCCCAGCGACGGCACGACCAACCGCAGCACCCGGTGGTGCTCCGGCAGAGCCGTGACCGCATCGACCGTCGCCCGCGACATGAGCCGGAAGTCGCCCGCCTGCGCCGGGCCGTGGTCGGCGCCCAGCCGCCGCATCGTGTCGTAGTAGCCACTGGCCGTGACCCGTTTGAAGCGCGTGTCGGTCGAGCGGTCGTCGCGCACGGCGTAGACGACGTCCAGCCCCTGCTCCCGCGCCAGCCGCACCATGTCGGCCACGAGCTCGGGCGGGTCCTGCAGGTCGGCGTCGATGGTGACGACCAGCTCTCCGCGCGCCCGCTCCAGCCCGGCCGAGATCGCGGCCTGGTGCCCGGCGTTGGCACGCAGCCGCACCACCCGCAGCTGCGGCCAGGTATGCCGTTCGCGTTGCAGCAGAACGGGTGTCGCGTCGGTGCTGCCGTCGTCGACCACGAGGACCTCGTAGTCCAGCCCGTCCGCCGCCACCGCGTCCAGCACCGGACGCAGCCGCTGCACGAAGAGCGGCAGGACGTCCTGCTCGTCGTACATCGGCACGACGACGGAGAGCGCCAGGGCGCTCTGCTCGGCTGCGGTCATGGTGCTCCAGCTCGGGGGTGGGCGGTGCGCCGATCCTAACCGGGCGCGCGCCCAGCGGGCGGCGGTCGGCACCGGCTCCGCACCGACCCCTCGCGCCCCGTGCCCCTCCGGGGTCGCACCACCTGGGGCGACGTCATACCGTAGGGCGAAGCACCGTTCCCCATCCATGAGGAGAGAGCATGCACCCCACCCACGTCCCCCTGCGCGTCGCGACCGGCGCCTTCATCCTCAACTCCGGCATCGGCAAGCTCAAGGCCACCGAGGAGGAGCAGGAGCAAACGCACGGCTGGGCCTCCAGCGTCTACCCGATCTTCAAGGACATGAAGGCGGGCGACTTCACCAAGGCCCTGGCCTACGGCGAGATCGGGCTCGGCGCGATGCTGCTGCTGCCCACCGTCCCGTCGGCGGTCGCCGGCGGCGCGCTCGCGGCGTTCGGGGCCGGGCTCACCGGCCTCTACCTCAACACGCCGGGCATGACCAAGGAGGACGGCATCCGGCCCACGCCGGACGGCATCGGGCTGGCCAAGGACGTGTGGCTGGTCGGTGCCGGCGTCACCCTGGCGATGCAGTCCTTCCTCTCGGGCACCAAGCACGCGGCGGAGTCCGTGGCCGACGGCGTGAGCAACGCCGCGGGCGCAGTGGCCGGCGGCGTGACCGGCGCGGCCAGCTCGGTCGGCCACGGCCTGAGCAGCGCGGTCGGCGCCGGCGGCGCGAAGGGCAGCGGCGCGGTCTCCGGCCTTGCCGACAAGGCGCACGACGCGCGCGAGGAGCTCGCCGACGCGCTCTCCGACCTGGCGGAGTCGGTGCTCGGCAGGCGCTGAGTCACCGACGGACCTCAGGACGGCTCGTCGAGGGCGAGCACCTGGACGGTCTCGACCGGCGCATCCCGCCCCTTGAGCCGCAGCTGGCCCAGGGGGCGGGTGCGTGCGCCGTCCAGGCGCTCGAGCGTGGACCGGCTCACGGCCACGCCGCCCGTCGGCGCCTGCCCCTCGATCCGGGAGGCGGTGTTGACCGTGTCGCCGATGACGGTGCGAGTCCGACCACCTGAGGTCCCGAGCAGGCTCAGCGAGACCGGGCCGCTGTTGACGCCGACGCGGAAGCGCGGCCAGTCGGGGTGAGCCGCCGCCAGCGGTGCCGTCGCCTCCTGCAGGGACAGGCCGGCCCGGGCCGCCCGCACCGCGTGGTCGGGCTGGTCGCCACGGGTGTTGAACGTCACCATGAGCGCGTCCCCGATGATCTGCTCCACCTCGCCGCCGTGCCGCACGACGGCGGGGACTGCGGCCCCCAGCTGCACGTCGAGCATCGCCGAGACCTCGTCGGGCGGATGCACCTCGGAGTAGGTCGTGAAGGCCTGCAGATCCGCGAATAGCACGCTGATGTCGCGTCGGCCCGCGCGGGTGTCCTCCAGATAGAGGGCGCCGAAGCGCTCGTCGCGCCAGCTGCGCCGCGCCCCCACCGCGACCAGCGCGAAGGCCGTGAGCAGCAGCACGTGCCACTCCCACCACGACAGGTGCCAGCTGCGGGCCAGCGCCATCGCCACCAGGGCCTCGGCGAGGAGCAGGTATGCCGCCAGCACCGCGAGGAGCATCGGGTCCCGTCGGTGGCGCCACCGACGCGCGTAGGACGCCGCTGCGGCGAGGTAGAGCACCACACCCCCCAGGGCGACCACGCCGGGCAGCGACTCCGCACCCGTGGGCGCCCTCCCCAGGGGCGGCAGCCCGGCCAGCGACACCCCCAGCCAGACCAGCATGAGCACGAGCAGGGCCACCCGGAGCCGGCGGCCCAGGATGACCTCGCGCGCGACGGCCTCGTCACTGGGCTCGGCGGTGGAGCGCAGCGCGAAGATCGACCCGATCGCCACACCGATCGGCGTGGCGAGCGCGAAGCCGAGGTTGGAGCCGGCCAGCAGCACCCCTGGGGTGGCCAGGGCGTGCAGCAGCAGGAAGCCGGCCGAGGAGAGGAAGGCCAGCGAGACGTGCAGGAGCCGGGCGTCGCCGCGGCGGGCCGCCGCCTCACCGGTGGCCCAGGCGAGGACGGCCGACAGTGCGGCGGCCGCCATCACGAGCCAGAAGTGCGCCGGATGGTGCTGCCAGCGCAGATCCAGCGTCGGCCTGACGACCAGCAGCACCAGACCCGCGAACGGCAGCAGCAACGCCGCTGCCACGCCGAGCAGCGGTCCGGACCGCTGCCCGGCACGCACGGTGGGCACCGCGGAGGGCACCGGTCACCTGCCGGTCTCGAGCAGGGTGGGCGCCGGCATACCGCTCACCCCGACGCGGCGGCGAGGTGCTCATGCACCTCGGAGACGACGACCGACCCCTCCCCCACCGCGGAGGCGACCCGCTTGACCGACCCGCTGCGCACGTCGCCGACGGCGAACACCCCCGGCACCGAGGTCTCGTGCGGACGTGGGAGCGCACCGGCGCCCGGATCGACGGCATCGGACCCGGTGAGCACGAAGCCCCTCGGGTCGCGCCGCAGGTCGTCGGGCAGCCACTGCGTGTGCGGCTCCGCGCCGATCATGACGAAGAGCCCGTCCATGTCGACCGGGGTGCTGACGCCGGTGGCGCGGTCGGTGACCAGGACGCGTTCCAGCCGGCCCTCGCCCTCGGCCGCGGTGATCTCGGCGCCCAGGTGGACCGTGATCACCGGCTCGCCGGCGAGAGCCTCGATCAGGTAGGCCGACATGGTGTCCTCCAGCCGGGGCGACCGCACGACGAGGTGGACGGCGCTGCTGTAGCGCGCGAGCTGCAGCACCGCCTGCCCGGCGGAGTTGCCACCCCCGACGACCCCGGCGACCAGGCCGTCCAGGGCGTGGGCCGCCGAGACGCTGGCACCGTAGTAGACGCCCTGCCCGGTGCGCTCCTCGACGGACGGGACGCCCAGCCGCCGGTAGGCCACCCCGCACGCGAGCACGACCGAGTGCGCCACGACCTCGCCCTGACCCGAGACCGTGGCCCGGAAGGCACCGCCCTCCCGCTGCAGCCGCTGGACCTCGCGGCTCAGCACGAAGCGCGCCCCGAAGATCCAGGCCTGCTGGTAGCCCCGCTGGGCGAGCTCGGACCCGCTGATACCGCGCGCGAACCCGAGGTAGTTGCGGATGAGCGAGCTGGTGCCGGCCTGACCGCCGATCGCGACCCGCTCCACCACCAGGGTGCTCAGCCCCTCCGAGGCTCCGTAGACCGCGGCCGCGATCCCCGAGGGTCCGGCACCCACCACCAGCAGGTCGACCTCGCGCTGGGAGTCGGCGACGGTGGTGGGGATGCCCCAGGCCGCCAGCACCTCTTCGTCGGTCGGGTCCACCAGGGTCGGCCCACCCAGCGCCGCCATCCACACGACGACCTCGCCGTCGTGCTCCGGCCGCGCGGCCGCGAGGGCCTGGCGCCCCCGCTCGGTGTCGATCGCGCGGAAGGCGTAGGGAATGCGGTTGCGGTGCAGGAGGTCGCTCAGCTCGAAGGCGCGTGGTGCGTGCCGGTCGCCGACGAGCACCACCTCCCGCTTCGTCCGCGGGTCGGTCCGCGACCAGTCCTGCAGGACCTCGGCGACGGTCCGCTGGAAGAGCTCGTCGCCGGCCGTCCACGGTCGGAGCACGTAGGCGTGCAGGTCCCCGACCGCGGTGCCGCGCAGGATGAGCCCGGCCACCGCCGGATCCGACCAGGCACCCCAGTCCACGAGCAGGCACCGTCTGGCCTCCGGATGGTGGTGCCGCGCGGCGGCCAGGACGGCATCACGGTCGTCGTCCGGGAGTCCGTCGCCCACGAAGAGCAGGGCGACCTGCTCGTCACGTCGGGCGGCCCCGTGGAGCAGGTGGACGGTGTCGGCGGCACTCACCTCGCCGCGCACCCGGTAGCTCGTGCCGAAGCCACGCGCGAGCTCGGTCTCGACACGACCCAGTCGTGGGGCGTCAGCGTCCACGACCAGGACCACGGGGCGTACGCCCCAGCCCTGGGCGACCATAGGTCGATGGTAGTCCTTCCCACGCCAGGAGGACAGCGGATTCTGGGCGGGGTCAGCCGATCCACCGCTCGAGGCCGTCGTGCAGCTGCGCGGCGGCCTCGCGGTAGGTCGTGCGCGTCCCCTCGTCGGTCGCGAGGGTCGCGACCCGGTGCAGGTGCGGCTGGATGAAGAATGTCTCGTGCACCAGCGAGGCCGCCCGGCGGGCCAGCAGCGGCTCCAGGTCGACCGGCGCCCCGAGCGTGTCGCGCTCGGCCGCATAGATCTCGGCCTGGCTGCGCACCTGCTGCTCGGTCATGGGGGCGTACCACGGGTGGGCGTGGACCGCGCCGCCGGCGAAGGCCAGGTCGTGCGCGGGGTCGCCGATCCCGCCCCACTCCCAGTCGATGAGCCGGGGCACGCCGTCGGCGACGACCACGTTGGTGAGGCACGCGTCGCCGTGCACCAGCCGTTGCTCGGCGGCGGCGAAGGCGGGGCGCGCGCGGTCCTGGTGCCGGAGCACGGCGGGCCAGAGCGGCTCGAGCGCCGCGGCGTGCTCGGGCTGGTGCTCGCGCCACCAGCCCCGCGCCGACTCCGCGGCCCGCAGCGGGTCCGGGTCGTCGGCGGGCGGGAGCCCGTCGATGCGACCCTCGACGTGCAGCCGGGCCAGCTGGCGCGCCAGCGCCGCGAGGAGATCCTGGGTCCAGGCCTCCGGGGCGAGCACCTCTCCCTCGACCGCCGTCGTCACGAGGTATGCCGTGTCGTCGCCGTCGGTGGGCACGTGCACGGCGACCGGTCGCGCGCCGAGTCCGTCGGGCACCCGGGTGAGCAGGTCCAGCTCCGGCTCGAGACCGAGCGGCAGCTCGTGCAGCGGGCGGTGCGGCACCCGCACCGCGAGGCCGGGCTCCACGCGCCACGCCACGAACGACTCACCGCGGCCGAGCAGCGACACGACCGGCGCACCGGCGGGGACGGCATACCCCGCCGCCTCCCACCACTGCGGGTGGGCGGCGACCAGACGCCCGATGTCGGTGGCGTCGAGCTGGGGCGGGATCACGAGGCCATGTTCTCAGGCGCCGCCGCTGCGGCCCGGGCGCGCCGGGCCGTGCCACGATGGCTGCGTGCGAGAGCTCGAGAGCAGCGAGGTGCTGGTCCCCGGCGGACGGTGGGGCTGGCTCGGCGTGGTGCCACCCTTCCTCATGACGATGCTGGCGGTGGTCCAGGCCGTCGGCGCGCAGGGTGACGCCATCTTCTGGTGGGTCCTCGCCGCGATGGGGCTCGTCTTCTCGCTCACCCTCCTGGCGGCGACGCTGGTCCGGCTCTCCCGCCGCCCCGAGACGGCGGTCCGCGTGGACGACTACGGGCTGACGCTGCCCGGCCACGGGCCGGTCCCGTGGAGCCAGGTCGAGGACGTCACCACCGTGTGGGGCGACAAGCAGCGCAAGGTCTGGTGGGTCCTGCTGCGCGACGGCACCCGGGTCCGCACCGCATTCACGCAGCAGGACCGGCAGCTGCGGCGGCGCTGGGACCAGGTCCGCGACCAGCGGGCGCCGCGCTCATGACGCATCCCGCCGAGGCCCTGCTCGACCGGTGGCTCGTCGACGCCTCCCTGCTCGCGCCGGACGCCGGACGTGACCTCTGGCTGGCCGAGGGCTCGCTGCTGCTGCGCGGCTGGGCCGAGCCGCAGCGGCGCTACCACACCAGCGAGCACCTCACCGAGGTGCTGACCGCGCTCGACGAGCTCGCGCGGGCCGGGGCGATGGGCGCGGACGACGCGCTGCTGGCTCGCACGATCGCGTGGTATCACGACCTCGCCTACGACCCGCGCGCGGCGCCCGGGAGCAACGAGCACCGCAGCGCCACCCTCGCCCGCGACCACCTGCACCGGCTCGGCGTCGACGACGCCGTTGTCGACGAGGTCGAGTGCGGGGTCCTCATGACGCTGGACCACGAAGGGTCCGCAGGACGCCCCGCCCTCGACGCCATGCACGACGCCGACCTGTGGATCCTCTCCGCGTCGCCGCAGCGCTACGCGACCTACGGCGAGCAGGTCCGCGCGGAGTACGCCCACGTCCCCGACGACGCCTTCCGCACCGGCCGGCTCGCGATCATGGCGCCCTTCGCCCAGCGCGAGCGGCTCTACCGCACCGACCACGCGCATACCCACTGGTCCGAGCGCGCCCGCACCAACCTGACGCGGGAGATCGAGGACCTGCGTGGGGGATGACGTCGCGCTCGTCGAGCGGATCCGCACCGGCCTGGCGTCGGCCGGCGACGCCGAGCGCGCGGTCGGCCAGCAGGCCTACATGAAATCCAGCCTGCCCTTCTACGGCCTCACCTCCCCGGAGCTGCGGCGGATCGTCGACCCGCTCGTGCGCCAGCATGCCCCCGCCGACCGACAGACCTGGGAGGCAGGTCTCCGCGCACTCTGGGACGGCGCCACGCACCGGGAGGAGGGCATACACCGGGAGGAACTGCGGCACCATGATCGCGGTCATCGTCACAGCGCCCAGGAGCACGGTCGTGGAGGAGAGCAGGGGGTGGGTGAGCTGCTGCAACATGAGCTCGACGTTCTCCACGTCCCGCACCAGCTTGGTCTGGACCACCGAGGAGCTGACCCTGCTGTGATAGCCGATCGACAGCCGCTGCAGGTGGGTCACCATGGCCCGGCGCAGCTCCATCCCGGTGTCGCGCACCACGGTCATGAAGTTGCGGACGTAGACGAGGTGGTTCGGGTAGCTGGACCAGCAGCGCCAGGGCGAGCGCGAACCATCCGAGCACCTCCCGCACCTCGCCGCCCTCGGCGACGACGTCGATGACCCGCGCGGTGATGACCGGCAGGACCCACACCGGCGTCTCCTTGAGCACGAAGGCTCCCAGCGCGAGCGTCAGTCGGCGGGGTCGACGCAGCAGGAGCCGGATCACGGTGCCGCCCGGCTGGCGGGCGCCGGAGTCCTGGAGCACCTCGGTAAACGCTTGCCTGGGCACGGGTTCAGCCGAACGGGTGGGTGAGCGAGCGGGTCAGGCGGTCGACCACCGTCCGTGCGCCCACCACCATTGCGCCAGCGGCCACCAGGGCGCCTCCCCGCACCGCTGCCGGGCGACGGACTCGGTCACCCACTCGGCCTCGAGCACCTCGACCAGGTCCGGGGTGAGCGTGAGTGGGCCCGGGAGCCGTGCGGTGTAGACCTGCAGGTAGTTGTCTCCCACCTCCAGCGTCCCAACAGTCCGCTCGGTGGACACCCTGATCCGCTCGTAGCCGACCGGCTCCAGGGCCTCGCGGTCGAGCATCACCCCGATCTCCTCGGCGACCTCGCGGACGGCCGTATCGCGCGCGGTCACGTCACCCGGCTCCCCCTTGCCGCCGGGCACGTCCCACCCCTCGCGCGAGGCGTTGCGCACCAGCACCACGCGCGGCTCGTCCCCGCCGGATCGGATCAGCACGACGGCCGCGCCGGCCCGCTCGCGCTCGATCGGGGAGGCCACCACATCCAGCACATGCGGCACCGGCACCGCGGGGAGTCCGTCGACGACCCGGGCCAGCGGGCGCTCGCCCTTGCGCTTGCGGAAGCGCAGCCCGCTGGCTGCCAGTCTGCGCGCCAGCTCGGTGCCGCTCACCGGGGTCGCGCCGGCGGCGACGACATCGGCATACCGCTCCTCGGGTATGTCGTAGTGGTCCCCCTCGAAGGAGCGTCGCGGGATCCCGGCGCGGGTGGCGAAGGCGTGCAGCTCGACCAAGGAGGTGTCGCTCGCGACGTGCGACCAGAGCCGGCCGTGGGCCGGCCACAGCGGCGGGTCGACGAGGACGGTCATGGTTGCCGACCCTACCTGTGGACAACTTCTGCGGGCGGGAGCCGATCCGGCCTAGCGTCGGGGCTACGAGGTGGCCGACCGGCCGCCGTCACCAGGGAGGGGAACCCATGAGCAACACCTTCGCCGTCGACACCGCGCGGATCGCGGCGGCCTCGGGCGACATCGAGCGGATCGGCGCGAGCATCGAGGCCGAGGTCCGGTCGATGATGGCCAAGCTCAACGCCCTGCAGGACTGCTGGCGCGGGTCGGCGGCCGGCAACTTCCACGCCGTGACCCAGGACTGGAGCGCGACCCAGGAGCGGGTCCGGGCCTCGCTGCAGCAGATCTCGACGACGCTGCGGACCGCCGGCCAGGACTACGAGCTGGTCGAGCAGACCAACCGGATGCGCTTCACACCGCAGTAGGACGCGTCGACATTCCGTGACCGGCCGCGCGACATGCCGTGACCGGCCGCGCGGTGTGCGACTCCGATCGGGACATTCGACCACCGCTCGGCGCGCCATGGCGCGAGAACCCGTGGTCGAATTCGGCGACAGTCGCAGCGCAGCACAGCAGGGCGGCCCCTCCGAGTGGAGGGGCCGCCCTGTGCGTGGTCCGCCCGCGAGAAACGCGGGCGCGCCTAGCGTCTGATCACGGGAGGGATCAGAAGTCCATGCCACCCATGCCGCCGTCGGCACCGGCCGGCATCGCCGGAGCGGGCTCCGGCTTGTCGGCGATGACCGCCTCGGTGGTGAGGAAGAGCGCGGCGATGGACGCGGCGTTCTGCAGCGCCGAACGGGTCACCTTGACCGGGTCGGCGACACCGAAGCCGAGCATGTCGCCATACTCACCGGTCGCGGCGTTGAGGCCCTCGCCCGGGGTCAGCCCGCGCACCTTCTCCGCCACGACGCCGCCCTCGAGACCGGCGTTGATGGCGATCTGCTTGAGCGGGGCCTCGATGGCCACCTTGACGATGTTGGCGCCGGTGGCCTCGTCACCCTCGACCGTCAGCTTGTCGAAGGCGGTCGAGGCCTGGATGAGCGCGACGCCACCGCCGGCGACGATGCCCTCCTCGACCGCAGCCTTGGCGTTGCGGACGGCGTCCTCGATGCGGTGCTTGCGCTCCTTGAGCTCGACCTCGGTCGCCGCGCCCGCCTTGATGACGGCCACGCCGCCGGCCAGCTTGGCCAGCCGCTCCTGCAGCTTCTCGCGGTCGTAGTCGGAGTCGGAGTTGTCGATCTCGGTGCGGATCTGGGAGACCCGACCGGCGATCTGGTCGGCGTCGCCACCGCCCTCGACGATGGTGGTCTCGTCCTTGGTGACAACGACCTTGCGGGCGGTGCCCAGCAGGTCGAGCTCGGCGGTCTCGAGCTTGAGGCCGACCTCCTCGGAGATGACCTGACCACCGGTGAGGATGGCGATGTCGGCCAGCATGGCCTTGCGGCGGTCGCCGAAACCCGGGGCCTTGACGGCCACGGACTTGAAGTTGCCGCGGATCTTGTTGACCACCAGGGTCGCCAGGGCCTCGCCCTCGACGTCCTCGGAGATGATCATGAGCGGCTTGCCGGACTGCATGACCTTCTCCAGCAGCGGCAGCAGGTCCTTGACCGAGGAGATCTTGGAGTTGACGACGAGCACGTAGGCGTCCTCCAGGACGGCCTCCATGCGCTCGGTGTCGGTGACGAAGTAGGGGCTGATGTAGCCCTTGTCGAAGCGCATGCCCTCGGTGAGCTCGAGCTCCAGGCCGAAGGTGTTGGACTCCTCGACGGTGATGACACCCTCGTTGCCGACCTTGTCCATCGCCTCGGCGATCATCTGGCCGATCTCGGTGTCCGCCGCGGAGATGCTCGCGGACTGGGCGATCTGCTCCTTGGTCTCGACCGGCTTGGCCATCGCCAGCAGGTCGTCGTTGACCGCGGTGACCGCGGTCTCGATGCCCCGCTTGAGGGCCATCGGGTTGGCGCCGGCCGCGACGTTGCGCAGGCCCTCGCGAACCATGGCCTGGGCCAGGACGGTCGCGGTGGTGGTGCCGTCACCCGCGACGTCGTCGGTCTTCTTGGCGACCTCCTTGACCAGCTCGGCGCCGATCTTCTCGTAGGGGTCCTCGAGCTCGATCTCCTTGGCGATGCTCACACCATCGTTGGTGATGGTGGGGGCGCCCCACTTCTTCTCGAGCACGACGTTGCGGCCCTTGGGGCCGAGGGTCACCTTGACGGCGTCGGCAAGGGTGTTCATACCCTTCTCGAGCCCGCGGCGAGCCTCCTCGTCGAAAGCAATGGTCTTGGCCATCGTCGCTGCATCCTCCACACGTGGACGAACATGGGTGACCGGGTGCCGCCCGCGACGGACGAGCCGTGGCGCCGGGGCTCACGTCGCCTCGGCACCCGACCCTCGGCAAGGCCGGTCGGTTTATCACTCTCACCATGAGAGTGCTAGGACCATGATTAGCACTCGGCACCCCTGAGTGCAAATGCCCACAGCCTCCACTCCCCCGACCGGCCCGCGCCACATGCCGTGACTGGCCGCGCGAGATGTCGCGACCGAACGCGCGATATGTCGTGACCGGCCGCGCGAGATGCGGGCATACCGCGCGGCCAGTCCGCGCATACCGTGCTGCCAGTCCGTGCATATCGCGCGTCCGGTGCGGGCATACCGCGCGCTCGGTCCGCGCATACCGGGCGTCCGGTGCGGGCATACCGCGCGGCCAGTCACGGCATTTCGCGCGGTCGGTCGGTATGCCGTCAGCCGCGCACCTCGAGCGCGCGCACCGCGGCGAGGCGCAGGGTGTGGTCCTCGAGGCCGAGGCCACGGCCGGAGCTGACGAGGGCATCGACGCCGGCGACCCCGGTCTGGAGCACCTCGTCGAAGCGCTCGGCCAAGGTGGCCAGCTGCTCGGACTGCGCCTCGACGAACCGTCGGTCGACGACCTTGCCGTGACCGGGCACCCAGGTGTCGGACAGCTCGGCGCCCGGCTTGTCCATGAGCGTGTCGAGGGTCGGCGCCCACTCCAGCGGGAAGGCGTCCTCCATCGCCGGGTCGGCGCCCTCCTCGACCAGGTCGCCGGCGAAGACGACACCGGCGTCGGGCACCGCCACCGCCAGGTCGTGGTTGGTGTGGCCTCGACCGGCATACAGCAGCTCGACCGAGCGACCGCCGAGGTCGAGCGGGGTGTCGTCCTCGATCAGATAGAACGGGAGCACGATCTCGGTCGCCTCGACGTCGTCTGCGAGGTGCCCCCGCTCGCTCCCTCGCAGGTGCTCCACCACCTGGCGGCGCTGGTGCTCACCGGTGCGGCGCAGGTCGTCGGCCGCGCCGGAGTGGGCATAGATCTGGGAGTCGCGGAAGGCCGCGTTGCCGAAGCAGTGGTCGAAGTGGGCGTGCGTGTTGACGACGACCAGTTCCAGGTCGGTGACCTCGCGGACCGCGTCGAGCAGCTCGCGCCCCTGAGCGTGGAAGCTGCGGGTGTCGACGACGAGGGCCCGCTCCTGCCCCACCACGAGACCGCAGTTGAGGTTGAGCTCCTCGTGGCGGCGGACGTGGACGCCCGGAGCCACCTCGCGCCAGGTCACCTCGGTCATGCCCAAGCAGTCTAGGCGCACCCACCCGGCGCCTCGTCAGCCCACCGAGCGTCGCGCCTGGTTGCCGCAGCGACCCACCCAGCGTCGCCTGTGGTTGCCGCAGCGTCACTTCGACGGGCGAGCCGACCCGATCTGCCGCAGAGTGAAGGCGCGCCATGTCGACACCGTTCTGGAGGGGCCCGATGACGTTCCCGACCCGCATTCTCTACGCCACCGACGGATCACCCAGCGCCGCACTGGCGCGAGATCGCCTGGTCGACCTGGTGCGGCATACCGACGCCGAGGTCCACGTCGTGCACGTGGCCCTCGTGTCGCCATGGACCAACCCGACCCCGCTCAGCCCCGCGTTGCGCCAGCGCATAGAGGAGGACGCGCGCCCGGTGCTCGACGAGGCGGTCACGGCGCTGGGCGCGGAGGGCGTGACCGCGACGGGGAGCTACCTGCGCACCGGCCGCGCCACCGACGAGATCCTGCGGCTGCGCGACGAGATCGACGCCGACCTCATCGTCCTCGGCAGCCGCGGGCAGAACGCCTTCGTCCGGGTGCTCCTGGGCAACGACGCGGAGGGGGTCGTCCGGCACGCGCCGTGCGCCGTCCTCGTGGTCCGCAGCGAGGAGGAGACCCGATGAGCACCGACCTCATGCTTCCCCTGTCGGAGTCCGGCGGAGGTATGCCGGACTTCACCGTCCGCGCGCTCGACCTGTGGGTGATCATCGGCTACCTCGTGCTCAGCCGGATCATCCCGCTCGTCGCCGGGTCCCGTATACAGAAGAAGGCGCACGCGGAGGCCAAGGCGAGCGGCAAGGAGAGCGACGCGTCCGAGGACTACTTCCTCGGCGGCCGCAACTTCATCTGGCCCTTCGTCGGACTGTCCCTGGTCGCCACCAACATGTCCGGAGCGACCTTCGTCGGCCTCGCCGGTGGCGCCTACGAGCAGGGCATCTCGATCTTCGCCTACGAGTGGATGTCGGCGGTCATCCTTGTCGTCTTCATCTTCTTCATCCTGCCGTTCTATCTGCGCTCCAAGGTCTTCACGCTGCCCGAGTTCCTCGAGCAGCGCTACGACCGGCGCTCCCGGATGGCCTTCGCCGGCTTCAACCTCTTCGCCAACATGTTCATCGACATGGCGGCCGCCCTCTTCGCCGGCGCGGTCGTGGTCAAGGTGCTCTACCCCGACATCCCGATGATCGTCTCGGTCGCGGTCCTGGCGATCCTGGCGGCGATCTACACCGTCATCGGCGGCCTCGGCGCGGTCATGATCAGCGACTCCATCCAGGCGACCGTGACCCTCATCGGTGGCGTCATCGTGCTCATCGCCACCTTCAACGCGATCGAGTCGTGGGACTCCATGGCGCAGGTCGCGGGCGAGGAGAAGATGAGCCTCATCCTCCCGGCGGACAACGCCAGTCTGCCGTGGCCAGGCCTGCTCACCGGCGTGCTGATCGTCGGGCTCTACTACTGGACCACCAACCAGCTCGTCGTGCAGCGCACGCTGGGCGCCAAGTCGCTCGACCACGGCCGCTGGGGCTCGCTGCTCGCCGGCTTCATCAAGCTGGCCTTCCTCTTCCTCTTCATCTTCCCGGGCGTCATGGCGCTCTCGCTCTACCCCAACCTCGAGAGCCCCGACACGGTCTTCCCGACGCTCGTCTTCGACCTCTTGCCGGTGGGCCTGCGCGGCCTCATCCTGGCAGCGGTCATCGCGGCGATCACCTCGACCGTCGACTCGATCCTCAACTCGGCGTCAACGATCGTGACGATGGACTTCGTCAAGACGCTGCGCCCCAACACCTCGCAGCGCGGCCTGGTGCTCACCGGTCGGGTCGCCACCGTCGTCGCGCTGGTCGTGGCGATCATCTGGGCCCCGTTCATCGCCCAGTTCGACACGCTCTACAACTACCTGCAGTCGGTGCTGTCGTTCCTCGTGCCGCCGGTCGTCGCGGTCTTCCTCGCGGGCATCGCGTCCAAGCGGATCAGCGGCACCGCGGCCTTCCTGACGCTGATCATCATGCAGCCGCTCGGTCTGCTGCTCTTCATCCTCACCCAGGTGCTGCCCGAGGAACCCACGATCCAGTTCCTGTATGCCGCTGGCATCAGCACCGCGCTCTCGGTCCTGCTGCTCGTGGTGATCAGTCTGCTCGGTCCGTCACCGGATGAGTCCAAGACGGCCGAGCTCACCTGGAAGCGGGAGTACTGGACCCAGGAGACCAAGGAGCTCCAGGGCACGCCGTTCTGGGCGAACTACCGGGTGCTCTCGGTCGTGCTGCTCGTCACCACCGCGGTCATCGTGGTGATCTGGGCCTGATTCCCCACGTTCTGGACAGAGGATTCTGGGGAACGGGCCCCAGAATCCTCTGTCCAGAACGTCACATCACGGGCGACGGCGACGCGACCGCGAGGGGTGCGCGACGGCATACCTGGGCTGCGGTCAGCTCAGGCCCGTGATCGTCCCGTCGTCGGCGATGTCCATCCCGTTGGCGGCCGGCACCTTCGGCAGCCCGGGCATCCGCAGGATGTCGCCGGTGAGGGCGACCACGAAGCCGGCCCCGGCGTTGACCACGAGCTCGCGCACCGTGATGCGGAAGCCCCGCGGCGCGCCGAGCAGCGAGGGATCGTCAGAGAAGGACGACTGGGTCTTGGCCATGCATACCGGCAGCTGGCCATACCCCTCCTCGGTCAGCTGCTGCAGCTGGGTGCGGGCCGTGGGGGCGTAGTCCACCCCGTCGGCCCTATAGATCTGCGTGGCCACGGTCTCGATCTTGTCCTGGATCGAGCAGTCCCGCGCATAGATCGGGGCGTAGTCGCTCTGGCCCTCGCACAGCGCCACGACCTTGCGCGCGAGGTCCTCGCCGCCGGCGCCACCGTGCGCGAAGACCTCCGAGAGGGCGACGTCGGCACCGAGCTGGACGCAGCGCTCGCGCACCAGGTCGAGCTCGGCGTCGGTGTCGCTCGGGAAACGGTTGAGGGCGACGACGACGGGCACGCCGAACTTCTGGAGGTTCTCCAGGTGCTGCTCGAGGTTGGCGACACCGGTCGACAGGGCGTCGAGGTCCTCGGTGCCGAGGGCTCCCTTGTCCGCGCCCCCGTTGAGCTTGAGCGCGCGCACGGTGGCCACGAGCACCGCCGCGTTCGGGCGCAGATCCGCTGTGGGACAGACGATGTCGAAGAACTTCTCGGCACCCAGGTCGGCGCCGAAACCGGCCTCGGTGACGACGTAGTCGGCGAGCTTGAGCGCCGTGCGGGTGGCCAGGATCGAGTTGTTGCCATGCGCGATGTTGGCGAACGGGCCACCGTGAATGATCGCCGGAGTGTTCTCCAGCGTCTGCACCAGGTTGGGCATGACCGCGTCCTTCATGAGCATCGCCATCGCGCCGGGAGCGTCGAGCTGGGCGGCGGTGACCGGCTCCTTGTCGACGGTGTAGCCCACGACGATGCGGCCGAAGCGCTCCTTGAGGTCATCCAGGCCGGTCGCGAGGCACAGGGCCGCCATGATCTCGCTGGCCACCGTGATCTCGAAGCCGGACTCCCGGACCACGCCGTCGCCCTTCTTGCCCATGCCGACGACGATGTTGCGCAGCGCGCGGTCGTTCATGTCCAGGACGCGCTTCCACGTGATCCGTTTCGGGTCGAGCCGCAGCGGGTTCCCGTGGTGCAGCGAGTTGTCGAGGAGCGCCGCGAGCAGGTTGTGCGCCGAGGTGATCGCGTGGAAGTCGCCGGTGAAGTGCAGGTTGATGTCGTCCATCGGTACGACCTGCGCATAGCCACCGCCGGCCGCGCCGCCCTTCATGCCGAAGCACGGGCCGAGCGACGGCTCACGCAGGGTGGTCATCGCCTGGGCGCCGATCCGGTTGAGCGCCATCGACAGACCGACGTTCGTCGTCGTCTTGCCCTCCCCCGCCGCGGTCGGGTTGATGGCGGTGACGAGCACGAGCTTGCCGTCCGGCCGGTCCTTCAGGCGATCGAGGACATCGAGCGAGATCTTCGCCTTCGTCCGCCCGTAGGGCTCGACCTCCTCCTCGTGCAGACCGAGCCGCGCGGCGATCTCGGTGATGGGCTCGAGGGTCGCCTCCTGGGCGATCTGCACATCGGTCAACATGCGTGCCGGCCTCCTTGCCAACGGCGCTGGTCAGCACAAACTACAAGTTGACCCCGGCCCCCGGACAAGACCTAGTGGGCGTGGCGTATGCCACTTTTTCGGCGCTTCTCCCGGCCCCACTCTGCACGGGCGCCCGACCGCGGGCGGAAGGAACGGCATACCGGCTCCGGACGCGCGGACGCCCGCCGGTCGCGAGGGGATCCGGCGGGCGTGAGCTCAGGTATGGCGTCGGTCAGCTCTCGATGCCGAGGCGCCGCATCGAGCGCGCGCGCTGGCGGCGGGACCGGTCACGGCGCAGGCGCTTGATGAGCAGCGGCTTGTAGGCGAGCGCGGCCTCGCTGTCGATGAGCTGGTTGAGGATCTGGTAGTAGCGCGTCGAGCTGAGATCGAACAGATCCTTGATGCCCTGCTCCTTGGAGCCGGCGTAGGTCCAGTGGCGGTTCTCGAAGTCGAGGATCTCCTGGTCCCGCTCGGACAGGCCGGCAGGAGGGTCGACCTGCTGCAGGCGTGAAGCAGCGCCCATGGATGATGTCCTCTCGTCGCACGTCGACCTGGCCCGGTGGAGCCAGTCTAGAGCACCGGACTTACACGCGTGTCATTTGTCGGCGCGCGTCTCTCGCCACGGGCCCGCGCGTGAGCAAGAGCTCGATCGAAGGCTGCGCGTTCCTTCTTGACCAGTTCACGGGACATCAGGCTGGCCGAGTTCACGATCAGTCCGCGCCAGGCTGGCCGGAGTCGGGACGGACAGAGTGTCGCGATCGTGGCCTGGGCGATGAGAATCGGCGTCAGCACGATCGGCCATCGAGCCATGAGCGTCGCCAGGCCAAAGTCTTCGGGGTGCACGACAAGTGTCCAAGCGAGCAGCGCCAGCATTGACAGCCCAGATGACGCTGCAGCCACCCAACACGTTACGGCGATGAGTTGGAGCAACCGATTCTCTACCCATCCCCAGAACCACGTCAGGCTAGCGAGCCACACCAGGAGGAGCGTGGACACCATCCCGATCAGGAGGCCTTGCCGCGTCGGCATGAGAAGAGCCAGAAAGAGGATTGCGTAGAGCTCAATCACAGCAGCGTCCATCAGATGACCGGGACGGCCCCACAGTGCGCGCCGCACCGCGCGGGCCCGCACGTAGGCACGTTTGCGAGTGAAGAGTCGCCACTGCTCGCGCACCTCCCCCAGCACTGGCGGACTGTCCGCGCCCAGGGCGAAGATCGCAGCCGTTGTCGCGGCGAGCGTGAAGTGTCCCCATGAGAGCCCCTCCTGCACGCCGCGGACGATCACCGCCATGCCCAGCCACAGGGCCAGCGCCCCTAGCCCGATGGCCAGATGGTCTCTGAGCAGCAGCCGCTCCTGGTCGTCATCCAGCCGAAGAGAGGAGGAGGCGCCAACTCCGGTCTGTGCGATTCGACCCGCCTCGGCCACTCTCCGCGCCATCGCCCACCGATCGATGTTCACCGCGATAAAGACCGCGACGATGGCCGCCAGCACGCTTGCCGCTTCTCCCGGGCGCAGTCCCGGGTCCATCCTCGGCTCCCAGCCATCCGGCGACGGTGGCATCACTTCGAGCGCCGCCCAGACGGCGAAGAACAGCACACCGCCGCTGGCGAACTTCTCCCACATCCGCGGCTCCTGCACACGACCGCCTCGGGCTCTTCCTCCTGTTCGGGCCGCCACAATCCCCTCCCCTTCCTGAGCGATCCCTGCCGACGCCACGACGCTACGGGCAAGGACCGACATACCCTGTGCTCGTGACCCCCACTCCCCTACGCGGCCTCGTCCACCCGACCTGGGCCGACGCGCTGGCCCCGGCGGAGGAGACGGTGGCGCAGGTGGGCGAGTTCCTGCGCGAGGAGGTCGCGGCGGGTCGCGGCTACCTGCCGGGAGGGCCGCACGTGCTGCGGGTCTTCGAGCAGCCGCTGGATGCGGTGCGGGTGCTCGTCGTGGGGCAGGACCCCTACCCCACCCCCGGACACGCGATCGGGCTCAGCTTCGCCGTGGCACCCGACGTGCGGCCGATCCCCCGGAGCCTGCAGAACATCTACACCGAGCTCGTCGACGACCTCGGCGTGCCCCGCCCCAGCACCGGTGACCTCACGCCGTGGGCCGAGCACGGCGTGATGCTGCTCAACCGGGTGCTCACGGTCCGCCCGGGCGCCCCGGCCAGCCACCGCGGCAAGGGTTGGGAGCAGGTCACCGAGCTGGCGATCGACGCGCTGACCCGCCGCGGCGGGCCGCTCGTCGCGATCCTGTGGGGTCGCGACGCGCGCAACCTCGCGCCCCGGCTCGGCGACGTGCCCCGCATCGAGAGCGCCCACCCCTCGCCGCTGTCCGCGCGCAGCGGGTTCTTCGGCAGCCGGCCGTTCAGCCGGGCCGACGAGCTGCTGCGCCAGCAGGGCGGCGACCCGATCGACTGGAGGCTGCCGTGACCGACCGGCCCGACCCGACCGCCCCGACACGGCAGGCCCCGCCCAGCGGGCAGGCCGCGACCCCGCTGCGCCTCGTGCATGGAGACGCGGGGCCCACGGTGCACGGTCACGCCGGGAGCATCCGCCCGGAGCCGCGGGCGTGGAGCCGCTACGTCGCGATCGGCGACTCCTTCACCGAGGGCATGAGCGACCCTGACCCAACCGTGCCGGACGCCTACGTCGGGTGGGCCGACCGCCTCGCCGCCCTGCTCTCGACGCACACCGACGACTTCTCCTACGCCAACCTCGCGGTCCGCGGCCGCAAGCTCGCCGACGTCGCGGGGCCGCAGCGCGAGGCCGCGCTCGCGCTGCAGCCCGACCTCGTGAGCATCGTCGGCGGCGGCAACGACATCCTGCGCCCCAAGGCCGACATCGACGACCTCGCCGTGCAGCTCGACGAGGCGGTGGCTCAGATCCGTGCCACCGGCGCTGACGTGCTCATGGCGACCCCCACCGACCCGGCCGGCGCGCCGATCATCGGCCGCACGCGGGGGCGAGCTGCGACATACATCGCGCACATCTGGTCGATCGCGCAGCGGCACGGGTGCTTCGTGCTCAACCAGTGGGCGTGCGACTTCCTCAAGGACTGGCGGATGTGGGCGCAGGACCGAATCCACATGACGCCGGAGGGACACCGCCGGATCGCGCTGACCGCCTACGTCGCGCTCGGGCACACCGCCGACGAGGCCGACTGGCAGGTGCCGCTGCCGCCGCAGGCGCCGGCCGGCACCGTCGAGACGCTGCGCGGGCACGCCCAGTGGGCTCGGGAGTATGCCGGTCCCTGGGTGCACCGGCGCCTCACCGGTCGCTCCTCGGGCGACGCGATCACGGCCAAGCGGCCGGAGCTGCGCCCCCTCGGGGAGTGACCACGGGCTAGCACGAGCCTCATCGGGAACTGTGCCGATGACGGTCGTGCTATCCCGACGTTGGTCCCGCCCGGGGGCGGTCCGCCGCTGAGCCAGGGCCGCGACTACCGGTTGTGAGGCCGCAGATGCGGCCATAGAGTCTCATCCATGACGCAAATGCGAGTCTCCGAGGCAGCCGAGCTGCTGGGAGTCTCGCCCGACACCGTCCGCCGCGCCATCGACGCCGGGCGCCTGCCCAGCACCAAGGACGGCTCCGGGCGGACGGTCGTGGCAGGCGGCGACGTCGCGGCGCTGGCCCAGGAGCAGGCGCACCCCGCCGAGATCGGCGCGGTCGGCGCGACGTCCCAGCGCAACCAGCTCCGCGGCGTCGTGACCCGCATCGTCAGCGACCCGGTGATGTCGCAGGTCGACATCCAGGCCGGACCGTTCCGGCTCGTCTCGCTGCTCTCGACCGAGGCCGTCCGCGAGATGGGCCTCGAGGTCGGCTCGGTCGCCATCGCCTCGGTCAAGGCCACCAACGTCAACGTCGCGGTGCCGGCATGAGGGACGGTATGCCGCTCCTCCCGGCACCCCCCGCGCGTCCCGGACGGCGCGCCATCCCGTCCGCGATGGGCGCCACGCCCGCCGCGAGGCCCACCTCCACGCCCACCGCGACCGGCTCCGCCCGCCCCCGATACACCCCCCTGGTCGCCGCCGCGTCGGCGCTGCTGCTGGCCGCCTGCGCCGCCGGGGAGGACAGCGCCGGCGACCCGGCGGAGGCGCTCACCCTCACGGTCGTCGCGGCCTCGTCGCTCACCGACGTCTTCGAGCCGATCGCCGACGGCTTCGAGGGCGACCACCCGGGTCTGACCGTCGAGATGAGCTTCGCCGCGAGCTCGACCGTGGTGCAGCAGGTCAACGAGGGCGCCGGCGCCGACGTCGTCGCGCTCGCCGGTGAGAGCTCCCTGGAGCCGCTGGAGGCCGAGCACCGGCACGGCGCCGCCACGATCTTCGCCACCAACCAGCTCGAGATCGCGATCCCCCTCGACAACCCCGGCGACGTCGCCGGCCTCGACGACCTCACCCGCGACGGGCTCACCCTTGTGGCCTGCGCCGAGCAGGTGCCGTGCGGCCAGGCCGCCGCGGCCCTCTTCGCCCAGGAGGGCATCTCCCCGGCCATCGCGTCCTACGAGAGCGACGTCCGTGCCACGCTGACGAAGGTCGAGCTGAGCGAGGCCGACGCCGGGTTGGTCTATCGCACCGACATCGCCGCCGCCGAGGACCGCGTCGCCGGCATCGAGATCCCCAGCGAGCGCAACGTCGTCAACCGCTATCCCGCCATCGCGGTCTCCGAGCAGGAACTCGCGACAGCCTTCGTGGAGCATCTGCGCTCCGAGCGGGTCCAGACCATCCTCACCGACGCCGGCTTCGGCGCCGCGCCCGAGACGGGGCGATGACCGCCCGCCTCTCCCCCGCCCGCGCCACCGCGCAGAGCTCCGGTGCGCGGCGACATACCTCGGCGTGGTCGTTGCGGATCCCCGCGCTCGTCGGCCTCACCTTCATCCTCGTGCCACTGCTGGCGCTGCTGCTGCGCGTCGAGTGGGGCGAGTTGGCAACGCACCTGTCGCGCCCCGTCGTCGGCCAGTCGCTGCGGCTGTCGGCAGTCACGACGAGCGTCACGATGGTGCTGGTGTGGCTGCTGGGGACCCCGCTCGCATGGCTGCTGGCCCGCTCGGAGTCGCGGCTCACCGCGTGGGCACGCGCGCTGGTGACGGTGCCGCTGGTGCTGCCGCCGGTGGTCGGAGGCGTCGCGCTGCTCATGGCGTGGGGGCGGCGCGGGGTGGTCGGCGGGCCGCTGGAGGCGTGGTTCGGGATAACCGTGCCGTTCACGACCGTCGCGGTGGTCATGGCCGAGCTCTACGTGGCGCTGCCGTTCTACGTCGTCGCCGTCGAGGGGGCGATGCGCGGGCTGGACCGGCGCTACGACGACGTCGCCGCGACCCTGGGCAGCGGGCCGGTGCGCACCTTCGCGACCGTGGTCGTGCCGATGGTGCTGCCCGGCATCGCGGCCGGGTCGGCGCTGGCGTGGGCGCGGGCGCTGGGCGAGTTCGGGGCGACGATCACCTTCGCGGGCAGCTTCCCCGGGCGCACGCAGACGGCACCGCTCGGGGTGTATGCCGCGCTCGAGCGGGACCCGCAGGCGGCGCTCGCGATGTCGGTCGTGATGCTCGCGGTGAGCGTCCTCGTGCTCGGCGCGCTGCGGACGCGGTGGCTGCGGTGAGCGGCGCGCGGGGTGATGGCGCGGCGGCGGCCGGGGTGGATCGGCGCTCGCCGGTAGACGAGGCGGCCGGGCGGGGCGCGGTGCTGCTCGACGCCGACCTCGTCATCGACCGCGGTGGCTTCCGGCTGGAGGCGGGGCTGACGGCATACCGCGGCGTGATGGCGTTGCTCGGGCCCAACGGCTCGGGCAAGACGACCGCGCTCATGGGCCTGGCCGGGTTGCAGCGGTCCGCGGGAGGGCGGGTGCGGATGGGGGCGACGGTGTGGGCTGGCGACGGGGTGGACCTCGCGCCCGAGCGGCGCAGCGTGGGGCTCGTGCTGGCCGAGCCAATGCTCTTCCCGCACCTGAGCCTGCTCGACAACGTGGCCTTCGGCCCCCGCTCCCGAGGTATGCCGCGCCGCGCCGCCCGCGACCGCGCCCGGGAGGAGCTGAGCCGGGTGGGGCTGGCCGAGCTGGCCGGGAGGCGACCGGGCGAGGTCTCGAGCGGGCAGGCGCAGCGGGCGGCGCTGGCGCGTGCCCTGGCGACCGACCCGGCCCTGCTGCTGCTCGACGAGCCGCTCTCGGCGCTGGACCCGCAGACCCGGTCGCGGACCCGGGCCGACCTGGCCGCACGGCTGCGCGACTACGACGGCGTGACCGTGCTCACGACGCACGACCCGCTGGACGCGCTGACGCTCGCCGACCGGCTGGTGTTCCTCGAGGAGGGGCGGGTGACGCAGGAGGGGACGCCTGAGGAGGTGGTCGCGCGGCCCCGGACGGCCTATGTCGCCTCGCTCGTCGGGCTCAACCTGCTCACCGGCACGCTGATGCGTGATGCTCGTGACACAGGCGTTGCCCCGGGCACGCCTGTGTCACAGGGGGGCGCGACGAGGGGCGTCGCGGGCAGCGCGGCGAGCAGCGGCAGCGCGGCGAGCAGCGGCGGCGCGGCGAGCAGCGGCGGCAGCGCGGCGAGCGGCGGCAGCGCGGCGAGCGGCGGCGGCGCGGCTGGCGACCCGGCGAGCGGCGCCTGGACTGTGCGCCTCCAGACCGCCGACCGCGGCGCATCGGGCACGTTGGTGCTCGCCGACCCGCCCGAGGGTGCCGGCGAGGGGGGTCGGGTGTGGGCGACCGTCAACCCCGAAGCGGTCTCACTCTTCACCGAACGGCCCCAGACGTCGGCGCGCAACCTGTGGGAGGTCTCGGTCGACTCGGTCACGGTGACCGGCCAGCGCGCCCGGGTGCACCTGGACGGCGCGGTACCGCTCGTCGCCGACGTGACTCTCGGCGCCGTCGCCGCCTTGTCGATCGCCGAGGGCCGCGACCTCTGGGCCGCGGTCAAGGCGACCGAGATCACGGCATACCTCGCCTGAGACCCGCACCGAGAGCCTCGGGTGCTCGATCCGGCGGCCTCGTCTGCACCGGACGCGCGTTCGTCACGCACGGATCACAGGTATGCGGTCGGGCCCGGAGGCATCCCCCGGGGCCGCCCGCCCGGTGCGTGACGAGCGCGCGACCAGTCACAGCACACCGCGCGGCCAGTCACAGCACACCGCGCGGCCAGTCACAGCACACCGCGCGGCCAGTCACGGCACACCGCGCGGCCCAGTCACGGCATACCGCGCGGCCAGTCGGTTAGGTGGTGACGCGACGTCCACAACTATCGTGCGCGGCATGGCGTCCATACCCCGAGTGCTCCCCACCGACGAGGCGCACGACCTGCTCGCCCTGGTCCGTGAGATCGCCGACGAGCAGCTGCTGCCGAAGGTCGACGAGGCCGAGGCGCAGGCCCGGTTCCCGCGCGAGGTCTTCGCGATGCTCGGGCAGTCCGGGCTGCTGTCGCTGCCCTACCCCGAGGAGTTGACCGGCGGCGCGCAACCCTACGAGGTCTACCTCCAGGCGGTCGAGGAGATCGCGCGCGGGTGGATGTCGGTCGCGGTCGGCGTCTCGGTCCACGCGCTGACCGCCTTCCCGATGGCCACCTTCGGCACGCCCGAGCAGCAGGAGCGGTGGCTGCACGGCATGCTCTCCGGCGACCAGCTCGGCGCCTACTGCCTCTCCGAGCCGCAGGCGGGCTCCGACGTGGCCTCGATCCGCACCCGCGCGGTGCGCGACGGCGACGACTACGTCATCACCGGCACCAAGGCCTGGATCAGTCACGCGGGTCACGCCGACTACTACACGCTCTTCGCCCGCACCTCCGACAAGGGCAGCCGGGGCCTGTCCTGCTTCCACGTGCCCGCCGACGCCGAGGGGCTGACCTTCGCCGAGCCGGAGCGCAAGATGGGGCTGCACTGCGACACGGTGGGCGAGGTGATCTTCGACCAGGTCCGCCTGCCCGTCGAGCACCGCATCGGTGAGGAAGGTCAGGGTATGCCGATCGCGCTCGCCGCGCTCGACGCCGGGCGCCTGGGCATCGCCGCCGCGGCAACCGGCCTGGCCCAGCGCGCCCTGGAGGTCTCGACGGCCTACGCACAGGAGCGCGAGCAGTTCGGCCGACCCATCGGCGACAACCAGGGCCTGGCCTTCCTGCTCGCCGACATGGCCGCCGCCGTGGGATCGGCCCGCGCGACCTACCTGCACGCGGCCCGCCTCAAGGACGCCGCGCAGCCCCACTCCCAGGAGTGCTCGGTCGCCAAGCTCGTCGCCACGGACGCCGCGATGAAGGTCACGACCGATGCGGTGCAGGTGCTCGGCGGCTATGGCTACACCTCCGACTTCCCGGTCGAGCGCTTCATGCGTGAGGCCAAGGTGACCCAGATCTTCGAGGGCACCAACCAGATCCAGCGCGTCGTCATCTCGCGCCACCTGCTCACCGACCGTCGCTGACCGGGCTCCCCGCCGCGCCGACGGACTCTCCGACACACTGGGGGCACGCCCCCGAAAGGAACACCCATGCAGATCACCGACAGCACCGTCGCCCTCGTCACCGGAGCCGCCAGCGGCCTGGGTGAGCAGAGCGCCCGCCGCCTCATCGACGCGGGCGCCACGGTCCTGCTCGTCGACCTGCCGGGTGGCCGCGGCGAGGAGCTGGCGGGCGAGCTCGACGGCGGCTCGGGCCGCGTCGCCTTCGCCGCCGCGGACGTCCGCGACCCCGGGCAGGTCGCAGCCGCCGTCCGCGCCGCCACCGAGATGGGTGAGCTGCGGATCGTCGTGAACTGCGCCGGCGTCGCCACGCCCGGACGCATCCTGTCGCGCCGCGGCGTGCTGGACCTCGAGGCATACCGCACCGTCGTCGAGATCAACCTCATCGGCACCTTCAACGTGCTGCGCCTCGCCGCCGAGGCGATGGCGGCCAACGAGCCCGATCTCGCCGAGCACGGCGATCGCGGCGTCATCGTCATGACCGCCAGCGTCGCGGCCTTCGACGGGCAGATCGGGCAGGCGGCCTACGCCAGCTCCAAGGCCGGCGTCGTCGGGCTGACCCTCACCGCCGCGCGCGACCTTGCCGACAAGGGCATCCGCGTCATGACGATCGCGCCGGGCGTCTTCGAGACCCCGATGATGGCCGGCCTCGGCGACGACGTGAAGGACTCGCTCGAGGCGCTCGTGCCCCACCCCTCGCGCCTGGGCAAGCCGGAGGAGTATGCCGCGCTCGTCGCCCACATCGTCGAGAACCCCATGCTCAACGGCGAGGTGATCCGGCTCGACGGGGCGCTGCGCATGCCTCCGCGCTGAGGTCGCAGCCCGGCCCGGGCATACCCCGTCAGCCGTTCTTGCGCCCCTGCCTCCACGTCTTCCACGCCTCGGTCGACCAGAGCGCCCAGGCGACGAGCACCGGCTGGAAGAACAACCGGGTGAGCCGGGCCTGGTCGGTGTCGAGGCCGAAGCCGTCCTTGCCCTCGACATACTGCGCGATGTTGCCGGGGAAGATCGCGACGAAGAATGCCCCCGTCGCCCAGCCGATCGGCACCTTCCACCGCGGCAGCGCCACCAGCGCCGCGCCCAGCCCGATCTCGGCCACCCCCGAGCCCAGCACGACCAGATCCGGGTCGACCGGCATCCACGAGGGCACCTGCGCCTGGAACTCCTCTCGCGCGACAGTGAGGTGCGAGATCCCGGTGAACAGCAGCGTCCCGCCCAGGGCGATCCTGCCCACGGTCCGCAATGCCTTGCCGATCTTCATGCGTGGCTCTCCTTCGTCGGTGGTCGCAGGTGCCAACGCCGCAACCTCTCGAGCTCTTCCGGTGGCACCGCGAGCAGCGTCACCAACCTCCCCCTGGAGTCGATCGCCTGGACCCGCCAGGCCCGCTCGCCCGGCTGGTCCGTGCGCAGGTCGAGGATGTCGGCACGCGTCAGTCGCGTGACCTCGCTGCCGGACGTGACGACGATCGCGTCGTCCTCCAGCCGGGTGCCGCTGCGCTCGCGCCGACTAGCCCAGACGAGGAACACGCCATACCCGCACCAGAGCGCACCGAGCACGACCTCGATCACGCGCCAGGGCCAAGCGAGAGCCAGCGCCGCGATGGCGCTGAGCACGATCGCGACGCCGAGCGCGGCCCGCAGCGCGGGCAACCAGCGCGGCTGCATGAGCCACTCGCGCGCAGGATCGGTGCCGGTCACCTCACCAGGGTAGGAAGCGTGCCCCGTCGTTGTCCCTCCGAGGAGTCAGCCCCGCTCGACCTCGCTGCGCAGCTTGAGCACCACGGTGCCGTCGTCCTGCTCGATGACGTAGGCCGGGTCGTCCTCGGAGCCGTCGCGCGACACCTCCTGCCCCTTCGTGGTGCGGGTGACCCGGTCGCGGTGGATCTCGCTGACCGTGCCCTCCGCCCAGGAGTCACCCCACTTCCATCGCACCGTCGTGCCTTCGCGGATCGCCATCGTCGTGCCCTTCCTGTCGGTGACGCGTGCTGCGCCCACCGGGCGGAGGGCGCAGCACGCAGGTGGTCTGGTCTCAGCGGACGGTGACGGACTCCTCGAGCTTCAGGGCGACGCCGAGGGCGAAGAAGGTCGGAGCCCACTCCCCCACGAAGAGCCCCCACCGGTCGGCCTGGGCCTTGCTGTCGTCCTTCTTCCCGCGGGAGACGAAGTGGGTGACGAACGACAACCCGATCGAGGCGAATCCCGCGGTATAGCAGTGCTCGGAGCGGAGTCCGTAGGACGCCAGGGTGGTGATCATGTGTTTCCTCTCAATGGTGGTCCGGGGCTGGGACCTTCCATCGTGCGCGAGCCGCGCGCGGACCGCAGAGTGAAGCGGCAGGTATGCCGTCACCGCCCCTTCAGCGCCCGCCTCACCTGACGCAGGTCGTCGGCGGGCACGCCGGGCAGCTCCACGCCGCGTCCGGTCGTGAGCACGGCCACGACCCCGCCACGACGGGAATCTTCCTGGACCTTCGTGATGCTCGCGCCCGGGATCTGCGCCGCGCGGATGCCGTTGTGCAAGAGCAGCCCCTCGGACGAGGCGGTCGTGCTGCCGCCGATACGCAGATAGGCCAGCACGATGAGCACCAGCACCGCCACCCGCAGCACCAACCCGACGACGTCCTCGCCGACAGTCACCCCGCCGCCGGTGTAGCGCTGGATGGTGAAGCCGACGACCAGCACGAAGGCCAGCAGCAGCGCCCACGACAGCGCCTTGGGCCGGTGGCGGGTCCAGGTCATGCCGACTCCCCCGGTCGCAGGTGCGAGGCCAGGAAGTCGATCGCCTCGTCCAGCCGCGGCTCGAGCGGTCGCCCGACCCAGCAGTGGTCGGCGCCCTCGACGATCGACAGGGTCGAGTCAGCGCCGGCCGCGACGAGCGCGTCGTGGATCCGGTGGGCGTCGCTGACCGGCACGACCGAGTCCTCCGTGCCGTGCACGACCAGCGTCGGCGGCGCCCAGCGGCTGGCCTGCGAGCTCGGCAGCAGCGCGTGGACGATCTCGGGCGGCGCGCCCGGCTCCGGCCCGTCCCAGCCGGCGAGGAAGTCGTGGAACTGGTCGTCGGGGGTGTACCACGCCACCAGCGCCGTCGGCACCGGCTGCGGCCCCTCGACCCCGATGCTCCCGATGAGGTCCACCCCGTCGACGACCTCGCCCTGCGCCGCGCGGGCCGGCGCGAAACCCGCCATGCAGGTCAGGTGACCGCCGGCCGACTCACCCCACACCCCGAGGCGCGAGGCGTCGACGCCGAGCTCGTCGGCATACCTCACGAGGTAGCGGATCGCGGCGTGCACGTCGTGCACGCAGGCGGGGAATCGCGCCTCGTGCAGGTGCCGGTAGTCGATCGTCGCGACCGCCATCCCGGCGGCGACGACGCGCTCGAAGAGCTGCTGCTGCGGCCAGAAGAGCGGCAGGTAGCGCCGGTCGCCCTCGTTCCACCCGCCGCCGTGGATCCACACGACCAGCGGCGGGCGCTCGACACCCTCCGGCACGTGCAGGTCGAGCGCGAGGTAGCGGTAGCCGTACTGGATCGCGTAGGCCAGCCCCGTCCAGCTGCGCGCGCCGGCGACCTGCTGCCCCGTCAGCGGCGGGAGGTGGGTCGGTGGAGGCGAGAAGTCCTCCGGCCCGGTCGGGCGCAGCTCGCGGATGTCCATGCACCCACTGTATGGAGTCAGCCGAGCACCCGGCCGGCGGCCTGCTTGGCGGCGTAGACGTTGGTGACGACCCGCCCGGCGAGCCAGTCGGTGAGGCGCCGCGCCTCGGCGGCGAGCACCTCCGTCGCATCGGCTCGAGCTCCCCGAGCGGGAGCACGCGGACCGCCCCGTCGTCGTCCTGCACCCAGGTCCCGACGACACGGCCGCACCACCAGGCGGTCTGCGTGGCGTTGCCGGCGCTGTCGACGACGTAGGGCCGGGCGACGGGGTCGAGGTAGAAACCGCGCCCCTTTCACCCCATGACCGTCGGGTCGAGCGTCGGCAGCAGCGCCGCCCACGGGCCGGGGTCGGGCGTCGGTCCGGTGTCGCCGGGGAGCACCCAGCCGGTGCCGTCGTCGAGGTCGACCTGCTCCGCCTCGGCGGTCGTGAGGGCAACGCGCACGGAGGCCTTGGTCGCGCCGAGCCACCAGACGACGTCGTCCTCGGTGGCGGGGCCGAAGGCGCGCAGGTAGCGCTGCACCAGGTGCGCGTAGCCCTCCTCCGCGCTCAGGGCTGGCTCGTCCGCGCCGAGCCAGCGCCCCGGCGTGGACCAGCGCGGCGGACCCGACCACGGGGTATGCGCCCGCACCACGTCGCCACGGGCGCCGAGCCAGGTGAGCACCCGGGTGGCGGCGGGCGCCTCGAGACCCAGGCGCCGCTGCCCTGGGCGACTCGCCGGTCCAGCTCGGGGACATGGGGGCGCAGCTCGGTGGAGGTCAGCGGGTCCTGCCGGTCCCGGGTGGAGCCCGTGGCGGACGGCGATCCGGCGCCGCCGCTCCTCGTCCCCGAGGTAATCACCTACTCACCAGCAGAGGCAGAACGGGTGGCCCGCGGGGTCGGCATACACCTGGAAGCCGTGCTCGGCGTCGGGCTTGTCGGCCGCCTGGAGCAGCGTCGCTCCAGCGGCCATGGCCTCGTCGTGCGCGGGGCCGAGCGCAGGGACAACGAGATCGAGGTGGACCTGCTGCGGCAGGCCGTCAGGCCACTGCGGCGGCTGGTGGTCCGGGGCGAGCTGGACGCAGACGGGTTCGTCGTCTCCGACGCGGACCGAGCACCAGTCGTCCTCCTCGTGGTCGACGGTGCTGCCCAGCAGGGTGGCCCAGAACGTGGCCTCGGTCTCCGGGTCCGCCGCGTCGAAGACGACCACCCGCATGGTGATGTCCATGGCGCCAGTCTGCGACCGCGAGTCGTGCATGTCGAGATCCAGGCGCGGGGGTGGTGCGCCGGTCGACAGCGGGACATTGACGGCCTCGGTAAACAGGTGTGCCCTGCCAGGCCAGGCCTGGCAGGGCACACTCGAGCGGGCCCCGAGGCGTCGCCTCGGTGCCCGACGTGGCGTCAGAGGACGGTCGTCGACTCCTCGAGCTTGAGGGCGACCCCGAGCGCGAAGAAGGTCGGCGCCCACTCCCCGACGAAGAGGCCCCACCGGTCGGCCTGGGCCTTGCTGTCGTCGGCCTTGCCGCGCGAGATGAAGTGGCTCACGAAGGACAGGCCGATCGAGGCGAAGCCGGCGACGTAACAGTGGTCCGAGCGGACCCCGTAGGACGAGAGGGTGCTGAGCATGGTGCTTCTCCTTGGGTAGGGGTCGCGGGGTTGGGAGTCTCCATCGTCACCCGGGGTGTGGCGGGGCGCAGCGTGAGACGGCTGGCACTGGTCTGCCCGTGGAGCGCTCCGCCGGGCGAGACGCACCGGGCGGTCCTACCGTGGAGCGATGAGCTATCCGCTGACCAAGGCCATGGCGCTGGGCACCGCGGGGTATGCCGTCTTCGCCGCCCTCCGCCCCCGTCACCTCTCTCACGCGCTGGAAGAGAGCGGCGAAGCCGCCCGTGCGACGGACCGGCTCGCGTGGACGTATGCCGTGCGCGACCTGAGCACCTCGGCGCTGGCCTTCGTGCCCGGTATGGCGCCCGTCGCCGCCGTGCTGCGCATCAGTGGGGACGTGGGTGACGCGGCGATCCTGAGCTCCACCGGGCCGGAGTCGGCGCGCGGCAAGCTTGCGGGCGTGCCGCTGGCATGGGGTGCCCTGAATACTGCGGCGTTGATGCTAGACCGTCGAGGTCGCTGACTCTCGTTGCACACCCGTCTCTGCCTAGGTGCTGGAGCGGCGTGGGGAAATCGTCCCTCAACCTGTTGAAAAGACTTCCCACTGCAGCGCGCCGACCTGCACAAACAGCCCAATAAGAGACGTCCAGACCGTTTCGTGCATCATACGTGCATCCTGGCTGGCGCCTCATGACTCGTCTTGACCACCGCGCATGCCGCTCTCCTGCGGGAGGAGAGTCTCACGACACGGCAAGGCGACATGGCGCGGGCGACCTCTCCTTCAGCGGTTACAACTGGCTGCGCCGCACCTGGCCGGGTGCACCGCACTACAACGGCCAGTGGTCCGGCGACAATGTCGGGCTCAACGGCGACGGCACGGTGACGCCGCGGCTCACCAACCCAGGTGGGTCAGCGGTGGCGGCCGAGCTGCTGTCGACGCGCACCGGCTGGGGCTATGGCAGCTACCGCTCGACTTCCGGGCCGACTTCGACGTGGTGTCGCAGTCGGTGGTGTGGGGCAACCTGTTCACCTACGACTCGACCCAGCCGTGGGACGCGAGTCACAACGAGATCGACGCCGGCGAGATCTCGGCCTGGGGCGTCCCGGGCATCGCCCCGCGGCTGACGGCCGGCTACTGGCCGCCGGGACCGACCAACGTGCTCAGCCACCACGAGTCCCTGCCCAGGGGCCTGCGGGTCGTCTTCAGGTCGACGATGACGTTGGGGGGGCCGGGCTCGGTGTCCTTCGCGACGTATGCCGGTGCCACCGCCGCGACCACGCTCATCGCCTCCTCCCGCGTGGACAGCTCGGCCCTGCCGGTCCCCGCTGCCGAGCGCGTGCACGTGAACCTGTGGGTGACCTCGGCCAACGAGGACGACGAGACCGCGACCACGCCCTTCGAGGTCACCGTCACCGGCTTCGGGTTCACCCCGGCCTGAGCGTCGGCCGGCCCGTCCGGGCGCGGTGGCGCTAGGTGCTCGAAGGGCTGGGTCCGTGTGCGGTGGTCGCCCTTGAGGGGCCACGACCGCACACAGGCCAAGGACGACGACGCTCCGAGGTGGGCGAACCCTCCTCGACCGGGCGAACCAGGGGCGGACCGGACCGGGTCACGACCGGTGCCCACCGTGGCTCAGCCTGCGGCCGAACTGTCCGCCCTGAACGCCTCACGCGTGAGCCGGCGGTGGGCGGCCACGACGTCGTCCAGCTGCCGGTAGGCCCGCTTCTCCAGACTCCTGAACTCCTCGGCGTCCAAGCCCAGGCTGTCGGCATGGGCGGTGAGCGAGCGCCACAACCCGGACTTGCCGCTGATGCCCGACTGGACCAGCTCGAGCTCCAGAAGGGGCGTCAGCGGTGAGCGACGCCGGAGGCGGCCGTTCGTCTTGAGCCGCCCGGCAAGCTCCCCGGTGCGGGCCAGCAGCAGCTTGGCGCCGCTGCGCTCCAGGCCCAACGACCTGATGACCTCCACGAGCCGGCTGCGGTCCTCGCTCACCTCCTGCAGCAGCTGGGCGATCTCCCCGGCGACCGGCAGGTCACCGTAGTTCTGGTGCATCATCGTGAGCCGCTGGACCATCCCCGTGGCACCCGTCAGGTGGTCCTCCAGGTAGATCTGCAGCAGCTCCCGCTCGGGCGGGTCCTCTGCCCGCTGTCCTGACGACGTCATGGCCGCCCCTCCTGTCGCACTGGGCCCCGCGGGCTGAGCCCACGCGCACGGCCGGACCGATGCTCTCCCCGCTGTGTCCTCACCCCTCGACCCTAGGCAGCCGGCCGGGTCTGGCAACCCGAGCCGCCACCGTCAGGGGTGCATGCCGTGCCGTCCCGGAGGGTGCGGCATGCAGCGCGTGGGCAGAATGGACCGGATGCGACGGGGACAGCGGGCGTGACGGCGACGGCGGAGAGCGGCCTCGGCATCAGGCACCCGCGGACGGTCATGGTCGCCGTCGCGGTGATCCTTATGACGCTCGGTTGCGGCCTCGGGTGGTGGACGTCCGTGCAGGGTGGCCCCCTGCCCGTGGACCTCTGGTGGAACAGCGTGGTCACCGATGCGCGACTACCGCTGTTGCTCGACGCAACGCTCGTGCTGGACCGGCTGGGCGCCGGGGTCGTCGGGGTCTACGTCATACCCCTCGGCGCGGCCGTGGCCCTGGCCGTCTCCGGCCGACGCTGGTCCGCGGCATACCTCCTCGTCGCGCTCATCGTGAGCGCCCTCCTGGTGCAGGCCCTCAAGCACGCCTTCGACAGGGCACGGCCCGACGGCCTGCTCGTCCCCGTCGACGAGGGGTCCTTCGCCTCGGGCCACACCGCCAACGCGGCCACCCTCGCCGTCGTGGCGCTGCTGCTGTACCCGGCGTTCTGGGTGCGGGTCGTGGGCGTCGTCACCGTCACCCTCATGGCCCCTCGCCGACCACGCGATCCGCCGCCACCACCCCGAGGCCGCCGCGGCCGAGAATCCCTACCTCGCGCTCTTCGAGGCGGTCGTCGCCGGCCAGGCGCAGCTCGTCGCCCGGTGGATGCTGGTCGGGTTCGTCCACGGGGTGATGAACACGGACAACATGACGATCTCCGGGGAGACCATCGACTACGGACCGTGCGCGTTCATGGAGGCCGTCGACCCGGCGACGGTCTACAGCTCGATCGACACCGGCGGACGGTATACCTACGGCAACCAGCCCGGCGTCGCCCAGTGGAACCTCGCTCGCCTCGCCGAGGCGCTGCTCCCCCTCCTGCACACCGAGGAGGAGCAGGCGGTCGATCTGGCGATGGGCTGCCTCGGCACGTTCTCCGCGCAGTTCGCATCGGCCTGGTCGAGCGGCATGAGGGCCAAGCTCGGCCTGGCGGACTCGGTGAGCGCCGAGGTCGTCGAGCCCCTGGTCGCCGACCTGCTGAGCCTCCTGCAGGCTAACCACGTGGACCACACCTCCTTCTACCGCCAGCTCAGCGACGCGGTCCGCGGCGACGCCGAGCCGGCCCGCAGCCTCTTCGTGGATCTGGCGGGTTTCACGCCTGGGCCGAGCGGTGGCTCGACCTCGATCCGCGCGCCGAGCAGATGGACCGGGTCAACCCCGTCTACATCCCCCGCAACCACCTGGTCGAGGAAGCTCTCGCAGCCGGCAGCGACGGCGACCTCGGGCCGATGGTCCGGCTCCTGGGCGCCGTCACCGACCCCTACCGGGAGCGCCCCGGCCTCGAGCGGTATGCCGAGCCTGCGCCGGCGGACTTCGGTCGCTACCGGACGTACTGCGGCACCTGACTCACCGCATACCGGGACTGCAGCACCGAAGGCGGCTATCGGCAGATGGAGCGCATCACTGTTCCCAGGGAGCACCCCGCCGGTATGTCCCGATGCTCCACTCATGGCCCTCTGGGTCGAGGACCCGCGCACGTCGGGTCCCCCACTCGGTCTCCTCGGGAGCGAACACCTGGGTGCCACCTGCTTGCAGCGCACGGGCATACCACTCGTCGACCTGGCTCGGGTCGGAGAGCCAGAGGTACAGGCCACCGCCTGTGCTGCGACCCCGGAGACGGGGAACGTCGTAGTCGTCGTCAGCACTGGCGACCATCGGCACCACGTCTCCCCAGCGCACCTCCGCGTGGAGCACCGCACCGCCGTCGCCGTCCTGACGCGCGACGACGCTGACCCCCACCTGCTCCAGCCATCTCAGCCCGGCCTGGGCGTCCGAGTAGCTGAGATCGGCGTGCAGTGCCGGATCACCGTCCTCGAGCCCGATCATGGCGCTGCCGCACGCCACCGTCACTGCCTGATCAGGTCGACACAGGCCCGTGGGTCCAGGAAGGACTGCGGCGCTGGGTGCTGCCGGTCCCCCCCGGGTCACCCCTGCAGCAGCGACTGCGCCCCGTCGACCCACACCTCGGTGCCGCTGATGTGGCCGGCCGCGTCCGAGGCGAGGAAGGTCACCAGCTCGGCCACCTGCTGCGCAGAGCCCGGGGTTCCTGCGGTGAGCGGGATCTCCCCCTGCGGGAAATCGACCGGGATCTTGACGTCCTCGTTCGCGGCCCGCGTGTTGTCGTCGATCTCGGTGTCGATCGCCCCGGGGCACACCACGTTGAGGCGGATCCCGCGGGGCCCGAGCTCGACGGCCAGCATCTTGGTCATGGCGACCTGGCCTGCCTTGCTGGCGGAGTATGCCGTGGCGCCGGAGTTGGAGAACATCCGCGTGCCGTTGACCGAGGAGACCACGACGACCGAGCCGCCGCCGTCGGCCAGGTGCGGCACCGCGTGCTTGATGGTGAGGAACGTCCCGACCAGGTTGATGTCGATGGTGGACCGGAAGTCCTCGACTTCGAGGTCCTCGATGCCTGCCCAGGTGCCGTTGACCCCGGCGTTGGCGACGACGACGTCGAGCCTGCCGAAGCGCTTGATGGTCTCCGACACCATCCGACGCGCGTCGTCCTCATCGCTGACGTCCCCGGTCACCACCAGGGCCTGAACGCCGCTGGCCTCGAGATCGGCCGCGACCTCCTCCAGCTCCTCCCGGGTGCGACTGACCAGGGTCACGTCCGCTCCCTGCGCAGCCAGTGCCCGTGCACTCGCCTCACCGATGCCGGACCCCGCACCAGTCACCAGTGCGACCTTGCCCTTCAGCATGCTGTGCTCCTCTCCTGCCGTCGCTCGTGATGAGACGGCCCGACCCAACCTACGAGGTGGGCCAGGGATCGGCAGTGCTCCGACATCACCGAGTTCGAGCACCGAGAAGTCATGCAGTGTCGCTGAGTCCTGCCGCCCTTCGCGCTGCCCGCGCTTCCGCGACCTTCGCAGCTCGGGCCCGCTCCATCCGAATCTGAGGATCCTGGCGAGGATCCAGGCGGGGCGGGCCGAAGAAGATCAGCAACGTGTACTTGACCCTCCAGGTGAAGCGATACCACAGCGACAGGCCGTCACGCTCGAACCGTGCACTCATGGAGTCTCCATATTATTAGTGGACGAAGAGTTCGTATGCAGTGTAACGGTGCTCGTCGGCTACGGTGTCACGCATGACGCCCGCTCAGCAGCCGACTCCCGAGCCGACGCGTCAGGATCCGCTGGAGCTAGATCAGCAAGTCTGCTTCGCCCTGGCCGTGGCCTCTCGCAACGTCATCGCGCTCTACCGGCCGTTCCTCGACCCCCTGGGCATCACGCACCCGCAGTACCTGGTCATGCTCGCGCTGTGGGAGGAAACGCCAGTGAGCCTGGGTCGACTGAGCCGACGCCTCTGCCTGGAGCCGGCCACCGTGTCACCGTTGCTCAAACGACTTCAAGCGCGAGGTCTGATCACACGCGAGCGCCGCCCCGAAGACGAGCGTGCGTTGGACATCTGCCTCACCCCCCGGGGTCGCGAGATGCGAGCAGAAGCCGAACGCATCCCCCCAGGGATCCTCGCCACGCTCGAGATGAGTCTCGAGGAGCTGGAAAACCTACGTGACGTGCTCCACCGCCTGATAGACGCCACCACCGGGGCTGCGGCGGACTGACACGGGCTCGCTCACCCCGGCGCTTGCACACGATTGCGGGACCCCACGCTGCTCGCCGAGGCCAAGAGGTTCACGCATCTGTTGACAACACACCCGTGCTCAACGGGCTGACCGGGACTGCCACCAGACCGGGGGCAGTCCCTCGCGGTGATCGACTTGAGCAGCCCGTCCGGGCCGGTCAGGTCCTCACCGCGGGCCCAGGCGGCCTTGACCAGCTCTCGGACCGCGGCCTGCTCGGCCTCGCTGCGCGAGGCCGTCTTCTTCACCTTCTCGGGCATCGAGCTCACGCTCGTGATCTTCTCGGTCATCGCATGACCTTCCCCGCCAGCCGTGCCCGCGTGACGCTCCTATGGTCTGTCAAGCGTCGGCGGGGGCAGGGTTGTGCTCGAGGAGCCGGTAGAGGTCTCGGGCGATGTAGCGCTTAAGGCAGCGTTTGATCTCTCGCGGTGTCTTGCCCTCAGTGGTGCGGCGGGCGACGTAGGCGGCTGTGTCGTGGTGGTAGCGGATCCGGGAGAGCACGATGGTGTGCAGGGCGCGGTTCAGTTGTCGGTCGCCGTAGCGGTTGAGCCGGTGGCGGGTGGTGACCTGGCCGCTGGTGGCGGGGATCGGAGCGACGCCGGCGAGCATCGCGAAGGCCGCCTCGGAGTGGATGCGGCCGGGGTGGGACCAGGAGCACAGCACCGTGGCGGCCACGATCGGGCCGACGCCGGGCTGTGCGAGCAGGTCGGGTCGTCAGGAGCGGACGATGGCCAGGATGGCCTTCTCGTGCTCGGCGGCCTCCACGGTCAGCGCCTGGACACGGCGGGCGAGTGAGCGCAGCGCGGTGACCGTGCTGAGGCTCTCTACGTCCCAGCCGGCCTGGACGCGTAACCGTGAGGCGATGCGGATCATGGCGGGCAGCCTCTGTCCGCGGAACCGGTCCCGGATGTGCTCCGGGGCCGCGATGACCAGGCTGAACGCCTGACGTTGGGCGTCGGCGGAGGCCTTCACCGCCGAGCGCCGCGCGGCCAGCAGCACCGACAACGCCTGCCGGTCACCGCCAGCACGTGGGGTGCCCAGCCGTGCCCGTGACAGGGCCTCCCGGGCAGCTCGGACCGCGTCCAGCGGGTCCGACTTGGCTCCGTTGCGCCGGTGCGCGCGCTCGGGACGGTCCAGCTCGACCACTAGCTCCTCGCGATCGGCCAGATGGCGAGCCAGGCCGGCGCCGTGCCCGCCGGTGCCTTCGATCGCCCACGCCCGCAACATCGCGTGCTCGTCGGCGAACTCGACCAGCTGGGCGTAGCCGTCCGCGGTGGCCTCGACGGTGACCTCATCGAGCACCCCACCAGTGTCGGTCTCGACCACGGCGGCCGAGTGGGTGTGGACGTGGGTGTCGACGCCGATGATGACGTCGACGACCTCGCGTAGATCGGTCAGACTGGGCATTGCGTTCTCCTCCTTGCCGAACGGGGACGTGGTTCCGGTCCGGGGCGGAGACTCGGCAGGACTGTGATGAGACACGTCCGGGCGCCGTTAACGCCAGGACGGTCAAGCTCCTGATCAGGCCAGCTGCTCCGACCGGGCCGGGGCCGGCGACCGCGAGCGGACAAGTCACGACGAAGGCACGAAGCCAGTCAGGCCAAGGGTCACGCTCGCAGTCACCAACCCACAGCCCATCACCATCAGGCTGCGAAGGGAATCCTCACAGTCAGGCCAGAAACACCATTCAGCCGACAGTCCCTGCCTTCACCGCAGTAGGCCGGAGTCGCGTGCAGAAGCGACGGCGGCGGTGCGGGAGGAGACGCCGAGCTTGGTGTAGATGTGCACGAGGTGTGATTTCACGGTCGCGTCGCTGATATGCAGTCGTGCCGCGATGTCGTTGTTCGTCGCGCCGTCTGCGACGAGTCGCAGCACTTCGGTCTCGCGGGCGCTGAGGTTGGGTTGCGGGGAACGCATCCGGGCGAGCAGTCGTCCCGCGATCGCGGGGGCGAGGGCGGTCTCGCCTGCGGCTGCGGCGCGGATTGCAGCGATGAGCTCCTCGAGTGGGGCGTCTTTGAGGAGGTAGCCGCTGGCTCCGGCTTCGACGGCGCCGAGGATGTCGCTGTCGGTGTCGTAGTTCGTGAGCACCAGCACGGCAGGCGGATGGTTGAGTGCGCGAATGCGGCGGGTCGCGTCGGCTCCGGTCTGGTCGGTGCCGAACTGCAAGTCCATGAGCACCACGTCCGGTACCAGATCGCTCGCGAGGGCGACGACATCGTCAGGGGTTGCCGCTTCCCCGATCACGTCGAGGTCGGGGTCGCCTGAGAGCATCGCCCGCAAGCCCGTGCGGACGACGGGGTGGTCATCGGCAAGCACGATCCGGATCACGATGCCGCCTCGCTTCCGGTGAGAAGCGGCAGTCGCGCGGTGACCGTGGTGCCCTGTTGAGGGGCCGAGGCAATGGTGAGGGTGCCGTCGAGTTGTTCGAGGCGCTCACGCATGGCGTGCAACCCGAAGGAGTCAGCCTCGTGCGAGTCAGCGACCGCGGAGGACACCTCAAAGCCGCGGCCGTCATCGCGGACCACCAGAGATACCGTGGCGTTGTCTCGGGTGAGTTCGGCGGTGATGCGGGTGGCATTCGCGTGGCGGATCGTGTTCGAAAGCGCGCCCTGAAAGATTCGCAGCAGCGCGATCTGGGTTCCCATCGGCAAGTCGAGTTCCTCGGCACTCACCTCGACAGGGATGGACGCGCGGTCGGACTGTTCCTGACCGAGGCGGTGCAGGGCGGGGGCGAGTCCGTCGCCGAGGCGGGTCGGGGTGAGCTCGCGGATGATCTGCCTCGTGTCCGCGAGGCTGTCGGCCGCGGTCTCACGGGCGAGCCGCACGTACCCGGCACCGGGTTCGGGGGTGTCGCGTTCAGCGGCACGCAACAGCATCTGGATCGAGGACAGGCCCTGGGCGACGGTGTCATGAATTTCACGAGCGAGCCGGGCGCGCTCCGCCAGTGCGCCCTGTTCGCGTTCGGTCTGGGCGAGTTGCTGCCGAGTGCGGATCAGCTCGGCAACGAGCCGTTCGCGCTCTTCGGCTTCACCCCGAAGCGCACGGTAGGCGAGCCCGATCAGTAGGGCGACGCCGGCGCCCACCAGTGGGCCGATCACCCCGCCGACGCTGAACCCGAGATGGAGGCCGAGGGCGAGGATCGCGAACGCGGTCGTGACCACGATCGCCGCGACCCCTCCACGTCCGGGCAGGACGTGGAGGTAGAGGAAGAACAGCGGGAAGACGAGGTACGCCCCATCGGGGCTCAGCCACATCAGCACCGCCCACAACAGCGTGAGCGCGGCGATCCAGCCGACGGCGGCACCGCGCCGGGAGACTCCTGACTCGCCTTGTGTCCGCGCCGCCCATGCACCGGCGAGATACACCGCGACGAACGCGATCCCCATGACCAGTGTCCATGTCGCAGCCGGCGAGGAGACGACGTATGCGCGCACAACCGTGAAGCCCGCGAGCCCGATCAGGAGGGTGTGCAGGCCGAACCGGAGACCGGTGAACACCGGGGCAAGGGTCGAATGCGACATGAGGCTCCAAGCCTATGCGAGCGGTGTTGCCCGGCCATCAACCGAAAGTTTGACCGTGAATCCCGTGGTTTGGGCGATGTCCGGCCCTGCCTGCGCGAAGGAGGGTTGAAGGGTAGCTCGGGCAGAGTGCGCGAGCGGAAAGGCATCATTGTGTTCGTCGCGTGGAGAGAGTTGCGGTTCGCCCGCGGCCGGTTTCTCCTCATCGGGGCCGTCGTCGCCCTGATCACCCTGCTCGTCGGCTTCCTCTCCGGCCTCACCGGGGGTCTGGCCGCACAGAACATCTCCTCAGTGCTGCAGTTGCCCGGGGACCGGCTCGTGCTGCAGCAGCCCGAGAACGGCGACCCGAGCTACGCAACCTCCTCCCTCGACGAGAACACAGTCACGGCATGGGAACAGGCGGACGGGGTCGAGTCGGTGACACCCATCGGGATCGTCCAATCGCGGGCCTCGGCCAGCGGCACCGACGACCCGACCGGGGTTGCGCTCTACGGGCTGCCGCAGCATGCCCCCGGTACCCAGTCGAACCCCCTGTTCGACCTCGCCCCGGTTCACGACGACCAGGTCGGTGTCTCCTCCGGGGCCGCCGATGGTCTCGGCGTCGAGACTGGTGACACGATCTCGATCACCGGCACTGATTTCACCGTCAGCGTCGTCGGCGATGATCTTTGGTACAGCCACACCCCGGTCATCGCCTTGACCCCGGAGGCGTGGAGCGAGGCAAGTCAGCGCGTCGGCGGCACAGGCGAAGCGACGGTGCTCGCCGTCACCGGAAACGCAGAATGGGAGACCATAGGTGCAGCAACCGGCACGGTCGCCGAAACACCGCTGGCGAGCTTGACCGCCCTGGAAGCGTTCCGATCCGAGATCGGGTCGCTCGGGCTGATGATCGCGATGCTGTTCGGGATCTCCGCCCTCGTCGTAGGCGCGTTCTTTACGGTCTGGACGATGCAGCGTGCCAGCGACATGGCCGTGCTCAAAGCCCTCGGTGCGACCACCGGGTCGCTCGTGCGCGACTCACTCGGCCAGGCGTCCATCGTTCTGGTCGCCGGGATCGGTGTCGGCCTCGCCGCCGTGATCGGGCTCGGCACCCTCGCGGGGCAGGCGCTCCCGTTCATCATCAGCCCGATCACCACTCTCGCCCCAGCCGTCGTGATGGCGGTCCTCGGCCTCGCAGGAGCCGCGTTCGCGCTGCGCTCCGTCACCAAAGCCGACCCCCTCACCGCCCTTGGGAGCAACCGATGATCCAACTACAGAACGTCACCCTCACCTTCCCCGACGGGGAGAACCGCATCACCGCCGTTGACAACGTCACCCTCCGCGGGACCAACGGCACCGTCACCGGCATCACCGGCCCCTCCGGGTCGGGCAAGTCCAGCATCCTCGCCGTCGCCGCGACCCTCCATCGCCCCGACTCTGGCGGAGTTCTCATCGGCAACAGCAGCGACATGATCGACGCCGCCCAGCTCTCGAAGCACGAGGCCACGCAACTGCGCCGTGAGCGCATCGGCATCGTGTTCCAGCAGTCCAACCTGCTGCCCGCGCTCACGGCGCGCGAGCAGTTGCAGGTCATGGCCAGGCTCGGCGGCGGCACCAGCCGGAACAAGCGAGCGAAGATCGACGCCCGTGTCGACGAACTCCTCGACGCCGTCGGCCTCACCGAGCACGCAGGCAAGCGCACGCACCAGCTCTCCGGCGGGGAACGGCAACGGGTCGCGATCGCCCGCGGCCTCGTCCACGAACCCGAAGTCCTCCTCGTTGATGAGCCGACCAGCGCCCTGGATCAAGAACGCGGAGCGAAGATCATGGAACTCATCTCCCGCCTCACCCACGAACGCGACACCGCCACCCTGCTCGTCACCCACGACCTCGGGCACCGCGACACCCTGGATGATCTCGTCACGGTCGTCGACGGGCGTATCACTACCCCAATCGCTGGGGGCGCGCCTACACGCTGAAATGGACCGCTGAGCAGTGAGAAAATAGGAACATCGGGTAATTCGGGACCGCTGCAGACCGAGCCCCGCTGAGTGGTGGGCTTTGAGGTGATGCTCGTTGCCTACCGGTCGCCTTCTTGGAGGGCGACGGTCTCAGTATCGCTGGTGGGGTAGAGCTTGGCCATGGAGCCTTCGGAGAGGTAGCGGCGTTCGTCGACCTGCCACTCGTCGTGGGTGTCGGCCAGGACGGCCCCGATCAGGCGGATGACGGCGGCCACGCCCGAGGGAAGATCCCGACGACGCGGGAGCGTCGCTTGATCTCCTTGTTGACCCGCGAGGGGGTTGGTGGACCAGATCTTGCGCCAGTGCTCGCGCGGGAAGGTCGCGAACGCGAGGACCTCGGACTTGGCGTCGTCCATCAGCGGGCCAGCCAAGGAGACGATGACAACCGGCTCATGGCCCGCGCGCGTGACGACGACCTCCTCGCGGTCGTTGGTGACCCCGTCGAGAACCTCTGCCAACGGGCTCGCGACTCGGTGTAGCTCATGGGTCTCGTTATCCCGCCCGGGCCCCGACAAGAAGCAGGGCGTGCTTCTGGACTCGCCGATGCAGCCGCGGATTACCTACTTCATGTCCGGAAGCGCAGCTGGTTCTGCTGTCCTGGACGACCTGACCTCGAACGTGCAGTTCTCAATCCGCGCATCCGCGAATGAGCCTGGTGAGAGCATCAGGGCGGCCCGGCGGTGTGCCGCCTCATGCCCAGGAACGCACGCGTCAGCCCCACCCCGAGTGGGATAGGGCCGACGCGGGTGGGGTGTGGGTCAGTGGTTGCGGTGCTGGTCGGGCAGGTCGGTGTCGATCTGCTCCTTGCGGACCTCGTCGCTGACCTGCTGCTCCTCGGTGACGGTGTCGGTGTCGAGACGGACCTCTTCGACGGGAACGGTCTCCTTGTCGACGACAACCTGGTCCTCTGTGAGGGTGACTTCCTGCTCGTCCTCGCCGATGTCGGCCCCGGACAGGCGGTCCCGGTCCTGCTTGTCGAGGGGCTCGCGTTCGATGCGGACCTCCTCACGCTGGACGGGGACGGTCTTGGTGACGTGCTCGGTGACGACGTACTTGCGCAGGCGAGCCTTGCCGGTGGTGACCTTCTCGGTGCCGACGTTCAGCTGCTCCTCGGAGCGGACCATGCTGGCGTCCGAGTCGGTGTCGTAGGTGCCGCGCCCAGTGCCGTCGGCGCCTGCGGCGGTATCCGTCCTGTCGGTCATGCCCGTTCCGGTGTCGGTTCGGCTGGTGGTGCCGGTGCGGGTGTCTTCCTGGTCACGCGCGGCTGGTGCGCCGTTGTTCGCGTTCTTCTGGCCGTCCCGGCCGCCGTAGTGGGAGTACAGCTCGCGCTCTTCCTCCACGGAGATGTGACCGTCTTCCTCGACCCGGGGGGCGTCCTTGACCTGGTCCTTGGTGTACGGCACCCGGACCTCCTGGTCCCGCACGGTGGCACCCTGCAGGGGCACGAAGGACTCCGAGGTGCCGAAGAGCCCGGTCTTGACCGTCACCCATGCGGGCTCACCGGTCGAGTCCTCCAGGTAGATCTGGCCGACCTTGCCGACCTTCTCCCCATCCTGGTCGACGACCACACCGCCGTTGTGCAGGGACTGGATCTGTTCCTCGTTCCACATGCGGAAACCTCCTGTGATGGTGGCCGGCGCCCTGATGCACCGTCCGTTTACACCGTAAACGTAAGCCCCCGACGATGACCCCGCAACCCAGACGGGCACCGTGCTACCGCTCGGCTCGAGGACGACGTGACCACCGCATGGCGGTTGGCGGCGGCCTAGGACCCTGCCACCGCGATCCGCTCGCAGCGTTCTTGCGGCTTGCCTTCCGGTAGGCGCAGCACCCCCCGGGAGTACCGGGTGTCGGCACATCGGGGGTGTTGGCGGTAGAGCACCGCGTCGTCAGGGATGTGGACGTGCGAACCGCCTACGGACCTCGTCGCGTCGATCAGGGAGGGCACGGGGTGCGGCTCACGTGAGCTTGATATTGCGGTGGGCTGCTCCTGGGCCGGTGACCTCCTGGCGGCCCACGCCTTGCGCACGACCGCCCAGTCGCTGGCCCGGACAGCGAACGACTCGGCCCACGGCATCGCCGGTCCCGTCGTCGGGCTCGGGTGGGTGAGGACCGGTGTTGATGTGATGAGGGACCCCAGCCCGCCCGAGACGGGATACACGGTCCCCGGTGGTACGTCGAGCTGCACGGCCTCGGCGGCGCTCCACAGGACTGGGGTTGTCTGGGTGCTGTTGGTGGCGTGCTCGGCGTAGGTCTGCAGCAGGCGCCGGCCTGGCAGGCACCGGACCTCGACGAACACGAGCACTTCAGCATGAGCGTTCATTGCCACGTCGCAGGCATGCATCACCGAGGACCGGAAGGCGGCCCTGGGAGCTCGTCGCAGGTCCCTGCCGGAGAAGATGAAGGTCTCCCACCGGTCGGACCGTATCGGCAGCTTGTTGCGGTTCAGCTCTCGATCCGCGACCGCGAGGATGACCACCCGCCCTCCTACCCCTGCCTGGCGCAGCCGAATCAACGAACTGCTTACGCTGTAAACATCGACAGGTTTGACCGCAACCTCGGCGGTGGTAAAGACCCGAGGCATCGGGGCGGGTTCAGGGCCGTACAGACGGCCGCCTGACCCGCGGATGGCCCGATGCGCCCATCGCGGGCACCCCAGCCGGACCGGGGGCTAGTGCGAGACGGTGTTCTCGATGCGGTTGAGCAGGCTCTCGAGGCCGGTCTCGAACTCGGCCTCGCTGTGGTCCTGGCTGAGGCGGTCGCGCATCCGCACCACGTGCGGCGCCTGCCCGAGGTCGACATCTTCCCTCGTGTCTTGCTCTGGGATGTCGGCGCTGCCCTCGTTCATCGGTTCGTCCATGGCGGCAACATTCTCGACCTGGGTGGAAACCTCCAAGAGCAGGGACCCGACGAGGAAGCTGGTGAAGGCCTTGTAGGTGTCCACCGCTTGGTCGTCGCTGAAGCCTCGCTCGCACAGGGTGGCCAGGAGGTGCTCGACCATGGCGATATCGCGCAAGGGCGGTCGCAGCCAGGGCGCCGCTGGGTGCCGTGAGACCACCAGGGGGAACGCCGTGGGGTTGGCCAGGGCCATCTGGCGGATCTCGTGCGCGACGTGCTGCAGGTATTCCTGCCAGCTGGTGGTCTGCGCGGCCTCCACGCGCTCGATGAGCCCGTCCAGGAGGCTCTTCACGACCGCCTCCAGCAGATCCTCCCGCCCGGAGACGTACCGGTACAGGGCCATCGCCTCAACCCCGAGGTCGCGGCCCAGGCTGCGCATGGTCATCTGGTCCACACCATGAGCCTCGATACTGGCCAGGCCAGCTTCGACGATGCGCTGACGGCTGAGGCGTGGCGGCCGCGTGGACCGCGCCTCGTCCGGCTCCTTTGGGCTCATCGGCACGCCTCCTGGAAGTCCACCCTGACACACGCCCCGCGTGTCGGCTCGTCGTCCCCGTCGCGGTCAACTCGCGACTGACTCGGGCAGGCGTCCCTTGCGCTTGGCGAACGCCTGCGTGGACTTGTGGTTGATGCTGACCCGCACCAGCTGCACGATCGCCCCCGAGACCAGCGCGAAGGCCATGGCCTCCCCCCAGCCCACCTCCGGGTCCTCGGGGTTGCTCGGGGAGTTGCTGCCGGTGACGAACTTCCACGTCGTCTCGATGACGTTCTTGGCCATCACCCCACCACCGATCGCCGCCGCCGTCGTCGCCAGACTCCACATCTTGTCGCCCACTGGAACTCACCACTTCCTGGTCTTGGCCCGGACCCCCGAGGCCACGCTTGCACGGCTTCCGATGACGCCGTACGTTTACACTGTATTCGCATGCTGGGCACCACAGCAAGGCGACGCGGCCCCAGTCCGGGGTCCGCGCGACACCTCCTCTGCAGTCAGGAGCAGACGATGAGCAAGATCATGATGGCGACCGCCTTCGGGGCCGGGTACGTCCTGGGCGCCAGGGCGGGCCGGGAGAGGTATGAGCAGCTCAGCGCCAAGGCGCAGGAGCTGTGGGGGCACCCGAAGGTGCAGGAGCAGGCGGACAAGGCCAAGCAGCAGGCCGGGAGGGTGACCGAGCAGGCCAAGGGCCGGCTGAGCGACGCCCAGGACGGCGACCGGGACAGCATGGATGGCCCGTGGGAGGTCGACACCGACACCGCCCTCGCGGGTGATGACCAGGAGGGGCCTCGTGGCTGAGCGGTTCACGCCGGACACCGATCATGCGTCAACGGGTGAGCTGATCGGGCGGTTGAGCGAGCAGACGAGCACGCTCATCCGGGACGAGATGCGCCTGGCGCAGGCTGAGCTGAGCGCCAAGGCTAAGAACACGGGCGTGGGTATCGGCATGTTCGGCGCCGGTGGCCTGCTCGCCTTCTTCGGCATCGCCGCCCTGATCACGACGGCCATCCTGGCCCTCGCCCTGGTGCTGCCCCCGTGGGCCGCCGCCGGCATCGTGACACTGCTGCTGTTCGCGGCGGCGGCGGTGGTGTCGCTGGTGGGCAAGAAGCGCGTGCAGGAGGCCACCCCGGCCAAGCCCGAACGTGCCATGGACAACGTCAAGCAGGACATCGCCGAGGTCAAGGGGGCAGCCCAGTCATGAGCACCACACCGCACGAGAACCCCGACAGCGACAACACCCAGGACGAGGCCAGCAACGACCCGGCACAGATCGAGGCCGACATCGCCCGGCACCGCGCCGAGCTCGGCGACACCGTCGACGAGCTCACCGAACGCCTGGACGTGAAGAAGCAGGCCCGGGGCAAGGTCGAGTCGATCAAGACCCGCGCCAACGCCGGGCTAGGTGAGGTTAAGACCAGGTTGAACAGTGATGACCACCGGGACGTGCTCAGCGTGCTGGCCCCCGCGCTCGGTGCCGTGGCCGCAGTGGTGCTGATCATCGGGGTCGCCCGGCGGGTGCGGCGGTGAGCTCCAGGGCAGCAGAACGCAGGGCCGCGCAGGCGGACGCCCCGGAGCCCGAGCGGGAGGACAAGCCGGACACGCCCGCGGAGATGACCGGGCCGGCGTGGAAGTACACCGCGGTTAAGGCGTTCCGGGAGTTCCTGGACGACGAGTGCACCGACCTCGCGGCCGCGCTGACGTACTACGCCGTGCTGGCCATCTTCCCGGCGCTCATCGCGATCTTCTCGCTGCTGGGGCTGGTCGGGCAGAGCCAGCAGGTGGTCAGCGCGGTGATGCCCGTGCTGAGCAGCGTGCTGGGCGAGTCCGGGTCGTCCACCCTCGAGCCGGTGGTGCAGTCGTTGGCCACCTCCCCGGGTGCCGGGCTCGCCCTGGTCATCGGTCTGGCGACCGCGCTGTGGTCGGCCTCGGGGTACGTCACCGCGTTCAGCCGGGCGATGAACCGGGTCTATGAGATCGAGGAGGGTCGGCCGGTGTGGAAGCTGCGCCCGGTCATGCTCCTGATCACCCTGGTCATGGTGCTCATGGTGGTGCTCATAGCCCTCATGCTCATCGTGTCCGGTCCGGTGGCGACGGGGCTCGGCGAGGCGATCGGCCTGGGGTCGACCGTGGTCACCGTGTGGCAGGTCGCCAAGTGGCCGGTCGTGCTGGTCCTGGTCATGCTGCTCGTGGCGCTGCTGTACTACAGCACGCCTAACGTGAAGCAGCCGAAGTTCCGGTGGCTGAGCATCGGGGCCGCGTTCGCGATCCTGGTCTGGGTCCTCATCTCGGTCGCGTTCGGCTTCTACATCGCCAACTTCTCCAGCTACGGAGCCACCTACGGCTCGTTCGCCGGGGTGATCATCTTCCTGCTCTACCTGTGGATCACCAACCTCGCGCTGCTGCTCGGGGCGGAGGTCGACGCCGAGCTGGAGCGCTCACGCCAGCTCATCGCCGGCATCGAGGCCGAGGAGGACATCCAGCTGCCTCCTCGCGACGACGCAAAGATCGTCGCGAGCGAGGAGAAGGAGCAGGCGGACCAGGACAAGGCCCGCGCGCTGCGCCGCAGCGGCGGGGACACCACCGACCCCGACCAGACCCGCTGATATACGTGCTCAGGTGAGGTAGCGCAAGGCAGGGGAGGACGTGAGTCGTGACGCAGGCAGTGACTTTCGGTCTGCTCGGGTCCAGCGCGCTCGTGCTGGGTGCCGTGGTCGGGGGACGGTTTCAGATCCCCAAGCGGGTGCTGGCCGCGATGCTGGCCTTCGCCTCCGGGGCGCTCATCACGGCGCTGGCGTTCGAGCTCTTCGAGGACGCGCATGAGCAGGGCGGCCTGTGGCGAGCCGGACTAGGCCTGATCGTGGGGGCGGTGGTCTTCACCCTCCTCAGCGCGTGGCTGGACTGGGCCGCCGCCGCCGGAACGGGTGATGACACCGACCGCGGCAGCGACAAGCTGGACAAGCAAGCTGCCACGGAAGGACAACGTGCCGCGGCACCCTCAGTGAAAGGGGCTGCCGGGATGGCGCTGCTCGCCGCGGTCACCCTCGACGGCGTACCCGAGAATGTCGCTCTGGGCGTATCCCTGGGCGAAGGGACAGGTGGCCTGGCGCTGCTCGGTGCGATCTTCGTATCGAACTTCCCGGAGGCCCTCGTGGGCAGCGCCTCCATGCGCGCCCAAGGGCGAACACATACCTTCGTCCTGGTGACCTGGACCATCTGTGCGTTGTTGCTCACGGCCGCTGTCGTCCTGGGTGCGGGTCCGCTGGCCAGCGCCACACCCGAGACCATCTCCTTGCCCCTCGCCTTCGCCGCCGGCGCGGTCCTCGCCTCCTTGGCTGACACGCTGATGCCCGAAGCATACGAAGAAGGAGGTCCCACGGTGGCCCTCGCGACCGCAGCCGGCTTCGTCCTGTCATATCTCCTGGCGACCCTCTGACCGAACACGCGCCACGCACTCTGGACCCGAAAGCACTTAAGTGGCTCTTCGACTTTGAGCGTGGTGGGGCCCTGACGTAGGGCTCGCGGCCCTGCGCCAGCATGGGTGTTGTCTAGGCATCCAAGAGCGAGGACCGCGAGCGTGCACCAGCGTACGTTCGACGTCGATGCGGCGTCGATCTTGTTCAATCTGTCCGGGTACCGAGTCGTGAGCGCCGGCCCTGCTGTCGGCGACCAACCGAGGCAGGTGGTGATCGAGACCGTCGTCTGCGAGCGTGCCTGCCCGTCCTGCGGGGTGCTGTCCTCGCGGGTCCAGGCACGCCCGACCCAACACGTGAAGGACGTGACCTGCGGCGGGCAGCCGCTGGATGTGGTCGTGCGCAAGCGGCGGTACGTCTGCCGTGAGGCGCTGTGCCCGCGGCGCTCGTTCACCGAGGAGACCGAGCAGCTGCCGGCGCGGGCACGGGTGACGACGCGGCTGGCCGAGCAGGTGATCTCCGCCTGCCGGGCCGAGCCCCGCGCGGTGTCCCGCGTCGCGGACGAAGCGGCCTTGTCGTGGCCGACGGTGATGCGGATGCTGACCACCACCGTGGACCTGGACACCGGCGTGGACCGCCGGCACGTGGCGCGCCTGGGGATCGATGAGCACCGGTTCCGCACCGTGCGCTACCTGCGCGACCCCGACACCCAGACGGTGAAGCGGGTCGAGCCGTGGTCGATCGTGTTCACCGACCTCGATGACGGCGCGATCTTGGACGTCGTCGACGGCCGCCGCGGCGCGACGGTCAAGGCGTGGTTGGGTGCCCGGCCCCGGTGGTGGCGCCGGCGGATGCAGGTCGTCGCACTGGACATGTCCAGCGAGTTCCGTGCCGCCGTCCGCAAGGCCCTGCCCAAGGCGAGGGTCAGCGTCGACCACTGGCACGTGGTGCGCCTGGCCAACGAGATGGTCACCAAGGTCCGACGGCGGCGGGTGTGGGAGTTGCACGAGCGCCGTGGCAGGGCGTGCGATACCCCGTGGAAGTACCGCAAGCTGCTCACCTGCGCTGGCGACCGGCTCACCGTCCGTCAGCGGACGAAGCTGCAGCAGATCCTGGCCGAGGACGTCGAGCTTGCCGTCGCGTGGGGCATCAAGGAGCACGTCCGCCAGGTCCTCACCGCCCGGGACACTCCCTCGTTCCAGCGGCATTGGGCCGCCCTCGAACGCGCCGTCCGAGCCACCCACCTGCCCGAGCCGGTCGCACTGTTCCGCACCCTGAAGGCCTGGCGTCGCGAGCTCCTCACCTTCTGCCGGACCAGGATCACGAACGCGAGAACGGAGGCGGCGAACCTGACCGCCAAGACGATCAAGAGAGTCGGCCGCGGCTACCGCAACCACGACAACTACCGATGCCGCATCATTGGCTACGCGCCCCGACCCATCGCGGCGTGAACACCCGGCACCACGCTCAAAGTTGAAGAGCCACTTAAGTGGCTGAACGCGACGGGGCTGCTGCAGATGCCGGCGGAACTGTGATGCTGACGGATGCGCAGCGCGCCCAACCGCCGCAGCTGGGCGCCGAGCGGAGCAATCACACCTGCTCCCCACCCGTCGAGCGGGCAGCATACGTGCATCAGGGACTCGGATGACCACAGCACCCTCAACCTGCCCTGCACCACAAAACCGCAGGTCAGTGACTCTGCGCAGGCCGACTTACCTGTTTTCTGAACAGCAGACTGAAATGGAGACGGCAGATCCCAGATCGCCTGCGGTCACAAGCGATTTCAGAGCTGGCGAAGGGACTCGAACCCTCAACCACCTGTTTACAAGTCACCCGGGGAAAACTCGCTGACCTGGGGATATCGCACGTAACAGTGTCGTTCGGGCCGTTCCGTGCAACATACGGGCTCTTCACAATCCAGGGTGTAGTCGTGGCCTGAATCCGCCGGCCTCGAGCAGCGCTCGGGCGATGTAGTTGGTGAGGTTGCGGAAGCCGAGGGCCAGTCCGCGCAGGTGCTCGAGTCGTCCGTTCACGGCTTCGGTGGGGCCGTTGCTGGTGCGGGGCCGTTCGAAGTAGGCCAGGACGTCGCAGACCCGCCGGGCCAGGGTGCGGCCGAGCGTGCGCAGCTCGACCAGCGGTCTGGGTACGCCGTCGGTGAGGGCGTCGACGACCGAGCGCATCTCGACACGGCCGCTCGCGCGGTCGGGGTCCCGGTAGGCGGAGATCATGCGCTGGTAGATCCCCCAGGTGCACTCGACCTGCACGTGCCGGTCTCCGGCGAAGAGGGTGTCGAGGCGGGCCTGCTGCTTCTCGGTGAGCAGGTCTGCGCCGGTGTGCAGGGTCCGCCGGGCGGAGTAGAGGGGGTCGCCCTTGCGGCCGCGGTGTCCGTGCAGCTCCTGCTGGACCCGGCGGCGGCACCCGTCGAGGGCGTCGCCGGCCAGCCGGATGACGTGGAACGGATCCATGACCGTGACGGCGTCGGGGAGCTCCTCGGTGGTAGCGGTCTTGAACCCGGCGAACCCGTCCATGGCCACGACCTCGATCCCGTCGCGCCAGGCCTGGTCACGGTTGGCCAGCCAGTCCTTGAATGCCTTCTTCGAGCGGCCCTCGACCACGTCCAGCAGCCGGGAGGGACCGGTGCGGTCGCGGACCGGGGTGAGGTCGATGATGACGGTGACGTACTTGTCGCCGCGCCTCGTGTGCCGCCAGGCATGCTCGTCGACGCCGACGACGCGGACGCCGTCGAGGCGGGCCGGGTCGGCGATCAGCAGGCGCCTGCCTTCGGCCAGGACGGCGTCGTTGGCGGTGTTCCAGGAGACGGCGAGCCCTTCGGCGACACGGGACATGGACAGGTGCTGGACCACGATGGCGACCAGGCCCCAGCGCAGCCCGGCTCGGGAGATCTTGGCCCGTGGTGCGGCGGCGGCGGTGGTGTCCTGACGCCACACGTGGCCGCAGTCGGCGCACCTGTACCGGCGCACGGTGAGCAGCAGGGTCGTGGGGCGCCACCCGAACGGCTCGTGCGCCAGCTCCCGGGTCACCGTGTCGCGCGGGACGCCCTGGCACCCGCACCGCCGGCACCAGTCGTCCGGCTCCACGACCCGGCAGGCCAGCACCGCACGGTCGGGCTTGAGCAATTGCCCGGTGACCTCCAGGCCGAGGTCGTCCAGGCGGGTGAAGGTGGTCAGGTCAGCGCGCGTGAAGGTAGCGTCGGGCACGTCGAGGTCTTCCAGATGGGTGGTGTGAGAACTTCCATCTTCGGAAGGCCTCGACACCTACCCCCGGACCGACGCGCCAGCGCCCTCTACACCCTCATCTGCGAAGAGCCAACATACGTGCATCAGGGGTGTCGGTTTGTGCCATCTCCTGCCCGCCTGCCCAAGCACGCTCACATCCCGCGAAGGGTGGTGGTGGTGGTCGAGACTCGGGGGCCCAAGGGAGCGCTCGGCTCCGGGACCGCGCCGCTCCGACGCCTGGTTGCGCTGTCACCAGCGTGCTTGCGGGCTCGCCGGCGAGGTCGGCGAATTGCTGCCCGCCGACGGTTGTGACCGCACGACTCCCGAAGATCGGACGGTCGTCTTCGGCTTTTGGGATCCGCCACGCCAGGCCTACGGCGGAAGGCGCCTCACCACGAGCTCAGGCACCTCCGCGAGCTCAAGCACCTCCGCGAGGGCACAAAGCCGCCCTTCGTAGCGTTGTCGATGCGGAGCGGGCCCACCATGCCGCCAGGGGTTGCCGCTGTGCTTACCCATGCAGGAGACATGCGAGTGGGCAACGGCCCAAAGCCGTTGCCCACTAGCGGTGTCTGCTGAAAGGTCACATGTCTCGCTCCGTGCACCGGGGAAGATGGATCCGCCTGCCTTACGCTACGCACACCCCAGTCCGCCGTCAACCCCTAGCGCGGCGCTCAGCACTCCTCTTCGTCCTCTCGATGTCGCGCAGGAGGGCCTCGTGCATCGAAGGCCAGTCGAAGGTTGTTTCCCCAGGCTCAAGGTTCCACTGCCCGTTCAGATAGTCAAGGAAGACCATCGCCCGATCGAGCCTGTCATCAATATTCCCGACATCGTGAATCTTCGACCTTGCGACCGGGTCAACAATAGGCGTGTCGACAATTATGGAGTCGACATATGCGAAATAGGTAATCATTCGCTTTCGCATATAGGCGCCAGCTTGCGTTACTTGCAAGCTATAGCCGGTCGACTCTTCGTCCCCACGCTTGAGGAGTCTGCGATTTATGCCCCGCTCCAACTGACCCTCCACTTGCTCAATGGAGTAACCCAGTTCCTGGCAGTGCCGATAGAGAACGCCAATATCGACGAACCCGTTGGGGCTAGCCTCGCCGCGCGATTCACACGCAGCAAGCAATATCAACAATAAGAAATGTTCACGGCCATCCTTTGAGATGATGTCAAACACATTGGCAACGGGCGAAGACTCGGGATCATAGTAGGACCCCTCCTCGAACATGATCGCACGCAAAAATTCATGCAGAGGAATAGTGTATCGACCGCCCCGTTCGTGAACCTCAAGGATTCGGCGCGTTGAGACGTATCCACTTCCGACAAACGTCGAAATGAAGTCGAGTGCGCGGCGAACGTTTCCCGAGGACAGATTATCGACTAGTTCCACAAGCGCTTCATTGCGCTCGAAGGCCTCAGTGAGGACATCCAGATAGACCATCAAGTTTTCCGACGTCACAGTAAGACCTGTCGGGAAGGACTCAAGGCGACCGGATCGCTCGAGCTGCTCACGGGCAAACCGAAGGCGCCTGCTGATGACCAAGTCAACGCGTGGCGGCTGCACGGAGAATACCTTCGGCAGATACGCAGTGATGGAACCCGACCGCCTCGACCTATTAAAAGTGTCCGGTCGGAGGCTCAAAAACACCGCCACGGGCCAGGTCTCAGCGAGACTCTGCCCTAAGACATAAATCTGCTCTTGGAACACTGCGTCGTGGTGATCGACATTGTCCAAGATGACTAAGAAGTCTAAATTCCGGGTGCCTCGGAGGTGCTCCAAGCTTCTTCGAACGTGGTTCGTAGGAACGTTTATCTTTTCCTGGAGCATGCGAATTTCTTCCAGTCGATAGGCGGCTGGATCAAGTTCCTGCAGATCCCCATGGATGCTCCGAGAAAATTGGTTGATCTCCTTGTTGTATACCGCTCGCACGAAAGACCGTTCGTTTATATCGACCCCCAGCTGCTCACGCAGTCTTTCTGTTATAGCTTCAGTCAGTGCGCTGGCGGGGTCGCTCAAGACCGCAGACTCACGCAAGAAGTCAACGTAAAATACGAGCGTATTCCTTAGCAGGTCTGCGGCATCCACGCGCACCAGGTGCTTGAGAAAGATCGATTTCCCGACGCCCACATCGCCCAAGAGTACGACTGGCCGCCGGGACAAAGCGGCTGAAACAACTTGCCCTGTGAGGCCACCAGCGTGGCCCTTCTTGTCCACCACCGCTTTAGGAGAATCGCCTTCTAAAATTCCAGCGTAGCGGTTGCGTAGTATCTCCTTGCTTACAGCGGCATACTGGGACAGTGCCCCACTGGTGCAGTAGCACTCCCTTAGGAACTCGTCCGAAACGTCCCGTTCTTGCATGATGTCAAGCAAGAAGAGATCAGCAAGCAGGGAGACGTCTGTCTCGAGTTCAGTGCGCGGGCGAAATCCTGGGTACTGCGGAAGTCGGGCTGAGAGGCGCTCGGGGGGTGGGGGCAGGGAGCCACCGCGAGTGAGCAGTCGAAGCAGCTCGCCTGAGCGCACTCCGGAAGGGGACAGCGCGTCCCACAGCGAAGGGAAACGTTCAACCATGGACGCTGGAGAGCTGAAAACTAGGGCCTTGCCTTCCAATGGTGGAGTGCCGTCTTGGCGATTAGCAATGAACGTTATAAGCTGCTTCCCGTTGCACAGTGCCGCGTAGGGGATGCCGCCGCGCTGGGCATAGCCAAGGACCTGCTGCAGCGCCGCCCGCGTGTCCGCAGAATGCTCCATCAATGTTCGCAGTTGAACGACGCCTTGATCGTCCATGCCGGCTGGGAGCGTGAAGTGAGAGCCAACCCTTTTGGCTTCCACTACTACAACTCGATGCTGGTTGTTGAGGACGTAGTCGAGGTATTGACCGCCCTGATGCTCCTCAGCATTGATATTGTGAGGGTGCCAGCCAAGGCACTCCTTGAGAAGCACATCTATGAGCCTCAGGCGTGTGGTCGCCTCGTTTTCGGATCCAACTACCAGGCTTTCTGCCTCTCGCGCGAAGTCATCGATCTGGGCCCGACAATGTTCATACAACGTCACTGCGCCTCACCCTTGTTGTCTAACGGTCGCCCAGCCACTTCGGCAATTGACATGTTCCCCAGGTTTGAGCCGGCAACTCCGACGCGTCCTAGTCGTGCCATCACGCGCCGCCGCCGCCACGTAGGACTCCTTCGCTCTTCGTTAGGCGACGTCGTCCTGCAACTGCTCGTCTCAGGTTCTGGCATAACCCGGCGCAGCGCGTGCAGCTGCCTAGCTCGGCGTGGGCACCACGGTGGACAGCTGCGGTTGTGGTGTACCCCCAACAGCCGTCTGCTCGAGGGCCAAAGTCGATGCGAGGTGGACCGGGCCAGTTCGCGTTGGGGGCAGTGTGAGGTCCTGTCTCGCGGCGCACCGACTTCGGTTCGTACCAGATCGCTTTCCTCCTGCAGTTGGTGCGAGGCCTCGTGCTCAACGAGCCCACCCAAGGGATGACCCCCCGGAGCCCACGTTGTCCCAGTGGCGGCTCGGAGTCACTGCCTGGCGTCCGGCACACTGGCCGGCTAGTGACTCGACTGCTGAGCGCGAGCGCGTGTAGATGCCAGCTTCGGTGGTCGAGCTCCCCTCTCAGATGCCGCCGCGTCGGGTGCATGAGTGAACCCACCTCCCCATGAGAGTCTCGCCCGCCACCTTGACCGGGCCCTGTCAGGAGACAGTAGCAACACTCTTCGCCCCGGGTTGTGGCTCCGAGGACGTCAAGATGACTTGCCACGGCGCTCCGATGTCGGAGGAGGCCTGGGTCCGGATGGAGGGCCTGCCGGTGGTGTCAGCCAGGGAGCAGCGGACCGAGGTCATAGACGTGGATCGCCACGTCGCAACACTCGAGCGGTACCGCGAGCGGCATTGCCCGCGGGGGCTACACCTTCGGTTGGACGCAATCTGAGGTTGCTCAGGCTGTTCCAAGTCTCGGAAATATGGCGATGCCGCAGGCCGATGTGTCTGTGAAGACGCTGAGCTGCGACGTGCTTCTGGCCGGGGCCGTCATGGTGTGAATTGCGGGTTGCGCGCCAAACGATGGCCGCTAACGGCCTTCACTGACGCACCGTATGTCGCGCGACACCGTCGGTAGTGGCCCGTTTCATGCTGTATGAAGCGCCCTGGGTTCGATGAAGACTCGGGCTTGAGATATCGACTTGAGTTTGGTCGCGCCGGCTGGGCAGTGCAATACGCCGTCTCGTCTCGGCGGGGGGGTAGGTCGTCGGTGAACCTGTGCCGAGGGTTGTTGTGACGGTGGTCCCAGCCGAGGGTGCGGCAGTCCGGCTGTTCCGCGACCCGCTTCACCGTGCCCTGGCTGGTGCCCAGCTCTCCCCGCAGCGTGCGGAACGTCCGCTCCGCCGTCGCCTCCTCCTCATCGGTGGACCGACGCGACGTGGTCGTCTTCCTCGACTGGTTCCTCTCTGAGATGACTCCACCGTCGTCTACAAGGTCCGGGGCCAACCACCCTCGGGGCGGTTCACCTTGTCCGGTCCGTCGTTCCCAAGGTCGATCGACTGGTCCCCGATTGGTCCCGGGCCGCCGACGGCGTCGCAGGGACGGTACTGGGCGACCCGGCCTGACAGAACGCCTTGCGTTCAGCCCGCACCACCGATGTCCTGGCGCGGCTGCTCGCCCCGGTCCAACTGGTCGCCGTCGGAGGCGTCGACCACCCATCGGATCAGCCGGTGAACCTCTCGTGCGGTCAGCGTCTCGGAACCGCACCATGCCAGCGCCTCTCCCGTCTTCAGTCCCCCGTCCCCGATCAACGACCGCAGAGCTCGCCCTGCTCGCTGCTCGCACTCGGCTACCGCCGCGTCACGCTCGGCCAGTGCCACGACCAGCGCCTTGCCCCATTGGGCCTGCCGCCGCTCCTTCTCGGCTTGCTCCTCGCGCGCCTTCGCTCGAGCCTGCCGAGCTCGAAGCCGCGCCTGCTGCCGCAGCGTCTGCTTCTGCACCACGCACCTCCTCATTGACTCCCTCGGCACCTTCTGCACACCTGAAGCGGACGACCCTGCCCCAGGGACTCACCGCCGCACCGACTCGCCCCTCCCCCGACCCGCACGTGCCCAGCACGCCTCGCGCAAATCGACCCTGAGCCAAGCCCGTTCCACGCAGGCTCAGTGATCCTGACGCTGACCGAAGTCGCCCCGCTCATGTCCCACACACCTCTGGCATTGCCGGCCTTGGTATATCGTTGGCACGATAGGAAACCGTGTAGTAGCGACTCACCGGAGACGCCCGTGGACACCACCGCCAGCAACGTCCCCAGCGTTGGAGACGCGCCGACAACGCCTCGCAGATCGGGGCAGAAGGTCGTCTGCGGATGGTGCCGGACCGAAGTGCCCGTTCCTCCCCGCGGGCGCGTCCCGAAGTGGTGCTCCAGCTCCTGCCGCCACCGCGCGTGGGAGCAACGGCGCGCGGCCGACGCTGGTCTCGCCGCAGTCGAAGTCGTCGACCGCGTGGTCGAGGTGGTGAGAGTCGAGAAGGTCGTCGAGGAGCGTCGCGTGCGAGTGCCTGTGCCCCGGTCCCCCCGGTCGGCTCAGGAGTGGGTTGACGTCCTGAACCGACTCGACTGGGCGCTGCAGACCAACCGTCTGGAACTCGACGACCTGGCCGAGATAGAGCCGGCCCTGGCTCGAGTTATCGCCGCTTACCGTGCTCGGAGCGACAAGCTGCACCTGCGTCGGGGCCGTCGATGACTTCTTCAAGCACGGGGCAACGCCGACGTCGTCATTGCCGCGGCTACGACGTGCAACCACACGTTGCTCGCCACCGGGTGCAAGCCCGTCAAACAGATTGCCGCGCGGGTCTGTCAAACGCGGCGTTATGACGTGCAAGCTGCCACTAAGGAAACATCAACAGTGTCGCTTTCGCGCGGTTCTCGAGCGCCGCAAACGCTCAGCTTCTGAGTGCCGCCGGCCGGCAGCATGACGTGCCGGTCAGCGAGTCGTGTCAGCGTCGAGGCCTCGGACCGCGAAGCCATGTTCCGGGAGCCTTTTGGTCTGCCGACCCCCATGCCTGGCGAGCAGCACCGCCGCCAGGAGCCACAGCACCCAGCCCAGCGCTTCGACGCGCCAGTCGACACCGCCTGAGTCGGCTACCGACTGCAGCTGGAAGACGCGGACGCTGTTGATCGCCCCGTGGACGAGTACGGGTGGCCACACCGATCCAGAGACGAGTCGCAGGGCCACGAGGAAGGGCGCCCATGAGGCGATCCCCGCCAGATAAGCGGCGGACTCGGCCGAGATTGGGTCGGGCAGGAACGTGAGCGCTGGAAGGTGCCATAGCGTCCAGGCCCCTGCCGAGATGGCTGCAGCTGCCGGGAACCCGAGGTGTCGGGTCCGGCTGAGCAGCCATCCGCGCCAACCGGTCTCCTCGCCGACGGCGAATGTTGCCTGCAGCACTAGGAGGGGTAGGACGACGGATGCGGCAGTCAGGATCTCGGCGGTTGGTCGTGGGCGCCACCCGAGGAGCAGCCCCGAGACCAGCTGGACTGCCCCAATCAGCACCAGGATGCCCACTCCCATGGCCGCCCAGCGACCGGAACGGTTCCAACGAAGCGCCAGCAGGTCGCGGGCCCGGCCGGGGCGCAGCACCCGCAAGAAGACGAGCGCGGCGAGTAGGGGTGTGAGCTGGGCAACTGGGACCAGCGCCGGGGCCACGTCGGCGTCGCTGAACCCCAGGATGGCCGGGGCGATCACGAGCCAGCACAGCCCGCTGGCCAGGACGATGTGGCCGGCGATCTCACGCCAGGACGGATGGGGGGCGGCCGGTCGGTCACGCTCACTGTGGGTGTTGAAGGGCTGGTTGCCGTGTGTCTGCATGGTGCATCTCCTCGGTGCAGCGAACGCGGGAAAGGTCGTGCGAGATCTCGGATGCCTTGGGATGTGGTGGCTCACTGGCCGTCAACGTCAGTAGTGCTGAGCCCGAACCCCCGGACGGGGACTCGGGAGGGCTAGGGAGCCAGGAAGAGCATCAGGACGAGAGTGAAGAGGAACAAGCTCTGCCCGCTGTGGGTGATGATCCCGACGAGGGCGCTTTGGTAGCGGCGAGACGGTAGTGACAAGAGGAACGTGTCGATGAGGGCGATCGGGATCACCCAGGGGACGTGCAGGTGATAGACGGCGAAGAGGACACCGTTGGCGATCCAGTCCCACGATCCAAAGACGCCCCTCATCCGGGGCAAGAGGTAGCCCCGGAAGAGCAGTTCCTCACCCAGGACTGTGTTGAATACGAAGAAGGCCAGTAGAACCCCGAGCCAGAGCCAAGAGCCGGAGACCGTTGCCTGTCCGTCAGGGGACCCGAGAAAGTCGCCGAAGTCGCGCCCTGTGGCAGGGGCGAGCTCGAACGGAAGAAACTCCATGAGAGCGAACGCGATGACGCAGATCGGGACGACGAGCCATGTTCGTCCCCCGCGTCGGCCCGTACGCGGGTCACGGGGAGCACGCAGCCAGAGCACGTCCCGGACGACGGACCACTTGGAGGTTCGCTGTTCTTTGAAGACGAGAAGTAGGACCAGGACGAACTGCCAGACCATGCCCGCAGTGAGCACCACGATGAGGGACTGCGCGAGGGCGAGGGGAGAGTCCCATCCGGATGCGAGCAGTGGCGCGAGCACCCACGCTAACCCGGCCATGGGTACAGCGGCCGCTGCCCAGACTCCTATCACCCCGGGGAGGGTGAGTTGCGGGATCGGGTTCTCGGCTGCGATGTCACGCTCCGCGCTGCCTTCGGCTGACGCGGGCGGAGGAAGGGATGTCATGATCTGCTGCTCTCCGGCGGCAGGACAGCGAGGCGGGTAGCAGTCATGCCTGCTGCGGCGCGGGTCGCCCTTCGGGGACCGAGGTCGAGGGTGATGCGGTGCGGCGTGGCCAGGCCCAGGCGGAGCGAAGGATGAAGGCGAGAACGCCGACTTCCAGCGCGACGCCGAGGACGTAGAAGTACATCCAGGGCTCGCCCAATTCCCCCACCGCGTTGAACGCCGCGAAGGGGACCTGTAGCGAGGCCACGACCAGGTTCGTGATGCGGTTTGCCCGGGCGGGAAGGGTCATCGAGAGCACGACCATGAGGATGGGTATGGCCAGGAGAGTCAAGGCCGAGATGGCCCAGGTGGGTGTGATGTCGAGCTCCCAGACGACCCCGGCCAGGATGCCGTCGACGACGCCGGGCTTGTAGAGGGCCAGGATGTCCACGTAGACGTAGAGGAACATGAAGCTGGTCCAGGCTGCGGCGAGTTTGGCCTGCACGGGGATCGGTGGGGTATCGAGCTGGTCCGGGGTGTTCGTTCGGTTGGTCATCGGTTCTTCTCCAGGGCAGAGCGGTCCTTCAGCCGCAGTGACGTCAGGTCCGAGGGTGAAAAGGGCACGAGGTGCCGTTCTGGTCGTCGTGGTCCTCAGATGGTGACCACGACCTTCCCCCGGGTGTGGCCGGCCTCGACGTAGCGGAGGGCGTCGGCCGCTTCGTCGAGGGGATAGGTGCGGTCGATCACGGGTGTGACCTGTCCAGTGGTGAGAAGGTCGGCCAGGGTGCGCAGGTCTCTAGGCTTCTCGACCGATGCGAAAGGCTTCAGATGCTGACGGGTGAACCCGGACAGCACGCGCGCTCTGACGATCCGAGCGAGGGGCCCGAGCCAGCGGCCGCCGCGTCCACTGTTGGGGATGAGCGTGCCGGCAGGCGCCAGCGCTCTGCGGACAGCTGCCAGGGGCTGGGCCTCCACGTTGTCGAGGATGACGTCGTAGCGACTCTCGGCGCGGGTGAAGTCGGTCCTGGTGTAGTCCACGACGTGGTCGGCACCCAGCGAGCGGACCAGGTCGACGTTGCGGGTGCTGCATACACCGGTCACCTCGGCGCCGAACGCCTTGGCGATCTGGACGGCGAAGGAGCCCACCCCGCCCGACGCTCCCGTGATCAGCACGGTCTGGCCGGGTCGAACCTTCGCGACGTCGCGCATGGCCTGTAACGCTGTCAAGGCCGAGGTGGGGACTGCCGCCGCCTCCACGAGCGATGTGCCGACGGGCACGGGCGCGACGTGGTCTGCCGGGACGCAGGCGTATTCGGCGAGCGTTCCCGCCGTGCTCCAGCCGAACACCTCGTCCCCGGGACGCACAGCGGTGACGTGCTTGCCGACCGCCGCCACGACGCCCGCGAAGTCCCGGCCGGGGATCCCAGGGCGCGGCCGGCGGAGCCCGAACACCAGGCGCAGCACGTACGGCCTCCCGGTCATGACGAAGTAGTCGCCGGGATGTACCGAGGCCGCGCCCACCTCGTCGAGCACATCGCCCGGACCGGGCAGCGGCAGGTCGACCTCGGTCGTCCGCAGGACCGACGGCGGGCCGTAGCGCTGCTGGACGACGGCCCGCGTCGATGCCGGCCTGTCCTCCGCCGCCTGGCGCGCTGGACCATCCGATGACTGCGTGGCTTTCACCGAAGTCTCCTTACGTCATAGGTTCAACAGCCGACAGCGTCGTACGGTGTACGCACTAGTCGTACGACGTACTATCGACGTACGCTGTACGATTGTCAAGAGGGTTGAGGAAGGGAGGTCACCCGTGCCTGTGGGGAACGAACGTCAGCCCGCGTCGGAGACGGGTCTGAGCAGGCATCGGGTCGTGGTCGAGGCCGTCCGGCTCGCCGACCAAGACGGGGTGCACGCGCTGAGCATGCGCCGGCTGGCAGGCGTGCTCGACGTGGGTGCGATGTCGCTCTACCACTACGTGGCGAGCAAGGAAGAACTGCTGGACGCCATGATCGATGTCGTGTTCGAGGAGATCGAACTTCCTCCCCAGGAAAGTGACTGGCAGACGGCGATGCGACGGCGGGCAGTGTCGGCCCGGCAGGTTCTCACCCGCCACCCGTGGGCGACCGGATTGATGGAGTCGCGGACGACGCCGGGGCCCGCGAACCTCCGTCACCGCGAAGCGGTCACCGCCTGCCTGCGCAGGTCCGGCTTCACGGTCCCGATGGCGACGCACGCCAACTGGTTGCTCGACAGCTACGTCTACGGGCACGCCTTGCAGGAAACGACCCTCCCGTTCGACACCGCCGACGAGCTCGCGGACATGGTCGAGGACGTCTACCTGCCCCAGCTCCCTCCCGACCAGTTTCCCTACCTCCACGAGTCCGCCGCGACGCTCGCCGCCACCGGTTACGACCCGGCAGAGGAGTTCATCTTCGGCCTCGACCTCATCCTGTCCGCGCTCGAGCCCCTGAGAGCCTCCGCATAGTCGGAAGGCCGAGGGGCGGTCCTGCTCGGTAACTCAGGAATGTCTGTGAGACAGGCCACGGCCCGCAACCCCATCAGGACGCCGAAGCCTCCCCATACCGTCTCGGGCGGCCCTGCCGCAGGCGCAGCCAGCGCTGCTCACAGCAGCGCTGCTGTGAGCAGCGCCCTGACGTCTGGGCCGAATCCTCACTGAGAGTGGTCACATGAGCACCGAATCAGCACCGGCGGGTCGATCTCTAGACGAGGAGATGTACCGGCGCCTGTTTGAGCGTCGAACGCTGCTCCTGGGCGAACCGCTGGAGGACTGGAACGCCAACCGCTTGTGCATCGGCCTGCTCTTGCTGGCCGTCGAGAACCCGGCCGCGGACATCAGGCTACTCATCAACTCACCCGGCGGCTCGGTGCCGGGCATGCTCGCGATCCGCGACTGCATGCGAGCGATCCGGAATGACGTGGTCACAGTCAACGTCGGCATGGCCTACAGTGCCGGTCAGTTCCTGCTGTCCTCCGGCACCCCGGGAAAGCGGTTCGCGATGCCACGCTCCAAGGTGCTGCTGCACCAGGGGTCGGCCGGCATCGGTGGCACGGCAATGGACATCGCCATCCAGGCCGACGACCTGCGGCATACCCGGGACACCGTCCTGAGCCTGATTGCCGAGGACACCGGTCAGGACGTGACCACCGTGGAGCGCGACTCGCGGCGGGACCGATGGTTCGATGCGCACGAGGCGATCGACTATGGGTTCGTGGACCACGTCATCGACAACATCGACCAGGTGATGCCGGTCGCCAGCCGGCCGGTCGGCCTCGGAGGACGTCCATGAGCAGCTACCCCATCCCCTACGTCACCACCCGCACCCACCAGGGAGAGCGCACGGTCGACATCTACTCCAGGCTGCTCGCCGACCGGATCGTCTACCTCGGCACCCCGATAGACGACGGGGTCGCCAACGCGATCATCGCCCAGCTCATTCACCTGGAGTCCGACGATCCAGACCAGCCGGTCCAGCTCTACATCAACTCCCCGGGCGGCTCGATCCCCGCGATGCTGGCGATCTACGACGCGATGCAGTTCGTGCGGGCGGAGGTTCACACCACCTGCGTGGGACAAGCTGCCTCCACGGCGGCTGTGCTGCTCGCCGGTGGCGAGGCCGGGCGTCGGGCGATCCTGCCGCACGGCAGGGTCGTCATCCACGCGCCTGCCGCCGAGGGACGAGGCGCGATCCCCGACCTGATTCTGGAGGCCGACGAGGTCGAACGGGTCCGCACCATGCTCGAGGAGGTGCTTGCCACTCATACCGGCAAGCCACGAGAGCAGATCCGGGAGGACACCGAGCGCGACTTGATCCTCACTGCAGAGGGGGCCTTGAACTACGGCGTCGTCGACGCCGTCTACACCAGCCGCGTCAGCAATGGCGAGTGAGCGTCAGGCCGCCAGGCAGACCGGGCCGCGACTCATCTGCGTGGCAGCCCGCCGCGTGACCTCACCAGCACCAAGGTCCAAAGCGCCGGCGACCGCGCTAAGCACTTCGGAGGAAGGGTCCTTGCGGCCACGCTCAATCTCCGAAAGATACTGCGGCGCAATGCCCGCGCGCTCGGCGACGTCAATGATCCGCTCGCCCCGGTCGAGTCGCTCCTGCCGGACGGTGTCACCCACCGCCTCACGCCACAACGGCTCGGCCAACGTTGTGTGACGGCTCGGGAAGCGGATCACCTCGGACACATTGCCCAGCCTACCCAACGGCAACCTGCCATCCGGTCCCACGAGACTGATGCTCCGTTCTGCCGCTTGGCAGCGCATAGGAAGCATGCTGCGGCCCGGGCCGAGCAGCCTGAGCCTGAGAGATCCTGCCGGCAAGACCGCACGCGTACCCGTCCCAATGTGCGCGACTGGCCGCGTATGACGGCTCTTCGACTTTGAGCGTGGTGGGGCCCTGACGTAGGGCTCGCGGCCCTGCGCCAGCATGGGTGTTGTCTAGGCATCCAATGAGCGAGGACCGCGAGCGTGCACCAGCGTATGTTCGACGTCGATGCGGCGTCGATACTGTTCAACCTGTCCGGGTACCGAGTCGTGAGCGCCAGCCCTGCTGCCGCCGACGAGCGTCCGAGGCAGGTGGTCATCGAGACCGTCGTCTGCGAGCGTGCCTGCCCGTCCTGCGGGGTGCTGTCCTCGCGGGTTCAGGCCCGCCCGGCCCAGCACGTGAAGGACGTGACCTGCGGCGGCAGCCGCTGGATGTGGTCGTGCGCAAGCGGCGGTACGTCTGCCGTGAGGCGCTGTGCCCGCGGCGCTCGTTCACCGAGGAGACCGAGCAGCTGCCGGCCCGGGCACGGGTCACGACGCGGCTGGCCGAGCAGGTGATCAGCGCCTGCCGGGCCGAGCCCCGCGCGGTGTCCCGGGTCGCCGATGAGGCTGGCCTGTCGTGGCCGACGGTGATGCGGATGCTGACCACCACCGTGGACCTGGACACCAGCGTCGACCGCCGGCACGTGGCGCGCCTGGGGATCGATGAGCACCGGTTCCGCACCGTGCGCTACCTGCGCGACCCCGACACCCAGAGCGTGAAGCGGGTCGAGCCCTGGTCGATCGTGGTCACCGACCTCGATAACGGCGCGATCTTGGACGTCGTCGACGGCCGCCGCGGCGGCACCGTAGAGGCGTGGTTGGGTGCCCGGCCCCGGTGGTGGCGCCGGCGGGTGCAGGTCGTCGCACTGGACATGTCCAGTGAGTTCCGTGCCGCCGTCTGCACGGCGCTGCCCAGGGCGAGGGTCAGCGTCGACCACTGGCACGTGGTGCGGCTGGCGAACGAGATGGACACCAAAGTGAGGCGGCGGCGGGTGTGGGAGCTGCACGAGCGTCGCGGCCGCGGCACCGACACCCCGTGGAAGTACCGCAAGCTGCTCACCTGCGCCGGCGACCGGCTCACCGTCCGTCAGCGGACGAAGCTGCAGCAGATCCTGGCCGAGGACGTCGAGCTTGCCGTCGCCTGGGGTATCAAGGAGCACGTCCGCCAGGTCCTCACCGCCCGCGGCACGTCTTCGTTCCAGCGGCACTGGGCCCACCTCGAGAGCGCTGTGCGAGCGACCCGCCTGCCCGAGCCGGTCGCGCTGTTCCGGACGCTGCGTGCGTGGCGTCGTGAGCTGCTCACCTTCTGTCGGACGAGGGTGACCAATGCGAGAACGGAGGCGGCGAACCTGACCGCCAAGACGATCAAGAGGGTTGGCCGCGGGTACCGCAATCACGACAACTACCGATGCCGCATCATTGGCTACGCGCCCCGACCGATCGCGGCGTGAACACCCGAACCACGCTCAAAGTTGAAGAGCCGCTTTACCTCCTATCGACCGCTTGCCCGCCTTCGTCGGGCTCCACCCTTAGAGAGCAGGCACGGTCGCTCTTGAAGCCATTCGCCACGGGATCGAAGCTCACGTCAAATGGTGAGACGGTGCTTGACTGGGCTCAGGAGGTTTCCCAGTAGCACTTTTAAGCCCGTTCCAATTCTGTTCATTGTGAGGTATGTCAACGATCGGACCAGTCCTGGCAGCAGTTGGGTTCTTAATGCCCGGAGCGACTGCCGGAAACCCGATCGGATTGATACAACCAACTATTGCAGCCAGCAATAGCAATGCAACAGGTCGAATCTCCGCACCATGGGGCAATTAGGCAAGTAGCGTCCTTCTGGGCGAAGTGACGCAGCGGGGAGCGATCGTCAGGGGAGTTTCGCTGAACAGCCTGGTGGCGGCTGGGCGTGATGTGACGCCTACCCCGTTGGTGGCCTCCGGCTCCCAACTCACTCCTGGGGAGGGCGGGCCAGGTCGGAGAGCTTGGCGGCGATCTCCGCGTCACGACCCTGAGCGGCGTGCTGGTAGCGAAGGGCGGCCGCGATGGTCGAGTGGCCGAGCCGCGCCTGTAGCTCGGCGAGCGTGGCGCCGGTCATGGCGGCCATGGTCGCGCCGGTGTGCCTGAGGTCATGGATCCGAAGGTCCTCGCGACCGGCAGCGGCCCGCGCCTTACGCCAGGCCGTGTGCAGCACCGTCGGCTGCATGTGGCGCTCGTGGTCGCGCATGGATGGGAAGAGCAGGGTGCCCGCGCCAGGTGGCACGTGCTTCTCCAGGTGCTGCTCCAGGGCAGGGACGATGTGCGGGGGCACGCTGACCTCACGGGTGCCGGCGGCCGACTTCGGCGTGCCGACGATCGGCTGGCCGCGGACCCATGACACCGCCCGGGTCACCTTCACCACGCCGCGGTTGAGGTCGAGATCGCGGCGGCGCAGCTCGAGCACCTCCCCCACCCGCAGGGCGCACCAGGCGCAGAGCAGGACGAGTGCACCGAGCTGGCCCGGCATCTCCTTCACTAGCACGTCCAGCTCGGGAAGCGTCGCCGGGCGGATCTCCTTCTTGGTCGGCGGGTTCGAAGCGGCGCGAACACGGCACGGGTTGCTGGCGAGGAGCTCGTCGGTGACCGCGGTGGTCAGGATGGCCCGCAGCAGCGCGTAGGCGCGCGCGTTGACCGTCGGGTGCTCCGGGGACATACCTGCCCACCATCGGCGCACGAGGGCCGGCGTGAGGTCCGACACGAGCAGGTCGCCGAACTCCGGCGCGAGGTAGCGCCGCAGTAGGTGCTCGTATCCCTCGCGGGTCCGCGGCTTGAGGGAGCGGTCGGTGAGCCACTGGCGGGCGTACTCGCCGAAGGTGGGCGGTGCCAGCCGCTCGGCCAGCTCCGCCCGCCGCTTTGGGGCGACCCAGCCGTCCCCGTTCACCAGGGCCCACTCCTTGGCCAACCAGGCCTCCGCATCTGCTTTGGCGAGGAAGGTGTGCGGAGCGGTGTGCCGCCCCAGATCGGGACCGGTGTAGCTCGCCTGCCACCGCTTCGACGGCAGCCGCCGCAGTGCCCCGAAGCCTCGTCTCGTTGCCATCCCGCACCCCATTTCGTGCAACATACGTGCAACAAGGGTGCCACTTCGCGCCTACTTCTGACAACGTGTGACCACGCCATCTACAGGCGCACGAACGTCGTTCCCGCAGGTCAGAGGGGTTCAATCGCTGCTCAGGAGGAGAGCTGGCGAAGGGACTCGAACCCTCAACCACCTGTTTACAAGACAGGTGCGCTACCAATTGCGCCACGCCAGCCGGTCCCGGCGCTGAGCCGAGCCGACCGTCGATGCTACCGGTCTCAGCCGATGACGTTGGCGTTGAGCCACTTCTGCAGGCCGACGACGGTGCGGTAGTTCATGGAGCTCGACCCGTCCCGCGAGATGCCGATGTGGCTCTGCAGCGCGGCCTGCGACAGCGGGCCCCAGTAACCGTCAGCGCGCGTGCCGATCTCCGCCTGCACCGCCTTGATCGTCCGCGTGTCCCACACCCCGGTCTCGGAGACGCCGACCCAGCGCTGGATCGCCTTGGTGGTGAGCGGTCCGCGGCTGCCGTCCAGCGCCAGCGGCGCCATGTCGCTGCTGCCGCCGCCCCCGGAGCCGCTGCTCACCTGAGCCATGATGCTGGCGCTGATCCAGCCGTAGCGTCCCTCCAGCTTCACCCAACCGCTGCTCTCCGATCCGGTGAAGGTCGTGCCGTAGCGCGCGCCACCGATCACGGCGTAGTTCGTGCCCGGGCCGGACCGGATGTTGGCGCCCTGCCCCGCCGTCACGCGCCACGTCGCGGAGTCGCCCGGCTCGGGCGTCGGCTCCGGGGTCGAGCCGCCGGGGTCGGTCGTCGTCAGCGTCGCTGCGGAGATCCAGCCCCGGCCGCCGTCAATCTGGACCCAGCCGTTGCTCAGGGAGCCGGTGATCCGGGTGCCTCGGCTGGCACCGCCAACCACGGGGTATGACGTGCTCGGGCCCGAGCGGATGTTGGCACCCTGCGAGGCGCTCACCCACCAGGTGCCCTCGGTGCCGGGGTCCGGCGCGGGGGTCGAGCCGCCCGGGTAGGGCTCGAGCCCGTTGCTGAGAGTCAGCCCCGCGCGGACCGAGCAGACCGGCCAGGCGCCCGGGCCCTGCACCTTGAGCACCTCCTGGGCGATCCTGATCTGCTGCAACTTGGTCGCCTGGTGCGCATACGCCGCATACCGCTGCCCGCCGAAGCCGACCCAGGTGGGCTGATAGAACTGCAGCCCGCCGTAGTAGCCGTTGCCCGTGTTGATGTCCCATCGGCCGCTCGACTCGCACTCGGCGACCCGGTCCCACACGTTGTGGCCGTCGGCCGACGCGCTCGGGGCAGTCAGGCCGACCGCCGCGAGGGAGGCGGTGCCGGCGAGGGTGGCCTGGCCGGCGCGACGCAGGGCGGCGCCGACGCGGCGGGGAGCACGGTGACGGGCAGGGCGAGCCATGGGGTAGTCCTATCGGTGGGACGGATTGGGGCGCCTGGGACGGGCCCCCGATCCACCGTAGGGAAGGTTCAGCGCCCAGGGAAGCCCACTGTGATGAGACTCACGTGGTGACGTACACGCCCACTGACGATTGTGACGCTGAGGAACGCGACGCTCAGCGGATCTGGAACGGCAGCAGGTCGAGCACCGAGTAGCCCTCCGGCAGCGGCCACCACGACACGAAATCGCCACCGGTGAGCGAGAGATAGGCCAGCGCCCCACCCCCGACGAGGCACAGCGTGATGAGGATCACCGACGGCACACCGGAGGGCACCACCCCCCGCACCACGGTCCGCGAGCCGCGCCGCAGCGACGTGCTCCCGAGCCCCCACCAGCCGAGCCAGCCACCGATGAGCGAGCCCAGCCCCACGGCGAGCGGGTGATCCGGCCCCACGCCGATCATGAGCTCGGTCGAGCTGACCAGCCCGGAGAAGACGAGCGCCACGACCCCCGCGACGGCCAGCGGCAGCAGCAACGACAGCAGCGTCCCGAGCGCGGCGGAGATCAGGTGCCACGGCGAGGCGAGCACCGCCATCGGCACGTCGCTCCGCCGCGGCCCGACCTCGTGCCGACGCAGCACCAGCCCGGTCAGCGACTTGTCGACCGTGCGCGTCACCAGCCCCCACACGGCATACAGCCCCCAGGCGAGCACCGGCACCGCCGACGCGATCCCGACGAACGCCACGAGCATCGCCGTGAGCGTCCCGCTGCGAGCGCTGCGCCCGATCCTCGGGTCCGGTCGCCCCTGCTCCGGGTATGCCGTCGGCCCGCCGTTCGCGCCGTCCGGTCGCGCCGGGGGCTGGCCCTGGCGCACCTGCGGGCTGGGTGCGTAGCCACCCTGCTGCGGCGCGTAGCCCTGGGGCGCGCCGGAGGGCTGGCCCTGCTCTCCTGCCCAGCCACGCTCCCTCACCGGGCCCTGCCCAGCCCACCCCCGCGGCTGCGCCTGCGTCGAGGACGACGGCCACTGCTGCGGCTCACGTGGCTGCGAGGGCGGGGGCGCCGGGGCTGCCCTCGTCGGGTCCGGCACCCGCCTGGGCGCCTCGCGCGTCGCCGGGCTCTGCGGCGTGGCCCGGGTCGCGTCCGGCACGCGCAGCAACGCCCCGGTGACGTCCTCGCCCCGGGCATACAGCTCGATCGCCTCGAGCACCTCCTCGGTGCTGGGGCGCCAGGACGGCCGCGGCGAGAGCGCCGTCGCCAGCAGCGGCGCCAGCTCGGGGTCGACCCCGTCGAGCTGCACCCGCCCCCGCACGACGCGGTCGAGGACCACGGTCATCGGGCCGCGGCCGAAGGGTGGCTGGCCGGACGCGGCATACGCCAGGCAGGCAGCCCACCCCCACCAGTCGGTCGCCTCGGTCACCTCGCCCCCGTCGACCAGCTCGGGCGACAGATAGCCCGGCGTGCCCATGACCAGCCCGGTCGAGGTCAGCCGGGAGTCGTCGGCGACCTGCGCGATGCCGAAGTCGATGACCACCGGGGTCAGCTGATCCCCCTCACCCACGAGCAGCACGTTGCCCGGCTTGAGGTCGCGGTGCACGATGCCGACGGCGTGGATCGCCTGCAGCGCGTCGGCCAGCCCACGCGCGAGCCGCAGCAGCGCCTCGCGCCCGAGCGGCCCCGTGCTGTCGATGACGTGGTCCAGCGGCCGACCGGGGACGTACTCCGTCACGATGTAGGGCGCATCCCCGTCGACGTCGGCGTCCAGGACCGCCGCGACCCGCGGGTGGTCCACCCGCGCGAGCGTGCTGACCTCGCGCCGCAGCCGCTCGCGCGACCGCTCGTCGTGCGCGATGTGCGGGCGCAGCACCTTGATCGCGACCTCGCGACCCCGGTCGTCGGTGGCGCGCCACACGACCCCCATGCCGCCCTCGCCGATCCGCTCCTGCAGGTCGTAGCGGCCCACCCGACGCGGCACGACGATCGGCACCTGCTCGGTGACGTCGCCCTGGCCCCCGTCCTCGCGCCCACCCGTGGGCACCGGACGGGTCGCGTCCGGTGCAGGCCGCTCGGCGTGCGGCATCTCGGTGGTCACGGGTTCCACGGTATGCGGTCTTCCTGGTCGGGTGGTGAACGTCCGGTGGCGTGGGGTGGACCGGCGGTGTGTCAGGCCCGGCCCCTAGGCTGGTGCCACGTCACAACGGACGATTGAGGGGCGCGAGAGGTTCCACATGGCCGAGAACTCCACCGACGGCACCTACGACTTCGTCATCGCGGCCAACCGGCTGCCGGTCGACCAGCACGTCCTCCCCGACGGCTCCACCGAGTGGCGCACCGCCCCCGGCGGCCTGGTCACGGCGATGGAGTCGGTGATGCGCGGGCGGGAGGCGGCCTGGGTGGGCTGGGCCGGCTTCCCCGGCGAGGCGCCCGAGCCCTTCGACGACGGGCAGCTGCGGCTGCACCCGATCCCGCTGTCGGCCAAGGAGCTCGCCGACTACTACGAGGGCTTCTCCAACGACACCCTCTGGCCGCTCTACCACGACGTCATCGTGCCGCCGACCTTCCACCGCTCCTGGTGGACCTGTTACCGCGAGGTCAACCAACGCTTCGCCGACGCGGTCTGCGAGGTCGCCGCGGAGGGCGCGACGGTGTGGATCCACGACTACCAGCTACAGCTCGTGCCCGCGCTGGTCCGCGACCAGCGCCCCGACCTGCGGATCGGGTGGTTCAACCACATCCCCTTCCCGCCGGTCGAGCTCTTCGCCCAGCTGCCCTGGCGCGCCAACATCCTGCGCGGCCTCCTCGGGGCCGACTTCCTCGGCTTCCAGCGCGCCGACGACGCCCGCAACTTCGGGCGCTCCTGCCGGGCGGTCCTGGGCGCGACCACCAAGGGCGACAAGGTCGAGTGGGCCGGCGCCGACGACGACCGGCTCGGCGCGGCACCGCGCACGGTCCGGGCCGCCGCGGTGCCCATCTCGATCGACGCGGCCGGCTTCCGCGAGCTCGCCGACTCCCCCGAGGTGCGCGAGCGCGCCGCTGAGATCCGGGCGTCGCTCGGCGACCCTGACGTCGTGCTGCTGGGCGTCGACCGGCTCGACTACACCAAGGGCATCAGGCACCGGCTGCGCGCTATCGGCGAGCTCTTCGAGGACGGCTCGATCGCCACCCCCGACGTGACCTTCGTCCAGGTCGCCACGCCCAGCCGGGAGCGGGTCGAGGCATACCGCACGCTGCGCGAGCAGATCGAGGGCACCGTCGGCCGGATCAACGGCGACTACTCCGACCTCGGCTCCAGCGCCGTGCACTACCTGCACCAGTCCTACCCCCGCGCCGAGATGGCCGCGATGTTCCAGGCCGCCGACGTCATGCTCGTCACCCCGCTGCGCGACGGCATGAATCTCGTCGCCAAGGAATACGTCACCGCCCGCCACGACGGCGGAGGCGCGCTGGTGCTCTCGGAGTTCACCGGTGCCGCCGAGGAGATGCCGCAGGCCTATCTGTGCAACCCGCACGACATCGCCGGCCTCAAGGAGACGATCCTGCGGGCGATCCGCGCCGAGCCGGCCGACAAGGCACGCCGGATGAAGTCGCTGCGACGCCGGGTCCGGAAGCACGACGTCCAGTCGTGGGCCGAGAACTTCCTCACCGCCCTCTCCGCTGCTCCCGAACGCCCGTCGAGGACCGTCCCCAAGGAGGACGCGTGACCCTCTCCCCCGACCTGCAGGCTGCCGTCGCCGACTTCGGCGCGCTCGAGCGCGTGCTCGTCGCCACCGACTTCGACGGGGTGCTGGCCCCGCTCGTGCTCGACCCGATGGACTCCCGCCCGGTCGACGGAGGTATGCCGGCGCTCACCGCCCTCGCCGAGCTCCCCGGCACGACGGTCGCCCTGGTCAGTGGTCGGGCGCTCGACCCCTTGCGCGAGCTCTCGGGCGCGCAGGACCCGCTCGTGCTCATCGGCAGCCACGGCGCCGAGGACTCCCGGCAGCCCGGCGGCCTGGCACTCGTCGACGACCAACTGGCGTTGCTGGAGCGCCTCGACGAGGAGCTCGCCGCCTTCCGCGAGGACCATCCCGGCGCCCGGGTGGAGAGCAAACCAGCCGCCCGCGTGGTGCACACGCGTGGGCTTCCCGAGGCCGAGGCCCAGGCCGCGCTCGCGGCGGCGCAGGAGCTGGGGGCACGGCATACCGCGCTGGAGGTGACGCCCGGAAAGGGCGTCGTCGAGCTAGCTGCCGCGCACGTCGGCAAGGGGGTCGCCCTCGTCGCGCTGGCCACGGAGCTCGGCGTTGACGCGGTCTTCTACGCCGGTGACGACCTCACCGACGAGCACGGCTTCGCGGCGCTCGCCGACGACCCCGACACCGATCGGGCTGGGCGCCGGCTCACGATCCGGGTGGGCGACGGCGAGACGTCAGCCCGCTTCCGCGTCACCGACGAGCAGCACAACGTCGAGCTGCTCCAGGCCCTCCTCGCCGCCCGCCAGCACGCGATCGCCTCAGCCAGTTAGCCCCCCTAGCCCCGGAGCCCCCACCCCAACCGGGTGTCGCGCATGGTTGCCCTCCGCCCCACCGGGCGCCACGGATGGTTGCCCCCAGCCCACCGGGCGTCGCGAAGGGTTGCCCTCAGCCCCACCGGGCGTCGCCCATGGTTGCTCGGCGCCGCACTGGCCCCGTCGACTGCCGCAAAATGAGCTCGGGGTCGAAGAGATACTCCCGCCGGTCCACCGGCTCGCCCGCGATCTCCTCCAGCACGGCCCTCACCGAGGCCTCGGCCATGCCGGCGACGTCCATGCGCACCGTGGTCAGCGGCGGGTCGACGAAGGTCATGAAGGCCACGTCGTCACCGCCGACGACCGAGAGGTCCTCCGGCACCCGCAGCCCGGCCTGCGCCGCGGCGCGGAAGACGCCGAGCGCCATGACGTCCGAGCCGCAGATGATGCCGGTCGCACCCGCCTCGATGAGCTGCCGCCCCGCGGCCGCGCCCCCCTCGATGGAGAAGAGCGTCGTGCAGGTCAGCGCGTCGACGTCGACCGCGTCGGCACCCGGATCACCGGCCGCAAGGTCCGCCATCGCCTCCCGGAAGCCCTCGATCCGGCGCTGCACCGGCACATACCGTGACGGCCCGGTCGCGAAACCGATCCGGGTATGTCCCAGGTCGCGCAGGTGCCGCACCGCCAGCCGCATCGACGCGTGGTCGTCGTGGCTGATGAAGGTGGCGTCGATCCCCTCGCGGTAGCCGTTGACCAGCGCGATCGGCAGGCCTCGGTCGCGCAGCGCGGTGTAGCGCTCGATCCCGGCACGGGTGTCGGCGTGGAAGCCGCTGACGAAGACGATCGCGGAGACCCCGCGGTCGAGCAGCATCTGGACGTACTCGTCCTCGTGCACGCCACCGGGCGTCTGCGTGCACAGCACCGGGGTGAACCCGGCGGCGGCCATCTGCGTCTCGATGCATTGGGCGAACATGGGGAAGACCGGGTTGGTCAGTTCCGGCGTCACCAGCCCGACCAGACCGGCGCTGTTGCGCTGCAGCTTGCTGGGCCGCTCATAGCCCAGCACGTCGACCGCGGTCAGCACCGCCTGCCGGGTCGCCGCCGCCACCCCCGGCTTGTCGTTGAGCACCCGGCTCACTGTCGCCTCGCTGACACCGACATAGGCCGCGAGGTCGGCGAGCCGCCCGCGGGCGGTGCCCGTGCCGTCGACCGGCCGCTTCGGGATCGTCATGCTGCTCACCAGCCACCTCGGTAGTCCTCGGGCACCGGCTCCCAGGCAGGCGCGTCGGTCGGCCACGTCACGACGTCGACGGTCGGTCCGTCGGCGCTGATCCGCACCGTCTGCGCACCCACGCCGGCGGCGTCCCCAAACCGCAGGACTCCACCGGCCGCGCCCGGGAGCGTCGTCACGGGAAGCTCCACGGCCGGGTGCGCGGCGCGGGCGATGTGCACCAACGCGGTCTCCTGCGGGTGCTCCCGCAGGAAGATCATCGCGTCGCCCTCAGCATAGAGCCAGCGCAGGCCGCCACCCCAGAGGGCGGGCGACTCGCGGCGCAGCGCGATGAGCGCGCGGTAGTGCTCGAGAAGCTCCTCGTCCCACGCTCCGTCGTCGCTCCCGCGGGAGTCCCACGGCATGGGTCGTCGGCCGTCCTCGCCAAAATCGCCAGGTATGCCGATCTCGTCGCCGTAGGTGATCATCGGGATCCCCGGCATCGTGAGCAGCAGCCCGGCCGCGACCCTGACCTGCTCGACGTCGTCGCCGACGAGGGTGCGCACCCGGGTCGTGTCGTGCGAGCCGACCAGCGTCATCGAGTGCGTCCAGGAGCGCCACGGCACCAGCGAGCCGAACTCCCGCATCGTCTCGGCCACCAGGTCGGCGCCCAGGCGCGGCACCTGCAGCGGGCTGCCGAGGAACTTGGGGGCGAAGTCGGCCGCACGCAGCCAGGTCCACACGGGCCGGGTGAAACCGGAGTAGTTCATCACCCCGTGCCAGCCGTCGCCGTCGACGTCGCGGCTGTGGTCGTGGGTGTGCTCGGCGACGAGCAACCCCTGGCCGCCGGTCGCGCGGTCCACCGCGGCACGCGTCTCGCGGGCGACCACGTGGGTGAGGTCGTCGCTCTTGTAGCGCCCGGTCATGTTGGCGACGTCGACCCGCCACGAGTCGAGGCCGCAGCCCTCCCCCAGCCAGCGCTCGATGACCGAGTCAGGCCCGTCGGTGAGGCGGGCGCGCAGGCTCTCCGCCCGGTGGTCCAGCTTGGGCAGGCTCTCGACACCCAGCCAGGTGACGACGTCACGCGAGTCGGCCTCGTCCCGGACGTACCACGCGCCGAACTCGCCGTCCGGGTCCTGGCGCGCGGCGGCATACCACTCGTGCGCGTCGCCGGTGTGGTTGGTCGTGATGTCGCCCATGACCCGCAGGCCGCGCTCGTGCGCCGCCTCCTGCAGCCGCAGCAGCGCCGCGTCACCCCCGAGCACCGGGTCGACGGCGTCGAAGGTCGAGGCGTCGTAGCGGTGATTGGAGCGCGCCGGGAAGACGGGCGTGAGGTAGAGCACGTCGGCACCGAGCTCGACGAGGTGGTCGAGGTGCTCGCGAGCGCCGTCCAGCGTGCCGCCGAAGACCTGGTAGGGGTTGTCCTCCCGGGTCAGCGAGACGGGGTCGTCCCAGCGGGCAGGCACCGCCCACGGCGGCAGGTCGGCGCGTGGTCCCCCGGCGTCGCCGTCGGGCTCGACGCCGGTGTCGCGGGCGAACCGGTCGGGGAACACCTGGTAGACGACCGCCTGCTGGGCCCACTCCGGCGGCGCGGGGTGGGTGGTGATGCGGAAGTCGCTCGTGTCGGGCACGTCGCGCGGGTGCACCCCGGTGCCGTTGAGCCAGGCATACCCGTCGCCACCGGCTCCCTCGAGCAGAAAGCGGTAGTTCGTCACCGGGTTGTGGCAGGTGATCTCGGCCTGCCACCAGTCCTCGTGGTCGTCGGAGTGCACGACGCGGGCGTCGGTGAAGAACTGCTCGCCGTCCGGGGTGGTCCGGACGTGCACCGCCGAGACCCCGACGGCGCGCGGCACCCGCACCCGGACCGAGACCACCGATCCGGGCGCGGGAGCCGCGTCGCTGACGTAGAGCGGCGACCCGTCGTGGTGGGGATCAGCCGCCTCGGTCACTTCACCGAGCCCGCCGTCATCCCGCCGATGAGCAGCCGCTGTAGGCTGAGGTAGACCAGCACCACCGGCAGCGAGGCCAGGAGAGCACCGGCCACGAACTGGCCGAAGTACTCGTTCTGGTTGGCCTCGCGGGTGTTGTAGAGCCCGACCGCGAGGGTCTGGGTCTCGGCCTGGGTGAGGAAGATGCTCGCGAGGAGGAACTCACCCCACAGGCCGACGAAGGCCAGGATGCCCACGGTGGCCAGGATCGGCCGGACCAGCGGCAGGATGATGGTGAGGAAGACGCGGGCATGGCTGGCGCCGTCGATCTTGGCCGCCTCGTCCAGCTCCCGGGGGATGGTGTCGAAGTAGCCCTTGAACAGCCAGATGTTGGAGCCCATCGCCCCACCCAGGTAGACCAGCAGCAGACCCCACAGGGTGTTGAGCCCGATCTGGGGGATGATCTCGCCGACGTTGGCGAAGGTGATGTAGAGCGCGATGAAGGCGAGCATCGCGGGGAACATCTGGACCAGCAGGATGAAGAGCAGCCCGAACCGGCGACCGGTCCACCGGAGCCGGGAGAAGGCATACGCCGCGGCGGCCCCCAGCACGAGCGTGGCGAGCGTGGCGACACCGCAGATGATGAGCGAGTTGCGATACCACGCCCAGTACGGGCGCGCGCCGTCGTTGAAGAGGTCGTTGAAGTTGTCCAGGCCAGGCCGGGTGGGCAGCAGCCCCGAGGTCGACAGCGTGCCGGCGTTGTTGAAGGCCGAGGACACGATGAAGATGATCGGGAAGAGCGCGAAGGCCAGGCAGAGGAGCGCGAGCGCGTGCCTCCACCAGACCGCCCGGAAGGACGTGCGGCGCGACTTGGTCGTCACGGTGTAGACGTCGGACGCCTTGGTGTCGAGCCGGCCGTCGCGCGCCTTGTCGCTGCCGTGCGCGTCGACCGCGCCCATGGTCGTGTTGGTGGGGTCCTGAGGAGAAGTCATGTCAGTTCACGTCCTCGAGCGCGGCGGTCTGGCGGAATCCGAAGTAGCTGACGATCGCCACCAGGAAGAAGATGATGACCGAGATGGCGGAGGCGAAGCCGAAGCTCGGCGTCGCACCGCCCAGGGCCAACCGGTAGGCGAGGCTGATGAGCAGGTCGGTGGACCCGATCGAGCTCTGGCCCCCCACGAAGGGTCCGCCCTCGGTGAGCAACCAGATGAGGGAGAAGTTGTTGAAGTTGAAGGCGAAGGACGCGATCATCAGCGGCCCGACGGCGACGAGGAGCAGCGGCATGATCACCCGCCGGATCGTGGTGAACGCCCCGGCCCCGTCGATCTGGGCGGCCTCCTTGACGTCGCTCGGGATCGCCTGGAGCGCGCCCGTGCAGACGATGAACCAGTAGGGGAAGCCCAGCCAGAGGTTGGTGATGAGCACCGAGGCCCGGGCCCACCACGCGTTGCCGGTCCAGTTGATGTCGAGCCCGAAGAGGTTGTTGATCAAGCCGAAGTCGGGGTTGAACATCGAGGCCCAGACCAGCGCCGTCACGTAGATCGGGAGCGCGTAGGGAAGGATCAGCAGCGAGCGGTAGATCCCCTTGCCCTTGAGCCGGTCGTCGTTCATGAGGATGGCGATGGCCATGCCCAGGATGAACGTCGCGAAGACGGTGAAGGCGGCGAAGAAGACATTCCACACGAAGACCTTGGTCAGGCCCTCGCGCAAGGTCGCGTTGGTGAAGGCGCTCGTGTAGTTCTCGAAGCCGACGAACTCGCGCCAGCCCTGCGGCAGCTCGGCGCCCTCGCCGCTCTCCGGGACGAAGTTGGCGTCCTCGGCGACGTAGACGGTGCCCGTCACCGTGTCGGTGATGGTGTCGGCCGCCTCGTCGTAGACCTTGGTGGGTGTCCCGATGAAGGCCTCGGACAAGCCCACCTGACGGATGCCGGCCGTCTGCTCGCCCGCGTCGTTGAAGACGGGGACACCGAAGTCGGCGAGGTCGTCGGACCGGTCATTGACCTCCTGCGGGGTCAGTGTCGTCCACCCCTCCGCGGAGGTGATCCGACCGGTCGGGCCGGCCTCGACCCCCTCGGCCGGCAGCTCCTCCAGGCCATCCAGGTTGCCGACGAAGTAGGCACCCTCGGCGTCGGTGAGCAGGTAGGCGAGGTCGCCGGTGGCCGCGTCGGTGCCCTCCGGGACGGCGATGTTGAGCGCGTAGCGCGAAGAGCCATCGACCTCGCGGACCGAGTTGGCCGTGATGGAGGCGATCGCCTCCTCCTTCGAGCTGATGTGCCCGTCACCGAAGTTGGTGAAGGAGATCTGCACCGTGTAGACCAGCGGCCAGATCTGCAGCAGGAGCATGAGCAGCACACCCGGGAAGAGGTACTTCGCCGGGATCGCCCGCTTCGTCGCATACACCGCCAGGACGCACAGTCCGATGAAGGCGACGAGGGAGACCATGAGCCAGTGGCCGGCCTCGATGATCTGCTGGGCCATCCAGCCCAGCACGACCAGACTCAGCAGGATCAGGACCCACTTGACGATCTGGACCCACAGCGGGGTCCGGGAGCTGAACTCGAGGTGCTCGCCGCTCGGTTCGAGGTTGTCGATCGCGGCGTCGACCTCGCGGCTCGTGGTGTTGGACATCATCGTCTCTTTCTCGCTGCGGCTCCCGGCCTCGCGGCCGGCTCGTCAAAGGGTGCTGGTGACGGGGTATGCCGGGGGTGGCGACGTCGCGCGACGTCTCCCAGGACGGACGTGGGGTGTGCCGAGGCCCCCGGCTCTCGGCATACCGCGCAGTGCTGCGGTTGGGGTGCCCCGGCCCGGCGGCAGGTGGGTCTGACCGCCGGGCCGGGACGATGAGGGGAGGGTCAACGGCCGATGTTGGCCACGATCTCCTCCTGCGCTGACGCCAGGCGGTCAGCCGGGGCGTCGCCGGAGACGATGTCGGCGGTGGCCTGGCCCAGGGGCTGCCACACGGCGTTCATCGCCGGGATGTTCGGCATCGGCGAGGCACCCTCGCCGGCCGCGGCCCAGGCCTCGATGTCCTCGTCCTCGGCGGACACGGTGTCGAGGGCCGACTGCAGGGCCGGGGGACGCTGGCCCGCCTCGAAGAGCGCGAGCTGCATGTCCTCGGTGGTGACGTAGGTGTTGACGAACTCCTGCGCCAGGGTCGGGTTCTGCGCACCGGAGGCGACGTAGAACATCTGAACCCCGAGGAACGGCACCGGCTCGCCGCCGTCCTCGAACGCCGGGATCGGGTCGATGGCGTACTCGATGTCGGCGCCCTCGACGTTGGGGATGGTCCACGGGCCGGCGATCATGTAGGGCGTGCGGCCCTCGGCGAACAGCGACTCCATGGTCGGGAAGTCGATGTTGACGTTGAGCGCGTTCTCCTCGGCCAGCCACGCCATCTTCTCGGCGCCCTGGATGGTCTCCTCAGAGTCGACGATGACGTTCTGGGCGTCCCAGCCGCCGTCGTCGTTGGTGCCGAAGATGCCGCCGCCGTAGGCGGACAGGTAGGGGTAGGCGTGGTAGGCGTCGCCGACCGAGGACACGACGGTGACCATCGGCTGGTCCGCGTCACCGGCGTCGACCAGCTCCTGGCCGGTGGAGACGAGCTCCTCCATGGTGGCCGGGGCGTCGGGGGCGAGCGCGGTGTTGCGGATGAGGCCGAGCGACTCGGTGGCGTAGGGGACGCCGTAGATCTGGCCGTCGTACTGCGTGGCCGCGAGGGACTCCTCGGTGAACAGGCCCTGGGTGTCGGACGACATCTGGACCGGCTCCACGATGCCGTTCTGGACGAACTCGCCCAGCCAGTCGTGGGCGCCGACGACGATGTCCGGACCCTGGTCGACGTTGGCGGCGTCCTTGAACTGCTGGCGGACGTCGGTGGCGACCTGGACCTGGGTCGTGATGCCGTACTCCTCCCCGAACTGCTCGGCCCACTCGGTCAGGATCGGGGCGCGGACGTCGTCGGACCAGATGACGAGCTCGGCGTTCTCGTCGCGGACGGGGGCCTCGGTGGAGGCGGCGTCGTCTCCGGCGGCCTCGTCCTCGGAGCCCTCCTCAGAGCCCTCGTCGGAACCAGCCGACTCCTCGGCGGCGTCGCCGCCGGCGTCGGTGGTGTCCTCGGTCGAGTCGCCGCCGCAGGCGGACAGCAGCAGCGCCGCCGCGCTGGTGATGGCTACAGCACCGGTGGTGCGCTTCATGGTTCTCCTTCGAACAGTGATGAGGTCACGGTCCCGCCGCTGCCCGGAGGTGGCGACGATGCCGCCAGCTGCCCCCACGTCAACGGTGTGGGTCAGCCGGTTCGATGAGTATGCAAGAGACCGACGAGCAATGCAAGAACTTGCAAGAATCTGTCAGGTCACGATCTGCTAACGTTACGTCAGTCATCGGCAACGGCGCCCTGACGGCCATGGTCGTCGCCCACGTCGGAGCCGGGGGCATCCCCCTCGGCAACCGTCGACGGGGCCATCCTTTACGACGGATCGTCCGGCACGTACCTGCCGGTGAAGGAGAGCACATCATGGCAACGGTGACCTATGACAAGGCCACGCGCATCTACCCGGGGGCGGACACCCCCTCCGTGGACTCCCTGGAGATCGACATCGCCGACGGCGAGTTCCTCGTCCTCGTCGGCCCCTCGGGCTGCGGCAAGTCCACCTCCCTGCGCATGCTCGCCGGGCTGGAGGAGGTGAACGGCGGTCGCATCCTCATCGGCGACAAGGACGTCACCCACATGCCGCCCAAGGACCGCGACGTCGCGATGGTCTTCCAGAACTACGCGCTCTACCCGCACATGTCGGTCGCCGACAACATGGGCTTCGCGCTCAAGATCGCCGGCAAGTCCAAGTCCGAGATCCGCGAGCGCGTCGAGGAGGCCGCCAAGATCCTCGACCTGACGCAGTACCTCGAGCGCAAGCCGAAGGCGCTCTCGGGTGGTCAGCGTCAGCGTGTCGCGATGGGCCGCGCGATCGTGCGTCAGCCGCAGGTCTTCCTCATGGACGAGCCGCTGTCGAACCTCGACGCCAAGCTCCGCGTGCAGACCCGCACCCAGATCGCCTCGCTGCAGCGTCGCCTCGGCGTCACCACCGTCTACGTCACCCACGACCAGGTCGAGGCGATGACGATGGGTGACCGCGTGGCGGTCCTCAAGGACGGCATCCTGCAGCAGTGCGACAGCCCTCGGCACATGTACGACAACCCGACCAACGTCTTCGTCGCCGGCTTCATCGGCTCCCCGGCCATGAACCTCATGACCGTGCCGGTCGCCGACGGCGGCATCAAGCTCGGTGACTACGTCCACCCGGTGGAGCGCGAGGTGCTCGCCAAGGCCGGCAGCGAAGTCGTCCTCGGTGTCCGCCCGGAGGACGTCGACCTGTCCGACTCCGGCCGCGGCCTGCCGATCGAGATCGACGTCGTCGAGGAGCTCGGCGCCGACGCCTACGTCTACGGCGAGCTGCCCGGCTCCGGCGCGACGGACAAGCCGTTCATCGCCCGCGTCGACGGCCGCACCCCGCCCAAGAAGGGCGAGATCGTGCACTTCTCCCCCAAGGGCGACCACGTGCACCTGTTCAACCTGGAGACCGGCGAGCGCATCAGCAGCTGAGCCGGCTGGCGCGGGCTCGCCGCCCGCGCCACTCTCGACGGAGGCCGCCTGTCCCATCCGGGGCAGGCGGCCTTCGCCGTCCCCTCTCCCCCCATCCCTCGGGCGTCGCCAGGGGTCAGGGTGTGGTGACCCTGTGTGGTCGTGGTGGGCGCGTGTCGCGATGGCGACCCAGGGTCACCACGACCGCACGGGGTCACCACGAGGTCGGTCTGTCTGGTGGTGGCGGTGACTGGCCTAGGCTGGCAGGTATGCCGCTCGACATCAGCGCGATCAAGCTCGACCCGGCGATGCTGGACCTCCCGTGGGACGTGCCGCTCGAGGAGTGGCCCGAGAGCTATCTCGCCGCGCTCCCCCGCGGCATCTCGCGCCACGTGGTGCGCTTCGTCAAGCTCAACGGCAAGGTCCTCGCCATCAAGGAGATGTCCGAGCCGCTGGCGCGCCGGGAGTTCCAGACGCTGCGCAACCTGCGCCGCCTCGACCTGCCGACGGTCAAACCGCTGGCCGTCGTGGCCGGCCGCACCGATGCCGACGGTGAGCCGCTGGACGCCTGCCTCGTCACCCAGCACCTGCGCTTCTCGCTGCCCTACCGCGCGGTCTTCAGCCAGCGGATGCGCCCCGACACCGCCCGCCGCACCCTCGACGCGCTGGCCGTCCTGCTCGTCCGGCTGCATCTGGCCGGCTGTTTCTGGGGTGACGTCTCCCTCTCCAACACCCTCTTCCGCCGCGACGCGGGTGACTTCGCGGCATACCTCGTGGACGCGGAGACGGCCGAGATCCATCCGGCGCTGTCGCGCGGACAGCGGGAGCACGACCTCTTCGTCGCGCACGGCAACATCGCCGGCGAGTTCATGGACCTCGAGGCGGCGGGGCGCCTGGACGAGGGCGAGGACCCGATCGAGATCGCCAACCGGATCATGCACCGCTACGAGCTGCTGTGGGACGAGCTGACCGGCGAGGAGCGTTTCGAGCAGGGCGATCGCTGGCGCGTGGACGAGCGCATGCGCCGCCTCAACAACCTCGGCTTCGACGTCGACGAGCTGGAGATGACGACCGACTTCGACGGGGCATACATCCGGATCCAGCCCAAGGTCGTCGACGCCGGCCACCACTCCCGGCGCCTCATGCGCCTCACCGGGCTGGACGTGGAGGAGAACCAGGCTCGCCGGCTGCTCAACGACCTCGACGCCTACCGCGCCGCCACCGACCGGCAGGACGACGACGAGGAGCTCATCGCGCACGACTGGCTCGCGCAGGTCTACGAGCCCATCACCCGGTCGGTGCCGCGCGAGCTGCGCACCAAGCTGGAGCCCGCCGAGCTCTTCCACGAGATCCTCGAGCACCGCTGGTATCTGTCCGAGCAGCAGGGCCACGACATCGCCATCGAGGACGCGGTGGCCGACTACGTCAGCACCGTCCTGCCGAGCAAGCCCGACGAGATCTCGATCCTCGGCGTCGACACCGAGGAGATCCCGATCCGCGCCCGGGTCTCCGGTTGATCTGAGGTATGCCGCGTCAGTCGCCTATGGTGACCGGGTCGGAGCGTCGGCCGACCAGCACCACGACCGCGGCGACGGCCCCGATGACCACGGAGATGCCGATCACGTAGACCGACACCCCGGCATAGCCGCTGGGCACGAGGTCGGGGTTGTGGGGGTTGAGGAACGGGTAGGAATACCAGAAGCCCTCGCCCGTCACCAGGTTGACGACCCAGGGACCGCGCACGAGGTTGGACAGGATGGTGAAGAAGCTGAAGAAGTTGACGATGGTGGTCCCCAGGTCGCGGTCGGCCTCGACCGCGCCGCCGATCGTCCCCCAGGCCTGAGCGAGGACCGCGGCCAGGATCAGCGCCGCCGCGACGAGGCGGACGACCGCCCAGGTGCTCGCCGATGCTGGTGACCTGCCCACGACAGAGAAAGAGAGCGGTAACAGCAACCACTGGCGACGCTCGGTGGGAGGGGGGTGGGAGGGTCCGTCAGCGGCGGGCGTTGCGGGCGGCTCGGGCGCAGGAGATCTCGTAGAGGCTGACCGCCGCCGCGATGCCGGCGTTGAGCGACTCGGTGACCGCCGCCATGGGGATCGAGACGATCTGGTCGCAGGTCTCCCGGACCAGCCGGGACAGGCCCTTGCCCTCCGACCCGACGACCACCACGAGCGGCTGGTCGGCGAGCTCGAGGCCGGGCAGCTCGACCTCGCCGTCGGCGTCGAGGCCGATGACGAAGAAGCCTGCCTTGCGGTAGGCCTCCAGGGCACGCGTGAGGTTGGTCGCCTGGGCGACCGGCACGCGCGCGGCCGCCCCGGCCGAGGTCTTCCACGCCGACGCGGTCATCCCGGCCGAGCGCCGGGCGGGCACGACGACACCGTGCGCCCCGAAGGCTCCGGCGGAGCGCACGATGGCCCCGAGGTTGCGCGGGTCGGTGATGCCGTCGAGCGCCACGATGAGCGGCGTGCCCGGCAGCTGCTGGGAGAGCAGGTCGTCGGGGTGGGCGTAGTCGTAGGGCGGCACCGCGAGCGCGAGCCCCTGGTGCGCCGCGCCGTCGGTCATCCGGTCCAGCTCGCCGCGCGGCGCCTCCATGACAGGGATGCCGCCCTCGGTCGCCAGGGTCAGGCTCTCCCTCACCCGGTCGTCGGACTCCATCCGGGAGCCGACGTAGAGCGCCGTCCCGGGCACCCCGGTGCGCAGGGCCTCCAGGACGCTGTTGCGCCCCGCCACCACCTCGGTCGAGGGCTTGCCACCGCGCCGACCACCCGAGGCGCCACGCGTCCCTGTGGCGCGGGTGCCACCGCCGGCCCGACCGGTCGCCTTCTCGGCCCGTGCCGACCGCCGCGCCGCCGGGTGGCCGGTGCGCTCCTCGGCGCGCGGGGTCGGCCCCTTGCCCTTGAGCTGCTTGCGGCGCTGGCCGCCCGAACCGACGACCATGCCCTTCTTGTTGCTCGTGCGCGCCGCGCGCCGCCGCTGGTTGCCTGCCATGTCTCTCCTCCTCAGCGCAGCGCCCAGCGGGCGCCGGCCGGCGTGTCCTCGATGACCACGCCGAGCGCGGTCAGCTGGTCGCGGATGGCGTCCGCGGTCGCGAAGTCCTTGTCCGCCCGGGCCTGCGCGCGGGCGTCGAGCCGGTCCTGCACCAGTGCGCCCAGCACCTTGGCGCCGCGGTCCTGGCCCGCTGCTCCGGCGCCGCCCCAGGCAGTGTCCAGCGGGTTGGCGCCGATGACGTCGAGCATCGCCAGCACCTGCAGCACGGTATGCCGCAGCGCACCCGCGTCGGCCGCTCCGTCCGCGTCGTCCCCGAGCGCCTTGTTGCCCTCCCGCACCAGACCGAAGACGACGGCGAGCGCCTCGGAGACGTTGAGGTCGTCGTCCAGAGCCTCGCGGAACGGTGCCGGGAAGGCCTCGTCCACAGCCAGGGCCCGCGACGCCTCGACCAGCTCGTCGGCGCTCGCGCCGAGCGCCTCGCTCGCCCGCCCGAGGAAGCCCTCGATGCGCTCCACGGAGGCGAGGGCCTCGGCGAGCGAGCCCTCGCCATACTCGATGACGGAGCGGTAGTGCACCGCCGAGAGGTAGAAGCGCAGCACGAGCGGCCGCACCGACCGCGTCAGCTCGGTCACCGCGAGCGCGTTGCCGAGCGACTTGCCCATCTTGGCGCCCTTGACGGTGACCCAGGCGTTGTGCAGCCAGAAGTTCGCGAACTCGAGCCCGGCCGCGCGTGACTGCGCCTGCTCGTTCTCGTGGTGGGGGAAGCGCAGGTCGACGCCGCCGCCGTGGATGTCGAAGGCGTCGCCGAGATACTTGCGCGCCATCGCCGAGCACTCCAGGTGCCAGCCGGGGCGACCCTCGCCGTAGGGCGTCGGCCAGCTCGCCGTCTCGGGCTCGCTCGCCTTGCGCCCCTTCCACAGCGCGAAGTCACGCGGGTCGCGCTTGCCGCGCGGGTCGGCGTCACCGGCGGGCTCCATGTCGCTGAGCTTCTGCCGGGTGAGCGAGCCGTAGTCCGGCCAGGAGTTCACGTCGAAGTAGACGTCGCCGGAGCCGTCCTGCGCGGCATACGCATGACCCTTGTCGACCAGCGTGTCGATGAGCGCGACCTGCTCGGTGATGTGCCCGGTCGCGCGGGGCTCGTAGGTCGCGGGGAGCACCCCGAGCAGCTCCAGCGCGTGGCTGGTCTCGCGCTCGTGCGCATACGACCAGGCCCACCAGGGGCGGTCCGCCTCGGCCGCCTTGGTGAGGATCTTGTCGTCGATGTCGGTGACGTTGCGCACGAGGGTGACGTCGTAGCCGTGCCCACGCTCCAACCAGCGGCGCAGGATGTCGAAGGCGACGGCGAAGCGGACGTGCCCGATGTGCGGGCTGCCCTGGGTCGTGAGCCCGCAGATGTAGATGCCGACGTGCAGGCCGGCCGGGTCCAGCGGCACGAAGGGCCGCAGCTCGCGGGTGGCGGTGTCGAACAGGTGCAGACTCACGAGGGTCAAGGCTACCTGCGGTATGCCGCCTCCCTCGCCGTCCGCGTATGTCGGGACCGCGCTCTCCGCCTCAGGGTGGAGGCCCGATCTCCCCCGGTCGTCCGGCGCGGCGTGGGTCCGGCCATCCCTAGCGTGGAGGCATGCTCATCGCCGAGGAGTTCCTCATCGTCACCCGCCACGACCGCGGCCACGACGCCGTCGGGCACGCGGACCTCACCGCCGCCGGGGCGCTGCTGTGCGAGCTGGCGCTGCGGGAGCGGATCGCCCTCACCGACCGCAACGGGGGCGGCGGTGGCAGCAGCTGACCCAGGCCCTCTCCTAGGCTCGACGGTATGCCGATCGTGCACGAAGGTGACCAGACCCGCCTGACCGTCCTCACGCCATACCTCCTCCGGGTCGAGTGGTCACCGACGGGGACCTTCACCGACGCACCCACCCAGACCGTGCTCACCCGCGACCTGCCGGGCGGTGCGGGCCTGGACCCGCTGGTCGAGCCGTGGCGCGGCGGGGTGAGGGTGGTGACGGAGGGCTTCGAGCTGCACCACGACGGCGGCGCACCCACCGCCTCGGGTCTCACCCTGCAGGCGCGCGGAGGCGTGACGAGCTATCACTCGCGCTGGCGCTTCGGTGAGCCGGTCGACGACCCGCTCCCCGGCACGACGCGCACCCTCGACGGCGTCGACGGGCGAACCCCTCTAGAGCCATCCTTCCTGTCCCGCAACGGGATCGGGGTGCTCGACGACTCCGCCTCGCTGATCCGGACTGGCCCGGGTCTGACCGACCTGACCCCGCGCGAGCCGGGGGCGGTCGACCTCTACGTCTTCGCCCACGGGCGCGACTACCGCGGGGCACTCCGCGACTTCCACGCGCTCACCGGACCGGTGCCGCGGGTGCCGCGCTTCGTCCTCGGCAACTGGTGGAGCCGCTACCACCCCTACACCGCGCAGGAGTATGCCGCGCTGCTCGACCGCTTCGAGGCGGACCGGGTGCCGTTCTCGGTCGCGGTGCTCGACATCGACTGGCACCCGGTCGACATCGACCCGGCGCTGGGCAGCGGGTGGACCGGCTACAGCTGGAACACCGACCTCATCCCCGATCCTGACGGGTTCCTCGCGGATCTGCACCGGCGCGGGCTGCGCGTCACGCTCAACGACCACCCGGCGGACGGCGTGCGCTCGCACGAGACGGCCTACGCGGCCATGGCGCGCGCGATGGGGATCGACCCTGCCTCCGGCGACCCGGTCGCCTTCGACCCGACCTCGGAGGACTTCTGGAGCGCCTTCTTCGAGCACGTCGCCGGGCCGCTTCAGGAGCAGGGCGTCGACTTCTGGTGGATCGACTGGCAGCAGGGAGCCCACTCGGCGCTGCCCGGGCTGGACCCGCTGTGGATGCTCAACGAGCGGCACTACGCCGAGCAGGCGGCAGCCGGGAAGCGGCCCCTGGTCTTCTCGCGCTATGCCGGGCCGGGGAGCCACCGCACGCCGATCGGCTTCAGCGGCGACACGATCATCAGCTGGGAGTCGCTGGCCTTCCAGCCGGAGTTCACCGCGAGCGCGGCGAACGTCGGCTACGGCTGGTGGAGCCACGACGTCGGCGGGCACTGGGGCGGGGTCAAGGACGTCGAGCTCGCGGTCCGGTGGGTGCAGCTCGGGGTGTGGTCACCGGTCAACCGGCTGCACGCGTCGGCCAGCCCGTTCCAGGGCAAGGAGCCGTGGCGCTTCGGGCCGGAGGCGGAGCGACTCATGGGCGACGCGCTGCGCTGGCGGCACCGGATGCTGCCCTATCTCGCGACGATGGCCGAACGCGCTGCGGCAGAAGGGATCTCACTGGTCGAGCCGGTCTATCACCGGCACCCCGAGGCCGAGGGTGCGTATGCCCACCCGACCACCTTCTTCTTCGGGGCCGACCTGCTGGTCGCGCCGGTCGTGACCTCACGCGACCGGCGGACCGGGCTGGCGGCGACCCCGCTGTGGCTGCCGCCCGGGCAGTGGCGCGACCTCGAGACCGGCCGCCGCTACGACGCGGGCGCGCACGGGCGGAGCGTGACGGCATACCGGGATCTGGCGCACACGCCGGTCTTCGCCCGGGCCGGCGCGGTGCTGCCGCTGACCGCGGCGGAGGAGGTGGTGGGCGGTGTTGACCTGCCGAGCCACCTCGAAGTGCTCGTGGCGCCGGGGGCCGACGGTGAGCACGTGCTCGTCGAGGACGACGACGGGCCGGAGACGACGCGCCGCGTGGCCCGGACGCCGCTGAGGTGGGACGACGCGGCGGGAGTGCTCACCGTCGGGCCCGCCGAGGGCGAGGTGGGCGTGCTGTCGGAGCGGCGCACCTGGAGCGTGCGGGTGATGGGTACGACCGCGTCGGCGACGACGCGGACCGACGTGCCGGTGGGCGAAGAGCTGACGCTCCGGCTGGACCGGGGTGCGGAGCCGGGGGACGACCTCCTGGGTGCGTGCTTCGCCCTGCTGGACGCCGCCGAGGTCGAGCACCACGCCAAGGAGCGCGCCTGGGAGGTGCTGCGCCGCGGCCTCGAGGGCCGCGCCGGGGGCGCCCGGGTCGGAGCCGCCCGGGTCGTGGACGAGCTCCGCTCGGTCGACCTCGACGATGCTCTCGTCGGGGCGCTGACCGAGATCGTCACCGCCGGCGCCGACTGACGACCTCGCGGGCCGCTCGACACCGGCGGCGGCCCGCGTCAGATCGCCGGTCGGGTCGGCTCAGTGACCCCGGTCGATCCACTCCTGCCGGTGCGGCTTCTCCGCGCCGATGGTGGTGGTGTCGCCGTGGCCGGTGTGGACGACCGTGTCGTCCGGCAGGGTGAGGAGCCGGTCGGTGATCGACTCGACGATCGTGTCGAAGTCGCTGAAGGACCGGCCCGTCGCCCCGGGACCACCGGCGAAGAGCGTGTCGCCGGAGAAGACCGCGCCCAGCTCAGGCACGTGGAAGCAGCACGCGCCGGGCGCGTGCCCCGGGGTGTGCAGCACTTCGATGGTCACGCCGGCGACCTCGATGCGCTGACCGTCGGCCAGATCCTGGTCCCACCGGGCCTCGGCATGGGTCAGCTCCCAGACGGGAGCGTCGCCGGGGTGCAGCAGCAGCGGAGCCCCGGTGCGCTCCTTGAGCGCCAGCGCCGCGTCCACGTGGTCGCTGTGGGCGTGGGTGAGCAGGACGGCACGCACCTGCCGGTCGCCGACGACCCGGGCGATCTCGTCGGCGTCGTGCGGGGCGTCGATGACCACGCACTCCGTGTCGTCGCCGAGCACCCAGACATTGTTGTCGACCTCCCAGGAGCCGCCGTCGAGCTCGAAGGTGCCGCTCGTCGTGGTGTGGTCGATGCGCGCGCTCATGCGTGGCTCCCATCGGTGGCGGCGGCGCCAGCGGCGTCAGCCGTGGCGCCCTCGTCGATCACGACGACCGAGCGCAGCACGTCTCCGCCATGCATCTTGTCGAAAGCGGCCTCGACGTCACCGAGCCCGATCGTCTCGGTGACGAAGGCGTCGAGGTCGAAGCGGCCCTGGCGGTAGAGGTCGATGAGCATGGGGAAGTCGCGGCTGGGCAGGCAGTCGCCGTACCAACTCGACTTCAGCGCTCCGCCGCGGCCGAAGATGTCGAGCAGCGGCAGCGTGACCTCCATCTCGGGGGTCGGCACGCCGACGAGCACGACGGTGCCGGCGAGGTCGCGGGCGTAGAACGCCTGCCGGTAGGTCTCCGGGCGCCCCACCGCCTCGACGACGACATCGGCGCCGTTGCCGCCGGTGAGCTCCCGGATCGCCTCGACCGGGTCGGTCTCCTTGCTGTTGACGGTGTGCGTGGCGCCGAACCCCTTTGCGGTCTCCAGCTTGCGGTCGTCGACGTCGACGGCGATCACCGTGGTGGCACCTGCGAGGGCTGCTCCGGCGATGGCCGCGTCGCCGACGCCACCACAACCGATGACCGCGACGGAGTCTCCGCGACCCACGCCGCCGGTGTTGACGGCGGCACCGAGGCCGGCCATCACGCCGCAGCCGAGCAGACCGGCCGCCACGGCGGAGGCATCCCGGTCGACCTTGGTGCACTGGCCCGCGTGGACGAGCGTCTTCTCGCAGAAGGCGCCGATGCCGAGGGCTGGGCTCAACTCGGTGCCCGCCATCTCGTCGCCCTCGGCGAGCGTCATCTTCTGACTCGCGTTGTGCGTGGCGAAGCAGTACCACGGCTGGCCCTTGGCGCACGCCCGGCACTGACCGCATACCGCACGCCAGTTGAGGATGACGAAGTCGCCGGGCTCGACCTCGGTGACCCCCTCCCCGACCGCCTCGACCGTGCCGGCGGCCTCGTGGCCGAGCAGGAACGGGAACTCGTCGTTGATCCCGCCCTCGCGGTAGTGCAGGTCGGTGTGGCACACGCCGCAGGCCTCGACCTTGACGACGGCCTCGCCCGGGCCCGGGTCCGGCACGACGATGTCGACGACCTCGACGTCGGCTCCCTTGCTGCGGGCGATAACGCCCTTGACGGTCTGCGGCATGCTCGGGTCCTCCTGCGGTAGTGGCTGCGGATGCTGACCCCACCGTAGGGCGTGGGGGTGAAAGTCCGCAGCCGGTCCTTGCTCCCTCTCCGCAGCGGCGGCGCTCGGGTTGAGCCACATGAGCAGTCCGAGGTGCCTCGATCACCTCCCCAGGTCCGCGCCTGAGGACTCGTGAACTGCTCATCCGCGACGGGACTGCTCCGGCATACCCTGAGGCGATGGCGGGCACGATCATCCTCATGTGCGGGCCGGCGGGTGCCGGCAAGACCACCGTCGCGCGGGAGCTGGAGCGGGGCGGCGCGACACGGCTGTCCTACGACGAGGAGTTCTGGCGCCGGGGCTACCGCGGCACGCACCCCGTGCCCCGCGACCTCGCCCTGCAGGTGCAGACGGACCTCGACCGACAGCTCACACAGTCCGTGCAGCAGGACGACGTGGTGCTCGACTACTCCTTCTCCACCCGCGACATGCGCGACGACTACCGCCGTCGGGCCGCCGACCTCGGCGCGGACACCCGGCTCGTCTACGTCACCGCGCCGATCGAGGTGCTCCGGAGCCGGATCGCTGCCCGGCGCGGCAAGCACGCCAACGACGCACGGCTGGACCCGGAGACGCTCGAGGAGTTCGTGACGAACTTCGAGGCCCCGGCTCCCGACGAGCACGCCGAGGTCATCCGCACCGGCTGAGGAGGTATGCCGCACCCCACGTCTCCCTCGGCGCACGCGCGCGTTGGCGGCCCGGATGAGCAGCCGAAGGTGCTTCACGCAGATGCCCTGACCCGTGTCTGAGGACGCCCGGGCTGCTCATGCGCACCGGCTGTCGCGTGGGCGAGTCAGACGAGGGGCACCACGAGCGCGGTCGCGACGCAGGCGAGGCCCTCGCCGCGTCCGGTGAGCCCGAGGCCGTCGGTCGTCGTAGCGCTCACCGACACCGGGGCACCGTCGAGAGCGGCCGACATGGCGGCCGTCGCCTCCTGCCGTCGCGGCCCCACCTTGGGTCGGTTGCCGATGATCTGCACCGCGACGTTGCCGACGCCCCAGCCGGCGTCGCGCAGCATCCCGAGCACATGCCCGAGCATCTGCGTGCCACTCGCGCCCGCCATCTCGGCCCGGTCCGTGCCGAAGACCGACCCCAGGTCGCCCAGCCCGGCCGCCGACAGCAGCGCGTCGCACGCGGCGTGGGCGGCGACGTCGCCGTCGGAGTGCCCCTCGATCCCCCGCTCCCCCGGCCACTCCAGGCAGGCGAGCCACAGGGCGCGCTCGTCCGCGGCATACCCGTGGACGTCGACACCGACGCCGGTGCGCGGCCAGAGCGTGCTCATCGGTCCACCTCCCCCGCCTCCTCCTCGACCATCGCCGCCGCGACCTCCAGGTCGCGCGCGGTGGTCACCTTGAAGGCCCGGTGGTCACCGGTCACGACGGCTACCCTGCCGCCGAGGACCTCGACCATCCCGGCGTCGTCGGTGACCGCGCCTCGACTCTCGGCATGCGCCCGCTCGAGGGTCTCCCGGAGGAAGCCCTGCGGCGTCTGCACAGCGCGCAACCCGGCGCGATCAGGGGTGGAGACGACGGTCTCGACGTCACCGGACACGTCCTGCTGCACCTGCTTGATGGTGTCGACGACGGGCACGGCCGGGATCACCGCGGCGTGACCACTGCGCACGGCGTCGACCACACGATCGAAGACCGCCGTCGGGGTGAAGGCCCGGGCCGCGTCGTGGACCAGCACGATGCCGACGTCGTCGGGCAGCGCGGCGAGACCGGCGGCCACCGAGTCGGCACGCTCCGCTCCGCCGGCGACCACGGCCACCGAGACCCCGGCCGACCGTCGAATTCGACCATGGGTTGTGGTGCCATGGCGCGACAAGCCGTGGTCGAATTCGTGGGGGGAGAGGTCGAGCGCGGCGCGGATCTGCTCCATGCCCTCACCGGGCGGAGCGACGACGACGACGGCTGTGAGCCCCGACGTCTCCAACGCGCGGTCGAGGGCGTGCGAGACCAGCGGGCGCGCCCCAGGTGAGGTGCCGACGGGCACTAGTGCCTTCGGCATACCCGCCCCGAGGCGGGCGCCGAGACCGGCCGCGACCACGACGAGGCCGACGCCGCCAGGGGCGACGTCGGCCGTCATCTGAGTCAGGAGGCGAGGACCTCGTCGAGGGTGGCCTCGGCGGTGTCCTCGTTGGTCTTCTCGGCGAGCGCGAGCTCGCTCACGAGGATCTGGCGTGCCTTGGAGAGCAGCCGCTTCTCGCCGGTGGACAGCCCCCGGTCCTTGTCGCGACGCCACAGGTCGCGAACGACCTCGGCCACCTTGATCACGTCGCCGGAGGCAAGCTTCTCGAGGTTGGCCTTATAGCGGCGAGACCAGTTGGTCGGCTCCTCGGTGTGCTCCGCGCGCAGCACGGCGAACACCTTGTCCAGACCTTCCTTGCCGACCACGTCGCGCACTCCGACGAGGTCGCAGTTGTCGGCAGGGACCTCGATGGTGAGATCACCCTGCGCGACCTTGAGCTTGAGGTAGAGCTTCTCCTCGCCCTTGATGGTTCGAGTCTTCATCTCTTCAATGAGAGCGGCCCCGTGGTGGGGGTAGACAACCGTCTCTCCGACCTTGAACGACATCGTGGTTAAGCCCCTTTCGCGGACCTCCAGAATACCACGCGTGGTGGACGTCACGTAATCACACGACTGCCATTTCCGCTGGTCAGGGGGTTGACAAGCGGCTCAGCGTATGCATCACGCACCCTTGCGCCCGCACGCGCGAGCCGCATGTGACAGGTGGTGCGGCGCTGGCCGGTCACGCTGCCCGGTGGTCGCGCGGCGCCTGATCGAGGCGCGCGCGAACGGTGGCTGCGGCATACCAGGCGGGGTTCGTCGGCCCTGGACGCTAGGCTGTCTCCGTGACCACTGCACCGACCTCCCACGCCCGTCGCCGCGCCGCGCTGCTGGCTGTCGCCGCCTCTGCCGGCCTCGTCCTCTCCGGATGCTCGGTCAACTCCCCGGCGGCCACGACGCTGACCTACGCCCCCGCCGACGGGGTGCAGGCCGACGGCACCGAGATCGGCGTCCGCGACCTGCTGGTGGTCAGCCAGGGCAACGGCGCTCCCGCCGTCGTGTCGGGGGCCGTGCTCAACCTCACCGACGAGCCGGTCACCGTGGCGATCACCGCCGCCGGGACCAGCCTGTCGCCCGAGGTCACCGTCGAGCCCAACTCTTCGCTGCGCCTCGACGGCACCTCCGCCGACGGCACCCCGGGGGAGCCGCTCACCATGCCGGCGCTCGACACCCCCGCCGGGGTCAACGTCGAGGTGCGGCTCAGCACGGGCAGCGAGACCCTCTCCGCCGACACGCCCGTGCTGCTGCCGCAGGGGCCCTATGAGCAGTTCGCCGACGAAGCCGGCGGCACCGTCGAGCCCCACGCCGATCACGAGGACGACGAAGACCACTGACCAGGGCTCAACGTCGGCGACGCAGAGCGGTGGCTCAGGCGTCTCGCGGCACCGCGGTCCGGACCGGGTCGTTGTCGCCCGGGAGCTGCTCGTCGTGCCACACCCCGGTGACCAGGTAGACCACGCGCAGCGCCACGGAGACGGCGTGATCGGCATACCGCTCGTAGTAGCGGGAGAGCAGGGTCGCGTCCACGGTGACCTGGGCGGCGTGCTGCGCACCCGGGTCGAGCAGCGCCTGGAAGACCTCGCGGTGCAGCCGGTCCATGGTGTCGTCGGCCTTCATCAGCTCCGAGGCGCCCTCGGCGTCCTTGGTACCGATGATCTCCCCCGCGCGCAGGATCATCGCCTCGGCGGTGGTCGCCATCTCGGCGAAGATCGGGCGGAGCCCGGCCGGCAGGGCGTGCGCGGGGTAGCGCAGGCGGGTGAGCTTCGCGACGTGCCGCGCCAGGTCGCCGCTGCGCTCGAGGTCGCTGCTCATGCGCAACGCGGTCACCATCTGCCGCAGGTCGGTCGCCACCGGCTGCTGCCGGGCGATCACGTCGATGGCGCGGTTGTCGAGCTCACGGCGGAGGGCGTCGATGAGCTGGTCGTCGGAGATGACCTGTTGGGCCAGCGTCAGGTCGGTCTCCATGAGCGACCGGGTGGCCCGCTGGAGCGCGGTGGCGGAGAGGCGGCTCATCTCGACCAGCTGCTCGCTGATGAGGTCGAGCTCCTCCTGGAAGGCACTGCGCACGGTGATCTGCCCCTTTCGCGACGGCTGGTGTGAGTCGGTGCCGGCCCACGGACAGCCGCCACCAGCGTGTGACGGTGACAGGGTGACATGAACGGCTGGAGACGACCAGATGAATAGTGGCCCGCCCGGTCACCGCCGTGGCACCCTCCATGCATGAACCGGTCGTCGCACCACCCTAGGCTGGTCATGTGACACCCCTGAGCGCGGGCCTTCTCGGAGCGGCCCTCGGGCTGCTCCTCGCGGCCCTCGTCTGGTGGCTGGTCCGCAGCGCGGAGCACGCCCCCGCTGCTGGCGACGCCGTGGACGACACCGCCGACACCGTGCCCGAGGGCGCCAAGGAGGTGCTCAGCGTGCTCCGCTCCGGCGCGATCGTCGTCGACGAGGCCACCCGGGTCCGGACCGCTACCGGTGCTGCCCTCGCCTTCGGTCTCGTCCGCGGCGACGACCTGGTGCACCCGCGGCTGCGCGAGCTGGCCGGCGAGGTCATGGCCACCGGCGCGGTGCTAGAGGAGGAGCTGGACTTCGCCCGCGGGCCGATCGGCGCAGGCCGGGTCCTGCTCGGCGTCCGGGCCGCGCCCTTCGGGGACGACCTCGTGCTCGTGCTCGTGGACGACCGGACCCAGGCCCGGCGCGTCGAAGAGGTCCGTCGCGACTTCGTCGTCAACGTCAGCCACGAGCTCAAGACCCCTGTCGGTGGGCTGGCGCTGCTCGCCGAGGCGGTCGGGGACGCCGCCGACGACCCCGAGGCCGTGGCCCGCTTCGCCGGCCGGATGAAGACCGAGACCGAGCGGCTCACGCGGCTGGTCAGCGAGATCGTCGACCTCTCCCGCCTGCAGACCAACGACCTGCTGGCCGACATGGTCGTGGTCGACGTGGCCGCCTGCGCCGCGGACGCGGTCGAGCAGACGCGGCTGGTGGCCGGCACCCGCACCGTGGTCGCCGCGCCGGCGGGTCGTCCCGAGGAGCTGCGGATCTATGGCGACCGCGAGCTCATCACCACCGCGGTCCGCAACCTCGTGACCAACGCCATCGCCTACTCCGAGGACGGCACCCGCGTCGGGGTCGTCACCCGGCGTGCCGGTGACCAGGTCGAGGTGTCGGTCTCGGACCAGGGTCGCGGCATCTCGGCGCAGGACCAGGAGCGCATCTTCGAACGCTTCTACCGCGTCGACCCGGCGCGGTCGCGCCGCACGGGGGGCACCGGGCTCGGACTCTCGATCGTCAAGCACATCTGCGCGGGCCACGGCGGCGGGGTGACGGTATGGAGTGAGGAGACGCAGGGGGCGACCTTCACCATGCGCTTCCCGGCCGTCGACGACAGCCGTCCCGTCGGCTCGCCGGCCCCCTACCGGCAGGGCCGCCCGGCCCGCGTGCCCGACCCGGCCCACGGCGACTCCCTGCCGGCCTCGTCCGCCCGGACCGACGAGCCCAGCCAGCCCCGAGGAAAGGTGACCCGATGACCCGCATCCTGGTGGTGGAGGACGAGGAGTCCTTCTCCGACCCGCTCTCCTACCTGCTGGAGAAGGAGGGCTACGACGTCACGATCACCGGCACGGGCACCGACGGGCTGGCCGAGTTCGACCGCAACGGCGCCGACCTCGTGCTGCTCGACCTCATGCTGCCCGGGATGTCCGGCGTCGATGTCTGCCGGGCGCTGCGCCAGCGCTCCAGCGTGCCCGTCATCATGCTCACCGCCAAGGACTCCGAGGTCGACAAGGTCGTCGGCCTGGAGCTCGGCGCCGACGACTACGTGACCAAGCCCTACTCCGGCCGCGAGCTGCTGGCCCGGATCAAGGCGGTGCTGCGCCGCCTCAGCGAACCCGAGGAGCTGCTTCCGTCCACGATCGAGTCGGGACCGGTCCGCATGGACGTGGAACGGCATACCGTGTCCGTCGACGGCGAGCCGGTGTCGCTGCCGCTCAAGGAGTTCGAGCTGCTCGAGATGCTCCTGCGCAACGCCGGCCGGGTGCTCACGCGCGGCCAGCTCATCGATCGGGTCTGGGGCAGCGACTACGTCGGCGACACCAAGACCCTCGACGTCCACGTGAAGCGGCTGCGCGCCAAGATCGAGCCCAAGCCCTCCAACCCGCAGCACATCCTCACCGTGCGCGGACTGGGCTACAAGTTCGAGACCAGCTGACCGACCGCGCGAGATGTCGTGACTGACCGCGCGGTATGCGGTGGAGTCACCGCATACCGCGACTCCAGTCACGGCATACCGCGCGGCCAGTCACGGCATACCGCGCGGCCAGTCACGGCATATCGCGCGGCCAGTCGGGGTGCGACGGGGTGGGTGGTGACTACTTCTTGCCCTGGTTGGCGACCTGCTGGATCGCGTCGGCGGCGGCGTCGGCGTCGAGGTAGCGGCCGCCGCGGGTGAGCGGCTGCAGGTCGGCGTCGAGCTCGTAGAGCAGCGGGATGCCGGTCGGGATGTTGAGCCCGGCGATGTCCTCGTCGCTGATGCCGTCGAGGTGCTTGACCAGCGCGCGCAGGCTGTTGCCGTGGGCGGCGACGAGCACCGTCTTGCCCTCGCGCAGGTCGGGCACGATGTCAGAGTCCCAGTAGGGCAGCATCCGCGCGATGACGTCCTTGAGGCACTCGGTGCGCGGGAGGTCGTCGCCGAGGTCGGCGTAGCGCGGGTCACCGGCCTGGGAGAACTCGCTGTCGTCCTCGATCGGCGGCGGCGGGGTGTCGAAGGAGCGGCGCCACAGCATGAACTGCTCCTCGCCGTACTTGTCCCGCGTCTCCGCTTTGTTGAGGCCCTGCAGCGCGCCGTAGTGGCGCTCGTTGAGCCGCCAGTGCCGGTGCACCGGGATCCAGTGCCGGTCGGCGACGTCGAGGGCCGAGTTGGCGGTGGTGATCGCGCGGCGCAGCAGCGAGGTGTGCAGCACGTCCGGCAGCAGCCCCTCCTCGCGCAGCAGCTCGCCGGCCCGGCGCGCCTCCTCGTGCCCGGTCTGGGTGAGGTCGACGTCGACCCATCCGGTGAAGAGGTTCTTCTCGTTCCACTGGCTCTCGCCGTGGCGCAGCAGGATCAAGGTGTATGCGGCCTCGCTCATACCGCCCACCCTACCGATCAGGGGTGCTCGCCCTCGGAGTCGGTCAGCGCCTCCAGCTCGGCCCGGAAGGCCTCCAGGTTGGCGGTCGACTCGCCGCGGTCCAGCCGCCAGGCCCACTCGCGCCGGATCGAGGTCCAGAAACCCAGCCGGAGCAGCTCGTTGAAGGGCTCGTCGCAGGCCGCGAGCACGGCCCCGAGCAGCTCGTCGAGCGTCTCGACCGAGAGCCCGGCCAGCGGCACCCGCCCGGTGAGGTAGACGTCGCCGCTGGCGTCCACGGCATACCCGACGCCGGGCAGTCGCAACGAGCGCCGCAGGAGGTAGCGGTAGACCCCCTCGTGGTTCTCGTCGGGGTTGCGGATGACGAAGGCGCGCAGCTCGACCGCCCGCTCCCCCACCACGAGCGAGAGGACCGTGCGCAGCTTGCGCTCGCCGGGGAGGGCGACGACGGTCTCGCCCGGCCGGGTCCCCTGCTCCCAGTCCACCTCCAGCGCGTCCAGGTGCTCGCGCAGCGTGGTCACGGCCGACTCATCCATGGCGTCCTCCTCGGCGGGTGGTCACCGCCGCAGCATAGGCCGCGAGCAGCGCGTCGACGGTCCGCTCCCACGAGTAGCGCTCGGCGTGGTGGACCGCCTGGGTCGACCACCGCTCGCGCTCCCCCGGAGCGTCTAGCCGGTCCAGCGCCCCCTGTAGGGAGTCCGCCCAGTCCTCCGGTGCGTGCCCGTCCACCAGCACCCCGGCCTCGCCGACCGCGAGCGGCAGACCGCCCACGCGCGCAGCGACCACGGGGGTGCCGCACGCGAGCGCCTCGATCGCCACCAACCCGAAGGACTCGTTGTGCGACGGCACCGCGACGAGGTCGGCCGCCCGCATCCAGGTGGCCAGCTCCTCCCGCCCGACGGGTGGCCCGAAGGAGACGAGGTCGGCGACCCCCTCCTCCTCCGCGACCCGGTGCAGGGCCTCGGGGCGCGTCACCCCCGAGCCGGACAACCCCCCGAGGACCGCGACGACGAGCCGCTTCTGCAGCGACGGGTCCCGCCGCACCAGCTCCCCGGCGGCGCGCACCAGCACGTCCGGCCCCTTGAGCGGCTGGATACGGCCCACGAAGAGCAGGACGACCGCGTCCTGCGCCAGCCCCACCTCGCGCCGCGCCGCGCCCCGGTCACCGGGGCGGAAGGTCTCCAGCGCCACCCCCGGGGGGACGACGTGGACGCTGCCCGGCGCAGCGGCATACAGGTCGATGAGCTCGCGTGCCTCGGCGGGCGTGTTGGCCACGAGCGCGTCCGCCTGATCGACCAGCTGCTGCTCCCCCGCGATCCGCTCGGCCGGCTCGGGCGTGTCACCCGCGGCGAGCGCACGGTTCTTGACGCGCGCCATGGTGTGCATCGTCTGCACGAGCGGGACGTCGAAGCGCCGCGCGGTCAGCCCCCCGACCTGGCCGGACAGCCAGTAGTGCGCATGGAGGACGTCGTAGTGCCCCTCCGCCAGCCCCGCGACGTGCCGGGACAGGTCGTCGGCGAAGGCGCACAGGTGCCCCGGCAGGTCGCCCTTGGGGACGGTGTCCAGGGGCCCGGCACCGACGTGGTGCACGGCGACGTCCAGGCCGGGCTCGAGCTCCACCGACGGCTCCTGCCGCGCGCTGGTGGCCCGGGTGAAGATGTCGACCTCGATGCCGCGGCGGGCCAGCCGGGTGGCGGTCTCGACGACGTAGACATTGAGGCCGCCGGCGTCGCCGGTGCCCGGACGCTCCAGCGGCGAGGTGTGCAGCGAGACCATCGCGACCCGCCGGATGGGCGCCGTGGGAGGGTCGGGGTCGGCGCTCACCGCGCCAGTGTGGCACGCGCCCACGCGGGTGGACCGCCGCCCTAGTCTGGCCCCGTGCCCACCCGTCCCGCTCGCCGCCCTGTCGGCGCCATCACCCGTGGCACCACCAACCCCAACCGGCTGCGGCGGGTGGACCGCTGGATCGGCCACGCGCTCGGCAGCGTGCTGCGCGCCGCCCCGCCCGGTCGTCCCCCCGTCGTCGTCGACCTCGGGTATGGCGCAGCGCCCGTCACGGTGCTCGAGCTCGCCGAGCGGCTGCGCCGGGTCCGGCAGGACGTGCGGGTCGTCGGGGTGGAGATCGACCCCGAGCGGGTCGAGCGCGGGCGTGCGGTGGCCGACCCGCCGCGGGTGGACTTCGTGCTCGGGGGCTTCGAGGTGCCGCTCCCGGCGGAGGTCGGGGCGTCGGCCCCGACGGTGGTGCGAGCCTTCAACGTGCTGCGGCAGTACGACGAGAGCGAGGTGGCCCCCGCCTGGGAGCAGGTCGTCGGGCGGTTGGCCCCCGGTGGCGCGCTGGTGGAGGGCACCTGCGACGAGCTGGGACGGCTGGCCGCGTGGGTGGACGTGCGGCGGGGCGACGAGGTGGACTCTGGCGGCGCTGGCTCGGGCGGCGTCGGCGCGGACCCGACCGGCACCGGGTCAACCGGCACCGGCTCGCGCGCGGCGGGCCCGCGCAGATCGGGGGCCACACACCCGATGCCGCAGCCCCGCACGCTGACGCTCTCGTGGCGCCTGGCCGGGCTGGAGTCCCCCTCGGTCGTCGCGGAGCGACTCCCCAAGGTGCTCATCCACCGCAACGTGCCGGGCGAGCCGGTCCACGACCTCATGGGTGCGCTGGAGCGGGCCTGGGAGCGGTCGGCGCCGCTGGCGAGCTTCGGCGCCCGGCAGCGCTTCGTGGCGACGGTCCGCGAGCTGCGCGAGGCCGGCTGGCCCGTGCGTGACGGGGTGGCGCGCTGGCGGCTCGGCGAGCTGACCGTGGACTGGTCGGCCGTGGCGCCGAGCCGCTGATCACCAGGGGCCGTAGGGCCCCATGTGGTTCCCGCCGTTGCCTCGCCCCTGCACGGACTTCAAGGCTGGTCGCACATCCGCGTGGTATACGCCGGCGGCGACGATGGCGATGAGGTTGAACAGGTTGAGGGGGTTGAACATGAAGAGGAACCCCAGGAGGGTGGCCCCGCCGGTCAGCAGCAACCAGAACTGCTTGGTCCGCTTGCCCGCGGCGGGGAAGGCGTCGGCACGGGTCCGCGCGCAGTCCACCAGGGCCCACGCCATCATCCCGAAGAGCGCGACCCCGATGACGATCTCAATGAGGCTCTGAGCCTGGTAGATGGCTGGCATGGCCCCAGCCTACGCGTCGCGGGTGTCGACGATCACCGTGAACGGCCCGTCGTTCACCAGCTCGACCTCCATCATCGCCCCGAAGCGGCCGGTCGCGACCTCGATGCCCCGGTGGCGCAGATCGGCCACGACCGCGTCCACGAGCGGCTCCGCGACCGGGCCGGGCGCGGCGTCTCCCCAGGAGGGCCGACGCCCCTTGCGGGTGCTGCCGTAGAGCGTGAACTGACTGACGACGAGCACGGCACCACCGGTGTCCGACACCGAGCGCTCGTCGCGCAGGATGCGCAACTCGGCGATCTTGCGGGCGGTCGTCTCGACGTCGGCCGGACCGTCGTCGTGGGTCGCAGCCACCAGCGCCACCAGGCCGGGCCGGGTGATCTCGCCGACCACCTCGCCCTCGACCGTGACCCGCGCCCGGACGGCCCGCTGCAGGACCGCCCTCACCGGTCGACCTCGGGAAGCACCGCACGGATCTGCCCCACGGGCTCGCCATGGCCACGGACGACCGCCCGGGCCTCGAGGGCCGTCAGGGTGGCTGCCACGTCCGGCGCGAGCGCCTCGAGCCCCGCCCCGCGCAGCACGGCGGCGGTCACCACGACCCGGGCCCGCTCCCCGCCGTCGGTGATCTTCACGGTGAGCCCGCGTCCGTCGGCCAGACCCACGGCATACACCGACTCCGCACCGTCCTTGGCGATGAGGCCCGGGACGCCGCGGATGAGCTCGGTGACGTCGCGGCCGGTCCCGCCCAGGAACTCCGGGTGCGACCTGATCGCGGCGGCGACGCGCCCCGCCTCGGTGTCGGGCGCCGCAGCCGCGATCCGGCCGAAGGCCCGCGCCAGACCCGCGGAGGAGACGGCGAGCGCCGGGGCCCCGCAGCCGTCCGTCGTCGACGCCGCGACCGGCTCGCCGGCGAACTCCTCGACCACGCTCACCACGAGGCGCTGCAACGGGTGACCGGGGTCGCGGTAGGTCTCGAGGTCCCAACCGGAGGCGACGCACGCCGCGAGCATCCCGGCGTGCTTGCCGGAGCAGTTCTGCGCCAGCGAGGTGGGCGGGTTGCCCTCCCGGATCCAGGCGCGGCGCTGCTCCTCGTCCAGCGGGAGGTCAGGGGTGTTCTGCAGCGCGGACTCCTCCAGGGCCGCGGCGGCCAGGATGCGGCGGGCGCCCTCCAGGTGGCGCTCCTCCCCGGAGTGGCTGGCGCAGGCGAGGGCGAGCAGCTCGCCGTCGAGGTCCGCACCCGCCCGCAGCATGGCGATCGCCTGCAGCGGCTTCAACGAGGAGCGGGGCAGGATCGGCGCACCGACAGGCCCGACCGCGACGTCCACCGCGCCGTCGGCGCCGGTCAGCGCCACGACACCGTGGTGCAGCGACTCCACGACGCCGTTGCGCACGACCTCGGCCACGACGGGTGCGTCGGCGAGGGGGGAGCGGGAGGTGTGCTGGGTCACGGCTGCCATGGAGAGGCATCCTGCCAGGACCGCCGACCTGCCGCCGAGGCACCCGGCGTCGATCTCAGGAGCCGACGATCTCGGTCTGAGCGGCGGAGGTGCCGTCGGCGAGCAGCGTCATACCGGGGTCGAGGTTGCGCTTGACGAGAGCGAGCGCGATCGGGCCGTCGTCCGCGTGGCGCGCCACCGTGGTCAGCCGACCCACCGCTCGCCCGCCGTCCAGCGGCGTCAGCTCGACACCCGGCTCCGGTATGACGTGCCCCGAGCCGTCCAGGTGGAGGAAGACCAGGCGCCGGGGCGGGCGGCCGAGATTCTTGACCCGGGCGACCGTCTCCTGGCCGCGGTAGCAGCCCTTGTGCAGGTGCACCGCGGTCCGCAGCCAGTCGAGCTCGTGCGGGATCGTCCGGTGGTCGGTGTCCACGCCGGCCCGGGGGCGCCAGGCCGCGGCCCGCAGCGCCTCGGCCGCCCAGGTCCCGGCCAGCGGTCGGTCGCCGACCGCGGCGTCGAGCTCCCCGCGCGGCACGATCAGCTCGCGCCAGGCGCGGACGGCACCCGGGTGCGCCGCACCCTCGGGGCCGTAGCAGAAGGTGTCGCCGACCGGGCCGGGCCACGGGTCGACCCACGCCAGCGGCTCCCCCGGGGCCGACTCGCGCGCGACGGGCTCCCCGAGCACGGCATACCCCTCGGAGACGTCGGCGACCTCCACCCGCAGCATGAAGCGCATCGAGTCGAGCCACCCGGCCACCGCCGCAGCGGCGCCGGGCTCGGTGGTGAGCCACGTCGTCTCGCCGTCGTCGACGACGTGCAGCGCGTGCTCGACGTGTCCCTTCGGCGAGAGGATCAGGGTCTCCGCTGAGCGGCGTGGCGGCAGGTCGGAGAGCTGCTGGGTGGTCAGGGAGTGCAGCCAGCTGAGTCGGTCCGGCCCGGTCACCGTGACCACGCCGCGGTGCGAGAGGTCGACGACGGCCAGCCCTTCTTCGAGCAGTCGCTGCTCCCGGTGCGGGTTGCCGTAGTGGGCCGCCACCCCGGCGTCCACCTCCGTGCCGTCGACGGCACCGGGTCGGTCCAGCAGCACGGTCATGGCGGTCGCTCTCCTCGGTCGCGGCGGGGTCCGCACGGAGCCCTCGTCCTCCACGGTACGCGTCGGACGCCCTGCCCGGGAATCCGGCCGTAAACTACCCGCATGGGGTACGACCAGACCCCCCGCGCACGGCGCGCAGGGGCCAGTGCAGGAAGCCGTGAGCGCCGACCGTTCCGCACGGTCGTGGTCGGCATCGGCGTGCTCGCCCTGCTCGGGGTGCTCGCCCTCGGCGGCTACGCCTTCTTCCTGCAGCGCACGGTCGAGAACAACATCGAGCGCGACGATCTCACCGCCAAGAACAACGCCATCGTCACCATCTCTCCCGACGGCGCCAACCAGGCGGGCGAGGACGGCGCCGGGACGACCGGTGACGTCGACCCCGAGACGGGCGAGCGCGAGGACGGCGAGAGCGAGGGCGAGGACGGCGAGAGCGAGGGCGAGGACGGCGGGAACGGCGAGGATGGCGCGATCGAGACCGAGGGCGACACCGACTCCGTCGACGACGGCACAGCGCCCATCGTGGGCGAGGACGGCGAGGCCATCGAGGTCACCGAGAGCGAGTTCGTCGCGACCACCCCGACCCGGCCCGCCGACGCCGGGGACGCCATGAACTTCCTCATCATCGGCTCCGACAGCCGCGACCTGTCCGTGGAGCGCGGCCGCTCGGACGTCATCGTGCTCATGCACATCAGCGACGAGCGCGACCGGGTCGACCTCATCCACTTCCCCCGGGACCTCTTCGTCCCCATCGCCGGGACGGGCGGCTCGTCCAAGATCAACGCGGCCTACTCCTACGGCGGCGCCCCGCTGCTCGTGCAGACGCTGCAGCCGCTCATCGACGTGCCGATCGACCACGTGGTCATCGTCAACTTCGAGAGCTTCAAGGGGATGACCGACGCGATCGGTGGCGTCGACGTCAACGTCGCCGAAGCGTCGCCGGGGTTCCCCGCCGGCACGATGTACATGGACGGCGAGACCGGGCTGCGCTTCGTCCGCGAGCGCTACGCCCTGTCGCAGGGCGACATCTCTCGCGGCCAGCGTCAGCAGGCCTTCATCAAGGCGATCATGACCAAGGCCCTGTCCCGGGAGACCATCACCAACCCGGCGCGCCTCGCGAACTTCGTCGACGCGGCGACGACCAACCTCACCGTCGATGCCGACCTGCAGGTCAGCGACATGCGCGACCTGGGCTTCTCGATGCGCGGCGTGCGCGGTGACGACATCACCTTCGTGACCGCCCCCTGGAGCGGGGTCGACATGCACCCGGTCGCCGGGTCCATCGTCGTCATGGCCTCCGACCAGATGCAGGTCCTCTCCCAGCACCTGCGCAGCGACACCATGGAGTCCTACTCCGACCCGGTCTCGCCACGCTCCGGCTTCGGCCGCTGAGCCCAGCCCCCCACCCGGCACCACGACCGAGCGTCGCGAAGGGTTGCCGAGGAACCCATCGAGCGTCGCGAATGGTGGGCGCGCTGCATACCATGGCGTCGTGCCCATCGAACTCGATCCGACCATGCACCCCGACAACGCACCCCTCGCCTGGATGCTCGGCACCTGGGCCGGGGCCGGCGTCGTCGGATACCCGACGATGGAGTCGCGCAACTTCGGCCAGGAGATCGAGGTGACGCACGACGGGCGCCCGTTCCTGCAGTGGACCTCGCGCACCTGGTTGCTCGGCGAGGACGGCAGCAAGGACGAGGTGTATGCCGTGGAGACCGGTTTCTGGCGACCGCAGGCCGACGGCGGGGTGGAGCTGGTGCTCGCGCACCCGACCGGCGTCGTCGAGATGTACTACGGCGAGACCAGTCCGGCGAAGGTCGAGATCCGCACCGACAGCGTCGTCCGCAGCGCGGGCGCGGAGGAGTATGCCGCAGCGCAGCGCCTCTACGGCTACGTGAACGGCAACCTCATGTGGGTCATGGACATGGCCTCCGGTGGGCACGAGATGCAGTCGTACATGTCGGCGGAGCTCAAGCGCGTCTGAGCAACCATGCGCGACGCCCGGTGGGGTGGTGACGGAGCGGCCTCAGCCGGTGAGGGCCGCGGGCAGGAAGGCCAGCCCCACGAGATAGGGCACCACGCCGACCACGAGCACCGAGGCCACGCTCGCGACCAGTCGGGGCCGGGCGTGACTGAGGGTCGGCAGCGCCGTGAGCACCACCCGCATCGACTGGCTGAGCGCTCCGGAGGCGACACCGAGCAGCAGCCAGGTCGTCGGTGGGGCGTCCAGCGCCAGCGCCACGACCACGGCGGCGGCTCCGCCGGCGGCCATCGCCACCGCGAGCAGCCAGGGACGCACCCCTTTCCACCGCCCCAGCAGGTCGGTCACCGAGGAGACCGCTGCCGCGGCGAGCGCCCCCAGCAGCAGCGCGATGCCCTCGGGGCTGTGGCTCACGGGGATCATGAGCACGCCGCAGGCCACCAGGGCCAGACCGAGCACGACCGAGCTCACCGACTGCACGACGCGCGGTCGCCCGTCGCGGCGCAGCAGCTGGTGCACGAAGGCGGCGATCATCGCCAGCGCGAGCGCCGCCGGCACCCACTGCAGCCACGGGCTCTCCTCCTGCACGGCGACCGAGCCGACGAGCGCAAGGCCTCCGACGAGGAGGACGCCCACGGTGCCCCGCGGTGAGGGCAGGCCCACCGTCCCGGCCCAGCCCCACGCCACGATGACCGTGCACGCCGCCAGCGTCACGGACACCAGCACGGGACTGGAGAGGGCCGTCACCCCGAGGATCGCCGCCACGACGCAGACCATGACCGCCAGCGTGCCGACCCGCGGCGCGGGGGCCGTGACGGTCCGCTCGCTCGCGGTGACCTCGAACATGGCCCCCATCTTGCCCCACCGCGCCTGAGGAGCCGGGCTGGCGACACGGTCCCTATCCTGGTCCCGTGGCCGACCTGGTCCTGCTCACCCCCCGCACCGCCGACGACACGTCGGCGGCGCTCGTGCTGCCCGGGATCGCGCTGCTGCCCCACCGTGTCTCGGTGACCGGCATGGACGTCGGCGCGCTGCTGTCCCGCCGCGATCCCGACCTCGTCCTGGTCGACGCCACCGCCGATCTGGTGCAGGCGCGAGGCGTGCTGCGCTCGCTCAGCACGCTCGGGCTCGGCGTGCCCGTCCTCGCCGTGGTCGGCGAAGGGGCGCTCGCCGTCCTCGACGAGCAGTGGCCGATGGACGACCTGCTCGTGCACAGCGCCGGGCCGGCCGAGCTCGCGGCCCGGCTGCGCATTGCGCTGCGCCGAGGCCCGCGGGCGGAGGCAGCCCCCCAGGCGCCCGACCCGGAGACCGAGCCGGAGGCGATCCGGGTCGCGGACGTCGTCGTCGACGAGGCCGGCTGGTCGGTGCGTGCCGGTGGCCGCACGCTGGATCTGACCTTCAAGGAGTTCGAGCTCCTGCGCTACCTCGTGCAGCACCCGGGCCGCGTCGTCACCCGCGACACGCTCCTGCAGGAGGTCTGGGGCGGTGACTACTACGGGGGGACCCGCACGGTCGACGTCCACATCCGCCGGCTGCGGGCCAAGCTCGGCCCCGAGCGGGAGTCGCTCATCGGCACGATCCGGGGCGTCGGCTACCGCTTCACCGGGGCGCGCAGCACCGAACGCTGATCGGCGTGTCAGACTGACCCCCATGCCAGGCCCGAACCCGGAGATCGAGCACCTGTCCGCGCTGCCCGGCAAGCTCTCCGGCGACGTCCTCGCCCTTGCCGTGCGCGCGGGCCAGCACGACGGCGTCAAGCCGCTCTCAGAGCAGACCGTGCTCCAGGCGCGGCGGCTGCCCGAGGAGACCGGGGGTCACGAGACCGGCACCCACCTCGTCGCCCGCGACGAGCAGGGCGCCGTCCTCGGCTACGGCCATGTCGACACCAGCGACCCCGACGCTCCGTCCGCCGAGCTCGTCGTCGACCCGGCGCACCGCCGCCAGGGCGTCGGCGGCGCGCTCCTCGACGAGGTGCTCGCGCAGTGGCCCGGGGTCCGGTTGTGGAGCCACGGCGACCTCCAGGACGCCCGCCGTCTCTACACCTCCCGCGACCTCACGGTGGTCCGTGAGTTGTGGCAGATGTCGCGGCCGCTCTCCGGCGAGTGGGCCGACCTGCCGACCGAGGTCGAGCTCCCCGACGGGCTGCGGGTCCGCAGCTTCCAGGTCGGCACCGACGAGGAGCCCTGGCTCGCGGTCAACGCTCGCGCCTTCGCCGACCACGCCGAGCAGGGCCGGATGACGCTCACCGACCTGAAGGACCGCGAGTCCGAGCCGTGGTTCGACCCGTCCGGCTTCCTCGTCGTCGACGACCCCTCCGACACCGACGCCGAGGGCACGCCCCGGCTCGCCGCCTTCCATTGGACCAAGATCGAGACGGACCAGTCGGGCACCGGTGAGGTCTACGTCGTCGGGGTGGACCCCGACTACCAGGGCCGTGGCCTGGGCACGGCGGTCACCCTCCTGGGCCTGCTGCACCTGCGCGCCGTCGGGGTCGAGGAGGCCACGCTCTACGTCGACGGCGACAACGAGCCCGCGATCGCGACCTACCAGCGGCTCGGGTTCGAGCGGTCGGCGATCGATGTCATGTATGCCGCGGGAGCCGCCGGCGCATGAACGCCGGTCCGGCGATCCGGGCCGCGGGCGTCCTTCCCGTGCGGATCCGCGGTCGGGCGCTCCAGGTCGCCCTGGTCCACCGGCCGAAGTACGACGACTGGTCCTGGCCGAAGGGCAAGCTCGACCGTGGTGAGGACTTCCCCGTCGCCGCCGTCCGGGAGACGTTGGAGGAGACCGGGCTGCAGGTGCGGTTGCGCACGCCGCTGCCCAGCTCGCGCTACGCCGTGCGCGGGAGCGGCAAGGTGGTGCGCTACTGGACCGCTGAGGTCCTCGGCGGCGCCGGCGCGCTGGAGCACGAGGTGGACGAGGTCGTCTGGCTCTCCCCCACCCTGGCATCCCGGCGTCTCACCTACGCCCGCGACCGGGAGCAGCTGGAGGCCGCGGTCGCCCACCACGAGGACGGCACCCTCCAGACCTGGTCCCTCCTCGTGCTGCGGCACGCCCACGCCCTGGACCGCGCCGACTGGACCGGCCCCGACCCGGACCGACCCCTCAGTGCCGCCGGCCGACGCCGGGCTGCCGGGCGGATGGCGGCCCTGCTGGCGGCATACCGCCCGGAGCTGGTCCTCACGAGCCCGTCGGCGCGGTGCGCCGACTCGGTGCGACCCTTTGCCGAGCACGCCGGGATCGAGGTGCTGGCCAAGAAGGGTTTGTCGGAGGAGGGGTTCGAGGCCAGGCCGAGCAAGGTCGACAAGCATCTGCGGAGGATCTTCGGGGCGGGCGTCCCCGCGGCGCTGTGCACCCACGGACCCGTCCTGCCGCGGGTCATCGGCACGCTGGTCGACCGCGTGAGCAACTGCCTGGACGGCCACGACCGCTGGATGCTCACGCGGCTGCTGGACACGCCCATGGACAAGGGCGAGGTCCTCGTCTGCACGATGCGCGGTGCGGGCGAGCAGGCCGAGGTCGTCGCGGTGGAGCGCTACCGCCCCGGCTGATCAGCACGCTCGGATGGCCGCGCTCGGCCGGGGCGGCGCGACCGCCCGGCTGGCTGACGAAGAGGAAGAGTGCGTGCCGGGCCGGGAGCGCCTCTCGGCGCGTGGCCGCTCGTAGCGGCGAATGTTGGAGCCCGGGGCTGCCGCGGCCCGGCACGCACTGAGTGTCAACGGTACGCACCTCTGGGATGTTCCCCAAACCCACCGAGCCCCCGGCATACCCGTTGCAGCTGCCGGTGACACAGGCGTGCGCCGAGCAACGCCTGGGTCACAGACGCCGCACCGACATGGGCACAGACGTGGCTCGGGCCGGCACGCCGGGCGGCACCGACCCCTCAGTGCAGATCGCCGAGCCGCCAGAGCCGCGCGCAGGCGGTGAGGTCGTCGGCGGTGTCGCGCAGGCGCGCGGCCCGGGCGATCTGCTCCGACGGGATGTCGTCCCCCGAGGGGTCGGCCAGGCCCACCGCCATGACGTGGCAGAAGGCGCTCGCCCGCTCCAGGGCGATGGCGAGGTCACCGGTGAAGACCCCGGTGAGGATCTGCTCGGTCAGGTGCCGCAGCGCATCCGGGTCCGGCGGCTCCTCGACCCCCGCGATGGCGCGGTAGACCTCGGCGTGATCGGCTCCGGCGGCGAACTGCCGCCCCACCTCGTCCGGCTGCCGCAGCACCCACTCGTGGAGGAGGTAGAGCCGCCACAGCGCCCCCGGCAGGGTGCGCGCCGGGCGGTCCGACCACAGCTGGGCGACCGTCGCCAGGCCCACCTCCGTGACCAGACCGACGAGCCGCGAGGTCAGCTCCTCGTCCTCCCGCGACTCGGCGCGGCCACGCCCCACGACCAGCTCGGCGCTACGGTGGGCCGCCTCGGCGACCTCCAGCGGGTCCACCCCGCCGTCCGAGGCCTCGATGATCTCGGGCGGGCGCAGCGTCGGACGGTGAAAGGGCCGGCGCGGCTCGTCACTCATCTCGTCACCACCAGCACGCTGTCGGGCCCGAGCAGGGCGACCTCGCCGTCGATGAGGTGCAGATCGGCCGCCCGCCCCTGCCCCGGCAGGTCGACCCGCCCGAAGCGGGTCAGGACCTCGCCCGGCGGCATCGGGACCGGCATGCCCTCCGCGCCCCGCAGGTGTGCCGCGACCGTCACCCCGGGTCGGCTCACCACGAGGAGCTCGCCGTCACCTCCGTCCGGGGTCCGCTGCACACTGCCCACGGTCCCACGCGCCTCGGGCCCGGTCGCGGCGCGCCAGTGCAGCAGCGCGCGGTAGAACGCCAGCATCCGGGCGTGCGGCTCCTCGTCGCGCTCGGCCCAGTCGAGGGTCGACGCGGCGACGGTGCCGGCGTCCTGCGGGTCCGGCACCTGCCCGGCCCAGCCGTGCTCGGCGAACTCCGCCTGCCGCCCCTCGCGGATCGACTGCGCGAGCCACTCCTCGGCGTGGTCGGTGAAGTACTGCCACGGCGTCGAGGCGCCCCACTCCTCCCCCATGAAGAGCATGGGGGTCCAGGGTGCGGTGAGCAGCAGCGCCGCCCCGATCGCGTGCCGCCCCTGCGGTATGCCGTGGTGCACGCGGTCGCCCATCGCCCGGTTGCCGACCTGGTCGTGCGTCTGGAGGGACGCGACGAAGCGCCACGGCTCGGTGACCTCGAGGTCCACCGGGCGCCCGTGGGCGCGCCCCCGGAACGTCGACAGCGTCCCGTCGTGGAAGAACGGCGTCTCCCCGAGCACCTTGCCGATGGCCTCGGGTGCGGCGAAGTCGGCGTAGTAGCCCTGCTCCTCCCCGGTGAGCAGCACGTGCAGGGCGTGGTGGACGTCGTCGGCCCACTGGCCGTGCAGGCCGAGCCCACCGGCACCGCCGGGGCCGCGGCGCGACACCGTGGCGGGGTCGTTGCGGTCGGACTCGGCGACGAGCGATCGCGGTATGCCGGTCCGCCCGCCGATCTCGTCCGCCAGGGCCGCCAGCTCCTCCAGCAGGTGCACGGCCCGCTCGTCGTGCAACGCGTGCACGGCGTCGAGGCGCAGCCCGTCGAGGTGGTAGTCCTCGAGCCACATCCGGGTGTTGTCGCGCAGATAGGCCCGCACCTCGTCGCTGCCGGGACCGTCGAGGTTGACCGCCTCGCCCCAGGGCGTGTGGTGCCGGTCGGTGAAGTAGGGGCCCACCTGGCCCAGGTAGTTGCCGCTGGGGCCGAGGTGGTTGTAGACCACGTCGAGCCACACCGCGAGGCCCTTGCCGTGAGCGGCGTCGACGAAGCGGGCCAGCCCTTCCGGACCGCCGTAGGCCTCGTGCACGGCATACAGCGCGACGCCGTCGTAGCCCCAGCCGTGCTCGCCGGGGAAGGGCGCGACCGGCATGAGCTCGACCACGGTGACGCCGAGATCCACGAGGTGGTGGAGGTGCTCCGCCGCCGCGTCGAAGGTGCCCTCCTCGGTGAAGGTGCCGACGTGCAGCTCGTAAGCCGCGGCGCGCTCCATCGGCACACCTCGCCAGGCCTGGTCGGTCCAGGAGAACGCCCCGGTGTCGACGAGCTTGCTCGGCGCGTGCACGCCGTCGGGCTGACGCCGCGAGGCCGGGTCGGGGACGGCGATGCCGCCGTCGACCGCGAAGGCATACCTCCCGTCGTGCGGGGCGGGGTCCTCGGTGGCCTCCCACCACCCCGCCTCCGCAGGCGCCATCGGGACCCGCACCGTCTGGTCCGGATCGGCACCGAGCAGCAGCTCGACCCCGTCGGCGTCGGGGGCCCAGAGTCGGAAGGTGTGGCTCATCGGGCGCCCTCCCGCAGGTCCGCGGCCCGCACGAGCAGGGCCGCCGGCCCGTCGGCGAAGACGTCCGCCGCCAGCACGCCCGCGTCCTCGTCGCCGATCTCGTGCTCCGCCCCGGTCAGGGCGTCGACCCAGAGGTCCGGGGGCAGGGGGATGCGCTCCTCCCCCAGCCCGCCCTGCGCCCCCAGCGCCCGCGGGGCGCGGATGGTGAGGGTCGCGGCGACCCCGCCACGCAGGAAGCCGAGCACGTGCGGCCCGCCTTCCAGGGGACGGTAGTCGGCCCCGGGGCCGTAGGCCTGGGGCAGCCAGGACCGCAGCCGCAGCACGCGGGAGGTGACCCAGAGCACCTCGTCGGAGAGGTCGCCGGTCCACCCGGTGGCGTCCAGCCGCTCGAGCCGGTCGATCCGCTCCTGGTAGTCGACCGGGCGACGGTTGTCGGGGTCGACGAGCGAGAGATCGACGACGCCGGAGCCCTGGTAGGTGTCGGGGATGCCGGGCAGGGTCAGCTGGATGATCTTCTGGGCCAGCGTGAGGGTGCGGGTCGTGAGGACGTTGTCGCGCATGGTGTCGGCGATCGCGTCGCCGACCTGGCCGCCGCCGAGCATCTCGGTCGCGAGCGCGAGCACCCGGCCCTCGTAGTCCTCGTCGGGGTCGGTCCAGGTCGTGTGCTCCTTGGCCTCGCGCATGGCCTTGACGAGGTAGGCCTCCAGCCGCTCGGCGTCGACCCGCCCGGCACCGACGAGGGTCTGCCAGATGAGGTGCGCGGTCGGCCGGTCGACCCCGTGGGCGTCGGCCGCCTCGCGGGCGGCGGCGGAGATCCGCGCCCACCCGTCCGCGTCGCCGGAGACGGCGAGGATGCGCGCCCGGACGTCCTCGCTGCGCTTGGTGTCGTGGGTCGAGAGCGTCGTCATCCCGAGCGGCCAGTGCTCGGCCTGGTGCTGGGCCCAGGTATGCAGTGCCGCCACGCCGCGGTCCGCGTCGAGACCGACCGAGGGGTCGGCGCCGACCTCGTTGAGGGCGACCAGCCGGTGCCAGCGGTAAAACGCGGTGTCCTCGATGCCCTTGGCCATGACCGGGCCGGTCGTCTGCTGGAAGCGCACGCACAGGTCCACCGCCGCGCCCGGGTCGGTCGCGCAGCCCTGGGGATCGGACAGCACCTCCACCAGCGCGTCGATCTCTTCCCAGAGGTCCGGGCGCGAGGCCACCGCGCGCTGCCGGCCCGCGAAGAGCGGGGCCACCAGCGCGGCGTCCTGCGCGTCCGCCGGGGCTCCGGGACGCACGTAGGCGCGGTAGACGTGGACCGAGACGAGCAGCTCGACCAGCGCCTCGTGCAGCCGGCTCTCCTCCCAGCGCGGCAACGCCTGGACCGCCCGACGCATGAGGCGGGCGACCTCGGGCTCGAGGAGCCGCGAGACCGCGAGCCTCTTGCACCGCTCGATCTCGACGTGGACGTCGGGCTCGCCGCCGGTCGCCAGCCACTCCTCGGAGACGGTGCGGGTGGTCGTCGGGTCGACCAGGGCAGCGGTGAGGGCGGCGTTCGCGTCATACCCGGTCGTGCCGGAGCACGCCCACGGCTCCGGCAGCCGCTCGTCGCCCTCGAGGATCTTCTCGACCCAGATCGGGGTGCCTGGCCGACAGGCGTCGCTGAGCATCTGCAGGTATGCCGTGGGGTCGGCCAGACCGTCGGGGTGGTCGATGCGGAAGCCGTCGACGACGCCCTGGTGGTGCAGGTCGAGCAGCAGCTCGTGGGTGGCGGCGAAGATGTCCGGCTCCTCGACGCGCACCCCGATGAGGCCGTCGACCTCGAAGAAACGGCGATAGTTGAGGATCTCGGCGGCATCCCGCCACGAGGCCAGCTGCCAGCGCTGCGCGTCGAGCAGCGCGGTCAGCTCCACCGGCGTGTCCGAGGGCATGGCCTCCGTGCCCGGGGCCAGCGGCAGGACGTGCTCGTAGTAGCGCGCCACGGGCTGACCGGCGGCCGGGCCCTCGTCGTCGCGCCCGGTGTCGACGGTGATCTCGCCCCGCCGCACCACGTCGGCCAGGTCGTCGCCGAGGACCGGCAGGCCGAAGCGGCCGCCGAGGTGGGCCCAGTCGACGTCGAACCACGCGGCGCGGGCCGCGGTCGGCCCGTCGCGCAGCACCTCCCAGAGCGGGGCGTTGCGCCACAGGGGCGCGACCAGCGCCATGTGGTTGGGCACGACGTCCACGACGACCCCGAGGCCGTGCTCGTGGCAGGCCGAGGCGAGCGCCTCGAGCCCGGCCCGACCACCGATCTCGGGGTTGACCTCGGCGTGGTCGAGGACGTCATACCCGTGCTCGGAGCCGGGGACGGCGGTGAGGACCGGGGAGAGGTAGGCGTGGCTGACCCCCAGCGCACGCAGGTAGGGGACGACCTCCTGCGCGTCGGCGCAGGTGAAGCCCGCGTGCAGCTGCAGGCGGTAGGTCGCGGTGAGGGGACGTGTCGTGCTCGGTGCAGTCTCAGAACCTGTCATGACACCGTCCAGTCTCTCAGGGCACGCCGATCCATCCAACGCGACGAGCCCGCGTGGTCCGGCCAGGGCCGGTCGGGGCTCAACCGGCCGAACGCTGCCCGACGTACCAGCCGAGCAGGAGCACCAGCAGGCTGAGGGCGAGCAGCACCGCGAGGGCCCCACGGCGCCGGGCCCGTCCCTCCTCGGCACGAACCCAACTCCGGTGCGCGAGGTGGGCGGAGCGCGCGACATCGAGGCCGGGCACGGGGGCCCGCAGGACACGCCGGAGCAGGTCCTCTAGGGCGCGGATGGTGGTCTGCGTCACGGGTCGGTGCCGTTCGCCGGATCGAGGAAGGCGAGGTTCTCGGCGGTCTTCTGGGCGATCTCGGCGGCGATGTCCACCGTCTCCTGCAGAGAGGAGACACGGCCGGTGGACGGATGGGTCCGGACGGTGACACCGACCAGGTAGTCACCCTGACGGACCAGCGCCCCCGCGAGGCGGGTGTCGGCCAGTGACGCGTTGCCCACGAGGAGGTGGTCGGCGTCATCGTGACCCGGCCAGGGTAGCGGCTCAGGCACTGTCACCGCGCCGTCCGGCGCCCACACGCCGTTGAGCTGGCCACCGGCCGTGCGAATGTCCTGCAGCGCCGCTGCACTGTCGTCCCACGCGGTGATCTTGATGTCGACGATGTCCTGCTCCCAGGAGTTGGTCGGCTCGAAGTAGGCCCAGTCGGCCCCACTGTGCGGTTCGACGCTGCCCTCGCCGCTCACCATGTAGTCCGAGAGGGCCATCGTGCGCGGATAGAGCGAGGCGTCCCGCGGGGCACCCAGCGCGTCGAGGAAGGGGATGCCGACAGGTCGGGCGTCCGGGATGTCGACGCGGTTCGGCAGGTCCGGGTTCAGCGGCGTCCTGTCCAACGGCGCGGGTGGCGGGCTGGCCTGCCACGGCGGGGTGGCGACGGGGGCGGTCTCCTCGACCGACGGCTCCGGCTGCGTGTCCTCGGAGGGCTCGTCTGCAGCGGTCTCGGTCTCCTGCGCGGGCTCGGTCGAGTCCTCGTCGGGAGCAGGCGTGGTGGTCTCGGGATCTACCGCGGTCGCCGCTGGCGGCTCGACCGGCTCCTCGGAACTCGCCTCGTCGTCCGTGGCCGAGGGCGAATCTGTGGCGACGACGTCGGGGGCCGGCGCCAGCGTCGGGGTCTCGGTCTGGGTGGCGATGGTCACGTCGACCGACCCCTGAGGGTCGCCGGTGAGCCGGTTGCCGAGGATCCAACCGGTGCCCGCGAGGGTCGGCACGACGACGGCGGCGGCCACGGCCGCGCTCACCGCGCGACGCCGGCGGATCCGGCCGGCTCGCCGCAACGTCCCGGCGACGAGCGCCTCGTGGTCGAAGGACTCGCGCTCGGTCGCGCCTCCCAGTGCTGCGCGCAGCTCGTCGTCGACCGAGGGTCGGCGGTCAGGGGTCCCGTCAGGGCCGTGCGTGCTCATCGCTGCGCCTCCTCTCCGGCGAGCTCGGGGACCAGGCCCCGCAGTCTGTTCAGGGCGCTGTGGGCCGCGCTGCGGACGGCCTGCTCGGAGCAACCGAGCGCCTGGGCGATCTGCCGGTCCGGCAGGTCCTCGTAGTAGCGCAGCGCCACGACGGCGCGCTGCCGGTCCGGCAGCTGCCGCAGCAGCTCCAGCACCGCGGCCCGGTCGGCGACGGCGCGTTCGGGCGACGGGCTGGCCGGGGCGCTCCAGTCGGCGGTGACGGTCTCGTGCGAGACCACCTCGCCGGCCGACTTCTTGCGCTTGCGCGAGCTGAGCCGGTTGACCATGGTCCGGCGCACGTAGGCGTCGATGTTCTCCGCCTCCCGCACCCGCGACCACTTGGTGATGACCAGCGCCAGGGTGTCCTGCACCAGGTCCTCGGCATCCGCCTTCTGCCCGGTCATGGCATAGGCCAGGCCGACGAGCCGCGGCATCGCCTGCTCGACGTAGGCCTCGGCCTCCGCGCGGTGGGCGGACCCACCCCCGAAGAGCCTCATGGCCCGATCCTGGCAGTCATACCCCTTAGACGCGGTGGGACCCCGCCGATGTTGCGTGGCCCCCTGCGACTGGCCGCGCGATCTGCTGCGATCTTCAGGCATATCGTGCGGCCAGTCACGACATACCGCGCGGCCAGTCACGACATACCGCGCGGCCAGTCACGACATACCGCGCGGCCAGTCACGACATACCGCGCGGCCAGTCACGACATACCGCGCGGCCAGTCACGACATACCGCGCGGCCAGTCACGACATACCGCGCGGCCAGTCACCGTGCAGGTGTGGACCGGCCGCACGGTATGCGGTCCGCTCACGGCATATCGGCACGTCCTGCGGCCCCCCGCCGCCGCGGGCGAGGGCTCCGTGGACGCTTCGGCGGGAATCGGTGATCTGGCAGGAGATCCGTAGAATCTTCCGGGTGCCCTCCTTGACCCGCCCCGACCTGCGCGACCTGGCGCGCGAGCGCATCCTCGTCCTGGACGGCGGCTACGGGACCCTCATGCAGCAGGTCGGGCTCGAGGAGGCCGACTTCCACGGCGACGACGCCGACCCCGCCTGGGCACCGCTGCGCGACATCACGCTCAAGGGCAACTTCGACCTCATCGCCCTGACCCGCCCCGACGTGCTGGCCGACGTGCACCGGTCCTACCTCGAGGCCGGAGCGGACCTGCTCACGACCAACACCTTCACCTCGACGTCCATCGCCCAGGCCGACTACGAGGCCAGCCATCTCGCCCACGCGATGAACGTCGCCTCGGCCCGGGTCGCCCGCGAGGTCGCCGACGAGGTCGAGGCCCAGACCGGCCGCCCGCGCTGGGTGGTCGGCTCGATCGGCCCAACCAACCGCACCGCGTCCCTCTCCCCCGACGTCGAGCGCCCGGAGTTCCGCGCGATCACCTACGAGCAGCTCCGGGATGCCTACGCCGAGCAGACCCGCGGGCTGCTCGAGGGCGGCGCCGACCTGCTCATGGTCGAGACCGTCTTCGACACCCTCAACGCCAAGGCGGCGCTGCACGCCGTCGCCGACGTCCTCGCGGACCGGGCAGAGCAAGGTATGCCGCGCGTCCCGGTCATGCTGTCCGGCACCATCACCGACGCCTCGGGCCGCACCCTCTCCGGCCAGACCCCGGAGGCCTTCGCCGTCTCGACCGAGCATGTCGACCTCGTCTCGGTCGGCCTCAACTGCGCGCTGGGCGCGGAGGAGATGCGACCGCACCTGCGCGAGCTCGGCGGCGCCAGCGTGGCGCTCACCTCGGTGCACCCCAACGCGGGCCTGCCCAACGCCTTCGGCGGCTACGACGACACCCCCGAGGACATGGCCGAGGTGCTCGGCGACATGGCCCGCGAGGGGCTCATCAACATCGTCGGCGGCTGCTGCGGCACGACCCCCGACCACATCCGCGCGATCGCCGACGCCGTCGACGGGGTGACGCCGCGCTCGGCACCCGGGCCCACGACATACCTGCGCACGTCAGGGCTGGAGGCGTTCACGCTCACCCCGGACGTCAACTTCGTCAACGTCGGCGAGCGCACCAACATCACCGGCTCTCCCAAGTTCGCGCGGCACGTCAAGGAGGGCGACTGGGACGCCGCGGTCGCCATCGCGCGGCAGCAGGTCGAGGCGGGCGCCCAGATCGTCGACGTCAACGTCGACGAGGGCATGCTCGACGGCCCCGAGACGATGACCCACTTCCTCAACCTGCTCGCCGGCGAGCCCGACGTCGCGCGGGTGCCGGTGATGATCGACTCCTCCCGCTGGGAGGTGCTCGAGGCCGGGCTGCGGTGCATCCAGGGCAAGGGTGTGGTCAACAGCCTCTCGCTCAAGGACGGGGAGGCGGAGTTCCTCCGCCGGGCCGCGGTGGTGCGCCGCTACGGCGCCGCCGTCGTGGTCATGGCCTTCGACGAGACCGGTCAGGCCGACACCTACCAGCGCCGGATCGAGGTGTGCGAGCGCGCCTACCAGTTGCTCACCACCCCCAGCGAGGCGCTGCCGCAGCCGTTCCCGGCGCACGACATCATCTTCGACCCCAACATCCTCACCGTCGCGACCGGCATGAGCGAGCACGACCGCTACGCCCTCGACTTCATCGAGGCGACCCGGTGGATCAAGGCGAACCTGCCCGGCGCGCTGGTCAGCGGCGGTGTCTCCAACGTCTCCTTCTCCTTCCGCGGCAACAACGTCGTCCGCGAGGCGATGCACGCCGTCTTCCTCTTCCACGCCATCGAGGCCGGCCTCGACATGGGCATCGTCAACGCCGGGATGCTGGGCGTGTATGCCGAGCTCGACCCCGAGCTGCGCGACGCCGTGGAGGACGTCGTGCTGGCCCGGCGCGAGGACGCCACCGAGCGCCTCATCGAGCTGGCCGAGCGGATCAAGGCCGAGAGCGATGGAGCCAGCCCCGGTGAGCGCAGCGCCGCCGCGGCGGCCAAGCTGGCCTGGCGGGACGAACCGGTCGCCGAGCGGCTGCGGCACGCGTTGGTCGCCGGGATCGACACGTATGCCGTGGAGGACGCCGAGGAGGCCTACCAGGAGCTGGGGTCGCCGCTCGCGGTCATCGAGGGGCCGCTCATGGCGGGGATGGACGTCGTCGGCGACCTCTTCGGCGCCGGCAAGATGTTTCTCCCCCAGGTGGTGAAGTCGGCGCGGGTCATGAAAAAGGCGGTCGCGCACCTGACGCCCTATCTGGAGGCGGCGGCCGCCGAGACCGGAGGCCGGAGCAAGGGCCGGATCGTCATGGCGACGGTCAAGGGCGACGTGCACGACATCGGCAAGAACATCGTCGGTGTCGTCCTCGGCTGCAACGGGTATGAGGTCACCGACCTCGGCGTCATGGTGCCGGCCGAGAAGATCCTGGCCACGGCGGACGAGATCGGGGCCGACGTCGTCGGCGTCTCCGGCCTCATCACGCCCAGCCTGGACGAGATGGTCTCGCTGGCCACCGAGATGCAGCGGCGCGGACTGACGACGCCCCTGCTCATCGGCGGGGCCACGACCTCGGCGGCCCACACGGCCGTGAAGATCGACCCGGCCTACGAGGGCACCGTCGTGCACGTCGTCGACGCGTCCCGCGCCGTGGGTGTGGTGGCCGATGCGATCAACTACGAGGAGAAGCTGCGCGACCGCGTCGCCGGGACCTATGCCGAGCTGCGGGAGCGGCACGGCAGCAAGGAGGTGCGGCTGACCTCCCTCGCCGAGGCCCGGGCGAGCAGCCGGGCGGTGGCCGAGCCGGTGCCCGTGACGCCCTCCTCACTGGGCACCCGCGTGGTCGAGCCGACCCTCGCCGAGCTGGTCGAGATCGTCGACTGGACGCCGTTCTTCAGCGCGTGGGAGCTGCGCGGCTCCTACCCGCGCATCCTGGACGACCCCAAGGTCGGCGCGCAGGCCCGCGCCACCTGGGAAGACGGGCAGCGCTGGCTGGGCCGCATCCTCGACGAGGGGCTGCTCACCCCGCGCGGCGTGGTGGGCCTGTGGCCCGCCGCGCGCGCCACGAACGGCGACGACATCGTGCTGGACGTCGCAGGGGCGCCGGTGACACTGCATACCCTCCGGCAGCAGAAGGAGCGACGCCAGGGCGGGTATGCCGCGCTGTCCGACTTCGTCGCGCCCGAGGGTGACCACGTGGGCGCCTTCGCGGTGTCGATCCACGGCGCCGACACGCTCGCGGCGCAGCTGCGCGACGAGGAGCAGGACGACTACGGCGCGATCATGGTGCAGGTGCTGGCCGACCGGCTGGCCGAGGCCTTCGCCGAGTGGGTGCATCGCGAGGTGCGGATCACGCTGTGGGGCTATGCCCCGAGCGAGGACCTGCCGGTCGAGGAGCTCATCAAGGAGCGCTACGACGGCATCCGCCCGGCGCCCGGCTATCCGGCGCAGCCGGACCACACCGAGAAGTTCACGCTGTGGGAGCTTCTCGATGCGGAGCAGCAGGCCGGGATGACCCTCACCGAGCACGGCGCCATGAGCCCCAACAGCGCGGTGTCCGGGCTGATCCTCGGTCACCCCGAGGCGAAGTACTTCGCCGTCGGGCGCATCGACGACGACCAGGTGGCGGACTACGCCGAGCGCAAGGGCTGGGACCTCGAGACGGCGCAGCGCTGGCTCGGGCCGCTGCTGCGCTGAGCCGCCCAGGGGGGCACCACCGGACACCACGCGCACCACAGGTACCACGGGCACCACGGGCACCACGATGCCGGGAAACTCGGATCTGCCGGGGTTGTGGAGGCGGCAGTCCGATTTTTCCGGCACGCTGGTGCGGGTGTGACAGCCGTGACCAACCCGCCGGGCTCAGGACGGCCCGGCACCAGGCCCATCGGTCGTCGCCCATGCTCCGTCGTCCACAGGCGCCGGCCCTTCCCTGGCGTGTCGCGTCGGCGCCGACCTACAGTGGGCAGATGACCGCGACCGGCCTCGAGCGCACGGTGGGACAGCTCGACAACGACGTGTCGGAGATCTACACGATGATCTTCGACATCCATGGGACCCAGAAGCGGCACAGCAACCGCTTCGACGAGCTGCAGACCGACATCACGGGGCTCGGCGCGCAGATGACCGGGCTGGAAGGGCGCATGGGGTCCCTCGAGGGGCAGATGACCGGACTGGAGAGGCGGATGGGCTCCCTCGAGGGCAAGGTCGACTCCGTGGCAGCCCAGCTGGGCGAGGTCATCTCCCTCCTGCGCTCCTGAGCTGGCTGCCGCCCCTCGTCGACGGGAGCCGGCTCCGACGAGCCCGAGGGGGCGGATTCCCGCTCACAGCGGATCGTGACCGAACTGTTGCCCACGTCACAGTCGCGTCACGAAGCGGCCAGATCGGGTTGCTCGGCAAGAAACTGCCGTGGTCTCGTTGCTACGTTCGGGGGACTCTTTGTGCCCCGACCCGCAGGAGACCCGTGGCCTCCATCACCGCAGACCATCTCTACAAGATCTTCGGTCGACGACCCCAACGCGGCGTCAGCGCCCTCGAGAGCGGCGCCTCTCGGGACGACCTGCGCCAGGACGGCCTGACCCCCGCCGTCATCGACGCCTCCTTCGACGTCGCGGAGGGTGAGATCTTCGTGGTCATGGGCCTGTCCGGTTCGGGGAAGTCCACGCTCATCCGCATGGTCAACGGCCTGCTCGAGCCGACCAGCGGCAGCGTCTCGATCGACGGCGACAATGTGACCGAGCTTTCCGGGGAGCGGCTGCGCGCGGTGCGGCGCGAGAAGGTCAGCATGGTCTTCCAGCACTTCGCGCTGCTGCCGCACCGCAGCGTCGGCGAGAACGCCGCCTACGCCCTCGAGATCAGCGGTGTCGGCCGCTCCGAGCGGCAGCAGCGCGCCGACCGCGCCCTGGAGATGGTCGGCCTCGGCGGCTGGGGCGCCTCGATGCCGGGCGAGCTCTCCGGAGGTATGCGGCAGCGCGTCGGGTTGGCCAGGGCGCTGGCGTCCGGCACCGACATCATGCTCATGGACGAGGCGTTCAGCGCCCTCGACCCGCTCATCCGGCGCGACATGCAGGATCAGCTCATCGAGCTGCAGCGCGAGCTGGGCAAGACCATCCTGTTCATCACCCACGACCTCAACGAGGCGATGCGCCTCGGCGACCGGATCGCGATGATGCGTGATGGCCGGATCGAGCAGGTCGGCAGCACGGGCGAGATCCTCAACCGTCCCGTCAACGACTACGTCGCCAACTTCGTCCAGGACGTCGACCGCACGCGGGTGCTCACCGCGCGGGACGTGATGGAGCCGACGACCCAGGAGCCGGGCCCGGTGCCGGACGAGGCGGTCGTCCCGGCCGACGCGCTGCTCAGCGACCTCTTCACCCGCGCCCGCACGCACGACCCGCTGGCCGTCCGCGACTCCTCCGGCGCGATCGTCGGAGTGATCCCCCGGGTCGCTCTCCTGGCCGCCCTCGACGGCGGGGCGCAGACCGCCCCCGACGACCTGCAGCCGACCGGAGGTGTCGCATGAACGAGAACGACTCGATCATCCCGCGGGTCCCCGTCGGAGAGTGGGGCGACACCGCCCTGGACTGGATCAACGACAACTTCGAGTGGCTGCTCGAGTTCCTCGCCACCGTGCTGGACTGGCTGGTCACGAGCGTCACCGACGTCCTGCTCGTCATCCCCGCTCTCGTGCTCGTCGTGATCTTCGCCCTCCTCGGCCTGCTCGTGCGCTCCTGGGAGCTGGCGCTCGGCACGCTCGTGACCTTCCTGCTCATCATCGCGATGGACCAGTGGGTCACCGCGATGCAGACGCTGGCGCTGGTCATGATCGCGACCCTGGTGGCCATCCTCGTCGCCGTGCCCATCGGGATCCTCGCCGCGCGCAGCGACCGGGTCAGCGCGGTCGTCCGGCCGGTGCTCGACTTCATGCAGACCATGCCGGCCTTCGTCTACCTCATCCCGGCCGTCGTCTTCTTCGGGATCGGCGTCGTCCCCGGGGTCTTCGCCACCGTCATCTTCGCGCTCCCGCCCGGCGTCCGGCTCACCGAGCTGGGCATCCGCGGGGTCGACGCGGAGACGGTCGAGGCGGGCCAGGCCTTCGGGGCGACGCCACGGCAGATCCTGCGTGGCATCCAGCTCCCCCTGGCCATGCCGACCATCATGGCCGGCGTCAACCAGGTCATCATGCTCTCGCTGTCGATGGCGGTCATCGCCGGCATCGCGGGGGCCGACGGCCTGGGCAAGGAGGTCGTCGCCTCCATCTCGACCCTCGACGGACCGCAGGGCATCGAGGCCGGCCTCGGCGTCGTCATCATCGCGATCTACCTCGACCGCCTCACCGCGGCTCTGGGCCGCCCGGGTGACTACCCGCACTCGATCCTGGGACGGCTGCGCCGACGGTCCAGCGACCAACGATCCGACAGCGACGCCGCCGGGGAGCAGGGCGAGCAGCTGGCCGCCACCGGCCCGACGATCCGCATGTAGCCCGAGGCCGGACACGACATACCTGACCGACCACCCACGCCGTCCCCGGACGGCCGAAGGAACACGAAGAAGGGAAAGCAGATGACACTGCGTAAGCGCACGACCACCCTGGCGGTGGCCGCCCTGGCCACCAGCCTGACCCTCGCCGCCTGCGGCGACTCCGACACCGACACCGAGGCCGGGGGCGAGTCCGACAGCTCGGAGGAAGCCAGCGCCGGCGACGACTCTGGCGAGGCCGCCGGGAGCGCCGAGGGCACCATCACCCTGGGCTTCATCCCGTCCTGGACCGATGGCCTGTCCACCGCCTACCTGCTGGAGGACCAGCTCACCAAGCTCGGCTACGAGGTCGAGATGGAGGAGCTGACCGAGGCCGCGCTGCTCTACACCGGGCTCGCGAACGGCGACGTCGACATGTACCCCTCGGCCTGGCCGGAGGTCACCCACGCCTCCTACATGGAGGAGTACGGCGACAACATCGAGGATCTCGGCGCCTACTACGACAACGCGAAGCTCACCTTCGTGGTGCCGACCTACACCGAGATCGAGTCGATCGCCGACCTCACCGGCAACGCCGACATGTTCGGCGGCCAGATCATCGGCATCGAGCCCGGGGCCGGCCTCACCGCCGCCACCCAGGACTCGGTCATGCCGACCTACGAGCTCGAGGGCGACTACGAGCTGGTCACCTCCTCCACCTCGGCGATGCTCACCGAGCTGGAGAGCGCCATCGAGGACGAGGAGGACATCGTCGTCACGCTGTGGCAGCCCTTCTGGGCCAACAGCGCCTTCGACGTGAAGACCCTCGAGGACCCGGAGGGCGCGCTCGGCGAGGCCGAGGCGCTGCACTTCCTGGGCACCGCGGGCTTCGCCGAGGAGTTCCCGGAGGCCGCCGAGCTCATCGCGGGCATCCAGCTCGACGACGAGCAGTACGGCGCGCTCGAGGACATGGTCGTCAACGAGTACGGCGAGGGCCAGGAGGCTGACGCGATCGACGCCTTCCTGGAGGAGTACCCCGACGCCTTCGACACGCTGGTCACCGAAGGCCGCTGAGCCACGCGCACGAATCGACGGCCCTGCGGCGAGCTTGCCGCAGGGCCGTCGGCCTGCCCGGCGATTTCCCGACCCGCGGCCGCTGCTGGGAAACTGGATGACCATGTCCCCCAGCGCATCCCGCATCTCGGTCGAGCTCGTCCCCCGCAGCCCGGAGTCGGTGCGCGCCGAGATGGCGACCGTCGCCGAGCGTCTCGGGGGCGTCGACACGATCAACATCCCGGACCTGCTGAAGTTCGACCTGCGCTCCTGGGAGGCGACCGAGGTGGCGCGGGAGGCCGCCACCCGGGCCGACGGCGCGGCATACCGGACGATCCCGCACATCCGCGCCGCCGACGTCGACCCCGAGGCCCCGCTGCCGATGGCCGACGAGGCACGCCGCACCGGCGAGCTGCTCGTGGTGTCCGGCGACGACGCCGACTACTTCCACTCCGCGACCTTCCCCGTGGACGCGGTCGACGTGATCCGCCGGATCAGGACCGAGCTGCCCGAGGTCACCATCTACGCCGGCCTCGACCCCTACCGCCAGGCGATGACGACCGAGATGCGCTACCTCGACCGCAAGCTCGCGGCCGGGGCCAGCGGCATCTTCACCCAGCCCTTCTTCGACACGCACCTCATGGCGGCGTGGGCGGCGGTGCTGCCCGAGGGCATCGACGTCTGGTGGGGCGCGACGTCGGTGACCACCAGCGGTGCGATGGGCTACTGGCGCCGCCGCAACCGGGTCGTCTTCCCATCCGGGTTCGACTCCTCGATGCCGTGGCAGCGCGACTTCGCCCGACGGGTCGTCGACTTCGCCCGCGAGCGTGGGCAGCACGCCTACCTCATGCCGGTGCGCGCGTCGGTCGCCGACTACCTCGACGGCGTGCTCTGAGCAGCGCTTCTGCGCCCCGGGTGTGGCGGTGGCCGGTGCGACGACAGGGGTATGTCGCACAGCACCTCCTCCGGCACCTCCCGGCCCGTGGCCGGGGAGGGCGACGGGCGGTCGCGGCGGGCGATCGTCCTCATCCACGGCATCGGCGAGCAGCAGCCGACGGGCACGCTGCGCGGCTTCCTTGACGGCCTCGGGCTGGGCGCGGAGGCGTGGAGCAAGCCGGACCGGGTGAGCCGACAACCTCGAGCTGCGCCGGATGTCGGTCTACGGCAGGAGCTCGCGACGGGCACCGACCGATCTCTACGAGCTCTACTGGGCGCACCATGCCCCACGGCGAGCGGGCCGCAGGTGCTGAGCTGGATGGGCCGGCTGCTGCGGCGCCGGTCGGCGTGGTCCGGGGGGCCGGCCTCCCCGGTGCTCACCGTGCTGACCCTGCTCCTGTGGCTGACGCTCGCCGCGGCGGTGGTCCTCGCCGTGGTCATGGTGTGGCGCGACGGCGTGCGGGGGTGCCGACCTTCGACCTGACCCCTCGCCCGGGCACCGTGGGGCTGCGTCGCCTCTGCCTCAGGGCGGCGGCTCGCGCGGCCCCGTGCCTCACAACCGCCGGAAGGCAGTGGCGAGCAGGACCGGTTCGCCGACGGCGTCGCTGGCGTCGAGGTCGCACTCGGCCTCGATGACCCAGTCCAGGTCGCCGTCGGGGTCGGTCACCGTCTGGGCGACCCGCCAGACCCGCTGTGCCTGCCCGCCGGCGATTTCGGCCTGCTCGCCCCGGGCCGGCTCGACCCGGAGGTGCTGCGGGCCCCGGGCGTCGGCGTCGAGGACCACCTGGTCGTGGTCGTCGTAGAACGCGCCGACGGCTGCGTCCCAGTCCTCGCGGGTGAGCAGGGGGTCCAGCGGTGGATCGGGGAGGGCGGCGATCTGCGCCTCCAGGTCGCCGAGGGCCTCCCACGCGTCGTCGGCGACGAGCTCGACCCGGCGCCACATGGCGTTGCGGACCATGACCCGGAAGGCGCGCTCGTTGCCCGTGATCGGTCGGGCGGGGGGCGCGGGAGCACCCTCCGCCGCGCGCTGCGCTGCCTCGGCCACCCGCTCGGGGTCGGTCAGCGCCTCCCACTCCTCCAGGAGCGAGGAGTCGGTCTGGCGGATCGTCTCACCCAGCCAGTGGACGAGGTCGTGCAGCTGATCGGTGTAGGCCGACTCCGGCACGGTCTGGCGCAGCGTCCGGTAGGCGTCGGTGAGGTAGCGCAACACGACGCCCTCGGAGCGGGCGAGCTGGTAGTAGCCGACGAACTCGGTGAAGCTCATCGCCCGCTCCCACATGTCCCGCACGATCGCCTTGGGCGAGAGCGCGTCCTCGCGCACCCAGGGGTGGGACTGGCGATACATGGCCAGGGTGCCCTCGAGCAGCTCGGCGAGCGGCTGCGGCCACGAGATGTCCTCGAGCAGGGCCATCCGCTCGTCGTAGTCGATGCCGTCGGCCTTCATCTGGCCGATGGCCTCGCCGCGCACCTTGTGCCGTTGCGCCAGCAGCACCGGCATGGGGTCGTCGAGCACCGCCTCGACGACGGAGACGACGTCGAGCGCGTAGGTCGGCGCCTCGGGGTCGAAGAGCTCCAGGGCCGCGAGCGCGAAGGGCGCCAGCGGCTGGTTGAGGGCGAAGTTCTCCGCGACGCCGGGGGCGAGGTCGATGCTGCGCTCTCCCTCGGCCGCGTCCGGCCGCCGGACCAGCACCCCGGAGTCGAGGAGCGACCGCCCCAGGCTGATCGCCCGGCGGGCCAGCCGGGCCTGCACCGCAGGAGTCTCGTGGTTGTCCCGCAGCAGGGTGGCGAGGTTGCGCACCGGGTCGCCCTGGCGGGCGACGGTGTTGAGGATGACGGCGTGGTCGACCTTAAGCTTGGACTGCAGCGGCTCGGGCGGCGCGTCGACGAGTTTGGCGTAGGTCTGCTCGCTCCAGGAGACGAAGCCCTCCGGCGGCTTCTTCCGCTGGACCTTCTTCTGCTTCTTGGGGTCGTCGCCGGCCTTGGCCAGCGCGCGGGCGTTCTCGATCGTGTGCTCGGGAGCCTGCACCTCGACATACCCCACCGTGTCGAAGCCCGCGCGGCCCGCCCGCCCGGCGATCTGGTGGAACTCCCGGGCCCGCAGCACCCGCTGCCGCGAGCCGTCGAACTTCGCCAGCCCGGTGAAGAGCACGGTGCGGATGGGCACGTTGATGCCCACGCCCAGGGTGTCGGTGCCGCAGATGACCTTGAGCAGGCCATCCTGGGCGAGCTGCTCCACCAGGCGCCGGTAGCGCGGCAGCATCCCGGCGTGGTGCACGCCGATGCCGGCGCGGACGAGCTGGGAGAGGGTCTTGCCGAAGCCCGCGGTGAAGCGGAAGGCGCCGATTCGGGTGCGGATCGCCTCCTTCTCCGCCGGATCGACCAGGTGCGGGACGGACAACAGCGACTGGGCCCGCTCGAGGGCGTCCTTCTGGGTGAAGTGCACGACGTAGATCGGCGCCTGCCGGTCCTCCAGCAGCGTCTGGATCGTCTCGGGCACCGGGGTCATCGCCAGCGTCTCGCCGAAGTGAAGCGGCACCGGGCGCTCGGCGCCGGCCACGAGCGCGGTCTCCCGACCGGTGCGCCGGGTGAGGTCCTCCTCGAAGCGGGTGGTGTCGCCGAGGGTGGCCGACATGAGCAAGAACTGCGCCTGCGGGAGGGTGAGCAGCGGCACCTGCCAGGCCCAGCCCCGCTGGCCGTCGCCGTAGTAGTGGAACTCGTCCATGACCACGACCCCGATGTCGGCGCCCGCGCCCTCGCGGAGCGCGATGTTGGCGAGCACCTCGGCAGTGCAGACCACGATCGGGGCATCCGGGTTGACCGCGGCGTCGCCGGTGAGCATGCCGACGTTGTCGGCCCCGAAGACCTGGCAGGCGTCGAAGAACTTCTCGCTCACCAGCGCCTTGATCGGCGCGGTGAGGAAGGCCACCTCGTCCCGGGCGAGCGCGAGGAAGCACGCCGCGGTGGCAACCAGCGACTTGCCGCTGCCGGTCGGCGTGGCGAGCACGACGTTGCTGCCCTGGAGCAGGTGCAGCAGCGCTTCCTCCTGGTGCGGGTAGAGGGTGGTGCCGCGGTCGGCGGCCCAGGAGGTGAAGGCCTCGAAGAGCGTGTCGGCGTCGGGTGCGGCCGTGCCGCTGGCCGGCAACCGGTCGGTCAGGGTCTGGTGGGCAGGCATCACCCACCATTGTGGGTGATCGGTGTCAGGGGGCCATCGGCACCCGGACGACGTCGCCGACGTGGATCACGTCGGGGTCGCTGATGGTGCCCGGATTGGCGGTGACGAGGCGCGGGTAGAGGCTGCCGTCGCCGTAGTACTGCTGTGCGATCGCCCAGAGCGTCTGACCCGCCTCGACCCGGTGCTCGAGGTAGCGGGCGTAGCCGGGGACGACCTGCGACCCGAGGACGACCTCGACGGTCTGGGTGTCGATCTCCGCGCCGTCCTTCGGAGAGACCCAGAAGACCTCCACGAAGATCCGGGGCAGCGTGAAGGCGGCAGCCGAGACGTCGACCTGCAGCTGGAACTGCCCGTGCCCCCCGGTGCCGTCCCCGGCCATGAAGTGCCCGGTCACCTCGTCATGCCCTTCGTGGATGCGGTAGTTGAAGGTCGCCTCGAACGCCCCTCCGGCGAGGCCGGCCACGAGGACCGTGTCACCGACCAGGTCGAACTGCTGCGGCTGCTGGATCTGGATGCTCATGGCTGCTCCCCTTCGTCAGGCGGGTCCCGGTGTCCGGACCCACCCCTCCTGAGCCATGAGGTGGCCGCCAGATACGTCAGGCCCTGCGGCGGCCCTGCCCCGGTGACGCGCCTCGCGCTGGGGCAGGATGGAGTCATGCTCAGCGTCGACCTCGCCCGTCAGCTGCACGAAGCCGGCCTCATCTGGTCGCCGCTCGCCGGAGACCGCTTCGTGGTCGACCGGGCCGGTATGGCGCACGACGTGTTCTACCTGGCCGACATGACCGTCGAGGTCCACGAGTTCGTCGGGGGCTCGGTCATCGGGTTCAACGGCGTCGCCGAGTGGGCCCTGGACTCGGTGGCGCTCGACGACACCGTGTGGCTCCCCCGGGAGGACCAGCTCCGGGCCGTCCTCGGCCACGACTTCGTGGGTCTGGGCAAGCAGGGCGCGACGGGTGAGGGGGACGACGGCGAGGTGTATGCCGTCGTCGCACTGATGGAGGGGAAGCCGCGCACCTTCACGCACCGCGACGCCGAGCAGGCCTACGGCCTGGCCTGTCTGGCGGTGCTCGGCGCTCGCCACTGATCGGCGCTATGCCGCGGGGTCCCGGTTGCGCGGCAGACTTCCGCCCGGCCCGGGTCCGCAAGGGTGGCGGGGGCGCGCCATGGCGGCGCCGCGCCAGCCGAATCCCTAGTCCCCGCGCTTGCGGCGCAGCACGATCGGAGGATCGCCGACGCAGCTGAACCACGAGGGGTCCTCATATCGCACCACCACCGTCGCTGGGCGCTCGCCCTGAGCATCGGGATCACGACCGCCGGAGCCTCTCCGGATGACACCACGCTCCCGGTGGGCTCGACGGCGAGACCTACGTGATGCCCGTCTTGGCGTTCGAGGCGCTCAGCCAGGGCCGGCTAGATGCCGAGCTCTTCAACGTCACCAGCCTGATCGCGCAGGGCTACGACGACCTCAGCCGTGACACCCTGCCCGTCATCGTGGGCGGCGCCGGCGGTCTTACCCGGGCCGCGGGCGTCTCAACGACCGCCCAGCTGGAATCCATCGACGCGGTCGCCGCGAGCATCGGCAAGACGACCGGCACCCGCGCCCTCGGCCCGGCGCTCGCCCGCAGCTCCTCGGCCCGGATCTGGCTGGACGCGAAGGTCTGGTCCACCGCCGCCCTCGGCGCCGGTGACCGCGGAAGCGAGCGGCAGCATCGCGGCCGAGCCGCGGGCGATGGCCCGCTCCTCGGCGTCCTTGGCCTCGGCGCTCACCGCCACGACGTCCGAGCGCACCGTGGCGGGCGTCGCCCTGCAGCTGGGCGAAGCGCTGGGCCACGGCCTGTGGCCCAGGTCGATGACGTCGGCCAGCGCGGCGGTGAGCGCCACGTCGGGCAGCCCCGTGGCGCGCGCCCAGGTGCCTGGTGGTCTGGGGGCCGACGTCCACGGCCGAGGCTAGACCGCCTCCGCCTCGGTGGACAGGCCGAGCGGCTCGAGCATCGGGCACCTCCTCGCGACGTCAGCGTCGCACGGTGATCTGCGGCGCGTAGAGCTCCATCGTCGCGAGCGCGCGCTCGTGCGCCTCGTCGCTTGAGCCCGCGCAGGCGGGTGCCGCGATCTCGACGGTGCACCCGGCGTCCGCCGCGGCGAGGGCGGTGGAGAGCACGCAGCAGTCGGTCGCGACTCCGGCGAGCACGAGGTGGGCGTCCGGTCGCACCACGTCACGCAGGTGCTCGCCCCACTTGCCGAAGGTCGGCTCGGACACGGTATGCGGCAGCCGCAGCTCGGCGATCTCGTCCACCAGGTCGAAGATCGGGTCGTGCTGCTCCCGGTCGGCGAAACCGAAGCGCTCGAAGTAGGGGATCCAGGACCCGTGCTTGACATGCGGAGGCACCCAGCGTGTCTGGACCACGCGCTCGCCCTGGCCGTGCTCGGCGACGAGCTCGCGGATCGGCTGCACCGTCTCGGCGAAGCGCGGGGCGCACCACTCCGAGTCCGGGTCGGCGAAGATGCGCTGCGCGTCGATGACCACGAGCCAGGGCGGGGACGTCATACCCGCTCCTCCTGACGGCGCACGATCGCCCGGCCGAGGACGAGCCACCCGACGAAGCCGATCGCCAGCGCCACGAGGACACCGAGGTTGGCCCAGGCCCAGGTGCCCTCCTTGCCACCCAGCCCGAGCGGGCCGAGCAGGTAGCCCTGCCAATTGTTCCACGAGGCCGCGTCGGCGAACAGGTTGATGACCAGGCCCCAGCCGATCACCGAGGCGGTGCCCATGATCCCGATGGCGGTCCAGTCCCAGTCGCCGTAGCGGCCGCGCGGGTCGAAGAGCGCCCGCTCGTCGTAGTCCCTGCGGCGCAGCGCGACGTCGGCCATGAGGATGCCCGCCCAGGCGGCGATGGGCACCCCGAGGGTGATGAGGAAGCTCTGGAACGGCGCGAGGAAACTCTGCGCGAAGAAGACCACCCAGATCGTGCCGAGCGTGAGGATGGTGCCGTCGATGAGCGCCGCCGCGGGCCGGGGGATGTCGACGCCGAGCGAGAGCAGCGTAAGGCCCGAGGAGTAGATGCCGAGCACGGCCCCGCTCACCAGGGCCAGCACCGCCGCCAGCAGGAACGGCACGAGGAACCAGATCGGCAGGATCGTCGCGAGCGTCCCGATCGGGTCGCCCACGATCCCGTCCTCGAGCTCGGGCTGGGAGCCGATGAGCAGCAGGCCGTAGATGACGAGCAGGGTGGGTGCGAGCGCGCCGCCGAGGGTGTTCCAGAAGACGATCGCCCCGCCGGAGGCGCCCCGGCGCTGGTAGCGGGACCAGTCGGCGGCGATGTTGATCCAGCCCAGGCCGAAGCCGGTCATGAGCATGACCAGCGCCCCGATGACCGCCTCGGGAGCCCCGGCCTCCCGGGAGGTGACCGCGGCGAGGTCGATGCGGTCCATCGTCATCGCGATGTAGGTGATGGTCGCCGCGCCGGTGAGCCAGGTCAGGACCGACTGCAGTTTGATGATGGTGTGGTAGCCGGCGACCGAGGCGATGACGATGAGCGCCGCGATGACGGCGCACGCCACGACCTTGGTCGTCGTGCCTCCACCCCAGCCGAGCTGGGTGAAGACGGTGGCCGTGGCCAGCACCGCCATGATCGCGAGGAAGGTCTCCCACCCCATGGAGATCAACCAGGAGAAGACGCCGGGCACCTTCTGCCCGTTGACGCCGAAGGCCGCACGCGACAGCACCATCGTCGGGGCCGAGCCCCGCTTGCCGGCGAGGGCGATGATGCCGCAGGCCAGGAAGGACGCGACGACACCGATGACGGTGACGACCAGCGCCTGGGTGAAGTTGATCCCGAAGCCGAAGACATAGCTGGCGTAGCTGATGCCGAAGACCGACACGTTGGCCGCGAACCAGGGCCAGAAGAGGTCGACGGGGCGTGCGGTGCGCTCCGCCTCGTCGATGATCTCGATGCCGTTGGTCTCCACCAGCCGGCGCTCGGTGTCGCTGAGACGCGTCGAGCTGGCTGCGGTGATCTCGCTCATGGGGGGCACTCTCCCATACCGGCAAGGGTTCACCCAGGGTTCAGGTCTGCCACCGCGCACGGAGCGCGCCCTGTCCTACGGTGTGCGGTATGACGACGCGCACGGCATACCTCTCCGTCCTGGCCGCGACCGCCCTGGCGGGTGGCCTGGCCGTCGCACCCGCGGGCGCGGCTCCCGACCAGGGGGCATGGGGGTCGGGTGGCGCCGACGGCGACGTGCGGGTCGCGACCTTCAACGCCTCGCTCAACCGTTTCTCCGAGGGCGAACTCGCCGCCGACCTGGCCACCGGAGACGACGAGCAGGCGCAGAACGTCGCCGAGACGATCCAGCGCACCCGGCCCGACATCGTGCTCATCAACGAGTTCGACTACGCGCCCGGCAACGAGGACCTCTTCCGCGACAACTACCTGGAGGTCGGGCAGAACGGCGCGGAGCCGATGGACTACCCCTACGCCTACCTCGCGCCCTCCAACACCGGCATCCCGAGTGGGCTCGACCTCAACAACGACGGGACCGTGGGTGGCCCGGACGACGCCTACGGCTTCGGCTTCTTCCCCGGGCAGTACGGCATGGTCGTCTACTCGCAGTATCCGATCGACATCGAGCAGGTGCGGACCTTCCAGCAGTTCCGCTGGCAGGACATGCCAGGCAACCTCCTCCCGACCGACTTCTACGATGCGCAGGAGCAGGAGGCTCTGCGGCTGTCGAGCAAGTCGCACTGGGACGTGCCGGTCGAGGTGGGCGGCAAGACCCTGCACGTGCTCGCGGCGCACCCGACTCCCCCGACCTTCGACGGCGAGGAGGACCGCAACGGGCGCCGCAACCACGACGAGATCCGCTTCTGGGCCGACTACGTGGCCGGCAATCGGACTGCGTCCTATATCTACGACGACCAGGGCCGCGCCGGCGGCCTGGACCGCAGCGAGCGCTTCGTCATCGTGGGCGACTACAACGCCGATCCGCTCGACGGCGACTCCCGCGACGGGGCGGTCAACCAGTTGCTGGACAGCCGCTTCGTCACCACCAAGGTCACGCCCGCCAGCGAGGGAGGGGTGGAGCAGGCGGCCCTGCAGGGCGGCGCCAACACCGAGCACGTGTCCGACCCGGCCTTCGACACCGCCGACTTCAACGACAACCCGGCGCCGGGCAACCTGCGCGTCGACTACGTCCTGCCGAGCCGCCGGATGCTTATCCTCGACGCCGGTGTCTTCTGGCCGACCGAGGACGACCCGCTGTTCCGGCTGGTCGGCACCTTCCCGTTCCCGACGAGCGACCACCGGCTCGTGTGGGCCGATCTGCGGCTGCCGCACCGGGACTGAACCGGTCGCGGCGGCCGGATCGGCCTCGGCGGTCGACCGGGTCCGCTGCGAGGTCGCCGCCACCGGGCCGTGGGCAGGAAGCGATACGGTGGACCTCATGACGGGGACGCCGGAGGAGCAGGGAGCGCGGGCACGAGGCGAGGAGCGCGGAGCCCAGCCGCCGCTGCCCGGCCCGAGCGAGGAGACCGAGCGCCCGATGACGATCATCGGCGGCCCGGCGGCCCAGGACTCACCCGACTGGCGTCCCGAGCGCGGGGTCGAGGTGAGCGGCGGAGCTGCAGCGCCCGCGCACCGAGGCGCAGACGTGCCGGCCCTCGCGGCCTCCCCGCAGATCCGGGCCTACTTCAGCACGACCAGCCGGATCGGTCGCTGGCAGGTGCCGCCGGTGCTGAAGCTGGTCGGTGCCTTCAACGAGACGGTGCTGGACCTCCGCGAGGCGATCGTCACCTCGTCGACGGTGGAGCTATGGCTGTCCGACACCTTCTCCAGCTGCAAGATCATCGTCCCCCGGGGCGTCGGGGTCGACGTCACCGGCGGCACCTCGATGTTCAGCGACCTCAAGGGCGACTACGAGGGCGTCTCCGATCCCGGTATGTGGCGGCTCACCATCGTGCAGAAGGGCCACTTCAGCAGTGTCCGGATCATCTCGCTCGACCCCGGCGAGCCGGAGCCCAAGTGGTGGCAGAAGCTCTTCTGAGTCCGGCGCGCCCGCGGTGCGTCTCGAACCGCGACATTCTCACGACTATCCCTTGATATCGAACACATGTTCGATGATCCTGGTGGGATCAGGACTGGGTGCTTCATCTAAGGGGGTGAGGGGCGTGGCGGTCGCGGCGATCGAGTCGGCGGAGGAGGCGGCGCTGAGTGCGCTCGGGGCTGTGGCGGCGGCCCGTTCGGGTCTGGAGGCGCGGTTGGTGGTGGCGGTGACTGGGGCTGCGGTGCTGGCGCAGAAAGGGTTCGTCTCGGTGGAGGAGCTGACCGACGGTCAGCGGGCGAGGTGGCTGGCGGAGACGAAGCGGTCGGCGTGCGCCAAGGTGCAGGCGCGGCTGGTGATGGGTGTCACGCAGGCGCGGCACCTCGTAGGTCTGGCGTGCGCGCCGGTCGGGGTGCGGGCGGCGGTGCTGGGTGCCTGGGACCGGGGCGAGGTGTCGTGGGACATGGCGAGGGCGTTCTGGCGGCGGTGCGGCTCGCTGGAGGCCGACGGGTCGCTGCTGGTCGCCGAGGGACTGTTCGGCACGGACCCGCACGTCGTCGTGGCCGAGCGGCTGACACCAGAGGGTGAGCTGCGTCAAGGGCCGTGGCACGAGGCGGACTACACCGCCGCGCTGGCACGGGAGGCGACCCGGGCCGAGGGGAGCGACGTGGTGGCCGAGCGGGAACGGCGCAGCAGGGCCTACCGGGAGCGTCGCGCGACGATCACGGTCCACGACGACGGGACGGCGACTCTGGAGGCGACCGGGCCCGCGATCTCGTTGATCGCGGCGCACGCCCGGGTCGAGCGCGCTGCCCGGCTGCTGCGCAAGCAGGGCGACCCCCGCACCCTGAACCAGCTCCGCTCCGACGTGCTCACCGCCTTCCTCGTCCACGGACGGCTGCCCGTGCCCGACCATCTCGTCAGCCCGCATGAAGGGCACCCAGCCATTCGCTCCCCGAGCCCGGGACGGCGACCGGTGCACACGCCCTGGAGCCCGGGGCAGCTGGCGAAGCCCGCGCCCCCGAGGATCATCACCTCGCGGCTGATGAGCCTGGACCGTCCGGTTCGACTGCTTCGTCTGCGGCGGCAGACGAAGCAGTCCGGAGGGCTGGGCCGATCTGGTCACGCCTGACGAAGACGTCGGCGGCCAGGACCTGGCGGCGCATCGCTGCGTCCGGGCGGTACGTGGTCAGGGACCGCTCGACCAACCGACCGTCCGCGGGATCGGTCAGCAGCCTGGCCAGCGTCGTGCCAGGCATCAGCGCGAGCTCGCGGACCTGCCCCGGTCACCCCCTGGGGACCGGAGTGGCCCGGTGGGCCGACCGCGGAGACCAACCTCGTCGCGCTGGGCAAGTCCGCCCACCAGCTCACGACGCTCGGACGCGCTCTCGCCGAGGTCAACGACCTGCGTGACCTGACCTGGACCACACTGCTCGGCCAGACCGAGACGACCCGGGCACACGACTACCGGCAGTACGGCCACGGACTCCGCACGGCTGCCGCCTGTGACCGCGCCGAACCAGGCGCAGAGGCAGCACCAGACCTGACCACCCCGGCACCGGTGAGCACGGCGGGCCGCTGTCGGGGTGGATGTGGGTCACCCGCACAGAGACCGGCCGCCGCCGCGACGGCGCCGACCCCACCACCCCGACCCCCGAAGCAGTCCTCGGGGGAGAAAAGAGCACTGCCGAGCAGGCGACCGGGGCAAGCGATGCGGGCACCGGGCCCGCTGCAGTGTGCCGGCCCGACCCGGCGCAGGGGTCTGCACAGGAGGCCAGAACGGCGTCCGGGGCCGGTTCAGAGCCTCGACGCTGCACCGCTGACCCGGATCCGACCGGCTGGCGCACCCCGCCCGGCAACGAGCCTCCCTTCTGAGCAGGGGCTCACCTTCCGCACCGTTCTGGCCGTGCGAGCGGGCGCCCGGCCCTCGCCGTGTCAGCAGCGGCTAGCCTGGGACGCCGGAGCCGAGACGGCGTTGCCGTGGTCGGGCTCCGGGCCTCTAGCTCAATTGGCAGAGCTGCGGACTTTTAATCCGTAGGTTCCGGGTTCGAGCCCCGGGGGGCCCACCTCGGGAGCGCGAGATCCAGGCGCTCACTCCCGGACGGCCGGGGAGGTCGCGACATCGTCGACGGTGTCGATGACCACCCGGCTCATCTCGATCAGGGCGCCGTAGAGCGGCCAGCGCTGGTCCGGGAGATCGGCCGAGGACAGCCGCGACGCCAGGTCGTCGACGTCCTCGCGCAGCGCGATGACGTCACCCTGCGGGTCCGCCACCCGGCGCCCCAGCTCCTCGACCAGGTCTGACCAGGTGGTGCGGAACACCGCGTCCCAGTCCTCGGCCTGCACCGCCGACTGGTGGATGAGCCGCGCCATACCCCGCACCTGGGCGATGCCATCCTCGAGCCGTCCGAGGACCCGCGACAGCTCCTCGGCATCCCCGCCCTGCCGACGCGGGTTGCCCCACCGGCTCTCGCGCGCCTCGTAGACCAACCGCCAGGCACTCTCCAGCCGGCCGTCCAGGGTGCGCGTCCGTTCCACCCAGTCCCCCGTCCGCTCCTCGTCCGCGCCGGCCCGCACGCCGTCCGCCATGTCGGAGAGCAGCTCGCCGAGCCCGCGGTCGATCTCGGCGATCTGCCGTCGCGCGCTCGCGTCGCGCAGCGGCGCCGCGACCACCACGTTGACCACGAGCGCGACCACCACACCGATCGCGGTCGCCCCGAGCCGATCGAGCAGGCTCCCCGGACCGGTGCTCGACGACGTCGTGATGACGAAGAGCACCGTCGTGGCGACGGTGACCCCCTCGTCCCGCAGCACACCGACCCTGGCCAGCAGCATCGCGACGAGCAACGCCAGCCCGAGGGTGAGGACACCCCTGCCGCCCAGCAGCACCGCCACGAACGCCAGGGTCACGCCGGCGGTGGTCGCCAGCACCGCCTGGGCGCCGCGCGACACGGTGCGGTAGACCGTGGCGTGCACGGTGAGCAGGGCGGTCCACGGCGCCAGGAAGGCCTGCTCGAGGCCGAGCACCCGGTCCGCCAGCACCCACGCCGCCACCGCCGCGACGACGCTCTTGAGCACCTGCACCAGGTCGCTCGTGACATCCGGGCGGCGCAGCCACGCCCCGAGGTCGTGCGCACGTGAAGCCATCACCCCATTCTGTCATCGCTGGCACGGCGCGCCCTCCGCCCAGAGCGCCGCCCGGGACTCAGGACGTGCGCTCGACCACGCGGCGCAGGAAGGACGTCAGCACCTCCCGCTCCGCCTCCCCCATGCCGTCGAAGAACAGCCGCCGGACAGTCCTCACGTGATCGGGCGCCGCCCCCTCCAGCGCCTCACGTCCGGCGTCGGTCAGCACGACGAAGGCCCCGCGGCCGTCCTCGGCGCACTCGACCTTCTCGACGAGACCCCGTCCGCCCATGCGACGCAGGTGGTGCGAGAGCCGGGACCGCTCCCAGTGCATCTGCTCGGCCAGCGCCGAGACGCGCAGCCGCCCCTCCTCCGCCTCGGACAGCCGCACCAGGGTCTCGAAGTCCTGCAGCGACAGCTCGCTGTCGGCGTGCAACGCCCGCCCCATCGCCGCCGGCAGGTCGGTCTGCACCCGCAGCCAGGCGCGCCAGAGCTCCATCTCGGACTCCTCAAGCCAGGGCACGGCGGGTGTGGACGACATACCGCCAGAATACCAGTTGCGTGACACGTCACGGACATCTAGGATGCTGGTTGACACGTCAACGACTCCCGAGAGGACCCACCATGACCGAGACCACCGCTACCCCCACCGCCCTGCGCGACCTGGACGGCACCTACGCCATCGACGCCTCGCACAGCCGGGTCGGCTTCTCCACCCGCCACGCGATGGTGACCAAGGTCCGCGGCGCCTTCAACGAGATCGAGGGCACCGCCACCACCGGCACCGACCTGGAGGGCGCCTCGATCCAGGTGACGATGCAGGTCGCCTCGGTCGACACCCGCTCGGCCGACCGCGACGGCCATCTGAAGTCGGCCGACTTCTTCGACGCCGAGACCTACCCGACCATCACCTTCACCTCCACCGAGGTGTCCGCGGTCGACGCCGAGACCCTTCGCGTGACCGGCGACCTCGCCATCAAGGACGTGACCCGCCCGGTGACCGTGGACTTCGAGTACGCCGGTGCCGCCACCGACCCCTTCGGCAACGAGCGCATCGGCTTCGAGGGCTCCACCGTGGTGAACCGTAAGGACTTCGGCCTCACCTGGAACGCCGCGCTGGAGACCGGCGGCGTGCTGGTGGCGGACAAGGTTACGCTGGAGTTCGAGATCTCGGCGATCAAGTCCGCCTGATCTCGAGCACTCTCCGCCTGATCTCGAGCACTCCCCGGGCGCCCCTGCCCTCAGCCCGGGTGAGCGACGGCCCCGCCGGCCCTGTGACCCGGCGGGGCCGTTGTCGTGCTCGAGAGGTATGCCTCAGCTGCGGAACTGCGTGAAGTCGGCCGTCTGCGGGTCGGGGAACATCCGCTCGTCGGTGTCCAGCCCGGTGATCGCGGCCATCTGCGTGTCGTCCAGCTCGAAGCCGAAGACGGCGATGTTGGCGCGGATCCGCTCGGGCGTCGCCGACTTCGGGATGACGATCCGGCCCTCCTGCAGGTGCCAGCGGATGACGACCTGGCCCGGGGTGACGCCCAGCGCCTCCGCCGCCTCGGCCACGGCCGGCAGCTGCAGGTCCTGGCCCTGGCCGATCGGCGCATACGCCTCCACGGCGATCCCGGCTGACCGCGAGGCCTCCTGGGTGCCCGGCTGCTGGAAGCTGGGGTGCACCTCGATCTGGTTGACCGCAGGGGTGACGTCCGCGCCGCGGAGCAGCTCCGTGACATGGTCGGGCAGGAAGTTCGAGATGCCGATCGCGCGCACCGCGCCCTCGGCATACAGCTCCTGCAGGACCTCCCAGGTCTCCCCCGCGAGGCCCTTGCTGGGCACCGGCCAGTGGATGAGGTAGAGGTCGACCGCGTCCACCCCGAGCGCCTCGCGCGAGGCCTCGAAGGCCGCGCGGGTGCGCTCGCGCCCCTGGTCGCCGTTGCGCAGCTTGGTGGTGAGGAAGACGTCCTCGCGCGGCAGTCCGCTGCTGCGCAGCGCGGCTCCGACACCGGCCTCGTTGTAGTAGCCCGCGGCGGTGTCGATGTGGCGGTAGCCCGCCTCGAGCGCGGTCTCGACGACCCGCTGCGTCTCCTCCTCGTCCACCTGGAAGGTCCCGAACCCCAGCTGGGGGATCTCGACGCCGTTGTTGAGGGCGATGCGTGGCTGCTCAGTCATCTGGCCAGCCTACGGTGCTGCACACTGGGACCCATGTCGTGGGCCGACCTCCCCGACGATCCCGACGAGCGCCGGGGTCTGCGGGACAGAGCCGCAGCCGCCGAGCAGATGACCGGTCATCTGCAGGTGCAGCTGCCGGGCCTCGTCGAGCGCCGCGTGCCGGTCCGCGGCATCACCCCCGGCCCGGCGCAGGGCGTGGGCCGGATGCGCCTGGCGGACTCCACGACGTTTCTCATCGGAGGTTTCGTGCCTGGCGACCTGGGGCGCGTGGGCCGCGCCCTCCACAACCGGTATGCCGTGACGATCGCCCGGTGGGAGCGCGAGGAGAGCGGGCTGCTGCTCACGCTGGCGGGGGTCCCGGGCCGCGAGCCGGTGCGCGTCTGGCTCCTCGGCCCGGACCAGCCGGACTGAGCCTGCCCCGGCGGGGACGAGGGTGCGGCCGGCTCAGCCGGAGTCGGCCCTCGCGAGCGCGAGCGCCTGCAGCATCGAGCGCGCCTTGGTGCGGGTCTCGGCATACTCCTCGTCCGGGTCGGAGAGCGCGGTGACGGCCCCGCCGACGCCGAAGGTCACCTCACCCGCACCCCAGGTCACCGTGCGGATGACGATCGAGGTGTCCATGCAGCCGTCCAGCCCGATCCACCCGATGGCTCCGGAGTAGACGCCGCGCGCCGCCCCCTCCAGGCTGTCGAGGATCTCCATCGTCCGGACCTTGGGCGCCCCCGTCATGGACCCGCCAGGGAAGCAGGATCGCAGCACGTCGGTCGGGCGCATCCCCGCGGCCAGCTCACCCCGCACCGTCGAGACCAGCTGGTGCAGCGTCGCGTAGGTCTCCACCGCGAAGATCTCCGGCACGTGGACGCTGCCGGAGCGGCAGACACGATGCAGGTCGTTGCGCAGCAGGTCGACGATCATGAGGTTCTCCGCCCGGTCCTTGACCGCGGTCGCGAGGTCTGCGGCGAGCGCGGCGTCCTGCTCGGGCGTGGCGCCGCGGGGGCGGGTGCCCTTGATCGGTCGGGCCTCGACGACCCCGCTGCCACTCTGCACCGAGACGAAACGCTCCGGCGAGCCGGACAGGATGCTCACCTCCGGCGTGCGCAGCCAGGCGCCGTGCGGCACGGGAGAGACCTGGCGCAGCGCGCGGTAGAGCGCCCCCTCATCCACCCCGGTGCCGGGTGCGGCATAGGTGGTGGTGAGGCAGACCTCGTAGGACTCGCCCCGCGCGATCTCGCGCTGCGCCCGCCGCACCAGCTCGAGGTATGCCGTCTCGTCGTGCCGCGGCACCGCCACCTCGACCCTCTCTCCCGACCGAGCGTCGCCCATGGTTGCTCCCAGGCCGACCGAGCGTCGCTCGTGGTTGCTCCGCTCACCCTCGGAGCGGGCGCGCGCGACCGCCGCAGCGACCTGCTCGACCCAGGCCCGCTGCTCCTGCTCGACGTGGGCGTCCTCCAGCCAGATGGCCCACACCGCTCTCGCGTCGTGGTCGACGACGACCCCCCGGTCGGCAAAGGTCAGCCAGGCGTCCGGCCACGGTGAGCGGTGGGCGGCGAACCCTCCGGTCTCAGCCTTGAGCTCATAGCCCCAGTAGCCGACGAAACCCGGGCGCCAGGGTGGGCAGGCGGGATCGTCGAGCGCGGACGACGCACGCGGGCGCCAGCCGTCCAGCAGCACGTCCAGCCGGTCCAGCAGGGGCAGGCCCTCCCCCACCCGGTGGGCCAGCTCGAAGGCGAGCGGCCCGCGGGAGTCGGCGAGCAGCGACCAGCCCCGACCGTCCGAGGCGTCCAGCCAGACCGAGGTCGGCGCGTCGGCGAGCAGCAGGTCGCGCAGGACCGCCACGTCGACCCCCGCACCTGAGACCTGGCGCGCCTGCACGGTCACCAGGCGACCGCCCGGTTCGTGGTCGCCGGTAGCCAGGGTGTCGCCGATCGCCACGGGGCCTGCGTCGAGACCCGGGTCTAGGCCGTGGTCCGGAACGCTCGGAGGGGCCCCGGCTCCCTCCGACAGCTCCACCCCGGCCAGCCGCAGGAAGTTGGCGACGATCAGCTCGCCGTGCTCGGAGAGCACCGACTCGGGGTGGAACTGCACGCCCCAGAACGGCCGCTCCGGGTCGGCCAGCCCCATGACGCAGCCGTCGTCGGTGGAGCGGGCGGTCACCCGCAGGCCGGACCGCAGCGGCTGCGCCACCTCGAGGGAGTGGTAGCGCACCACCCGCAGCGGGCTCGGCACACCGTCGAAGAGGTCGACCCCGTCGTGCTCGACCTCGCTGACGATCCCGTGCCGGGTGAGCGCCATCTCGGCGACCCGCTCCCCGGCGACGTGCGCGAGGCCCTGGTGCCCGAGACATATCCCCAGCACCGGCACCTCGCGCTGGCGCAGCGCGGCGTCCGACAGCCCCATGTCCGAGGGGACCTGCGGCCGGCCCGGGCCGGGTCCGACGACGATCGCGGCGAAGGTCGCGAGCTCGGCCGCCCCGGCCACGTGGTCGTGCGACCACAGCACGGGGGCGCGACCGAGCACGCGATGCACGAGGTCGGCGACGTTGTAGGTGAAGCTGTCGACGTTGTCGATCAGCAGGACCTCCCCCGGCACGGCTCAGCCTCGCGGACGCAGCCGGACCTGCGGCAGCGCCGGCGCCGGGAGCGAGTCGCCGGGGTAGTCGACCGCCCCGAACCGTCCCTCGGCGTCCTGCCCCAGCTCGCACTGCCACCGGTCGCGCGCCGCCACGACGTCGTCGTGCGAGCGCCCGATGAAGTTCCACCACATGACGATCTCCTCGCCGAAGGGCGTGCCGCCGAGCAACAGCAGCCGCGCTCCCTCGGCCCCGTCACCCGCCGACACCGTGATCGTCGTGCGCCCCGGCGACAGGTGCGCGAGGTGCGCCCGGCCGAGCGGCATACCCTCCACGAGCACCTCCCCCTCGTCGGCGAGCACGCCGTGCTCGAAGTCGGCGTCGACGCTCAGCCGGAGCGAGGCGCCCGGCGCCAGCCGGACCTCGGCGCCCAGCAGCGGGGAGTAGGTCGTGACCGGCGAGTCCACCCGGCGCCCGTCCTCCAGGCCGAGCCCCCCGAGGAAGACGCTCACCGTGGCCCCGTCCACCGGCACCGGCTCCGGGGCGTAGTGCTGGAAGGACGGCTGCACGTCGACGTGCTCGGCGGGCAGCGCCACCCAGAGCTGGGCCCCGTGGAGGACGGTCGGCGCGGAGGCGTCGCGCTCGGGGGTGACCGAGACCTCGGAGTGACAGACGCCGTGCCCCGCGGTCATGAGGTTGAGCTCTCCCGGGTGCACGAGGGCGTGCGCGCCGGTCGAGTCGCGGTGCTCTATCCGCCCGCTGAAGAGCCAGGAGACCGTCTGCAGCGCAGTATGCGGATGGGGCGGCACCACCATGCCGCCCGTCTCTGCGACGTCATCGGGCCCGTAGTGGTCCACGAAGCACCACGCGCCGATCATCGTCCGGCCCCGCGCCGGCAGGGTGCGGCGCACCGTCATGGCCCGGGGGCCGCCCAGCGGCACCTCTCGCGGCGCGAGCACGTCGACCGGCTCCGCGCCGCGGGCACCGGCGTCGCGGCCCTCGCCCTCGCCCCCGCAGGTGATCTCGTCCGGGCGCGTCTCCAGCGAACTCATCGCCACAGTGTCGCACCGTGACCAATGTCATGCCGTCGTCGCGTCACAGGAGGGCCTCTTCAGGATGAGAGTGCCGCGGAATCGGGTTGACTAGGGGTATGAGCAGCAACGCCTCCACCCCCGCCGCGACCCGCCCCCACCGTGTCCTCATCATCGGCTCCGGCTTCGGGGGTCTCTTCGCGACCAAGGCGCTCTCGGACCCCGCCGTCCAGGTGCTCATGGTCGCGCGCACCGGCCACCACCTCTTCCAGCCCCTGCTCTACCAGGTGGCCACCGGGATCCTCTCCGAAGGCGTCATCGCCCCGCCGACCAGGGACGTCCTCGCCGACCAGGACAACGCCACGGTCATGCTCGGCGACGTCCAGACGATCGACATCGATGAGCGCACCGTCACCGCGGTCACGGCCGGCGAGGAGATGGTCTACGACTACGACAGCCTGATCCTGGCCGCCGGCGCCAACCAGTCGTGGTTCGGCAGCCCGCACTTCGCGGAGTACGCCCCCGGGATGAAGTCGATCGACGACGCGCTGGAGCTGCGCGGCCGGATCTACGGCGCCTTCGAGCTGGCCGAGCTGGCCGCGGCCGCCGGTCGGCACGACGAGGTGGAGCGGCTGCTGACCTTCGTCGTCGTCGGCGCCGGGCCGACCGGGGTCGAGATGGCCGGCCAGCTGGCCGAGCTGAGCAAGCGGACGCTGCGCAGGGAGTTCCGCCACATCGACCCGACCAAGGCCCGCATCCTGCTCGTGGACGCCGCCGACCAGGTGCTCGCCCCCTTTGGTGAGCAGCTGGCCGACAAGACGGAGAAGAGCCTCGGGACCCTCGGCATCGAGGTCAAGCTCGGGCGCAAGGTCGTCGACGTCGACGAGGCCGGGGTGGTGCTGGAGTCGATGTCCGACGGCAGCCAGGAGCGGATCGACTCCGCCACGAAGGTCTGGGCCGCCGGAGTGCAGGGCAACCCGCTGGGGCGCAAGGTCGCCGAGCAGGCCGGCGCAGAGCTGGACCGTGCCGGGCGGGTCAAGGTGCAGCCCGACCTCACGCTGCCCGGCCACCCCGAGGTCTTCGTCGTCGGCGACCTGGCCGCCGTGGACGGCGTGCCCGGCGTGGCCCAGGGGGCCATCCAGGGAGCCCGCTTCGCGGCCGACCAGATCCTGCGCCGGCTCCGGGGTGAGGAGACGGGTCAGACATTCGAGTACTTCGACAAGGGCTCGATGGCCACGATCTCCCGCTTCCGCGCGGTGCTCAAGCGCGGCAACATCGAGCTCACCGGCTATCCCGCCTGGGTGGGCTGGCTGGCCGTCCACCTGTTCTACATCATCGGCTTCAAGAACCAGCTCGCGACGCTGCTGCACTGGGCGGTCAGCTTCGTGGGGCGAGACCGCTCCGAGCGGACGGTCACCGAGCAGCAGGTGTATGCCCGGCTCGCGCTGGAATACCTGGGCGACGACTTCCGCAAGCAGCCGCGCCACTGACGACCGGCCACGTCGTCTGGGCTCAGGCCCGCACCATCGGCAGGTGCGGGATGCCGTCCTCGAGGTAGTCCGGGCCGCTGCGGACGAACCCGAGGCGGGCGTACCACCCCTCCAGGTGCGCCTGCGCGCCGATGTGCACGGGTCCGCCGCCCAACCGGCGCAGCCCCTCCTCGACCAGCTGTGCGGCATACCCGTGGCCGCGGTGGTCGCGATGGGTGGCGACGCGACCGAGCCGTCGGGTGCCGTCGGCGTCGACGAGCGTGCGGACGGTGGCGGCGACCTCCCCGTCCGCGTCGATCCACAGGTGCTCGGTGTCCGCCTCGGTGTCGCGGCCGTCGATCTCGGGGTAGGGACACTCCTGCTCCACGACGAAGACGTCGACCCGCAGCCGCAGCAGGTCGTGCAGCACGCGGGTATCGAGGTCGGCGAAGCGGGCGGTGCGCAGGGTCGGCATGAGCCCGAGCCTAGGCCCCCGGCCCGACCTTCTGGACAGAGGATTCTGGGGCCCGTCGCCCAGAATCCTCTGTCCAGAACGTCCGATCCGGCCGCTGCGTAGGCTGCGGTCATGACCGATGCACCCGCTGCGCTGGAGCCGGTGGACGCGCTGCGCCGGATCGCCTTCCTGCTGGAGCGGGAGCGGGCCGAGACGCGGCGGGTGGAGGCCTATCGCAAGGCCGCCGGGGTGATCCTGCCGCTGGGGGAGGACGAGGTGCGGCGCCGGGCGGCCGCCGGCACGCTCACCGACCTGGCCGGGATCGGCCCGTCCACCTCCGCGGTCATCGAGGCCGCGGTCGCGGGTGAGGTGCCGGCCAAGCTCGCCGAGCTCGAGGCCCGCGCGGGCGAGCCGCTCGCCACCGGCGGGGAGTCGATGCGTGCGCTGCTGCGCGGCGACCTGCACAGCCACTCCGACTGGTCCGACGGTGGCAGCCCGATCGAGGAGATGGTCGCCAGCGCGCTGGAGCTGGGCCACGACTACCTCGCGCTCACCGACCACTCCCCCCGGCTCAAGATCGCAGGCGGCCTCAGCCCGGCGCGACTCCGCCGCCAGCTGCAGATCGTCGACGCGATCACGGCGCACACCGCCCGCTCGGACCCGCCCTTCACCCTGCTCAAGGCGATCGAGGTCGACATCCTCGACGACGGCGCGCTGGACCAGGAGCCCGACCTCCTGGCGGCGCTCGACCTGCGCGTGGCCTCGGTCCACTCCAAGCTGACGATGGAGTCCGCGGCGATGACCCGGCGGATGATCGCCGCGGTGCGCAACCCGCTCACGTCCGTGCTCGGCCACTGCACCGGGCGGCGCCTCATGCCACGGCGCGGCGACAAGGCCGAGCGGAGCGGCAGCCGGATGCGGCCGCCGAGCGAGTTCGACGCCGCCGCCGTCTTCGCGGCCTGCGCCGAGACCGGCACCGCCGTCGAGATCAACTCCCGACCCGAGCGCCGGGACCCGCCCGGAGAGCTGCTCGCCCTCGCCATCGACACGGGGTGCCTCTTCGCCATCTCGACCGACGCGCACGCCCCCGGGCAGCTGGACTTCCTCGACTACGGCTGCGAGCGAGCGGTGCGCTACGGCGTGCCGCCGGAGCGGGTCGTCAACACCTGGCCCGTCGAGCGGCTGACCGCGTGGGCGGCGTCCCCGGGAACAGAGCTCTGACCAGCGGTGATGCGGCCCCTGGCCGCGCTCACGGCATACCGGAGGAACCGTTTTGGAGGTTCGCGGATCGATCCCGTATGCTCTTTCACTGTCCTCAACGGATAGGTCCCCATCGTCTAGTGGCCTAGGACCCCGCCCTTTCACGGCGGTAACACGGGTTCGAATCCCGTTGGGGATGCACACAGGTCTCGACCTGACAATCGAGGCCCCGTGGCGCAGTTGGTTAGCGCGCCGCCCTGTCACGGCGGAGGTCGCGGGTTCGAGTCCCGTCGGGGTCGCAGAGTATGCGGCGTAATCACCGGAGAGATCCGGTGACCACGCCGATGACTCTCCTGGCCAGGTAGCTCAGTTGGTACGAGCGTTCGACTGAAAATCGAAAGGTCGGCGGTTCGACCCCGCCCCTGGCCACGCGACGAGCCGCGGGTCCGCCCCCCCATGACACCCGCGGCTTTCGCATGTCCCGGCTCCGCGTCACAGGCCCACCACAGGTGAACCTTGTGCGTTCCACAGGGCTGGGGGATGTCGTGGGGACATGAGACGACGACACCCCCGCCGGCTGACGACCCTCACCCTCACCGCTGCGCTCCTGCTCTCGGGGTGCGCGACGACGAGCACCACCGGGCAGGACTCCACCAGCGTCACGACAGCCTCATCGCCGGCCGCCTCCACAGCGCTCTTCACCGCGACGCAGGTGCACACCATCGAGGTCGAGGTCGAGGAGGACGTGCTGACCCAGATGATCCAGACCTACCTGGACACCGGCGAGAAGGAGTGGGTCACCGGCACCGTCACCATCGACGGCCAAACCTTCGAGGACGTCGGCATCAAGCTCAAGGGCAACTCCTCCCTGCGTAGCATCTCGACCGACACCCCGGCGCAAGAGCTGCCGCTGCGCATCCGCCTCGACAAGTTCGTCGACGATCAGAACCTCGAGGGCTACAGCGATTTCACGGTCCGCTCCACCACCACGACGACGGCGATGAACGAGGCTGTCTCCCTCGACCTGCTCTCCGCGGCCGGCTTAGCCTCGACGGAGGCGATCGCTACTCGCTTCTCGGTCAACGGCAGCGAGGCCGAGCTCCGGCTCACCGTCCAGAACCTCGATGACGCCTGGCTGGAGGATGCCTTCCCGCAGGCCGGCGAGGGCAGCGTCCTCTACAAGTCCGAGGCGGAGGGTGACTGGTCCTGGCGAGGCGAGGACGGCGACTACTCGACCGCCTTCGACATCGAGGCGGGTGAGGACGACTACGGCCCGCTGATCGAGCTCCTCGATCTGCTCAACAACGGCACGGAGGAGGAGATCGCCAAGCGCCTCCCCGAGCTGGTCGACCTCGAGTCCTTCGCGACCTACCTCGCGGTGCAGGAGATCATCCAGAACTGGGACGACATCGACGGGCCGGGCAACAACTCCTACCTCCTCTGGGACTCCCTGACCGAGCAGTTCACCGTCGTCGCCTGGGACCACAACCTGTCTTTCGGAGCAACGAATGCCGGGGGTGGCCCCGGCGGGGGCGGCGCGGGCGGCGGAATGCCCCGCGTCGAGGAAGGGGAGATGCCCGAGGGCATGGAGCCACCCACTTTCGAGGACGGCCAGGCGCCCGAAGGGATGGAGCCACCCAGCTTCGAGGACGGCCAGGCGCCCGAAGGGATGGAGCCACCCACTTTCGAGGACGGCCAGGCGCCCGAAGGGATGGAGCCACCCAGCTTCGAGGACGGCCAGGCGCCCGAAGGGATGGAGCCACCCAGCTTCGAGGACGGCGAAGCGCCTGCAGGCGGACGTGGCGGCATGATGAGTCGGTCCAACCCCCTCGTGGAGATCTTCCTGGCGAACGACGACTGGGCCGCGGTGTACGACGATGAACTGACTCGACTCCAGGGCGAGCTCCTCGACGACGGGGTGCTGAAGGAGTCGGTGGCGGCCTGGACGCAGACCCTGACCAGCGAGGCCGCCGACCTGGTGACCGTCGAGGAGGTCGCGGAGGACGCCGACGCGATCCGCGCCGCCGTCGCCTGACGCTGCCGCCGAGCGGCGCCGCATACAGTGGCAGGGTGACCGCATCCACCCGTCCCGACCAGCGCATCTCCCGCTTCAAGGCCCTCGCGCAGTCCTCCCGAGCCCTGCACCTGGGCATGAACGCCTGGCCGCCGTTCCTCTTCTCCGGCATCCGGATCCAGGAGATGGACGAGGACTTCCGACACGTCCGGGTGCGGCTGGCGCACACGCCCCTGACGACGAACTACGTCGGGACCCTCTTCGGCGGCTCGCTCGCGGCGATGGCCGACCCGTTCTGGATGATCATGGTGCTGCGCAACCTCGGCCCGGGGTATGTCGTGTGGGACAAGGCGGCAGAGATCGAGTTCGTCTCCCCGGGGCGGGCGTCGGTGTCGGCCACCTTCGACCTGGACGAGGAGGTGCTGGACGAGCTGCGTGCCGAGGCCGCCGACGGCGCCAAGGTGCTGCGCTGGTTCGAGAACGACCTCGTCACCGACGACGGCACGGTGGTCGCCCGGGTCCGCAAGCAGCTCTACGTCCGCCGCAAGCGCTGACCGCCCGCCGCTAGGCCAGTGCCTGGCGGATGAGGCCGTGCAGCGCGACGAGGCCGTCCCGGGAGAGCACGGACTCGGCGTGGCCCTGGATGGTGGCGACCCTCGGCCCGCGCAGCGCCACGACGGCGTCGTCCGGCTCGTGCACCGCCTGCTCCAGCTGGACGCCGCCCAGCACCGCCCGCCCCGGCCGCGCGACGAAGGTGTTGTAGAACCCGATCCGGCGCACCTGGCCCCACAGGTCGACGGGGAGCTGGATGCCCTGGTTGGGCGAGGGCAGCTTGCTGATCGGCAACCCGACCATCGCGCTGAGCACCTGGTGCGACAGGCAGACCGCGAGCACCGGCAGCTCGGCCTCCAGACGCGCGTGCAGCAGCGCGTGGAGCCGGGCGATCCGTGGGTCGTCGAGGTCGGTGGGGTCACCCGGGCCGGGGCCGTAGAGCACGAGGTCCCAGACGAGTTCGCCCTCCTCGTCGCGCGCGACGACGTCCTCGACCGCAACCTCCTCCCACCGGCGCACGAGCGCCGCCATCCCGACGTGCCGCACCATGTGCGCCAGCATCTGGGTCCAGGTGTCCTCGGCGTCGATGACGAGCACCCGGCGTCCCAGCAGCAGGGGGTCCGGGCGGGCCTCCTGCGGGCTGAGCCAGAAGGGCGAGAGCGAGTCGTTGCGCGCGGCGAGGTCCTCGGCGACGCCGGGCAGCTCACCCAGGTCGACGGCATACCCCAGATCGCGTCGCGGGCGCAGCCCGAGCGCGGAGAGCACACCGCGCGCCTTGGCGGACGTCTCGGCGCACTCCGAGACCGGGTCGCTGTGCCGCACGAGGGTGGCGCCGGCGCTCACCGTGATCGCGCCAGCACCGTCGAGGTGCGCCGTGCGGATGAGGATCGGCGCGTCCAGCCGCTCAGCCCCCTCCTCGTCGAGGTCGATCAGGGCGAGGACGCCGCTGTAGTAACGCCGCCCGGCGGTCTCGTGGCGCGCGATGACCGTGCAGGCGTTCTCCATCGGCGAGCCGGTCACCGTCGGGGCGAACATCGTGGCGCGCAGCACGTCTCGCACGTCGACGTCGCTGCGCCCGTCGAGGAGATACTCGGTATGCGTGAGGTGGGCCATCTGCTTGAGGTAGGGCCCGGTGATCCGCCCGCCGTCGGTGCAGATCTGGGCCATCATCTTCATCTCCTCGTCGACCACCATGAAGAGCTCCTCGGTCTCCTTGGCGTCCTTGATGAAGGCCCGGAAGTCCTCGCGCAGGACGGATCCCTCCGGCCCCTCCTCGGCAGGGTGCCGGAAGGTGCCGGAGATGGGGTTCATCCAGACCCGGCCGTCGCGGACGCTGACGTGCCGCTCTGGGGTGGCGCCGACGAGGGTGTGACCGGGAGTATGCACGGCGAAGGTCCAGTAGGCACCGCGTTCGTCCACGAGCAGGGTGCGCAGCCAGGTGAGCGCGGCGAGCGCGGGGTCGGTGTCGGTCTGCGCCTCCACGTCGCGGCGGATGACGAAGTTCGCCCCCTCGCCGTTGCCGATCTCCTCCTCGATGACCCGCGCCACCGTGGCGGCGTAGTCCTCGTCGCTCACGCTGAAGCGCTCCCCGCCGACCGGCACGGGCGCCGACGGCAGGGCCGCGACGAGGTCGGCCACGTCGATCCGCTCGACGGCGGTCGGCGCCAGCACCCGCAGCGGGGTGCCGTCGTCGTGCGCGTCGAAGCCCCGCTCGGTGATCTGCCGGAAGGGCACGAGCGCCAGGACCGGCAGATCGGCGGACGGACGGGGGATCTGCGCCAGTGCGTCGAGGTCCGTGACGTCGCCGACGACGACCTCGACCGCTCCCTGCTCGGCGCGCCACAGGATCGCCCAGGACAGTCCCGACGGGTCGGCGAGGATGTGGTCGAGCAGGCGAGACGGCATAGGCGAAAGTCTGTCACGGTGCGCTCTGCACCGATGTCGTGACGTAATTCTGGTGAGGGTAGCCTTGTTCTTAGCCACCCGCGCCCTCGCCACGACAAGGAGTCCCATGTACGGCACGGTCCTGCGCACCGAGCAGCTCACCCCCCAGCTCCGCCGGGTCGTCCTCGGCGGCGACGGGCTCGCGGACTTCGCGGAGCCCACCTTCGCCGACAGCTACGTCAACGCCTTCTTCCTCCCGGACGGCGCGGGCTACGCGCCACCCTTCGACGCCGAGGCGGTCCGCGACCTCCCCCGTGACGAGCGGCCCTACCCGCGGCGCTACACGATCCGGCACTGGGACGGCGAGCGCCGCGAGCTCACCATCGACTTCGTCGTGCACGGCGCCGTGGGGTATGCCGGTCGCTGGGCCACGCGCGCGCGTCCCGGTGATCGGCTGCAGCTGCGCGGCCCGGCCGGTGACTACACCCCGCCGGCCGACGCGGACGCCTACCTCATGATCGGCGACGAGAGCGCGCTGCCCGCGATCGCCGCCGGCCTCGAGTCGGTGTCCGCCGGACGACCGGTCGTGGTGCTGCTCGAGGTTGAGGACGCCGCCGGCGAGGTAAGTCTGACGACCCCTGGTCTGCTCACGCTCACGCAGGTGCACCGCGCCGGAAGCCCGGAGCCGGAGCGGCTCCTCGTCGAGGCGCTCGCCGCGACCGAGCTGCCGGCGGGCCGGCTCAGCGCCTTCGTCCACGGCGAGGCGGAGTCGATCCGCGCGGTCCGCCGCCACCTGCTGGACCAGGGCGTGGTGAGTGCCGACCAGCTCTCGTGCTCGCCCTACTGGCGCAGGGGGCATACCGACGAGCAGTGGCGCTCGATCAAGAGAGACTGGGTCCGCGCCATGCACGCCGAGACCTCCTGAGCCCCACCCGCCCCATCCCGGGCGGGTGACCGTCACCGGACGGACACCTGCGCGTCACCCTCGGCTGACAGGGTGGTCCGCATGTCAGCACTGGTGCCCGGCGCGATGGCCGGGATCGTGGAGGACCTGGTGCGCAAGTTCGGGGGGACCTTCAGCGAGGCCGAGGTGAGCTTCGTCGTCGAGGACAGCCGCGCCACGCTGAAGAAGTGCTCCCGGACCCAGCACTATCTCCCCGTGCTCGTGCGCAAGGATGCGACCGACCGGCTGCTGCAGATGGCGCGCTACCGCGGGGCGCGCTGACCGGTCATTGAGCCGTCGGGAAGGGTCCGCCTCGCGGCCATCCGGCGGCTACCGTGCCGTCAACACCGGCCGCAGCCACCTCGCCGCCGTCGTCGCCAACGGGTGCGGCGAGGGGCTGATCCGCGCCCGCTCGGGTGGCGTCACGCCGGGTGAGTCGATCCGCCCCGAGATCCAGGACCTGTTGCGGCGCAGGGGAAGGGGCGCGAGGGCGCGGAGCTCGAGGCCGCCTTCGAGGAGATCGAGGCCAAGGTCAGCGAGCTCGTCGACTCCCTCCTGGAGAAGGATGTCGCGGCGCGGGAGGTCGACCCGGAGGTCGACGCCGAGGTGCGCTCCGTCATCGAGGAGCTGCATGCCGGCGACGACACCGGCAGCCGCACCACCTGACCTGACCCACCCCGCGCACCTCTCTTCCCCACCCATCCCCCACCGACGCCCGGTCAGTGGGTGACGGCGCCCTCCGAGGCGGAGCGGACGAGCGCGACGTACTTCGCGAGCACGCCGCGGCGGGCCCGCTCGGGCGGCTCGGGAGCCGACCAGGCGGCCCGACGTCGCTCCAGCTCTGACTCGTCGACACCGAGGTCGAGGCGACCGTTCGCGACGTCCAGGATGATCGGGTCGCCGTCCTGCACCAGCGCGATCGGCCCGCCCTCGGTGGCCTCGGGCGCGATGTGGCCGACGCACAGCCCGGTCGTCCCGCCGGAGAAGCGGCCGTCCGTGATGAGCAGGACGTCCCTCCCGAGGCCGGCGCCCTTGATCGCCGCGGTGATCGCGAGCATTTCGCGCATCCCCGGGCCGCCCTTGGGCCCTTCGTAGCGGATGACCACGACGTCGCCTGCGGAGACCGCGCCCTCCTCCAGCGCGTCCATCGCCGCCCGCTCGCCGTCGAAGACCCGGGCGGTCCCCTCGAAGACGTCGGAGTCGAAGCCCGCCGACTTCACCACGGCGCCGCCCGGCGCGAGCGAGCCGTCGAGGATCGTCAGACCACCGGTCGCGTGGATCGGGTTGTCCAGCTGCCGCAGCACCGTGCCGTCCAGCGGGGGTGCCTGCAGGTCGGCGAGGTTCTCCGCCATGGTCCGTCCGGTCACCGTGAGCACGTCGCCGTGCAGCAGGTCCGCGTCGAGCAGCGCCTGCATCACGACGGGTATGCCGCCGATCCGGTCCACGTCGACCATGACGTGCTGCCCGAAGGGCTTGACGTCGGCCAGGTGCGGGACTCGCTTGCCGATGCGGCGGAAGTCGTCGAGCGAGAGCTCCACCTCCGCCTCGTTGGCGATCGCGAGCAGGTGCAGCACGGCGTTGGTCGAGCCACCGAAGGCCATCGTCACCGCGATGGCGTTCTCGAACGCCTCCCGGGTGAGGATCTGGCGCGCCGTGATGCCCTGGCGGAGCATCCCGACCGCCGCCTCCCCGCTGCGCCGGGCGAAGCCGTCGCGGCGACGGTCGGTGGCCGGGGGCGCCGCGGACCCGGGCAACGACATACCCAGGGCCTCGGCCGCGGCCGCCATGGTGTTGGCGGTGTACATCCCGCCGCAGGCGCCCTCACCTGGGCAGATCGCCCGCTCGATCGCGTCGACGTCCTCGCGCTTCATCAGGCCGCGCGAGCACGCGCCGACCGCCTCGAAGGCGTCGATGATCGTCACCTGCTTCTCCGAGCCGTCGGAGAGCTTGGCGATCCCGGGGAGGATCGAACCGGCATACACGAAGACCGACGCCAGGTCGAGGCGCGCGGCCGACATGAGCATGCCCGGCAACGACTTGTCGCAGCCGGCCAGCAGGACCGAGCCGTCGAGCCGCTCCGCGGACATCACCGTCTCCACCGAGTCGGCGATGACCTCCCGCGAGACGAGGGAGTAGTGCATCCCCTCGTGACCCATGGAGATGCCGTCGGAGACCGAGATCGTGCCGAACTCCAGGGGGTAGCCGCCGGCCGCGTGGACGCCGTCCTTGACCGCCTTGGCCAGCCGCTCGAGCGACAGGTTGCAGGGGGTGATCTCGTTCCAGGAGCTCGCGACGCCGACCTGCGGCTTGGCGAAGTCGTCGTCGTCCATCCCGACGGCCCGGAGCATGCCGCGGGCCGCAGCCCTCTCCAGGCCGTCGGTGACGTCGCGCGAGCGCGGCTTGAGGTCGACCTCAGCCACGGGCGGCCGACCCCTCGACGTAGTCCTTGTCGGCCTCGTGACCCTTGACCCACGCCATCATGCCGCGCAGGTCCTTGCCGACACCCTCGATCGGGTGCTCCGCGCCCTGGGCGCGGAGCTGCTCGAACTCCGGACGACCGTTGTCCTGGTCGTCGATGAAGCGCTGCGCGAAGGCACCGTTGCGGACGTCCTCGAGGACCGCCTGCATGTTCTCCTTCACCGACGGGTCGATGACCCGCGGGCCGGAGACATAGTCGCCGTACTCCGCCGTGTCAGAGACCGACCAGCGCTGCTTGGCGATGCCGCCCTCGTACATGAGGTCGACGATGAGCTTGAGCTCGTGGAGGCACTCGAAGTAAGCGACCTCCGGCTGGTAGCCCGCCTCGGTGAGCGTCTCGAAGCCGTACTGCACCAGCTGGCTCATGCCGCCGCACAGCACCGCCTGCTCGCCGAACAGGTCGGTCTCGGTCTCCTCGGTGAACGTGGTCTCGATGCCGCCGGCGCGCAGCCCACCGATGGCGGAGGCGTAGGACAGCGCCAGCGCCTTGGCGTTGCCGGAGGCGTCCTGCTCCACGGCGACGAGCACGGGCACGCCGCGCCCGTCGACATACTCGCGGCGCACGAGGTGACCCGGGCCCTTGGGCGCGACCATGCAGACGTCGACCCCGGCCGGCGGCTCGATGTAGCCGTACCGGATGTTGAAGCCGTGGGAGAAGAAGAGCGCGTCCCCGTCGTTGAGGTTCGGCTCGATGGCGTCGCGGTAGACCAGGCGCTGGACGTGGTCCGGCACCAGCACCATGATCACGTCCGCCTCGGCGCACGCCTCCGCCGGCGTCACGACCCGCAGGCCCTCGGCCTCGGCCTTGGCCCGGCTGCTGCTGCCCTCCGCGAGCCCGACGCGGACGTCGACTCCCGAGTCGCGCAGCGACAGCGCATGGGCGTGGCCCTGGCTGCCGTAACCGAGGACGGCGACCTTGCGGGACTGGATCAGCGAGAGGTCGGCGTCGTCGTCGTAGTACATCGTGGCCATGAGGTGGAGTTCTCCTGTGGGGTAGGTGGTGAGTCGAGCCGTGGGTGGAGGGGCGGAGCCCCGGTGAACCGCGAGCGCAGCGAGCCCTCTTCGCACCGGACGTGCGTTCGTCACACCGCAACCGCGGATGTGACGAACGCACGTCCGGCGTGTGACGAACGCACGTCCGGTGCGGGGATCAGAAGGCGGCGGCGGCCATGGCACCGACGGGGCGCGGACCGTTGTCGTTGATCTGCCACAGCTGGGTGCGGATCGCGTCGGCGTCATCGAGCTCCTCGATGTGGATGACCTCGACGAGCTTGTCGAGCTGGCTGGTCACCTTGTGCAGCTGCTCGGCGTTGACGTTGACGACGATCGTCATGCGGGACACCTTGTTGTCCTCGGTGGGGCCGACGACGAGGTGGTCGATGTTGAAGTTGCGCCGGGCGAAGAGCACGGAGACGCGGGCGAGGACGCCCGGGTTGTTCTCGACCAGGACGGATAGTGCGTGGCGGGTGCGAGCTGCGTTGCTCATGGTGGTCCCTTTCCTCGGGTGGTGCGGGTGGGTGGTGGATGGTTGGTATGCCGGTGCCGGGGTGGGTACCGCGGCCTCGGCGGGCGGGTAGTCGGACAGGAGCGTCACTCGTCCTCCCCGAAGTCTGGGCGCACGTCGCGGGCGTGCTGGATGTCGTCGTTGCTGGTGCCGGCGGCGACCATCGGCCAGACCATCGCGTCCTGGCTGACCCGGAAGTCCACCACGACCGGCTGGTCGTCGACCTCCATGGCCCGCTCGATGGTCGCGTCGACGTCCTCCGGGCGCTCGCACCGCAACCCGAGGCAACCGTATGCGGTCGCGAGGGTCGCGAAGTCGGGCACCTGCATCGAGGGCAGCTGGCTGTGGCTGAAGCGCTCGGAGTAGAACAGCGCCTGCCACTGCTTGACCATGCCGAGCGCCGCGTTGTTGATGATCGCGACCTTGATCGGGATCCCCTCGACCGAGCAGGTCGCGAGCTCCTGGTTGGTCATCTGGAAGCAGCCGTCGCCGTCGATCGCCCAGACGGTGGCGTCGGGGCGCCCGACCTTGGCACCCATGGCGGCGGGCACGGCATACCCCATCGTCCCGAGTCCGCCGGAGTTGAGCCAGTGCCGCGGCTCGTCGTAGCCGATGAACTGGCTGGCCCACATCTGGTGCTGGCCGACGCCGGCCGCGAAGATCGTGTCCGGTCCCGAGATGGCGCCGAGCCGCTCGATGACCAGCTGGGGGGCCATCGCGCCGTCGGACGGGGCGTCGTAGCCGAGCGGGTAGCGGCGCTTCCACGACAGGCACCGGTTGACCCAGGCCTCGTGGTCCGCGCTCGCGCCGGCGGCGGTGCGCCGCGTCCACTCGGTGACCAGCAGCGAGATGGTCTCCTTGGCGTCACCGACGAGGCCGACCGCGGTCGGGAAGTTCTTGCCGATCTCGGCCGGGTCGATGTCGGCGTGGATGATGGTCGCGTCGGGCGCGAAGGTGTGCTTGGCGCCGGTGACGCGGTCGTCGAATCGGGCGCCCAGGCTGATGATGAGGTCCGACTTCTGCAGCGTCGCGACGCCTGAGACGCTGCCGTGCATCCCCGGCATCCCCATGTGCTGCGGGTGGCTGTCCGGGAAGACCCCGCGGGCCATGAGCGTCGTGACGACGGGGATCCCGGTCAGCTCGGCGAGCTGACGGACCTGTTCGGAGGCGCCGGCCCGCAGGCAGCCGCCGCCGACGTAGAGGACCGGGCGCCGGGCGGTGAGCATGAGCTCGACGGCGTCCCGGACCCCTTCCGGTGCCGGGCTGCTCGGGATGCGGTAGCCCGGCATCGGCAGCTGCAGCATCGTCTCGTCGGCCTCGGCGACGAAGGCGTCCTTGGTGACGTCCACGAGGACCGGGCCCGGGCGGCCGGTCGAGGCGATGTGGAACGCGGACGCGACCGTGGCGGCGATCTCGTCGGGGTTGGTGACGAGGAAGGAGTGCTTGGTCACCGGCATCGAGATGGACCGGATGTCCGCCTCCTGGAAGGCGTCCGACCCCATCGCCGAGCTGGCGACGTTGCCCGTGATCGCCACCATCGGGACCGAGTCCATGTTGGCGTCGGCCAGCGCGGTCACCAGGTTGGTCGCGCCGGGACCGGAGGTGGCCATGCAGACGCCCACCTTCCCGGTGGCGGCGGCATACCCCTGCGCCGCGTGCCCCGCCCCCTGCTCGTGCCGGACGAGGATGTGCCGCACGTCGGCGCCGTAGAGCGCGTCGTAGAGCGGCAGCACCGCTCCCCCGGGCAGCCCGAAGATGTGCTCCACCCCGAGCCGCTCCAGGGTACCGACGAGGGCCTCGGCCCCGGTGCGTCGGCCGGGCTCGCGGGAGGTGCCACCGGTAGTTCCCGGGGCGGTCGCGGTGGCGCCGTCAGAGATGCGATCGCTGCTCAGGTGCGTGGCGGTCATGCGGTGTCCTGACTGCTGGAAGTGGTCGTCTGGGCGGTCTGCGGTGCTTCTGGCAACAAAAAACCCCTCGGCCCGGAGGGCTGGCGAGGGGAGGACGCGTCGATGGCGAGGATCGGCCGGCGGCGCGTCCCTAGGTAATAAGTACGAGGGCAGAGAACTGCATGGGCACATATAACCGCCCGGAGTGCCGCCACGTCAACCCTCTGCATACACATGTGACGTGTTGCACAAGTATGCACGGTGACGATAAATATCGACATATCGTTGACATATCTTGACGCATCTTGTTAGTCTTGCGTATGGCGTCACGCTGTTCTGGAGCGCGACGTCACCCACTCTTCACGGAAGGAGACGCCATGACGTCTCGACAGAACTACGGCCGCGGTGGCGCCGACTTCGGCTTCAACCTGGACGACCAGATCTTCGGCCCGAACGGCCTGCTCGGGCAGGTCTTCGGGCAGGGCAGCGGCCCCTTCGGCCCCCAGGGCTTCGGCTCTGGCGGACCACGTCGTGGGGGATCGTTCGGCCCTCAGGGCCGGGGCCCGGGTGGGCCGCGACGCGCCCGCCGCGGCGACGTGCGCAACGCCGTGCTGCACCTGCTCCAGCGTGAGCCGATGAACGGCTACCAGCTGATGCAGGAGATCGCGCAGAGCTCCGGCGGGGCCTGGCAGCCGAGCTCCGGTGCCATCTATCCCGCGCTCGCTCAGCTCGAGGACGAGGGCCTGGTCCGCCAGACCGAGGTCGACGGGCGACGCGCCTACGAGCTCACCGACGAGGGCCGCGAGGCTGCCGCAGACCTGCCTCCGCAGGGCTGGGCCGGCGGTGAGGAGCCCGAGGACCCCTGGGCCGAGGACGGCCGGCGCCGTGGGCCGCGCGGCGAGCGCGGTCGTGGCGGCCGGGGTGGGCGCGGCCACGGTCACCGCCACGGTGGGCCGGACCAGGGCCGTGGCTCCGGCAGCGCGGGCACGCTCTGGAAGGCGCTGGGCAGCGTCGCGATGGCGACCCAGGCCGTCGGCCAGTCGGGCCAGGACGACCTGAACCAGCAGGCCGCCGAGCTGCTCGACCGCACCCGCCGCGACCTCTACCGCATGCTCGCCGAGGCCGAGGTGGACCGCGACGAGGCGGACGAGCCCGACGACGCCGACGAGCTGGACGAGATCGCCGAGGGCGAGATCGTCGAGGACTAGGCCTCAGCCGACCGCGACATCCCGGTGAGGATCGGTGCACCCGCACCGGTCCCCGCCGGCGTACCGCCCCCACCCGGAGAGGATCGGTCCACCCGCACCGGTCCCCGCCGGCGTACCGCCCCCACCCGGAGAGGATCGGTCCACCCGCACCGGTCCTCACCGGCGCACCGCCCCCACCCGCAGAGGATCGGTCCACCCGCACTAGTCCTCACCGGCGCACCGCCCCCACCCGCAGAGGATCGGTCCACCCGCATCGGTCCTCACCGCATACCCCTCAACGGCGAGTGCGGCTGCTCGCGCAGCGAGCCCGGGCAACCGCGAGCGCAGCGAGCCTGGTTGGCCGGAACCAGGAGCGCGAGCGAGCGAAGCGAGCACAACGCAGTACCCGAGGGGGTGCCCGGGGGCGAAGCCCCCGGGGGTAGGCGAAGCCCCACCTCGTCGAGCGAAGCGAGCCTGGGGGTGCCCGGGGGTAGGCGAAGCCCCACCTCGTCGAGCGAAGCGAGCCTGGGGGTGCCCGGGGGCGAAGCCCCCGGGGGTAGGCATACTGTGGCCTTATGGCCGATCACTATGACGTTGTTGTCCTGGGCGCCGGTCCTGGCGGGTATGTCGCGGCGATCCGCGCGGCCCAGCTGGGCAAGAAGGTGGCCGTCGTCGAGAAGAAGTACTGGGGCGGTGTCTGCCTCAACGTCGGGTGCATCCCCAGCAAGGCGCTGCTGAAGAACGCCGGGCTCGCACACACGCTCCACCACGAGAAGGACAAGTACGGCATCGAGGGCGACGTCACGATGACCTACGCCCCGGCCCACCAGCGCAGCCGCAAGGTCAGCGCCGGCATCGTCAAGGGCGTCCACTTCCTCATGAAGAAGAACAAGATCACCGAGGTGGACGGCTGGGGCACGCTCACGTCGGCGACCTCGATGGACGTCAAGGACGACGAGGGCAGCACCACGCAACTCACCTTCGACCACCTCGTCCTGGCCACCGGCTCGGTGACCAAGATGCTGCCTGGCGTCGAGGTGAGCGACAACGTCGTGACCTACGAGGAGCAGATCCTCGACGAGGAGCTGCCCGGCTCGATCATCATCGCCGGCTCGGGCGCGATCGGCGTGGAGTTCGCCTACGTCATGGCCAACTACGGCGTCGACGTCACGATCGTGGAGTTCCTCGACCGCATCGTGCCGCTCGAGGAGCCGGAGATCTCCAAGGCCCTGGCCAAGGAGTACAAGAAGCTCGGCGTGAAGATCATGACCGGCACCAAGGTCGAGAACGTCGAGGACACCGGCAGCGGCGTCAAGGTCACGGTCACGCCGGCCGACGGCGGCGACTCCCAGACGCTCGAGGCCGACAAACTGCTCTCGGCCATCGGCTTCGCCCCGCGCACCGAGGGCTTCGGCCTGGAGGCGGCCGGGGTGGAGCTCTCCGACCGCGGGGCCATCGCGATCGACGACTACATGCGCACCAACGTGGACAACGTGTATGCCATTGGTGACGTCACCGCCAAGCTCATGCTCGCGCATACCGCCGAGTCGATGGGGATCATCGCGGCCGAGACGCTGGCCGGCGCGGAGACCATGCCGCTGGACTACACCTTCATCCCGCGCGCGACCTACTGCCACCCGCAGATCGCCTCGATGGGCATGACCGAGCAGGCGGCCAAGGACGCGGGCCACGAGGTCAAGACCGCGCAGTTCCCGTTCTCCGCGAACGGCAAGGCGATGGGCCTGGGCGAGGGCGTGGGCTTCGTCAAGGTCGTCGCGGACGCCGAGCACAACGAAATCCTCGGGGCGCACATGATCGGCCCCGACGTGACCGAGCTGCTGCCGGTGCTCAACTTGGCCCAGACCTGGGACCTCACCGCCGACGAGATGGCCCGCGTGGTCTTCGCCCACCCGACCCTGGGCGAGGCCGTCAAGGAGGCCGTCCACGGCATCGCGGGGCACATGATCAACCTCTGAGCCTCACCCCGTGCCGGCGACAGGCCGGTCGGCAACGGCCCTGGCGTTCACGTGAACGCTGGGGCCGTTCGGCGTCGGGGTGTCGGCGGGACGCCCCAGCTCGAGGAGCGGTCAGACCCGGCTGCGGGGGTTATCCCCCCGCCACATCTGGTGGCCGACCGGCTCCTGCGCGCCCGCGCGAGACGGAAACATGGATGTCATGAACGAGAACCCCAGCACCGGCAGCACCCTGCCCCCCATCCTCCCGGCCCAGCCGCACCAGGAGCAGCGCACCAGCGTCCTCGACGGCGTCTACGCCTCGCTGCGCCGGCTCCCCGCCCGCCGCACCGACCAGGCCGTGCTCGGCGGCGTCTGCGCCACCCTCGCCGACCGGCTCGGCGTCGCCCCGATCGCGGTGCGCGCCGCCGCCGCACTCAGCGTCCTCTTCTTCGGCGTCGGCATCGGGCTCTACCTCATCGCCTGGACGGCGATGCCCGACGCGTCCGGCCGCACCCACCTCGAGGAGGGCCTGCGCCGCGGCCGCGGGCGCTCGCTCATCGTCCTGGCCCTCGGCACGATCGCCGCGCTCGGCGTCGTCCTCGGCAGCCTCTCCTTTCTCGCCGGCATCCTCCCCGAGCTCATCGGGATCGCGCTGGTCGGCGCGGCCGGCTTCTGGGTCTGGGGCCGGATGAGCCAGCGCACCAACGCCGCCCAGCAGGGCTGACCCGCACTCCCCCGAGGCGACGCAGGGACTCGTCGCCGCCACCGATGACGTCAGGGACAACGTCATCACGCCGACGGCGTCAGGGACGGCCCCGTCGGGCCGGAGCCGGCGGAGCACACGCTCCGCCGGCTCCGTGCTACCCACGCCGCTCAGGCGTCGGCCAGCTCGGCGCGCAGCGCCGCCAGACGAGCCAGGGTCTGCTCCACCTCGCCGATCGCCCGATCCAGGTCGCGCACGGCCTCCTGGATCCGGCGGCGCACGAGGTGATCGGTGAAGAGGTTGTCGAACCACACGTCGATCCCCCGGTCCAGCCCATCGGTCACCGGGGCCCGCAGTCCCGGCAGCTCGACGTCGGCCAGCTCGCGCGACAACCGACCGAGCGCGGCGCCCGCAGCGCTCACCTCCGCCACTGCCGCGTCGAGGTGGTCGTACTTCACGAGGTCGTCGAGCAACCCCAGGCCTCCGATGAGGTCGGCGGTCGCCCACTCTGCCGCTCTGGCGCAGCGCCGGCGCGCCTCCCGCAGCCGCGGCAGCGCCTCGTGCGCGGCCGCGATCGCCTCCTCGACCTCCCGGCGCCGCTCGATCGCGGCCAGGCGCCGCTCCGCCTCCGCCTCGATCTGCGCCGCCCGGTCGTGATCGCTGACCCGGACGGTGAGCAGCAGATCCGACAGGCTCTCCTGGTATGCCGTCTCGACGTCGCCGAGGCGCGCCCGGTCTCCCTCGAGCTGGTCCGCCTCGGAGGCCACCCGCGCCAGGGCGGTCCGAGCGTCGCGCAGCCGGTAGACCGCCTCTTCACGCTCGGCCCGCTCGCGGGTGACCCGGTCGGTGAGCGACCCGCTCAGTCCCGCGAGGATCCGGCTCAGCGAGACCCCCTCCAGGCGCTCGACGTCGGCGTGCTCCTCGGCCAGCACCTGTTCGCGCCGAGCCACCTGCTGCCGTGCCCGATCCAGCTCAGGCTGCAGCCGCGACCGCCGGCTCGCGAGCCGGCGGGCCTCGGCCCGAGCCTCGAGCAGCTTCTCGACCTGGACGAGGGCACGTTCCACCTGGCTCACGGCGCAGGAACGCCCTGCTCGCGCACGGCCGTCGCGACCTGCCGCGCGGCGAGCAGGCAGAGCACTCCGCCGAACGCACTGAGCACCAGCCCCGGACCCGGCAGCCAGCCCTCGGTGCCGACGAGCGAGAGCAGGTAGCCGACCTGCCAGAGCACCAGGCCGAGACCCACCGCGCCACACACGACCGCCTGGACCACGATGATCTTCGCGAGGCGACCGGGCACCATACCGCCGGCGAGGGCGAGGAACCCGGCGTAGAACACCCAGAGTCCCCCGCCGACCGCCCCGCTCACCGGACCCAGATGGGTGTAGACCCACGGCAGCCAGCCGCCGAGCATCATGAAGAGCCCTGCGAGCAGCAGGCGTCCTTGCCCGGGCAGCCGCGACCTCATGTCGGCACCCTAACCCGCGGTCCCGACCCGACGCGGTGGTTCGCCTTGACCCTGCACCCGCGCCGGTATATTCATACCTTGACGCCGCGGCAGGCTCCCCGCCGCGACCAGGAGCAAGGAGGCTCGATGCTTGACGCCGATCAACGCCGTGAGTACTGGCGACGCAACGTCCGACTGATGTCGATCCTGCTGGTGATCTGGGCGTTGGTGTCCTTCGGCGCCGGCATCCTCTTCGTCGACCAGCTCAACCAGCTCTCGATCTTCGGCATCCCGCTCGGCTTCTGGTTCGCCCAGCAGGGGTCGATCGTCGTCTTCGTCATCCTCATCGCGATCTACGTGTGGCGGATGGACAAGCTCGACGCCGAGTTCGGCATCACGGAGTACGAGCAGGAGGTGCATCACCAGTGAGCACCATCCAGGTCTGGACCCTCGTCTTCGTCGTCATCACCTTCAGCGTCTACATCTACATCGCCTACCGCAGCCGGGTCGCCGACACCGCCGGGTTCTACGTCGCCGGCGGCGGCATCCCGGCGCCCGCCAACGGGGCCGCCGTCGCAGCCGACTGGATGAGCGCGGCGTCGTTCATCTCGATGGCAGGGCTGGTCGCCTTCAGCCAGAACGGCTATGCCGGTTCGGTCTTCCTCATGGGCTGGACCGGCGGCTACGTGCTGCTGGCGCTGCTGCTCGCGCCCTACCTGCGCAAGTTCGGCAAGTACACCGTCCCCGACTTCGTGGGTGACCGCTACAACGAGACGGCGCGGCTGGTCTCGGTCGTCTGCGCGCTGGTCGTGTCCTTCGTCTACGTCGCCGGGCAGATGGCCGGCGTCGGCGTGGTCTTCCAGCGCTTCCTCGGGGTGGACCGGACGTGGGGCGTCGTCATCGGTATGACGATCGTCTTCCTCTACGCGGTGCTCGGCGGGATGAAGGGCATCACCTGGACCCAGGTGGCGCAGTACAGCGTGCTCATCATCGCCTACATCATCCCGGCGGTGGCGATCTCGCTGCAGCTGGCCGGCAATCCGTTCCCCCAGATCGGGTTCGGGGAGATCCTGGGCGAGCTCGACGCGCTGCAGCAGGACCTGGGGCTCGCGGCCTACACCGAGGCCTTCACCCAGACCTCGATGATGAACATGATCCTCATCACGGCGGCGCTGATGTTCGGCACCGCCGGCCTGCCGCACGTCATCGTCCGCTTCTACACCGCCAAGTCGGTGCGGGCAGCGCGCTACTCGGCGCTGTGGGCGCTCTTCTTCATCTCGCTGCTCTACACCACGGCTCCCGCCATCGGTGCGTTCAGCAAGTACAACGTGCTGCAGCAGATCCCGGGCAGCGCCCTCGACGAGACGCCGCAGTGGTTCAACACGTGGCGCGACGTCGGGCTCATCACCGTCGACGACCAGAACGGCAACGGCATCATCGACGTGGCCGGGGCGATCGGCGAGGGCACCGAGCTGGCGATCAACAACGACATCGTGGTGCTGGCCGCGCCGGAGATCGCCGGGCTGCCGGCCCCGATCGTCGGCCTCGTGGCAGCGGGTGGCCTGGCGGCGGCGCTGTCGACCGCGTCGGGGCTGCTGCTCGTCATCTCCAGCTCGGTCGCCAACGACCTCTACTGGAAGAAGTTCAACCCGCAGGCGACCGACGCCCAGCAGCTGCGGGTGGGCCGGATCGCGATGGCCTGCGCGATCCTCGTCGCGGGCTACCTCGGCATCAACCCGCCCGGGTTCGTCGCGGAGGTGGTCGCCCTGGCCTTCGGGCTCGCCGCCGCGTCCTTCTTCCCGATCCTCTTCCTCGGGATCTTCTGGAAGAAGGCCACCGCCACGGCGGCCGCGACCGGCATGGCCGTCGGTCTGAGCGTGACCCTCCTCTACCAGTTGTGGACCTTGCCGACCTTCTTCGGCAACGAGCCGATCTGGGGCATCCCGGCGACCGGGGTCGGCACCATCGGCATGGTCCTCAACCTCATCACCATCGTCGTGGTCTCGCAGTTCACCAAGGAGCCGAGCGAGCTCATGCAGCAGGTGGTCGAGGACGTGCGCTACCCCGGCCGCTCTGAGCTGGTCGCGGCCCACGCCGAGGGCCACCTGGAGGAGTACGCCGAGGAGCACGACGGGCCGACCGACGACCAGCGCGACAGCACCAGTTGACGACCGGCCGCACGATATGTCGTCACTGGCCGCGCGATATGCGGTGAGCGACCGCGCGGTATGCCGTGACCGACCGCGCGGTATGCCGTGACCGGCCGCGCGGTATGCCGTAACCGACCGCGCGATATGCCGTAACCGACCGCGCGATATGCCGTGACCGGCCGCGCGGTATGCCGTGACCGACCGCGCGGTATGCCGTGACCGGCCGCGCGGTATGCCGTGACCGACCGCGCGGTATGCCGTGACCGCCGCATATCGCGCGGCCAGACCGGGCATATCGCGCGGCCAGTCCGGGCATATCGCGCGGCCAGTCCGGGCATATCGCGCGGCCAGTCCGGGCATTTCGCGCGGCCAGTCAGGAGGAGGGGGCGAGGTGGGGGAACCGGGTGGGGTGACGCGGCGTCATACCCGCGGCAGAATCACCACAGCCGCGCTCGGACGCTCCGCCCGGGTGCGGCCCGGACCGACCAGGAGCCCGCCATGACACCGACGTCCGGCCCCCGCCGCAGCGCGACCGCCCGACGGCTCGCCGCACTGCTCGCCGCCCCGCTCGTGCTGGCGGCGTGCACGCCGGCCGACATCGTCGCTCCACCCAGAGCCGGGGCGGCCGAGCTCGCGGAGTTCGGGTCCTGCGAGGAGCTGCTGGGCTACTTCCAGGAGCACGCCCTGGAGCAGGTCGGGCCCTGGGGCTTCGGCGGCGGAGGGTGGTTCACCGAGGAACCCATGAGCATGGAGGACAGCGCCGAGGCAGGCTCCGACGGCGCCATGGCCGCGTCCGGCGGCGACGGGGGCGGTGCGGGCACCGACTTCTCCGGCACCAACAACCAGGAGGAGGGCGTCGAGGAGCCCGACCTGGTGCAGACCGACGGGAAGATCCTCGTGACCGTGCGTGAAGGCTCCCTCGTCGTGGTGGACGTCGCCAGCCGCAGCAGGCTTGGCTCGCTGCGCCTGCCCGGGCAGAGCTCGGACTCCGAGCTGCTGCTCGACCGCGAGCGCGGCCAGGCGCTCGTCCTCTCGCGCGACTGGAGCCAGGGGCCCACCCCGGCGACCACCGAGGACGGCCTGAGCACCTACCCCGCCTTCGGCACGAGTCGCACCGTGCTCACGCTCGTCGACCTCAGCGACCCGGCCAACCCCACCACGACGGGCAGCATGCGTCTCGAGGGCGACTACCGTTCGGCGCGGATGCACGACGGCACCGCCCGTGTCGTGCTCGTCACTCCCCCGCAGGGCCTGGCCTTCGCCTCGCCGCGCAGCGGCTCGATGACCGCCGAGCAGGAGGCCGAGGACGCCAACCGCGCCATCATCGAAGGGTCCACCATCGACGACTGGCTCCCGCACCGGCAGACGATGGGCGGCGACACCAGCGGCACCGAGCTGGCTGTGCCCTGCGACGAGATCTCGCGGCCGCCGGAGTTCTCCGGTCTCTCGACGATGTCGGTGCTCACCTTCGACCTGGGTGGTGCCGGACTCGAGCCCACCTCCTCGACCGGGGTCGTGGCCAGCGGCTCCACGGTGTATGCCTCGACCCACCGCCTGGTCGTCGCGACGAGCCCCTGGGAGGCCTGGAGCTTCGCCGGCGGTGACGTGGTCTGGGACGACGACCGGGAGCTCACCACCGCCCTGCACACCTTCGACCTCACCGACGAGGACTCGACCGACTACCTCGCCTCGGGCTCGGTCGCGGGGCGGATGCTCAACCAGTTCAGCCTCGACGAGGCCGACGGCACCATCCGGGTCGCCACCACCCTCGACAGCTCCGGGAGCTCACCGTCCAGCAGCTCTCTCGTCGTCCTCACCGAGGAGGGCGATCGACTCGTCGAGCAGGGCCGCGTCGACGGCCTCGGCGAGACCGAGCAGATCTACTCGGTGCGCTACCTCGACGCCGACACGGCCGCCGTGGTGACCTTCCGCCAGACCGACCCGCTCTATCTCGTGGACACCTCCGACCCGGCCTCCCCCGAGGTCACCGGCGAGCTCAAGATCCCGGGCTACTCGGCCTACCTCCATCCCATTGGCGAGGACCTCCTGCTCGGCGTCGGCCAGGACGCGACCGACGAGGGGATGACGACCGGACTGCAGGTCTCGCTCTTCGACATCTCCGACCCGGCCGCGCCGGCCCAGGTCGCCAAGCAGACCTGGAAGGACCACTACTCCGAGGTCGAGCACGAGCACCGGGCCTTCACCTACTGGCCGCAGACCGGCCAGCTCTTCCTGCCCGCCAACGCGTGGGACGAGGAGACGAGCAAGGAGTGGGTGGGTGTCGTCTCCGCCTCGGTCGAGGGCCAGAGCCTGAGCCAGGGTCCGGCCGCGCAGCTCGGCGGGTCGGGCGGGCAGACCTGGGACTATGCGCGCCGCACCGTCGTCATCGGCGACAGCCTGTGGATCCTCGGCGAGCAGTCGGTGCGGGTCACCGACCTCGCGACGCTGGAGGAGCAGTCGGTCATCGACCTCTGAGCGCAGGTATGCCGTAGCTCACCGCCCCCGCCTCCTCACCCGGTGCGACACACCCGTTCTGCCGCCGATCTCGGCTTCCGTCCCGGGCCCTTGCGTGAGCCCGGACTGCCGCCTCGGGGCACCTTTGTCGAAGAACGGCGCGAGACTGCGTGCCTGTCCGCAGATGCTGCGGAAAAGGGCAAATCCATGCCGGTCGGGACGCATTGACTTCGCTTCTCAAGCGCTGCTACAACTGTCGTCATGACGACGAGATCGCGCCGAATGCGTCGCTGCTGAGCCCACCCCTCGCAGCCGACGCGCCGACGCACGCATCATCGTCCAGCCTCGTCCTTCCCGCTGCTGAGGCGGGCTCAGCAGAGTGACCACCCACCCTGCACCCCGCTCGAGCGAGAAGAGACTCAGATGGCTACCTACACCGACTTCGCGACCCGGCAGATCCATGCCGGCCAGACCCCTGATTCCCAGACCGGCGCCCGGGCGCTGCCGATCTACCAGACCACGTCCTACGTCTTCCAGGACGCCGACCAGGCGGCCGACCGCTTCGCGCTGGCCGAGCTCGGCCCGATCTACACCCGCATCACCAACCCCACCCAGGAGACGGTGGAGAACCGCATCGCCGACCTCGAGGGCGGTGTCGGCGCGCTGCTCGTCGCCTCCGGCTCCTCGGCGATCACGCTCGCGATCCTCAACCTCGCCGGCGCGGGCGACCACATCGTCTCCTCCCCCAGCCTCTACGGCGGCACCCAGAACCTCTTCGCCCACACGCTGCCCAAGCTGGGCATCGAGGTCACCTTCGTGGACGACCCCGCCGACCCGGAGCAGTGGACGGCAGCCGCGCGGCCGAACACCAAGGCGTTCTTCGGAGAGACCATCGCCAACCCGAGCAGCGACGTGCTCGACATCAAGGCCGTGGCCGACGCCGCGCACCAGGTCGGCGTGCCGCTCATCGTCGACAACACGGTCGCGACGCCCTACCTCTCCCGCCCCATCGAGCACGGTGCCGACATCGTGGTGCACTCCGCGACGAAGTACCTCGGCGGCCACGGCACCTCCATCGCCGGCGTCATCGTCGACGCCGGTCAGTTCGACTACGGCACCGACCGCTTCCCCGGCTTCACGACGCCGGACCCGAGCTACCACGGTCTCGTCTACGCCGAGGCGCTCGGCGAGGGCGGGATCCTCGGTGCCAACGTGTCCTTCATCATCAAGGCCCGCGTGCAGCTGCTGCGCGACCTCGGCCCCGCGGTCTCGCCGTTCAACGCCTTCCTCATCGCCCAGGGGCTGGAGACGCTGTCGCTGCGCATCGAACGGCACGTCGCCAACGCGCAGCGGGTCGCCGAGTGGCTGGCCGAGCACGACCAGGTCGCCTCGGTCGCCTACGCCGGGCTGCCCGGTCACCCGTCCTACGACCGGGCGCAGACCTATCTGCCCGGTGGGGCCGGGGCTGTGCTGGCCTTCGAGATCGAGGGTGGCGCCGACGCCGGTCGGGCCTTCGTCTCGGCGCTGGAGCTGCACAGCCATGTCGCCAACATCGGCGACGTCCGGTCGCTGGTCATCCACCCCGCCTCGACGACCCACAGCCAGCTGTCCGAGGAGGCGCAGCGCGCCGCGGGAGTGAGCCCCGGCCTGGTGCGCCTCGCGGTCGGCATCGAGGGCATCGACGACATCCTGGCCGATCTCGAGAGCGGCTTCCGCGCCGCGGCGCAGGTCACCTCCGACTCCGAGGCGGCCTGACGTGGTCGCCCAGCCGGTCGACGCGGAGCCCGTCACCGAGCCAGTCCTCGGGGCCGTGCCGACGCACGTCCGTGCCCGCCGCCGCACCCAGCCGGTCGGCGACCTCGCGCTGGAGTCGGGCGAGGTGCTGGAGGACGTGCGCGTCACCTACCAGTCCTGGGGGCGGCTCAACGCCGACCGCAGCAACGCCGTCCTGGTCCTGCACGCGCTTACCGGTGACAGCCACGTCGTCGGTGACCGCGGTCCGGGGCAGCCCACGTGCGGGTGGTGGCCGGGCCTCATCGGCCCCGGCTGCCCGCTCGACACCGACGAGTGGTTCGTCATCGCCCCCAACGTCCTCGGCGGCTGCGGCGGCACCACCGGGCCGTCGTCGGCGGCGCCGGACGGCCGCCCCTACGGCAGCTCCTTCCCTCGCCTCACCGTGCGCGACCAGGTCGGCGCCGAGGCGCTGCTCGCGGACGCGCTGGGCATCCACAGCTTCGCCCTCGTGGTCGGCGGCTCCGTCGGAGGTATGCGGTCGCTCGAGTGGGCGACGACCTTCCCCGGGCGGGTGAAGCGCTGCGTCGTGGTCGCCGCGAGCGCGGCCGCGAGTGCCGACCAGATCGCCTGGTCGGTGCCGCAGCAGCACGCGATCCGGCTCGACCCCGCCTTCCACGGCGGCGACTACTACCCCGGCCCCGGGCCGCGGGCGGGCCTGGAGATCGCGCGCCAGATCGCGCACGCGACCTACCGCTCCGCGACCGAGCTGGCGCTGCGCTTCGGCGGCGACGCCCAGGCCGGGGAGGACCCGCTGCGCGGCGGCCGGTATGCCGTGCAGTCCTATCTGGAGCACCATGGCAAGAAGCTGGTGCGCCGCTTCGACGCCAACTCCTACCTGGTGCTCACCGAGGCGATGAACAGCCACGACATCGGCCGCGGCCGGGGTGGGGTCGAGGCGGCGCTGCGCCGGATCACCGCCGAGCTGACGGTGGCCGTGGTGAGCAGCGACCGACTCTTCACGCCCGCCGACGGGAAGCGGGTCGCCGCCTCGCCCGCCTGCCGGGAGCTGGCCGTCGTCGAGAGCCCCTACGGCCACGACGCCTTCCTCATCGAGTTCGAGCAGGTCTTCGCGATCATCGGGCGCGCGCTGGCCGGAGGACGGTCGGCGGACTCGACGGGTGCGGAGGTGGCCGCTCAGGCGCAGGAGGGGGCGCCTGAGGTCGTCGGCACGCCCAGCCCGGTTTTCACGGAGACGCCACGCCTCGTCGGCACCGGCCTCTGGTAGCGAGCAGCGCCACCGAGGCTCCGGGCTCCCGCTCCCGGACCTGGGCAAGGTTGTGCACCGCAGACGCCCTTCTCGACCGTGGATCCGGTGCGTATCCGTGCCCAGGTTCGGGGAGGGCGCGGAGAAGGGTGCATCCGGTGCAGATCCGTGTCCAGGTCCGGCCGCGATGGCGCGCCTCAGAGCCCGGTCGGCTCCGCGAGCCAGTCGATCTCGGCGCACACGGCGCCGGGCACCAGCCCGGCGAGCGCCACGGTGGCGGCCGCCGTGGGGTTGACCACCCGGTAGTCGACGATGGTCACGACCTGACCGTCAGTCTCCTCCACCACGAAGCCGTCCCCCTCCAGTCGCGGCGGCAGCCCGAAGGCGTCGACCCAGCCCACGCTCTCGGTCGTCGGCCAGACCTCGGCCAGCTCCACCCGCACCGCCGCGTCCACCTGCGCCTCGGTGAGGCTCACGTCGTCCTCGTGCACGAGGGTGAGGGTGGCCGCGCGGCCGGTGAACGACATACCCCAGGCCCGCGGTGAGCGCAGGGCGTCGATGTCGGCCACCCCCGCGACCACCTCCTGCTGCTCGACGGTCGCGTCGACCCCGAGCGCGGCCGACCAGGGCAGGCACCCGAGCACGGCGAGCCCGCTCTCGGCGTCGTCGGCCAGCACGGCCACGAGCGCGCCCTGCTCCTCGACGACCGCACCCTCGGTCCCCGCGCCGCGCAGCAGCAGCTGCTGCTCGGTGAGGACCTGCGCCCCGGCCACCCCCTGCACCTCGTCGGCGACCGCCTGCTCCAGCCCCGCGAGGTCGAGGTCGTCGCGCAACCGCAGCGCCAGGCCGCCCGGCTCGTCGTCGGCGGCGTCCTCGCGCACCCAGCGCACCTCCCACAAGGCGTCGTCCTGCGTGACCCCGTGTCGCAGGCGCAGCCGACTGTTCTCCTCCCGCAGCGCCCCGTCGGTCAGCAGCACGGTGCTTGACCCGACCGAGCGCCAGAACTCGATCGTGTCGGTCTGCAGGCTCTCGCTGGTGAGCTCCTCCGCGCCCAGGCGCCGCTTGATCGCGGCCCAGTCCGTCACGGTGAGGTATGCCGTGTCCGCCGGTGCCAGGGCCAGGGCGGCCGCGACCGGGCCCGGGTCGGGCGTGGGGACGGGTGCCGCGGAGGTGGCGGCGGCGCCCTCGTCGGGGGCGGCGGTGCTCGTGGCGGAGGTGTCTTCCGGCGCGGGAGCGGCGGTCGCCGCCACCGCGGGCGTGGTGGACACCGCGGTCTCGTCGGCCCCGCCGGCGCAGGCCCCGAGGACCGGGGCGGAAAGGAGGCCGGTGACGGCGAGGGCAGCGGTGCGCTTCACCGCCCCAGTGTCCCCCACGTCAAGCGGGTGTGGTCAAGGGCTGCCACGCTGCGGCGGGGAACCCCCGGTGGCCCTCGCACGTCTACCGCATAGGATCGACCACTACAGGGAAAGGAGCCCGGATGGACTGGCTACGCGAATCCCAGTGGCTGTGGTGGATCGGGGCGGCCCTGGCGTTCGGCATCATCGAGATGACGACCCTGGACCTGCTCTTCCTCATGCTCGCGCTCGGCGCCGTGGTGACCGCCGTGGTCGCCGGTGTCGGCATCCCCCTCGTCTGGCAGGTGCTGCTCTTCGCCGTCGCCTCCGGCCTCTTCGTCTTCGCGCTGCGACCGGTCGCGCTCAAGCACCTGCGCCTCGAGGGCAAGGGTGGCCCGATGGGCATGGAGGGCAACATCGGTCAGACCGCGACCGTGCTGGAGCCGGTGAGCGACCGGGACGGCCTGGTCAAGCTGCGCGGCGAGAGCTGGACGGCCCGGGCCGAGCTCGAGGGGCAGACCTTCGTCGAGGGCGACCTGGTCACCGTCGTCCGCATCGACGGCGCCACCGCCGTCGTCGGGGCCGCCACCCCGGAGGACAAACCCTTCGACCTCGAACCCCCCACCATGTGATCTCGCCGCGCGCGCAGGGCGCGCGGCACGGCATACCTCAATCCGCACATCCTTAAGGAGAAAAGTCCTATGGACATCTCAGGACTCGTCGTCTGGGCCGTCGTGCTGCTGGTGGCGCTGTTCGTCGTCGTGGCGATCGCGCGAGCCATCCGCATCGTGCCGCAGGCCACCAGCGTCATCGTCGAACGACTGGGCAAGTACGACCGCACGCTCGACGCGGGGTTGCACTTCCTGGTGCCCTTCATCGACCGGCCGCGCTCGGTGGTCGACCTGCGTGAGCAGGTCGTGAGCTTCCCGCCGCAGCCGGTGATCACCAGCGACAACCTGGTCGTCTCGATCGACACGGTCATCTACTTCCAGCCCACCGACCCCAAGGCGGCGACCTACGAGATCGCCAACTACATCCAGGGCATCGAGCAGCTCACCGTCACCACGCTGCGCAACGTCATCGGCTCGCTCGACCTCGAGCAGACGCTGACCAGCCGCGACATGATCAACGGCCAGCTGCGCGGCGTGCTGGACGAGGCGACCGGGCGCTGGGGCATCCGGGTCAACCGGGTGGAGCTCAAGGCCATCGACCCGCCCGCCAGCGTGCAGGACTCGATGGAGAAGCAGATGCGCGCCGAGCGCGACCGTCGCGCGGCCATCCTCAACGCCGAGGGCGTCAAGGGCAGCCAGATCCTCACCGCCGAGGGCGAGAAGCAGGCGCAGATCCTGCGCGCCGAGGGCGCGGCCCAGTCCGCGATCCTGGAGTCCCAGGGTGAGGCCCGCGCGATCCTGCAGGTCTTCGACGCCATCCACAAGGGCAACCCGGACAGCAAGCTGCTGGCCTACCAGTACCTCCAGATGCTGCCCGAGATCGCCAAGGGCGACTCCAACCAGATGTGGGTCGTGCCCACCGAGCTCACCGCCGCGCTCGCCGGGATCGGCAACGCGCTCGGCGGTGGCAAGGGACCGGACTCCGCCGGCCTGGACGCCCCCTCCAGCGGGATCAGTTCCGAGGTCGGCGACATCGACCTCGGGGTGGACGCACCGATGCTGGAGGACCCGCGCGAGGCACTGCGCCGGGCCCGTGAGGAGGCCGAGGGCGCGACCCGCGACGCGGAGATCTCCACCCGCAAGCGCTCCAAGCAGGACGCCGACGCCGCCATCGCCGAGGCGGCGGAGAAGGCCCGTCAGGCCGCCAAGCCGCACGCGGGCGAGGAGCAGGACGACGCCTCTCAGGCCGAGCTCGGCACCCTGGAGCAGCCGGAGCAGGTCGCTCCCGACCTCGGCCAGCAGGCCGGTGCCGACCAGCCCGACGCGCAGGCCCAGCCGCAGCCGGACCACGAGGCGGAGCCGTGGGATCGGCCCGAGGGTCAGGGCCAGCCGTGGAAGCGGGACGACCAGGGCTGAGCTGAGCCCACCCCCCGCCCAGCGGTAGGCATGACCAGTCCCCACCCGAGTTACACCCCGCACCTGCGCCGCCGACCGGCAGGTCAGCGCCCGTAGGACGATGCCATCCAGGCGACCCACTCGGCCTCGAGCTCCTCGAGCGACATGCCGACGGCCTCCTCGACCGCCTGGTCGACATCGGCGCCGCGCCGCCACTCCATCTGGGTCAGATCGGTGCCGAGGTCCTGGGCGGCCTCGTAACCGAAGCGCTCCTCGACGAAGAAGAAGAGCGAGCCCGACAGGCCATACGCCCGGTCGATCTGATCCGAGTCGAACACCCCGTCGTCCGGCAGCTCCTCGGGCGGGCCTCCCGTGGCGACGACGTCCTGGAACCACGGGTCGACGACGTAGTCGCGGCGCAGGCCGTACCACGTGGCGAAGCCTTCGACGACCCACGAGGGCGCCAAGGTGACCTGTGCCCCGGCCTCGACGAGGGCATGGGCGGCCTCGTGGCGCACCGTGACCCACCCGCCGTCCGGCGTGCCCCACGCCAGCTCCGCCTCGAGGTGGTCCAGGTCGACGTTGACCCGCTCGACCCAGCCCCACTGCGAGATCCCGAGGACGGACGGGTTACCGCCCGGCACACCGGGCAGGGCCTGGACGACGCCGGCCGGGCCGGCTCCGTCGGCGCCGCCGCGATCTGCTCGATCTGGCCGGTCTCGACGAGGGCGACGACCAGACGCTCCCCGTCGTCGGCCTCGGCCAGGTCGGGCAGGGCGTTCTGCGCGCCCAGGCTCACGCCCTCCAGCAGCGGCCCGACGTCACGATCCGCCGGGGCGAGCACCACGGCGCCCTCCACCTCGTGCACCTGGATGTCGGCCAGGTCCCACAGCTGCGGATAGCCATCCGTGTCGTTCTGACCGCGCCACCCGACGACCACCGGGTCCTCACCAGGCTCCCGCGCGATGGTCACGCGGTAGGACTCCACCCCCGCCAGGAGGTCGGCGTCCGAGATCTGGTGGACGAACCCCATCCGGACGGCGGTGCCCTCGGAGGTGTCCCGCGCCAGGACGACCTCGGCGACCATAGAGCGGTGCTCCATCGGGACGGCGCGCACGCTGCGGAACCAGCGCCGCACCTCCTCCTCGGTCGCCTCGTCGGCGTCGAAGAGCGCCGCCCACTCCTCCTCGTCGTCCTGCTCCAGGGCCTCGGTGAGGCGCTGCGCCATCGCGACGACGTCGTCGTCGGAGACCGAGGTCGGGTCGGGCTCCTCGGTCGGGGTCGCCGACTCCTGGGCGAGCGCGAGGGCGGTCGTGACCTGGGCGTCGTCGGCGGAGGACGAGGTCGCCGCGGCGTCCTCCCCCGGTGCCGCCGAGGTGGCCGCCGTGACCGGGCTGGGGTCGGCAGTGCTGCCCTGGCACCCGGCGACCAGCGCGAGCGCTGGCACGAGGAGGGCGGCGCGCAGGTGTCGTGCGGACCTCGTCGTCGGCATAGGCGCACATCATGCCCTGCCCCCGCCGCGCCCGCCAGCACCAGGCCGCCGACTACCCTCGCCCGCATGTGGATCCAGGACGTGCGCCCGTGGGGCGGAGCTCCAGCCGACGTGCAGGTCGAGGGTGAGGTGATCACGCAGGTATGCCTCCGTGACAGCAGCGCGGCGGCGTCCCCGTCCTCGGGGCGGGAGCCTGCCGAGGAGGTGGTCGACGGACGCGGGCGGCTGCTGCTGCCGGGCTTCGCCGACGTCCACGTGCACCTGGACTCGACGCGCCTGGGGCTGCCCTTCCGACCGCATACCGGCGGACCTGACGTGTGGACGATGATGCTCAACGACCGCGAGCACTGGCGCGACGCGGAGGTCGGCATCACCGAGCGCGTGGCGCACACGCTGGAGCTGATGATCGCGCGGGGCGTCACCCGCGTGCGCTCCTTCGCCCAGGTCGACGTCGACTGCGGGCTGGAGCGGCTGGAGGCGGTGCTGGCGGCGTGCGAGACGCACCGGGAGCGGGCGGAGGTGCAGGTCATCGCCTTCCCCCAGGCGGGGCTGCTGCGCGAGGAGGGCTCCGTCGAGGTCCTGGAGCAGGCGCTGCAGGCGGGCGCCGACGTGGTCGGCGGCATCGACCCGTGCACCCTGGACCGCGACCCCGTGCGTCACCTCGACGTCGTCTTCGGGCTCGCGGAGCGGTATGCCGTGCCCGTCGACATCCACCTGCACGAGCCGGGCGAGCTGGGTCGCTTCTCGGCCGACCTCGTCCTGGAACGGACGCGGGCGCTGGGGATGCAGGGACAGGTGCTGATCTCCCACGGCTACGGCCTCTGGGACGGGACCGAGTCGCAGACCCGCGACCTGATCGAGCGCTTCGCCGAGGCCGACGTCGCGACCGCGACCGTGGCTCCGGGCGGTCGGCAGACGCTGCCGCTCGCGGCGTTGGCGCAGGCCGGGGTGCGCGTCGGGCTGGGCGAGGACGGGCAGCGCGACTACTGGTCTCCCTACGGCAACGGCGACATGCTGGACCGCACCTGGCAGCTGGCCTTCACCCACGGCTTCCGGGCCGACGAGCTCATCGAGCACGCGCTCGCGGTCGCGACCCGGGGCGGGGCGAGCATCATGGACCGCTCCCTCCCGCGCCTGACCGGTGTCTCCGACCGCCTCGGGCTCGAGGTCGGGGACCGCGCCGACCTGCTGCTCGTCGCCGGTGAGACACCGACCTCGGCCGTGATGGACCGTCCGGACGACCGCACCGTCCTCCACCGCGGCCGCGTGGTCGCCGACGCGCTCGCGCTGGTCTGACCGAGGTGCAAGCACCCACTCGCGACGCCCGGTCAGGGTGAGGGCGCCCGGTCGGTATGACGTCAGTCGAGGTCGAGCTGCGCCAGCACCATCCGGGCGAGCCGGGTCGGGGGGTGGGCCACGTCGAGCACGGCGCCGCGCTCCTCCGCGCCGAGCGGCTCCAGGGTGTCGAGCTGGGACTCCAGCAGCGACGGGGGCATGAAGTGGTCGCGCTCCTCCATCCGCTCCAGCAGCATCCCCTTGTCGCCCGTGAGGTGGACGAAGAACGTGCCCGGGCCACCGCGCCGCAGGATATCGCGGTAGACCCGCCGCAGCGCCGAGCAGGTGAGGACCGTCGGCTCGCCCCGCTCGTCGCGCTCGCGGGTCCAGTCGGCCAGGATCTGCAGCCAAGGCCAGCGGTCCTCGTCGACGAGCGGGCGCCCGCTCGCCATCTTGTCGACGTTGGCCTGGGGGTGGTAGTCGTCGCCCTCGGCGAACTCCCAGCCGAGCCGGTCCCGCAGCGAGTGCGCGACGGTGCTCTTGCCGGTGCCCGACACCCCCATGACCACGAGGTGGACCGGCGCGCCGGCCACCGGCTCGCCCAGCGGCGTCACGGGACCACCACCCAGATGAGGCAGGCCAGGAGGAAGATGGCCAGCCCCAGCGTCGTCTCCATGACGGTCCAGGTCCGCAGCGTCGTCTTGACGTCCATGCCGAAGAACCGGCTCACCAGCCAGAAGCCGGAGTCGTTGACGTGGGACAGGACCGTCGCCCCCGCCGCGATCGCGAGGACCAGACAGGCGATCTTGAGGTCGGACAGGTCGGCGGCGGTGACGCCGGCCGCCATGAGGCCGGCGGTCGTAGTGAGGGCCACCGTGGCCGACCCCTGCGCCACCCGGAGCAGCGTGGAGATGAGGAAGGCGGAGACGATGAGCGGCAGCCCGATGTCGGCGAGGCCCTCCGACAGCGCCGCGCCGATCCCCGAGTATCGCAGCACCCCGCCGAACATCCCGCCGGCGCCGGTGATGAGGATGATCGCGCAGATCGGGCCGAGCGCGTCGTTGAGCAGGCTCTCGACCGTCGCCAGCGAGCGCCCCTTCGTGCCCAGGGTGTAGGTCGCGACCAGCAGCGTGATGAGCAGCGCGACGGGCGTCTGACCGATGAAGACGAGCGCGTCCAGCAGCAGGTTGTCGCCGAGGCTGCCCGCCGCGCGCAGCGCCTCGATGCTGGTGTTGAAGGCGATGAGCACGAAGGGGAGCATGAGCAGGGCCAGCACCGTCCCGAAGGCGGGCGGGGTGACCTCCTCCTCGCCCGCGGCGATCCGCTCGGCGCGGGCGTCGTCGTCGCCGTCGTCCAGGTCCGAGGGCTCGCCCGACACGGTGCCCCGCAGGAGGCTGTCGTTGATCGGCACGTAGACCTTGCCGGCATAGCTCATCGTCACGAGGTGGACGCCGACGTACCACGCCACGAAGGCGACCGGGATGCCGATGAGCATGCTCAGCCCGATCGAGCCGCCCAGCTCGGTCGCGGCGGTCACCGGCCCCGGGTGCGGCGGCACGATCGCGTGCATGGCCGCGAACGCGCCCGCCGCCGGGAAGGCATACAGCAGCACCGACCCGCCGAAGCGGCGCGCCACCGAGAAGATGATCGGCAGGAAGACCATGAGGCCGGCGTCGAAGAAGATGGGTATGCCGAAGAGCAGCGCCGCGACGCCCAACGCCAGCGGGGCGCGCTTCTCCCCGAACCGGTTGATCATCGTGTCGGCGAGGACCTGCGCCCCGCCCGTCACCTCGAGGATGCGACCGATCATCGCCCCGAGTCCCACGAGCAGGGCCACCGAGCCCAGCGTCGACCCGAAGAAGCTCGTGGCCACCCCCGCGAGCTCGCGGAAGGGGATGCCCGCCGCCAGGCCGGTGAGCAGGCTGACCGTGATGAGCGCCACGAAGGCGTGCATCCGCAACCGGATGATGAGGAAGAGCAGCACCGCGACGGCCACCGCCGCGATGGTGAGGAGCACTCCGGCTCCGTAGACCGGATCCATCGGTTCCATGTGCAGACCCCCGAGGTCGACGTTGACGCTGCGTCCGGCCCCCACCCTAGACCTACGCTGCCGCCATGGTCCTCTCCCCCGTGATGCGGCGCGGCGTGCGGGTCGCCGCCGTGGCCGCGCTCCTGACCTGCGGTGCCACCGCCTGCACCGGCGACGTCGAGGCATACCTGGGGTATGTCGCGCCCGAGCTCGCCGAGCAGCAACGCGCCTGGTTCGAGGCGCTGCACGCGGTGCCGACGGAGGTGCGGCGGCTGCGGATCGACGGCGTGGTCTCCCGCAACGACCCGCAGGGCACCGTCGTGCACGTCGGGCTGCGGCACCAGATCACCGGCGCCGACCCCGAGCCGGTGCTGGGGCAGTACCGCTAGGTGCTCGGCTCGGGAGAGCAGGACCGGACGGTGCTCGCCGCGGTGAGCGGGCGCGCCGGCGACTACTACGGCTATCCGCAGGTGTGGGGCAGCGGTGAGCCGGTCGCCGTGCTGGAGGCGAACTCGGCGCTCGTGCTCACCACCGAGGGCGACCGGGAGACCGCCGAGCAGTTGCTCGCCCTGCTCGACCTCGCGGCCGAGCGATCCTTGCGGGAGCTGCCGCGCCTGGGCGAGGACCGGGCGCGGCTCGCCGGGCAGGGAACTGGCCCAGGAGGGCAAGCCGTCGGTCCAGGAGGGTCGCTGAGCGATCAGCCCAGCTCGGCCAGCACCCGGGTGACCAGGGCCGCCTGCGCGTCCACGACGTCGGCGGGGAGCGCGGCACCGGCCTGGTCGGCGAGCACGGACAGCTCGGTGCAGCCCAGCAGCACCGCGTCGGCGTCCGCCTCCTGCTGCAGCCGCGCCACGAGGGCGAGGAAGTCGGCCGTCGACACCTCCACCCCCGCCTTGACGCCGTCGTAGATCACCGACATCACCTCGGCCTGCCCGGCGTCGTCGGGGAGCAGCACCTCGGCCCCCAGGGACCCCAGCGCGTCCTGGTAGAGGCCGCTGCCGCGGGTGCCGTCGGTCGCCAGGAGCAGCACGCGGGGAGTCGCGCCGTCCGGGGGTTGGTCACCCGTGGCGTGGCCGTCGCCGCCCGGGGTGCGGTCACCGTCAACGTCCCTGGTGCCGCCCACAGCATCCGTCGTGCCGCCCCGCGCGGCCGCCACCGCCGCGTCCGCCCCGACCTGGATGAGCGAGAGCAGCCGCACCGGCAGGTCGCCGGGCAGGAAGGCGTGCGCGGTGTTGCAGACGATGACCGCGAGGTCGGCGCCGAGCCGCCCCAGCAGCTCCAGGTCACCCCTCAGGTATGCCGTGGGGTCCGGCGCGTCCGCGTCACGCAGCCGGGCGGTGCGGTCCGGGGTGGTGGCGTGGCTGAGCACGACGGTGTCGAGGTGGTCCTGGTCGCGGCCCGCCGGGGTGGCCCGCTGGAGGGCGTCGAGGAAGGTCACGGTCGCGGCGGGGCCCATGCCGCCGAGCACGCCGAGCACCGGGCGACGCCAGGTGCCCGGCAGCAGCCGCTCCGGCGCGCTCACGAGGTCACCGGACGGCGGTAGTGGGTCGCGAAGTCGCGCACGTAGTGCACGTCGTTCTTCACCTGGGCGAGCCGGCGCTCCCGACCGGGGTCCGCGGCATACCGCAGCGGCCGCAGCACCCTTCCCTCGCGACGGATCCGACGCAGCCGGGCCCGCACCCGGTCGTCGGTGACGTAGCGGCCCAGCAGGGGCACGGGGACGATGGAGTAGAGCCAGTCGTCGGTCTCCGGGCCCATCTCGACCTCGTCCAGCGGGTCCCGGCCCTCGACGTGCTCCCGGACCATGGGCAGCACGAAGGGGTGCCCGGCCGCGCTGAGGTAGGCGTGCGAGCGCCCGAGCCGCGGGTTGAGCTCGAAGACGTGGCCGACTCCGTCGCGGGGGTCGACCTTGACATCGAAGTTGGCGAAACCGGTCCAGCCCACGTGCTCCAGCAGCCGGGTGATCTGGGCGACCGACTCGGCATGCTCGCCGTGGACGACGGCCAGCGGGTTGCCGATCATCATGGGGTCGTGGTCCTCCAGGAGCACCTGACCCATGCGGCTCCACCGCACCCGCCCGGAGGCGTCGGAGTAGGTCGTGAGCACCCGCATCTGGTCGTCGCCGCCGGGGATGCGCTCCTGCACGACGAGACCGCCGGCATACCCTGCCTCGGCCATCTCCTGCCGGAGCGTGGCGAGCTCGGCGAGCGAGTCGACGTAGGCGACCTTCTGCTTGCCCTCGAAGATCAGGCTGCCGAAGGCGACGGAGTCGGCGGCCTTGGCGACGAGCGGCCAGCGCAGGCCCTCGAGCAGCGCGCCAGCCTCCTCCGTGCCGGCCGCGTCGGGCACGACCCGGGTCTGCGGATGCGCGACGCCGAGCTCGGCGCACATCTGGGCGAAGTGCTCCTTGTCGGAGAGCCGTTCCATGAGGTCGACCGGCGGATAGGGCACCGCGAAGCGCTCGTCGAGCCGGTCGGCGAGCGCGGAGATGGTGGTGCACCAGGAGTCGATGATCCCGAGCACGAGCACGCGGTGGCCGGGGTGCTCGTCGGCGATCTCGCGCAGCGTCGCGAGCAGGGTCTCGTCGTCGTCCATGCCCGGGCAGGCGTGGTGGTCGAGGATGGCCGAGTCGCGCACGGCGTAGGGGACCGTGCGGCTCACCACCGTCGCGCGGACCCAGAGGTCCGCGTGGAAGGCCCGCGCCAGGGTGTAGGCCGCGAGCTCGCCACCCAGGATCACAGGGACGAAGGGGACCGACGTCGACGCCGGTAGGGACGAGGGCGCAGCCATGGCGTGGAAGGTATCAGCCGGGCCTGACGTCGTCCTGCACGTCACGCCAGCCCTCGCTCTCCGAGCCACCGACGGGCTCGGCGCTGCCCCCGGTGAGCTCGGCGAGCAGGTCTGGCAGCCCGGCGGCCTCGACGACGGGCACCTGCAGCCGGAGAGTCACCTGCTGGGCGTAGCGCACATCGGCGATGCCGATCCCCCTGGCCCGCAGATCGTGCTCGATCCGTCCCGCCACGTCGTGGCCGACCCGCACGTCGACCTCGCGCACGCGGATCCGCGTCAGCAGCTGTGCCTCGTCCAGGGCGGCGCGCACGGCGCCGGAGTAGGCGCGGGCCAGGCCGCCGGTGCCGAGCAGGGTGCCGCCGAACCAGCGCGAGACGACGGCGACCACGTCGGTCAGGCCCGCGTGCGTGAGCACCTCGAGCATCGGCATACCAGCAGTGCCTGCGGGCTCGCCGTCGTCGTTACTGCGCACGGTCGCCCCGTCAGGCCCGAGCACGAAGGCGGAGCAGTGGTGACCCGCGTCCCAGTCGTCCCGACGGGCCTCGTCGACGACGCCGCGCGCAGCCTCCTCGTCCGCCACGCGGCGCAGCCGGCACACGAAGACGGAGCGCTTCTCCTCGGTCCGCACCTGCACGGGCGCGGCGAGTGTGCGGCAGGTCGTCGGCTCCACCCGGGCAGGGTATGCCGTTCAGCCAGGCTCCCTACACTTCGCACCATGCAGCCTCGCGCCCGTCTCCCGCTCGCTCTCACGCTCGCGGTCGCTCTCGTGACCGCCCCGCTCGCTGCGGTCGCGCACGACGAGCTCACGGGCAGCGACCCGGCCGACGGCGCCGAGGGCGAGGCCCCCGAGGAGCTGACGCTGACCTTCTCCGGCGCCATCTCGGACGTCGGCGTGGCGGTCGAGGTGACCGGGCCAGGCGGGTCCGTGACCGACGGCGAGCCGGAGGTCGACGACACCGAGGTCGTCCAAGAGCTCGCGGACGAGCTGCCGGACGGCGACTACGCGGTCGCCTGGCGGGTGACCAGCGAGGACGGCCACCCCATCGCCGGCGAGTTCGAGTTCACCGTGAGCGGCGGGTCAGAAGGCAGCGCGGACGCCGAGGCGGAGGGCAGCGAGGCGGACGTCGATGATGCCGCCGAGGCGGAGGAACCGACCGACGAGGGGACGGCGGACGAGGCGGGCGAGGAGGCCTCCGACGACGCCGAGGAGCCTGCTGCCGAGGACGCGACGAGCGAGCAGGAGCCCGTCTCGACCCCCGCTACCGGCCTGCCCGGTTGGGCCTGGGCCTTCATCATCCTGAGCGCCGTCGGGCTGCTCGGCGCGCTCATCTACACCGTCCGCCGCAGCCGCACCTGACACAGCACCGATGCGGGAGCTGAGGCCGCTCTCATGTACCGTATCCCTCACGGATTACACACATTCCCGGGCCGGCTCCGCGACCTGCGCGATCAGCCAGCGATGCCGCCCCGGCAGAGTCGACACAAGGGGGTCACGCCATGGGGCGCGGCCGGGCCAAGGCAAAGCAGATCAAGGTGGCACGGAAGCTGAAGTACTCAGCTCCCGACACCGATCTTTCAGCACTCGAGCGGGAGCTCCACTCGACGCGCGGAGAGTTCGACTACTCCCCGCCGACCGACGAGGACGACGAGCCCGACGAGGACGAGGACCCCTACTCCTCCTACGCGGCGGACGACGACGAGGGTGACGACGACTACGGCTCCTGGGCCTCCGGCCAGCGCTGAGCCTCGTCGCCCCTGCCCCCCACCGGGACGACCGGCAGCCTCGTCTGCCCGCTCCAGCAGCCTCGTCTGGTCACTCCGGCAGCCTCGGCTGCACGAGGCTCTGACCAGCCCGTGAATCGCAGAGGAGACAGATGAGCACGCGCAGCCGCCACGAGGCGCGCTGGACCCACGAGACCTCGACCGTCACGGGCCGCAAGAACAAGAACCGCGCCTGGGTGCTGCTCGTGCTCGCGGCAGTGGTGATCGGGCTGGCGACCCTCGGCTACGTGCGCTTCATGGGCTTCGCCCCGGTGAGCTACGAGCTGCGGGAGTGCGCCGAGCCGCTGACCGAGGAGGCCAGCTGGGCCCAGGTGCAGGCGGCGGCCTGCGACCCGGCCGCAGACGTCGGCGCGACGGTCACCCTCATGCGTGGCAGCGAGGCGGTCGCGCCCGACACCGTGGAGGACGCCACCCTCACCTGGGAGAGCTGGCCGGTCAACTCACCCGAGCACGCGATCGAGGTAGACCTGGACGAACCGGCCCAGACGGTCGTCATCGCCGAGCCCGACACCGAGCGCCTCCGGACCGCCCTGAGCCCGGACGCCAGCGACACCCGCTGGGGCGGCTTCATCGGCGGGCGCGGCCCCACCGCCTACTGGGTCCTCATCACTCCCCGCTGACTGGCCGCACGGTATGCCGTGACCGACCGCACGGTATGCCGTGACCGGCCGCGCGGTATGCCGTGACCGGCCGCGCGGTATGCCGTGACCGACCGCGCGGTATGCCGTGACCGACCGCGCGGTATGCCGTGACCGACCGCGCGGTATGCCGTGACCGACCGCACGGTATGCCGTAACTCCGGGTCAGAGCAGGTAGTCACCCACGAGGCGAACGGCTCCGCCGTCGACCCCCTTGGCCCCGTGGACGGCATCGCCGGGCACCTCCGCCGCCGACTCCACCACGCCGACCGGCCACGCCTGGATTCCCTTGTCCCGCAACACCTCCACGGCACGCTCGGCCTCCGCCTGCGCCACGACCGCCACGAACCCCACCCCCACGTTGAGGGTCTGCTCCAGGTCGGCCAGCGGCACCTGCCCCAGCTCCTGCACCAGGCGGAAGATCGGCGGAAGCTCCCAGCTGCGCTCGATCGTGACCAGCGTGCCCGCCGGCAGCACCCGCGCCAGGTTGGCGGCGAGCCCTCCGCCGGTGACGTGCGACAGCGCGTGCACCCCTCCATCGAGCGCGCGGATCAGCGCCAGCAGCTGCAGGGAGTAGATGCGGGTCGGCTCGAGGCACTCCTCACCGAGGGTCCGCCCCAGCTCGGGCACGTCCCGGTCCCAGGCCCAGCCCGCAGCGGCGACGACCCGGCGCACGAGCGAGTAGCCATTGCTGTGCAGCCCGGAGCTCGCCAGCGCGAGCACCACGTCACCCGGCTCGACCCGCTGCGGACCCAGCACGTCGTCGTGCTCGACGACGCCCGTCGCGGCCCCCGCGACGTCATACTCCTCCGGGTCGAGCAGCCCAGGATGCTCCGCCGTCTCACCCCCGACGAGCGCGACACCGGCCATCTCGCAGCCCTTTGCAATGCCGGATACGATCGCCGCAATCCGCTCGGGATCGACTCTGCCACAGGCGATGTAGTCGGTCATGAACAGCGGCTCGGCCCCGCTCACGACGATGTCGTCCACCACCATGCCGACGAGGTCCTGCCCGATCGTGTCGTGGACGTCCATCGCCTGCGCGATCGCCACCTTGGTGCCGACCCCGTCGGTCGAGGTGGCCAGGACCGGCCGACGCATCCCCCGCAGCGCCGCGGCGTCGAACATCCCCGCGAATCCTCCCAGACCGCCCAGCACCTCGGGGCGCTGCGCCCGGCCGACCGACGCCTTCATCAGCTCGACGGCGCGGTCGCCCGCGTGCACGTCGACCCCGGCGCTGGCGTAGGTGATCGGCTGGTCGCTCATCGGGCGTCCCCTCGGGCGTGGCTGCGGGTGGGCAGCACAAGGGTATGCCGCGCCGCCAGGAATCCCGACAGCGACCGGTCCGGCGGCGCTGGGCGTCCGAGGGGCCGGGCATCGCCGGTCGAGGTCAGCCGTGCGCGTGCCGGGAGCCCGCCCGCTCCGCCGTCTCGCCGTCCACGAAGCACTCGTGCGGATCGGCGCCGTAGCCCTCCTCGTCGGGGAGGACGTACGTCATCGTGTCGTGCCAGGCCTTGACCGGGTGGCCCGGCGGGGTCCCGCCACCCTCGACCGGCGCTGCCGAGCCCCAGCCGTGACCGCCGTCGGGGGTCTCTTCGCCGCCATCGTCACCGGCGCCGAGACCCTCGCCGTCGGCCTCGTCACCGCCGTGGCCACCCTCGCCACCGTCGCCCGACTCCGAGGTGCTGCCCGACGCGCCCGCAGCGACCCTGCTCGCCGTCGGCCGTCCCCTCCGTCTCGGCAGCGATCGGATCGCGCTCGCCCGCCGAGGTCTCGCCCGCCACCTGATCGTCCTCGTGCTCGCCCATGACGTCTCTCCGATCTCGGGTCGACGACCCGTCCGGGCTCCGGACGCTAGACCTGCCCCAGCCCGGCCGCAGGCTGAACCGCCCCGTCGGCACCTCCAGCACCCCCACCCAACCGATCAGGGCATGCTGCCGTTGGGACAGGGTGAGAGGAGGTGCTCCGTGGCACGAGCGACCCGCCCAGTCGACGAGGACTTCGCCGCCTTCGTCGGGGCGCACCAGCACACGCTGCAACGCGCGGCATACCTGCTGTGCGGTGACCGTGAGCTGGCCCGCGACCTGACCCAGGAGGCGCTGACCCGCACGGCCCAGCGCTGGCCCAAGGTCAGGGACGGACTCCCGCTCGCGTATGCGCGCCGCATCCTCTACACCGTGAACGTCGACCGCTGGCGGCGCACCGGGCCGGAGGTGCTCACCGACACCCCACCCGAGCGCCCGGCCTCCGGGGACGACGCGTGGGCGACCTCGATCGCGATCCGGGATGCGTTGCAGCAGCTACCACCTCGGGCGCGCGCCGTGGTCGTGCTGCGCTACTTCGAGGATCTCGACGTCGCCACGACCGCCCGCACGCTCGGCATCAGCGATGGCACGGTGAAGAGCCAGACCAGCGACGGCATCCGCCGCCTGCGTGAACTCCTGACCGAGGTGAGGACCGATGTATGACGACGAGCTCGCAGACCTGCTCGGGCGGGCGACCGCCGGGGCACCGCAAGACGACCTGACCGCTACGGCCTGGCACGACGGCCGGCGCCGCGCACGGCGCCAGAGCTGGACCGTCGGCTCGCTGGGCGCGGTGGCTGGCGTGACCGCGATCGTCGGCGCATGGTCGCTCGGAGGCGGCAGCACCGACGCCGCCCCCGGCCCGGCCGACAGCGGCGGCGTCGACGACATGGCGGTGACGAGCATCCCGCCCGGGCAGGAGATGGTGCCCTACCGCGTCGTTTTCGAGGTGACCGGGGGCGTGGCGCGGCCGGACGGTCCGGTGGAGGAGTGGTCGGACGTGGCAGGCGTGACGATTCAGGCGACCGAGGTCACGGTGGAGACTGACGACGGGCTCGTCAGTGCGGCACACCGGGTCACGCCGTTGGTGCTCGGCGGGCCGGTGAGCTTCCGGGCTGACGGGAGCGCGACGAGCGGAGGAGACTGCAGCACCATGGAGTACGCGGGCGGGGCGATCTCCGCCGACGGGCTACTCACGCTCGACAATGTCGGCTTCGTGGACGCCCCGGAAGAGGAGTGTCAGAGCCGTGGGGGCACAGGGCCGGCCGACCTCATCACCGGCATGCACGGCACGATGACCGGCTCCGAGCTACGCAGGGTGGGCACGGAAGCGACTCTGACGTGGGACGACGGTGCCCTGGTCGCCACGGGCGAGGTCATGCACGAGATCGTGCTTCCGCCGTCCTACACCGACGAGGGCCCTGGGCAGCGCACGGTCATGCTGGCTGAAGTGCCGCAGAGCGAGCTGCGGTCGATGGACAACTTCCCAAGCTCGGACGGAGTGGAGCCGGAACCGGGGACAGGAGACGCCGTCACCGGCGAGTGGCACGTCCTCGACCTGCGGGGCTTGGAACCGGCGGAGGAGCCTGGCCCGACACTCAGCTTCGACGGCGAACAGTGGTCGATTCTCGCCTGCGGGCTGGAGATCTCCGCGGGGGGAACGCTGGACCAGGGCAATGTCGCCATCACAGGTCCCTGGTCCAACCGCTCGGTGGATCCGGACGCAGGCTGCCCCTCTGCCCAGTGGCAGGACCTAGAGACCTGGCAGCAGTTCCTGGACGCCGAGCCGCAGGTGCTCATGCTCGAGGAGGGTCGCTACCGCGGGCTCATGCTCCTAGGCGAGCTCCCCTGAGCCGAACCTGTGCACGCCAGATGAGCCGGTGCGTAGGACATAACCTACGCACCGGCTCATCAAGCGTGCACAGGCTGAGAGGGGCGGGCCATGTCCAGGAGTGGTATGCCGTCGCTCAGGGGCGCCGAACCGCGTCGCCACCGCCGACGCCGGCGGTCACGCTGACGTTGTCCATGTCCCGGGCGCCGACCTCGGCCGTCGCCGCTTCCAGCTCCAGCGTGCCCACGTCGGTGGGGTCGACGCCCTCGGCGCCGACGGGGAACTGCAGCTCCAGGACGTCCTTGCCGAGCTGGTCCTCCTGGGGCAGCTCGATCGGGTAGTCGCCGGTGAAGCACGCGGTGCACAGCGACTCCCGCGGCTGCTCGGTGGCGGCCATCATCCCCTCGGTCGAGATATAACCCAACGAGTCGGCACCGATCGAGGCGCAGATGTCGTCGGTCTCCAGCCCGGTCGCGATGAGCTCGGCCCGCGTCGCGAAGTCGATGCCGTAGAAGCACGGCCAGCGCACCGGCGGCGAGGAGATCCGCACGTGCACCTCTGCGGCCCCGGCCTCACGCAGCATCCGCACCAGCGCCCGCTGGGTGTTGCCGCGCACGATCGAGTCGTCGACCACGACCAGCCGCTTGCCCTTGATGACGTCCTTGAGCGGGTTGAGCTTGAGCCGGATGCCGAGCTGACGGATCGTCTGGCTCGGCGCGATGAAGGTGCGCCCCACGTAGGCGTTCTTCACCAGACCCTGGCCGTAGGGGATGCCGGACGCTTCGGCATACCCGATCGCGGCGGGGGTGCCCGACTCCGGCGTCGGCATGACCATGTCGGCCTCGACCGGGTTCTCCCGGGCGAGCTGGCGCCCCATCTCCACGCGGGAGTCGTAGACCTCGCGCCCGGCGATCGTCGTGTCGGGGCGCGCGAGGTAGACCCACTCGAAGACGCATCGCTTGGGCTCGGCCTGCGCGAAGTGCCGCGACCGCAGCCCGTCCTCGTCGATGGCGATGAGCTCGCCGGGCTCGACCTCGCGGACCATCGAGGCGCCGACGATGTCCAACGCCGCCGTCTCGGAGGCGACCACCCATCCCCGCTCGAGGCGACCGAGGACGAGCGGGCGGACCCCCTGCGGGTCGCGAGCGGCATACAAGGTCGACTCGTCGCAGAAGACGAAGTTGAACGCGCCGCGCAGCGTGGGGAGCACCCGCATCGCCGCCTCCTCGAGCGGGAGATCGGGGTCCGCGGTGAGCAGCCCGGTGACGATCGCGGTGTCGGTGGTGTTGCCGCGGCCGACCTCGCCGGGCGCGCGATGCAGGTCGCCGCCGTAGATCTCGCGCAGCCGGTCGCGCAGCTCGGCGGTGTTGATGAGGTTGCCGTTGTGCCCGAGCGCGACGGTGCCGTCGGAGGTGCCCCCGAGGGTCGGCTGGGCGTTCATCCAGGTGTTGCGCCCGGTGGTGGAGTAGCGGCAGTGCCCGACCGCGAGGTGCCCGGTGAGCGAGGCGAGCGCGGACTCGTCGAAGACCTGGCTGACCAGGCCGACGTCCTTGTAGACCACGAGCCGATGACCGTCACTCGTGGCGATGCCGGCGGCCTCCTGGCCGCGGTGCTGCAGCGCGTAGAGCCCGTAGTAGGTGAGCTTGGCCACCTCCTCGCCCGGTGCCCAGACCCCGAAGACGCCGCATTCGTCCTGGGGCAGGCGCTCGTCCGGGAGGAGGTCGTGGGAGAGACGTCCGTCAGCGCGAGCCACGGCTCGATCATCCCACAGCGTGAGGTATGCCGTGCCGCCCCTCGCGTGGTCGCGCCCGGCTCAGGAGCCGAGCCGGGGGCGGTCGGCGATGAGGTAGGCGATCGCGCCCAGGCCGCCACCCGTGCCACCACCGACGAGGATGAAGATGAGGTATTCCTCCAGCCCGTTGACGTAGGGCACGTCCCGACCCAGCGCGGCGACCAGGATCGCCAGGACCGCGCCGAGGATCGCGCCGGTGGCGAGGAAGCGGACGAGGCTGGGGTGACGTCGCACGACAATCAGGCCCTCCCGGGGCTCAGGAGCGCTGGCTCCGGCGGTCGAGGATTAGGTAGAGGATCGCGGTGAGGAAGGCTCCCAGCAGGGCGCCGGTGGCACCGAGGAGGATGACCTCCTGACCCTGGGAGCTGTTGGGGGCGTCCGGTCCGAGCAGCCCCACGAGCCCGCCGACGACGAACCCGACGAGGCCACCGGCGATGAGGAACCTGCTGAGCTGCGGCCGCCGCCGCACAGGCAGCGTGCGCGGTGAGCCGGAGGGCGACGGGTCGGCGGAGGTCACCCCACCAGTATCACCCGAGGATGGCCATGACTTGTGCCGCCTTCCTTGTCTCGTGGTCGGCTGCGTCGCGCCACGAGAGCAGGAGGGCGCCACGAGTCAGGCGGCCGACGACGCCGACGACGGCGAGGGCGACGACGTGTGAGCGGCGTCACCGCAGCGGCAGGTATGCCGTGAGGTCGGCCCGCTGCCCCGAGGCCCGCACCGCGCCGCTCGCCACCGCCTCGGCCCACGTGGTTCTGCCGGTCACCAGTGCCAGCCAGGTCTGCGGGTCCGTCTCGATGACGTTGGTCGGGGTCCCCCGCGTGTGGCGCGGACCTTCGATGACCTGCGCTGCGGCATACGGAGGGATCCGCACCTCGACCGACCGACCGGGCGCGGCCGCAGCGAGCTCCTCGACGGTGTAGCGGACCGCGGTGGCCAGCGCGCCGCGCGGCAGCGCCTCGCCCTGCTGCGCGGCCTCCCACGCGGCGAGCGCCTGCTCCCCCGCCGCCGGATCGACCCGTCGACGGGCCGGCATCAGAGCGGGTCGCGCTCGATCGGGCAGGACATGCAGCGCGGGCCGCCGCGCCCCCGCCCGAGCTCGGAGCCGTCGATCTCCAGCACCTCGACGCCCTGCTCGCGCAGGTAGGTGTTGGTGACGGTGTTGCGCTTGTAGCCCACGACGACGCCGGGCTCGAGCGCGAGCACGTTGCAGCCGTCGTCCCACTGCTCGCGGGCGGCGGCACGCGGGTCCTGCTCGGCGGCGAGCACGCGGAGCATCTCCAGGCCCAGCCCCCGGGCGATGACCTGCTCCATCTCCTCCGGCTCGTGCCGCTCGATGGATAGCTGCAGCTCGCCGTCCACCTCCTCGCCGGCCGTGATCGTCCACGACGTGAGGTCGGGGAGCCCGAGATAACGGGTGAACGTCTCCGGGTCGACCATCGTCATCACCGTGTCGAGGTGCATGACGGCCCGGGCCTTGGGCATGTCGAGCGCGATGACCTGCTGCGCCTCGCCCGAGGCGAGTAGTCCGCGCGCCATCCGCTCGACGCCCATCGCGGTCGTGCGCTCCGAGAGCCCGACGAGGACCATGCCGTTGCCCGGCACGAGGATGTCGCCGCCCTCGGCCGTCGCGGGTCCGTCGTCGACGCCGTGACTCCACCACTGCATACCCGCCTCGGCGAACATCGGGTGATAGCGGTAGATCGCGTCGTAGTGGACCGTCTCGCGCCGACGGGCCTTCTTGTGCATGGAGTTGACCGCGACGCCCGAGTAGGCCCAGGCGGAGGTGTCGCGGGTGAAGAGGTGGTTGGGCAGCGGCGCCAGCACAGAGTCGTGCAGCCCGAGCTGGCCCAGGACGACCGAGTTGGGGCTCCCGATCCGCTCGAGCACCTCGGCCTTGGTGATGCCGCCGATGAGGTGGGTGCTCAGCTCGGTGTCGTCCATGCCGTCGAACATCGCCCGGAGCTCCTCGGCCGCCTGCGGCCCGACGTGCCGCTCGTCGAGGCTGTGGTCGAGGACGTGCGCGCGGGCCTCCGGGACCGCGAGCGACTCGCGCAGCAGGGTGTCGAAGTGGTGCACCGTCACGCCGCGCTCCCGCATGACCTGCACGAAGTAGTCGTGCTCCTCCTGCGCCTTCTCGAGCCAGAGGATCTCGTCGAAGAGGTAGCGGTCCTTGTTGTCCGGCGTGAGCCGGCTCATCTCGAGCCCGGGACGGTGCACGACAACCTGGCGCAGGCGGCCGACCTCGGAGCCGACGTGGAACGGCATAGCGCGGTCCTTTCGCTGGTGGTGTCGGCCATCCTGCCACGCGCGCGGCCTCCCCCGCTGACGGTATGAAGAACCCCTCGCGCACCTGGAAGAGCCCGGTTGCCCTTGCTGCATTCCTGCCCTGGGGGAGTTCACCGAGGTACCACCGCACGAGGGGTCCGCCGCCAGTCTAGGCGTTCGGCGCAGGCGCTCCAAGCCGTGCCCCCAGCCCGTTCCCCCACGCGCGACCGGCAGCGTCGTCTGCTCACTCCGGCAGCGTCGTCTGCTCACTCCGGCAGCCTCGCCTGCTCACTCCGGCAGCCTCCCCGGGGACAGGAGAAGGCCCCGGCTGCTGTCGCGAACGACGAGCGCCGGGGCCTCTGGCGGAGGATGGGGGATTTGAACCCCCGAGGGTTTTATCCCAACACGATTTCCAATCGTGCGCACTAGGCCGCTATGCGAATCCTCCGCCGACGAGGATAACCGAGAGCGCAGGGCCAGCCCAAACCCGCACTCGCAAGCCGGAAGGTGCTCGGGTATGCCGTCAGCGCCGGCGGGTGCCGAAGATCGAGCGGGTGATCTCGCGGCCGATGACGGTGCCGGCCGAGCGCAGCATCGACGTGAAGGCGCTCGAGCCCACCACCTGCTCGACGACGCTCTTCTCCTCCTTCGCCCGGCGCGAGCGGGATCCGCTGCTCCCCTTCCGCGCCGCCGCGGCCTCCTTCTCCGCAGCCTCCTCCGCCTCCTCGCGTGCTGCCTGCTCCTGCGCCGCCTTCGTCGCCGCCTCCATCCGGGCGTTCAGCACCTCGTGCGCCGACTCGCGGTCGAGCGGGTCGCCATACTTCCCCGCGAGCGTGGACCCGGCGGTCAACGTCTGGATCACCGAGTCCTCGCTCGGCCCGATCTGCCCCTGCGGCGCCCGCAGCATCGTCCGCGCGACGGGGGTCGGCGCGCCCTCCTCGGAGAGCACGGTGACGATCGCCTCGCCGGTGCGCAGCGTGGTGAGCACCTCGGCCAGGTCGTAGTCGCTGGTCGGGAAGGTCGAGACCGCCGCCTTCAGCGCCTTGGCGTCGTTCGGCGTGTGCGCCCGCAGCGCGTGCTGCACCCGGTTGCCCAGCTGCGCCAGGATCGAATCGGGCACGTCCTTGGGCGTCTGCGTCACGAAGAAGACGCCGACCCCCTTGGACCGGATGAGCCGCACCGCCTGCTCGACGGCATCGAGGAAGGCGTCGGAGGCGTCGTCGAAGAGCAGGTGCGCCTCGTCGAAGAAGAAGACGAGCTTGGGCTTCTCCGGGTTGCCCACCTCGGGCAGGTCCTGGAAGAGCTCGGCGAGCAGCCACATGAGGAAGGTCGAGAAGAGCACCGGCTTGTCCTGCACGCCCGGCAGCTCCAGCAGCGAGATGACGCCTTCGCCGTCGGCGGTGCTCCGCAGCAGGTCGGCGGTCTCGAACTCCGGCTCCCCGAAGAAGACGTCGCCACCGGCCGCCGACAGCGCCACCAGCTCGCGCAGGATGACGCCCGCGGTCGACTTCGCGAGGCCGCCCAGGGACTTCAGGTCCTCCTTGCCTTCGTCGGAGATGAGGTGCTGGATGACCGCGGTGAGGTCCTTGAGGTCCAGCAGCGCCAGCCCCTGCTGGTCGGCCCAGTAGAAGACGAGCCCCAGGCTCGACTCCTGGGTCTTGTTGAGCTGCAGCACCTTGGCCAGGAGGGTGGGGCCGAAGGCGGTGATCGTGGCGCGGATCGGCGCCCCCGCGCCGTGCCCGCCGAGGTTGAACAGCTCGACCGGGTATGCCGCGCCGCCCCACTCCTGCGCGAGGTCACCCATGCGCTCCTCGATCTTGCCGCCGCCTTCCGCCGCGGTCGCGAGCCCGGTGAGGTCGCCCTTGACGTCGGCGAGGAAGACGGGCACGCCGGCGTCGGACAGCTGCTCCGCGAGCACCTGCAGGGTGACCGTCTTGCCCGTGCCGGTGGCCCCGGCCACCAGACCGTGCCGGTTCATCGACCCCAACGGCAGCCGCACCACGGCGTCACCGACGACCGCGTCGCCGTCGACCCCCACACCACCTCCCAGGACGATGCTCGGCGCGGTGAAGGCATACCCGTCGCGGATCCGGTCGATCTGGCTGCTCTGCTCGCTCACGGTCAAGACTTTAGACTGCGGTCATGATCTTCAAGGGCGTGGGCGACGAGCAACCCTATCCCTCCCACGACCTGGACTCGCCGGCGGACTGGGCCCACCTCCCGCCCCGGATGCTGCGCCTCGACGAGCTCATGACGACTCGCTCTCAGCTGGACCTGCGGGCCCTGTTGTCGTCGGACTCGACGTTCTACGGCGACATCTTCTGCCACGTCGTGAAGTGGCGCGAGGAGCTCTACCTGGAGGACGGCCTGCACCGGGCGCTCCGGGCCGCGCTGCAGGGGCGGCCGGTGGTCCACGGGCGTGTCCTCGACCTGGACGCGCCGCAGAGTCGCTAGCCTGCTGCGTCGGAGAGGAGTCCACCCGTGGGATACGTGCGCACGGCCGGTATGTCGACGGCCGCCCGCCGAGCACGCCGTCGCGCCGCGCTGGTGATCACCGGGCTGCTGGGCGCGCTGGCGCTGGTGCTCGTGCTATCGATGGCCTACGTCCAGGGGTGGTTCGGCGGCGACGCCGACGAGGACCAGGCGAGTGCCACCACCGCAGCACCCGTCCCCAGCCTGGCGGCCGAGGACGTCGTGGTCAACGTCTTCAACACGACGAGCCGCGCCGGCCTCGCCGGTCGCGCGGCCGACGGCCTCGGCGACCGCGGCTTCACCGTCGACGGCGTCGGCAACTCCGACCTGGCCCTAGAGGGCGCAGGACAGATCGTCCACGGCCCGGCCGGGGCGGAGGCGGCGGCCCTGCTGGCCGAGGCCCTGCCGCAGGAGGTCGAGCTGGTGGCGGACGAGCGGGAGGACGAGTCGGTCGACCTCGTGCTCGGGGACGCCTGGGAAGACCTGCCCTCCCCCGACAGCACGCCCGAGGGCGAGGGCGACGGATGACTCTGGACCACGAGGTCCGCGTCGAGCGGCGCGTCCAGGCGCCACCGAGCGCGGTGTGGGAGGTCGTCACCGACCTCGAGCACGCCCAGGAGCGGCTCTCTCAGGTGACCGACCTGCACGTCATCACGCCGGGTCCCTACGCCGTGGGCACGGGCTGGCGGGAGACGCGGCGGATGATGGGCGCCTCCGACACGCAGGAGATCTGGGTCGTCGACAACGACCCGGAGCGCGAGACGGTGATGGAGGCGCGGTCGGGCAACACGACATACCGGACCGTCATCACGCTCGAACCCCTCGACGGCGGTGCGGCGACCCGCCTGGCCGTGCGCTTCGGAGCGACCACGCCGGACCCCAACGCGCTGCAGCGGATGGCGCTGCGGGTCGTGGGGCCGCTCGGGCTCAAGCTGACGGAGAAGGCGCTGCGCACCGAGTTGGACGACATCGCCACGGCGGCCGAGCAGGTCGCCCGCGGCTGACCCCTCGCCGAGCCCTCCGGAGACGGAGCACCGCCGCGCGGAGCCCCTGTGGACAGCGGAGGGGAGACCTCGCGTCCCCGGCCTATCCTGGGTGACATGTACCGCTTCGAGCCGCCGCAGACCCCGGGCGCACCCCAGGACGGGTCCGAGACGACGAACCCCTACGCGACGGCGTCGCCCCAGACGGGGTCCGAACCCGGTAACCCCTACGCCGTGTCACCCCAGGACACGTCGACACCCCACGGCCACGGCTCGGCGGGCCCGCCGAGCGGCCTGCCCTGGAGCCAGGCGACTTACCCGCAGCACCCGCGCGGCACGCTCGCCCTGGTGCTGGGCATCCTCGGTGTCGCGGGTTTCACCCTCGCGGCACCCTTCGCCTGGGCCATCTCGACCCAGGCCCTGCGCGAGGTGGACCGCTCACCCACCCCGGTGAGCAACCGTGGTCACCTCGTGGCCGGTCAGGTCCTCGGCATCATCGGCACCGCCTTACTGGCGCTGGGCCTGCTCGCCTCGGTCATCTGGGTGATCGCGGTCGTCGGCATGGTCTCCGCCGGCTGACCGGCAGCCTCGCCTGCTCACTCCGGCAGCCTCGCCAGCTCGATCTGCAGGCCGGGAGCCGGGCTCGGTGGGTTATCCCCCCCGGTGACTCGTGGGGCAGCAGCGCTGTCGAGGAGCGCCTGCGTCTCTAGCGTCGTGGGCATGAACCTTTCCCTCGCCGCCCGCAGCCTGGGCCTCACCGTCCTGCCGCTGCTCATCCTGCTGGGCTGGACCAGCATGGCCGGCGCCACCACCCCGGTGACCCGCACCGACACCCTCCTCGACGGGTATGCCGACCGCTTCCCCTCCCACGGCCTGGCCGCCGCGGTCCTCGAGGACGGTGAGGTCACCTACCTGTCCACCGGGGCCGACGTCGACGGCGAGCCGGTGACCGAGCAGACGCCGTTCCGCATCGCGTCGATGTCGAAGGCGTTCACGGCCGCCACCGTCATGGTCCTGGCCGAGCGCGGCGAGCTCGACCTCGACGCCCCGCTGACCGACGCCCTGCCCTCCTTCGCCATGGCCGACGAGCGCGCCGACGCGATCACCCTCCGCATGCTGCTCGCGCACACGAGCGGACTCGGCGGTGGCTCGACCCACGACCTGGGGCGGGCCGGCGAGGACGGCGGCGACCTGCTCGCCGACCTGCGCGACGAGATGCTCGGCACGGATCCGGGCAGCGAGCACCACTACGTCAACACCAACTACGCGCTCGCCGCGCTCGCGGTCGAGCAGGTCAGCGGCCAGCCTTTCGATCAGGTGCAGCAGCGCGAGCTGCTCAACCCGCTCGGCATGAGCGACACCACGGCGACCATCGACTGCGCCGCCTCGGTCCCCGGGCTGGGCAGCGGGCATACCTCCGTCTTCGGCCTGGTCGTGCCCTTCCCCGAGCCCTCAGACCTGTGCCTCGGCTCGGGCGGCGTCGTGACGACCGCCTCCGACCTCGCGACCTGGGTCGACTTCCAGGCCGGCGACGGCACCGCGGAGGACGGCACCCGCGTGCTCTCCGCGGAGGCGCTGCGCGAGATGCACACCGCGCAGCCGGGGACGGGCAGCGGGGCCGGCGGCTACGGGCTCGGCTGGTCCTTGTCGGAGCAGGACGGCGGGAGCCTCCTCGAGCACGGCGGGGCGCTCGCGACCTGGACCTCGCACCTGTCGCTCGTGCTCGACGACGCGGGGCGCCCGACGGGCGAGGCCGCGCTGGTCCTCTCCGACACGATCGGTGCCCCGTCGATGCTGGCGCGCGGGCTGGCGCAGGAGGCAGCCGGGGTGGAGGCCTCGATCCCCACCGCTACCGCGGTCACCGCGGACCGGGTGGCGCTGGCGCTCATCGCCCTCGTCGCGGTGCCGGGCGTCGTGGGCCTGGCTCGGGCGGGCAGCTGGCCGGCCCGCCGCACGAGCACCCGCGGTCGGATGCTGGGTCTGGGCTGGCCGCTCGGTCTCACCGGGCTCGGCCTGGCGCTGCCGCAGCTGCTGGCCTCCCTCGCGTTCGGCCAGAGGATGAGCTTCGGCGCCGCCTGGCACCAGGGCGCGGCGATGCTGCCGTCGGTGATGCTGGTGGCGGTCACGATGATCGGCGTCGGCACTACGCTCTGCGCCGCCCGCATCATGGCGCTGCTGCGGGGTGGCTACGGCACCCGCCCGGTCGCGCCGCCCGCTCCGGTCGCCGAGGTGCGCCACCCGGCCGGCGTCTGACCCTGGTCCGTCCCGGCGACAGGCCGCTATGCAGCGGCCCCAGCGTTCACGTGAACGCTGGGGCCGCTTCTGGTCGGGTGTGTCGCCGGCACGCACGATGCCCCCGGATCGGAAGGATCCGGGGGCATCGTCGTCCGGTGAGGACTCAGGGCGGTGGCGGTGGGATTTGAACCCACGGTGGACTTGCGCCCACACACGCTTTCGAGGCGTGCTCTTTAGGCCGCTCGGACACGCCACCGCCGCAGAGGATACCTGACGAGGCGGTGCCGGCCCAAAACCCTTTCCCCAGGCGGACGGTCAACGGCGTGTCTCGAAGAAGTCGCTCAGCAACGCAGCGCACTCCTCCTCGCGCACGGCCCCGACGACCTCGGCCCGATGGAGCGCGCGCCGGTCCCGGGGCAGGTCCCACACCGAGCCGCACGCGCCGGCCTTGTCGTCCCAGGCCCCGAAGACGATCCGGTCCACCCGCGCCAGCATCGCCGCGCCGGCGCACATCGCGCAGGGCTCCAGGGTGACGACGAGCGTGCACCCCTCCAGCCGCCACCCGCCCCCGGCCCGGCCAGCCTCCCGCAGTGCCACGACCTCGGCGTGACCGGTGGGGTCCTGCTCCAGCTCGCGCACGTTGCGCCCACGGCCGACGACCTCGCCCGCCCCGTCGACCACGAGCGCACCGATCGGCACGTCGCCGGACGCGCCCACCGCGCGCGCCTCCTCGATCGCCTCGCCCAGCCAGGCGTCATACCGCGCCAGGCCCCACGCCGCTCCCGCACCTCCAACGGCAGCGGCGGGCGAGGTGTCGGGACGAGGGCTCACGTCCTAGAGTCTGGCCTATGCGCGTCCTTCTCGCCGACCACCCGCTCATCGCCCACAAGCTGACCTACCTGCGGGACAGGCGGACCGACACCCCCACGTTTCGTCGCCTCGCCGACGAGCTGGTCACGCTGCTGGCCTACGAGGCCACCCGGGACGTGCGCGTCTCCCCCTTCGACATCGAGACGCCGGTGGCCCCGACGACGGGAATCCATCTGGCGTCCCCCAAGCCACTCGTCGTGCCGATCCTGCGCGCCGGGCTCGGCATGCTGGACGGGATGATGCGGATGCTCCCGACGGCCGAGGTGGGCTTCCTCGGCATGGTGCGCAACGAGGAGACGCTCGAGGCGCACACCTACGCCAACCGGCTGCCCGACGACCTCGACAAGCGGCAGTGCTACGTGCTCGACCCCATGCTCGCCACCGGCGGCACCCTCATCGCCGCGATCCGCTACCTCGTCGAGCGCGGCGCCGACGACATCACCGCGATTACGCTGCTCTCGGCACCCGAGGGCATCGAGAAGGTCCAGGCCGGCCTCGCCGACGTCGAGCCCCCGATCACCCTGGTCACCGGCGCGGTCGACGAGCGCCTCAACGACCAGGGCTACATCGTGCCGGGGCTCGGCGACGCTGGTGACCGGCTCTACGGCGTGGTCTGAGCCTGGGTATGCCGTCGTTCGCCCACGGTGCCGCCGCGCGGGTCTCCGCGCGGTCGGCGGTCGAGCCGTTCCACGTCATGGAGGTGCTCAAGGCTGCGGCGGCCCGGCAGCGCAGCCACGGCGACGTCCTCATGCTCTGCGCCGGGCAGCCCTCGACGCCGGCTCCCGCGGTGGCGCGGACCGCCGCGATCGAGGCACTGGACACCGACGTGCTCGGCTACACCGAGTCCACCGGGATCCTGCCGCTGCGCCGGGCGATCGCCGCCTACCACCACGAGCTTTCCGGGATCGAGGTCTCGCCGGAGGACGTCGTGGTCTTCCCGGGCAGCTCCGGGGCGTTCACCACGCTCTTCCTCGCCGCCTTCGACCCCGGCGACCAGGTGGCGATGACGCGGCCCGGCTACCCGGCATACCGCAACAGCCTGGCTGCTCTGGGGTGCCGCGTGCTGGAGCTCGACTGCGGGCCTGAGACGCGTTTCCAGCCGACGGTGGAGATGCTGGAGGCACTGCCCGAGCCGCCCGCGGGGCTCATCGTGGCCTCCCCCGCCAATCCCACGGGCACGGTGATCGACCCCGACGTGCTGGCTGAGGTGGCGCACTGGTGCCAGGAGCACGGGACACTGCTGGTGAGCGACGAGATCTACCACGGCCTCAGTTACGGCCGCCCGACCGCCAGCGCCTGGTCGACGTCACGGGAGAGCGTGGTCGTGGGGTCGGTGAGCAAGTACTTCTCGATGACCGGCTGGCGGGTCGGCTGGGTGCTGGCGCCGGCCGCGCTGCGCCGCCCGCTCGAGGTGCTCACCGGCAACCTCAACATCTGCCCTCCCGCCGTGAGTCAGCACGCGGCGATCGCGGCGCTCGGGCCCGAGGCGCAGGCCGAGCTCGCCTCGCACCGGGAGCGGTATGCCGCGACCCGCGAGCTGCTGCTGCGGCGCCTACCTGAGATCGGGCTGCGCGACTACGCCCCGCCGGACGGCGCCTTCTATGCCTGGTGCGACATCGGGCACCTCACCGATGACTCGGTCGCCTGGTGCCGAGCGCTGCTGGACGACTGCGGCGTGGCGCTGACTCCCGGGGTGGACTTCGACACGGCCGAGGGGCACCGCAAGGTGCGGCTGAGCTTCGCGGGGTCGACCGCCGAGGTGGACGGGGCGCTGGACCGGATGGCGGGCTCGCCCCTGCTGGCGCCACCCCCCTGAAGCACCGAGCGCCGCGAATGGTTGCTCCTACGCCGGAGAGGTATGCCGCCGCGCCAGCTCCCGCTCCCCCGCTGACGGTGCCTGGTCGGCGAGGTCGGCGAGCGCGCGGCGGAGCATCCTGCTGACCACCACGGGATGGATCCGCCGGACCACCTCGAGATAAAGCCGGCCGGCGGCGTTGTGGGGGCGCGCCAGCGTGCTCAGCGTGACCGAGCGCTCCTCCACCAGGATCGAGGCGTGGAAGTCGAGGTGCCGCTCCGGGGTGCTCACCAGCACCTCGCGCTCGTCGGCGGCAGCGATGTCGAAGGAGGACGCGTCTCCTTGCTCGATCCCCAGGACGGGAACCAGAGCGTTCCGCAGCACCAGCGCCACCCCGACCCACGCAGGCACGGTGCGAAAGATCGCGTGGTGCCAGGCGCGCGGGTTGTCGGTCACGTGCTCGGGCAGGGGGGCCTGCCAGGCATCGGCCAACGGCCACTCCCGTCCGGCCCCACCCCCAGCGAGCAGCGCGGCACCGGCGGGCACCGGCACCTCGCGCACCGAGCGCTCGAAGGCCCTCCGCAGCAGGCGCACGTGGGGCGCCCACCGGGCCCGACGGCATACCTCACCGGTGCCGATCAGCTCGGCGTTGTCGAGCAGGTCCTCCACGACCGCGCCGTGCATCCAGCGGACCGCCACCGGCCAGAGCAGCCGCATGACCCCGCGCGGCCGAGCCTGGATCTCGTGGGTCACGACACACCCGCTGGCTCCGGCAGGCTCGATCCGCAGCTCGTGCCAGCCGTCGAGTCCGACCTCGGGCTCGAACCGGAACCGGACCCGCTCACCCGGCTCGTGCTCCACCACGTGGTAGCGCACCTCGCCGTGCCGCCCTGCGATCCCACCGCGAGCGGGCGTTCCAGCCGCATCGGAACCAGGCGGGTGCGGGCCAGAGCGGGTCGTCGGGCGCGCCGAGCCGGTCGAGGAGCGGGCCGATTCGAGACGCTGGCGAGGCGATCCGCCGTTGGTGCACGTTGTGCATGAGGACCTCTCCGTACGGCACCGTATGGCGCGCTCCATACGCTAGCGTATGGAGCGTGTCGCCGACCACCTCCACCTCACCCCGCCTCGACCAGGACGCCTGGGCGCGCGCCGCGCTCGTGGCGCTCGGTCGCGGAGGCACTGCGGCGGTAGCGGTCGAGACCCTGGCGCGCGAGCTGGGCGTGACCAAGGGCAGCTTCTACTGGCACTTCGGCAGTCGTGACGAGCTCATCAACGCCGCCCTCGGGGTGTGGGAGCGGGAGCACACGGTCGATGTCATCGCCGAGGTCGACGCCGGCTCCGGCGAACGCGACCCGGCGGCGCGGCTGCGCCGGCTCTTCGCAGCGATCGTCGGGCACGCCGCCGTCGACCAGGTGGAGCTGCCGCTGCTCGCGCTGTCCGACGACGAGCGCGTGGCACCGGCCCTGCGGCGGGTCACCGAGCGCCGTATCGACTACGTCGCGGGCGTCTACAGCGAGCTCGGCTTCGACGCGGAGGCGGCGCGAGACCGTGCGGTCCTCGCCTATGCCGCCTACCTGGGTCACCTGCAGCTCATCCGGACCGGCCTGCTGCCGGCCCACGACGAGCAGCGGCTGAAGCGGCACCTCGACGCCGTGCTGGACACCCTGCTGGCACCCGCCGAGTAGACCCCGGCAACCATGCGCGACGCCCGGTGGGGAGAGAGCAACCATGCGCGACGCCCGGTGGGATGAGGGCAACCATGCGCGACGCTCGGTGGAAATGAAGGCAGCCATTCGCGACGCTCGGTGGGGATGAGGGCAACCCTTCGCGACGCCCGGTGGGGGCTGGGAGTGGCGACACGCTCGCGAGCGGGGCTGGATCGGCATACCCCGTCACATCTGCCACACTGTCACCAGACCTGCGCCCACCGTCCAGCGAGAGGCACCTGACATGCCGTCCACGGTCAAGAAGGTCCTGCACTGGCTCGTGTGGGGCTTCCTCATCTACGCCGTCATCACCAACCCCGATCGCGCCGCCGACATCGTGCGCGCGGTGTGGGACATCATCAGCCAGGGCTTCCTCAACATCGGCCGGTTCTTCAACCAGCTGATGGGGACCTGACGCGGCGACCGGTCAGGGCAGCAGTGCCGGGCCATTCTCAGAGCCCTGAGCCGCAGGTCAGCCGCCGGGTGGCCAAGCGCTACCTGCTGCGCGACGAGCGCATCGTCGTCTCCACACGGTGGCACTGGGCCAAGCTCATGGGCCCCGCGGCCGCCGTCCTCGTCGCGCTCTTCCTGACCCTCTGGATCGCCGCCTCCACGACGGATATGGCGGCGACCGGCCTGGCGTTGTGCGTCTTTGGGGTGGTCTGCGCGTGGGCGGCGTGGAAGGTGTTGGAGTGGCGGTGCGAGTGGTTCATCGCGACCGACCGCCGCCTGCTCAAGACCTACGGCCTCATCACCCAGAGGGTCGCGATGATGCCGCTGGTCAAGGTCACCGACATGAGCTACGACCGCACGATCATGGGTCGCATCCTCGGCTACGGCCAGTTCGTCATGGAGTCTGCGGGTCAGGACCAGGCGCTCAGCCACATCGACTACATCCCGGAGCCCGACGACAAGTATCAAGCCATGTGCGAGACGATCTTCGGCCGCGACCTGCGGGACCCTGGCGAGGACGAGGATCTCTGGGAGGACGACGAGAGCGACCGCGACGGCCACGACGGCCGGCATGACGCGCACCGGGGCGGGCGCGGTCGTGACAGCCGGCGTGAGCGTGGGCGCGAGAGCCAGCGTCGCTCCCAGGACAACGACTGGTCGGACGACTGGCGGGACGACGAGCAGCGCCGCTCCGGCCACCCCGGACACGCGCGCTACGTAGAGGTCGACCCGCACGAGCTGCCCGCCGACTGGGACTGGGTCGACGAGGACGACCCCCGGGGCAGGCGCACCGCCACGCGGCGCAAGGTGGCGGTCGACCCGGACCCGACTCCGCTGCGCTGACGCGACTCGGCTCCCCTCGCGCGACCCACGGTTGGACCGGCTCTGTCCGCTCGCTCGATCGTGACCCGGACGCGCGCAACCCCCGACGACGCGGCCAGGTCCCGAGCCTCGGGCGCCGGCTACCTGTCGGCCGCCGCTGCGGCCTCCCCCTGCTCGCCCGAGACGTCGAGCACCCACCGGTCACCCTCGGGACGGAAGCCGATCCGCTCGTAGTAGGGGTGCCGCATACCCTCCGGCGACAGGACACGGTCGAAACCGCGGCTCGAGAACAACCCCGACCGACCGAAGACGAACTCCCCCGGCGAGAAGTCGCGGTGGCTCGGCGTCACCCAGTCGAGCACGACCTCAGCCGTCCCTCCACCGGCGTCCCGCGCCAGCACCACGCCGACCGTCTCGTCGCCCTGGAGCACGAGGAAGGCCGAGTCGTCCGGGTCTTGCGCGAAGCCCGGGTTGTGCTCCGCGATGTCCTGCCCGTGCACCCCGAGCACGTGCTCCAGGTAGGTGTCGTCCGGCTCGACCTCGAGCACGGTGTAGGCCGCGGCGTCGTGCCGGGTGCGCAGCATCCGCCAGAGATAAACCACGTTGATGAGGGCGAGCACGACGTTGAGGCCCACCATCGGCCAGACACCGACCACGGCGTTGTAGCCGATGAGCACCAGGCAGCCCACCAGGTTGATCCAGCGCAGCCGCAGAACGCGCGTCTGCAGCAGCGACACGACCAGGATGGCCGAGCCCACCCACCCGAGCACCTCGATCCAGTTCATGCCCTCAGGGTAGAGGCGCGCGACGACATACCTAGAATCGGCTCCCATGGCAGTCCGACCCATCACCGTCATCGGCCACAAGGCCCTGCACGCCAAGACCAAGCGGGTGCGCGAGGTCACCGACGAGATCCGCACGTTGGTCGCTGACATGTTCGACACCATGGAGGCCGCCGAGGGCGTGGGACTCGCGGCCAACCAGGTCGGGTCGCGGCTGCGGATCTTCGTGTATGACTGTCCGGTCCCGGGCGCCGACAACGCCCGGGGAGTCGTCGTCAACCCGGTGCTGGAGCGGCTCGGATCGCCCGCACCGCTGGACGAGGAGGAGGACGGCGAGGGCTGCCTGTCCGTCCCGGGGGAGTGGTTCCCGCTGGCGCGGCACCCGCAGGCCCGGGTGACCGGCACCGACCTGGACGGGCAGGAGGTCGTCGTCGAGGGCGAGGGGCTGCTGGCCCGCTGCCTGCAGCACGAGACCGATCACCTCGACGGCTACCTCTACGTCGACAAGCTGACCGGACCGGTCAAGGCCCAGGCCCGCGAAGCGGTCAAGGATCGCGGCTGGGCCCTCGACGGGGTGCTCAAGTGGGACCCGGCGAGCACGAAGGCCGACGACGTCTGAGCCGCAGACTCGTGGCGCCTTGCTGTTCTTGTGGCCGGGTGCAACCGGGCACGAGAACACGATCGCGCGACGAGTCGGGGACGGACGTCCGCCGAGTCAGGGCGTCGCCCCGCCGACACGATGCAGCACCGGACCGTCCCAGGTGGCGCCGGTCCGTTTGATGTGGGCTCGCAGCCCCTCGGCGACGACCCCGTCAGCCACCTGGGCTGCGCGCGCCGCCTGCTCCACGACCCGCGCGATGCGCTCTGGGTGGCCCAGATCCGCCTAGACGAGGCGAGCGACGCCATACCCCAGTCGGCGGATGCGGTCCTCGCGTCCCTTCTCCCGGACGAGGGCAGCTCGACCCTCGACGCCGTCGTACTTAACCGCCCCGTCGACCTCCACGACCACACCGAGATCGGGGAGGAGGAAGTCGATGCGGGCCACGAAGCTGCCGTCGCTCTCCACGATCGTGAACTGCGGAACGACCCGGTGGCCGAGCGCGACGAGCTCCGGCCTGGCCCGCGACTCGGCCGCGGACTCTGCGGAGGCGCTGGCGTGCGACACGACGAATCTGGCCGCTGCGAGCCCGGGGGTATGCCGCATCCGCCCCACCCATTCCTGCATCGCTGACGTGGTGGCGAGCTCACGTCTGAGGGCGGCGTCCGCCACCGCGATCCCCGATCGGATCCCGGCGTTCACGGCGGTGCCGACCACCGCCAGCGCCGGTTCGGCCACGGGCACCTCCCGCACCCTGCCGAAGGCATCCGCAGCGGCGCTCACGGGTCGAGCGGTCCGGGTCGTCGTCGGCACGGGCATAGACGCCACGCACCACCGGGCGGAGGACGTCGCGACGGACGAGAGACCGCAGGTGGCCCGGCCCCAGGCCGAGTCCGGCGGCCTCGTGGGCCGTGACCACGCCGTGGTGCACCTCGAGAGACCCGTGCCGGGGCCCGGGCGGGACCAGGACCAGACCGCGTCAGACTTCTGTGGACAGGCACGGCATACCGCAACGGGGTGTGGACAGCGCCCTCACGGGTGGAACGGCGACCACAACGGCGACGAGGCAGACGACCCGAAGACGTCGGAGCCGACCCAGCGCGGCGCCAGCCCGCTGCGGGGCTTACGTCATGTCCTCCAGCTCGCGCCCGTTGGTCTCGGGGACGAACTTCAGCACGAAGAAGAAGCTCAGCAGCGCGAAGAGGGTGTAGAAGCCGTAGGCGAAGCCCAGGCCTAGCTCGGCCATGCGCGGGAAGCTCGTGGAGATGGCGAAGTTGGCCAGCCACTGGGCAGCCGCCGCGACACCCAGCGCCGTGGCCCGGATCCTGTTGTTGAACATCTCGCCCAGCAGCACCCAGACGCCCGGGCCCCACGACATGCCGAAGAAGACCACGAAGCCGTTGGCCGCGATGAGCGCCACCAGGCCGGTGCTGTCCCCGAGCTGCGGGGACCCGTTCACGATCGGCGCGTTGGCGAAGATCCAGGCCATCGTGCCGAGCGTGAGGAACATCCCGGCCGAGCCGATCATGAGCAGCACCCGCCGCCCGATCTTGTCGATGAGCGCGATCGCGACGATGGTCACGACGATGTTGGTCACCGAGGTGATGACGGTCTGGGTGAGCGCGTCTTCCTCGGTGAAGCCGACCGCCTGCCACAGCGTGGAGGAGTAGTAGAAGATGACGTTGATCCCGACGAACTGCTGGAACACCGACAGCCCGATGCCGATCCAGACGATCGGCAGCAGCCCGCCACCGGACTTCACCAGGTCGGACAGCGAGGCCTTGGCGTCGCGGCGCACGGTGCGCTGGATCTCCTTGATCCGCTCCGGTACGCCCCGCAGCATCACGCGCCCCAGCACCTCGCGGGCCTCGTCCAGCTTGCCGAGGGTCACCAGGTAGCGCGGCGACTCGGGGATGGTCGTGGCGAGGACGCCGTAGGCCAGGGCCGGGATGATCTCGGCCCAGAACATCCAGCGCCACGCGGTGCTGCCCCAGAGCGCCTCGGCAGACCCGCCGGCGACCCCCGCGAGGAAGTAGTCGGAGAGCAGCGCGATGAAGATGCCGACGACGATGGCGAGCTGCTGCAGCGAGCCGAGCCGACCACGGATCGAGGCCGGCGCGATCTCGGCGATGTAGGCCGGCGCGATGACCGAGGCCATCCCCACGCCGATGCCGCCGATCACGCGCCACAGGATCATGTCCACCGGCCCGAAGGCGAAGCCGGAGCCGATCGCCGAGAGGGTGAACAGCGCCGAGGCGAGCATCATCACGCGGATGCGCCCCATCCGCTCCGCCAGGCGACCGGCAACGTAGGCGCCGACCATGCAGCCGAGCAGTGCCGAGCTGACGACGAAACCGGTCAGCCCGGCCCCCATCCCGAAGTCGTTGCGCATCGCGTTGACCGCGCCGTTGATGACTGCGGTGTCGAAGCCGAAGAGGAAGCCGCCCAGCGCCGCGACCGACGCCAGCAGGATCGCCTTCCCGAGGTAGTAGTCCCGGTCCCCGACCTGGACCTGAGTCTGCTCTGACATATTCTCCACCTTTCCTCCCCGTCCGCGTTGACGCGGGGTCAGCACAGTGTGCCTCTCCGGGGTGCCTCCGGCCAAGAGGCGCGCGCTACCGTGTGCTCAGCGACTCGACCACCACGACACAAGGACGTGACGTATGCGGCTGGCCAGCAGACTCGACGACCTCGGCACCGAGACGGCCTTCGCGGTCGCCGCGGCGGCCGCCGACTGGAAGGCGCAGGGTCACGAGGTCTTCCCCTTCCACCTCGGCGACCTCGACTTCCCCCTCGCGGACCACATCGTGGAGGCGATGAACGCGGCGATCGCGGACGGTAAGACCGGCTACTGCCCAGGTCCCGGCATACCTGAGCTGCGCGCAGCGCTCGCCGACGACATCGGCTCCCGACGAGGTATGACGTTCGCTCCCGAGGACGTCACCGTCATGACCGGCGGGAAACCGGTCATCACGAAGTTCCTCCAGGCGGTGATGAACCCCGGCGACGAGGTGCTCTACCCCAACCCTGGCTTCCCCATCTACGAAAGCCAGATCGAGTATCTCGGCGGCACGGCGCGGCCCTACCGCTACCTGCCGACCGACGACGGCTTCCGCATCGACCTCGACCAGGTCCGCGATCTCATCACCGACCGCACGGTCGCGATCATCTACAACGACCTGCAGAACCCGATCTCGGCCGAGTCGACCGACGCCGAGCGGGAGGCGGTCGCCCAGCTCGCCCAGGAGCACGACCTGTGGGTGCTCTCGGACGAGGCCTACTTCGAGATGCGCTACGAGGGCGAGTCGACGTCGATCGCGGCGCTGCCGGGCATGGCGGAGCGGACGGTCATCCTCTACACCTTCTCCAAGAAGTTCGCGATGACCGGCTCCCGCCTGGGCTGCGCGGTGGCGCCGCCCGAGCTCGGCAGGGTCTTCTCGACCATGAACACCAACGACGAGTCGTGCACCACCCACTACGTTCAATGGGCGGGCATCGCCGCGCTCCAGGGCACCCAGCAGCCGGTGGCCGACATGCTCGACACCCTCCGCGGACGCCGCGACGCGGCCTGCGAGATCGTCGCGGCGACGCCGGGGATGTCGGTCGAGACACCGCGCTCGACGTTCTACCTCTTCCCCGACGTCACCGAGGCGATCGACATCGTCGGCGCGCGCGACCTCGCCGACTTCGCCCAGCAGGCACTGCACGCCACCGGAGTCAGCTTCTGCACGCGCAACCACTTCGGCCGGCCGCAGCCGGGCGAGGACCGCCGCTACATCCGCTTCGCCTACTCCGGGCTGTCGGAGGAGAAGATCCGCCGCGGCCTCGGTGGCCTGCGCGACTGGGTGGGGAGCCACGCATGAGCCGCGTCGTCGTGACCGGGAAGATCCCCAAGCCAGGGCTCGACATCCTGCGGCGCGCGGGCCACGAGGTCGACGCGTGGGAGGTCGAGGACACGCAGCCGCGGGAGTCGCTGCTGGCGCAGGTGCAGGGGGCGGACGGGTTGGTGACACTGCTCACCGAGAAGGTCGACGCCGAGCTGCTGGACGCGGCAGGAGACCAGCTCCGGGTCGTCGCCAACGTCGCCGTCGGCTACAACAACGTCGATGTCGAGGTATGCCGTGAGCGCGGCGTCGTGGCGACGAACACCCCGGGGGTGCTCACCGAGGCGACCGCCGACATCGCGATGGGGCTCATCCTCATGGCCACGCGGCGGCTGGGCGAGGGCGAGCGGATCATCCGGTCGGGGACCCCGTGGCAGTGGGGGATGTTCTATCTGCTCGGGTCGGGGCTGCAGCGCAAGACCCTCGGCGTGGTGGGTCTCGGCGGCATCGGTGCGGCGACGGCCCGGCGGGCGCGAGCCTTCGGGATGAATGTCCTCTACTCCAGCCGGTCGGCGGCGCCGCGCGAGCTGGAGCTCGAGCTGGGCGCGCACCGGGTGGACCTCGACACGCTGCTGGCCGAGAGCGACGTGCTCTCGCTGCACTGCCCCTACTCCCCCGCGACGCACCACCTCCTCGGCGCCGAGGAGTTCGCCGCGATGAAGCCCACGGCGTATGTCATCAACACCGCCCGAGGGCCGGTCATCGACGAGGCGGCGCTCGCCGACGCGCTGCGTTCCGGCGAGATCGCCGGAGCGGGTCTGGACGTCTTCGAGGACGAGCCGACGGTGCACCCGGGCCTGCTGGAGTGCGAGAACGCCGTGCTGGTGCCGCACCTCGGCTCGGCGACGATCGAGACCCGCACCGCGATGGCGACCTTGGCCGCGGACAACGCCGTCGCCGTCCTGGCCGGCGAGGAGCCTCCGACGCCGATCCGGTGAGGGATGGCATACCGGAGGAGGTGTGCGAGGCGAAGGTGACATAACCCAGACCCCGCCCGCCTGAACCTGAGCAAAGTTGTCGGCCAGAGACAACGTCATAGCCGGCGCCCAGGGCTCACTTCTTTGCTCGGGTTGCCCCGGAAGGCGGGCCCACGGCGGGGGCGAGGGCGGCGACCCGAGCGGCGAGGTCGTCGTGGGCCTCGTCGAAGGCGCGGGCGGTGCCCACCTGGACCGGGTCCGGCACGGACCAGTGGACGGCGTCCGCGCCGCCGAACTCCTCGTGCGCCCGGTCGCAGACGGTGACCACGAGATCGCCAGGCGCGAGCAGGCCCTCGACCTGCCGAGGCGCGATCTCCGGCAGCTCCAGCCCGTGCCGGCGTGCCGCAGCGACGGCGCCCGGCGCGATGTGCTCCCCCGGATGCGTGCCCGCAGACACCGTCTCGACCGTGCTGGCCGAGCGCCACAACGCGGCGGCGAGGTGCGAGCGCGCGGTGTTGGCCGTGCACACGAAGACCACCCGGGAGGAGCCGGACCTGATCTCGTCCTCCAGGGGAGTGGGGATCGCGCTCAGGGAGGTCGCGTCCGGGTCGACCAGAGAGACGTAGGTCCGCCGACCGTCGCCCTCCGAGCGGCGGCGGCGCACCAGACCAGCCTCCTCGAGCACCTTGAGGTGGTGGGCCAGCAGGTTGGAGGGCAGCGCGAGCACCGTGCCCAGCGCGGAGGCCGAGCGGTCGGAGACGGCGAGGGCGTCGACGATCCGCAGCCGGGTCGCGTCCGCCAGCGCCGCGTGCCGCCGCACCCGACGCTCCAGCTCGGCAGTTTGCTCAGCGTTCATTGCCTCAATCTTGACTGAGCAATCATCGCCCGTCAAGATGCAGACGTGACCACACCTCCTCTTCCCCGACGCCTTCTCGCCGAGGGCATCGGAACAGCCCTGCTCGTCACCACCGTCGTCGGCTCCGGGATCATGGCCCAGCAGCTCTCCCCCGACGACGTCGGCCTCCAGCTGCTGCAGAACTCCACCGCGACCGTCCTGGGGCTCTCGGTCCTCATCCTCGTCCTGGGCCCCGTCTCCGGGGCCCACTTCAACCCCGTGGTGACGCTCGCCGCGTGGTTCCTGGGGCGCCGGGACGGATCCGGTCCGACCGCGACCGAGCATATGGCGTACGCGCTCACTCAGGTCGTCGGCGGCATCGCGGGCTGCGTGCTCGCCAACCTGATGTTCGCCGTCCCGACGGCGCTGTCGAGCACCGAGCGGGCGACCGGTCCGCACCTGCTCGCCGAGGTCGTCGCAACCGCCGGGCTGGTGGGCCTCATCTTCGCGCTGCTCCGGGCGGGCCAGGAGGCCGTCGTCGCCCCCGCGGTCGGCGCCTACATCGGCGCTGCCTACTGGTTCACCAGCTCCACCTCCTTCGCGAATCCGGCGGTCACCATCGGCCGCATCTTCTCCGACACCTTCGCCGGGATCGCTCCGGGCTCCGCGCCTGGCTTCGTCCTGGCCCAGGTCATCGGCGCCGCGGTCGGCGTGGCGGCCGTCCTCGCCCTCTTCCCCGTGCCGCGAGAGTCCACGCCCATCGCCGTTCCCGACGAGCCCACATCCACCACGGAGGCAGCATCATGACCCCGACCCGCCTGACCGACGCCGACCCCTACGTCGGCATCGTCGACGACCTCGCCTCCAGCTACGACGGCATCTTCTCGCGCGAGAGCATCGGGGCGGCCGTCCAGGAGGCCCGCGACCTGCTCGAGCCTCGCTCCACCATGCACACCTTCCTCCCCGTGCTGGTCGCCCGGCAGGCACGCGAGCAGCTCATGGCGGCCGCGCAGTCCGAGGGCAAGGTCGCCAAGAAGGTGCCCGAGATTCTCTTCGTGTGCGTCCACAACGCCGGCCGGTCCCAGATGGCCGCCGCCCTGGCCGAGCACCTGTCGGCCCGGCGCGTGCATGTGCGGTCCGCCGGCTCGGCACCGAACGGCGAGATCAACCCCCTCGTCGTCGACGTCCTCGCCGAGCGTGGGATCAGCCTGGGCACGGCATACCCCAAACCCCTCACCACCTCGGTCATGCACGCCGCCGACGTCATCATCACCATGGGGTGCGGCGACGCGTGCCCGGTCTTCCCGGGCAAGCGCTACGAGGACTGGTCGGTCGCCGATCCCGCAGGTCAGTCGCTCGAGGTCGTCCGTGAGATCCGCGACGACATCCAGGGGCGGGTCACGACCCTGCTGCGCCAGATCGTGGACTGAGCGCCACGCAGGGCCTGACTCCCGTCGTCCGACCACCTGTCCCACCCCTTCCCACCCGATCTGCACCCCGAGGAGATCAGCATGACCGAGACCACCGACAGTCGTCCCTCCGTCCTCTACGTCTGCGTCCACAACGCCGGTCGCTCTCAGATGGCCGCGGCCTACACGCGCCACCTGTCCGGCGGGGTGGTCGAGGTGCGCTCGGCGGGCTCGGCCCCGGCCGACGAGGTCAACCCGGCGGTGAGGGAAGCCCTGCTCGAGGAAGGGATCGACATCTCCGCCGAGACCCCCAAGGTGCTCACCGACGACGCCGTCCAGGCCTCCGACGTCGTGGTCACCATGGGATGCGGCGACGCCTGCCCGATCTTCCCGCGCAAGCGCTATGAGGACTGGGCCCTCGCCGACCCGGCGGGCCAGGGCGTGGCGGCTGTCCGCCCGATCCGCGACGAGATCAAGGGCCGGGTCACCACGATGCTGCGTGAGCTCGGCGTGGAGCCGGTGCCCGCCTCCTGAGCCGCATCCCGCGCGGCCAGTCCAGGCATATCGCGCGGCCAGTCCAGGCATATCGCGCGGCCAGTCCAGGCATATCGCGCGGGCAGTCACGGCATATCGCGCGGCCAGTCACGACATACCGCGCGGCCGGTCAGGAGCCCGGTGCATGTCGAAGGCCCCCACCGCATCCGGTGGGGGCCTTCGTCCAGCTGTCTCAACGCGGGAGCGCGCCCGAAGGGATTCGAACCCCTAACCTTCTGATCCGTAGTCAGATGCTCTATCCGTTGAGCTACGGGCGCTGGCGAGGTTCAACTCTAACGGATGCTCCAGACGCCACGAAATCCATTGTGGTTGCCGCAGCGTCACTGTGATCAACGACGCAGCGGGACGACCGTTTTCCGCCGTTAGGGTGGCTCCCAGCCGGGCAACGGGGTCCGGCGACCGACCACTGGCAACGGCGCCAGGAAGGATTTTCGATGGCCGACGTCACGACCGCCACTACCACGCGTGGGACCACCCACGCCGAGCTCGACTCCTGGGTCCGGGGGGTGGCGGCGCACACCCGGCCGGACGACGTGGTCTGGGTCGACGGCTCGGAGGAGGAGCGCGCCCGCCTCGAGCAGATCCTCCTGGAGGCGGGCACGATCAGCCCGCTCGCGCAGGAGCAGTACCCCCACTCCTACCTCGCCCTCTCCGACCCCGACGACGTGGCGCGGGTCGAGGACCGCACCTTCATCTGCTCCGAGCGCGAGGAGGACGCCGGGCACACCAACCACTGGATGGCTCCGGAGCAGATGAAGGCCGAGCTGTGGCCGAAGTTCGAGGGAGCCATGGCCGGCCGCACGATGTATGTCATCCCCTTCGTCATGGGGCACCTGGACGCCCCCGACCCCAAGTACGGCGTCGAGATCACGGACAGCCCCTACGTCGTGGCCTCGATGCGCATCATGGCGCGGGTGGGCGCCGCGGTGCTGAAGCAGATGGAGGCGACGGACGCGGCATACGTGCACGGGCTGCACTCCCTCGGCGCCCCGCTCGGCGACGGGGAGGAAGACGTGCCGTGGCCGTGCAACGTGGAGAAGTACATCGTGCACTTCCCCGAGGAGCGGGCGATCTGGTCCTTCGGCTCGGGCTACGGCGGCAACGCGCTGCTGGGCAAGAAGTGCTACGCGCTGCGCATCGCCTCGGCCATCGCCCGGGACGAGGGGTGGATGGCCGAGCACATGCTCATCATCAAGCTCACCAGCCCCGAGGGGCGCGTCCACTACATCGCCGGCGCCTTCCCCTCCGCGTGCGGCAAGACCAACCTCGCCATGCTCACACCCACCCTGGAGGGGTGGACCGCCGAGATCATCGGCGACGACATCGCCTGGATGCACGTCGGTGATGACGGACGGTTGTATGCCGTGAATCCCGAGTTCGGCCTGTTCGGGGTCGCGCCCGGCACCAACGCCCGGACCAACCCCATCGCCATGGAGACCATCGAGCGCGGACACTGGGTCTTCACGAACGTCGCGCGGACGGCGCAGGGCGGTGTCTGGTGGGAGGACATGACCGAGGAGCCGCCCGCCGGGCTGACCGACTGGCACGGCGACCCGTGGACGCCCGGCGGCGCGCCGGCCGCGCACCCCAACAGCCGCTTCTGCACCCCGATCGAGCAGTGCCCGACCCTGGCGGAGGAGTATCACCGCCCCGAGGGCGTGCCGATCTCGGCGATCCTCTTCGGCGGGCGCCGCAAGACCACGGTCCCGCTGGTCACCGAGGCCCGCGACTGGCAGCACGGGACCTTCATGGGCGCGACCCTCTCCTCGGAGACCACTGCGGCCGCCAAGGGCGAGGTGGGTGTGGTGCGGCGTGACCCGATGGCCATGCTGCCCTTCATCGGCTACAATGCCGGTGACTACGTCGACCACTGGCTCGAGGTGGGCAAGGGCGCGGACGCGACCAAGCTGCCCAAGATCTTCCTGGTCAACTGGTTCCGTCGCGGCGAGGACGGCTCCTTCCTCTGGCCCGGCTTCGGCGAGAACTCCCGCGTGCTGAAGTGGATGATCGAGCGGATCGAGGGCGAGGCCGACGCCGTCGACTCCCCCATCGGCTACCAGCCCCGGCCCGAGGACATCGATCTCGACGGGCTCGACCTCACCGTCGACGACGTCGCCGCTGCGCTGGAGTTCGACGCCGACGAGTGGCAGGCTGAGGTGCCCCTGATCAAGGAGTGGTTCGCCGCCTTCACCCCCGGCTCGCTGCCGGCGGCCCTGGAGGACGAGCTGGCGATCCTGGAGCAGCGACTGGAGGAGGTTGCGCAGCGATGAGCATCACCCCCGGGCAGGAGCCCCGGCCCCGTGACGACGAGCCCATGCTGGCCGAGGAGCCGCTGCCGCCCGGCAACGGCGACATCGAGGCCAAGGTGGAGGAGCTGGACCAGAAGTTGCGGGCCGCCGGCACCGACGAGGCCGCCGAGGCGCAGGACAGCAAGGAGCAGCCGGACAGCCCCGGCGAGACCGGCGACGACGACCAGCCCGACGCCACCTGACCGGAGCCTTCGACGGACGCCGGCGCGACGGTGAGCGGGCGGCACACCGGATCAGACACGCGAAAGGCCCCCGAGCCGTGCGGCTCGGGGGCCATCGTCGTCCGGATCGGACGTGCGCGGAGGTGGAGGGATTTGAACCCTCGATCGAGCTATAAACCCGAAACCCGCTTAGCAGGCGGGCGCCATAGACCAGACTAGGCGACACCTCCCTGGGCGACGATCAGCGTACCTGCCACGCTGGCGCGCACCAAACACGCCCTCTCAGGTCGTCATCAGCGCGGCCTGGTAAGACACTATGTTTGTCCACTGACCGAAAGGCACCCCGTTCCCATGACCGCGCCCCGTGACCGATCCGAGCGCACCTCCCGCGCACCCGGATCGCGCACCGAGTGGGTCGAGCAGCAGCCCGGACGGCGCACCAGCCTGAGCCGCGCGCTCGGGCTGACCACCCTGAGCGCGCTGCTGCCCGGCTCCGGCCTGCTCCGCACGCGACGGCGCGCCCTGGGTCTGCTGGTCCTGGGCCTGGCGCTGCTGACGGTGGTCCTCATCGGCGGATACGCGCTGGCCAACGGGCTGACGAGCACCGCGCTGCAGACGGCGGCCGACACAGGGCGACTGCGCGCGATCATGGTGCTCCTCGTGCTCGGCACCATCATCTGGGCCGGCGCCGTCGCCCTCACCGCACTGGTCACCGCCCCTCGCCGCCCCTCGACGGGGCAGAAGGCTGCGCTCACCGCCTTCACGGCGCTGCTGTGCCTGGCCGTCTCGGCCCCCGCCGCCCTCGGGGTGCGCTACATCACCGCCCACGTGGACGCCGTGGACAAGGTCTTCGGCACCGGCGACAGCGTCGGGGGCCAGAGCGGCGCCACGCCGACCTCGGTCATCGGCGACGACCCCGACGATCCCTGGGCCGACCTGCCGAGGGTCAACCTGCTGCTGCTCGGGTCCGACGCCGCCGACACCCGCGAGGGCACCCGCACCGACAGCATGATCATCGCCAGCATCGACACGACGACCGGCGACAGCGTGCTCTTCTCGATCCCCCGCAACCTGCAGCAGATCCCCATCCCCCGGGACAACCCGCTGCACAACGTCTACGGCGACACCTACGACTGCGGCGACCAGTGCCTCATGAACAGCATCTGGACCGAGGCCGAGCTCACGGCCGAGGAGCACCCCGGGTGGTACAACGACGACCCCACGCCGGGTCAGACGGCGACCCGGGAGGTCCTCTCGGGCATCCTCGGCATCCCGATCCACCACACGGTGATCGTCAACATGCAGGGCTTCGAGGACCTCGTGGACGCCATGGGCGGCGTGCTCATCACCGTGCAGGAGGAGATCCCGATCGGTGGCCGCACCTACACCGACTGGGAGGGCAAGCTGCAGCTGGACCCGACCTCCGACTACGAGATCCTGCAGCCGGGCACCCAGCGCCTGACCGGCGAGCAGGCCCTGGCCTACTCCCGCTCCCGCGTCTTCAGCGACGACTTCTCGCGGATGCGCCGGCAGCGCTGCGTGGTAGCCGCCGTCGTCGACCAGGTCAACCCGATGACCATGCTGCAGCGCTATCCGCAGATCATCGGCGCCGTCGGTGACAACGTGCTCACCGACCTGCCGCAGCAGGATCTCGACGAGTGGGCCGAGCTGGTGCTGCAGGTCCAGGACGGCACGATGAGCAGCCTGCCCTTCACCGCGTCCAACACCGACACGGCGAACCCCAACTACTCCGAGATCCGCTACCGCGTCTACGAGGCGCTCTACGCCGAGCCGATCACCGCCCCCGCGGAGGAGGCCACCGCGACGGCGACGCCCACCCCGACGGAGGGCGCGCCCACGACGTCCGCGGACGAGACCACGGACGAGGATGAGGACGCCGCGACCAGCGAGGAGCCGGCCGACGATCTGGAGAGCGTGGGCGCGGTCTGCGGCTGAGCGGCATACCTCGGGGGTGCGCAGGTATGCCGTCGCGCACGTCGACGGGGAGGCCGCGGCGCACGCGGAGGGGTAGGCCGCGGCGCATGTAGAGGGGGCTTGCTGCAGCGGACGCAGAAGACCCCCGTCACCAGTGGTGACGGGGGTCTTCGCGTGTGGTCTGTCGAGAGCTAGCTCAGAGCGGACGCACGGCGTCAGCCTGCGGCCCCTTGGGGCTCTGCGTCACCTCGAACTCGACCCGCTGGGCCTCGTCGAGCGACTTGTAGCCGTTGCTCTGAATGGCCGAGTAGTGGACGAACACGTCGGGGCCACCGCCATCCTGAGCGATGAAGCCGAAGCCCTTCTCCGCGTTGAACCACTTCACGGTTCCCTGTGCCATGAACATTCTTCTTTCTGCTGTGCTTGTGCAGGTGCAACTTCCCGCGGACACGGGAAGTGGTCTCTGGTGAACCCCCCAGCTCACTCGCAAGGAAATACAACGTCAACCAGTCCAACGGTAGCAGCCTTGCGGCCTCGATGCCGACCCGCCGCGACATGCGATGATGGGAGCATCATGCGCCGCTGCCGTGAGGCGGCGACGCGCCCTGGAGGGTTCGCATAGTGGCCTAGTGCAGGCGCCTTGAAAGCGCCCGAGGGAGACCTCCGTGGGTTCGAATCCCACACCCTCCGCCACCCTTTGCCGATGCGCCGTCGTCGCTGTCACCGCGAACACGGGCACCCGCCGACCACGTCGACGCGCGGGTGCTGCCGAGACCGCATTCGTCCCGATGACGCGCCGACGTGAAACGGCTGGAGCGTTCACGTGAACGCTGCAGCCGGTGCTGGCGGGCGCGCCGTCGGGACGGATCGCGCGGGCCGAGCGCCGGGTGTCACACGTGCTCGACGGCGGCCGGCGCGTCGGCTCGGGGCGCCTCAGCCGCGCCACGCCTGTAAGGTTTGGGATTGATTCATGACCCACCACGAAGGAGTCATCCACATGCGCAACAAGCTGCTGCTGCTCGTCGGTGCCGCCGCCGGCTACATCCTCGGCGCCCGCGCCGGGCGTGAGCGCTACGACCAGATCGCCGACCAGGCCAACAAGGCCTGGAGCAACCCGAAGGTCCAGGAGACCGTCGAGCAGGTCAAGGCCAAGGCGCCCGAGGTGGCGCAGAAGGTCGGCGACCAGGCGAAGTCCCGCGCTGGCGAGGTGAAGTCCAAGGTCACCGGCCAGGAGTCGGTCGGCGCCGACGGCACCTACGACAACGCCACCGGCAGCCTCGACGTCGAGACCGGCGAGGCGACGGTCGACACGACCGGGTTCGGCCCGGGCGGGGAAAAGCTTCCCTGACGACACGGCATACCGAAGCACGGACGGCGGCCCACCCCCTCGGGGATGGGCCTCCGTTCGTGGGTCTGCCGTGGCGTCAGATCCAGAGCGCCGGCTCGTCGTAGAGCGCCTCCTGCGGGTCTCGGCCCGGGTCGGGCTGGCGCACCTTGGCCGGGATGCCGGTGGCGACCGCCATCGCGGGGACGTCCTTGGTGACGACCGCGTTGGCACCCACCTGCGCCCCGTGGCTGACCGTGATGTCGCCCAGGATCTTGGCCCCTGCCCCCACGGTGACGCCGTCACCGAGGGTGGGGTGGCGCTTGATCGTCGGGTCCAGCGAGCGACCGCCGAGGGTCACGCCGTGATAGAGCATCACGTCGTCGCCGACCTCGGCCGTGCCACCGATGACCACACCCATGCCGTGGTCGACGAAGAAGCGCTTGCCGATGGTGGCGCCGGGGTGGATCTCGATGCCGGTCGCCGCTCGCGCCACCTGGGAGAGGAGCCGGGCCGGGAGCGTGGCGCCGGAGTCCCACAGCGCATGGCTCACCCGGTGCGCCCAGAGGGCGTGGAGGCCAGGTGAGGCCAGCGCCATCTCCAGCCGACTGCTCGTGACCGGGTCACGCTCGAGCGCGGCGTCCAGGTCGCCGCGCACCTCGGCGGCGGCGCGCCCGAGCAGCCCGGCGGCCTGCCGGGAGACGCGCGCGAGGTCGAGGGCCATCAGTCGCGCAGGTCCTCGAAGAGCACGGTGGACAGGTAGCGCTCGCCGAAGCTCGGGATGATGACGACGATCGTCTTGCCGGCGTTCTCCGGCCGCTTGGCGACCTCGAGCGCGCCCCACACGTTGGCGCCGGAGGAGATGCCCGCGAGGACGCCCTCCTCGGTGGCGAGCGCGCGAGCGACCCGCAGCGCGTCGTCCAGCTGCACGTCGACGACCTCGTCGTAGAGCTCGGTGTCGAGGATCTCCGGGACGAAGTTGGCGCCCAGGCCCTGGATCTTGTGCGGTCCCGGGTCACCTCCGTTGAGGATCGGGCTGTCGGCGGGCTCCACGACGACCAAACCGACGTCCGGCTTCTGCTCACGCAGGTAGCGGCCAGCGCCGGTGATGGTGCCGCCGGTGCCCACGCCCGCGACGAAGATGTCCACCCCGCCGTCGGTGTCGGCCCAGACCTCCGGGCCGGTCGTCTCGTAGTGCACCTTGATGTTGGCCGGGTTGGCGAACTGTCGGGCGCGGACGGCGCCCCGCTCGGCGGCGATCTCGTCGGCCTTGGCGACCGCGCCCTTCATCCCCTCGGGGCCAGGCGTGAGCACGAGCTCGGCGCCGTAGGCCCGCAGCAGGGCGCGGCGCTCGAGGCTCATCGTCTCGGGCATGGCCAGCACGACCTTGTAGCCGCGGGCGGCGCCGACCATGGCGAGGGCGATCCCGGTGTTGCCCGAGGTGCCCTCGACGATGGTGCCGCCGGGCTGCAGCTCGCCGGCCTCGACGGCGGCGTCGATGATCGAGGCGCCGATGCGGTCCTTGACCGAGGCAGCCGGGTTCTGCGACTCCATCTTGAGCAGCACCTGAGTGCCCTCGGCCACCCCCTCGGCGAGACGGTTGAGACGGACCAGCGGCGTCCTGCCGATGGCCTGGGTGATGTCGTCATACACGGGCACGGGGGTGACCTTTCGTCGGATCTGCTCGGACGCGGGGAAGCGATGCGCGCTCAGCACGTTATACATCGCGCAACATCAGGTTATTCCATGCTGGACCGGGCGGAGGCTCCGGCACGGTGTCGGTGGCGCGCACTACGCTGCCCCTATGTCTTTCGGAGTGCTGCAGGTCCTCGCCATCGTCGTCGCGGGCCTGGTCACGCTGGCTGCGGTGGCCCTCTTCGTCCGCACGATCGCGGGCTTCGTCGCACAGTTCCGGCTCGGTCAGCCGGCCGACCGGGCAGGCGAGCCCGGTCAACGGACCGTCACCCTCCTGCGTGAGGTGCTCGGTCACACCCGTATGGCGCGCAAGCCGTGGGTCGCGGTCGCGCACTGGGTCGTCATGGTGTCCTTCGGGCTGCTCTTCCTCACCCTCGTGACCGCCTACGGCCAGCTGGTCGACCCGCATTTCGCCCTCCCCCTCATCGGCCATTTCTGGCCCTACGAGTGGGCGACCGAGCTCTTCGGCTGGGGCGCGATCCTCGGGATCGTCTACCTCATCGTGGTGCGGCAACGCTCCCACCCGCGCGCGCTCGGGCGGCGGTCCCGCTTCTGGGGCTCGACGTTCTGGCAGGCGTATGTCGTGGAGTTCGTCATCCTCGGCGTCGGCGTCTGCATCGTGGCGCTGCGAGCGCTGGAGTTCGCGCTCGGTCGGGTCACCGGCGAGGAGTGGGCGAGCTCCCTGCACTTCCCGCTGACCTCCTGGCTCGGTGGCCTGCTCGACGGGGCCGCGGCGGGCACGCTCGAGGGCTGGATCATCGCGGTGGCCCTGGCCAAGATCCTCATCTCGATGACCTGGATGATCATCATCGCGCGCACGCCCACGATGGGCGTCGCCTGGCACCGCTTCCTCGCCTTCTTCAACATCTGGTTCAAGCGGCACCCCGACGGGCGCACCTCGCTCGGCGCGGTCCAGCCGATTCAGGTCGGTGGCGAGCCGGTCGACTTCGAGAACATCGAGGAGCTCGACGAGGACGCCGCGCTCGGCGTCGGCAAGGTCGAGGACTTCACCTGGAAGGGCCTGCTCGACTTCTCCACCTGCACCGAGTGCGGCCGCTGCCAGGAGCAGTGCCCCGCGTGGCACACCGAGAAGCCCCTGTCGCCCAAGATGCTCGTCAAGAACCTCCGCGACCAGCACCACGCCGTCGCCCCCTGGCTGCAGGCCAGCACCGAGCACCGGGAAGCCGCGGAGAAGGCTCTCGCCGCGGCCGGCGGAGCCGGCGCCGACGGACTCCCGGACACGCTGCACGGCATACCGACGACCGCCGTCCTCGCAGCGCAGCGTCCGCTCGTCGGCGAGACCGAGGGCGACCCCACCGTGCCCGACGGGGGCGGCGTGATCGACCCCGACGTGCTGTGGTCGTGCACGACGTGCGGCGCGTGCGTGGAGCAGTGCCCGGTCGACATCGAGCACGTCGACGCCATCGTCGACATGCGGCGCTACCAGAACCTCATCGAGTCAGCCTTCCCGAACGAGCTCGGCGGGCTCTTCAAGAACCTCGAGAACAAGGGCAACCCGTGGGGCATGAACGCCCGGCTGCGGATGGACTGGGCCAAGGGCCTCGACTTCGAGATCCCCATGGCCGGGGCCGACGTCGAGAGCCTCGACGAGGTCGACTACCTCTTCTGGGTCGGCTGCGCCGGAGCATTCGAGGACCGCGCCAAGAAGACGACCCGCGCGGTCGCCGAGCTGCTGCACACCGCGGGAGTGAGTTTCGCGGTCCTGGGCGACGGGGAGACCTGCACCGGTGACCCGGCCCGCCGCAGCGGCAACGAGTTCCTCTTCCAGATGCTGGCGATGCAGAACGTCGAGGTGCTCAAGGAGGTCGGCGCGACCAAGATCGTCGTGACCTGCGCCCACTGCTTCAACACCATCAAGAACGAATACCCCCAGGTGGGCGGGCAGTTCGAGGTCGTGCACCACACCCAGCTGCTCAACAAGCTGGTGCGGGAGAAGCGGCTCACACCGGTCGCACGGCCGGGTGAGGCGGACACCGCCGGGGTGGCCTCGACCGCGGAGTCGGTGACCTACCACGACCCGTGCTATCTCGGCCGGCACAACCAGGTGTACGCCCCGCCGCGCGAGCTGCTCGGCGCGCTCCCTGGGGTCGAGCTGCGGGAGATGCCGCGGCACGCCGAGAAGTCCTTCTGCTGCGGCGCCGGTGGCGCCCGCATGTGGATGGAGGAGAAGCTCGGGACCCGGATCAACCTCAACCGGACCGAGGAGGCGATCGCCACCGGCGCGGACCGGATCGCCATCGGCTGCCCCTTCTGCCGCGTCATGCTCTCGGACGGGCTGACCCAGAAGCAGGCCGAAGGGGCCCGCGAGGAGGTCGAAGTCGTCGACGTGGCGCAGATGCTGCTCGCGGCGGTGCGCCGTGGCGAGGAGCCGGAGCCGGCGGCCGTCGAGGGGCAGCCAGATGCGCAGCCGGCGCGCGAGGAGCAGACGGCAGGCGAGCCGGCACAGACTCAGCCCAAGGGCGAGCCCACCACCTGACCAGCAGCCTCGTCTGCTCAGTCCGGTAGCCTCGTCTGCTCGATCCGGCGGCCTCGTCTGCTCGATCCGGCGGCCTCGCCTGTTCGCTCCGGCAGCGTAGTGAGCCTCAGCGGCGTACGTCGCTGCGGTGGAAGTTCGACCACGACCGGCTCGCGGTCGGCCCGCGCTGACCCTGGTAGTGGCTGCCCTTCGCCGAGCTGCCGTAGGGATGCTCCGAGGCAGAACTGAGCTGGAAGAAGCACAGCTGACCGATCTTCATACCGGGATGAAGCACGATCGGCAGCGTGGCCACGTTGGACAGCTCGAGCGTCACGTGACCGGTGAATCCCGGGTCGACGAAGCCGGCCGTCGCGTGCGTCAGCAGGCCGAGCCGGCCGAGCGAGCTCTTGCCCTCGACCCGCGCCGCGACGTCATCCGGCAGCGTCACCTGCTCGTAGGTGGAACCCAGCACGAACTCGCCCGGGTGGAGGACGAAGGTCTCCTCCGGCTCGACCTCGACGAGGCGGGTCAGGTCAGGCTGCTCCTGCGCCGGGTCGATCACCGCATACTTGTGGTTGTCGAAGAGCCGGAAGAAGCGGTCGAGCCGCACGTCCACGCTGGAGGGCTGGATCATCGCCGCGTCCCACGGCTCCAGCCGGACGCGGCCGGAGTCGATCTGGGCGCGGATGTCGCGGTCGGAGAGCAGCACGCAGACACCCTAGCCGGGGTGGAAGTTGGAGGCGCCCCACGGTGCAGTTATGATGACTGACCGGCCCGGCAACAGGGCCTCGCGGGTGTAGTTCAATGGTAGAACATCAGCTTCCCAAGCTGAATACGCGAGTTCGATTCTCGTCACCCGCTCTGCACGACGGCGCCTCTCGCGGGGCGCCGTTTCGCATGCAGGGGGTATGCCGTGGGTCACGTGGGCGCTGCCGGACTGGGCAGACCAGGCTCTCGGAGTGATCAGACGAGAGGACAGGCGAGGGTGGGCCCGTCGTGGCTCAGGCAGCCACCTCAGCGAGTGCGTCGGCGAGGATCTCGACACCGCGTTCGGCATCCTCGTGGCTGATGACGCACGGCGGCACGAGGTGCACGCGGTTGGCCACGACCAGCGGCCACATCCCGCGCCGCACGCAGGCCGCCTGCACCGCCTTCATCGTCTCCGCCGCAGCCGGCTCACGGGTCTCCCGGTCGGCGACCAGCTCGGCGACCCAGAAGACGCCCAGACCGCGGACGTCTCCCACCAGCTCGCTGCGCTCCAGCAGGCCGCGCGCCGCGGGGCCCAGGCTGCGCTCGCCCACCTCGGCGGCGTGCTCGACGATGCCCTCCTCGCGCATGATCGTCATCGCGGCGACCGCCGAGGCGGTCGCCAGCGCGTGGCCGGAGTAGGTGAGCCCGCCGGGGAAGGGACGCTCGTCGAAGGTCGCCGCGACCTCGTCGGAGAGCACGAGGCCCCCGAGCGGCACGTAGCCGGAGTTCACGCCCTTGGCGAAGGAGATCAGGTCAGGACGCACGTCCCAGTGGTCGAAGGCGAACCACGCGCCGGTCCGGCCGAACCCCGCCATCACCTCGTCGAGGATGAGCAGGATCCCGAACTCGTCGCACAGCGCCCGCACGCCCTCGAGATAGCCGGGCGGGGGGATGAGGATGCCGTTCGACCCCACCACCGTCTCGAGGATGATCGCCGCCACGTGCTGCGGGTGCTCCGCCTCGACGGTATGCCGAAGGTGGGCCAGCGCGCGCTCGCTCTCCTCCTCCTCGGTCGAGGCGTGGAACTCGCTGCGGTAGAGGTGCGGGCCCCAGAAGTGGACGACCCCGGGGATGCCCGGCTCCCCGCCGAAGCGCCGGGGCTCGCCGGTGAGCGTGATCGCCCCGGCCGTCGCCCCGTGGTAGCTGCGGTAGGCGGCGAGGATCTTGTGCCGCCCCGTGTGGGCGCGCGCCGCGCGCAGGGCGTTCTCGTTGGCCTCCGCGCCGCCGTTCGTGAAGAAGACCTTGTTCATGCCCTCGGGCGCGAGGCCGGCGATCATCGCGGCCGCCTCGGCGCGGCTCTCCTCGGCGAAGGACGGTGCCACCGTGGTGAGCCGCCCGGCCGCCTCCGCGACCGCGGCGGACAGCCGAGGGTGCTGGTAGCCGATGTTGGCGTTGACGAGCTGGGAGGTGAAGTCGAGGAAGCGCCGCCCCTGGTAGTCCCAGAAGTAGGCCCCCTCCCCTCCGGCCAACGGGAGCGGGTCGACCGCCTGCTGGGCCGACCACGAGGTCAGGACATGCGCCCGAGAGAGCTCGCGGATGCGGGCCTCTCGCGTCGGGTCTGCGGGGAATGTCATACCGGAACTCTAGGGCGTCCGACCTTCCCTGGCGTCACGCCCCCGCGGACGGCAGGATGGGCACCATGGCTGACGCACTGGCGCACACCACCGGGTCGACGGATACCCCGCTGCTGGAGCAGACGATCGGCGACAACCTCGACCAGACCGCCGCCGAGCACGGGGCGCGCGAGGCCCTGGTGGAGGTCGCCAGCGGACGGCGCTGGACGTATACCGAGCTGGTCCACGAGGTCAACGCGCTGGCCAGGGCGTTCATCGCCTCCGGGGTGCGCACCGGCGACCGGGTCGGCATCTGGGCGCCGAACTGCGCGGAGTGGACCATGGTGCAGCTCGCCACCGCCAAGATGGGCGCCATCCTGGTCACCATCAACCCGTCCTACCGCACGCACGAGCTGGCCTACGTGCTGCAGCAGTCCGGGGTGAGCACTCTCGTGGTCGCCCAGGAGTTCAAAGGCAGCTCCTATCCCGACCTGGTCGCCGAGGTGCGCGAGGACTGCCCCGACCTGGTGCAGGTGCTCGTCATCGGCGGGCCGGGCTGGGACGATTTCCTCGCGGGGGCGCACCAGGTGAGCCCGGGCCGGCTGCAGGAGCTGCAGGCCGGTCTGGCGCCGGAGGATGCGATCAACATCCAGTACACCTCCGGCACGACGGGCTTCCCGAAGGGCGCGACCCTCTCGCACCGCAACATCCTCAACAACGGCTACTTCGTCGGCGAGGGCTGTCGCTACAGCGAACGCGACATCATCTGCATCCCCGTGCCCTTCTACCACTGCTTCGGGATGGTCATGGGCACCCTCGCGGCCACGTCGCACGGCGCCTGCATGGTGATCCCCGGCCCCGGCTTCGACCCTGGCGCCGCCCTGCGCGCGGTCCGCGACGAGCAGTGCACCTCGCTCTACGGCGTGCCCACGATGTTCATCGCCGAGCTGGAGCTGATCGAGTCCGACGACGCCTACTCGCTCGACGACCTCAGCTCGGTGCGGACCGGCATCATGGCGGGCTCGCTGTGCCCCGCGTCGGTCATGCGCACGCTCATCGACGCCGGCGTCCGCGAGATGACGATCTGCTACGGCATGACGGAGACGTCGCCGGTCTCGACCCAGACCTCGCCGATGGACCCGTTCGACAAGAAGGTCGGCACCGTGGGGCGGGTCATGCCGCACCTGGAGGTGCAGGTGGTGGACACCGCCTCCCGGGAGGTGATGCCGCGGGGCGAGCCCGGGGAGTTCTGCACCAAGGGCTACTCCGTCATGCTCGGCTACTGGGAGCAGCCGGAGAAGACCGCGGAGGTGATCCAGGACGGGTGGATGGCCACCGGCGACATCGGGGTCATGGACGACGAGGGGTATGTCGAGATCACCGGCCGCATCAAGGATCTCGTGATCCGGGGCGGGGAGAACGTCTATCCGCGGGAGATCGAGGAGTTCCTCTACACCCACCCTGACGTGGTCGACGCACAGGTCGTCGGGGTGCCGGACGAGAGGTACGGCGAGGAGCTCATGGCCTGGGTCAGGCTGCGCGAGGACGCCGAACCGCTCACGCCCGAGGCGCTCAAGGAGTTCTGCGCCGGCAGACTCGCGCACTACAAGATCCCGCGCTACGTGCAGGTCATCGAAGAGTTCCCGATGACCGTGACCGGCAAGGTGCGCAAGATCGAGCTGCGCGAGCGAGGCGAGGAGCTGCTGCGCACCACCTGACCCCCTCTCACCGGGCGTCGCGAAGGGTTGCCCACCACCCCACCGGGCGTCGCGAATGGTTGCCACCGACCCCACCGGACGTCGCCCGTGGTTGCTGGCAGGATCGTGACATGAGCCTCGACTACACCCGGATGTTCCGTCTCGAGGGCCGGCACGCCGTCGTCCTCGGGTGCGGCGGCATCGGTGCCGAGATCGTTGCCGGCCTCGCCGCCCAGGGTGCTCGGGTGAGCTGCCTCGACCGGGACCCGGGCGTCGCCGAGGCGGCGCTGGAGCGCGCACCGGGCGGCGCGGCATACCACGCGGACGTGGTCGACCCGGCGAGCCTGGAGACGCTCGCGGCCGAGCTCGGCGACGTCGACGTGCTCGTGCTCACGGCTGCGATGAACGTGCGCAAGCGGCTGCTCGACTACAGCGCCGAGGAGTTCGACCGGGTGGTCGACCTCAACCTGCGCGGCACCTTCTCGGCGGTGCGCGCCTTCGCGCCGGCGATGCTCGCCCGCGGCGCCGGGTCGATCGTGGTCCTGACCTCGATCCGGGCGCTGACCGTCGAGCCCGGACAGGGGGTGTATGCCGCGACCAAGGCGGGCGCGATGCAGCTGGTGCGCACGTGGGCGGCCGAGCTCGGGCCGGCCGGCGTGCGGATCAACGCCGTGGCGCCGGGGGTGGTGGAGACGCCGCTCACGCAGCAGATCCGCGACGACGCCGAGTGGAACCGGGCGTATGCCGAAAAGTCGGCGCTCGGTCGCTGGGCGCGGCCGGAGGAGATCGTCGGGGCCGTGTGCTGGCTCGCGTCGGACGCGGCGAGCTTCGTCACCGGCAGCCAGGTCATGGTCGACGGCGGCTGGACCGCGATCGACGGACGGTTCACCCCGCCCACCTGAGCTAGGGTCACACTCCCACCGGGGAGGATCGGTGCACCTGCACCGAAGCTCACCGCGACAGGCCCACCCACCCGGGGAGGATCGGTGCAGCCGCACCGAAGCTCACCGCGACAGGCCCACCCACCCGGAGAGGATCGGTGCAGCCGCACCGAACCTCACCGGCACGGCCGCTAGTTGAAGACGATGGTGCGGCCGCCGCGCAGGACCACGCGGTGCTCGGCGTGCCAGCGGATCGCCCGGGAGAAGGCTGCCGCCTCGACCTCCTGGCCCTGCTGGGCGAGCTGGGCGGGGGTGAGCCGGTGGTCGACCCGGCGGAAGTCCTGCTCGATGATCGGGCCCTCGTCCAGGTCGGCCGTCACGTAGTGCGCTGTCGCACCGATGACCTTGACACCACGGTCGTGCGCCTGGGTGTAGGGCTTGGCCCCCTTGAAGCTCGGCAGCAGGGAGTGGTGGATGTTGATGATCCGCCCGGAGTAGTCACGGCACAGGTCCCGCGAGAGGACCTGCATGTAGCGCGCCAGCGCGATGGTGTCGACGTCGTGGTCGTCGACGATCCCGCGCAACCGCGCCTCGGCCTCCGGCTTGGTGTCGGCGGTGATCGGGACGTGGTGGAAGGGGATGCCGTGCCACTCCGCCAGGCCACGGAAGTCCTCGTGGTTGGACACGATCGCCGGGATCGTCACCGGCAGCTGGCCCGTCCGCGCCCGGAAGAGCAGGTCGTTGAGGCAGTGCCCCATGCGGCTGACCATGATCAGCAGCCGGTGCGGCTCGGCCCGGTCGTGCACCTGCCACTGACCCGCCAACCCGTCCGCGACCGGGGTCAGACCGGCCCGGAGCGCCTCGACCTGGATCGGGCTCCCCTCCCGGGTGGCCTCCATGCGCAGGTGGAACTCGCCGGTGCTCGGGTCGGCGAACTGCTGGCTCTCGGTGATCGTCAGGTCGTGCTCGAGCATCGCGCCCGCGACGGCATGGACGACGCCGGCGCGGTCCGGGCAGGAGAGGGTCAGCACGAAGTCACGGCTCGTCTCGGGGCTCACGGCCGCCCAGTCTAGGTCGGGCCCGAGGTATGCGGGAGCGCCGGGGCGGCGGTCTCCGGCCGGCCCGGCGTGGACCGGGACGTCACGGAGCAGCGCCCGGCAGCGTGGGACAACCTCGACGCGGCCCCGAGGCGTCATCGTGGCGACACCGACACAGAGGGGATCTCGCATCGGCCCTGACACCCTTGTGAAGGAGAAGCAGCACCCGATGAACAAGCGCAACCTCGACCAGCACGTCGCCGAGTCCGCCGGCATCGACCAGACCACCGCCGAGAAGGCCCTCGACGCCGTCCTCGGCGGCGTCAGCGAGACCCTCACCAAGGGCGAGAAGGTCTCCCTCGCCGGCTTCCGCGCCTTCGAGGTCCGCGAGCGCTCCGCCCGCACCGGTCGCAACCCGCAGACCGGCGCCTCGATCGAGACCGCTGCCTCCAAGGCGCCGGCCTTCAAGCCCGCCTCCGCGCTCAAGGACGCCGTCAACGGCTGATCGCGCCGCCCGCGCCGCGCGGGCCTGACCCGCGCGGCGCGGGCACGGCACGACGAATCGACCGGCGAGGGTCAGGTGGCGATGTCGGGGTACGGCTGCACGTTCAGGTGGGCCAGCTTGGCGGCGTAGTCGAGCTGCATGCCCAGGGGCTCGTCCCAGTCGCGCTCGAACATCGCGATCCACAAGGTGAGGGTCAGGAACGGGTGGGCGCCCATCTCGAAGAGGGCGACGTGGTCGTGCTCGACCAGGGCGCGGCGCTCGTCGTCGGTCAGGGCCAGCCACGTGGTCCGCTCGTCCTCGATCGAGCTCAGCAGCCGCGGCCCGATGTTCTCCTCCCACCACGCGACCAGCCCGGCGGGGTCCTCGCGGTAGCGCTCGGTGAGCTCGCGGTCGCGGTCGACGGTGAAGAGGAACTTGTTGACCAGGTACTTGCTCATGCCTCGGCTCCGATCAGCTGCTGGTCCGGGTACCAGGTGAAGTAGGCCTCCATGGTGTGGAACAGGTCGAGGCTGTCGGCGTGGTCGGCCTTCGCGTAGCCGGCGATGCCCATCATCAGCATGAAGTCCATGAACCCGTGGGTGGCGTTGCCGGGGGCGTGGAGGCTGTCGAGGGTCACCTCGGACAGGCAGCCGTCGATGTCGCCGCGCGAGATCCAGTCGATCGCGCGGGCGTCGAACTCCGGGTCCGGGCCGTGCGGGCCGAACTGGCGCGGGCCGCCGAGCTCCAGGGACAGGTGCCCGCTGCCGATCACCGCGACCCGCAGCCCGCTGGGCCACGAGTCGATGATCTCGCGGATCGTCCGGCCGAGCTCGACGAACCGCTCGGGACGCGGCAGCGGCGGGGCGAAAATGTTGGTGTAGATCGGCACGATCGGGAGGTCGTTGTCGGGGCGAACGGTGAAGATCGGGCAGGTCACCGAGTGGTCGATGCGCAGCTCGTTGCTGAAGGCGAGGTCGAAGCCGCGGTCGATGCCCTCGCGCAGCATGTACTCAGAGAGCTCCTCGTGCCCGCGCAGAAGCAGCTTGGGCATCCCGAACTCGCGCATCTCGTTCTCCCAGTTGGCGTCGTAGAACGGCGCCTTGCCAACCAGGAACTGCGGCATGTTGTCCAGCCACAGCTGGTGGAAGTGGTCGGAGCCGACCATCACCAGCACGTCGGGGCGGGCCCGGGTGAGGGTCTCGCGGTAGGTCTCCACCTTGCGGACCCACTCCGCGGCGAACGGCGGCGCCTCGTGCGCGGGCAACCGGCTGGTGCGGTAGTAGAACGGGTGGTGGGTCGTGGCCAGGATCGCGACCAGGTCGGCCATCAGGGGGTTCCTCTCGTGGTGGTCGACGCGATCATGCGCGTCGGGATCTGCGTCCAGGTGTCCGCTCTACGGTCCTCGGCGAAACTGTGAGACGATCGGTCGGCCGGTCGACCGACCGACCGGCTCCGGGACGACGAGGTGGCACTGTGGCGGGACGAGGCACCGGACCGGACTTCGTGGAGTCCCTCGCCCGCGGTCTCGACGTCCTGACCTGCTTCGATGCGCACCACCGGCGGATGAGCCTGAGCGAGGTGGCGACGGCGACCGGCCTCGCCCGGCCCACGGCGCGGCGTCTGCTGGCCACGCTCGAGGAGCTCGGCTACGTCCGCTTGGTGGACAGCGGCTTCGAACTGACTCCGGCGGTGCTGCGGCTCGGCACGGCGTACGCCAGCTCGCTGGGCCTGTGGGACATGGCCCGCCCCCACCTCCAGCAGCTCGTCGCCCGCACCGGGGAGTCGTCCTCGATGAGCCAGCTCGACGGCTCCGACATCGTCTACGTCGCCCGTGTCTCGGTGCCGAAGCTGATCGCGCTGCGCGTCGACATCGGCACCCGCTTCCCGGCGTTGTGGACCTCGCAGGGCAAGGTCCTGCTCGCCGCCCTCGACCAGGAGCAGCGCGACCGGGTGCTCGCCGAGCCGAGCCGCGCGGGCGTGACGGTGCCGGCGTACGACGGCGACGTCGAGGACGACCTCAGCCAGGTCCGCGCCCGGGGCTGGGCGGTCGCCGACGAGGAGCTCGCCCCCGGCATCCGCTCGGTCGCGGTCCCCGTGCGTGACCACCTCGGCACCGTCCGGGCCGCCATGAACGTCACGGTTCACGCCTCCGAGACCAGCCGGGAGACCCTGCTGGAGGACTACCTGCCGCTGCTGATCCGCACCGCCTCCGACGTCTCCGCCGACTGGGCGCACTGGCTGACCCGCCCGCACGTCGAGTAGCCGCATCAGGCCGGCTCCCGCGCGGGATCACGCGTGAGATCGCTGGCCGGCTCGAGCACCTCGGCCAGCGCGGCGCCCAGCGCCGCCGCCGGGTCCGCGGGCAGGTCGGTGCTGCGCCAGGCGACGACGGTGTCCGGGCGCACCAGCACCGCGCCGCCGGGCCCGACCTCGCGCAGCGAGGACCAGGAGCCGTCCGGGTCCTCCCAGGACCCGCCGGCCCCGACCGCGACCACGTCGAGGAGGCCGGCCAGCGGGTGGTCGACGCCGTCGACCGCGGCCCGCCAGGTGTCGGCCTCGGCGTCCACGAGCAAGGCGAACCGCCCGGGCGCCGGCAGGTCGAGGGTCGAGCAGCGACTCCCCCGGCCCTCGAGCCACGCGTGCGGCACGTGGTGGCCGGGCCGGGTGGTCGGGCGGTAGACGAGGGTGTCCTCGGGCAGCGCGCTGGCCTCCGGGTCGGGGCACAGCGCGCCGTCGACGTACGCGAAGCCGTTCTCGGCGCCATGGGCATGGAACTCCCGGTCCATGAACGCCACGGCCTCGTCGAGCGCGGCCTGCAGCCGCTGCCCCTTCTCGCTGCCCGACCACAGCGTGCGCAGCCGCTCCCAGCCCTCCTCGGGCGGCAGGTCGGGACGCAGGCCGATCGCGGCGTCGATCACGCCGCCGTGGCTCTGGAAGTTGTGCAGCGAGCTCGCGGCGACGCTCTGCGCGACCGGCCGGCGCTCCTGCTCGTAGGAGTCGAGCAGGCCCGCCGTGCGCGGGTCGGCCAGTGCCAGGGCGATCTTCCAGGTCAGGTTGTGCGCGTCCTGGACGCCGGTGTTGAGGCCCAGCGCGCCCCACGGCGGGATCCGGTGGGCGGCGTCGCCGACGAGGAAGCAGCGGCCCTCGGTGAAGGAGTCGGCCACGACGGACTGGATGTACCAGTGGGAGATCGAGTGCAGGTCGACCTGGAGGTCGGGCAGGCCCAGGCTGCGCCCGATCCGCGCGGCCATCGCCTCCTCGTCGAAGCGGTCGGGGTCGTCGGCGAGGAACCCGCAGGCGAACACCCACTCCTCCGAGCGCCCCTGCTCGTCCCAGGGGCCGAGGTGGTAGAGGTAGCCGCTGCCGATCGAGCCCCCGTGGTCGGGGTTGACGAACCACGAGATGAGGTTCTCCCGGCTGGGCAGCGCGTCGGTCAGGTCGGCGCCGAAGTGGGCGCTGACCATGTCGACCAGGTTGGTCGGTCCCGACACCGTCACGCCCAGCGCGTCGGCGACCATCCGGCCGCCGTCGGCGCCGAGCACGTAGTCGGCGCGGACCACCCGCTCGTGGCCGTCGACCAGCACGGTGACGTCGGCCCCGTCGGCGTCGGGGGCCAGCGCCGTCACGCCGGTGGCGAAGCGTACGTCGGCCTGCGGCTGCGCCTCCGCGGCGGCGCGCAGCAGCGGCTCTAGCCGGATCTGGGGCAGTATCGTGTACGGCGCCGGGCTGGCCGCGGCGTACTCCTCGGCGTACTGCCCGCCGCCCCACGCGTCGCGCGAGGCGATCTCGCGCCCGTGCAGCTCGGTCGAGCCTCCGAAGGAGGTGTACCAGCCGGTGCGCGAGACCGTCGACGGCGGCGCCGCGGCCGCGGCCAGCTCCTCGCCGAGCCCGAGCTGGCGCAGGATCTCGACCGTGCGCTGGTTGAGACCGACCGCCTTGGGGTGGATCGAGGTGCCCTCGTGGCGCTCGAGCAGCAGGTGCTCGACGCCGAGGCGGCTGAGCATCAGCGACGAGGCGAGCCCGACCGGCCCTCCCCCGACGACGACGACCGGGTAGTGGCTGCGGATCTGGTTCACGAGCGGCTCCTCAGGCGCGGGCGTGGGTGCCGGCGTCGCGGTACTCGGTGTAGGTGTAGGGGTTGTCGAGCACCTTCGACTCCGGGATCTCCGGGGTCATCCCGGCCCGCCAGCCCTCCTCGCCGAGCTGCTCGGTGAGGTGCGCGACGGTGTCCTCCACCGCGGCGCGGGCCCTGGCCAGGTCGGCGTCCACGAGCCGGTGCTGGTGCTTGACCAGCCGACCCCGCACCAGGACGGTGTCGACGTCGCCGCGCTGGGCCTGGAAGACCACGTGGCCGTAGGGGTTGAGCAGCGGGAACATGGTCGGCGAGGCGTCGTTCTTGATCAGCACGACATCGGCCTGCTTGCCCGGCTCGAGGCTGCCGATCTCGTCGCCCAGGCCGAGGGCCTCGGCGCCGCCGCGGGTGGCCCAGCCGACCACGTCGGAGGCGCGCAGCGACACGTTGGTGATCGTGTCGCCGTCGACGTGGGCGAGGTCGTGCTCGCGGGCCCGGTCGGCCGAGAGCGTCGAGCGCATCGCGGAGAACCCGTCGCCGCTCCACCACACCGAGGTGTCGACCGACAGCGAGATCGGGATGCCGTGGCGGCGCAGCGCCCAGCTCGACGGGTAGCCCTGGCCGCAGGAGGACTCGCTCTCCGCGGAGACCGAGGCGACACCGCCGGTCGCGGCGATGCGCTGGTAGGAGTCGTCGGTCAGGGTAGCGGCGTGCACGTAGACGGTGCCGGGGGTCATGAAGCCGTTCTCGTGCATCAGCTTGATGCCGGAGTCGTTGGTGGCGCCCCACACCCCGGCGTGGGTGGTGACGGTGGTGCCGAGCTCGCGCGCCACCTCGAAGGCCCGCCGCTCGGGGAACTCCGGGTCGCCGGTGACGTCGAAGGCCATCTGGAAGCCGACCTTCCCGCCGTCGATCACCCGGCGCGCGAAGGACTGGAACTCGGCGGAGTCGGCCCACTCCCAGGGGCCTGCGTGAATGTTGCCGTAGGCCAGCACGAACCGTCCGGGGACCTCCTCGAGCGCCGACAGCGCCGCCTCGCCGTGCGCGACCGACTGCAGGCCGTGCGACCAGTCGACGCTCGTGGTGACGCCGGCCTCGAGCGAGTCCAGGGCCGAGAGCAGGTTGCCGGCGTAGATGTCCTGCGGGCGGAAGTGCTTGCCGTGCTCGAGGTAGTTCCAGACGAAGTACTGGGTCAGCGTCCAGTCGGCGCCGTAGCCGCGCATCGCGGTCTGCCACATGTGGCGGTGGGTGTCGACCATACCCGGCATCACGATGCCGCCCGAGGCGTCGATCTGTGCGGTGCCGTCGGGCACCTCCAGCGCCGGTCCGACGGCCTCGACCTTGTCGCCGACCACGAGCACGTCGGCGTCGGTGAGCACCGTGCCGGCGGCGTCCATGGTCAGGACGGTGCCGCCGCGGAAGACCGTCGCCGGGGCGGCGGCGACGTCCGCGCTGGACGGCGCCGGGGACGGGTTGGACTGGCTGCTCATGATCGACCACCTCGTTGGGGAACGTATGCCGGACAGATGTCCATTGACGCTCAGCCTGCTGGTGCCGGCGTCACATGTCAACCCCGGATCACTGGTGTCACCTGCGCCGCAGTCGGATCCGCCCCAGCCTCCGACGACCCCGCGCCACCGCTGTGACCTGCGGCGACGGGATCCTTCTTGACGTCGTGGCGTCGGTGACCCAAGATCGTGGACATGCGTCCGCAAAACTCCGACTCCCCGCCCAGCCCGTCCGAGGGGCCGCTGTCGGGCCTGCTGGTCGCCGACTTCAGCCGGGTCCTGGCCGGCCCGTACGCCACGATGCTGCTCGCCGACCTGGGCGCGGAGGTGGTCAAGGTGGAGAGCCCGGCCGGTGACGACACCCGCCACTGGGTGCCCCCGTTGCGCGAGGACCAGGGCACCTACTACCTGGCGATCAACCGCAACAAGCGCTCGATCAGCCTCGACCTGCGTGACCCCGAGGACCAGCAGGTCGCCCAGGAGCTGGCCCGGCGCGCGGACGTGTTCATCCACAACTTCAAGCCCGGCGGGCTCGCGAAGTACGGCCTGTCCTACGAGGACGTGTCCGCGGCCAACCCGGGCTCGGTCTACTGCTCGATCTCCGGGTTCGGCTCCGACGGCGGCGCGCACCTGCCCGGCTACGACCTGCTCGTGCAGGCGGTCTCCGGGCTGATGAGCCTCACCGGCAGCCCCGACGGCCCGCCCTACCGCGCCGGGATCTCGGTCTTCGACGTGATGACCGGGCTGCACTCGGTGATCGGCATCCAGGCCGCGCTGCGCCAGCGCGAGCGGACCGGCCGCGGCCAGCACGTCGAGACCAACCTGCTCTCCACGGCCCTGTCAACCCTGGTCAACCAGACCTCGGCGTACGTCGCAGGTGACGTGGTGCCGGGCCGGATGGGCAACGCCCACCTCAGCCTGTTCCCCTATGAGCCGCTGGCCACCGGCGACGGCGACCTGATCGTGATCGCCGGCAACGACGGGCAGTTCCGCAAGCTGGCCGAGGCGCTCGGGATCGGCGAGGTCGCCGACGACCCCCGCTTCACCTCGGTCGGGCTGCGCAACGAGAACCGCGAGGAGCTGCGCCCGCTGCTGCTCGAGGCGCTGGCGACCCGCTCCGCCGACGAGTGGTTCGCGGTGCTCAGCGACGTCGGCATTCCGTGCGGACCGATCAACGACGTCCGCGGCGGCATCGAGCTCGCCGACCGGCTCGGCCTGGAGCCGGTCGCCATGGCCGGCGACATCCCGACCGTGCGCAACCCGATCCGCTTCAGCGACGCGACCGTGCGCTACGACCTGGCACCGCCGCGCCTGGACGCCGACGGCGACGACGTACGCCGCTGGCTAGCCGAGCCCTCTTCCGACACCTCCCCCAACACGAGCCAGGACGGACCCCGCGCATGAGCACGCCCGACCAGCCCTCCTTCCCCACCTCGCTGGGGACCTCCGACCTGACGTCGATGAGCCTGCTCGGCAAGGACGTCGCCACCGAGCTGATGGGCGAGGTGACCTTCGGCGAGCTGGCGTACTGGCTGCTCACGCTGCAGCGACCCACCCGCCAGCAGGGCCGGCTCTTCGAGGCGGTGCTGCTCGGCCTGGCCGACCACGGCTTCACCCCCACCGCGATCGCGGCCCGGATGACCTACCTCAGCGCGCCCGACGCCATCCAGGGTGCGCTCGCCTCCGGCCTGCTCGGCGGCGGCTCGCGCTACCTGGGCGTCACCGAGGACACCGGCCGCTTCCTGCGCGCCGTCGTCGCCGACCTCGACGAGGTCCCCACCGACGACGCCGGGTGGGACGAGGTCGCGCTGGCAGCGGTGCGCGCCCAGCGCGAGAAGGGCACATTCGTGCCCGGGCTCGGCCACCCCGTGCACAAGCAGGGCGACCCGCGTACGCCGCGGATCATCGAGATCGCGCGGGAGGAGGGCCAGTACGGCACCAACCTGGCGCTCTTCGAGGCGATCGGCCGCGTGCACGAGCAGGTGCTCGGCACGTGGCTGCCGCTCAACGGCGCCGGCGTCAGCGGGGCCGCGCTGGCCGACCTGGGCATCCCGACCGAGCTGCTGCGCGGCACGGTGCTGCTGGCGCGCTGCGCCGGGCTGCTGGGTCACGTCGCGGAGGAGATCCGGCGCCCGATCGCGAACTCGATGTACCTGAGCATCGACCGCAACGCCGTCTACGTCGACCCGTCGGACGGGCAGGCCGGCTGAGTGCGCGCCGGGCTGCTGGACGAGCACGGCGGCGTCCCCCGCGTCGTCGACGACCACCCCGACCCGGCGCGCGGAGTTGCGCCAGAGGGGCTGGCGCTGGTCCGGGTCCGGGCGGTGCCGCTGACGCCGCTGGACGTGCTCTGCGCGAGCGGGACCAGCTACTTCGGCGCGCCGGCGCTGCCTTACGTCCCCGGAGTCCAAGGTGTCGGCGAGGTGGTGGAGGCCGCAGGGCTTCCGGCGGGCACCCGGGTCTGGTTCCCGACCAGTGCCGGGATGACGCCCGGCGACGGGGCGCTCGCCGAGCTCGCGGTCGTGCCGGAGGCCGACCTGGTGCGGCTCGACGCCGAGGCGCCCGACGACACGGTGGTCGCCTCCCTCGGCCTGTCGGCGATGGCGGCGTGGACGGCGCTGCGCGACCGGGGCGGGCTGCGTCCCGGTGAGCGGGTGCTCGTGCTCGGCAGCAGCGGCGTGGTCGGCTCGGTCGCCGTCCGGTCCGCGGTCCTGCGCGGCGCGTCGGCGGTGTTCGCCGCGGCTGTCGAGCCCGGTGCCGCCGATGCCGCGACGGCGTTGGGGGCGCACGGCTTCGTGCCGCTCGGCGGCCTCGACGGCTCCGACCGGGAGGCCGACGTCGCCGCGCTGGCCGAGCGGATGCGTACCGTCGTCGGCGAGGTCGACGTCGTGCTCGACCCGCTGTGCGGGGTGCCCGCGAGCGCGGCCGCGCTGTGTCTTGCGCCGCACGGCCGGCTGGTCAACCTCGGCTCGTCGGCCGGGGCGGACGCGACCTTCTCCAGCGCGCACCTGCGCAGCGGCTCGCGTAGCATCCTCGGCTTCACCAACAACGACCTCACCGCCGAGCGACGCGCGGTCGCGATGGCCGAGATCCTCTGCCACGCCGCCGCCGGGCAGCTCGCCGTCGACCACGAGGTGTTCGGGCTCGACGATCTGCCCGCCGCCTGGGAAGCGCACCGCGCCGGCCGGGTCCGCGGTCGGGCGGTCGTGCGGATCTGCTGAGCGCCGCCGCGGCCCACGGTACGAAAATTGGCACCTCGGGGCGCGGGCGCTGGCACGTCGCGACGAACGGCCCCCGGACCGTGGTGGTCCGGGGCCGTTCGTCACCCGTGGTCTCGAGACGCTCGCTGCGCTCGCTCCTCGACCGGCGCGCCGTGGCTTCGAGGCTCGGCGCTGGCGCGCCTCGCTTCTCGACCGGCGGCGGGGCGGTCGGGGTCAGAGGGTGATGCTGACCTCCGCGACGGAGCCGACCTGGGCGTGGACCTTCTTGTCCACCGGGTCGGCCTTCGGGGCTGCGGGCATATGCCGCCGCCCGCGCCGACGCCTCACGCTGAGCCGAGGTCAGGGGCGCAGGCGTGGCCGTTCGAGGGACGGCCGCCTCGGCCCGGCGTGCAGCCATGGCGCGGTCAGTCGTCCCGCCCCGCGCTGGGGAAAGCGTCGCGGTAGCCACGCCAGGAGCCCGCCGGGGTGGTCACCGACTCCGCCGCCAGCACTCCACGGACCATGGCGCGGGTCACCACCTCCCCCGCGCCGTGGAGCAGGGCGTGGAAGCCGGCGACGTCCGGCACGCCTCGCGCACCGGTCGACAGGCCGAAGAGCGCGTCGCCGTCGAACATCGTGTGGATCGGGTTGACCGCGCGCGCCATGCCGTCGTGACCGCTCGTCGCCAGCCGCGAGCACTGCGCTGGGGTCAGCCTTGCGTCGGTCGCGACCACCCCGATCGTCGTCGCGAGCGAGCGCGGGACGCGGCTGGTCGCGTTGGACTCCTCCGCCGCCCGCCGCGCCGCCTCCAGCTCGGCCGGATCGGGCCGGGCGGGCAGCCCCCCCTCCGGCCATCCTGGTATGCCGCGCACGTCCGCCTCGACCAGGTGGCGGGCGCCCCACAGCTCGCCCGTGCCGAGGTCGACGGCGGACCCGACAGCGTTGACCACGACGAGCGCCGCGAGCGTGGTGCCGTCGGGCAGCACGGCGCTCGCCGTGCCGACCCCGCCGCGCAGCCCGCCGACCTGCGTGCCGGTGCCGGCACCCACGTTGCCCAGCCCCGCGACGCCACCGCTCTCGGCGTCGGCCAGGGCCCGCGCGCCGAAGGAGGCGTCCGGGAAGGAGCCGAAGTCGCCGCCCCGCCCGAGGTCGAAGCAGACCGCCGCGGGCACGATCGGCACCACCTCGCCCGGCTCACCCATCGGGAAGCCGCGACCTTCGGCATACAACCGCCGCATGACACCGTCGGCGGTCGCCAGACCGAAGGCGGACCCGCCCGACAGGACCACCGCGTGCACCCGCTCGACCAGGTTGCGCGGGTCGAGCAGGTCGGTCTCGCGGGTGCCGGGCGCCCCGCCGCGCACGTCCGCCCCGGCGACCGCGCCCTCGGGCGGGCAGAGCACGACCGTGGTGCCGGTGAGGGAGCCGTCGCCGACGCGCTGGTGGTGCCCCACCCCCAACCCGCCGACGTCGAGGAGAGAGTTGGTGGGTCCGGCGGCGGGGTGCATACCCCTCAGCCTGCCAGCGCGGTGAGGATTTCCTCCACCTTGTCTTTGGCGTCGCCGAAGATCATCTGCGTGTTGTCGCGGAAGAAGAGCGGGTTCTGCACCCCGGCGTAGCCCGTCGCCATCGACCGCTTGAAGACGACCACGTCGCGGGCGTTCCACACCTCGAGGACGGGCATCCCCGCGATCGGGCTGCCCGGCTGCTCGATCGCGGCCGGGTTGACGGTGTCGTTGGCGCCGATGACCAGGACGACGTCGGTCGAGGCGAGGTCGTCGTTGATCTCGTCCATGCCGAGCACGATGTCGTAAGGCACCCGCGCCTCGGCGAGCAGGACGTTCATGTGCCCGGGCAGGCGCCCGGCGACCGGATGTATGCCGAAGCGCACGTCCACGCCGAGGTCGGCGAGCCGCTCGACCAGCCGGGCGACCGGGTGCTGCGCGTGGGCGACGGCCATGCCGTAGCCGGGCGTGATGACGACCGACCGGGCCTGCCGCAGCAGCTCGGCGACACCCTCCGCGCCCACCTCCCGGTGGGTGCCCTCCTCCTCGCCGTCGCCCGCCGGCCCGACCGGATCGGCGCCGAAGCCGCCCGCGATGACCGAGACGAAGGAGCGGTTCATGGCCTTGCACATGATGTAGGACAGGATCGCGCCCGAGCTGCCGACCAGCGCCCCGGTGATGATGAGCAGGTCGTTGCCGAGCATGAAGCCCGCCGCGGCCGCCGCCCAGCCGCTGTAGGAGTTGAGCATCGAGATGACGACCGGCATGTCCCCGCCACCGATGGAGGCGACGAGGTGCGCGCCGAGCAGCAGCGCCAGGGCGGTGAGCAGGAGCAGCGGCAGCAGGCTCGAGGCCACGACGAACCACACCGACACCGCCAGGCTCGCCAGCACGACGAGCAGGTTGAGCAGGTGGCGCCGCGGCAGCATGAGCGGGGAGCTCTTCATCCGGGCCGAGAGCTTGGCCCAGGCCACGACCGACCCGGTGAAGGTGACCGCGCCGATGAAGACCCCGGCCGCGATCTCGATGCGCTGGCTGACGCCGGCGGCACCGGCATACCCCTCGCCGAGGAAGGTGTTGACGCCCACGAGCACCGCCGCGACGCCCACGAAGCTGTGCAGGATCGCGACGAGCTCGGGCATACCGGTCATCTCGACGCGACGCGCCCGCCAGATGCCGATGACCGCTCCCAGCGACATCGCCACCGCGATGAGCAGGAGGGTGGTGAGCGCCCCGCGCTGCGCGGTGCTCACGGCGAGCGCCACCGTCGCGACCAGCGCGAGCGTCATGCCGGTGATACCGAGCAGGTTGCCGCGGCGCGCCGACTCGTGCCGCGACAGCCCGGCGAGGGCGCCGAGGAAGAGCAGCGCGGCGACGAGGTAGGCAGCGTCGACCGCCGAGGTGAGCGTCACGACTCCGCCCTCCGGAACATCCCGAGCATCCGGTGCGTGACGGTGAAGCCGCCGAAGATGTTGATCGAGGCTACGGTGATGCCCACGAGCGACAACGCCGTCACCCAGGTGTTGGTGCTGCCGACCTGCAGGATCGCGCCGACGCAGATGATGCCGCTGATCGCGTTGGTCACGGACATGAGCGGCGTGTGCAGCGCGTGGGTGACGTGCGAGATGACGTAGTAGCCCGCGATCACGGCGAGCGCGAAGACGGTGAGGTGCATGCGCAGCTCGTCCGGCGCGAAGGCGGCGCCGAGGGCCGCCAGCACCGCGAGGGCGAGGAGCACCGCTCGCCGACGGCGCGAGTCCGGTGGGCGCGCCTCGGTATGCCCGTGCGCCGGGTCGACCTCGGGCGTCACCGCCGCGGCGGGCGTCGGGGCGGCGCTCACCGAGACCTGCGGCGGCGGCCAGAGGACCTCGCCGTCGTGGGCCACGGTCATCGCGCGCAGCACCTGGTCGTCCAGATCGAGCACGAGCGGGGGGCCGCCGGCGCTGTCGTCCTCCGGCTCCCCCGAGAGCAGTCCGACGAGGTTGACCATGTTGGTGCCGTAGAGCTGGCTGGCCTGGGCCGGCATCCTCCCCGCGAGGTCGGTCCAGCCCAGCAGCGCGACCCCGGAGTCGGTGACGACCCGCTCGTCGGCCCGGGTGCCCTCGACGTTGCCGCCGTCGGCCGCCGCGAGGTCGACGACGACCGACCCGGGGCGCATCGCGGCGACGGTCCCGGCGTCGATGAGGCGCGGGGCTGGGCGGCCCGGGATGAGCGCGGTGGTGATGACGATGTCGGCGGTGATGGCCTCCTGGGCGTAGAGCTCGGAGGTGGCGCGCTCGGCGTCCTCGGTGAGCTCGCCGGCATACCCGTCGCTGCGGCCGCTGCTGGTGTCGACGTCGAGCCGGACGAAGGTCGCACCCATCGACTCGACCTGCTCGGCGACCTCGGGGCGCACGTCGAAGGCACGCACCTGGGCCCCGAGCGACTGCGCCGCACCGATCGCGGCCAGCCCGGCGACCCCGGCGCCGACGACGAAGACGGTGGCCGGCGGCGTGGTGCCGGCCGCGGTGACCTGGCCGGCGAGCATGCCGCCGTAGTCGTGCGCCGCCTCGATGACCGCGCGGTAGCCGGAGAGATTGGCCATCGAGCTGAGCACGTCGAGGCTCTGCGCGCGGGAGATGCGGGGCACGGCGTCCATGGCGAGGGCCGTCACGCCCTGGTCGGCGAGCGCCCGGAGGAGGTCGGGCGAGCGGGCGGGGGCCAGGAGCGAGGCGATCGTGATGCCGGGCGGCAGGGCCGCGACCTCGGCCGGGGTCGGCGGGTCCACGGCGGCCAGCAGGTCGAGGTCGGCCTCGCGCAGCCCGCCCGGGTCGACGAGGGTGGCGCCCGCGTCGCGGTAGGCCACGTCGGGGTAGGACGCCCGCTCCCCCGCGCCCTTCTCGACCAGCACCGTGTGCCCGCGCTTGCGCAACGTGGCCACCGTGCTGGGCGTGGCGGCGACGATCGCCTGGGTCTCCCGCGACTGCCGCGGTATGCCGATCAGCACCGGTGCTCCCCTCTCGTCCTCGAGCCTCGAAGCGAGACCGACCCTAGCCCGGCATACCGACACCGGCGCAGCCGACCCCGCCCCACCCCAAAGTGCGGTCAGCTTCCGGCATCCTCCATCACGCTAGAGGGCGATGGAGGTTGCAACTTGGTGACCGCACCCCCTGGTCAGTCGCGCGAGGCGCCGCGCGCGAGGTCCTGCGCGGTGCGACCGGCCAGGGCGGCGTGCAGGTCGGGGATCGCGGCGAGCAACGACCGGGTGTATGCGTGCTGCGGCTCGGCGAAGAGCTGCTCGGTCTCCCCCACCTCGACGACCTGCCCGTCCTGCATCACCGCGACCCGGTCGCACACATGGCGCACCACGGACAGGTCGTGGCTGACGAAGACGAGGGTGAGGTCGAGCCCGTCGACCACCTCGTCGACGAGGTTGAGCACCTGGGCCCGGACCGACACGTCCAGCGCCGACACCGGTTCGTCGGCGACGAGGATGTCCGGGTCGGGCGCGAGCGCGCGAGCCACCGAGATCCGCTGGCGCTGCCCTCCGGAGAACTGGTGCGGGTAGCGGTCGGCGGCGTCCGGGTCGAGGCCCACCCGCTCCAGCAGCTCGCGCACCCGCGCCCCGTGGTCGCCGCCAAGGCCCTGCGCCACCAGCGGCTCGGCGACGATGTCGCGCACCCGCATCCGCGGGTCGAGGCTGCTCATGGGGTCCTGGAAGACGAGCTGCAGCTTCTCCCGCAGCCACCCGAGGCGCCGCGCCGGCTGGTCGCCGACCGGGCGCCCCTCGACCAGCACCTCTCCCGACGTCGGCCGGTCCAGCCCGCAGATCAGCCGCAGCAGCGTCGACTTGCCCGACCCGGACTCGCCGACGATCCCGAAGCGCTCGCCCTGCCCGATGGTCAGGGTGACGTCGCGCACCGCGCGGACGACCGGGGGCGCCTCGCGCAGCGACGTGCGGGGGCGGCGGAAGTCACGGCACACCCCGCGGAGCTCGACGGCGGGGGTCTCGGAGTCAGCCACGGCTCCCCTCCTTCTCGGCGGTGGTCTCGCCCGCCGGGTGGTGGCAAGCGAAGCCGTGCGCGAGCTCCCCCGCGGGGTGCTCGCCGCGCGCCGTCCACGGTGGCAACGCCTCGCAACGGTCGGTGGCGTGGTCGCACCGGCTGCGGAAGACGCACCCGTCGGGGAAGCGGCCGGCGGGGGGCACCGTGCCGGGGATCGTCGGCAGCGCGGCCCGGGCTCGGCGACCCTCCCCGCCGGCGAGGTCGGAGGCGCCGATGAGGCCCTGCGTATACCGGTGGCGCGGGTCGGAGAAGACCTCACCGACGGGGCCTGCCTCGACGATGCGCCCGCCGTACATCACGAGCACCCGCTCGCACACCGTCGCGACGACGGCGAGGTCATGGGTGATGAAGAGCATCGCGGCGTCCCGCTGCTCGACACCGCGCACCACGAGGTCGAGCACGGTGGCCTGGACGGTCACGTCGAGGGCGGTGGTCGGCTCGTCGCAGATGAGCAGGGCGGGGTCGTTGGCGAGCGCGATCGCGAGCACGACCCGCTGCCGTTGGCCACCGGAGAGCTCGTGCGGGTAGGACCGGGCCAGGTGCGCCGCGTCGGGCAGCCCCACCTGGTCGAGCAGCTCGACGACCCGTCGTCGCGCCCCGGCCTTGTCGCGGGTGCCGTGGATCCGCATCACCTCGGCGACCTGGGCACCGACCCGCATGGTCGGGTTGAGCGCCGTCATCGGCTCCTGGAAGACCATCGACATCGCGTCACCGCGCAGCCGCGCCATCTCGCGCTCGCCGACGTCGAGCAGGTTGCGCGCGGCGGGGGTCCGCCCGGACAGCCGCACGTCACCGCTCGCCCGCAGCCCCTCGCCGAGCAGCCCCATGATCGCGAGCGCGGTGAGCGACTTGCCCGACCCGGACTCCCCGATGAGCCCGACCCGCTCGCCCCGGTCGATGGAGAAGGAGACGTCGTGCAGCAACGGGGTATGCCGGGTCCCCACGTCGAGCCCCTCCACCGCCAGCACCGTGCGCTCGCCGCTGGCCTCTTGCGCCGCCTCGGTGCTCACGGCAACCCCGGCCACGGTTCACCCAGCTCCAAGAAGTCCGCGAGCCACCTGCGGATCTCGCGCAGGACGTCATCCTCGACGTCACCCACGATGCCCTGCAGCCGCTGCCGCGAGAGGGTCCGGACCTGCTCGGTCATGGCGAAGCCGGACACCACACCAGCCTCCACCGCGACATGGTTCTCCCACCCCCGGTCGACGCGGGTGACGGGAACCACCATGGCGAGCTCATCGACCACGTCCAGGTAGCCGCGGCCGCTCACCACGACCACCGGGCGACGCCCACCCTGCTCCCCACCGCTCACCGGATCGAGCCAGGCCCAGCAGATGTCCCCCGGCGACGGTGGCCCAGCGCCCTCACCCATCGGTGACCGAGTCAGCGAGCTCGGCACGCTCCCAACCCGAGGTCTCCCGCGACCAGGAGTCCCGGTCCGCCGGGCTGGTCGCCGCGATCTGTGCCTTGAGCCGGGCGAAGCGCCCCTCTCGTTCCCCTCGGCGTGCGAGCGCGTCCAGGTACTGTCCCAGTGTCAGATCGGCCCGGCCCGCCTGCGCCTTGAGTTGGTCCCGTGTCGCAGACGCCACCTTGATGGTCGTGAGCCCAGTCATACCTGGAGTATGACTCTGGACAGCGGCCGCGGCAACCGCCTGCCTGCTGACCAGGCCGAGATCGCGGAGTGCCGCTGTGCTCGACGTCGCCCAGCGTCACAGAGCGAGGTGCACCCGCAAGGCGTCCTCGAGGTCGACCATGAGCGGTGTCGGCACCCGACCGACGGCCGCCCCGACCCGTCGCACGTCCACCGAGCGGACCTGCTCCGCCTGGGCCTTGGAGTCGACACGCAGGGAGGTCTCGTCGGCGGGCAGGAGCACCTGAAAGGGGTAGATGCGTTCGACGGCGCTCGTCACGGGCACCACCGTCACGACCCCACGCCCGAGGCGCGCTGCTGTGGTGTTGGCACGGTCGTTGCTGACGAGCACCGCCGGCCGACGCTTGTCGGCCTCGCTGCCTCTCGTCGGATCGAGGTCGACGAGGCGGATCTCACCTCGGAGCATCGGCAAGTCCGTCACCGACAACCGACTCCCAGCGACCGCCGTCGCCCTTCGCCCACTCGTCCCACGCCTGGGCGTAGTCGTTCTCGATCTCGGCGTCGGGCAGCCGTCGGATGGCAGCCTGGACGGCTGCCGAGCGGGAGGCCAGGCCGGCCTGGCGGGCATACCTGTCCAGGGCCCCGAGGTCCTCGGCGCTCAGGCTGATACTCACCTTCATACCCCTATGCTACTCGCGCCCTACCGACGGTGCTACCCCTGGAGCGGCCACGCCACGAGCAGCATCGGCATCGACACGAGCAGCACCATGACCGCGCCGAAGATGGCGAAGAGTGCGATCTGGGGGAAGGTCATGGCTCAGGCGCGGAGCGAGGCGTCGTCGAGCGGCAGACCCACGACTCCTGCGACGCGGTCGAGGTCGACGTCGTGGGCGAGCAGCGAAGCCCCGTGTCGCCACCCGACGGCAGCGATGAGACAGTTCAGCAGCCCTCGTGGCGTGACCCCCGACTCCCGACAGCGCCGGTAGATCCGCGCCGCCGCGTCGAAGTCGGCGACCGGCTCGACAGGCAGCAACGTGACGCTGAGGAGGAGCCGGCGCAGGTCGTCCTCGCGGTCCGCGGTCCGGGCCCTGGCCAGCACCTCCATCATGACCGGCTCGGTGACGGCGAGCGATGATCCGGAGGCGATCAGCTCGGCCATCCGCTCATCGACGGGACTTCCTGTTGCCCGGTCGTACTCGACCCAGGCCGAGGTGTCCGCCAGGATCACGCGACGCCTTGCGGCGGGAGGTCGTCCGGGACCTCCTCGATGGCGCGAGCCCCGCGCATGGCGAGCGCCTCCTGCCTCGACATCGGCTGCCCGGCCAGGTGCCGCAGCGCCAGGTCGACAGCGTCGGTCTTCGTTCTCACCCCGTAGCGGTCCATGATCGTCTCGACGTAGGAGTTGTCGATCTCGATATTGGTCCTCACCCTGCTCATGCACGCATGATACACGATGCGTGTATTGTTGGTGTATAGCCCTCAGGGTGTACGGAGGACGCGGACGGGGTCTCGGGTGGCGGCGTAGAGGGCGGGGGGTATGGCGGCGGTGGTCGCGGCGATGAGGGCGAGGGTGGCGGTGGCGGTGGTGAAGTCGGCCGGGGGGATGGTGTCGGGGCCGAGGCGTGCGGCCAGGGCCAGGCCTGCTGCCACCCCGAGGGCGGCGCCGAGTATGGCGGGGGCGAGGGTGCGGCCGATGACCAGGGTGATGATCGTGGCCCGGGTAGCGCCCAGGGCGCGGCGGCGGCCGAGGTCCTTGCGGCGGACGAGGACGTCGGCCAGGACGACGATCGCCACGAGCAGGGCACCGCCGCCGAGCACCCCGAGGAGCAGGGTCGCACCGAACGCGGCAAGGTCGCCGGTGACCTGGGCCTGCAGGTCGGCCAGAGAGACAGGGGAGGTGATGGTTACCGCATCCGGGGTGGGCGGGTCGACCAGGCCCAGGACACTGGCCTGGGTGGCCTGCGCGGCGGATGCGTCGGTCAGCACCACCTGCACCGCGTCCACCGGTTGGTCGGCCGGCGCGACGTACAGCACCCCAGCGGCGTAGTCACCGAACGGGTCCCTGGGGGTGAACGTCCCGACCACCGACCAGTCGTCGACCTGGGTGGTCGAGGCCAACGCGACCCACCCGGCCGGGTCGGCCATCCCGAGCTGTGTCATCGCGGTGTCGGTGACGATCGCCTCGCCCGGGCCGGGCCAACGCCCTGCCTGCAGGTTGGCGACCGCGGCGAGGTCACCGTGCACCCCCCACGCGGGCACCCGGGTCCCGCCCTGCCCGATGACCCCGTTGACGACATCGACCGGGATCAGGGTCCCCACCCCACGCTCGACCGTCGACAGGGTGCTCGCCTGGTCCACCACCGTCGGCGGCAACAGACCGTCACCGCGGGCATCGGCAACGGCGAGGACCCGCGACCCGGCCTCGTCCAACCGGTCCGTCAGCTGTTGCTCCGCGGCGGCGGTCCGGCCCACCGTCGCGATCGTGGCCGCGCACATCACCGCGACCAGTAACCCGACCAGCGCCGAGGGCACCTTGGACGCCCACGCCGTCGCGACCGCCTCCCGCACCACCAGCACCCACCTCACAACGCCAGCACCTCATCCGCGTGGTCCAGCACGAACGGGTCGTGCGTGGCGATCACCACCGTCCGCCCCTCGGAAGTCCCCCTGTCGGGGCCCGAGCCTGCCCCGTTATCAGCGTTCCCTGCGGCCTGGTCGCGTCCGCCAGCGGCTGCGGACAATGCGGCCAGCACCCCGGCGGCGTTGTCCCGGTCCAGGTTGCCCGTCGGCTCATCAGCCAGCACGACCACCGGGTCGGTCACCAGAGCACGGCACACCGCGACCCGTTGCGCCTGCCCACCGCTGATCTCCCCCGGCCGGTGACCCGCCCGCGCCGAGACCCCCATCTGCGCCAGCAACCCCGACCCGCGGGCCCGGGCATCGCGCAGCCGCCACCCGGCATACAACGCAGGCTCGATGACCGAGTCCAGCACGGTCCGGGTCGGGTCCAACGCCGCGTCCTGGAACACGAACCCGATCCGGTGCGCCCGCACCCGCGCCCGCACCGCATCCGGCGCGGCAGAGACCGCCTCACCCTCCACCAGCACCCGCCCGCTGGTCGGGGTCAACATCAACCCCAGCACGTACAACAACGTCGACTTGCCCCGCCCCGAAGGACCCGTCACCGCCGTCACCACCCCCGGGGTGAACACATGGGACACCCCTCCAAACAGCTCTTCAGCACCCCTCGCGTAGGAGAACGACACCCCCTTTAGGGCCAGCACGGCTCACCCTCCCCCGGTCTCATCGCCACCATCCCCCGGCACCTGCGCTGGGTCCCCGGCCACCAGCACCCGCAGCCCCTCCACGAGCCCCTCACCTTCGACGACCGCGATCCCCTGCCCAGAGCCGGCCACCACCACGTCCACCTGCCCGTCCTCGGTCACCACGAACGCGCTGCCATCCGCGTGGGTCCGCACCGCTGCCGCCGGGACACTCAACCCCTCCACCCGCGGCACCACCACCACCTCCGAGCGCACCGTCACCTGCTCATCCCCCGGCAGGAGCCCACACTCCTCTCCGCACACCGACCCACCGCCCGGCGCGGTCAGCTCAAACACCGTCGACCCTGACTCGTCCACGCTCGACCCCGCGATCACCCCAGTCCACTCCTGGTCTTCGAAACTCATCTCCACGGTCGCCTCCGCCGGGATCAACCGGGCCTGCTCCGCGGTCACCACCAGCACGAAGTCTCGCTCCCCCGTCGGCGCCAGCACCGCGTCCTCACCACCCGACACCTGACCCCCCACCCTGATTGCCTCACCGACCGTGACCGTGGCCGGCAGCTGCGGCACCGCCACCAGCTCCCCCAAGGAAACTGACCCCGACCCCGGCAACCCCTGCTCCTCCTGCCACACCTCCACCGCATCCTCAGTCACCTGACCGAAGTCACCATCGGCCTCAGCGTCCAGGTACCCCCCAGCGACTAGCAGCTCCTGCAACGCGACCACGTCCTCACCGCGCGCACCCCGAGACAGCTCCCGCCAGAACGGTTCCTCCGCCTGTACCACCCGAACCGGTGTCCGCCCCACCACGTACACCACACCACCGGTCTCCACCCGGCCCGGCGACGTCGAGGTCACCACCCCCGACAACCCGTTCACCGCCACCACCCCCACCGGCTGCCGCACCGTGGTCGACAACGGCAACGACCGCCCCACCGACCCCTGGACCACCTCACCCCACACCACCTCACCCGCCGGCGAGCTCGACTCGCCCACCGACGTGTCCGGCAACGTCGCCCGCGACGCCCACCACCCCGCCGCCCCAACCCCGATCACCAGCAGCACGACCAGCAGCGCGACGCCCGACTTGCGCGAGGTCCTCCCCGCACTCCTCACCATCCGCCGATCCTTCCACAGATAGCACGAGCCTCCTGGGTTCTTGCCAACGGGCTCCTCCTGTGGGCACCGCTCCTCCACATCGGCCCGTTTAACGTCACTGACCGTGACCTGTTCATAGATGTCGGCTCCCGCGACCCAGGCTCCTGTAGACACTTACCGATCAGCCGAAGTGCCTCCTCGTCAACCCCTTTGCCTTTGGCTCGACTCCGTCGGTGCTCACCGTAGACGAGAGATCGACCACCCTGCACCCCAGCAACCAGTGCCGGGATGACCACCGGCAACACCATGCTGAGACGACCACCCAACGAACACTGATCTGCTACACACAGACAGGTCTTTTCTCGCGAGGCCATGAGGGCGCCGTAGACACGTCACACATTTGAGCTACTCTTGCGCGTTGATGTCCGGCTCAGGGCACGATTCGGTCATGATTGACCCTTCGCCGGTTGAAGGCAAGAACGGGGACCAGGGGGACCGTCCTTCACGATAATCTGCCAGGAACACGCCGAAACTCACCGGCTCGGACGGCGAGAATCCCTCCGAAACCAGGCATTCATAGGCCTTGACATTCTCGTCAAACAACCATCGGATCTCTTCATCGGTCAGGGGAGCAGCCGCAGCCCCGTAGTCCACCTCTTGATCGCACGACTCATTAGCCTGCTCGTAGGCCTGCCGTTGTTCGCCCACCTCCACCGTCAGCGTGCCATCGGCGTTTTGCTGAGACGGGAATCCTCGGTCTTCCAAGCACTGTCGACGCTGCTCCAGCGCCTCCCGGGCCGCGGTCCCTCGCAATTGTCGAGACTCTTCGACGCTCAGGGTCGACAGGTCGGTGGCCTGCGACGCATCAGTGCTTCGCTCCTGATCGACGGTCCCCGGACTACTGCATCCCCAGAGGACCGCGAGGGCTAGCGCAATGGCAGAGAGTCGCCTGACGCGAGCCCCCACTGCGATCCGCAGTCTGCCGGACGCCGGGTTCAGGGCGAACCGTCGCCGCAGAAGGCATACGTGCCCGGTGCGCCAGCAGTCAGTTTTCGCAAGAATCGCATACATATATCTGCCCTCAAAGATGCAGGGAGCCTCTTCGCCCCCAAGCTATGATTCGACCGTACCCCCCCCCGATCGGGTTAGCAACATCCAGGCCGGGCTCTTGACCAAACCTCTACTCCAGGAACTCTTCACCTCTTCTCCAGCTTCGGGTCCAGCCAGTCCCGCAGTCCGTCGCCGAAGAGGTTGAAGCCGAGCACCGACAGCGCGATCGCCGCGCCGGGGATGAGCGCCAGGTGCGGCGCCGTGCGCAACGTGGTCTGCGCCTCGTAGAGCATCCGCCCCCAGCTCGCCTGGCCGGTCGGCGTGCCCAGGCCGAGGTAGGCCAGCGCCGCCTCGGCGAGGATCGCGATGGCGAAGGAGACCGACGCCTGCACGATGACGAGCCCCGCCACGTTGGGTATGACGTGGCGCACCGCCATCCCCAGCGGCGAGCGTCCCGCGGCCCGGGCGGCGACGACGTACTCCGTCCTCATCACCCCGAGCGCGCCGGAGCGGGTGATGCGCGCGAAGGCCGGGATCGTCGCGATCCCGATGGCGATCATCGCCACCCTGGTCGAGCCGCCGTAGAGCGCGGCGAACATGATCGCCAGCAGCAGTGCGGGGAAGGCCAGCAGCACGTCGTTGCCGCGCATGACCAGCTGACCCAGCCAGCCCGGCGACATCGCGGCCAGGATCCCGAGCGGCACCCCGACGAGCGCCGCGACGCCGACGGCGACGAAGCCGACATACAGGGTCGTGCGTGCCCCGACGAGGATCTGGGTGAAGACGTCGCGGCGGTAGCGGTCGGTGCCGAGCCAGTGCTCGGCGTTGGGCGTCTGGTAGGCCTCGACCGGGAGGACCCGCATCGGCTGGTAGGGCGTCCAGACGTAGGAGACCAGCGACAGCACGACGACGGCGACGACGATGCCGCCGCCGATGAGGAGCGAGGCGTTGAGGCGGCGCCCGGAGTCGTCTCCGGCGGCGGCCTGCGTCTCGGCCCCCTGCGCGGCCGCGCCCTGGATGTCGCTCACGTCGCCCCCGTCCGCAGCCTCGGGTCGATGACGAGATAGAGCGCATCGACGAGAAAGGTGATGAGCAGGGTGGCGACGACGAGCACCATGACCACCGTCTGCACGGTGAGCAGCTCGCGCTGGGCGACGGAGTCCAGCAGCAGCGAGCCCAGGCCGGGGATGTCGAAGACGCGCTCGATCACGACCGCCCCGACGAGCAGGGTCGCGAGCTGCAGCCCGAGCACCGTCACCACCGGGATGGCGGCGTTGCGCAGCCCGTGCCGCCACAACGCCTTCACCGGGCGCAGCCCCTTCGCACGGGCCGTGCGCAGGTAGTCCTCGCGCAGCACGTCGAGGACGGCCGAGCGGACATACCGCGCGAGCACGGCGGCCTGCACCCCGGCGAGGGAGATGGATGGCAGCGCGATGGCGCGCAGGAAGCCGGCCGGGTCCTCCGCCGGGACGACCCAGCCCCCGCTCGGCACCCAGCGCAGCCGGACCGCGAAGACCGAGATGAGGACGATGCCGGCGAGGAAGGCGGGGATCGCGATGCCGACCTGCGACAGGGCCGACATGAGCAGCCCGTCCACGTGCCGGTGCCGGACCGCCATCCAGATCCCGACCGGGACCGCGACGAGGACGGCCAGCAGCATGGCGGCGAGGACGAGGAGCAGCGTCACCTGGATCCGGTCGGCGATCTGCGGGCCGATGGCCGCCTTGGAGATGAACTCGATGCCCGGGTCGAGGGTGAGCATGCCGCGCATCCAGTCGAGGTACTGCACCACGAGGGGCCGGTCCAGCCCGAACTGCTCGCGCAGCCGGGCCACCGCCTCGTCCGAGGCGTTGATGCCGAGCGCCACCCGCGCCGGGTCACCCGGCAGCACCCGCATGAAGGCGAAGACCAGCACCGAGGCCGCCAGCACGCTCGCCAGGAAGATCAGCGCGCGGTGCAGCAGACGCAGGACCATGGCGTCACTCTAGGCCGGTGCGCCGGACCAGCCCCACGTTCTGGACAGAGGTTTCTGGGGAACGGGCCTCACAATCCTCTGTCCAGAAGGTCAGGTCAGTAGTTGTAGTACTAGTTGCTCCGCCCCTCAACGGCGGTCTTGGTCATCACGAGCCCGGAGATCTTCACGTCGCTCGTCTCGAACGTCCGCAATCCCTCTTGCAACTCGCGCCGCCTCGTGTCGACCGACACCACCATCAGCACGCTCCCCACCATCTCGCTGAGCACCAAGGAGTCCGTGACCGGAAGCACCGGCGGGGTGTCGATCAGCACGAAGTCGAAGTCGCGCTGCATCCGTCGCATCAGCTCTCGCATCCCCGACGAGCCGAGCAGCTCGCTGGGGTTGGGCGGGATCTCACCGCCGGCGAGCACCGACAGCTCGGACTGCTGCCACGGCTGGATCACGTCGTCAGGCTCGGCGTCGCCCACGAGCACGGTGGTCAGCCCCACGGCGTCCTCGAGCCCCAGCGCCTGGGCGATCCTCGGCCGCCGAAGGTCGGCGTCGAGGATGAGCACAGCGCCCCGCCAGCGGCGAGCGACTCCAAAAATATCGCACCGACATGCGACCGACGACCCTTCAACAGCACTCTCAAGGTCATTCAACGACATACGCCCGACACCCCCGGCGAGGGTCCTGCTGGCCTTCCCCCGGCACCCCTGCCGCGCGTCGGCTGCCAGACTGGGCCGCGTGGGTGTCCGCATCACCGCCCGACGAGCCGTCGCCGGGGCGATCCTGCTCCTCCTCCTCGCGGCAGCGGCATGGAGTGCGCTCGCCTGGCGCATCGTCGCGCACCCCACGATCGACGCACCGTCCGAGGTCGACGCGGTCTACGTCCTCGGCCCGGTCGAGACCCGCATCGACGAGGCCCTCGCGGTCATGGACTCCGGCGTCGCACCGCTCCTGCTCGCCACCACCTCGGTCAACCAGGAGACCGGCGACACCTACGCCACAGACCACTGCGGCCTCGTCACCGACACCTACACCGTCGAGTGCCTCACCCCCGACCCCTACACCACCCAGGGCGAGGCCAGCCTGCTCGCCCGTGAGGCGCAGACCGGCGGCTGGGACCGCGTAGCCGTCCTCACCAGCACCCCGCATGCCGCCCGCGCCCGGCTGCTCATGGAGCGTTGCGTCGATGCCGAGGTCCTCGTCTGGGACTACCCGCAGGAGAGGTCGACCCGCAGCTGGATCCGCGCCGCGATCTACCAGACCGGCGGCTGGGCGAAGGCGCAGGTGCAGCGTGACTGCTGACCGGAGCGCACGGCATACCTCGCGCACCGCCGACCGCCCCACCCGCGTGGTGTGGATGGACGTCGCCCGCGCCCTGTGCATCGTCCTCGTCGTCGGCTACCACGCCGGCCACGGCGCCGCCGAGGAGCTGCTCCCGCCAGACCTCACGGGTGCCGCGAGCGCGTGGATGGTCGCCAACGAGCTGCTCATCCCCCTGCGGATGCCGCTGTTCTTCGTCATCTCCGGCCTGCTCGCCGGGGGCGCGGTCGCCCGCGCGTGGTCGCGCGTCGTCCGGCCGCGCATCCTCGACTACCTCTGGCCCTACGCGCTGTGGAGCACGGTCTTCGCCGCGACCGCGTGGGTGCGCTACCGCCCCGGGGACCCGTGGGGCTACCTCGGTGACCAGCTCACCCGGTCACTCATGCTGGGCTCGCCGTACTGGTTCATCGGCGTCCTCCCCATCTTCTTCGTGCTCGTCCGGCTCGGCCGCAGCCACCCGCGACTCCTGCTCGCGCTGACGTTCGTCCTGTATGCCCTCGCACCCCTCACGAACGACGTCCTGCGCGAGATCGCCCCGGCCGGTCTCGCCTACGGCGTCTTCCAACTCATGGACCTCGCCTTCTGGTACGTCCTGGGCTACGTCCTCGCCGCGCCCATCCGCCGGTTCGGCGACACCGTCACCCTTTCCGTGGGCCTGGCGCTCACGGTGGGGTATGCCGTGGCCGCGGCGGCGTACTGGTGGCTCCAGGACGTCCCCGCGGCCGGGCGCCTCGCCGAGCTCGTCGCCTCTGTCGTCGGGATCCTCGCCGTCGTCGCCCTCTTCGCACGCGCGTCGTCGCTGCCGGCTGTCGCGGCCTTTGGATCGGCCGTGGGGCGCCGCACCCTGGCGATCTATCTCGTGCACCCGCTCGTCATCAACGCAATCGTCGTCGGTATGAGGGCGCTCTACACCAGCGGTGCCGTCACCGGCTCACTGGCGCTGGATCTGGCGCTGGCGCCGGCGGTTACGGTCGTGGCGGTCGTCGCCGGCGTCGGCCTGGACGTGCTGCTGCGCCGCCACGGCCCACGCTGGGCGCTCGCCGCTCCCGGGGGTGGACCCGTCGACCCCGCTAGCTCCCGCCCACGAGCAGCTGGTGGCCGGGCCCGATCCTGATCGGCCCGCTCACGTCGTCTGACGGATCGACCACGCCACCCCGCTGCCGAATTTTCACCTGCCCCTCGTCCGCGAGCTCGCAGGCCACCTCCCGCACCAGCGGCATCAGCTCACGCCAGTCCTCGCCCCCGACCACCCGGGCCGCGTCGCTGGGGCAGATGGTGCTCCCGTCGCGGTGCCGCAGCAGCGCCCGGATCGTCGAGGAGACGCGTTCGCGCTGCGCTGACTCCTCTGGCTCCTCCCACCACGGCTGGCCACGCTCCCCCAGCGCCACCTTGGCATCCTGCACCCGCGGCCGCGCCTTCCCCTCAGCCCCAGATTCTGGACAGAGGTTTTTGGGGAACGGGCCCCACAATCCTCTGTCCAGAAAGTCAGGTCAGCCGCGGGCGAGGTCGGAGAGGTCGAAGGACTCCTTGATCGCGTTGGTGGGCAGGCCGGTGATGTCCGGGTCGGCCACCATGAGGTTGGGCAGCAGGAAGAGGAAGTCGGCGGCGGCCTCCTCGCTGATGAGGGCGGCGGCCTCCTGGAGCTTCGCGGTCTGCTCCTCCTCGGTGCCGGTGTCGGCCTCCTCGAAGAGCGTCTGGATCTCCTCGGTGCCGTAGGTCGTGTAGTAGTCGGGGTTGCCGAAGACGTTGGCCATGTCGCGCGGCTCGACGTGCGCCACGATCGACATGTCGAAGTCCCGGTTGGTGAAGACCGTCTCTAGCCACGCCGCGGGGAACTCCAGCTCGTCGATCGTCACCTCGAGCCCGGCGTCCTCGAGCATGGACTCCACGACGGTGCCGCAGGAGACGGCATACGGCAGCGAGGGGATGCGCAGCCGCAGCTCCTGACCCTCGGCCCCGGCCTCGCCGATGAGCCGCTGCGCCTCCTCCAGGTCGAAGGGGTAGTCGCCGGTGCGGTCCTCGAACCACGGGTCGGTCACCGGGGCCATCGAGCCGATGAGCTCACCGCGCCCGGCCCAGCAGGTGTCGATGAGCATCTGGTGGTCGATCGCGTGGCGGACCGCCTTGCGCAGGTCGGCGTCGGCCAGCGGCTGGCCCTCGTTCTGGTTCATCGACAGCACGACCTCGCCGTTGGTCGTGCCCTCGATGATCTGGAAATCGCCCCCCTCGAACTCCGCCAGCGACTCCGGCGCCTGCACCGTCGACACCACGTCGATCGCGTCGGTGAGCATGGCGTTGTTGAGTGCGTTGGCGTCGTCGAAGTAGCGCATCTCCACGGTCGCGAAGTAGGGCGCCTCGCCGTGGTAGTCCGGGTTGCGCTCCAGGGTGATCTGCGACCCACGGTCCCAGGTGCCGAAGGTGTAGGGCCCGGTGCCGAGCGCCTGCTCCGCGAGGTTGTCGACCCCCTCGGTGTCGAACATCGCGCCGACGCGGGTGGTCAACGCATACAAGAAGGAGTTGGACGGGCGGGCGAGGGTGACCTCCAGCGTCGTGTCGTCCACCGCCTCGACCGACTCGACCACGTCGAGCTGCGACTTCAGGCTGATGGTCCAGTCGTCGGAGGAGACCCGCTCGACGGAGAAGGCGGCGTCCTCTGCGGTGAACTCGGAGCCGTCGGAGAAGGTGACGCCCTCCTTGAGGGTAAAGGTGTATGTCGTGCCCTCCTCGTCGACCTCCCAGCGCTCGGCGAGGGCGCTGACGATCTCGCCGGTCTCGACATCGACGGTCACGAGCGTCTCGTAGACGTTGTCGAGCAGCAGCTGCGGGATGGCGGCGCCGTCGGTCGTGGTGAAGTCCAGGCTCGCCGGCTCGGCGACCAGGCCGATGCGCACGGTCTCGTCCGAGCCGCCCGGCGCGGGGGCGGCGGCCGTCTCCCCGCCCGTGTCGGAGCCGGAGTCGCCCGAGCCGGAGTCGTCGCCGCTCGGGTCGGACGTGCTGGTGCCAGAGCCCGCGTTGCACGCGGTCAGCAGAGCGGTCGCGGCGAGCGCGGCGACGAGGGAGCGAGTCTTCGTTGACGACCTCATGCAGGCATCTTCGTCCATCGGTGCGCGCCCGCGCCAATCCCGCTGCCCTAAGGTCGACTCGTGAGCACCGCAGCACACCCTTCCTCCCGACCGGTCGCGCTCGTCGCCCCGGACAAGTTCCGCGGGTCCCTGACCGCGCCCGACGTCGTCGCCGCGGCGCGCGCCGGGGCCGAGGCGGTCGGCTGGGACGTCATCGGTATGCCGCTCGCCGACGGGGGCGAGGGCATGCTCGACGCCTTCGGCGGAGCCAACCGGGAGTCGTCGGTGACCGGGCCGGGAGGGACGCCGGTGACGGCGGCCTGGCGGCTCGGGGACGACGGCCTCGCGGTCATCGAGTCGGCCGCAGCGAGCGGGCTGCTCCTGGCAGGCGGCAAGGAGGGCAACGACCCGGTGGCGGCCACGAGCGCGGGCACCGGCGAACTGGTGGCCGAGGCGGTCCGGGCGGGCGCCCGGCGGATCGTCGTGGGCCTCGGCGGGTCGGCGATGAGCGACGGCGGCCGCGGCGCGGTCGTGGCAGTCCTCACCGGGCTCGAGGGGCGGCGGCCGGTCGACCACGGCGTCGAGCTCCTCGCGGCCTGCGACGTGCAGACCCCGTTCGTCGACGCCGCGCGCGTCTTCGGCCCGCAGAAGGGCGCTCGCGGAGACCAGGTCGTCGAGCTCACCGGCCGCCTCTTCGAGATCCAGGGGGAGTATGTCGAGCGCTTCGGGATCGACGTGTCGCAGCACCCGGGTGCCGGAGCCGCCGGTGGCCTGGGCGGCGGGATCCTCGCGCTCGGCGGCGCGCTCGTGCCGGGGCTGCAGCTCGTGGCCGACCAGGTCGGGCTGGCCGACGCGGTCGCGCGGGCCGACGCCGTCGTGACCGGCGAGGGCGCGCTGGACGCCGAGTCCTTCAACGGCAAGGTCGTGGGCGGGGTGGTGGACGCGGCCGAGCCCTACGGCATACCCGTCGTGGTCGTCACCGGCACGGTGCGCCCGGACGCGCCTCAGGCGCGCCTCACCCGGCTCCACGTCGTCGACCTCTCCGAGACCTTCGGGGAGAGCGCCTCCTGGGAGCAGACCGCCGACTGCGTCACCCGCGCCGTCTCCGACCAGCTGGCCTCCCTCTGACCGACTGGCCGCGCGAGATGCCGTGACCGGCCGCGCGGTATGCCGTGACTGGCCGCGCGGTATGCCGTGACCGACCGCGCGACATGCCGTGACTGGCCGCGCGAGTTGCCGTGACCGACCGCGCGAGTTGCCGTGACCGACCGCGCGCATGGCAGACCTGCGCCGCCCTGGGATGACCGCATGTTGCTGACCACTGAGGCCGTGCTGCGGATCCGCGACATGATCCTGTCGCGCGAGATCGGCCCCGGCGACCGGCTCACACAGTGAAGGGCGCTCTCCGAGCGGCTGGGGCTCTCCCGGAGCTCCCTGCGCGAGGCGGCCAAGGCGCTCGAGGCGATGCGTCTCCTCGACGTCCGCCGCGGCGACGGCACCTACGTCACCGCCCTCACGCCCTCGCTGCTGACCGAGGCGATGTCCTTCGCCGTCGACCTGCACCAAGGCGACATCCTCGAGCTGCTGGAGGTGTGCGCCGCCTCCTGGATCGCGGCGCGGTCCGCAGGGCGGGGCTGGTCGCAGGCCCCGAGCTCGTCGCCGAGCTGCGCGCCGAGATCCCCGACCCAGGCGTGGACCACGAGACCCTCGTCGAGGGCGACCTGCGCTTCCACCGGCGGCGCCCGGGCGAGCGGCAACGACTTCCTCGTCGGGATGATCCACGCGCTCTCCCCGAGCACCGTCCGCGCACGGGTATGGCGTGGCGCCGCGCGGGCGGTCACGGCATCTCGCGCGGGCGGTCACGGCATACCGTGCGGGCGGTCACGGCATACCGCGCGGGCAGTCCGGGCGGTCTGCGGGGGAGTTACCCGTCGGTATACACTGGCGCCAGAACCGTGTACGGCGGGTACCGCATACTTCTCCTGGAGGGCCAGAGTGGGTCACTACCGCAGCAACGTCCGCGACGCCGAGTTCCTGCTCTTCGACGTCCTCGGGCGGCACGAGATCCTCGGGGCCGCGCCCTACGACGAGGTCGACCTCGACACCGCGCGGGCGGCGCTGCACCAGGTCGCCGAGCTCGCCGAGGGCCCGATCGCGGCGTCCTTCGCCGAGTCCGACCGGACCCCACCCGTCTTCGACCCGGCCACGGGCGAGGTGAGCATGCCGGAGAGCTTCGTGAAGTCCTACCAGACGTGGGTGGAGAACGAGTTCTGGCGGCTGGAGATCGAGGAGGGCCTGGGCGGCACGCCCGCTCCCCCGAGCCTCACCTGGGCCATGTCCGAGCTGGTCATGGGCGCCAACCCGGCGGTCAAGATGTTCGCCGCGGGCTACACCTTCGCCAACGTCCTTCACCGCCTCGGCACCCCCCAGCAGCAGCAGCTCGCCCAGCTCATGGTCGACAAGGCCTGGGGCGCGACGATGATGCTGACCGAGCCAGATGCTGGCTCCGACGTCGGCGCGGGGCGGACCAAGGCGGTGAAGGCCGGCGACGGCACCTGGCACCTCACCGGCACCAAGCGCTTCATCACCAGTGGCGTCGCGCCGTTCTACGACAACGTCGTGCACTTCGCCCTGGCGCGCCCGGAGGGCGCCGGCCCCGGCACCAAGGGACTCTCGTTGTTCATCCTCACCGACCGGCACGTCACCGACCTCGAGACCGGTGAGCTGGGCGAGCGCAACGGCGTGCGGATCACCGGCCTGGAGCACAAGATGGGGCTCAAGGTCTCCACCACGTGCGAGGTGTCCTTCGGCGAGGACCCGGACCGGCCCGCGGTCGGCTACCTGCTGGGCGAGGTCCACGACGGCATCGCGCAGATGTTCCGGATCATCGAGTACGCCCGGATGCTCGTCGGCACGAAAGCCATCGCGACGCTGTCGGCGGGCTACCAGGCGGCGCTGGCCTACGCGAAAGAGCGGGTGCAGGGCGCCGACCTGACGCAGATGGCCGACAAGTCCGCGCCCCGCGTGACCATCACCCACCACCCGGACGTGCGCCGCTCGCTGCTCCTGCAGAAGGCCTACTCCGAGGGGCTGCGGGCGCTCATGCTCTACACCGCGAGCGTGCAGGACCAGGTGCACGCGGCGCAGGACGCCGGTGAGCAGGCCCCTGACGACACCCCGGACGAGGGGCTCGCGGCGCGGGTCAACGACCTGCTGCTGCCGCTGGTGAAGGGCTGCGGCTCGGAGCGGGCATTCACCCTGCTCGGCACCGAGTCGCTGCAGACGCTGGGCGGTTCGGGCTTCCTGCAGGACTACCCGATCGAGCAGTACGTCCGCGACAGCAAGATCGACAGCCTCTATGAGGGCACCACCGCGATCCAGGGCCAGGACTTCTTCTTCCGCAAGATCCTGCGCGATCGCGGGCAGGCGCTGGGGTATGTCGCGACCCAGGTCCAGCAGACCGCCGCCGCCCAGGTGGACGACGGGCTCGGCGCCGTGCGCGGCGCGGTGCTGCGCGGGCTGGGCGAGGTCAACGCGATGGTGGAGTTCCTCACGGCCAAGGCGGTCGAGAGTCGGGAGCGGGCCGAGGCGGTCTATGCCGTGGGGCTGGGCACGACGCGGCTGCTGCTGGCCACCGGCGACCTGCTCATCGGGTGGCTGCTGCTGCGGGAGGCCGAGGTCGCGGCGCGACTGCTGCAGTCGGGCGAGACCGGTGTGAGCGGCGTGAGCGCCGACGACGAGGACGGGCGCGCCTACCTCGAGGGCAAGGTGGCCGCCGCGCGCTTCTTCGCGACCGAGGTGCTCCCGCGGCTCGGCTCCGACCGCCGCACCGTCACCGCCGCCGACACCGACCACGTGGCCTCCGTCATGGACCTCCCCGAGGCCGCCTTCTAGCACCGGGCGCGCGTTCGTCACGCACCGGGCGCGCGTTCGTCAAGCACCGGGCGCGCGTTTCTCAAGCACCGGGCGCGCGTTCGTCACACACCAGGCGCGCGTCACTCACCGGTCGCGCGTTCGTCGCGCACCAGCGGGTCGCAGATCACGCCGCTGGTGCTTGACTCCCTCGGTATGCAGTTCACTGTCCACCCGGTCACGCCGGATCGCTTCGACGACTTCGCCGATGTGGTCAATCCGAACCGGCGCTCGACCCACTGCTGGTGCGTGCCGCACCGGCTCCGGCAGGCCGAGGTTGACGAACTCGCCGACGGCGATCGCGAGCTGGCGATGCGGGCCCTGTGCGAACGCGAGCTACCACCCGGTGTCGCGACCTACGCCGACGGCATACCCGTCGGCTGGGCCAACGTCAGGCCCCGCGCGGACATCCCCGTCCTCGTCCACTCGCGCAAGATCCGGCCGCTCGACGACCTGAACGTGTGGAGCATCGTCTGCCTCGTCATCCGTGGCGGACACCGCAAGCAGGGCTACACCACCCGGCTGATCGAGGGGGCGGTCGAGCATGCCGCAGCTCACGGCGCGCCCGCGGTGGAGGCCTATCCGGTCGACCCGCGGAGGCGGATGGACACGACCATGGCCTTCGTCGGCACCCGGGCGATGTTCGACAAGGTCGGGTTCGAGGTGGTCGGTCACACGGAGGCGGTGGCCGGCCGGATGCCCCCTGTCGTCAGCGCCGGACGCTCTGAAGTTGCCGGACCGACGAGGCCAGGCTCCCGGATCGAACACACGACGTGGGTGGCTTCTGCACCGCACGCACGTTCGTCACAGACCGAACGGGCGTCCGGTGCGGGACCAACGCACGTCCGGTGCGGGACCAACGCACGTCCGGTGCGGGACCAACGCACGTCCGGTGCGTGTGGTGGTCAGGTGTAGATCTTCAGGCGGAAGACGAAGTTGCGCATCATGAGATACATGAAGACGGCCTCGCAGGCGCCCGCGATGAGCCGCGCCCAGAGGTAGTTGACCCCCACGGCCTCGAGGGTCGTCGAGAGCGCCAGGATGAACAGCAGGTAGTTGGCGAGCACGGTCACGACGTAGCGCCGGGTCTGCGCGCCGACAGGTCCGTGCGACTGGAAGTTGAGCCACCGATTGAGCACGAAGGCCAGCCCGAAGGCCACGACGTAGCCGATCGTCACGGCGAGCGGATACCACACGCCGAAACCGTCGAAAAGCACCGACAGCAGCGTCAGGTCGACGGCATAGGTGAAGGAACTGATGGCGGCGAAGCCGATGGCGGTCTCAGGGATGATCCGCCGGAGCAGCTCGGGAAGGGCCGCGTGGACCCGGGCGCGGGCCCGGGCGAAGGCCTCGGCGGCGCTCAGTAGCCGCCTCGGTCACGCCGCTGACGGACATCGGACTCCGAGCGGCGGTCCACGATCTCGCGGTGCGTGGTGTTGGTGCGCTGGGCGTTGATGACCAGGCCGAGCAGCAGCGAGAGCACACCGGCCGCCATGAGGATGTAGCCGATGGTCACGAGGTTGACGCCCTCGATGACATTCGTGACCGCGAACGACAGGATGGCGCCGACGACCAGCAGGAAGATACCGAGACCAAGACCCATGTCGATCCTTTCCTTGGGTGCGACCAGCCTATCCGCCCTCGCTCACAGTCGCCGGTCAGCGAGCACCGGGAAGGCCTCGCGCACCCGCGCGACCTGCTCGGTGTCGATCTCCACCGACAGCACCTGCTCGTCCGGACCGGCCTCGGCCAGCACCACCCCGCTGGGGTCGATGACGGCGCTGTGCCCGCCCATCTCGACACCGGCGTGCGTGCCCGCCGTGTTGCCGGCCACGACAAAGCACTGGTCCTCGATCGCCCGCGCCCGCAGCAGCAGCCGCCAGTGCTCCACCCGCGCCATCGGCCAGGCGGAGGGGATGAGGAACAGCTCGGCTCCACGGTCGAGCTGCTGTCGGTAGAGCTCGGGAAAGCGCAGGTCGTAGCAGGTGGACAGGGCGGTGGTGAGCCCGTCGGCCGGTGCCGGCAGGTCGGTCACCACCAGCTCGGTGCCTGCCTCCATGAGCGCGGGCTCGCCGCCACCGAAGCCGAAGCGGTGGATCTTGCGGTAGGTCGCGCACACCTCGCCCTCGGGATCGAGCACGACCGAGGTGTTCCACAGGTGGCGCCCCTCCTCCCCCGGCTCGGCGGTCCGCTCCACGACCGATCCGGTATGCAGCACCGCACCGAGCTCGCGCGCCACCGGCGCCAGCGGGGCCAGGGCGGGAGGGAGGTCACCGCGGTGCAGCCCGGACAGGTCCTGGCTGCGCTCCTCCCACTCCTTCGAGGCGAAGCCACCCGCGCTCCACAGCTCCGGCAGCAGCACCAGGTCGTGCCCCACGCCCTCCTGACGCGCCAGCCCCGCGGCCCGCTCGGCGCGCGCCTCGACCGACTCGTCGGCACCCTCGGCATACCCGAGTTGGATGACCGCGATCCTCATCGACTGCTCCTCTCCGCGAGCCGCTGCAGGTGGGCGTTGTAGGCCGCCAGCTCGGCGTCGTCGTCGCGCTCGGCCTGGCGGTCCGAGCGTCGCGTCTCCCGCTCGTCGCGGCGCATCCAGTCCACCACGACCATGAGCACCAGCACCACCGTGGGCAGCTCACCGACGCCCCAGGCGATGGCGCCGCCGACCTGCTGGTCGGCGAGCAGGTCGGTCACCCACGGGACCTCGATCGCCTTGTAGAACCCCGGTGCCAGCAGCCAGGTGCCCTGCATCAGCGCCAGCCCGAAGAACGCATGCGCGGCGAGGGTCCCGAGCAGCACGAGGATGCGCAGCGGCGCCGGCCACTTCGGCGGACCCGGGTCCTGGCCGACGAGGGACCACACGAAGGCGAAGCCGGTGAGCGTGAAGTGCACCACCATGAGGACGTGTCCGGTGTGCGACGTGAGGGCCCACTCCAGCAGGCCGGTCCAGTAGAACCCGACGAGGCTCCCGAAGAAGACCGCCCCCGCGACGACCGGGTTGGCGACCAACCGGGCCCAGCGAGAGTGCACGACCGCCACGAGGATCTCGCGGGGCCCGAGGGTCCGGTCGCGCCGCGACGGGAGGGCACGGTAGGCCAGCGTGATCGCCTGCGCCGGCACGAAGAAGATCGGCACCCCCATCATGAGCGCCATGTGCATGATCATGTGCTGGGAGAACATCACTCGGCCGTAGACGCCCGGGGCTCCGCTGGTGACGTAGACGAAGATGGCCCACCCGATCACCCAGAGCAGCAGCCGCCACAGCGGCCACCGGTCGCCCCGGCGCCGTAGCCGCACCACGCCCGCGGCATACAGGGCGACGGCGGTGAGCGCCGCGAGGAGGAAGAGCCAGTTGACCTGCCAGGTGTCGAGCAGCCGCGCGGTCTCGTAGGGCGGTGGCATGGGATAGCCGGTCAGCGCGAAGACCGCCGTCGAGGTGTCGCTCGAGGACTCCACCACCGGCGGCGGGGTGCGGGAGAGCACCGCCCCGAGCCCCACCGCGGCCGCCATGACGGCGAGCTCGCTCGCGGCCAGCGCGGCGAAGAGCCACGGCCGGTCGGCGCCGCGGGCGATGATCTGGCGCCGCTGCACGGCCCCCATGACACCGAGCACGCCGAGCAGGCCCACCTTGGCCCAGATCAGCGCCCAGTATGCCGTCAGCAGGTCGCCGCGATCATCGACCGTGAGCAGCGCGAAGAGCACACCGGAGAGCGCGATCGCGCCGTAGCACCACGCCGCCAGGGTCGAGTAGCGCCGGAGCGTGTCCGGCAGGGCCGGGCCGAGCACCGGGAGCAGGAGCCCGAGCGCCATGAGCCCCCCGACCCACACCGTCATGCCGCCGAGGTGGAGCAGCAGCGCGGTGACCGCTGTCTCGTGACCATCGGTGCCGCTGGCGTGACCGCCGTACGAGAGCGGGATCAGGCAGGCGAGCGCCACCGCCGCCGCCCACGCGAGGGCTCCACGGGTGCGGGCCCACGCGGTGAGCAGCAGGACCACGCCGACCATGACGGTCTCGATGAGCCGCAGCCGCATCGGCTCCAGACCCCAGACGTTGGCGACGAGGTCCTGCAGATATCCCGGGCTGGCGGGCGGCAGACCGGCGAGGTCGCCGAAGCCGAGCAGAAGGATCGCCCCCGAGCTGACGCACCACAGCAGCGCCGAGAGCGCGGCCACCCTCCCGGCGGCGCCGCGGCGGTCGGTGTCGCGGCCCTCCCGGACGAGGAAGGCTGCGACCACGAGCAACCCGATGGTGAGGGCGGCGGCGAGGTGGTGCACCACCTCGAGCACGGGCATACCCCAGCGCACGATCGGCCCGGCGTCGCCGAGCGGCAGGGGCGCAGCGGCCCCGGAGAGCGCCGCGGCGGGGAGCGCCACGACCAGCGCGGTGAGAACCGTCGTCACGGGGACGGTCCAGCGAAGAGCCATGCCGCCCATGCTACGGACAGCGACTGACAGGCTCAGACCAGGTTGAAGGTGGACAGGATGGTGTCGATCGCGTGCAGGTCCGCCTCGGTCTGCACCCCGGCGATGACCACCATGATCGAGTCGGGGTCGGCGCTCGGGACGGCGACCAGGGCGATGGCGATCAGCTCGCCGCAGTCGAGCGTCATGTAGCGACCGGTGAAGGCGGAGTCGGCGTAGTCGTCGCGCTCCCCCTCGGTGCACTCGGGCGTGCCACTGATGGCGGCGTCCAGGAGCGGGTCGAGCGGGAAGTCTCCGACGTCCTGGGCGTAGGCCATGATGACGCCGGGGGCGGCGTCGTTCTCGAAGGCGGCGAGGTCGGTCGTCGCCGTGATGGACGGGCTCAGGGCCCCGGTGCCGAGCAGGTCGATGGGCTCGGTGAGGGTGTCGTCCCAGTTGGCGGGCACGCTCACGGTGATCGTGTTGGTGTCGTCGACGAGGTCGACCGTCTCCGGGGCCGCGGACTCGGTGGACCCGCCACCGTCGCCCTGCTCGACCTCGTCACTGAGCTCGGTGGCGAAGGAGAAGGTCGCCTCCAGCTCGCGCCCGTTGAGCTCCCCCTCGAGCATCTCCTCGGTGTCGGAGCGCAGCACCCGCAGCGACATGGTCGACTCGGGGCTGTTGGACCGGAGCACGTCGCAGTACTCCTCGTAGGTGCCAGACTCCATCGCGACGCCGTTGAATGTGGTGATGATGTCGCCCGGCTTCACGCCGGCGTCGGACGCGGGGCCGCCGGGCGCGACGCCCGCCACCCAGATCCCGGCCAGGCCATTCTCCTCGTCCAGGATCGCCTGGCCGTTGACGCCGATCGAGTCGTTCCCGCCCGCCACGAGGTCGGCGACGATCGCCTGCGCCTCGTCGGCGTTGATGGCGAAGAACTGCGACGTGCCGGTGCCCGGGTCGCCGCCGGCGTAGTTGACGCCCACGACGCGCCCCTCAGCGTCGACGAGGGGACCGCCGGAGTTGCCCGGCTGGATCGCCGCGTCGTGCTCGATGACCGCGCTCACCGACGCCCACGGGCTCTCCCCGTCGGCCTCCGCCTTGCTCACGATGCCGCGGGTCATGGTGAACTCCGGGTCGCCCAGGGGGAAGCCGGCGGCATACACCTCCAGCGGCGGGGTCGCCGGCTGCGTGGACCACTCCAGCGAGGGGTAGTCGCCGTCCTCGGTGAGCTGGATGACCGCGAGGTCGTTGCACTCCGAGACGCCGACCACGCGGGCCGGGATCTCCTCGTCCTCGTCCCCACCGATGATGACGCGCAGCGAGCCGGCGCCCGTGACGACGTGGTTGTTGGTGACGATGTAACCGTCGTCGGAGACGAGGAAGCCCGACCCTGACCCGGAGAAGCTGGTCATGCCCTCGGCCCCCCGCATCTCCCCGTCGGCGAGGATCTGCACGGTGGCGGTGCCGACCTGGTCCAGCCCCGAGACGGGTGCGGGGCCGGTGCTGGTGGCGACGTCGTCGTCCGCACCCTCCTCGCCCCCGTCGCCAGCGCAGGCCGCCAGGACGAGCCCGGCGAGGGCGGCCGTGGTGACCACTCGCGTGGCGCGCGAACGATCGTGCGCCCGTGCGGCGCGAAGTGGACGGACCGGCATGACGAGACCCCTTGGTGGCGAGCGGGCCCTGCCCTGCATGAGCGGGCCCGTCTGGACACGGTGTGGTGAGGCTACCGCAGTCAGGCGACCGGCGGGCGGAAGTCCGGTGAACACGTCGTTAGGCTGGCGCCATGGTCGTCCACCCCGCGCCGCCCGCCGACGTGCCCGGCTACGTCGAGGCCTACCGCCAGGTCCTGATCTCCCTCGTCAACACCTGCGACGGCCTGCGCGAGAGCGAGTGGGACCTTCTCACCCCCTGCCCAGGCTGGACCGTCCGCGACCAGATCGCCCACATCGTGCACCTGGAGGACTACCTCTCCGGCTCTCCGCAGCCGGCTGTCGACGGGATCGCGGTCGGCACTCCCGAGCACGTCCGCAACGAGCTCGGCGTGTGGATGGAGCAGGGCGTGCGCTCGCGCGCCTCGATGACGCCCGAGCAGCTGCTCGCCGAGCTACGCAGCCTGGTCGAGATCCGCAGCGCGCAGCTCTACGACCGGGAGCTGGCGCTCGACAGCCCCGTGCGCGGGCCGCGCGACCAGGAGACGACCTTCGAGCACCTGGCCACCCTGCGGCTGAGCGACGTCTGGGTCCACGAGCAGGACATCCGCGAGGCCGTAGGCCGGATCGGGTCGCTGGACAATGCGGGGGCGGCACGGTTCACGGCGCTGGTCCTCGACGCGGTGCCCCAGGTCGTCCGCAAGCGGGTCTCTCCCGAGCCGGGCACCGTGGTCATCGTCGAGAGCACCGGGCCGGTCACGGGCCGCGCCGGGGTGCGCATCGACGTCGACGCCAGCGGCGAGCTCGTCGCGCACGAGCTCTTCACCGGCCACTCCGAGGAGAGCGACCCGGACCCCGAGAGCGATGCCGCCCCCGCGGCCGACCTCTCTCCGCAGGTCGCCGCGCCCGAGGACGCCGAGGCGACCGTGACGACGATCTCGCTCACCACCCACGCCCTCACGCGCCGGGCCGCCGGGCGCGCGAGCACGGCGGACACGGCATACCAGGTGAATGGCGACGAGGCGCTCGCCGAGCGGGTCCTCGACGCGCTCGTGCTCACCCGCTGAGCGACGTCACCCGCGTCCCGGACGGCTGTAGAACCACAGCCCGCCGACGAAGAGCGCGAGCACGGTCAGCACCGTCCCGGCGACCCAGAGTCCCGGCCCCCACTGCACGGTGAACTCCAGGATCAGCCCGACCAGCGCCAGCAGCAGCGCGCCCTGCCCCGCCAGCCGGATCGCGCGGAACTGCGCCAGCGCCTCGGCCCGGTCCGCCTCGCTGCCCGTGAGCAGCCGCGCCGCTGGCTCCAGCCGCCGCGTCACCGAGTGCAGCACGCCGTAGCCGAGGAAGAACAGCGCCCCGATGATCGCGACGCGGGTGTTGCCGCGCGACATCCCGGCGACAAAGATCACCACCGCGGCCAGGGTCGTCACCAGGGTGAAGAGCCGGTCCTTCAGGCGGGGGCGGGTGGCCATGCCTCGATGGTATGCCGCCCGCTCACCTCTCTCGGGACGACACCGGGACGCACCGAAGGACCTGTGCACGCCAGATTGACCTGTGCACACGGCATAACCTGCGTACAGGTCAATCTGGCGTGCACAGGTCGGTGAGATGGGGGCTGCGGAGGCAGGCGCAGGTCAGGATCGGCACGTAGGCTTCCGGCGTGAGCGACACCACTGACTCCCTGGGGAGCCGCCGGAGCCAGACCTCCTCGCGCAGCCGGATGCTCCTGCCGCTGGACCTCGCCCGCGGCTTCCTCATCGGCTCGGCCGAGCTCATCCCCGGTGTCTCTGGCGGGACGGTCGCGCTGGTCACCGGGCTCTACGAGGACCTCATCGGCAGTGCCTCCCACGTCGTGTCGGCGGCCAAGGCCCTCGTCGTGGGCGACGAGGACGGGCGCGTCGCCGGAGCGCTGCGCGAGCTGCGCCGGACCGACTGGTGGCTGCTCGTGCCGGTGCTCGTCGGCATGGGCCTGGCGGTGCTGACCGTAGCCGGCCTCATGAGCGGATTCGTCACCGACTACCCCGAGCACGCGCGGGGGCTCTTCCTCGGCATGGTGGCGATGAGCATCCTCGTGCCGATCCGGATGCTGCCCAAGCGGCGCCGACCGGTGTGGCTCGAGGTCGTCCTCGTCGTCGGAGCCGCGGTGCTGGCCTGGTCCCTCATCGGCTTCGCCGGGGGCGGCGCGGTGAACGACCCGCCCTTGCTGCTGGTCTTCGGCGCCGCCGCCATCGCCATCTGCGCGCTCGTCGTGCCGGGGGTGTCGGGGTCGTTCTTCCTGCTGGCCATCGGGCTCTACACGACGACGCTCGAGGCCGTCGACAGCCGGGACCTGGTCTACATCGGCGTCTTCGCGTTGGGCGCCATCACCGGCCTCGCGTCCTTCGTGCAGCTCATCAGCTGGCTGCTGGAGCACCACCGCCGCTCGACGCTGCTGGTCATGACCGGCCTGATGGTCGGCTCGCTGCGCGCGCTGTGGCCGTGGCAGGAGGCGGCGGGCGGCGACGACCACAGCCCGGGCGCGCTCGTCGCACCCTACGACCCGGTGCTCTGGCCGACCCTGCTGGCCCTGCTCGGCGCCGCGATCGTGGCGACGCTCGTCGTCGTGGAAGCCAAGGCCTCCGGCGACCACTCCGACTGAGCATTCCCCTCCCACCGGGCGTCGTGAGCAACCATGCGCGACGCTCGGTCCAGGGGAGGAGCGGGGAGGCGTCAGGTCAGAGCCAGGCGAGCGCCTTAGCCGGGTCCTCGAGCAGCGCGGCGAGGTCGGCGAGGAACATCGAGCCCAGCTCGCCGTCGATGAGCCGGTGGTCGAAGCTCACCGCGAGCTGGGTCACCCAGCGCGGCTCGATCCGCTCATCGGCCCCGGTGCCCACGACCCACGGCATCCGCCGGACCGTGCCGAAGGCGACGATCGCCGACTCGCCCGGGTTGATGATCGGCGTGCCGGTGTCGACGCCGAAGACGCCGACGTTGGTGATCGTGATCGTGCCGCCGGACATGTCGGCCGGCTGCGTGCGCCCCGCCTTGGCGGTCGCGACCAGGTCGGTCATCGCCTCGGCCAGCTGACGCAGGTCCATGAGGTCGGCGTCCTTGATGTTGGGCACGACCAGCCCGCGCGGGGTCGCCGCCGCGATCCCGAGGTTGACGTAGTTACGCTGCACGATCTCCTGAGCGTCCTCGTCCCAGACGGCGTTCATGCCCGGGTTCCGCCCGACCGCCACGGTGAGCGCCTTGGCCAGGATGAGCAGCGGGTTGATCCGCAGGTCTCGGTAGGCGCGGTCGGCCTTGAGCCGGTCGATGAGCTCCATCGTCCGGGTCACGTCGATGGTGATGAACTCGGTGACGTGCGGCGCGGTGAACGCCGAGTTGACCATCGCCTGCGCGGTCATCTTGCGCACGCCCTTGACCGGGGTGCGCTCCTCCCGCTCGCCCGAGCGGTTCAGCATCGGACGCTGGTATGACGCCGCGCTCGGGGCGGCGCCGCCCGCCTGCGCTCCGACGTCGGTCACCGCGGGCGCGGAGCCGCTCATCCCCTCGCCGGCGGAGCCGGCTGGGGAGGATTCGGGGGACAGTGTCTCTGCCCCCTGGAGGAACGCGTCGATGTCGGACCGCCGCACGATGCCGGTCGGGCCGGCCGCGGGGACCTGGTTGATGTCGACCCCCCGCTCCTGGGCGTACTTGCGCACCGGCGGCGAGGCCTTGGCCTTGCGCACGGGCGCGGCCTCGGTCTCCGCCTCGGCGCCCGAGGCTCCCCTGCGCCGCTTGCGCCGCGTCGTCGAGCCCTCGATCGCGCCATACCCCACGAGGACGGCCTCGCGCTTGGGCCCGCCCTCGCTGCCCCCGCCCTCGGGCGGCGTGGGCACGAGGTCGGCCGCGTCGCCAGACCCGCCGGCGTCGTCGGCATCCTCCTGCGCCGACGCGTCTCCCCCACCGCTGCGCCCCCCGCCGTCACCGTTGTCCACGACGATGATCGGGGTGCCGACCTCGACCTCGTCGCCCTCGGTCGCCAGAATCTCGGTGACCGTCCCGTCATACGGGATGGGCAGCTCGACGAGCGACTTGGCGGTCTCGACCTCGACGACGATGTCGTTGGTCTTGACCGTGTCGCCGACGGCGACCTTCCACTCGATGATCGTGGCCTCGACGAGACCCTCACCGGGATCGGGAAGCTTGAACTCAGGCACGGCTGCTCCTCTTATCCATTCCTCGACGTCCTAGGTCGCCCGTGGTCGTGTCTCAGGCCTCGAGCACGGTCTCGACGGCGTGCAGCACGCGGTCGAGGTCGGGGAGGAAGACCTCCTCGTGCCGGCTGGGCGGGTAGGGGATGTTGTAGCCGCCGACCCGCAGGACCGGCGCCTCCAGGTGGAAGAAGCAGTGCTCCTGCACGTGCGCCGCGAGCTCGGCGGTGATGCTGGAGAAGGTCTGCGCCTCCGACAGGGCGATGCAGCGGCCGGTCTTCTTCACCGACTCCTCGATGAGCTCGGTGTCCAGCGGCGACAGCGAGCGCAGGTCGATGACCTCGATGGACGGGCCGTCCTCGAGCTCGGCGGCCTGGGCGGCCGCGTGGGCCACCTTGACCATCGGGCCGTAGGTCAGCACCGTCACGTCGCTGCCCTCGACCCGCACCGCCCCCTCGTCCAGGGCATACGGTGCGTCGTCCAGCGACCCTGCCTCGGCGGCGCCCAGGTCGAGCACCCCGCGCTCGTGGTAGCGCCGCTTCGGCTCGTAGAACACGACCGGGTCGTCGCTGGCGATGGCCTGCTGCATCATCCAGTAGGCGTCCTCGGTCGTCGCGCAGGTCACCACCCGCAGCCCCGCGGTGTGCGCGAAGTACGACTCGTTGGACTCGCTGTGGTGCTCGACCGCGCCGATGCCGCCGCCGTAGGGGATGCGGATGACGATCGGCACCTTGAGCGCACCCAGGCTGCGGTTGTGCATCTTGGCGACCTGGCTGATGATCTGGTCGAAGGCGGGATAGACGAAGCCGTCGAACTGGATCTCCACGACCGGTCGGTAGCCGCGCAGAGCCAGCCCGACCGCGCTCCCGAGGATGCCGGACTCGGCCAGCGGGGTGTCGATGACGCGGTCCTCGCCGAAGTCCTTCTGCAGGCCCTCGGTGATCCGGAAGACCCCGCCGAGCTTGCCGACGTCCTCGCCCATGAGGACGACCTTGGGGTCGCGCTCCATCGCGGCGCGCATGCCCGCGTTGAGCGCCTTGGCGATGGTCATCCGGGTGCCGGTGCTCGCGGTCTTCGCCGGCGTCGAGCTCTCCGTCTGCGTGCTCATCCGTCTCTCCCCTCAGTCCTCGAACCCGGCCTGGTAGTCCGCGAAGAGCGCGGACTCGCGCTCGATGAGCGGGTGCGGCTCGGCATACACGTGCGCGAACATCTCCTCGTGCGGCGGGTCCGGCATCGTCTGGCACGCCTTGCGGATCCGGGCGGCGAGCGCGTCCGCCTCGGCCTGGACCTCCTCGAGCCACGCGTCGTCGACCGCGCCCTCGGCCTTGAGGTATGCCGTCATCCGGTCGATCGGGTCCTTCGCCTTCCAGGCGTCGACCTCGGCGGAGATGCGGTACTTCGTCGGGTCGTCGGACGTGGTGTGCGCGCCCATCCGGTAGGTGAAGGCTTCGATGAGCGTCGGCCCCTGGCCGCTGCGGGCGCGGTCGAGGGCGTAGCGGGTCACGGCGTAGCTCGCGAGGACGTCGTTGCCGTCCACCCGGATGCCCGGGAAGCCGAAGCCGTCGGCGCGCCGGTAGGGCGGGATGGTGAACTGCCGGTCGTTGGGCTCGGAGATCGCCCAGTGGTTGTTCTGGACATAGAACACGACCGGGGCGTTGGTGACCGCGGCGAAGACGAGTGACTCGTTGAAGTCGCCCTGCGCGGTGCCGCCGTCGCCGGTGAAGGCCATGACGGCGGTGTCGCGCTCAGGGTCGCCGGTGCCCATGTCGCCGTCGCGGGCGACCCCCATGGCGTAGCCGACCGCGTGCAGCATCTGGTTGCCGATGACGATGGTGTAGAGGTGGAAGTTGTTGTCGTTGGAGTCCCACCCGCCGTGGTTGACGCCGCGGAACATCCCCAGCAGGTTCTCCGGCGGCACCCCCTTGCACCAGGCGACGCCGTGCTCGCGGTAGCCGGGGAAGGCGTAGTCCTGCGGTCGCATCGCCCGGCCCGGACCGACCTGCGCGGCCTCCTGCCCCAGCAGGCTGGGCCACAGCCCGAGCTCGCCCTGCCGCTGCAGCGCGAAGCCCTCGGCGTCGACGCGGCGCACCAGGATGAGGTCGCGCAGCAGCCCGCGCAGGTCGTCCTCGTCGAGGTCGTCGAGGTATGCGGCGTAGGGCTCGGTCTGCGGGGTCACCTCGAGCCGGGTGCCGTCCGCGGCGAGGAACTGGACCATGTCCGGCCCGCCGTCGGTGATGTCTCGCTCCGGCGGCTCGTGCCCCGCGGTGGGGGCGCCCGGCGCCACGACGTCGTCGTCGCTCACGGAAAACTCCTTCGTCCTGGGGGCGTGGCGCAGACGTTACCGCACACGTCAACCTGACCTCGGGGCAGCGACCGGAAGGCCTGGTCAGCCGCGGTCGCGCCCGTCCGGCAGGAGGGCCCCGACGAACATCGAGACGATCGAGATGATGATCGATCCGAGCACAGCATCCCACCAGAAGTCGTCCACGTGGAAGTCCAGGCCGAGCACGCCGGACAGCCAGGAGGTGAGCAGCAGCATGAGCGCGTTGACGACGACGAGGAAGAGCCCGAGCGTCACGATGATGAGCGGCAACGAGAGCAGCTGGGCCACCGGACGCACGATCGCGTTGACGACCCCGAAGATCGCGGCGACCAGCACGATGGTGAGGACCATCGCCCCGCCCTGACCCCCGAACTCGATCCCGGAGATGAGCGCGGCCGCCACCCAGAGGGCGACGCCGTTGGCGACGATGTCGGCGAGAAGCTTCATACCTCGATGATCCCATGCCCTCATGAGCTGGCCGGGGAAGCGAGGGGATGCTAGAACGGAGAGCATGGCCCCGACGCACGTGCTGCGCGACGACGACCGTGATCCGGATGAGGTCGGCCCAGAGCCGCGGCTCAGGAGGATCCACGACATCGTCGACGCCTATGCGTCCGCCGACGTGGAGGGGCACATCTCCACCGTAGAGGACCTCTACGACGAGGCGACGGGCCTGCCCCGCTGATCCTGGACGGACCTGTGCACGCTGATGCAGCCTGAGCACGCGCCATCACATGCGCACAGGCCGCAGTAACGTGCACAGTCCGGCCGGGCGCCTCGGCACCGGGCGCAGAGCCGGGTCGAGCCGCGCTGGCTACGCTGGCCCCATGACAGAGCCGTCCTCGCCCGTCCGCCTGCGCGCCGCCCTCGATGGGGTGCCGGCCTACGTCCCCGGGAAGCCACCGACACCGGTGGAGGGGGTCACGGCATACAAGATCTCCTCCAACGAGAACCCCCACCCGCCGCTGCCCTCCGTCGTCACCGCGATCAGCGAGGCAGCGGCCCGCGTCAACCGCTACCCCGACATGGGGGTGGTCGCGCTGACCGAGGCGCTTGCCGCGGACCTGGGCGTGCCCGCGGAGCAGATCGCGACCGGCACCGGCAGCGTGGCGGTGCTCACCCAGCTCGTCGCCATCTCCTGCGATCCGGGCGACGAGGTGGTGTATGCCTGGCGCAGCTTCGAGGCCTACCCCATCGTCGTGGCGCTCTCCGGCGCGACGTCGGTGCAGGTGCCGGTGGACGCCGACGCGCGCCACGACCTCGACGCGATGGCCGCGGCGATCACCGACCGCACCCGCCTCGTGCTCGTGTGCACGCCCAACAACCCCACCGGTCCCGCGGTACGCGAGGCGGAGCTGAGGGACTTCATCGCCCGGGTGCCCTCCGACGTCATCGTCGTCATCGACGAGGCCTACCTGGAGTTCACCACCGAGCCCGACGTGCCCGACGCCCTGGCGCTCGCCGCCGAGCACCCCAACGTCGTCGTGCTGCGCACCTTCTCCAAGGCCTACGGGCTGGCCGGGTTGCGGGTCGGGTATGCCGTCGCGCACCCCGAGGTGGCGACCGCGCTGCGCAAGGCGGCGACGCCGTTCGGGGTCACCGACCTCGCCCAGGAGGCGGCGATCGCGAGCCTGGCGGCCCGCGGCGAGCTGCTGGTGCGGGTCAAGGACCTCGTGGCCGAGCGCCAGCGAGTGGTCGAGGCGCTGCGCGGGCAGGGGTGGGAGGTGCCCGAGGCGCAGGGCAACTTCCTCTGGCTGCCCCTCGGCGACGACGCCGTGCCCTTCGCCCAGGCGTGCCAGGCGCGCGGGCTCATGGTGCGGCCCTTCGCCGGCGACGGGGTGCGGTGCACCATCGGCGAGACCGAGGCCAACGACCGACTCGTCGGCGCGGCCGGCGAGTGGCTGGCCAGCCGCGGCTGAGCACACCGGGCTGTCGGACTGGTCACATCAGGCTGCCGGAGTGAACACACCGGGCTCTTGGACTGGTCACACCAAGCTGCCGGACGGGACACACCAGGCTCTCGGAGCGGGCGCGCGAGGCTGCCGGTGCGGGGGCGGGCTCAGCGCGCGCGCCGCTTGACCACCTCGCGGGTGAGGCTCGAGATGACATACGTCATGCCCCAGCTGGTGACGGCGACGATGAGCGCCGGTAGCAGTACGCCCTGACCCTGCTGGGCGAAGGCCAGCCCGAAGAACCACGGGACGGTCATCCCGAACGCCCCAGCGGTCGCCATGATCCACGGACGGCCGCGTGGGCCGGCGATGAGCTGGGCGGCGACGGTCATGATGGCGAGGTTGCCGTAGGCCATGAGCACCTGGAAGACCTCGCCCGCCCCGCGCTCCACGCTCCAGGACTGACCGGCGACCCACGCGAGCACGCCGCCGAGCAGCATGATCGGCAGCCCCTTGCGCAGGGACCCGGTGACCACGGCGCTGGAGCCGTGGGGGGACAGCGTCATGGGGCCTCCTCTCGCATCCTGCGAGGGTAGCCGCCGTGCCGAGTGGGGGCGACGTGGGAGGGGAGGTCGGAGGCCAGCGCTACCATCGCCGTTGACGTGCCCGTCACTCGAGGGAGAGCAGCGCGATGGAGGAGACGATCCAGCCGGCCGAGGAGGTCGTGGAGGCGATGCCCGAGGTCCTCGCGCTGGCGGAGGGCTTCACCGGCGCGACGCGCGAGCAGTGGGAGGCCCAGGTCGTGCGCACGCTCAACCGGGGCCGCCCGGACGGGGCACAGCTCGACGCCGAGCAGTGCCTGGACCGGCTCCGCACCCGCACGATCGGGGGTCTGCAGGTCGAGCCGCTCTACACCGGCGCGGTGACCGAGCTGGGCGAGCCTGGTCGGGCGCCGTTCCGGCGCGGGTCGCGCCCTGCCGCGGGCGCGATGGACGCCTGGGACGTGCGGGCCCTGCACGACGACCCGGACGTGGCCACCACCCGCGGGGCGGTGCTCGCCGACCTCGAACGCGGCGCGACCTCGCTCTGGCTCGCGGTTGGAGATAGCGCGATTGCCGCCGCCGCGCTCCCGGACGTCCTGTCCGGCGTCGAGCTCGGCCTCGCCCCCGTCGTGCTGTCGAGCGAGGACGACCAGATCGGTGCCGCCCGCGCCCTGCTGGAGGTATGCCGTGAGCGCGGCACCACGCTCGCGCCCGGCAGCAACCTGGGGCTGGACCCGGTGGCGCTCGCCGCCGTCACCGGCAGCGAGGTGGACGTCGCCCACCTCGGCGACGTCGTCCGCGAGGCTGCCGCTCACCCGGGGACCCGGGCGCTGACCGTCGATGCGACGTGCTTCCACGACGCCGGGGCCTCCGATGTCGACGAGCTGGCGCTCGCGCTGGCCACCGGCGTCGCCTACCTCCGTGCGCTCGAGGAGCAGGGGGTGGACCCGGCCACGGCCGCGGAGCAGCTGGAGTTCCGGGTGTCGGCGAGCGCCGACCAGTTCCTCACCATCGCCCGGCTACGCGCGCTGCGGGTCCTGTGGGCGCGGGTGGGCGAGGCGTGCGGCATACCGGAGGAGCAGCGAGCCGCCCGCCAGCACGCGGTCACCTCGTGGCGCATGCTGACCCGAGACGACCCGTGGGTCAACCTCCTCCGCGCGACGACCGCGGTCTTCGCCGCCGCCGCCGGTGGGGCGGAGGCGATCACGGTGCTCCCGCACGACCACGTGCACGGCTATCCCGACGCCTTCTCCCGGCGGGTCGCGCGCAACACCCAGGTGGTGCTCGCCGAGGAGTCCAACATCGGTCGCGTCGCCGATCCCGCGGGGGGCTCGTGGTATGTCGAGTCGCTCACCGACGAGCTCGCCGCCGCGGCCTGGGCGAGCTTCCAGCAGGTCGAGGCCGCCGGGGGCGTCGCGGCGGCCCTCGCCGGTGGCACGGTGGCCGAGCTGCTCGCGTCCAGTCGCCGCGAGCGGGCAGACCGGCTCGCGCGGCGGGACGCGGCGATCACCGGGGTGAGCAGCTTCCCCGCGATCGAGGAGCAGCCGCTGGAGCGCCGGCGGCGGCCCGGGCGCGCCGAAGGCGGCCTGCCGCGGGAGCGCGACGCCGAGGTCTTCGAGGCGCTGCGCGACCGGTCGGCGCGGCACGCCGAGACGGTCGGCGCGCCGCCGACGGTCCTGCTCGCCGCCCTCGGCACCCGGCGCGACTTCGGGGCCCGCGAGACGTTCACGACCAGCCTGCTCGCCGTCGGCGGGGTGCGCGCTCACCTGGTCGAGGGGGCCGAGGGGCTCTCCGCCGAAGCGCTCGGCGACGCCCTGACCGCGACCGGTGCCCGCGAGCCGGTCGCGATCGTCTGCTCCTCCCCCGCGCAGTATGCCGAGCATGGCGCGGCCAGCGCGCAGGCTCTGCGCGACGCCGGGGCCGGACGCGTCCTCCTGGCTGGCTCTGTCTCCGAGCTCTCCAACCCAGCCGCCGAGGCGCTCGTGGACGGCACGGTGCACGCCGGCATGGACGTGGCCGCCTTCCTCGCTGACCTGCTCGACACCCTGGGGGTGGCCCGATGACCCAGCCTGACCAGAGCCGCGCCGCGAGCGCGATCCCGGACTTCACCCAGGTCCCGCTGGAGTCCACCGCGCGAGCCGCGATCTCGGACGGCGACGACACGGCATACCCGGGAGGCGGTGACGGCTGGGAGACCCCCGAGCACATCCTGGTGAAGCCGGTCTACGGTGCCGACGACCTCGAGCCGCTGGACTTCCTCGACACCTGGCCGGGCATCGCGCCCTACTTGCGCGGCCCCTACCCCACGATGTACGTCAACCAGCCGTGGACGATCCGGCAGTACGCCGGCTTCTCCACTGCGGAGGAGTCGAACGCGTTCTACCGCCGCAACCTCGCCGCCGGGCAGAAGGGGCTCTCGGTCGCCTTCGACCTCGCGACGCACCGCGGCTACGACAGCGACCACCCGCGGGTCGCGGGCGACGTCGGCATGGCGGGCGTGGCGATCGACTCGATCCTCGACATGCGTCAACTTTTCGACGGCATCCCGCTGGACCAGATGTCGGTGTCGATGACGATGAACGGCGCGGTGCTGCCGATCCTGGCGCTGTATGTCGTCGCCGCCGAGGAGCAGGGGGTGGCGCCGGAGCAGCTCTCGGGGACGATCCAGAACGACATCCTCAAGGAGTTCATGGTCCGCAACACCTACATCTACCCGCCGGGACCGTCGATGCGGATCATCTCTGACATCTTCGCGTTCACCAGCGAGCGGATGCCGCGGTTCAACTCCATCTCGATCTCCGGCTATCACATCCAGGAGGCCGGGGCCACGGCCGACCTGGAGCTGGCCTACACCCTGGCGGACGGCGTGGAGTACCTCCGGGCTGGACAGGAGGCCGGGTTGGACGTCGACGCGTTCGCGCCGAGGCTGTCCTTCTTCTGGGGCATCGGGATGAACTTCTACATGGAGGTCGCCAAGCTCCGGGCGGCGCGGCTGCTGTGGGCCCGGCTGGTGGACCGCTTCGGGGCGCAGAACCCGAAGTCGCTGTCGCTGCGCACGCACTCCCAGACCTCCGGCTGGTCGCTGACCGCGCAGGACGTCTACAACAACGTCACCCGCACCTGCATCGAGGCGATGGCGGCGACGCAGGGGCATACCCAGTCGTTGCACACCAACGCCCTCGACGAGGCGATCGCGCTGCCGACCGACTTCAGCGCGCGGATCGCGCGCAACACCCAGCTCTTCCTGCAGCAGGAGTCCGGGACGACGCGCGTCATCGACCCGTGGGGCGGCAGCGCGTATGTCGAGCGCCTCACCCACGACCTGGCGCGCGCCGCGTGGGCGCACCTGGAGGAGGTCGAGGAGGCCGGCGGCATGGCTGCGGCCATCGAGGCGGGCATCCCGAAGATGCGGGTGGAGGAGGCCGCCGCGCGGACCCAGGCCCGGATCGACGGCGGCACCCAGCCGCTCATCGGGGTCAACCGCTATCCGCTGGAGCACCCGGAGAGCCTCGACGTGCTCAAGATCGACAACGCGCAGGTGCGGCGCGACCAGCTCGCCAAGCTGAAGCGGCTGCGGGCCGACCGCGACGAGGAGGCGTGCCAACAGGCGCTCGCGGCGCTCACGGCCGGTGCGGCCGACCCGGCGGCGAACCTGATGGCGCTCTCGATCGACGCGGCCCGGGCGCACGCCACCGTGGGGGAGATCTCGGACGCGATGGAGCAGGTCTTCGGCCGCTACACCGCGCAGGTGCGGACGATCAGCGGGGTCTACCGAGGAGAGGCGATGGGATCGAGCGCGGCCGAGTCGTTGGAGCGGACGCAGGCGCTGGTCGAGCGCTTCGAGCAGGCCGAGGGACGGCGCCCGCGGATCCTCGTGGCCAAGATGGGGCAGGACGGGCACGACCGCGGGCAGAAGGTCATCGCGACGGCCTTCGCCGACCTGGGTTTCGACGTCGACGTGGGCCCGCTGTTCCAGACGCCGGCGGAGGCGGCCCGGCAGGCGGTGGAGGGCGACGTGCACGTCGTGGGAGTCTCGTCGCTCGCGGCCGGACACCTCTACCTCGTGCCGGCGCTGCGCGAGGAGCTCGACGCCCTGGGCCGTGAGGACATGATGATCGTCGTCGGCGGCGTCATCCCCGAGGGCGACATGGAGCAGCTGCGGGCCGCCGGGGCGGATGCGATCTATCCGCCCGGCACCGTCATCCCCGTCGCCGCGGCCGAGCTGGTCCGCGACCTCGCGGAGCGGTTGGGGCACGAGGAGGCCGGCGGAGACCGAGCTGGTGAGGGTGCCGGGGGCGACACGGATGCCGGGGGTGCCGCCTGCGCGGAGGGCGCCGGGGAGCAGCCGGGTGCCTAGGCCGGTCGACGTCGACGCCCTCGCCGAGGGCGTCGCGGGCGGTTCGCGCGCCTCGCTGGCGCGGGCGATCACCCTCGTGGAGTCGACCCGGGCCGATCACCGCCTGGCGGCGCGGGAGCTGCTGCGGCGGCTGGCAGCCGGGCGGGGTGCGGCGACCGGCACCGCCGATGGGCGGCCGATGGGCGACGAGTCGCGGCATACCGCGGTGGCGGTGTCCACGACCACCTCCGTGCGGCTCGGTATCTCAGGAGTCCCAGGAGCGGGGAAGTCGACCTTCGTCAACGCTCTGGGGCAGCGACTCATCGAGGCCGGGCACCGGGTCGCCGTGCTGGCCGTCGACCCCTCGTCCTCCCGCTCCGGCGGATCGATCCTGGGCGACCGGACCCGGATGGGCGACCTCGCGGCGTCCGACGACGCCTTCGTCCGGCCCTCCCCCACGGGGCTGCACCTCGGCGGTGTCGCGCGGGCCACCCGCGAGTCGATGCTCGTGGTCGAGGCGGCCGGCTTCGACGTGGTCGTGGTCGAGACCGTCGGGGTCGGCCAGTCCGAGGTCGCGGTGGCCGAGATGGTCGACACCTTCCTGCTGCTGGCCCTGGCCCGCGCCGGCGATCAGCTGCAGGGGATCAAGCGGGGGATCCTGGAGATCGTCGACGTCGTCGCGGTCAACAAGGCCGACGGGGAGCACGCAGGCGAGGCGCGAGGGACGGCGCGGGAGCTGGCGATCGCGATGCGACTGCTGCGCGGCGGCGAGGAGCGCCGGGTGCCGGTGCTGACCTGCAGCGGCCTCACCGGCACCGGTCTCGACGAGGTGTGGCAGGCGGTGCTGGCGCATCGCGAGCACCTGGAGGCGGCCACGCCCGGCGGGCTGGCGCGCCGACGCGCTGACCAGCAGCTGCAGTGGCTGTGGGCCTTGTTGCGGACCGAGCTGTGGTCGCAGTTCCGCGACGCCCCGACCGTGCGGGCCCGGTCGGCGCAGGTCGAGGCTGAGATCCGCGCAGGTCGCCTCAGCGCCGTCGAGGGAGCCGACCAGATCCTGGCGGCCTTCGCCCGCGAGGCGCCTGACCTGCCCTGGGGCCGCTAGGCCGAGGCGGGGGTGAAGGCCTCGCCTGCATACTCCACGACCTGGCCGGGGCGGACCTGGGTGCCGCGGCGGGTCACGACCTCGCCGTCCACCCTCACCTCGGCGTTCTCGATGACCATGCGGGCCATCGCCCCGTCCGGCACGACCCCGGCCAACTTGAGCAACTGACCGAGGCGGATGCTCGCGTCGCGGATCTCCACCGTCTGCACGGGGATGCCGCCCTGCTCGTCGTCGCTCTCGACGTCGACGAGGTCCTGATGCTCGGGGTGGTCGGCGAGATACTGCGGGACGAACGGGCAGGTCGGGCGCACCCGCAACCCCTCGGCCCGGGCGTGCTGCAGGGCGGTCTCCACGAGCCGACCGCCGAGCCCCTGGCCCCGCGCGGCCGGGTCCACGACCGTGTGCTGGAGGTCGATGACTCCACCCTCGAGCACGTAGGACAGGTAACCCACCGAGCGGCCCTGCTCGTCCTGGGCCTCCCAGCGGTCGCGGTCCGCGAGGTGCACGATCTGCGTCATGGCACCAGCCTAGGCCGCGGCCCACCCCTTTCTGTGACTGGCCGCGCGATATGCCGTGACCGGCCGCGCCGTATGCCGTGACCGGCCGCGCCGTATGCCGTGACCGGCCGCGCGGTATGCCGTGACTGGCCTCACGGTCTGCACGCTCGCCAGCCTGACCTGGGCACGGTGCTTGCCCAGGTCCCACGCCAGCCATCAGGACTGCCCAACCGTGCACACCAGGCTCCCGGAGCGCGCAGCCGAGGCTCTCGGAGCGAGCACACCAGGCCCTCGGAGCGAGCAGCCGAGGCTCTCGGTGCGAGGGATGACCGTCAGGCGTCCGAACCGTCGGAGTCGGACTGCTCGCCCGGCTGCCAGGGGCCACCGTCGGAGTCGGCTCCCTGCTCGCCCTCGGCCGCGCCGTCGGGTGCGGTCTGCGGGGGCTGGCCGCCCGTGCGGGGCTCGCCCATCTCCCGCTCACCCAGGCCCGGCCCACCCATCGCACTGAGTGGCTCGTCCAGCAGCGCCAGCAGACGCTCCTCCTGATCCGCGAGGAGGGCATCGACGAGAGCCTGCCGCTCGAGACCGGCGTCGTCGGCGACCTCGCCGAGCGTGCTGCCGGACTGCAACTGGGTCAGGAGCTCCTCCTCGGTCAGGCCCAGCGTCTCCGCCGCGGCCGTCAGCGCCAGGCCACCGCCCGGTCCGAGTCCCATGCCGCCGGGGCCGCCACGCATGCCGCTCTCCGCACCTGGGCCTGTCACGACCGCACCCTCGTCCTCGCCCTGTCGGTCGGCGGTCTCCGCGGCCCCGTCGGCGCTCGAGGTCACCGTGGCCGGGTCCTCGTCGGCGAGGCTGGGCAGGGCGACACCGAAGCCGACGACCGCGGCGGTCAGCGCCGATGCGCCCAGGATGGAAGCAGTAAACGTCTTCACGAGAGATCCTTCCGTCACGCCCGGGCACCGTGCCCCGGCTCGTGACTCCACGCTCCGCCGCCCCGGTATGCGCCCGCTCAGCCACACCTGTGGATCACCTGTCAGCCTCGCTCACCCAGCCTGCCCGCCCCCTCCGTCAGAGCCAGTCCACCCGGCCGACGAGCACGGCATACCCGACGAAGGCCACGACGTCGAGCAGGGTGTGCGCCACGACGAGCGGCATGACCCGCCGCGTGCGGGTGTAGAACCACCCCAGGATGACGCCCATCGCGACGTTGCCGATGAAGCCGCCGAATCCCTGGTAGAGGTGGTAGCTCCCTCGGATCAGCGCCGAGGTGAGGATGATCGTCCACGTCGACCAGCCCGCCTGCGCCCACCGGGTGAAGAGATAGCCGACCACGACCACCTCCTCCAGCACCGAGTTCTGCACCGCCGCCAGCACGAGCACCGGCACCGCCCACCACACGTCGGGCAGGTTGGCGGGCGCCACGGTGGTGTTGACGCCGAGCTCGCGCGCCGCGAGATACAGCAACAGACCAGGTATGCCGATCACGGCGGCCAGCGTGGCGCCCTGCGCCAGGTCTCGGACCGGTTGGGCGAGGTCGAGACCGAGGAACTGGTCGGGGCGGGCGATCTCGCGAGAGAGCAAGTGCAGCGCGAGCGCCACCGGGACGAGCGCCAGGGTGATCTCGGCCAGCTGATAGGCCAGGTCCAGCCACGGCCGGTCCGGCGCGGCGCTGGTGTTCATGCTCGTCGTCTGCGCCGACAGCGTCTGCTCGGCGGTGAGCTTGCGGATGATGCTGAGCACGGACCAGATCGCCGAGGCCCCCAGGCTGACACCAAGGACGAGGACCGTCTCCACCAGCAGCGTCCGGCGCGGCAGGTCGCTCGCCGGAGCACGGACAGCGGTCATGAGCCCACGCTAGGTGATGCGACATCGACTCGGATCACCCGTGGCGATCAGTCATCGTCATCGTCATCGTCGCACTCCTCCCACTCGTCGTCGTATCAGCACATGACGGGAGAGGACTGGACCGGCGCCACCGCCGAGGCCACCAGCTTCCTGGCCCCAGTGTGATCACCACGGAGGAGAAGCCGGTGAGACCCGCATGAGACTCTCTCATCTGCCCTGGTGAGCGCAGGCTCAACCGACCCCGAGGTCGTTCCGGGGGACCACGCCCGGCAGCCGGTCACGCCCCCGGTCGGCACGACCGGCGGTCGCTCACGCCTCGAAGCGGTAGCCGATGCCGCGCACCGTCGTGATGCGCTCGCTGCCGAGCTTGGCCCGCAGGTAGCGGATGTAGACATCCACGACGTTGCTGCTCCCGGTCACCTCGCAGCCCCACACGCGGTCCAGCAGCCTCGAGGACGTCGTCGCCGCGGCCCGGCCCACCCTGCTGCTCGGCGTGCTGCCGCAGCCGCAGCCGGATCCGGGCCCGCAGCTCCTCGACGCGAAAGGGCTTCGGCATGTAGTCCTCGGCACCGCTCCCCAGCCCCTGCACCGTGTCCTCCACCGAGTCACGCGCCGTGCACATGATGACGGGGACCGGCTCCTTCATGGTGCGCAGCATGCGCAGGGCGGTGAATCCGTCCATCTTGGGCAGGCCCACGTCGACGACGAGCAGGTCGACCGACCCAGAGGTCGCCGCCTCGAGGTCGGCCAGGCCGTCCCGCACCACGGTCGTCCAGTGCCCGTCGGCCCGGAGACCGCGGTCGATCACCCTGGCGATTCCCTCTTCGTCCTCCGCGAAGAGAATGTGCGGCATGGCGGCAGGCCACCCGCCGGTCACCGTCGCAGCAGCCTCTCGGGCCTCGGGACGAGTCGACGGCTCGGCTACCCCACCGTCCCCCGGGATCTCGATGGTGAACCGGGAGCCCAGGCCCTCGACCGAGTCGACCCCGGCGGCACCTCCGTCGGGAGGCACGCCGGGCTCCCAGGTCGCGGGGGCGCGCGCCGTCGTCGCTGCCCCCGTCCACCCAGGCCGTGGCGAGGACGACGACGCTCCCGGGCTCGCTGAACTTCACCGCGTTGGCCGCGAGCTGCACCACGGCCTGGATGACGCGGTGGCGGTCGAGAGGCACGCTCCCCTCGGCGTCGGCCGCGAGCTGCCACTGCCGGTCCCCGAGAGCGGTGAGCCGCTCCATGCACTCCCCGACGAGCTCGGTCAGGTCGGTGGGCGCGGGCCGCAGGAAGTCCTGGCGCTGGGAGCGGGCCAGCATGAGCAGGTCGTCGACGAGCCGCTGCATGCGGTCCACCTCGTCCAGGAGCAGCACCCGCGTCGCGGCGACCTCGTCGGGGTCGTCGGGACGCAGCAGCTCGGCGTTGCCGCGCAGGATAGTGAGGGGTGTGCGCAGCTCGTGGGCGGCGTCGTCGAGGAACTCCCGCTGCTGGCGCACCCCCTCCTCGATCCGGTCGAGCATCTCGTTGAAGCGCTGGCCGAGCTCGGCGCCGTCGGTGTCACCCGCTGCGGTGACGTCCACGCGACGCGACAGGTCCTCCGAGCTGATCTGCGCCGTGGTCTCCCGCAGCTCGCGCAGCGGTCGCAGCAACCGGCTGGTGAGCAGCTCCTCCACGTCGGTGTAGGGCTCCCCGTCACGCTACGGACCGCTCTCCGCCAGGGCGCTCACCTCCCGCACCTCCTGCATGAGCTCGGCATCGACCCGCTCATCGGTCGAGCCGAACTGCAGCGCGAACGACAGGACCCCGGTGAGGGTCAGCCCCAGCGCCATCAGGCTCACCATCATCACCAGCAGCCGCTGGCGGACGATTCAGCCCCGACGGGCGTCGACGCTCACCTCGGCGCGCCCCTCAGGTCCCCCCGCGCGAGCAGCGCGAAGGACACCAGCCAGTGGGTGGCCATGAAGTCTCCGTCGGTGATCGCGGTCAGCACGGCGGCCTCCTGGGCGTCGGCGCCGTCCAGGAGGGTCGGCGCGGCATCTGCGTCCACCCACGATGCCAGACCGCGCAGCGCCCAGGCCCGAGACAGGGCCAGCCCCAGCAGGTGGGCCCCCTGACCATCCGTGGGGTCGAGCACCTCCGGCGGGGCCAGCAGGTGCGCGTGCTCGCCCGTCCCGAGCCCCGGCAGCACGCGGGCGACCCACCCGCGCGCCTGCTCCGGCTCGAGGACGCGCGTCATGAGCAGGGCCTCGGTCAGCGCCGCTGACAGGAAGTCGCTGCCACCCGGCTCGTGCGCGGTCGGCGCCGGACCGTCCTGCCCGAACCACGCGGTCGCGGTCCGATCGGCCGCCGCGACGACGTCCGGCCGTCCGAGCCGGTCGTAGGCATCCCGCAGCAGGAGCAGCGCGAAGGCGTCGTTCTGGTGCTTCCCGTGCCGCACCGGGTAGGCCTGCCGCGGCCACCACGCGAGCACCCGCTCGGCCACGAGGTCGGCCAGCGGCGCGAGCGCATCGGCCCACCGCTCGGCGTCCGTGTCGGTCGCGCCCAGCTCGCGGGTGACCGCCGCCAGCTGGGCGGCCCAGGCCCACCCGTAGGGGCGCTCGTAGCCCGGTCGTCGGCGCAGGTAGTCGACCTCGACGGCGACGTGCTCGCGCGTCAGCCGCTCTCCGAGCAGCGCGCGCGCCGCCGCGCACTCGGCGTCACCGAGCCGATCGGCATACCGGGTGAGAAGGGTGACCAGCGACCATTGCATGTGCACGCACGAGTGCCAGTCGAGCGCTCCGCGGAAGGCCGGGTGCAGCCGGTGGGGCACGACCTCGGTGTCGTCCGGTCCGGTGACGACGTGACCGGGCGCCCACGGGTATGCCGTGCCGATCACCTCGCGCGCGACGCGGCTCCACGCGGCGACGTCGGTGGGTGGGGCCAAGGCGGGGTGGGAGGGGCCGGGCGGGGAGAGGTCGGGCACAGGTCCATTACTACACTCGCGGTCCATGAGTGGTGAGGGCGACGGCGAGCGGCACTACTTCACGGCCCTGGGCGAGGGGCGCTATCTGCCGACCGAGCACGTGCAGGGTGCCTGGTCGCCCGACGAGCAGCACGTGGCCCCGGTGATCGGCCTGCTGGTGCACGCGCTCGAGCACGAGCACCCGCGCGAGGACCTGCAGTGGGCGCGGGTGAGCGTCGACATCCTGGGGTTCATCCGGCGCGAGGAGATGCTGGTCACCACGCGCGTGCTCCGGCCTGGGCGCACCATCGAACTGCTCGAGGCGACCGCCGAGATCGGCGACCGCGCGACGGTGCGGGCCACCGCCTGGCGGCTGGTGGCGGGCGACACGACCGCCGTGGCGGCCGAGGAGCAGGAGTCGATGCCCGGACCGGACGAGGTCCCCGCGTGGGACGGGATGGACCACTGGGACGGCGGGTTCATCCGGTCGCTGGAGTTCCGCTCCGTGCCCGGCTCGCGGCCGGGTCGTGGGCAGACCTGGGTCCGCACGAGCGTGCCGCTCGTCGGCGGCGAGCAGGCCTCGGCGCTGGCGTCCTGGGTCGGGCTGCTCGACACCGCCAACGGCACCGCTGGGCGGGAGGCGCCCCGCGACTGGCTCTTCCCCAACGTGGACCTCACGCTGCACCTGCACCGCATCCCCGAGGGGCCGTGGGTGGGGCTCGACACCCGGGTGTCGTGGGGGCCGGGCGGCATCGGCCAGACCTCGACCGTGCTCCACGACGAGCAGGGCCCGGTCGGCACCGTGCAGCAGGCTCTGACCCTGCGCCGGGCCGAGGCCCGCTGACCTTCCCGCAGCCGCACCACCACCCGCGGGGCACGCGAGATCTGAACCCGTTCACGCGAGTGTGACGCAAATCACAGTATTCGGGTGCAACGTCTGCGCTCTTCACCACGTCTAGGAAGTGTCGGCCCGGGACAGCCGACGCCCGCCCGAGGGGGCCACCACGTGGTGGAGGCGTGGGGGCGCAGGAGGGTGGGGCGCCGGATCAGGGACCGGCGCCCCACCACCTGCAACGACCCAGGTCGCTGTCCACCTGGCAGCGATACGCAGGGCCGCCGCGAGCGGCATACCTAGACTGAGGGTGAGCACGAAAGAGGTGGCTCCATGACCAGCACCCGCCACAGCACCGTCACCGCCCTCAGCGCCGCGTTGGCGCTGTCGACCCTGGTGGCCTGCGGCGAGTCCGACGGGGACGCGGGGGAGACCACCTCGAGCAGCGCCGCCGCGACCGAGTCCGCCACAGCCGCAGCCCCCACCCCGAGCGACGACGGAGCGACCCAGTCCATGGACCGACCCCTCCCCCTCCCGGCACCCGAGGACCCGATCGAGGGGCTCCCCACCGGGCCCGTTCCCGACTCCGTGCTCCAGCGCGACGACGTGCAGGCAGCCGTCGCGGCCGAGGCCGAGCGCAGCGGTGTCGCCCGCTCGACCGTCACCGTCGCGGGCTACGCCGACGTCACCTGGAACGACGGGAGCATCGGGTGCCCGGAGCCGGGCATGATGTATACCCAGGCCCTCGTCCCGGGGCACCAGCTCATCCTCGACGTGGACGGCCAGCTGCACAGCTATCACGCCGCGCAAGGCCAGGAGTTCCGCTACTGCGCCCAGCCGAGGCTGTCGACGGGCGCGCCCCGCAGTGACAGCTGAGTCCCTGACGCGGACGCCCGACGGGGAGCCTGCGGCGCTCCGGTCGGAGTGCGTCGCGCAGCGGACACGCCGGGCCAGCTCGCGCGACTTGCGCACGGGGTGCCCACTCAGCCGAAGGCCGCGGTGAAGCCGCGCTCCAGGTCGGCCCGCAGGTCCTCGACGTCCTCCAGCCCCATCGACACGCGGATGGTGCCGTCGAGGATCCCCGACGCGAGCCGGGCCTCCTCCGGCAACCGCCGGTGCGTCGTCGTGGCCGGGTGGGTGGTCAGCGACTTGGTGTCACCGAGGTTGTTGGAGATGTCGACCACCTGCAGCGCGTTCATGAACGCGAAGGCCTGCTCCTTGCCGCCGTCCAGGGTGAAGGTGACGACCGTGCCGCCGCCGGACATCTGGCGACGGGCCAGCTCGTGCTGCGGATGCGACTCCAGCCAGGGGTGGAACACCTGGGTGACCCGCTCGTGCGACTCCAGGTGGCGGGCGAGCTCGAGCGCGGTCGCGGCCTGCTTCTCCACCCGCAGCGTCAGCGTCTCCAATCCCTTGAGCGTCACCCACGCGTTGAACGGCGACATCGCCGGACCGGTATGCCGCAGCAGGGTCTGGATGGGGCCGCCGACGAGCTCGGTCGGGCCGAGGATCGCGCCACCCATGACGCGCCCCTGACCCTCGATGTGCTTGGTGGTGGAGTAGACGACGATGTCGGCGCCGTGGCCGAGGGGCCGGGAGAAGACCGGGGTGCCGAAGACGTTGTCCACGACGACGACGGCACCGGCCCGGTGGGCGAGCTCGCTGACCGCCGTGATGTCGACCAGCTCCTGCGTGGGGTTGCTGGGCGTCTCGAAGAAGACCGCCGTCGCGGGGGTGGCCAGCGCCTCCTCCCAGGCGTCGAGGTCGGTGCCGTCGACGAAGGTGCTCTCGACACCCCACCGGCGCAGCACCTCGTCGACGACCACGAAGCACGAGCCGAAGAGCGCCCGGCTGGCGACGATCCGGTCGCCCGTGGCGCACAGACCCCCGAGCGCCGTAAACACGGCCGACATGCCGGAGGCGGTCGCCTGGCAGGCCTCGGCGCCGTGCAGCACTCGCATCCGCTCCTCCAGCATGGCGACGGTGGGGTTGCCGTAGCGGCTGTAGACGAAGCGGTCGATCTCCTCCTTGAAGGCGGACTCCGCCTCCTCGGCGTCGGCGTAGACATACCCGGACGTCGGGTAGAGCGCCTCGGCCGTCTCGTCGAAACCGCTGCGCATGAGGCCACCGCGCACCGCGAGCGTGTCCGGCCGCCAGTCTGCAGGGGTGTCCATGGGGGTCCAATGTAGGTCCTCGCCAGGGCTGGAGACACACCGCCCCGACGCGATCCGGTATGCCGTCGCAGCCGCGTCATCGCAGGTCAGCGGGCTTCTCCGCAGAGTCTGCGGAGTGTCGCAGCCGCCGCCGCAGGTCTCCTCGCACGAGCGAGAGGGACCCTCAGATCCGGGATGTGGTGACTCTGTGTGGTGGTGGTGGGTGTGTGTCGCCATGACGACGCACACCCACCACGACCTCACGAGGTCACCACGCGCTCAGCCGGGCGGCAGGGCGGCTACCCCGGACGGATCGAACCGGAGGTCGACCTCATGGCCGACCTCCGGCCCGAGCTCGTCGGCGAGCGCGGCCACTCTCCCCAGCCTCGGCACGTCGACCTCGAGGTGGACGGCGTCCGAGACCGTGGTCACCCGGGTGACCGCGCCCCGCAGCGGGCCGTCGGGAGCGAGCCGGAGGGCGCTGCGCCGCAGGGCGAGGATCGGCTCGGCCACCACGGGCGACGCCCGGTCGGGGTCTGGAAGGAGGTCCAGCAGGTGGGTCGCGGCCGCCCCGGTGAGGACCGTCTCGTATCCGATGAACTCCGCCACCCCGCGGGAGGCCGGCTCGCGCCAGACCTGCACCGTCGGCCCCTCCTGGGCGATCCGGCCCACGAGCATCACCGCCATCCGGTCAGCCACGGTGAAGGCCTCGTCGTGGTCGTGCGTCACGAGCAGTGCGGTCGTCGCCGTCTCGGTGAGGATCGTGCGCAGGTCGCCGGCGAGGCGGTCCCGCAGCGAGCGGTCCAGCGAGCTCAGCGGCTCGTCGAGCAGCAGCAGCGCCGGGTCGGCCGCGAGCGAACGGGCCAGCGCCACCCGCTGCTGCTCGCCGCCGGAGAGGGTGGCTGGGCGGCGGTCGGCATACCCCGGCAACCCGACGAGGTCGAGCAGCTCCTCCACCCGCGTCCGCCGCAGCCCCCGGCCCACACCGCGCAGCCGCAACGGATAGCCGATGTTGTCGCCGACCGAGGCGTGCGCGAAGAGTTGGCCGTCCTGGAACATCAGCGCGAAGCCGCGCTCGTGCGGCGGCACGCCGACCAGGTCCTCGCCCTGCCACCGCAGCGAGCCGGAGGTGGGGCGCTCCAGCCCGGCGATCGCCCGCAGCAGGGTCGACTTGCCGCAGCCCGACGGGCCGAGCACGGCGAGGACGGTGCCCTCCTGCAGGGCCAGCGACACCCCGTCCACGGCGGTCGTGCCCGGGAAGTCGACGGTCAGATCGGTGAGCTCGAGCATCAGAAAGCACCCACCGATCCGACGCGCAGCCGCTCCACGATCCCCATGACGGCAACCGTCATGAGCGCCAGCAGCACGCTCGCGGCCAGTGCCATGCCCAGGTGGTCGGCGCCGGGCCGGGAGATGAGCTGATAGATGACGACCGGGACGGTCGGCCGGTCCGGGCGCGCGAGGAAGCTGGTCGCGCCGAACTCACCGAGCGACACCGCGAAGGCGAAGCCGGTCGCAGCCAGCAGCGGCCGGGCCAGCACCGGCGCCTCGGTCGTCCAGGCCGCCCGCCAGGGGCTCGCCCCCAAGGTGGCTGCCGCCTCGCGTTGCCGCGGGTCGACCGAGCGCAGGACCGGCGCCAGGGTGCGGACCACGAGCGGCAGCGCCACCATCGCCTGGGCGATCGGCACGAGCACCGGCGAGGTCCGCAGGTCCAGCGGCGGTCGGTCCAGGGTGATGAGGAAACCGAAGCCCACGGTCACCGCCGAGATGCCGAGCGGCAGCATGAAGGCACCATCGAGCATGGACACGACGCGCGCCCAGCCGCGTGAGCGCGGGCGGCGGGACACGACCACGGCCACGATCACCCCGAGCAGGACCGCCAGCACGGTGGCATCGACGGCGGTGCGCAGGGAGTTGCCCATGGCCTCGGTGACACTCACCCGCAGCGCGGCCGTGGCGTCGGGGTCGGTCAGCGCGCGGTAGTGCGCCAGGCCCCACGACCCGTCGACCTGCAGCGAGCGGACGACGAGACTGCCGACCGGCAGGAGCACGAAGACCAGGGCCAGCGCCGTCACCGCGAGCGCGGGGAGGTCGTGCCGACGCGGCGGCCGGGCGGCGGCTCGGGCCCCCACCCGGCGCAGCGCCTGCTCCCGCCGCGATCGGGTACGGGCCGCGACCGCCAGCATCGCCACCACGGCGACCAGCTGCAGCACCGAGAGCACCGCCGCGCCCTGCAGGTCGAGGAACTGCACCGTCAGCAGATAGATCTCGGTCTCGACGGTGCCGTAGCGCAGACCACCGAGGGTGAGCACCACCCCGAAGGCGGTCGAGCAGAAGAGGAAGACCAGCGTCGCCGCCGAGATGATGCCTGGCGCGAGGGCGGGCAGGGTGACCGAGCGCCATACCTGCCAGGGAGTCGCACCCAGGGTGGCGGCGGACTCTTCGGCCCGCCGGTCCAGCCCCTCCCACAGCCCGCCGACGGTCCGCACGACGACGGCGAGGTTGAAGAAGACGAAGGCCAGCAGGATGGGCACCCACGTGCCGTCCAGCCCGAGGCCGCCGAGCGGGCCACCGGCCGAGAGCAGGGAGCGGAACATCACGCCCACGACGACGGTCGGCAGCACGAAGGGCATGACGACGAGCGCGCGGAGCAGCCCGCGACCGGGGAAGCGCAGCCGGTAGAGCGCGAAGGCGACCGGGAGCCCGAGCACCAGCGTGAGGACCGTCCCCGCCAGCGAGCTGACGAGGGTGAAGGTGAGCACGCGCAGCGTGCGGGCCCGGCCCAGCACTTCGGGCACGGCGGAGAGGTCGAGCCGGCCCTCCGGCCACAGCCCGCGCGCCAGCATGCCGCTCACCGGCAGCACGAAGAACACGGCCAGGAAGGCCACGGGCACCAGGGTGAGCAGGCCCAAAAGCAGGCCCGACCGAGACAGGGCGGAGGTGCGCGTCATGAGCTCAGGGAGGGACCGGTCCGTCGACGGGTGCCCCACGGTGTCCCACCGTTCGACATGCTCGAACGGGAAGCTTCCTGGAACGCAGCGCCCGTCATCCGGTCGCGACGTCCGCCCACTCCTGCAGCCAGGTCTCGCGCTCGGCCTCGATCTGCTGCGGGTGCACGACGATCGGGTCCTCGGCGACCTGGGCGAACTGCGCCCAGAGCTCGGGCAGCGCCACCTCGTCGTCGACCGGGAAGACATACATCGACTCCGGGATCGCGGCCTGGACCTCCGGGCTGAGCAGCCAGTCGATGACGGCCTGCGCGCCCTCGGGGTTGTCGGCGCCCGCGAGCACGCCGGCGTACTCCACCTGCCGGAAACAGGTGTCGAGCAGCGCCGCCGTCGTCGGCTGCCAGCCGTCCTCGGGGATGGTGAAGGGCGGGCTCGAGGCGTAGGAGAGCACGATCGGCCGGTCACCCTCACCGCCGCCCGCGGTGAAGTCGACGGTGTAGGCGTTGGTCCAGTCACTGGTGACCTTGGCGCCGTTGGCCATGAGATCCTCCCAGTAGCCCTGCCACTCCCCCGGGCCGAACTCCCCGATCGTGGCGAGCAGGAATGCCATACCCGGGCTGGAGGTGCTCGCTCCCGGCGTGACGAAGAGGTCCTCGTAGGCGGAGTCGGTGAGATCCGACAGCGACTCCGGCGGCGCGATGCCCTGGTTGGCGAACCACGCCGTGTCGACGTTGACGCAGACGTCGCCGTAGTCCACGGGCGTGAGGTAGGCGTCGCCGCCGTCGGGCAGCGCGTGCTCCTCCGCGGACTCGGGCAGCGCGTCGCTGGTGTAGGCCTCGAGCGCCTCTGCGTCGATGACCCGGCTGGCGAAGGTGTTGTCGACACCGAAGACGACGTCGGCCGTGGGATTGCCGGCGGTGAGGACGACCTGGTTGGCCATCTGGCCCGCGTCGCCGGACAGCTGGATCTCGAGCTCGTAGCCCGACTGCTCCTCGAAGGCGGCGACGAGGTCGTCGGGCAAGGCGAACGAGTCGTGGGCAGCGAGCACGACGGTGCCGGTGTCCACGGGCTCGGGGACGGGTGCCGCGGTGCTCGCGCTGGTCCCGGAGTCGTCGGTCGTCGCCCCCGCGTCCGGGTCCGTCGCGCGGGGTGTCGGCTCGGCCGCGCTGGGCTCGGCGTCGCCCTCGCCCAGCAAGGTGCAGGAGCTGAGCGCGAGGGCGGCCACGGAGGCCAGGGCCAGCGGGCGGCCGCGGCCAGGCATGCGCAAGGGTGTACGGGTCATGGTGATCTGTCTCCTCATCGACTTCCTTCGCCGGTGCTAGCCGGTGCAGGTTCGAGGGTCTGCGGCGGGTGCCGCACTCTCAGCGCCGAGGCGCTCCCCTGTCGTGTGCGGTCTCGACACTAGCACCACTGTGGCAGGATCGAGCCATGGGCAACATCGTCGCGAAGCTCCTGACCACCGGTGCGGTCATCGCCGCCAGCACCATCGCGCGCAAGGCCACCGACGGCACCTGGAAGTTCGTCACGGGCAGCGACTCGCCGAGCAACCCCGAGGACCCGGACATCGACCTCAAGGAGGCCATCGCCTTCGCGGTGCTCTCCGGGGCGCTGGTGGGTCTGGCGCGCATGCTCGCGAACCGCGAGTCGAGCCGAGTCATCGCCAAGGCGAGCGGCAAGAGCTCGGAGCAGGTCGCGGACGAGACCAACTGACCCGCTAGTCTCTCCCCAGCCGCGGCCCTCCGTCGGGCCGCACCAGTTCGGTGCCCTGCACCGCTGCCGGACGACCATGACCCTTGGACCCTGACCATGGACACCCCTACCCGCGCAGCCAACGCCGGCCTCGTCGCGCTGGCGCTCGTCGCCACCGGTATGACCAGCTATGCCATCTGGAGCGTGCGCCAGCCGCCCGTGGAGTCACCGTCGACCGTTGTCGCGGGTGGCTCGTCCCTGGCGTCGCTGACCACCGACCCGGCCCAGAGCACGAGCACCGCGGACCCGACCACGGCGGGCCCTGACGAGGCGACAGCGACCACCGAGGGCCCTTCCGGTGGCACCGACGGCGCCGAGTCCATGTCGGTCGAGGCCTGGGTCGAGGCGCTGGCGCCGGGGGCGGAGGTCGACCTCCTGGTGGTCGGCGACGGCTACAGCAACCTGCCGGACCAGTGGGTCGAGCTGTGGGCCGAGCAGCGGGGCGATCAGGACGAGCGCACGGTGCAGTTCCGCCACTGGGGCGAGGCGGAGGACGCCTCCTTCAACGACCCGCTCGCGCTCACACTGGGCGACGGACCCCCGCTGAGGGTATGGAGTGCCAGCCGGGCGGACACGACCGTCGCCGACGCCGCCGCACGCCTCCCGGATTTCGTCGCCTCGGCGACCGATCCCGACGCGGTGCTCCTCACGCTGGGCCGGTCGAGCGAGGACGAGGACATCCCGTCCGCCCTGGGCGACCTCGCGGACGCGTTGCCCGAGGTGCCGGTCCTGCTCGTCATCGGCCCCGCAGGGCTCTATCCGGACGGTGTCGGTGACGCCTTCGAGACATGGGCCACCGAGCACCCCGACGAGGCGGCCGTCGTCGATCTGCGGGACCTCGCCCCGGAGAGCCCGAGCGCGGAGGAGTGGGCGCAAGCCTTCGACGAGGCGTTGCGCGGCTGACCCCTCGCGCCGGGCCGCTCAACCCTGACCGGCGCGCAGGTTGCGCTGGTCGGTCACCCACAGTCCGGTGAGACCGCGGAAGTGCGCGATGAACTTGTCGTGCTCGTGCTCGGGGTAGTGCCCGCGGACCGTCTCGGTGAGCAGGTCGTCGAAGGCCTGCGAGCCCACCCACTCGAGCACCCGCTCGGGCAGGTGCGCGAGGTGGGTGTCGGCCCACTCCCAGTAGCGCTCGGTCTCGAACTCGTCGTCGGCGAGCTGCCGGTAGGCCTGCATCTTGTCCTCGTAGCTGCGGTCCGGGTCGTCCGCGATGGCGAAGTACTCGCGCGGGTTGCGCACGCCGATCGCCGACTTGCGGCCGGTGGCGAGGCAGTAGGTCGACCACCGGACCAGGGCCGTGATAGCCCATGGGAAGTAGTAGTGCAGCGAGGTGACGGCCACGTCGGGGCAGGCGTTGGCGTAGTCGATCGGGTAGACCTCGTTGCCGGCGACGAGCATCTCGGCGGAGTTGAACTCCCAGCCGAAGAACGCGTTGACGACCTTGCTGACCGTTTCGGCCTCCCAGCCGGCCTGGGGCGAGAGGAAGTCGTAGCTCACGGCATACCGGTTGTGCATCGGCTCGTCGGGACGGAAGTCCATGACCATGGTCTCCGGACCGATGGTCAACGCCCTGGCGAAGTGCTCGTAGTCGGCGGTGGCCTGCAGGTGCATGAGCATGTTGCCCGACTCGTCGTAGGCCTGGTGCAGGCCGTCGACGTCCTTGACCTTGGAGACGCCGCGCCAGCCGCCACCGTCGAAGGGCTTCATGAAGAGCGGGTAGCCGATGTCCTCGGCGATCTTCTCCAGGTCGAAGGGGTCGTTGTACTTGCTGGAGGTGTAGGCCCACCGGACGTTGTCGACGGGGTTCTTGTAGGGCACCAGCACGGTCTTGGGGATCTTCATCCCGAGCCGGAGCATGGCGACGTAGGCGCTGTGCTTCTCCATGGACTGGAAGGTGAACGGGCTGTTGAGCAGGTAGGTGTCGTTCATCAGCGACGCCTTCTTCAGCCACTCGCGCGGGTGGTAGTACCAGTACGCGAGGCGGTCGATCACCAGGCCGTGGCGCACCGGGTCGGTGAGGTCGAAGGGGTGGATCCGCACCCGCTCGCTGCCGACCGAGTGCGTGACGCCGTCGGCCTGGATCGGCCCCACCATGTCGAGGACGGCCTCGAAGGCCCGGGGCCAGTCCTCCTCGGCGCCGAGGAGCAGTCCGATCAGGTGGGAGCGCACGTCGTTGGCCATGAGCCGAACGTTAGCGGGTCGACGGGGCCGCCCGCAGCAGGTGTCGGTATGACGTGCAGCTGCCCTCGTGAACCCGTGGACGCCGTGTCGGACGAGCACCGACGAGAAAAAGTGCCCGCGTGAATCATCGTTACCGCATCGTTAGGTCAAATACGTGAAGGCTCACTTACGGTGGTCGCGCCGGCGTGGAAAACCTCGCCGAATTCCCAACACCCTCGAAGGGGACACGATGAAGAAGTGGATTACTGCTGCCCTCGGCGGCACCGCCGTGGCGACTCTCGCCTTCGCCTCGGCCTCGGCGCTGACCGTGGACGGCGGAACCCTCCAGGCTGGAGTCGACGGCGACCTGCGTTGCGACACCGACGGCGTGAAGGTCAACTGGGGCCTGGAGACCGACGACAACTCCGTGCGCACGGTCCGCATCACGGGCATCGACGCCGCCTGCTCCGGAGCGGAGATGTTCGTCCGCACCACCCAGATGTCCGACGCCGCGAAGGTGACCCTGGACGGCAGCGACCAGGCCGTCGTTCGCTTCACGGCGCCCTACCCCGCGCCGGAGGAGATCACCTCCGTCCGCGTCTGGATCGAGGGCTGAGGCGATCGTGGCGGCCGTGACCGCGCTCCCGCGGCCGCCACGACCGCACCCTGCCCCGATGAGCCGACACTGGCCCAACATCGCGGTTTGGGCCGCTGTCGTTGCCCTTCTGGTCTGCTGGGCATTCACGCTGCGACCGACTGAGCTGGGCGGACCGGCCACCTATGTCGTCGTCTCGGGCGACAGCATGGAGCCGGCGCTCAGCAATGGGGACCTCGTCGTCCTGCGGGAGCGACCGACCTATGCGGTCGGGGACGTCATCACCTTCCCCGTGCCCGATGGCGAGCCGGGGGCCGGCGCCCTCGTCATCCACAGGGTGGTGGACACCGACGGGCCGGCCTACGTGCCGCAGGGCGACAACCGGGAGCGAGCCGACGACTGGCGGCCGACTCTCGAGGCGGTTCGGGGCAGCCTGTGGTGGCACGTGCCTCGTGGCGGCCACCTCCTTGGCCTCCTCCTCTATCCCCCGCTCCTGGCGGCCGCGACCGGAGGGTTGACCACGATATGGCTATTGCTGCGTGAGCCGACGCCACCGGCCCGAAAGAGGAATTCATGAGAAGGCGTCTTGCCGCGTCCGGAATTCTCACCCTTATGGGTGTAGCGACCCTCAGCACAGTAGTTTATGCGTCAGCGAGCACGATGCCGGTCGACGCCGACACTCTGCAGATCTGGGACATTCCCGGAGGCCCCGACCCTGGGGCGCCGGCTCCCTCGACGACACCCACGGACGGCCCTGAGCCGACCGGCCCAGACACCCAGCCCGCGCAGACCGACCCCAGTGCCACAACGAGCATGCCGGTGGAGTCCGAGCCGATCGATGGAAAGGCGGATTCCGCGACACTCCCTGCCGCCGACGCTGTGGAGGCGCCGGCGTCGAGCGATCCAGCTGGCGTCACGGCAGACCCGGGCGAGGACCCAGCCCTTCCCTGACACGGCGGCGGGCCTGGCTCAGCAGAAGCGCGGCAGGTGGTGAGCCAGCTGCTTGCGCCACCACGGCCAGTCGTGGGCGCTGTCGTGGCCCCAGAGGTCGAACTCGTGCGGGATGTCCTTCTCCGCGAGGATCCCCGCCAGGCGGTGCGCGCCGGGCAGCGACTGGGTGGGGTGCACCTCGAAGGCGCCCTGGCCGGCGACGAGCAGGATGTTGGCGTGCTCACGCACCCACTGCAGGTGGTCGCCCTCCATGCCGGCGACGTAGGCGGTGGGGTTGGCAAAATAGGTGGCCTCGCCCAGCTCGCCCCACCCGTGCCAGGAGCTGGGGTCGAAGTTGCCGGACAGGCTGATCCCGACCGGGAAGAGGTCCGGGCGCTTGAGCCCGAAGTTCACCGCGTGGAAGCCGCCCATGCTGCAGCCGACCGTGACGATGCCGCGGTGCCCCGGTGAGTCGTCGTCGATGAGCGGCACCACGGTGTCGAGGATCCAGCTCTCGTAGGCCCCGTGCCGTCGGGCGCGCTCCTCCGTCGGGAGGCTGTTGTCGCTCCAGGACAGGTGGTCGAAGGAGTCGACGCAGTAGACCTTGATCCGCCCCTCCTCCACGAGGTGGCCGATCGCGTCGAACATGCCGTTGTTCTCGAAGTCCCAGGCCCGCCCGGCCTCGGACGGGAAGACGAGGACGGGCCGGCCCCAGTGGCCGTACCGCACGATCGTCCCGCGCCCGACGCCCTGCGTATCGAGATCGATCTGCTCACGGTCCATGGCCACTCCTCGTCCGCTGTCCTGGGCGTCGGCCGACCCGACGTGGGGGCAAGCCTGCCACACCTCATACAGGCACCACGGGCCCCGCACAGCAGACACATAGGCAGGACCGGCGGAATGGAGAAGCACAGCACCCCACCGCCTCCGAGGAGCCTTCCATGAGCACCCTGATCCTGCCCGCCGTCGACCTGGTCGCGATCGTTCTGCTGACCTTCGCGGTCTACCTTCCCCGCCACCGACGGACCGAGCTGGTGCCCGCCTTCCTCGGGGTCAACGTCGGCGTCCTCGCGGTGAGCCTGGCGCTGACCTCCTCGGCAGCGACCATCGGGCTCGGACTCGGTCTCTTCGGCGTCCTCTCGATCATCCGGCTCCGGTCCAGCGAGCTGAGCCAGCGCGAGATCGCCTACTACTTCGCCGCGCTGGCGCTCGGGCTGCTCGGCGGCATCGGGGTCACCAGCCTCGCGCTCGGAATCGGCCTTATGGCGCTCATCGTGCTGGCGCTGGCGATCGGCGACCACCCCCGGATCTCCGGACAGCAGGCCTCGGTCCGGCACCAGCTCGTGGTCCTGGACCGCGCCATCGCGGACCAGGACGCGCTGCTGGCCCGGCTCGGCGAGGTCCTCGGCGGCCAGGTGGTCGACGCGACGGTGGTGCGCCTCGACCTCGTCAACGACAGCACCCAGGTGGACGTCGTCTGGCTCCCTGAGCCGCGTGAGCCGGCGGCGCAGCACGGCACCCGCATCACCCGGTCCAGCTCCGCCGACGCCGCGGTGGTGACCCGATGAGCCCGCTCACCGCACTGCCGGCCATCTCTCTGGACACGCTGGTCGCCGAGGCCGCCCTCCTCACCCGGGTGGACCGCAAGTACCTCCTCCGGACCCGCGACCTGGAGCAGGTCATGACCGCTCTGCCCCACGGCACCCGTGCGCTGGAGATCGAGGGCCGGCGCACCTTCGGCTACGCCTCCACCTACTTCGACACCCCCGACCGAGCCAGCTACCACGGCACCGCGACCGCGCGCCGCCGCCGCTGGAAGGTCCGCACCCGCTCCTATCTCGACACCGCCACCTGCTGGCTCGAGGTCAAGACCCGAGGTCCGCGCGGCGCCACGGTCAAGTCGCGTCAACCGCACCCCGGAGGTATGCCGTCCGCGCTCCCCCCGGAGGCGGTCGCCTTCGTGGAGCGGACACTCACCGACCAGAGCGTGCCGGTGCCGACCGGGGGCTGGGTCGCCGCACCCGCGCTCGGCACGGCATACCGACGCAGCACCCTCGCCCTGCCGGGCGGCGAGCGCGCCACCGTCGACACCCACCTGCGCTGGGAGGCCGCGGACGGCACCGAGCTGGCCGCCGACGACGTGGTGATCGTGGAGACCAAGACCGGCTCGACCCCGTCGCCCCTGGACCGCCGCCTCTGGGCCGCAGGACACCGGCCCGTGCGGCTCAGCAAGTTCGGCACGGGCATGGCCCTGCTCGACCCCACCCTGCCCGCCCACCGCTGGCACCGCCTGCTCACCATCACCGGCCCGCTGGCCGCCTGACCCCACCGACCCCCAGACACCCCCACCCCATCGAGGAGAGCACCATCATGAGGATCACCCACCTGAAGACCGTCGCCGCCACCGTCGCCGCCGCCGCGCTCATCGCCGGCTGCGGGATCCAGGACGGCAGCGGCACCGCCGCGGCGGGCAGCGAAGCGACCACGACGAGCTCGACGACCACCAGGTCGGCCGACACCGCCGACGCGGAGAGCGAGACCACGCAGACCACGGACGACGCGGACGACGCGGACGACGCGGACGACGCGGACGACGACACCATCGGTGCGGTGGGACTGAGCACCCACGCCGACGGCGACGAGGGCGACGACGACGAGGACGACGCCGTTCAGGTGTCCCTCGCCGACGACGCCGGCACCACGGCGGACAGCGGTGTCGAGGTCACCAGCACCGACGAGGGCACCGACCTCGTGACCATCACCGAGGCCGGCACCTACGTGCTGAGCGGGACCCTGACCGACGGCCAGGTCGTCGTCGACGTGCCCGAGGAGGAGGACGTCACCATCGTCCTCGGCGGGGCGGAGATCACCAGCTCTCTCGGATCCGCGCTGCACATCAGCTCGGCCGAGGACGCCACGGTGGTCCTGGCCGACGGTTCGGACAACTACCTGGCCGACCCGGAGATTTATGCGAGCTCGGCGGCCACCGTCGACGAGGAGACCGGCGAGGAGGTGGACGCACCCAACGCCGCGCTCTACTCCACCGCCGACCTGACCATCGCCGGCGACGGCGCCCTGACCGTGGAGAGCTACGGCAACGACGGCATCACGAGCAAGGACGGGCTGGTCATCCTCTCCGGCGACCTCACGGTCAACGCGGTCGACGACGGCATCCGCGGCAAGGACTTCCTCTCCCTCGAGGGCGGGACCGTCACGGTGACCGCCAACGGCGACGGGTTGACCTCCGACAACACCGACGAGGGCACCGGGATCGTCGCGATCTCCGGGGAGGACACCGAGGTGACGGTGGCCGCCGGCGACGACGCGGTGAAGGGCGAGAACGTCATCGACCTCGTCGACGGCACGCTCACCGTGACCGAGTCGCTCGAGGGGCTGGAGTCGGCGCGGATCATCGTCGAGGGCGGCACGACCGATGTCACCGCGAGCGACGACGCGCTCAACGCCGCCTCCGACACCACCACCCCGTCGGTCGAGATCACCGGTGGGGACCTCACGCTCGATTCTGGCGGCGACGGCCTGGACTCCAACGGGACGGTGACGATGACCGGCGGCACCGTCACGGTCCACGGCCCCACGATGGACGGCAACGGCGCCCTCGACGTGGACTCCGACTTCCTCCTCTCCGGCGGCACCCTCATCGCGTTCGGCAGCGCGGGCATGCTCATGGCTCCGTCGACCGCCAGCGAGCAGACCACGGTGGCCACCGCCCTCACGAGCACCGTCGCCGCGGGCTCGACGGTGACCGTCACGGACGGCGACGGCACGCTGGTCGCCGACCTCGTCACCGACAAGGAGACGGCCTCGCTCGTCCTCTCCTCGGCCGAGCTCACCGCCGGAGAGACCTACACGATCAGCGTCGACGGCTCGGAGGTAGCGAGCGCGACCGCAGGCGACTACTCCCTCCAGGGCATGGGCGGCATGGGCGGCGGTCCGCGAGGCTGACCGCAACCCTGCCGACCTGCCAGCCTGCCTGACCTGCCCGACCTGCCATCCCTGCCAGAGCTGCCGACGCCCGCGCGGCTGCACGACCGCGGACGGAAAGCACTCCGTCGCGGAAATCCCCCTGCAGGATGATGTCCCGGTCTGGTGAACCCCACCAGACTGGGGCGCGTGCAGTCAGAAGATATCCAGGTCGAGGTCGTCGCAGGCGACACCAACGGAGACGCAGGCCAGGCCCTCGGGCAGGGTCAGCTCGTCGCTTCCGACCTCGTGGTGCTGGTGCTGGACGACAGGGCGTCCGCACCGGCTCTTCCGCTGCACGTGCTCGTCCCTGTCGCAGCAGGGGGCGACAGGGACGAGCACATCAACGTCGCCGAGATCGAGCAGGCACCCGAGGGCGTGCCGTGCGTCGGTCTCCAGCTGGAGCGCCCGGCGCAGGTGACCCTCACCGGCGAGCCCGCGCTTCCCGAGGCCCTGCGGCCCAGTCTCGAGCGCCTGGACGACCAGCGGCTCGACGACGGCGGCGGGCGCCTCTCCTCGATCGCCAGCGGCCTCCTCGGGGGACGAGAGGCCGCTGGCCGCGACCCATGGTGGTGCAGGATGTTCCCCCGGTGGTGCAGATAGGCTGGCGAGAGGTCACGACCTCGGTGCCCCGACCAGGGAGGAGGGCTCTGGTGGACGCAGACACCTCGATGGTGCGCGCGACGGCGACTCCCCCCGCGCCCCCGCGTCGGTGGCGACTGGAGGTGGCGATCCTCGCCAGCGCCTTCCTGCTCGAGCTCTTCGCATCGGGCGTGGTCCTCGGGCCGATGGTGGAGTGGGGCGGCGGTGATCAGGTGCCCCGGTGGATCATCGTCGCGATCCTGCTCGTCGAGCTCGGCGCGCTCGTCGTGCGCCGGCACCGGCCGATGATCGTCCTGGTCGGCGTGCTCGTCGTCAGCGCTGGCCTCGCGCTCTGGCTCGAGGGCGCGCAGCCCTTCTTCCTCGTGCCGGTCGCCCTCTTCGCCGCAGCGACGCTGACACCGTTGCGGCACAGTCTCCTCGCGCTCGGCCTCTCGCTCGCCTACGTCGCCGTCCTGGTCTGGTCGGTCCTGCGGTACCTCGAAGATCCGGCGGGGCCTCTGGACTGGTTGTTCCCTGCCGTGGGCTTCTCGTTCCTTCTGACCGCCGTCTGGGTCGTGGCCCGGCGCGACCGGAACCTTCGGTTGCGCGCCGCCGCGCTCCGTGACGAGCTGGCCGTGGAGGCCGAGCGCGCCGCGCAGGCCGAGCGGCACCGCATCGCCCGTGAGCTGCACGACATCGTCGCCCACTCCGTCAGCGCCATGATGATGCAGGCTGCCGGGGCGCGGGCGATGACCCAGTCGGTGGCTCGGGACCTGCCCGAGGACGGTCGGGTCACGGCGGTGCAGGGCGCCCTGGGCACCATCGAGAGCACCGGCGCACAGAGCATGCGCGAGCTGCACCGCCTGCTGGGCGCGCTGCGCGACGGCGAGCTGGCCTCCGCGGGGAGCAGCCTGGACCTCGAGCACGACCTCTCGCCGAGCACCCAGCCCCACCTGGGCGACCTGGACGAGCTCATCCAGGTCCCGCGTCGCAGCGGCCTCATCGTCGACGTGCACCAGCAGGGGACGCCGCAGGAGGTCGACCCCTCGGTCGGCAGCGCGGCCTACCGCGTCGTGCAGGAGTCGCTGACCAACGCCCTCAAGCACGCCGGTCGAGGTGCGCTCGTCGACGTCTACGTCGCCTGGCAGGAGCAGGACCTGCAGGTCCAGGTGCGCTGCCGTGGGTCACGCGACGCCACCCGCCCGGACACCCCGAGTGGCGGCACCGGCCTGCGCGGCCTCAAGGAGCGGGTCAACCTGGTCGGCGGCACCTTCGAGTCCGGGTGGGCCGGCGAGGAGTTCGTGACGACCGCCACGCTGCCCGTCCGCCCACCGGCCAGCGGCGGCGCCGACGGGACCCCGCGACACGTCGGTTCGACGGGGTGGGAGTGAGCATCCGCGTCGTCATCGCGGACGACCAACGGGAGGTGCGCGAAGGCCTCGGGATGCTGCTCGACGCGCAGGACGACATCAGCGTCGTGGGCCTGGCCGCCGACGGGCTGCAGTCCGTCGAGATGACGGCACGAGACCGCCCGGACGTCGTCGTCATGGACATCCGCATGCCCGGCATGGACGGCATCGAGGCCACCCGACGCATCGTCGCCGACCGCGAGGATCGCGACGACGTCACGACCGTACTGGTCCTCACCACCTTCGCCCACGACGACGCCCTCTACGGCTCGCTGCGCGCCGGGGCGTCGGGCTACATGCTCAAGGACGCCGCCCCCAGCCGCCTTCCCGGCGCGATCCGCACCGTGGCCGACGGCGGGTGGTGGATCGACCCCGGGGTCGCCGGCACCGTCATCAAGACGCTGCGCGACACCGCTCCGCTGGATCCCAGCGGCCGCCCCAGCCTCGACATGCTCTCGCGGCGAGAGCTGGAGGTGCTCACCCTCATGGGCGACGCCCCGTCGAACTCCGAGCTGGCCGGCCTGCTCTTCCTCTCGGAGGCGACCGTCAAGACGCACATCTCCCGCCTCCTCATGAAGACCGGGAGCGCGGACCGGTCTCAGCTCGTCGCGCTCGCCTACAAGTCGGGGCTCGTCCGACCCTGACCCGCGGCATACCAACTTCGGGGTCTGCGGCGAGAGGTCATGAAGCCGCGTAGGACGCCGGCAGGAGATCGTCCGGCCACCGCCCCGTTTCGCAGGATATGTGCTCTGACCTGCGAAAACGTCGCTTGTCAGAGGTTGTGCGGGGCCGACATACTCCCCTGGTGCCCACCACCATCGGACTCTTCGGCACCGGACGCCTCGGATCGGCGATCCGGCAGCTCGCCGCGTCCCGCGACGGGGTGGAGGTGGCCTGGGCGGTCGGCCGAGAGGCCGCACCCGCCGCACCCGTGGACGTCGCCATCGATGTCAGCGTGGGCGAGGCCGTCGGCGAGCATCTCGCCTGGGCCCGGCGCACCGGCGCCGACCTCGTCATCGGCGCCACCGGCTGGGACCCGGAGACGACGCTGATCGACGAGGACGAGCGCCCCGGGATCAGCATCCTCCTGGCCCCCAACTTCTCGCTCGGAATCGCGCTCGTGCGACGCCTCGCCGGCGTGCTCGGGGAGTATGCCGCCGCTCGCGGCGGGCAAGGCGCCGTCGACCTCGCCGTGACGGAGACCCACCACCGGCACAAGGTCGACTCCCCCAGCGGCACCGCCCTGGTGCTGCGCGAGGCCCTGGCCCGCGGCGCCGGCGCCCGCCTGGAGGACGTGCAGACGCAGAGCCTGCGCCTCGGTGAGGTGATCGGCGACCACGAGGTCAGCCTCACCTCCGCGCTGGAGACCATCAGCCTGCGCCACACCGCACACGACCGCGACCTCTTCGCCGACGGCGCCCTCACGGCCGCTCTCTGGCTGGCGCACCGGCCCACGCCCGGCCTGTTCACCCTCGACGACCTCGCCGAGGACCAGCTCACCACCCTGCTCTCCCTCGGCCCCGACGCCGGGGAGCAGCCCGCACCGTCGACCACCGGTCGACGCACCTCCGCCGGGGCGCGCGCCTGAGCGGCGCCACGGCATACCTCGAAGGAGTCAGCATGGACCGCAGCCTCACCGCAGCACCGTTCACCGGTCTCGGCGTCGCCCTGGCGACGCCGTTCACGACCGGGACCGACGCCGTGGGTGGCTCGCGAAAGCCGGCTGTCGACCACGCGGCCTTCGAGCGGCTGGTGCACCACACCCTCGCCGACGGGCTGGGGATCGACTGGCTGGTCGTGCTGGGCTCCACCGGTGAGGCGGCCACCGTCGACGACGCGGAGCGGCACGCCCTGGTGCGGCAGGCGGTCGAGCTGACCCGCACCCCGGGCGGCGGGCCGGGCATTCCCGTGGTCGTCGGCGTCGGCCACAACGACACCGGACGCACCTGCGAGCTGGCCGCCGAGGCGGCCGCCGCCGGGGCAGACGCCCTGCTCGTGGTGACGCCGTTCTACAACAAGCCGCAGGTCAGTGGGCTGGTCGCGCACTACCGCGCGGTGGCCGAGGCTGCCCCCGGGCTGCCGATCATCGCCTACAACGTGCCCGGGCGCACCGGTTGCAACATCACCGCGGAGGCCATGCGGCAGATCTGGCAGGTGGAGCAGGTCGTGGCGGTCAAGGAGAGCTCGGGAGACCTGCGCCAGATCGGCCAGATGTGCCAGGAGGCGCCCGAGGGGCGGGCCGTGCTCGCGGGCGACGACGACCTCGCGCTGGCCTCGATCGCCGTCGGCGCCCAGGGGTTGGTCTCGGTCTGCGCCAACGTCGCGCCCGTCGAGACCCGCCGGTTCGTGCATGCCGCGGTGTCCGGGGACCTCGGCCTGGCCCGCGAGATGGCCTCGTTGCTCGCGCCGCTGATGGAGGCGATGTTCGTCGAGACCAACCCGGTGCCGGCCAAGGCGGCGCTCGCCTGCCTGGGGCTCGGCACGGCCAACGTGCGGCTGCCGCTGTCACCGGCCGAGCCGGAGACCTGGACCCGGGTCCAGTCGGCCCTCGCGCGGGTGCAGTCCGCCCGTCGGGGCGCCCTGGCCGGGCTGCCCGCCACCGCGGTGCCGCACGACCCTGCCGCCCTCGCCTCGTGAGCGCCGCCGACCTGAGGGAGACCTTCGCCGAGGAGTCCGGCGCCGAGCCGACCGTCGCCGACGTCGAGGCGCTGCTCGCAGCCCTCGAGGACGGCTCCGCCCGCGCCGCCACCCGGACCGCGGACGGGGACTGGGAGGCCCACGCCTGGGTCAAGCGCGGCATCCTCGCCGCCTTCCGCCTCAGCGAGACCGTGGAGCTGGACTGGCCCGGCGGCAGCGTCGACAAGTCGCTCGTGCCCGCGCGCCAGATCACGGCGGGCGACGGCGTCCGGCTCGTGCCCGGTGGGACCTCGGTGCGCCGCGGTGCCCACCTCGCCCCAGGGGTCGTCGTCATGCCGCCGAGCTATGTCAACGTCGGTGGCTACGTCGGGGCCGGGTCGATGGTCGACAGCCACGTGCTCGTCGGGTCCTGTGCCCAGGTCGGGTCCGGGGTCCACCTGTCGACGGCGGTGCAGCTCGGCGGGGTGCTCGAGCCCGTCGGCGCCCGGCCGGTGGTGGTCGAGGACGACGTCTTCGTGGGCGCGCAGTGCGGGCTCTACGAAGGCGTCGTCGTCCGGCAGGGTGCCGTGCTGGCCCCCGGCGTGACGCTCACCGCCGGGACGACGATCTACGACCTGGTCGAGCAGCGAGAGGTGCGCGGCGAGGTGCCCGAGGGTGCCGTCGTCGTGCCGGGGTCGCGCCCGGCCCGCGGCGACTACGCCGACGTGCTCGGACTCTCGCTCTACGCCCCGGTCATCGTGAAGTATCGCGACTCCTCCACCGACGCCGCCACGGCGCTCGAGGAGTCGCTGCGGTGAGCCCTGCTGCACGGGTGGCAGGGATCAGCCTGTCGTCCATCCGACGCATGACCGTCGGTGCTCCCCCCGAGGCGATCAACCTCGGCCTGGGCGAGCCCGGCTGGCCCGTGCCCGATGTGGCCCGGGAGGCTCTGGCGGGGCTAGGCGCCGTGGCCGCCGGATCCGCCACGGCCCACGCGGAAGGGGCGGGTGCGCCGCTCTCCTACGGCCCGAACACCTCCGACCCGGCCCTCGTCCGCGCCATCGCCGCCCACGCCTCCCGAGCCACCACGCCCGGGCCCAGCTCACCACACCCCCGGCCCCCCTCACCCCGACCAGCAGCCTCGTCTGCCCGCTCCGAGAGCCTCGCCCGCACGGTCCGAGAGCCTCGTCCGCACGGTCCAGCAGCCTGGGCAGCGCACTCCGAGAGCCTGGTCGGCCCGGAGCAGGTGATGGTCACGGCCGGCAGCCAGGCGGCGCTCTTCGCGCTCTTCCAGGCGCACGTCGACCCCGGGACCTCTGTCCTCGTCCCCGACCCCGGTTTCGTCGCCTACCCGACCCTCGCCCGACTGTGCGGCGCGACGCCGGTCGGCTACCCGCTCGGCGCCGACGGGGACCTCGATGCCGGTGCGCTGCTGCGCGTGCTCGGTGAGCGACGGCATACCTCGCTGGTCGTGCTCAACCACCCCGCCAACCCGACGGGCGGCGTCGCCTCCCCCGAGGCGTTGCGCGCGGTCGCGGACGCCTGCCGCGAGCGCGGCGTCGTGCTGCTCAGCGATGAGGTGTACGCCGAGCTGTGGGTCGGCGGGCGGCCTGCCTCGGTGCACGACGTCGTCGGCGTCGACGAGGCGGTCGTGCTGGGCTCGGTGAGCAAGGCCTTCGCGGCGCCCGGCCTGCGCGTCGGCTGGGCGATCGGCGCCGAGGACCTCCTGGCCCCCGCCCGGCTGGTGCACAACGCGATGACGACGGCGCCCGCGCGCCCCTCGCAGGCTACCGCCCTGGCGCTGCTGGAGGCGGCCGACGACGTGCTGCCCGCCGCGCGGGCGGAGCTCCGAGCGCGCTGGGACCTCGTCGCCGAGGTGGCGCCGGAGCTGCTGACCCCTCGAAATCGACCACGGGATTCCTCGCCGGTGCACGAGAACGCGTGGTCGAGTTCGCCGCAGCGGGCCGGGATCTACCTGTGGCTCGCGGTCCCGGACGACCTCGACAGGGGACGACACGACGTGGGACGACACGACGTGGGGGGCCACGAGAAGGATGCGACGGAGGGCTTCGCGCTGCGGCTGCGCGACGAGGCCGGCGTGACCACGATCCCGGGGACCGCCTTCGGGGCGGGCGGCGCAGGTTTCCTGCGGGTCGGCGTCGGCGGGCCGCAGGGCGAGCTCGAGGAAGGACTACGGCGCCTGGCGCCCTGGTGGAAGGCATGATCTTGACCGCTGCGACGACCGACCTGTTCGCGTTCGACGAGCCCGAGCTGCTGCGCCTCTCGGAGGAGTACCCGACGCCGTTCTTCGCCTACGACCTGGGCACGGCTCGCGAGCGCTACGCCCGGCTCCGGGAGGCGCTGCCCGCCCGCGTCCGCCTCGCGTATGCGGTGAAGTCGAACCCGGGACTGCCGCTGCTGGAGACCTTCGCGGCTTCCGGCGCGTGGTTCGACTGCGCGAGCGCGGGCGAGGTGTCGACCGCGCTGGCGGCCGGGGGCACTGGTCCGGGCATGGTCTTCGCCGGCCCGGCCAAGTCCGAGCGGGACCTGCAGGCGGCGCTCTTCGCCGGCGCCCGCATCCAGGTGGACGGCATCGAGGACGTCGAGCGACTGCATACCCTCCACACCGGGGACCGGCCGCTGCCGGTCAGTGTGCGGATCAACCCCGCGGCGGGTGTGTCAGAGGTCGCGACCATCATCGGAGGTGGCGGGCCGAGCGCGTTCGGGGTGGACGAGGAGGTGATGGACGACTTCGTGAGTCAGGCCGCCCGGTTCGACCGGGTGGAGATCCAGGGGATGCAGGTCTTCGCGGCGAGCAACGAGCTTGACGCCGGTCGGCTGCTGGCCAACCACCGCACGGCGCTGCGGATCGGTCAGCGGCTGCAGTCGCTGCTCGGGCGCGAGCTGGACCTCATCGACATCGGAGGCGGGCTCGGGATTCGGTATGCCCTCACCGAGGCCACCCTGGACATCCGGGCCGTCGGTGCCGGGCTCGGCCGCATCCTGGCCGAGAATCCATGGTTCACCGGCGAGCTGCTGCTGGAGCCGGGGCGGTGGCTGTCCGGGCCGACCGGGGTCTACGCCGCCCGGGTGGTGCGGACGAAGGTGTCGCGGGGTGAGCGGTTCGCCATGCTCGAGGGCGGCATCAACCACCTGCTACGACCGCTGCTGACCGGGCAGTCCTTCCCGACGCTGGTGGTGCGCCCCGGCGACGGGGTGGTCACCACCGAGCGCGCCGCCACGACCCTGGCCGGCCCCCTGTGCACCTCGCTGGATCGCGTGGGCACCGGAGACCTGCCGGTGGATCTGCGGCCGGGCGACGTCGTGGTCTTCGGGCAGACCGGCGCCTACGCCTACACCCAGGCGATGAGCCACTTCCTGTCCCACGCCGTGCCCGAGCAGCACTGGGTGGACTAGCCGACTGCCGCCCTCAGGCGATCCGGACGGCGATCTTGCCGCCCGGGCTGCCCTGCTGCGAGAGCCGGTGCGCGTCGGCGATCTGGTCCAGGTCGAAGGTCTCGGCGACCGTGACCCGCAGGTCACCCTGCTCGACCAGCCTGGCGAGCGCGTCGAGGTGCGCGCGATCGGGGCGGACGAAGACGTAGTGCCCGCCAATCGACGCCATCTGCTCGGCATCGATGACCGAGACCACCCGCGAGGTGTCGGTGACCTGCTCGGCGATGTCCGCCATGGCCTCACCCCCGACGAGGTCGAGCACGGCGTCCACCGGACCGCCCGCCCGCGCCAGCTGCTCGCCGATCGGCCCGGCGCGGTGGTCCAGCACCTCTCTCGCCCCCAGGGAGCGGACCAGGTCGTCGTTGGCGGCCGACGCGGTGCCGATGACCTCGGCCCCCAGTGAGCGGGCGATCTGCACCGCGAACTGGCCCACGCCGCCGGACGCGGCGTGCACGAGCACCCGCTCACCCGCGGCCACCTGCAGCGCCTCGGTGAGCGCCTGGTATGCCGTGAGGCCGGCGAGCGGCACCGCAGCCGCCTCCTCGAAGGAGAGGCTGGCGGGCTTGCGGGCGAGCGTCCGCTCCGGGGCGGGCACCAGCTCGGCGGCGGTTCCGGCGGCGATGTCGTCGCGGCGCACGTAGCCCCATACCTCGTCCCCGACCTGCAGCCCGGTCCGCACGGCCGGTCCGACGGCCTCGACGACCCCGGCGACGTCCCAGCCCGGGATGATGGGCAGGTGGTGCGGGTAGGCGCCCTGCAGGTAGCCCTCGCGGATCTTCCAGTCGACCGGGTTGACGCTCGTGGCCCTGGCCCGCACCAGGACGGTGTCCGGGCCGACCGGCGGGTCCGGGCGCTCACCGACGGTGAGGACCTCGGCGCCCCCGAAGGACTCGTAGCTGGCTGCACGCATCATGCTCTCCTCACGCTCAGTGGTGGATCGGCGGGTGGCCGCCGACCCGTGACCCGAGGGTCAACGTCCGGGCGCGAGCACTATTCCGCGGCTGCGGTGGCGACCCGCACCCGCAGACCGCTGATGTCGTAGCCCGCGGTGACGTCGTTCCAGCGCACGACCGGCTCACCGACCAGGCTCCAGCGCGTGCGCATCAGGCGCCGGAGGAAGACGTCGGCCTCCTCGAAGGCCAGGTGCTCACCGGGGCAGGAGTGGTGACCGGCGCCGAAGGTGAGGCCGGCGGCAGGCACCCGGCCGTGCTCGGCCACGGGGCAGCGGTCGGGGTCGACCGCCGCCGGCCGGTCGCCGAAGACGTCCTTGTCGGTGTTGGCCCGCCGGAGGTCGAGCTCGAGGTCCGCACCGGCCGGGATCGTCACGGGCCCGTCCTCTCCGTCGAGGGTGAGTGGCTCGGTGGCGCGTCGGTGCAGGGTCGCGGCGACCGGGTCGATCCGCAAGATCTCGGCCAGGATGGCCTTGCGCTCGACGTCGCTCCCCACGCCGAACCGGTCGGCCAGCACGGGCTGCTCGAGGAACTGCCAGGTCGCGACCGAGATGAACTCCCGCGTCGTGACCATCCCGGCCGCGGCGTAGGTGAGGCACTCGATGAGGATGTCGCGGTCTTTCAGCCCCTGCGCCAGCAGGCCACCGATGACGTCGTCCCGCTCGTCCCGCCGGTGCGCCCGGATCGCGGGGCGGACGTGCTGGAGGTAGAACCGGGCGGTCGCAGTCTGGGTGCGCGCCTGGGCACCGAGCCGGCGCCACCACGCCGCGGTGCGCGCGGGTTTCGGCTCGAAGAAGACCTCGAGCAGCTGCTGCATACCGGAGACAGAGGAGTGGGTCAGCCCCACGACCTCGCACACGACGCTCATCGCCAGCCGGAAGGACGCGGCATCGACCGACCCTCCACCGGCGCGCTCGAGCTCTCCGACCAGCTCATCGCTGAGCGACTCGATCGTCTCGCGGTGTCGGGTCGTGACCGCACGCGGCGTGAAGTAGCGCCCGGCCAGCCGCCGTTGCTCCCGGTGCGCCGGGCCCTCGGCGTAGAGCATCGGGGGGCGGGTCAAGGGCGCCGAGCTCGCCAGATCCGCGGAGAAGCCGGACTGCCTGGTCCCTGAGGTGCGGCCCAGCAGGTCGCGCGCTGCGGCGTAGGAGCGCAGCACCACCCGCACCGTGCCGCCGTCCTCCCGGACCTCGACGTCCGGGCTCGCGACCTCGTCGGCCCGGCGCGTGCGGCGCTCGTCCGGGGCTGCGGGAGGGGTTGGCTCGGCCACGTCGGCCATCCTCACAGCCGGAGCCCGCACCGGCACCTGATCGTGGCTCGCCGAGCGGGAGGTGCTCGATCGTCGGCCACCGATCGCCACCGAGCCGCCCGTAGGTGAGCACGTCCACCCGCGTGCCGTCGACGAGGAACTTCTCCCGCTCCCGTCCCTCGACGACGAAACCCGCCGCCCGGGCGACGCGACCAGAGCCCGGGTTGTCGACGCGGTGCCCGAGCTCCAGCCGCTCCAGCCCTTCTCCCCCCTCGTCGGCGGCGCAGAGGAGTCCGTCGGCCACGGTCGCGACGGCGCGGGCCATGACGCCGCAGCCACGGTGCCGGGCATGCATCCACAAGAAGACCCACGCGCTGCGGTTCGCCGCGTCGAGGCTCGCACCGACCATCCCGACGACGACGTCGTCGCAGGTCACGGCATACCCCCGGCGCTCCGGGCGCTGCAGCCAGGAGACGTAGCGGCGTGCCGAGACCTCATCACTCACGTCCCCCTGACGCATCATGTCGTCCGCGCTGCGGAAGGCGTCGAGGACTGCGGCGACGTCACCCTCGCGCACGCGTCTGATGCGGTATGCCGCTGCTTGCGTCGCTTCGGTCATCGCGCCAGCGTAGGCGGCTTCGGTCGGCGCCGGAACGGGTTTTCCACAGACCGGCTCCGAGCCCTACGCTTTGCTGGTGATCCTGGGGATTTCCGACTACTGAACGTTCTTCGTCGCCGGCCTCCTCATCGTGCTCCTCCCCGGCCCGAACTCGATGTTCGTGCTGTCAGAGGCCGCCCGCCACGGGGCAGGGCGAGGGTATGCCGCCGCGTTCGGCGTCTTCGTCGGCGATGCGGTCCTCATGGGCCTCACCTTCCTCGGCGCCGCCTCCCTGCTCCAGGGCAACCCGGTCATCTTCAGCGTGGTGAAGTACCTCGGCGCCGCCTACCTCGCCTGGATCGGCCTCAAGCTGGTCCGGGCCGGGCTGACGGCGCTGCGCCGGCCCGGCAGCACGGCGACCGACGTGGCCGACCAGGGCGCGGCTGTGCCGCCGCGGGGCGGCAGCTCCTTCACCACCGCGCTGATCCTCAGCCTGCTCAACCCCAAGGCAATCCTCTTCTTCGTCGCCTTCTTCGTGCAGTTCCTCCGGCCCGGCTCGCCGACGCCCCTGCTCGACTTCCTCGTGCTGGCGACCACCATGCAGGTGCTGAGCATGCTCTACCTCAGCGCCCTCATCTTCTCCGGCCGCGCGTTGGCCCAGCGCTTCCGGCAGCACCGGCGCACCGCGGGCGGTCTCACGGGGATCGTCGGGACGGTCTTCGTCGGCTTCGGGGTGAAGCTGGCGGCTGCCTCGCTCTGAGGACCCCCTCCCGGCGGGTCCGATCGGGAGCGGGCCCTTTCTCGGGACGTGTGCCGATGACAGTCGCGCGAGGCTGACGGCACTCCCGCCCTGCTCACCACCACGGCCCTGCTCAGCACTCCCGCTCCGCTCAGCGCAACCGCCGCGCGAGCAGGGCCAGATGCAGGTCCAGCCGATCTCGCCCACGCCGCAGGTCGACACCCAGCGCCTGCTCCACGAGCCCCAGCCGGTAGTAGACCGTGCTCCGGTGCAGGTGCAGGCGCGCTCCGGTCCGCGACACGTCGCCGGCGAGATCCAGGAAGGTCTCCACAGTCACCAGCAGGTCGTCCCGACCGCTCGACTCCAGGGGCTCCAGCAGGTTGAGCGGCTCTGTGGCACCCAGGATCAGCCGCTGCGACAGCAGCCGCTCCCAGACGGCCACCCCCTCCAGCACGGGATCGAGGAGCGCGGCGCGCGCCGCCTGCCGAGCCTGGGCCAGCGAGGCAGCGACCCCCGAGGAGGGTGAGCCCTCCTGGCCCCCGACGGGATGCGCCGCTCCGAGGCCGAGCACGACACCTGTCCCAGACCCCGCCCATGGGGCCAGGGACGCCGCGACCGCCTCAGGGTCGTCCCCGGGCCCCCCGCCGAGGAGCACGATCACCGAGGCTCCCTCCAGCACCGCGCCCAGCACGCCACCCGAGGTGGCCACCCGGCGGCACACCTCGCGCAGACTCCGCGTCCCGCCTGCGTCGCCGGCCCCCTCCCGAGGCGTGAGGACGGCGGCCCGCACCGACCCTGGTCGGCCGCCGGGCGCCCGCGCCACCAGCGCCTCCCAACTCTCGTCGTGACCGGCCACCAGCGCGCCGACCGCCTGCTCCCGGGTGGCCGTGCCAGCAGCGGCGGGCACGGCGTCGCCCTCCGCCAGCTCGCGCGCGGCCGCCAGCACTCTCGCCCGCTGCCCGGCAGTGAGGTCGTCCGCGCTGGCCGTGACCCAGACCCTGCCGCGGACGCCGGAGCCGACCCGCACCTCGGCGCAGAGCCGCGGCCCCAGCCCCAGCTCCTCGTTGACCGGCACGCAGACCAGACCGCTACGCCCCAGCAGGTGCCGCTCCTCCCACGCCCGGACCTGCGCCGACCCCACCCGTCGCAGGATCGCCTCCACCCGCGCGGGATCCGCCTGCTCACCAGCCAGGCTGTAGGCGAGCACCCGCCCCTCGGCATCGTCGAGCGTCACCCCCCGACCAAGATCGCGGGCCAGCGCGTCCACGACCTCCTGCACGGACAGCGACACGCGCCACACCTCCTCAGGACCGACCTTGCGACGATTGTAGGAACACCGCGGCCTCACCTTCGCGCAGCCGACCGATGCGCCCCCACGCCGCCGCGGCCTAGCCTGCGGGAGACGCTGCATACCAGGAGGAGACCGTGACCGCACTCGCCCGCCGCCCGTGGGTCCCGACCACCAGCGAGGACCTCGTGCGCTCGATCGCGGCCCGCGCCGCCGCCTCGGCGCCGGGCGACCTGCTCACCGAGATCGAGTCGTTAGCCGCTCAGAACCGGGAGATCCACGACGTCGAGTGCATCAACCTCAACCCGGCCACCAATGTCATGAACCCGCGCGCCGAGGCGCTGCTCGCCAGCGGCCTCGGGTCGCGGCCGTCCCTGGGCTACCCGGGCGAGAAGTACGAGATGGGGCTCGAGGCGGTCGAGCAGATCGAGGTCATCGCCGCCGAGCTCGTCGCCGAGGTCTTCGGGGCGCGCCACGCCGAGATCCGGGTCCCCTCCGGCGCCATCGCCAACCTGTATGCCTTCCTCGCCACGTGCGAGCCCGGAGACACGATCATCGCTCCCCCGGCGTCGATCGGCGGTCACGTCACGCACCACGCGGGCGGCTCGGCCGGGATGTACCGGCTCACCACGGTCCCCGCACCGGTCGCCGCGGACGGCTACACCGTGGACGCGGAGGGGCTGCGCGCTCTCGCGCGGGAGGTCCGGCCGCGCATGATCACCATCGGGTCCAGCCTCAACCTCGTGCGGCACCCCGTCGCCCAGATCCGCGAGATCGCCGACGAGGTTGGCGCCACGGTGCTCTTCGACGCCGCCCACCAGTGCGGCCTCATCGCCGGAGGGCAGTGGCAGCAGCCGCTCGCCGAGGGCGCCCACCTCATGACGTTCAGCACCTACAAGAGCCTGGGCGGGCCGGCGGGAGGGGTCGTCGTCACCGACGACGAGGAGATCGCGCAGCGCCTGGACGCCATCGCCTTCCCGGGTCTGACCGCCAACTTCGATGCCGCGAAGTCCGCTGCCCTGGCGGTGACGATGCTCGACTGGAAGGTCGCGGGCGAGGCGTATGCCGCGGCGATGGTCGCCACCGCGGCGCGGCTGGCGCAGGAGCTCACGGCACGGGGTGTGCCGCTCTGGGCAGCGCCGGACGGCACCGTGACCACCTCGCACCAGTTCGCGGTCCGAGCCCAGGACTGGGGTGGTGGGCAGGCCGCGGCACGCCGGCTGCGGCGGGCCGGGATCCTCTCCTGCGGCATCGGGCTCCCGGACGACGTGGTGGAGGGCGACGTCAACGGGCTGCGGTTCGGCACTCCGGAGATCGTGCGACGCGGCATGGAGGCCGACGACATGTCCGCGCTCGCCGACTTCGTCGCGCGCGGCCTGGACCAGAGTCGAGAGCCGGAGGAGGTCGCCGGCGAGGTGCGCGAGTGGCGGGGGCGGTTCGACCGGGTGCGCTACACGGTCGACGACCCGCGCTGAGGCCACTGCACGCCCCGCCACCCCCGCCTGGGACCGACCACGGGATAGCACGACCTTCCTCGGCGAGTTTGCCGATGAAGGTCGTGCTATCCCGTGGTCACTCTTCGGGCCGGGGTGGGGCTCAGCGCTCCCACTCGTCGAAGACCAGCCAGGTCCGCGTCGCGCGCACCCCGGCGACGCCCTGGATCCGACCGAGCACGACGTCGCGCAGCTCGTGGTTGTCGCGGGCACGCACCTCGACCAGCATGTCGAACTCCGCCCCGACCAGCGCGACCTTCTCCACCCCGGCCAACCCGGACAGCGCGTCCAGCACCTCACGCCAGGAGCCCTGCTCGATCGACACCGACACGTAGGCCCCGGTCGCCAGGCCGAGCTTGTCGGCGTCGACCTGCGCGGCATACCCCGTGATGACCTGGTCGCGGTGCAACCGCTCCAACCGGGAGTATGCCGTCGCCCGGCTCACGTGCACCCGCTCGGCGAGCGCGCGGACCGAGAGGCGGCCGTCGCGACGCAGCTCGGCGACGATGGCCCGGTCGGTGTCGTCGAGCGCGGGGGCCACCTGTCTCGCGTTGGCGGTGGCGTCGGCGTCGGGGTCGGACGTCTGGTCGGCAGTCACGCATCGATGGTGTCATGCGTCTGGACATACCGCCACGTGTAGCAGCAAAGTGTCGAGACGCGGGACCATGGAGGTCGAGACGTCTAGGTGAGGACTCGAGGACTCGACGATGAGCGACATCAGCGATCTGCTGCCCTGCCCCGAGCCGGTGCGGCTGCTCGACCCCGATGGCACGGCCACCGAGCCATCGCAGCAGGCGCAGGACCGCGGCTACACCATGCCCGGCACCGACGAGCTGCTCGCGGTCTGGCGGGCCATGGTCATCGGGCGGCGTTTCGACGCCCAGGCCACGGCGCTGACCAAGCAGGGACGGCTGGCGGTCTACCCCAGCTCGCGCGGGCAGGACGCCTGCCAGGTCGCGCCCGTCCTCGCCCTCGCCCAGGACGACTGGCTCTTCCCGACCTACCGCGACTCGATGGCCCTGGTCACCCGCGGCATCGACCCGGTCGAGGTGCTCACCCTGCTGCGCGGCGACTGGCACTGCGGCTACGACCCGGTCGCCACCCGCACCGCCCCCCAGTGCACGCCGTTGGCCACCCAGGCGGTGCATGCCGCCGGTGCCGCCCACGGCCTGACCCGACGCGGCAGCGACGGGGTGGCCCTCTGCCTCATCGGCGACGGCGCGACGAGCGAGGGGGACTTCCACGAGGGCCTCAACTTCGCCGCCGTCTTCGAGGCCCCGGCGGTCTACCTGGTGCAGAACAACCAGTACGCCATCTCCGTGCCGCTCGCCAAGCAGACCAAGGCCCCGGCCCTGGCCTACAAGGGCGTCGGCTACGGCGTGCGCAGCGAGCAGGTCGACGGCAACGACCCGGCCGCCGTCCTCGCCGTGATGAGGGCGGCCTACGCACACTCCCGCTCCGGCGGAGGGCCCGTGCTGGTCGAGGCGCACACCTACCGGATGGAGGCGCACACGAACGCCGACGACGCCACCCGCTACCGCACCGCCGACGAGGTCGACGGGTGGACCGGGCAGGACCCGATCGTCCGGCTCCAGGCATACCTCACCGAGCAGGGGCACCTCGACCAGTCACGCGTCTCCGAGGTGCGCGAGGAGGCGGAGGCGCTGGCCGCGGACCTGCGGACACGGATGAACGCCGAGCCACAGGTCGAGCCGCTCTCCCTCTTCGACCACGTGTATGCCGAGCCCACGCCGCAGCTGGTCGAGCAGCGGGAGATGGTGCGGGCCGAGATCGACAGCCACGTCACGCACGAGGAGATGGAGTCTGCGCGATGAGCATCACCTACGCCAAGGCCCTCAACGCCGCCCTGCGCGACGCGCTCACCGAGGACCCCGACGTGCTCGTCCTCGGCGAGGACGTCGGCGCGCTCGGTGGCGTCTTCCGGATCACCGACGGGCTCACCCGCGACTTCGGCGAGGAGCGCTGCGTCGACACGCCGCTCGCCGAGGCGGGGATCGCCGGCTTCGCGATCGGCCTGTGCCTGCAGGGATTCCGGCCGGTGATCGAGATGCAGTTCGACGCCTTCGGCTACCCCGCCTTCGAGCAGGTCGTCTCGCACGTGGCGAAGATGCGCAACCGCACCGCGGGCCGGGTCACCCTGCCCATGGTGATCCGGGTGCCGTATGCCGGTGGCATCGGCGGGGTGGAGCACCACTGCGACTCCTCCGAGGGCTACTACGTGCACACCCCGGGCCTGCACGTCGTCACGCCCGCGACGCCGGCGGATGCCTACTCGCTGCTGCGCGAGGCGATCGCCTCGGACGACCCGGTGGTCTTCATGGAGCCGAAGTCGCAGTACTACGCCAAGGCCGACGTCGAGCTCCCGGTCACGACCGAGCCGATCGGGCAGGCAGCGGTGCGCCGCGAGGGGACGGACGTCACCTTGGTCACCTACGGGCCGCAGGTGGCCGGGGCGCTCAAGGCGGCGGAAGTCGCTGCGGCAGAGGAGGACTGGGACGTCGAGGTGGTCGACCTGCGCACGCTCGTGCCCTTCGACGACGCCACCGTGGAGGCCTCGGTGCGCAAGACCGGACGGGCTGTCGTGCTGGCCGAGGCGCAGGGCTTCGCCGGGATGGGCGCCGAGATCGCGGCCCGCGTGCAGGAGCGATGCTTCCACTCCCTCGCCGCGCCGGTGCTGCGGGTCAGCGGGCTGGACATCCCCTATCCCCCGCCGAAGCTCGAGCACACCCACCTGCCCGGGGTGGACCGGATCCTCGACGCCATCGCACGGCTGCAGTGGGAGGACGAGCCCGACCTCACGCATTCCGTTGCGGCGCAGCAGGTCTCGGCTCCGTCGGAGGAGCGGGTATGACGCAGGTCTTCCGGCTGCCGGACCTCGGCGAGGGCCTGACCGAGGCGGAGATCGTCGAGTGGCACGTGGCCGTCGGCGACGAGGTCGGCGTCGACCAGGAGGTCGTCGTCGTGGAGACCGCCAAGGCCTCGGTGTCCGTCCCCTGCCCCTATGCCGGCACGGTCGCCGCCGTGCACGCGGAGCCCGGGTCGGTGCTGCCGGTGGGTGAGGCGCTCATCACCATCGGCGAGGCCGCGGCCACCGGCGACGGCGCGGCGACCGGCGACGGCAGCGAGGGGGCGACCGGCGAGAGCGCGGAATCCGCACCGGACGCGGGTTCGTCACGGCCTGCTGGGGCCGGTGGTGAGCAGTACCGCACCGAGGAGCGCGCAGGCGCCCAGGTGCCAGGCCAGGACGGTGCCGAGGACGAGCCCGAGCGTCCCCTCATCGGCTACGGCGCAGGCGAGGGCCCGGCCCGGCGGTCCCGCGCGGGTGGCCGACGTCGCCGCACCTCCCGACCGAGCGTCGCTCATGGTGGCTCAACCACCCCACCGAGCGTCGCTCATGGTGGCCAGGACTCCCGATCGAGTGCCGCCGGTGGTGGCTCCGCCACCCGATCGACCGCCGCCTCGACCGGTATGGCCGTGCGCGTGATCTCCCCCCTGGTCCGGCGGCTGGCGATCGAGCGTGGGGTCGACCTCTCCGCGGTGACCCCGGGCCCGACGGGCGTGATCCGCAAGGCGGACCTCACGGCATACCTCGATGTCGGAGGCGACATCTCGCGCGGCCAGACGCAGCAGACCGCGCGTCCGGTCACGGCAAACCGTGCGGCCGGTCACCACGAAGGCGGCGCAGAGCGCGCGTCCGGTCGGGAGGCAGGCGAGACCCGGGTCCCGATCCAGGGTGTGCAGCGCCTCATGGTCGAGCGGCTGTCGACCTCACGACGGGAGATCCCCGACGCGACGACCTGGGTCGACGTCGACGCCACCCGCCTGCTCAAGACCAAGGACCGGCTCAAGACCGCCCGGCCCGACGCCGGCATCGGCGTGCTGCCGCTCCTGGCGCGGATCACCGTGGCCGGGCTGACGGCATACCCGGCACTGAACTCCTCGGTCGACACCGAGGCTCAGGAGATCGTCCGCCACGGCGCGATCAACCTCGGTTTCGCCGCGCAGAGTCCGCGCGGGCTGGTCGTGCCAGTGGTTCACGGGGCGCAGGCCCTCTCCACCACGGAGCTCGCAGCGGCGCTGCGTGAGCTCACCACGAAAGCACGCGACGGCAAGCTCACCCCGGCCGAGCTGACCGGCGGCACCGTCACGCTCAACAACTACGGCGTCTTCGGGGTGGACGGGTCCACACCGATCATCAACCACCCCGAGGCCGCGATGCTGGGCGTCGGCCGCATCGTCGACAAGCCGTGGGTGCACCGGGGCAAGCTCCGGGTGCGCAAGGTGACGCAGCTGTCGTTCACCTTCGACCACCGGGTGTGCGACGGCGGCACCGCGGGCGGCTTCCTGCGCTTCGTCGCCGACTGCGTGGAGGACCCGGGCACGCTCCTCGCCGACCTCTAGCCCGAACCCCTCCTCGGCGTCTGGCACGATCTTCCCTCGTGGAGAGCAGCGAGGTCGTCGAGCTGGCGCGGGCTCGACCGTGGGCCGACCAGGACTGGGGCGGCCCGATCCTCGAGCGCTTCCCCGAGGTCCTGCGCCGGACCATCGAGCGCTGGGACCTGACGATCGAGCGAGCCCACGTCGACGGCGTCGGGCTCCCCGTCCTGGAGGTCCGCCACGGGGATCTGGCAGCGGCGGTGAAGTTCGACGACGCGGGCACCGACCTCGAGCAGCAGGTGCGGGTGATGGAGGCGGCACAGGGCCGCGGCTACTGCCGGGTCCTGGACCACGACCTCGACATCGGGGCCGCCCTGCTGGAGCGGCTCGGCCCGTCGCTGGCACGCACCACCCCGGACGGGCTCGCTCAGATCGAGGTGCTCGTCGGCCTGCTGGAGCAGGCCTGGGCGCTGCCGCTCACGGTGGCGCAGGACGAGGAGCCCGGCGAGAAGGCCAGCCACCTGCACGCGATCGTCGCCACCGAGATCGCGGACGGGGGCTGGGTCGAGCGGCATACCCGGGTCGTCGACCGAGCCGAGCGCCTGGCGGGCGAACTCGTCGCCTCACCCCTGGCCGACCGGGTCGTCGTCCACGGCGACGCGCACAGCCTCAACGTCCTGGCCCGGGAGAGCGGCGGCTATGCCTTCATCGACCCCGACGGTTTCCTGTGCGAGCGGGAGTACGACGCCGGGGTCGTCCTGCGCGACCTCAGGGACGAGCTGGAGCAGCGGGGCCGCAACGGAGGTCTCGGCGCGGCCCGCCGCTGGCACGAGGACCAGGTGGCGCACGTCGCCGCACGGCTGGGGCTGGACGCCGAGCGGGTGGGCGCGTGGGCCTTCGTGGAGCGGGTGACGACCGGGGTGTGGCTGCACCGGCTCGGCTGGGCGGACGAGGGCGAGCGCTGGCTGCGTTCGGCGGCGCTGTTCCTGGACTGAACCGCCGCCGGGGGTCCCGGGGTCGCTCAGCGTCGCGGGTGACCTCAGAATTCGACCATCGGTTGTCGCGCCATGGCGGGAGAAGCCGTGGTCGACATCGTCGAGCTAGCCGAGCTCCCCCAGCACCGCGGGCAGCACCTCGTGCATGTCGCCGATGACGGCGTAGCGCGCCTTGGTCACCATCGGCGCCTCGGCATCGGTGTTGACCGCGATGATCGTCTTGGACGAGCTGCACCCGGCCCAGTGCTGGATGGCCCCGCTGATGCCGCAGGCGAGGTAGAGGTCCGGCGCGATCCGGCTCCCGGTCTGACCCACCTGCTCGTGGTGCGGCCGCCACCCCAGGCTCGTCACGACCCGGGACACACCGACAACCCCACCGAGCCGGGACGCGACCGCCTCCACGTCGTCGAACTGCTCGGCTCCGCCGACCCCACGCCCGGCACCGACGACGACGTGGGCACCGGTCAGCGCCGAGGTGTCACCGCCCTCGCGCGCCTCGACGCGGACGACCTGGGCGACGAGGTCGGCGTCACCCATCTCGGCCTCCACCTGCTCGACCTGCGTCTCCGCCGGAGTCGTCGCCGGCTCGGGGGCGACGGCGTGTCCGGCCACGGAGGCGATCGCGAGCGCTCCGCGCTCGCCGAGGGACACCCGCTCCAGCACCGCACCCCCGGCCACCTGACGCTCCGCCTCGGGCGGGTCGGCGCTCACGACCGAGACCAGGTTGGCCGCCATCGGCAGGTCGCGCGCCGCCGCCACGTGCGCCAGCACCTCGTTGCCGCGCGGGGTCCCACCCGCGATGAGGTATGCCGCACCGCTCGCCTCGACGGCGGCGTCGGCGACGCGTGACCAGGCGCGGGCGGCATACCGCTCCAGCCGGGCGTCACCGCTGGTGAACAGCGTGCGCACGCCCTGCTCACGGCAGTGGTCCAGCACCGCGGCCTCCGGCGCTCCGGCCGCTCCGACGAGCAGCGCATCCACGTCTCCGTCCGCACCGGGCATCGACCGGGCGAAGGTCAGCACCTCCTGGGACACCACCGACAGACCGGCGCTGCCGTCCGCCAGGTCCTCGGGCTCCACCAGCACCAGCACGCTCATCGCACGACTCCGATCTCCCGCAGCACCGCGACGAGCCGCGGCGCGGCGGCCGCTCCCTCGCCGAGCACCTCGACGTTGCTCTCCAGCGGCGGGAGCACCCGCAGCCCGTGGCGCCCGGCACCTCGCGGCGCGACACCTGGGGTGATGACCTCCACCTGCGCCTTCTTGGCCTTCATCCGGCCGCTGATGTTGGGATAGCGCGGCTCGACCCCGCCCTCCCAGACCGTGAGGACCGCAGGCAGCGGCACGTCGTAGACCTCTGTGTCACCCGACACGCTGGATCGGACCTCTAGTCGGTCGCCCGCGTCGTTGACCAGAGCCTCTTGAGCACCAGCCACGACGGGCCGGTCCAGCAGGTGGGCCAGCCGGATCCCGACCTGGTGGTCACCGGTGTCGGCGGCGTCGTTGCCGACCAGCACCAGCCCGAAGCCGCCGCCCGACGACTCCCGTGCCCGCACCACGTCGGCGATGGCGGCGGCGACGTCGGCGGGGCCGTAGTCGTCGGCGGCGGCGTCGATGCGGATGGCCTCGGTGGCACCGACCGCGAGCGCCGCGCGCAGCTGCTCGACGCTGTCCTCGTCGCCCACAGTGAGCACGGTGACCGAGCCGTCGCCCTCCCCGGCGATCTGCACCGCCAGCTCCACCGCGGCCTCCTCGTGCGCGCTCATGGTGTAACCCGCATACCGTCCGTCGACCGCGCTCCCGTCGGCGGTGAGCACGACCTCGCCGCTGGTGTCAGGCACCCGCTTGACGCAGACCAGAACGTCGGTCATCAGGCCACCCCCAGCGGCTCGGCGGCGGCCGTGGTGGCGGTGGTGTCGCCCGACTGCTCGAGCTCGGCATACCGCCCTTTGACGCGCAGGTTGTCGGGGTCGAGCAGGGGCGTCGCGTCGACGCTCGCCACGGTCACGGGATAGAGCTCCTCCATGTAGGACACCGCAAGCTCGGTGCCGACGACCGCCTGCTTCGGCGGCAGGAAGGCCATGAGCACGTGCTTGCCCAGGCTCGGCGCCGAAGCCGCGGACGTGACGTAGGGGTGGTGCCCGTGCCCGTCGGTCAGGCGCTCGCCGCCGCGGCCCAGGATCGGCTCGCCACCGAGCATGTAGCGCTTGACGCCGCTGGAGGAGGTGTGGTCGTCCACCGTCATCGCGCAGAGCACGGACTGTGGCGGCTGCCCGGCCTGGGCCACCACCGCGTCCTTGCCGATGAACTCGGCCTCCTTGATCTTCGGCCGCTCCATGCCGGTCTCGGTGAGGGTGCGCTCGGAGTCGAGCTCCGCGCCGTAGGCGCGGTAGCCCTTCTCGATCCTGCCGGTGGCGGTGTAGACCCCGATGCCAACGGGGACGACGCCGTGCCCGCGGCCGGCCTCGATCAGCCTGTCCCACAGGGCCTTCGCCGTCTCGATGGGCACGTAGAGCTCCCACCCGAACTCTCCGACGTAGGAGATGCGCGAGGCGAGCACCGACAGGTCGCCGACCTCGATGAGGGTGCAGGTGCCGAAGCGGAAACCCTCGGGCGACAGGTCGGCGTCGGTGAGCTGACCCAGCACGTCTCCGGCGCGCGGACCCCAGACCCCGATCGTGGAGTATGCCGAGGTCAGGTCGACCAGTAACGCACCCTCGGGCAGGTGGTCGGCGAACCACTTCGCGTCGACCATGCCGTGCGCGCCGCCGGTGACGACGCGGAAGCGGTCGTGCGCCAGGCGCATCACGGTGAGGTCGGAGCGGAAGCCCCCGGTTTCGTCGAGGACCGGGGTGTAGATCACCCGACCGATCGCGACGTCCGCCTGCGCGACGATGATGCCCTGGATCGCCTGCAGCGCAGCAGGTCCCACGACGTCGAAGATCGCGAAGGCAGTGAGGTCGACGATCCCGCCGCGGGCCCGCAGGGCCAGGTGTTCGGCGTTGATGATCGGGCTCCACCAGCGGGAGTCCCACTCGTGCTCCCGGGGCATGACGGCGTCGCCGAACTCCTCCAGCAGCGGCTCGTTCGAGGCATACCAGTGCGGGCGCTCCCACCCTGCTGCCTCGTAGAACACCGCACCGAGCGCCTTCTGACTCTCGTGCATGGGCGAGAGACGGATCGGGCGCGAGCTCTCCCACTGCTCGCCCGGGTGGACGATGCCGTAGGTCTTGTTGAAGGCCTCGCTGGTGCGGGCGCGGATGTGGGCGCGGGTGCGCTGGTGTGGGTAGAACCGGGCGATGTCGCTGTGCCCCAGGTCGATCTCGGGGTTGCCGTGGGTCATCCACTCGGCGACCGCGCGACCGACGCCGGGGCCTTCCTTGATCCACACTGCCGCACAGGACCACAGCCCCGTGACCTCGGGAGTCTCGCCGAGCACGGGGTTGCCGTCCGGCGTGAGCGAGAGCAGGCCGTTGATGGCGTAGCGGATCTCGGCGCGCTCGTCGCCGAGCAGCTCGGGCATGAGCTCCAGCGCCTGCTCCAGCTGCGGGTCGAAGTCGTCCTCGGTGAACGGCATCTCCGTGGGCGAGAGCTTGGCCTGGGCGATCGACGGGATCTCGTCGGGGTCGTGCAGGATCGCGCGGTGGGCGTAGGAGCCGACCTCCATGTCGGACCCGTGCTGCCGCTCGTAGCAGAAGGTGTCCATATCGCGGATGATCGGGAAGCTGATCTCTCCGGGCCGCTCGGCCAACGGCTCGCACGGGCCGACGGAGATCATCTGGTGCACCGCCGGCGTGAGCGGGATGTGCGCCCCGGCCATTCGGGCCAGGCGCGGACTCCATACCCCGCAAGCGATGACGACCACAGGGGCCTCGATGTCGCCCTTGTCGGTCTGGACCGCGCTGATCCGTCCCTCGGTGACCGTCATGCCGGTGACCTCGACATTGGGCACCGTCGTGAGCACGCCCTTGGCCTGCGCCTTCTCGCGCATGATCGTCCCGGCGCGCAGGGAGTCGACGACGCCCACGCTCGGGGTCCAGAACGCACCGATGATGACGCTGGGGTCGAGGAAGGGGACCTTCTCGGCGACCTCCTCGGGGCTTACCAGGCTGGCCTCGATCCCCCAGGCCCTCGCCGAGCTCATCCGTCGGCGCAGCTCCTCCATCCGCTCCTCGGTGCGCGCGACCTCGAAGCCTCCAGAGGTGGTGAGCACCCCCATCTCCTCGTACTGCCGCATCGAGTCGAGCGTGAGATCAGTGATCTCCCGGCTGTGGTCGACCGGGAAGATGAAGTTGGAGGCGTGGCCGGTCGAACCGCCCGGGTTGGGCAGCGGCCCTTTGTCGATCTGGACGATGTCGGTCCAGCCCAGGTCGGCGAGGTGGTGGACCAGCGAGTTGCCGACGATGCCGGCGCCGATCACCAGCACGTTGCAGCGGGAGGGGAGGGTGGAGGTGCTCATGGTCGCCCTTCAATGGTGCGTATCGCGCAACTCTGTGCGCATCACGCAACTAGTCTCAACCGGTCGTATGCCGGGTGTCAAGGGTCGGGGCGAGCGGCCGCAGACCGGGCGTCCAGTCCCGGCAGAACGCGCGGCCAGTCCCGGCAGAACGCGCGTCCAGTCGTCACCGCGCGTGCCAGCCCAGCCGGGCGGACACGTCGGCGGCGGCCTGCTGCAGGGAAGGGAGCACCTGCGCCACCCGGTCGTCGTCCATCCTGAAGCTCGGGCCGGAGACGCTGAGCGAGGCGCAGACCTCGCCGTGCGCGTTACGCACCGGGGCCGCCACGGCGGTGAGTCCGACGTCGAGCTCGTCGCGCACCACGGCATAACCCTGCTCCCGCACCTGACTCACGAGCGGCTCGAGGAGATCGGGGTCGGTCACCGTCTGGTCGGTGTATGCCGCGAGCTCGCCCCACGTGGAGCGCCGCTCGTCGCGCGTCAGCTCGCTCACGAGGACGCGACCGTTCGAGGTCGCGTGCAGGGGGATGTGCTGGCCGACCCAGTTGTAGGAGGTGATGGTCGAGGGTCCGATGACCTGGTCGATGTAGAGCGCCGAACGGTCACCGAGCACGGCGAGGTTGACCGTCTCGGACGTCTGGGTCGCGAGCAGCCGACACACCGGGCGCGCCTCCTGCACCAGGTCGAGCCGGGCGCTGGTCGCGCCGGCGAGGCGGAGCACACCGACGCCCAGGCGGGCCCGGCCACGCTCCGCGGGCTGCTCCACCAGGTCGTGTGCCGCCAGGGCCGCGACGAGCCGGCTGGCGGTGGACTTGTGGACCCCCAGCTCGGCCGCGATCTCACCGACGCCGGCCTCGCCCGTCCGCGCCAGGATGTCCAGGATCGTGAGGGCGCGGTCGACGGACCGCACCGCCCCCTGACGCGGCTCGTCCTCGTTGCGCATGTCGCAACCCTACGCGCATGACGCAGCAGGTGCATCGCCATGAGGGCAGCCCGACAGAGCAGTCCTCGACACCCCCCCTCAGCTGGGCTCCAGCACCTCCACCCCTGCTGGCACGAGGCACGACAGACGCGCACCATCGGCGCCCTCCGGACCTGGCCGCCGCGTGCGTTGCGTATAGCGCGGCCCATTGCATGCAGCGCTACGCCGGGTGTAGCGTCTCGAGCACGCTGGACCACAGCGGCCGTCTGGTCGAGCCGCGCGTCTCGACCCCGCTCCGCAAGGAGGGATCACACCTTGTCCGTCACCTCGAGCACCGCACCACAGGATCTGGCAGGCACCCGGCACGTTGCCCCCACCCAGACCCCGACCAACCACAACTACCCCTCCGTCCAGCAAGGACGGACGGTCCCCGTCAACCTTCGGCAGAGTGGCCCGACCCCGGTGGAGCTGCTCATCTCGACCCGGATCCGCAAGTCCCCCTACTGGCAGCTCTCGATCGAGGCCGGGGCGTGGCGGGCCGAGGTCTACAACCGGGTCTACCACCCGCGCGGCTACGTCAGCCGCGACGACGGAGCCGCCCTCACCGAGCACGAGTCGGTGGTCAACGACGTCACCCTCTGGAACGTCGCTGTCGAGCGGCAGATCCAGGTCAAGGGCCCCGACGCCGAGGCTTTCGTCAACTACGTCATCACGCGTCAGGCGAAGAAGATCAGCCCGATGCACGCCCGCTACGTCATCCTGTGCAACGAGGCGGGGGGCATCCTCAACGACCCCGTCCTGCTGCGGCTGAGCGAAGATGAGTTCTGGTTCAGCCTGTCCGACTCCGACCTCATGCTGTGGTTGCAGGGAGTCAACGTCGGCAAGGGCTACGACGTCACGATCCAGGAGATCGACGTCTGCCCCGTGCAGATCCAGGGCCCGAAGTCAGAGGCGCTCATGCGGGACCTCATCGGACCGGCAGCCTCCGACATCCCCAACTACGGTTTGGCGGCCGCCCAGGTGGCCGGCCTGCCGGTCATCGTGTCGCAGACCGGCTTCACCGGCGAGAAGGGCTATGAGATCTACCTCTACGACGCCACCCTCCACGCCGAGGAGATGTGGGCGGCGATCCTCGCCGCCGGAGAGGCGCACCACCTTCGGGTCATCGCTCCTGCCCACCCGCGCCGCGTCCAGGCCGGGATCCTGTCGTGGGGGCAGGACATGGACGCCGAGACCTCTCCCCTGCAGACGAACCTCGCCTACCAGGTCCCTCGCCAGAAGGAGGAGGACTACATCGGCAAGGCGGCGCTAGAGGCACAGCGTGCCCAGGTCGAGGCGGGGAACCCGCCCTTCAGCCAGATGTTGGTGGGTCTGCGGCTGGGTGGTCAACCGATCACCGACTATGCGCCCGATTTCTGGCTGGTGAGCTTGATCGACAGCGACGACCCGGTCGGATACCTCACCTCGCCATGGTACTCGCCCGAACTCGGCACCAACATCGCGTTGGGCTACGTCCCGGTCGGCTCGAGCGCGCCCGGCACGCAACTGCGGGTCTGGCTCCCTGACCAGTATGCCGAGACACCCGGCGAGCCGGTGGGCGCCACCGTGGTCGAGGTGCCGTTCCGGCCGTCGGTGAACCCGAACACCCGCGAGGTGCTGAAGGAAGAAGGCGCCTCCTTCTGAGTCAGCCGTGCCACCCCAGACGAGCCGACGACTCGGCAGCTGCCTGACGTAGCGGTGGCAGGACGGCCTCGACCCAGTGGTCATCCATGCGAAAACTCGGCCCGGACACGCTGACGGATGCCGCGATCTCACCGTGGGCGTTGCGCACCGGTGCGGCGACCGCGACGAGTCCGAGGTCGAGTTCTTCGCGCACCACCGCGTAGCCCTCATCCCTCGCCTGGCGCACGAGCTCCTCCAGCGACTGTGGGTCGGTGACGGTGGTGTCGGTGAACGTCTGCGCGCGCCCCCACGCCGCCCGGCGTTCAGACTCACTGAGTGCCGCTGCCAGCACTCGCCCGCTCGCGGTCGCGTGCAACGGGACCCGCTGACCGACCCAGTTGTAGGACGTGATGGTCGAGGCCCCGATGACCTGATCGAGGTAGAGCACCTCGGCATCCCGGAGGACCGCGACGTTGACGGTCTCGTTGGTCCTCGCCGCGAGCTCCTGACAGACGGGGCGCGCCTGCTGAACCAGGTCGAGGCGGGCGCTTGCCGCTCCGCCCAGCCGGACGATCCCGACGCCGAGCACGGCCCGCCCCGGCTCGGGCTGTTCGACCAAGCCGTGGGCCGCCAAGGTGGCGAGGAGGCGGCTGGCCGTCGACTTGTGCACGTCGAGGGCCGCCGCGATCTGGCCCAGGTCGGCTTCTCCCGACTCTGCCAGCACCTCGAGGATGGTCAGCGCACGAGCGACCGACTGCACCGTGGCAGGCGAAGAGTCGGTGGGCATGCGGGCCACCCTACGTGCCGCTGACTCGCCCCTCACCTCGGTGCTCTCCGCGCGGTCGGTGCAGGCCGGCGGGAGCGGGGCGCCACTCGGAGACAGACGCCAGCTGCTCACGGCGCCAGGTCTCGGTCTTCTCGACCTGGTTGAAGCTGTAGAGGTGCAGCCCCCGGACCCCGAGGCGTTCGGAGGCGGCGAGCGCGGCGATCCGGTGCACGAAGCGGGTCGTGCTGAAACCGGGCAGAGCGATCCGCGCGAAGACACTGCGCTGCTTGCGCAGGAAGCGCATCGAGTCACCCACCCCGATGACGCTCGCCATCCGCAGCAACTTGGTCGGGTCGACGGGGCCGGGCACGCCGACGTAGACCGGCAGCTGCACGTCCCGCCGCCGCACCCGCTCCAGCCATTGCCCGACGAGCTCGTCGTCGAAGGTCATGTTGGAGACGATCGCGGTGGCATATCGCCGCTTGTCCCACATCGACTGCACCAGCGCGTCGTCGTCGATGCCGGGGTGTGACTCCGGGTAGCCGGTGATGCCGACGCCCTCGAAAGGCGCGCCGAGCTCGTGCAGCGCGGTCAGCAGGTCTAGCGCGTCCGTGAAGGTCGACTCGGTCGGCGTCGCGTCGCCGCCGGGCACGAACACCTCGGTGACCCCTGCCTCCCGCAGCCGTGCGACGAGGTCGGGCAGCGCAGCCCGCTCCACCATCCGCGCCGCCAGGTGCGGAACCGTGTGGTAGTGCCCAGCCAGCTGCTCGGCCAGGCTGAGGGTCGCCTCCAGCCCCTTGGCCGGGGAGGCGGTGACCGTGACCGTGCGGCCCGGCTCGACATGCTCGTGGACCTGCTCGGCGACCGACTCGGTCGGCAAGATCTCCAGGCGCGCCCACCGCAACAGCCTTTCCAGGGCAGCCGAGGGGTACTTGTTGCTCAAAACGCAACGCACTTCGTCATACGCACCACCACAGCGTAGGAGTCACCCTCCGTGCCTGACAAGACCCCGCACCGTGTCGGAGTCACCCCTCCGCACCTGCAGCCCCGTCTGCGGCACACTCACCTCATGCACCGCAGCAACCAGGTCGTCCTCGACGCCGTGGCGGCGGCCGGCATCACTCCGCGGGTGGTCTGGCTGGACGAGCACGCGCGGACCGCTGCCCTCGCGGCGACCCAGATCGGGTGCGACGTCGCCACCATCGCCAACAGCCTCGTCTTCTCCTGCGACGGCGAGCCGCTCCTGGTCATGGCCAGCGGCGCCGCGCGGGTCGACACCGACCTCATCGCCCGCACCCTCGGCGCCGAGGTGGTCGAGCGGGCAGGAGCCGGCTTCGTCCGGGACGCCACCGGCCAGGCCATCGGCGGCGTGGCGCCCACCGGGCACCCAGCGGCCCTGCGCACCGTCGTCGACGTCGACCTGTCGCGCTTCGGCGAGGTCTGGGCCGCGGGCGGCACGCCCGACACCGTCATGGCCCTCACCTACGACGAGCTGCTGCACCTCACCGGTGGCACGCCCATGCGCGTGCGCTGACGCACCTCACGATGCCTGTCACACCCTCTCAGTAGGGTCTGCCCCGTGACCCTCTTCGTGCACCGGGACGTGAGCACCGCGGCGCTGGCCGACGGCCTCGCCGAGCTGCTCGCCAGCCCGCTGCCCGACCCGTTCGCGGAAGAGATCGTCGCGGTCCCGGCCAAGGGGGTGGAGCGGTGGCTCGCCCAGCGACTGTCCCACCGGCTCGGCGCGGGTGACGAGGGCCACGACGGTGTCTGCGCGGGCGTGCGCTTCCTCAACCCGCATTCCCTCGTCGCACTCGTCCTGGGCATCGACCGCGACGACCCGTGGCACCCCGACCGGCTCGCTTGGCCGGTCCTGCAGGCGATCGACGCCAGTCTCGGCGAGCCGTGGGCGGTCACGCTCGCCACTCATCTCGGGCGAGGCATGCCGGGCGCCGAGGGCGAGCTGCGCCGCGGTCGAAGGTATGCCGTGGCGCGCCGCCTGGCGGGACTGTTCGCCTCCTACGCCTCGTCCCGGCCGGCGATGCTCACCGACTGGCGCACGGGTGGCCAGGGCGACGGCCTCGGAGGCCCGGTCGACCCCGACCTGGACTGGCAGCCCGAGCTCTGGCGCCGGGTGCTCCCGCTCGTCGACGCCGAGCCCCCGGACGTCCGCCAGCAGCGCGTCGTGACGGCCCTGCGGACCGGCGACCGCGCGGCCGACCTCGACCTCCCCGGCCGGCTCTGCCTCGTCGGCCACACCCGCATCGCGCGCAGCGAGGTCGAGGTGGTGTCCGCGCTGGCCGAGCAGCGCGACGTGCATCTCTTCCTGCCACAGGCCTCGCCCGCGGCCTGGGATTCCCTGTCCGCGCTGGCTGCCGAGGGGCCGGTGCCCCGCGACGACGACACGTCCGCGCTGCTCGTGCGTCACCCGCTCCTCGCGAGCCTGGGTCGCGACGCCCGCGAGCTGCAGCGGACGCTGGCGCTCGCACCGCATACCGTGAGCGGACCCACGGCCCGAAGCGGCTCGGCCACCCCGCCGCCACCAGCCGACGGCGGACCGGGGGCGCTGACCCTCCTGCAGCTCCTGCAGCGCGACCTGGCCGCCGACCACCCCCCAAACGACGCCGAGCGTGACGCGAGGATCGTGCCGGCGTACGACCGCAGCCTCCAGGTGCACGCCTGCCACGGTCAGGGGCGACAGGTCGAGGTGCTCCGCGACGTGCTCACCGACCTGCTGCAGCGCGACCCCTCCCTCGAGCCGCGCGACATCCTCGTCATGTGTCCTGACATCGACGCCTACGCCCCCTTGGTGCATGCCGGGTTCGGCCTGGGCGAGGTGGTCGCGGCGGGCAACCACGCGACCCGGGCGGCCGCCACGACCGGCGGGGCCGGCGGAGGCGGCGGCGGCGGCATCGGCCACCCGGCGCACGGGCTGCGCGTCCGCCTCGCCGACCGATCGCCAACCCACGCCAACCCGCTGCTCGCGCTCGCCACCCGCCTCGTCGAGCTCGCGGGAGGTCGCCTCACGGCGAGCGAGGTCCTCGACCTCGCGCGGAGCGCGCCGGTGCGCCGGCGCTTCGGCCTGGACGACGACGACCTCGGCCGCATCGGGGGCTGGGTCGAGGCGGCCGCCGTCCGGTGGGGGCTGGACGGAGAGCACCGCGCGGACTACGCGCTCGCCGGCCTCACCCAGAACACCTGGCGCAGCGGCCTGGCCTCGGTGCTCGTCGGCGCGGCGGTCGACGGCGAAGAGGTCGACCACCTCGGCACGACCCTCGGGCTGGACGACCTGGACAGCGGCGACCTCGAGCTCGCGGGCCGGCTGGCCGAGCTCGTCGCCCGGCTCGGCAACACCCTGCAGGAGCTGCGCAAGGCCGACGCGGTGCCGGAGTGGGTGCGGGTGCTGTGTGAGGGGGTGCTCGGCCTGGCCGACGTGCCGACGGCCGACGGCTGGCAGGTCACCCAGCTCGTGCGCGAGCTCGAGCTCGTCGAGGAGTCGGCCGGTCGGCGGGAGGGGACCGACTCGCTCAGCCTGTCCCTCTCCGACGTCCACGCGCTGCTCGCCGAGCAGGCCGCCGGCCGCGCCACCCGGTCCAACTTCCGCACCGGCACCCTCACCGTCTGCACGATGGTGCCGATGCGCTCGGTGCCCCACCGCGTCGTCGCTCTCGTGGGCCTCGACGACGGCGTCGTCCCGCGCACCACGACCGCGGACGGTGACGACGCCCTGGCCCGGCGCCCCGTGACCGGAGAGCGCGACCCGCGTAGCGAGGACCGCCAGCTCCTCCTCGACGCCCTCATGGCCGCGGGCGACACCGTCGTCATCACCTACACCGGTTTCGACGAGCACACCGGCGCCGAGCGCCCGCCTGCCGTCCCCCTCGGCGAGCTGCTCGACACGGTCCGGCGCACCGCCGACCCCACCTCCCCGGGGGTATGCCGCGTGCTCACCCGGCACCCGCTGCAACCCTTCGACCCGCGCAACCTCGGCGCCGCCCCGGCGGAGCTCCCGCCGCTCCTCCCGCAGGACCGGCCCTTCAGCTACGACCCGACCGCGATCGCTGGAGCCCGGGCCGCGCTCGGAAAGCGCACGGCCCGACCGGTCCCAGCCACGGCGGCGCTCGGCCCGCCCCGGACGAGCAGCAGCGACGACGTCGACCTCGACGACCTGCTGCGTTTCTTCGACAACCCGGCCCGGGGCTTCCTGCGGGAGCGGCTCGGCCTGCTGCTGCCGCAGGTCCCGGAGGAGCGGGGCGAGGGCATCCCCGTCGAGCTCGACGGCCTCGACACCTGGGCAGTCGGCGACCGGCTGCTCGCGAGTGTCCTCGCCGGCCGGGCCCCCGGCGCCACCGTCGACGCCGAGCTGTGGCGCGGCGAGCTGCCCCCGGGTGCCCTGGGCGCCCGCACCCTGCGCGAGATCACCCGCCAGGCGCAGCTGGTCGCGGAGGGCTCCTGGGCCGCCGTGGGCCAGGGCAGGTGGGGCGTCGAGGTCCCTCGCGAGGCCCTGGACGTCGACCTCACCGTCGCCGACGGACGCCGCCTGGTCGGGACTCTCACCGGACTGGTCGGCCAGCGAGCCCTGACCGCGACCTACTCCTCGGTCCGGGCCAAGCAGCGGCTGCGGTCGTGGATCCTCTCGCTGGTCCTCGCCGCGAGCCTGGGTGGCGAGGCCACCAGCCACCTCGTCGGCCGCTATCGCTGGGGGCGGCACAAGGGAGCGGCGCACCTCACCCACGGCCCGCACGACCCCGACCGTGCCCTGGAGCTGCTCGGGCAGCTCATCGACCTGCGCGACCGGGGCCTGACCGCGCCCCTGCCGCTGCCCGTGGGCACGTCGCTGCGCTGGGCGGAGGCCTACCTCGGCGGCCCGGGCGACCCGCAGGCGGCGACCCTCGACGCAGTCCGGGAGTGGCGCACCGACGACACCTTCGAGCAGGCCTTCCCCAAGGAGCAGGACGACCCCAGCCACCGCTACGTCTACGGCGAGTCGGTGCCGCTGCAGCAGATCCTCGGCACTCCCCTCGACGACGAGCGCTGGACCCCCGGCGTGGACCACCGCCTCGGCCAGCTCGCGCTGCGGGTCTGGGCCCCGGTGCTCACCGGCGGCGCCGAGCGCAGGGAGCGGGTGTGATGGACGACTTCGACATCACCGACGATCTGCCGACCGGCACCGTGCTGCTGGAGGCGAGCGCAGGCACCGGCAAGACCTGGACCATCGCCGCCCTGGTGACCCGCTACGTCGCCGAGGGGCTGGTCACCCTGCCGGAGATGCTGGTCGTGACCTTCGGACGGGCCGCGAGCCAGGAGCTGCGCGCCCGGGTGCGGGCCCAGCTCGTGCTGGCCGAGCGCGCCCTCACCGACCCTCCCCCGCCGCACGACCGCGACGCGCTCGTGGCCCACCTGCTGCAGACCGACGAGGGCGAACGCGCCCTGCGGGCACGGCGCCTGCGCGCCGCCCTCTCCGACATCGACTCGGCGACCATCGCCACCACGCACCAGTTCTGCCAGCAGGTGCTGCGCGGCCTCGGCGTGGCCGGCACCTCCGACGCCTCCGCGGTGCTGGTCGAGGACCTCGACGGCCTGCTCGTCGAGGTGGTCGACGACCTCTATCTGCGCGCCTTCGCCCAGCGCGACGACGAGCCCATCTTCGACCGTCGCACGGCCCTGGAGATCGCCCGCACCGTCATCGACGACGTGCACGCGGAGCTGCGGCCGACCAGCGCCGAGCGGGGCTCGGTGCCCGACCGGCGGGTGCGCTTCGCCCGCGCCGTCCGCGCCGAGCTCACCGTGCGCAAGCAGCGGCTGCAGGTCATGCACTACAACGACCTGCTCACCCAGCTCGACGACGCGCTCGAGGCCGAGGACTCCCCGGCCCGGGCCCGCATGCGCCAGCGTTGGCGGGTCGTCCTCGTCGACGAGTTCCAGGACACCGACCCCGTGCAGTGGTCGGTGCTGCACCGCGCCTTCGCCGGGCACGTGCGCGCCATGGTGCTCATCGGCGACCCCAAGCAGGCGATCTACGCCTTCCGGGGCGGCGACGTCGACACCTACCTCTCCGCCGCGGCCACCGCCGACGACCGCCGCACCCTCCCCCGCAACTTCCGCTCCGACCCGGGCGTCGTGACCGCGCTGGGCCACCTGCTGACCGGCGCCGAGCTGGGCGACGAGCAGATCGTCGTGCACCCGGTGAGCGCGCACCACGAGGACGGCCGGCTGGTCGGCGCCCCCAGCCTCGCCCCGGTCCGGCTGCGCCAGGTGCTGCTGCGCGACCACCTGGGCGGCGACAAGCGCATGCCCACCGTCCGGCCCTGGATCGCACGCGACCTGGCCCACGACGTCGCTGCGCTCCTGGCCTCCGGCGCGACCTACGACGGGCGACCGGTGCAGGCCCGCGACGTCGCCGTCCTCGCGCACCGGGCCAAGGACCTGCTGGAGGCGCAGCGCGCGCTCGCCGAGCTTGGCATACCGGCCGTGAGCACCGGCGGCTCGACCGTGCTGCACAGCCGCGCGGCGCACGACTGGCTCGCCCTGCTCGAGGCGATGGTCGCGCCGCACCGCTCGGTGCTCACCCGCGCCGCCGCACTCACCGACCTGCTCGGGTATGCCGTCGCCCGCGTCGGCGACCGCGGCGAGGAGCAGGACACCGCGCTCGAGGACGAGCTCGCAGACCGGTGCCGCGAGTTGGCCGCGGTCTACGCCCGCCAGGGGATCGCGGCCGTCCTCGAGCTGGTGACGACCCAGGGGCTCCCGGGTCGGGTGCTCGGGCAGGTGGGGGGCGAGCGCACGCTCACCGACCTGCGGCACGTGGCCCAGCTGCTGCACGAGGTGGCCCGGTGCGACCAGCTGGGTCTGGTCGCGCTGCTGGAGTGGCTGCGGGCGGGGATGGCCGAGGACGCCCCGCAGTCGGCGGGCGCGCGCACCCGGCGGCTCGACAGCGACGCCGCCGCGGTCCAGCTCGCGACCATCCACGGCAGCAAGGGGCTGCAGTATCCCGTCGTCTACCTCCCCTCGCTCGGCGACCGGTGGGTGAGCGACTCCCCGAAGATCCCGCTCTTCCACGAGGAGCCACCCGAGCGCCTCCGCTGCCGCGACGTCGGCGGCGAGCACGCCAACCCGGACTGGGCGGAGTCGGTCCGACGACACAAGGAGGAGGACGCCGGCGAGTCGTTACGGCTGCTCTACGTCGCGCTGACCCGGGCCCAGTCCCAGGTCGTGACGTGGTGGGCCCCGGTCAACAACGCCACCGCCTCCCCGCTGCACCGGATGCTCCTCGGTCGTGAGCCGGGCGGCGGCCCCGTCCCCGACCGCGCCCCGGTGCCGCGCGGTGACGCCGAGGCGACGGAGCGGCTGCGCCGGTGGGAGGCCGAGGGGGCCCTCGTGCTGGAGCGGGCCGACCCGGCGAGCGACCCGGCGCCGCAGCGGCAGCAACCGCCGGCCGACCTGCGCCTCGCCCCGTGGACGCGGGTGGTCGACACGGGGTGGCGACGCACGTCATACACCGCGCTGTCGACACCGGTCCCGGGAGCAGAGCCGGGAGTCGGCAGCGAGCCGGAGACCGGGCTGACGGCTCGCGAGGACGAGCCGGACGCACCCGACCCGGTCACCGAGACCTCGCCGTCGCTGCCCGGTCTCGACGACCTGGCCCCGCCGCCCGGCGCCGACGTGCCCTCCCCCATGGCCGAGCTGCCGGTGGGCGCGACCTTCGGGTCGCTGGTGCACGCCGTGCTGGAGCACGCCGACCCGCGGGCGCCCGACCTGCGCGCCGAGCTGGTCAGGCAGATCGCTGAGCAGCGGATCCGGTGGCCGGTCGAGCTCGGCGAGGGCGGCGGGGAGCGGCTCGCCGAGGCCCTCGTCGCGGTGTGCGACACCTCTCTCGGGCCGCTTGCACGCGGAGTCACCCTGCGTGGCATCGCCCCCGAGCACCGGCTCTGCGAGCTCGACTTCGAGCTCCCCCTCGGCGGGGGCGACCTACGACGACCGGCCCCCGATCCCGCTGCTGCCCCTCGCGCCGAGGCTGCGCTGCTGGGAGACCTGGCTCCGCTCCTGCGGGCTCACCTGCCCCCGGGCGACCCGGTGCGGGCCTGGGCCGACGTGCTCGCGACGAGCCCGGACCTCGCGGATCAGCAGCTGCGCGGCTACCTCACGGGGTCCGTCGACGTCGTCCTCCGCCTCGATCCGGGCGAGCGGTCCGAGCGCTACCTCGTGGTCGACTACAAGACCAACTGGCTCGGCGCCCCGCAGGAGCCGCTGACCGCCGCCGACTACCGGCCGGAGCGTCTGGTCGAGGCGATGGGACACTCCTCCTACCCGCTGCAGGCGCTGCTCTACGCCGTCGTCGCGCACCGCTTCCTGCGTTGGCGGCTGCCCCGCTACGACCCGGCGCGGCACCTCGGCGGCGTCCTCTACCTCTACGTCCGCGGCATGTGCGGTCCCGACACCCCGGAGGTCGACGGTATGCCGTGCGGCGTCTTCTCCTGGCAGCCCCCGGTGGCGCTCGTCGAGGCCGTCTCGGCGCTGCTGGACGGTCACCGCGGGGCCGGCGCGCGCGCCGCCTCCGAGAGGCGGGAGAGCCGCTGATGTCGACCCCGCTCCTGGAGCTGTTCGAACCGACCTCGGACCACGACCGGCGGCTGGCGCTGACGGCCAGCGGCCCGCTGGCCGACCTCAACCGGGCCGGTCTGCTCACGGCGGCCGACGTGCACGTCGCGACCGCGCTGGCGCGGGCCGTCTCCGAGCGCGACCCTGACGTGCTGCTGGCCGCGGCCGTCGCGACCCGCGCGGTCCGCTCCGGCTCGGTCGCGGTCGACCTGACCGCCCTGGCCCGCGAGGGCGCCGAGGCGCTGCCCGAGATCTCCTGGCCGGAGCCGGACGGCTGGACCGCCACCGTCGGGGCGAGCCGGCTGGTGCGCGAGGGTGGCCTCGTCGTCGATCCCGACACCTCGCTGGTCTACCTGCAGCGCTACCACCACCAGGAGGTCCAGGTGGTGCAGGACCTCCTGGCCCGGGCCAGTCTCGAGGCCCCCACGATCGACGAGGACGTCCTGTCGGCCGCCCTCGACCGCATCTTCCCCGGCGCGAGCTGGGCCGAGCAGCGCGCCGCCGCGGAGATCACCGCCCGAGCCCGCACCAGCGTCATCACCGGCGGCCCCGGCACCGGCAAGACGACCACCGTCGCCGGGGTGCTGGCGGTCCTCGCGGAGCAGGCCGTTGCGGCCGGGCAACGACCGCTGCAGGTCGGCCTGGCCGCCCCGACCGGCAAGGCCGCGGCCCGCGTCAAGAGCGCGGTCGACGACGCCCTGGCCGACATCCTTCAGCGCACGCCGGACGGGTCTGCCCGGGACGTGGTGCATCGGTTGCGCGAGGTGGAGGCCCGCACACTGCACCGGCTGCTCGGGTGGCGACCAGAGCGCCGCAGCCGCTTCCGGCATCACCGCGGCAACCGGCTGCCGCACGACGTCGTCCTCGTCGACGAGGCCTCGATGGTGTCGCTCACCCACATGGCGCGGCTGCTGGAGGCCCTGCGCCCGACGGCCCGGCTCATCCTCGTCGGCGATGCCGATCAGCTCGTGTCGGTGGACGCCGGTGCCGTGCTGGCCGACCTCGTCGCCGGCGCCGAGGAGGACGCGGGGACGCAGGTGGGCGCGGGAACGCAGGAGGGCGCGGGAACGCAGGAGGGCGCGGGAACGCAGGAGGGCGCGGGAACGCAGGAGGGCGCGGGAACGCAGGAAGCCACGGGGACGCCGGGGGGCGTGGGAACGCAGGGGAACAGGGGGGCGGAGGACGACGAGCGAGCCGGCACCTCCCCGCCCTTGGCCCTGGCCCGGCTCCGCACCGTGCACCGCTACGGTGCGGAGATCGGAGACCTCGCCGAGGCGCTGCGGCGCGGCGACGCCGACGCTGTGGTGTCCACGCTCGGGGCCGGCGCCGAGGGGGTCGAGTGGGTCACCGAGGAGGAGCCGACGGCATACCTGCGCGATGTCGTGCTCCCGCATGCCCGGACCGTCCTGTCCCGCGCCCGCGCGGGGGACGCCGAGGCCGCCCTGGCCGCGATGGCACGGCACCGACTCCTGGTCGCGCACCGGGAGGGTGAGCGTGGCGTGCGGCACTGGAACCACCTCACCGAGACCTGGCTCGCGGAGGAGACCGGCCTCACCTTCTACGAGCCCATGTATCTCGGCCGGCCGCTGCTCGTCACCGCCAACGACTACGCCACCGGGGTCCTCAACGGCGACACCGGGGTCGTGGTCGCCTCGCGCACCCCGGACGGCACCCCCGTGCGCATGGTGCAGATCGAGGGTCGCCCGCAGCGCTTCGCGCCGGGGCGACTCGGCGACGTCGAGACCCTGCACGCCATGACGATCCACAAGGCGCAGGGCAGCCAGGCGGAGGAGGTGACCGTCCTGCTCCCCGACCTGGACAGCCCGTTGCTCACCCGCGAGCTCTTCTACACCGCGGTCACCCGGGCGGAGAAGCGAGTCCGCGTCGTCGGGTCCGAGGAGGTCGTCCGCGCCGCGGTGGAGCGGCGCGTGGTCCGGGCCAGCGGCCTGCGGCAGCGCCTCAGCCGGCGCGATCGGGGCGAGCCGACGCGGTGAACGAGGACGGGCCGGCCCGGTGTCCCGTCCCGGCCGGCCCGTCGGGGCCTGCGACCCGCGCCCCTGAGCGCGAGGAGCCCCTGGGGTCGGGCGCCGGTGTGTCCCTGCACCGACGCCGACCCGGTCTACGTCGCGGCGAGTCCTTCCGCCGGGCTGACGCGCGCGGCCCGCCTCGCCGGGAGGACGCTGGCGAGCATCCCGGCGAGCAACGCCACCCCGACGATCATCCCGACCCTGCCCCACGGCACGGCCAGGTCGAGGGCGGTGCCCTCGGGGAGGATCGTGTGGATGCCGAGCGCGGCATACCCGATGCCCAGCAACAGCCTCAGGCCCGCGCTCACGACCGCGAGTAGTACCCCTTCGACCACCAGCATGACACGCATCTGCCCTCGCGTCAGCCCCATTCCGCGCAGCAGGGCGTGTTCGCGGTGCCGCTCGATGACGGACAGCGACAAGGTGTTGGCGATCCCGACGACGGCGATGACCACCGCGACGCCGAGCAGGGCGGTTGTGACCAGCACCATCACGTCGAGCACCTGCACGGTCTGCGCCCTCATCACCGCCGGGCCGTCAGGCGACATGGTCGCCTCGTCGGTGAGCCCGGAGAGGTCGCCCATCGTGGCCACGAGGTCGGCGTCGTCGGTCAGCCGGATCAGCACCGCGCCCGGCTCCCGGTCCGCGCCCGCGCGAGCGACCAGGTCGTCGGCGGGGATCGTCATCCGCCCGTAGCCCAGCCACAGCTCCACCACCCGGAGCTCGCGCTCACCGCCAGCTCCGGTGACCGTGACCCGGTCGCCGACCTCCAGCCCGTGGGCCAGCATGTCGCCGTCGGACAGGCCCACCATGCCCGGCCGGAGCGCGGCGACGAGCTCCTCGCTGCGCAGCACCCGGGCGCCGGTGGCCCCCTCGGCGGGCCCGAGCTCGAGGTCGGGTGGCTCGGGCGTGCGACCCTGCCACAGGACCCCACACACGCTGCCGGACGCGTCGTCAGACCTCCAGCGCGCGCACGATCGGCACGCCGACCCGGTAGGGGATGTGCAGCCAGCTCGGCGCCTCCACGACCGCGAGGTCCGCGCGCTGCCCGACGCGTACCCGCCCGACGTCGTCCCGCCGCAGCGCCCGCGCCCCACCCACGGTGGCGGCGAGCAGGGCCTCGGCGGGAGTCATACCCATGTCCCGTACCGCCATCGCGATCATCAGCGGGATCGAGGAGGAGTAGCAGGTGCCGGGGTTGCAGTCGCTCGCCAGCCCCACCGAGACCCCGGCGTCGAGCAGGCGGCGGGCGTCGGGGTAGGGCTGGCGCGTCGAGAACTCCACACCCGGCAGCAGGGTCGCCACCGTGTCGCTCCCGGCGAGCGCGTCGACGTCCTCGTCGGAGAGGAAGGTGCAGTGGTCGACACTCGCCGCGCCGAGCTCGACCGCGAGCTGGACCCCGGGACCGTGCGAGAGCTGGTTGCCGTGGACCCGCAGCTCCAGCCCGGCGTCCCTCCCCGCCTCGAGCACCCGCCGCGACTCCTCGCCGTCGAAGGCGTGCGCGCTCGCGGGCTCGCAGAAGACGTCGATCCAGCGGGCGTGCGGCGCGCACGCGGCGAGCATCTCGCCGCAGACGAGGTCGAGGTATGCCGCCCGCTCGCCGTCGCCTCGTCGGTCAGGGGGCACGACGTGGGCACCGAGGAAGGTGGTCTCGGTGGTGACCTCCCTGGCCAACCGCAGCGCCCGCGCCTCGTGCTCGGTGTCGAGACCGTAGCCGCTCTTGATCTCCACGGTCGTGGTGCCCTGCGATCGCATTTCGGCGACCCGCGCCTCGACGAGCCCCCGCAGCTCGGCGTCGGTGGCGGCCCGGGTGGCCTCCATGGTGACGGCGATGCCGCCGCCGTCATACGGCTGACCGGTCATCCGCGCCGCGAACTCCGCCGAACGGTCTCCGGCGAAGACGAGGTGGCTGTGGCTGTCGACGAAACCGGGGATCACCGCCTTGCCGCCCAGGTCGATCGCCCAGTCGGCGGCAGGAGCGTCGGTGGCCGGGCCGACCCACTCGACGACGGGAGCGCTGTCCTCACCCCCGCCTCCGATGACGATGGCCGCGTCGGGCACGACCCCGAGCCCGCGCGACAGCTCAGCCGCGGCGCCCTCGCGCGGGTCCGACACCGACTCGTCGCAGGTGACGAGCTCGCTGATACCCGTGATGAGCATGCTCATCGGATCACCTCTCCTTGATCGTGCCGTCCGCCACGTGCACCCGCCCGACGGGTCTCCCGTCGGCCGGGTGCCGTGGCCGGCTCTTAGGGCCCCCAGACGACAGGGGCGTCGCCGTAGGGATTGGCCTGCCAGTCTCCGCCGCCGTCGGCGTTGTCGTTGCCCGACCAGGTGGCGCCGACCACCTCCATCCCCTCGCCGAGAGCGATGACACAGGTGCTCGCGGTGCTTCCGGGCTCGAGGCGCTCGAACGGCTGGTTGGTGCATTCGCCGATATCCGCGCCGTCGGCCCAGATGGTGCTGGCCGCTGACCCGTCCTCGTGGACGGCACCGAGCTCGGGGTAGAGGTCGAGCTTCTCGTAGGCGCCGTCGGTCTCGATGATCTCGTGCTCGGCCCGCACGAGGTAGGGCACCTCGTCCTCGATCGGGGTCGCGAGCTCCACGCCGTCCAGGATGCCCGGATCGGCCTCGACGACCTCGATCACGGTCGTCCGCAGTTTCGCGTAGCGGTAGTAGTCGTCGTCCGGATCCGCGACCGTGGCGACCTGGAGGACGGCCGCGTCACCCAGCGCCAGCTCTTCGCCGGGCCCGGTCAGCTCGGTCGAGCCGGCGGCCGCGTCCGCGGTGGGCGACGCGACCGGAGCCGCCGAGGTCGCAGCGGCCTCCTCGGTCGGGGTGCTGGTCGCGGTGTCCTCGGCAGGAGCATCATCCGCGGCGTCCTCCGCCGTCGTCGACGGCATGGGCGTCTCCGCCGACTCTGTTTCCTCACCGCCACAGGCGAGCAGCACCAGCGTCGACCCCGCAGCCAGCGTCGTCCAGATCCTCCGTCGCACCTTCAGCATCACTGTCCTCCTCGTCGTCGGCCCCCGGGGCCCCATGGTCAGGGACGCTCGCCGCCCCCTACCGGCCAGCCTGTCACACCTGATGAGCCAGGTCCTACCTGGACGACCTCAAGACCACAGCGGCCCGATCGCCTCACGCAGCAGGCGACCCACGTCGCCCAGCCGGTGCCGGCCGCCCTCCACCACCAGCTCACCGTCGACCACCACCGTGTCGACGTCGCTCGCCGTCGCCGAGAGCACGATCTGGCCCGGCTTCGACCCGGCGGTCCGCACCGTGTCGTCACGCACGGCCACCAGGTCCGCCCGGGCTCCGACCTCGATCCGACCCGCGTCGGGCCACCCGATGCTCTCCTGAGCGGTGGCCGCGTCGACCAGGTCGGCCGGGCGCAGCCTGCCGCGCTCGAGGCTCACCAGCCGTTCGTGCATCTCCAGCGCCCTGGCCTCCTCGAGCAGGTCCACGACGGCGTGCTGATCCGAGCCGAGCGACAGGCGCGCCCCCGCCTCCCGCAGCTCGTGCGCGGGCCCGATGCCGTCGGCAAGGTCCCGCTCGGTGGTCGGGCAGAAGCAGACCCAGGAGCGGTGGCGCCCGAGCAGCGCGATGTCGTCGCCGGTGAGATGCGTCGCGTGGACCGCGCTGAGGTCGGGCCCCAGCACACCCTCGGCCTCGAGCAGCCCGGTCGGGGTCAACCCGTGCGCGGCGAGGCAGGCCTCGTTCTCGGCCGGCTGTTCCGAGAGGTGGACGTGCAGCGGCCGCCCGTTCCCCGCACCCTTCGCCACCGCGTCCACACCTGCGGCGCGCACCGGACGCGCGCTCTGCGGCATACCCGCAGCACCGCGCCTGCGGGCCCACTGCGCCACCGCACCGAGCTGATCGCGAGGCACCGCGCGGACCGAGTGGATGGCAGCCCCGACCCGCAGGTGCTCGGGCCCGCCGTCGGTGTGGTCGCGGAGGTCGTCCACCCGGAGCGCCCAGGTCAGCGCGTCACGATCGTCGAAGCGCAGCTGTGGCCCCTCCAGGTCGACATACCCAGCCCCGTCGAGACCACCTGCCAGATAACAGGTGTCGAGCAGCGTCAGCCGGATGCCCGCGTCGGCGGCCGCCTGCACCAGCGCCCGCCCCATGGCGTTGGGGTCCATGTAGCGCTTCCCACCCGGCCCGTGGTGCAGGTAGTGGAACTCGCCCACCGCCGTGATCCCAGCCAGCGCCATCTCGGCGTAGGTCGCCCGCGCGAGCGCCAGGTAGCTCTCCGGATCCAGCTGCGCCGCAACGGCATACATCCGCTCGCGCCAGGTCCAGAAGGTGCCGCCCCGATCGTGCGTGCGCCCGCGCAGCGCGCGATGGAAGGCGTGGCTGTGCGCGTTCGCGAGACCTGGGAGCACCACGCCCGGCAGCCGGTGGTCGCCAGGCTCGGCGGGTATGCCGTCACTCACCTCCGCGATCCGCCTGTCCCGCACGATGAGCCGGACGTCGGAGCGCATCCCCTCAGGGAGATAGGCCACCGCGGCGTGGAACACCTGGGCCGTGGTCATGACGGGTCCTGCGCCAGCTCGGCCAGGCAGGCCGCGAGCGCGTCCGCACCGGCGTGGCAGTCGGCGGCCTCCGCGTGCTCGGCGGGGCTGTGCGAGACCCCGCTCGGGTTGCGCACGAAGAGCATCGCCGACGGTATGCCCGCGGTCGCCAGGATGCCCGCGTCATGGCCGGCTCCGGTCCCCAGCACCGGCACGCTGAGCTCGGGCGAGGACGCGTCTCCCCGACCGGCCGCGCGGTCTGCGCGCTGCAGCACGCCCCGCAGTCGCTCCGTCAACGGGCCGTCGAAGCGCGTCGTCGGCGTCCACGACTCCTGGGTGACCGTGGCGCCGCCAGGTTCGCCGCCGCATCGCGCCGTCAGGTCACGGACCAGGCCCTCGACCTGAGCCTCGTCGGGACCGCGGGCGTCCAGCCACCCGGTGACGTGCGACGGGATGGCGTTGACCCCGCCCGGCGTCACGTGCACCTTGCCCACCGTGGCGACGCAGCCACGACGCTCGGCGGCCTCGCGTGCAGAGAGGACGAGATCGGCATACCCGAGCATGGCGTCGCGCCGGTCCTCCAGGCGCGTGGTGCCGGCGTGGTTGGCCTGCCCGGGGAAGTCGAAGCGCCACCGTCCGTGCGGCCAGATGTCGCTGGCCACGGCAACCGCGCGACCGAGGTCGACCAGCGCGCGGCCCTGCTCGACGTGCAGCTCGACGAAGCAGCCCACCCTGGCCAGCGCCTCGTCGTCGGGACCGAGGTGCTCGGGCGCGCGGCCAGCGGCGGCGAGGGCCTCGGCATACGTCATCCCGTCGGCGTCCCTGAGTGCGCGAGCACGGTCGGCGTCCAGCACGCCGGTGAGGACACGCGACCCCGCGCACGCGATCCCGAAGCGGGCGCCCTCCTCGTCGACGAAGTTGGCCACGGCGATCGGCACGGCGGGTGAGATGCCCTGTGTGCGAAGGGCATCGACGGCGACGAAAGAGCTCACGACGCCGAGCGGCCCGTCGAAGGCGCCACCGTCCGGCACCGAGTCCAGGTGCGAACCGATGACGACACCCTTGTGCCCGGCCCGCACGGCGTCGTCCACGCTGCCCGGACCGTCCCACCACCAGGCCCACTGGTTGCCGACGCGGTCCTCGACGAGGTCGAGCCCGCGCGCCTGCGCCTCCGCGGCGAACCACTCGCGCAGCGTCGCGTCTTCCCGGCTCCACGCGAAGCGCCGGTAGCCGCCGCTCGCGACCTGACCCACCGGGTCGAGGTCGGCCCACATGCGGTCGAAGCTGCGGAGGTGGTCTGCGGTGGTCACGACTCCGACTCTAGGGCGAGGACCCGCTCCAGAGGAGGGGACAGAGGGAGAGCTGTCTCGGATCCCGGACATGCCCGGTGGCCGGCACGGCCGTCGCGCCTCGGCCCAGGACTTGGGGACGGATCGAGCCGCGGCCAGGTCCCAAGCCCCACGGTGCACCCGCTGCCCCACGGATGATGTGGACCCCCATGGCTGCAGCAGTGGGGCCATCCGGCAACCGTGGGGCTATCCGGCAAGCGCGGGGCCTCTGCCAGGCATCAGGCCCGGCACACGCTTCGGCCCCGCTCACTACGCTGAGAACCCATGAGCGAGGAGCGCGTCACAGCCGCGATCGAGGCCGCCGGTCTGGAGTATGCAGTGACCCGCCACGGGCGCGTCGGCAGCCTGGAGGAGGCGGCCCGGGTCCGGGGCGTGCAGCCGCGCGACATCGTCAAGACGTTGGTGGTGCGCCGGGGCGAGGACGACTACCTCTTCGTGCTCGTGCCGGGAGACCGCGAGATCTCCTGGCCCAAGCTGCGGGCCCTGCTCGGGGTCAGCCGGCTGTCGATGCCCGCCGCGGCGACGGCCAAGGACGCCACCGGCTACGAACGAGGCACCATCACGCCGTTCGGTTCGGTCACCGCCTGGCCGGTGGTCGCCGACGCCTCGCTCACGGACGAGCCCGACCGCCGCATCTCGCTCGGCGCGGGGGCCCATGGGGTCGCCGTCACGCTCGACGCCCTCGCCACGATCGATGCTCTCGGGGCCCAGGTCGCAGACGTCACATCCCCGCCCGGCCCCGTGTGATCCGGGTGCAGGTCCAGTCGATCTCGTAGGTCCGACTCACGCCGGTCGCCCCGCGGCCCCCGCCTCGCACGAGCTGTTCAGCCTGAGCGTCCCGTGGGAGTCGACACCGTCGCCAACTCCCACGGGACCTCCCCTCAGCTCAGAAGAGCAGCAGCCCCACCGGGATCGCCAGCACCAGGCTCAGCGCCACCCGCTCGAACCACACGATGAGCAGCCGCGGGATCGACACCGGGATCTGCGTGCCGACCAGCGACGGCACCATCGCCGAGAAGAAGATGATCTGGCTCACGCAGACCACGGCGACGACATATCGCACCGACATCGCCGACTCCGCGACCAGGGCGGCGGGCAGGAACATCTCCGAGACCCCGAGCGCGGCCGCCTTGGCCACGAGCAGCGGCTCGGGGATCTGCATCGCCCAGGTGATCGGGTAGAACAGGTAGCCGAGCCAGTCGAAGACCGGGGTGTACTCCGCCAGCACCAGGCCCAGCAGCCCGATCGACAAGATGCTCGGCAGGATCGCCATGGCCATCTTGAGACCGTCGACGAAGGTGGACCAGATGGTCCGCCCGATGCCCGGGTCCGACGCGACGGTATGCCGTGCCTCCCGCCAGGCGGCGGCGAACCGGCTGCCGGTGACCTCGGTCTCGGGGTCGTGCTCGACGCCGGGCGCGGTCTCGTCCGGGATCCGCGACAGCGGAGGGAGGTGGACCGTGATCGCGGTGACGACGAAGGTGATGAGCAGGGTGGACCAGAAGTAGAGGCTCCAGTGGTCCATGAGGTCCAGCGCGCCCGCGACGACGATCATGAAGGTCGCGGACACGGTCGAGAAGCCGGTCGCGATGACCATCGCCTCGCGGCGGGTGTACTTGCCCTCGAGGTAGACCCGGTTGGTGATGAGCAGCGCCAGGGAGTAGGACCCGACGAAGCTCGCGACCGCGTCGATCGCCGAGCGTCCGGGCGTGCGGAAGAGCGGCTGCATCACCGGCCGGGCCAGGACGCCGATGAACTCCATCAGCCCGTAGCCGGTGAGCAGCGCCAGGAAGACCGCGCCGATGGGCACGAGCAGCCCCACCGGGATGACGAGCGCGTTGAGCAGGAACGGCCCCATCCCGTCGGCGAAGAGCCAGTCCGGGCCGATGCCGGAGACCAGCATCACGCCGACGACCAGGCCGACCACCCGCGCCACCGCGAAGACGGCATCGGTCGTGCTGCGCCGCCAGCTGCCGCTGACCCAGGGGTAGACCGCACCCGCGACGATGAGCGCGAGGGCATACCAGGGCAGCACCGTCGGCATCGCCTCGCGCAGCCACGACACGATGTGGTCCAGCGGGATGGTGCTGCGCTCCCCGATGGTGATCGGGACGAAGAACATCAGCACACCGATCGCCGAGTAGACGAAGAACTTCCACATCGGCACGCGCCCGCCCTCATCCGGCGCAGCGTCGTCGATGCGCCCGGTCTCGGTGGTCATCTCACTCACCCTCCTCGAATCCGACCACGGGTTTCGTCGCCATGGCATGAAGAACCATGGTCGAAATCTGCTGGTATGCCGTTACTCGCCCTCCCGCATCGGCACCCGCACGCCGCGCTCCGCGGCGACCTCGTCGGCCCGGTCGTAGCCGGCGTCGACGTGCCGGATGACGCCCATGCCGGGGTCGTTGGTCAGCACCCGCTCCAGCTTCTGTCGGGCCAGGTCGGTGCCGTCGGCGACGCTCACCTGACCGGCGTGCAGGGACCGGCCGATGCCGACGCCGCCGCCGTGGTGCAGCGACACCCAGGACGCGCCCGAGGCGGTGTTGACCATCGCGTTGAGCAGCGGCCAGTCGGCGATGGCGTCGGACCCGTCGGCCATCGCCTCGGTCTCCCGGTAGGGGCTGGCGACCGAGCCGCAGTCGAGGTGGTCGCGGCCGATGACGATCGGCGCCGACACCTCGCCGGAGGCGACCATCTCGTTGAAACGCACACCCGCCTTGTCCCGTTCTCCATACCCGAGCCAGCAGATCCGCGCGGGCAGCCCCTCGAAGGCGACCTTGTCCTGGGCACCGCGGATCCACTTCTGCAGGTGGTCGTTGTCGGGGAAGAGGTCGAGCACGGCCTGGTCGGTGGCGGCGATGTCCTTCTCGTCGCCGGACAGCGCGGCCCAGCGGAACGGGCCCTTGCCCTCGCAGAAGAGCGGCCGGATGTATGCCGGGACGAACCCGGGGAACTCGAAGGCGCGGTCGAAGCCGCCCTGGCGGGCCTCGTCACGGATGCTGTTGCCGTAGTCGAAGACCTCGGCGCCGGCGTCCATGAAGCCGACCATCGCCTCCACGTGCCTCGCCATCGACTCCTGCGCCCGGTCGGTGAACTCCTCGGGCTTCTTCTCGGCATAGTCGCGCCAGTCGGCGAGGTCGATGCCGGTCGGCAGGTAGGACAGCGGGTCGTGGGCGGAGGTCTGGTCGGTCACGACGTCGATCGCAACCCCGCGGCGCAGCAGCTCGGGGAAGATCTCCGCGGCATTGCCGACGACGCCGATCGAGACCGCCTCGCGCGCCTCCTTCGCGGCGAGCGCCCGCTCGATGCCGGCGTCCAGGGAGTTGGCGACCTCGTCGAGGTAGCGGCTCTTGACCCGCCGCCGCAGCCGCGACTCGTCGACGTCGACGACGAGGCATACCCCGCCGTTGAGGGTGACGGCGAGCGGCTGCGCGCCACCCATGCCACCGCAGCCGCCGGTGAGGGTGAGCGTCCCGGCGAGGGTGCCGTCGAACTTCTTCGCGGCGACCGCGGCGAAGGTCTCGTAGGTGCCCTGCAGGATGCCCTGGGTGCCGATGTAGATCCAGGACCCGGCGGTCATCTGCCCATACATCGTCAGCCCGAGTTGCTCGAGCCGGCGGAACTCTGGCCAGGTCGCCCAGTCGCCGACGAGGTTGGAGTTGGCGATGAGCACGCGCGGCGCCCACTCGTGGGTCTGCATGACGCCGACCGGGCGGCCGGACTGGACCAGCATGGTCTCGTCCTCGCGCAGGTCGGTGAGGGTGCGGACCATCGCGTCGAAGCTGCGCCAGTCTCGTGCGGCGCGGCCGGTGCCGCCGTAGACGACGAGGTCGTCGGGCCGCTCGGCGACCTCGGGGTCGAGATTGTTCTGCAGCATCCGCAGCGGGGCCTCGGTGGCCCAGGAGCGGGCGGTGAGCTGGGTGCCGCGGGCGGCACGGACGGGGCGGGCGCCTTCCATGGTGGTCTCCTTCGACTCGGGCTTGGGTGTGGTTCTGGCCCGACCGTCGAATTCGACCGCTGGAACTTTTGCCATGGCAGAGATTCGGGTGGTCGAATGCGGCGGTCGGGCGGGGCAGTTCCTAGCTCAGTGGGCCGGTGATCGTCTCGGCGGCAGCGCGGACGCGGCCGGAGGAGACGAGGTCGACGGCGGTCTCGATCTCGGGTGAGAGATGGCGGTCGGGGCCGGGGCCCTCGACGCCGGACTCGCGCAGCAGCGCGACGACGGCCCCGGTCGCCGGGGCAGGGGTGAGCGGTGCCCGCAGGTCGAGCGCGCGAGCGGCGGTGAGCACCTCGATCGCGAGCACCCGGGCGAGCCCGTCGACGGCGCGGCGCAGCTTGCGGGCCGCTCCCCACCCCATGCTCACGTGGTCCTCCTGCATCGCCGAGGACGGTATGGAGTCCACGCTCGCCGGGGTGGCGAGCCGCTTGAGCTCGGAGACGACGGCGGCCTGGGTGTACTGCGCGATCATGTGGCCGCTGTCGGTGCCCGGGTCGTCGGCGAGGAACGGCGGGAGGCCGTGGTTGCGGGCCACGTCGAGGAAGCGGTCGGTGCGGCGTTCGCTGATACTGGCGACGTCCGCCGCGACGATGGCGAGGAAGTCGAGCACGTGCGCGACCGGGGCGCCGTGGAAGTTGCCGTTGGACTCCACCCGACCGTCGGGGGTGACGACCGGGTTGTCGATCGCCGAGGCGAGCTCACGATCGGCGATCGTGGCGGCATACCCGCAGGTGTCGCGCGCCGAGCCGTGCACCTGGGGCGAGCAGCGCAGGGAGTAGGCGTCCTGCACCCGGGTGCACGCCTCGGTGCGGTGCGACTCGCGGATCGGGCTGTCCGCCATGAGGTGTCGCAGGTTCTTCGCCGAGCGCGCCTGGCCGAGCTGGGGCCGCAGGGCATGCAGGTCGGCGGCGAAGACGTCGTCGGTGCCGAGCTGACCCTCGACGCTCATCGCGGTGGCGACGTCGGCGGTGGCCAGCAGGTCACCCAGGTCGTGCAGGGCGAGCACGAGCATGCCCAGCATGCCGTCGGTGCCGTTGATGAGAGCCAGGCCCTCCTTCTCGGCGAGGACGACCGGGGTGATCTCCGCAGCGGCCAGCGCCTCGGCGGCCGGGAGCAGCTCCTGCGGCCCCCCTACCCAGGTGCTGCCGCCCGAGCCGGCCTCCGGTCCGAGCCGGACCATCCCCTCACCCATGACGGCCAAGGCGCAGTGCGAGAGCGGCGCGAGGTCGCCGGAGCACCCGAGCGAGCCGTGCTCGTGGACGACCGGCGTGATGCCGGCGTTGAGGAGCGCGGCATACGTCTGCGCGGTCTCGAGCCGGACGCCGGTGCGGCCGGTAGCCAGGGTCGACAGCCGCAGCAGCATGAGCGACCGGGTGACCTCGCGCTCGACCTCCGGCCCGGAGCCGGCGGCGTGGCTGCGGACCAGGCTGCGCTGCAGCTGAGCCCGCTTCTCCGGCGGGATGCTCGTGTTGGCCAAGGCGCCGAAGCCGGTGGAGATGCCGTAGTGCGGCTGGGTGTCGCTCGCCAGGTCCTCGATGATCTGGCGGGTGGCTCGGATGCCCTGTATCGCGTCGTCGGAGAGCGTGACCCGGGCGCCGTGCCGGGCGACGGCGACGACCTCGGCGTGGGTGAGGGGGCCGACGCCGACGGTCACCTCGGTCGGCAGGTCGGTGCGGGGGTGCTGGCTCATGACCACCATTGGACCGCCCGCGTCGCGCCGCGTCACCCCCGCGACCACTCGCAGCGTCTCAGATCTCAGACAGGGGACGGCACCGAGGGATCAGTCGGTCCGAGCCGTGGCGACTTCTACGCTCCGGCGCCGTGGTCACCGTCATCTGTTCATGAGCAGTCGAACGGTCCTCGATCCAGGGTCACGTCCCGCGAGCGAAACACTTTCGACTGCTCATGCCGACGGGAGCTTCGGACGAGACGCACCAGGACATGGTGAGCGGCTGACCTGCGTCGCCATCGTCACGAAGCTGGCGAGGATCCGCCGCACGTCGTCCAGCTCGTGCTCCCGCGCCTGCGCGACGATCGGATCCACCTCGTCCGGCTCGCAGTATCCGTGACCGGCATAGATGTGCAGCCGGTGCTCCAAGGAGTCTACGTCCAGCTCAGGGTGGAACTGCGTGGCATAGACGTGCTGCCCGATCCGGAACATCTGGGTCGGGCAGCCCGCTGACGAGGCCAGCAGGATCGCGCCAGGGGGCAGCACGGCGCAGGCCTCCTTGTGGCCCACGATCGCGTGGAACGGGTTCGGCATCCCCAGCAGCAGCGGGTCGATCCGCCCGTCCACCGTCAGGGAGATCTCCACCGCCGCCGGCGCCTCGCCATACCTCCGGTCGACGACGCCGCCGCAGACCTGCCCGAGCAACCCGATGCCGTAGCACGCTCCGAGGAACGGCTTGTCCGCCGCGACCACCCGCTTCACCAGCTCGCCGAGCTCGCGCTCGACACGCACCTGGACCGGTGATTTGCGCTCGTCCGAGGCGTTGAAGGGGCTGCCCCCGAGGATCAGCCCCGCGTAGTCGTCGAGGTCGATCGCAGGCATCGGCCCCGCCTCGACCCGCACCCGGTGGAGCCGGCTCTCGGGCAGCCCGCTGTAGCGCAGGAACCCGGCGTACTCGTCGTCCGCGGCGTCGTCCTCGGCGCGCGTGCCGAGCAGCAGGAAGGGCTTCACACCCGCAGAGCCTAAGGTGGCGCGGGTGAGCGAACGAACCACCGCCGAGCAGGAGCGCCTCGATGCCCGCGTCGCCGCCTTCTGGGCCGACGCGCGGATCCGCGGCAAGCTCAACCGCATCGAGGTGTATGCCGGGCAGCAGGTCAGCGACACCCTCCCGCCCCCGGCGTGGGCCTTCGGCGACGACGCGGCGAGCGCGGACCAGTTGCTCGGCCTGGTGCTGGCCGGCCGCAAGACCGCGACCGCGAGCGCCTACCGGGACTACGAGGAGGAGGCCCGGCAGCACGCCGCGGCCCTCGACGAGACCGACGCCCCCGGTGACACCCTGACCCGCACCGGCATCGACCTCGACCTCGCGCTCCCCGAGCCCGGGCTGCTCTCGATCCTCCTCGACGGCTCCGAGCGACCGCGCGCGCTCATCCAGATCACCGACGTCGAGTTATGCCGCTTCGGTGACGTCGGCGCCGAGCACGCCCGCCTCGAGGGCGAGGGCGACGGCTCGCTCGAGCACTGGCGACAGGTCCACGCGGAGTTCTTCCGGGCGAGCTCGCCGCAGGGCGAGCCGGTGGACGACGACACCCTCGTCGTGCTCGAGCGCTTCCGGGTGCTCGTCCCGGCGTCCGCGCACCGGGCCGCCCGCCGCGGTCAGCCCTGACCGCGCGACCCGGCCCGCGGGGACTCGTCCCACGGACCGGGCCGGGCTCAGTCGCCCTTGACGTTGACCAGCTGCCGGAGGGTGTGCCGGACCTCCACTCCACGCCCAGACCAGCCACTCGGCGACCTGCCGCACGACCCGGTCCATCATTTCCTCCCGGTTGAGCAGCGCATACGTCTGCGCCCACCGCATCTGCGCGATGTAGGCGTCGAACTCCGGCGTGCCCTCAGTGAGATAGGCGAGGTCCCGGTGCGGGAGGTCCACGCCTTCGCAGGCCCGCGCGGCGACCTGGATGTGCCGCTGGGCGATCCGGTTGCCGACACCCCGCGACCCGGAGTGCAGGAACAGCCAGACACCGTCCTGCTCGTCGGCGCTCACCTCGATGAAGTGGTTGCCGGAGCCGAGGGTGCCCAGCTGCAGCTCCCAGCGCCGGGCGTGCTCGGCCGGGTCGAAGCCCGCCTCCTCGGCGAGCGCGCGCAGGGTCGCCAGCCGCTGCTCGGTGTGCTCGCGGCTCACCGCCCGGTTGGCGGCGCCCGCGTGCAGCGGGATCGCCCGCTCGATCGCCTCCCGCACGGGGGCCGTCAGCTCCGCCTGCTCGCGCGTGCTCTGCTCCAGGATCGACGCCCAGTGCATGAGCGTCGGCGTCAGCTGCTCCGTCGGTCCTTTCCTTCTCGTCCGATCCGCCGCATGCGGACCGAGGAGTGACCCTAGAGCGTCGAAAAGGCGCTGCACCTGGGGTTTTCGGTATGCCTGCGCACCCCCCTGGTTCTCGCCGCAGCGGGCCGCTCCGGCATACCGCTGAGCGACTCAGCCCTCAGACGCGCACGAGCATCTTGCCGGTGTTGTCGCCGCGCAGGAGCCCGAGGAAGGCGTCGACCGCGTGCTCGATGCCGTCGACGACGGTCTCGCGGGAGCTCAGCTGCCCGGAAGACAGCCAGCCGGCGGCCCGCTCGGCGAACTCCTCCGCCAGGTCCTGGTGGTCGGAGACGAGGAAGCCGGTCATCGTGCCGCGCACCTGGATGAGCCGGGCCAGATTGCGGGGCCCGGGCGCGGGCTCAGTGTCGTTGTAGCTCGAGATCGCGCCGCAGATCGCGATCCGGCCACCCTGCCGCAGGGCCCCGATCGCGGCCTCCAGGTGCTCGCCGCCGACGTTGTCGAAGTAGACGTCGATCCCGTCGGGCGCGTGCTCGGCGAGCTGGGCGGCGACGTCGCCGTCCTTGTAGTTGAAGGCGGCGTCGAAGCCGAGCTCGTCCACGAGGTGGTCCACCTTCTCCTGGGAGCCGGCGCTGCCGATCACGCGGGACGCGCCGAGCGCCTTGGCCACCTGGCCGGCCACGCTGCCGACCGCTCCGGCGGCCCCGGAGACGAAGACGACGTCGCCCTCGCGCAGCTGCGCGACGCGGACCAGCCCGGCGTAGGCGGTGAGCCCGGTCATGCCGAGCACCCCGAGGTAGGCGGGGGCGGGCGCCGCGTCGGTGTCGACGACGCGCGCGGACTCGGCGTCCACGACGGCCTCCTCGCGCCAGCCGAGCTGGTGCAGGACGTGGTCACCCACGGCATACCCCTCGGCGCGGGACTCCTCGACGACCCCGACGGCGCCGCCCTCCATCGCCCGGCCCAGCTCGAAGGGCGCGACGTAGGACCGGGTGTCGTTCATCCGACCGCGCATGTAGGGATCGACGGAGATCAGCTCGTTGCGCACCCGCACCTGCCCGTCGGCGAGCTCGGGCAGCTCGCTCGTCGCGAGCTCGAAGTCGGACGGCTCGGGCCACCCGTGCGGGCGGGCGACGAGGCGGACCTCACGGGCGGGGGCGGACTCATCGGCTGGGGTCACTCTCGGTCTCCTCCGGTCTCGGGTGCTCTCAGGGCGGGCCTGGTTGCCAACACACGCCCCGCGCGAGGTATGCCCGGGAACCACCGAGGCCCTAGGGTTACGACTCGTGACCTCCACGCACCCGCACCCCGTCATCACCGACGAGAGCCCGTCCGCCGACGCCAACCGGCGCGGCCCCAGCTTCGAGGCGTCGCACGAGCTGGCGACCGGCCCGGTGACCTCGCCGCCGCGCACCGTCGACGGCTTCGTCCGTGAGTTCCTGGACCAGCTCAACTTCGGGCAGGGCGTCAAGCTGTCGCAGTCGACGATCAACGACCAGTACCTCGCGCTCGCCCGCACCGTGCGCTCCTACCTCATGGCGTCCTGGCTGGAGACCGGGCACCGGCGCCGCAAGAACCCGACCCGGATCGTGGGCTACCTCTCGGCGGAGTACCTCCTGGGCCGCCAGCTCGGCAACAACCTGCTCGCCTCGGACCTGCAGGGCATCGCCGAGCAGGCGATGGAGCAGTGCGGCATCGACATGGCGGCGCTGCGCGGCCAGGAGGTCGAGCCCGGCCTGGGCAACGGCGGCCTCGGGCGGCTCGCCGCCTGCTTCGTCGACTCGCTCGCGACGATGGACCAGCCCTGCATCGGCTACGGCATCCGCTACGAGTACGGCATCTTTCGGCAGACCTTCGTCGCGGGCCGCCAGGTCGAGGAGCCGGACAGCTGGCTGCGCCTCGGCAGTCCGTGGGAGTTCCCGCACCCCGAGCGCGCCGTCCAGGTCGGCTTCGGCGGGCATACCGAGACGTATGCCGACGCCGACGGCACCGAGCGCACCCGCTGGACCCCCGCCTGGCAGGTGCGCGGCGTGCCCTACCACTACATGGTCCCCGGCTTCCGCAACGGCGTCGTCAACACGCTGCGGCTGTGGAGCGCCGAGGCCAACCAGGCCTTCGACCTGCAGACCTTCAACGCCGGCGACTACGCCCAGGCCTCCCGGGCGGAGATCTTCGCGGAGAACATCTCCAAGGTGCTCTACCCCGACGACTCGACGCCGCAGGGCAAGGAGCTGCGGCTGCAGCAGCAGTACTTCTTCGTCGCCTGCAGCCTGCGCGACTTCATCGAGAACACCCTGCCGCGCGACGTGGACCTGCGCGAGCTGCCGCAGCGGATCATCTTCCAGCTCAACGACACCCACCCGGTCATCGCGGTGCCCGAGCTCATGCGCATCCTCGTCGACGAGAAGGGCTTCGACTGGGACGAGGCGTGGGACATCACCCAGCAGTGCTTCGCCTACACCTGCCACACGCTGCTGCCCGAGGCGCTCGAGGTGTGGCCGGTGGAGCTGCTCGGCCGGCTGCTGCCGCGGCACCTGGAGATCATCTACCGCATCAACACCGAGTTCCTCCTCGCGGTGCGCGAGGCCTTCCCGGGTGACGAGGGCCGGGTGCGGCGGATGTCGATCATCGCCGAGCAGCCGCAGCGGGCGGTGCGGATGGCCTACCTCGCGACCGTCGCGGGCGCCAAGGTCAACGGGGTCGCCGAGCTGCACAGCCAGCTGCTGCGCGACAACGTGCTGCCCGACTTCCACGCGCTGTGGCCGGACAAGTTCACCAACGTCACCAACGGCATCACCCCGCGCCGCTTCCTCTACCTGGCCAACCGGCGGTTGTCGGACCTCATCAACGAAACCATCGGGACCGGTTGGGTCACCGACCTGGAGCAGCTGCGCCAGCTCGAGCCGTATGCCGACGACGCCGACTTCCGGCAGCGGTTCCGGGACGTCAAGGACGCCAATAAGGAGCGGCTCGGCAAGCTGCTGCGCGTCCGTGACGGCATCGAGCTCTCGCAGGACCACCTGCTCGACGTCATGGTCAAGCGGCTGCACGAGTACAAGCGGCAGACCCTCAAGCTGCTGCACGTCGTCTCGGTCTACGAGGGAGTCCTCTCGGGCCGCACTCCGATCGACCAGGTGACCCCGCGCACGGTGCTCTTCGGCGCTAAGGCGGCGCCCGGCTACCACATGGCCAAGGAGATCATCTTCCTCATCAACTCGGTCGCGGAGACGGTGAACACCGACCCGGTGATGGACGGCCGGCTGCAGGTGCTCTTCCCGGCCAACTACAACGTCACCCTCGCGGAGAAGGTCATCCCGGCCGCCGATCTGTCCGAGCAGATCTCGCTGGCCGGCAAGGAGGCCTCGGGCACCGGCAACATGAAGTTCGCGCTCAACGGCGCCCTGACGATCGGCACCCTCGACGGCGCCAACGTCGAGATCCTCGACCTCGTCGGCGAGGACAACTTCTTCCTCTTCGGCATGACCGAGCCGGAGGTCGAGGAATTGCGCCAGCGGGGTTACGTCCCCAGCTCGTGCTACGAGGCGGACCCGGTGCTCAAGGCCACGATCGACCTGATCGGCAGCGGCCACTTCACCGGCGGCGACCGGGGCGCCGTCTCGGCGGTGCTGGACAACCTGCTCAACCACGACCCGTTCATGGCGCTGGCAGGATTCGGGTCCTACCTCGAAGCCCAGGACCGCGTGGAGCGGGCCTACGCCGACCCCGAGGCGTGGAGCCGCTCGACGATCCTCAACGTCGCCCGCTGCGGGTTCTTCTCCTCCGACCGCTCGATGCGCGACTACCTCGACCGGATCTGGCTGCCCGGGGACGCGTGAGCGCCCGCGGAGGCGGGTGAGCGCCTACCCTCGGGAGGATGGGGACCGGCAATGCACCCGCCGCGGGTCACGCGCTGGCCATCCTCACGCTGCTCGCTCGGCACGCGACACCGGTCGCGGCGGCGACGATCGCCCGCGAGCTGGGGCTGCCGCGGTCCACGACCTACCACCTGCTCACGGTCCTCGTCGACCAGCACTATGCCGTGCACCTGCCCGAGGAGCGGCGCTACGGCCTGGGTGTCGCCGCCTACGAGCTGGGCTCGGCCTACACCCGGCAGGCGCCGCTGCAACGGCTGGCCCGCCCGCGGCTGACCCGGCTCGCCGACGCGTGCGGGCTCAACGCGCACCTGGCGGTGCTGCACGGGCCGGACGTGCTCTACGTCATCGAGGAGCGGGTCGCCGGGCGACCCTCGCTGGTCACCGATGTCGGGGTGCGCCTGCCCGCGACCCTCACCGCGAGCGGGCTGGCGATCCTGGCGGCGCTCCCGGCGGCGCAGGTGCGCGCGCTCTTCCCCTCGCGCGAGGCCTTCGTGCAGCGGCACGAGGAGGGCCCGCGCTCGCTGATGGAGCTGCGGCGGGTCCTCACCGAGACCCGCGCACGGGGGTATGCCGTCGAGGACGGCCTCGTGACCCCCGGGCTCGCGTCGGTCGCCTCGGCCGTGCTGGACCACTCGGGCCACCCGGTCGCAGGGGTCGCCGTCACCTACCCGGCGGACCGTGACCTGCGCATCGAGGCGGTCGTCCGGCTGGTCCGGCAGACGGCGGCCGAGCTGTCGGCGCGGCTCGGTCACCGCGACCAGGGACGCTCCCCGGTGGGCTGACCGACAGGCATCAACCCCGGCGCCGCAGCCAGCCGAGCACACCGGCACGCTTCTGCCCGCTTCGGTCACCAGGCAGGTTGCCGTGGTCCTGAAGCCGCTCGACCAGCGCCTCCACCTCGTCCTGGTTGAGCTCGAGGTAGTCGTGGACCTGCCGCCAGTAGGGATCGGTCGCCGCCCCTTCCTCCGGTCGTCGCGGCTCGTCCATCACGGCGACGATCGAGCAGGGACCATCCCGGTCGGCGATCAGTCTCAGCTGGGTCCAGTCCACGCCACCGGCGGCCTCGTACAGCGCCTCGATAGCGTCATGAGCCGTCGAGGTGCGGCCGTACTCTGCCGCGAGCTGCGCTCCGTCCCAGGTGATCACCCGGTTGAGCCGCACGTTGTTCGGTGCCGTCGACCCGTCCTCCTGCTGGAGTCGCCCGATCCACATCACGACGCGGATCCACGACGAGTGGTCACCGGTCAGGCCGTCCACGATCCGGTCGGCGATCTCGTGCACGCCGGGAACGTCGACCAGGGCGGGCCCGGCCTCCTCCGTCGTCGGCTCCGCCGGCAGCCCCTGGAGCTCCTCACGGTGTCGCTCCAGGTAGTGATGTACCTCGTCCGCCCAGGGGTCCTGGAGCGAGGCCTCCGCCCGGACGAGGGTGTCGTGGTCGAACTCCGCGCGTGGTTCGGGGTCGTCGGCGTCGATCTCGACCCGCATGACGAGCCAGTCGGCATGACGTTGGTCCAGCACCTCGAGCTGGATCAGGTCCTGCAGCGGCTCGCTCGCCGGCTCGATGGGCTCCTGCACCAAGACACCGCTGCGATCCCGGAAGATCACGACAGCAGGCGTCATGGTCGCCTCAAGAGATGCCTCGTCGGGCGAGTCGCCCATCTTGGCCCACCATGTGACGATCCTCACCCAGCCGTCGGGGGCTGCATCGCGGTAGGCGTCGGCAAAGCGCTGAAGGTGCGGCCGCGCCTGCTCATCCATCGCGAGAGTCCACTCGAGTCGAAGCTGACGGCTGGCCGCGACGGTGCCGGAAGAGGCTGAGCAGGCCTCGTCCGCCACGCTTCTCCTCACCGGTAAGTTCCCCGCTTGCCCGCAGCCGCTCCACGAGCGCATCGACTTCGTCACGGTTCAGTTCCAGATAGTCATGCACCTGACGCCAGTACGGGTCGGTTGCCGAGCCCTCGACCTGACGCCGCGGCTCATCCGTCACGAACTCGACCTGTCGGCCGCCGTCTCGGTCTACGACCAGCCTGAACTGGGTCCAATCGACGTCAGACGTCATCTGCGAAATCGCGCGGTAGGCGTCGTAGTCGTCAAACCCGGTGTAGTACTCAGCGACGACATCACCGTCTTTCCAGCACAGGACCCGGTTGAGGTAGATGTCGCTATCGGCAGGTGAGCCGTCATCATTCTGAAGTCGGCCGACCCACACCACCGCGCGGATCCACAGCGGGTGCTCGGAGGTGACGAGGGAGACGATCACCTCCACCTGCCGGTCCACCGATGCTGGGTCGCTCATGTAAATATGCTCTCGTGGTCTCTGATCATGTACCCGGGCGGAAGTAGCTGAGCACCCCTCGGCCCGACTTCTTCTTCCCACCGGGCAGGTCGCCACTGTCCCGCAGCCGATCCACAAGCGCATCGACCTCCTCCCGATTCAGTTCGAGGTAGTCGTCGACCTGGTGCCAGTACGGGTCGGTTGCTGAGCCTTCGACCTGACGCCGCGGCTCGTTCGTCACGAACTCGACCTGTCGGCCGCCATCTCGATCTGCGACCAGCCTGAACTGGGTCCAAACGACGTCAGAAGTCATCTGCGAAATAGCAAGATAAGCATCGTAGTCGTCGACGCCGGCGTAGTACTTCGGAACGACCTCCCCGTCCTCCCAGCACAAAACGCGATTGAGGTAAATGTCGCCTTCAGCTGGCGTCCCAGCGCTGTCCTGCAGCCGCCCCACCCACGCCACCGCTCGAATCCACTGCGAGTGTTCGGCAGTGAGGACTGCAACAATGTGCTCAACGTGTTCATTAATGAGCATGTCCTGGCTCATAGGGCTTCCTTACTTGTTGACGATTGGCCCGAAGCGCCGGAGCCGGCCATCGACAAACGCAGTGACTCGAAACTCGGACGGTCTCCAATCGCTGGCGTCGGGGTAGATCGGTCGGATGTCGATGTTGACACTCGTGCCGTGCTGCAGGGCGTCCCGCAATTCTCGCTCCATCGTCGCGTCGGCGCCCTGGTTGAGGTTCGCCAGCCCGTCGTCGATCGGCTTGCCGTTGCCGGGCAGGACGTTGAGCCGGTTGGTCGGACCGCCGAGTGAGTCCGCGATGAGGTGGACGCCCACATCCGAGTCACGCGACCCCGGGCCCTTGCCGATCTCGGTCTGCAGCTTCGGGTCGTTGCGGCCGACGGGGTTGAGCTTGAGCTCCCCCCCGACCTCGATCGGCCTGCCCTCGACATCGGTGCGCCAGGACATCCCGTCGTACTCGTAGCGCACGTTGGGGTGGGGATTGTTGGCGGCCCGGTTGAAGTCGTCCATGTTGTCGAAGCGGAAGACACCTGGCTCGACGTTGTCGGCCTTGGCGAGCAGCTGCACCGACTCGTCCATCTGGTTCAGCGGGACGTTGTCGAGGTTCTTGAACACCGCCTCGGCGGCCTCACCGCTCAGCGCTCGACGTCCCCACTTGGCGGCCGTCGCACCCTGACCACCGATCGGGACCAGCGCGACCATCGACAGCGACCCGTCGACGACATTGCCCTCGGCGTAGTACCAGGCGCCGTTGGCGAGGTCGGCGAGCTCCCCGATCCCCGGGATGAGCCCCAGGGTGTCGAGCACGATGTGCCCGGCCGAGGACCACCACGGGGCGTCGTCAGGGCGAGACTCCACCTCCTGCTTGAAGGCCTCGCTCGCCCAATAGGCGTCGACCGCGACCTCGGCGGAGTAGACCGATCCACCCTCGTAGGGCGTGGCGGCGGCCAGGATCATCTGGCCCGAGGCCTCACCGTCGTCGACCGGCCACCTCCGCTGCGAGATGAGGTAGTCCACGAAGACGCTCACCTCGTGGTCCTCGCCGTCGACCTCCACCGTCGTCGTGCCCGACTCCTCAAAGATCCGCATCCCCGCTTCGGGATCCTTCGCGACAGCCTCCAGCACGAGCGCCATCGGGTCGTAGGCCTCGGTGCCGTCCGGCAACCTGGCTCCCACGTCGCTGCCCATCGGGTGTGAGCTCTGGCCCCACATCCCTATAGCCCTCTTCCCCGGTCTCGTAGTCGTGGAGCGCCTGCATGAGCTCCACGGTGAAGTCGGTCGACCACCGGCCGCGGGACACCACCGCCGCCAGCCGGGAGGCCTGACCGGGTGGGTCGGTCGTGGTGATCGCGTCGATCCACTGCTGGCCCCACCCCTCCGACGGGGCCACGTCGCCGGTGCCGCGCGAGGCCAGACCCATGGTCTGCCCGAGCCCGTCGAACAGGGCGTCGTAGTCCTACCGCCAGGCCTCCAGCTTCTCCTGGTGGTCCGGGTCGTAGCCGCCGGTCTGCGGCGGCATCCCCGCGCCGGCGATGGTGTTGGACAGGTCCTCCAGGTCGACCCGCTCGGCCAGGGCCTGCGCGAAGTAGGGGTCGTTCTTGCCCTCCGCGAGCAGGTCGAGGATCTCCTGCGGGATCCCCCCGCCCTCCTCGAGGTAGTCCGCGACCTATCACGCGTCCGCCTCGACCTGGGCCTGGCTCTTGATGGAGAGGTCGTCCTCGTCGAACTGGGCGTACACGCACCCGCCCCAGGGTCCGCTTGTGCTCCGCCAGCGCCGCGCCGAAGTCGTCGGCCGTCGTGCTCACCCAGCACCCCAACGACAGGGCCCGGTCGGCCTTGTCGAGGGCCTCCTTGATGTCACCGGCCGGGTCGACCGACCGGTTCCGCGCCTGCTCCAGCGCCGTCCGGTACGGGTTGGCACCATCGTGACCTCGTCGTCGCCCGCCATCGCGCTCCCCCTTCGTCCTGGTATGCCCGCGCTCAGCGCTGCGGGCGCTCGCCGTGCTCGGCGACCCACGTCGCCAGGTAGTTCTGGAACCGCCCCATCGACTCCCCGTCCTCGATGCCGAGGCTGCGCTTGGGCTGGCCGTAGCCGAAGGTGGTGCGAAAGGCCCCGTCGGCGTCCACCTCGAGGTCGAGCACGCTCCACCGATCCCCGGAGGAGCCCATGCCCTCGTGCAGCTCGACGACCAGGTCGTAGAGCGGCTCGTCGAAGTCGAGCTGCCCGATCCCCCAGCGGTCCTGCAGGTCGACCACCGCCAGGGTCAGGTAGTTGAGATTGACCTGGCCGTCCACCCGGGTCGCCTCCCAGTTGCCCACGAGCCGGGCCCAGCCGGCCGGCGCGATCTCGACGAAGCGCTGCGCGACCGCGCGCACCGCCTGCTGCTGCTCACTCGGCTCCACGACCGCTCCCCTCGCTGTCCACTGGTCGTGGCCACAGACTAACCACCGTTGACCCCGACCCCGCACCACGCGGTACGGTCGGCGCTACCCGCGACGAGGCATACCAGGAGGTCACGATGGGCGTGCTCCGGGGAATCGGCAGCATGGCGGCGCTCATGGCGCTCGCGCTGCTGCTCTCGGCGTGCGGCAACCTCGAGATCGCCCCGGAGACGGCTCCGCAGGAGGAGCCCGCCGAGGCGAGCACAGGAGCCGGCGGCTCGGGCGACGGGGCCGGCGGAGACCACCAGGCCAGAGGGACCGCGACGGACAGCACCACAGACGCGGAGGACACCGTCCCGACGGAGTCGGACGAGGCCGAGACCGACAGCTCGGCCGCGCCGACGCCGACCCGGCCCGCCGAGGGGTCGTGCGCTGCCCTGGCCCGGGACGTGGCCGTCGAGCAGCAGGTGGGACAGCTCTTCATGCTGGGCGTCAACACCGAGGCCGGGGCGACGCCCGCGCTGCTGGACCTGCTGGCCACGACCTCGACCGGCCAGGTGGTGCTGCTCGGAGACACCGAGGCGGGCGTCGAGGGCGTCGCGGCGATGACCGAGTCGCTCCGGGCGGGGGCCTCTCAGCCGGAGAAGGTCGGGCTGCTCGTCGCGGTCGACCAGGAGGGCGGCCAGGTGCAGCGGCTGCGCGGGCCGGGCTTCGACCGCATACCTCCGGCGACCGAGCAGGCGACGTGGTCCGCGGCGCAGCTGCGGACCGAGGCGCAGACCTGGGGCGAGCAGCTGACCGAGGCGGGGGTGGACCTCGACCTCGCCCCGGTGGCCGACGTGGTGCCGGAGGAGTCCGTCGGCAGCAACGAGCCGATCGGCGTCCTGCGGCGGCACTACGGCACCGACGCGGTAGGAGCGAGCGCGCGGGTCGTGCCCTTCGTGGAGGGGATGCACGCAGCGGGCGTCGGCACGAGCCTCAAGCACTTCCCCGGCCTGGGGCGCGTGCGCGGCAACACCGACTTCTCCCCCGACGTGAGCGACACCGAGACGACCCGCGACGACCCCGGGCTGGCGGCCTTCGAGGCCGGGATCGCGGCAGGCGCGAGCACGGTGATGGTCGGCACCGCGGCCTACGACCTCATCGACCCGGGCGTGCCCGCGGCCTTCTCGGAGGTGGTGGTCGAGGACATGCTGCGCGGCGACCTCGGCTTTGACGGCGTCGTGATCTCCGACGACCTGGGCGCCGCCGCGCAGGTGCAGGACGTCGCTCCTGGCGACCGGGCGCTCGGCTTCCTCGAGGCGGGCGGTGACGTGGTCATCAACGGCGACCCGACGATCCATACCGCGATGGTCGAGGCCACCCTCGCCGCCGTGGAAGGCGACCCGGACTTCGCGGAGGAGATCCAGGCCAAGGCCGCCCGCGTGCTCGACCTCAAAGCCAAACTCGACCTCGCCCCCTGCACACCGGCAGCCTCGTAGGTCCACTCCGGCAGCCTCGTAGGTCCGGTCCAGCAGCCTCGGCTGCACGCTCCGAGGCCGGCGACGGCATAGCCTGTCACATGGCGAACGCCCCCGCCGCCGGGCACGCGCTGGCGATCCTGCCCCTGCTCGCCCGACACGCGACCCCGGTCGCCGCCGCCACGATCGCGCGCGAGCTGGACCTGCCGCGGTCCTCGACCTAACACCTGCTGTCGGTCCTGCTCGACCAGGGATATGTCGCGCACCTCCCCGACGAGCGGCGATACGGGCTCGGCGTCGCGGCCTACGAGCTCAGCGACACCCGGTCGAGGGGGTATGCCGTGGAGGACGGGCTGGTCACGCTGGGCCTGGCGTCGGTCGCCGCCGCGGTGCTGGACCACCCCGGCCACCCGGTGGCCGGGGTGGCGGTGACGTACCCGACCGAGGCGGGGGGCGCGAGCGGCGGTCCCGACACTGAGCAGGTCGAGCAGATCGTGGCCCAGGTACGGCATACCGCAGCGGGGTTGTCCGAGCGCCGGGGCCACCGCTCCCAGACCTAGATCGGCAGTCGACCCCGCAGACTCCGTCGGGGGCCGAACCTAGGCAGACTCGTAGCGCCTTGGTGTTCCTGTGCCCGGCTGCAGCAGGACACGAGTGCATGACGGCGCCACAAGTCCTCCCGACCGGCGCCACCAGATCTGCGCCGGGCCCACCCGGCACGGTACGGTCTGCACAGTCGAGCGAGGACGCATACCGGGAGGTGCACATGGACGTGCTGTGGGGCATCGGCGGCATGGCGCTGCTGGTCGGGCTGGGACTGGCGCTGTCGACCAACCGAAGGGCGGTGCGCTGGCGGACCGTGCTCGCCGCGCTCGGCATCCAGGTGATCTTCGGCGTCATCGTGCTCTACTGGTCGTGGGGGCAGGCCGCGCTGGCGAAGGTCACCCAAGGGGTCCAGGCCGTCATCAACACGTCCAACGCGGGCATCGGATTCCTCTTCGGACCGGTCCTGCCGCAGGGCGACGACGCGGGCGTGGTCTTCGCCTTCCAGGTGCTGCCGGTCATCATCTTCTTCGCTGCGCTGACCGCAGTGCTCTACCACTTCAAGATCCTGCAGTTCGTGGTCGAGAATCTCGGCTGGGCGCTCGGCAAGGCTCTGGGCACGCGCAAGGCCGAGTCGGTCAACGCCGCGGCCAACATCTTCGTCGGCCAGACCGAGGCGCCGCTGGTGATCCGACCGTATCTGAAGGGACTGACACGCTCCGGGCTCTTCGCCGTCATGGTCGGCGGACTGACGACGGTGGCTGGTTCGGTGCTCGTCGGGTACTCGCTGCTCGGGGCGCCGCTGGAGTACCTCATTGCCGCGTCCTTCATGGCGGCCCCCGGGGCGCTGATGATGGCGAAACTGGTGCTGCCGGAGGACCCAGACGCTGAACCGGAGGAGCGACGACAGCGCGAGGACCGGGTCGCCCACGACCAGCCGGCGGAGGCGGACGCGGACACCGACGCCGACGGCGCCGCTGCGCGAACGGAGGACGACGACGATGACATTGCTGAGGGTATGGAGTATCGCAACGTCGTCGACGCCGCCGCCTCGGGCGCCGCGGACGGGCTCAAGCTGGCTCTCAACATCGGCGCGATGCTGCTCGCCTTCATCTCGCTCATCGCCCTCGTCAACCTGCTCATCGGGACGGTCGGTGCCTGGTTCGGCCAGCCGGACCTGACCTTCGAGCAGATTCTGGGCTACGTCTTCGCACCGCTCATGACGGCGATCGGTGTGCCCTGGAGCGAGGCGACCGGCGCCGGCAGCTTCGTCGGGCAGAAGGTCGTGGTCAACGAGTTCGTGGCCTTCTCGAACTTCGCCCCCACCATCGGCGACTTCAGCGACAAGACGGCCGCGATCGTGACATTCGCGCTCACCGGCTTCGCCAATCTCGGGTCGCTCGGCATCCTGCTCGGCGGCCTCGGCAGCCTGGTCAAGGACCGGCGGCGCGAGATCGCCGAGCTCGGCATCCGCGCCATCCTCGCCGCCACCCTGGCCAACCTCATGAGCGCCGCCATCGCCGGCATCCTCATCGGTTAGCCCTTTCTTCCTTGCTTATCCACCTTTCTTCCTCAGAGGGTGGATAGGTGCCGCTGAACATCAAGGACCCTGACACCGACCGGGCCGCTCGCGAGCTCGCTGCGGCCACCGGCGAGTCCATCACCGTCGCCACGCGGCGTGCCCTGGAGGAGCGATTGGCGCGAGTCCGGGCCCGCGCCCGCGCGCATGGTGGCGCCGCCATCGACGACATCGCAGGCATCATCGACCGCGGGAGGTCGCGCACCATGCAGGACGCCAGGACTCCCGACGACATCCTGGGCTACGACGAGGCCGGGCTGCCGCGATGACGGTGGTCCTGGACACCTCTGCGCTCGCGTCGGTCGTCTTCGGCGAGTCGGGTGCCGAAGGCATCCTGGACGTGATGCGGGGCGCAGCCGGTGATCTCGTGCTCAGCGCCGCCACAGCGGTGGAGGTCGGCATCGTGGTCGAGGCCAGGCAAGGCGCCGAGGCGACTCGCGACCTCCAGCTCCTCCTCGACCGCCTGGCCGTCGACGTGCACCCGGTCGACGCGGACCAGGCCGCTATCGCGGTCGCCGCGTGGCGCCGTTTCGGGGAGGGGCGCCACCCCGCAGCGCTCAACCTCGGAGACTGCTTCAGCTACGCCACGGCGCGCAGCCTCGGCGCCGCCTTGCTGTTCACCGGTCACGACTTCGCCCAGACGGACATCCCCTCGGCCCGGTAGTGCTGGCTCCGGCGGCGGCGTGCCACCGCCCGCTCGTAGGGTGGCGGTCATGCGAGCCATCACGATCCCCGAGCCCGGCGAGGCCGACGCCCTCGTGCCCGCCGAGGTGCCCACCCCGAGCGTCGGCGAGGGCCTCGCCCTGGTTGACGTCGTCGCCGCCGGCGTCAACCGCGCGGACGTGCAGCAACGCAAGGGCCTCTACCCGCCCCCGCCCGGCGAGTCCGAGCTGCCCGGCCTCGAGGTCAGCGGGCGCATCCGTGAGCTCGGTCCCGGCACCGAGGGCTCCGGCTGGTCGGTCGGTGACGAGGTCTGCGCCCTCCTCGCCGGCGGAGGGTATGCCGAGACCGTCGCCGTACCGGTCGGGCAGCTCCTGCCGGTTCCGGACGGCATACCGGTCGCGGACGCCGCCGCCCTGCCCGAGGTGGCGTGCACCGTGTGGAGCAACCTGGTGATGGAGGCGGGCCTCGCCGAGGGCGAGACGGTCCTGCTCCACGGCGGCTCGAGCGGCATCGGCACCATGGCGATCCAGGTGGCGAAGGCTCTCGGCGCGCGCGTAGCCGTCACCGCAGGCTCGGCGGAGAAGCTCGAAGCCTGTCGCGAGCTCGGGGCCGACGTGCTCGTCAACTACCGCGAGCAGGACTTCGTCGAGGAGGTGCGCGAGGCCACGAACGGCGCCGGCGCGGACGTGATCCTCGACGTCGTGGGCGCGAAGTACCTCCCCGACAACGTGCGCGCACTCGCCCACGACGGGCGACTCGTCGTCATCGGGCTGCTCGGCGGGCGCACCGGCGAGCTCGACCTCGGCCGGCTGCTCACCAAGCGCGCCTCGGTGCGTGCCACGTCACTGCGCTCCCGCCCGCTGTCCGGCAAGGCCGAGATCGTCGCCCAGGTGCGCGAGCACGTCTGGCCCTGGATCGCCGACGGTCGCGTGCGGCCGCTCATCCAGTCCCGCTACCCGCTCGAGCAGGCCGCCGACGCGCATCGCGAGATGGAAGCCAGCCAGCACATCGGCAAGATCCTGCTGACCGTGGCCGGGTGACCGGGTGGCGCGAGGCCTACGGCGCCCGTGCCCGTGAGTATGCCGACTTCATCGGCCGGCTCGACCTCACCGACGACCGCGCCCGGATCGACCGCTGGGCGGGCTCGATCACGGGTCCCGTCCTCGACCTCGGGTGCGGCCCGGGGCACTGGACCGCCCACCTCACCGCGTCGGGTCACGACGTCTCGGGGATCGACCCGGTGCTGCGCGACGCCCCGCGGCCGGCCGGCTCGCTCACCCTCGGGTTCTTCGACGGCGAGCACGGCGCCGCCTTCGACCACGCGGTGGCGACGGCATACACCTGGTCGCTCGACCGACTCGTCGCCGAGCTGGAGGAGGTGGGCTGGACGATGCTCGACCGGGAGCAGCGATCCGCGCCCGGCGCGCGACCTCACGCGGCACTGGTCGCGACCAAGAGGCAGGGCATCGAGGCCCACCAACATCCCCGGTGAGGATCGGTCCCCCTGCACCGATCCTCCCCAGGTGAGCCGGGAGTGAACGTGACAGTCAGTTGCGCGCCAGCTCGGCCTCCGAGCGCAGCACGCAGAACTCGTTGCCCTCCGGGTCGGCCAGGGTGACCCAGCCGCTGCCCGGGCCGTAGATCCCCCGTCGGTCAGCGACCAGCGTGGCTCCCCGGGAGAGCAGCCCCTCCACCTCGTCGTCCCGGTCCCGCTCCCGCGGACGCACGTCGAGATGGATGCGCTTCGCCGGAAGGTGTTCGTCGGGCACCGCGATGAAGAGCAGGGTATGCCGCGTGGCCGGGTCACGGATGAGGCACTCCTCGTGCCCCGGCTCGTTGGGGTCGTCCGGCTCCATCTCGTAGTCCAGCGTCGCCCGCCACCACTCGCTCAGCGCGAAGGCGTCGTGGCAGTCGATGGTGGTGTGCGAGACGAAGACCGACATGGGCCAGACGCTAGTCGGGTCGGGCTCACTCGACCATGAGATATTCGATTTCCGGGTCGAGCTCGGCGACCTCCTCAGCCGTCATGATCGGCCCGAAGACGGCGTCCTCCTCCAAGAAGAGCTTGAAGCCCCCGCGCACGTGGTCGGGCGTGCTCTCGTTGACCCGGTCGAAGGTCGCGACCTTGTCGTTCGGGTGCCCGATCCCGTCCACCGACTTGATCGCCACGACACCGTCGTGCGCCACGAAGTCACCCTCGTCCTGGACGACGCCCTCGTGCACCTGGTGATAGACCATCGCCTTCTCCGGAAGCCCGTGCTCCTCGACCAGGTCGGCGAGGTAGGCCGCGACCTCGTTGAGCTCCTCACCGCTGGTGCGCCCGTAGACCTCCCCCGGCACCTGCCCGGGCTCCACCGCCCACTCGGGGTCGAGCGCGACGCCGACGTTGGGCTCGACCAGCCACTCCTCGAAGTTCTGCACCTCCTCGAGGAAGGGCACCGCCCCGGTCTGGATGTTGAGCAGCAGGATGGCGTCGTGCCGGTTCGCGGCCGCGAGGTAGTCGTCGATGACCTCGTCCGGGGCGTGGGTGCGGTAGGACCCGTCGGCGCCAGGGACCGGGTGCGCGATCGAGGCGATGAGCTCGAGGGTCGGCATCGGCTCCCGGTCGCCCACGAAATCGCCGAGCTCGGGCTCGATCTCCTCGACCCGTTCGTCGAGGTCACCGATGCCCAGCCGGCCCATGCCCGGCGAACCGGGGTACCCGGCATACCCGATGAGGCGGTAACGCGGGAACAGCTCCGTGCCCCCCCGCGGAAGCTGTAAGGGACCCTCGGTCGTGCCGGCGGCGGTGTCGCCCCCGGAACCGGCGTCGGCGGCCTCGCCTGCGTCCTCCTCGGAGCCGGGTGCGGGGGCCGGGGCGACCGAGCTGGCCGCGGCCTCGTCCGCCACCCCGGCGGTCTCGGTCGCGGTGTCGCCGCTCGTGCCTCCCGAGCAGGCGGACACGGTGAGCGCGCTGGTGGCTACGAGGGTCAGGAAGAGACGTCTCACAGCACTACTGTGACAGGTCGGTCCAGGTGCCCTCGCGTCGCGGCGCGTCAGCGCTGGCGAGCTCGGCGAGTATGCCGCGCGTGTCCCGGTCGGCGGGACCCAGCTCGGCGCGGGAGGTCCAGCGCGCCTTGCGCGCCTCGGTCGACAGCTCGAGGTCGGGCCGCCGCTCCAGGCGGACCCGGAAGATGACGTCCACGCCCTGCTGGAGCGGGTCGATCCGCACCGCGACCGGGTCTCCCGGATCGAGGTCGAGGCCGACCTCCTCGGCGACCTCGCGGCGGACCGCGTCGGCGGGGTCCTCGCCCCGACCGAGCAGACCGCCCGGCAGGCTCCACCCGCGCCGGTGCGGCTGCCACAGCACGAGGAACTCGCCGTCGTGCTCGATGACGCACACGGCTCCGACCGTATAGCTCGGGGCGACGGTCCGGACCACGGCGCGACGCACCGGCCCGGGGGTCAACCGGAAGCCGAGGAGGGCCGCGGTGCTCGCCTTGCGGCGCAGGGTCGCCAGATCCATGGCCACACCCAACCACACCGGGCAGACAACGCTGCCCGGTGAGCAGACGAGGCTGCTAGAGCGAGCAGACGAGGCCCTCGGACCGGGCCCCCCAGGCTGCTGGAGCGAGCAGACGCGGCTCGCGGAGTGAGCAGACGAGGCTGCCGGTCGGGGTGGGGTCGCGTGGCGGTGGGGTCAGGTGGCGGTCGCAGCTGCGGCGGCGCGGCCGGCCGCGCGGCCGCTGAAGAGGCAGCTGCCCAGGAACGTACCCTCCAGGGAGCGGTAGCCGTGCACCCCGCCGCCGCCGAACCCGGCGACCTCGCCCGCGGCGTACAGCCCGGGGATCGCCTCGCCCGCCGCGTCCAGCGCGCGCGACTCCAGGTCGGTCTGCACCCCGCCAAGGGTCTTGCGGGTCAGCACGCGCAGCCGGATCGCCACGAGCGGCCCGTGCTTGGGGTCGAGGAACCGGTGCGGCGGGGCGGTCCGGATCAGCCTGTCCCCCAACGACTTCCGCGCCGCGCGCACGAGCGCGACCTGCACGTCCTTGCCGTAGCCGTTGGCCAGCTCCCGGTCGCGCGCCTCGACCAGCTCCCGCACCGCGCCGGCGTCGAGCGTCGGCTCACCGCCGGTCAGCGCGTTCATCTTCCCCACCAGCTCCTCCACGCTCGGCGCCTCCACGACGTCGGCGCCGTGGTCGACGAAGGCCTGCACCGGGGCCGGCACGTCGGTCGTCACCCGACCCAGCACGTCCCGCACCGAGCGTCCGGTGAGGTCGGGGTTCTGCTCGGAGCCGGAGAGCGCATACTCCTTGCCGAGGACCGTGTGCGTCGCGACGAACCAGCTGTGGTCGTGCTCGGGCAGCGTCGTGCGCAGGTGCGCGAGGGTGCCGAGCGTGTCGAAACCCGGGAGGCATGGCGCCGGGAGCCGCCGCCCGGTCGCGTCGAGCCAGAGGCTGGTCGGCCCGGGCAGGATGCGGATACCGTGGCCGGGCCAGACGGGCGAGTGGTTGGGGATGCCCTCGACGTAGTGCCACATCCGGTCCCGGTTGACCAACCGCGCCCCCGTCGCCTCCACCGGGGCGAGCATCGACCCGTCGACGTAGGCAGGGACCCCCGTGACCACGTCCTTCGGAGGCGTGCCGAGCCGATGCGGCCAGTGCTCGCGGATGAGGTCGACGTTGGCGCCGATCCCGCCACTGGTGACGACCACCGCCTGCGCCGACAGCTCGGCCTCGCCGACGACCTCCCGGGACGACGGCATACCGCGCTCGACGATGTCGTCAGCGAGGACGTCGCACCGCACGCCCGTCACCGCGCCGTCGGTCGTGACCAGACCGGTCACCCGGTGCCGGCCCCGCAGCTCGACCAGACCGGCCGCCACCCCCTCCCGGACGGCCCGCTCGAACGGCTCGACCAGACCCGGCCCGGTGCCCCAGGCGAGATGGAAGCGGGGCACCGAGTTGCCGTGCCCGGTCGCCGTGCCGTCACCGCGCTCGGCCCAGCCGACGACCGGGAAGAAGCGCACCCCGCGCTCGCGCAGCCAGTCCCGCTTCTCCCCCGCGGCCCAGTCGACGTAGGCGCGCGCCCACCGCATACCCCAGTGGTCCTCCCCCGGTGCGCAGCCCGCGTCGCCCTCGCCGTCGAGCCGGTCCCACCCGGCGCTGCCGCGCCAGTCCTGCCAGGCGAGGTCGACGGAGTCGTGGATGCGCATCCTTCGCTGCTCGGGGCTGTCGACGAGGAAGAGCCCGCCGAAGCTCCACCACGCCTGACCGCCGAGATGCTCGGTCGACTCCTGGTCGACGAGGATCACCCGGCGCCCGGCGGCGACGAGCTCGGTGGTGGCGACCAACCCCGCCAACCCGGCCCCGACCACGACGACATCAGCGCGCGCACCCGCACTTCCTCGTGCCATGGCTGCGAGGCTACCGGCAGGCCCCGGTGCCGCAACGGGAGTTAGGCTCGATCCGATGGGCAACCGTGAGCGCATCGCCACGACGGTGAGAGCGGGGCTGCGGCGCGTGGGCGTCGTGGCCCTGCTGCTGCTCCTCGCCTTCATCGGGGGTGTCGGCACGACGCAGATCTGGCCGGTCCACACCGAGACCCGCTACTTCGCCGCCGACATCTCGGTCGAGCCGCGGCTGGACTCCACCGTGGTGCTGCCGACGGTCGTGGGGGACATGGAGGTCTCCTTCGCGCGGCAGGTGCTGCCCGCTCCCGGCATCGAGGCGCGCGTGCAAGTGCGCGACCAGATCACCGACCTGCTACGCCGGGGGCAGCTGCGCACCGCCGACCTGGAGCCGACGCCGGAGGAGCTGCGCGCGGCGATCGACCGCGGGGTCCGCGAGCTGGCCTGGAAGTTCGCGCTCGGCGCGCTCGTCACCACCGCGCTGGTGATGATCGCGTATGCCGCGGCGCACCCGGCGCGCAGAGTGTTCGGGCGCGGGCTGCTCGCCTCGGCGATCGCCTCGGTGCTGGCGCTGGCGATCCCCGGCCTGGCGGCATACCTGACCTATCGCACCGACCGGGTCGAGGAGTTCCGCACCACCAGCCTCCTGTCGTTGGCCGCCGACAACAGAGATCTGTTTGCCGGGCTGGACCAGCGGGCCGACCACGGCGCGGTCTACGTCACCAACCTGCTGGCGCTGTCGAGCGCGATGCGCGAGGAGTTCAGCCCCGAGGGGGAGGGCGTGGCCGAGGCGGCGCGCTTCCTGCTGGTGAGCGACATCCACGGGATGAACCAGTACCCCCTCATGCGCGAGATCGTGCAGACGCAGGACATCGACGCGGTGATCGACGCCGGCGACCTGCTCAACTTCGGGCGGGCCGACGAGGGTGACCTCACCGACATCTACGAGGGCATCGAGAGCCTGGGGGTGCCCTACGTCTACGTGCGTGGCAACCACGACGGCGCCGCCGCGGGCGACGACAACGTCCTGCGCCGTCTGGAGCAGGTGCCCAACGCGCTCCTCGTGGAGCCGCGCGAGGGCGAGCTGCAGCAGATCGGCGTCAACGGCGTGACGATCACCGGGTTCAACGACACGCGCTACTTCAACCAGCGCAGCGAGGACTTCGGCGCCGACCAGGGCGAGCTGGCGCAGCGCTTCCGAGAGCTCACCGACGGGGCGCCGGCCTCCGACATCGTCCTGACCCACCAGCCCTACGCCGCGGACCGGGTGAGCGCCGAGGCGGTCACGATCAACGGGCACATGCACCTGCCGGGGTTGCAGGGGCAGCATGTGCAGGTGGGGTCCTTCACCGGCGGCGGGCTGGTCAACCAGTTCCGGCTGCCGCCGCTCACCGACGAGGCGCAGGAGGCTGCCGAGGAGGACCCGGAGACCGCCGGCGAGCTGCAGGGCCACGCCTACAGCTTCGACATCCTCAGCTTCGGCGAGGACTGCGCCGTGTCCAGCCTGACGCGCTACCAGTACCGCAACCTGGTGTCGGGACGGCCGCAGTTCGACGACGTGAGCCTCATCAGCGGCCGGTCGATCCAGCCCGTGCCGCCGGCGGACCGGAGCTGCTCGGCGGAGCAGGGCGTCACCGTGGAGCAGGTCGACCAGCTGCGCGTGCAGGACGAGCCGGATCCGACCCCGGTCGAGCTCACCCCACCAGACGACGCGGTGATCACCACCCTGCCGCCGGAGGTCGACCTCCCCGAGATCGAGGACGACGCGGCCGTCACCGGTGACCCCTGACCGGCCGCGCGATATGCCCGCACTGGACGCGCGATATGTCCGGACTGGCCGCGCGACATGTCCGGACTGGCCGCGCGAGATGTCCGGACTGGACGCGCGAGATGCGGTCTGTCGCCGCATACCGCGAGGCCAGTCACAGCAGAACGCGCGGCCAGTCACAGCAAACCGCGCGGCCAGTCACCACAGAACGCGCGGCCGGTCACAACAGAACGCGCGGTCGGTCACTCTGAGGGGTCAGGGGTGGGGGATCGCCCAGCGGTAGCGGACCTCGTAACGCGGGGTGCCACGCGGCCCCTGGCCCAGCTCGGAGCGGATCAGACAGATCTCGTCCGCCGTCCACCCCGAGGTATGCAGCGTGTCCAGCGCCTGCAGCAGGTGCCCGGCCGGCTGGGGTCCCCGGGCGGAGCGGGCCAGGGTGACGTGCGCGGTGAACCGGGTGCCGTCCACCTGAGCCCCGGCCCGACTGGCCACCGCCCGCAGACCGCGCGCCCAGTCGGCGAGCAGGGCAGGCTCCTCGTCCTCGTGAACACCCTGGTCGGCGCCGGTGGCAGGCCGCTCGCCAGGCGCCCGCACCTGCCGCGCCGCGGCCCACAGGACGCGGGCGCGCTCCGGGGCGGGGAAGGCGCCGGCACCGGCCAGCGTCAGGTCGACGGGAGTCCGTCGCCCTGCAAACTCCTCGCCGGCCTCGACGAGCGCCTCCTCGCGCCACTCGTCCAGCTCGGGCAGGAAGGCCAGGGTCAGATGTCGGTGCTCGGGCCGGGTCCAGCGCCAGTGCCCGTGCGGCGCCCGGGCGTCGCGGCGGGGCTCGAGGAAGGCATCCAGCTCGTCGGTCACCTCCGGGGGCAGCAGCAGGGCGATGAAAGCACGCATCCCCTCATCATTTCAGGACGCCCGGCCCAGCACGTCGTCCCAGCCAGCCCTACCCGGGGGAGGATCGGTCCACTCGCACCGATCCCCACCGCATACCCCGCCTCACCCGGAGTGCATCGGTCCACTCGCACCGATCCCCACCGCATACCCCGCCTCACCCGGAGTGCATCGGTCCACCCGCACCGATCCCCACCGCATACCCCGCCCCACCCGGAGAGCATCGGTCCACTCGCACCGATCCCCACCGCACGGCCGACCGCACCCACCCTCACCCCCGCCGCCCCGCGCACGGCCGACCTCCTGGCATGTGCCACGCTGACAGGGTGAGCGCTCCTCCCGACCAGACGCCCCGCGACGACCACACCGCGATCGCGATCGCCTGGGCCGTCGCGGCCGTGGTGGTAGCCCTGGCCGCCGCCTTCATCGCCTGGCTCGCCCTCGGCAACCCCGCGCCTGACGGCACCTCCTCGCCCCAGACCTCGTCCGCCGCTCCAGAGACGGCGGGCGCCGCCGAGGAGCCGGCGACCGGGGACACCGACGAGGACCCCGACGCCCAGCCGGAGCAGAGCGAGTCCGAGGAGCCCACCGAGCAGACCGACCCCGGCGCCACCGAGCAGACGCCGTCTCCCGAGGTCGCCCAGATGCTGCTCGACCTGCAGCGTCGCGACGCCGACGACACCATGGCGTTCGGTGACGTCGACGCCCCGGTGGTCATGATCGAGTACGCCGACTACCGCTGCCCCTACTGCGCGCAGTTCCACCTCGAGATCCGCCCGGACCTGCTGCCGCTGGTGGAGGATGGCACGCTACGGATCGAGTTCCGCGACTTCGTCATCTTCGAGGAGACCTCCGAGCTGGCTGCGGTCGCCGGCCGCGCGGCCGCCGCGCAGGGCCACCTGGAGGACTACCAGTCGGCGGTCTTTGCGCTCTCCACCGAGGGGCACGCGGAGTTCGAAGCCGCCGACCTCGTCGACCTCGCCGAGGAGGTCGGCGTGCCCGACCTGGAGCAGTTCGAGTCCGACCTGGAGAGCGATGAGCTGCTCGAGGCCGTCCGCGCCGACACCGAGGAGGCCACCTCACTGGGCGTCGGCTCGACCCCCACCTTCCTCATCAACACCCAGGTGCTGCAGGGCGCCTACCCGGCCGACCGCATGCGCACGATCATCGAGTCCGAGGCGGCGGTGGCGCAGGAGTGAGCGGCGCACGGCATACCCGAGGAGCCCCAGCAGCACCAGGCAGACCAGCACCGTGAGCACCGGGTTGCCGGTCACCGCCGCGCCGATGACGGCGCTCCACACCGCGAAGCCGACCGTCGCGTAGATCAGCGCCCAGGCGAGTGCACCGGGCAGCTGCGCGAGCGTGAACCGGGCCCACCGCATCCGGATCGCCCCGGCACCGGCGAGCACGATCGTCTGGAAACCCACCGTCAGGTAGCACGCCGCCACCGCGACCATCCCCCAGCGCTCCACCACCGCGCGCCCCCGTCCGACCGCTTCACCGTTCAGCCAGCGGTGCACCGCGGCGGGCCAGCCGCTGGTCGGTCGGGTATGACGTATCGCCTGCTCGGTGACCAGGCGCGCGATCGCGTAGGTCACCTGGCCGCGCAGCAGCGCCACCGCGAAGAGGAAGGCGAGCGCGGCGGCGAACGGGTAGGCGTCCAGATCGGGCATGCGTCAGCCGACACCCGCAGCCGTGTGCAACGGCGAGCGGGCGGCCGCGAGGTCGACGAAGACTGCTTCGTTGAGCCGGAAGCTCTCGACCGCCTCGGCCAGCACCGCCTCGCGCTGCGCCCCGCTGAGCGACAGCGCGTCGAGGCGCTCCCGGTAGCCGTCCTTGTAGACCTTGGGCTTGTCGACTCCGGAGAAGGTGTAGAAGGTCAGCCCGGCGTCGGGCACGCCGTAGTGGCGCTGCACCAGCCGGGCCACGATCTGGCCACCGGAGAGGTCGCCGAGGTAGCGGACGTAGTGGTGGGCCAGGATCATCTCGGGGGTATGCCGCTCGCGCAGGGTGGTTGCGTAGGTGCTGGTCGCGTAGCAGATCGGGAGGCGCCCGTCGGCGAGTCGCACCTCGTGGTCGGGGCCGACGAGGGTCGTGAGGTCGTGCTGCAGGGACGGCACGCGGTCGAGCCGGCGGTCGTCGACGGGGCCCAGCATGGGATGACCGGCATAGTGCTCGCGCAGCACATCCTCGAGGGCGCGGTAGATGAGCAGGTGCTGGGTCGCGAGCGCGGTGAAGGCCGCGGCGCAGGCCCGGCCCTCCACCAGGTCGCTGACGAAGGAGGACTGCTCGGCGGAGGAGTGCGCGGCCGCCGTGGCCTGCCGCAGCGCCTCGGAGAGGGGAACGTTCACGGGCACTCACCCTTACTAAAGACGAATAAGGTCACCCTTACTTTAGCGCGGCTTGCGCGTCCGCGGGCGCGGGCGTCCCCACGGCAGGGGCGGGACGGCATACCGTCAGCGCATGAGGATCGTGGTAGCGCTCGGCGGCAACGCGCTGCTCGAGCGCGGGCAGGTGCCCGACGCGGCCGCTCAGGTGACCAACATCCGCCGTGCGATGCAGGCCCTGGCACCGCTCACGGACGACCACCAGGTCGTCATCACCCACGGCAACGGCCCGCAGGTCGGCATCCTGGCGATGGAGAGCGCGAACGACGCGCGCCTGAGCCAGCCCTACCCGTTCGACGCGCTGGGCGCGATGACGCAGGGGCTGATCGGCTACTGGATCCTGCAGGCGATCGGCAACGAGCGGCCCTACCGGCAGTTCGCGGCGGTGCTCAACCAGACGCTGGTGGACGCCGACGACCCAGCCTTCGTGGACCCGACAAAGTTCGTCGGGGAGGTCTACGACGAGACGACGGCGCGCGGGCTGGCCGAGAAGCACGGCTGGCAGGTGAAGGCTGACGGGGAGCACTGGCGCCGGGTCGTCCCGTCGCCCCGGCCGCGGGAGATCATCGAGACCCAACTCATCGACCACCTGCTGGACCAGTCGGTGATCGTGGTGTGCGCGGGCGGCGGTGGGGTGCCGGTGGTGCGCACCGGGACCGGCGACCTGCGTGGGGTCGAGGCGGTCATCGACAAGGACCTGTCCGCCGCGCTGCTGGCGCACCGGCTCGGCGCCGACCGGCTGCTCGTGCTCACCGACGTGCCCGCGGTGCTCGACGGCTTCGGCACGGATGCGGCGCGGGAGATCCGGCGGACGACCCCGGAGGAGTTGCGGGCGCTGGATCTGCCCGACGGGTCCATGGGCCCGAAGGTCGAGGCGGTATGCCGTTTCGTCGAGGTCGGCGGCAAGGGCGTCGCCGCGGCGATCGGGAGCCTGGACGAGGCGCAGGCGCTCGTGGACGGCGCGGCCGGGACCTACGTGACCTCGGCCCACCCCTGACCGGCAGCCTCGCGCGCTGGCCGGCAGCCTCGCGCGCAGGCCAGGCTCTCGGAGTGAGCAGGCCAGGCTCTCGGTGGGGTGTGGCTGCTCAGCTCACAGCTCGCCGGCGAGCGCACCGTCGACCCAGGCACCCAGGACCGGGGTCCACTCGCGGATCGCGACCTGCTCGACCAGGCCCTGCTGCTGGAACGGGTCCTCGCGCAGGAGCTCGGCCAGGTCGGCGGCGCTGTCGCCCCGCACGAGGATGAGCGCCGCGTCGGGCGCCTCGGCGACCTCGACGTACGGCCCGGAGACCAGGACCGTGCCCTCGGCCGCGAGCGCGCCGAGGAACTCCCGGTGCGCCGGCCGGTGCTCGTCGCGCGCAGCGGTGTCGTCGGAGTAGGTGTAGTGCACGACGAAGAGGCTCATGCGGCTCATCCTAGGGACGCCACGACCCCACCGGGCGTCGCCCATGGTTGCGCTCGCACTCTATTTTGCTAGCATCCTAGGTATGACAGAGAAGGCGCAGTTCAACGTCTACCTCCCCCGGGACCTCATCACCGAGGTCAAGCACCGCGGCATCGACGAGGGCATCAGCCTGTCGGCCCTGGTCGAGAAGGCGCTGCGGCACTACCTGGACACCACCGAAGGAGACCGCTCATGAACGACCACCTCACCACCCGCCCGATCCGCTTCACGGCGGACCTCCCCGGTTGGCAGCGCCTCGTCGAGGCGCTCGGCGGTCGCCTCATCTTCGAGCGCCCCGGATGGCTCGTGTATGCCATGGGCTCGGGCCGGCTCGCCCTGCACCAGGCGAGCGCGCACCAGCCGCCCGGCACGTCGTTGGCGTTCGAGACCAGCACCCCGATCCCCGAAGCGGTCGAGCAGACCGCGGCGCGCGGCATACCGATCACCCTGGGGCATCCCGACCACGGCGAGGCGGGCATGGTGTCGGCGCCCGACGGCACCGAGTTCACCCTGGACTCCCCCACGCCGGTCGAGTCCACCGGGGAGCATCCGGACGCACGACTGGCCTCGCTGTCGATCTGGTACGGCCCCGACCCGGCGATGATCCGGGCGATCGTCGAGGGGCTGGGCGCGCGGCCACGCATCGTCGGTGACGACGGCACGTGGACAGACCTGTCCTGCGCGGGCGGCGGCTTTGTCGGCGTCCACGCCGCGGACGCCCCCGGGACCGAGCTGGCCTTCGAGTGGGACGGCGACGTGGAGGACGCCCTGGCGCTGCTCACCGGGGCCGGCGTCGACGCAGCCCTCATCGACGAGACCTACTCGCGCACGGTGCAGGTCACCGACCCCGACGGACTCAAGGAGATCTGGATCAACGAGCGCCAGACCGACCTCTACGGCTACAGCAGGGCCTGACCCAACCCTTCGCGACGCCCGGTGGGTCTGTAGCCAACCACTCGCGACGCCCGGTGGGTGGGGGAGCCGCGACGGTCAGGGAGTCGTCGTCGGAGCGTCGAGCGCCTGGGCCAGGTCGGCCCAGAGATCGTCGACGTCCTCGACGCCGACCGAGAGGCGCAGGAGGGTCTCCGGCACCGTCTCCACCTCGAGGGCGTGCCGACGCCGCCGCTCGATCTGGCTCTCTACCCCACCGAGGCTCGTGGAGTGCACCCAGAGCCGGGTCGCGGCGCAGATCGCCTCGGCCCCGTCGACACCCCCAGCGACCTCGATCGACACCATGCCGCCGAAACCGGGGTAGCGCACCCGCTCCACGACCGGGTGCTCCTCCAGCCGCGAGACGAGCTCGCGGGCGTTGGCCTGGGCCCGCTCCAGGCGCAGGTGCAGCGTGCGCACCCCGCGCAGCACGAGGTAGGTCTCCATCGGGCCGGGGATCGCGCCGTAGAGCGTGCGGTGGGTATGCAGCCGCTCCAGCAGGTCGGGCCGCTCCCCCGAGACGACCAGGGCGCCGAAGAGCGCGTCCGAGTGCCCGGCGAGGTACTTCGTCGCCGAGTGCACGACGACGTCCGCCCCCCAGGTCAACGGCTGCTGCGCCAACGGCGTCGCAAACGTGTTGTCGCACACCACGATCGGCCGGGCGTCGGCATACCGCTCGACCAGCCCCCGCACGACGGCCGCGACATCGGTGACCTCCATCATCGGGTTGGAGGGCGACTCCAGGTGCAGCACGTCCGCCCCCTCACAGGCGTCGACGATCGCCGCGACGTCCTCGGGGGCGACCCGGCGCTGGGTGAGCGCGCCAGCGGCCTCACGGTCCGCGAGCTGGCCGGTCGTGCCGTTGTAGACGTGCGTCGGCGCGACGACCACGCCACCGACCGGGACCAGAGACATGGTGGCCGCGATGGCCCCCATCCCGGAGGCGAAGACCAACGCCTCACCGCCCTCGAGCGAGCCGAGCACCTCCTCCAGCGCCGACCACGTCGGGTTGCCGTCCCGGGCGTAGTCGACCTCCCCGTCGGCGGCATACGTCGAGGTGAAGGTCACCGGCACGTTGACCGGCGCTCCTGGCTCGCGCGCCGGGCGCCCCATCGTCACCACGCGCGTCCCGGCTGCGAGCTCGTCATGGTATGCCGCCTCCCGCCCCTCGGTGCTCTCGGTGAGGTCACTGCTCGTGGTGCTCTCGTGCATGGTCATCCCTCTCCTCGGCGGCTCTGCCGCTCACGATAGGCCGCGGCGGCGACGCGGTTGCCGCAGGTGGTGCTGCAGAACCGCTTGGAACGGTTGCGGGAGAGGTCGACGAAGACCCCCTCGCAGTCGTCGGCCCCGCACCGCTTGAGCCGGGAGACCTCTCCGGCCCGCACCACGTCGATCATCGCCATCGCCGCCTCGACCACCATCCGGCTGGCGAACGGAGCCTCGTCGGGCACCGCGTGCAGATGCCAACCCCATCCGTCGTGGTCGACGAGTCGGGGCACCGCCTGCTCCGCAGCTAGCAGCTCGTTGACCAGGCCGACCACTCCCTCTTCGTCGAGATCCCACAGGACGGCCAGCCGGGGCCGCACGTCTCGCACCGCGGCCAGCTCGCTCGCGTCGGGCCTGCCGGTCCACCCCCAGTGCGCCACGAACGCCCGCATCTCCTCCGCGGTGCCGAGCGCATCCAGGCTCTCCGCCCGGGCCCGCGCCGCCTGCTCGGGCACGAGATGCTCGCTCCCCTCACCGGCGGCGGTGCGGGTGTTGACCAGCGCGGCCATGGATTGCAACGCCACCTCGGTGTCATGGATGAAAAGCACTTTGACTCCTGACGGGTATGGCGAGTATCGTCATTAGTGTCATTTATCGACACCGATGACGCCAACTGAGAGGGGGCCTTCCCCATGACCACGCTCGACACCACCCGCACCCCACGCCCGACCACGGCGCGCACGCGCCTGCGGACCGTGCTCATCGGGCTCGCCGTCGCCCTCGTCTCCGCGGCGATGTTCGGCACCTCGGGCACGGTGGGCAAGAGCCTCATCGTCACCGGCTGGTCACCCGGTGCCGCCGTCACGATCCGCGTCGGCCTGGGCGCCCTCATCCTCGCCGTCCCGGCGGCCCTGGCCATGCGCGGGCACTGGCACCTGCTGAGGCGCCCCGTCACCTGGATCCACACCGGCCTCTTCGGCCTGCTCGCGGTCGCCACCGCCCAGCTGTTCTACTTCCTCGCCGTCGAGCGGCTGTCGGTCGGCGTCGCCCTCATGCTGGAGTACCTCGGCCCCATCCTCGTCGTCGGCTGGCTCTGGGCCCGGCACGGCCAGCGGCCGCGCCGCCTCACCATCGCCGGGATCGTGCTGGCTGTGGGCGGCCTGCTGCTCGTCCTCGACGTGCTCGGTGACGTGTCGCTGGACCTCGTCGGTGTCGTGTGGGGCCTGGTCGCCGCCATCGGCCTCGCGGGCTTCTTCCTCGTCGGCTCGGACGACTCGAGCGGACTTCCGCCGACCGCCTTCGCGGCTCTGGGCCTGAGCATCGGCACCGCCATCCTGGCCTTGGCCGGTCTCCTCGGCGTCCTGCCCATGGCCGTCGGCACCGCCGACGTCGTGCTGGCCGGCATCGACGCCCCGTGGTGGGTGCCGGTGCTCTGGCTGGGCCTCATCGCCGCGGCCGGCGCCTATCTCACCGGCATCGTGGCGGCCCGCATGCTGGGCGCCAAGGTCGCCTCCTTCGTGGGGCTCGCCGAGGTGATGTTCGCCGTCCTCTTCGCCTGGGTGCTGCTCGGTGAGCTGCCCGCTCCGGTCCAGCTGGCCGGCGGAGTGCTCATCGTCGCCGGCGTCGCCGCCATCAAGGCGGACGAGCGCGACGACGAGCTCCCTGGCTCGACGTATGAGGTGGAGCCCCTTCCCGAGGCCTGACCCGTCACGCGTGGGTCCCGTGGGAGTCGGCACCGTCCCCGACTCCCACGGGACCTGCTGCATACCGACATGGCTCCGGCTTAGGGTGACTGCATGACGACGCCCGTCGAGGCCGACGCCGACGTCGGACTGGACCGCCCGCCGACGGCCTGGCGGGTCCTGCGATGGACGACGCTCGCGCTGGGCGTGGTCACGGTGCTCGCCACGATCTTCATCGGCGTCCGGCAGGCTGACTACGCCTCGCTCGAGGCAGCGCTGCGCTCAGGTGCCGTCGACGAGGTGACGGTGCAGAGCCACGCTCCTGGCATCGAGGAGCCTCGACCGGGGGTGGGCACCGTGCGCCTGCAGTGGCGCGCGAACTGGCAGACCCACTCCGCGACGGTCTGGAACGCCGGGTCGGAGAGCACCCTCGAGGGGCACCCACGCCCGAGTGACTCCGACATCAGCGGCGTGATCATCGGCGCCCTCGGTCCGGAGCTGCGGACCCTCAATCCCGATGTCACCCTCACGCAGGAGCAGGTGCCCTCGACGTGGGGCACGCTCGGCAACCGGGACCTCTACGGCGCCTGGGCCGTGCTCCCCGGCCTCCTGTGGATGCTGACCATGCTGACGCTGCTCACCGGCCCCGAGCCACGCTGGGCCACGCGTTGGGCCTGGACCTGGCTGCTCCTGTCGCCGGCGGTCTTCCTCGCCGTGCCCGCCTATCTCGTCTGGGGCGCCAGAGGTGATCACGGCGGCTGGCGGCTGACCGGTGGGTGGGCCTTCCTCGTCTTCCTGCTCGCGAGCGGCAGCTGACCTCAGCTGTCGAAGGTGATGGTCACGTCCTCGTGCCCGAGTGCCGCGAGCAGGCCCTCCAGCATCGCCACGGTGTTGCTCTCGGCGACTTCGAGCAGGACCCCGCCTTCGTCGGCGGCCTGTGCCATCTGCTCGACGGCGGTCTGCTGCGCACGCTGCTCGAGGTCCGACCCGCGGAACCGATTGGTGAGGCCCCGGTCGAAGCTGACGACGTAGCTCTCCTCCAGGTCCAGCGTCGGGTCGCCGACCGTCGGCTGCGGCAGCCGCACCGTGACCCCGCCGTTCTCGTCCGAGACCTGGACCCGGCGCTCGTCCAGCTCCCCGAAGTCGACGACCGCATCGACGTCGCCCTTGCCGACGTAGAGCAGCCGCTCCCCGCTGACCCAGTCGGGCAGGAAGCGGGTGTCCCGCTCCAGGTCGACGACGGTCTCGTAGTAGGCGCTGGCCGCGTGGAACTCGCTGATCTCGGTGAGCGACTGCAGCACCGAGGGCCCGGTGCGGTCGGTCTCCTCCTCCACGAACGGGTTGAGCGAGGGACGCCAGTCGGTCAGCAACGAGAAACCGCCGACCACCGCGAGCAGGAGCACCGGGACCAGCAGCACGGCGCTCAGCCAGCGATTCTTCATCCCTCGACCCTATCCACGCGAACCCGCTCGACCTCGCTGAAGCGCCGACCGCTCACGCCTCGGCGCCGCTCGCCCTCCGCACGAAGTCGGTGATCCCCTCGGCCTCCTCGATCCGCGACGCTTCACCGATGTAGGGCATGTGGCCGGTCTCGAACCATGCGTGCTCGATCCGGTCCAGCGCGCCGTCGGGCAGCCGCAGATGGGCCACCATGTCCTCGGCCGCGGCATAGGGGGTAGCGAGGTCGTAGTAGCCGTACTCGATCCGCACCCGCAGGTGCGGGCCCGCCCGCATGACCCGCTCCAGCTTGTCGACGACGTTGATGGGCCGACCCTCGAACTCCTTGTAGGACCAGTGCTCGATGGCGTCCGAGAAGACGGCATAGGGCAGCTCCAGCTCCGAGCGCAGCTCCGCCTTGAGGTAGTGGTGAATGGCTGCGGCGTAGGGCCCCATGATCGCGTCGATGCTCGGGTCGGCGTCCATGCCCTCGGCGATCCCGGAGTGCAGCAGACCGCGGATGCGCCCGTCGATCCGACCCACCGTCTCGCCCTGCTCCCGCAGCAGCTCGGTGCAGAAGCGCCAGTGCTCGGGTCGCAGGTCGCACCGCTGCACGTAGTCCTCGGAGAGCCCGGTGAGCGCCGCGAGCTGGGCGGCGACGTCATACCTCTCCTCGTCGGTCAGTCGGTTGCCGCGCGAGAGCGCCCAGCGGTAGGGGCCGGCGGCGAACTCCTCGGCGTCGGCGAGCACCTCACGCAGCTCCCGGCCCTCGTGCCGGCCGTGGTAGTGCGCGATCGCGGCGTAGGTCGGCACGTAGTTGAGGCAGGCCTCGTCGAAGCGCACGTAGCGGAAGTCCTGGGTGCCGAAGTCGAGGACGCTGGAGATGAGCACGAGCCCGTTGAGCTGCATCCCGAACTGCGCGAGGAGGTGATCGGCCACCGAGACCGCGCGCGTGGTGCCGTAGGACTCGCCGGCGAGGAACTTCGGGCTCATCCAGCGGTCCTCGCGGGTGCACCAGAGCCGGATGAGCTCGGCGACCTGCTCGACGTCCTTCTTCCACCCGTGGAAGTCCTTGGGCTTGCCGCCCTCGACCGCGCGCGACCACCCGGTCGACATCGGGTCGATGAAGACCAGGTCGGACGCGCGCAGCAGCGTCTCCGGGTTGTCCTTGAGCACGTAGGGCGGCGGGGTCGGCTCGTTGGGCTCGCCCGCGTCGGCGATCCGCGGCCCGAGGACGCCCAGGTGCAGCCACACCGAGCTCGAGCCTGGCCCGCCGTTGAAGACGAAGGTGATCGGTCGACCCACGTCCGGTTTCCCGTCCTCGCCGTCGAGCGTGTATGCCGTCACCGCCAGCTCGCCGCGCGCCGTCCAGCCCCCGAAGACGTCGTCCTTGACCTCTTCCTCCCGGATGACGATGCGCCCGGTCCGCGCCGTGTAGGCGAGATCGCCGTCGGTGGTCGAAATCGTGTGCCGCGTCTCCACGAGCAGGTCGCGCGGCTCGGGCTTGGCTGCTGCGGTGTCCGCGCCGCCGGCAGCCCCCGTGGCCGACGTCCCTGGCGTGTCGTTGCTGCCGGTCCCGCTCGCCTCGTCGCTCATGCCGGTCACCTTAGCCACCACCACGGACAACCCCCAGAGAGCCGCCCTCGAGGCCGTCCCGCTGCCCACGACTTCGCCGCAGCGCGCGCCGGGAAGACACTCGGTATGCAGCTGCCGGACGCGATCGCCGAGGGTCGCCGATGACGATCGCCGGTCTCGTGCTGGATGCCTCGGGTGTGCTCTCCTGGTGCTTCGAGGACGAGTGGACCGAGGCTTCCTCGCCCTCCTGCACCAGCTGCCCGTCGAGATCTCCGAGCACGACCCCGCGCCCGGCGAGCTCGTGGCCCTCGCCCGAGAGAGCGGCCGCGGTTCCTATGACGCCTGTGACCTGCTGACCGCCATGCAGTCGGGCCTTCCCCTGGCCACGCTCGACCAGCGGCTGCGCCAGGCAGCCGTGCGGGCCGGGGTGAGCGTGCTCCCCTGATCCGAGCGCCGACGGACACGCGAGGGGCGGACGGGTCGTGCGACCCGTCCGCCCCTGGCATCAGCGGTCTGGACCTACCGCGTCAGGACCATCGCGAGCCGGGTGAGGGTGTCCTCGGTCCCGGTGAAGCCCTCGCTGGGGTTGAAGGTGTCCTCGTGGAAGTCGATGTCCGGGTCGTCGGCCGTGCCGCCGACCCCGTCGTCACCGACGCCGTAGAGCAGCGGGAAGTTGCCGCCCTGATCCATGAGGTTGAGCACGTCATTGAACTGGTCGACGTGCCAGTTGCCGAAGAAGTGACCTGCCTCGTGCGCGGTGACGTTGCCGACCGCCGTCCCCACGAACTCGATGACGTCGCTCTCCTCGGTGATGTAGGTGTTGAGCGACGCGTCCGGCCCCGCCGGCTCGCTGAGCACGTCCAGCAGCACCAGCGCGGACTCCTCCGTGCCATAGTTGCCGGGGTCGATGCTCTCGGCGATGCCGATCGTGGCGATGCCCGACTCCTCGATGCTGCCACCGATGATGATCCGACTCACGTTGTCCGAGCCCCAGGGGTCTCGGTGGTCGCGGCTGTTGCGGATCCGGATGTCGAAGCGCCGGTTGACGTCGCTGTCGTCGAGGTCCTCGTCGAGGTTCTCCTCGACGGTCTCGATGATCGTGTCCACGAGGTCGTCGTAGTCGTCCTCACTCAGACCCCAGTTGGCCACGTAGTCCTCGAACGGGCTGAGATCGCGGACACCCGGACCACCGAAGATCCCCGTGTTGATCCGCGCCCCGTCGAAGTCGAGGAAGAGCACCTGCCGCGGGCGGTTCTTCTCCAGACCCGGACGGTAGGCCTCGATGACCAGGTCGTAGTCGCCGGTGCCGGCGCTGACCATGACGTAGTGCCATCCGGTCTCGTCGGCGACGTGGTCGGCGACCGCGTTGCCGCCACCGGGTAGCGGCGACTCGGCGGGGTAGAGCGCGGAGGCATCCTGCTGCGAGCCCATGACGAGGTCACCCGACGGGTCGAGCACGCCGACCATCTCGGCACCGCCACTCAGGACCGTGCCGAGCACGTCCCCGTCCTCGAGCTCGACGGCATACACGTCGACGTCGAGGAACCCGACGGAGAGGGTGAGGTCGAACTGCCCCTCGCTCCCTGCGCCGTCCCCGCTGCCGGAGTCGAACGGGTCGACCGGCACGGCGCTGTAGCCGGTCGCCATGACGTAGTAGGTCCCGCCGGCAGCCGCGGTGTAGCTCAGCAAGCTGTCGAAGCCGGGGCCGCCGTCGTCGTCGAAGGCGACGAGCTCACCGGCGTCGTCCCAGAGGAAGACCATCGGGTCCAGCGCGCTGTCCGGCGTGTCCACGGCGGCGGTGAGCGACTCGCCGGCCTCCAGGGTCACGCTGTAGAAGTCCAGGTCACCGCTGCCGGTGCCCGACGAGCCGTGCGGGCCGTCGCCGATCGTGGCCGTGGTGGTGGCCGCCTCGCGGACGGTGCCGACGCCGCTGTCGGTCGCGAGCGGGATCGACCCGTCGTCCTCGACGCCCGGCGCGATCTCCTCGGCCTCGCCCGCCGCAGGCTCTGCCAGCGAGCCCGAGATCTGGGCGACGTTCGTCTCCCTCCTCTCGGTCCCGAAGTCCTCGATGACCTGGGCCGTGTCGATCGTGTCGTTCTCGCCGCGGGTGTCCGCGGCCTCCTCCTCGGTCACGACGATCGGCTCATCGGACCGCTCCCACGTGGGTCCGTTGCGCGCAGCCGCGGCCCGGGACGAGGCCATGGCGCGTTGCTGCGCCTCGGCCTCCTGCTCCATCACCTTGGCCCAGCCCGCGTAGTCCGCCTCGGCGGGGTCCGGCAGCAGGGCCAGCCAGGGGTTGGGCCCGAGCGGTTTACCAGCGGACTTCTCCGCCACCTGCAGGCCCAGCGACAGCGCCGCCTCCTGCGGATGGCCGCCCGCCCCGTTGTCCGGTTGTGCCACAGCGGCCGGCGCCAGCACGAGCGCTGCTGCCGTGACCGCCCCGTAGATCATCCTGCGTTGCATCATTGCTCCTCAGTTCCTACGACCCGCCCGATCAGGCGAGGGGATGGGAACAGCACTGTCCCCCCCTCGATCACCCTAGGGTCCGGACGCCCCGAGGGGAAGACCCCAACCGGACCCCGTCGGGCTTTCACCCACCCGGTCGGGCCACTCCCCGCTGTGGTCAGATGAGGGTATGACGAACCCCCTCCTCTCCCCCTCGACGCTGCCCTTCTCCCTGCCGGACTACGCGTCGCTCACCGACGCGCACGTGCGGGAGGCGCTGGAGGTGGGGATGGGTGAGCAGCTCGAGGCCCTGCGGACGCTCGCCGACGACCCGGCCCCGGCCACCGTCGCGAACGTGCTGCACGCCTGGGAGACCAGCGGGGCCACCCTCGACCGGACGCTGTCCGCCTTCTGGGTCGCCAAGTCCGCCGACACCAACGACGAGCGCGACGCGATCATGGCCGAGTTCGCGCCACGTCTGTCGGAGCACGGTGACACGATCATGCTCGACGCCGACCTGTATGCCCGGCTCACCCAGCTGCGCGAGCGCGCCGACGCCGGCGAGGTCGAGCTCGACGAGCAGGACCAGTTCGTGCTCACCGAGCGGCTGCGGGCCTACGAGCGCGGCGGCATCGCCCTGCCCGAGGCCGAGCAGGCACGACTGCGCGAGCTCAACTCCGAGCTCGCGACGCTCTCCACCGAGTTCGACCGGCTGCTCGTCACCGGGCGGGCCGCGGCGGCGGTCCACGTCACCGACGAGGCCGCGCTCGCCGGGCTCGACGAGGGCGACCGGGCCGGGCTCCGCGAGGCGGCGCAGGCCAGGGACCTCGACGGCTGGCTCGTGACGATCACCAACACCACCGGCCAGCCGATCTTGGACCAGCTCGAGGACCGGGGGCTGCGCGAGCAGGTCTTCCACGCCTCCGTGGAACGGGGCCTGGGTGGGGAGCACGACACCCGCGACCTGCTCGTCCGCATCGCCCGGCTGCGGGCGGAGCGGGCCACGCTCCTGGGCTACCCGCACCACGCGGCCTACGTCCACGAGGTCGGGTGCGCCCGGACCACCGACGCGGTGAACGACCTGCTCGCACGTCTCGCCCCGGGAGCCGTGACCCTCGCCGAGCGCGAGGCCGAGGCGCTGCGCGAGAAGCTGCATACCCTCGAGCCGGAGGCGACGCTGGAGGGCTGGGACTGGCAGTTCCTCGCCGCGCGCACCAGCGGCGACGGCGAGTTCGACACCGCGCGGCTCACCCCCTACCTCGAGTTCGAGCGGGTGCTGCACGAGGGTGTCTTCGCCGCCGCGACCGCGCTCTACGGCATCACCTTCCACGAGCGGGAGGACCTGGTCGGTTACACCGCCGAGGCCCGCGTCTTCGAGGTGCGCGAGGAGGGCGGCGAGCCGCTCGGCGTCGTCATCCTCGACCCCTACACGCGTCCCACGAAGAAGGGTGGCGCGTGGATGACGAGCATCGTGGACCAGAGCCACCTGCTCGGCGACCTGCCCGTCGTCACCAACACGTGCAACGTGCCGCCGCCGTCGGCGGGCTCCCCCAGCCTCATGACCTGGACCAACGTCATCACGCTGTTCCACGAGTTCGGCCACGACCTGCACGGGCTGCTCTCGGACGTGCGCTATCCCTCCCGCTCGGGCACGTCGGTGCCGCGCGACTTCGTCGAGTTCCCGAGCCAGGTCAACGAGATCTGGGCCTGGGAGCCGGCGCTGCTCGAGCGCTACGCCCGGCACCACGAGACCGGCGACCCGGTGCCCCCGGAGTGGATCGAGCAGCTGGCCGCGAGCCGCACCGAGACGGGCTATCACACCCTGGAGCTGCTCAAGGCGATGATCCTGGACCAGGCCTGGCACCAGACCCCGCTCGCCGAGCTGCCGGAGGACGGCGCGGGCGTGGAAGCCTTCGAGGCCGCGGCGCTGGAGCGCGCGGGCGTCGCCTTCCCGCTCGTCCCGCCGCGCTACCGGTCGGCCTACTTCCACCACATCTTCGGTGGCGGCTATGCCGCGGGCTACTACTCCTACCTCTGGTCCGAGGTCATGGACGCCGACACGGTGGCGTGGTTCCGCGAGCAGGGCGACGCCGACCACCCCGGAGGTATGACGCGTGCCGCCGGCGACATCTTCCGCGCCGAGCTCCTCGGTCGGGGCGGGTCGATCGAGGCGCTGGAGACCTACCGCCGCTTCCGTGGCCGCGACCCCGAGGTGGGCCCGCTGCTGGACCGGCTGGGCCTCACCGGCTGAGGGTCCCCCACGGGCCGCGGCAGGCCCCATGGTTCCTGGCCCTCCTCCACTGCGTGCCCAGCCCACGCGTGATGGCCAGCCCCCCGGTACCTCGCCTTCCCCACGGTCCCTGGCCGGCCCCGCGGTTCCTGGCCCTCCCCCACTACGTGCCCAGCCCACGCGTGATGGCCAGCCCCCCGGTACCTCGCCTTCCCCACGGTTCCTGGCCCGCCCCACGGTCCACGGCCCTCCCCACTGCTGCAGCTGGAGGGCCACCCGCCAACCGTGGGGCCTCCCGCCGTGCGTGGGGCCAGGGTTCTCGCACGCCACCCACCCACCGTGGGGCCATCCGATTTCCGTGGGGCTGATGTCTGCTGAGCCCTGACGCCAAGGCCGCCACAGGCGTAGGTTGACGGGTATGACGCGCAACGGGGCGACGGCAGCAGCGAATCTCAGCGAGTTCTCGGCGCCCACCGGGCCAGATCAGATCCGCACCGTGGTGCTGGTCGGACCGCAGGGCACGGGCAAGAGCGCGCTGCTCGAGCAGTTGACGACCGGTCAGCTGGGCCACGTCAAGGACGCGGAGGAGGCGTCGACCGGCCTGGGCGTCGCGGCGACCGTGCACGAACCCACCGGCACCGTCGTCACCGTCGTCGACAGCCCCGGCCGCCCCGACTTCGTGGGCGACGTGCGCGCCGGGCTGCGGGCCGCCGACGCGGTGCTCTTCGTCGTGGCCGCCGGGAGCGGCATCGACGAGGCCACCAGGCTGCTGTGGCGCGAGTGCGACGCGGTCGGCATACCTCGCGCGGTCGCCGTCACCCAGCTCGAGCTGGCCCGGGCCGACTGGGACACCGTGGTCACCGACTGCCGCCGGATCTTCGGCGACGCGGTGCCGCTGGCGCTGCCGGTGCTCGAGGGCAGCCCATCCTCCCTGACCGCCATCGTCGACCTGCTCGACCAGACCCGCACCGACGCCGACGGGCGGACCCGCGACCTCGACGACGACGAACGGGCCGAGATCGAGGAGGCCCGCAACACGCTCATCGAGTCGGTCATCGAGGAGTCCGAGGACGAGTCGCTGCTCGACCGCTATCTGTCCGGCGAGGAGATCGACCTGGAGGCGCTGCGTGCCGACCTGCGCACGGCCACCGCGACCGCACGCTTCTTCCCGATCATCCCGCTCAACCCGCCGACCGGCACCGGTGTGCCGGCCCTGCTGGACCTGATCGTCGCGGCCTTCCCCTCGCCGGAGCGCGCCTGGATGCCGGCGGTGATGACACCCGAGGGCGGGTCCTTCGGCACGCTCACCGCCGACCCGGACGGCCCTCTCGTCGCGCAGGTGATCCGCACCTCCACCGACCCCTACGTCGGCCGACTCTCGCTCGTCCGGATCTTCTCGGGCACCCTCGCCTCCGATACGAAGCTGCACGTCAGCGGCCACCTGGAGTGGGTCGTCGGGCACGAGGTGGAGGGCCACCCCGGCCATGACGAGGACGACGAGCGGGTGGGCCAGATCAGCACGCCCGTCCCCGGCGGCACCCAGGCGCGCAGCTCGGCGATCGCCGGCGAGCTGGTGCTCGTCACCAAGCTCGCGAGCGCCGGCACCTCGGACACGCTGTCCACCACCGACCAACCAGCCCTGGTCGAGCCCTGGCTGCTCCCGGAGCCGCTGCTGCCGGTGGCGATCCATGCCAGCGCCACCAAGGACGAGGACAAGCTCGCCGGTGCGCTGCAGCGACTGCTCTCCGAGGACCTCACCCTGCGGCTGGAGCGCAACGCCGAGACGCACCAGCTCGTGCTCTGGACCCTCGGGCCGGCGCACGTCGACGAGGTGCTGGCCCGGCTGCGCGACAAGCACCACGTCGAGGTCACCACCGACCCCGTGCGCACCTCGCTGCGGGAGACCTTCGTGCGCCCGGTCGACGTGCAGGGTCGCCTGGTCAAGCAGTCCGGAGGGCACGGGCAGTATGCCGTCGTCCAGCTCGAGGTCGAGCCGCTCGAGCGGGGCGCGGGGATCGAGTTCGTCGACAAGGTCGTCGGTGGCGCCGTGCCACGCAACTTCATCCCGTCGGTGGAGAAGGGCGCCCGGCACCAGCTGGGCGAGGGGGTGCTCGCCGGCTACCCCTGCGTCGACGTCCGGATCACCCTCGTCGACGGCAAGGCTCACTTCGTCGACTCCTCCGACATGGCCTTCCAGAACGCCGCCGCCCTCGCGCTGCGCGAGGCGGCCAACGAGTCGACCGTCTCGCTGCTGGAGCCGGTCGACACCATCGAGGTGACCGTCGGCGACGACTACGTCGGGGCGGTGCTGGCCGACCTGCGCGGGCGTCGCGCCCAGGTGCACGCCACCGCGCCGGCCGAGCTGGACGCGCATACCGTCATCACCGCCGACGTGCCCCAGCACGAGCTGTCGCGCTATCCCATCGACCTGCGCTCGGTCGCCCACGGGTCAGGGTCGTTCACCCGGACCTTCGCCCGCTACGACTACCTCCCGCCCGCACTGGCTCGCGAGCTCACGGGCTGAGGCACCCACGCTTGCTGACAGGCCCCGCTCTTGCCGACAAGCCCCACGCTTGCTGACAGGCCCCACTCTTGCCGGCCAGCCCCACGGTTGGCGGAGTTCCCTACGGCTGCGGCCGTAGGGAGTCCGGCTAGGCGTGGCGCGAGCGACCAACCATGGGGCGCCGCGCGCACCACCTGGGCAGCCACGCGTCATACCGGCGTGGCGAGCAGCTCCACCAGGTGCGCGTCGACCTCGTCCAGGTAGGACTGCTCGAAGCCGAAGAGCCCGAAGTGCCCGCCGATCGTGTGCAGCACCCGCAGCTCGCTCCCGGGGATCAGCGCCTGCTCGGCGGCGCAGTCGCGGGGAGGGAAGAACATGTCCTCGTCGATCGGCATGACGAAGGTCTTGGCCGTGATCCGTCCCAGCGCCGCAGCGAGGTCGCCATCGGTATGCCGTGCCACGTCACCTCGCTGCCACTTCCACCCCATCGTCAGCAGCGCGTTGGGATCCATGAGGCCGAAGAGCAGCCGGGTGAAGTTCTGCTGGAACTCTTCGAAGGTGTCCCACCCGGCTCCCTCGACCACGGGCGGCATCCCGCGCCAGAACTCCGTCTTCCAGAACTCGGTGGACAGCCCCATGATCGCCCAGATGTCGGCGTGCCGGTGCAGGCCCGCGGTGACGTCGGTGTGGGAGGCGTACTCACCGTCGTTCCACCCCGGGTCGGAGGTGATGGCCTCCATCAGGGTCTGGGTGAAGAGGAAGTCGTGCGGGGTGTTCTGCGCCGTGCCGGCGATGGGTGCCGCCCGCAAGACCTTGTCGGGGAAGCGGACGGCCCACTCGTAGGTCTGTTGAGCCCCCATCGAGCCCCCCACGACCAGCGCCAGCCGCTCGATGCCGAAGACCTCGCGGAGCAGCTGCTCCTGGGCTCGCACGTCATCTCCGATCCGCACGCGCGGGAAGCGCGACATCGCGATCTCGGGATCGCTCGTGGTGTGCGGTGAGGTCGACAGCCCGTTGCCGATCTGGTTGACGACGACGATGAAGTACTTCTCCGGGTCCAGCGCACGACCCGCGCCGAGGTATACCTGCCACCAGGTCGCGTGCGTCCCGGAGAACCACGTGGGGATGAGGATGGCGTTGGACCGGTCCTCGTCCAGCGTGCCGTAGGTCGCGACCGCGAGCTGCAGGTCGGGGATGACCCCGCCCTCCTCGAGCTCGAAGCGACCGAGCGCATGGAGCTCGTAGTCGCCCTGCATCTCGGCGGTGTAGAACGGGTTGTCCAGGGGCATCGCGACCTCCTCGTCGGTGACCCCCAAGGTAAGGGAGAGCTGAGAGGGCGTCCATTCGACGGCCAGAGACCGCAGGCGAGCCCAACGCCCATCACCACGTCGTGCGGCCGGCCCCACGGTTGGTGGCGTTCCCCACGCTTCGCGTGAGGCCCCACGGTTGGTGGCGTTCCCCACGTCTGCGGCCGTGGGGAATCAGGCCAAGCGTGAGGCGAGAAGCCAACCGTGGGGCTTCTGACCCGACTCTCAGGACGCGACCTCCGGGCGCCGCGCTCGCACGACGGCCGCCGAGGCGAGCTCGTGCACCTCGTGGGTGCGCTGGATCTCGATGTCCGCGAACCCCGCCTCGCCCAGCATCCGCCGGTAGTCCTCCTCGACCAACGCGCCGGCGATGCAGCCGGTCCACTGCTCCACCTCCTCGAGGTAGCCCTGCACGAACTCCACGTTTCCCACCCCCGCCTCGTCGGCGTTGCGGCGGGCCAGCTCCAGCATCTGCGGGGTCATGTCCAGGCCGATCGCGCGACCGGTCGGCCCGACCCGACGGGCCGAGATGAGCACGTCACCCCCGGTCCCGGAGCCGAGGTCCAGCACCGTCTCCCCCTCGTGCAGGTCGGCCACCGCGGTGGGCACGCCGCATCCCAGCGAGCCCTCGAGCGCGGGCTCAGCGCCGTCGGCGGCGTCAGCAGAGCCGTAGAGCGAGACGCCGAAGACGCCCTCCGGGGTGAGCTGATCCAGGTCCAGACCGCCTGGTCGAGCCCCGTCGCCGGAGCCGCAGCACTCTGCAGCCGCCTCGCCCCCCGCCCCGGCCGAGCGGGCCTCGATCTGCCGTGCGGCCTCGGCGTAGCGCTCCTGGACGGCGTCGCGGAGGGTGGGGTCAGACATGCTCGGTCTCCTCGTCGTGGTGGGTGGTCCGCAGGTGCGGGGGCAGGTCCTCGACGCAGCACGCGCCTCCCCGGATGACCAGCGCGGCCACGTCGGGGAACTCCTGCAGGCAGGCGGGGTTGACGGCATACCGATTGCTGGTCCCCTCGCGCGTCAGCGTGAGGAAGCGGGCGGCCGCGAGCGCCGCGAGGTGATGGCTGACGGTGGACTGCGCCAAGGGGAACGCCTCGACGATCCGGCCGACCGGGACGGGTCGCTCGTGCTGGGCGAGCCATGCCAGCAGCTGCACCCGGGTGGCGTCGGACAGGGTCCGGAACCATTCGGCATACCTCTCCGCGGCGTCGCGGTCGAGCATCACGGGAGCATTCATCGATGATCGACGATAGTCGATCCTAGCGCAGGGGACAAGGTCGGCCTTAAGGTGTACGCGAGGAACGACCATGACGCCGCACCGCACCACCGTCGTCGGTCGTGATCACCCGCGACGGGTGGTTCACGACCATCTGTGCGCGGGCTCATCGGTCCTCCTCGAAGGCCCCGCAGGTATCGGCAAGTCGCTGCTGGGCACCTCGGTTCTCCGGCAGCCTCCGTGCTCGGCCCGCCTGGTCGCGACCATGATCGGGACGCGCGAGACATCGGCCGTCGCGCTGGCTACCCTCGCGAGCGGCGCCCCGTTGCCACGCCGGGCCAGCCCGACGCAGATCTATGCCACCCTTGTCGACCGGTGGACCCGCAGCCTCGCTCCGGGCTCGCGCCCCCTCATCTACCTCGATGACGCCCACCTCGTCGACGCGACGACGGCGGCCTTCCTACGAATCGGGATCGACGCGGGCAGCCTGCAACTCCTGGCCTGCCGCCGGACCCCGGGGCCGCTGCCCGAGCACCTCGCTGCCTTGCTGACCAGCGGACTGCTCGTCAGCCACACGGTGGCGCCCCTCACCGATGCGGCGATCCGTCGGGTGATCGGCCAGCATGCCCCGGTCGCGCCCACGGCCGGCACGGTCGACCAGATCGTCGCCCTGGCGCACGGCAACCCGCTCTACGCACGTGAGCTGGCGCGGACCATCGCCGACGGATCGTTGCCTGACCTACACCAGAGTCTCGAGTCACTCGTGGGTCGAGCGGTCCTCGACTGCGACCCACCCGCGCGACGGCTGCTCGAACTTGTGGCCGTAGCCCAGCCCGTACCCATGTCACTGCTGGTCGCGCGCCGTGACGCACAGGCAGAGCTTCGGCGCCGCGGGCTCCTGCTCTGCGACGGCAGGGGCGATGTCCGCATCGACCATCCGTTGCGCCGAGAATGGATCCTGGCCGACCTCGGGGCAGGCGCCAGCCAGACCCTCGCCGCATTCATCGACGCCGTCGGTGTGGAGACGGTGCGCCGCCTCGACCCCGTCCGGTATGTGGAGTGGTGCCGCCTGGCAGCACGTCCGGTGGAGGCGGCGGAGTTGCGAGAGGCCGTCTCGTCAGCACTGGCGCGAGACGATCCCCGCACGGCACTGAGCCTGCTCGACGGCGACCCCATCGGCCCCCAGGCCACCGCCCCCGATCCCGACGGCCTGCGAGCTCAGGCTCTGCTGGCGCTCGGTCGAACCTCCGAGGGGATTGCGGCCCTCGAGGAGCGACTGCGCCTCGGCGCGCCCACACCAGCGCTGGCGATGGCCTGCGTGCGCCACTTCGCGCTGGGTCAGCAGGACACGGCGCGGGCGGAACAGGTGGTCCGTGATCTCGTCGAGTGCTCCGGGCCGGATACACGCCTCGCGGCGCTCAACTGCGAGGTCTGGCTCGCCAACTTCTGCGGGCTCTCGGCCAGCACTCCCCTGGACGACTGGGCGCAGACGGCCAGCACCGAGGCGGACCCAGACCGACGGGCCGAACTCCAGGCCGGAATCGGCAAGGCCATCCTGCTCCGCGACGGCCCCGGCCGGGCCCGACCCCTGATCGAGACGTCGGGGCAGCGGGTCGGTCGAGCCGACTGGACGACCTCCCATGGCCGGCCCGCCACGGTCCAGCTCATGCAGGGTCTGGCGTCGGGGGATCTGGCGACCGCCTTGCCACGGATGCACGCCGCTCTTCATCTCGCACGCCAACACCACGACATCGAGTCGCAGCTCTGGATCGCTGGGGCGGGCAGCCTGGCCTTAGCCATCGCAGGGCAGGTCTCGCGAGCGGTCGAGACTTCGCGATCGGTCGACGTCTACCACCGAGCAGACGGCTGGTTCCGCTTCCATGGGATGGTCGAGCTGATCCAGGCAGGGACTGCCGCCTACCTCCGCGAGACGACCCACCTCGATCGTCTCTGCGGACCCGTCGACGGCCCCGGCATCTACCCCTTGGCCCGTGCCCGCGCAGCCGATCTCGCCGCGGGATTCCGAAGCCGCAACGAGGAGGTGAGGGACAAACGTGCGGGCCCGCACGACGACGACGCGGTGCACCACGCTCTGGAGATCCTGGCCGGCCGCGGTCACTACCTCTACGCAGCGCTGCTGGGCCTCGAGGTGACCGACCTCACCACGGCTTCCGACGTGCAGGAGCACCTGGCCGACATCGTGCCTGCGCAGATGGACGGGGTGGCTGACGTCTGCCGCGGCGCAGCCCGGGCGCGCCTCTCCCTCGACCCCGCGGAGTTGGTCCGTCTCGCTCGTCGTGCGGAGCAGTCGGGGTGGGTGGTGCCTGCCCTACGCCTGTACGGCGATGTGCTGCGCCTCGCCGACGACCAGGACGTCGGGCCGGTCGCCCGCGGAGCGGTGCTGCGCCTGCTCGCGGCCTGGCAGGGTGAGGACCCGTGGTGGCTCCCACCGCTGCCCACCCTGCGCCAGCGCGAGATCGCCCAGCTCATCGCCGCCGGGCCGTCCAGTCGGCAGATCGCGACCGAGCTCCGGCTGTCGACCCGCACCGTGGACAACCATCTGCAACAGGTCTTCGACTTCGTGGGCGTGCACGACCGCGCCCGGCTGGGCGTGCTCCTCGGCGGAGCCGCGGCGGCCCCACGCGGCTAGCCGCGAGCCACCGCCCTGCGCCGGGTCGACCGGGCGCACACCCGGGTCAGCGCGCCGCGAGCGCCGGGATCCCACCCAGCAGGGCCCGGGTCCGTGGTGCCGGCTCGACACCGAGATCACCCACCAGGCGCTCCCGGCACGCGCCATAGGCCAGTACGGCCGCGGCGTCGTTGCCCGCCTCACGCTCCAGGGCGATCAGCTCGCGCCACCCGTCCTCCCCGTAAGGTTCTCGCCGCACGACCTCGAGGAGCGCCTCCCGGGCCGGTGCCCAGCGCTCCAGGCCGCGCCGGGCCCGGCCCAGCAGCAGGAGAGCCTCGACGTACTCGTCGTCGGCCCGGTCGCGCAGCTCCTGCACCCACGGCACCTCCACCCCGGGCAGCGCCTCCTGGCACAGCACCGACCGGGCACTCTCCGCGAGGCGCTCGGTGACGGCATACCCGGCGGTGTCCGCGGTGACCGACGCCTCCCGCAGCCAGTCCCGTGCCTGCTCGAGATCGACGCTCAGCCCGGGGAGGTGCACGTGATAACGCCCCGAACGATGCGCGACGCAGTCCGTCTGTGCCCCGACCGCGAAGAGCAGCCCGCGGACCCGGCTGACCAACCCCCGCAGCGCAGGCCGCCACCGGGCCGGCAGCCGCTGCGGCCAGATCTGCTCGGCCAGTTCCTCAGGCGACCAGCAGCGATATCGCTCCAGCAGCAGGAGCGCGGCCACGAGGCGTGGCTGCGGCCCGCCGAAGGCGGCGTCCTCCACCCGGCCCACCTCTCCGTCGAGCGTCATGGCGCCAGCGACGCAGAGATGGACCCGGGCAGCCCCAGCCGCTGCCGGTGCGGGCAGCAGCGTTCCTCGCGGATGGGTCACGGCCATGGGCGACAGCGTGCACCCTGCCGGTCGCGCCATGGCCGCGCGTCGGCAGGATGAGTAGCGACCGACCGGCCCGTGAGTAACGCGGGACGCGAGGAGCTCAGCTCATCCGGATGGTCGTGAGGTCGAGCCCCTGGAAGTCCGCCGGGTCGCCGACCGGCCCGAACTCGCCGACGACGAGATCGGCCCACGCCTTGACGATGTAGCGCGCCCCTGGACCGCTCGCGCGACCCACGACTTTGTTGACGTGGTGCTCATCCCCGGTGGTGAGATAGGTCAGCTTCTGCTTGACCAGGCCCGATCCGGTCGCGAAGGGTGTGTCCGGCACGGTGTCCGGGTCGCCGTCGAAGAGCACCTCGCAGGTCGCGCCGATGAACTCCGGCGCTCCGAGGTCGGAGTGGTAGAGGTAGAGCGGCACGTCACGATCGATGCTGCGCAGCACCGTCGTGCCGTCGGGCTTGGCCGAGAGCTTCGCCACGCTTGGCACCCCGGTGTCGTCGGCGCAGAACTCTGCCGCTGTCCCACCCGCGAAGAGCAGCACGTCATCGTCGAAGTCGCCGTAGAAGAACGCGATCCTCTGGTCGATCTCGTCGTATCCCTGCGGGTTGGCGGTCGCCGTCATCGACGTCCCACCGAAAAGCATCACGGTGGCGATCGCGCGCACCGTCACTCGTGTCGTGAACTGCATGTGGGTCTCCTTCGCCTGTCACGGTGTGCCGCGGGGGCCGGGTGCCCACCGCGTGCACCACGCCAGGGTGGACCTGAGGCGCAAGAGCGGCGCAAGAATCCTCAGCCGCGCTCGGCCTCGACCTCCTGCGCGACGGCGTGCATCCGCTCCATGAGGCGGGCCATGTCGGCGAGCTCGTCGTCGGCCAGCCGCCCCAGGACGAGGTCCTTCGCCTCCCGCGTCGGCTCCTCGAGGTCGGCCAGCATCTGCTCGGCGGACGACGTGAGGTGCAGCAACAGCCGGCGCCGGTCCGCCGGATCGTGCTCGCGCACCACCCAGTCCTTGCTCACAACGCGCTCCACGATGCCGCTCATCGTGGGGGTCGAGACGTCGACGAGGTTCGCCAGATCCTGGCCGGTGATGCCGGGGGTATGCCGGATCAACGTCAGCACCTGCAGCTGCCGGAGGGTGAGGTCGGCCGGGATCGGCAGCGGCTCCAGCCAGCGCATCGCGACCGCGTGCAGCGCCGCTTCGGCCTCCGCGATCCGGCGTAACCACGCGGCACGGTCCGGGCTCAGGGGGACCTGCGTGAGCGTCATACCGTCCGTGCTCCTCTCGTGGGCAACCATGGGCGACGCCCGGTCGGTCTCTGGGCAACCATTCGGGACGCCCCGTGGGTGTCACCGCAACCATTCGCGATGTTCGGTCGGTCGCTCGGCAGCCATTCGCGACGCCCGGTGGGTCGCCCAGCAACCCTTCGCGACGCCCGGTCGGGTCGTGGGTGACGGGCGATTCGGTCGAGGCTAATGGTTCGCCTTAGGCTAGGCATCCTATGTCACGTCTCACCGTGTTCAGCGTCCGCAACCGGGCGCTCGTGGCCCTGGCCACCCTCTTCAGCATCGTCGCGGGACTGTGGTCGGCGGGGAGCCTGCCGCGCGAGCTCTTCCCGTCGCTGCAGTTCCCCGTGCTCGTGGTCGCGACGAGCACGCCGGGCTCGAGCACCTCGGTCATCGAGGAGCAGGTGACCGAGCCGGTCGAGGTGGCCGCCCAGGGGCTCAACAACGTGGTCGAGGTGTCCTCGACGAGCACCGACGGCTTCTCCTCGGTCATCATCGAGCTCGACTACGGCACCGACATGGGCTCGGCTCAGACCGATCTGCAGCGGGCAGTCCTGTCGCTGCCGAACCTCCCGGACTCGGCCAACCCGCAGATCTTCGCCGGCAACCTCGACGACTTCCCGATCATCCAGCTCGCCGCCAGCGGCGGGGACGACGCGCAGGACCTCGTCGCCCGGTTGGAGCGGGTGGTCATCCCCGACATCGAGGACATCGACGGCGTCCGCGCCGTGACCCTCTCGGGGGTCGCCGACCGCGTCGTCACGGTCGACCTCGACGAGGAGGAGGCGGCCGACGCGGGCGTCTCGCTGTCCACGGTCACCCAGGTGCTGCAGGCCAACGGCGTGGTGCTGCCCGGGGGCTCCGTGCTCGACGGCGAGACGGAGCTGCCCGTCCAGGTCGGCTCCCGGCTGACCTCGGCCGAGCAGATCGCCGCCCTGCCCATGCTGGGCCAGCAGGCGATCGCGGCCCAGCAGGGCGCGGCGCAGACCCGGGCCCAGGCGCAGGAAGCACAGCAGGCCGCCGACGAGGCGGCCGAGGCCGCGGCTGCCGCACCCGACGACCCCGAGCTCGCGGCCGCAGCCGCCGCAGCGGCCGGTGCCTCCGAGCAGGCCCAGGCGGCCGCCGAGCAGGCCGGTGAGGTCGACATCCCCCTCCTCTCCGACGTCGCCACCGTGACCCTGGAGGAGCGGGAGGCGACGGCATACACCCGGACCAACGGTGAGCCCAGCGTCGGGCTCGCGATCACGAAGACCCCCGACGGCAACGCGGTGGAGATCAGCCAGGAGCTCGAGGCTCTGACCGAGGAGATCACGACGGCGCTCGACGGCGGCGAGCTGGTCACGGTCTTCGACGGGGCACCCTTCATCGAGAAGTCGATCGAGGACCTCGCGACCGAGGGGGTGCTCGGCCTCGGCTTCGCCATCCTGGTCGTGCTGCTCTTCCTGCTCTCGATCCGACTCACGCTCGTGACCGCGGTGTCGATCCCGCTGTCGCTGCTCATCGCGCTGGTCGGGCTGCAGGTGTCCGACTACAGCCTCAACATCCTCACCCTCGGGGCCCTCACCATCTCCGTCGGTCGCGTCGTCGACGACTCGATCGTCGTCATCGAGAACATCAAGCGCCACGTCGCCCGCGGTGACGACCGGCGCAGCGCCGTCGTCGAGGCCACCAAGGAGGTCGCGGGCGCCATCACCTCTGCGACCGTCGCGACGGTGGCCGTCTTCCTCCCGCTGGGCTTCGTCGGCGGGCAGGTGGGCGAGCTCTTCCGGCCCTTCGCCGTGACGGTGGCCCTGGCGATGCTGGCCTCGCTGCTCGTGGCGCTCACCATCATCCCGGTGCTGGGTTTCTGGTTCCTCGGGCGCCGCGGCGGTGGGGGCAAGCACGAGCCGGAGGCACCGCAGACGGTCGACGAGCACTCGGACGATCCCGACCGGATGCAGCGGGCCTACCTGCCCGTGCTGCGGACCGCGCTGGCCCGCCCCTGGCTCACCATCGTGCTCGCGGTCGCGCTCCTCGGGGGCACGGGCTACGCGGCGACCCTGCTCAAGACCGACTTCATCGGCAGCTCGGGCGAGAACTCGCTGCAGGCCACGCTCACCATGCCGACCGGCACGACGCTGGCCGACACCGACGCGCAGGCGGAAGAGGTCGAGGCGTGGCTCGCCGAGCGGGATGACGTGGAGACCTACCAGATGACGGCCGGCAGCCCCGGCGGCATCGAGGCGGTCTTCCTCGGCAGCGGCACCAACACCGCGACCTTCGCGCTGACCCTGGCCGAGGGGGTCGACGGCGAGACCTTCGGCGACGAGCTCACCGAGGCCTTCGAGGACGACCTGCCCGAGGGCGGGACGTTTACGGCTCAAGCAGGCCAGCAGGGCGGCCCCTCCGCGGCCGGGCTCGAGGTGCAGGTGCAGGGGCAGGACCTCGAGGAGCTGCGCGTGGCGGCCGAGGACGTCGCGGCGCTCATGGAGGACGCCGGCGCCCTCGACGTCTCCAACAACCTCACCGACACCGTGCCCGCGCTGCAGGTCGAGGTCGACCGCGAGGCGGCCGCGGCCGCCGGGCTCGCCGAGGCCCAGCTGGGCCAGGTCGTGCAGGCAGCCACCGACGGCGCCACCGTGGGACAGGTGGAGATCGACGCGAGTCGCGTGGACGTCGTCGTGCGCGACGGCGAGGCGACCGACGTCGACGAGCTGGGCCAGCTGGAGGTGGGCAGCGGCACCGACGGCGACGCGGTCACCCTGGGCGACGTCGCCGAGCTCCGCACGGTCGACGAGGCGGTCAGCGTCACGCGGGTGGACGGGCTGCGCGCGGCGACGGTCACCGGCCGCTCGACGAGCGACGACCTGGGCGCGCTCACCGCCGACCTGCAGCAGCGGCTCGACGACCTGGAGACGCCGGAGGGCGTGCAGGTCACCCTCGGTGGCGTGAGCGCCGACCAGGAGGAGGCCTTCACCGCGCTCGGCCTGGCGCTGCTCGCCGCGATCGCGATCGTCTATCTCGTCATGGTGGCGACCTTCAACTCGCTGGTGCAGCCGCTCATCCTGCTCGTGTCGGTGCCCTTCGCGGCGACCGGCTCGATCGGGCTGCTGCTGCTCACCGACACCCCGCTCGACATCGCCTCGATGGTCGGTCTGCTCATGCTCATCGGCATCGTCGTGACCAACGCGATCGTGCTCATCGACCTGGTCAACCAGTATCGCGCCAAGGGCCTGGACCGCACCCGCGCCGTGATCGAGGGGTCGAGGCACCGGTTCCGCCCGATCGTCATGACCGCGCTGGCGACGATCCTGGCGCTGACGCCGATGGCGTTCGCGATCACCGGTGGCGGTGCCTTCATCTCCCAGCCGTTGGCCATCGTCGTCATCGGCGGGCTCATCAGCTCGACCGCGCTGACGCTCATCCTGGTGCCGGTGCTCTACGAGCTGGTCGAGCGCGGTGCCGCCTGGGTGACCCGCCGCCGGGAGTCGGGCGAGTCTCAGGCAGAGCCGGAGCCGGAGCCCGCGTCCACCTGACCGGCACACCGGGGAGGATCGGTGCAGCCGCACCCGTCCTCGACGAGAACCGGCCCTGGCGCGGGGAGGATCGGTCCACCTGCACCGATCCTCATCGGGTGGGCTCGGCGCCCGCCCGGTCAGTCGGTGAGCCGGGGACTCCTGGGGTATGCAGCGCCGCTCGCCGGTCGACCCCAGCGCCAGACCGCGTAGGCCTGGCTCGGGCGGCCGAGGCGGTCGGTGACGTGCGCGTTCAGGGCCGCGGCGGCGCCCGGCTCGTCGATGAGCTCGCTCAGCGGATGGGCTGACCAGCGGCGCCGCTCCCCTGCCAGCCAGGCCGCGAGCAGGTGACCGCCCAGGTCGCCCAGCTGCTCCGGCGGGAGACTCGGCGGGGCGGCGAGCGCGACCACGGTGCCTCGTGGGCTCGTCTGGCTCAGCCGCGCCACGAGCCGGTCCAACCCGGTCCGCCCGAGGGCAGCCTGCCCCAGCCGCGTGCCGGTGAGCAGGCCCAGCGCCCGCGCCTCGAACGCCGAGAGCTCGAGCGCGGCGGCGCTCAGGCCGTCGAGATCGTGCCGCGGGTGTGATCGCCGTAGTCGTAGCCACCCCGCCAGCTCGGCACCGACCTCCCCGGAGAGTGCGTGTGCAGTGGCCTCCGGCAGCAGCTCGTCGACGAGGTCGTCGGGCAGGGGCACGAGGTCGATGCCTGAGGGCAGCCCGGCGACCTCCACCAGCGCCGCCACCTCCTCGTGATCCGGGTGCTCGGGGAAGGAGGCGCGCACCGTGGCCCGACTCCGTAGCTCCTCGACCCGCCAGGACGTGTCCTCGTCGCGCGCAGCCGGTGGCACCCTGTCGGGATTCGCGCCACCGGGCTCCCGGCCCCGGTCCGCGTCAGCCACAGCTTCCTGCGCTGAGGCTCGAGCTGTGAGCCGCAGGGTGGCGGCCTGTCGCGTCGCCGCGCCCACCGCCCAATCCACCTCGGCCCGGAGCCCGAGATCGGCTGCGACCACCTGCAGGCTCAACGCCACCGCGCCGAGCGAGAGCAGCAGGTCACGCCGGGTCGGGTCGGCCACGGGCAGCGCGCGGTCTTCGTGCCAGCCCAGCGCCAGGGTCTGCCCGTCGAGCGCCCGCACGTCCCACGGCTGGGTGTTGTGCGCGCTCGGGGCCCGTCCCCAGTCCGCTGCCCGGGCCAGCAGCCGCGCTGCCGGCGACTCAGACTCCACCACCGACCGCGAGCCTGGTCTGCCCGATCCAGAAGCCTCCCCCTCGGACCGAGAGCCTGGTGTGTGCAGTCCGGCAGCCTCGTCCGCACCCTCGCTCCCCGCCGCCTCAATGTTGGCGAGCCCCGGGATCTGCACCGCCTTCGTGTAGAAGCAGGTGCCGTGCAGCGGCATACCTCCCATCGCGACGAACTGCGCCTGCGACCCGGCGTTGCCGTCCTCGATGAAGGTCACCCGCAGGTCGCGGTAGCCGCCGTGCTGCAGCCCGTGCAGCAGCTCGCGCGACAGGTGGGTCATGAGCCCCTGCCCCCGCGCGTCCGGCACGGTGCCTTTGATGATGAGCACCGCGTCCCGCCGGTAGCGATCTTTGGTCAGCAGCAGCCGCGCCATCTCGACCGGCCCCAGCCGCCCTCCGGTCGAGCGGACGAAGTCGGTGAGGTCGGGCACGACGAGCACGAAGGCGAGCGGCCGTCCGTCCTGCTCCACCCACAGCAGCAGCTCCTCGTCGAGCAGGTGCGCCAGCCCGTCCGTCGCGGCCGCGAGCTCGTCGGCTTCGATCGGTGTGTAGTAGCCCAGCTCGGCGAAGGCGGCGTTGAGCATCTCGCGCAGGATCGGGAGCTGCTCGTCGAGCCGTCGCCGGTCGCCCCTGCGCAGCCGCATCCCCTCCGGCAGCGTCGCGCCCGGAAAGGTGTCGTGGGCATCGAGCCGCCCCACGTCGCGGCAGATCCAGGTGGCTCCCTCCCAGATCCGCTCGAAGCCCAGCGCCTCCCAGTCCTTCGGGTAGTAGCTCGGATTCCACGGCCCGTCCAGGAAGCCCGGGTGCTCCCACCCCGACGTGACCACGCCGCCGACCTGGTTGGGCAGCAGCGACACCGGCCCGAGCAGCCGGGTGCGCCCCCGCTGCCTGGCCGTGGCCTCGGCGTGCTCCACCAGCGCCGCGAGCGCGGGCGTCCCGGCGAACTCGGTGGCCCCCATGAGCAGGGTCGGCTCCCCCAGCTTCGCGTCCATCCTGCGATCGGTATGCAGTGTGGTCCGGCCGGCGACGTGGTCCCACGGGTCGCGCACGAGGAGGAGCTCCACCGCGCCGTGGGCGCGGTGCGGGCCGCGGCCGGTCCACCAGGAGCGCACGGTGCTGTGCCACAGGGGCACGCCGTGGGTCGGCCGAGGCGTGCCCCAGGGCGGCACCCGCAGGAAGTCGCGCAGGTCGGCCCGGGTGCGGACCGGCTGCACCCGGAAGGGTGGCACGCCTTCCTCGGCACGAAGCCGCTGGGAGGCCACCGCGGCATCACCCGAGGCCGAGTTCGGGGTCGAGACGGCGAGCGACGTATCCCCCGTCCTCGCCCGACGCACCACCGTCGGCCCCTGCTTCTCCCGACCCACCGGCGTGAACCGCTCGATGTGACGCATCTGGCCGTCCTCGGCCCGCCACACCCCGTTGCTGTAACCGTCCGGGTGGGCGTGGTGGACCTGCGCGGTGCACATGCCCTCCCCGACGACGACCCGCACCGCCCGAAGCGCCGCCTCGGCGCTGGCGGGATCGGCATACCAGGCCACGACCCCGGCCCTGCGCACTCCGGCGCGCAGCCACTCCCGTCGCACCGCGCCCGCCCCCGACAGCGCCCGTGCGACCGCGCTCAGCCACCCGGCCCCGGCCCTGCGCCCCGCACCGGGCTCCACCGTGAGCATCACCGCCGCCTGCGCCAGCGGGGGCGCGGCGCTGAAGTCACGCGTGCGCATCGTGCTCCGGCTCGGCGCCCTGAGGGTCGGCCCCGTCCCCGCCGCTGAGCTCGTAGACCCGGATGTAGCCCCCGGTGGCGTTGTCGGTGCCGTCGGTGACCCACTGCATGAGCTCGCGGTGCTCTCCGCTGCGGGCGAAGCGCAGGAGGTCGTCGCGGGTCGCGAAGTAGCCGATCGTGCCCAGGGTGAACGGCGGGTCGTAGTAGACCTGGTGGTGGACATACCCCGGCATCCGGCGCATCTGCGCCACCATCCGCCGCCAGCGCGGCCCGAGCCGCGCCCAGGCCACGGGCGAGGCATAGCGCGTCGCCCCCACGAAGACGGCGCCCGCCTGCTGCATCAGCCGTCCTGCCGGGACAGGTAGACCCGCTTCAGCTTGTCCGGCAGCCCCGCGAACGGCCCGGTGCCCGCGTCGTGGACCCGCACCTCGATGTCGTCGCTGCGGTCGCTCTCCTCCAGCGACTGGGCGAAGTCGCGGCTGGTGCGGGCGAGGTAGTCGACGACCCCGGTGCGCACGTCCGCGGCGAGCGCGGCCCGCTCGCCCTCGTCGAGCTCCACGTCGTCGCGCAGCTCCAGGTGGATCGTCGGCTGCTGGGCGGTCGCGTCGCCCGCGACGTCCTCGAGGGTGAGGGTGAAGGAGGCGATCTGGGCCGCCCGGCGGGGGTCGGTGTAGAGGCCGTTCTCGACGTCCTGGGGATAGATGTTGGCGCCCATGAAGGAGATCGTCGCGTCGGCACGGCCGAAGAGGAGCAGCAGCGGCAGCTTCATGCCCTGCCGCTCGAAGGCCTCCCGCGCCGGGGCCTGCCACTGCGGCTGGCTGCGCAGCACCGCCGCCAGGTCGTGCCAGTCCATGAGCCGCGCCTCGTCACCGATGTTGTAGCGCAGTTTGGGCGAGAGCACTGCCGTGGACGTGAGGGTGCACAGCAGCTGCCCGTCCTCGGTGGTCTCGAGGTAGGTCTCGAGCGGGTTGTACTGAAAGATCATCGGCGTCCGGGTCTCCCCCGGCCCGAGCACGGCCTCGCGCAGGTCGTGGTCGGAGAGCAGCGCCCGGCGCAGCCAGACCGTGAGGTCGGTCTCGCCGCCGATCCCGATGGTGAGGTCGGAGGCGCCGTAGCCCGAGCGCACGGTGAGGAAGCGCTCCTCGCAGTAGTCACGCAGCGCCTCGGTCATCCCCTCGCCACCGACCAGCCCGTGCATGCGCCAGGCCGACCAGTCCCAGCCCTCGGCATCGAGCCGGTCGCGCAGGTCCTTGAGGAAGGGCGGGTAGGCCGCGACCAGGTAGGTGAACTCCGGGCCGAAGTGGCGCAGCGTGTCGACGATCTTGTCCAGGTCGGGCCCGGTGTTCTTCACCATGGCGATCTTGGCCATCGCGATGCCGGTGTTGGTGCCCGTGGCCCAGGCGCCCATGGAGTAGGCGTTGATGACGAAGAGCCGCTCCTCGTCCTTCATCATGAGCGCCGTGAAGCCGGCGACGTTGCGGTGGATGTCGGCGAGCTCGTCCCGCCCCCGCACCCAGTTGAAGGGCGTGCCGGAGCTGCCCGAGCTCTCGTCCACCAGCGTCCCGCGCAGCTCGAGGCGACCGGTGCGCGTGCGGGAGGCTTCGTCATACCGCTGGACGTAGGACGCCTTGTCGGTGGGCGGGTAGTTGGTGAGGTCCCACCAGCGGAAGCGCCAGTCGTGCTCGTCGAGGTGCTGGCGGTATGCCGGGACGTGCAGCGAGCCCAGCTGGCAGGTCATCCAGGCGTGCAGCCGGGCGAAGTCACCCATCCACGGCTGGTAGTGCGTCGCCGTGTAGCGCCAGGTCGCGGGATGCACCTTGTAGAGGCTGTAGGTCGTCGTGAGGGCCGTCGTCCCCGCCCGCAGCGCCCCCCGTCGCGCGGCCGTCAACGGCCGGCTCACCCAGATCGTCTCCCCGACATCCCGCCATCCCATGCCCGGACTCTAGCGGCAGCGCGCCCGGGGCGACGGGACGGCGGGCGACGATCAGGCGGCGGGCTCGGTCGAGCCGCCCGGACGCCCACCGAGCTTGCTCAGGTTGGACGAGGCTCGGACCACGCTCACCAGCCGTCAGGACCGGCCGAGCCGGCGGCATACTCCTCCAACGGCACCTCGCCCGCCTGCCAGGCGTCGTAGACCGGCTCCACGATGCGCCACAGCTCCTCGGCCTCGTCGCCACGGATCGTCAGCAGCGGGTTGCCGTCGAGGATGGCGCCGAGGATCTCCCCGTAGGGCAGCATCCGCGACTTGCCCAGCTCGGCGGTGAGCTCCTTCTGCTCCAGGTCGAAGGGGTCGCCCTCGGCGTTCATCGACAGGTCCAGCGCGACGCGCCCCGGCTTGAGGTCGAGGACCAGCCGGTCCGGCCCCGCGGCCGGGGTCAGACCGGTCGGGGTGTGCGCGGGCTCCTTGAAGGTGACGACGACCTTCTTGGACGCCTCGCCCAGGGCCTTGCCGGAGCGGAGCACGAAGGGCACCCCCGCCCAGCGCGCGTTGTCCAGCTGCACCGTGAGCTGGGCCAGCGTCTCGGTCTCCCGCGAGGCGTCGACCCCCTCCTCGGAGGCATAGTCAGGGACCTGCCGGCCGTCCAGCTCGCCCGCGGTGTAGCGGGCCCGCCGTGAGGCCCCGGCGGGGTCGTGGCCCCAGGGCTGGACCGCCCGCAGCGCCTGCGCCTTGAGCCCGCGGATCTCCTCCGGCGCCATCGTCGCCGGGGCCTCCATGGCGAAGAACGCGAGGATCTCCAGCAGGTGGCTCTGGATCATGTCCATGAGCGCGCCGGCATGGTCGTAGTACCCGGCTCGCCCCTCCAGCGCCAGCGTCTCGTCGTAGGAGATCTCGACCCGCTCGATGTGCTCGGCCGTCCAGATCGGCTGCAGCAGCCGGTTGGCGAAGCGCAGCCCGATGAGGTTGAGGATCGTGCTCAGCCCCAGGAAGTGGTCGATCCGGAAGATGCTGCCCTCCGGCACCACTCGCAGCAGCTGGCGGTTGAGCTCCTGCGCCGACTCGAGGCTGTCGCCGAAGGGCTTCTCCAGCGCCAGCCGGGTCCCGTCGGGCACCCGCAGCTCCTCCAGCAGCACGCAGACCTTGACCGTCACGGCGGGCGGGAGGGCGAAGTAGAACGCCAGCGGCGTGCCCGTCTCGGCCAGCAGGTCCTCCAGCTGGTCCTTCTCCAGCAGGTCCGCCTGGTGGTACGTCGACGCCTCGACGACACCGCGGGCGACCTCCTCGGGCACCTCCGCCTCCGCCAGGCTGTCGCGCACCTTGGCCTGCCATTCGTCCTGGCTCAGCTCCACCCGGTCCGCGCCCATCACCCGCACCGTGCGCCCGGGCTCCTCGCGCAGCAGCGTCCCGAGCCCAGGCAGCAGCAGCCGCCGGGTCAGGTCGCCGGAGGCGCCGAGGATGAGCAGGGTGGTCGTGTCGTCGGCCATGCCGGTCCTCTCACAGATCAGGTATGCCGTGCGCGGGCACGGCGGTCGGGTCCCACCGCGCCTCAGTCTGTCAGGTGGTCGGTGCGGCGGTGTCGACCCGGGCGTCCGCCCGGGGGGCGGTCCGCCGGTGCACCAGCAGCGAGATGCCGAGGAGGACGAGGCCACCCAGCGAGAGGGCGGCGCCGACGAGGGCAGGGGCGCGGTAGCCGTAGCCCAGGGCGATGACCAGGCCGCCGGCCCAGGCCCCGAGGGCGTTGGCGGCGTTGAGGGAGGCGTGGTTCATGGCCGCGCCGAGGGTCTTGGCCGGGCCGGCCACCTGCATCAGCCGCAGCTGCAGGCCGATCACCCAGGCCGAGCTGGACAGGCCGATGACGGCCAGGGTGAGCAGCGCCGGGACCAACCACTGGGAGGTCCAGGCGAAGGCGAGCAGCGACCCCGCCGAGGCGACCCCCATGATGACCAGGGTGCGCAGGACCGACCAGTCACCGAGCCGCCCGCCCAACCACGTGCCGACGAGCGACACGACGCCGTAGACGAGCAGGAAGACGGGCACCCAGCTCTGCGGCATACCTGTGACGTCCGTGACCGTGGGCGCGATGTAGGAGTAGGTGGCGAACATGCCGCCGAAGCCGATCGCGCCGATGCCCAGGGTGAGCCAGAACTGCGCGCTCGTGAAGGCCCGCAGCTCGGCCCGCAGGGAGGCGGAGCGGTCGCGCGGGGTGCTGGGCACCCAGAGCCGGACGAGGATCGCGGTGAGCAGCCCGATGACCGCGACGGCCCAGTAGGCGACCCGCCAGCCGAAGGCCTGCCCGGCCCAGGTGCCGAGCGGGACCCCCAGCAGCAGGGCGATGGGGATGCCGAGCATGACGGTGCCGACGGCCCGGCCGCCACGCCCCGGTGGGGACAGCGCGATCGCCACGAGCGCCGCGAGCCCGAAGAAGCCGGCGTGCGGCAGCCCCGCGACGAAGCGGGCCACGACGAGCACCTCCAGGGTGGGAGCCAGCGCGGCGGCCGCGTTGCCCACGGTGAAGAGCAGCATGAAGAGCACGAGCATGAGCCGCCGCGGCGCCCGCGAGGCCACGACCGCCGCGAGCGGAGCGCCGACGACCACGCCGAGGGCATACGCGGAGATGGCGTGGCCCGCGGTCGGGATCGAGACGCCCAGGCCTTCGGAGATCTGCGGCAGCACACCCATGGTGACGAACTCGGCGACGCCGATCCCGACGCCACCGAGGATGAGGGCGGCGAAGGAGAGCTTCACGGGAGGGCCGGGGCGCGGCGCAGGGCTGGATGCCTCGGGGCGATCGATCGTGGGCAGGGTCGACAAGGACAACCTCGGTGGAGGGGGCACGACGGTGGGATCCGGGCGCTCGTGCGCCGTTGGCGACGGTCCCGGTGCCTCCAGTCTACGCCTCGCCCAACCCCCGGCTCATGGCGCGAGCGCCTCGGCCACCGCGACGAAGTTGGCCTTCTGGGACCCGTCGCTGCGGGCGCCCAGCGACGGGTCGCAGGTGATGAGCGCGACCCGGGCGACGTCGGTCTGGTCGCCCCAGACCGCCTCGCTCGTGGTGAGCCCCTCCTTCGACACCTGCTGGGTCGAGGTGACCACGAACTCCCGGGTGTCGCCGTTGCCGTAGCCGATGGTGACGAGGTCGCCCTCGGTCACCTCGCCGAGGTCGTAGAACACGTCCGGCTCGTCGTAGTAGGTGACGTGCGCCGCGATGACCGCGGTGCCGACCTGACCGGGGACGACCCGGTCAGAACCGACATACCAGATCGCCTCGCCCTGGTCGGGGTTGATCGTGCCCTGCGGCGTCATGCCCTCGGGCGTGATCGGCTCCTCGTCCAGCCCGGCCGCCTCGACGCTCACCCAGGCCGGGGCGTCCTCGCCCTCGGCCGTGACCGGTCGGCCCGAGGTGCCCTCGATCGCGCTCACGGCCTGCACGGCGAGCGCGCTCACGCCGAGCGTGGCCACGAGCAGCCCGGTGGGCACGAGCAGACGGGTGCTCATCGCGGTCAGAGAAGCTGGGGTGGGTCAGCCGGCGTGGCCGTCGCGACGCCGCAGCGTCGCGTAGCCCACCAGGCCCAGCCCTGCGGCGGCGAGCACGCCGCCACCGATGAGGCCCGCGCTGGGGCCGGAGGCGCTCAGCGGGCCGTCGGTCTCGACCGCCGGGCCAGCGCTGTCGTCGTCGCCGTCGTCATCGTGGTCGCTGTCGTCCTCGACCGGCGCCTCGGTCGCCTCCGCCTCGTCCGACTCCTCGTCGGCACCGCCGGTGGCGTCCGGGTCGGCCTGGCAGAGCGTGATCTCCTCGATGACGCCGCCGTCCGTGGGCGAGTAGGCCTCGTCGACGCTGCCGTAGCCCGGCTCCTCGATCTCGGTGTCACCCTCCTCGGTGGTGAGCGTGAGCGAGCTCCACTCGTTGCCCTCCTCGAGGTAGGGCGCGTGGACCTCCTCGACGAGGTAGGTGGCCAGCGTCCCCTCGGGCATCGTCATGACGTCGCAGTCCTCGGCGCCGTCGTCCGCGGTCTCGTTGGCGTGCGCGGGCGCGGTGAGCAGCACGAGAGCGGCTCCGACCGTGGCTGCACGCAGAGTCATGGTGCGCATCTGCAGTTCCTTTCTCTGCGCCGGGGCCCCTGCCCGCGGCGCCCCTGGTCGTCGGTCCGTTCCGGTTCCCTTGAGTCACACACATCACATGTGTCACATCAGGCGCTTTCGCACCATAGCGTCGTGGAGGTGCTCCGCCGGGGCGCTCCGGCGGCGTGTCGGCAGCTGACCGAGCTTTCGACCACGGGTTGTCGCACCATGGCACCACCTCCCGTGGTCGAATTCGGGGTATGCCGTGGGTCAGCGCCCGCGGACGAGCGCCACGATCGTGGCGCCCTCCTGGGGCACGTGCGAGGTGGGGGTGATGACGTGCGCCACGCCCTCCTGCACGAGAAACATGAGGACCGCGTCGGGCTCCCGCTCGCGGAAGTCGTCGAGGGTGTGCTGGTCGGTGAGCTTGGTCCGTCGCACCTGCATCCCCTCGCGGGTGGCGGCATCGAGCTCCGGCGCCGACATCGGCGGGTTGAAGGCGACCCGTGCGGTGAGCTTGCTCGCGGTCTGCTGCTTGGCCGTGGCCTCGGAGGAGGAACGCCCCCCGGAGCCGCTCTGCTCCTCCTTGGGGCGAGCCCGCTTCGGGAGCGGCTCGCCCTGCCGGCGCAGCTGATAGGTGTTGGACTGCCCGAGCGCGTGGCCGAACTCCCGCGCCGCCGTGGAGTTGGTGTCGTCGTCGTGCGTCGCCGCCACGAGGGAGCCGAGACCGGCGAGCTCCATGTCCTCCACGGCATACTCCGAGAGGATGTGCGTGCGCTCGACCCGCAGCCCGGACATCTTCGCCTGGGCCACCTCCCCTGGGGCCAGCGAGACGAGCAGCGTCGGTACCTTGAGCTCCTGGAGCACCCCGGCCGCCTGCCTCGCCCACACCGGGGCGCCGGCGAAGAGGACGCCGTTGGGGGTGGTCGTGGCCAGACCGAGCCGCTCGGCCAGCCGCCCCACGCCGAGCCCGTAGACCGCCACCGTCACCACGATCGCCACGAAGACGAGCGGCACCAGGTCGGCCGACTCGACCACGAGCTGTTCCAGCCGGCCGGCGGCTGCCTCCAGCGCCAACGCCTCCTGCGGGTCGGGGCTCCCCACCGCCGCCTCGTGCCGGGCCTCCTGGGCGGCGTGCTCGATCTCCAGGGCGAAGATGCTGGTCACCGCGGCGGCGACGATGCCCCGCGGCGCCATGAAGGCCAGCAGCGTCCGCTCCTCCCGCGTCGCCTCGGTGCCGAGCAGGCCGAGCGCCACCGACGCCGGGCGCACGACCAGCAGCAGGAGCAGCACGAAGATCACGGCGATCGGTGCGACGTCCACCAGCTCCTGCGGGGTGACCCGCCCGGCGAGCAGCACGAAGAGCGCACCCACGATGAGCACCTGGAGGTGCTCCTTGAACTCGCGCACGTGCTCCAGCCGCAGCCCGGGCCGGTTCGCGAGATAGATGCCGAGCATGGTCACCGTGAGCAGGCCGCTCTCCGGCTGGAGCTCGTTGGAGATCACCAGCGCACCGACGGCGACCGCCAGGAAGGCGACACCCTCGAGGAAGTCCGGGATGATGTGCCGCCGCATCGCCACCTCGAGCAGCACCCCGAAGACCAGGGTGAGGACGGTCGCGATGAGCACCGTCCGACCGAGCGTGAGGGCGGCGGTCGCGAGGGCACCGTCCGGGCCGCCGACGATGATCGCCTGAAAGACGAGGACCGCCAGGATCGCGCCGATGGGGTCGACGACGATGCCCTCCCAGCGCAGCATCGAGGACACCCGTCGGGTCGGCCGCAGCTGCCGGATGATCGGCGCGATGACGGTCGGACCGGTCACCACGAGCACCGCTCCGATGAGCAGCGCGAGCTGCCAGGCGACGCCGGAGATGATGCCCGCAGCCGTCGTCAGCGCCCACGCCAGCAGGACCGTGAGCGTGCAGAGCCGCACCACCGCGTTGCTCAGGCCGCGCAGCTCGCGGAAGCGCAGGGACAGCGACCCCTCGAAGAGGATGATGCCCACAGACAGGTTGACCCCGGCGAAGAGCAGGTCCCGCCCCAGCACCTGCTCCGGGGAGACCAGCTGCCCCAGCCCGAAGCCAACGACGAGCAGCAGCAGGATCGAGGGGATCCGCAGGCGGTAGGCGATGAGCTGGCAGAGGATCGCGACCCCGAGCACCAGGGCGAGATACGGAGCCGGGGTCACCGGCGCCAGTCTGCCAGCAACCCTGCCTCCAGCAAGTCAGAGACGGCGCGTCGCGTGAGCTCCAGCACCTCACCCTCGGGAGGTATGCCGTATTCCTCCTCGAGCGCCCGCGCCAGGTCCTCGACCGCGATGCCGTCGGCGGCGAGCACCCGGATGGTGGTGCCGATGGGCGAGACGCGGCGCACCTCGCCGTCCATGAGCACCAACGACTCGCCCTCGTGGTGCAGCTCGTCGTGGGCCGGCACGGAGCGCACCCCGGTTACCACGGGGAGCTCCGCGCCAGGATCTCGGCGGTGAGCGGCTCGAGGTCCGAGACCTCGGCATACCTCAGGCGCCGTGCGGGGCCGGTCCGGTCGAGGACCTCGGCGACCCAGCGCAGGGGCCCGTCGGTGCCCATGAAGCCCGACGACTCCGGCGTCAGCGCCAGGACGGCGTCGAGCAGATCCAGCTCGTCGACCTCCGGCGGCCCCTCGTGCGCGGCGTCGCGCTGCAGGAGGACCAGCCCGGCCACCCAGGGGGCGGCCGTGGCGGCGGCCAGGCCGACGTCGGCCGGGGCGGTCTCGTCCTTGACCCCCAGCCAGTCCTCGCGGCGCAGCGACAACGGCTTGGGGTAGGCGTCGATGCCTCCGTCGCGCCGGATCCCCACGGTCTCGTCGGTGAGGTAGCCGCGGCCCGGCGCCAGCGTGCGGCACAGCGTGGTCTTGCCGGTGTTGCCCGGAGCCACGAAGACGGCGCTCGCGCCGGTGGTCGGGTCGGCGACGGCGGCGGCGTGCAGCATGAGCAGGTCGCCGGTGCGGGCCTCGATGAGGGCATGGGTCACCGACTGGGTCAGGCGCTGCAGCAGCCGCCGCTCGTCGGAGTCCTCCACCACGCTGGCGCCCCTGGGCGAGCTGGGCCTGGCGGCAGGCGAGTCCGACTCACGCAGCGCGACGTCCACGACACGCACCGGGGTGGTCTCGACCTCCGCGCCGTCGCGCAGGCACAGGTGCCAGCGGCGGCGAATGCCCTCCGCCAGGGCCTGCGCCGCGGCCCCCTCCCCGCCGACCCGCACGTCGAGCGGCACGCCGAGTGCCCACAACGGCACGACGCGGGTCTGGCTCACCCGGGCGAGCCTACGCGGAGCGCGGCGGGAGACTAGCGCGGACGGGACCGGCGCGGCCGGCGACTCGGGGCAACGGTCGCGCGACCCGGCGGCATACCTGTGCGCGGTGGGAGTCGCCGACACGGGCGACGGGCAGACGGGCGACGGGGATGCCTGTGGGGACGCGGCGGCATACCTGTGCGCGATGGGAGTCACCGACACGCCCGACCAGATCGGCCGCAGCGTTCACGTGAACGCTCGAGCCGACGACGCGCCCGACCTGACCGGCCGCAGCGTTCACGTGAACGCTCGAGCCGATCGGCGCCGCTAGCCTGACCGGCGTGGGCGCACGCGAGGATTCCGAGGTGAGCGACGGTCAGGCGTTGCGCGCCGCGGTCTCTGCCCTGTATGCCGCGCCGCCGGCGGACTTCATCGCCACCCGCAAGGAGTGGGTCGCGCGGCTGCGCTCGGAGGGCCGCAAGGATGTCGCCACGGAGGTCGCCGCCCTGCGGAAACCGAGCGTGTCGGCCGCCGCGATCAACGCCCTCGTCCGGGCCGACGACCCGGTCGCGGGTCAGCTGCGCGACGTCGGCACCCGGCTGCGGCACGCCCAGTCGGCCCTGGACGCGGCCGGCCTCGCCGCCCTGCGGGGCGACCGTGACGCGCTGCTCGCTGCGTGGGCCGAGGCCGCGCGCACCCACGCCGCGTCCTCGCTCACGGCCAGCGTCGAGAGCGAGGTCCGGGACACCGCGGTCGCCGCCCTCGCCGACGCCGAGGCCACCAAGGTGGTGCTGAGCGGCGCACTCACCCGCTCCCTGTCCTACAGCGGCTTCGGCGAGGTCGACATCGCCGACGCGGTGGCCCGGACGAGCACCGGCGTCGTCCTGACCCGGATCGACGGCGGTGGGCAGGGGACCGACGCGCCCGACGTCGAGTCCGCACCGCCCTCGCCCGACGGCGCGTCGGGCACAGCCGGAGACTCGGCCCGTGACGGGACGCACAGCGGTGGGCACGCTGGCGAAGGCGAGCACAAGCAGGATCGCCACCGCGCGTCGGGAAGCGCTCACGACCTGGCCACGCTGCGGGCCGACCTGGAGGCATCCGAGGCCGTCGTGACCGCGGCCCGCGACCGGCGCAGGGCGGCCGCCGACGCGATGGGCGTGGCGGAGGAGCAGCGGCGCGTCGCCGCGTCCGGCGTCGAGCAGGCTCGCCGCCTGCTCATGCAGGCCGAGAAGCACGCCGCGGCAGCCGAGTCCACAGAGCAGGCGGCCCGCGACGAGGTGGAGGAGGCTGAGGAGGCGCTGGCTCAGGCCCGGGCCCGGCGCGACGGCGCGAGGGCCAGCCTCAAGGAGGCCGAGGACACCTGACGGGCCTGCCGCCCACCCCGGGCGTCCGACGTCACCCCGGCGCGCCGGGCCCTCAGCCCGCTGTCCTAGGTCATCACCCCGCTGCGCCGGGGCGTCAGCCCGCTGTCCTGAGTCGTCACCCCGCTGCGCCGGGGCACCGGCCCGCTGGGCGGGATCGGCGCGAGAGGCACCTGTCGCACGGCCACTCCCTGGGAGCGGGCCTTCCGCAGGACCCGTCGCTCCCAGCTGGCCCGGCTGCCCCTGATCTGCAGCAACCACCCGACCAGCTCCGCCGGATAGGCCACGACCTGGCTCTGGGCACCGGCCCGGAGCGCCCCCGGCTCACCTCGCGACGGGCCGCCCAGCACGATCTCTGGCCCACCGTGCTGCTCGGCCACGGCGGCACCGATGGTGAGGATGTCCCGGACGAGCGGCTGACCGGCCAGGTATACGCAGACGACCGGGTGCCCCGGGTGATGCGCGGCGACGTGGGCGAGACCGGTCCTGAGCGCCTGTCCCCGGCCCCGGCTGACCTGGTGCCGGAGCATCTCGGCCCCGAGACGGCGGACGCGGTCGAGGATGACGGCATACCTGCCACCGACGCCGCCGCCCGAGCCGTCGTCGACCACGACGACCGGGATCTCGGGTGAGCGCCGCCGCAGCTCGCGCACCAGATCGGCGAGCGCCTCCTGCGGCTGGTGCACGGGGATGACGACCACGGGTAGGCGCAGCGCCGACCGGGGTTCGGACGGCGCCCGGGAGCGGAAGAGGAGATGCCGGGCCGAGGTGGTCGTGTCCATGCACCCAGGTCTACGGACCCTAGCTATGCGTCTCCTGTGCGCGAGGTGGTGCCGCGCTGTGCGTCAGTCGCGCCCGGCGTCGAGACGCCGCACGATCGACCAGGCCAGCGGGAAGACGGCGGCGGCGATGCCGGCCTTGATGATGCCCGGGACGATGAAGGGCGTGATGCCGGCCGCGGCGATGACGGCCGGGTCGGTCATGCCGAGCTGGTTGGCCATGTAGGGCACGCCCACGAGGAACGGCGCGGCGGTGGCGAGGAGGAAACCGACCATGGCCAGCCCCACGTGGCGGTCCCAGGCACGCTCGGCGGCCCAGCCGGCGACGGCCGCGGCGAGGATGAAGCCGATGATGAAGCCGAAGGACGGGGCGAGCACGTAGGCCGGGCCCCCCGCGCCCCCCGCGAAGATCGGCGCGCCGGCCAGGCCGGCCAGCAGGTAGGTCACGAGCGCCGCGGCCCCGCGCCGCATGCCGAGCGCCCCGCCGACGAGCATGACGCCCAGCGTCTGCCCGGTGATCGGGACCGGCCCGATGCGGAACTCGACGAGGGCGAGCAGCGAGACCACGACCACACCCCCGGCCACCAGGCCGATGTCGGTGAGGACGCCGCGGCGCGGGAGCACCCGGTCGGCGAGCACGAGCGAGGGAGTACGCGGGTGAGCGGCAGCGGTCGACATGGCGCTCAGAATGCCACAGTCCGGAGATACGCACCGGTCACGTGTGAGGTGACCCCACGTCACCCGACCACGTCGCGCACCGGCGGGACTGGCACGTCGGGGACCGCTCGGCATACCCTGGGGTGAGCAACGGCGCCGGTCACACAGCACAAGGTGACCGGCGCGCTCGTCTGTCGGGCCGTGAAAAGCCCTAAGAACCCTGACAGCCCTGTGAAGGATGGATGCATGAAGATCGGTCTGCTCACCGCCGGCGGCGACTGCCCGGGCCTCAACGCCGTGATCCGCGGCGTGGTGCTCAAGGGCGACCGGATCTACGAGCACGAGTTCGTGGGCATCAAGGACGGCTTCCGAGGCCTGGTCGAGGACGACATCGTGCCGCTGCCGCGGCAGAAGGTCCGCGGCCTGTCGAAGGTCGGCGGCACCATCCTCGGCACCTCGCGCACCAGCGCGATGAGGCACGGCGGCAGCGAGCGGGTCAAGGAGGTGATGGGCAAGCACGAGATCGACGCGCTCATCACCATCGGCGGCGAGGGCACGCTCACCGTCGCGCGCATGCTGCACGACGACGGGATCAACATCATCGGCGTGCCCAAGACGATCGACAACGATCTCTCCGCCACCGACCGGACCTTCGGCTTCGACACCGCGGTCTCCATCGCGACCGAGTCGATCGACCGACTCCGCACCACCGGTGAGGCGCACAGCCGGTGCATGGTCGTCGAGGTCATGGGGCGGCACGTCGGGTGGATCGCGCTCCACGCCGGGATCGCCAGCGGCGCGCACGCCATCCTCATCCCCGAGGTGCCGGTGACGCCGGACCAGCTGTGCGAGTGGGTGCAGCACGCCATGGACCGCGGTCGCGCGCCGACGGTCGTGGTGGCCGAGGGCTTCACGTTCTCCGGGGCCGACCAGATCGAGAGCGACCGGGTGGACGGCTTCGGGCGGCCGCTTCTCGGCGGGATCGGCGAGGCCGTGACCCGGATGCTCGAGGAGCGCACCGGGCTGGAGACTCGCAACACCACCTTGGGTCACCTGCAGCGCGGCGGCGTGCCCAGCTCCTACGACCGGGTCCTGGCCAGCCGGTTCGGCACCGCCGCGATCGACTCGGCGAGCGAGAAGAAGTGGGGCACCATGGTCGCGCTCTCCGGCATGGACATCGTCAACGTCAACCTCAAGGACGCCACCAGCGCGCTCAAGAGCGTGCCCCGCGACCAGTGGGACGAGGCCGCGATCCTCTTCGGCTGACCCTTCACCTCTCGACTGGCCGCGCGGTATGTCGTGACTGGCCGCACGGTTTGTCGTGACTGGCCGCACGGTATGTCGTGACTGGCCGCACGGTTTGCTCTGCCCGCAGCATCTCGCGCGGCCAGTCACCGCATCTCGCGCGGCCAGTCACCGCATCTCGAGCGGCCGGTCGCGGCATCTCGCGCGGCCGGTCCGTCCCGGGCGCGCATGACGTTGCGTCAGGTCCCTCTCCTAGGATCGGCGGTATGTCGTCACCCGAGGACTCGAGCACGCTCACCGATCTGCCGCTGCCCGCTGCGGCGGACATCGACGCGGCGGCCGAGCGGATCGCGGGGCGGGTGACCCGCACCCCCCTGGAGCCCAGCCTGCGGCTCTCCGATGTCACGGGTGGCCGGGTCTGGCTCAAGCGGGAGGACCTGCAGCCGGTCCGCTCCTACAAGGGGCGCGGGGCAGCCAACCTCATCGCGCAGCTCGACAGCGAGCAGATCTGGGCGGGCGTCGTGTGCGCCAGTGCCGGCAATCACGCCCAGGGGGTGGCGCACGCCTGCGCGACGCTCGGCGTCAACGCGCGGATCTACCTGCCCGCCAACACTCCACGGCAGAAGCGCGACCGGGTCGCGGCCATCGGCGGCGACTGGGTCGAGGCCGTCGTGGGCGGCCGGACCTACGACGAGGCGGCCGCCGCCGCGCTCGCCGACGTGGAGCGCACCGGCGCCACCTTGGTCCCGCCCTTCGACCACCCGCACACCATCGCCGGGCAGGGCACCATCGCCAAGGAGATCAGCGAGGACCTGCCGGTGGTGCCTGACGTCGTCGTGGTGCCGGTCGGCGGCGGCGGGCTGCTGGCCGGGTGCCTCACGTGGTTCGGCGAGCGGCACCCCGACGTGCGGATCGTCGGTGTCGAGCCCGCCGGCGCGGCCAGCATGATCGCCGCGACCCAGGCCGGGGAGCCGGTGGCGCTGGAGGAGATCGACCGCTTCGTCGACGGCGCCGCGGTGCAGAAGGTGGGGAGCGCGACCTTCGGCGTGGTGCGACGGCATACCCCCGAGCTGGTCGCGGTCCCGGAGGGACGCATCTGCACCGAGATGATCCGGCTTTACCAGAGCGACGGGATCATCGCCGAGCCGGCCGGGGCGCTGGCCGCGGCCGCGCTCGACACCCTCGGCGACCTCTCCGGGCTCAACGTGGTCGTGGTGGTGTCGGGGGGCAACAACGACCTGCTGCGCTACCCCGAGGTGATGGAGCGCTCGCTCATCCACGAAGGGCTCAAGCACTACTTCCTCGTCGATTTCCCGCAGGAGCCGGGGATGCTGCGGCAGTTCCTCAACGAGGTCCTCGGGCCCGACGACGACATCGCGCTGTTCGAGTACACCAAGCGCAACAACCGTGAGACCGGCCCCGCGTTGGTCGGCATCGAGCTCGGGTCGACCGACGACCTGCAGCCCCTGCTGGAGCGTATGCACGCCTCGAGCATGCAGATCGAGCCGATCCAGCCGGACAGCCCGCTCTTCCGGTTCATCCTCTGACCGGCAGCCTCGTCTGCTCGATCCGGCAGCCTCCTCTGACCACTCCGGCAGCCTCGTCTGCTCACTCCGGAAGCCTGGTCCGCCCAGGGAGTCCGCCGCCGCGATCCGTCCTGGCGACGCGGCCGACCTGAGCGGCTCAATCGCGCACGTGGACGACTGAGCCGCTCGAGACCGGCGCGCCGTCGGGAGCGATCCTTGTCCCGCGGCCTCGCCAGGGTTCCCGACAGCGGGAGCGCCCATTCGCGGCGTCCGGTGGAGGTGAGGTCAGGTGTCCGGCAGGAGGGCACGGTCGACCGCGGGCAGCCACGCCTCGTCGGTATGCGGCTCGGGCACCGCGGCGCGAGCGCGGGCGATGACCGCCACCGCCAGCTGGCGCACGACGGCCGGGGCGCCGGCGCGCCATACCGGGGTCCAGGGGAACACCGGCACCGGGTCGAGCAGCGGGACGACCACGGTCGGCGGCGGAGCGGTCATCGCAGCGCCGAGAAAGGTCACGAGCGGCCGACCGTCGCTGAGCTGCGCCGCGAAGTGCGCGAAGCCCATCGTCGAGCCGGCGGTGTCGATCTCCAGCCCGAGGTCGTCGGCCAGCTCGTCCAGGAGATCGATCCACTCCCGCGGCGCACCGGTGGTCGGGAACCACACATCCTGACCCGCCAGCTCCCGCAGTGCCCGGGGCGCGCCGTCCGCCCACGGATGCGCCGGCCCGACCAGCGCGCAGATCGGCTCCAGGACGGGGGTGCCGCGCTCGAGGTCCGCTGGCCACGTCTCCGCGTCGACCGGCACGACGGACGAGTCCGCCGTCCGCGACGCCTCCGCGACGACGGCGCCGGCCCGGCCGAAGCCCACGTCGGCCCCCGCCGACCGCAGCACCTCGGCCAGACTCCTGGCTTCCTCGCGCATGGTCACCTCGACCCGCGACGCCCCGACAGCGCTCGCCTCCTCGATGACGAAGCGCAGCAGCGAGAGGTGCTCGCCGAGCACATCGAGGCGCACGGGCCGGTGCGCCGGGTGCGCCTGCCGCAGGAGGGCGTCGACGGCCTCCAGTGCTCCGCGCGCCTGCGGGAGCAGCTCGTCAGTGAGGCGGGTCGCCGCGATGCCCTGCCCCGCCCGCCGGAACGTCGGGGCACCCAGCACCGCGTCCAGCCGGGCCAACCGCTTGGAGACAGCCTGCTGGCTCACCCCCAGCTGTGCCGCGGCCCGACCGACGTGCCCCTCCTGCGCCACCGCGAGCCATGTGCGCAAGAGCACGGTGTCGAGATCCGCCGGCGCGCGACCGGCGCCGGGGGCGGCGCCCACGTGGTCGGGGTCCGGTCCGGGCGGCATACCGGTCACGCTGCACCGACAACCGTCGGTTGTCAACGCACCACCGGATGCTGTTGGACGCGTGGCCGCCGCCGGCCGCACCGTGTCGACATGGAAGATCCGCTCGCACGCCGCCGCGTCCTGCTCCTCACCGCGCTGGCCACGCTCTTGTCCCTCGGGCACCACGTGGACCACCTCATCCGGGGCAACCATGTCGGCTGGCCTCTCACCGACGACGTCAACGCCTTCACCCTCAGCCTGGGCGTCTACCCGACGCTGGCGCTGGCCGTGCTGCTCTACCAACGGCGGTTCATCGGGCCCGGCACCTGGGCCCTGCTGTCGGGCAACGGCGCGCTCTTCGTCGCGGCGCTGCACTTCGGGCCGCACGCCGTGGAGCCACCGCGGGACATCATCGGGCTCTACCCCGAGCCGATCGGGTGGTTCTGGTTCGCCTGGCTGCTGTGCCTCGTCGGCGTGCTGCTGCTGACCTGCGTGTTCGAGGTGCGGCTCTGGGCCGCTCGCCGCCGCAGCGGGGACGAAGCCGCTCGCCGCCGCAGCGGGGACGAAGCCGGGCGCCGCGGTCCCGCAGACGCCCGGGCACGCAGGCGTGAGGTCGTGCCGGGACGGCATTCCTGATGCTGGCCGGCCACGTCGGCGCCGCGCTCCTGGGCAAGGCGTGGCGGCCCGAGCTGCCCCTCGGCCCCTTGGTGCTCGCGGCGCAGCTGCCCGACGCGGTGCAGGCGGGGCTGCTGATCTTCGGCATCGAGCGCTTCTCGATCGATCCGGACAGCACCGGACCGTCCGCCGTGGACCCGGCCTGGGTGCCGTTGAGCCACTCGCTGCTCGGCACGCTCGTGCTCGCCCTGGTGGCCGCAGCAGCCGCGCACCGGTGGTTGGCGTGGGCCCGCCCGGCGAGTGGTCTCGTCGCGCTGCTCGTGCTGTCGCACTGGCTGCTCGACGCCGTCGTCGAGCCCGCCCTGCCACTGCTCGGCCCGCTCGGCGAGATCGGTCTCGGCCTCGGTCTCGGCCTCGGAGCCACGGTCGCGGGCTCATGGGTGCTGGACGCGGGGATCCTGGTCGCGGGCCTGACTGCCGTCGGCCTGCGCGCCGCACCCCGCGGTCCGATCGGGTGGCTGGCGGTGCCGGGGTGGGCAGCGGCGGTCCTCGCCTTCCACGTCGGCATCACGCTGGGCGCGCCTCCGCCGGCCAGCCCGATGCTGCTGGCGGTGAGCACCTGGGGTCTGGTGCAGGTCCTCGCCCTGACCGGTGGCTGGGTCGGTCGCCTCCTGAGCACTCCGCCGTAGCCGCCGCTCGTCGCCACGGGCCTCCCCGCGCCTGATCGGCCGCACGCTCCGGCCATTCCCCGATCGACGGGCTCGGTGACATACTCGGGGTATGCCGCCGGTCCGGATCCCGCTGCCACGCACCTTCCGCAGGGTGCAGGTGGCGTTGTGGTCGCTGCAGGCGGTCCTGTGGTCGGTCCAGGCCGTGGCCGGGTGGGACGACCGGCGTGGCTTCGCGGTGGTCGCTCTCCTCCTGGCTGTCGTCTCCACGGCGCTCACGGTCTACATCGTGTCGGGAGCGGCCACTGCCGCCGCGGACGCGACGGGCGTGCGTCCCGCATCGTTGACGGGTCGACGGCGCATACCGTGGAGCGAGGTGTCGGAGATCCGGCCCTCGCCCGGCTCTCCGGACCGCCTTGTGGTCCGCGGCACGGCCAGGCGCACGCTGATCGAGGGGGAGATGCCGACCGAAGCGGAGGTCCGCCAGTTGCACGCCTGGCACAGCGCCGAGGCAAACGGACCCGCCACCACCTGACCACGCAGAACGCGCGGCCAGTCACGGCAAATCGCGCGGCCAGTCACCGCATATCGCGCGGCCAGTCACAGCAAACCGCGCGGCCAGTCACACGGCCAGCCCGTCAGGCCTGGGCCTCGACCGCCGCGATCTCCTCGGCAGGGTCGAGGTCCTCGACGTCCTCGGGCCGGTGCCGGCCGGCGTGCTCGACCCGCCGCGGCCACCAGAAGCGCTCGCCGAGCACCCGCACGATCGCGGGCACCAGCACCGTCCGCACCACCAACGTGTCGAGCAGCACGCCGATGCAGATGACGACACCGATCTGCGCCAGCACCACCAGAGGGAGCACGCCCAGCACCGCGAAGACCGCGGCGAGGAGGATGCCCGCGCTGGTGATCACCCCACCGGTCGCCCCCAGCGCCCGCAGCACACCTTCCCGGGTGCCGTGCTCCCCGGCCTCCTCGAGGGTCCGCGTGATGAGGAAGATGTTGTAGTCCACACCCAGGGCGACGAGGAAGAGGAAGGCCAGCAACGGCATACTCGCGTCGATCGCGCCGAAGCCGAGGACCCCGGTGAACAGCCACCACGACACCCCGACCGCCGCACAGAAGGTCGCCACGACCGAGGTCACGAGGATCACCGGCGCGAGCACCGAGCGCAGCAGGCCCATGAGCGCCAACAGCACCAGGCCCAGGATGAGCGGCATGACGACGAAGCGGTCCCGCACGTTGCCCTGCTGCTCGTCGAGCGCGGTGGCATCGCCACCGGTGACGTAGGTGTCGGCATACCCGTCGACCGCGTCGCGCACGTCACCCACGACCGCCTCGGCCGCGTCGCTGCCCGGCTCGTCCTCGAGCACGACCTGGACCTGACCGATGCCGTCGGTGGGCGGCACCGCCGTCACCTGGGTGACCCCGTCGACCTCCTCGACCGACGCGGCGATCTCCTCCACCTGCACCTCGTCACCCCGGGTCACGACGACGAGCGGGTCGGAGACGCCGGCCGGGAAGGACTCCCCCAACCGTTGCGCAGCGGTGATCGCCTCGGGCGTCTCGAGGAACTGGTCCTCCGGCGCCAAACCGCTGCGCAGCTGGGTCAGCCCGAAGGCCATGGCCGCGAGCAGCACCAGCGTGCCGGCGATGTATGCCGCGGGAGCCTTCGCGACCGCGTCGCCGATGCGGCGCCACAGCGAGCGCGACTCGGCCAGCACCTCCTGGCCCTCGCGCGGCACCTGCGGCCAGAAGACCCAGCGCCCGAAGACGACCAGCGCCCCCGGCAGCACGACCAGCACGAAGGCCATCGCGACCAGGACACCGACGGCGCACGCGAGCCCGAGGCCGCGCGTCGAGGGGAAGACGGAGAGCAGCAGGCAGAGCACGCCCACGACGACGGTGCTGGCGCTGGCGATGATCGCCTCGGCCGCCCGCCGCAGCGCCACCCGCATGGCCGCGTGCCGCGAGGAGTGGGTCCGCAGCTCGTCGCGGTAGCGGCTGATGAGCAGCAGCGCGTAGTTCGTGCCGGCACCGAAGACCAGCACCGACAGGATACCGATCGTGGACTCGTCCCACGGGATGCTCACCGCCGCGAGCACATAGGTGGCGGCGGTCGCGGCGACCTGGTCGGCGACACCCACGACGAGCAGCGGGATGATCCACAGCACCGGGCTGCGGTAGGTCACGATGAGCAGCAGAGCGACCACGCTGGCGGTGACGGCGAGCAGCGTGATGTTGGCCCCGTCGAAGACCGCCGCGAGGTCGGCCTCGATCGCCGCCGGCCCGGTGACCTGCGCGGTCACCCCGTCGGGCACCGCGTCAGCCAGGTCGGCGCGGAGCGTGGTCACGACCTCGTTGACGTCCGTCGCGGTCGGCGCCTCGACGGTGAGGATGCTGAGCGCGGCACTCCCGTCCTCGGCCGGGATGACGGGGTATGCCGCATCCACGCCGGGCGGCGGTCCGCCGCCCCCGTCCTCGGCCGACGCGGGCGGTCCACCACTCTCCTCCTCGCCGGAGGCCGGAGCACCGGCACCCGCTTGCTGGCCGGTCTCCCCAGGCTTCCCCGAGCTGGGAGCGCCGCCGGCGGGCTCGGCCCCCTCGGGCGCGACGTCCTCCATCACCTGGGCGAGATCAGGGAGTTGACCCTCGATCTCATCGTCGGTCGTGAAGAGCACGATCGCGGTCTTGCTGCCCTCGTCGGGCAGCTCGTCGAGCAGCGCCTGCCCCTCGGTGCTGTCGTAGCCCGCGGGCAGCGTGTCCAGGGCCGACGCGGTGCGCTCGGCCTGACCCACGCCGCCGATGAGAGCCGCGCCGAGGACCAGGCCGATGACGGCCACGACCCAGGACCGGCGACCGGTCAGGGCGGAGAGGAGTCGGGACACGGGGCTTGACCTCCGGGCTAGTCTGGGCCACAGTCGTCAGGTGGATACCTAACTAAGTGAGATATTTCGTGACTGAAAGTAGCACGCGCTCCACGCGGCCCCCAAGTCGTGGCCCCGGGACGGAGTGGGTCCAGAGCTGGGAGCCGGGGCCGGTCCTCGACGCGCTGCGGCGACTGCTGGACTCGGGGCGCCGCGCCACACCGGCGCTCGCCCGCAGGGCCGGCCTCACGCATACCGAGCTGGCGGTCCTGGAGCACGTCATGGACGAGCCCGTCGGCCCCACCGAGCTGGCGCAGCGGCTCGGCGTCACCTCTGCGGCCGCGAGCGGCATCGTCGACCGCCTCGTGGCGCGGGGCCACGCCGAGCGCCAGCCGCACCCGACCGACCGCCGCCGGACCGCGGTGGTCGCGACCGCGAGTGGCCGGGAGGAGCTGATGGGGCACCTCATCCCGATGTTCGCCGAGCTGCAGCACGTCGCCGAGGGGCTCAGCGAGGACGAGCGCGCGGTCGTCCTGCACTTCCTGCTCGCCGCCGATCGTGCCGTGGGCCGCCTGCTCTGACCTCCACTCGAGGATGAGCAGTCGAGGTGTCCTCGCGCACGGGTCCTGGCCCCTGCCCGAGGAGCCTTCGACTGCTCATCCGCCGGCTGGGGGTGGACGCCTCGGGTGGGGGCGGGTCGGTGCCCGCGAGCCCCGGGCGCCCGCGACTCCTAGACTGTGGTGATGAACGTCGACCCGCAGGCCGAGCCACTCCGCGAGGGGGCGGTGGCCATCACCGTGTCCGACCGCAGCTCCGACGGGCGGCGGGAGGACGAGTCGGGTCGCCTGCTCGTGGAGGCGCTGCGCGCGATCGGGTATGCCGTGACCGCCCCCGTCGTCGTCCCCGACGGGGTCCAGAGCGTGGCCGGGGCGCTGCGGGACGCCGTCGACCAGGGGGCGCGACTGGTCGTCACGACGGGCGGCACCGGCATGGGGCCGCGCGACCTCACCCCCGAGGGCACCCGCGAGGTGATCACGCGCGAGAATCCCGGCCTGGCCGAGCTGCTCCGGCGCGAGGGGTCGAAGCAGACGCCGTATGCCGCCGTGTCCCGCGGGGTCGTCGGCGTCGTCGACTGGCCCGCCGGGCGTGGCGTCGGCGGCACGCTCGTGGTCAACCTGCCTGGTCGGCCCTCTGCTGTCACGGAGGGGATGGAGATCATCAGCCCGCTGCTCGGGCACGTGCTGTCCCAGGTGAGCGGGGGTGACCACACGTGGTGACCCGCGAGCCCCTGGTAGACCGCTACGGCCGGACCCACCGCGACCTGCGCATCTCGGTGACCGACCGGTGCTCGCTGCGGTGCACCTACTGCATGCCCGAGGACGGCGTGCCGTGGCTGCCTCGGCCGACCATGCTCACGACCGAGGAGGTCGTCCGGCTGGCCGACGTCGCGGTCTCCCTTGGCATCGAGGAGATCCGGCTCACCGGCGGAGAGCCGCTGCTCCGTCGTGACCTGGTCGACGTCGTGTCCGGGCTCGCCGCGCTGCGGGTCCCGGCCACCGGCGCGGCCCCCGAGATCTCGATGACCACCAACGGTATCGGCCTCGACAAGAACGCCACCGCGCTGCGCGAGGCGGGCATGACCCGGGTCAACGTCAGCCTCGACACCCTGCGCCGCGACGTCTTCATCGCGCTGGCCAAGCGCGACCGGCTCTCCGACACGCTGGCCGGGGTCCGGGCCGCCGAGGAGGCCGGCCTGGTGCCGGTCAAGCTCAACACCGTGCTCATGCGCGGCGTCAACGACGAGGCGGACGACGTCGTGGCACTGCTGACCTATGCCCTCGAGCACGACTACCAGCTGCGCTTCATCGAGCAGATGCCGCTGGACGCGCAGCACGGCTGGGACCGCAGCCAGATGATCACCGGCGAGCAGATCCTGGACAAGCTACGGACCGGCTACGACCTGACCCCGCAGCCCGACGAGTCCCGGGGAAGCGCCCCGGCCGAGCTCTTCGACGTCCGCCCGCTGGGCGCCGACCCCGACAGCGAGCCGCTCGGCACCGTCGGGGCCATCGCGTCCGTGACGATGCCCTTCTGCGGCAGCTGCGACCGCGTGCGACTCACGGCCGACGGCATGATCCGCAACTGCCTGTTCGCCACCGGCGAGACCGACCTGCGCACCCCGCTGCGCGAGGGCGCGAGCGACGATGAGCTCGCTGACCTGCTGCGCGCCTCCATCGCCGCCAAGCTGCCGGGTCACGGCATCAACGAGCCGACCTTCCTGCAGCCGCCCCGGCCGATGAGCGCCATCGGCGGCTGAGCGGCAGGCGCCCCACCCCACACCCGGCACCGGCAGCCTGGTGTGCCCACTCTGAGAGCCTCGGCTGCCCACTCCGAGAGCCCCGCGTGTCCACTCCGAGAGCCTCGGCTGCCCACCACCCGGCGTTCCCGGCCTTGCTGCGAAGTGCTTGCTGCATGGTGCACGTCCAGACGTGCAACACGCCGCAGGGCCTGATGGTCATGCGCGCGACACGCCGGGGCGGGCCTGGGCGCATACCGCGCGGGCGGTCACGGCATAGCGCGCGGGCGGTCACGGCATACCGCGCGGGCAGTCACCGCATACCGCGCGGCCAGTCACGGCATACCGCGCGGCCAGTCACTCAGGCGGGGGCGCCGACTCTCTCCTTCTCGCCGCCGTCACCGTCACCGTCCCCATCGCTGCTGCTGCCGGCATCAACCCGGGCCTGCTCGTGGGCCCGCTTCGAGACCGCCTTGCCGCGCTGCAGCTCCCAGTAGGCCGCCGCGAAGTAGACGATCGTGCCGGTGATGGCGATGGTGTAGAAGGTGTTGCGCTGCGTCAGGTAGGTGTAGATGTCAGGGCTGTCGAAGAAGACGATGCAGGCGTAGACCAGGATCACCGCCAGCGCGAGCATCCAGACCACCCGCAGCGCCCGGGTCAACGGTGTCGTGTCCTTGACGTGCCCCGGCAGCGCGTCCGCCTGCTTCTGCTTGAACGCCTTGACCCGTTCGAGGAAGAGCTCGTGGTCCTTCTGCTGCTCGGTGTAGTCGTCCCCGGCGCCGGCCTGCTTGGCCAGCGCGACGTAGACCAGCGCCGCGATGATCCACGCCGGCACGAAGGCGAAGTAGGGGGAGATGATCTGGGTGAGGTTGAGCACGATCCCCACGCCGAAGGCGACGGCCCAGGCGATGATCGCCGGCACGTTCGTGACTCCCTTGAACCGCGCCCAGTACTCCGTCAGCCCGAAGCGCTTGAGCAGCGTGTGCTCGGCCCACACGATCCCTCCGACCGGAGCCAGCAGCACGCCCGCCCACGTGACCAGGGGCGCATAGTTGCGGTAGACGAACGGAAAGCACGCCACGACCACGACGATCACGCCGACGATCAGCGTCGCTCGACCACGCGACATGGACGGGAAGACACCCTGCGTCGCCAGGCCGGCGCGGTAGAGGTTGGCGTTGGCCGTCGTCCAGCCGGCGACCACGACGGTGACGTAGCCCGCCCAGCCCAGGGCGACCCAGGAGACGTCACCGGGCGACAGCACGGTGATGCTGGTCAGCGTGAGCGCTGCGGTCGCGGCGCCCATGAGGCCGGCGGAGAACCACGCGACGTAGTGGCCGAACAGCATGCCCGTCGAGGTCATGAGGCCGTGCCAGCCCTTCTTGGCGTAACGCAGCAGGGCCATGTCGATCATCCCGGCATGGGCGAAGCTGTTGGCCGCCCAGGCCAGGCCCGCGACCTCGATCATGCCGATGCCCTCCTCCCCCTCAGGCGTGATCCCGGTGAAGACGGTGGCCCCGGCGATGTCGACGAACTCGCCGAAGCTGCCGATCGAGGTGACGCCGGTGACCGACTCGGCGACGGCCGGCAGCAGCACCAGCCCACCAACGGTGAACATCGTCGCGAGCCAGGGCCCGCAGATCGTCGCGAACTCCGCCAGCGCGTTGAAGCCGAAGACCGCGACGAGCACCGCCACGATGCTGAAGGCCACGACGAGGATGATGAACCCGAGGTGCGTCGGGTATGCCTCCGCCTGGGTCGGGATGCCGATCACCCGTTGCACGGCGGTCGCCGACACGGTGAGCATCGCCGCGGAGATCACCGCGAAGACGATGGCGTTGGCCAGGTTGTAGATCCGGGAGATGGCGCCGCCGCCGAAGCGCAGCAGGTAGGTGTAGACGCTCAGCCCCACCTGGCGCGCCACGGGCGTGGTGATGAGCCAGAAGGTCAGCACCGCGAGCGTGTTTCCGATCAGCAGGCCGATGAGGACGTCCCAGATCCCCGCCCCGAGGATGACGAAGGTCGCGCCGAAGACGAACTCCGTGCCCGCGACGTTCTCCGCGGCGTAGAGGCCGGCGAAGTGCTTGGCCCCGTGCTTCTCGTGCTCACCGACCGGCAGCAGCTCGGGGTCGGTGCTCGCGATCTGCTGGTCGATCTGCTCGACGGTGCGTGCCATGGCGGTTCCCCTCAGTCCTCGTCCTGCTCGGCCAGCAGACGGGTCTGCTCGATCGTCTCTCCCGCGACCCACTGGGATCGCTCCAGCACCTCGTCGAGGCTCAGGTCGCCCTCGATCGCGGTGGAGTACTGCTGGCCCACGGCGTTGCCGAGGCTCTGGAAGGCGGGCACGTCGACGTACTGCATGCCGACGTACGGCACCGGGTCGCTCGTCGGTGACGCGATCTCGGAGGTCTGGATCGCCTCCAGCGCGAGCTCGGCGAAGGGCGCCGCCTCGGAGTAGTCCGGGTTCTCGTAGAGGTCGGTGCGGTTGCCGGGCGGCACCGCGGCCCAGCCCAGCTCGTCGGCGACGAGCGCGGCATACTCCGCCGAGGTCGCCCAGGTGATGAACTCCTTGGCGAGGTCGGGGTTGTCCGAGCTCGCGGGGATCGCGAGCGCCCAGGCCCACAGCCAGTTGCTCGCGCGGCCACCGTCCGCGCTCGGCGCGAAGGCGAAGCCGACGTCGTCGGCGACGCTCGACGAGTCAGGGTCGGTGACGAAGCTCGCGGCAGAGGTCGCGTCGACCCAGATGCCGCACTCGCCCTCCTGGAAGAGCGCGAGGTTCTCGGTATACCCGGCCTCACCGACGCCGTCGGGCGCCAGGTCAGCGAGGGCCAGGTAGGTCTCGCTCGCCGCGCGCCACTGCTCGCTGTCGAGCTGGGGGGTCCACTCCTCGTCGAACCAGCGGGCGCCGTAGGAGTGCGCCATGGAAGTGATGACGGCGGTGTTCTCGCCCCAACCGGGCTTGCCGCGCAGGCAGACACCGGCCGTGTCGGTCTGCTCGTCGATCGCCGTGGCGGCCGCCAGGACCTCGTCCCACGTCGGCCGCTCGGGCAGCTCGACACCGACCTCCTCGAGCAGGTCGGTGCGATACATCGTGAAGGTCGACTCGCCGTAGAACGGCGCGGCCTGCAGCGTGCCCTCGGCACTCAGCGCGTCGGCCACCTCCGGGATGAAGGCGCCCTCGTCGAAGCCCTCCGGCATGTCCTCGAGCGGGGTCAGGAGCCCGCCGATGTCGGCCCAGACCTGGGCCTCGTAGGTGCCGATGCTCGCGACGTCGAAGCGGCCGGCGCCGGTGCCGACATCGGTCGACACCGTCTCCCGGAGCTCGTTCTCGCCCTCCCGGACCCACTCGATCTCGACGCCGGGGTGCTCGGCGAGGAAGGCGTCGCTCAGCTGCTCCAGGGTGTCGAGATCGCCGTTGTCGACCACCGCGATGGTCAGCGTGTCAGCATCGGCCGCCCCTTCCTCGTCGCCGCTGCCGCACCCGGCGATCAGCAGCGGGACGACGCCGGCCGTCGCCAGCGCACGGCCCCCGCCCCGTGAGCCTGTCTGCGTGGAACGCACTCGTCGCATCTGTTGACTCCTTCGTCCTGACACCCACCCCGGCCGGGTGACCGGGCGACCCGACGGCCGGCCTGGACCCGAGCAGAGTCGCGAGATCTCTCTCGACCGTTCTGCACATACGAGCGCGATGCTGCGCACGTATGAGCCTCAGTCAAACTGCCGGAACCGCTCGTGTCAAGAGCATGAAGCCGAGTCAAGGGCGTCTCGCGCGGTGGCGGGTCGGGCGTCGCGGCAGGTCTGACCTGCGTCGTCGTGGCCCGCCGCCGTCGCCTCAGCCCCCGGCGAAGGGCGGGAGCACGTCGAGCACGGCATCGTGCGCGAGGGCGAGCTCCGGATCGGAGACGTACTGCCCCTCGTGCAGGACCGAGCTCCGCTCCAGCACGCGGGTCAGCTCGGCCCCGTGCCGCGCGCGTAGGTCAGCCAGGAGCGTCCCCAGGTCGTCGGCCTCGACGCCCTCGCTGTCGGTGCCGGCGGCCTCGGCGGCCGCGGCGAAGTACCTCACCGTCGCCATGGCCTCAGTGTCGCACGCGGGGCAGACACGCGCGGCCGGGCCGACCGTGACTCGCTGGTCGAGCCCCACTCATCGCGTGAGGTGGCGGACCCGGCGGTGCTCCAGGAGGGGGTTGTCGGGGTCGTAGCGGTCGTCGTGCTTGACCTGGCCGTCGCCGATCCAGCCGTGCCGCTCGTAGAACCCGGCAGCGCGCTCGTTGCCGTCGAGCACCCAGAGGTGAGCGGCGGCATACCCGAAGGAGCGCAGCCGCTCCTCGACGGCGGTGATGAGCAGGTGCCCGACACCGGTGGACCAGCGACCGGGCAGCACGTAGAGGCCGTAGAGCTCGCCGTCGCCGGGGCGGTCCTCGGACCTGGTCAGCCCGGCGACGGCCCAGCCCACGATCTCGCCGTCTTCCTGCGCCAGGAGCTCGACGTCGTGCGGGTGCGCGTGGCGCTCGTCCCAGCGCTCGCGTCGCCGGGCGGCCTCGCGGACCGGGTCGAGAGCGTCCAGCATCCCCTGCGGCATCAGACCGGGGTATGCCGCGCGCCACCCGGCGACCCGGATCGTCGAGATCGCGAGGGTGTCGTCGGGCGTGGCGTCCCGGAGGTGCATGGCGTCAGCCTGACACAGCGCCCGCGAGGCGCGAGACCCATGGCGCCTTCGCGGACTCGTGCGCGGAGAGAGCCGCCCACAAGACCACCAGGACGCCACGAGTCCGGGGCGGTGGATCAGTGCGACGACGTGCGGCGCGGCACGAGCGCGAGACCGGCGCCGACGACGAGCCATGCGCCCAGGACCAGGACCGGGCCCCACGCCCCCGCCCCGTCGCAGAAGGACGTCGACCGCAGCAGCGAGCCGGCCGCCCCGGGGGGCAGCAGCTGGCCCAGCGCGCCCCATCCGGCCGGCAGCATCTCCGGCGCGCTGGTCACGCCGGACAGCGGGTTGCCCAGGAGCATCATGACCGCCGCGCCCAGGCCGATCCGACCGTGCCGAGGACCCGGTGCAGTCCGACCAGGCTCGCGCCGATGGCGGCGATGCCGAGCGCCACGGATCCCGAATTGGCCCAGTAGCTGCCGGTCAGCGCGCCGAGCCAGCCCTGCAGGATCGCGGTGATCAGCAGTCCGCCGAGGACCGCGATCGAGCCGACCGCCGCGAGCCGCTGCCACGGGCCGTGCAGCGCGAGCGCCGAGGCGATGCCGGACGCCATACCTCCGAGGAGGATGGGGAAGAGCGAGGTGGCCAGGCCGACCCCTCGCGGGTCGTCCTCGGGCAGCGGCGCGAGCTCGGTGACGACCAACGGGCCGCCCGCCTCGGCCGGGACGGCCACCGCGACCTGGGTCAGGGAGGCGGCGACCGCGGAGGATGGCCGACGTCATCGAGGCCAGCGGGCTGTCCGCAGGAGCGGTCTACGGCTACTTCACGAGCAAGGACGACCTCATCCTGCGCTCGCCGACACCGCCATCAGCCAGATCGAGCCGGCCTTCGCCGCGTTGGTCGAGCAGGATCCGCTCCCGGACGTCGCCGAGGTCATCGGCCTCCTGACCGGCGGCATCGAGCTGGTCGGAGGGCACCAGCCGGACCTGACGAAGGTGGCCGTGTCAGCCTGGGCCGAGGCGGTCCGCAACCCCGCGGTGGGCGCCCTCTCCGAGCGCTTCCTGCGCATCAGGGAGCACCTGGTGGCCTATCTCAGGCGGCTGCAGGACGCCGGTCGACTGGACCCGGAGGCCGATCCGGTGGTCGGTGGCGCAGGCGACCTTCGGCACCATCCCCGGCTTCGTGCTGCAGCGGCTGGTCATCGGCGACGTGTCGTCAGCGTCCTACAGCGCCGGCTTCGCCGCCCTCGTCGGCCATCGGCCGGTGGCCACCGACTCCTAGCGGCGGCGGCGATGGGCAGCCAGATCAGCCCATGTGTCGATGTCGCCCACGTGCTCGCGTCCGTCCTCGACCTCTCGCCAGCGCAGGTCGCAGACCAGGTCGCGCACCGAGGTATGCCGCTCCCCAGCCGGTCGGCGGCGCGCAAGCCGCGCCCGAGCCGCCTCGAGCGCGACGCGTCGATAGATCGCGAGGAGCCACTGGCGCTGGCCGTCGTCGTCGACGTGGCACAGCGCGTCGGGGGCTCTGGGTGCCTCCCTGTCGGGGTCACCGGGGCGATCGGCCAGCGCCCGACGCAGGGCGGCCAGTGCGGCAGCCGCTCCTGGCTGGTCGACGGCCGCGACCGCGACCCAGGCCGGTTCGTTCCCGCCCGCACCCGGCGCGGCCGGGGACGGCATACCGGAGAGCGCGTCCAGACCGGCACCGATCCCGGCGGCCGGACCACCACCGGGGGGGTCCTCCACCACGCGCGGGACGCGCTCCGGCACCGGGGTGTCACCGACGACCACGACCCGGCCGCCCAGGTCAGCCGCCAGGACCCGGTCGAGCAGCGACCGACCTGCGACCACGAGCGCGGCCTTGTCCTGCCCACCCAACCGCTCGGCGCGCCCCCCGGCGAGCACGATCAGGTCGATGGGCGGCAGCTCTGGACCCTGGTCGGCCATCAGTAGCTCGGCAGGCTCGGGTCCACCTGCTCGATCCAGCCGAGGATCCCGCCGGTCATGACGCTGACGTCCGGGCGCCCGAGGCGCACCAGGTGCGCGGCCGCGCGCTGCGCCCGCGGCCCAGCCTTGCAGTAGACGACGACCGGGCCCTTCGGAAGATGGTGGTCGAGGTCCTCCCAGCTGAGCACCTCGCCGACCGGGACGAGCAGGGCCCCGGGGAGGGTGCCGAGCTCGTGCTCGGCCGGCTCGCGCACGTCGAGGAGCGTCGGAGGAGCCACCACGGGCGACGTCCGGTCGCCGCTGGAGCCACCACTCGCGACGCCCGGTGGGGGTGAGGAGCGACCCTTCGCGCCGCCCGGTGGGTCTGCGGGGGCCAGCTCTCGGATCAGCGCGTCGACCTCCCGCGGCGACACCTCCGGCAGCGGCACGATCTCACGCACGGACTCGCGCTCCACCGGCTCGACCACGGCGCCGACCGGCCGTAGCGGGATCTCCCGGGTCCGCTGCGACAGCGCGTCGACGAGCAGCACGCGACCCACGAGCGGCTCGCCGAAGCCGCACACGAGCTTGACCACCTCGGCCGCCATGATCGAGCCGACCTGCCCGACGAGCGCCCCCAGCACCCCTGCCTCGGAGCAGCTCGGCACGTCCTCCGGCCGAGGCGGCACGGGGAAGAGATCCCGTAGCGACACCGCATCATCGACCCCCGGCACGAAGGTCGACAGCTGCGCGTCGAAGCGCAGCACCGCTGCCCACACCAACGGCACCCCGAGCTCGACGCAGGCGTCCGAGACGGCATACCGCGTGGGGAAGTTGTCGGCGCCGTCCACGACGACGTCATGCCCGCCCAGCAGCGCACGGGCGTTGTCGGCGTCGATCCGGGTATGCCGCACGTCCACGGCGACGTCCGGGTTCAGCCCGCGCACGAAGGCTGCGGCGGACTCCCCCTTGGCGTTCCCGACGGCGTCGGTGCGGTGGATCACCTGGCGCTGCAGGTTGGTCACGTCGACGTCGTCGTCGTCGATCACCGTCAGGTGACCCACGCCGGCGGCGGCGAGATAGGACAGGACCGGGCTGCCGAGGCCGCCCGCCCCCACGACCGCCACCCGGGCGGCCAGGAGCCGGCGCTGCGCCTCGATCCCCATGCCCGGCACGAGGAGGTGCCGCGAGTAGCGGGACATCTGCTCGGGAGTCAACGCCGGCAGGCCCTCCGACGCGACGAGCGGTGACAGCGGGGTCATGGCTACAGTCTGCCTCGCGCCGCGCCGGGGCGAGGCGCTGCCCCGCCCAGCGTGCGGCTCAGCTCCCCGGGTGCGCGACCAAGCGACCTGCGGCGTCGCGGGCGAGATGACCCTCGCCCACCAGCCGCGTCAGCCACGGGTCACCGGGCTCGGCGCCCCAGCGCTCACGCCATACCTTCGCGTGGGCGAGCGCCGCGCGCACCTCTTCCTCCGGGCGGGGCGCCTCACCGGGCTGCCGGTAGGCCTCGGCGCCCCCCACCCAGGCCATCGAGCCCCCGGCCCGGGCGACGACGGTGGCGAAGTCCGCGGCCTCCAGGCCGCGACCCGCGTAGTCCTCGACGAACCCCCCGGTCGCGGCGAAGTCGGCGGCGCTCATCGCGAAGCTCGCCGGGGAGAAGAGATGCCAGCGGGGCTCGACCCGGATCTGCCCCGGGGACAGGGCGGGCGCCCCGGGCGCCCGGCGGGCGAGCTCGTGCAGGCGCCGCAGCGAGTAGCCGACGGCGGGGTTCTCCAGCGGAGGCAGATCGAGGACGGCGCCGGTCCAGATCACCGGGGCGGTGGGAGTCTCCTCCCCGGCGCCCTGGGTGACGACCTCGGCATAGCGCTCCAACGTCCGCGGCCCAGGGATGACCGCCGCGTCGAGGAAGATGAGCACGTCGGCTCCCTCGTCGACCGCGAGCGAGGCCGCGAGGTTGCGGGCGGCGGCGTAGGGCAGGGCGCGCCGGTCGGTCTGGACCGGCTTGACGATGGTGCGCCACCGGTCCGTGCCGAGCGGCAGCCGGCCGCGGGTGAGGTCACGGTCGCCCATCGAGATGACCACGTGCAGGTGAGGTGGTGCGGTGCCGACCGAGAGTCCGTCGACCTGGCCGAGAAGGTGGTCGTGATGCGCACGCGTCATGGTGAGCACAGCGATCGTCCCAGGCACGGGGTGCACCATAAGCAGCAAGCGTAGCGACCTGCCACATCCTTTGGGGTGGTTTCATCGTCATCCATCCTGGGCCGGTTCGGGAGGCTTCGAGCCTGCGACGGGCGTAGTCTGTCGCCCCATGAGCACCGCGTCACCCCTGCGCGTGGCACTCGTGAACGATTTCGAGGTCGTGGTCCGAGGGCTCCACGCGATGCTGGCACCGTTCAAGGACCGAGTGTCGATCGTCGAGCTCGGCGCCCAGGTCGAGGTCGAGCAGTCGGTCGACGTCACGCTCTACGACACCTTCTCCGAGCCGCAGGTCGACAGCGAGGAGATGGACGACGTCCTCGCCAGCGAGGAACCGGGCGTCGTGGTCGTCTACACCTGGAACGTCCAGCCCACCCTGGTCGAGATCGCGCTGGCCAAGGGCTGCCGCGGATACATCGGCAAGACCGTCGGCGGTGCCGAGCTGGTCACCGCCCTGGAGCGGGTCGCCTCCGGAGAGGTCGTCGTCGCGCCGGCGACCGGCAGCACCCCGGCCGAGCCGGGGCACGCGACCGGCGACTGGCCCGGGCGCAAGGAGGGGCTCTCGGCGCGGGAGGCCGAGATCATCACCCTCATCACGCAGGGGCTGACCAACAACGACATCGCCCTGCGCACGTATCTGTCGATCAACTCGGTCAAGACCTACATCCGCACGGCCTACCGCAAGATGGGGGTCACCCGGCGCTCGCAGGCGGTGCGCTGGGGGCTGGAGCACGGTATGACGCCGGACACCATGCGGGTGCGGCGCCCCACCGAGGAGAAGGCGCGGCAGTCGGTCCAGGAGTCGGAGCCGATCGGGTAGCAGCGGTCAGTCGAGGCCGAAGACCACGACGGAGTAGGGCCCGATGTCGAGGGTCCCGTGCCCGTCGGCGGCGTCGATCCCCGGCGTCGCGTGGTCGCCGAACAGCTGGCTGTAGGCCCGCGCGTCGCTGTTGAAGATGACCCGCCACTGCCCATCCGGGAGCTCGACCGGCCGCTGCGCGGCGTGCGAGCTGAGGTTGAGCGCCACCAGCGCGTGCTGCCCGTCGCCGGTGGAGCGGACGTAGGCCAGCAGGTTGGCGTCCTCGTCGACGGCGACGACGGTGGTGTGCGGGCCGGAGAGCCCGGCGGAGCGCCCGTCGGCGTTGCGGCGCAGCCGGATGAGGTCGCGGAACATCTGAGTGATGTCCCGGAAGGCCCAGGCCCGCTCCCAGTCCAGGGGCACGTTGTCGCGGAACCACTCGTCCTCGAGGAACTCCTGGCCCTGGAAGAGCATCGGCAGCCCCGGGGCGGTCAGCACGAGCGCGGCCCCGAGGGTGGCGCGCTTCTGGGCGTTCCACCCGCTCGGGTTGTCGCCCTCGACCTCGGAGGTGATCCGGGCCTTGCCGTTGGAGACCTCGTCGTGGGACTCGGTGTAGATGACCCGGTCGAAGGGGTGGTCGTATTCGTGCGTGATGGCCTTCGCGACGGCGTCCATGGAGCGGTGCGCGTCGTCGAGCGTGATCAGCGCCTCCCGCACCGGGTGCACGAACTGGTTGTCCCACTGCGCGTGCATCGCCGCGCCACCGGACGCGGTCGAGGTCACCGCGGCCACGCCGTGCAGGTCTTCGGCGATGACGAGGTGACGGGGGAACTCGGTGCGCACCATGTCGCCGATCCGGCGCATCATCTCCCACCCCTCGGGGATCTCGTCGCCATCAGTGCCGCCGACGCGGCGCATGTAGGGCGTCATGTCCAGCCGCAGACCGTCGGCGTGGTAGTCGCGCAGCCACATCCGGGCGTTGTCGAGGATGAAGTCGCGCACCTCCTGGCGGCCGTAGTCCGGGCGGGTGTCGCCCCAGGGAGTCTCCGAGCGGTGGTCGTTGTAGAAGTAGATCCCGCCCTTGCCGTTCTCCGACCAGCCGTCGAACTGCCAGGTCGGCAGGTCGGACGGGCCGAAGTGGTTGTAGACGACGTCGATGTAGACCGCGAGGCCGCGCTGGTGCGCCTCCCGCACGAAGGTCTTGAGCGCCTCGGGGCCGCCGTAGCTGGACTCGACGGCAAAGATGTGGGCGGGGTTGTAGCCCCAGGAGTAGTCGCCCGCGAACTCCATGAGCGGCATCAGCTCGATGGCGTTGACGCCGAGCCCGACGAGGTAGTCCAGCTTGCCCATGAGGTCGCCGAGGTTGGCGGGACGACCGTCCTCGGTGGCGACGAAGGACCCGATGTGGGTCTCGTAGATCACCGTCTCGTGCTGCCGTGGCGGGGTGAAGTCGTCGCCCTCCCAGTCGAAGGCGGCGTGGTCGTAGAGCAGCCCGTTGCCGACCGAGGTGGTGACGGCCAGCGCCCTGGGGTCGATCCGGTGGACCGTGTGCTCGCCGTTGCTGACGAGCAGCTGGTACTCCTGCCACATCTGCGCGCCCGGCACCTCGACATACCAGTGACCGTTGCCCTCGGACTCCATCCCGTGGGCCTCGGGATTCCACCCGTTGAAGTCGCCGACCACACTCACCGCGGTCGCGTTCGGTGCCCAGACGCGGAAGGCGTAGCCACCCTCGATCGGGATGGCTCCCATGCCGGCGACGCTCACGGACTCTCCTTGCTGCTGGGGGTCATGACAAAGGGCGCGGCAGCTCAGCCGGCCGCGCCCTCGCGCCCCCATGCTACCGGCCGGTCGCGAAACCGGGTGGCCGACGGGTGGTCGGCACAGGCACGCTCTGCGGTATGCCGCTTCGCGCCGAGACCGTCCCCGTCCCCGACGACCCCGCCCACCCGCACCCGTGGCTGGGCGCGGTGGTCGAGGTCGAGCGGGCGCACCACCAGCAGCTCTTCGGCCACGACGACCTGGTCGACCCGGTCGAGTCGGTGGCCACGGCCTACACCTGGCAGGACACCAGCCGCCGGGTGCGCCTGGTCGCCCTCGACGGCGACGCCGTCGTCGGGGCCGCGCACACCTGGATGCCGTTGCGGGACAACCGGACCCTGGGCTACTTCCTCGCCAACTACCGACCCGGCAGCGAGGAGTCGGCGGTCTACGACGTGCTCTGGGCGGCGGCCGAGCCACTCCTGGCCGCAGCCGAGCGCACCTCGATCCACTGCTGGGCGAGTCACCCGCCGGTCGTGGCCGGGGAGCGTCAGGTGGAGCCGCGCAGCGGCGCCGGGGCGCTCGCCGAGGACGAGCGTGCGCGGTGGCTGGCCGCCCACGGCTTCGTCCTGGAGCAGGTGGAGCGCTACAGCGTGCTCACCGTCGACGGGCAGGCCCAGGAGCGCGCGAGGCAGGTCCTGGGTCGCCGGCCGGGCGACGGCACGGACGACCTGCTCCGCACCTGGGTCGGCGCGACACCGGCCGAGCTGCGGCCGGGCATGGCGGCGCTGCGCTCCCGGATGAGCGTGGACACGCCCGCCGCCGACCTCGACCACGAGGAGGAGGTCTGGGACGTCGAGCAGGTCGCGCAGCGGGACCATCGGATGGACGCGGCAGGGCGGGACGTCGTCACGACGGTCGCCCTGCACGACGGCGAGCCGGTGGCCTATACCGAGATCTCGGTGCCACGGGGCCGACCGGTGGCCGCCTTCCAGGACGACACCCTCGTGCACGGCGAGCACCGGGGCCGCCGCCTCGGCGCGGCAGTCAAGGCCGCGAACCTGCTGGCACTGCATACCCACGCGCCGACGGTGGAGCGGATCCACACCTGGAACGCCGAGGAGAACGCGCACATGCTCGCCATCAACGACGAGCTGGGCTTCCGCGCCGCAGGGGTCCAGGGCGGGTGGCAGCTGCGCCGCTGAGCCGATCGGCCGCGGCCCCTACTGCTGCTCCGCTACATGACGACGAAAGCCGCGCCCTGTGGATCCATGACGGTGGCGAATCGCCCGACGCCGGCCATGTCCATCGGGCCCTGCACGAGCGTCCCGCCCAGCTCGCCGACCCGAGCCACGCTCGCGTCGGCGTCGTCCACCATGAAGTAGACGGCCCAGTAGCTCGGGATCTTGGCCGGCACGTCCGGCGGCATCTCCATGAGCCCGCCCAGGCCACCGTCGTCACCGCCGCGGATGACGTGGTAGGTGCCGAAGGGCATCGGAGCGGTCTGCTCGTAGTCCCAGCCGAAGACCTCCGTGTAGAAGGACGTCGCCGCCTCCAGGTCGCGGGAGAGCAGCTCGTTCCACGACCAGGTGTGGTCTCCGTGCAGACGTCGGCGCCGCGGTGGGAGCCGGCCCGCCAGGCGCTGATCGCGGCTCCGGCAGGGTCGGCGAAGATCGCCATGCGGCCGACGTCCATGACGTCCCACGTCGGCATGAGCATGGTCCCGCCCGCCGGCTCGACCTTCGCCATCGTGGCATCGAGGTCGTCGGTCGCGACATAGGTGCTCCAGACCGGCGGCATACCGGACACAGACGTCCAGACCCCCGCGGCTACCGTGGACCCGTGAAGTCCCGTCCCCCCGAGCAGCCGACCAGCGCGGCGCCGGCCCGGGCGACATTCGTGCTGACGTTCACGCTCGCCAGCCTGGCGATGATCGGGCCGTTCACCATCGACACGGTCTTCCCCGGTTTCGAGGCGATCGGGCGTGATTTCGACGTCGACGCCGCCGGGCTGCAGCAGATCACCAGCGTCTACCTGCTCACCTTCGCCGTGATGAGCGTCTTCCACGGGCCGCTGTCGGACGCGCTCGGTCGCAAGCGGGTGATGATCACCGGCCTCCTCGGGTATGCCGTGGCCTCTGTGCTCTGCGCCCTCGCCCCGAGCATGGGGGTGCTGCTCGCGGGGCGCGCGATCCAGGGCGTCTTCGCCGGGGCGGCGACCATCGTCAGCCGAGCGGTGATCCGCGACCTCTTCTCCGGAGCCGAGGCGCAGCGGCTCATGGCTCAGGTGATGATGATCTTCGCGATCGCGCCCGCCATCGCGCCGGTCATCGGCGGCGAGATCCTGCGCTTCGGCCCCTGGCACTGGATCTTCTGGTTCGTCGCGGGCTACGGCATCCTCGCGGCGGTGCTCACGGCCGTGGTGCTGCCGGAGACGCTGCCGCCCGCCGACCGGCAGCCCGTGCGGGTCGGGTCCATCCTGGGCGGGCTGTGGCAGGTGGCCCGGTCGTGGCGCTTCGAGCGGCTCGCCTTCTGCTCGGCCTTCACCTTCTCGGCCTACTTCCTCTACGTCGTCGCCGCGCCGATCATCGTCGTCGACCTGCTGGGCCGCGGTGAGCAGGACTTCTGGATCCTCTTCGTGCCGATGATCGGCGGCATGGTCGTGGGCTCGCTGCTGACCAGGCGGCTCGCGGGCCGGATGCCGACCGAGACGCTGCTGGACCGCACCATGGCCGGGCTGCTCGCCGCCGCCGCGGTCAACGTCGTGCTGTGCCTCGTCGCCCCGTCGCTCCCGTGGGTGCTCATCGGGCCGGCCGCGATGGGCGTCGCCCTCGGCATCGCCTTCCCGGTGCAGCAGCTGGCGCTCCTCGACCTCTTCCCGCACCATCGCGGCTCGGCCGCGTCGATGGCGTCCTTCGCCTCGCTGCTCTTCAACGCGCTGCTGGCCGGGGCGATCTCGCCGCTGGTGACGGGGAGCCTGCTCAGCACCGCGGTGACCAGCGCTGCCTTCGCCCTGCTCGGCACAGCACTGTGGGTCTGGCACCGCCGCGACCCCGCCACCTGACCTTTTCGACCACCGCTTCTCGCGCCATGGCAGCACAAGCCGTGGTCGAATTCTTCGGTCAGCCGCCGGACGGCTCGGCCACCTCGCCGCGGTCGATCTCGCCCCGGCGGTAGAGCTCGACGCCGGCGCGCAGCAGGTCGTCCATCTCCTCGCCCCGCTCGACGCGCGCCACGATGCTGCGGCGCATCCGCGGGGGCCAGAACTTGCGCAGGTGCGTCGCGATCTCCTCGGCGCCCCGCTCGGTCGGGTGGTGCGCCATCGCGCGGGCGATGTCCTCACCCATGCGCAGGTCGGCCGGCTGGTGCTGCCGCTGCTCGGCGTCCACGTCGTCGTCGCTCACGGGACGGGCACGGCAGCGCTGTTGGCGACGCCCACCTGCACGGCCGTCACCTTGTATTCCGGACAGTTGGTGGCCCAGTCGGAGTTCTCGGTCGTCACGACGTTGGCGCCGGTCACCGGGTGGTGGAAGGTCGTGTAGACCACGCCCGGTTGCATCCGGGTCGACACCTCGGCGGTGAGCGTCGTGACCCCCACCCGGCTGGCGAGCTCGACCGTGTCACCCGTCGAGATCCCGCGCATCTCGGCGTCCGCCGGGTGGATCTCGAGGATGTCCTCGGGGTGCCAGGAGGAGTTCGCGGTGCGCCGGGTCTGCGCGCCGACGTTGTACTGGGAGAGGATCCGCCCGGTCGTGAGGATGAGCGGGAAGCGCCGGTTGGTCGTCTCGGTCGTCGGCACGAAGACGGTCGGGATGAGCTTGCCCTTGCCGCGCACGAAGGAGTCGACGTGCATCGTCGGTGTGCCCTGCGGCGCCGTGTCGTTGACCGGCCACTGCATCGAGCCCTCGGCGTCGAGCCGCGCGAAGCTGACCCCCGCGAAGGTCGGCGTCGTCGCCGCGATCTCGTCCATGATCGCGGAGGCGGAGGCATACTCCATCGGGTAGCCCATCGCCGTGGCGATCTCGCAGACCACCTGCCACTCGTCCTTGCCGACCTTGCTCGGCGTCACCGGCCGCACCCGACCCAGCCGCCGCTCGGCGTTGGTGAAGGTGCCGTCCTTCTCGAGGAAGCTGGACCCGGGGAGGAAGACGTGGGCGTAGCGCGCGGTCTCGTTGAGGAAGAGGTCCTGGACGACCACCATCTCCATGCTGGTCAGCGCCGCGCGGACGTGCTGGAGGTTGGGGTCGGACTGGGCGATGTCCTCGCCGTGCACGAAGAGCCCCTTGAAGCTGCCGCCGATCGCGGCGTCGAACATGTTGGGGATCCGCAGGCCCGGCTCCGGGTCGAGCGTGACACCCCAGAGGTCCTCGTAGATCGAGCGCGCGTCCGGCAGCGAGATGTGGCGGTAGCCGGGCAGCTCGTGCGGGAAGGAGCCCATGTCGCAGCTGCCCTGCACGTTGTTCTGCCCGCGCAGCGGGTTCACGCCCACGCCGGCGCGCCCGATGTTGCCGGTGACCATCGCCAGGTTGGCCATGCCCATGACCATCGTCGAGCCCTGGCTGTGCTCGGTGACGCCGAGGCCGTAGTAGATCGAGCCGTTGCCCGCGTCGGCGTAGAGCCGGGCGGCGGCGCGGACCTGCTCGGGGTCGAGACCGGTCGCCTCCGCGGTCGCCTCCGGGCTGTTCTCGGGGGCGCGGATGAAGTCGAGGTAGGCCTCGACGTCCTCGCACCGCTCCTCCAGAAAACCCTTGTCGTGCAGACCTTCGGTCACGATCGTGTGCGCCATCGCGTTGACGAAGGCGACGTTGGAGCCGGGCAGGAGGGGCAGGTGGTATGCCGCTTCCACGTGCGGGGAACGCACGAGCCCGATCTGGCGCGGGTCGGCGACGATGATCTGCGCGCCCTCGCGCAGCCGCTGCTTCATCCGCGAGGCGAAGACGGGGTGGGCGTCGGTCGGGTTGGCCCCGATGAGCAGCACCACGTCGGTGTCCTCGACCGACGCGAAGTCCTGGGTGCCGGCCGAGGTGCCGAAGGTCTGGTTGAGGCCGTAGCCGGTGGGGCTGTGGCAGACCCGGGCGCAGGTGTCGACGTTGTTGTTGCCGAAGGCCGCGCGCACCATCTTCTGGACGACGTAGACCTCCTCGTTGGTGCAGCGGGAGGACGAGATCCCTCCGATGGAGCCGACGCCGTGCTGGTCCTGGATGGCCCGGAAGCCGTCGGCGACCCGCTGGATCGCCTCCTCCCACGAGACGACCTGCCAGTCGTCCTCGATCGAGTCGCGGACCATGGGCGACATCTGCCGGTCCTCGTGGTGGGTGTAGCCGTAGGCGAAGCGGCCCTTGACGCAGGAGTGCCCCTCGTTGGCCTTGCCCGCCTTGAGCGGCATCATCCGCACGACCTCGGTCGTCGTCTCGCCGGTGACCTCGTCGCGGGTGTCCGTGACCTCGGCGCGGAAGGAGCAGCCGACGCCGCAGTAGGCGCAGGTGGTCTCGACGACGCGCTTCGGCATACCGAGGGAGATCACCGACTTCTCGGTGAGCGCGTCGGTCGGGCAGGCCTGCACGCAGGCGCCGCAGGAGACGCACTCGGAGGCGAAGAAGTCGGTCGGCCCGGGGACGATCCGCGAGTCCGGGCCGCGACCCTCGACGGTGAGCGCGAAGGTGCCCTGGATGTCCGAGCAGGCGCGCACGCAGCGCGAGCAGGCGATGCAGGCGTCGGGCTCGTAGGCGAAGTAGGGGTTGGAGGTGTCGCGCTCGCCGCGCGGCAGCGGGGCGTCGAGGCCGTAGCGCACCTCGGCGACCCCGGTCTGGCGGGCCAGCGCCGCGATCTGGCAGGTGCCGCGGGCGCAGCCGGCGCAGTCGCTCGGGTGGTCGGAGAGATAGAGCTCCATGACCCCGGCGCGCACCTTCCGGACCTCGTCGGTGTCCGTCCGGACCACCGCGCCGTCAGCGCACGGCGTCGTGCACGACGCGGGCTTGACGCCGTTCTTCGTGCCCTCCACGTCGACCAGGCACAGGCGGCACGACCCGAAGGCCTTGAGCGAGTCGGTGGCGCACAGGCTGGGGATCTCGACGCCCGCCTCGCGGGCTGCGCGCATGACCGACGTGCCCTGGGGCACGGTGACCTCGCGGCCGTCGATGGTCAGGGTGACCGTCTCGTCGTCGCTCACCTCCTTGCTCACCGCTGGGGTGCCGAAGTCGGGCTCGGGCTGGTATGCCGCTCCCCGCGGGTCGAGCGGGGAGTCGAGCTGGTCTCCACCCTGCCCGTCGCGACTGACAGACCCGAGCCGGCTGGCGATCTGCTCCGCGGTCGGGACGGCGGGGGTGGGCGCTTCTGGGGTGAGCGTCATGCGGTGCTCCGTTCGAAGTCCTCCGGGAAGTGGGTGAGCGCGCTGCGCACCGGCATCGGCGTGAGCCCGCCCATGGCGCAGAGCGAGCCGGTGGCCATGGTGGTGCAGAGGTCGTCGAGGACGAGCCGGAGCTGGGTCCGCTCCCCCGGATCGGTGGCGCCGCGCAACCGGTCGATCGTCTCGACCCCGCGGCTGGAGCCGACCCGGCAGGGGGTGCACTTGCCGCACGACTCCTTGGCGCAGAACTCCATGGCGAAGCGGGCCATCCGCCCCATGTCGACGGTGTCGTCGAAGACGACGACGCCGCCGTGCCCCAGCATCCCGCCGGCCTCGGCGAGCTCCTCGTAGCCCATCGGCACATCGAGTCGGTCGGCGGGGAGATAGGCGCCCAGCGGCCCGCCCACCTGGACGGCGCGGACCGGCCGGCCGGAGCGGGTGCCGCCGCCGATGTCCTCGACGAGCTCGCGCAGCGTGATCCCCAGCGGCGCCTCGTAGACACCGCCGCGGGCGATGTTGCCGGCGAGCTGGAAGGTCTGGGTGCCGCGCGAGCGCCCGACGCCGCGAGCGGCATACGCCTCGGCTCCGTCGGCGAGGATCATGGGGATCGCGGCGAAGGACAGCAGGTTGTTGACCACGGTGGGGCTGCCCCACAGGCCCTGCAGCGCGGGGATCGGCGGCTTGGCACGCACCTCGCCGCGGCGCCCCTCGAGGGACTCCAGCATGGAGGTCTCCTCGCCGCAGATGTAGGCACCGGCGCCGACCCGCACCTGGAGCCGGAAGGCCCGCCCGCTGCCCGCGACGTCGCCACCGAGATAACCATGCTCGGCCGCGACCGCGATGGCGTCGCGGAGCTTGGCGATGGCGTCGGGGTACTCGCTGCGGCAGTAGATGTAGCCCTCGGTCGCGCCCACCGTGACGGCGGCGATGACCATGCCCTCGATCAGGGTGAACGGGTCGGCCTCGGCGAGGATCCGGTCGGCGAAGGTGCCCGAGTCGCCCTCGTCGAGGTTGCACGCGACGAACTTCTGATCGCTCTCGGCCTCGAGCACGGTGCGCCACTTGATCCCGGACGGGAAGCCCGCGCCGCCCCGTCCGCGAAGCCCGGAGGTGACGACCTCCTCGACGACGTCGGCCGGGTCGAGCTCGAGGGCGCGGCGCAGCCCCACCCAGCCGCCCTGGGCCTCGTAGGCGCTGATATCGGTCGGCTCGGCGAGCCCGATCCGGGCCAGGCTCACCCGGTCCTGCGCGGTGAGCCACGGGTCGTCGTCGACCACCCCCAGATACTCCACCGGGCGTCGCGCAGGGTTGCTCTCAGCCCCACCGGACGTCGCCTGTGGTGGCTCACCGGCGAGCATCCCGGCCTCGACCAGCTGCGGTATGCCGTCCGCGGTCACGTTGGCATAGCCCACGCGCCCCCGGTCGGTCTCGACCTCGACGAGCGGCTCGCGCCAGAGCATGCCCCGCGTGCCGTTGCGGCGCACGGTCACGCCGTCGACCTGCGCCAGGGCGGCGGCCACCTCGTCCGCGCCGACCGCTCGGGCGGACGAATCCTGCGGCACCCACACGACACACTCGCGGCTGCTTCCGGTCATCGGTCCCAGCCTGACTCTGCGGCGGCGAGGTCGTCAATGCTGACGCGCGCGCGCAGGGTCCCGTCGATGCTCGCGCTCGGCCCGAGCGCGCAGTTGCCGAAGCAGAAGACCTCACGCACCTCGACGTCCTCGCGGCCGTCGAACCGCTCCTGCGCCGCGGTGAACAGGCCGGCGGCGCCGACCGCCTGGCAGGCCTCGGCACGGCATACCTGGATGCTGTGGTCGGGCGCGGGCGCGCGCCGGAAGTCGTGGTAGAAGCTCACGGTGCCATGCACCTCGGCCACCGAGAGGTTGAGCACGTCGGCGATCTGGACGACGTCCTCGTCGGCGACGAAGCCGTGCTCGGCCTGCACCGCGTGCAGGATCTCCAGCACCGGCCCCCGTTCCCCGACATAACGGGTCGCGATCTCCCGGGTGATCTCCGCCCGGGCCGACCTGGGTGTCAGCTCATCCGTCTGCTGCCGACCAGCACGCGCCACGTCGCGCCCTCCCGTCGTTGGGTGATGCCCCCAACTCTACGTCGCGTCACCGACCACGGCGATCCGCGGCACCAGGTCGACGGAGCCCTGTTGGTTCGCCTGGCCCCCGGAAGGACCGCCGTGCCCTGTGCTTGCAGCCGCCTCGGGCGATTGACCATCGCGCCTGGCGCGTTCCTCGATAGCGTCCACGATCTCCATGGGGACGGTCGGCACCCTCGGCAATGCGGGTTGGCCTCGCTCTCGCGCTCGGCGAGGTCTTAGCCCACTTCCGCCTCAACGGCAACAGATCCGTGGCAGGCTGCGGCTGACCGACTCATCGCCCAGAGGGCAACCGCCCATGACCGACCACACCGTGCCCGAGCCCGTCGCCTCCTTCATCGAGGCGGTCAACGCCCACGACGAGCAGCGCTTCCTCGACGCCTTCACGTCCGACGGTGCCGTCGACGACTGGGGCTCGACGCACGCCAACGGCCGGTCCGCCTTCACCTTCGACGTCGCGGGTGACCAGATCGCGAAGATGACGATTCGGGAGGGCTGGATCTCCGGAGAGGATCGGTGCACCTGCACTTATCCTCCACCGGCGACGAGGGCCCGACCGGAGAGGATCGGTGCACCTGCACCGATCCTCACCAAGAGCCGGGTGGCAGGGGCCAACTCTCCGTCAGCCGCCATCGACGGCGTCACCCACCGCGATCTCGGCAGCCCCGTCCCCCAGCCCGACGGGCACGAGCCGGATGCCGAACCACGTGTTGCCGTCCCACCTCCGGTGCTTCGCGAGGGTCCGGATCGGTTCTTTCCCGGTATGCAGTGTCTCGAGGTCGATGGTCGTCATCACGCAGCGGTCGCAGAGTTCGGTGCGGCGGTAGCGGACGTCGCCGATCGTCACGAACTCCCACTCGTCCTCCGCGAACGGCTCGGCGCTCTGGCCGTCGATGACGACATTGGCCCGGAAGCGCGACATGGGCACCGGCTCCCGGCCCTCCTCGAGGATCCAGTCGCTGAGCCTGGTGAGCGAGGCCTCGCTGGTCAGCAGGATTGGCCCGGTATCGGCGAACGACAGTGACTCACCCTCCTCGCCCCCGTGGGCGCCGGAGATCCGACGCAGGGTGGGGTCCTCCTGCCAGACGAGCCGCACCCCGCGCCTCACCTTCGTGGAGATCCACTCGCTCACGTCCTCGTCCGCCGGCGGGGCAAATCCTTGCCGCGAGTGGCCGACCGGCACGACCGGCACACCCAGCGGCGTCTCCACCAGGATCGAGTCGCCGTCCCGCGCGGCGATCCGGATCGTCTCCTCATCGACCTGCGTGGCGGTCAGCCCCAGCAGCTCATGGCAGTCGCGCGCCGTGACCGGGAAACCGTCCGGGCCGACCACGCCCCAGCGCCGATCCCCCTCGAGCCCCCATGGCTCCACGACCGAGCGCTCGACCCGCTCCCCGCCGAAGGACTTGACGGGATACCTCCACAGCTCGGTCACACGCATACCTCAGCCTGTCACGGCACGAGGGGTCAGCGGCCGTAGTGGTAGCGGCACGCCGCGACCCGCACCTCCTCCGCCGCCACTTTGTAGACCAATCTGTGCTCGTCGGTGATCCGACGTGACCAGTAGCCGGCGAAGTCATGCTGCAGAGGTTCTGGCTTGCCCATCCCCTCGTTGCCGTTGCGCAGCATGTCCTTGATCAGCACGTTGACGCGCTTGAGAACCTTGCGATCCTGCGTCTGCCCCGGCTGATCGCGCCCAGCGCGGACGGGCAGTCGAGGCGGCCGTAGATCCGCCCGTGGCGGTGCCCGCCGAGCCGGCCGGGCGTCATACTCCGCACGCTCCGCCGTACTCGTCGACCTCTGCCGTGACGGCCTCCCAGTCGGCACAGTCCACCCGCTGGGCGAAAGGATCGGCCGGCTGAGTCCGCAGGGTCGTGGTCGTCGTCGAGATTGTCGTCATGCCGCCTTCTCCAGGGTGAGCAGGGTGGTCTTGGCCTCGGGTCCGCCGATGTAGCCACCGAGGCTGCCGTCGGCCCGCAGCACGCGGTGGCACGGCACCACGACCGGGTGGGGATTGGTCGCGCAGGCCGTGCCGACCGCCCGCACCGCACGCGGGCTGCCGACGAGCTCGGCGACCTGTGCGTAGGACCGGGTCTGGCCGTAGCCGATCTGCGGGAGCTGGCGCTGCACCGTCTCCCGGAAGCCGGTGGACATCGCGTAGTCCAGCGGGAGGTCGAAGGCGTGCCGCGTCCCCGCGAAGTACTCCTCCAGCTCGGTCGTGACCGCGTCCAGGCGCCGCGGCGCTTCGAGCACACGCGGGCTGATCCGGGCCGCGAGCATCTCCAGCACCGCGTCGAAGCCCTCGCTCTCGTAGGCGACCCGGGCCAGTCCTCGCTCCGTGGCCGCCAGCAGCAGGGGGCCGACCGGGGTGTCGAGGGTGCGGTAGGCGACGTCCAGCAGTTCCTCATCTGCGGCCGCCAGGGCGAGCCGGGCGCGCAGCTCGGTCATCGTGGCGTCGCCCACCGGGAAGAGTGCGCGGTGCTCCGCGCCGGTCGGGGGTCTGGTCTCGTTCATCGGAGGTCTCCTTCCGCGATCTCGTCGCGGTAGATCTGTCTCACGGTCCTGATGCCGTCGGCGGCCGCGCGGCGGACGGCGTCGGGGCTGCCGCCGATCAGCTCGGCGGTCTCGGTATGCCGCAGCCCACCGAGGTAGTGATAGGCCAGGGCGAGTCGTTGCCGGTCCACGGTCGTCCGGTGCGCGGTGACGGCCTGCTCGAACGGCTGCTTCATCTTCATCACACGGTAGTCGCGCGAGCCGCCACGAACGTGAGGCCGCGACCTCGCCGCCTAGAACAGCCGAGCCGCCGCCACCTCGGCCGGCTCCTCGAGGTCGAGCAGGAAGCGTTTGCGCCGCAGCCCTCCCTCATAGCCGGTGAGCGAGCCGTTCGAGCCCACCACCCGGTGGCACGGGATGAGGACACACAGCGGGTTGCGCCCCACCGCCTGCCCCACCCGCTGCGCCAGCGACCGGTCACCGAGGCGCTCCGCCAGCGCGCCGTAGGTCGTGGTCCGGCCGTAGGGAATCTCCCGCAGCATCCCCCAGACCAGCTCCGAGAAGGCGTCACCCGCCGTGCGCATCGGCACGTCGAAGGTCCGGCGCTCGCCGAACAGGTAGGCGTCGAGCTCCTCGCGCGCCTGCCCGAGCAGCGGGTCAGCCTCGATCTCCACCGGGCCGCCGAAGGCCGACTCCTCCGGTCGGTGCCAGTGGCTGCGGAAGTACAGCCCCGTCAGGGCGTCGTCCTCGGCCACGAGGGTCACCTCGCCGAGCGCCGTCTCGGTCCCGGCGTGTCGCAGGTCTGCCATCGTCCTCACCTCTCGTCGTCGGGCTCGCCCCGTAGACGCGCCAGCACCCCAGAGCGTGAGATCGCGGCAGACCGATCGATGCACGGACATCCGCACACGGTGTAGAACACAGGCATAACAGGGCAGTCGCCCGCCACCACCAGTGAACCCCGCGCGGGCTGGAGCCTGGTCGGCCCCGGCCTCATCGTCGCCGGCCTGGTCCCGCGCATCCCCGAGGGCGGCCTCATCAACGTCCTGTCGGTCGCGGGCGGCGTCGGTGGCACGATCACGGTCGCCTGCACCGTCACCGGCAGCTTCGTCATCTCCACCCTCATCGTCGGCGCCGAGCTGCTCTACTCCGCCGGCATCGCGGTCGACACCGGCGACCAGGGCCTGCTCGACCTCTCCGAGGTGCTGCGGGACCGGTATGGCGCGTGGGTCGGCACGGTCTTCCTCGTCGGTTTCTGGTCGGCGGCCATGAGCTCGCTGGTCGGAGTGTGGAACGGCGTGTCGATGATGTTCGCCGACTTCATGCCGTTCCTCGCGTTCACCCTGCTGTGGATCCTCAACACCGACCGCACGCCGAGGCAGTGGCGCAACGGCTCGGTCGTCAACGTGCCCATGGCGATCTGCGCCGCCCTGTTCATCTGGCTCGCCGCCACCCAGCTGCCGGGCGCGGTCGAGCGGGCCTTCGGCGGCTGAGCGAGGAGGCTCGGGGCCGGGATACCGCTCCGACCGTGAAATTCGACCATGGGTTCTCCTGCGATGGCGCCACAACCCATGGTGGGAATTCTCTCAACGACGCGTCGTAGTAGAGTAAGAGCGAGCCCGAGCCCCGGAGGACCTCATGAGCGAACCCACCACCCTCACCGACGAGCAGTGCTGGGAGCGGCTGCGCTCCCGTGAGTTCGGACGGCTCGCCTACCACCTCACCGACGAGGTGCACATCGCCCCGGTCAACTACGCCACCGACGGCGACCGGGTCCTCATCCGCACCGCCGAGGGCTCCAAGTTGCTCGGGGTGGTGATGGACTCCGACGTGGCCTTCGAGATCGACGAGGTCGACGGCGGGGCCGAGACCGCGTGGAGCGTCATCGGGCGCGGGCGGGCGCAAATCCTCGAGGGTGCCGCCGCGCGCGCGGCCGACGCCCTGCCGCTGCGCCCGTGGGTGGCCGACGACAAGGTCATCCTCGTGTCGATCACGATCAGCGAGATCAGCGGGCGGGAGTTCCACCTCTCCCGTTGAGCTCCCGGGTCGGGGCCGACGGCGGGCGCAGCGCCGGGATCGCCGCGGCGATGGCGACCTCGGCGTACGGGATGCCGAGGAAGGACACCATGAGGAAGGCTGCGGTGCCCATGATCGGCGGGGTGATGGACCCACCGGTCGCGGCGGTCGCCTCGATGCCGCCCGCGTAGGTCGCGGGGTAGCCAGCGCGCTTCATCGCCGGGATCGTCATCGGACCGGCGGTGAGCACGTCGGAGACCGCGCTGCCCGACATCATGCCCATCGACGCGGACGACGCGACGGCCACCGTGGCCGACCCGCCCCGGGCGCGGCCGAAGACCGAGCGGGCCAGGTCGACGAAGAAGTCGGCGCCGCCGGTGCGCTGCAGCACCGCGCCGAAGATGAGGAAGCCGATGAGGATCACGGCGGCGGTCTGCAACGGCAGGCCCAGGATTGAGTCGACGCCGAGCGCGCTGCAGCGCAGCTCCGGTGGAGTCGTGCTGCACGCCCTGCAGGACCGGCCACGGGATCGAGGGCGCACGCCACCCGGCCTGCGTGGCCACCCAGATCACGCTCGTGCTGCCCTGAGCCTCCCCTGACCGACGAATTCGACCACGGTAATCGTCGCCGTGGCAGCGATTCTCGTGGTCGAATTCGTCGGTCGGGACGGTGAGTTAAGGCTCAGTCGCTCAGTCGCCCTTGCTCAGCCCGTCGCTGATGAGGTCCATCACCGAGGAGTCGGCGAGCGTGGTGACATCGCCGACCTCGCGCTTCTCCGCGACGTCCTTGAGCAGCCGGCGCATGATCTTGCCCGACCGCGTCTTGGGCAGCTCGGGCACGACCATGATCTGCCGCGGCTTGGCGATCGCACCGATCTCCTTGGCGACGTGCTGGCGCAGCTCGGCGACGAGGTCCTGACCCTCACCCTCCTCGTCGGCCTGATCGAGGGCCTCCTCGCGCAGGATGACGAAGGCGCAGATGGCCTGACCGGTCGTCTCGTCCGCGGCGCCCACGACCGCCGCCTCGGCGACCTTCGGGTGGCTGACCAGCGCCGACTCGATCTCAGCGGTGGACATCCGGTGGCCGGAGACGTTCATGACGTCGTCGACGCGACCGAGCACCCAGATGTTGCCGTCCTCGTCGAGCTTGGCGCCGTCACCGGCGAAGTACATGTCCGGGAACCGGCTCCAGTAGGTCTCCTTGTAGCGCTCCGGGTCGCCCCAGATCCCGCGCAGCATCGAGGGCCACGGGTCGGTCACCACGAGGTAGCCGCCCGAGCCCTTCTCGACCGGCTCACCCATGTCGTCGACGACGACCGCGTTGATGCCGGGTATGGGGTGCTGCGCCGATCCGGGACGCGTCTCGGTGACGCCGGGGACCGGGCTGATCATGATGCCGCCGGTCTCGGTCTGCCACCAGGTGTCGACGATGGGGCAGTTCCCGCCGCCGATGTGCTCGCGGTACCACATCCACGCCTCGGGGTTGATCGGCTCACCGACCGACCCGAGCAGCTTCAGGCTCGACAGGTCGAACTTCGCGGGGATGTCCTTGCCCCACTTCATGAAGGTGCGGATCGCGGTCGGTGCGGTGTAGAGGATCGTCACCTTCTTGTCCTGGACGATCTCCCAGAACCGGCCCTGGTGCGGGGTGTCCGGTGTGCCTTCATACATGACCTGCGTCGCGCCGAGCGTCATCGGCCCGTAGACGATGTAGGAGTGGCCGGTGACCCAGCCGACGTCCGCCGTGCACCAGTAGACGTCGGTCTCGGGGTGGATGTCGTGGACGACGTGCGAGGTATAGGCCGTCTGCAGCAGGTAGCCGCCGGTGGCGTGCACGATGCCCTTGGGCTTCCCGGTCGTGCCGGAGGTGTAGAGGATGAAGAGCGGGTGCTCGGCGTCGAAGGCCTGCGCCTCGTGGGTGTCATCGGCTGCCTCGAGCGCCTCGTGCCACCAGAGGTCGCGCCCGTCGGTCCACTCGACGTCCTGCCCCGTGCGCTGCACGACGAGGACCTTCTCGACCGGGGTGTCACCCTCCAGCGCCCCGTCGACGACCGACTTCAGCCCCGACGGCTTGCCCCGCCGGTAGCCGCCGTCCGCGGTGATGACGACCTTGCTGTCGGCGTCCGCGATCCGGCTGCGCAGCGCGTCGGAGGAGAAGCCGCCGAAGACGACGGAGTGCGGGGCGCCGAGCCGCGCACAGGCGAGCATCGCCACGGCCGCCTCGGGCACCATCGGCAGATAGATCATCACCGTGTCGCCCTCACCGACGCCGAGGTCGGCCAGCGCGTTGGCGGCCTGCTGCACGAGCTGGTGCAGCTCGGCATACGTGATGTCGCGGGTGTCGTCCTCGGGCTCACCGACCCAGTGGATCGCGACCCGGTCGCCGTGCCCGGCCTCGACGTGCCGGTCGACGGCGTTGACGCAGGCGTTGAGCCGGCCGCCGACGAACCACTTCGCGAACGGCGCGTCGGACCAGTCGAGCACCTGGTCGAAGTCGGTGTCCCACTGCAGATACCGCCGCGCCTGGTCCCCCCAGAACCCCTCGCGGTCGGCCTCGGCCTGCTCGAAGAGCTCGGCCCTCCCGTTGGCCTGCGCCACGAACTCCTCGCTCGGCGCGAAGGTGCGCTCCTCGTGCAACAGGTTGGACAGTCCCTCGTCGGACATCGTGCCTCCTTGCCTCGGTGATCTGGGTCCGAGTATGCCGTGTGCTCCCCGGGCGGGACAGTCGGGCTGCCGTGGGGTCAGGTCGAGCCTGACCGAAGCCTGGGAGAACGCCGGGCGTCGCGCCTACCGCAGCGTGCTACGTTCGCGCACTTGCGCACCCCCCGATCCTTTGGAGGAATCGACCATGTCCGTCACGAAGTGGCTCGCCGCGGCAGGTCTGACCCTGAGCCTGGTCGGCCTGGCCGGGTGCAGCACCGACAGCACGACCGGCGATGACGCGAGCACGTCGACCGCCCCGGACGACGCCGCTGCGACCAGCACCGCAGCCCCCGACGAGGCGGCCATGCCCACCGTCGACCTCAGCGACATCCCCGACCCTGTCGCCACGGTCAACGGCGAGGACATCACCAAGGACGACTTCGCCGACTACTACGAGAGCCAGTACGCCTCGGCCACGACCCAGGCCCAGATGACCGGCACCGAGTTCGACGAGGAGCAGCTGCAGTCCGACACCCTCGACCTCGTGGTCGACGCCACCCTGTTGACCCAGGCGGCGGCCGAGGGAGGGTTCGAGGCCACCGACGAGGAGGTCGAGGCCTTCCTCGAGGAGCTCGCGACCGGCAACGGCCTGCCCTCCGTGGAGGAGTTCCTGGCGCTGCTGGAAGAGCAGGGCATGGACGAGGAGACCGCCCGCGAGGAGGTCGCCACGCAGCTCGCGATCGAGGCCTACATCGAGGCCGAGGCCGATGTGCAGGAGCCCACCGACGAGGAGGCGCGGGCCTACTACGACGAGGTCGTCGAGCAGCAGGAGGAGGCGGCCGGCGAGGACGGAGCCGCCACCACGGCACCGGGCTCGCAGATCCCGGCCTTCGAGGAGGTCGAGGAGCAGATTGCCGGCCAGCTGCTGCAGGAGGCCCAGACCGAGGCCACCGAGGAGCTCGTCGCTCAGCTGCGCGAGGACGCCGAGATCGAGAGCTACCTCTGAGCCGACGGGCACCCCAGCCACCCAGAAGCGGAAGGCCTGTCCCACCGGCTGGAGCGGGCGAGCGCCGCCCCCACCCCACGCCTCCCTCTCGGCGGGTAGTGCGCGGCGGCGACGACCTCCCGCGCCTGCTCGGCGCTGGCCACCATCGGCACGAGGAGGGTCTGCGCGCCGAGGTCGAGGACCTGCTTGATGACGACCTCGTCGTCGCTGGGCACGCGCACCACGGGGGTGACGGGGTAGGCCGCCCTGGCCTGGAGCTGGGCGAGGACGGACTCCAGCCCGTTGGGCCCGTGCTCGCGTCCAAGAGGCCTCCTTGGTCCGGACGGTATGGCGAGACTCCGGGCCTACAGGCCCTCGAGCTCGGAGAGGTCGTAGCAGTCCGGCGGGACGTAGTTGCCGGCGCGGTCGAACTCCTCGCACGTCACGAAGTTGCGGTGCTCGTGCCCGCGACGCCCCCGAGCACCGTCACCCCCACGGTGATCACGCCAGCCAGTGACCAGCCGTAGAGCCCACCGGTGATGGCGACGAGCAGCAGCCCGCGGGCCGACCCGAGCGGGGCGACCCGGGCCCCGTCGGCCGAGCTCCCGTCGGGCCGCCCCTCCCCGGTCCCCTCGTCGCCAGTCACGCGCAGGGGCATACGCAGGCGCCCTCCTGACAGACCTGTGCACGCTTCCTGAGCCGGTGCGCAGGTGATGCCCTACGCACCGGTCACGGGAGCGTGCACAGGTCCGGACGGGGGCGCGGGTATGCCGCTACTCCCCCAGCCAGATGAAGCGCGCCAGGAGCAGCGCGGCCACGACGTAGAGGACCCAGTGCACCTCGCGGGCCTTGCCGGTCAACGCCTTGATCGCGCAGTAGCTGATGATGCCCATCGAGACGCCGTTGGCGATGGAGAAGGTCAGCGGCATCACCATGATCGTGAGGAACGCGGGGACGCTCTCGGCCACCTGGTCCCACTCGATGTGCCGGATGCCGTCCATCATCAGCGCTCCCACGAGCACCAGGGCCGGCGCCGTCGCGGCTCCCGGGACCACCCCGGCGAGCGGCCAAAGGAAGAGCGCCAGGCCGAAGAGCAGGCCGGTGACGGTCGCGGTGAGGCCCGTGCGGCCGCCCTCCTCGATGCCGGACGCGCTCTCGACGTAGGCGGTCGTCGTGGACGTGCCCATGGCGGCGCCGAACATCGTGGCGAGGCCGTCCATGGAGAAGACGGTCGTGGCGCGCGGCATCTCACCCCGGTCGTCGAGGTATCCCGAGCGCTGGGCCAGCCCGGTCAGCGTGCCGGTGGAGTCGAAGAAGTCGATGAAGAAGAAGGTGAAGATCACGCTGAGCAGGCCGAGGCCGAGGGCGCCCATGACGTCCATCTGACCCACGAGGTCGCTCGGCCACACCGGGGCGCCGACGATCCCGTCGGTGAAGCCGCCGAAGGCCGCGGGCGCCCCGTCGGCCCCGGTGTAGACCTCGGCCCGGGTGACGACCGCCAGCAGCGAGGTCGCGAGGATGCCCCAGAGGATCGCGCCGGTGACCCGCAGCTGCAGCAGTACGGCGGTGAAGATGAGACCGATGACCGCGAGCCAGGCGCTCGGGGCACCGAGGTCGCCCAAGCCCACCAGCGTCGCCTCGTCGGCGACCACGATGCCGGCGGTGCTCAGACCCAGGAAGGCCAGGAAGGCGCCGATACCGGCGGTGATCGCGAGCTTGAGGCTCATGGGGAGACCCTGGACGATCGCCTGGCGGACCCCGAGCACGCTCAGCACGACGAAGAGCACCCCGGAGATGAAGACGGCGCCGAGGGCGGTCTGCCAGGCCACCCCCATCCCGAGAACGACGGTGAAGGCGAAGAAGGCGTTGAGCCCCATGCCCGGCGCCTGCGCGAAGGGGTAGCGCGCGATGAGCCCCATGGCCAGGGATCCGAACATCGCGGCCAGGCAGGTCACCGAGAGCAGCTGCACGAAGGTCGTCGGGCCGACGTCGATCGCGTTGCCGAGCACGTTGGGGTTGACGAAGATGATGTAGCTCATCGTCAGGAACGTCGTCAGCCCCGCGCGCAGCTCGATCGGGACGGTGGAGCCGGAGGCGGAGATGCCGAAGTAGCGGTCCATCCCGCCCCGGGGCGCGGGGTCGGTCTTGGTGGGCGCCGCCGACGGCTGCGTCCTCGGGTCAGGCGTTGACATCGGTGCTCCTCGAGGGGTATGCGGTGGTGCCGGTCGGACCGTGACCTGCCACGATCCGGCCCCCCACCCAGGTGGCTGCGACATCGCCCGGCGCGCCCTGGGCGACGATGGTGGCCAGCCTCTCAGATGCGCCGGGCGCGTGCGCCATCGTGGTCCGCAGCGTGCTCCCGGCCGACGGACTGACCCAGGCCGCGTCGAAGTCCTTGCCCGGGCTCAGGTCCCCCACCCTCTCCCACAGCCCCAGCGCCCGCGCACCCGCCCGGGTGGCCAGGTGCAGCAGGTGCGCCGGCCGCAGCCGGACCCCGTCCTCCCCCAGCAGCTGCTGCAGGAAGTAGGCCTGCAGCCCTTCCTTGAGCAGGCTGACGTCGGCGCCGGCGCCGACGCGCTGCCCACCACCTCGAGCTCACCGCCGAGGTGCAGGAGGAAGGTGCGGTCGGGGACGTGGCGCACGGTGAACCCATCCGCGCGGTCGACCGCCTCCCGGATCTGCTCGGCGTGCTCCTCGCTCGTGCCGTGAACGGTGAGGTCCACCGTGACGTGGTCTCCGGACGACTCGGCGACGTCCAGGGCCTGCACCGCCGCCCCGGCCTCGGCGACGACCTGGGCGAGTCGGGTGGTGGCGACGAAGTCCGGCGGGGCGTCCACCCGCAGCACGATCGAGTATCCAGGACCGGGGGCGGCCATGACGTCTCCTGTGTCGTCTCGCCCTGACGCTGCGTCAGCGCGGTGCCCACACTCTTGCACCTCGACGGCGGGCCGACGGTTCGGCGCGATGGGGGGGAACACGAGTAACGACGCAGGTATGGAGTTCCTCTTCCGCATCGCGAGAGGAACGGGACTAGACTTGCCGACGTGAGTGCCGACCCGACTCCCTCCGCGCGTCGGCGGCCGGCCGGGGTGCAATCCGTCGGTAAGGCCGTCGACGTCCTGGAGATCCTCGCCGCGGCGCCCGCCGGAGAGTTGTCCCTCAGCGACATCACCTCCGCCACCGGTCAGCCCATGCCGACCGTCCACCGGCTCGTGCGCACCCTGCTGGACCACGGCTTCCTGCGGCAGCTGGACAACCGTCGCTACGCCCTCGGCACCGAGCTCATCGTGCTGGGCCAGGCGGCACGCTCCTCCTTCGGCAGCTGGAGCACCACGGTCCTGCAGGACCTCGTCGCCGACTTCGGCGAGAGCGTCAACCTCGCCGCGCTCGAGGGGGACGACGTGGTCTACATCGGTCAGGCACCGTCGCCGCACGCCGTCCGCATGTTCACCGAGATCGGTCGGCGCACGCCGCCGCACGCGACCGGGGTCGGCAAGGCGCTGCTCAGCCAGCTCCCCGACGACCAGGTCGTCGCGCTGCTGCGTCGGACCGGTATGCCGGGACGCACGCCCCGCACGATCACCTCGCCGGAGTCCTTCCTCGAGGCGGTGCACACCACCCGGCGCGAGGGTTTCGCGCTCGACGACGAGGAGATGGAGCTCGGGGTGCGGTGCGTGGCGGTGCCCTTCCCCGAGCCGCGCCTCCACCTCGCGCTGTCGATGTCGGGCCCCGCGAGCCGCATGACGGACAGCCTCATCAGCCGCGCCCTGCCACCGCTGCAGGCGGCGGCCCGCATCCTGGCCAGCGAGGTCGCGGGGAGTGCGCCCGGGGTGGACGCATGACCGCGTCGTCGGGCTCCGGCGGTCGCACCGACCTTCCGACCCTGCCCGACCTGGAGACCGTCAACGGCCTCGACGCCGACACCGCGCTCGAGGGCCACCCGCGGATCGGTGAGCGCGCGAGCGGCACGGGGCAAGACGCCCGCTTCGGCCGCCGCGAGCAGAGCGCCGTGGCTGACTCGGACGCGGCGGTGCAGGCGCAGATCCGCGCAGGCAACCTCACCTAGGAGCGCTTCGACCGGGTGTTCCTCATCCGGGCGGCCGGCCGCAGGCCCGAGGAGATCCTCGTAGCGCTCACCCGGCGTCTGGATCAGGACGCGCAGACCGAGGCTGCCGAGGTGGTCGAGCAGCTCCGTCAGATCACCCACCGACGACTTCGGGAGCTGATCACCTCATGAGCGGGAGCATGAGTTCTACCCACGTGCTGGATGCCCGGACCGGCACCCCGAGGTCGCGATCACCTTCGTCGTCGACGAGGACCGGCACTATCACGTGCCGCTCCTGCTCAGCCCTACGCGTTCTCCACCTACCGGGGCAGCTGACGCCCCCCACCGCACGAGAGGAACCCCATGAGCGCCACCGATCGCGGCTACGTGCTCGGTCACACGCAGTACGGCACGGCGGAGACCCACGTGGTCCGGGTCTATCGGGACGACCCGCAGGCCCCGCACGAGATCGTCGACCACCTCGTCTCGGTGGCCCTGAGCGGTGACTTCGCCGATACCCACCTCACCGGCGACAACGCCAAGGTCCTCACCACGGACGCGACAAAGAATACCGTCTGCGGCTTCGCCAAGGAGCACGGCGAGCAAGCCCGCACGCCCGAGGGCTTCGGGATCGCCCTGGCCGACCACTTCGTCGACACCACCGAACACGTCACCGCCGTGCGGGTCCAGTGGTGCCACGACGACGCGGCTGTGAGCAACCCCCACACCGACCGGGACGCGTCCTTCGCCGCCGTGCTGGACGCCATGACCAGGGCCTTCGCCGAGTCCTACAGCTACGCGCTCCAGCACACCATGTGGGAGATGGGCCAGGCCGTCCTCGACGCCGCACCCTCGGTGCTCGACGTGCGCTTCTCCTGCCCCAACGTGCACCACGTCGTCATCGACCTCTCGCCCTACGGCATCGAGAACCACTGCGAGGTGCACCACGCCGACGGCCCCCCTACGGGCTCATCGAGGCCAGCGTGAAGCGGTCGGAGGACGTCGACACCACCACGGCCTACGACCCCGGGCCAGGCCTGGTAGCCGCTCAGCCCGGGACGACGCGCACCGGACCGACGACCCCCAGGCCGACGACCTCGCCGACCGACGGCGTCTCCGGGCCCACCACGCGGGCCCGCAGCCCCCGCACCGGGGTGCCGTTCTCCAGCTCGAGCCCGACGACGCAGTCGTGCCCGAAGAAGGTGACGGTCGTGACGCGGGCGTCGACCGACCCGCTGCCGGGCGGGCCGAGCCGCAGCTGCTCGGGGCGCAGGATCCCCACGACTGCGCCGCGCAACCCCGGTCCGGCGGCACCGAGGGTGCCGAGCGCGCACCGGAACTGGTCCTCGTTGGCCAGCCCGTGCACGGGGATCGCGTCGCCCATGAAGGCCGCCACGTGCGCGTCGACCGGCTCGGCATATACCGTCCTCGGGGCGGCGATCTGCCGGAACGCCCCCTCCCGCAGCACCGCGATCTCGTCGGCGAAGGACATCGCCTCGCCCTGGTCGTGGGTGACGAGCAGCGTCGTCGCCCCGGAGGTATGCAGTGCCCGCGCCGTCGCCTCCCGCGTCGCCGTCCGCAGGGCGGTGTCGAGGGAGGAGAAGGGTTCGTCGAGCAGCACCAGATCGGGCCGCGGCGCGAGCGCCCGGGCCAGCGCGACGCGCTGCTGCTGACCGCCGGAGAGCTGGTCCGGCCGCCGCTCGGCGACATCCTGCGGCAGCTCGACGAGGTCGAGCAGCTCGGCCACCCGGTCGCGGTGAACCCGGTCTCGCCGGCCCAGCCGCGGCCGGGGCAGGCCGAAGGCGATGTTGCCCGCCACCGACAGGTGCGGGAAGAGGCCGCCGTCCTGGCGGACGTAGCCCACCCCGCGGTGCTCCGGCGCCACCCAGGAGGTCGCGGCCCCGTTGGCCACCACGCGACCGCCCACCTCCACCTGGCCGACGGCCGGCCGCAGGAAGCCGGAGATGACCTTGAGCAGGGTGGTCTTGCCGGATCCGGAGTCGCCGAGCACGGCGGTCGTGCCTCCGGAGGGCACGACGAGGTCGACGCCGTGAAGGATCTCCACGTCGCCGTAGCCGGCGCGCACGCCGGACAGCCTCACCTCGCTCATCGGGTTCCCTGCTCCTCAGCTCGTGATCTGGCGCCGCAGCAGCACCGTCAAGGGCACCGACAGGGCGATCATCATCGCCGCGAAGGGCGCGGCGGCAGCGTAGTCCAGCTCGGCGGCCGCGCTCCAGAAGGCCAGCGCCAGGGTCTCGACACCCGTCGGAGCGAGCAGCAGCGTCGCGGTGAGCTCGGTGCTGATCGCCAGCGCCACGAGCACGAACCCGGCCAGCACCGAGGGCGCCGCGAGCGGCAGCACGACCCGTCCCAGGACACCTGCCGAGCCCTGGCCCAGGGAGCGGGCCGCCTCGGACAGCTCCGGCGGTGCCGCGGCCAGCCCGGAGCGCAGCGCCACCATGGCGCGCGGCAGGAAGAGGATCGCGTAGGCCAGGAGCAGCAGCACGGTGGTCTGGTAGATCCCCGGGAAGGCGGCGATCGACAGCGTCACCAGCGCGAGCGCGACGACCACGCCGGGCAGCGAGCTGGCCACGAAGGTCAGCCGCTCGACCAGCACCGCGAACACCCCGTGCTGGCGGTCCAGCAAAATCGCCCCCGGCAGGCCCAGGACGAGGGCGAGCAGCCCCCCGGCGAGCGCCAGCCCGACGGTGGACCCGGTGACCAGCAGCAGATCGCCCGCACCCACCCCCTGGCCGCTGATCGTCGAGCCCGCGGCGAGCCAGCGCAGCAGGACCGCGACGGGCACCCCCACCGCGAGCACGACCACTGCGCCGAGGGCCATCAGCGCAGGCACCCGCCACCGCCCCAACGGCAGCGGCACCGGCCGTCGGCCCGCGCCGGACCCGAGCCGCGAGACCCGCGCCCGCCCGCGCGCCGCGACCTCCGCGGTGAGCACGAGCAGACAGAGCACGAGGAGCACCGACGCGAGCAGCGAGCCGCGGACGTCGCTGAAGCCGACGGCATACTGCTGCAGGATCGCGGTCGTGAAGGTCTGGTAGCGCATCATCTCCAGCACGCCGTACTCCGCCAGCAGGTGCAGCGCCACCAGCAGCGCGCCGCCGCTGATCGCGGGGCGCAGGCGGGGGAGCACGGTCCGGAGGAAGGCGCCTACCGGGCCGACGCCGAGCGAGCGGGCGATCTCCTCCTCGCCGGCGTCGAGGGTGCGCAGCAGGGCCGCGACCGGCAGGAAGACGAAGGGGAAGTAGGCCAGCGTCGTCACGAGCACGGCTCCACCGAGGCCGACCAGTCCCGGCTGCACCGAGATCCAGGCATAGCTCGCGACGAAGGCCGGCACCGCGAGCGGCGCCAGCATGAGGGTGCGCCACACCCCGGGCCACGGCAGGTCGGTCCGCTCCACCAGCCACGCGGCCCCGACCCCGAGCACGACGGACGCGGGCACGGTGAGCAGCATCAGCCAGCCGGTGTGCGCGAGCAGCTCGCCGATCCGCGGCCGCAGCAGGTAGTCCAGCGCCTCAGAGGCCGGCCCGGAGGCCGCCCGGACCAGGACCACCGCGACGGGCAGCACGGTGAGCGCGGCGACCAGCGTCGCGAGGACCCCGAGCAGGCGGCTCGTCGGCCGCCCGGGCATCCGGCCGGAGCGTGACTCCACCTCAGGATGCGTCTCGACCGACGTGCGGGGCCCGGTGCTAGAGGAGACCGACATCGGTCATCAGCTCGGTGACCTCGTCGCTGTTGAGGGTGAACGGGTCGACCGGCGGCGCGTCCAGCTCGGCGAGCGTCGGCAGCGCCGGGTCGGACTCGACTCCCTCGGCGACGGCATACTCCATCGAGCCGGAGTCGACGAGCACCTGCTGTCCCTCGGCCGAGGTGATGTAGGCGAGGAACTGCTGCGCGGCGTCGGGCATCGCGGCGCCGGCGAGGACACCGCCGGCCGAGAGCGACACGAAGGCGCCCGGGTCCTCGTTGCCGAAGTAGTGCAGCCGCGTGTTGCCCGACTGCTCCTGGGTGCCGGCCTGGTCGCGGTACCAGTAGTAGTGGTACATCACGCCGACCGGCACCTCGGCGGCGTTGACGGCCTGCATGGTGGCGATGTTGTTCTGGTAGATCTGCGCCCCCGACTCCAGCGCCTCGAGCCAGGAGCGGGTCTCCTCCTCGCCGCGGTCGGCGAGCATCCCGGCGACGATCGCCTGGAAGTCGGCGCCCCCGGGCGCGCAGCCCCAGCGGTCGGCCCACGCGGGGTCGGCAAGGTCCATCATCGAGGCCGGCAGCTCGCCCTCGGAGATCTCCTCCGGGTTCCAGCACAGCACGGTCGAGCGGGCGGCGATCGCGGTCCAGTCGCCGCTGGAGGGGGTCAGGCCGTCCGGGATCTGACCGAGCGTCGCTGCGTCGACCGGGGCGAGCAGCCCGGCGCGCTCGACGACGGTCATCGCCGGGGAGTTCTCGGTGAGGAAGACGTCGGCGGGGCTGCTCTCCCCCTCGGCGACGATCTGGTGACCCATCGAGGAGTCGGTGCCACGGCGGATCTGGGTGGGGATGCCGGTCGCCTCGGTGAAGGCGGCGGCCCAGGCCTCGGTCACCTCGCGGTGCTGGGAGGAGTAGATCTGCAGCGCGTCCGGGTCGGGGACGTACTCCTCCTCCCGGCTGCAGGCGCTCAGCAGCAGCGGGGAGGCGGCCAGGGCACCCAGCAGGGTGCGACGGGACAGCGTGGTCACGCGGGGGTCCTCTCGGATCGGGTATGACGTGGGTCGACCAGGTCCTGCAGCCGCCGCACGGGGCCGTCGGTCAGGCGCCACAGGAGCACGCCGGCCGCGAGCGCCACGAGGGTCGCGAGCAGCGGCGTGGGCACCCAGCCGAGGATCTGGAACTGGATGAGGTAGATGTGCAGGCTCGCCGCCGCGAGGACGGTGGCGACCGGTACGAGCCGGGCGGGCACCCGGATGGTCGGCACCAGGGCCAGCACGACGACCCCGGCGAGGATGGTGAGGTTGCGGATCGGGTCGTCCGGGAAGAACCACGCGATCCCCAGCGCCATCGCCCCGAGCGTCCACCGGCGGCGCGCCGGCGTGTCGGCGTGGGCGAGCGCCATACCGACCGCGAAGAGCCACAGGACGGTCGGCATCATGCCGCGCAGCACCCCGTCGGCGAAGGTCAGCACGACGAAGCGCGGCACCAGCGCCACGAGCACGAGGGCGTAGGACACCCGCCACGGATCGACCTGCCAGCGGCGCGCGACGGGCGGCAGGGAGAGGACCGCCGCGGTGAGCACGAGGCAGGCGACGAGAGCGTCGACGAACCACAGCTCGTTGTGCTTGCCGTAGGCGATGTCGCCGACCAACCAGTTCGCGAGAAAGACGTTGTCCCACCCGTAGCGGCCGTAGGACAGACCGACGAGTGCGACGGCCATGGTCGGCACGGCGACCCCGACGAGCAACCGCGCGGTCCCCCGCCAGCGCGGGGGGACGGTGGGCGCAGCCAGGCCGAAGCGGGCGGCGTTGAAGCCGGCGACGACGAGCAGCGTGTGCGCGCCGCCGAGGATGCGAAAGAGGTCGGCGTGCGAGCCGCAGATGATGACGACCGCGATCGCGCGCAGCACGACCGAGGACTCCAGGCGGACCCAGCGGCCGCGACGGGGGGTGGGGTCGGCGTCGGGAGTGGCGTCCGCCTCGGGCGGGCTGGGTGTCGCGGCGGCGACGAGCTCGGCCAGCGGGCGCTGGTGCCAGTCGCGGGGCAGCTCGCCGAGAAGCGCGGTGAGACGGGTGGAGGCCAGCACGTGGCTGAGCGAGTCGCCGCCGAGCTCGACGAAGGTGCGGCGCAGGTCGACGTCGTCACGGCCGAGCACGTCGGCGAGCACCGCCGCGGCGCGCACCTCGAGGCTGGGCCGGTCCACCTGCCGGCGGGTGTCGGTGCACTCGTCCGGGTCGCTCCCGCGCACCAGCGCGTCGGCGCCGGCGCGGTCGACCTTGTCGTTGCCCAGACGGGGCAGCGGCAGCACGGCGGCGCGCACGTGGCCGACGCCGACACCGCTCGCCCTGGCCGCGAGGCGGCGCGCCCGGGCCGCCAGCTCCACCACCGGTATGCCGTCCTGCGGCTCCACCGCGACCCGCAGCTCGTCGTCGTCTCCGGTGACGCAGGCGGTCAGGTGCTCGACCTCCAGCGCCCGCTCCACCTGGCCGAGGTCGATCCGCAGCCCCAGGATCTTGACGAAGCCGGAGCGGCGGCCGACGATGCGCAGCACCCCGTCGGCGTCGATCCGCCCGAGGTCACCGGTGCGCAGCTCGGTCACGGACCGGCCGAGCGCGAGGTCGGCGGGAGTGACGGCATACCCGAGCATGACGCCGGGACCACGGACCACGACCTCCCCGACGTCGCCACGCGCCTCGGGTATGTCGGTGTCGAGGTGCAGGGTGGTGCCAGGCACGGGGCGACCGACGGCATCGGGCGCCGCGGTGACGTCGGCGGGGTCGTGGACGCAGATGCGGGCGGTGGCCTCGGTCTGCCCGTACATCACGGACAGGCCCCAGCCGTGGCCGGCGCCCTGGGTGGCGACCGCGCGGACCCGTTCCGGCGCGAGGCGCCCACCGGCCTGGGTGATGCGGCGCAGGGACGGGTGTGGGCGGTCCAGCTCGCAGGTGCTGGCGAGCAGGTCGAGCTGGTGCGGCACGACCGGCAGGGTGGTGACGCCGCTGCCGTCGACGAGTTCCCAGAAGTTCGGCTCGGTGACCGAGAGGTCGGTCAGCGTGAGGCTGCCGCCGCTCACGAGGTGGCTGTGCAGCACCGAGAGGCCGAAGCAGTAGTGCAGCGGCAGGCTGGTCACGCCGCGGTCGGCGGGGGTCAACGCGAGTGCGGCCGCGATGGCGCGGGCGTTGGCCAGCACACCCTCCCGGCCCAGCCGCACCAGCTTGGGCGAACCGGTGCTCCCCGAGGTGCTCAGCAGCAGGGCGAGGTCGGGGTGGAGCTCGTGGCGGGGGCCGTGCTCGGCGGCGTGGGCATCCTGGGCGGCGATGCCGAGCGCGCCGTCCATGACGAGGTCGGGGTGCCAGGTCTGGCCGGGGCGGTCTGAGGCCTTGCCGAAGGTAGCCGTGATGTCGGCAGCAGTCACGAGGGCGACGTGACCCGCCTCGAGCACCGCGAGATACCCCACGACGTCGTCCACCTGCGGGCGCAGCGGCACCTCCACCAGGAGCCGCCCGCCGCTGGCCGGGGGCAGCGCTGCTGCGGCCGTGTCGACCCGGTCCCGGAGCGTCCCGTGGTCGATGAGCGTGCTCTCCCCCGCACCGTCCGACACGACGAGAGCTGCAGACGTCGGCTCGATGGCACCCCGCGCGGGCAGCAGGCCGAGGCTCAGATCTGCGCGGAGGTCACGGGTGCGTGCCGGGGCGGTCACGTGAACGGACACTCGGGTGAGGCTACCCTCACCCCGAAATCAGGACAAGCTCGCACCTAAAGCACTGCTGAGAGACCTGACCTTCTCGGAGCGCCCCACAGTTGCGCTGCAGCCCCTCGCTCCCCAGCGACCCCCAAGGTTGCTCTAGAGCCCTACGCTCCTCAGCGACCCCCACGGTTGCTGTGGAGCCCCACTGCTGGAGCCATGGGGAAATTCCTCAACCGTGGGGCTCTCGCACGACCGTGGGGCCGGGGCGTCATGCGGAGCAGGCCAGGCGCCCTGAGTGACCAGACCGCGCTCTCGGAGTGCGCAGCCGAGTCGCCCGGGGTGAGCAGACCAGGCTCTCGGAGTGAGCAGACCGCGCTCTCGGAGTGAGCAGACCAGGCTCTCGGTCAGGGGTGGGTGGGGCGAGCGAGCTGGTCGTGCTGCTCTAGCTGGTCTGGCTGGTCTGGCTCGTCCTCGAGGGTCTCGCGCAGAGGCACGTGCCGGATCATCGCGGTCGCCACGAAGACGAGGGCCAGGATCGGCAGGCCGACGAGGAAGGCATCGTGCAGCTGGTCGGCAAGGCCGGCCCGCAGCGCCTGCTCGACGACCGGTGGGACCTCACCGAGGGAGGACGGGTCGAGCACCGACCCGACGTCCAGGCTGCTGCCCGCCTGCTGCGCCGCCTGCTCCCGCATCGACGCGGGCAGGTGCGAGGCCACCGCGGCGCCGAGCCCGCCGGTCATGATCGACCCGTAGACCGCGATGCCCACGGTCGAGCCGATGTTGCGGCTGAACTGCGTGGTCGCGGTGGCGACCCCGAGATCGCGGCGCGCCACGACGTTCTGGACGACGAGGGTGAACTGCTGCAACGCCATACCGAGCCCGATGCCGACCACCGCCATGGCGCCGAACAGCTCCCAGGCGCTCGAGGCCTCCGAGAGCAGCGTCAGCAGCCAGACGCCGACCGCCATGATCGCGACCCCCGCGAGCATGAACGGCTTGTAGTGCCCGGTGCGGGTGACGAGCAGCCCGGTGAGGATGCCCATGACGATGAGGCCGAGCATCATCGGCATGAGGATGAGGCCGGACTGTGTCGCGTCGACCCCGAGGACGCCCTGGGCGAAGACGGGGATGTAGATGATCGACCCGAACATCACCATCGACAGGCCGAGGCCCGCGACGTTGGACCAGCTGAAGACGCTGGACCGGAAGAGGCGCAGCGGCAGCAGCGGCTCCGAGGCGCGCAGCTCGACGACGACGAAGGCGACGGCGAAGACGAGACCGACGGCATACAGGCCGAGCACCTCGACCGACGCCCACGGGTAGGTCGTGCCGCCCCAGCTCGTGGCGAGCAGGATCGAGACCATGGAGATGGCGAGGGTGATGACCCCCGCGACGTCGATCTTGGCGTCGCGACGCTGGTGCGGCAGGTGCATGTGGCGGGCGACGAAGGCCAGCGTCACCAGGCCGACCGGCAGGGTGGCGAAGAAGAGCCAGCGCCAGCCGAGGTGGTCGGTGATGAGCCCGCCGGCGAGCGGGCCGGCGACCGAGGTGACTCCGAAGACCGCGCCCATGAGGCCTTGGTACTTCCCGCGCTGGCGCGCCGGGATGATGTCGCCGATGATCGTCTGCGACAGCGGCATGAGGGTGCCCATGCCGGCCCCCTGGATGGCGCGCCCGGCGACCAGGACCCAGAAGCTGTCCGCGAGACCCGAGACGACCGAGCCGAGCATGAAGATGACGAGGCCGGCGACGTAGAAGCTCTTGCGACCGTAGAGGTCGGACAGCTTGCCGACGACCGGGACGACGACGGCCGAGACGAGCATCGCGGCGGTCGCGACCCAGGAGTAGTGGTCCATGCCCCCGAGGTCGGCGACGATCTGCGGCAGCGCCGGGCCGACGATGGTCTGGCTGATCGAGGCGACGAACATGCCGAGCATGAGCCCGGCGAAGACGATCTTGTGCTCCCGGCTCAGGCGGAAGGCCGCCGGGGTGGTGGAGCCGCCCGGGGTGGGCGGGTGGGTGGTGCTGGTCGCCATCAGGCTCCTCGCGTGGTCAGGGGGGTGGGTGTCACGGGGTCGAGGTCGGGTCGCCCGAGGGCGGAGGGCTGCCGGGAAGTCCTGGTATGCCCTGGGCCGTCCGCCGCGTCTCGATCGAGTCGGTGAGGCGCGCCAGCAGGCGGGCCAGCTCGTGCTGGTCCTGCGCCGGCCAGTCCTCCAGTGCCTCGGTGACCAGGGCCACCCGTCGGGCGCGCTCGGCGTGGACCGCCTGCTCCCCCTCGGCGGTCAGGGCGAGCACCTGGGACCGGCGGTCGGCCGGGTCGGGGCTGCGCCGGATCAGCCCGCGCTCGGCCAGGGACGCCAACCGACGGCTCATCGTGGACGGGTCGAGGCCCTCGGCGCGGGCGAGGTCACGGGAGCGGGTGCACTCGTGGCCGGCCAGGCGCACCAGCACGATGAAGTCCGCCCGCGACAGGTCAGCCTCCCGCTCGTGCAGGAACCGCCCCAGGGCGGTGAACGACCGTGCCAGTTCCTCAGATAGTTGCATGTTGCACACATCTTATAACACGTGCCCCCCCTCGCCGATGTCCATCACGGGTTCTCGTGCCATGGCAGCCCGTGGTCGAGTTCGCCGGTCAGGGCTGCTCGACATAGCGTGGGGGGTATGGAGTTTCGATACCTCGGCAACAGCGGCCTCAAGATCAGCGAGATCACCTACGGCAACTGGTTGACCCACGGCAGCCAGGTCGAGAACGACGTGGCCCGGGAGTGCGTGCGCGCCGCGCTCGACGCCGGCATCAGCACCTTCGACACCGCGGACGTCTACGCCAACACCAAGGCCGAGAGCGTCCTCGGGGAGGCGCTGGCGGGCGAGCGCCGTGAGAGCCTGGAGATCTTCACCAAGGTCTACTGGCCGACCGGCCCCGGGGGCAAGAACGACACCGGCCTGTCCCGCAAGCACATCATGGAGTCGATCAACGGCAGCCTGGAGCGGCTGCAGACCGACTACGTCGACCTCTACCAGGCGCACCGCTACGACACCGAGACTCCGCTCGAGGAGACGATGCAGGCCTTCGCCGACATCGTGCGTCAGGGCAAGGCGCTCTACATCGGCGTGAGCGAGTGGACCGCCGACCAGATCCGCGCCGGCCACGCACTGGCCCAGGACCTCGGCATCCAGCTCATCTCCTCCCAGCCGCAGTACTCCATGCTCTGGCGGGTCATCGAGCCCGAGGTCGTCCCGACGTGCGAGGAGCTCGGCATCTCCCAGATCGTCTGGAGCCCGATGGCCCAGGGCGTCCTCTCCGGCAAGTACCTCCCCGGCCAGCAGCCCACCGAGGGCCGGGCCGCCGACGAGTCGATGGGCAAGGGCATGCAGGGCTTCCTGCGCGACGAGGTGCTCACCGCGGTGCAGGGCCTGAAGCCGCTCGCCGAGGAGGCCGGCCTCACCATGCCGCAGCTCGCCGTCGCCTGGGTGCTGCAGAACCCCAACGTCGCCGCCGCGCTGGTCGGCGCCTCCAAGCCCTCCCAGGTGCAGGACAACGTGCAGGCCGCCGGTGTCACGCTGGACGCCGACCTCCTGGCGAAGATCGACGAGGTGCTCGGCGGCACGGTCGAGCGCGACGCCGGCAAGACCGCGGAGCACGCCCCGCAGACCCGCGTCGCCTGACCGCTGCCTGCGATGAGGCAGGCTAGGGGGATGAACCCACGACCCAAGGCCTCTGACGTGGCCCGGATGGCGGGGGTGTCGCAGACCGCCGTCTCCTTCGTCATGAACGGGCAGGCCGAGGGCAACGTGTCGGCGGCGACCCGCGAGCGCATCCTCCGGGCCGCCGCCGACCTGGGCTACGAGCCCAACGAGGTCGCCCGCAGCCTGCGCAGCAGCCGCACCCGCACCCTCGGTCTCGTGACCGACGCGATCGCCTCCTCCCCCTTCGCCGGCCGCATCATGGGCGGCGCCAGCGAGCGCGCCGCCAGCCGCGGCTACGCGGTGATGACCATCGACACGCACGCTCATCCCGACCGGGAGGTCGAGGCGCTCGCGGAGCTGGCGCGACGGCGGGTCGACGGCCTCATCTATGCGTCGATGAGCTTCCAGCAGCTGCAGCGCCCGCCGACGGCCCGCATCCCGGTCGCGCTGGCCAACTGCACCGCCTACGCCGACGACGAGGCGAGCGTCATCCCCGACGACGCCGGTGGCGCCCGCACCGCGGCCGAGCACCTGCTCGGCCTGGGGCATCGGGACCTCGCGATGATCGCGGGTCACCACCACCGCGGCGACGACGGCACCGCAGCGTCCGGCAACGCCTCCGGACCCCTGCGCACCCAGGCCTTCGAGGAGGCCGTGGGTTCGGCCGGGGCGACGGTGCAGGTGGTCGAAGGTGGTTGGGAGGTGCAGAGCGGGTATGCCGCCGCGCGGGCCCTCCTCGAACCCGCCGCGCGCCCGACCGCCGTCTTCGCGGCCACCGACCGCGCCGCGCTCGGCGTGCTCCTGGCCGCGGCGCAGCTCGGGCTCCGGGTCCCGCAGGACCTGTCCGTCGTCGGCTTCGACGACCAGGACGGCCTGGCCGCCGACGTCGTCCCCGCGCTCACCACGATCGCGCTCCCGCACGCCGCCATGGGGGAGCTGGCGGTCGACATGGCCCTGGACGCGGCCGCCGACCGCTTCACCCCGAGGCGCGAGGTGCTCCCGTGTCCGCTCGTGGAGCGCGACTCGACGTCAGCACCGCGCTGACCTCCACCCCACCCTCGACGCTCCACGGCAGCGGGTGCCGGAAGGTCGCGGGGGCCGCTGCGGGCCGGAAGACCTCCAGCACCGGGCCGTCGACCAGGACGAGCGAGCCTGGCGGCAAGGCCAGGTCGGGCAGCTCGGCGTGCCGCAGCAGCGCCCCCTCTCGCCCCGCCCGCGCCAGGGAGTGCGCCGGGAGCTGACCTGCGGCGAGGACCTCCGCCGACCCGAGCTCCAGGGCGGACTCCACCGCGGGGTCGAGGACGAGCCGGGCACCCGCCGGATCGCCCAGGCCCGCCAGGACGACCCGGCGCGGCAACGTCATACACCCCGCGTGGTCCGACACGGCCGGGTCGACGTCCTCGTCGCGCACCCAGCCCACCAACCACCAGCCGTCGCGGTGGTCGGTCGCGAGCTGCGGGGCGTAGAAGTCGGTCCCCTCGTCGAGCACCTCGACGACCTGCGGCTCCAGCCGCGGGCGCCCGTCGTCGTCGGTGAGCGTGCCGGAGACCCCCACGACCGGCCCGAGGGTGCCCCGGTCGTGCAGCGAGAGCAGCAGCGTGGCCCGCCCGTCGGCCACCGCGAGCTGCGGGCACTCCCACACGTCCGCCGGTGACGAGGGCTTCTGCGGGAGGTCCCGCTCCGTCAGCCACACGCCCAGGTAGTCCCAGTCCTCGAGGTCGTCGCACCCGAAGAGCAGGGCGGCCGGCGTGCCGTCAATGAGCCCGGCCCCGAGGAGAGCGAACCGGTGCCCGCCGTGGGTGAAGACGAACGGATCACGCATGATCGCGACGTCGTCGACCTCCGGGGTGGTCGCGACCACCGTCGGAGCGCCCCAGTCGTCGAGGTCGTCGCTCCCCCGGCGCAGGCAGACGGTGCTCTGGCCGTCCGGCCCGGTGACCCCGGAGTAGACCACGACCGGCGTGCCCAGCCCGTCGACGAAGACCCCGGACCAGCAGCCGAAGGCGTCCGGACCACCCGGGGTGGGGCGAAAGGCGACCGGGTGCTCCCGCCAGGTGACGAGGTCGGCGCTGCTCAGGTGGCCCCAGGCGATGCGGTCGTGCCGCGGTGCGTCCGGGTTGTGCTGGAAGAAGACGTGCCAGCGACCGCCGGTGAAGACCATGCCGTTCGGGTCGTTGAGCCAGCCGCTGCCGGGCCGGAGGTGGTACGCCGTCGGCGGCGCGGTCTGCTCGGTCATGCATCATCCCCTGAGACTCCGTGGCCTGATGTGTCCACCGAGGCTAATACGGATCAGCCGGGAGGGCGACGCTCCCGGGACACCTCACCTGAGAGGCTGTCGCCCATGAGCTCGCCCTTCGACCTCACGCTCGAGGACATGCGCACCCACCGCAGCGCCAAGTGGAGCCGCGTGCCCGACGACGTGCTGCCCGCCTGGACCGCCGAGATGGACGTCCGGACGGCGCCCGCGATCGCGGCGGCACTGCATACCGCCGTGGAGCGCAGCGACTTCGGGTATGCCGGGGCTCCCGAGCCCGTGGTCGACGCGTTCGCCGGTTTCGCGCGCGACGTCTGGGGCTGGGAGACGACGGGGACGCCAGGGCGGACCCGGCTCTTCGCCGACGTCGGCCAGGGGGTCAAGGAGACGCTGCGCGGCCTCTGCGCGCCCGGGGACCAGGTCATCCTCAACCCGCCGGTCTACCTCTCGTTCTATCCCTGGCTGCGCGGGATCGGTCTGGAGCCGGTCGAGGTGCCGATGCTCGACGTCGAGTCCGGTGGCCGGATGGACCTCCCGGGTATGGAGCGCGCGCTCGCCGCGGGTGCGAAGGTGGTGCTGCTGTGCAGCCCGCACAACCCCCTGGGCTACGTCTACCCCGCCGACGAGCTGGCCGCCGTCGCTGAGCTCGCCGCCGCGCACGGGGCGGTCGTCGTCTCCGACGAGATCCACGCCCCGCTGGTCCACCCCGGCAGTCCGCAGCAGTTCGTGCCCTTCCTCACCGTCAGCGACACGGCCCGCGAGGTCGGCATCGCGCTGCACTCGCCATCGAAGGCGTGGAACACTGCCGGGCTCAAGCTGGCGGTCGGCGTGACCGCCACCGCGGGGCGCTGGCCGGACTCGCTCTCGCCCTCGCTCGACTGGTCGCCCAGCATCCTGGGGCAGTATGCCGCGATCGCCGCCTACGCCGAGTCCCGCGACTGGCTGGCGACCACCACCGCCGAGCTGGAGGCGCGCACGCAGGCCCTGCCCGCCCTGCTGGCCGAGCACCTGCCGGGGGTGCGCTACCACCCGGGGCGGGCGTCCTACCTGGCGTGGCTGGACTGCCGGGACCTCGGGCTGGGCGACGACCCGGCGGCGACCTTCCTCGAGCGCGGCCGGGTGCTGCTCTCCCCCGGGCCGGACTTCGGGGCGACCGGCGAGGGCTTCGCGCGGCTCAACATCGGCACCAGCGCGGAGCTCATGACCGAGGCGGTCCGCCGGATGGCGGCGGCGCTGGCCTGATGCGGGCGGCGGACGGGGCACGGCATACCCTGTCCCCATGACCGCACCCCACCTGTGGATCCGCGCCGAGGCCCGCCCGACCGAGCAGCGGGCGCCGCTGGTGCCGGCCGACGCCGCCCGCCTCATCGCGGACGGCTTCGACGTCACCGTCGAGGAGTCGCCGACCCGGATCGTCGACCTCGACGACTACGTGGCGGCCGGATGCGCGGTCGCGCCCTCCGGGTCGTGGGTGGACGCGCCGGAGGGGACGGTCGTCGTCGGCATCAAGGAGCTCCCGGAGGACCCTGCCGACCTGGCGCACACGCACGTCTTCTTCGCGCACGCCTACAAGGGTCAGGAGGGGGCCGACGCCACGCTCGACCGCTTCCGCCGCGGTGGTGGTGAGCTGCTGGACGTGGAGTTCCTCACCGTCGAGGGCAAGCGCGCCGTGGCCTTCGGCTTCTGGGCGGGGTATGTCGGCGCTGCCCTCTCGGTGCTGCGGCACCGTGGGCAGCTGGCCGGTGGCGTGGCGCCGATGGCGCGCGCCGACCTGGACGCGGCGCTGCGCTCCAGCGCCGAGGGCCGCGAGCCGGAGCGCGCGCTCGTCATCGGCTCACGCGGGCGGTCCGGGCGGGGTGCCGTCGAGGCCCTGGAGCTCGCGGGCTGCGCGGTGACCCGGTGGGACCGGGCCGACACCGAGCGGCTCGACAAGGCCGCGCTGCTGGACCACGACCTCCTGGTCAACTGCGTGGTGAGCAGCACTCCGCGCGAGCCCTTCGTCGGGCCCGACGACGTCATCGCGCCGCGGCGGCTGCGGACCATCGGTGACGTGACCTGCGACGTCACGTCCGACAACAACCTGCTGCCCGTCAACACCGCGATCACGACGTGGGACGAGCCGGTCCGTGACGTCGGCACCGAGGACGCGCCGTTGGAGGTCATCGCGATCGACAACCTGCCCTCGCTGCTGCCGCTGGAGTCGTCGGTCAGCTTCTCCGCCGAGCTGTCGCCGCTCCTGCCCGACCTCGCCGACCGGCAGGGCCCGTGGGCCGCGAGCCTGGAGTGGTTCCGCAAGCACGTCCACTGACCGACGACTTCGACCACGGGTTGTCGCGCCATGGCGCGAGGAGCCGTGGTCGACATCGTCGAGAGGGCGGGGGGTCAGCGCTTGGTGACCCAGCGCCAGCCGCGGGGCGGCTTGCCCTCGATCGCCAGCGGCATCGTCCGGACCCGGACGTCGCCCATGAGCGTGGAGGCGTTGAGGAGCACGCGCGCCCCGGTCTCGGGGGCGGCGGCCACCTCGGGGTCCACGTCGTGCCGGCTGCTGCCGAGGGCCGTGAAGCCCGAGAGCTCCACCCGCGTGCCGGGCGGCACGACGATCCGCACGTCGCCCGCGGCCGTGAAGGTCGAGACCTCCAGCGTCTCCCCGGGGCGGATGACCTCGCGCAGATCGAGCTTGACGTCCCCGAAGAGCAGGACGGTCGTCGTGCGGCTCGCCGCGGTCCAGGCGCCCGTGCGGACCACGTCGCCCATGAGCGTGCCGAGGGTCTGGGTCTCCTGGCGCATCGGGACCGGCCGGTCGTCGTGAGCGGGGAGGCCCGGCTGCATCGGCTGACCCGTCCGCCGGGCGGCCTCCTGCGCCCGCCATGCCGCGGGCAGCTCCTCACGCGGAGCCTCCCGACGGGGCTGCGGGATCTCCGGACGCCAGTCGTGCGGCACCTCGGACGGCCCGCCGGGTGACGGCTCGGGAGTGGTGGGGTTCGGCATACCTCGAGGGTAGCGATGCCGCGGCACGAAGTCCGGTGACAGCTGTCACCGGACCGTCAGCGGAAGGCGCTCATCCCGGTGACCGAGCGGCCGACGAGGAGGGACTGCACCGTGCGGCTGCCTTCATAGGTATACGTCGCCTCCAGGTCGGCGAAGTGCCGCGCGACGTGATGGTCGAGGAGGATCCCGTTGCCGCCCAGCATGTCCCGCGCGATCGCGACGACCTCCCGGGCGGTGGTCGTCGTGTGCAGCTTGGCCATCGCGGCGTGCTCGATGGTGCACCGCCCCTGCGCCTCGAGCTCACTCATCCGGGAGCACATGAGCTGCATCGAGGTGATGAGCGTGACCATCCGGGCGAGGTCGTCCTGGATGAGCTGGTTCTTGGCCAGCGGCCGGCCGAACTGCTCGCGGCGCACGGCATAGGTGAGCGCGCCCTCGTAGGCCGCGACCGCGTGCCCGATCGCCTCCCAGGCCACGGCCTGCCGCGAGCGCGCGAGCACCCGGTTGGTGTCGGCGAAGGTGCGCGCCTGCGCGAGCCGGTTGTCGACCGGCACCCGCACGCCGTCGAGACGGATGTGCGCCTGCCAGACGCCGCGGTTGCTGATCTTGCCCTCGATGACCTGCGCGTCCCACCCGGGCGTCTGCTGCGGTGCCTCCACGACGAAGCCCCCGACGTCGCCGTCGTCGTCCCGGGCCCACACGACGACCAGGTCGCAGATCGACCCGTTGCCGATCCACCGCTTGGCGCCGTCGAGCACCCAGTGGTCGCCGTCCCGGCGCGCGGTGGTCTCCATGCTCACCACGTCAGAGCCGTGGGTCGGCTCGGTGAGCGCCACCGCGCCGATGAGGTCGACGGAGGCCATGCCGGGCAGCCAGCGCTCGCGCTGCTCCTCCGAGCCGAGCAGGTGGACCGAGGTCATCGCCAGGCCGGAGTGGACCGCGTTGAAGGTCGCCAGCGACCCGTCGCCGCGCGCCAGCTCGGCGCACATCATGCCGTCGAGCAACGGCGAGAGACCCTCGCAGCCGTAACCCTCGATCGCGACCCCCGCGACGCGCGTCGCGGCATACCCCGGCACCAGCTCGCGCGGGAAGCGCGCCGCCTCCCACCACTCCTGGGCGTGCGGCACCACCTGCTCGTCGCACCACGCGCGCACACCGTCGCGCAGCTCGCGCTCTCGGTCGGTCAGCAGGTCGTCGAGGTGCAGGAAGTCGGTGCCGAGCGCGCGGCCCAGGTCGGAGCCGTCCGGCAGCTCGCGGGCGGACTCGGGCATCGGGCTGGGTGTGTCACTCACCCTCCCGAGGGTATGTCGCTCCTCTCGCCTCCGCTCCCTGGCACCGGTGGCAACGGCTCGGGGCTCAGCCGAGCGGGTGCGCCGTCGTGAGGCCGGGCTCGCGGCCCGGCTCGATGAACCACTCGTCGCCGAAGACCGCGGCGAACTGCTCCTGCGGCATGCCGAGCATCCAGCCGACGTCTTCCTGGCTCGAGTGCGCCGCGAGGGCTGAGCGCTTCGCCGCCAGGACCGGCCGGACGTCGACGTGCCAGTGCAGCTCGGCCTCCGGCGTGCCGAAGGGGTTGCCGTCGTCGGCCGGGGTGTCCGGGTCCCAGTCGGCGTCCGCCCCGGCGCCGGCGTCGCGGGCGGCCTCGAGCATCCGGCGCATGTGGTCGCGGTTCATGGTGTTCTCCAGCATCCGTGGGCGGCGCTTGGCCAGGTCGGCGGCGGCGTAGGCCACCCGGTGCACCTTGACGTGGTCGGGGTGGCCGTAGCCGCCGTGCCAGTCGTAGCCCACCAGGACATCGGCGTCCTCCTCGTCCAGGATCGCCGCCAGCCGCTGCGCCGCCGCGCCGGTGTCGGCCGTGTGGAAGGACGCCTCGTAGCCGTTCTCCTCCCACCCGGTCATGCCGGAGTCGGCGTAGTCCAGCCAGGCCACCCGCGCCGTGCCCAGCACCTGCGCTGACTCCTGCGCCTCGGAGCGTCGCTGCTGCACCACGCTCTCCCCCTCGCGCAGGTCGTCGGGGGCGGTCCCGTGGTCGCCGTTGGTGGCGTAGACGCAGACGACGCGGTGGCCCGCGTCGGCCGCGAGCCGCATCGTGCCGGCCGTGCCGCTCGCCTCGTCGTCGGGATGGGCGTGCAGGAAGACGATCGTGGTCACGGGCGCCACGCTATGCGTCGGCACCGACATTCACACAACCTCCACATCCGCCGACCACCCTCTCCACCAGCGCAGACCTAGGCTCGAAGCATGACGCAGAGCTCGCGCACGGTGCTGGTGGTCGAGGACGACCCCACGATCAACCAGGCCCTCACCGACCGCCTCGCCGCCGAGGGATTCACCGTGGCGCGCGCCGTGGACGGGCCGGGCGCGCTGACCGAGGCCGCACGGCATACCCCTGACGTGGTGGTGCTCGACCTCATGCTGCCGGGACTGGACGGGCTGGAGGTATGCCGCCGGCTCCAGGCCGAGCACCCCGTCCCCATCCTCATGCTCACCGCGAAGACCGACGAGACCGACATCCTCGTCGGCCTCGCGGCGGGCGCGGACGACTACGTGACCAAGCCCTTCCGGATGCGCGAGGTGGTGGCCCGGGTCCAGGCGCTGCTGCGCCGCGTCGAGAAGGCGGCCGAGCTCGCGAGCGCCCGGCTGCCCGTGCTGTCGGCCGCCGACGTGGAGATCGACCGCACCACGCGCCGGGTCCGGGTGGCGGGCGAGCCGGTGCACCTCACCCCGCTGGAGTTCGACCTGCTCACCGCCTTGGCGCAGGAGCCCGGGGCGGTCCGCAGCCGCGACGACCTCATGACCGAGGTGTGGGGCTGGGCCGACGCGCACGGCACCCGGACCCTCGACAGCCACGTCAAGGCGTTGCGCGCCAAGATCGGCGCCGCCCGGGTGCGCACCGTGCACGGCGTCGGGTATGCCCTGGAGGTGCCGGAATGAGCGCGCCCGCGCGGCCCCTGGAGGGCCTCGGCTCGATCACGGTCAAGATCGGCGTGCTCGTCGCGGTGAGCATCCTCGCGGCCGTCGTGATCTTCGAGGTGGGCGACCGGTCGGGCGTCACCGCCTGGCTGACGATCCCGGTCTCGGTCGCCGCCGCGCTCGCGGTCACCCAGTGGCTGGCCCGGGGCATGACCTCGCCGCTGCGGGAGATGACGGTCGCGGCGGGGCGGATGGCGGAGGGTGACTACTCGACCCGCGTGACCGCGACCTCCGGCGACGAGGTGGGGGCGCTCGCGACCGCGTTCAACACCATGGCGACCGACCTCCAGGGCGCCGACCAGCAGCGGCGGGAGCTGCTCGCGACCGTCTCGCACGAGCTGCGGACCCCGCTCGCCGCGCAGCGCGCGCTGCTGGAGAACCTCGTCGACGGCGTCGTCACCCCCGACGACACGGCGCTGCAGACGGCGCTGGACCAGTCCGAGCGGCTCAGCGCGCTGGTGCAGGACTTGCTCGACCTCAGCCGGTTGGAAGCGGGCGTGACTGCGCTGGACCTGCAACCGGTGAGCGTCTCGGATCTGCTGGACCGGTGCGCCGCTGAGTCCCGGTCGACTCCCGGGGTGACCGCCCGCGAGCTCACCGTGGAGGTGGGGGTGAGCCCCGCCGACCTGCAGGTGGAGGCCGATCCGGCACGCCTGGCCCAGGTCGTCACCAACCTGCTCGACAACGCGGTGCGGCACAGCCCCGAGGGCGGTGCGGTGTGGGTGCGTGCGAGCTCACGGGACGGCGCGGCGCACGAGACGACCTGGGTGCTCGAGGTCGAGGATGACGGGCCCGGCTTCCCACCGGGTCGGGCCGAGAAGCTCTTCGCGCGCTTCGGCGTCGGCGACGACAGCAGCGGTGGTACGGGTCTCGGCCTCTCGATCGTGCGGTGGGTGACCGAGCTGCACGGTGGCCGCGTCGCCGCGGTGGGGCGCGGGCAGGCCGACGGCGCCCTGGTCCGCGCCGTCCTGCCCACCCGGCCCACGGCATACCCGAACACCCCGACCACCGAAGGAGCGCCCATGCCCGAAGATCCCGTGAGCACAGCCACCGCCACGGCCCCGCCCCCGGCGCGCCGGGCGGGTCAGCCCCTCGACGTGCCGACGCCGTCGGTCTTCGACACCCTCTTCGGCCGCCTCTGGCCGGAGCCGGCACGCCTGCGGACGGCCCCCGTCGCCCTCTGGGCCTCGGTCGCGGTCGGGGCGCTGGCCGCGATCCTGCTGCCCTATCGCGGCATCGGTCTGGCGTATGCCCTCGTCCTCCTCGCCGCGGGCGGGCTCGTGCTGCGCCTCTCGCCCCGGCGCCGCGACCCGTGGACGATCCTGTCCGCCGCGCTCTGCCTCGGGCTCGCCTCGCTCGTCGTGCTCCGCGCCGCCGAGTGGCTCTCCGTCCTCGCCCTACTCACGGCCGCCGTCCTCGTGACGACCGCGCTCACCGACGCCCGCGGAGTCCCCGCGATGGTGACCGGCGCGATCTCCTGGGTCGCCAGCGGCCTGCGCGGGCTCCCGCTGCTGGGGCGTACGCTCACGGCGACCTCACGGCATACCCTCCTGTGGCCGGTGCTGCGGACCGCTGCGGTCTCGCTGGTCGCGCTCGTGGTCTTCGGCGGGCTCTTCGCCTCGGGCGACGCGGTGGTCGGCGCGTGGGTGAGCGACCTGCTGCCGGAGGTGAACATCGCCGAGTCGCTCGTGCTGCGCAGCTTCACCTGGTTCGTCGTCGGCGGGGTCGTCCTGGCCGCGTGCTACCTCGCGCTCAACCCCCCGAGGGTGAACCTCGTGCAGCTCCCCGCGGGGCGACGCGTCCGGCATACCTGGGAGTGGCTGGTGCCGGTCGGCGTGGTCGTCGCGACCTTCGTCGTCTTCCTCCTCGCGCAGGGGGCGGCGCTCTTCGGCGGGCACGACTTCGTGCAGCGCACCACCGGCATGACGTATGCCGAGTCCGTCCACCAGGGCTTCGGCCAGCTCACCCTGGCGACCGCGCTCACCCTGCTCACGGTGGCGCTCACCGTGCGGCGGGCGGCGCAGGAGACCCCGCGCGACCGGCTGCTGCTGCGCTCGGTGCTCGGCACGCTCTGCGGGCTGACGCTCGTCGTCGTCGGGTCGGCGCTCTACCGGATGCACGTCTACCAGGAGGCCTACGGGTTCACCGTGCTCCGCGTGCTCGTCGACGCCTTCGAGCTCTGGCTGGGGCTGCTCGTCGTGCTCGTCATCGTGGCCGGGGTGCGGCTGCGCGGCGCCTGGCTGCCGCGGGCGGCGCTGGTGTCGGGCGCGGCGTTCCTGCTCGTCATCGGTCTGGCGAACCCCGAGGCCTGGGTCGCGCAGCGCAACATCGACCGGTATGCCGAATCCGGTCGCCTCGACCTGACCTACCTGCAGACCCTCGGGGCCGACGCGGTGCCGACGATCCGCGAGGGCCTGGGGGACGAGCAGGTCGTCGGCCGGACGGTGGCTGACGACGACGGCGTGACGCTGGCCGACTGCGCCGTCGGCTGGCGCCCGGACGACGAGCTGACCGAGGACGCGCTGAGCTGGAACCTCGGCCGGGCCAGGGCCGAGGCGGCCGGAACGGTGAGCCTGACCACCATCGACGGGACCGGCTACCCGACATACGCTCTAGGCACGTGCCCCGTGGAGCTCCCGGGCCGCTGACGCGGCCGAACGACGGCCCCGCACTCGTGGCGCCTTCGTGTTCCTATGGCCGGCTGCATCCGGGCGCGAAAACACCAAGGCGCCACGAGTCGGCGATGGGCGGCGATGCGTTGGAGCCGCGGCTGATGATCATGTCCCTGGCCCGGTCGACGATCGTCGATAAACGGCTCCGGCGCGGTGGAGGGCTAGGCTGGAGTGTCGGCGAAGGAGGCCGGTATGGGGATCGCGACCACCGAGGGGACACCCGCACCCCTGGACAAGGTCGGGCGGCGTCGGCTCGAGCTCGCCGAGTCGGCCCTCAAGACGCTGGGCGAGCTCGGGTATGCCCGGACGTCGCTGCGCGAGATCGCGAACAACTCCGAGTTCAGCCACGGCGTGGTCCACTACTACTTCCGCGACAAGGTGGAGCTCATCTCCTACTGCGTCCGGCACTACAAGACGATCTGCTCGCGCCGCTACGACGAGGTCGTGGAGTCGGCGGTCACGCCGGAGGAGCTGGCCGCTGGCTTCCTCGAGCGGATGACCCGCACCCTGGTCGAGGAGACGCCGATGCACCGGCTCTGGTACGACCTGCGGACGCAGAGCCTCTTCGAGGGGGCGCTGCGCGAGGACGTGCGCGCCATCGACGAGCTGCTCGAGGCGATGACCTGGCGGATCGTGTCGCGCTACGCCGAGCTCGCCGGGACGACGGCGCTGGTGGACGCCCCCACCGTGTATGCCCTCCTGGACGGACTCTTCGAGCAGGCGCTGGTGGCGGCGGCCGACGACCCGCAGGCCGCCGCGGACCAGCTCGGCGAGCGGGTGGCCGCCGTGCTCCCTCGACTGCTGACCTGATCAGCCCTTGAGGTCCGGGAAGTCGCTGTCGCGCCACTCGGTCTGCGCGGCGCCACCACCGCCGTCGCCGAATTTTCCCGCCAGCTCCTCCTCCCGGGCGCGCAGCTCGACCCGGCGGATCTTGCCGCTGATCGTCTTGGGCAGCTCGTGGAACTCGACCCGCCGGACCCGCTGCCACGGCTGCAGGTGCTCCCGGGCGTGCGCGAGGATCGAGCGGGCGGTCTCGGCCGTCGGCTCGTGGCCGTCGACCAGCGCGACGTAGGCCTTGGGCACCGCGAGCCGCACCTCGTCCGGCGCCGGCACGACGGCCGCCTCGGCGACGGCCGGGTGCTCGATGAGCACCGACTCGAGCTCGAACGGGCTGATCTTGTAGTCGCTGGCCTTGAAGACGTCGTCGGTGCGCCCGACGTAGGTGATCATCCCTTGCGCGTCCCGTTCGGCGACGTCGCCGGTGTGGTAGAAGCCGCCGGCCATCGCCTCGGCGTTGCGCTCCTCGTCGCCCTGGTAGCCGGTCATGAGCGCCACCGGTGAGGCGGACAGGTCGAGGCAGATCTCCCCCTCTCCCGGACCCTCGACCTTCTCCCCGCTCTCGACATCGACGAGCACCGAGGGGACGCCGGGAAGCGGCATACCCATGGATCCCGGCTTGACCCGCCCACCCGGGCAGTTGCCGATCTGCGCGGTCGTCTCGGTCTGGCCGTAACCGTCGCGCAGGGTGAGCCCCCACTGCTTCTGGACCTGCGAGATGACCTCGGGGTTGAGCGGCTCGCCGGCGCCGATGACCTCGCGCAGCGCGCCGGGACCGCCGGAGAGGTCGGCGTTGATGAGCATGCGCCAGACCGTCGGCGGCGCGCACAAGGTCGTGACGCGGTGGCTGCGGAGGACCTTCAGCAGCGCGGCGGGGTCGAAGCGGGCGTAGTTGTAGACCAGGATCGTCGCCTCGGCGATCCACGGGGCGAAGAAGCAGCTCCACGCGTGCTTGGCCCAGCCCGGGCTGGAGATGTTGAAGTGGACGTCGCCGGGGCGCAGCCCGAGCCAGGACATCGTCGACAGGTGGCCGACGGGATAGCTCACCTGGGTGTGCTCGACGAGCTTGGGCTTGTTGGTCGTGCCGGAGGTGAAGTAGAGCAGCAGCCGGTCGTCGGGAGCGGTGCCCGGGTGCTCGGCGGGCGAGACGTCCTCGTGGTATGCCGTCCGCAGGTCGGTCCACCCGTCTGCCTCTCCCACGGACAGCCGGACGTAGTCGCCCGGGACCTCGTCGAACTTCGCCGTGTCGGCGGCGTTGACGACGACGGCGCGGGCGGCGCCGCGCTCGAGCCGATCCCGCAGGTCCGCGGCACCGGCCGCCGTGGTCGTCGGCATGATGACCGCGCCGAGCTTCATCACCCCGAGCATCGTGTCCCAGAGCTCGACCTGGTTGCCCAGCATGACGACGACGCTGTCTCCCCGGCCGATGCCCTGATGGGCGAGGAGCGCCGCGATCTGGTCGGAGCGCGTGGCGATCTCGTCGAAGCTCAGGGTCTGGTCGGTGCCGTCCTCCTCGACGACCACGAGCGCCGGCCGCTCGTTGCCGCGGGCGATCGCGTCGAACCAGTCGACCGCCCAGTTGAACCGCTCCCCCACGTCGGGATAGCGGAACTCCTCGCGCGCCCGGTCAGGATCCCCGTGCAGCTCGACGAGCTGGTCCCGTGCGGCCCGGTATGCGGTGGTGGCGGCGGACTGGTCGGCGGACGTCGGCGTCATACTCCATGCCTACACCGAAGTCCGGCGGTGTGTCAGCCCGAGGTCCGGCCCTGCTCGTCCGCCCAGACCCGGCGGATCTCCCGCACCACCGACTCGACGGCCGGGCGGCGGACACTGGAGTCGCGGTGCGCCAGCATGATGCGACGGGTCGGCGGGTTGCGGACCGGGATGGCGACGACCGTCTCCGGCATCTCGGGACGGCCCAGCCGCGGCATCAGCCCGATCCCGAGCCCGGCGGCGACGAGGGAGATCTTGCTGGGGAAGGTGTCGACGCTGGCGGCGATCCGGTAGTCGAGGCTGCGCTCGTGCAAGGCCGAGAGCAGCCAGTCGCTGAAGACGCCTGGCGAGTCGTCGACCCAGTCGCGGCCCCCGAGATCGGCCATGTCGACCACCCCAGCCCTGCTGAGGCGCAGCCCATGGTCGTGGGGCGCGATGAGGTCGACGACGTCATGGCCCAGCTCCCGCGCGGTGAGGGCCTCCGGGAGGGCCATGTGGTGGTCGGTCCAGTCATGCACGATCGACAGGTCCACCTCGCCGCGGCGCAGTGCCGCGAGCGACGCCTCGGGCGTCAGCTCGCGGACCGTGAGTCGCAGCAACGGGTGGTGCTCCTGCAGCGGCCGGAACGCGGGCGCCAGCAGACCCGTGACGCCGGTGGGGAAGGAGGAGAGCACGAGCGGCCCGGAGACGTCCCTCGTGAGGTGCTCCAGCTCGGCCCGCGCCGCCTCGTCCAGCTGCTCCACCTGGCCCGCCAGGCGCACCAGTACCTCGGCGGCATCGGTGGGCACCACGTTGCGGCCGCGACGGACGAGGACGGGCTGTCCTGCCTCCTTCTGCAGCCGCGCCAGCTGCTGGCTGACCGCCGACGGCGTGAGGCCGAGGCGGTCGGCTGCGGCGAGCACGGTCCCCTCCTCGACGACGGCCTTGAGACTCACCAGGTGCTCGGGTGCAAACATGCAGCAGATCTTACACATATTCGTAAGAACTGTTCGCTTGTGCTAATGAGCGAAACCTGTCAGAGTATTCATTGTCAGTCCCCGACACGAAGAAAGGTGGCCATCATGACCGCTCTGTCCAAGGCTTTCCGCAGCAGCACCCACGTGATCCTCGAGATCGGTCGCGCGTGGCGCCCGATCGAGCACATCCGCGGCTGACCCCGACGCCTTCTCAAGAGCCGCCCCCGGACCTGGTCCGGAGGGCGGCTTTCTGCATGTCAGAGGCCTCGTGGCGAGGCACCCGCCACGAGGCCGACAGGCACCGCCGGCCGGGCTCGCACGCCGCTCGTGGGACGCCCATCGAGCCTGTAGTGACCATGCAGCACAACTACATGGTACGTGTAAGAAATGTCCGCTTGTGCTAACGCACGAAATCTGTCAGAGTATTCATTGTCAGACCCCGACACGAAGAAAGGTGGCCATCATGACCGCTCTGTCCCAGGCTTTCCGCAGCAGCGCCCACGTGATCCTCGAGATCGGTCGCTCCTGGCGCCCGATCGAGCACATCCGCGGCTGACCCACAACGCCTCACGAGAGCCGCCCCCGGACCTGGTCCGGAGGGCGGCTTCTGCATTCGAGGAGGGTGAGGGAGAGCCCCCGACACGGTCAGCCGCAGGCCGCCTGCTCCAGGGCCGCCAGACCCGCGAGGTCGCCCTCAGCCAGCTCCTCCTGGCCGGAGTTCTCCGCCGCCATGAGGGCGCCGGGGTCGTCGGAGTGCCCCAGCCCCAGCACGTGGATGAGCTCGTGCACCAGCACCACGCGATCGTCGAGGCTGCGGAGCCACCCGCCGGGCATGTCGGTGTCGAGGACGACCATGCCTCCGACCGACCGGGCGCCACCGCCCGGCCCGATCACGTAGGACGAGCCACCCAGCCCGGCGGTCGAGCCCGCCAGCTCCGGCACCTCCTGCTCGTCGGCCCACCCGAGCAGCACCGGCCCCCGACCTCGGTCGGTGAACTCCCGGTCGTCGGTCTCACCGGCGACCACGAAGGTGAAGGACGTGACGTCGTTGACCTGCGCCACGGCCGAGGCGACGAGTTCGGCATACCCCTCGGGCGCGCCCTGCGGGTTGACCTGGAGCTCGATCTGCGCCTCGCACCCCCACGTCACGGGTGAGCCACCCTCGGTGACCTGCATGAAGGTGTAGCCCTCGCCTCCTGACCCGGGCACGCCCGCGGAGCGGTCGGAGGAGACGGTGCGGCGCACGTTGCCGAAGTCGAGGCCGGGCGAGAGATAGATCACCATGCTGATAACCAGGCCCAGGATGAGCAGCAGGGACAGGACGCTCGTGCACCCACCGCCGCGCCGCTGCTCGTCCACACGTCCAGTCTGCCCGCCGCACCTGGGCGAAGCGTGAGCCGGGCTCCTGACCGGCGAATTCGACCACGGGAATCGCCGCACCGGCAACGATTCCCGTGGTCGAATTCGACGGTCGCAGCGAGGGGCTACTGCCCCAGGTCGGCCAGCAGGCCCTCGAAGTCCGTGACGTCCTGGTCGACGCCGGTGCCCGAGGTCCGGCGTGGGGCGGTCTCGGGGCCGAAGCCCGCGATGCCCGCGGTGACAACTGCGGCGGCGAGCTCGCCGGCCGCGCGGGTGATCCGGCGGCCGAGGTCCTGCGACCCCGGGCCGCCGAAGTCGTCGGCCGCGGCGAAGACGCCGGTGGGCACGACCGCGGCGCGCAGGTAGCTGAAGAGCGGCCGCAGCGCGTGGTCGAGCACCAGCTGGTGCCGGGCCGTGCCCGCCGTGGCGGCGACGAGGACCGGCATCCCCGACATCGCGTCCGGGTCCAGCACGTCGACGAACATCTTGAACAGCCCCGAATAGCTCGCGGCGAAGACCGGGGTGACCGCCACGAGGGCGTCGGCAGAGCTCACCAGCCCCTGCGCGCGCTGGACGGCAGGGGTCGGCATACCCCCCGTGGTCATGGTCGTGGCCAGGTCGTGCGCGAGCTCACGCAGCTCGATCACCTCGACCTCCGCGGCCTCGCCGCGCGCCGTCACCTGGGCGGTGACGGCGTCGGCGAGCCGGTCGGCGAGCAGCCGGGTGGAGCTGGGCTGCGACAGCCCGGCGGTCAGGACGACGATGCGGCAGGTCATGACGTGCTCCCTTCGGTATGACGTGTGCTCAGGCTCAGGCGCTCGCGGCGGTCTGCGCGGTGTCTGCGCTCGCGGCGCTCGCTCGCGCGGGCGCGACCAGGTGGTGCGGCGCGAACGGGCCCTGCTCGAGCAGCGAGGCGTGGGTGGGCGGGTCGCTGGGCACGTGTGCGGGGCGACGCGCCTCGAACTCACGACGCAACACCGGCACGACCTCGCGGCCCAGGATCTCGATCTGCTCCAGGACGACGTCCTGCGGCAGACCGGCGTGGTCCATGAGGAAGAGTTGGCGCTGGTAGTCACCGACCGCGTCGGCGAAGCCCAGCGTGCGCTCGATGACCATCTCCGGAGTGCCGACGGTCAGCGGCGTGACGCGGGTGAACTCCTCCAGGCTCGGGCCGTGGCCATAGACCGGCGCCACGTCGAAGTAGGGCCGGAACGCCCGCTTGGCCTCGGCCTCGGAGGCGGCCATGAAGACCTGCCCGCCGAGCCCGACGATCGCCTGGTCGGCGGAGCCGTGGCCGTAGTGCTCGAAGCGGCGACGGTAGAGCCCGACCATCTGCGCGGTGTGCTCGATGTTCCAGAAGATGTTGTTGTGGAAGAAGCCGTCGCCGTAGTAGGCGGCCTGCTCGGCGATCTCGGTGGACCGGATCGAGCCGTGCCACACGAAGGGCGGCGTGCCGTCCAGCGGCCGCGGGGTCGAGGTGAAGCCCGACAGCGGGGTGCGGAACTTGCCCTGCCAGTCCACGACCTCCTCGCGCCACAGCCGGCGCAGCAGGTGGTAGTTCTCGATCGCGAGCGGCACGCCCTGCCGGATGTCCTTGCCGAACCACGGGTAGACCGGGCCGGTGTTGCCGCGGCCCATCATGAGGTCGACGCGGCCACCGGACAGGTGCTGCAGAAAGGCGTAGTCCTCCGCGATGCGCACCGGGTCGGTCGTCGTGATGAGGGTCGTCGCGGTCGACAGCTGCAGCTGGTGGGTCTGCGCGGCGATCGCGGCGAGGTGCGTCGTCGGCGCGGAGGACACGAAGGGCGGGTTGTGGTGCTGGCCGCTGGCGAAGACGTCGAGACCGACCTCCTCGGCCTTGAGCGCGTAGGCCGTCATCGCGGCGATGCGCTCGCCCTCGCTCGGCGTGCGGCCCGTCGTCGGGTCCTGCGTGAGGTCACCGACGCTGAAGATCCCGAACTGCATCTGACTCACTTTTCCTGGGGTGTGGAGCGGCTGATCGACGTCTGATTGACGAATCAACTATATCAACGCAGGACGGCCCGAGATATTCCACGCGCACCGGCCGGGCCACCGCAGGGGAGTCGGTGGCCCGGCCGGGTATGCGGTGGCGTCAGCGGGAGCAGCCGCCCGCCGCTCCGCCACCGCGGCCCGCGCCGTGGGCCCCGGCCGCGCCCTGCGCGCCCGGTCCGCCCTCGCGCGGGCCCTGCGGGGCCGCGCCCTCGGCCCCGCCGTTCTGGGGCGCCCGGCCGGCCTGCTGGGCCGGAGCGCCGCCCGCGACGCCCGCGTCGGCGGCCGCGTCGCTGGTGCCCGCGCCGGCCGCAGCAGCGTCCGTCGCCGCAGCGTCCGTCGCCGCGGTGTCCGCCGTCGTCTCCGTCGTCGCCGCCTCGCCCGAGCCGCCCGTGGACTCGAAGCCCATGCCCTGCCAGCAGGAGGCCGAGGCCAGCCACGGGGTGGTGCCCTGCTCGGTGTAGAGCTCGATCGCCGCCGCGTCCTGCACGGACTCTGGCGCGTCGGTGGCGCGGGCGTAGCCGGCCGCCGCGTCCATGCCCTGCCACGTGCTGTCGAGGAACTGGTAGGCGCCCGACGCGGTCGAGGTGGGGTTCTGGGCGGAGTAGTCGCCGCCGCTCTCGCACTGCTTGATCGCCTCGAGCACCGGGATGCCGGTGTCTGCGGCGGAGGCGGCCCCGGCGCCGACGACGCCGGCGCTCACGAGGGTCAGGGTCGCTCCGGCGGTGCCGAGGGCGCGAGTGGTGAGCTTCATCTGTGCACTCCTGCGTGGTCGTAGGGGGTGTGCTGGTCTGCTGATCTGCCGACCAGCACTGCGAGACTGCCCTGCGCACGTGTGCCGTCGGTGTGTCGTCGGTGTGCGGGATCCACATCTGCGACCGGTGCGCCCCACAGCAGGAGCACAGCGGGCGCACGGACCGTGGACGCCATGAGAGTTCTGATCATCGACCTCGGCGACGACGGGGCGCGGCGGCTGGGCCGCGCGCTCGTCGCCGAGGGCTACGCCGTCGAGCTCGTCGAGGACACCACCGAGGCCGTGTGGGTATGCCGTGAGTCACCACCGCAGACACCCGGCGGGATCGCGGTGGCGGTGGCCTGCGTCCCGGTCGCCGGCGAGACCGAGCGCCGGCTCTGCCTCCGGCTGCGCGACGCCGGGGCTGCGACGCCGGTCCTCGTCGTGGCCGGGCGCAGCAGCTCCGACGACGTCGTGGCGACCCTGGACGGCGGCGCCGACGACATCGTGAGTCGGCCGATCCGCATACCGGAGATCGTGGCGCGGCTGCGGGCGCTGGCTCGCCGCGAGCCGGTGGTGCCGACCCCGAGCCTGGTCGTCGGCGACCTCACGCTGGACCCGGCCGCGCACCGGGTCAGCCGTGGCGAGGAACCGATCGAGCTCTCACCCCACCTGTTCACGCTGCTGGAGACCTTCGCCCGGCACCCGGGCCAGGTGCTCACCCGCGACGTGCTGGTCGAGGCGGTCTGGGACCCGGCGCACGAGCCGAGCTCCAACGTCGTCGAGCAGTCGATCGCCGCGCTGCGCCGGCGCATCGACGCCCCCTTCGGCCGGGCGACGCTGCAGACGGTCCGCGGTCGTGGTTACCGGCTCGACCCCGCAGCCTGACCCACCGAGCGTCGCGAGTAGTTCCTCCCATCCCCACCGAGCGTCGCGAGTGGTTGCTCAGCCGAGCAGATCCTTCATCCGCTTCGCGATGAGGTCCGTCGCCCGCTGCGGCGACAACCGCGAAATGCGGTCCAGCAGCGCGGCGTCCGAGCCCACCGTGACGTGGAAGTCGCCCTTGCCGACCGCGCGGTCGACGACGATCGTCGCGGCCTTGGCCGGCGGGAGGGTCTTGTGCCCGCTCTGGTCCTGCCGCGCCCGCTCCTCCCCCGGGGTGGAGACGCCGGAGTTGGTGGTGATCTCGGTGCCGATGGCGCCCGGGAAGACGACGCTGACGGACACCGGAGTGCCGCGCAGCTCGGCATACAGCCCCTCGGTCAGCAGCTTGACCGCCGCCTTGCTCGCGCCGTAGAGCGTCTGCCCCGGCACCGGCACGAAGCCACCCATGCTGGAGACGTTGACCACGCACGCCTCCGGGCGCTCCATCAGGTGCGGCAGCACCGCCTTGGTCGTGTGGATGGTGCCCCACAGGTTGACGTCGAGCACCCGCGCCATCTCCTCGTAGCCGAGGTCCACGAAGGGCACGAACTGCTGGATGATCCCCGCGACGTTGACCAGCCCGTCGAGGTGGCCGTGGTGGGCGAGGACCTCCCCGGGCAGCCCCGCGACCGCCTCCCGGTCGGTGATGTCGAGGGTATGCAGTGACAACCGGTCGCCCGCGCCCGCCAGACCGGCCGTGGTCTCGAGCGCCTCAGCGCGCAGGTCGACGGCCGCGACCCGCGCCTCGCGGCGCAGCAGCTCCAGCGCGACCTCCCGGCCGATGCCGTTGCCGGCACCGGTGACGACGAAGACCTGATGGGCGATCTGCACGATGTCCTCCTGCTGCGTGGTGGGTGGCTGTCGTCAGGCTAGTGCGCCCGTCGGTGGTCTGGGTTAGGCTCACCCCCACGTCCGACAACATTGACGCCACGTCAGGGAGGGAGTCGACGTCCATGGCAACGACGCCAACCGAGGTCGAAGCACGCAGCACACCGCTGGTCGCGAAGCATCTCAAGGTCCCGTTCATCCTGCTCGTGCTGTGCTTCGCAGCCTGGGGGATGGCCGCCAACCTCACCGACATCCTCGTCGGTGTCTTCCGCGGCATCTTCGACATGACCAACTTCCAGTCCTCGCTGGTGCAGTTCGCCTACTACGGCGCCTACTTCCTGCTCGCCGTGCCGGCCGCCTTCATCAACGCGCGCTACGGCCTCAAAGCCGGCGTGCTCGTCGGGCTCGGGCTCGCGGCGATCGGCGGGTTCCTCTTCATCCCGGCCAGCCAGATGCTCGCCTACGGCATGTTCCTGCTGGCGCTCTTCGTGCTGGCCGCGGGGCTCTCGATCCTGGAGACCTCGGCCAACCCCTTCGTCATCGCGATGGGCGACGAGGCGAGCGCCACCCAGCGGCTCAACCTGGCGCAGTCGTTCAACCCGGTCGGCGCCAACCTCGGCGTGCTCATGGGGGCGGTGCTCATCCTCCCCAACCTCACGCCGGAGGAGAGCAAGACGATCATGAGCGACAGCGAGCTGCTGGCGGCCCAAGAGGCCGACCTGTTCCTCGTGCTGCGGCCCTACCTCTTCATCGCCGCCGTGCTCGTGATCATCTGGGTGCTCATCGCCTTTCGCAAGATGGAGCTGCCGACGCAGCCGGAGGCGGTCGACCTCACCGAGGGCGGCGGCGGCACCTTCGCCCGGCTCTGGGCCAACCGCCACTACCGGTATGGCGTGATCGCGCAGTTCTTCAACGTCGCCGCGCAGACCTGCACCTGGACGTTCACCATCCTCTACGCGCAGGACGTCGTCGGACTCTCCTCGGGCGCGGCCGGCTGGTGGCTCCAGGCAAGCCTCATCATCTTCCTCATCAGCCGGTTCGTCATGACCTGGCTGCTCGGGATCTTCCGTCCGGCCAAGCTGCTGCTCGTCATGGCGCTCTTCGGGGTGGCCTGCTGCCTGACCTCGATGTTCGTCCTCAACATCGTGGGGCTCATCGCGGTCGTGGCCATCTCGGCCGGGCTGTCGCTGATGTTCCCGACGATCTACGGCCTGGCGCTGCAAGGGCTCGGCCCGGACGCGAAGTTCGGCTCCGCCGGGCTGGTCATGGCGATCCTGGGCGGGGCGCTCATCCCGATGGTGCACGCGGCGGTCATGGACGTGAGCAGTTCGGCGATGGGGTATGTCGTTCCCGGCGTCTGTCTGGCGCTGGTCGCGCTCTATGCGCTCTTCGACCTGCGCAACACGCGGCCCGCACCCGGGTCGACGCCCGAGACGGTGGAGGCCTGAGGTGAGGACGAGCATGCAGACGACGACGCGGGTGGTGCTGCTGACCGGCACCCTCCTGGCCGGGACGGCGCTGAGCGGGTGCACGGGCGAGGAGCAGGAGCCGGTGACCGTCGGACTCATCACCAAGCAGGAGGAGAACCCTTACTGGGTCGAGATGCGGGAGGTGGCCGAGGAGACGGCCGAGGAGCTCGACGTCGATCTGCTCACCGCGACCGGCACCAGCGACACCGACGTGGCCTCCCAGGAAGCCGCGATCGCGGACATGGTGGAGCAGGGCGTCGACGGCATCCTCATCGCGCCCACCAACGCCGCGGCACTCGACGAGGCCATCGCGGCCGCCCGCGAGGCCGGGGTGCTGGTCATCGCGGTCGACACGCCGACCGACCCGCCGGAGGCTGTCGACGCGACCTTCGCGACCGACAACGAGCGGGCCGGTGAGCTCATCGGCGAGTATGCCGCGGCCAAGGTCGAGGAGCTCGGGCTCGAGCCGCACATCGCCACCCTCGACCTGACGCCCGGCGTCTCCACCGGCGAGCAGCGCCGGGCCGGCTTCCTGTCCGGCTTCGGGATCGAGGAGGGCGACGACGCGGTCGTGGCCTCGGTGGACACCGAAGGTGACCGCGACAACGCCGCGGTCGCGATGACCCAGGTGCTCGCGGAGAACCCGGACGTCAACGTCGTCTACGCCGTCAACGAGCCGGCCGCCCTCGGCGCGCTGGCCGCCCTGGAGGACGCTGGTGCGGACCTGGACGAGATCGTCGTGGTCTCGGTCGACGGCGGCTGCCGCGCGATGCGGGAGGGCGTGCGCCCTGGCCTGATCGACGCCACGGCCTCGCAGTATCCGCAGAACATGGCGCGCGAGGGAGTCGAGGCGATCGCCGACGCCGTCCGCGAGGACGACGCCCCGACCGGCTATCTCGACACCGGCACGCTGCTGGTCAGTGACGACCCGGCTCCGGGTGTGGACTCCGAGCGGGTCGAGTTCGGCGTCCGGACCTGCTGGGGGTAGCCGCGCAGGGGTTGGAGCGGGGTCTGGTCAGTGGATCGGTCAGCGGTGGGCGGTCGGCCACTGCACGATGGCCGCGCTGCGGGTCGCGGGGAGAGAACGGATGTCGTGCTGCGGGCCGCCGGTGAGGATGCGGTAGATGAACTTCGCCATGACCTCTACGATCCTCGTCTTCGACCCATGCGTCTAATGCCGTTCAGACAGGTTAACCATGCGCTAGCGTCATAGGTATGGAGATCGAGACGCTGCGCTGGTTCCAGCTCGTCGCGGACGGGGTGACCGTCACCGAGGTCAGCGAGGTCGAGATGGTCTCCCAGCCCGCGGTGTCCCGCGCGCTGACCCGGCTGGAGAAGGAGGTCGGCACCCCGCTGCTGCGCCGCGAGGGCCGGGTGCTGCGGATGACGCACGCCGGCGCCGCGTTCAAAAGGCACCTCGACGCGGTGCTGCACCACCTCGACGACGGCCTCGCCGCGGTCCAGCAAATATTGGACCCGGAGACCGGTACCGTGACGATCGCCTTCCAGCCGTCGCTGGGCACCTGGCTGGTCCCCGACCTCGTGAGCAGCTTCCACGCCGAGCACCCCTCGGTGCGCCTCGACCTGCGGACCAAGGACGACGAGACGCTGCCGGACGTCGGGCCGCGCAGCGACGTCGACCTGGAGCTGTCGACGCTGCGCCCCCACCCGGGCGACGACCAGCCCCGGTGGCGAGCTCTCGTCGCCGAGCCCATGCGGCTGCTCGTCGGCCCCGAGCACCGGCTCGTCGGCACGCGGGAGGTGGCGCTGTCCGAGGTCGGCGACGACCCGTTCGTCATGATCAAGCCGACCTCGCTGCTGCGCAAGCACGCCCAGCAGCTGTGCACCGACGCAGGTTTCGAGCCGCACGTCGCCTTCGTCGCCGACGACCTGCCGACCCTGCGTGGCTATGTCGCCGCAGGTCTCGGCGTGGCGATCGCGCCCACCACGTGGGGCGGGTCGGTGGCGGCGCCGGTGGCCGGGCTGCACGTCCTGGCCCTCACCGATGCGACCGCCACCCGTGACGTCGGCCTGTCCTGGGCACCACAGCGCCGGATGCTCCCGGCCGCCCAGCTCTTCCGGGAGCATGTGCTCACCCGAGCCCGCGCCGAGCTGCTCCCCCGCCCGGTGCCGCCCACCGACGGCTGAGCACTCCAGGCTGTGGATAGACGTCCATGGCCAGCTCGCGCGCAGGGCATGCTGATGCCATGAGCCCTCACATCACGGCGGCATCATCGACGATGCATCCCATGCGCACCACGGTGGACCTCCCGCCGGCAGTGCATCGACAGGTCCGCGAGCTGGCGGCGGAGCAAGGTCGGTCACTGTCCGCAGTCTGACCGACTTCGCCTGGTGCCCGATCACCTAGGGCGCCCTCGTCCGCTTCCTGATCCGGATGGGCGAGACCCCTGACACGATCCGCGCGGTGCTGGCAGCCGTGGACGATCACCCTCGAGGCCACTGGTGGCCGGACGACTTGTCCTACACGGCGGCCGACCTCCGCGGCGTCCAGGGGCATCGTCAGGTCACCGACGCCTACCTGGCCTCACTCGCGCGCCACCATGAAGGACTCCTCGCCACGACCGATCAGGCCCTGGCGACGTGGCGACCGGGTCAGTGGTGCTGCTCCCCACGGACGGCGGAGACTGACCACGGGATAGCACGACCTTCGTCGGCGAAGAACCCGATCAAGGTCGTGCTATCCCGTGGTCACTCCGAGGGCCGGGGACGCGGGGGCAGCAGATCCGGACGGCCGAACATCTGCGCCGTCTCGCGGGCGGTCGGCGTGCCGGCCTCCGGGTCGGCGCCGTGCTCCAGCAGCGCGGCGACCACGGCCTCCTCGCCCTTGAAGACGGCTCCGGCCAGCGGCGACTGACCGCGGTCGTTGAGCCGGTCGACGTCGGCCCCGCGGTCCGCCAGCTGCGCCACGGTCGCGGGGTGGCCGTGGTAGGCCGCGAGCATGAGCAGCGTGTTGCCGGACGGATCGGTGAGGTCGACGGGCGCGCCGGCGTCGACATACGCCGCGAGCCGCTCGGCCTCCCCGGCCCGGGCGAGGTCGAAGAGCACGTGCGCGAGGTCGACGGCCTCGGGGGCGGGGTGGGCGTCCTCCATGCTGCGAGGGTATGCCGTCGCGCGTCGCTCCCTCAGGGGTGGTGGGCGTGCTCGTGCTCGGTGTGCGCCGGCGGCTCGAGCTGGAAGGTCGAGTGCTCCACGCTGACGTCGAAGTGGTCCGCGACGCACGACTGCAGGGCGTCGAGCATCTGCGGGGCGTGCCCGTCGCGGAAGCACTCGGACTCCACGACGACGTGCGCGGTGAGGATGGGGGTGCCCGTGCCGATGCGGGAGGCGTGCAGGTCGTGGATGTCGAGCACGTGATCGACCTCCAGGATGTGCTGGCGCACCTCCGCGAGGTCCAGCCCGGGGGGCACCGACTCCAGCAGCACGCTGCCCGCCTCGCGCAGGATGCTGATCGCGCGGGGCACGATGAGTGCCGAGATGACCAGGCTGGCCACCGCGTCCGCCCTGGTCCACCCGAGCGTCTGGATGAGGACCGCCGAGACGATGACGGCGACCGAGCCGAGCGCGTCAGCGCCGACCTCGAGGAACGCGGCCCGGAGGTTGAGGTTGGCGTTGCGACCGCCCGCGAGGATGAGCAGCGACACGACGTTGCCGAGCAGACCAACGATGCCGAAGACGAGGAGCATGCCGCCGGCGATCTCGACCTCCTCGGCCCCGACGAGCCGCCGGACCGCCTCGATCGCCGCGTAGATCCCGACGCCCAGCAGGACGGTCGCCTGTGCCCCGGCACCGAGCACCTCCATGCGGGCGAACCCCCAGGTCCGGCGCTCGCTCGGCGGGCGGGCCATGAGGCGCGCGGCGATGAGTGCGATGAGCAGACCGCCGGCATCGGTCAGCATGTGGCCCGCGTCGACGAGCAGCGCGAGGCTGCCGGTGATCACGGCGCCCACGACCTCCGCCACGAGGATCGTCGTCGTGATGAGGAAGGCGATGAGCAGCCGCCGACTGCTGGCTCCGGCCGCGTGGTCGTGGCTGTGCTCGGCGCTCATGCGGCGAGTATGACACAGATCAGCATACCCCCCAAGGGTATAGTGATACCCACTCTCATCCCTACCGAGCGTCGCGAATCGTTGCGCCCGCGGCATACCGGAGAAACCACTGGACCCTGACGCGGCGTGAGGAATCAGACTGTCGACGTCCGCGTTGGACCCTCACCCACCCACGCACGAAGGAGACTGCCGTGACCACGCTCGACCAGGCCAGGCGAGCCGCATTCGACCCGCGCCCCCGCGTCCGCCAGGAGGCGGCCGTGCAGCTGGGCACCCTCGGTGATGCGTCCCTGGCCCGTGAGCTGGTGGCGCTGCTCGTCTCCGAGGACGACTTCTTCGTGCGCGAGACACTGACCTGGGCCGTCTGTCGACACCCGGAAGCGGCGCTGCCGCACCTGATCGGCGCGCTGCGCGACTCCCCAGGCTCGGCGGTCCAGGTCCTGCACACGCTGAGCAAGATCCGGTCGCCCGAGGCTCTCCCCCACATCGCGCCCTTCGCCGACGCCGACGAGAGTGCGGTCGCGGCGAAGGCGTGGTGGGCGCTCGGGCGCACCGGTGGCCCCGAGGCCGCCCCCGCGCTGCTCCCGCACCTCGCGGAGGGCGACGAGGACCAGCAGCGCGAGCTCTCGCGTGCGCTGGAGCAGCTGGGCGAGCCCGGCGTCGACGGGCTGGCCCGTGCGCTGTCGGACGCGGACCCGGCGGTGCGTCGGCATGCCGCTCAGGCGCTGACGCTCATCGGCGACCCCGCGGCCCGACCCGCGGCCGCCGCCCTCGTGTCGGTGGCGGAGACGGATGAGCGCGATCTCGCGATGATCGCGCTGGAGGCGCTCGCTGCGCTGGATGCTCCCGAGGTGGGCCCGGCGCTGGAGCGGCTGCGCGACGGGGAGGACCGCTTCCGCTCGCTCACCGCGCAGTGGCTGCTCGCCGACCGGGCGGAGCGCCAGCCCGACTGAGCCGAGGGTCTGTCGGTGGGGCGGCCTAGCGTGCGGGCATGTATTCGACCGTCGCGATCCACGGGTATCGCTCGTTGCGCGACGTCGTCCTGCCGCTCGGCCGCCTCACCGTCGTCACCGGCGCCAACGGGTCGGGCAAGAGCAGCGTCTACCGCGCGCTGCGGCTGCTCGGCGCCTGTGGCCGCGGGCAGGTCGGGCGCGGCCTGGCGCACGAGGGTGGGCTGAGCTCCGTCCTCTGGGCCGGTCCGGAGTCGCTCGCCCAGGCCCGGCGAGGGTATGCCGTGGAGGGCACGATGCGGTCCGGTCCGGTCTCGCTCCTGCTCGGCGTCGGCGGCGTCGGCGACGAGCTGTCCTACCTGGTCGATCTCGGCATTCCGGTCCAGTCGGACGTCACCCGCTTCAACCGGGACCCGGAGATCAAGCGCGAGGTGGTCTGGCGCGGCCCGGTCATGCGACCGGGCCGCCAGGTGGCCCGGCGACGCCATCACCGGGTGGAGCTGCGCGACGACGAGGGCCGCTGGGAGCAGGCCCGCGTGAGCCTGCCGCCCTGGACGAGCCTGCTCACTGAGATGGTGGACGCCCAGGCGGCTCCCGAGCTGTGGGCGGTGCGTGACGCGCTGCAGACGTGGCGCTGCTACGACGGCTTCCGGGTCGACGGCGCCGCACCCTCGCGTCGGCCCCAGGTCGGCACCCGCACCTGGGCCGTCGCCGAGGACGGCTCCGACGTGGCTGCGGCGCTGCAGACCATCCGCGAGGACTCCCCGTCCGACCTCGACGAGGCGATCCGCGACGCCTTCGACGGAGCCCGGCTCTCGGTGTCGGAGACCGACGGACTCTTCGACCTCGAGCTGCACCAGCCGGGGATGCTCCGACCGATGCGATCGGCCGAGCTGTCCGACGGGACGCTGCGCTACCTGCTCTGGCTCGCGGCCCTCCTGACCCCGATCCCACCGCGTCTCATGGCGCTCAACGAGCCGGAGACCAGCTTGCACCCGAGTCTCGTCGCGCCGCTGGCCCGCGCGATCGCCCGGGCCTCCCGACGCTCGCAGGTCGTGGTGGTCACGCACTCCGGGCCGTTGCTCGAGGCGCTCGACGAGGCGGTGGGCGAGCTCGAGGGCGACGACGGCGAGCTCCCGGCCCTGCGCCAGCACGAGCTCGTCAAGGACCTCGGGGAGACGCTGGTCACCGGGCAGGGCATGCTCACCACCCCGAGCTGGGAGTGGGGACGGAGGTGAGACGCAGCAGTCCCTGCGCGCCCGCGGCTTCGACGCCGCGCTCGGGGACGTCGCCCTCGGCGACGTCACCGAGGAGGTCGTGCTGACCCGCGATCTGGCGTGCGACGATCGAGGCATGGACGGGCAGGAGCAGATCGAGCCGGACACCAAGGACTGGACCGTCGTCATCACCGAGGGCTGCGCGGAGTGCGGCTTCGATCCGGACCTGAACGTCACCACCACCGGTGAGCGGCTGCGCCAGTCCATCGTCCGGTGGCAGGCGGTGCTGGCCCGCCCAGATGCCACCGAGCGTCCGCAGCCCATCACCTGGTCGACGCTGGAGTATGCCGCGCACGTCCGCGACGTCTGCGACATCTTCCGAAAGCGCCTCCACCTCATGCTCACCGACGACGACGCGCGCTTCGCGAACTGGGACCAGGACACGGCCGCGCAGGAGGGCCGCTACGGCGAGCTCGACCCCGACACCGTCGCGCAGGAGTATGCCGTCGCCGCGCTCGCCCTGGCCGCAGACTTCGACCAGGTGCACGGTGAGCAGTGGGAGCGCCGCGGGCTACGGTCCAACGGCTCGAAGTTCACGGTGTCGACCTTCGCGATCTACTTCCTGCACGACATCGAGCATCACCTGCACGACGTCGCGGCCTGACGAGGGCAACCATGCGCGACGCCCGGTGGGGGCGGGAGCAACCATGCGCGACGCCCGGTGCGGGTCCGGGTGATCTGATCAGTCGGTCGGGTCGACCGTATCCACGACAGGAGTGACCTGCGGGCGCTTGGGCAGGCGCCCGTCGCCGGAGCTCTCGCCGCGCAGCCGCCGCCGGATCCAGGGCCGCAGGTGCAGCGCCACCCACTCGCGGTCGGCCTGGAGCGACTCGAAGCGGGACAACGGCGGCGCCGGCTCGAGCGGCTCGGTCCACCCCTCCTCCTGCTCCACCCCGAGGGTCCACAGCGCCTGAGCCGCGATGCGCGTGTGCCCCTCGCTGCTGAAGTGGATCCGGTCCGGCCCCCACATGCGCGCGTCGTGCAGCGCCCGCAGGGTGTAGACATCGACGACGAAGGCGCCGGTCCGCTGGCCCACCGCCCAGAGGTTCGCGGTGTACTCCACCATCCGCGGGTGCACCCGGTTGACCAGCGGGGCCCAGGACACATCAGGTGCCGTCACGAGGATGACGTCGGCACCGGTCTCGCGGATCTCCAGCACCGCGTTCTCGAGCCGATCCATGACCGCCGGGAGCGACACCCGCGGCCGCAGCACGTCGTTGCCGCCGGCCGAGAGGCTGACCAGGTCGGGCGTCAGCGCTAGGGCGGGCTTGAGCTGCTCCTCGATGACGGCGTCGATGAGGCGGCCGCGGATGGCCAGGTTGGCGTAGCCGAAGGGGCGGCCGAGCTGCTCGTTGCGCGCCGCGAGCGCGGCGGCGAGACGATCGGCCCAGCCGACGTAGGCGTCCTCCTCCTGCGGGTCGTGGTCGTGCAGGCCCTCGGTGAAGGAGTCCCCCAGCGCCACGAACCGCTCCCAGACGCGAGGCACGGCGGAGTCGGGACGAACAGGCATACCTGCAGGATAGAAAGTGACGCAGCGTCAACCGGAAACCCCCACGCCCGGGCGACAGACACGGCAGCGCCCGGCCGTCCGAGGACGACCGGGCGCTGCGTGCAGAAGGGCTGAGCTCAGCTGGAGACGCGCTCCTTGAGCTTGGAGCCGGCCTTGAACGCCGGAGCCTTGCTCGCGGCGATCTGGATCTCGGCGCCGGTCTGCGGGTTGCGGCCGGTGCGGGCCGAACGCTCGCGGACCTCGAAGGTGCCGAAACCGGGGAACGAGACCTTCTCGCCCTTGGCCAGCTCGGCGGAGATCGCCTCGAGGACGGAGCTCACGACCTTGTCGGCAGCGGCCTGGGTCATGCCCGCCTCGCGGGCGACGGCCTCGACGATGACCTTCTTGCTCATGTGACACACCTTTCGATGGACGGATGATTCCGCCACACAGTAGGCAGACTCAGGTGCCCTGCGCCAACTGCAGACCCCGGCGCGTCGCGGAATTTCAGCCCTCGGAGGGACATCTGGACCGGATCAGAGGGTCAGCATGACCTTGGTGGCCCGCCGCTCGTCCATCGCGCGGTAGCCCTCGGCGGCCTCCTCGAGCGGCAGCGTGAGGTCGAAGACCTTGCCCGGGTCGATGGTGCCGTCCCAGATGAGCCGGATGAGCTCGGGCAGGTACCGGCGCACCGGCGCCGGTCCGCCCAGGGTGTGGATGCCGGCGAAGAAGAGCTGGATGCCGGGGATCTCGACCTCGTGGTTGACGCCGACGTAGCCGAGGTGGCCGCCGCCGCGGGTGGCACCCACGGCCTGCATGAAGGACTCCTGGGTGCCGACCGCCTCGACGACGCCGTGGGCGCCGAGGCCGCCGGTGAGCTCCTTGATCCGCTCGACGCCCGCGTCACCGCGCTCCTCCACGATGTCGGTGGCGCCGTAGTAGCGCGCGAGCTCCTGGCGCTCCTGGTGGCGCGACATGGCGATGACCCGCTCCGCGCCCAGCTGCTTGGCGGCCAGGATGGCCATGAGCCCCACGGCGCCGTCACCGACGACGGCGATGGTCTTGCCCGGGCCCGCCTGGGCGGCGTCCGCGGCGAACCACCCGGTGCCGAGCACATCGGAGGCCGCGAGCAGCGCGGGGATCTGCTCCGGGGTGGGCTGGCCCGGCGTCACGACGAGGGTGCCGTCGGCAAGCGGGATGCGGGCCTTCTCGGCCTGGGTCCCGATGGCGGCGGCGGACTCGGCCTGGACGCACTTGGAGGGGAAGCCTGCCTGGCAGATCTCGCAGGTGTTGTCCGAGAGCACGAACGAGCCGACGACGAAGTCACCCGGCTTCACCGTGGTGACCTCGGCCCCGACCTCCTCGACGACGCCGACGTACTCGTGCCCCATCGGCTGGTGGTCGACCTCCGTCACGCCGCGGTAGGGCCACAGGTCGGACCCGCAGATGCAGGTCGCGGCGAGGCGGATGATCGCGTCGGTGGACTCGACGATCTGCGGGTCCTCCCGGTCGACGACCACGATCTCGCCGGGCTTGTTCATGACGACGCCACGCATGGGCAGTCTCCTTCGTCGTTCGAGGTCAGGGTGCGCAGGGCGGGCGGTCCCACCCCGGCGCTTCCACAGTAGGCCACGCCCCGTCCCGCAAGGAGGTCCCGTCAGGGTCCCCCCTCACCGGAATACGCTGGCGTGCGTGCCGCCGACCCCATCCGCCGTCCCACCAGCCGGCGCACACGGCGGCGACGGGGCGGCCGTGGCCGCGGCGCTGGGTCTCGACCCGGCCGAGCTGCTCGACCTGAGCCAGAACATGAACCCGCTCGCGCCAGCCGTCGAGCCGCTCCTCGCCCGGCACCTCGACACGCTGCGCCGGTACCCCGACCCGACCGCCGCGACCCGGGTGCTGGCCGAGGCGCTGGGCACCGACCCGGAGCGGGTCCTGCTCACGAACGGCGGGAGCGAGGCGATCGCGCTGGTCACGGCCGAGCTCGGCGGCGGGGTGCGCAGCGAGCCGGAGTTCGGGCTGCACCCCCGCTCGCCCGACGGCCCGCGCTGGCGCACGGACCCGCACAGCCCCACGGGTCGGTTGGCGACGCCGCAGGAGCGCGCCGACGTCTGGGACGAGGCGTTCTACGCCCTCGCGACCGGACGCTGGAGCGCAAGAAGGCGCGTCGATCCGGGCGCCGTCACGGTCGGCTCCCTCACCAAGACGTTCCACTGCCCCGGGCTCCGGCTCGGGTATGCCGTCGCTCACCCCGATCTGGTCGCGCGGCTGCGCGCGCGGCAGCCGCACTGGTCGGTGAGCACCCTGGCGCTCGCCGTGCTCCCCGACCTGCTGGAGCGCGCCGACCTGCCCGCCTGGCGCGACGGCATACGGGATCTGCGCTCGGACCTGGTCGCGCTGCTCGGGCGGCACGACCTCGCGGCGGAGTCCGCCGACGCGCCCTGGGTGCTCGTGCGGGAGCCCGGGCTGCGGGAGCGGCTGGCGCCCCGCGGCGTGCTGGTGCGCGACTGCACCAGCTTCGGCCTGCCCGGGGTCGCCCGGGTGGCGGTCCCCGACGCCGACGGGCTGGAACGGCTGGACCGCGCGCTCGCCCTCGCCCTCCCCGAACCGGACGTGCGTTAGTCGCGCACCGGTCGGTCTACACTGAGCGCGTCGTGCAGACGAAGTCCGGTGAGAATCCGGCACTGTCCCGCAACGGTGGAGTCCTCCACGCCCGCCCCGGTGAGCGTGCGATGACCGAGTCCGGTCGAACTGCCCGACGATCCGAACACCACATGCCCTCGAGGACCCAGGGGCCGGTTCGGACGGCGGATCTCCATTCGTCGCTCGAGCGATCACCTTCCTCGACCGACAGGAGGACACACATGAGATCACGCCACCCCCTCGCCCTCGCCAGCGCGCTGGCCCTGAGCCTCACCCTCGCCGCGTGCGGCGGCAGCGACTCGGCCACCAACGAGGTCGACGACACCGCCGACGACGACACCAGCTCGGCGGCCGCCGACGCGGGCGCGGACGACACCGCAGCGTCCTCGGATGCCTCCGACACCATGGACGACATGGCCGGCCCGGGCACTTTCCCCGTCACGGTCGACACCGTCGCTGGTGAGGTGACGATCGAGGAGCAGCCGCAGCGGATCGTCTCGCTGTCGCCCTCGGCCACCGAGATCCTCTTCGCCATCGGCGCCGGGGACCAGGTCATCGCCGCCGACGCCTACTCCACCTACCCGGAGGAGGCGCCGACCACCGACCTGTCGGGCTACGAGCCCAACGTCGAGGCGATCGCCGGCTACGAGCCCGACCTCGTGGTCATCTCCGGTGACACCAACGACCTCACCGCCTCGCTGGAGGCCCTCGACATCCCGGTCATCGACAACCCCGCCCCCATCACCATCGAGGCCGGCTGGGACGGCATGGCCATGCTCGGCCTGGCGACGGGCCACGTCGACGAGACCGCCGAGACCGTCGCCGACCTGCGCCAGCAGATCGACGACGCCTTCGCCGAGGCGCCCGAGGGCGTCGACGGGCTGCGGGTCTACCACGAGCTGGACGAGACCTTCTTCTCCGCGAGCTCGAACAGCTTCATCGGCGACGTCTACACCCAGTTCGGCGCGACCAACATCGCCGACGAGGCGGACGCCGACGGCACCGGCTACCCGCAGCTGACGGAAGAGGCCATCATCGAGGCCGACCCGCAGCTGATCGTCATCACCGACCAGGTGTCTTACACCGCCGAGGACGTCGCCGAGCGCCCCGGCTGGTCCGAGGTCGAGGCCGTCCGCAACGGCAACATCGTCACCGTCCCCGCCGATGTCGCCTCCCGCTGGGGGCCGCGCCTGCCCGAGCTGGTGAGCACGCTGGCCGAGGCGATGTCGAGCGTCTCCGTGGGCGCCGGACGCTGACCCTCGCCCCTGACCTCGGCATCGAGACCGCTGACACGGCATACCTCATGACCGCCCGCACCCACGCGCCCACCGACGCGCTCGACGAGGCCGCCGACCGCGCCTTCCGGCTGTCGGTGCCCGCGCTGCTGGGCTGCACCGCCCTGCTGCTCCTCGCGATCCTGGCCTCGGTCACGCAAGGAGCGGCAGGGCTTCCCGTCGAGGGCGTCGTGCGCGCCCTCGTCGGGGCCCTGCCCGGCGCCGACCTCGCGCAGACGCTCACTCCCGCGCAGGAGCAGGTGCTCTGGCAGATCCGGCTCCCGCGCACTCTCCTCGCCGCGCTCGTCGGCGCGAGCCTGGCGATGGCGGGCGCGGGATACCAGGGCGTCTTCCGCAACCCGCTCGCCGACCCCTACCTGCTCGGCGTCTCCGCCGGTGCCGGGCTCGGGGCGGTGCTCGCGCTCGGCTTCGGCCTCGACCTGTCCTGGGGGCCGGTCGCGGCGCTGCCCATGGCGGCCTTCGTCGGCGCCTGCCTCGCGGTGACCGGCTCGGTGCTCGTCGCGCGCGGCTCCTTCCGCGACCCGGCGACGCTCCTGCTCGCCGGCGTCGCGATGGCGGCGCTCTTCTCGGCGACGCAGACGTATGCCCTCACCCGGCTCGACGAGACCCGCGCCCGAGAGGTGCTCTCCTGGCTCTTCGGCCGGCTGGCGACGCACGGCTGGGGTCCGGTGACGCTGCTGCTGCCCTACGTGCTGCTCGCCGGGGCGGTGCTCTGGCTGCACGGCCGGCACCTCGACGTGCTGCGGCTCGGTGACGACGAGGCCCGGTCGCTCGGGCTGGCACCGGCCCGGTCCCGGCTCGTGGTGGTCGCGGCCGCGACCCTCATCACGGCGGCCGCGGTGTCGGTGAGCGGCCTCATCGCCTTCGTCGGGCTGGTGACGCCGCACCTGGTCCGGCTGCTCGTCGGGCACTCCTACCGGCTCATCGTGCCACTATCGGCGATCGTCGGCGGCGCCTTCCTGGCCACGGTCGACATCGGCGCGCGCACGTTGGTCGCCCCGGCCGAGCTGCCGGTGGGGGTCATCACCGCCTTCGTCGGGGCGCCGTTCTTCTGCGTCGTGCTGTGGCGGCGAAAGGTCATGGGATGAGCACCGCGCACCAGCTCACGCCAGCGCACGCGCTGCGCACCCACGACGTGCGGGTGGCCTTCGAGGGCACCGAGGTGGTCAGCGGCGTCGACGTGGAGCTGCGCTCCGGGGAGTGGCTCGGGCTCATCGGCCCCAACGGCTCGGGCAAGTCGACCTTCCTGCGCTCGCTCGTCGGGCTGGTCCGCCGGACCGGCACGGTCGAGCTCGGTGACGGCAGCGCGCCCGGACCCACCGACCTGGCCCTCATGCCGCAGTCGCCGGAGCTGCCACCGGGGATGAGCGTGGTGGAGTACGTCCTGCTCGGCCGCACCGCCCACCTCGGCTGGCTCTCCTCGGAGTCGCCGGCAGACCGGCGGATCGCCACGGACGTGCTGCGCCGGCTCGGCCTGGCCTCCTTCGCCTCCCGGCAGGTGCGCAGTCTCTCGGGCGGCGAGGCGCAACGGGTCGTCATCGCCCGGGCGCTGGTGCAGCAGTCGCCGGTGCTGCTGCTCGACGAGCCGACCAGCGCGCTGGACATGGGGCACCAGGTCGAGGTGCTGGAGCTGGTCGACGAGCTGCGCTGCGAGGACGGCCTGACCGTGGTCGCCGCGATGCACGACCTCGGGATGGCCGCGCGGTATGCCGATCGCGTCCTCCTCCTCGAGCGTGGCGTGCCCGTCTCGGTGGGCACGCCCGAGGAGGTGCTGGAGCCCGAGCTGCTCAGCCGCGTCTACGGCCACCCGGTCCGCGTGCACCATCTCGACGGCCATCTGGTCGTGCTCCCGGCGCCGCGCCCACCGCATACCCCGATCCCCGCCGTGACCCCCCTTTCTGGACAGAGGAGTCTGGGGCCCGTCGCCCAGCATCCGATGTCCAGAACCGGGGCTCGCGAGTCCGTTGATCGATCGCCGACCGAGGAGATCTCATGAGCGACCAGCAGCAGGACACGCAGGGCACACAGGGCACGCAGGATCACGCCGAGCCGCGCACCGAGCGGCCCTACGACCGGCGCCAGCTGCGCTCGGCCCCGTCGCTGGTGCTGGTCAACACCGGCCATGGCAAGGGCAAGTCGACCGCCGCCTTCGGCACCCTGCTGCGCAGCCGCGGGCGGGAGTGGCCGACCGCCGTCGTGCAGTTCCTCAAGTCGGGCAAGTGGCGCACCGGCGAGGAGGCGATGCTGCGCCAGCTCGGCGTCGAGTGGTTCAGCGCCGGCGACGGATTCTCGTGGGACAGTGAGGATCTGGACGAGTCACGCGCCAAGGCGGTGGCCGCGTGGGAGTTCAGCGCCGGCCTGATCGCCGCCGGTGAGCACGCGATGGTCATGCTCGACGAGATCTCCTACCCGATGAACTGGGGGTGGATCGAGACCGATGCCGTGGTCGAGGCGCTGCGCACCCGGCCCGAGCGGGTCAGCGTCTTCCTCACCGGTCGCGAGATGCCGCAGCCGGTCATCGACGTCGCCGACACGGTCACCGAGATGGTGCCGGTCAAGCACGCCTTCCAGCAGGGGATCCGGGCCCGTCGCGGGATCGACTACTGAGCAGGGGTGAGGTGGGCGCGCTGCTCGTCGCGGGCGCCACGAGCGGTGCCGGGAAGTCGACCGTGACCTCGGCGCTGTGCCGTGCGCTGGCCCGCCGCGGCCGCGACGTCGCGCCGTTCAAGGCGCAGAACATGTCCAACCACAGCGCCGTCACGCCTGACGGCGGCGAGATCGGGCGTGCTCAGGCGATGCAGGCGCTCGCCGCGCGGGTGGCGCCGGATCGTCGGATGGGGCCGGTCCTCCTCAAGCCCTCGGGCATGCGCTCGCACGTCGTCGTGCTCGGCGAGGAGGTCGCCGTCGACGACGCGGTGGGGTATGGCGATCGCGCCCGCGCCCTGCGCCCGGTCGTCCTCGACGCGCTCACCGGGCTGAGGCGGGAGCACGAGGTCGTCGTGCTCGAGGGCGCCGGCGGTGCCGCCGAGCCGAACCTGTGGGACCGCGACATCGTCAACCTGCCGCTCGCTGCAGCGGCCGGGATCCCCGCGGTGCTCGTCGTCGACATCGACCGGGGCGGGGCCTTCGCTGCGGCCTACGGGACGTGGGCGCTGCTGCCGGAGTGGCTGAGATCGTGCCTGCAGGGCTTCGTGCTCAACGGCATGCGCGGCGACGTCTCGTTGCTCGACCCGGCGATCCGGGACCTGGAGGAGCGGACTGGGCTGCCCGTGCTGGGGGTGCTGCCGCACCTGGGCGAGGAGCCGATGCTCGGCGTGGAGGACTCGCTGGACCTGCGGGCGCCGTGGCGGCGGCCGGAGGGCACTGAGCGAGAGGGCACCGAGCCAGGTGAGGGCACCGACCGGCCGGTGCGGGTCGCCGTGGTGCGCCTGCCTCACCTGGCCAATCCGTCCGACCTGGACCCGCTTGTGCTGGAGCCGTCCGCCGAGCTGCGCTGGGCGACCCGGCCCGGAGACCTGACCGACGCCGACCTCGTCGTGCTGCCCGGATCGCGGGCCACCGTGCACGACCTGCAATGGCTGCGGCGGCAGGGCCTGGATCGCGCGCTCACCCGCGCGGCGGCCGATCCGGACGGATTCTGGATCGTTGGTATCTGCGGGGGCTACCAGATGCTCTGCACGGTCATCGAGGACGAGGTGGAGTCCTGCGCCGGGCGTGTCACCGGGCTCGGGCTGCTGCCCGCCTCGACGACCTTCGGCACGCCGAAGGTCGTCCGGCAGACCGCCGGTCGGGCCGCAGGGGGGCCCGACCGGCCGGTCGCCGGTTATCAGATCCACCTCGGCCGGGTGTCCGTGAGCCAGACCGGCTCAGCGGTCTCGACGGTCTCCGGCGACGGGAGCGACGGTAGCGACGGCGACGGGAGCGACAGGAGCGACGACAGCGACGACAGGGACGGCAGCGACGCGGCCGAAGTCGGGCCGTGGCTGGAGCTGGAGGCCGGGCCGCTGGCCCGGGTGCCGGAGGGGTGCATCCGGGCGGACGGCCGAGTCCGCGGCACGACGGTGCACGGCATCCTCGACGCCGACGCCCTCCGGCACGACCTCCTCGGTGAGGTCGCGAGAGCGCGTGGTCGTGAGGTCATACCCTCGAGCAGGCCGTATGCCGTGGCGCTCGACGAGCACCTCGACCACCTCGCGGAGTGGGTGGAGCGGCATCTGGACCTGGACCGGATCGAGGCACTGGCCGCGAGCGCCACCCCACCGGACGAGGCGCCCGGATGGTGACGATGCGGGTCGAGCGTGCCGCGCGGGCGCTGGTCTGGGAGGTGCCCCCGGGCTGGGTGGCGCTGAGCTCGGCGTCGGTCGGCGGAGGTCTGGTGCGCCCGCGGTGGGTGAGCAATCTGGACGTGGGCGATGCGTTCCGGCGGACGGACCTGGCCGCCTACGCCGGCGAGCGCGCTGCCGAGCTCGGGCTGATGGGACCGGGGACCTCGCTGCTCACCGCGGCCGACGTCACCCAGGTCGAGGAGGCCGAGAACGAGGGGGTGCGGGCCTGGGCGACGGTCGGGGTGACCAAGCCGACGTGGGCGCGACGTCCCTCGTCGGAGCCCGGCCGGGTGGATGGCCCGGGCGACCCGCCACCCCCCGGCACGATCAACATCGTCGTCGCCCTCCCGGTGGCCCTGACCGCCTCGGCACTCGTGCAGGCGCTGGGCACGCTCACGGAGGCCAAGACGCAAGCGCTCGTCGAGGGCGGCGTGCCGGGCACGGGCACCGCGAGCGACGCGGCCGTCGTGCTCTGCCCCGAGGCGCAGGGGGAGGACGCCGAGCCCTTCGCCGGGGTCCGTTCGCCCTGGGGGCAGCGGGTCGCCGAGACCGTGCACGCGGCTGTGGAGCGGGGACTTGCCGCCCACCCGTGGCCGCCCGACGACGTCGCCGCCTCGGTGGTCTGGTGAGCCTGGGCCAGCGTGCGCTCGGGGTCGCAGCCGGGCTGCTGCTCGACCGTGCGCTGGGCGAGCCGCCGGACGCCTGGCACCCGGTGGCGTGGTTCGGGCGGGTGATGGGGCGGGTCGAGAGCGTCGCCTACGCGGACGCGCGCCGCGCCGGGGTCAGGTATGCCGTCGTCGGAGCGGGCCTCGGCGCGCTCGCGGGAAGGGCGCTGGGGCGGCTCGGGGCGCCGGGCGTGGCCGCCGCGGTCGCGACGGCGAGCGCCGGACGGATGTTGCGGCATACCGCGGGGGAGATCCTCTCGATGCTCGACGCCGGTGACCTGGACGCCGCCCGCGAGCGGCTGCCGTGGCTCGTGGGCCGCGACCCGAGCGGGCTGGACGAGTCCGGGATCGCCGCCGCGGTCGTGGAGTCGCTGGCCGAGAACACCGTGGACGCCGTCGTCGCGCCGGCCTTCTGGGGGCTGGTCGCGGGGGCGCCGGGCGTGCTCGCGCACCGGGCGGTCAACACGATGGACGCGATGGTGGGGCACCGCAGCGAGCGCTATGCGCGCTTCGGCTGGGCGGCGGCCCGCACCGACGATGCGATGGCCTGGGTGCCGGCGCGGCTCTTCGCCGGGCTGGTGGCGCTCGACGCCGCCGTATGCCGGGCCTGTGCACGGAACGATCGCCTGTGCACACGATATTCCGTATGCACCGGTCATGGGAGCGTGCACAGACTCGAGGTTGGCCGGGGCAGAGGTGGCCAGAGCGTTCACGGACTCGGGGGTCGAGCGGTCGGAGCGGTGGGCAGGAGCGGCGGGGGCCTGCGGGTGCTCGCCACCGTCCGCCGGTATGCCGGAGCCCACCCCTCCCCCAACGCCGGCGTGGCCGAGGCTGCGGTCGCGGGGGCGCTGGGCGTGGAGCTGGGTGGGCCGCTGCGCTACGGCGAGCGGGTCGAAGACCGGCCCCGGCTCGGCGACGGGCCACGCCCGGTGGCTGCCGACATCGACCGGGCCCGACGCCTCGTCGACCGCGTGGAACTCACGCTCGTCGGCGGGGCCGTGACAGGGTGGATCATCGACACCCTGCGGACCCGCACCCTGCGAGCCTCGAGGAGACGCGACATATGACCCTGACGCTGCTCACCGGCGGCGCCCGCAGCGGGAAGTCGGCACTGGCTGTCCGCCGAGCCACCCGGAGCCGCTCACCCGTCACCTTTGTCGCCACCGCCGAGGTGCGCGACGTGGAGATGGCGCACCGCATCTCCCGGCACCGGGCCGAGCGCCCCGAGGGGTGGGACACCGTGGAGGCGCCGGTGGATCTCGTCGACGCCTGTGCGGCCATCGCCCCGGGCCGCTACGTCGTCGTCGACTGCCTCGCGCTGTGGGTCAGCAACCTCCTGGAGCACGGCGACGACGAGGCGACCACCGTCGCCCGGGCGGGCGACCTCGCGCGGTGGGCGGAGGCATACCGCGGAGATGTCATCGTCGTGAGCAACGAGGTCGGCCTGGGGATCGTGCCCATGCACCCGCTGTCGCGCGACTATCGTGACCGTCTCGGCCGGGTGAACCAGCAGGTGGCGAGGTCTGCCGATCTCGCCCAGCTCGTCGTCGCCGGCCGCACCCTGACCCTGGACCCTGTGGAGGACTGAGCACCATGGCCGTTCCGGCCGACCCCGGCACCACCGCCCGTGACCTGGTGGAGCGCACGATCGCTGCCCTCGGCGGCCCCGACCACGACTCCTCTGCGGCGGTGGCGGGTGCGTTCGACGGCAAGGTGAAGCCCCGGCACAGCCTCGGACGGCTCGAGGAGCTCGCCGCCCGCATCGCCGGCATCCAGCGCACGCGGCAGCCGCGCGTGGACCACCCTGTCGTGGTGGTGTGCGCCGCCGACCATGGGATCGCGCAGGCGGGGGTGAGCGCCTACCCGCAGGAGGTCACCGGGCTCATGCTCGCGAGCTTCGCGACCGGGAAGGCGGCGGTCTCGATCCTCGCGGAGCGGGCCGGAGCACGGCTCGTGGTGGCTGACCTGGGCGTGGTGGATCCGCCTGCGCCGCAACCAGGGTGGGCGCCCATCCTCGACCGCCGGGTGCGCGCCGGGACCGCCAACAGCGCCGATGGACCGGCGATGAGCGTGGCCGAGGCGCAGCTCGCCGTGGCCCACGGCATCCGGCTGGCCGACGAGCTCATCAACGAGGGAGCCGACCTCGTCGCGCTGGGCGAGATGGGGATCGGCAACACGACCACGGCGAGCGTGCTCACCTCCGCGATCCTCGACCGCGACCCGGCGCGTGTGGTCGGCGCGGGGACGGGCGTCACCGGCGAGGTGCTGGCGCACAAGGTCGAGATGGTCGACGCCGTCCTCGCCCGGCATGACGACGTCGACGAGCCCTGGGAGGTGCTCGCGACCATGGGCGGGCTGGAGATCGCGGCACTGGCCGGGGTCACCCTGGGGTGCGCGGCCCGGCAGGTGCCGGTGCTGCTCGACGGCTTCATCGCGTCCGCGGGTGCGCTCATGGCCTGGCGGCTCGCGCCGCGCTGCGCCGACGCGATGATCGCTGCGCACCGCTCCACCGAGCCGGGGCACACCATGCAGCTGCAGGAGCTCGGGCTGGAGCCGTTGCTCGATCTGGGTATGCACCTGGGCGAGGGCAGCGGCGCCGCGCTGGCGATCCCCCTCGTCCGGTCGGCGCTGGCGCTGCTGGAGGACATGGGCGAGCTGGCCGATCTCGGGCTGGGTGGGGACAGGGGCTGATGCTCGGGGCGCTGCTCGACGCGACCGCGTTCCTCACCAGGGTCCCGGTGCCGGAGCGGCGGGCCTTCGACCTGGCGCGGGCGGTCTGGGCCTTCCCGGTTGTCGGGGCGGCGGTCGGCGTGCTCGTGGGTGGGGTCGCCGTGGGTTCGGGTCTGGTGCTGCCCGCGCTCGCTGCCGCGGTGCTGGCGGTGACGGCGGAGGTGGTGCTCACCGGCGCGCTGCACCTCGACGGGCTGGCCGACTGCGCCGACGGATCCGGGGGCCGGGACCGGGAGTCGCGGCTGCGGATCATGAAGGACCACGCGGTGGGGGTCTACGGCGCAGCGGCCGTGGTCCTGGCGCTGCTGCTGCAGGTCGCGCTGCTGGCGGGGCTGCTCGATGCGCTGGACGGGTGGCGGCTGCTGGCGGTGACCGGGGCGGCTGGGGCGCTGGCCCGGGCGGAGATGCTCGTCCCAGCACTTCGGCTGCCCTACGCGCGGGACGAGGGGACCGGGCGAGAGCTCGTGGCCGGCCTACGGCGCCCGCTGGTGCTCGTGGCGGTGCTCCTCGGACTGGCCTGCGCCGGCGTGACCTGGGCCGTCGTCGGCGCCGGGCCGGCGGTCTGGATGGTGCTGGCCGCAGCAGCGGTGCCCTGGCTGGTGCAGGCCTGGGCGCGGCGGACGCTGGGCGGCGTCACCGGCGACGTGCTCGGCGCGGGCGCCGTCCTGGTGCAGCTGGCGGCGCTGCTGGCGGCGCTCGCTGCCCTGCCCGTCGCCTGACGCTCCCATCACCCACCGAGCGTCGGGGGCAACCATGCGCGGCGCCCGGTCGGTAGATTGGCGGCCGTGAGCCAGCCTCCGGAGTCCTTCGGTCAGCACCCCCTCCCGCGCTACACGATCGCCCACGTGAGCGACACCCACCTGCTCGCCGGTGGGGTGCGCCAGTTCGGCGCGATCGACACGAGCGAGAGACTGCGGCCCGCGCTGGAGCGGCTCACCCGGCTCGACCCCGCGCCGCAGGCGATCGTCGTCACCGGTGACCTAGCCGACCTCGGCGAGCCGGCGGCATACCGTGAGTTGAGATCGCTCATGGAGCCGATCGCCGAGCAGCTCGGGGCGCAGGTGATCTGGGTCATCGGCAACCACGACGAGCGGCCGGCCTATGCGGCTGAGCTGTTCGGGGAGGAGGTCGGCGCCGAGGACACCCAGGACAGGGTCTACGAGGTCGACGGGCTGCGGGTCATCTCGCTGGACACCACAGTGCCGGGATACCACCACGGCGAGCTGCGCCAGGAGCAGTTGACGTGGCTGGCCGAGATCCTGGCGACGCCGGCCGAGCACGGCACCATCCTCGCGCTGCACCACCCGCCTATCCCGGTGCCGATGGTGCCGGCGGCTTCCATCATCGAGCTGCTCGACCAGGACCGACTCGCGGCAGTGATCGAGGGCAGCGACGTGGTGAGCATCTTGGGGGGGCACTTCCACTACTCGTCGCACTCGACCTTCGCCGGCATCCCGGTGTCCGTGGCCGCAGCGACGTGCTATCTCGAGGACCCGGCGCCACTGGATCGGCTCACCTCAGCGGTCGACGCACACCAGTCGGTCAACCTCGTGCACGTGTATGACGATCGCGTCGTCCACTCGATCGTGCCGGTGGCCGAGGGACCGGAGGTCGCGGGTCACCCAGCGGCTGTGCTGCAGCAACTGGCGGCACTCAGCCCGGAGGAGCGGCTCGAGCTGGTGTCGTCGAAGACGTCGCCGCTCAACGCGACCTGAGGCCGGCGTCGGGGCCGCTGAATCCAGGCTTCCGCACCGGAACATGGCGTGCTCCAAAGCATCCAGCACCAGCGGCGAGACTTTCCCTCAGGCCGCGAGGCGCCCGGCCCGCTGCGCACCCCCGACGTGCGCCCTGCCATGCGCCCCTACCGTGCGCCTCTGACTGCGTGCTCTCGCTCATCTGCACATGCCTGTGAGCCGACCCTGTGGGGTCGGCTTCGGGGCGTGGTGGTCACAGGTGCCAGGTGACGGTGCCGCCGGTGATGGTCGCGGTGAGGTCGTGCAGGTGGACGTGCGTGTGGTGCCTGCCGCACAGGAGGGCGAGGTTGGTCAGGTCCGTGGTGCCGCCGCGGGCCCAATGGGTGATGTGGTGGGAGTCGCACCACTGCGGCAGCGCGGAGCACCCGGGGAACGTGCACCCACCATCGCGCACCGCGAGGGCTTTCCACTGCGCCGGGGACGCGAACCTCGCTGTGCGCCCCAACGCGAGCGGCTCCCCGTCGGGCGAGACCCATACCGGTGTCACGTCCCCGGTGCACGCGGCCTGGGCGGCGGCGCGGGGTGGGACGTAGTCCCCTCCAGCGGTGAACGCCGGGCCCCCACCCTGGGCACCCTTCGCGGGGTCGAACGGGATCAGCAGCATCACGCTCGCTCGCGCGGTCGAGGGGCCAGCGCCCGGGTTGGACAGGCCCCGGTCGATCACCGTGACCAGCGCGTCGAAGCGGCGTTGCCCCGCCGACCGGGTATCCACCTCCACGACGTGCCCGTGCTCGTCAGTGACCGGCACCGGTGCCGCCAACGCGGAAGTCAGGACCCCGGTGATCGTGGCCGCCGCCCCCGCGGGGGCGTCGATCGTGAACCTCGTCAAGCTCGCTGACCCCCGCCCCACCGTCCGGGTCGTCACCCGGCGCAGCTCGTGCGCGGTGCGCTCGCCCTCGCCCGGGGCCTTGCCCTCCAGCAGGTCTTCGATCAGCCGGTGGCACACCTTCGCCAGGTCCCGGTCCGACACGCCCCGGTTCGCCGCCGCAGCGGTCGCGATCGCCGTGTACTCCCCCAGCTGGTCCACCTCGAGTGAGGTCCTCAGTCGGGTCATGGTGCGGGCCACCAGCGCGGCCCGGTACACCGGGACCGTGCCCGCCGCGACCGCGTCCCCGATCGCGGCCATCGCCGGGTTCGTCGACGCTTTCACGACCGCCGCGATCTGGGACGCCTCCTGAACCGACGTCCACGGGCACCTCGCCCGCAGCCAGTCCACCAACGACAACGACAACGCCGTGTGCAGGCCCCGTGCGTGGGCTTCGCGGACCATCGTGAACGTCACCGCCCCCAGCTGGGTCGACACCTCACCCAACGCCTCGACCGAGGCGACCAGGTCCTCCTCCAGGACCGTGACCGCCTCATCCCGGGTGAGCCAGGCCCGGCCCAGGCCCCGCCGCGCCGCGGTCACCCCACCCGACAGTTCCTGCTCCGGCCGGTCATGCCCCGCCGCGTAAGACGCGGCGACCTCATCCATCAACGCCCGATACGCCCCCGGCCCCAACGCCCCCACATCCACATACCCCGCCCACGGATCCCCACCGAACAGGTCACCCACGCTGGCATCGCTATCCATGTGGGGATCGTCGACACCGTCGGCGCCGCAACTCGAGTCAGCATCACCGCTCGAGCGAGCGGCGCCGAGGTCAGCACCGCCCTCCGCGGCGCTCTCCGATGCCGGGTCGGCATCGGCGCCGCAGGCATCGGGCCACGGGTCCGCACCAGCCACGCCGGTAGACGCGGCGTCGCCCCACCGGCCCCGCGCGGCGGCGAAGATCGCCTCCAGCCACCCCGACCCCTCGCCTCGTCCCGGAGGCCCTGACTCGGCCGCCGCTCGCAGCTCCGCAACAGCCGTCTTCATCTGCCACGGCAACGGCCCCGCAGCAGCACGAGCCTGGGGCGACCAAGGGTCCACCAGGTCCCGCCCCTGCCCACCCGTCTGCTCCATGAACACACTCAACCACCCGGCACTGACATACCCGCTGACCTGCAACGACACCCGTGCGGGCACGACCGCCCCTGCAGCACCTCCCCATGCCGTCATCTACGCTCGACCGATGCCCGACCTCGTGCCGCCGAGTTTCGTCGCGACCATCTCGGGACGCCCCGCGGACGAGCTCCTCACCGGCCTCGCCCGCCGTGCGGGACCGCAGCGGCCGGTCAGCGGCGATGCCTGGCTCGCCACGCTCCCCCAGCTCGTCGACGACAGCCTCGCCCGTTGGGACCTCTCGCTCGACACCGCCGAGCCCAGCCGCCACGGAGAGTGCGCGCTCGTCGTGCCGGTGCTGCGGCATACCGGCGAGGCTGCCGCGCTCAAGCTCACCTGGCCGCATGCGGAGGCGCGGCACGAGCACCTCGCGCTGCGCCTCTGGGACGGCCGCGGGGCGGTGCGGCTGCTCGCCGCCGACCCCGCTGTCGGCGCGCTCCTGTTGGAGCGACTGGATTCCACCGCCGAGCTGCGCAGCCGACCCCTCCTCGAGGCGTGCGAGGTCGTCGGGCAGCTCATGCGCGAGCTGGACCGGCCGGCGACGCCACAGTTCGACACCGTCGCCGATCGAGCCGCCCGGTGGGCGCGGCAGCTCACCGAGGGAACTCCGCTCGTGCCCCGCCGCCTCACCGAGCAGGCAGGCGCGACCCTCGCTGCCCTGCTCTCCGACGACGCGCCCGCGCGCCTCGTGCACGAGGACCTGCACGACCTCAACGTGCTCGCCCCGGTCGATCCCGCGCGCGCCGCCTGGCTCGCGATCGACCCCAAGCCGCTCGCCGCGGAGTGGGGGTATGCCGTCGCTCCCGTCGTCTGGAACCGCGCCGACGAGGCGGCCCGGGCGAGCAATCTGCGCGTCCACGCGCGCCTCAGGGCCGACATTGTCGCCGAGGCCGCTGGTCTGGACGAGGACCGTGTGCGGGCGTGGACCTTCGTCCGGCTCGTGCTCAACGCCGTCTGGGCCGCCGATCACGCACCGGCGAGCGACGACTTCCGGGCGCGCATGATCGCGCTGGCCAAGGCCTTCACCGACTGACCCGGTGCCGCCCCCGCCGTCGGCGGCGCCGCCCGCCCGCACCTCCCTCCGCCAGGTGCTCGGCGAGGAGTGCGTCGGCCTGGGCCTGCACGTCGTCCTTGCCGTCGGCCAGCACCGCATCCGGTATGGCGTCGGGCAGCCCGTCCTCCAGCCGCCGTAGCGGGCGGTGCAACAGGCCGGCGACACCCCAGAGCGTGATCACGATCCCCACGCAGAGCAGCGCGAGGGCCGAGGGCGCGGCCGCGTCCCGGTGCCCCAGCGCGTCGGCCACGCCGCCGAGCCACCCCTCCCGCGCCCCCGCGAGCGCGCTGGTGACCGGCCCCGCGAGCAGGAAGCCCAGCGGCATCGTCGACATCGCGAGCATCTGGTTGATCGAGAGCACCCGCCCCTGCAGGTCCAGCCCGACCTTGGTCTGGATGAGCGCCAGCCAGTGCGCGTTGAGCACCAGCAGCGCGCCGTAGATGACGGCGTTGGCACCACCCTGCACCCACGCGGACGGGCTCAGCCCGAGCAGGATCACCCCGACCCCGAGCACCGCGGTCCCGCCCACCATGCCGATCGCGCGCCGCTCCGTGCCGCCCCAGAGCGCCATGAGCACGGCACCGACGACGGCCCCGACACCGCCGGCCGCCAGGACCGCGCCCAGCACCTGCGGCGGGTGCTCGGCCAGCACCAACGGCATGGTCAGGACGAGCGGCAGCGCGAAGAGGAAGTTGAAGACGACGAAGAAGACGACCATCACCACGAGCGGTCGGCGGCGGGTGAGATAGCGCCACCCACCGGCGATCTCGGCGCGGAACGTCTCCTCCTGACGCACCCAGAGCCGGTCCGGGAAGCGCACCCGGAGCAGCACCACGAAGGCGATCGTGAAGGTGACGACATCGACCGCCACCACGGCCGACAGGCCGATCACTCCGACGAGGATGCCGCCGACCAGCGCCGCGACCAGGTCCCCGGCGGAGGTCCCGAGCGTCACCAGCCCATTGGCCTGCCCCAGGTAGCGCTTGGGCACGAGCTGGGTCACCGCAGCGAGGTAGGCCGGTCGTTGGAAGGCGGTGGCGACCGCACCGACCGTGGTGAAGACGAAGACGAACCACAGCTCCAGCCGCCCCGTCGCGAGCAGCGCCACGAGGGTCGCGGTGGACGCCCCGGCGACGCCGTCGGCGACGAGCATCACCCGTCGCCGGTCGACCCGGTCGGCGAGCGCCCCCGCCACCGGCAGCAGCGCGATCGCGGGCAGGCTGGCGAGCACCATGATGAGCGAGAACAACGTGACCGACCCGGTCCGTTGCAGCACCCAGACGCTCAGGCCGAAGCTGGTCAGGCCGGTGCCGAGCATCGACAGCAGCTGGGTGATCGCCACCCAGAGGAAGGTCGAGGTGCGTGCGGCGGGACCAGGTGGTGGTTCGGTGCGCGGACGATCTCCCGCCCGCCAGGCCCGCACGTGCTCCTCGACGACCTCCGCCAGCTCGTCGGCCTGGTGCTTGAGGAAGTAGTGCCCGGCGCGGTCGATGACCCGCAGGCTGACGTCGTCGGAGAAGTCGCCCCACTCGGCGAAGCGCTCCTGGTAGAGCTCGGTGGCGCGGTCCTTGGAGCCCACCACGCACAGGACCGGCGCGCGCAGCCGGGGGACGTCGCCGGTGGACTCGAGTGCGGCATACCTGCGCGTGTAGTAGTCCTCCGCCTCACGGGCGTCGTGCCGCAGCGCCGCCACGAGGAACTGCCGGTCCGCCCGGTCGACGTCGGTGAAACCGCCCAGCGAGCGCAGCATGTCGTGGTAGGCGCGGTCGGAGAGCCAGCGATCGGTGGGCATCACCCGGTCGACGAGGCGCGCCACGCGGCCGGGTAGGCGTGCCGCAGGGAAGGTGCCCGCCTCGACCAGACCCAGGACGGGTATGCCGCCCGCCTCGCACCGCAGCGCCGTCTCGGCGGCCAGCGCTCCCCCGAGACAGTGCCCGTAGAGCACCACGTCGCCGTCGAGCTCACCGATCTCGGCGGCCAGGTCGTCGGCGACCTCTCCCAGCGCGCGCGGCGCCTCACCGGCCCGCCCCGGGTCGTGACCCGGGAGGTCGACCCCGTGCACCGCCACGTCGTGACCGACCGCCTGGGCGAGCGGGGCGAACGTGACGGGGCTGCCGCCGCCGTAGGGCACGCAGACGACGTGGACGGTGGCCCCCGGATGCGCGTCGAGCCGTCGCAGCAGGGTCGGCCCCCCGGTCTCCTCCTTCGTCGTCTCGATCCGGTCCGCGAGCTCGGCCACGCTCGGGTGCCGGAAGACGTCGACGACCGAGACGGGAGACCCGAGCGTGCGCGCCAGCCGGACGGCGGAGAAGGAGTCGCCGCCGACGTCGAAGAACCTCGTGGTCGGACCGACCGCGGGCAGCCCCAGCACGGAGCAGAAGGCGGCTCCGACGCGCGACTGCGCTCCCGGCGCCAGCGGCTGGTCCGCCTCCCCGGCATCGACCCCGGCGACCACGTCGGGCAGGGCTGCCCGGTCCACCTTGCCGTTCGCGGTCAACGGGATCTCGGGCACGACGGCGAGCGCGGCGGGCACCAGGTGCTCGGGCAGGCGGTCGCGCAGGTGCTCCCGCAGGTCCCCGAGCGCAGGCGGCGAGGTCTGCGCCACGGGGACGACGTAGCCGACGAGCTCCAGGTCGCCGCGGGCGCGAGCCCGCGGGAGCACCATAGCCTGAGCGACCCGCGGGTGGCTGCGCAGCACCGCCGCGACCTCCCCCGGCTCGACGCGGTAGCCGCGGATCTTGACCTGGTCGTCGAGACGGCCCAGGAAGTCGACGGTGCCGTCGCGGCGGCGGCGCACCCGGTCGCCGGTGCGGTAGGCCCGCCCGCCAGGGCCGGGCAGCGGCTCGGGTATGAAGCGCCGCGCGCTCTGCTCGGGCAGGTCGAGGTAGCCACGGCTCACCGTGGGCCCGGCGAGGACCAGCTCGCCCGCCACGCCGTCGGGCACCGGCCGCCCTACGGCGTCGAGGATGTGCGCGCGCGTGCCCGGGAAGGGTCGGCCGAGCGGCACCGTGCCGCTCTCGGCGGGCAGCGGCCCCAGGGGCACGGGGTGGGCCATGGCCGAGACCGTGGTCTCGGTCGGGCCGTAGTGGTTGTGCACCGCGAGGTCCGGTGCGAGCTGCCGCACCCTGGCCACCAGCTCCCACGGGCAGGCCTCTCCGGCCAGCACCAGCAGCCGCCGCGGCAGGACGGCACGGGGGTCCGGGACGTCCAGCAGGGCGGACAGGTGGCTCGGCACGAGCTTCATCGCGTCGACCGGCTGCCGGGTGAAGCGCCCGGCGACGGCGTCGGGATCGGTCACCTCCTCGTAGCCGAGGAGCTCGACGCACCCGCCGGTCGTCAGGGCGCCGAAGAGGTTGGTCAGGCCCAGGTCGGCCGCCGGCGTGCTCATCATGGCCCAGGTCCACCCGGGCTCGATCGGGGCGACCTCGCCCAGCCCGGCGAGGTAGGCCAGCAGCGCCCCGTGCGTCACCGGCACCCCCTTCGGTCGGCCCGTCGTGCCGGAGGTGAAGAGCAGGTAGAGGTCGTCGTCGCTGCTCACGGTCGGAAGCGATGGACGCTCCTGCGGCGGCGAGGGCGGCGTCGAGGCGCGCGACGCCGGCCGCTCGGTCAGATCGGTGGCCTCGCCGCGCCCGGCCACGTCGGTCCCGGTCAGCTCGCGCCACGGGATCTCGGCGGGCACCCGCCCGGCGAGGTGCCGCTCGCCGAGCACCAGGCGGGCACCGCTGGCCCGTGCCAGGTCGGCCAGCCGGTCGTCGGGGTGCAGGGCATCGAGCGGCACATACGCGGCGCCGACCGACATCGTGGCCAGCATGCCCACGACCAAGTGCCCGGAGCGCTCGGTGAGCAGGCCGACGCGATCACCCCGCCCCACGCCGTCGGCCTGCAGCCCTGCCGCGACCACGTCCGCGGCGGCGACGAGCTCGGCATACGTCCAGGTGCGTCGTGCCTCCCGCACCGCCGGGCGGTCGGGGTGCTCCGCGGCGACGGCCCGGATCACGGTGCCCAGGTCGGACCCGGCGAGCGCCGGTGTCGACGGGCCGGCCCCGACAGCCTCCGGCAGCGCCTGCTGCTCCTGCGGCGTGAGCATGGTGAGATCGCCCACCGCGCTCCCGGGATGGCGGTCGAGCTCGAGCACGAGCTGGCGCAGGTGCCCCATCAGTCGCACCACCGTGGCCTCGTCGAAGAGCCGGGTGCGATAGGTCGCCGAGACGGTCAGCCCGGTCCCCCCGCCCCCGTGGTGGGCGACGGCGTCTCCGGCGACGTGCAGCCCGAGGTCGGTCTTGGCCACCGGCGGCAGCGCGTCGACCCAGGTCGCCGCGCCCTCGGGCAGCGCCAGCCCGGGGCCCGGCTCGGTGTGGACGGTGAGCGAGACCTGATAGATCGGGGTGCTGGCCACGTCGCGGGGGCAGTCCAGCGCCTCGACGACGTCCTCGAAGCCCACCTGCTGGTGCGTCAGCCCGTCGAGCGCGACGTCGGCCGCCCGGCGCAGCAGGTCGGCCACGGGCTCGTGCTCGTCGCTGGTGAGCCGGAGCGCGACGGTGTTGACGAAGCACCCCACCAGCCGCTCCGACTCGGCCAGCTCGCGGCCCGCCACGGGGGTGCCGACGACGGTGTCTGCCGTGCCGGTCCACCGGCTCAGCACCAGGTGCAGGGCGGTCAGCAGCACCACGAAGGGCGTCGTGCCCGCGCGGCGGGCGACCCGCAGCAGCGCGGCGCCCTCCTGCTCCGACCACTCCTGAGAACCCCTGGCCCCCGTCGGATCGGCGACGGCCGGGCGAGGGCGGTCGGTCGGTAGGTCGGTGAGCGCGGGCGCGCCGCGGAGGTGGTCGACCCAGTGCTGCAGCGCTGCCGCCGGCGGAGGGTGCTCGTGCTGCCAGCGGGTGAGGTCGCTGAACTGCAGCGCCGGGGTGTCCGGATCGTTGAGCGCCTCGCCGCGATAGGCGCGCACCAGGTCGTCCAGCGCAGTCGCGACCGACCAGCCGTCGGCGGCGATGTGGTGCAGCACCGCGGCGAGCCGGAGACGGCCGTCGGGTCGGTGCACGAGCCGCAGCCGCCAGGGCTGCTGCGCGGCCAGGTCGAAGCCGGTCGTGAGCCAGTCTCGTGTCAGCTCCTCGGCATCGCCGGCCAGCACCTCGATCGCCGAGGTGTCCGGCTCGGTGTCGACGACCGCGACGGGGCTCGCGTCCTCGCCGACGGCATACCTGGTCCGCAGCACGTCGTGCCGCGCCACGACGCGAAGCCACGCCGCCCGCAGCCGCATCGCGTCGACACCAGGCGGGCAGTCGAGCACGACCGGGATGAGGTATGCCGTGGAGTCGGGCTCGAGCTGCGACAGGAACCACATCCGTCGCTGGGCGGAGGAGAGGCGCACCGGGAGGTCAGGACGCGGGATGATCGTCGGTGTCCGGCGCAGCGGGCTCTCGCCGCTGCCCGGGCGCCCAGAACCGCTGCCGCCCGCGCTCCCACCGGCACCTGCTCCCGCGCCGTCATTCCCGGCTGTGCTCCCGTCGACACTCGCGCCAGCCTTCTCCGCGGCACGGGCGGCCCGGCGCTCCCGCGCCAGCCTGACCCGGTCGGCGACGGCGCTGGTCTGCGTGGTCATCCGGGCTGCCCCTGCTCCTCGGCGAGCAGCGCGTGCTCCACCTCGAGCGCGAAGTCGCGCAGCCGAGGCCGCCGGAAGATCGTCGCGACGGGCAGGTCGAGATCGAGCTCGGCGCGCAGCGTCGCGACGACACGGGTGGCAGTGAGCGAGTGCCCTCCCGAGTCGAAGAAGCTGGTCGATGACCCCACCCGGCCGACCGGAAGGTGCTCGGCCCAGATGTCGGCGACCAGCTCCTCCAGCTCGCTCATCGGGCTGTCGTCGGCCGCGGCCTCCAGCTCGACGGCCGGCAGCGCGGCCCGGTCGACCTTGCCGCTCGGCCCGAGCGGCAGGGTGTCGAGGCGTTGCAGGAGGGTAGGCACCATCGCCGCCGGCAGGGTGCGGCGCAGCTGCCTGGTGATCTCCTCGTCGTCCGGTGCGGCGTCGCCGGGCACGAGGTAGCCGACGAGGATGCTCGCAGCGTCGCCGAGCTGGGCTACCGCGCAGGTCGCGGCCGCCACACCGGCCACCGAGCGCAGCGCCTGGTCGACCTCCTCCAGCTCGATGCGGACACCGCGCACCTTGACCTGGTTGTCGGTGCGCCCCAGGCACTCGATCAACCCGTCGGCCCGGAGGAGCCCACGGTCGCCCGTGCGATAGATCCGCGGCGTGCCCGGCAGGTGCGCGCCGGTCGTGAAGGCGGCAGCGGTGAGCTCGTCGCGGCGGTGATAGCCGTCGGCCAGGCACGGCCCCGACAGGTGCAGCAGGCCAGGCGTCCCAACCGGCACCGGGTGTCCCCCGTGGTCGAGCACGTGGACGTGCGCGTGCCCGAGCGGCCGCCCCACGGGCACCCGCGGGCCGGTCGTGTCCTCGGTGCGGATGCGGTGGGCGCAGGCCCAGATCGTCGCCTCGGTGGGGCCGTAGACGTTCCACAGCTCATCCACCCTCGGCAGCAGCCGGGCAGCCACCGTGGGTGGCACCGGCTCGGCCCCGATGAGCGCCCGGACCGCCCCGGAGCCGCCCCCGTCCCACCCCGAGTCCAGCAAGACGGTCCAGCCAGAGGGCGTCAGCTGCACGACGCTCGCGCCGCCGGTGTCGATCCGCTCCGCCAGCGCGAAGCCGTCCACGACCTGCGCCTCGGTCGCCGGGAGGACCCTCGCCCCGGCGGCCAGGGCGTGCCAGGTCTCCAGGCCGGAGATGTCGAAGGACGGCGTCGTGGCGTGGAGCACCACGTCGTCGGCGGTCAGCGGCAGCACCTCGGTCATGGCGTCTAGGAAGGACGCGAGCGCCCGGTGCCCGACCCGCACCCCCTTGGGCGTGCCGGTGGAGCCCGAGGTGTAGATGAGGTAGGCGAGGTCAGACAGCCCGGCCGGCGTCAGCGGCTCCGGGAGCTGGGCGTCGGTCTCCACCACCGCGCCCGAGGTCTGCGCTCCGCCGGGTCCTGCCTCCCGGTCCGGTCCCCCGCTGGAGCCGTCCCCGGAAGGACGGGCCACCCAGGCGCGGCACCGCGGCAGCCACGCTCCCACCTCCTCGCCCAGCAGGTCGTCGGTGACCAGCGCCACCGCTCCCGCGTCGTGCAGGATCGTCTCGAGCCGTGCCGGTGGGTGAGCCGGGTCCAACGGCAGGTAGGCCCTCCCGGCCCACCACGCCGCAAGCTGACCCACGACGACGTCCGCGCCCCGCCTCGCCGCGACGGCGACCGGCCCCTCCCGGTCGCCGATCGCGTCCTGGAGCTCGCGGGCCACGACGTCGGCACGGCATACCAGCTCGGCGTAGGTGACCGGCCCCCGCCGCGGACAGTCCACCGCAACCTGCCGCGGGGCGCGGCGGGCGGCGCGCAGCACCCGGTCGCGCACCGTGTCGAGCGGCTCCACGAGTCGCCCCGCGTCGAGCTCGGCGAGCGCGCGCCGGTCCTCCGGGCCGCTCAGGCACAGTGTCGAGACGGGGGCGTCGAGGTCGTCCAACGCCTGGCGCAGGAGGCCGAGCAGCTGCTGGGCATAGCCGCGGGCTCCGGCGGCGTCGTGACGGGTTGCGTTGAACTCGACCCCGAGCACCGCACCGTCCGGTGCGCCCAGCTCCCAGAAGAAGCTGAGGTCGAGCTTGGAGCCGCCGTTGTCCGGCTCGCAGGCGTAGGACCACCGCCGGCCCTGCTCCGTGTGCTCGGCCCGGCCGTAGTTCTGCACCGCGACGAGCAGCCCGCCGACGTGCGCGCCGTCGGCGTCGCGCCGCAGCGCCGGCAGCGTCCCGCTGTCGCCCATGCCGGTCCAGGCGTGCTCCAGGTCGCGCAGCGCGTGGTGCGCGACCTGCCCGGCGAGCTCCCGGACCGTGGGGTCGCCGTCGAGGTCGACCCGGGCTGGGGCGGTCTCGATGAAGGGCCCGATCATCGACTCCATCGCCGGGTGGCGCCGGGTGCTCACCGGCACGCGGAAGGCGTGGGTGCGCTCGCCGGTCTCCCGGTGCAGGCGGATCGCGGTCATCGCGCTGATCAGGCTGTATGCCGTCAGCCCGGCCTGGCGCGCCGCGGCGTCGAGGTCGTCCATGACGTCGGCGGGGATCGGCATCCGGACGTATCCCCCGGCCAGCGGTCGACCCGGCGCGGCCGGAGTGGCGGTCGGCGGCAGAGCGCTCTCGGCGCTCACCCCGGCCATCCGGGACCGCCAATAGGCTCGCACCCGCTCGCGGTGCTCCGCCCCGCGGGCCGCGAGCCACTGCGCGACCGCCGGATAGCTCACCGGCGGAGGGGGTGGCGCCTCGCTGCCGTCCTCGGCCGCGCGGTAGAGCTGGGCCAGCTCACGCAGGATCACCCCGATCGACCACCCGTCGCACGCGGCGTGGTGCACCCGGACGAGCAGGTGGTGCTCGCCACCCTGGACGCAACTCATCGCCTCGACCAGCCGGCCCTGCTCGAGGGAAAGGGGAGATCGTGCTGCGGCGTGCAGCGCGTCCAGGTCTGGGACGCTGCGCAGGGGCACCGGCTGCGGCGCCTGGACCCGGCAGACGATGCCGTCGGCGACGGGGACGACCGCGGCGCGCAGCGCCTCGTGCCGAACCACGAGCTGGTCGAGGGCCTGCTGCAGCAGGGCGTGGTCGAGCACCGCGTCCACCCGCGCGTGCACCGACATCACGCTGATGCCGGTCTGGCCCTCGGTCAGCGCGTCGAGCACCGCGAACTCCGCCTGCGGCGGCGACGCGGGGAACTCCGTAGCCCCAGCTGCCTCCAGCGGCTGCTCGGGCACCGCCTCGACGCCCTCGAGCGTGGCGGCCAGCTCGCGCGCGGTGCTCCTGACCGGGAAGTGCTCCAGCCCGACGCGGGCGCCGGTCCGTGCCGCGAGGCGGTGCAGCACCGCCGCGGCGGTGAGCGAGCTGCCGCCGAGCGAGGCGAAGCTGACGTCGACCGGAGGGGCCTCCGGCAGATCCAGCACCTCGGCAGACAGCTGCGTCACGAGCCGCTCCTGCACGGTCTGCGCGCGCTCTCCCTCGACGCGCCGTGGCGTGCCGACCTGCTGCGGCAGCGCCGCCCGGTCGACCTTCCCGTTGGGCGTCCGGGGCAGGTGCTCCAGGAGCACGGTCTCCGCGGGATACATGTAGTCGGGCAGCCGCGCGGCCACCCGCGCCAGCGCACCAGTCGCCGCCTCGTCGTCCTGGGCCTCGAGGAAGGCGACGAGCCGGGCCTCGGCGCCCACCCGGCGCGCGTCGACGGCGGCGGCGCTGATGCCGGGGTGCTGCTGCAGCGTGCTCTCGATCTCCCCCAGCTCGACGCGGTAGCCGCGCACCTTGACCTGGTGGTCGACGCGGCCGTGATACTCCAGCTCCCCGTCCGGGCGCTCGCGGACGAGGTCGCCGGTGCGATACATCCGCTCACCGGGGACCGCGGGGTCGGGCGCGAAGCGCTCGGCGGTGAGGTCGTCGCGCCCGAGGTAGCCCCGGGTGACGCCTGCGCCGGCGAGCCACAGCTCCCCCGTCTCGCCCGATGGGACCGGGCGACGCTGCTCGTCGAGCAGATAGCAGCGGGTGCCAGGCAGCGGTCGCCCGATCGTGGGCTCCCGGTCATCGGCCCTGGGCACGAGCGACCACGTGGAGTAGGTCGTGTCCTCGCTCGGTCCGTAGAGGTTGAAGAGCCGGTCGACGTGCGGCAGCGCATAGATCGCGTCGGCGAGCCGCCGCGGGAGCGGCTCACCGGCGAGGTTCACGGTGCGGACACCCTCGGGGACCATGTGCTCGGCCACCAGCATCCGCATCGCCGGGGGCACGGTGTTGACCAGCCGGACGTGCGCCCGGTCGGGAGTCGAGCCCAGCTCGAGCGCCGAGTCGACGAGCACGAGGCCGCCGCCGACCGCGAGCGTCGCGAAGATCTCGAAGACGGACAGGTCGAAGCACACCGACGTGCTCGCGAGGACCCCCGCCCAGTCGTGCTCGTCGTAGGTCGCGTGCGCCCACTCCAGCAGGCTCCGCGTGTGCCCGTGCTCGATGGCCACACCCTTCGGCGCCCCGGTCGAGCCGGAGGTATAGATCACGTAGGCCAGATCGTCGGGCTGGGCGCGTCCGGCAGCGTCGGCGGCGAGCGCCGGCGCGTCCGGCGCCGGGGGCAGCAGCCGCAGCGTGTCCCCGAGCACGTCAGCGGTGGACTCGGCGCAGATCACGACGGCGGCCGCGGAGTCGGCGACGAGGTATGCCGTCCGCTCCCGCGGGTAGCCCGGGTCCAGTGGGACGTAGGCCGCGCCGACGCGGAGCACACCGAGGAGGGCGGCGAGCAGATCTGGGGTGCGCGGGAGGCATACGCCGATCCGGTTGCCGGGTGCGACGCCTCGCTCCTGGAGCGCGTGCGCCCACTGCCCGGAGCGGCGCCAGAGCTCGGCATAGCTCGTCGTCACCCCCTGGTGCCGGACCGCCACCGCGTCCGGCACCCGCTGCACCTGCTGCCACACCCGTGCGTCCAGCGTCTCTCCCAGACCCGGCACGGTGGTGGTCCCGTCCTGCGACATCGTCGTCGTCATGGGTCACTCCTTCGTGATTTCCTGCACCTCTGCCGCACAGTCCCTGCGCAGCCCACTGCACCCCTGTCGGACCCTCACGCTCCCTGCCTGGGCCTGCCCTCAGCACGCTACACAAGGCCTCTGACAGGGTCCAGGGTCGAGGGACCCATCGCCGGTCAGGCCCGTAGGTCCACCCGGGCTCGCGGCTCCTCCGTCGCCAGCGCCATCGCCGTGCCAGCACCGACCACCCCGAGGTCGTGCACGTGCCACGGCCGCGGCGGCGCGGCCAAGTGCACCCCGACCTCGACCTGCTGCGCGTCGGCCCAGAAGCCGGTGCCCTGCGCCTTGAGCACGGCCTCCTTGCGCACCCACCAGCGCTGGAAGATCTCGGGCAGCAGGTGCGGGTGCTCCTGGTCGACCTGCTGCAGCTCGGCCAGCTCGCGCGGGCTCGCGACGACCCCGGCGACGCCGACGAGGTCGCGCATGCTCGGCAGATCCTCGACGTCCAGTCCCACCCGCCGCGACCCCAGTGCGACGGCGATCACGCTGCGGCTGTGGGAGATCGAGATCTCCCGGCCCTCCCCGTGCGCGCCGGCGAGCCGCGGCCTCCCCAGCTCGTCCGCCGTCAGCCCCACCGCCGCCGCCTCAGATCCCAGCCACTCCCCGAGGCTCACCCGCACGAAGGCCCGCCCCCGCGCCCAGCGCGCTCCGAAGGGATCGGCCATCCGGTCCCGCCGGGCCAGCTCGTCGCGGGTCAGCAGATCATCCTGCTGCGGCAGCTCGTCCAGCGGCGCCCACCGCACGACGACCTGCGCCTCGCCCGCCATGGGCGGAAGCATAGGCGCCGGCCTCACTCAGCCGCGGGCGGCGTCATACCTGCTCAGCGCCTCCTTGCGCTCCTCAGCGTGGTCGACGATCCGCTCGGGGTAGCCGCTTGCATACCCGTCGTCCGCGTTCCACGGCTGGTGCGCCGCCTTGCCGGAGAGGTGCCGCAGCTCGGGCACCCAGCGCCGCACGTAGTCACCGGTCGGGTCGAACTTCTCGCCCTGCGTGATCGGGTTGAAGACGCGGAAGTAGGGCGAGGCGTCGGTGCCGGTCCCGGCGACCCACTGCCAGCCGTGGTTGTTGCTCGCGATGTCGCCGTCGACCAGCCGGTCCAGGAACCAGCGCGCGCCGGTCGGCCACCACACGTGCAGGTCCTTGGTGAGGAAGCTCGCCGTGATCATCCGCACCCGGTTGTGCATCCAGCCCGTCTCGAGCAGTTGCCGCATGCCGGCGTCGACGATCGGGAAGCCGGTGCGCCCCTCCTTCCACGCCTCGATCGCGTCGCTCGGCTCGTCATATCGCATGCCGGACAACGCATCTCGCAGGTCCGACCAGGCACTGCGCGGATTCTGCGCGAGCACGTCGGCATAGAACTCGCGCCAGGCGATCTCCTGCTCGAAGGTCTGGGCTCCCCGCGACCGTTTCGACGCCATGTCGGCCAGGATCGTGCGCGGATGGATCGCGCCGATCTTGAGGTATGGCGACAGTCGGCTCGTCCCGTCGAGCGCGGGTTTGTCGCGGTCGCCGTCGTAGTCGTCGAGCGCTTCGTCGCGGAAGTCGCGCCAGCGCTGCAGCGCGGCCTTCTCTCCCGCCTCCGGCATCGTCGGCAGGTCGTCCTCACGCAACGCGCTCATCAGCAGGTCGAGCGCCTTCTGATGGCTGTCGAGGTCGAGCAGGTCGAGTTTCCTCGGGTATGCCGCGGGCTCGGGCCAGCCGTGCTCGTGCCAGGCGCGGTGGAAGGGGGTGTAGACCTTGTAGGGGTCGCCGCTGCCGTTGACCACGAGGCCGGGGCCGACGGCATACGGCGTGCCGGTCTCCACCCACTCGATGTCCTTGTCCTGCAACGCGTCCCGGACGGCCTTGTCGCGGCGTACCCCGGCGGGCGTGACCTCGCGGGTGACGTGCACCGAGCCCGCCTCGATCTCGGCGGCGACCTGAGGCACGACCTCCGCCGGGTCGCCGTGGCGGATGACCAGCCGCCCGTCGAAGTCTTCCTTCGCGGCCTCCAGGCTCGCCGTCAGCCAGGCTCGCCGGACCGGACCGCCTCGCTCCCAGAGGCCCGGGTCGACGACAAAGAGCACGGCGATGCCCTCGTCCCCGCCCGCGTCGCGCGCGGCGAGCAACGCCGGATGGTCACCACGGCGTAGGTCGCGACGGAGCCAGAGCAGGGCGGTCAACGGCATACCTCACAGGTCATGGACCCGACCCTAGGTCGGCCGGGGGCGGGCGGCCAGCGCTAGTCGCCGAAGGACTCCAGCAGCGCCTCGACGGCGTCCTTGCCGAGCTGGTGGGCGGCCAACGGGCTGTCGCCAGTGAGCACGTTGCGGTCGCGCGTCGTGGCGCCCGACATGTCGTCGTTCTGCACGGTCAGGCCCTGCTCGGTGAGGGTCTCGCCCAGCTTCCACGGCATCTCGCCGGGCAGGTAGCCGATGTCGAGGTTGGCACCGAAGTCCAGGGCGTCGGGGAAGGCGACGACGGAGTAGCCGGACAACGGGTTGGTCTCGCGCCCCATCCCGGCGGCGACGAAGGCTGCAGGTCCGTGGCAGATCGAGATGATGAGGCGGTCGTGGTCCAGGAACCAGTCGAGGGCGCGCTGCACGTCCGGGCTGGAGGGGAGCCCGTTCATGGCGCCGTGCCCGCCGGGGATGAAGACCGCGGCGTAATCGTCCAAGCCGGCGTCGATGACGTCGGCCAGCCGGTGCGGAGCCTTGAACGCCGCGCGCGTCGCGTCCCAGGTGCCGGTGACGGCCTCGTCCTCGCGGGGGAAGGCCCACCACTCGACCTTGCCCGGCCCACCGGAAATGGTGGCGATGTCTACGGCATACCCGGCCTGCATGATGTGGTGCATCGGCAGCAGGGTCTCGACGGGGTGGTTGCCGGTGGAGAAGAAGGTGCCGTTGCGCATGAGCATGTAGCGCTCGTCGGTGGCGATGACGAGCACCTTCCACCGGTCGCCTGCGTAGGTCTGCTCGGTCCCCAGACCGTCGAAGTTGGTCGTGTCGGCGGTGTACTGGCTCAGCGAGTAGGGCGAGGGGAAGAAGGCGTTGTCCTCGGCCGGGTCTGCGGTGGGCTGACGGTCTTCGGTCTGCGACATGGGTGCTCCCTGTCTCGTACGCCTGACTCCCCTGCCCGGTGGACAGGGCCTGCCAGTGTGCACGACGAGGGAGTGGTGCGCGAGCCTGACCTGTCGCTCGCACGCGCGACAGGGCATAGTGGGGCCCATGAAGATCGCGGTGCCCACAGAGGTCAAGAACAACGAGTTCCGGGTGGCCATCACCCCGGTCGGCGTGCACGAGCTGGTGCGACGTGGGCACGAGGTCTTCGTGCAGCAGGGCGCGGGGCTCGGCTCCTCGATCAACGACGAAGAGTATGTCGCTCAGGGCGCCACGATCGTCGACGGTCCGGACGACACGTGGGCTGCGGGCGAGATGGTGCTCAAGGTCAAGGAGCCGATCGAGCAGGAGTACTCCTACCTGCGCGACGACCTGACGCTCTTCACCTATCTGCACCTAGCCGCCGACGAGCCGCTGACCCGGCGTCTGGTGGAGGCGGGCACGACGGCGATCGCCTACGAGACGGTGCAGCTGCCGAGCGGGATGCTGCCGCTGCTCTATCCGATGTCCGAGGTCGCCGGGTGCCTGGCGCCGCAGGTCGGGGCGCACACGATGATGAAGGCCTCCGGCGGGCGGGGTGTGCTCATGGGCGGCATCGGCGGCGTGGCCAACGCCAAGGTGCTCGTGCTCGGCGGTGGCGTCGCGGGGCAGAACGCTGCCAACATCGCGCTCGGCATGGGCGCCGACGTGACCATCCTCGACACCGATCTCGACAAGCTGCGCACGCTCTTCTGGCGCTTCGACAACCAGGTCAAGCAGCTCGCGTCCAACAACCTGACGATCAGCGAGCTCGTGCCGGAGGCCGACATGGTCATCGGCACCGTGCTCATCCCCGGCGCGAAGGCGCCCAAGCTCATCACCGACGACATGGTCGCGACGATGAAGCCGGGCTCGGTGCTCGTCGACGTCGCGATCGACCAGGGCGGTTGCTTCGAGGGATCCCGGCCGACCACGCACGCCGACCCGACCTTCCCGGTGCACAACTCGCTCTACTACTGCGTCGCCAACATGCCCGGCGCGGTGCCGCACACCTCGACGTGGGCTCTGACCAACGCCACGCTTCCGTATGCCGTGCAGCTCGCCGAGAAAGGTTGGGAGCAGGCGCTCCGCGACAACGCGTCGCTGGCGAAGGGGCTGAACACGCACGCGGGCAAGCTGACCTACGGCGCGGTGGGTGAGGCGTTCGGCATGGAGTCGGTCGCCGTCGAGGAAGTGCTCGCCTGAGGCTGGGCGTCTGTGCCAGACACTGCCGACTGGCCGCACCCCGGCAGCCCTCCCGGTGGCGGTCCCACCACGCCTGCCTGGGCAGGGTCCTCCTTTTGCAGGCTAGTCCGACGCTCGTGACAGACCGGATTCACCGATCGGCTCGCCCTCGTCAGGGATGTATGGGTAATCGGCCGCGCCGAGGGCCGGTACGGTACATCGCTGTCATGCCGATGTCAGGATGCTTCGGAGCCTGGTCGCCATCGACGCTCGTGGCCGGAGTCCGGGCAGTTCTTCGTTGGCTTCCTCCCCACCTTCTGCGCGGCCGCAGGGAGCTGTAACCGTGCGTGCCCGTCGCAAAGGCGTCTTCGCACGTCAGTGCGGGCCGCTGTGTTCCGGACGCTCGTACCGTTAGTGTTGCCCCCGGAGGTGGTGAGAGTGACGGCGGAGTACTTGGTTGGCCGCAAACCCGGAGTGATCACAGATGACGCACGTGTGTACTCCGACGTTCTCTTCAGGGCAGACCGCTTCGACGGAAAGGACATATCGAGCCTCACGTTTCGTCACGTCACCTTCGCGAACAACTCATTTAAAGGTGCGCGGATCGACGACTGCACATTCGAGAACGTTGTCTTTCTCAGTGGGTACTTTAGAGATACCGTTATAAGCGATTCACGCTTTGCCGGCTGCAAGTTTATCGACTGTGACCTGTCACGCGTTGACTTGCGCACGACATCCCTGAAACTGTACAACAAGTTTCCCGGCTCCTATCTACCTTTCGATCGGGCACGGGATTGCCTACCCGAGGAAGGGAATCTTCGAAAGCTCTTATGCAGTGAATTGACTCGAGAGGCGATCAACATCGGGCAGCATCGCGACGCAGGGCTGTTTCGAAAGGAAGCCCTCCGCGGAGAGCGACGGTACCTGACGGAAGTATTGCGGCAACGGGTACCGTATTACAAACAAAAGTACGGGTTCAACGACCGCGTCGCGGCACTGGGAAAATTGATCAGGCAGACCCTCTTTGATATCGCATGGGGGCGTCGCCGTTCACACGCCGTGGTGTTGAGAAACTGGTTGCTTTTGGCGCTATTATCCGGAGCCACTGCTGCAGCCTTGAGGGAGCAGCACCTGAGTGAACAGCCGAGTTACTTGGAAGCAGCAGCTTTTGGCGCCCTCAACCTCTTCCCAATTCATAACCTATACGATTTGACGCCTTCTTCATATTTCATGATGGGCTTCGTGCTGATTGGCCGGCTACTCGGCCTCTTGATGTCTGGTCTGTTCATTGCCATTCTGTTCGCGCGACTCTATGAGGGCCGCAGATGACTCACATCACTATCCTATACGGATCGCGTGCTCGCGGGGACGCAGATGGACTCAGTGATAAGGACGTTTTGAGCGTCGGTCTTTCCAGGGGGAACGTGGTCCCGACTTACACTTGGGAACAAATGGAATCCATGAGGTCGTACGGATCACTGTTCGTTCACCATCTCAAACGTGAGTCCAGGATACTCAAGGGGGATGCACGCGGCGTGGAGCGATGGATGGATCTAATGAACTCGATCCCCCCTTATCAGCGCACACTGCAAGACCTTCGGTCCTTCGAGGCAGTCGCCAACGATATAGTTGACGGGCTGAGTGTGGGCGATAGTACCCTAATCTACGAAGCACAAGTGGCCGCGCGCTTGGTGCGTCATTCGGCCATCGTGGCGTGTTACGAGGGTGGCTCACCCAATTTCAGTAGGTACGCAGCCGTAGCACAAGCTGCAAGACAGTATCGTGTGTCGGTGCCCAGACGCGCAGGCTATGAAGCGTTGTACAGCACCCTGAGTCAGCCTGAAGCTGCTCCCATTACGGCGTCCGATGTGATCGACTGGGTCGAGTTTTCTCGACACTTAAACAGGGCAGTCAAGTCGGCTCACAGGAAGGAACGGAGTCATGGTCACGCGTGAGGACGCCCTCCGTCGGCTCGATGTCTTGGTTGAGACCTTGGCCAGCCCCATGGACGCTTATCTGGTTCGCAGTCGTTTGGATCGAGCCTCGATCGTGGTAAGACGGTATTTGGCAGAGACTCCCGCCGAAGGCCCTTGTTCTATTGAACCGCTGCTGTGTCGTGTCGAGGCCGCGTTCGTGGCTCTGCGGCGCCGGAGTGAGCCCTTCGGTGAGGCTTGGTTAACTAGATTGACGGAAGTGAAGTTCGAGGTAGGTGTCCTCAGGGATGCCCTCATTCGAGAGCGGGATAGCCCCTTAGTCATCGACCACGATGAGGGACAGGAGCGTTAGGTTCGCATGGAGATAATTCATGTCGGCCGGCGCTGGGGTGAAGTCTTCGCTGCGGTCCATGAGGGCACAGTTGTTGCAGTTGCCGAGATCTCTTCCACTGCGAGCATTTCAGAGGATCCCGAGCACGTGCTCCATCTCGTATATACGCATCCGGATCACCGTGGTGCCGGATTCGCCCGTCAGTTGCTTGACACATTGCATGGTAAGTATGCCGGCCTTAATCACGATGGCTCGTTGTCATTAGCTGGTGAAGGATTATGCAACGCGGTGGGAGTGACACGCCGAAGCATGCGAACGTGGGAGCGTCGAAATGCACGTGGCGAGGGGGTTGAGACGAGCCGCCTACCCGAGGAAAAGGCCGAGAAACTTGGCATGGAGTTGTCAGAGTGGTGCGAAGCCCAACTGCAGCAGCAAGGGACTTGCAAGAAGGATGGCGGAGAGGCGGCTCCAGGGTGACAGCAGAGCCCTCAGGACAGGCACGCTTGAAATTGGCCGAGCTGGCGGCGCTGCCGCGGTCCTTTTGGTTGTCGCGTGATCATCCGATCAAGGTTGTTGCCGCGCCTGGCCCTCCGTTCTATTCGGCGTCCGTCCCTCGTGGCGCGGCATGCGAGTGGTCGTGAACTCGACCGTGGCCAATAGGGTCCAGAAGATCCAGTCGAGGAAGTCCTCTCCGTATTTGCTGTGCTGCGCGCTGTTGTGATGCCGGACGTCGAACTGGTTGAGAATAGTGAATAAGGCCCCCTCATCCTTGCTTCCCAAACTGGCTCGGACCACGTCACGTCGGCTTTCCAGAATGTCGCCCAAGGCCTTCAAGGCATCCCGCTTGTCCTCTCGGGTAGCCGCGCGTGCGCGGAACCTTGAGATGGCGTGAACCACGCGGTCACCATCCCCAGGGTCCTGTGACGCCAGAGCCCGATCAACCAGTTTGGAACGGGGATCCGAAGGGGTATGCGCCAGACGCCCGACGTCCGGGCCAGCGCCTGCAAGACGCAGGTCTAACTCGGTGCGCTCCAAGACGGTGTTGATACGCCATCGGTACATCAACTGACCAGGGGGACGGTCGAAGTCTGAGTAGTCCCACTCCTCGCCGAATTCGTGCCAATGACGCAGGCGGGGTCGAGCCGCCAGGTCATGGCACACCTCGAGCAGGTCAAAGGTATGCCCGAGGAGGCGGTCCCCCTTGGTGTCCAGGGGGAGGTTGATGAGTGCGCGGTCGTAATCGTTCGGTCCGGGCGGCCAGGACCACTCGATTCTCCTAGCTAGGCGGTTCGTGATCAGGTCGCGAGCTGCCTTCTGCCGGTCGATTCGTTCGTCGCAGCACGAGGAGCCGAACGCGGCGTCGAAGTAGCCCATCTGGTCCAGCTCACCGAGCACGTTGAGGAGTTCTCCTACGAGAGCCTTACCCGACAGAGTCGGTGGAGCCGCTGCCACTCCGAGAATTCTGGAGGTGTAGTACACAGGCGGGCTGTATAGTGGGATTGCGTCATTGGCGAGCGCGAGGCGCAACGAGCGCACGAATTGATTGAATGCGGCCGCCCGCTCGGACGAAATGTCTTCGTCGTCAAAGACGTTTCTTGTCCGCAACGACTCCAAGGCCGGGGTCGGGTAGCCGTCGTCCCTGGACAGGGGCAAACCCACAGAGTTCACGATCGCCTCTGCGATCAAGAACTCCAGGGCCAACGAGTCTGCGGGAGAGCGCACCGAGGTATCCAGCACACCAAGTAAAACGTCGGCGGGCCAGAGTAGTCGCAGGTCACCAAGGTCGAGATGCATGAGGAAAACTTACCTACTGACCATCCAGTGGTCTGATGGCGGCCGCTTCGGCCGGGCAGGAACCGAAGCACCCTCATGCTGCCACCAGCGTGGTCGCTCGCTTCGTGCGCGTCGGCCTATCTGTCGCTCGGCCGCTCGCGTGAGTTGACATCACGGAAGGACGATCACCGAGGGTTAACGAGTGCGCCTGAGCGAGCAGAGACGGTTCACGGTCGAATAGGCTGAGGCGCATGGGCTGGTCACAGGGTGGCGAGGTGCGGGCATCTGTGGTGAGCGCGACGATGCTGGCGGTTGTGATCCTAGCCGCGTGCGCGCCGAGCGGTGATGGGGCCGGGGCCAGTAAGGACGCCTTAGTGGATACGAGCATGGACCCTTCGGACGGTCACGCCCCCACCGAGTCGGTCACGGAGACCGGAGCAACGGGGGCTGCCCAGGAAACCACCACGATGGAGACCGGCGCCGAGGAAACCACCACGATGGAGACCGGCGCCGAGGAAACCTCGACCGTGGAGACGACCGCCATGGAGACCACCGACGCGGCGGAGGAAACCTCGGAAGTGGAGCCAAGTAGTACGCAGACTGAGACCGCCGCGCCCGGCGATGTGATCGTGGTATCGGATTTCACCACCTTCACGACGCCTGCCCGGGCGGCCTACTGCTTTATCAGTGCACCGACCAGCGACATGGCAGCCTCCATCAGCTGCGAAGTGGCGCAGACCAGCGTGCCGCCGGGCGATCCACTGATCGGTGTCTGCGATGCAGAGGGAATCGGCTGGTTCTTCAACTTCTTCGCCGACAGCGGCCATGGGGGCTTCTTCTGCAACCACGTTGATGGCATCACTCGAGGTGGGGGGAACCCGCACTATTGGCAGGACGACCCCTGGATAGACCCGAACAACGTCGTTACGCTGCAAAACGGTGCCCGAGTGGCTGTCCTGGACTACGGCCGCATCATGCGCGCCGGTGACATGGACTGCAGTGTCCAGCCGGACGGGTTGACCTGTCAGGCAGCCGGCAGCGGTCACGGCTTCACGGTCAACTCAGGGTCCTACTCGACCTGGTAGCCCCTGGCCGATCCTCATACGTAAGTCGGGCTATGGCGAATGCCGCAGCCGACGGTGTGGCGCCGTAGTCCACTGCACTCGGCCACGGCTGGGTGGATACGTCCGGAAATGCTTGTTATGCACGTGATCTTCCGGGAGATTTCGACCAGCCGGTGTGGCTGATGGTCGAGGGACCGGGAGGTCGTGACATGTCGGGTCTGGATCCGTGTCTGGTCAGGTCGCGAGGGCCCTCGGGCGAGGTGGTGCTGCGGGTCGGGGTCGGCTGCGCGGACGAGTACCTGGACTTCCTGTCCGGGCGGTGCCGGCCGAACACGGTCCTGGCCGCGGCGTACGACCTGAGAATCTTCCTGTCGGTGCTCGGCAAAGACCCGGCCGAGGCGGTCCCGGCCGACGTGCTCGCCTTCATCACCGCCCAGCGCACCGGCCGTCCTGCCGGCGTGGTCCAGGGGCTGCCCGCCGACGGCGGAGGCGGGGTGGGGCCGGCCACGGTCGCCCGGCGGGTCTCCACGATCTCCGGGTTCTACGCCTTCTTGCAGGTTCGCGGGGACGTGGTCACCAACCCGGTGCCCCGGGGGCTGCCGACCCGCAGGGAGAGATCCCGCCCCTCCCAGGGCGTGCCGTTGACCAGGCGGGTCCGGTCCCTGCCGCGGATCCTGGCCCCGGCCGATGTCGATGCCCTCACCGGCGCCCTGCGCACCCACCGGGACCGGGCCATGGTCGCGGCGATGGTGCTCGGCGGGCTGCGCCGCTGCGAGGTCCTGGGCCTGCGCCTGGAGGACTTGCGGGTTGCCGAACGGCGGGTGTTTATCGCCGAGGGCAAGGGCGGGCGGCAACGCATTGTGCCCGTCTCGGCCAGGTTCTTCACCGCGGTCGCCGACTACCTGGCCATCGAGCGACCCGCCGACGCCGCGACCGGCCGGTTGTTCGTCGTGCTCAAGGGACCCACCCGCGGGCAGCCGCTGACCGTGCGCGGTATCGATCAGGTCCTGGCCGGTGCCCGGACGCGTGCGGGCCTGTCCCACGGCACCTGCCACGAGCTGCGGCACACCTGCCTGACCCGGCTGCGGGAGGCAGGGATGGCCCTGGAGGCCGTCCAGGCCCAGGCCGGTCACGCCTCGATCGAGTCCACCCGGATCTACCTGCACCTGGCCGACGACTGGCTGGCCTCCCAGTACCGCAAGGCCGCCGAGGTCATCGACGCCCAGGTCTTCGCCGGCGTCCCCGGCGTGCACGCGACACCGCCGCCGGGCGCCGGTGAACGGCCGGCGCTGCCGGGGTTCCGGAGGCTGCGATGAGCACCACCCTGCCGGTCCGGTTCGACCCCGCCCAGGACCAGCGCGGCGGCGCCGCGCCGGTCGCGACCTGGGACCAGGTCGCCGCCGAGCTGCCTCAGGTCGCGGCCACCATGCGGGCCTACCTGACCCAGCTGGCCTGCGTGCTGCGCCCGGGCAGCGTCAACGGCGCCGACCAGTCGCTGCGCTGCTTCGCCACCTACCTGCTCACCCACACCCCGACCCTGACCTGCGTGGCCGACATCGACCGGTCCACGATCGAGGCCTACAAGCCGTGGCTGGCCGCCCGCCCCGGCCGCGGCGGGACCCCGTTGGGCCTGGCCACCATCGCCGGCCGGCTGGGCACGCTGCGGATGTTCTTCATCCGGATCGGCGAGTGGGGCTGGGACGACGCCCCGGCCCGGGTGCCGATGTTCTCCGGTGACCTGCCCCGCCAGGACCGGCCCCTGCCCAAGGCGCTGGACGACCCGAGCGCCGCGCGGCTGCTGCGCGCCGCCCAGGCCCAGCCCCGGATGCTGCTGCGCGTCACCGTGGAAGTCCTGCTGCGCACCGGCCTGCGAGTCAGCGAGTACACCGCCCTGCCCGCCGACGCTCTCGTGCACATCGGCACCGGACCCTGGCTGCATGTGCCGGTCGGCAAGCTGCACCAGGACCGCTACCTGCCCTTGCACCCGCACGTGCTCACCCTCATCCAGGACTACCGGGCCACCCACGTCGACCCCGCCCACCCGCTGCTGCTCCCGAGAGAGAACGGCCGGGCGCTGGACCGGCACACCGTCACCCGGATGATCAACAAGGCCGGCGCCGCCGCCGGCCTGGCCCACATCCACCCCCACCAGCTGCGCCACACCCTGGCCACCCAGGCCATCAACCGCGGCATGTCCCTGGAAGCCATCGCCGCGATGCTGGGCCACTCCTCGATGGACATGACCCTGCGCTATGCCCGCATCGCCAACCGCACCGTCGCCGAGGAGTACTTCGCCGTCACCGACAAGGTCGACGCCCTCTACACCGACCCCGCCCACCTGCCCGCCGACGCCCTCGGACCCAACATGGCCCGGCTGCGCCGCGAGCACTCCCGCATGCTCGGCAACGGCCACTGCACCCGACCCCCCGAGCTCGACTGCGCCTTCGAGTCCATCTGCGAGACCTGCACCTTCTTCCAGACCACCATCGCCTTCCGCCCCACCCTCCAGGCCCAGCACGACGACGCCCACGCCAAGGGCCAGACCCACCGAGCCCAGCTCTTCGGCAAACTCCTCAACGATCTCGAGAACGGCGAAGCATCATGAACCGCCCCCACCCCCATCACGTGCATAATGCCGCGCTGAGCGTGGTCCGCACGCTACTGCCGCTGGTCGCTCGGCGGGTGAGGTGGGGACCCAAATCTTGGTGCGCTGTTAGGGACGTAGCCGCCTTCCGCTGCACTGTCGTTACATGTAACGTGGTAGGCATGACGGTGAAGCATCGAGTCAGCGAGTACCGGCGCAGGATGCGCGCACGCGGACTTCGACCCGTGCAGATCTGGGTGCCGGACGTGCGTAGCGAGCGCTTCGCACAGGAGGCCGAACGTCAGGCGGCCCTGGTCGCCAGGGCGGACAAGCAGTCCGAAGACCAGGAGTTCGTCGAAGCCGTCACCGCCCCCTGGGACGAGGAGTGAGGCGCGGCGAGCTGTGGACCGTCGCCGGGGGTGTCTACGCCTCCAAGCCGAGGCCCGCACTGATCGTGCAGGACGACCTCTTCGAGGGCACTGCCTCGGTGACCGTGGCGCCCCTGACGACGACGCTGGTAGATGCCCCTCTGCTTCGCGTACGCGTCGCCGCCGATGATTTCACCGGCCTGCAGCACGACAGCCAGGTCATGATCGACAAGGTCACCACAGTCCGCCGCGAGAACGTCGGTACCCGCATTGGCCGCCTGGCGCCCGAAAGTCTCGTGGAGGTCGAACGCGCCCTCATGGCTTTCCTCGGCCTGGCTAGGTAGCGGACGAGAGACCACTGCGGACATCCGGATCTGCCGCGGGCCGGCAGCTGAAACTAGTGCGATCGGGCCAATTCGCGGGCTGCTACTCGGTGGTCGGCGGCGCCGCTGGCGACGGCGATGACCAGGTCGTACGCGTCGTCGTCGGGCGCATGTAGATCGATGTCGTTGAGTCCGTAGAACACGACCACTGCGAGCCATCCCAGGCGCTTGTTGCCATCGACGAGCGGGTGGTTGACGACGATGGACTCCAGCAGCGCGCCCGCCTTGGCGTCGATGTCTGGGTAGGCGTCACGTCCGAGGACACTGGAGCTGGGGCGGTGGGCCGCTGAGTCCAGCAGGCCAAGGTCCTGGATCGGACCTACGCCCAGGTCCGTTGCCAGGGTGAGCAGATCCTCGGTCGTCAGGTACTCCAAGGGTCAGCGCCCGAGACGCTCGAGCAGGTCGGCGTACCGCTCTCGGCCCCGTGCGGACAGCTCGCGTACCTGCTCCTCATGCCCGCGCCGTGCAGCCGCCTCCCGGATGGCCCGAACGGTCGCCTCCTGCTTGCTCACACCCTCAGCCTCGGCCAGAGCCGCCAACGCTCGCTCATCCTCTGGAGACAATCGCAGAGTCATCGCCATGCGATCATGGTACCACTTTGGTATCTAGCGTCCATACCGCCGTTCATGCGGTGGGCTGCCACCGTCGCGTCGTGAAGCAGACGGAACTGGCCGCTTCCTACACTCCCGTGAACGGACAACTGGCCCTCGTAGCGGCGCTGGCAGCGATCGGAGGGCGCTGGCTCCGGGGAGGGGCGAGTGCACCCATACCCGACTTGTCGGGCGGCAACTCAGCCTTCCAGTACGTGGACTCGTTCACCGCCACACTGCCCCCGCGCGGCTTCCTGAGGCGCACGTCGGTGGTGACGGGTCCAGAGGAATGGCTCACCGGCCTCCCCTCCCGGGGAGTCACGGATCTCTCGTTGGTCACCGACCTGCCCACCACAGGTCCACTGCCTTCACGCCGCCCCGGACTCCCGGATCTGGTCAGTGTCTGCGCACGACTCGTCGGCGGAGGGCTTCAGAGCACCACAGGTCGGCGTGACAGAGGCCAGGACGGCGCTACAGGTCGCGCTGCATGACATCGGGGGCTTCGCCCAGCAGTTCGACGAACTCCACAGGTGGGCGTCGTGGTTCAGAAAGGCCGAGAGCCTCCTCACCGACCCTGCCCCGGCTGCCCCCTACCACCAGGACCTGCTTCCGCCCGATGCCGACCTCGAGCGTCGCCAGCTGGCAGCCGCGGTCGTGCAGGGTTGGGTGTTCGGCGGAATGGGGTCGTGGAACGACGGCGGACCTGCGGATCCCGGGGCGCAGCGAGAATACGAGCGCGTCGGCGCGCACTTGTACTCCGCTCTGCTCACCGCGCTTCCGGCCGCGACCAACGGTGCGTGACGCCCGCCCTGCCTCGCCCGGAGGTCAGGCAGCGACGAGCAGCAGTCCGTACCTCAGAGCTTCTCGAGCTTGTGGAACGGACTCGGGATGCGCATCGTGCGGGTGCCGAAGTTCACGGTGACCGCCGAGCTCTCCGTGCCCACGACACGTCCGAGGCCCAAGGCCTGGTGCGAGACCCTGTCGCCGACTTCGAAATGCTCGACGTCCGGCTCGACTCGCGGCTTGAAGGGGCTGGAGGCAAGGTGGCGCCGCTGGGATCCGGACCGGTTCGATGTGATCACCCCTCAGTATGCGCCCCAGAGCCATGCCAGCCGGACCCGCCGCTCACGTGCGTCCAGGGCGTGGGGCCGGGCTCGTGGCTACCCTGCCGTGGCAGGCGGAGGGCGTCACCGGCCCGCGGGGCCCTCTTCGGGCTCGCGGATGAGCCGCAGGTGGCGCTGCAGCCAAGGGCGGGCCTCCTCGAGCACCGCGTCCAGGCCGCGCACCGCTGGGTCGGGGTAGAACCCGGAGGTGTCGTTGGCGCGGTAATAGAGGCCGGCTGGGCGGTCGGCACCGTCGACCTCGTGCCGCCACGGGAGATAGATGACCGTGACCGGTTCGCCCTCGAGGTCCACCTCCCGGCTGCGGGGGGCCTGCTGCTCCGTCGGGAAACTCAGGATGGTGGCACCCTCGTCCCCGGTCCCTGGGCCCTGCTCCGTCATGTCGATCACCATACCGCTCCGGTGAGGGTACCGCCGGATGCTGCCGGCCCAGTTGCGGGTGGGGAACCGCATGGCCAGGATGAGCATCCAGGACAACGTGAGTCTGCTGCGAGCACGGCGTAGGACAGGGACGACCAGGGAGGCCGACGATGCGCTGCTACCGGCTCGCGCTCTCGATCGTTGTTCTCGTCTTCGCTACAGCTTGCTCCGAGTCGGACGGGCAGGACCACGTGCTCGACACCCACTGCGGGATCGACGATGTCCACGTCGAGGGACAGTGGTACGAACGCGCTCAGGGCCGTCTCGATGACGGCTCAGGCAACCCGCCCGACGGTTGGGACAACCCGGAGCAGATGGGCACCATCACCCGGGTCGACGAGACCACCCTCGTCTTCACGGACGACGTCGGACACCGAGAGGAGTTCGTCCTCCGTCCGGGGGCGACTGAAGCGAAGCGGGCCTGCGATTGAGCGAGCATCGCCCCGTGCCGCTCACTCCTCTCAGGCAGTCAACACCCCTCGCGCGTATGCCCCGGACCGCTCGTCTGCGACATCGCCAGCGCGCACGATCAGCAGCATGAACCCCGCGCGCCAGGTCCGGCGCCAGCGCCCGCCGCGGCCCCTGCAGGGCGCCCTTAACCACCCCCACCGGATCCGTCGTGTCCGTCATGGGTCACATCTCGGCAGTGACGGCACGGTGCCGGGACTGACGTCTGTCACTTCGCTCGTGCCGAGCGCGGCGTGCTCATGGGCGGCATCGGTGGTGTCGCGAACGCCAAGGTGCTGGTGATCGGCGGCGGTGTCGCGTCGCAGAACGCCGCCAACATCGCGCTCGGCATGGGCGCGGACGTGACGATCCTGGACACCGACCTGGAGAAGCTGCGCACCCTCTTCTGGCGCTTCGACAACCAGGTCAAGCAGCTGGCCTCGAATAACCTCACCATCACCGAGCTCATCGCGGACGCCGACATGGTCATCGGCACCGTGCTCATCCCCGGCGCCAAGGCACCCAAGCTCGTCACCGACGACATGGTCGCCACGGTGAAGCCCGGCTCCGTGCTCGTGGACGTCGCGATCGACCAGGGCGGCTGCTTTGAGGGCTTCCGGCCGACCACCCATGCCGACCCGACCTTCCCGGTGCACAACTCGCTCTACTACGACACGCCGTGCTTCTCCACGCCGGTGGTGCTCCTGTGGCGCAAGCGCCGCTACCGGTGCCGCGAGGACTCCTGTGAGGTGGCCACGTTCACCGAGCAGGAGCCCGCCCTGGCCCGTCCGCGCGGGCTGCTGACGACACGGGCCGCGCGGTGGGCCATCGGCCAGATCCGCCGCGAGCACGCCTCGGTGCTGGGCGCGGACCGCCAGCTCGGGGTGGGGTGGCGCACGGTGTGGTCGGCGATCAAGCCGATCCTGACCGACGCAGCCGACGATGAGTCCCGCTTCGTCGGCGTGAGCATCCTGGGAGTGGATGAGCACGTGTGGCACCACGTGTCCACCAAGCCGCCCGAGGAGGGTGGTCGTGGCCCGAAAAAGCTGACCGGGATGGTCGACCTGACCGTCGATGAGAACGGGCAAATCAGGGCGCGTCTGCTCGACCTGGTCCAGGGCCGCACCCGCGCCGCGTACGCCGACTGGCTCACCGAACGCGGCGAAGGCTTCGCTGCCGGTGTGGACGTCGCGACTCTCGACCCGTTCCAGGGGTACAAGACCGCGATCGATGACGAGCTGTCCGACGCGACCGCGGTCCTGGACGCCTTCCATGTCGTGGCACTGGGCACCAAGTGCGTCGATGAGGTCCGGCGGCGGGTGCAGCAAGCCACGACCGGTCACCGGGGCCGCAAGGGCGACCCGCTCTACGGGATCCAGACCATCCTGCGCGCCGCGGCGGAGAACCTCACCGACAAGAAGCGGGCCCGCATCGAGAAGGCCCTTGCCGCCCGCGTCGAGCACGAGGTCGTCGACCTGGCCTGGCAATGTGCCCAGCAGCTGCGCTCCGCGTACAAGCAACCCGACAAGGCCCAGGGCCCGCCAGATCGCCGAGCGCATCATCGCCACCTTTCCTACCTGCCCGATCCCCGAGATCGCCCGACTCCGCAGGACCCTACGGAAGTGGAAGGACGCGTTCCTGGCCTACGTCGACACCGGCGCCACCAACGGCGGCACCGAGGCCATCAACGGCCTCATCGAGCTCCACCGCCGCATCGCCCGAGGCCTCGCCAACCTCGACAACTACCGCCTACGCATGCTCCTCATCGGCGGAAGACTCAACTCTGACCCCACCCTCAAAGACGAAGAGCCGGTTGAAGCCGACCGATGACGCTAGCGCGCAGCTGCGCACGACGGACATTCGGTCCGACGCGCCCCATCACCACCTTCCGGGTGCTCGCGGAACGAGTCGAGAGGTAGGCCTCAGGACGAGGACCTCACCGTGATCTCGGCGCCCCGACCGGCACCGCCATAGGTGATCCGCCGAAGCACGACCTCCGCCGGCCCGGGCCGCCCGGCCCGCTCCAGCCACGCGCACAGGAGCACCGACACGAGCCAGATCACGACGGCCAGCCCCGCGGCGCCCGCTGACCCGAGGCTCGCTCCCCACCCCTGGCCCCACGCCGCGAGCAGGGGCGCCATCGCCAACGACTGCCAGAGGTATGCCGACAGCGACCGCTTCCCCACCGCCGCCAGCGATCCCGACACCGGTCCGGCGACCCCGCGCTGCTCCAGGCGCGCGGCTAGGAGACCGAAGAGTGCGGCATACCCGAGACCGCCGGCGAGACCGGTGAGCGCCTGCAACCCCAGGAACATGAAGCTGATGTCTGGCGTCAGCCAGGCGCCCGTGTGCACCAGCATGAGCGGCAGTCCGCCGAGCCAGGCGACGGGCAGCCCCAGCGCGGCCGTGAGACGCAGCCGCCGCAGGTGCTCACCCGGCTGGTCGAGCAGCCCTTGCCGCGCCCAGATCCACCCGGTGAGCAGGGCGATCGGCACGTGGAGGACGAAGATGCTAAAGCCGGTGATGAAGCCCCACTCGGTGAGCCGCGCGAGGATCGAGGCGGCATAGCTCTCGATGCCGTTGGCGTTGACCGTCGTCGGCATCACCAGCTCATCGACCGCCCACGTCTCCTGCGGCACCCGCAGCAGCGAGAAGCCGAGGCCGAGCATGAGCGCGGTGAAGGCGCTCAGCAGCCCCACCAGCACCCCACGCACGATCTTCAGCGTCTGCGTCGACGCCATGAAGAGCATGGGGAAGAGGATCAGGCCGAGGACGCCATAGGCGCCGAGGACGTCGCCGTACCAGAGCAGCGCCGCGTGCAGGGCCCCGATCGCGAGCAGCGCCACGTGGCGGCGGGTCATCATCGACCTGAAGGCCGCGACCGGCGTCCCGCGCGCCTCCTGCGCCCGGGCGAACTGCACCATGCCGTAGCCGAACAGCAACGCAAACATCGGCAGCGCCCGGGTGTCCACCAGCGGGATCATGAGCGACTGCACCACCTGGTCCGCGCCCGTCGCGCCCAGTGGGTGGCTCAGCACCATGCCGGTGTCTGCGGCATACAGGAACCACGGGATGTTGGCCAACGCGATGAGCAGGAGCATCACGCCCCGCGCAAGGTCCGGGGCGAGGGCGCGGTTCATGGCGTCAGGATGCCACGTCGATCATCGGTGAAGCATCGAGTGAGCGAGCCGAGATGACGTTTCTCGGCTTGGCGAGGTAGGACGCCGGGTCAACCTCCAGGACGTCCGGGGCACCGCGATGCCACCCAGCTCATGCGTGAGTTTCGGCGAGCTGCGTCAGCGGCAGGCGTCCGCCGATCGGCCGCCACGCCCGTGCGGCAATACCTAGCTTCTGGCGTCAGCGACATCCGGACCACCGGCGAGCAGCACCCGCTCGTCCGCCGTCAAGAGTGTCGCCCCTTCGACGTGCGCCTGCGCCAGGAGCAGGCGATCGAGTGGATCGCGATGCTCCAGACGACTCTCACGCACTCCCAGGACGTGCTCGGCGGTGATCGGCATCAGGCGCAGACCCGACTGCTCTATAGCGGGGCCGATCGGTGCGGGGTCTGGGAACTTTCCGATCGAGTGCTTGATCGACAGCTCCCACAGGCTTGCCGCCGAGACCAGCACCGCCACAGCGCTGTCAATCCGGGCCCGGGCAGTTGCCCCCAACCGCTTGTCGTCCGTGAGCAACCACAGCATGACGTGGGTGTCGAGGAGCAAGCGGCTCACTCCGCCCCCAGCAGCGCTGCCACGGCGTCGTCGGCCTCGAGGAAGGCTTGGTCGGAGTAGGCGAGGTCAAGTTGCCCATAGGTGACGCGCGTCTGGTGATGCGGCACGAGGTCGGCGATCGGCATGCCCGCCCGGGCAATGGTGACGCGCTCCCCCGCCTGCACCCGCTCCAGCAGGCGGGACAGGTGCGTCTTGGCTTCGTGGATGTTCACCACCGTGTCGTGACTCATGGACTTAGTCTAGTCGACTAAGCCGGCGTGTCAGCGATAGACGTCGGCCCGATGCTCGATGGCGACAATGGTCGCGTCCTCACCGATCCGATAGATGATGCGATAGTCCCCGCGCCTCGCGCTGTGCAGCCCTTCGAGATCAACCCGCAATCCCTTGCCCACGCGCTGCGGGTTCGTCGCCAGGGGACCGTAGATGAATTCGATGGCCGCAGTGGCCACCTTCTCGGGGAGTCGGCGCAAGGCGCGCTTCGCCGTGGGTGTCCACGCGACTTGGTATTGCCCCTCCATCAATCGCGCAGCGCCGCGAGGGCCTCTTCCTTGCTCAGGACCTCCACCGCGCCATCAGCAAGCTCTGCGAGGCTGTCGCGGACCTGGGTCATGAGCCTGGGCCGACTAGCGATCTTGAGCGTCTCCTCCAGCGACTCGAGGTCGTCAGCGCTGATGACCACGGCCGCCGCTTTGCCATGCCGCGTGATGGTGACGCGGTCGTGCTCGCGCTCGACCTGGTCCACCACCTCGGAGAGACGGTTCTTCACGTCACGCAGGGCCATTGCAGCGTCCACAGTCATAGCCACAAGTGTAGCCACACCATGACGGGAGAACCAGTCTCTCGGGCTGGCACGCTCGTACGCCGCGATCCGAGGCAGCCGTCAGGACGCCTGAGACCCCGCGATGTTGACCATCCAGCTCACCCCAGCATGCACGGCGTCAGCATCCGTGACGGTCACCGCGGCGCTGGCGGTGGTCGTGTTGCGGTCGACTTGCTGCACGATGCACGCCATGACGTGCGACACGCCGCAGGGCTGGTCCGCCCTGTGCGCGACACGCCGGGCCAGCGGGCAACCGCGCACCCCGCCCGCCTCAGGGCGTGTCGGTGTCCCGCGCGTCCTCGTCCAGCCCCGACCGGTCCGTCGAGTCGATCTCGCCGATGTGCACGAGCGCGTCGCCGCGGTTGACCAGCGGCGCCTCGGCTCGGCCGATGACCACGCCGCCCCGGTCGGCCTTGACGATCGCCAGCCGCTTGCCGAAGGAGTTGAAGAGCTCGCCGAGCTTCTGGCCCTGCGTCACGTGCTCGCCGAGCCCCGCGTCGAGGTGCACGATGCCGGTGCGGCGCGCCCGCACCCAGCCGCTGCGCCAGCACACCTCGCTCGGCGTGCCGACCGGCCGCACGTCGACCTCGTCGACGTCGATCATCCCGAGGTGGGCCAGCACGCGCAGCACCCCGACGACCCCCGCCTCGATCGCCCAGTCGTCGAAGCGCCACGCCTCGCCGCCCTCGTAGAGCAGCACCCGCGCTCCCCGCTCCCGCGCGGCATACCGCAGCGAGCCGTCGCGGAGCTTGGCGTGATACATCACCGGCGCGCCGAACGCCTCGGCCAGCGCCCGGGTCTGCGGGTCCTCCAGGTCGCAGCGGATCTGCGGCAGGTTGGTGCGCCGGTCCGCTCCGGTATGCAGATCGATCCCGACATCCGACGGGCCGATGATCTCCTTCATCATCAGGTGGGCGATGCGCCCCGCGAGCGATCCGCGCGCCGACCCGGGGAAGCTGCGGTTGAGGTCGCGGCGATCCGGCAGGTAGCGGTCGCCCGACATCACGCCGAGCACGTTGACGATCGGGACGGCCAGCACCGTGCCGCGGATCGTCTTCGGGTCCAGCACCGCCATCACCCGCCGCACGACCTCGATGCCCACGACCTCGTCGCCGTGGATCGCGGCGGAGAGCCACACCGTCGGCCCGTCCTCGCGGCCGTGCAGCACGTGCACCGGCAGGCTCACCTCGGCGCCGGTGACGAGACGGGAGATCGGCAGCGACACCTCGCGGCGGCTGCCGGCCCGGACCTTGACGGTGCCGATCGGGAAGGACGGCCGGAGCTTGCGGGCGCGCGGTCGGCGCGCCGCAGCCTCGCCCGGTCGCACGTCCGCTGCGGTCGCGGACGCCGTCGTCGCCTCGCTCACTGCTTGCCCCAGTTCTTCCGCCGCACGGCGCGCTCGGGACGACCCCCGGCATACGACTGCGCCGGGTCGACGAGGAAGCCCTGCACCAGCGCCTCCCGCCCGATCAGCATGCGGAAGCCCATCTCGTCGCGGTCGGTCAGCGTGACCTGGGCCTGCACCTCGCGGCCACCGAGGAGCAACGGGAGGAGCACGACATACCTCTCCTCCTCGTGGCCGGAGGAGGAGCGGACCGAGCGGGAGTCGTGGACCGGCAGCTCCACCTCCACGGCGTCGGAGGCGGTCGCCTGCCACGGGTGGACGCTGAAGCGGACCCAGTCGCGACCGCCTCGATCGACCGCGCGCAGGTCGAAGGCGTGGATCGCCGACGTCTTGGCGCCGGTGTCGATCTTGGCCTTGATCCACGGCACACCGACGCCCGGGATCTGGACCCACTCCCGCCACCCGACGACGGTCTGATCTGTGATGAGATGCGGTTGCCCTGTCACCCGGTCATCCTCTCAGGACGTCCCCATGAAACTCGCGATCCTCTCCCGCTCCCTGCGCGCCTACTCCACGCAGCGCCTCCGCACCGCCGCCCTGGAGCGCGGCCACCAGGTCAAGGTCCTCGACACCATGCGTTTCGGGATCGACCTCTCCGGCGACGAGCCCGATCTGCACTTCCGCGGCAAGCCGCTGTCGACCTACGACGCGGTGCTGCCGCGGGTCGGGGCGTCGGTCACCTACTTCGGCACCGCGGTCGTGCGGCAGTTCGAGCAGATGGACGTCTACACGCCCAACACCGCCAACGGCATCATGAACAGCCGCGACAAGCTTCGCGCCACGCAGATCCTGTCCAAGCACAACATCGGTATGCCGGCGACCGCCTTCGTGCGCAACCGCGCCGAGATCCCGCACGCCATCGAGATGGTCGGCGGCGCCCCGGTCGTCGTGAAGCTGCTCGAGGGCACCCAGGGCATCGGCGTCATCCTCGCGCCCACGATGAAGGTCGCCGAGGCGATCATCGAGACGCTGCACGGCACCAACCAGCAGGTGCTCATCCAGCGCTTCGTCAAGGAGTCCAAGGGCAAGGACGTGCGCGCGCTCGTCGTCGGCGACCGGGTCGTCGCGGCGATGCGGCGGGTCGCCCAGGGCGATGAGTTCCGCTCCAACGTGCACCGCGGCGGCCGCGTCGAGCCGGTCGACCTCGACCCGGAGTATCAGCAGGTCGCCGTCCGCGCCGCCCACATCATGGGCCTGCGGGTGGCCGGGGTCGACATGCTGGAGGGCAACGACGGGCCGCTGGTCATGGAGGTCAACTCCTCGCCGGGCCTGGAGGGCATCGAGGCCGCGACCAAGCTCGACGTCGCGGGCGCGATCGTCGACTACATCGCCGACCAGGCCGGCTTCCCCGACATCGACGTGCGCCAGCGACTGGCGGTCTCGACCGGGTATGGCGTCGCCGAGATCGCGGTCATGTCCGGCTCGGAACTGGTCGGGTCGACCATCGAGGCATCTGGCCTGTGGGAGAAGGACATCCAGGTGCTGACCCTGCACCGGGGAACCCGGGTGGTCCCCAACCCAGCCGGGGCCAAGGTGCTCGAGGACGGCGACCGGCTGCTGTGCTTCGGCAAGCACGAGAACATGCGCTCCCTCATACCCACGCGCTCGCGCCGGCCCAAGCGGGTCAAGCGGCTGCCCAAGCAACCGATCCTGGACGAGTCGCCCGGCGCCTGAGGCTCGCGACAGGGGGTGGCCCCTCCCGCACTCGTCGCGCCACGGTGTTCTTGTGGCGCGTTGTAGACGCGCCACAAGAACAGCATCGCGCCACAAGTCGCGGCCGTGGGAGCTCCTCCTCAGGCGCCGGTGGCCACCGCGTCGAGGGCCTCGTCGATCGGGGTCGACCCGCCGACGAACTCGATCATCCGGCCGGTGAGGTCGTCGCGGCCGAGGACCGCGGCGATCACTGCGGCCACGTCGGCCCGTGCCACGTCGGCGAGCTCGCTGCCGTCGGCCGGACGCGGGTCGGATCCCGGCCCGCTGCCCCGCACCTCGATCTGGCCGGTCGGCTCACCCAGGCTCAGGTGCCCCGGCGCGATGATCGTCCAGCCCAGCCCCGAGCCGCGCAGGTGCTCGTCCGCCGCAGCCTTGGCCTCGGCATACGCGAAGAAGCCGTTGTCCTCCGGCACCCCGTGGTCGGTGCGGGCGCCGAGATAGCTGACCATGAGGTAGCGGTCGACGCCGGCCTGCCCGGCCGCGTCCATGGTGCGGATGGCGGCGTCGCGGTCGACGGCGTAGGTCCGCTCCGGGTCTCCCCCGCCAGCACCCGCCGACCAGACCACCGCGTCGTGCCCGCCGAGCAGCTCGGCGAGCTCGTCGGTGCTCATGCTCTGCACGTCGGCGACGACCGGCGTCGCCCCGACCTGCTCGATGTCGCTCGCGTGCTCGGGGTTGCGGATGACCGCATCCACCTCGTGCTCGCCCAGCAGCGGGCTGAGCAGCATCGCGACCTTGCCGTGTCCTCCGATGATGACGATACGCATACCTGGTCCAACAGAGGCGTCCGCGACGATGTTCCGCCGCGTGCTTGACGCCCCCAGCGGCACGGCATACCGTCGAGTGAAACATTTCAACGACGAGAGGACGACTCGTGCGCCGCGTCTGCTTCCAACTCCAGGTCAAGCCGGACCGCCTCGACGACTACACCCGTCGGCACGCCGAGGTCTGTCCCGACATGCTGCGCGCGCTGCAGGAGACCGGCTGGCACAACTACTCCCTCTTCCTGCGCGCGGATGGTCTGCTCATCGGCTACGTCGAGACACCAGATCTGGGCGCCGCGGTCCGAGGTATGCAGCAGCGCGAGGTCAACGCGCGGTGGCAGGAGGAGATGGGCGAGTTCTTCGTCGACCTCGACGTCCCGCCGGACCTGGGATTCATCGAGCTCACCGAGGTCTTCCACCTGGAGGATCAACTCGCGCGATAGCACATCGGGCGCGTGACGTCCGCATGAAATCCCGATGACACCGCGGACAGACGAACGTCCACGGCTGCAGATCCTCCGCACCTGTGGTTTTCTTGACCAGTCCCGTACGACACCACAGGAAGTGCACGATGACGTCCTCCCGTAACCGCCTCATGGGCCTCGGGCTCGCCGCCTCGCTCGTCGCGACCGGCCTGCTCGCCAGTGTCCCCGCCCAGGCCGCCAAGCCCGACAACCGTGGCACCGAATCCCTCCAGCTCCTCTCCTTCAACGACTACCACGGCCATCTCGAGGCCACGGATGGTCCGCTCGACTCCGAAGGCAGCGGCCGTGACGCCGGTGGCGCGGAGTACCTCTCCGCCCAGCTCGACCTGCTGCGCAAGCGGGCCGGCTCGCGCACCAGCCTCACCGTCGCCGCCGGTGACCTCATCGGTGGCTCACCCTTCCTGTCCGGCCTCTTCCACGACGAGCCGAGCGTCGAGTCGCTCAACGCGATGGGCCTCGACGTGAGCTCGGTGGGCAACCACGAGTTCGACGAGGGCACCCAGGAGCTGCTGCGGATGCAGAACGGCGGCTGCCACCCGGAGGACGGCTGCTACTTCGAGAACGACCCCTACGACGGTGCCGACTTCCAGTGGCTCGCGGCCAACGTCGAGAAGAAGAACGGCACGGGCACGCTGCTCCCGGGCACCAGCATCAAGCAGGTCGGCACCGAGCGTGTCGGCTTCATCGGCATGACCCTCGAGGCCACCCCGACCCTGGTGAGCCCGGCCGGCGTCGCCGACGTGACCTTCCGCGACGAGGTCGAGACCGCCAACGAGCAGGCCGAGGTGCTCACGGCCATGGGCGTCGAGGCCATCGTGGTGCTCCTGCACGAGGGTGGCTACCAGGCGGGCGACTACAACGACTGCGAGGGCATCTCCGACCCGATCGCCACGATCGCCACGCAGATGACCGCCGACGTCGACCAGATCATCACCGGCCACACGCACGAGGCCTACGTCTGCTCGATCCCCGACCCGGAGGGCGACGAGCGGCTGGTCACCAGCGCCGCGTCCTACGGTCAGGCCGTCACCGAGTCGCGCCTCGCCATCGACCGCGCCACCGGTGACGTCATCCGCGAGCGCAGCCGCGCCCGCAACCACCTCGTCCGGCAGAACCTGCGGCCCGACACCGAGCAGACCGAGATCATCGCCAAGTGGAAGAGCCTGAGCGAGGTCGAGGGCGCCCGCGTCATCGGCACCGTCGCCGAGGACATCACCGGTGACTCCGGCGGCGACCGTGGCATCGAGACGCCGATGGCCGACCTGGTCGCGGACTCGATCCTGGCGGCGACCGACGGTGCCGACGAGGGCGGCGGCCAGATCGCCTTCCAGAACGTCGGCGGCACCCGGGCCAGCCTGCTCTACGCGCCGAAGTACGACGAGGCGCCGAGCGACGTGACCTATCAGGAGGCCTTCGACGTCCTGCCCTTCGGCAACCGGATCGTGACCATCACGATGACGGGCGCGCAGATCGAGGAGGCGCTGGAGCAGCAGTACCAGCCGGTCGAGGCTCGTGGCTCCCGCCCGACGCTCGCGCTCGGTGTGTCCGAGGGCTTCGGCTACACCTGGGACGACAGCCAGCCGCAGGGCTCGCGCGTCGTGGAGGGCTCGATGACCCTCAACGGCGAGCAGATGGACCTGGATGCCACCTACCGCGTCAGCCTCTACAACTTCCTGCAGGAGGGCGGCGACCTGTTCACCGCCTTCACCGAGGGCACCGAGCTGACCGGTGGCCCCGAGGACCTGCCGGCGCTGGAGGCATACCTCGGCGACAACCCGGACATCACCGCTCCGGAGAGCCGCATCGACGGGCTGTGATCCACAGCTGACGTCATGACGGGTGCGGGTCGGTCCTTCGGGGCCGGCCCGCACTCGTCGTGGTGCCCCCGTGGGTGTCGCACCCTGCCGCTGCGGCAGGGTGGGGGCATGGGTGGACACGATCTTGAGGGATTCCTGGCGGGGGCATCCATCGACGACGCGGTGCGGGCGCTGCGGCCGGACTATCGCGCGCTGCTCATCGCGGTCGAGGGGATCCACCCGGCGGCGAGCGACGCGCACAGCGAGGCACGCCTGCAGGCAGCGCGGGAGGCGGCCCGCGAGGCGATCGGTAGGGCTGACCTGCTCGACCTGCCGCACGTCGCGGCCTGGCGGGAGGCATACCGCTCCTTCGGCGCGAAGCCGCAGCGCACCCGGCACAGCCTGGAGTCGCTGCTGCGCCGCGTCGACGACGGGCTGCCGCGCGTCAACCGGCTCACCGACCTCTACAACGCGATCTCGGTGCTCCACCAGATCCCCCTCGGCGGCGAGGATCTGGATCGGTATGCCGGGCCGCCCCGCCTGGTGCGCGCCGCCGGGGACGAGCACTTCGAGACGATGGCGTCGGGCGAGTCCGCGGTCGAGCACCCCGATGCCGGTGAGGTCGTGTGGCGCGACGACGAGGGCGTCACCTGCCGCCGGTGGAACTGGCGCCAGACCCGCCGCACCGCGTTGCGCGACGAGACCACGGCGGCGCTGTTCATCCTCGACGCGCTGGAGCCGGTCTCCGACGACGCGCTCCTCGCGGCGGGGCAGGACCTGGTGACCGAGATGGCCCGGCTGGGCCCCGAGGTCCGCTCGGCGCAGCGCGTGCTGCGCTGAGGTCGTCACGCACGCCAGGGCACGTGCTTGTGACACAGGCGTTCACCCGAGAACGCCTGTGTCACAAGCAGGGCAGTGCGGTCAGCAGGCCTCGACGGCACCGATGTCCGCAGCGGCACCGGCCAGCGGGGCGCGGGACGCAGCAGCCTGCGATGACCGGGCAGGTCAAGGAGGACGTGCTCATCCCCTTCGCCGAGCTCGGGCTGCGGGCCGAGGACGGGATCGTGCTTTTCGACGTCGGCGCGGTGCGCGAGGCGGACTGGAGCACGGGGCGCGGCGTGCTGGAGTACCTCGACGTGGACGGGCAGGTGGCCGGCGTCGAGGTCGACCCCGGGATGCTGGCCTTCACGGCGGCGGGGGTCCCCGTGCGGTATCGGCGCGCGGCCGGGACAGGTGTGGCGACGGGTGCGGCGCTCGGCGTGGGCGGCGGCGCAGGTGGCGTGGGCCGCGCCGCGGCCGGCGGCGTGGGCGGAGGACGGGTCGAGGTGACCCGGCGGGACGGCTCGCGCGAGGTGGCCGACGGCATGGCCTTGAGCCTCGAGGATTCCCGGGCGCTGCTCGCGCGGGACGGGACGGTCCGGGCAGTGACGGTGGTCGGGTCCGCCTGATAGGGGGGGTCAGGCGGACTCTCTGACGACCAGCTCAACGTCCTGGACGAGGGAGCGCGGCGGGCCCTCGGGCCCGCCGCCTTGCAGCTGCTCCAGCAGCAGCTGCGCCATCGCTCGCCCCTGCTCGACCGTGCGCTGACGCATCGTCGTCAGCGCCCAGCACCATGAGGTCGGAGGCGCAGAAGAGACCGTCGATGGGGGTCGTGGTCGAGCAGGGTCGCCGTGGCGGCGGTCCCCGACTCGGTGGCGAAGTCGCCGTGGGCCACGTGGTCCTTGTTGAAGTCGCGACCCAGCCCCGCACGGAAGCCCTCGAGCCGGTCGACCCCGGCTGACATGTCGAGCGGACCGGTCACGGTGGCGACGCGCTGACGGCCCTGGCGCCGCAGGTGCTGGGCTGCGGTCCGCGCCCCGCCGACGTGGCCGCCGGTGAGATAACGCACCAGCGAGTCAGGGTCGTCGTCGGCCTGGGTCATGGTGAAGGTGAGCTCGACCCCGTCGGCGTTGAGCCGCTGGCTGGCACCCCGCAGCACCTGGGCGAAGAACGGGTCGCCGAAGACCCGCTCCTCCGTCTCCGAGGCGACCAGCGCCACCGTGTCGGTGCGGCGGGTCATGAGCGAGCGAGCCGCGTGCTTGGCACGTAGTTGAGGTCCCTGATCGCCTGCTCGACCGTCTCGCGCAGCTGCGGGTCGAGGGTGCTGGCGCGGTTGACGACGCGGGAGACGGTGGCGCGGGACACCCCGGCATACCGGGCGACCTGCTCCAGCGTCGGTCGCCGGCGACCTCCTGCTCCCTGCTGCACACTCACGGGCCTCTTCCTAGGGAGGTGACGGGCTGTCGGAGAGCGCTCTACGTCATACCTGTGCGGTCGTGGTCCGCGTGCTGGTGACGCAGGCGTGGGCGGACGCACGCCTGCGTCACCAGCACCGGTTCAGTCGTCCCCGAGCGCGAAGATCTGCTCGACCGGCATGCCGAACAGTCGCCCGATCCGGAGCGCGAGGGGGAGGCTGGGGTCGAACTTGCCCGTCTCGATGGCGTTGATCGTCTGCCGCGACACCCCGACCTCAGCCGCGAGCTGCGCCTGGCTCCAGCCGCGCTCGGCACGCACGGAGCGCAGGATGCTCGTGGTCTCAGCCACGCAGGCGGCCCAGCAGCACCTGGTAGCGCACCCAGAAGGCAGCGACACCCACCACGAGACCCCCGAGGGCCCACAGCCACGACCACGGTCCCGGTACGACCATGAGGGCCAGCATGAGCAGCGCCATGATGAGCAGCGAGGCGGTGAAGGCGTCACTGCGCGCCGCGACGGCTGCCTGATACTCCACACTGTCCGGCGAGTCCTCACGGCGCTGCGCGCGGCGACGACCGGCGGTGATGTTGGCCGCCATGGCCACCGGCATGATGATGAGCGCGAAGGCGAGGAGCTGCCATGGCCACGACTCACCCACCGTGTCGAGCAGGACGTAACCCGTCACCACGAACAGCCCCACCATGCCCCACATGACTCTCGTGCTCATGCGTCAAGTGTGCTTGACACAAGCTGGCACGTCAAGTGCACTTGACATCCACCGAGAGCCTCGGGTGCCCGATCCGACAGCGCGCACCAACCATGCGCGACGCCCGGTCGGTCTCCCCGCAACCATGCGCGACGCCCGGTGGATCCTGGAGTGGCGGCGGCCTCGCGGTAACGCCGGGCGACCAGCTCGGCGAGCGCTGGGTGAGTGCCCAGTGGGCCAGTCGCGACCACCCGCGCAGGCTGGCCGCCAGCTCGCTCTCCCTGGGCGGACGCCTCCGCGCCGTCCACGTCAGCCGCGGATGCGAGCGCGTGCGCCTTGTCGAGGAAGAAGCCGGGCGAGAGCAGATGGGAGGCCAGCACGATGCGGGTATGCCCGTGCGCCCGCAGGCGGTCCAACTCCTCCTCGGGGCGGGGGCCGGGTCCGCTCAGGAAGGCGGTGCCGGTGGCGGCGTCGAGGCGCTTGCCGAGCCGGTCGGCCACGGCCGCGACCTCGGCGCGGGCGGCATCGACGCTCGATCCAGCGCCGACGAGCAGCACCGCGTCGGGTCCGGGCAGGGCCTCGGCCACGCGCGACGCGAGCGCCTCCAGCACCAGGGCGTCGACCCCGAGTGCCGGGGTGACAGTCGCGCCGGTCAGCCCCTCGACGGCGGACGGCACGTCGTGCCGGACGTGATAGCCCGAGGCGAGGAAGTAGGGCACGATCACCGGGTCCGAGCCCGCCAGATCGGCCAGCACCTCCTCGAGGGTCGGGCCGCAGACGTCCACGTAGCCGACCCGCACGTCGTCCAGGTCCAGGAGTCTGGCAGCCCGTTGTGCGCACGCCACCACGGCCGCTTGTCCTCGGGGGTCCGCAGTCCCGTGAGCCGCTACCACCAGAGGGCGAGGCCTCGCCACCGTCCGAGCCTCACTCATGGTTGCCTGCCGACCCACCACAGGCGACGCTCGGTGACGTGTGGGGCAACCATTCGCGACGCTCGGTGGGGTCTGGGGCAACCATTCGCGACGCTCGGTGGGGCCTGGAGTGGGTCATCGGACGGGCTCGCTCATCGCACGCCGTCCGGCACGGCCTCGGACTCGGGCTCCCGAGCGGCGTCGGCCTCGGCCTCGGCGTCGGGGTCGGCGCCGGCCTGGTCGCTGGCCGGCTCCCGCAGCCGCCGCAGCACCGCACCGGTGACGACGACGAGGAGGATGAGCAGGCATACCGCGAGCGCCGCCAACCGAGTGAGCAGGGCGCCTTGACCGTCGATCCCGACCAGCTGCAGGACCGGCCCGAGGTTGAGGTTGACGATCATCGACCCGACGGCCACGCCGAGCACGGCGGGCGGCAGTTTCCCGGCCAGCAGCGCCGCGATGGGCGCGGCCAGCACCCCGCCCAGCATGAGCGCCAGGATGGTGCCAACGTGCAGCCCGCCGAGACCGAGCCCCACGACGAATCCCAGGCTCGCGCACACCGTGACGACGAACTCCGCCGTCGACACCGACCCGATCACCCGCCGCGGCGCCGCCGGGCCGGTCGTGAGCAGGGTCGAGGTGACGACCGGCCCCCAGCCACCGCCCCCGGTCGCGTTGACGAAGCCGCCCACGAGCCCCAAGGGCCCGAGGAAGCCACGGCTCCGCGTCCACGCCCCACCCGCGTGGTCGCGCTGCGGTGGCCGGGTGAGGAAGCGGACGATGACCCCCACCCCCAGCAGCAGGAGCAGCACCGCCATGACCGGCCGCGCCGCCGCGGTCGACAGCGAGGAGAGCAGCATCGCCCCGGCGAGACTGCCGAGGCCACCGGGCAGCGCGAGCCGCCGCACGATGGCCCAGTCGACGTTGCCGGCCCGCCAGTGCGCGGTGCCGGAGGAGAGGGTGGTGCCGAGCTGCGCGAGGTTGACCGAGGCGCTCGCCAGCGCCGGCGCGAGGCCGGTGGCGAGGAGGAGGGAGGTGGAAGTGACGCCATACCCCATGCCGAGGGAGCCATCCACGAGCTGTGCGCCGAAGCCGGCGAGCGCGATCAGCACCAGGGATGACATCGTCACGCCACGGCTTCCCGCGCCCGACCGGCCACCGCATCGACCACACGCCCGGCGGGCTGCTCGCCCGCCCAGTCGTGCGCCAGGGTCACCACGTCGCCCACCACGACGACCGCCGGCGAGCGGACGCCGACCCGCTCAGCGCGGTCCGCGATGTCGGCGAGGGTGCCCAGTGTCGTGCGTTGGTCGGCGGTCCAGCCGTTCTCCACGATGCCGACCGGGCAGGTCGCAGGCCGCCCCGCCGCGATCAACCGCGTCGCGGTCTCCCGCAGACCGGCGATCCCCATGAGCACGACGAGGGTGTGGTCCGTGCCGGTCGGCAGCCCGGGCAGCTCCTCGTGCCCGGTCACGACGGTGAAGCCGCGCGCCAGGCCCCGGTGCGTCACCGGGATCCCCGCCGCCGCGGGCACCGAGACGGCGCTGGTGATGCCGGGCACGACCTCGACGCGGACGCCTGCCGCCTCGCACGCGGCGCGTTCCTCGCCGCCGCGACCGAGGACGTAGGGGTCGCCGCCCTTGAGCCGCACCACCGCGTGGCCGCGCATCGCCTCCTCGACGAGGATCCGGTTGATCTCGTCCTGGGGCACCGGGTGGTGTTGCGGCTGCTTACCCACGTCGATGACGCGCGTGCTCTCCGGCAGCCGGGCGAGCACCGCCTGCGGCACCAGCCGGTCGGTCACCACGACGTCCGCCGCTGCGAGCAGGGTCGTGGCGCGCCGGGTCAACAGTTGCTCGTCGCCCGGACCGGCACCCACCAGCGCCACCCAGCCGCCGTGCGGCCGGTGGTTGCGCAGGTCGACGACGCCGGAGACGAGGTGGTCGGCCAGGTCGTTGCGGATGCCCATTGCCCGGCGCGGGTCGCCGCCCGCGTGCACGGCCACCCGCACCTTGCCGGTCGGGGTCGGCACCTCGGCGCGGGCGGGCACCTGCGCGGTCCCTCGGGCGGCGTCGCTGGCGTTGACGCAGAAGGTATGCCGTGCCTCGGCGTCGTCGGTCACGCGCAGGTCCATCGCGGGGTCGCCGGTCGCGGTATGCACCAGCCAGGCGCCGTCGAGGTCGGTCGGTCCGGCATACCCACGCCGGGTCCAGGTCAGCTCACCCGCCGCGGCTCGGTCGGCCAGGTCGGCGACGAGGTCGGGCGCGACGACCTCGATGACGGCGCCCTCGGCGAGCAGGTCGGCGACCCGGCGCGCGGTCACGGCTCCCCCGCCCACGGCCACGACGCGGCGGCCGCTCAGCTGGAGCCCCAGCAACATCGGTGAGGTATGCCGTGTCATCGCGCATCTCCTCCGGTCACCGCATACCGCGCGGCCGGTCCAGGCATACCGCGCGGCCAGTCACGGCATATCGCGCGGGCGGTCACCGCATATCGCGCGGCCGGTCCACGCATATGGCGCGGCCAGTCACGGCATATCGCGCGGTCGGTCACGGTGGGAAGGGTCGTCGTCATCGCGCTCAGCCCCGCAGCTCGGCGCCGACCATGCCGGCCGCCAGGGTGGTCCCGTCCTGCGGGTCGAGCACGAGGAACGACCCCCCGTCGCGGGCGTCGGCGTAGGGCTCCAGCGGGAGCGGCTCGGCCAGCACGAGGGAGGCCCGCACGAGGTCGTTGAGCTCGGCCCGCTCCGCCGGCTCGACCTCCAGCGTGCCGATGTCGAGCCGCTCGGTGAGGCCGGCGACCTTGGCCCGCACCGTTCGGGTGCCGTGCTTGACCAGCACCCTGGCCCCCGGCACGAGCGGCTGCTCGGCAAGCCAGCACAGCACCGCGTCGGCCGACGACACCGGGCTGGGCGCATCGGCGGCGGCGGCGATGAGGTCGCCGCGGGAGACATCGACCTGGTCGGCCAGCCGCAGCGTCACCGACAGCGGCGCCTCGGCGCGCTCCACGCTGCGCCCGCCCCGGTCGATCCCGACCACGGTGGTGCGCCGCCCCGACGGCGACACGACGACCTCGTCCCCGACGGCGACCGCCCCGGAGGCGACGTGACCGGCATACCCCCGGTAGTCGACGTGCTCGGGCGAGACGGCCCCGTGCTGCGGGCGCAGCACGAGCTGCACCGGGAGCCGGAAGGACGCGTCCACCTCCTCCGACCCGGCCGGCAGGGTCTCGAGCAGCTCGAGCAGCGTGGGCCCGGCATACCAGGGGGTGGTCGCCGAACGATCGACGACGTTGTCGCCGTGCAGCGCCGAGAGCGGCACCGCGGTCGACGGGGGCAGCCGCAGCACCGCCGAGAGCTCGACGATCTGCGCCGACACCTCCTCGTAGACCGCCTCCGGGTCCTCGACGAGGTCGATCTTGTTGAGCGCCACGACGACGTGCGGCACCCGGAGCAGCGCGACCACGGCCAGGTGCCGCCGGGTCTGCTCGACCACGCCGTTGCGGGCGTCGACGAGGACGACCACCGCGTCGGCGGTGGAGGCGCCGGTGACGGTGTTGCGGGTGTACTGCACGTGCCCGGGGCAGTCGGCCAGGACGAACGAGCGCCGCGGCGTCGCGAAGTAGCGGTAGGCCACGTCGATGGTGATGCCCTGCTCGCGCTCGGCGCGCAGCCCGTCGGTGAGCAGCGCGAGGTCGGCGAGCTCGCCGGTCCAGCCGCGCCGGCGACTGACCGCCTCGACCGCCGCGAGCTGGTCGGCGAGGACCGACTTGGTGTCGTGCAGGAGGCGCCCGACGAGGGTCGACTTGCCGTCGTCGACCGAGCCGGCGGTGGCCAGGCGCAGCAGGCTGGTCGGTCCGGCCACCTCGCGCGAGGGGGGCTGGGCGAGGGTGTGGGTGCTCATCAGAAGTACCCCTCCTTCTTGCGGTCCTCCATGGCGGCCTCGGAGAGGCGGTCGTCGGCGCGAGTCGCGCCGCGCTCGGTGATCGTCGTGGCGGCGACCTCGGCGATCACGGCGTCGACGTCGTCGGCGACCGATTCGACGGCGCCGGTGCACGACATGTCACCGACGGTGCGGTAGCGCACCGAGCGGTTCACGACCTGCTCCCCCGCCCGCGGCTGGGTCCACGGCCCGGGCGACAGCAGCATGCCGTCGCGCTCGAAGACCTCTCGCTCGTGCGCGTAGTAGAGCCCCGGCAGCTCGATGCCCTCTCGGGCGATGTAGCGCCAGATGTCGAGCTCGGTCCAGTTCGACAGCGGGAAGACGCGCACGTGCTCGCCCGGGCGGTGCCGGGTGTTGTAGAGCCGCCACAGCTCGGGGCGCTGGTTCTTCGGGTCCCACTGACCGAAGGCGTCGCGCAGGCTGACGACGCGCTCCTTGGCGCGCGCCTTGTCCTCGTCGCGCCGGCCGCCGCCGAAGACGCCGTCGAAACGGTGCTCCTCGATGGCGTCCAGCAGGGGCAGCGTCTGCAGCGGGTTGCGGGTGCCGTCGGCACGCTCGCGCAGCCGCCCGTCGTCGAGGTAGTCCTGCACGCTCGCGACGACCAGCTCGATCCCGAGCAGCTCGACGGTCGCGTCGCGGAAGGCGAGCACCTCCGGGAAGTTGTGGCCGGTGTCGACGTGCAGCACCGGGAAGGGCACCCGCGCCGGCCACAGCGCCTTCGCCGCGAGGTGCAGCATGACGACCGAGTCCTTGCCGCCGGAGAAGAGCAGCGCGGGGCGCTCGAGCTCGGCCACCACCTCACGGATGATGTGGATGGCCTCGCTCTCCAGGGTGTCGAGCAGGTCGTGCCCGGCCCCCTGGGCGTCGGCACTGCTCAGGTATGCCGTCTCGCCCGCACTCTGGCTCATGAGCGTGGTCATCACGCCTCCTTGGGGATGGTCGGGGTGGGCAGCGGGGTCTCGGTCGGTGTCGCTCCCGACGTGCTGGCGCCGGGACCGTCGCCCGAGTGCAGGCCGCACTCGGTCTTGGCGAAGCCGGCCCAGCGGCCGGCCCGCGGATCCTCCCCCGGGGCGACCGGGCGCGTGCAGGGAGCGCAGCCGATGGACGGATAGCCCTGCGCCAGAAGGGGATTGGCGGGCAGCAGCTCGCGCTCGGAGTAGGCCAGGAGCTCCTCGAAGGTCCACGTGGCCAGGGGGTTGATCTTCACCAACCCGAAGGCCTCGTCGTAGGTCACCAGCGGGGTGTCGGCCCGGGTCGGGCCCTCCTCGCGGCGCATCCCGGTGACCCACGCGTCATACCCCGACAGGGCCCGGCGCAGTGGCTCGATCTTGCGCATGGCGCAGCACGAGCCCGGGTCGCGGTCGTGCAGCTTGGCCCCGAACTCGGCGTCCTGCTCGGCGACGGTGCGCTCGGGCGTCACGTCGACGACGGTGACGTCGAGCAGGTCGGCGACTCGGTCGCGGGTCTCCAGCGTCTCGGGGAAGTGGTAGCCGGTGTCGAGGAAGAGCACGTCGACGCCCGGCCGGTGCTCGGCGACGACGTGCGGCAGCACCGCGTCGGCCATGCTGCAGGCGACGGCCAACGAGTCGACGAACTCCTCGGCGACCCAGGCCAGCACCGCGTCGGCGAGCGCCTGGTGGCCGAGGTCGGCCTCGACCGCGGCGAACCGGGCGTTCGCGTCCTCGGCGATGGCGCGTAGCCGCGCGGTGCGCTGCTCAGGGGTCTCGGTCTTCGTGGTCGTCGCGGTCGTCATGACAGCTCCTCGTCGCTCGCGGCGTGCGCCCAGGTGGCGAAGCTCTCGCCCCCCTGGCGTGCGTCGGCATACCGGCGGATGACCCGCTCGACGTAGTCCGGCAGGTCCTCGGCGCTCACCTTGAGCCCGCGGACGGTGCGCCCCAGCCCGGCCTCGCCGTCGCGGTCGACGGAGGCGAGGCCGCCGCCGAGGTGGACCTGGAAGCCGGGCACCTGCTCGCCCGCGTCGTCGGTGATGATCTGGCCCTTCAGGCCGATGTCGGCGGTCTGGATGCGGGCGCAGGAGTTGGGGCAGCCGTTGACGTGCAGGCTGATCGGGTGGTCCAGCAGCGGCTCGACGTCGGCGAGGCGCTGCTCGAGCTCGGCGACGGCCGTGACCGCGGTGGCCTTGGTCTCGACGATCGCGAGCTTGCAGAACTCGATGCCGGTGCACGCCATGGTGGAGCGCCGGAAGATGGAGGGCGCGGCGGTCAGGCCGAGCGCGGTGGCGCCGCCGAGCAGCGTCTCGGTCTGCTCGGCCGGCACGTCGAGGACGACGATCTTCTGGTGCGGCGTGAGCCGCACCCGCCCGGAGCCGACCCGCTCGGCGAGATCCGCGAGGCCGGTGAGGGTCGAGCCGCTGACCCGGCCGACCGTTGGGGCGAGCCCGACGTAGCGACGCCCGTCCTTCTGCTCGTGCACCCCGACGTGGTCACCAGGGCCGGAGGCGGGCGCGGGCGCCGGGCCGTCCGGGAGCGCATACCCGAGGTAGTCGTCCTCGAGCACCTGGCGGAACTTTTCCGGCCCCCAGTCGGCGAGGAGGAACTTGAGCCGGGCCTTGTTGCGCAGCCGGCGGAAGCCGTAGTCGCGGAAGATCTGGACGACGCCGTGCCAGACGTCGGGCGCCTGCTCGGCGGTGACGCAGACGCCGAGGCGCTCGGCCAACCGCGGTGCCGTCGAGAGCCCGCCGCCGACCCAGAGGTCGAAGCCGGGGCCGAGCTCGGGGTGGACCACGCCCACGAGGGAGATGTCGTTGATCTCGTGGACGACGTCGAGGCTGGGGTGCCCGGTGATCGCGCTCTTGAACTTGCGCGGCAGGTTGGCCAGCTCCGGGTCACCGATGAAGCGGTCGACGATCTCGGTGATGACCGGGGTGGGGTCGAGGATCTCGTCGGCGGCGATGCCGGCCACGGGCGAGCCGAGGATGACGCGCGGGGTGTCGCCGCAGGCCTCGGTGGTGGACAGGCCGACCGCCTCCAGCCGACGCCAGATCTCGGGGACGTCCTCGACGCGGATCCAGTGCAGCTGGATGTTCTGCCGGTCGCTGACGTCGGCGGTGTCGCGGGCGAGCTCCGTGGAGATCTCGCCGATCGTCCGGAGCTGCTCGGTGGTCAGCGCCCCGCCGTCGCTGCGGACGCGGAGCATGAAGAAGGAGTCCTCGAGCTCGTGCGGTTCGAGCTGGGCGGTGCGGCCGCCGTCGATGCCGGGCTTGCGCTGGGTGTAGAGCCCCCACCAGCGGAAACGACCATGCAGGTCGTCGGTGGGGATGGAGTCGAAGCCCTGGCGGGAGTAGATCTGCTCGATCCGCTCGCGGACGTTGAGGCCGTTGTCGGCGGCCTTGAACTCCTCGTTGCCGTTGAGCGGCGCACGGCCGTCGATCGCCCACTGGCCCTGCGGCTTGGTGGAGCGGGAGGGCCGGACGGTGGCGCGGGCCGGCGTGGGGGTATCGGTGCTCATGGGTGTCCTCGGGGTGTCGCTGGTCGGGGGCCGCGCGGCGTGCGCAGGTGGCGACGCGTGGGGCGTCGTGCTGCGGGGGCGGCGCGTGGACCCGGCGGGCAGGGTGGGGTCAGCGACAGGTGCACATCAGCATGCTGCTGACGCGCTGGAAGTCGACTTCGTGGCACGTGGTGAGGTGCCAGCCCCGAGAGCGCATGACTCCATCATGCACGGTTATCGGTTCGGTCACAAATCGTTAGGGATGCCCGGACGGGGACCCGCGGGGTTTGACGGGCGCGATGGTTCTGTGGTTCATTAGTCATGTAATGAACCACAGAAGCGAGGCGAGATGTTCGATGGACGGGACCCGATCTACCTCCAGATCGCCGAGGCGATCCGGGGCGAGATCCTGGGCGGCGCCCTCCAGGACGGCGACCAGGTGATGTCCACGACGCAGTACGCCACGACCTACCGCATCAACCCCGCGACGGCCGCCAAGGCCTTCGCCGAGCTGGTGGCCGAGGACGTCCTGGTCAAGCACCGCGGTGTCGGCATGTTCGTCGCCGCAGGCGCCACCGAGCGGCTGCGCGACCGGCGCCGGGCGACCTTCGTCGAGGAGCGCCTGGCACCCGTGGTGCGCGAGGCGGCCGCCCTCGGCATCACCGCGACCGAGCTCACGACATACCTCCAGCAGAACCTGACCGACGACAAGGACCACTCATGACCGGCCTCACCGTGACCACCCGGGACCTGCGCGTCCGGTATGGCGACACCCGCGCCCTCGACGACGTCACCCTCGACCTCGAGCCGGGGCGCATCCACGGCCTGCTCGGCCGCAACGGCGCGGGCAAGACCACGCTGCTGTCGACACTCGCCAGCTTCCAGCGGCCGACCAGCGGATCGATCGCGCTGGACGGGCGAGACCCGTTCGAGGACGCCGACCTCATGGCCGGCACCTGCTTGGTGCGCGCGTCGGGCGACCTCGGCTCCGACAGCCGGATCCGCGACATCCTGCGACTGCAGCAGGTGGGCCGCCCCGGCTTCGACCGCGGTCTCGCCGAGGGCGTGCTCGACGGGTTCGGCATCTCCCTGCGCCGGCCGCTGAGCAAGCTCTCCCGCGGGCAGCAGTCCGTGGTGGGAGCCACCATCGGGCTCGCGACGCGCGCGCCGCTGACGATGCTCGACGAGATCCACCTGGGCATGGACGCCCCGACCCGGCAGGAGTTCACCGAGCTGCTCATCGCCGACGTCGCCGAGCACCCGCGGACCGTCCTCCTCTCCAGCCACCTCATCGGCGAGGTCGAGCACCTGCTCGAGACCGTCACGATCCTGCACGAGGGGCGGGTGCTGCTCTCCGAGGAGGCCGACCACCTCCGCGCGCGGGGCATGACGGTCACCGGGCGGGCGGACACGGTCGACGCGATGACCCGTGAGTTGCGCACCGTGGGGACACGCGACCTCGGGCCCACGCGGGAGGCGACCGTCCTCGGCGCCGCCCACCCCGCCTGGGTCGACGAGGCCCAGCGACAGGGCCTGCAGCTGGGGCCCGTGGCCCTGCAGGACCTCTTCATCCACCTCACCAGCCGCACCAGCAAGGACGCCGCATGACCACCGCCCAGACCTCCAGCCCGCAGGCCACCCCGTCGACGTCGGGAGCGCCCTCCGCGCCGTGGCTCCGCCTGAGCCGGCACGTCGGTCGGCAGGGTCTGATCTTCGCGCTCGGCACCCTGGTGGTCCTCGCGCTCGGCTGGGCGATCGCCTATGCGACGGCGCGGCTCAGCGACGGCGAGACCCTCCTGCCGACCACGCTCCTGGGCTACCTCAGCGTCTCGACCGTCCCGTGGCTGGCTTTCGCGGCCCTCATCGGCACGGTGGGCGCCGTCGTGCGGCCGCTGGTGCACGCCGGCTTCACCAGGCGCGCCGTCGTGCTCGCCGGGCTGGTCTCCTCGGCGCTCGTCGGGCTGGTCCTCGCCCTGGGATCGGGTGGCCTGTGGGCCGTGGGCATCGAGGCGGTCGAGACCACGACCAGCGCGGGGGTCTGGCATCCCGCGCCGGTGTATGCCGTCATCGGTGTCCTCGCGCTGCAGTGCACCACGGCGGCTGCGTCCGGCCTGATGGTCGGAGCCAGCTTCGTCCGGTGGGGTGGGTGGGCCACGCTGCTGCTGCCGCTTACGGCAGGCCTGCCGTTCTTCGCCCAGGACGTGCTGTGCGGCAGCGTGACGTTGCGCGGCAGCTTCAACCCCAGCGACCCGCCGGCGTGGGTCCAGGCGGTGCGCGACCTGTCGACCGCACCGACCCTCGGGCTGTCGCTGGCCGTGCTCGCCCTGACGGCGCTCGGCGCCTGGCTGGTCATCCGGGACCTGCCGCTGCGCCCGCGCGCGGCCGCCTGAGCGACGCGACCCGCCGGGCGGTCACGGCCCGCCCGGCGCGACGGAGAGATCCTTCATACCCCTCCGGCCCGATCAGACGTCTCGGCGAAACCCTGGCACGGCACGAAAGTGCCAGTGCTCTCCCTTGACGTCAGGCGGCAGTGACGGAAACCGTGGAAAGGCCCACGGCAACCTGTCACGAGGGAGTGACCATGAGACCACGATTGACCACACGAGCGAGCCGCACCGCGCTCGCCGGCCTGTCAGCGGCGGCTGTCTGCGCCTCGCTGACTGGCGCACCGGCCCTGGGTGGGCCACAGGGACCCGACAAGCGCGGCAAGGGCCCCGGGCCTGACGTGCCGCGCTCGCCGGCGACCGCTCCACGTCTGCGGAGCTGATCCGGACCTACTCCCGTGACAGGCGACGGGCCGGCCACCCCCTGGTGGTCGGCCCGTCGCGCCGTGTCCGGGGCGTCGAGGAAGGGCCCGACCCCGCCGACCCCTAGGCGCGCGTGCTGGCCGCGAGGTCCGACCGACGTCGCCGCGACCGCCGAGCGCCCCGCGGCGGCAGCCGGCGCGGCACGATGGCGGCCCACAGCACGCCGCCGACCACGAGCGCACCACCGGCCAGCTCCAGCAGCGTGGGCCGCTCCCCCAAGGCCCACCAGGCGGCGCTGATCCCGACGACCGGCACGAGCATGGAGAACGGCGCGACCACCCCGGCGGGGTGCCGGGTAAGCAGCCAGACCCAGATCCCGGACCCCACGACCGTGCCGAGGACGACGGTGTAGGCGAGCCCCAGCCAGGCGGGCACTGCCGCCGTGTCCAGGGAGGTCGCCAGCGCGCTCCCGATCTCCGCCGGCCCCTCGACGAGCAACGACACCGCCAGCATGGGCAGCGGTGGGACGACCGACATCCACAACGTCAGGTGCAGCGGGTTGGGTGCTGCGGCCAGCCGGCTGGCGAGGTTGCCGAGCGCCCAGCCGAAGGCGCCGAGCACCACGAGCAGGAAGGGTCCCCAGCTCGTCGCCTCGGCCCGGCTCAGCCCCACCAGCGCGAGGCCCGCCACCGCCACCCCGACGCCCAGGGCGCGGCGCGGCGTGAGCCGCTCGCGCAGGAGCAGCACCCCCAGCACGACGGTGAAGGGAGCCGACGCCTGCAGCACCAGGGACGCGAGCCCGGCGGGGAAGCCGGCGGCCATCCCGAGGTAGAGCCCGAAGAACTGCAGCGTGCCGAAGCCCAGCCCGTAGCCGATGAGCCAGCGCAGCGGCACCTGCGGTCGTGGCACCAGCAGGATCGTCGGCGCGGCGAGCACCGCGAAGCGCAACGCCACAAGAAAGATCGGCGGGAAGTGCTCCAGCGAGGCGTGGATCGCCAGGAAGTTGAGGCCCCAGAGCACCGCGACGGAGACGGCGAGGAGGGTGTGGCGCAGCGGCATACCCCCGAGTCTGAGACGACCGTCCGCGTAGGTCTAGCGACTGTTTGTGAAGATACTCATCATCTGCCCTAAAGAGATCGCTAGACTGCCGCCGTGGAGGTGCGACACCTGGAGCTGCTGCGCGAGCTCGCCGTGCGCGGCACGTTGGCGGCGGTCGCCGAGGCCACGCACCGCACGCCGAGCGCCCTCTCGCAGCAGCTGCGCACCGCGGAGCGGGAGCTGGGCGTCGCGCTGGTCGAGCCGGTCGGGCGAGGGGTGCGGCTCACCGCCGAGGGACAGCTGCTGGCCGACGCCGCCGACGAGGTATGCCGTGTCCACGCGCAGGTGCAGGCCCGACTGGACGCGGCGCGCGGGGAGCCGCGGGGCCGGGTCGCCATCGGCACGCTGCCGAGCGCCGGGCAGGCTCTGCTCCCTGGCCTGGTGGACGCGCTGCGAGACACCGACATCGAGCTGGATCTGGACGACTTCGACCTGGCCGAGGCCGACTACGCCACCCGGACCCTCGACGTCGACGTGGTGATCGCCCACAGCCTGCGCGGCGACGTGCCGGCGGGCGCCGAGGGGCTCACTACCCGCGTGCTGGTGCGCGAACCCATCGACGTCGCGCTGCCGCTCTCCCACCCCTTCGCCGACCGCCCGCAGCTGCGCCCCGCGGACCTTGTGGGGACCGCGTGGATCGGCGTGCCGGAGGACTACCCCTTCGACACCATCCTGCAGGCGGTCGAGGCGGTCACCGATAGCCGGCTCGACCGGGTGCAGCGGCTGCGCGACAACCACCTCATCCGGGCGCTCGTCGCGGAGGGCGCGGCCTTGGCCCTGCTCCCCCGCTTCACGACGCCGGCGGATCCCACGGTGGTGCTGCGCCCCCTGGTCGGCGTGCCGGCCCGCCGCAGCATCGTGGCCCTCTGCCGCCCCGACCGCTACGCCCGGTTGGCCGTCCGCCGCGTCGTCGACGAGCTGGGGCGGGTGGGCGCGAGCCTGCAGGAGTGAGGACGCGAGCGCTGGCTGGCCTGATGGTTGGTGACCTGCCCCAGGGTTGATGGCTAGCCCCATGGTTGATGGCCAGCACCATGGTTGATGGCTGGCCCCATGGTTGATCGCCAGCCCCAGGGTTGATCGCCAGCCCCAGGGTTGATGGCCAGCCCCATGGTTGATGGCTGGCCCCACCGCTGCAGCCCCGGGGACCCCCGGCAAGGGTGGGGCAGATGCGGAAGCGTGGGGCCTGATCCGGCCGCCACGATGAGTGGCTGGCCCCACGGATCCGGGCTGACCCCCCGGTTGCTGGCCAACCCCACCGCTGCAGCCATAGGGATCACCAGCACGTGTGGGGCTGCCGACGAAGCGTAGGGCGCGACGGGACGTGTCCGACGGCTCAGCCGCCCGGATGAGCAGGGAGCGCGGGGTCGAGGGTCAGCCTTGCGGCCTGTCGTGGATCTGCTCGACGACCCGATCACGCCCAGCCGCGCTCCGGGGGCGAGCACCCTCGGCATCGCCAGCACCAGAGTCCTCGTCCCACCCTCGGCTTCGAACCCCGCACTTGTTGACGCCCCCTCTGGCCGCAGCCGTGGGGAGGCCCGTCAACCGTGGGGCGAGCCGAGGTGCGTGGGGCGCGTCCAGGGGCATGGTGGCCTGCGCCAACCGTGGGGCCATCCGGGATCCTGGGGCTCGACCACGGGTGTCACGCGTCCTTGGGCGGCTGCTTGCGCGCCCAGGCCAGCCCCAACCGCACCATCTCCTCCAGCACCCCGTCCCCCACCGCGTTGTCGGCGTAGACCCACTCGCGCATGGCCCGCCCGCGCATCACCATCGGCTGCAGCCCCTGGCGCTGCGCCAGCTCCCGCGCCAACGGCTCGTCGACGTGGATCATCACGCCCTCGTTCCCCGTGGCGGCCACCGCCATGTGCCCGTCCACGAGGAACGCAAGCCCGCCGAACATCCTCTTCTCGGTGATCCCCGGCTCCCCCGTCAGGAGGTCCCGGATCCGCTGCGCCAGCCCCTCGTCATACGCCATGGGACCTGAGTATGCCGCGCTCGGCACCGGTGCGGCACGATGTCGGCATGCATCCCTTCGACGCTCGCGGCAGCGCCTTCACCGCCCGCGAGACCGGGCTCCCGTTTTCCAGCCAGGCCGAGGTGGCGCAGTCGCAGGGCTTGTGGGACGCCGCCGCGAACCTGCTCGCCAAGGTGGGCCAAGCCCTGGTCGACGGCGATGACGACCGGGCCAGGCGCCTTGCCGAGCGGGCCGCGGCGATGCCTTACGACACCCGCGAGGAGGTGTGGCCCGGAGTCGTCGTGGCGGCCCAGGAGATCTTCAACACCATCACGGACCTCGTCGAGGAATGGCCCGCGAACGACGCCGAGTGGGTCTCGATCCTGGAGCGGGTCGCCCAGGAGTCGGATCTGGCAAGGCTCGAGATGCGGCACGTGGCCGCCGTGCTCGCGCACACCACCACGCTGATCGAGATCCGGCCCGTCGAGCGGCGGCGGCTGGCGCGGCTGGCGGGCGGGGCGGACGGCATGGCGTTCCCCACCAACGACCTGCCGCGTGAGACCCACGCCGACGCCATCATCGAGCTGGCCCGCATCGACGCCCGGGTGCTGCAGCTGGCGGCGGAGCTGCTGCGGGACTGAGCGCTCAGGCGACCATCCCGTGCGGGTCGATGACGAACTTCGTCGCCGCACCCTGGTCGAACTCCTGGTAGCCCCGGGGAGCGTCATCCAGGCTGATCGTCTGCGCGTTGACGGCCGTGGCGATCTGTGCCCGGTCGTGCAAGATCATGTCGCCGGTGACATACAGACCAGGTATGCCGATCCCTCCAGCCGCGCGGGTCACCGTCATCGCGTCGTTGAGGACCGTGGCGGGCGCCTCGTCGGCACCCTCGCCGTGCCCGCGTGCCTCGAAGCCGACCGCGTCGACCGCAGCATCGACCTCTCGCTCCCCGACCACCTGCTCGATCTTGTCGACGAGGTCACCGTCGGTCGACAGGTCGATCCCGACGCACCCGAAGCTCTCGGCCTGGCCTAGCCGGTCCGGGACCATGTCGCCCACCATGACGACCGCTGCTCCCAGGGTTGCGCGGCGTGCGCGGCCGCGAGACCCACCGGCCCCGCTCCCGCGACGTAGACCGTCGACCCGGTGCTCACCCCGGCCGTGCAGGCGCCGTGATAGCCGGTCGGGAAGATGTCGGACAGCATCGTCAGGTTCAAGATCTTCGCCAGCGCCTGGTCGCGGTCCGGGAACTTCAGCAGGTTGAAGTCGGCGTAGGGGATCATGACGTACTCCGCCTGACCCCCGAGCCACCCTCCCATGTCGACGTAGCCGTAGGCCGCGCCGGCCCGAGCCGGGTTGACGTTGAGGCAGACCCCGGTGTGCCCCTCGTTGCACATCCGGCAGCGGCCGCAGGCGATGTTGAAGGGCACCGAGCGGATGTCGCCCTCGGAGACGAAGTTGACGTCGGCGCCGGTCTCCACCACCTCGCCGGTGATCTCGTGGCCGAGCGTCTGTCCCTCGGGCGCCGTGGTGCGGCCACGGACCATGTGCTGGTCAGAGCCGATGTCGGCGGCGCCGGGCGGCGTCGCCCTACCAGCATCGTCACCACACGTGACGACGACTCGTAACAACAACAGCCTCACCAGACACGTCGGCGGTGGGTCACCCTCGCTGCACCCAGGTGGCCGGCGGCGCCCAGTCCTCCGGAGGGTCCTCGCCGACCCGTCCGTCCACCGCCTCCCGGAGCAGATCCGCGTGACCGGTGTGACGGGCATACTCCTCCAGGATGTCGAAGAGGATCCGGCGCAGGCTGATGTCGACGCCGAAGGGCTTGCCCCACTCGACGATCTGGCCCAGCCCGCCCGCCTCGATCACCTCCGCCCAGCGGGCGCGCGTGGCGGCGACCGCCTCGTCATACCGTGCGTAGAGCTGTGCGGGAGAGTCCTGCGCCGCTGAGGTGAAGGCCCAGTCCGGGGTGGCCTCCCAGTCGACCTCGGACCACGGTGGCCCGAGCGCTGAGCCGTCGATCCGCCGCGTCGCAGCGCTGCGCTCGACCCCGGTGAGGTGCTTGAGAAGCCCACCGAGGGTCAGCTGCGAGACCCCGACGCGGGCCGCCAGACCGTTGGCATCCAGGCCGTCGACCTTCCACCGGAAGGTCAGCCGCTGCCGGTCGAGCGCCCCGAGCAGGTGCGCCACCTCGTCGCCCGCCACGGGCGGCTCCCATGCTGGTTCATCCGTCATGGACACGACGCTAGACCCGAGGGCGGACAGGTGCCGTTCGCGTCGTCGGGGACCCGGCTACGGGAGGACACCACTGACGACGCGCAGGTGTCCCCCGCGCAGGCTGGCCCGCACGACCGCGGAGCAGTCCCGCTCGACCGCCCGCCACGGGTGCGCGTCGATGTCGGCGCCACCGAGCCAGGTCGCCAGCAGCGCCGCCGGGAGGAGCGCGGCGGCGCGGCCGGTCGGCCGCGCCATGTCGGCGACCGCCACCCGGGCCCCCGGCGCCGTGTCGACGACCTGCCTCCACGCGGCCTCCCAGGGGTCCATGAGCGAGAGCGTGTAGGTCGCGATCACCCGTCGCGGCGCAAGGTCGGCGATCCGCCGCCACGCCACGGCGGCGGCATCGGTCGCGTCTGCCGTGAGCAGTGTGCACGGCACGTCGAGCCGATCGGCCCGTCGCCGGGCCATCCGCAGCATCTGGGGTGAGGCGTCCACACCGACCAGGTGGCCCCGTGGCCCGACCCTCTCCGCGAGCATCGGGAAATTGAGCCCCGTGCCGCAGCCGAGGTCCAGGACGGTGTCGCCCTCCCGCGCCTCGAGCTGGGCGTGCGCCTCGACCCGCCCCGCGCGGTAGACCAGCCGCTCTCCGGAGAGCTGGTCGTACGTCGCGGCGAGGAAGCGGTAGCGGCTCGCGGCACCCACGGGACACCTCCTGCGATGGTGGGTCTGTCGAGTATGTCGGGCCGAGCGGGCACGGGCGACAGGGGACGTGCAGGATCGACTGGCAGGCTCGGCCCGTGCTCCTCGATCTCTGGGAACGCGCCACGACCACGCAGCCGGCCCTGTCGTGGCAGGCCAGTCTGCTCCTGGGCGCCGTGGCGCTGCTCGTGACCTGGAGCCCGGTCGGCTACCGGCTCGTCCGCCACCTGGTGACACTCGTCCACGAGGCCGGGCACGCGCTCGTCGCGGCGCTCGTCGGGCGGCAGCTCACTGGCATCCAGCTCCACTCGGACACCTCGGGGGTGACCGTCTCGCGCGGTCGCCCGCGGGGCCCGGGCATGATCGCGACCGTGCTCTCCGGCTATCCCGCGCCCGCCCTCGTCGGCCTGGCCGGAGCCTTCCTCCTCGGTGCCGGGTATGCCGCCGCGCTCCTCTGGGCGCTCGTCCTCACGTGCGCGCTCATGCTGGTGCTCGTCCGCAACCTCTACGGGTTGTGGGTCGTGCTCGTCACGGGCGGCGCGGTCGCCGCGCTCTCGTGGACGGCGAGCGGGGAGCTGGTGACGGGTGCGGCATACCTCGTGGTGTGGGCGCTCCTGCTGGCGGCGCCGCGGTCGGTGGTCGAGCTGCAGCGGCAACGGCGACGCGGGAGCCGGCGGCGCGGCGGGTCTGGTGGCCCGCGCAGCGACGCCGATCAGCTGGCCGGGCTCACCGACGTGCCGGTCGCGGTGTGGCTCGCGGTCTTCTGGGTGGTCTGCGTGGCGGGCCTGCTCCTCGGCGCGCGAGAGCTGCTGCCCCTCCCCTGATCACCGAGCGTCGCGCGTGGTTGCCGAGCGCCGTCACCCGGCGACGATCTCCACCTCGAAACCCTGGGCGTTCTCCAGATAGAGCGCGGTCAGATCCGGCCCACCCGCGTGCGGATAGCGGTCCGCGAAGAGCTCGGTCCAGTCGTGGTCACCCGCTTCGGCGCGAATGCCGTCCAGCTCAGCGCGCCCCTCGACCCGCAGCGCCAGGTGGTTGAGGCCCGCGCGCATCCGGTCGTGCGGCGCGGTCACCGCCGGGGACTCCTCGAGCACGATGTAGGCGCCGCTCGGGTGCCGCCAGACCCGACCCTGCGGCCAGCCCGGGTCGTGGTCGGCGGGCCAGCCCAGCCGCGGCAGCAACCAGTCGAAGGGCTCCACCACCGGCTCCAGGTCGTCGGTCCAGAGCTCGATGTGATGCACGGGGTTGACCATGACCCCGAGGCTAGCGAGGCCTCACACCTCGCAGTCGGTGGCGACGGCCAGGGCCGCGCAGACCTGGCCCATCCGCTCACCGCTCAAGCTGCCCAACCTTTCTTGCGCTTGCACATGGCCCTCATGACTGGGCGGCGGCGTCGAGGAAGTCGTCGAGGTGGGCCCAGACGTCTCGCGTCTGAGCCGGGGCCCGGGCGAAGGCCCCGGCATACGCACTGTCGAGGCGCGCCGACCTGTGCTCGCGCAGGAGCGCTTCCAACGCCGCTTCGACCATCGAGGCGTCGGTCCGGCCGACCCCCAGTCGTCGGGCTTGCTCGAGCTGGTCGCTGTCGACCGTCGTGCTCACCCTCACCCGCGTCATGCCACCATCATGCCCGCCTGTGGCATCTGCGCTGATCAGCGCTCGCTGGGCATGATGATCCACAGCACCAGGTAAGCGATGACCTGCGGTCCGGGCAGCAGGATGGACAGCACGAAGAGCAGCCGGACGAGGCCGGCGCTCATGCCGAAGCGGCGGGCGAGGCCGGAGCAGACGCCGGCGATGACGCGGTCGTGAGCGGGTCGGACGAGTGCGTTGGTAACCATGTCCACCACGCTAGGCGTCGCGACCGACACCAGCGATCCGGGAGACCACCCGATCAGGGTGGGGCTATCCCCCGGCGGTGGACTCGCTCAGCCGGCTCCCGGGCTGAGCTGCTGCTCCCCGAGCACGCCGAGCTGCTGCATACCGGAGCCGGTGTCCACCACCTCCCACATCTCGGCGATCCGACCGTCCTCCACCCGCACGAAGAGTGCCTGATCCACGCGGATCCGCGCGCCGGTCGGCGCGACGCCGAGGAAGTCCCCGGTATGTCGCCCGCTCACCTCCACCCGGACGGCTGCGGCGTCACCGGTCACCACCACGTCGAGCGCCTCGTGTCGCAGGTCGGACAACCCGGCGCGGGCGGCGCGCCAGGTCGCGATCGTGGCGTCGACGCCGTGGATCACCACCCCACCGGGCGCGTGCGTGACGACATCCTCGTCGAGGCACGCCGCGACCGCCGCCTCGTCGCCGGCGTCGCCGGCAGCGAGGTAGGAGTGCACCATCGCCTCGACGTCCACGCGCACCTCCCGTCAGGGCCTCCGAGTCTCCTCGCTTCCGGGCCGCCGCGCCAGGGGCACCCGCGCCAGCCGCGCCGCCTCGTCGGTCGGCACCTCCTGCACCTCGTGGGGGTGGCGGTGTGGCACCTCGTCGATGACGCGATAGATCCCGTCCGACCGCAGCAGCCAGCGGTAGTCCACGAGCTCGCGCCGCAGCGAGGCGACGTCCTCGTGCGCGGTGGCGAGGAGGGCGTTGACTTCGGTCTCGGCATACTCCCGACCTCGCTCGAAACGGGTGAGCAGCTCCATGAGCACCGCCGCGCGGGGGCGACGACGGGTCGGGATCGAGCGCAGTCGCTCCCCGTCGAAGAAGGTCCCCACCGCCTTGTCGGCGGCGAGGTCGGTCTCCGCCACGAGCGCGCGGGGCGGGGGCGCGCTCAGCAGGGCGGCGCGGGCGGCGGTGTAGGGCTCCCCGGTGCGGGCCATCCGCTCGCGCACCCGGGCCTTGAGGTCGGCGTCGGCGGTCATGCTCACGTCTCTCCGGTCGGCGTCACCCCAGCCGTGGCCGACCTCGATCGCGAGGTATGCCGTGTCACGCCCCGGAGGATCTGCTCCCCTTCGCCGTGGTGACCGCCGGGCTGGGCGCCGGTCCGGCTCGGTGTCAGGGCGACACCAGGTGCCAGGGTAGCGCGATCGCTGGGCGCAGCGGCCCCGTGCAGCGCGCCCTGTGGACGAGCGAGGGGGTGTGTCGGTCGCCCGTGCCAGGGTGAGGCCACGGATCTGGAGGGGACCCGTGGGAGGGGAGACATGGACACGGTATGGAGCGACAGGACCGCTCGGGCGCACTGCGAGGAGCTGGGCGGGCAGGTGCGCCGACTCTGGCAACGCGGCTGGGAGCCGGCCGACCTGCAGGGCTGGGTGGTCCGGCAGAGCAGGGATGGACTGGCGGCGCTACTGCACGACGCGATGGCGGCTGACGTGGCACGGCACGCGCCGGTCACCGTGGAGCCGCGCTGGCACGACCAGCTAACCGAGATCGGTGCCTGCGTGTGGTGGGAGGCCGACACCGACCACCTCAGCGCCCGGGCACGGCGGGAGCCGGGCGGCTGGGAGGAGGTCGGCTCGACCGTGACGCTGCTGGTGCTCCTCCTGGGCCTGCTGCCCTCGCTGGAGAAGATCGCGGCGGTGCCGGGAGAGGCGCGTCCGCGAGCCTCCTCCTCCGTGGCGGAGCTGGACCAGCGGGTGTTGTCGAAGGTGCGGATCATGCTGGCCAAGGCGGAGTCCACGACCTTCGAGGAGGAGGCGGACGCCTTCACCGCCGCGGCGCAGAAGCTCATGTCCAGACACAGCATCGACCGGGCCATGGTGGAGGAGGCCGAGCGGGCAGAGCACCGACACCGGCGACTCGGTGGGCCGGTGGTGACCCGGGTGGGCGTGGATCGTCCCTACGACCGCCCCAAGTTCACCCTGCTGTCGGCGATCGCGGAGGCCAACCGCTGTCGGGCGTTGTGGAACCAGCAGATCGGTCGCGGCACAGTCGTCGGCTTCGAGGTCGACCTGCGGGCGGTGGAGCTGCTCTATGCCTCGCTGCTCGTCCAGGCCACGTCGGCGATGCAGGCCGAGGGCCCGCGCCGCACCGCCCGAGGCGGCTCCCGGACCCGGTCGTTCCGCAGCTCTTTCCTCACCGGCTTCGCGCTGCGGATCGGCGAGCGGCTGCAGCAGGCCGCTGCACAGGAGGAGGTCGCGGCGGCCGCGGAGCTAGCTGCGTCGGGAGCTGATACTGCTGAGGAGCAGACGTCGGGCGCAGGTGCGGGCGGGCCGAGCACCTCGGTGGCGCTCGTCCTGGCTGCGCGCACGCAGGAGGTCGACGACGCGGTCACCGACCGGTTCCCACGCCTCAGCACGGTCCGGTCGCGTGCGGCCTGGGACCCGGAGGGCTACCGCTCCGGCCGGGCCGCCGCGGAGCAGGCCCGGCTCGGCGTCCGGGAGCGCCTGTCATGAGCGGTTCGTGGAGAGGTGGGCCGATGGTATGCATCATGCATGGATGGGAGTCCTCGTGCAGGTGAGAGACGTCGACCGGTCCGTCCGGGATCGGCTCAGGCAGAAGGCCGCTGCCCGCGGGCAGTCCCTCAACACCTACCTGCGCGAGCTCATGGAGCGTGATTCCCGGCGCCCCTCCGTGAGGAGGTCATCCGCCGCCTGCGTGAGCGAGGAGACCTCCTCTTCACCACCACCGACGCACCGAGCGCGGTGTAGGCCCTCGCATCTGCCGGGGACGCGCGGCTGCAGGAGCTCGCGAGACGCACCGAATCGTGATCGTCGTCGACTGCTCCTTCGTGGTCGACCTCCTCGTGCGACCGAGCTCGGTCGAACTCCGCCGGCGAATGCTGGCACTCGCCCACCACGTCTCGGCCTACGACGCGAGCTACCTCGCGCTCGCCGAAGGGCTCGACGCCGAGCTCTGGACGCGGGAGAGGTCCCTCGTGGCCGCGGCGAGGAGCACCGTGAGCTGCGTCCTGGTGTGACGGATCCGCCCGGCGCCAGGTAGGAGGCCAGTGTGCTGCCGGGGCTAGGCCACCGGCTAGGCGGAGTCCGGGTGGCCCGCGAGGGCCTCGAGAGCCACCTGCCGGATCATCGCCCGCGCCTCGGGCGGGTCGATGACCTGAGCCCATGACCCGAATCCGGTGAGCACGCCCGCCAGCCCGCGCAGCGAGCTCACCGGCGCCGCGAGGCGCACGTGCTCCGGGCCGTCGTCGGTGAGCTCGACGGGACCGCGCAGGGCGATCGCGAGTTGACGCCGGGCGAGATCTGCCTGGTCCCGCCGGACCCGGATCGTCACCACCGTGCTGGGTTGCTGCTGCCAGGTGGAGCGCAGTTCGTGCCAGGTCGCCAGCAGGTCGAGGCCCGCAGGTCGGCGCGCCGGGGCATCGAGCAGTCTCACCCGCTCGAACCGGTCGATGCGATACGTGTGCGGCCGGCCTCGGTGAGCGGCGATGAGATACCAGCTCTGCCCGGCGAGCACCAGTCCCCACGGGTCGAGCGTGCGTCGCCCGCCCCACTCCGAGGAGGCGGCCCGATAGACCGTCCGGATCCGGCGATCCGCCTCGACGGCGCCGAGCAGCTCGCGCAGCCGCTCCGGACGATGCTGGCGCCCCGACCACCCGCCCGGGTCGATGACCACGCGCTCCAGGGCGCGACCGACCTGGCCGGTGCGCCCCTCCGGCATCCCGGTCGCCAGCTTGCGCAGGGCACTCTCGTAGTCGCGCCCTATGCCCAGGGCGTCCGCGACCCCCGCCCCACCGGTGACGAACAGCGCGCGCGACTCGGCCTCGGTGAGCTCCTCGACATCCGGACGATAGCCGGGAAGCAGCGCGTAGCCCCCGTCCCGGCCGCGCTCGGCATACACCGGCACACCGGCGAGGGAGAGCGCCTCGATATCGCGCATGACCGTGCGCGGGCTGACCTCGAGCCGCCGGGCGATCTCACTGGCGCTGAGCCTCCCATGGGCGCGCAACAGCCCGACGAGACGGAGGAGGCGCTCGGTCCGCATACCGGAGAAGAATGTCAGAGAACTATGACACCACCTGTCAGGTATGCCGTCGCAGACTGGATCCATCGGGGGAACCGCCCGCCACCGAGACGAAGGAGATCGCCATGACCGAGCAGCCAGACCTGCGCCCCGCCCTCGCCCGCACCCAGGACTGGGTCGCGAACCTCATCGACGGTGTCGACGAGTCTCACCACGAGCGGACCACACCGTGCAGCGACTGGTCGGTCCGCGACCTGGTTGAGCACCTGCTCGCCGTGGAGCACCGGGCCGCCGTGCTCCCGGCACAGGGTTCCGTCGACGGAGAGCCGGTGCACATCGCGTTCGAGGACAGCCCCGGCGAGGCCTTCCGGGCCGGGGTTGCCCGCGTCTCTGAGGCCTGGGCCGACGACGCGGTGCTCGACCAGGAGATGTCACCGCCGTGGGGCACCATGCCGGGCCGCGCAGTGCTCGGCGGCTACGTCCAGGAGCACCTGGTGCACGGGTGGGACCTCGCCGCGGCGACGGGGCAGGACGGCGAGGCCTTGGCGGACCTGGCCGAGCAGGTGCTGCCCGTGGCGCGCGAGACCATCCCGGCAGCGGCCCGCTCCGAGGACTGGATGCCTTTCGTTGAGGTCGTCGAGCCCCACCCGGACGCCGGGCCCACCGAGCAGCTGGCCAACTGGCTCGGCCGCACCACCCGCTGAGCAGCCCCGTCGGAGCGACCACGCCGCCGCTGTGACCTCGCCCGCCGGAGTGACCACGGGGGAGCAGGACCGTCACCGGCCTACCCGGCGATGACGGTCTGGCTCTCCCGACCGCACGCCCACGTCAAGGGTGCCGCGCGCCGGTGTAGACCCCGCGCAACCGGAACCGCATCCCCGGCTCGGCCAGCTCCTCGATCGCGTGCGCCGTCCAGCCAGCAGTACGGGCGCACGCGAAGATCACCGAACCGGCGTCGCGAGGCAGGTCGTGCTCCAGCACGAGCAGCGCGAGTGCCACGTCGACGGTCAGCACCCAGCCGCGCCGCTCGAGCAGCTCACGCTCGAGCAGGAGCAGCGCCTCGCGCACCGGCGGCGCGCAGTCCGGCAGCAGCCGGTCCAGCAGCACCTGGGCGCGCGGGTCCTGATCGGTGTAGACGACGTGGCCGAAGCCCGGCGGCGGCCCGTCGGCGAGCGCGGTGTCCAGGGCACGACGGGGGTCCAGCAGGGCAGGGCGCAACCAGTCGACCGCGCGCACCGAGGCGCCGACGTGCAGCGGGCTGTCCGCGGCGGCGAGTCCCGCGAGCAGCGCGGAGGACGGGTCGCTCCCCGCCGACACCGCGACACGGACCGCTGTCGTCGACACCGCGAGGTCGTGGTCGGCCAGCAGCACGAGGGCGGTGTCGACAAGCTCGGCTGGCACGTCGAGGTATGCCGCGAACGTCGCGGCCAGCGTGGGGCCAGGTTCGGCCCCGGTGACCGAGCAGGCCATCGCCGTGGCAGCGCGGGATCCGGCGAGCGCAAAGGCCTCGGGGCGACGGTCGCGCCGGCCCACGTCGGTCGCGCCCGCGAGCAGCACGGCGTGCTTGAGGCGGTCGAGCGCGGGGGTGGCCGGGGGCAGCGCCGCGACCAGCTGGCGCAGGGGCTCCACCGGGTCGGGGGCTGATGGTTCTGCCGGTGCCGTGGCATCCCTGGACGCAGAACGTGCGTCCGGTGCGTGCAGACCGTGCGGCCGGTCCACGCCTCGCGCGCGGTCGGTCGGTGCAGAACGTGCGTCCGGTGCGTGCAGAGCGGCGTCGGCTCCGGGCAGAGTGATCCCGGTGAGCAGGTCGCGGACCTGCTCGAAGGTCCAACTGCCCGCCAGGTCGCGCACGTCGTGGCCGCGGTAGGCGAGGCTGCCGGGGCCGACCTCGGTGATCGCGGTGCGCACGTCGTCGCTCGTCGCGGGGCCGGTGGACCGACCTCCCCGGCGCCCCGAGCGGCCCGGCCGACCGGCGAGCGCGCGGACCTCGTCGACCGCGAAGAGGCTCCCCACCCCCGGCTCCCTGCGCACAGGTGCGAGCACGCCCCGGCTGACGTAGGCATACAGCGTCTGCACCTTGACCCCGAGGTAGTCCGCGGCCTGCGCGGTCGTGAGCACGCCGGCGTCGCGCTCCGCCGTCATGTTGACTCGATCAACGTTGACACTGCATCAATGTTAGCGGCACGCTCGCGCCATGACGACCCCATCGCAGCAGCAGGCGACCCACGCTCCTCACGGCCTCAAGGGCCTCGTCGTCGCGCAGACCACGACCGGCGACGTGCGCGGGCAGGAGGGGTTCTACCACTTCCGGGAGTACTCCGCCGTGGAGCTGGCGCGGCGCCGGTCCTTCGAGGACGTCGCCCACCTCATGCTCGAGGGGCACCTGCCGGACGCGGCCGAGTCCGGCGCCTTCGCCACAGCCCTCGCCGAGGCGTCGCGCCTGCCGCACGAGCTGCTGGAGCAACTGCTCGCCATCGCCCGCTCGGGCCCGGACCGCGCGTCGCTCGCCCGGCTGCGCACGGCGATCTCACTGCTCGGGTCGGTGGAGGAGTTCGCCCCGACCTACGGCGCCAGCCCGGAGCAGGTCCGCGCCGACGTCCTGCGTCTGGTGGGCGCGGTGCCGGTGCTGCAGGCCGCGCTCTTCCGGCTCCGGCAGGGGCTGCCGCCGCTCGAGCCGCGCCCTGACCTGGGCTCTGGCGGCAGCTGGCTGTGGATGCTCACCGGCGAGGAACCGGCACCCGAGCACGCGGCGGCGGTCACGGCATACCTCATCAGCACGGTCGACCACGGCTTCAGCGCCTCGACCTTCACCGCGCGCGTCGTCACCTCCTCCGGTGCCGACGTGGCGTCGGCGGTATGCGGCGCGATCGGCACCTTCTCCGGCCCGCTGCACGGCGGTGCTCCCGATCGGGCCCTGGATGCGCTCGACGAGATCGGGGGCCCGGAGCGTGCCCGCGAGTGGGTGCGCGAACGTGTCGCGGCCGGCGAGCGGATCATGGGGTTCGGGCACGCGGTCTACCGCACGATGGACCCGCGGGCGGCGCTGCTGCGCGAGCACGCAGAGGCGCTTGGCGGGCCCCTGGCCGAGCTGGCGGTGCAGGTCGAGCGCGAGGTGATCGACGCGCTGGCCGAGCTCAAGCCCGGACGAGAGCTGCACACGAACGTCGAGTACTACGCCGGCGTCGTTATGGAGCAGTGCGGCATCCCGCGAGAGATGTTCACCCCGACCTTCGCGACCGCGCGGATCGTGGGCTGGGGCGCGCACATCCTGGAGCAGACGGCCGACCCACGCATCATCCGTCCGGCGGCGGAATACGTCGGCCCGCCGGCCCCTGCCCCGCTCCCCTGACGACCTGACCGGCCGCACGGTTTGTCGTGACCGAGCGCGCGGTATGTCGTGACCGAGCGCGCGGTTTGCCGTGACCGAGCGCGCGGTTTGCCGTGACCGAGCGCGCGGTTTGCCGGAGCGGCTGCATATCGCGCGGCCAGTTACCGCATATCGCGCGGCCAGTCACCGCATATCGCGCGGCCAGTCAGAGTAGAGCGTGCGATGAGAAGCCCTGGGCGAGGCGGTAGTAGGCCTTGTTCCAGCGCAGCTGGTCGCGGAAGCCGCGCGTCGTCGTGGCATCGTCGATCTCCAGCAGCTCGATTCCGGCGATCTCGGCGAAGTCGCGGAAGACGTCGACCCCGACCGCCGTCGTCATCACCGTGTGGTGGGCGGCGCCCGCCATGATCCAGCAGGCGGCGCTGCACTCTGAATCGTTTCATGCAACCTACGGTCCCGCTGTCTTCACCGTCAACCCCCCCCCGACCCCCGACACCCTGAAAAGTTTCACCGATAGGCTTCACCTACCTCACGAGAAACGGAGCTCGCCATGGCCCGCCCGAGCGTCAAGGACGTCGCGCGAAGCGCGGGGGTGTCGCTCGGGACCGTCTCCAACGTGCTCAACCGCCCCGAAAGCGTGCGCCCGGCCACGCGCGAGCGGGTCGAGGAGGCGATCGCCGAGCTCGGCTTCGTGCGCAACGACACCGCCCGCCAGCTGCGCGCCGGAGACAGCCGCACCCTGGCCTACCTCGTGCTCGACGCGGCCAACCCGTTCTTCACCAACGTCGCCCGCGGCATCGACGGCGCCGCGCGCGACGCCGGGCTGACCGTCTTCCTCTGCGACAGCGGCCAGCAAGCAAGCCGTGAGGACGACTACCTCGAGGCGCTCCTGTCCCAACGGGTGCGCGGCGTCTGCATCACCCCGGTCGACGCGGACAACCCCCAGTTGCGGACCCTGGTGGAGCGCGGCATCCCCGTCGTCTTCGTCGACCGGACCCCGCGCGGCCAGGACGAGCACTGGTGCAGCGTGGGCGTCGACGACCTGCTCGGTGGCCGTCTAGCGGCCGAGCACCTGCTCACGACCGGCCACTCCCACCTGGCGTTCGTCGGGCAGAGCAGCGACGTCCCGCAGTCGATGGACCGTCTGGCTGGCGCCCGCACAGCGGTCGCGGATGCCGGCGCCTCCGCCGCGGAGTTGCTCGTGCTCGACACCGAGGGTATGCAGTTCGAGGACGGACACGACGCCGCGCGCCGCTTCCTCGCGCTGGCTCCGGCGCAGCGCCCGACCGCGCTCTTCTGCGCCAACGACCTCCTCGCGCTGGGCGTGCTGCAGGTGCTGACACAGGAGGGCGTGGCCGTCCCCGACGAGGTCGCGATCGTCGGCTACGACGACATCGACTTCGCCGGAGCCGCGGCGGTGCCACTCACCTCGATCCGGCAACCGTGCCGCGAGATGGGCCGCGCCGCGGCCGCGGCCCTGCTCGAGGAGGCCGCCGGCGGCGAGCACGAGCACCGGCACGTGAACTTCACCCCCGAGCTCGTGGTACGTCGCTCGACCGATCCCGCTCGCGACCGCGCCTGACCAGGTCACGCTCCCGCAGCGCGTCGAGCCCGAGCGGGAGCACCGGCATACCCACGTGGGAGTCGGTCGCGGTGTCGCCGTGACCCGGACATCCGCTCGACCAGGGGTATGCCGTGCCAGCCCAGGTTCGGGGCGAAGCGGACGACGTCGTCGGCGTCGACGACACCGGGGGCGCCGACGCCGCCGCCGAGCACCGGCTGCTCGGCGGCGGCGACCAGCTCGCGGGCGAGCTTGGTGGCCAGCACGATCGCCTCGTCACCGGTGGCGCCGCCGATGTGCTGGTCGGAGCAGGCGACGACGGGGAGGATCGGTGCAGCAGGACCGATCCTCACCAGAAGGCCCGGCCCCCGCGGGGAGAATCGGTGCAGGTGGACCGATCCTCCCCAGAAAGCCCGGCCCCCGCGGGGAGAATCGGTGCAGGTGGACCGATCCTCCCCGCGTCCCGGTCGGGTCGGGTCAGGTCAGATCCGGAACGGTCAGACCACCGGGATGTCGCGGCGCCGGAAGCCCGCGACGCCGGCCGCGAGCAGCACCAACCCCAGCGCCACGAGCACCACCGTGCCGGTCGCCTCCGGCCCGTCACCGACGACATTCGTCCCGATCGCGAGGAAGGGCGTGGCGTCCAGCAGCCACTCCGGCAGATCGAAGCCGGGCCCGAGGTAGGCCAGCAGGGCGGCGAGGGCGAAGACGGCCCAGCCGACGGCATACCCGCGGGGCAGCCACCCGATGAGTGCCACGACCAGCCCCAGGAAGAGCACCACGGCCGGGGCGAATCCCGCTGCGCCAGAAAAGATCTCGCCGGTCCACGTCGAGTCGCCGAGAGACGCCGCCGCCGACCCGCCGAGCGACAGCGCGCCGACCACGCCCATGACGACCGCGCCGACCACGACGACGACCAGGTGCAGCCCCAGCCATCCTGGCCGGCCACGCGGCGCCGAGAGCTCGACCTCCATCCGCGCGGTCTCCTCCTCCTTGCGCAGCGAGCCGACCGACGCGATGACGAAGGCCGCCACCAACATGCCCAGCATCATGACGAAGGTCGACATGATGGGCGGCAGGATCACGTCAGCAGCCTGGGCCGCCGCGTCCCCCTCCGCCCCGAGGAAGCCCCCGAGCGCCGGGTTGTCGAGGACGACGTCGATGATCTCCTGCGCCAGGGAGCCGTAGACCCCCATGAGCGCCGCGGCGCCCACCGTCCAGCCGAGGATCGCGCCCCGGTGCTGGTGCCAGGCGAGACCGAGCGGGTGCCGGAGCAGCGCCGAGGCCCGCGGGGTCGCCCGACGTGGCTGCACCAGCGCGCTGCCGACGTCGCGGCGTGTGCTCAACCAGAACGCCAGCCCGAGGAGAGCGACCCCCGTGCCGAGCGCCAGCAGCAGCGGCCACGCGCGCGCCTCGCCGAAGGCCCGGATCTCATCGATCCAGCCGTGCGGCGAGAGCCACAGCAGCCACTCGCCCTCCAGGGCGCCGAGCCCGCGGAGCAGGTATGACGTCATCGTCACCGCCAGGCCGATGCCCCACACGGCCCGGTTGTGCTCCACCACCTGCGCCGCCACCGCGGCCACGCCGATGAAGACGAAGCCGAGCGCCGCGATGCCGAGACCGTAGAGCAGCGAGCCACCGGCATCGGCCCCGAAGGCCGCCATCGCCAGACCGCACCCCAGCCCGGTGACCAGCACCGCAGCCGAGCTGGTGAGGACCGCCGCCAGCAGCGGCGCGAACCGCCCGATGCTCGAGGCGAGCAGCAGCTCCAGCCTCCCCGCCTCCTCGTCGCGCCGCGTCGCCCGCGACATGAGGGCGATCGCCATGAGCGGCATACCGAAGGAGAGGACGAAGCCGAACTCGTTGGCGAAGACGCCGCCGAGCGTGTCGAGCCCGGCGACCCGCCCGTTGAGCACGGCCATCGCGTCGCCGCCGAGCGACTCGGCATAGCCGCGGACCTTCTCCGGGGTGTCGTAGAGCGCCGCGATCGAGGAGCCGGTGAGCGCCATGATCCCGACCATCGCCAGCACCCACGCGACCAGGCCCTTCCACCCGGTGCGCCACGCGATGCCGGTCATCGTGCCGACGCCGTGGACCGTGCTCATCGGGCGTCCACCAGCGCGTCGGTGCCACTGCCCGCGTCCTGGCTCTCCCCCGCGTAGGCCTGCAGGAAGAGGTCGTCCAGACTCGGCGGGGTGACGGTCAGCGTGTGGATCCCCGCCTCGTGCAGGGCGCCGACCAACCGCCCGACGGCGTCCGGCTCGGCCGAGGCGTGCACCTCGGTGCGCCCCTGCTCATCGGCGTGCGTCTCGACGTCGGTGACGCCGGGCATACCGTCGAGCGTCGGCGCCCGGTCGGTGACCGCGCGCACCGCGGAGTGGGTATGCCGTCGCAGGTCCGTGAGCGTGCCGGTCGTCACCGTCCGGCCGGCGCGGATGATGGAGACGCGGTCGGCGAGCGCCTCGACCTCGCCGAGGATGTGGCTGGAGAGCAGCACCGTCACGCCGTCGTCCCGGCGCTCGCGCACGACCTGCTGGAAGACCTCCTCCATGAGCGGGTCGAGCCCGGAGGTCGGCTCATCGAGGACCAGCAGCTCGGCGTCGGTCGCGAGCGCGGCGACGAGCGAGACCTTCTGCCGGTTGCCTTTGGAGTAGTCACGGGACCGCTTGGTCGGGTCGAGGTCGAAGCGGTCGACGAGCTCGGCGCGGCGGCCCTCGTCGATCTGGCCGTGGGCGCGGGCCAGGATGTCGATGCACTGACCCCCGGTGAGCCCCGGCCACAGCGTGACGTCGCCGGGCACGTAGGCCAGGCGGCGGTGCAGCTCGACGGCGTCGGCCCACGGGTCGCCGCCGAAGAGTCGGGCGCTGCCACCGCTGGAGCGCATGAGGCCCAGCAGGATGCGGATGGTGGTCGACTTGCCGGCGCCGTTGGGCCCGAGGAAGCCGTGGACCTCCCCGCGGTCGACGACGAGGTCCAGCCCGTCCAAGGCGGTGACCTTGCCGAAGGTCTTGCGGAGCCCGTCGATCTCGATGAGGTGCTCGGTCGAGGTGGTCACGATGTGCCTTTCGTCTGCGGGGTGAGCATGAGGGCGAAGAGGGAGTACATGTCGGTGCCCCACCGGTCGATTCCCTCGGGAGCCAGCGGGTCGAACCCGAGCATCTCGGTGAGCGGGCCACGCAGCAGCACGCCGCCGAGGTCCATCGCGAGGAGTCCGGCCGCGCGGACCTGCGGGTCGGGGCCGGGGTCGATGAGGCCGGCGTCGCGCCAGTGCAGGAGGAGGTGGAGGGTGAGGTCGTACCAGCCGCGCAGGACGGCGCGGGCGCGGTGGTCGTCGGTGAGCAGCATGCGCCGCAGGTAGGGCATGACCGGGGAGTCGCCCGGGAACAGCTCGGCGAAGGAGCCGAACTTCTGGTCGGGCTGGGAGCGCAGCGTCTCCGCCAGCTCGGCGTCGGAGGGCATCGCCTCGCCCAGGAGGCCGTCGAAGAGGCCGAGGACGTGCTCGTCGCAGGCGGTGCGGAGGCCGTCCTTGGAGCCGTAGTGGTGCAGCACGAGCGCGGGAGAGACCTCCGCCGCTGCCGCGATCCGGCGCACGGTGACGGCGTCGAAACCCTCGTCGGCGAAGAGCCGTAACGCCGCGTCACGGATTCGCGCCTTGGGGGTGAGGTCGTCTGAATGCACGTTCAATATCTTAAACGGGTGTTCCGTATGCTGTCCAGGCGTTCAGGTCTCGGTGGCGTCGCTGGGAGCCTGTGCGCGCTCTCGTGGCCGGTACACACGGCATATCTTGCGCACCGGTCACGGGAGCGTGCACAGGCTGGGAGGGGACAATAGGGGTATGACGACCGCCCCGACCTCCGCCACGAGACGCCCGGACGTGCCGTCGTGGGCGAGACGCGTCATACCGGTGCTCGTGCTGGTCGGACTCATGTGGGCCAGCGAGATCCTCGACCTGATCCTGCCGCTGTCGTTCGACCAGTTCGGGATCCGGCCGCGCCAGCTGGACCACCTGCAGGGGATCGTGCTGAGCCCGTTCCTGCACCTGGGCTTCGGCCACCTGCTCACCAACACCGTCTCGTTGCTCGTGCTCGGCTCGATGCTGGCGCTCTCGACGCGGCACCTGTGGCTGGTGACCGGAGGCGTCGTGCTCATCGGCGGTCTGGGCGTGTGGCTGCTGGGCGGTCCCAACACGGTGCACATCGGCGCCAGCGGCGTCGTCTACGGGTATGCCGCGTTCCTCGCGGTCTACGGCTTCATCGCCCGGCGCTTCGGGCAGGCGCTGCTCGGCGTGCTGGTCATCGTCGTCTACGGGTCGATGATCTGGGGCGTCCTGCCGATCCGGGAGGGCGTGTCGTGGCAGGGGCACCTCTTCGGTGCGGCCGCCGGGGTGCTCCTGGCGGTCTGGCTGGGCCGCCGCGACCGGGCATCCCGAACCGTCGGCGCCGTCCCCACGCGCCGCTGAGCCACCCCTGCCCGCACCGGACGCACGTTCGGCCCGCACCAGCCGCACGTTCTGCACGGACCGGACGCACGTTCTGCACGGACCGGCCGCACGTTCCGCCCGCACCGGACGCACGTTCTGCACGGACCGGCCGCACAGCATGCCGTGACCGCAGCGCGTCAGGCGTCGCAGGCCGTAACGTGCTTGGGCTGGTCGATCATGATGTCGTCGGCGCCGGGCACCTGGACCATCGCCACGAGCCCGAACCCTATGTCTGACGGCCCGGAACTGAAGGTCGCACCCCTGTCGGACAACTCGGCCATCGTGTCCTCCAGGTGGTCGCAGACCAGCGCGATCTCGTGATGCCGCTCCCCCGCGAAGGTCGGCGTCCTGGTCGGGTGCACGCCCAGCTCGCTGGGGCCGGTGGCGAAGCTCAGCCAATCGGCGGGATCCTCAGACCCGGAGTCACCGCCACCGCGCCGCCCCTCCTCGCCTCACCCGGCTCGGCCACGAAGGGCCACCGAAGGACGTCCTTGAGAAAGGCCCGCGTGACCGTCGGATCGTCGGAATAGATGAGGGTGTGGACCGCCTGGATCACCGCTCCACGCTAGCGCCGCGGCGGAATGCCGCGGACCCGTGCGGTTGTTGACACGTCCATGAAGCGCATCGGCTTTCTCTCCTTCGGCCACTGGACCCCGCACCCGCAGTCGGCGACGCAGTCGGCCTCCGATGTCCTCCTCCAGTCGATCGACCTGGCGGTCGCGGCCGAGGAGCTCGGCGCGGACAACGCGTCCTTCCGGGTGCACCACTTCGCCCGGCAGCTCGCCTCGCCCTTCCCGCTGCTCGCGGCGGTCGGCGCGAAGACCGAGCGGATCGAGATCGGCACGGGTGTCATCGACATGCGCTACGAGAACCCGCTCTACATGGCGGAGGACGCCGGCGCGGCCGACCTCATCTCGGGCGGTCGGCTGCAGCTCGGCATCAGCCGGGGCAGCCCCGAGCAGGTCATCGAGGGCTACCGCCACTTCGGCCACCACCCCGCCGAGGGTGAGACCGACGCCGACATGGCGCGACGGCATACCTCCCGGTTCCTCGAGGTGCTCTCCGGTGACGGTTTCGCCGAGCCGAACCCGCGCCCGATGTTCCCCAACCCTCCCGGCAAGCTCCGCCTCGAGCCGCACTCCGAAGGGCTGCGCGAGCGCATCTGGTGGGGCGCCGGCACCCGCGCGACCGCGGAGTGGGCGGCCGAGCAGGGGATGAACCTCATGTCCTCGACCCTGCTCACCGAGGACGCGGGTATGCCGTTCCACCAGCTGCAGGCCGACCAGATCCGCCGCTTCCACGAGGCGTGGGCGGCGGCCGGGCACGAGCGCACGCCGCGAACCTCAGTGTCCCGCAGCATCTTTCCGCTCGTAGACGAGCGGGACCACGCGTACTTCGGGCTGGAGCGGCGCAGCAGCGACCAGATCGGGATCATCGACGGCGCCCGGTCGACCTTCGGCAAGACCTACGCCGCCGAGCCGGACGAGCTGGCCCGCCAGCTGGCCGCCGACGAGGCGATCGCCGCCGCCGACACGCTGCTGCTCACCGTGCCCAACCAGCTCGGCGTCGACTACTGCGCGCACGTCATCGAGAACGTCCTCGCCGTAGCCGACGACCTCGGTTGGCGTTGAGGGGCTGACCTCGGCTGGCACTGAGGGCCAGCCGAGGCGGCACCGCTCAGGCAGCCGGCTGGTCCATGGGCTGGCCGGTCTCGACCAGCGTCTTGAGACCGGAGAGCGACCACGGCCAGCCGCCACCGCCCTGGTCGGGCTCCCCGCCGCCAGCGATCTCGGCCGCGAGCTGCGGGGCCGCGGAGACGTCGTGGGTGAGCACGACCTGGGTGAGACCGGAGGGATACTCGGTGAGCTCCCAGGTCAGCCGGGTCGGCTCGATGCCCTGGTGCCAGGTGGGCGACCAGTCGAGGACCAGCTTGTGCGGCTCGTCGATCTCGACGACGGTCCCCTCGACGGCCACGTCGCCCATGCCCATCTCCTTCATCTCGTCCGTGGTGAGGTTGCGGTAGACACCGCCGGGACGGGGGTCGAACTCGATCGGTCCGCCGTAGCCCCAGCGGGTGGTGTGCTCGGAGCGGGTGATCGCCTCCCACACCTTCTGGGCGGGAGCGTTGATGTAGATGCTGAAGACCTGGACGTCATTCATGGTGCTCTCCTGGGGGTTCGTGGTCTGAGTTGCCCTCGAGCTGGTGCTTGAGGTCGAGGAGCCCAGCGGCGATCGCTGCCCGCTGGGTGTACTTGCCGATCCACCGCTCGTGGATCTGCTGGATGGGGACCGGGTTGAGGTGGTGGTGCTTGGTCCGGCCCACCTTGCGCGTCGTGACCACCCCGGCGTCCTCGAGGATCCGCAGGTGCTTGGCGACACCGAACCGCGTCATCTCGACGTGGTCGTTGACGACGGCCTCGAGCTCGCCGAGCGAGCGGCCGTCCCGCTCGAAGAGCGCGTCCATGAGCAGCCGGCGGACCGGGTCCGCCAGTGCCTTGAACACGAGGTCGTCGTCCATGCGGACGACATTAGGTGACCATATGGTCACCTGTCAACGGGTATGCCGTCGCAGACCGCGGATCTCGACCACGGGTTCTCGCGCCATGGCGACGTTTCCGGTGGTCGAAATCAGGGGCCTCCACGGCAAACCGCGCGGCCAGTCACGGCAAACCGCGCGGCCAGTCCCGGCAAACCGCGCGGCCAGTCACGGCAAACCGCGCGGCCAGTCACGGCATACCGCGCGGTCGGTCACGGCATACCGCGCGGCCGGTCACGGCATACCGCGCGGTCGGTCACGGCAAACCGCGCGGCCGGTCACGGCGTGGGAGGCTGGGCCCGTGGCATACCGCAGCATGGACCTGGAGCAGGCGCACACCTTCCTCTCCGCCGACCCGGCCCGACCCGCGATCCTCGCCACCTCCGCCAGGACGGGAGGCCGCACGCGGCGCCGATCTGGTACGTCCTCGACGATCACGGTCGGGTCTGCTTCAGCACCAGCGCGGACACGGTCAAGGGCCGGGTGCTGCGGCGGGCGGGGTATGCCGCGCTGACCGTCCAGGACGACCGGCCGCCGTTCTCCTACGTCATGGTCGAGGGGCCGGTCGAGCTGGTCGACGACCTCGCCGTGGTGCGGGAGTGGGCGGCGCGGATCGGTGGACGCTACATGGGCGCTGATCAGGCCGAGGCCTTCAGCGCGCGCAACGGCGTGCCGGGCGAGCTGCTGTGCCGGCTCACGATCGACGAGCACGTCGGCGCGCTCGACGTCGCCGACTGAGCGGGCGGGCGCGAGGTGTCGGGGTCGACGGGCACCACCGTCGTCCCGGACGCAGCACTCGTAGCGCCTTGGTGCTCTCCTGTCCGGCTGCAGCACGACATCAGGACAAGAAGGCGCTAGGAGTCGTCCGGCCCGACCGCCGCCACGCGGAAGTCGGCGACCTGCCGGTGGGTCAGCGCGACCCAGCCTCCGACGGCGAGGCACCCGAGAGCACCCAGCAGCGCCGACCAGGCGGGCGTGGTCAGCCCCGCGACCAGGCCCGCCCGGGCGTTGCCGATGTCCGGGCCCGCCACCCCGATGACGTGCTCGACGGCGGAGACGCGCCCCAGATGACTGTCGGGAGTCGCGAGCTGCACCATCGCCGCTCTCGCGGTGACCGACACGGTGTCGGCCGCCCCGGCCACGGCGAGCGAGGCGAGCGCCGCCCACGCCAACCCCGTGAGGGCGGCGAGGCCGAAGCCGAGCAGCGCGAGACCCCATACCCCCACGGCGAGCAGCTGCACCACGCCGAGGCGCGCTTGGCGTGTCACGAGCCCCGAGGCGAGACCTGCGGTGACCCCACCCACGGCGATGCAGGTGAGGAAGAGCCCGAGCGCGCGCGGGTCTCCCCCGAAGAGCGTCTCGTTGACCATGGGGAAGAGCGCGACGGGAAACGCCAGCAACGTCGCGGCGAGGTCGAGCAGGAAGGACCCGCGCAGCACCGGGTCGCGCCGCACCTGGCCGACGCCCTCACCCAGCATGACCACGGCGGTGCGCGTCCGGCGGCGCAGTCGAGCGGTGCGCGAGGCACCGCTCAGGTATGCCGCTCCTCCCGTCCGCGGCGCTGCGGCGGTCGCGTGGTCGCCTGGCTCGGAGGCGCTGCCGTCCGGGGCAGCGGTCACGCTCGCGGCAGGCCCGACGGAGCCTCCGCCCTCGGGCGTCGCTCGCTCAGGCGGTAGTGCCGGAAGCGCGCGGACCGTGAGCCAGCTGATGGCCAGCGCGACGGCGTTGACGAGGTAGCAGACCGCCGGGGAGGCGACGCCGAGGAGCAGTCCGCCGAGCGCAGGCCCGACCATCATCGCGGCCTGGAAGCTGGTCATGTGCAGGGCGATTCCGGCCGCGACCTGGCTCCGCGGGAGCAGCCGGACGATGAACGTGCGGCGGGCCGGGGCACCCAGGGCGCTGAACGCCGTCTGCACGCTGATGAGGGCCAGCAGCAGCGGCAGCGGATAGAGGCCGAGGACCAGCTGCGCGCCGAGCGCGAGCGCCGACAGCGCCTGGCCGCCGGTCGCGAAGAGCGCCACCCGGCGCCGGTCGAGCACGTCGGCGACCGGACCACCGACCAGACCCATGACGATCATGGGGATCGCCTGGGCGATGCCGATGGAGGCGACCCAGAAGGCGCTGCCCGTCATCTCCCACACCTGGAAGAGCACGGCGACGACAGCCACCTGGTGACCCAGGCCGCTGAGCGCGCCGCCGGCCCAGATCCGGCGGTAGGCGGGGCTCTGGCGCAGTGGGGTGAGGTCGAGGAGCGCGCCGCGCGGGCTCACCTCACACCCCACCGGGCGTCGCGAGTTGCTCTCGTCCCCACCGGGCGTCGCGAAGGGTTGCTTTCAGCACCACCGAGCGTCGCGAAGGGTTGCTGAGTGCCCGACCGGGCGTCGCTCGTGGTTGCTGCGCCGCTCACTCCCGACCGCCCAGGTGGTCCTCGAGCCGCTCGGCGAACGACCGGCGGGAGAGCGCGGCTGCCATGTCGGCGGCGACCTGGCTGGGTGCGTAGGGCAGCTCGGCCTCCAGCTCGGCGATCGCCGCCTCGGTGGCCCGCCACTCCGCCTCCGCGAGCGGCACGAGCGCCTGGCCGCGATCGGTGAGGGTGATGACACGGGTGCGACCGTCCTCCCCCGGCTCGCTCGCGACGAGCTCGGCCTGGCGCATCTGCGCGATCGTCTGCGAGAGGGCCGAGTGGGTGCGGTCGACCTCGGCCGCGAGCTGCGTGATGGTCATCGGGCCGAGCCGCGCCAGCCGGACGAGGGGCAGCGCGAAGCGGGGCCGCACCTGTCCCTGGCCCCGCTCGCGATAGACCTCGGCGATGGCGGCGTCCATGTCGGCGAGGACGGTGAAGAGCGTCTCGAAACGGCTCTCGCGCGTCGGGTCCGGCGATGTCATAGCGCTAATGTAACAGTGCTGTCACAATCACCGAACGTCGTGAAGGGTTGCGCTGATCCCGACCGAGCGTCGCCCATGGCGGCTCTCGTCCCCACCGAGCGTCGGGAATGGTTGCCCTTGTCCCGACCGACCGCCGCTCATGGTGTCAACCGACCCGACCGAGCGTCGTGACTTCTTATCCGCCGTCGAGCGCAGCCCGGATCTCCCGTTCGTCATCGTCGCTCAGCCCGGACCACATGGCCCCACCCCGCGCTTCCTGGTCACGGAGCGCGTCGGCGAAGGTGTCGGCATACGGCCTGGTATGAAGCCCGCTCGCCACCGCGCGCGAGGTGTCCATCCCCGCGAAATGGCGCCAGTCGGGGTCGTCGATCCACAGCGGGAGCGAGCGCGGCCCCATCCACGGGTTGACGCCCAGCTCGGCGAGGCGCGACGGGGCCACCCGCCGCACCGGCACGTCCGATCCCGCAGCACGCGCGGCATCCGCTAGCACCTCGCCCAGCGAAGCGACCGGCCCCGTGACGTTGACGGGCCCCTCGACCCGCTGCTCCGCCGCGCCGACCAGCCACGCCGCCAGGTCGCGGACGTCGATGAAGGCGACCGGGAAGTCTAGGTCATCCGGGACGATCACGTCCGGCCCACTCGGGTGCGCGAACCGCCACGCCCAGTAGCTCACGCGCCAGGAGTCGTCCCCCGGACCCCCGATGAGGCCCACCCGCGCCAGCGTCGCGGTGGCACCCGCACCGGTCGCGCCCTCGGCGACCGCCCGCTCGCACGCCACCTTCGCCGGGCCGTACTCCTCCATGCTCGAGATGACGCCCGCCTCGAGCGGTGGGAGGAGCGCCCCGTCCTCGGTCTGATGCGGGCGGGAGACGTCGGCATACACATTGCCGGTCGAGACGAAGACCCAGTGCGCGGCGTCGAGCTCGGACACGGCCCGCCGCACCTGCCCTGGCTGCCGGCTGAGGTCGAGCACCGCGTCCCAGCGGGTGTCGAGGACCTCCGCCAAGCCGTCCGGCTCGTCCCGGTCACCCCGCACGAAGCGCACACCGTCCGGCGGCGGGGCGCTCCCACGCGCCAGGCAGGTGACGTCATGGCCTCGCTTCATCGCCTCGATCGCGACCTGCCGACCGAGGAACGCGGTGCCGCCCAGGATGAGGAAGTTCATGGCTCCGGTCTACATCGGGTATGCGGTTCCGTCACCGGATCTGGACGTCGGGTTCGCGCAGGGCGCAGCGCCAACAACCATGCGCGACGCCCGGTGGGGTCAGGGTGGGTCAGACGACGACGCTGCGGGCCCAGTTGGCGCCGGTGCCGGTCTCGTAGCGGCCCAGCTCGGTGAGGGTGCCGTCCTCCGCCACCGCCACGAGGGCGACCTCGGTGTCCTGCTCACCCGTCACCACGGCGTGCTCACCGTCGTCCAGCACCATGAAGCCGCGGGGCTGGGTCACGGTGTCGATCATCGACACGGCCTCCCCCACCGACCCGTCCGACCCGACCGGCAGGCTCGCCAGGGTCGACTCGGACCGCTCACTCGCCAGCACGAACCGGCCGCCACGGGCCAGGTGCAGGTCCGCACCCCAGATCAGGTGTCCCGCAACGGGATCCGCGCCGAGCTCGCTGTGGCTCAGGCCTCGATTCGGCGCGTAGGCCGGGGTCGCGCCCTGGGCGGTCAGCACGCCGTCGCCACCGTCCCGCCGATAGGTCAGGACCTCGCCGGAGAACTCCGTCATCACGTAGGCCCTCTCCTCGCCGTCCGCCAGCACCAGGTGCCGCGGGCCCGATCCGTCGGGAGCCTCCGCCGTCTGCGGCGCCAGAGGAGCCAGCTCCCCGCCGGCCGAGAGCGCGTACTGCGCGACGACGTCGGCCCCGAGCGACACGACATACAGGTGCCGCCCGCCGGCTGCGACGGCGACGCAGTGGGCGTTCGGCCAGGGGACCTCGGCGGTGGGCTCGTCCACGTGCCCCGCCCCGTCGACCGGGAAGACCTGCGCGCTGCCCCCACCGTAGGACGCGCCCACGAGCAGCGTCCCGTCGTGGGCCAGCGCGAGATAGGTCATCGACGACTCCACGTCGGTCCGCGACAGGTGCACCAGCCGCCCGGTCTCCCGCTCGAGGTGGAAGACGTCGATGCCCGGCGGCTCCCCCTTGGCGGCGGCGTAGACGAGGTCGCGCTTGGCGTCGACGACGAAGGTGCCGCAGCCGCTGCCCACCTCGCTCACCGCGATCCGCTGCAGCGACGGCCCGTCAGGATCGACGCGGAAGGTGCTCACCGTGCTGTCGCCGGCGTTGGCCACGAGGACGAGTTCGGTCATGGCTCCACGGTATGCCGCCGCGCCCGCCATCTCTCGCCCAGCCGCAGACCTGTGCACGCTTTCTGAGCCGGTGCGCAGGTTATGCCGTGTGCACAGGTCCATCGGGAGTGCACAGGTCCGTCGGGGCGGCCCCTGCGCTGGCCATGCGCTCAGCCTGCTGCGCTAGCCCTGCGCCACCCAGCGGAAGAGCTCGCCATCGGCCCCGGTCACAGCGACCTCCGGCTGCGGCGCCAGGGTGATCGCGACCCGCAGCCACTGGTCCTGTCCTGAGGAGACGTAGGTGATCGCCTCGTTGCTCTGGCTCTCCACCTCGGTCCGCGCCCGCGCGAGCCACGGGTGTCGCCGTCGCAGGCCGATGAGCTCGCGGTGCAGAGACAACATCCAGGCGCCCTCGTCGCCCAGCTCGCCAGGATCGTCCGGCAGCGCCGGGCGGATGTCGTCATCTCCCCCGAGCCGCTCCTCCTTGAGCCCGCGGAAGGCGCGCTCGTCGCCGTAGTAGACCGACGGCATACCCCCGACCGTCATGAGCACGGCCGCGGCGACGGCGGCGCCCGCGTCGCCGACGGTCGTGGCGATGCGGGTCACGTCGTGGTTGCCCACGAAGGTCTGCGGCACGAACGACGGCAGCAGCGCGTCGTGCCGACCGAGCGCGTGCGCCAGCTCCCAGCAGTTGGTGTCCGTGATGGAGCTCCAGATGGCCTTCCACAGCTCGTACTGCGTCACCGTGTCGAGGTCGCTGTCGGTCACGATCTGCGCGTAGTCGCCGTGGATGACCTCGCCCACGAAGAGCGCGTCCGGGAACTCCTCGCGCACCCGTGCGGTGACCCGCGACCAGAAGTCGGTCGGCACGGCATACGCGACGTCCAGCCGCCACCCGGCGATCCCCCGCCGCAACCAGCGCAGCATGACGTCGACCACGAACTGCTCCACGTCAGGGCTCGAGTGGTCGAGCTCGACCAGGCCCTCGTGCCCCTCCCAGCTCGCCGCCGCACCGTCGGCGGTGCGCTTGATCCAGCTCGAGGTATGCGGATCGGTCACCATCGGATGGTCGACGCCCACGTGGTTGAAGACGCCGTCGAGCAGCACCGAGAGCCCGCGCCCACGGCACGCCTCGATGAGCCGGTCGAGATCCGCGTCGTCACCGAGGCGCGGGTCGACCCGGTCGTGGTCCAGCGTGTCGTAGCCGTGGCTGGACGCGGCGAAGACCGGCCCGAGCAGCACTCCGGAGCACCCCAGCTCGACGACGTGGTCCAGCCAGCCGACCAGGCGTGGGAGCCGATGCTCGACCGGCGCGTCGAGGCCCCCGTCGAGGACGGCGGGGGCTCCGACGGCGCCGAGCGGATAGACGTGCCACCAGATGGCGTGGTCGAGCAGGCGGGCGGCGCCGGGAGCGGGAGTGTGGGTCATGTCCCTATCGTCCTCGACACCGGGCGGTTCGTCACCCGAGCGTCTCGCCCCTCACGCGGCAAGCGCTCCCGCCCTCGCGTGGGTCACCAACGGTGCGCGACGTCGATGACGAGCCGCTGCCCGTCCCCGGGCCCGTCGAGGACGAAGACCCGCATCGGCAGCCGGGCGCGCACGCCCAGGCCGATCGAGGTCTGGCCCTCGAAGCTCCCACCGAGGCGCACCTGGCGCAGCGTGCTGTAGCCCGCGGTGTCGACGAGCTCCGCGGAGTTCGCCGGCCGGTAGACCGCGCGGCCCTGGTAGTCGTAGGTCGGCGAACCGACCAGGACCTCGATCCTCGCGCCGCCCCGGAGGCTCTTCGCCTGGCCGCTGCCCGGCTCACGGTAGGTGTCCACGTAGCGGACGGAGTACTCGCCCGTGAGACCGGAGACGTCGACGACCACGCGGTCGAAGCACGTGTGCCGCCCGGAGCGGACGCCCGTGATCGGGTCGGTAGCGGTGTCGTAGCCGGTGGCCTCGGGGAGCGATCCCCAGGTGATGCCGCAGTAGGGCGTGGCAGCACCGGCCGCGGGTGCGGCGGTGGTGCTGGTGATCGGTGCGATCGCGACGGTGGCGAGCATGGCGCTGGCCAGCAGTGCGCGTGGGGTGGTTCTCATGACGACCTCCTCGTCGTGCGGTGGTGCCTGTATGTCGCACGGGCGGGGCCACAAGGTTGCCTGCGGCCGGAAGGCGGTCACCCGGAGCGGGCCCGGCAGTGGCTGGCCGGCGTCGAACGCCGAGGCCTCCCCCTGGCCCAGCGGGGGTTCACGCGGTAGCCAGCCCGGTCGACCGGTCTGGTTACCCTGGAGTAGTGACTGACACGGCATACCCTCATCTGCTCAGCCCGCTGGAGCTGCGCGGCGGGGTGACGCTGCCCAACCGCGTGGTCATGGGCTCGATGCACACCAAGCTCGAGGACCGTGCCAGAGACATCGACAAGCTCGCCGCCTACTTCGGCGAGCGCGCCCGCGGCGGGGTCGGGCTCATGGTCACCGGGGGGTATGCCCCGAACTGGCGCGGCTGGCTGCTCCCCTTCGGCTCCAGCATGGTCCGCGCGGCGCAGGCGCGACGGCACCGGAGGGTCACCGACGCCGTCCACGTGCACGGTGGGCGAATCCTGCTCCAGGTGCTGCACGCCGGCCGCTACGCCTACCACCCCTTCAGCAAGGGCGCCTCGGCCACGAAGTCGCCCATCACGCCGTTCCGCCCGTCCGCGCTGTCGACCCGCGAGGTGGAGCGGACGATCGACGACTTCGCCCGGACGGCGCAGCTCGCGCAGCAAGCGGGGTACGACGGCGTCGAGATCATGGGATCCGAGGGCTACCTCATCAACCAGATGCTCACCGCGCGCACCAACGACCGCACCGACGCGTGGGGCGGGTCAGCCCCGGCCCGCATGCGCTTCCCCGTCGAGATCGTCTCCCGCACACGGGATCTCGTGGGCGACGACTTCATCGTGCAGTACCGCATGAGCCTGCTCGACCTCGTCCCCGAAGGCCAGAGCTGGGCCGAGACCGTCAACCTCGCGCACGCGCTGGAGGAGGCCGGGGTGACGCTGGTCAACACCGGCATCGGCTGGCACGAGTCGCGCATCCCGACGATCGTCACCTCGGTGCCGCGAGCCGCCTTCACCTGGGTGACCGCCCGGCTCCGGGAGGAGATCGGCATACCCGTCATCGCCTCCAACCGGATCAACCGCCCGGAGGTCGCCGAGGAGATCCTCGCCTCCGGCGAGGCCGACCTCGTGTCCATGGCGCGACCGCTGCTCGCCGACGCCGAGTGGGTGCGCAAGACCCAGGAGGGTCGCGCGGCCGAGATCATCCCGTGCATCGCCTGCAACCAGGCCTGCCTGGACCACACCTTCGACAACCAGCGCGCCACCTGCATCCTCAACCCGCGCTCCGCCCATGAGACCGAGCTGGTGCTCAGCCCCACCCGCGCGGCCAAACGGATCGCGGTTGTCGGCGCCGGCCCTGCCGGGCTCGCGGCGGCGGTCGAGCTGGCCGGCCGCGGCCACGACGTCGAGCTCTTCGAGGCGGGTGAGCAGGTGGGCGGGCAGTTCCGGCTCGCGGCGCAGATCCCCGGCAAGGAGGAGTTCCGCCAGGCGATCGCCTACTACGAGCACATGCTCGGGGTGTGCGGCGTCACGCTCCATCTCGGTATGCGCGTCGCCGCCGCCGACCTGGAGGGTTTCGACGAGGTCGTGGTCGCCACGGGGGTCGAGCCGCGGGTGCCGGGGATCGAGGGCATCGACCACCCCAGCGTCCTCACCTATCCCGAGGCGATCCGCGAGCCGGGGCGGGCCGGTCGTCGGGTCGCGGTGATCGGGGCCGGCGGCATCGGTTTCGACGTCAGCCGCGCGCTGCTGCACGAGCCGGACGAGAGCGTGCGGGAGTGGCGCGAGCGGTGGGGCGTGGCCGACCCGTGGGAGGAGCGCGCCGGGCTCGGCGACAAGGAGCACCCGCCGGTGTCGCGCGAGGTGCATCTGGTGCAGCGCAAGACATCTCGGCACGGCAAGGGCCTGGGCAAGACCTCCGGCTGGGTGCACCGCACCGAGCTCACCGACGCCGGGGTGAGCTTCGTCGGGGGCGCGGAGTACGTCCGCATCGACGACGCCGGGCTGCACCTGACCCTGCCCGTCGAGGACGGTGAGAAGGACGAGCGCCGGCCGCACGTCCTGGCGGTCGACACGGTCGTGCTGTGCGCCGGCCAGGAGTCGGTGACCGACCTGGTCGAGCCGCTCGCCGCGCTCGGGGTGCCCGTGCACGTCATCGGCGGCGCCGACGTCGCCGCCGAGCTGGACGCCAAGCGGGCGATCAAGCAGGCCACGGAGCTCGCGGCGCGGATCTGAGGGCCGCTCGGCGCGGACCTGTGCGGGTGCTTGTGACACAGGCGTGATGCCAGCAACGCCTGTGTCGCAAGCAGACGCACCACCCTGTGTTCACGGGTGCGCCTCGCAAGCTCTTGACACCACGGCCCGCCGGGGCATGGACTCCATGCCCGTGAGCACGCGAGAGCACCGGCACCCGTTCGAGCCTTACCGCCCTGAGCGGATCGACATCGGCGAGAGGCTGCGCCGGGGCGAGGCACTGCATACCCATCTGGCGGCGCGGCGCAGCGTGCGGTGGTTGGCTCCCGACCCGGTCCCCCGGCAGGCGATCGAGGTCGTCGTGCGCTGCGCCAACACCGCGCCGAGCGGCGCCCACCACCAGCCCTGGACCTTCGTCGCGGTGGCCGATCCGCAGGTCAAGCGGCAGATCCGCGAGGCCGCCGAGGAGGAGGAGGAGCGGCAGAACTACGAGGGCGGCCGGCTCAGCCCGGCCTGGCGCGAGGCGCTCGCGCCGCTGGAGAAGGACGCGCGCAAGGAGTTCCTCGAGGTCGCCCCGTGGCTGGTGGTGTGCTTCGCGCAGAAGTCGACGCCGATGCCGGACGGGTCGCTGCGCAAGAACTACGACGTCAACGAGTCGGTCGGCATCGCGTGCGGGCTCTTCATCGAGGCGCTGCACACCATGGGGCTGGCGACGCTGACGCACACGCCGAACCCCATGGCCTTCCTCACCGAGATCCTCGGCCGGCCGGGCAGCCAGCGCCCCTCCATCCTCTTCCCCGTGGGCTATCCGGCGCCCGACTGCGAGGTGCCCGCGCTGGAGCGCAAACCGCTGGAGGAGGCGCTGGTGGTCGTCGGCGACTGAGATTTCAGCGACCGGAGAGCTGCCGACGGCACCGACGAGTGGACGGGCGTCAGACGCTGACCGGCAGGGATCGCCTGGGTCGGGCGGATGGGACACTCATTCCATGCGCACGATCCTCAACATCGTCTGGGTCATCTTCGCCGGGTGGGTCCTCTTCATCGGGTACGTGCTGGCGGGCATCGCGCTCTGCTTGCCGATCATCACCATCCCCTGGGCGATCGCGTCGTTCCGCATCGCTGGCTACGCGATTTGGCCGTTCGGTCGCGACATCGTCGCGCGGCCAACGGCCGGCGTCGGCTCCTTCCTCGGCAACGTCATCTGGGTGATCCTCGCGGGCTGGTGGCTCGCCATCGGTCACATCCTGTCGGGGATCGCGTTGTGCCTCACGATCATCGGCATTCCTATGGCCATCGCCGACTTCAAGATGGTGCCGATCTCGCTGATGCCGCTGGGCAAGGAGATCGTGCCCAACCGCAGGGGCGCATTCGACCGCACGCTGTGAGGCCGTGCGCCAGTGACGAGTCCAGCTCGACGAGTCAGCTCGCCGGGGAGTAGGTCGCCAGCACCGCCTCGACGGACGCGGGCACCGGGGCGGTCACGCCGGGCGTCGGCTCGGGCTCGCCGGCTACCGTGCGCAGCGGCACGACGCCGGTCCAGACGGCCGAGTCCTCGGGGGCATCGGTTCCACCGCTGCGGGTCTTGAGCAGCCAGGAGCCGTCCTCGATGGGGAGGGCCAGACAGGTGGTGGCGGCCATCTCGCGCCGGGTGCTGGCCCGGACCTCCCCGGTGCGGCCGGGCAGCAGGCGGTCGGTCAGTCGCTCCAGCGCTCCCCACGCCTCGTCGGCGCCGACCTCGACCGCCGTGCCCCGGAGCACCGCGCTGCGGTAGTTCGCCGAGGAGTCGAAGGCGCTCTCCGCCACCACCAGCCCGTCCAGCGCGAAGACCGTGAGCGTCAGCGGCGCCCCGGACAGCAGGTGGCGCAGCGCACCGGCCCCGGTCGACCCGTGCAGGAGCACCCGGTCGCCGTCGCGCGCGACGAGCAGCGGGACGGACCACGGCAGCCCGTCGACCACGGTCGAGAGCACGCCGACGGGCACGGAGTCGAGCAGGTCGTCGAGGGCGGCGCGGTCCCCGGTGCCGCGCTCGGGCTTGCGGGTCAGGGTGGACAGCTGCGTGGTCATGGTGCCCATCCTGCGGCACAGGTGGTCCGCGATCTAGATCCATTCTGTGCACGAATCACAGGACCACTTCTATGCTCTGAGGTATGCCGTCCCGCACCTCCCCGTCACCACGATGGGCCGGACCGTCGGCACTGCCCCACGGGCCCGGCTCCCTCCCGCACCGGCTCAGCGCGGCCATCGTCGCCGCCCTCGCCCGCGGCGAGTTGACGCCCGGCGACACGCTGCCGTCCACGCGGTCGCTCGCGGCGCAGCTGGGGATGGGTCGCGGCGCCGTCGTGGCCGCCTACGACGAGCTGGCCGCGGCGGGCTACATCGAGGCCCGGATGGGCAGCGGCACCGTCGTCGTCCCCGGCGCCGACGCCGCCGCCCGCGCCGCGCACCCGCATCCCCACCCGCACTCCCACACCACGACCGAGAGCCCCGCCTGCCCGGTCCAGGAGCCCCGCCTGCTCATTTCGAGCGCCTCGCCTGCCCGATCCGAGAGCCCCGCGCGTCCACTCCGAGAGCCTGGCGACGACACCTCCCTGGGCTCGCCCGCCCCGCCACCGGGCGCACTCGACCTGCGCCCCGGCCACCCCGAGCCAGCCCTCATCTCCACCCGCGACTGGCGCGCGGCCTGGCGGCACGCCATACCCGACCTCCCGGGTGCCGAGGCGCTCAGCCGGCTGCGCCACCCCGAGCTCGAGACCGCGCTCGCCGCACATCTGCGGCGCTTCCGCGGTCTCATCGTCGACCCCGAGGAGGTCGTCGTCGTGCCGGGCGCCAGCGCGGCGTTCACGATCCTCGCCGCGGCGGCGGCGCTCGCCGGTCGCTCGGTGGCGGTGGAGGACCCTGGCTACCGGCGGGCACGCGCCGCCTTCGCGCAGTCCGGCGCCCGGCTGCGCCCGGTGCCGGTGGACCAGGACGGGCTCGATCCGTCGCTGCTGCGCCCGAGCGACGCGGCGGCATACCTCACCCCGGCGCACCAGTATCCGCTCGGCGGGCGAATGCCGGTGGCCCGGCGCAGCGCGCTCGTCGACCAGGCCCTACGCGCGGGGCGGCTGCTGATCGAGGACGACTATGACGGCGAGTTCAGGTATGGCGTGCCGCCGATGCCCGCGCTGCGCGCCACCGCGGGGGGCGAGGAGTGCGTGGCGTACGTCGGCACCGCGAGCAAGATCCTGACCCCGGATCTCGGGCTGGCCTGGATGGTGCCGCCCGCCGGGATGCTCGGCGCGGTGCGGCAGGCGCAAGACCGCCTGTCGCTCGGCGCGTCACCGCTGGCGGCCCGGGCGCTGGCCCATCTCATCGCTGGCGGCGCCCTCGGCCGGCACCTGGCGCGCGCCTCGCGGCTCTACCGCGCCCGCCGGGACGCGCTGGTCGCCGCGCTCCGGCGGGAGCTGCCGGAGGTCCGGGTCGTCGGAGTAGAGGCGGGGCTGCACCTGGTCGTGCTGCTGGACGACATCGATGACGAGCTGGTCGCGACGAGCCTTCGGAAGCGCGGGGTCGGGGTCGAGCCGCTGAGCGCCTACTACCTCGGGGCGTCGAGGCCCGGCCTCGTCGTCGGGTATGCCCGTCTCCCCGAGACCCGGGCCGCGGCGGTGGTCACGGCGCTGGCCGAGGCGATGGTCGGGTGAGCAGATCCGTCCCGGCGGCGCGCCCGTCCAGAGCGGCTGCAGCGTTCACGTGAACGCTCGGGCCGGTCGGCGCCGGCGCGTCACCGGGACGGTTGCTGCCTCTGTGGCCTGGGCGTTCAGCCCGAGCCGAGCAGGACGGCATCTAGGTCGTAGGCGAGGACGACCGCCCTCGCCAGGGCGCGCTCCTGGGAGGGCTGGAGCCAGCCCAACGTGCGCCCCAGCAGCTCGACCGGGATCGTGACGACGTTGTCGCGCTGCTACCGTCGCCGCATGGCGACCACGACGGTGCCCGGTGGTGCGGTGCACGACCTGCCCGGCGACCTTCGCGCGGAGCTGACCGACCACGCCGACGCGCTCACGGCGTGGCTCGACATCGCTCCGCTGGCGCGCAACGAGTTCATCTGCCGGGTGGAGGACGCCAAGAAGGAGCAGACGCGGGCGCGGCGCATCCGCCGGACCCGGGAAGAGCTCCAGGGAGGTATGCGACGCCCGTGCTGCTGGCCCGGCTGCAGCCACCGGGAGCGGACCGGGTCCTGACCGCATACCGCGCCGGCGGTCCGACAGTGGGTGCGCTCAGGCGGTCTGGAGCAGGTCCACGCCGAGGGCCGCGAGAGTTCCGAGCAGCACGCCCCACAGGATGATCGAGATGACCTGCCAGATGAGGACGCCACGGGTGTTCGCGCCGAAGGCGACGAGCGCACCGGAGGTGATCTGGCTGGGCAGCACCGTCTGGCCGAGCAGGCTGACACCCGGCACGCCGAAACGGTCCATCATCCGGCGCAGGCGCTCCTTGCGCGGCGACATCTCCTCGGTGGCCTGCACCCCACGACGCTGCCGCAGCCGGTCGGCCGACAGCACCACGACCGCCATGCTGATGACGTTGCCCACGATCGCCGCCACCACGGCGACGACCGGGTTGAGCCCAGCCACGACGCCGATCACCGAGCCGAGATAGCTCTCGACGAAGGGGATCGCGCTCACCGCGATCACCCCCAGCCACTGCAGAACCTCGGGCAGCCCGGCGGTCCACTCCTGGAGCGACTCGATCATGGTCTCTACATCCCCTCTTGACTAGTACGGTGTGCTAGACAGAAGATTAGCACACTGTGCCAGCACGGCGTACCAACACGGAGGTCAGCATGGACCGGCGCGAGGAGATCGTCGAGGCCGCCAAGGCGATCGTCTCCGAGGAGGGGATCGAGGCGGTGAGCGTGCGCAGCGTCGCTCGCCGCGCCGGGATCGGCGCCAGCACCCTGCGTCACTACTTCCCGACCCAGGGCGACCTGTATGACGTGCTCCTCGAGCCCACGGTCAACCGGATGCTCTCCGACCTGCGCATCCGCGACCGACGGATCTCCCCGCACCGCCGGCTGACCGAGTGCCTCATGCAGTACTTCCCGGACGACCTGATGCGACCAGAGACGATGTCGCTGTGGTTCGCCACGTATGCCGCTGCCGTGGGGCCGGGCGCGACGGAGCAGGGGGCGCGGACGCTGGGGCGGATGGTGGTGCTGTCCCGGGAGCGCATCGACAGTTGGCTAGAAGTTCTGGACGGGGAGGGGGCGCTGAGCGTCGATCGACGGACCGCTCTGCTGCTGGTCCTCACGACCCTGGACGGGATCTGCATCCAGCTCATCACTCCCGAGACGGTCTTCACCCCCGACGACGTCCGACCCACGCTGGAGCTCGGGCTCACCGCCGTCGTGCGCTGAGCCGGGCGCAACCGCGCGAAGGTCGACTTGCCCGAGCCGGGGAGACCGGCGACGCCCAGGAGGGCGCGACCCCGCAGCCGGGACCAGGGAGTCGGCGAGGTCAAGGAGGTCCGGGGCGAGCGGCATACCGCCACCCTGGCAGATCATCTGCTCCGTCAGTGGCACCGGACACACGACGCATCCGCAGCAGCAAGGTCGCGGACGGCACGACCTTGCCGGAACGGTAGGTGGACAACCGCGAGGCGGAGGTGCCCAACCGGAGGGCGAACTCACCCGCGCTCAGCCCGCTCCGGGCGACGAGATGAGCGACCTCGTCGGCCACGGCCGCGCGCTCCGCCATCTCAGCCTGCGTCCGGGCGCTTCCCACGGCACGTCCGAGGAGGGCCGTGACCCCGGACGACTCCGCGTAGCCCAGGTAGTCCTCGACCTGGCGCGCCACCGGGCCCCACGGATCGTCGCGCACCCGCCCCGTGATGCGTGCCCAGTCTCGGACGGTGCCGCGCTCGATCAACGTCACCAGCGCCTCGTAGGGCCAGTCGTCCAGGGATGCGTCGGGGTCGACCTCCACGTGTCGGATCGGTGTTGACATCACGGCTCCCTAGCCCTCACGAGACCGTCGGCCAGGTCCCGGCAGACCCGAACCACACTGTCCCAGTCGTGCCACCGGTGGTCGAGGCCCTTGTAGGTCGGGAGCTGACCCGTGACCCGCTCGTCCCGGGGACGCGGCTCGGACAGTCGCTCGACCAGGGACGTGAGGACCGAGTCCTCGCCCTCGGACCGGTCCGCGTAATAGTCGTCGATACCCCCGAGCACCTCGATCGACTCCTCCAGCCCCCACCGATCGGCCAGGGCCGCCGTGTCGAGGTAGTCGCGCGTCGCGTTGCGCTGTACCACCAGGTAAGCCTTGATGCGGAGCATCTCCGGGAGCGGTGGGACACGGACCACGACGCTGCCGCCGTCGTCGGCGACATCGACCTCCTGCTCGACCACCTCCAGCGGCTGGGTCCGTCGGAGCTGGCGCAGGCCTGCTTCGACGCCGTCGAGCGAGCCCAGCAGCGTCAACGGCGGCGAACTTGCCCGGACACTGGTCACCCAGCCCTCGCTCGCCTCCACCGCCTCCACGACCTGGGCGTAGCGCCCAGCCAGGTCGACGAGGACGTGGTCGTGATCGAAGGACACCCGGTGGCCGGCGTGCAGGGCCGACGCCGTCCCACCGACGAGCACCGCGTCGGGCACGAGTCGCTGGAGATGGGCCGCCGAGGCAAGGACCCGTGCGAGTTCCGCGCGCATGCGCTGATTTTATCAGAAATGATAAATCGTGCCACCCACTCCCATCGCGCGGCGCCAGACCGACACGTGGCTCTCGCTCTCGGCGGTGAACTCCGCGCCCGACCAGTCGGCCCACCGCGACTCCAGCGACATCCCGGCGAGCCGGGCCATGAGGTCAAGCTCGCTGGGCCAGACGTAGCGGAAGTGGTGCGGCCAGTAGCTGTACGACCCGTCCGCCTGTCGCGAGTAGTGGTGCGACATCGCCCGCTGGGTGACCGGGTCATAGGTGTCGAGGCCCACGTGCTCGGCGGAGACGTCGAACGGGATCGCGGCCTGCCCGGGCGGCAGCCGCCGCAGCGCCGGCACCCCCACCTCGACCACGAAGCGGCCGCCCGGCTCCAGGTGTCGCGCGGCGTTGGCGAAGCAGGCGACCTGCTCCTCCTGCGTGCACAGGTTGCCGATGGTGTTGAAGACGAGATAGACGAGGGAGAAGGTGCCCTCGACCTGAGTGGTCGCCATGTCGCCGATCGTCACGGGCAGTCCGGGCCGCTTGCGGTGCAGCTGCTCGGCCATCGGCTCGGACAGCTCGATGCCGACCACGTCGACACCCCGCTCCGCCAGCGGTATGCCGACCCGTCCCGTCCCGATCGCCAGCTCGAGCGCCCGCCCGCCGCCGGCGAGATCGGCGAGCCGCTCGACGGTCGGACCGAGGATCTCGGGAGCGAACATCGCGGCGCTGGACTCGTCATACCGGGCGGCGGTGTCGGCGTTCCACAGGTCGCTGGAGGCCATGGGGCCAGCCTCGCGAGGGAGCCGGGCGAGTGCCACCCCTTTTCCCGGCACCGCCAACCCCCCAAGGTATGCCGCGCGCCCCACGGTTGATGGGCCTCCCCACTGTTGCAACCGTAGAGACGCCCCGGAAGCGTGGGGCTCCCCGGTGACCGTAGGGAATCCCGGGAACCGTGGGGCGTCCACACACCGTTGCCTGCCCAGCAACCGAGGGGCGCGGCAGACTGGGGTCATGCCTGACAGCGACCCCGGCACCTTCACCGGCATCCCCCATGCCGCGACCGAGTTCTACGCACGGCTCGAGGAAGACAACTCCAAGGAGTTCTGGGCCGAGCACAAAGGCGACTACAAGCGGCACGTGCGCGAGCCGCTGGTCGCCCTCACGGACGCACTCGCGCCGGACTTCGGGGAGGCCAAGCTCTTCCGCCCCCACCGGGACGTGCGCTTCTCCGCCGACAAGAGCCCCTACAAGACGCACCAGGGCGCCTACGTCGCGGTGGCCGAGGCGACCGGGTGGTACGTCCAGGTGTCCGCCGACGGACTCATGCTCGGCGGCGGTTGCTACCAGATGGACCCCGCCCGGCTGAAGGCCTTCCGCGCGGCCGTCGACGCGCCCGCCACCGGCCACGAGCTGGAGCGCATCGTCGCCGAGCTGACGGAGGGCGGCTGGGAGATCGGCGGCGACCAGGTCAAGACCGCACCCCGCGGCTGGGACCGCGAGCACGAGCGGATCGCGCTGCTGCGGCACAAGAGCCTGACGGGTATGCGGTGGGTCGAGGACGGCGACATCGTCACCACACCACGCCTCCTGGACGAGGTCCGCGCCCGGTGGGAGCAGGTCCGGCCGCTGGTCGACTGGCTGGCCGCGACCGCGAAGCCCTGACCTGGCGCAGGCTCGCGGGGAACTGGTCAGCGCGTGCCCGCGCTGCCAGCCGCCTGACCGGCGGCGCAGTCAAGGCGTCTCAGAGCCCTCATCCGGCGCAGCCCGCAACGCCCCCACCCACGCATCGGCGCTCTGCACCACGTCCCACCGGTCCTCCTGCGGCAGGTCGAGGGTCTCGGCGCCGCCCGACAGCCCGATCCGCAGCTGCTGCGGGCTCTGGGTGTCCGCGGCAGCTCCCCAGGCCTGCCACCACACCATCACCTCCGCGCTCTCCCCTGTCTCGACCACGACAGGGGCGGCCCGGACCTTCTCGCCGGTCGCCGGGTCGACCTCCGAGACATGGACCGAGAGCATCGGGTCGTCCTGCTCGACGTTGCCGATGAGGGACACCGTCGGGAAGCCGCTCAGCTCGCACGAGCGGCCGCTCTCGTTGGTCACCACCGTCGTGTAGACGTCGTGCATCGCCGTCGCCGGCAGGCTCGTCGCCATGGTCATCTCGTCCGGGTGGCACAGATCGCCGATGGTGGGCCCGGGTGGGTCCACCGGAGGTGGCTCCGGCGCCCCCTCGGCCTCGCCGGCCGGCGCAGGCTCCGCAGCGTCACCGGTGGCCGGCGCGAAGAAGTAGGTCGCGGCCTGCGCGACCGTGAGACCCACGAGCAAGAGGCTGACCGCAGCGGCGGCATACCCTCGAGGATCCCGGCCGAGGCGGACCGCGACGACCGTGAGCCCGAGCGCTACGGCACCGAGCACCTGGTGGGGCACGCTAACGGTCAGCGCGCTGGTCGTGACCCCGGCCCACGCGGTCGCCGCCACGAGGCCGGTGACCAGACCCACCGTCGCGGCGGCCCAGCGCGGACCGCCCGCCAGCCAGCGGTGCAGCAGCGCCCCACCCCGCCCGCGACCAGGCCGCTGAGGACCACCCCCGCCCAGAAGAATCCCTCGGCCCCGGGCGCCAGCCGCTGCAGCTGACCCGCCCAGGGGCCTAGCACGACGACCGCGCCCGCGGCGAGGAGCGTCTCGGCCGTGACGCCGATCGGCGCGGTGTCGCGCGGAGTCCGCCAGCGCGACCGTGCCCCCTCACCGAGGACGACCATGTCCCGGTCACCGGTCTCGTCGACCGGCCCCGTGGCCGACCGCCGCTCGTCATCCACCCGTCGCCGACGCCTCCCACGCCTGCAGCACCCGCCCGGGGGTGAACGGCAGCTCCCGCAGCCGCACTCCGATCGCGTCGAAGATCGCGTTGCCGACCGCGGCGCCGACCCCGACGATGCCGACCTCGCCGATGCCCTTGGCTCCGGTGGCGCCCATCCACGGGTCCGGCTCGCCGATCCAGCCGACCTCGACGTCGATGACGTCGGCGTGCGCGGCGACGTGATAGCCCGCCAGGTCGGCGTTGACGACGTGCCCGAAGCGCGGGTCGCGGTAGGACTCCTCGAAGAGCGCCCCGGAGATGCCCATGGTGATCCCGCCGACGAGCTGGCTACGGGCGGTGCGCGGGTTCATGATCCGGCCGCCGTCGAAGTGCCCGTAGTGGCGCCGCACCCGCACCTCCCCAGACACCTCGTTGACCGCGACCTCGCTGAAGTGCGCCCCGAAGGCCATCCGCTTCACCCCGCGCACGCCCTGCGGCATCCGTCCGCGGGCCCGCGCGGTCGCCCCCTCGGCGGGCGTGTCGCCGTGCTCCTGCCGGAAGGCCTGCGCGGCCTCGACGACGGCGGCACCCCAGCCGAAGGTGCCGGTGCTGCCGCCGGCGATGATCGCGTAGGGCGCGTCGGTGGTCCCGATCCGCGCCTCGACCAGGTCCGGGTCCACGCCGAGCGCCTGCGCGGCGATCTGCGCAAGCACCGTCCAGGCACCGGTGCCGATGTCGCTGGCCTGCATCGACACGACATACCGGCCGCCGGTCCAGGTGATCCGCGCCAGGCTCGGGCCCATGCCCATCTGGGGGAAGCTCGCGCACGCGACACCCTGGCCGATCCACCACTCCCCCTCCTGGTGACGCCCGTGCTGCTGCTCGAAGCCGAAGACCCGCGCGCCCTCGGTGAGGCAGGTGGTGACGTGCCGACTGCTCCACGGCTTGCCGGACTCAGGGTCGGCCTCCGGCTCGTTGCGCAGCCGGAGGGCGATCGGGTCCAGCCCGACCTCGTGCGCCAGCTCGTCCATCGCGGTCTCGAGCGCGAACATGCCGGTGTACTCCCCCGGCGCGCGCATGAACGTCCCCGGCGCGATGTCCAGGTCCTGCACGCGGTATGCCGTGCGCCGGCTCGGCGAGGCATACATCGTCAGGCTCGACCCGGCGCTCGGGTCCATCCAGGGGAGCACGCGCGAGACCGGGGTGAAGACCTCGTGGTCGATCGCGGTGAGCGTGCCGTCGGCGTCGGCGGCGAGCGCCACCCGCTGCTGCGTCTCCGGCCGGTAGCCGGTGCCGGCGAACATCTGCGGACGGGTGAGCGCGACCCGGATCGGGTTGCCGCGCAACAGCTTTGCCGCCATAACCGCGACCATGGTGTGCGGGTGCGGAGCACCCTTGGTGCCGAACGACCCGCCGACGTAGGGCGAGATCACCTCGACCTGCTGGGGCAGCAGCCCGAAGGCTCCCGCGATGACGCCCTGCGGCGCGACGACGCCCTGGTTGGAGTCCCAGAGCGTGATCCGGCGCGCGTCCTCGTGCCACAGCGCCGTGACGGTATGCGGCTCGATCGGGTTGTGGTGGTTGGTGGGGGTGGCGTAGGTGCCGGCGACGTGGTGCGCCGCGGAGGCGAGCGCCGCGTCGACGTCGCCCTCCGACGTCCGGCCGGGGTAGATGCCCATGACCCGCCGCACGCTGCGGACGGCCGGGTCGGCCGGGTCGACGCGCGTGTCGGCGTCGTCCGCCGCATAGCTGACCTGCAGCAGCGCGGCCGCCTGCCGGGCGGCCTCGGCGGTCTCGGCGACCACCGCAGCCACGATCTCCCCGCGATAGCGCACCCGCGGCTTGCGCAGCACGGCCAACGTCGGCAGCGTGGGAAGGGTCAGCCGCGGGGCGTTGTCGTGGGTGAGGACGAGCCGCACCCCGGGCACCGCACGGGCCGCCGTGTCGTCGATCGTGGTGATCCGCCCGGTCGCGACCGTCGCCAGGACCGGCGCGAGGAAGAGCACGCCCTCCAGGTCGGCCTCATAGGCGTAGGGCGCCAGGCCGGAGACCTTGAGCGGCGCGTCGACCCGCGCCCGGTCGCGGGCGGGCTCCTGCGGGTCGCTGCTGCGGCTGCTCCCCGGTCGGGTCGTCGTGCTCATCGCCCCTCCTCCGCCCGCTCCGTGGCGGCCAGCGCGCCCAGCACCGCCGGCACCGCGCGCCGCAGCTGCAGCACCTTGTAGGCGTTGTCCTCACCCGGCCGCGCCGGCTCCAGCTCGGCGTCGATCGCCTCGCGATAGGCCTGCGCCGTCGCCGGGCCACCGCGCAACACCTCTTCGGCGACCCGCGCCCGCCACGGCTTGTGCGCCACCCCGCCGAGCCCGATCCGCACGTCGGCCACCACGCCGTCCTCCACCCGCATCGCCGCGGCCACGGAGACGGTCGCGAAGGCATACGACGCCCGCTCCCGCAGCTTGCGGTAGCGCGAGCGCGATGCGAAACCCGGCCCGGTGATCTCGACCGCCGTGATGAGCTCGCCCGGGTCGAGCGTCGTGTCGCGCTCCGGGCGGTCGCCGGGCAGCCGGTGCAGGTCGTCGAAGGGAAGGCGGCGCTCCCCCAGCGGTCCTTCCACGACGACCGTGGTGTCGAGCGCGGCAAGGGCCACGCACAGGTCGGACGGGTGCACGGCGACGCAGGCGCCCGAGGTGCCGAGCAGCGCGTTGTAGGTGCCCAGGCCCTCGATCGCCGAGCACCCGGAGCCGGGCTCGCGCTTGTTGCACGGCGTGGAGGTGTCCTGGAAGTAGACGCAGCGCGTGCGCTGCAGCAGGTTGCCGCCGATGGTCGCCATGTTGCGCAACTGGCCGGAGGCGCCGGCGAGCATCGCCGCGCTCACCACCGGGAAGGCGCGGCGGACCAGCGGGTGTGCGGCGACGTCGCTGTTGCGCGCCATCGCCCCGATCCGCACCCCTCCCTCGGGCAGCGCCTCCACCTCCGTGAGGTCGAGGTGGCTGACATCGACGACCCGGTCCACGTCGCGCACGCCGAGCCGCAGGTGGTCGATGAGGTTGGTCCCACCCGCGAGGTATGCCGTCGCTTCCCCGGCCTGGCGGCCCGAGGCGCTGCGTCGGACGGCGTCGGCGACGCTGCTCGCGCGCTCGTAGGTGAACGGCCTCACGCGACGCCCTCCGTGCTGGCAGCGTCGACGTCGCGGGCCTGCTCGGTGACGTGGACGCTGCCGTCCACCCCGGCGCGGGCTGCCGCCGTGTCGCGGATCGCCGCGACGATGTTGACGTAGGCGCCGCACCGGCACAGGTTGCCGCTCATCCGCTCGCGGATCTCCTCGTCGGTGAGGGTCGAGACGGGGTGGCCCTCGGGGTCGGCGAGCGCGTCGGGATCGGTGACGTGCGACGGCATACCCTCCGCGACCTCGGTGAGCACCGCCTCGGCCGAGCAGACCTGCCCGGGCGTGCAGTAGCCGCACTGCAGCGCGTCCCGGTCGACGAAGGCCTGCTGCAGGTCGCTCAGCTCCTCCGGGGTGCCGAGCCCCTCGGCGGTGACGACCTCCGCACCGTCGAGCGACGCGGTGAGCGACAGGCACGAGGCGACCCGGCGACCGTCCACGAGCACGGTGCAGGCGCCACACTGGCCGTGGTCGCAGCCCTTCTTGGCGGAGGTGACGCCGAGGTGGTCGCGCAGCGCGTCGAGCAGAGTCACCCGCACGTCGTGGCGCAGCTCCTGCGGATGCCCGTTGACCACCAGCTTCGTGCTCAGCGCCGCGACGGGAGGGCCGTCGATGAGATCCGCGTTCATGCCCCCATCCTCTCCCGCAGTGACCGCCGTCGCAGCCCGGGCGCGCTCGGTGCGGCGAACCTGGGGGCCCGCTCTGCGCTGCGCTGCCGGGGCCCTGCTCAGAGCAGGTAGCGGTACATGAGCAGGAAGTGCAGCGTCGCCGCGATGACGACCAGGATGTGCCAGATCTCGTGGAAGCCGAAGACGCCGGGCACCGGGTTGGGCCGCTCGAGGATGAAGATGACGAAGCCGATGCTGTAGACGACCCCGCCCGCGGCCATGAGGGCGAGCGCCCCGGTCGGCAGCGTGAGACCGCCGAGCACGAGCACGACCGGCATCCAGCCGAGCACGATGTAGAGGGTATTGGTCACCCACTTCGGCAGGTCGCTCCACACCGACCGGGCCGCGATGCCGAGGGCCGCGATGAGCCAGACGGTGCCCAGGACGGTCCAGCCGAAGACCGTGCGGTCGAGCACGAGGACCAGCGGCGTCACCGTGCCGGCGATCAGCCCGAAGACCGAGGTGTAGTCAAGGGTGCGCAGGATCCGGTTGACGCGGGGGCTGAGGTCGAGCCCGTGGTGCAGGGTGCTGGCGACCAGGAGGGTGAGGAGGGAGGCGGCGTAGACCGACAGGCCGACGATCATCCATGGGTCGCCCCCGGCGCTGGCCTGCGCGACCAGCAGCCCGCCCCCGAGCAGCGCGAAGCACGACCCGACGAGATGGGAGATCGTGTTGATCCGCTCGTCGGTGACGTGGACGCTGCCGTCACGGCTGCGCTGGGCGGTGTCCATGGCTGGCTTCCGGGAGGGTATGACGTGCGCCTCCAGGGTAGCCGCGGCACCGAGGCGCTATCGCACGCCCGGCACGATCCCCGTGCGCCCCTCCCAGCTGCCGTGCTCGGCGAGCGGGTGGAAGCGCAGCGTCGTGAACTCGTGGTGGAAGTCGCGCCGCTCCCGCTCCACCATGGCGTCGGCGTGCCGGCGCGGCTGCTCGGCGCCGCTGCGCCCGTGCCCCATCGCGGTCATCTCCCGCGTGCTGCGCCAGACCGAGAAGGTCGAGACGGTGCCTGGCGGCTGGTAGGCCGCGAGCGCCAGGGTCCGACTGGGACGACTACCGTCGGGCGATGGTCGCCGACCGACGGCTCATCGTGCGACTGCGGGTCGAGCACGTCTACGGCGTCGCCCAAGGCTGATCACCACGCGCTCACGGCGGAGCCGTCCACGCCCGTGCGACTGCGGTATGCCCTCAGGCCAGCCCACGTACCAGCTCGTCGAGAGCCTGGAGATGGTCGGCGTAGGCACGGCGCCCCTCCACCGTCAGACGGTAGCGGGTGCGCGCCGTCTTGCCGACAAACTCCTTGGTCACCCGCAGGTAGCCGGCCTTCTCCAAGAGGGTGGCGTGCTTGGAGAGGAGGGCGTAGCTGATGTCCAACGCTTCACGCACGGTCTGGTAGTCGGCCTCGTCCACCGAGTTCAAGGCGCTCATGAGCGCGAAGCGCACCGGGCTGTGGACGAGGTCGTCCAGGGAGCGCCGGGCCTCGGCGAGACTCACGCGGCCTCGCGGACCAGGCGCGTCCACCCCACCAGGTAGGGCAGCACGCTGAGCACCGCCACCGCGGTGGTGAGCGCCGGGCTGGTGTCGTGGCTGCCCTGGGCGATCCAGAACCAGCCCGCCACCAGCACGACGGCGATGAGCCAGAGGCCAGCGATCAGCATCGATCGGCCGTGGCCCCGGGGGTGGACCCCACGAACGCGACGCAGCTGCGAGACCAACAGCACCACGCCCACGAGCAGGAGCGCCTGGGTGCCGTAGAGCACGAGCCCGCCCCACTCGACGGTCTGCGCCTGGAAGAGCACCGCCTGGCAAGCTCCGAGGAAAACTGCGAGGCAGATGCCGAGCATTCCCTCACGTCGGCTGATGCCCTGCGGCGTGGCTCGCTGCGCCTGCTCGGCCGACTGGGTGAAGCGACCTGTGTTCGTGTCCATGACCGAATGGTGGCAATCGGCTCAACGATTCGTCAAGTGGTCGCCGTTCTGCCTAGTGCGCGTTTACCCGGGTCCCCGCGTCGGTCGAGCCGATGCGTGGCCGGGTCGACAGGCAGCGACCCCTCCCCGTCCGTCACCGCGCCGCGGCGAGTTACAGGCGTGTAGTTATCCACAGACTGTGTACAACCTGGGGACAAACCCTGGACACCGCCGGTGCACGGTCGGGCGCCTACGTCAACGGCATATCGCGCGGCCAGTCGCGGCATACCGCGCGGCCAGTCCCGACATATCGCGCGGCCGGTCCGGGCAGAACGTGCGTCCGGTGCGGGGTCAGCCAACGCGGACGGCGCTGCGGCGCAGCGCCCGGTCGGCGACGCGGTAGCCGTCGCGGGCGATCGCCTGCCAGATCTGCAGCGCCGCCGCCGGGTCCTCGGCGGTGATCCGCTCCAGGTCCGCCGCCGAGAGCACGAGCAGCTCCAGCTCCGTCTCGGCCCGGATCGTCGTCTCCTGCCGGTCCCGGGTGCCGAGGGCCAGCTCGCCGAAGGACGTGCCCGGCCCCAGCTGGACCAGCGTCGTCACCTCGCCGTCCGGCCCCCTGTCCTGGGCCACCGCCTGACCACGCACGATGACGTGGATCCCGGCGAAATCGGTGCCCTCCGCGAGCACGACCTCCCCCGCCGGCACGACCTGCCGGGTCATCGCCGCGTCCAGCGCGGCCCGCCCCGCCTCGTCGAGGTCGCGCATGAGCGGGTGGTCCTCCACCGGGTCGGGCTCCTTGCGCGGGCCGCAGTAGGTGCGGATGAGCATCTGCTCGCACCACTCGATCGCCGACGGGAGGTCGGTGAACCGGGGCGAGGCCTCGTCGGTGCCCTCCGCCGGGTCGGGGAGCACCCCGCTCGGGTCGACCGCGATCGCCTCGCTGCCCTCCTCACGCAACCGGTCGCGCAGCGCGAGCAGAGTCAGCCGGCTCACGTCGGCGATGTCGTTGACGTGCGTGAAGTCGAAGACCGCGAGCTCGGGGGCGTCCTCCACGACGGTCCGCACGATCTTCTCCGCCCCGGCGAAGAGCAGGTCGCCGTGCAGCTCGTAGACGACCGCCCGGTCCGCGACCCGGTCCAGCACCTCCTCGTCGGCACCCTGCCAGTGGGTGTTGGAGCGGGCGCTGGCCAGCGAGTAGCTGCTCCGCACGGCGTTGCGCGAGCCCCGGCTGACGTGCATGAGGTGCATCTCCATGTCGGTCGACATCCGTTCGAAGAGCGCGACGCCGCGGGCGCTGTTGCCGTGCTCGTCCAGCCGCGGCGAGAAGACCGCGACCCCGACCTGCCCCGGCAGCACGCCGATGATCCCGCCGCTCACCCCGCTCTTCGCCGGCATCCCGACGGCCGTCACCCAGTCTCCGGCGGCGTCATACATGCCGCACGTCGTCATGACCGACAGGACGTGCTCGACGAGCGTCGGGTCGAGCACCTGCTCCCCGGTGCGCGGCTGCCGCCCGCCGTTCGCCAGGGTCGCGGCCATGAGGGCGAGGTCGCGCGTGTCGACGGAGACCGAGCACTGCCGGACGTACTGGTCCAGCACCTCCTCCGGGTCCCCCTCGAGCACCTCGAACTCGCGCAGCATGTGCGCGATCGCGCGGTTGCGGTGCGCGGTGCCCAGCTCGGAGCCGTAGACCCCCTCATCGAGCGCGAGCTCGCGCCCGGCGAAGCGACCCAACCAGTCCAGCGCCCGGTCGAAGCGCGCGTCGCCGCTGTCCCCCTCCACGAGCGACGAGGCGGTGATCGCCCCGGCGTTGATCATCGGGTTCTTGGGCCGGCCGGTGTCCGGCGCCAGGCTGATCTCGTTGAACGCGTCGCCGGACGGCTCGACGTCGACCTTGCCCGCCACCGCCTCGACGCCCTGGTCGTGCAGCGCGAGCGCATACGTGAACGGCTTGGAGATCGACTGGATGCTGTAGCGGTGGTCGGTCCCGCCCACCTCGTAGACCCGCCCGTCGACGGTCGCGAGGCACAGCGCGAAGCGGTCAGGGTCGGCGGCCGCGAGCTCCGGTATGTAGCCCGCCACCTCTCCCCCGGCGTCACCGCACTCGGCGACGATCGCCTCCAGGTAGTCCTGCACAGGGTTGCGCACGTGGTGCCTCCTCGGTCCGGGGATCCCTCCGCGGAGAGCCTACGTGCGCCTGCACCGATCCTCGCCAGGTGAGGCCGGGCATACCGGGGAGGATCGGTGCAGGTGGACCGATCCTCACCAGGTGAGACCCCGCATACCGGGGAGGATCGGTGCAGGTGGACCGATCCTCACCAGCGACGCGCGCCTCAGATACTGCCGAGCCGCCCGGCGAGCTGGCGGTGCCGGTCGAGGCTGGAGTCGTTGAGGCCCTGGATGTCGACCGCGGTGCCGTGCGCCGCATACTTGCGCTCGATCGCGTCGAGGGCGGCGACCGTCGAGGCGTCCCAGATGTGGGAGTCGCTCATGTCGATCACCACGGTATGCGGATCGCCGGCGTAGTCGAACTGGTGCACCAGGTCGTTGCTCGAGGCGAAGAAGAGCTCGCCGACGACCTTGTAGGTCGCCACCTCGGGGTCGTCGGTCGGCACGCTGACCACCTGGGTGAAGTGCGCCACCCGACGGGCGAAGACCACCATGGCCGTGAGCACGCCGACGACGACACCGATCGCCAGGTTGTGGGTCGCGATGGTGGTGACGACGGTGGCGAGCATGACGATGTTCTCGCTCTTGGGCATCCGGCGCAGCGTCGACGGCGCGATGCTGTGCCAGTCGAAGGTCGCGACGGACACCATGATCATCACCGCGACCAGCGCGGCCATCGGGATGGAGGCGACGAGATCGCCGAGCACCACGACGAGGATGAGCAGGAAGACGCCGGCGAGGAAGGTCGAGATCCGGGTGCGGGCGCCGGAGGCCTTGACGTTGACCATCGTCTGGCCGATCATCGCGCAGCCGCCCATGCCGCCGAAGAATCCCGTGACGACGTTGGCGACGCCCTGGCCCCAGCCCTCGCGGGTCTTGTCCGAGCCGGTGTCGGTGATGTCATCGACGAGCTTGGCCGTCATGAGCGACTCCATGAGGCCGACGAGGGCCATGCCGAGGGCGTACGGCGCGATGATCTGCAGCGTCTCGAGGGTGAGCGGCACGTCGGGGAGGAAGAGCGAGGGCAGGCTGTCGGGCAGCTGGCCCTCGTCGCCGACGTCCGGGAGGCTCCAGCCCGCCGTGAGCGCCATCGCGGTGAGAGCCACGATCGCCACCAGCGGTGCCGGGACGACGGTGGTCACCCGCGGCAGCAGCACCATGATGGCGATGCCTGCCGCGACGAGCGGGTAGACCAGCCACGGCACGCCCAGCAGGTGTGGCAGCTGCGCCATGAAGATGAGGATCGCCAGCGCGTTGACGAAGCCGACCATGACCATGCGCGGGATGAAGCGCATGAGCCGGGCGACACCGGCCAGCGACAGCACGATCTGCAGCAGGCCGGCGAGCAGCACGGTGGCGATGAGGTAGTCCATCCCGTGCTCGCGCACCACCGGCGCGATGACCAGCGCGATCGCGCCGGTCGCGGCCGAGATCATCGCGCGGCGGCCGCCGACGATCGCGATGGTGACCGCCATGGTGAAGGAGGCGAAGAGCCCGACGCGCGGGTCGACGCCGGCGATGACGGAGAAGGAGATCGCCTCGGGGATGAGCGCGAGCGCGACGACGAGACCGGCGAGGATCTCGGTGCGCAGCCGGGCCGGGCTGCGCAGTGCGGCGCGGACCGAGTGCGGGTCGGGCGTGGTGGTGGGCTCGGACGTGGGGGCAGGCAGGACGGACAGGGCGATTCCTCGCAGGGTGCGGCGGTGGGACAAGGAGGGGGGTGTGCCGCCGCGGAGGTGTCAGCTGGTCTAGGTCTACCCACCGGGCACGGCTACTCCAGTCTATCGGTGCTGCGGCATACCCCGGTCCCCCGGTCGCGGACGACGTGGTCGGTGCCGCCCCGCCCGATGACTCCGGGCCGCCACCGCGGTCAACCCTGGGCACAGCCGACTGGGCGGCGGCCCGGTCGACCTCTTCGCCAGCAGCGGTGGCGCGGTCAACGCGCTCGCGCTGGCGGCGGCATACCCTCAGGACGTCCGTCGCCAGGGTCGTGGCGCACGAGCCCCCGACCGCCGTCTTCCTGCCCGACCGCAAGGCGGTCGTCCGCGCCTGCGAGCAGCTGCGCGCCACCTACGAGACCGATGGCCACGGCGCGGCGATGGCCCGGTTCATCGCGCTCGTCATGGAGCAGGGCGAGCTCGACGAGGGGTATGCCGACCGTCCCGGCCCCGACCCCGCCGCCTTCGGTATGCCGCCCGGGGACGACGGCTCACGGGACGACCCTCTCTTCCGCAACATGCCCTCCAGCATCACCTACGCGCCCGAGCTGCTGGCCTGACGGCCCCAGGGTGCGGTTCAGCCGTCCTCGAGGACGGTCCGCATCCGCTCCAGGGTGGTCCGCATCCCGCGCTCGTTGGTCCGCGAGCGCCAGCGCCCCAGCAGCGCCCAGTAGGCCCGCCCGGCCGGCGAGTCCTGGAGCCGGTAGTACTCGGTGACCTTGGTGCCGTTCCCGGCCGGATCGAGTCGGTAGCCCCAAGTGTTGAACGCGCTCTTCTTCGTGCCCGCGGTGAACTCGAAGGCCCGATCCGGCTCGCACCGCGTCACCCGGCAGGCGGACCAGTAGGTCGGCCCGACGCCGTTGCGCACCACCTTGCCGGCGAAGGTCGCGCCCACCTGCGGCCCGGTCGAGCCACCGGTCCACCGACCCGCCACCGTCTCGGGGCTGAACTCCCCGATCCGGGTGACGTCGCTCACGAGCGACCAGACCTCCTGAGGGGTCGCGTCGATGTGCAGGGTGACCTCTCCGCCGAGCGAGCGCATGTCCGCATCATCGCAAACGCTGCCGCCGGCCCGCGGCGCCTCCGTCCGCGTTCTCGACCATGCGTTCTCGTTCTCGTGCCGTGGCACGACAGACCATGGCCCAATTCCTCGGTCAGCCCTGCTCGAGCAGCTTCAGCCAGATCTCGCTGACGGTCGGGTAGGCGGGGACCGCGTGGCGCAGCAGGTCGAGCGGCACCTGCCCGACGATCGCGATCGTCGCGGCGTGCAACAGCTCGCCGGAGTGCGGGCCGACGAAGGTCGCCCCCACGAGCCGGCCGTCCTGGACGACGAGCCGGGCCTGGCCGGTGACGTCGTCCCGCTGCAGCGAGGCACCGGCGACGGTCGACATGTCGGCGTCGAGCACCCTGGCGTCGGGCGCCTCGGCGCTGGTGCGCCCCACCCACGCGACCATCGGGTCGGTGAAGACCACCTGTGGGACGGGCACCCCGTCCGGTTCGCTGCGCGGGCTCCCCGCGAGCCGGGAGCCGACGAGGCGGCCGTGGTACTTGCCCCAGTGGGTCAGCGGCGCCTCGTCGGAGGCGTCACCGACGACCTCCAACCAGTCCGGCAGGTCTTGCGCAGCGAGCCCACCGCGCTCCGGCACCTGCACCCCGACCGACTCCAGCCCCAGGTCGCGCAGCGCCGGGCGACGACCGGTGGCGACCAGCACCTCGGCATACCTCTCCTCCTCGCCGTCGACGACGAGGGTGACCTCGGTGCCGCGCGGGTGACCGACGGCGGTGGTGACCGGCTGGTCCCGGTATGCCGACCCCACCTGGACCCCGAAACGCACCGTGATGCCGGCGTCCCGCAGCGACGTGGCCACGATCTCGGCGGCGACGTCCTCCGCCCGGGCCAGCAACCGGTCGTCCCGGACCAGCATCGTCACCTCGGCGCCGAGGGCCGCGAGCCAGCGGGCGGCCTCGCACGCGACGACACCTCCGCCGACGACCGCGATCGAATCGGGGACCTCGTGGATGCCGGTGGCGTCACGACTGGTCCACGGCGCGACCTCGGCGTAGACCTCGGGCACGACCGCCTCGCTCCCGGTCGCGACGACGACGGCGCGACGGGCCTGCAGCACCCGGTCACCGACGGTGACCTCGCGCTCGCCGGTGAGACGCCCTCGCCCGCGCTCGACGCTCAACCCCGCCGACTGCGCCCAGTCGACCTGGCCCTCGTCGTCCCAGCCGGAGGTGAAGGAGTCGCGCCGGGCGAGCAGGGCGTCCCGGTCGAGGGTCGGCGTGGCCAGTCCGCCGAGATGGTCCGCCTGGGCCGAGACGTCGAGCGGGGTGAGCAGGGCCTTGCTCGGCATGCAGGCCCAGTAGGAGCACTCACCCCCGAGCAGCTCGGCCTCCACGACCGCGACGTCGAGGCCGCCGCGGGCCGCGTAGTCGGCGGCGTTCTCGCCGGCGGGGCCGCCGCCGATGACGACGACGTCGTAATGGGTGACCTCGTGCTGGCTCATACGGCGCTCTCGACCACCTTGGCGAGCCGGTCCACCGAGGCCTGCAGCTGGGCCTCGCCGGTCGTGCGGGCCCGCTCCATCCGGGACTCGTCGGTGAGCTCGGTCCAGTCGTAGGTGTGGGTGACGCGACTGCCACCTCCCGGGAGCGGCTCGATCTCCCATCGCCACTCGTGCCCGGCCGGGTCCTTACCCTCGCTGGCCGGCCGCCAGGCGATGAGCCTGCCCTCCTCGAAGGCGACCACGTGGTTGTCACGGACCTTGCCGTTCGTCACCCGCATGGAGAAGACGTCGCCGACCGCCCGGACGCGGTCACCGCGCACGACCTCGTCGAGGTTGTCGTTGCCGTCCCACGCGGGCTGCTGCGCGGGATCGGCGATGAGCTCGAAGACGGCCTCCGGCGAGGCGGCGATCTCACGGCTGGCGGACACGATCTGCACTTCCTCGGTCATGGGTTCAGTCAAGCGGTCGGAGGAGAGTCCTGTCGACCGCAGGGTCCTCCTCGGTCCGGCCCCGGGTGGTGCCGGCCCGCTCCCTCGAGCGAGCCAGCACCAGGGAGGGCCCGAGAGCGAGGCCTCAGACGGCGCCGACCAGCGACCGGCTCGCCGCGGTGGCGACGACGTCCGTGACCACGCCGGCCTGGCTGACGAAGACCGCGTGGCTGCCCGCGACGGTGCGGCTCTCCGAGCCCGCGCGCTGCGCCATGTGCTTGCAGCATGGTCTGGTCGAAGGCGTTGTCCTCGGTGCCGAAGACCGCCCAGCTCGGCTTGTCCCGCCAGGCCGCGTGCGTGATCGTGGCCGAGAACGCCGCCATGTTGATCGGCACCTGCGCGTTACTCATGAAGGCCACCTCGGCGTCCGGGAGGTCCGCGGCGTACTGCTGCGCGGTGGTCTCACCAGAGTCGGGCGCGAGGGCTGCGACGTAGACGAGCGCGGCCACCGACGGGTGGACCCCGGCCTCGGTGATGACGGTCCCGCCCCAGGAGTGACCGACGAGGATCGTCGGGCCGTCCTGACGGTCGAGCACCCTCGTCGTGGCGGCGACGTCGTCCTCGAAGGAGGTCAGGGGGATCTGCGCCACGGAGACCTCGAACCCTCGGGAGCTCAGGTCGTCGTGGACCGACCGCCACCCTGATCCGTCGACGAAGGCGCCGTGCACAGCACGATGTTCTTCACCTCCGGGTCCGTTCCCGGCACGGGGTCTCGCCCTTCCAGCCGTTCGTTCATGATCAGTTCCCTTCTGTCGAGGCGGAGGAGCCGCCGGGTGCGACACCGCAGCGGTCTGCTGAGGGTCGGTGGCGGGGGTCGGTTCACGAACCGATGACCAGCCGGGTGATGGCGTCGTCACAGCGTGAAGAGGTAGTCGAGGCCCGGAGCGACTATGCCGACAGGTCCTGCAGCCGGGGCCGCAGCTCATCGGCGAAGAAGCGCATGAAGCCGTCGACGTCCGGCCCCGCGCTGATGAGGGCCAGGTGGTCGAAGCCCGCGTCGGAGAACTGCCTGGCGACCTCGAGGTGGCGCTTCACGTCGGGGCCGCAGGCGAAGACCTCGCGCATCGAGTCCGGGGTGATGAACTGGGTGGCGGCCTCGAAGTGGGGCGGGTTGGGCAGCTCACTGTTGACCCTCCAGCTGCCGAGCCCGAAGCGGAACAGGCGGTGGGCCGACTCGGCGGCGGTCTGCTCGTCCGGCGCCCAGGCGAGCGGCACCTCGGTGTAGCGCGGCCCCGACCCTCCGGCCCCCTCGAAGGCCTCGATGAGCGAGGCGTCCGGGTCGGTCGTGAAGATCCCGTCGCCCTCCTCGGCGGCCACCCGCGCCGCCTGCGGCCCGCCGACCGCCACGACGATCTGGGGCAGGGTCCCCGGTAGGTCGAAGACGCGGGCGTCCTCGATGCTGAGGAACTCGCCGCGGTAGGAGTGGTAGCCGCCCTGCCACAGCAGCCGGATGATCTCCAGAGCCTCACGCAGCCGCTGGTGGCGGTCACGCACCTCCGGCCAGCCCTGGCCGACGACGTGCTCGTTGAGCCGCTCGCCCGAGCCCACGCCGAGGGTGAACCGCCCGTCGGCGAGGATCTGGGTGGTCGCCGCGGCCTGGGCGATGATCGCCGGGTGGTAGCGGATCGACGGGCAGGTGACCCCCGTCGCCAGACCGATGCGCTCGGTCGAGGCGGCGATGGCTGCGAGCACCGACCAGGCGAAGGGCGAGTGCTCGTGCTCCGGCAGCCAGGGGTGGAAGTGGTCGCTGATCTCGACGAAGTCGAAGCCTGCCCGCTCGGCCTCGACTGCCTGCCGGACGAGCTCGGTGGGGGAGAAGTTCTCGGCGAAGAGCTTGAATCCGATCTGCATCCAGCCAGCCTAGGAGCCGGCCGTGCCCGGCGCCTGGCGTGCCGCCTCATACCGGCTGCCGGATCAGCGCGCGGGACGCGCCCGTCGTGGTTAGCGTCGAGGGTGTCCCCCACCGCCGGCTGTCGAGGTCGACGGGCACCCCCGCCCGAGCATCCAGGAGATCGACATGGCACACCACGACGACGACCGCACGACCCCTGCGGCACACCTGCACCACCCGGCCGCCCCCTCCTACCCTCCGGCACCGGAGGTGCCGCGTCCGCCGTCCCCCAGCAGCGCTGGCCAGGCCGCCGACAACCCTGTCTACACCGACCGGACCGAGCCGGGGCAGGGTGGAGAGCTGCACCAGCAGCCGGGCCCCGACCAGCCAGTCCTCACCACCGCCCAGGGCGTCCCGCTGTCGGACGACCAGAACTCCCTCACCGCCGGCGACCGCGGCCCGACCCTGCTCGAGGACTTCGCGCTGCGGGAGAAGATCTTCCACTTCGACCACGAGCGCATTCCCGAGCGGGTCGTCCACGCCCGTGGGTACGGCGCGCACGGCACCTTCACCGCAGCCGAGGACCTCTCGGACCTGACCTGTGCCTCCCTGTTCGCCGAGGCCGGCAAGCAGACGCCGGTCTTCGTGCGCTTCTCCACCGTGGCCGGCAACCTGGGGTCCTTCGACCTCGCGCGCGACGTGCGCGGATTCGCGACCAAGTTCTACACCGACGAGGGCAACTGGGACCTCGTCGGCAACAACATCCCCGTCTTCTTCATCCAGGACGCGGTGAAGTTCCCCGACCTCGTCCACGCCGTCAAGGAGGAGCAGGACCGCGGCTGGCCCCAGGCCCAGTCCGCCCACGACACCTTCTGGGACTTCGCGGGCCTGATGCCGGAGTCCACGCACATGCTGCTGTGGCAGATGTCGGACCGGACCATCCCGCGGTCGTTCCGCTTCATGCAGGGCTTCGGCGTGCACACCTTCCGGTTCGTCGACGCCGACGGCCGCAGCACCTACGTCAAGTTTCACTGGGTGCCCAAGCAGGGCCTGCAGTCGGTGGTGTGGAACGAGGCGGTGAAGATCAACGGCGCTGACCCCGACTTCCACCGCCGCGACCTGTGGCAGGCCATCAACAACGGGGATCTGCCGGAGTGGGACCTGGCCGTGCAGGCGTTCGACGACGAGTTCGCCGACCAGTTCGAGTTCGACGTGCTGGATGCCACCAAGATCATCCCCGAGGAGCAGGTGCCGCTCCGGGTCGTCGGCACGATGCGGCTGGAGCGGGTCGTCGACAACGTCTTCAGCGAGACCGAGCAGGTCGCCTTCTGCACCCAGAACGTCGTTCGCGGGATCGACTTCACCAACGACCCGCTGCTGCAGGGGCGCAACTTCTCCTACCTCGACACCCAGCTCAAGCGGCTGGGCAGCCCCAACTTCAGCCAGCTGCCCATCAACGCGCCCCGGTGCCCCGTGGCCCACTTCCAGCGGGACGGGCACATGCAGACCGGTGCGCAGGCCGGGCGCGCCACCTATGAGCCGAACTCCTTCACCGGGGCAGCGGCCGGCCCGCGGGCGGACGCGGAGCGTGGCTACCGCAGCGTGGCCCGGCAGGAGAGCGGTGAGACCCGGCGCACCCGACCGGAGTCCTTCGCCGACCATTACTCCCAGGCCGGGCAGTTCTGGCGCAGTCAGAGCGCGACCGAGCAGCAGCACATCCGGATGGCCTTCGTCTTCGAGCTGTCCAAGTGCGAGATCCCGCAGATCCGGACCCGCGTCGTGGCCAACCTGCGCAACGTCGACGAGGGGCTCGCCGCTGCAGTGGCCGACGGCCTGGGCATGGAACTGCCGGAGGCCACCTCGCCGCACGTGCAGCCGGACCACGACCTGCCCGACTCACCGGCGCTGAGCATGGTGTCGCGGGCGCCCAAGAGCTTCGCCGGGCGCAAGCTCGGGGTGCTCGTGACCGACGGCGTGGACGCCGAGCTCCTCGACGGGGTGACGCAGGCCTTCGAGCAGGGCGGCGCCATGGTCGAGACCATCGGTCTCAAGGTCGGCGGGGTGACTCTCGCCGACGGCGAGCGACGCCCGGTGGACCACAAGATCGACGGCGCCCCGTCCGTCCTCTTCGACGCCGTGGCCCTGCTGGGTGCCGGTGACGGTGCCGAGGAGCTCGCCGGCCACCCAGCGACCCGCGACTTCGTCTCGGACGCCTACAGCCACTACAAGGTGATCGGGCACCTGCCCGGGTCTGCGCCCCTGCTCGAGGCCGGGGGCATCGCCGAGAGCCTCGACGACGCCTGCGTCGACCTGGGCAGCCGCACGTCCGAGGACTTCCTCGAGGCCTGCGGCGCGCTGCGTCACTGGGCCCGCGACGTCTGATCCCACCACCCCATCGACCAAGGAGCACCATGACCAGACCAGACCTGTCCTCCGTCCCGGGCCAGCACCAGGAATGGCCGGGCACCGTCGCCGACCTCGACCCCCAGCCCGACCACGGCGAGCAGTCGTGGACCGGCCGGGGGCGCCTGACCGGCCAGCGCGCCCTCATCACCGGCGGCGACTCCGGCATCGGCCGCGCCGTCGCCCTCACCTTCGCCCAGGAGGGTGCCGCCGTGGCGGTGGCCCACCTGCCGCAGGAGAGCGAGGACGCCGGGCGCACCCGCGAACTGGTGGAGGAGGCCGGGGGCACCTGCCACCTCTTCGCCGTCGACCTGCGGGACCACGACGCCAACGAGCGGCTCGCGCGGGACGCCGTCGAGGCCCTCGGCGGGCTCGACGTGCTGGTGGCCAACGCGGCATACCAGATGACCCACGACGTGCTCGAGGACTTCCCGCCCGAGCAGATCGAGCGCACCTTCGCCACCAACGTCTTCTCGCCGTTCTGGCTGGTCCGGGCGCTCGCGGAGAAGCTGAGCCCGGGCGGCTCGGTCATCGTGACCACCTCGGTGCAGGCCTACTCGCCCTCGGACCACCTGCTCGACTACGCCGCCAGCAAGGCGGCGCTCAACAACCTCGTGGTCACCCTGGCCGCGGAGCTCGGCCCGCGGGGGGTCCGCGTCAACGCCGTGGCCCCCGGGCCGATCTGGACCCCGCTCATCCCGTCCACGATGGAGGCCGACAAGGTCGAGGGCTTCGGGTCGGACACCCCGCTGGGCCGCGCGGGTCACCCGGTCGAGGTGGCGGCGGCCTACGTCTTCCTGGCCTCGGACGAGGCGAGCTACGTCTCCGGCACCGTGCTGGGGGTCACCGGCGGCAAGCCGGTGTTCTGAGAGCGGGCGGGCGGGCCCGCTCAGGCCGTGAGTCGCTCCAGCCTCGTCGTGAGCAACGGGACCCGGTGCGCGTTGCCGTGGAGCGCGGCATACCGCTCGCCGTAGATCGACAGCAGCGCGTCGTCGAGGCGGCGGACGGCGCCGGGCGGGTAGCGATAGCCCATGCGCTCGTCCATCGCGGTGACATCCACGTCACGCAGGACGTCGCGCAGCTCGGGCAGCGAGGTGATGCCGAGCTCGAGCAACAGGCCGCTGATCCAGGCGTAGTGGTCGGTGCGGGACCAGCCGGCGTCGTCGAACTGCCCGGCGAGGAAGGCCGCGAGATCCGTCGGGCTGATGCGCGGGTCGTCGTCCGGCTCGCCACCCGGGGAGGAGAGCTCCTCCCGGTGCCGGTCGCGGATCGCGGTGAACTGCTGATCGGCCAGCTCGAGCAGCCCTGCGGCCAGGGTGAAGCGTCGGTCGAAGTCGGGCGCGTGCTCCTCCGGCACCGACCCCTTGTAGCGGATGTCGTGCTCGAACTCCGCCCACGCGTGCTGCAGGACGGTGCGGATCTGCACCGACGCGGGGCGGCCGGGCGGGATGCCTGCCTCGGTCGCCTGCGCGTCGTCGAGCGCGACGAGCAGATGCCGGCTGGAGTAGCCGAAGCGACCCTCGGCCGCGGTCTCCTGCCCCATGTCGCGGTCGTCGCGGACGTCGAGCTGCGAGGAGAGCAGTTGAGCGACGGCGTCGACATCGGCCAGCACGTAGGTCACCACGCGCACGCCGATCTGGTCGGTGATGTCGGTCAGCGGCTTCGGGTGCGCGAGGCGGCCGCTGCTGGTGCGCCGGGCCGCCTTGGCGGCGAAGGACTCCACCGTCTTGGTCCGCCCGCTCACGGCGAGGTAGTTGATGCCGGCGTCGTCGAGCAGCTGCGTCACGAGCTGGACGTAGGCATCGGTGGCGCCGCGCAGCTCTTCCTCGCCAGCGGCATACCGCGCCACCGCCCTGCGGATCCGGACCGATTGAGTCGTCGCCATGGGTCCAGCCTGCCGCATCGCCAGATCCGTGCACATGAGCAGTGGACGGTTCCTCAGGCAGTGGCCAGGACCCATGCGCGAGGCACTGCCGACTGCTCATGCGGGATCGGGCACTCTCAGCCGACCCGCACCGCCCGGAGCACGACGTCGTCGACGTGGTGCGTCGAGGCGGCACCGGGCGGGCGCGGCCTGGTCTCGTGGGTCTCTACCCGCCAGCGGTCGTCGGCCGCGAGCGCCGCCGCGATCTCCTCGACGCCGACGTAGGCATCGGGGTCGAACATCCGGGTCTGCGTCGGGACGTCGACCGGCTCGCGCAGCGGTGCCAGGTCGTGCGCCACGACGAGCAACGTGCCGCCCGGGGCGACGGCGCCGAGCAGGTTGGTCAGGCCCCGCTGGTCCGGGGTGCGCAGGAAGGAGCCGTACTGCAGCGACACCAGGTCGAAGCCCGCGTCGCCGAGGGCGTCGACCGCATTGATGTCGGTATGCCGCAGCGTCACCTCCACGCCCCGCTGTTGCGCGGCCTTCCCGACGTGCCGCAGCGCGGCCCCGGAGATGTCGGTCGCGGTGACGGCCCACCCCCGCTCGGCCAGCCACACCGCGTCACCACCCTCGCCGGCGCCGACGTCGAGGGCGCGACCGGGCGGCATCCCCTCGACCTCGGCGACCAGGGTGCCGTTGGGGTTGCCGCTCCACATCCGGTCTTCACCCGCGTAGCGGCGGTCCCAGTCGCCCTCCTCGCCCGAGACCCGGCTCGCCTGCTGCAGGTCCTCCTCCGCGAGGCTGAAGGCGATCATCGCGGCCACCCGGCTGCCGTGCGCAGCCGATGGGAGCACCTGCAGCGAGGGATCGGTGAGGTTGCCGGCGGCGTAGATCCCCGGGACCGCGGTCTGGCCGGTCATCGGGTCCACCTCGACGACATCGCCCAAGCCGCTGGGGTGTGCGGCGGGCGTGACCCCGGCCGGCTCGAGGGCCTTCGCCCGGGCGCGGAAGCGAGGACCGACCAGCACCGCTTCGGCCGGAAGGAGCGTGCCGTCGGCCAGCTCGACCCCGCTGACCGCACCGTCGGCGCCGGTGGCGACGCGGCGCGCGGTCGCGCGGTGGACCGGGATGCCCGCGGCCCGCAGCGGCGCCAACGCGGCGTCATCGATCTGGCCGCCCTCGGCACCGTCGACCTTGTGCACGACCACGGTGAGCCGGTCCGTGAGGTGGCGCAGCAACGGGGTCGGGTGCAGCCCCATCGAGTGGGTCACGATCTGCACCAGCCGCTGGTCGCGCACCTCGTAGCCGTGGCAGAACGGGCAGTGAATGACACCCTGACCCCAGTGCTCCGCGAGACCCTCGATGTCGGGCAGTTCGTCGACGATCCCGGTGGCCGCGAGCACCCGTCGGGCGATGAGGGTATGCCCTCCGCCGAGTTCGACGCGGAAGCGACCGTCGTCCACGCGATGGACCGCGGTGGCGCGGCCGGTGAGCACCTCGCCGCCGTAGCTGCGGACCTCCTCCCGACCGATCGCGACCAGCACCGACGGCGGGGCGGCCTCGCGCCCCAGGTAACCGTGCATGTGCGCCGCCGGCGCGTTGCGGGGTGTGCCGTCGTCGACCACGATCACCGAACGACGCTGGCGGGCGAGCTGCAGCCCCCCGGCCAGCCCGGCGGCCGAGCCGCCGAGGATCGCCACGTCGCAGTGCCGGGTGACGGGCGAGGCGTGGTCGTGGTCATGCGAGGCGTGGTCGTGCGTCATGCCTCAACGGTAACCCCGCCATGCGCATGCTGCGAGACTTCTTGCAGGAACTGCAAGAGTGAGGCACCCTGAGATCCATGCCCCAGGACCAGGACATCGAACACCTTGCCCGCTCGCGCCTCCGCAGCCTGCGCACCACCCTGGGCTACTCGCTCGACGAGCTGGCCGAGCGGACCCATCTCAGCGCCTCGACCATCAGCCGCGTCGAGACCGGTCGGCGCACCCTCGGTCTCGACGTTCTCGTGCCGCTGGCGCGGGCGTTGCAAGTCAGCCTCGACGTGCTCTTCGAACTGCCCGGCGACGACGACGTCGTCATCCGGCCGGCGCCGCACCGTGAGGACGGCCGCACCACCTGGCCGCTCAGCAGGCCCGACGGCCGCACCCTCGCGGTCAAGCAGCGCCTCGAGCCGAGCCCGACCCCGCCGGAGCAGCGGGTGCACGCGGGCCACGACTGGTTCGTCGTGCTGGAGGGTCGGGTGCGGCTGCAGCTCGGTGAACGCGAGATCGAGGTCGGGGCCGGCGAGGCCGCCGAGTTCTCGACGATGACGCCGCACGCCATCAGCGCCCTCGACGAGCCCGCCGAGCTCATCATGATCTTCGACCGGGAGGGTCAGCGGGCGCACGTGCACCAGTGACGCGGTCTGCGCTCAGCTGCGCCCGTCGTGCCGTCAGCGCGTCGGGTCGATCATGGTGACCCCCGCGACACTCGCCCGGTCGAAGCCGGGCAGCAGCTCAGCCGCCTCCTCCAACCCGACCGTCCGTTCGATCAGCCGCTGCGGCGCGAGCGACCCCCGCTCGATCAGGGTGAGCATGCCGGGGTAGTCGACCGCCGGCATACCGTGGCTGCCGAGCAGGTCGAGCTCCCAGCCGATGAGCCGCTCGAGCGGCACCCGCGGGTGTCCCTGCGCCGCAGGCAAGAGACCGACCTGGACGTGGCGGCCCCGGCGACGCAGGCTGAGCAGTGCGTCGCTGCAGGTCTGCTCGCTGCCGACCGCGTCGACGCTCACGTGACTGCCGCCGGTGAGGGCGTGCACCGCGGAGGGCACGTCGGCACCGTCGTCGGCGAGGACCGCGTGCTCCGCCCCGAGCTGCTCAGCGACCGCGAGCGCCGCAGGGTTGCGGTCCACGGCGACGACCCGGGCACCGCGAGCGCGGGCGACCATGATCGTGCTCAAGCCGACCCCGCCGGCGCCCACCACGGTCACCCACTCCCCCTCGCTCACCTCCGCGCGATCGACCACGGCCCGGTATGCCGTCGCGAACCGGCACCCCAGGCTCGCCGCCGTCGGGAAGTGCACGGGCTCGGGGATGGCGACGAGGTTGGTGTCGGCGGCGTGCAGCGCGACGAACTCGGCGAAGGAGCCGTGGTGGGTGAAGCCGGGCTGCTGCTGGTCGGGGCAGACCTGGGCCTCACCGCCGCTGCACCAGGCGCATCGGCCGCAGCCGCAGACGAAGGGGACCGTGACCCGGTCACCGACGTGCCAGCGCTCCACCCCCGGCCCGACCTCCGCGACGACACCGGCCAGCTCGTGGCCCGGGACGTGCGGATAGGCCAGGTCGTCGTGACCGACCCAGGCGTGCCAGTCGCTGCGGCACAGGCCGGTGGCCCTGACCTCGACGACCACACCGCCCGCGGGCGCACTGGGCCGGGGGATGTCCCGGACCTCGGGCTGCACCTTCACGCCGTCGACCACGATGGCTCGCATGGCCCGATCCTGACACGACGAGGCCGGCCGCAGGTCAGCCCGTCGAGGCGGGTGACGCGGGGCGGGAGCGGCGGGACTCACGGCCCATGGCCAGCAGGCCGAGCAGCGGATAGGCCGCGCACAGTGCGCCGGAGCCGGCGAGCGCCAGGGCGGCGACCCGGCCACTGCCCCAGGCGGCCGCAAACCGGCCCCCCACCACGCAGCCGACCGCACCCACCGCGATGACGACGAACGACCAAGCGGACATCAGCGTGCCGGAGGTAGCGACCGCGTCGGCGACGAGGAGGGGGACGACGGTCCACAAGGCATATAACTCCCACATGTGGCCGAAGTAGCCGAGGGCGGCGAAGCGGTAGTCGGAGACACCGAACGCGCGGAAGACCGCACCCCAGCGCAGCCCGCCAGGTGCTCCCTGGGGCAGGTGCGGGCCGTCGCCGAGCAGGCCCGGCGGTCTCAGAGCAGGAGCGTGAAGAACTGACTGTTGGGGTCTTCACCGTAGGAGCCGAACGGCTGACACTCCACGAAGCCGGCCGACCGGTAGAGGTCCCGCGCCGGGGCGAAGAAGTCCATCGACCCGGTCTCCAGCGACAGCCGTCGCACCCCGGTGGCGCGGGCGTCGGCGAGGAGGTGGTCGAGCATGGCGCGCGCCAGGCCCTGGCCGCGGTGCGACGGCGAGGTGCGCATGCTCTTGAGCTCGGCATGGCCGGACTCGAGCTGAGCGGTGGCGCCGGTCACCACCAGGTCGTCGCCGAGGTGGCCGACCCACATCTGCACCCCGAGTCCCTGCAGCCCGGCCAGGTCGAGGGCGTGCCGGCTCTCGGCGGGCGCGGTCGGCGCCATGTCGTCCAGGTGCTGCTGCAGGAAGTCGGCGAGCCGGGGATCGGTGAAGTCGGCGCTCGCGATGGTGAGGTCCACGGCGGTCAGGCTATCGAGACGTCGCTGGTGATCTGGCCGGTCCGGCGGTCCGGCCTCCGTCCCCCAGACCGTGCAGCTCAGTCGTCGAAGACCGACCAGCACAGGTGGCTGCGGTGCGCCTGGTCCTCGAGGACCAGGTCGCTCAGCTCCTGCGGGACCCGGGCGCGCTGCCAGTCGCGCTCGGCGAGGCGGACTGCGTCTGCACCCTCACCCGGTGCCGCTGCCACCGCGGCCCGGATCGCGTAGGCGGCCGCACCGAGCGCGTGGTCGGCGACGTGCGGCACCGCACCCGCCTGACCTGCGGCATACGCGGCGAAGCGGGGAGCACCGACGAGGGGACGCGCGGCACCCATGGCGTGCCCGCCGAGCGCCCGCGAGGCCATCATGCGCAGCTCACCGCGGGTCCAGGAGCGGGCGGCGGCGATCGCCTCCCGCGGTCTCGGATCGTCGGCGGCGACCGCCTCGAAGTGCGACAGCACGTGCTCGGCGCACGTCGCGGCCCAGCGCGCGAGCAGGTGGTGGTGCTCGTCGGTGAGGGTGCCGCCGCGCCGGATCGTGATGAGGCGGGGGTCACGGACCTTCGGGATGATCACGATGCCGAGACGTCAGAGCGCTGAGGTGAGGTCGGTGTGGATGATATGAGGCGCTTCTCCTTCCATGGCCAGCGCTGGCGGCTCGGGGCAGCCGTAGACGCGGCCGTGCTACTCCGTCGGCACGGCCACGGCGGAGGTGTCGACGCAGATCACCCCGGTGTTGCCGTCCTGATCGGCGATGACGGTGAGCCCCGGAGCTTCGCCGTCGTCGGCGATGGTCCCACCCGCCGCGAGGGCGGCTGAGACCCGGTCGTCCCGCACCTCGGGAGCGACGTAGACCTCGATGTGGAAGCGTTGGCGCGAAGCGTCGCTCTCGTCGGCGCCGCCGAACCAGAGGTTGGGTATGCGCCCGGTCGCGTCGCGGATCTCGTCGCTGGGCGTGCCGCGCCCCTGGGCGTCGGCATCGCCGGTGAGCAGAGCCGCCCACACCGGGGCGATGGTCGACGAGCTCGCGGTGTCGAGGCCGAGCTCGATCACGCTGACGGCGGCCGGGTCAGGCTGGAGACCGTGCTCGGCGGCGATCTCGGTGATCCGTCGGGCGAGGTCGACGTCCTGCTGGGTCGGCCACTCGACGACGTGCTCTGCGCCGTCCTCCTCGCGGTAGATCGCGTCTGCCGTGACCAGCTCGAGGTCGACGAAGCCCCGCCCGATGGCGACCTGCGGGTGGTGGCCGGCGTCGTCACCGGCCTCGCCGATCGCCGCGACGAAGCGCGCGGCGGTCCCGAAGTCCGCGACGAGGTAGCGGGCGTGCAGCCCCTGCGCCAGCTTGCGCCAGTCGGTCAGCTGCGCTGCGGCGATGTGATCTCCCATGAGCATGTCCATGGATCACGACGCTAGCCCTCACCTCCGACATCGTCATCCGCGGACGGCGACTGTCCGTGACCGGGGATACGGTGCCGACATGGGCGACGACACGTCATACCGGATCGAGGCGCTGAGCCCGAAGACCTGGGACGCCTTCGCGGGGCTGGTGGAGCGTCACAACGGCATCTTCGGCGGGTGCTGGTGCACCTACTTCCACCCCTCGTGCGCCGAGCGGGGACCGGGGTACGACGGCAGCAAGGCGATGAAGAAGGCCTACGTGGAGCAGGGTAGGGCGCACGCCGCGCTGGTCATGGACGGGGACGAGGTGATCGCCTGGGCGGAGTACGGCCCGCCGGAGGAGTTGCCCAACATCCACCACCGCAAGCAGTACGACGCGACGAAGGAGGCGGATCCGGACTACCGCATCACGTGTGTCTTCGTCGACAAGCGGCACCGACGACAGGGCGTGACTGAGCTGGCGATCACCGGGGCGCTGGAGATGATCGCGGAGGCGGGGGGCGGCGTGGTCGAGAGCTATCCGCACGACCTGACGCACCAGACCAAGAAGATGTCGTCGTCGTTCCTCTACAACGGGACGCGCCGGCTCTACGAACGGATGGGGTTCACCTATGACCGGCCCAAGGGGCTGAAGAACTGCGTGATGGTGAAGACCGTCGAGCCTGCGTGAATGTTGGATCGCTGGCGTCGTCACCCCGGTGAGCCAGGCTCAGCATCAGGCTGGCGGGGTCGGCCTCCGTCCAGGGGTCGGTGAAAGCGTTCGTATCTGCCCATGTCTGCGACCTTCACGAAACCAGCAGCCAGCAGGACCTTCACGCTCGCGTCATTGCCGTGAGTGACGCCGGCATAGACGTCGGTCGCTCCCAACTCCGTCTTCGCCTGGTCAAGTGCGAGGCGCATGGCTGCCGTGGCGTACCCGTTGCGACACGATGCCAGGTCCACCCAGTAGCCGATCGCGTACTTGGGCGTGCCACCGGGTTGAGATCGAGCCTGCCGATGATGACCTCGTCGAGGAGGATGGCCAGCTTGACGTCCGATCGGTGGGGTCGACCAACCGCCGCGCTTCCAGCGGCGCCCCTGCGTCCCTGAGCGCTGAGCCGACGACTCAGCCATGAACTCCCCTGACGTGATCCGCAGTGACTCTGGCGTCGCCTGAAGCGATCAACCCTCAGTGGGATGGGATGAGTTCGACCCGGCAGCGAAGCCCCGGCGCGGCGGTCAGGCGTCGATCGGCGGTCACGAGGGCGAAGTCGTGCATCTCGGCCGCCGCCACGAAGAGCGCGTCGTAGGCACTGAGATTGTCCCGCAACTCCCAGACCCGCCTCAGGAGAGGAGCCATAGGCAGCCGATCGATCACCAGCCGGGTCCAATCGCCGATCAGCTGCTCCCCCTCGACGGCCGTGAGCTTGGCTCCGCGCACCAGACCTCGGAGGGCGTGAGCCACCTCCGCGTCGATCACGTGCGGCGCCACGAGGCGTTGGTCCGTGATGGCCAGCCGCGCCGGCTCGTGGCCCAGGAGTGCAGCCACGGCCACGGAGGTGTCGACGACGATCAACGGTCCCTGCCCGAGCGGACGGCCGCCACAACGTCGCCGAGATCGACACCTCGATCGGGCTGCGCCGCAAGTAGGTCGGCATTGGCTCGGAAGGCGACCGCGTCGCGCAGTTCCCGCACCGCCACCGCGCTCACCGACATCGACTCACGCCGGGCCAGTTGCTCGAGGGCCTCGGAGACCTCGTCGGGGACATTGCGAAGATAGAGCGTCTTCATGTCGCATTATGCTAGCATTACGCAACACCAGCGCGTCTCAGAGGAGACGTCCGGCGGCCGCATCGCGGCGCTTCCACGCCGCGTTCGCAGGCCGCCATGACAGCCCGGTCGACCCCGCCACGGCGTTGCACCAGCTGGGCCGGCTCGCTGCGGGTACAGACCCCGAGCGCGCCGCCCGACTCTACGACGAGGCGCTGGCCGCCCTGGGTGACGGCTTCGAGCAGCTCGCCGACCAGATCCGGGTCGATCAGGGCCAACTGGCGCAGCGCTGACCACGGGGTGGGACGACCGCACCTCGCGCGTGGTCACGCTATCTACGGGCGCAGATGAGGTGGCGGGTCGAGTGGGCGACGAAGGGAGTGCCGTCCCGCAGCTGGGCGTCGAGGCTCCGCAACTCCGCCTCGTAGCGGTCGACGGAGAAATCGGGAACCCACCACACGCACTTGCGGAGGATCCACACGACCGCGCCGACGTCGACAAACTCCATACGGCATCTCGCCGTCCGGAGTTCCTCCACGGTCAGGCCCGCGTGCTCGGCGCCGGCGACCTCACCGGCCGTGTCCCGTCCCGCGCGCTGCTCAGGTCTGGGCCCGAGGAACCACTCGATCAGCTCGAACGCGGAGGCGGGACCCACATGCTGGGCGAAGTAGTGCCCGCCGGGTCTGAGCACCCGGGCGATCTCGGACCAGTCGGGGCGGAAGGGGTGCCGCGCCGTGACCAGCTCGAAGGACTGGTCGGCGAAGGGCAAGGGCGCTCCCTGCTGGGTCGCGACCACCTGCACCCCTCGGGGCTCGAGGGTCTGGCGCGCGCGGGCCAGGTTTGGTGGCCACGACTCGGTCACCACCATCGTGGCGGGCAGGGCCGGTGCCTCGTCGACGACCTCACCGCCACTGCGGTCGGACGCCATCGAACGGATCGTGGAAGCTGTGCCACAGCAGGGTGGTGAGGTCAGTCGCCCGGGTGCCGCTCCCGGCGTTGCCGATCCACGACGGCCACCACCTTCCCTTCGCGAACCAGGACGTTGCTGGGGTTGAGATCGGAATGCACCATGTCGGGTGCCGCCATCGGCGGTGAGACCTCGGCACACATCAGTTCCAGGCGCTCGACCAGGGCCGACACGTCCAGGGTCACGTCGCGCAGGATGTCGGTCGGTAGACCCCGGGAAGGGTCGATCATCATGCTGGCCTCACCAGTCGAGCGTCGAAGGCGCACAGGCCGCTGGCGTGCTCGCTGTCGGGGACGTCGATGGGTCCTCAAACACCTGAAGCATCGGCTCCCCTAGCTAGGGCCGGAACGTCACATCATCGGGCAAGAGTCCACCAGTGGCCGCATCTCGACAACGGATGTCGAGGCGCAGGGAAGGTTGCACACCCGGCCTCGACCGACCTTGCACGTTCCGACTCTGCCGTCTGGGTTGTGCAAAGTACAGGAGGGTCTGTCGACGGCCCTACTCTTCTTGCGCCTGGCTTCTGGGGGTTCGATAGCCGGTGCGGCGCTTCCAATCGCCCGGTGGGGCGTAGGTGGTGTCCCAGGGCATGGGTTGATAGGAACGGCACGTGGGTTGGCGGGGGCCGGGCCAGGGGTCACCGAAGGAGCGGCGACAGGGACAGACGTGCTCGGTGTTGGTGTTGCCAAGGATTCGGAACCGTGGGGGCCTGAGGCGCGGCGAGTAGTCCAGGGTGGCTCCGGGCAAGACGTCGGCCGCGGTGTCGCTGACGATGAGCCAGGCACCGGGACATCCATACGTTGTGCCACCTGCTGCATCTGGCGCCGCGGGGTCCACCTGGTCGAAGACGTAGGTGGTGCCACAACACCCACCGTCTTCGAGGTCGATGCGGACCGCTCCGCCCAGGGCGGTGAGTTGGTCGATCGCCGCCCGTGTCACCGTAAACGGCGGGAAGATTGTCTGATCCGTGCTGATGGTCATTCGCTACATCTACCAGGCAGCACGGACACTGCTGCCGTCATCGCCGACTCGGCACAGTGCTGATGACACATATGAACTCAGTTTGTGCCATGTTCGCTGCATCTCGACAACGGACCTAGAAGTTGCTCGCCATGTTGGTAAACCGGCTGTAGTGACCCTGGAACGCCACCACGACCGTGTCGGTGGGACCGTTTCGATGCTTGGCCACGATGACGTCCGCCTCACCCTCACGTGGCGACTCCCGCTCATACATCGACTCGCGGTGCAGGAGGATCACGACGTCCGCATCCTGCTCGATCGAGTTGTGCACCGCGATGCCGTTGGCCACGAAGTTGTGCGTCCCCAGCACCGTGGCGTCGAAGACCTCTTCGACACCAGCGAGCTCGACGGTCTGGATCTGGTCGAACTGGACATCGTTGATGGCAGCCAGGTCGAGGTCCTCGCGATCCAGGACGTCCACGACGGCAGACATCGCGGCCGGCTCGGCCTCGAGAGCCAGCACGTCGCCGATCTCGCGCCAGAGGGGCGAGGGGTCGGTCAGAACCGGTCGGGGGTCCGTCGCACGAGCGCCAGCCCGGGCGAGCTGCATGGCGACAGGCACGTCCGTACCGAGCGAGCCGTGACAGGCGATCTCCTGCAGGAACCGGCGCTGGTCGTCGCGCTCCCTCACGGAAAGGAGCCACGACGGGCCGCTGGGCTCAACGACCGTGCTGATCCCGAACCGCAGCAGTTGCCGACCGACCTGATCGAGAGTCAGGCGCGCACCAGTGAGTTCGATTCTGGGCTCGATGTCACCTGCGGCACACTCCACCCGACCGCACTGCTCCCACATGGTGGCCACGAGCAACGCGATCTGTCGCTTGGACATATGCCAGGCGGCCTCAGGCATCTGCGCCACCGCACCGTTGCACAGCGCGACCGCCAGGGACCTCACCTCGGCGTCGTCCTCCCACGGCTCATGCTCCTCCGGCGCAGGGACGTGCCGCGGCACCGCGAGGCGGTCACCCTGTCGCAGGGCGCCCAGCTGCTTCCACCCGTCGTAGGTGAGGAAAGGGTGGTTCTCGGTCGCAGTCAGCGTCTTGCCCGAGGTCAGGGTCAACCGGAAGACCGGCTTCATCCCGGTCGGGAAGACGTGAGTCAGGTGCCGCCGCACATACCGGAGCGACTCGTCCAGAGACCAGACAGGGACGTCAGTCGCACCCTGCTCGTGCAGCTCGCCCAGGGTCACCTCCGCGCCATTGTCGGCCCGCAGCACCCGCGTGTCCGCCGTGAGACATCCCGACTCCCGAAGGTCACTCATCTGCGGCTTCTTGTCGGTCCGCTGCTCGGGGCCACGGTTGAGCTGGGAGAGCGCGATGACCGGCACCTCGAGCTCCTTGGCCAACAGCTTGAGCGCTCGGGAGAACTCCGCGACCTCCTGCTGCCGCGACTCCACCCGCTTGCCCGAGCTCATGAGCTGCAGGTAGTCGACGATGACCATCTTGAGGTTGTTGCGCTGCTTGAGCCGGCGGCACTTCGCCCGGATCTCCATCAGCGACATGTTGGGGCTGTCATCGATGAAGAGCGGCGCCTCGGAGATCCGCCCCTGCGTGTCGGCCAGCCGCGCCCAGTCGCGGTCGCGCATGTTGCCCTTGCGCATGTTCTGCAGCGGGATCTCCGACTCCGCCGACAGCAGACGCATCGTGATCTCGGTGCGGCTCATCTCCAACGAGAAGACGACGGTCGGCATCGTGTGCTTGATCGCGGCCGCCCGGGCGATGTCGAGCGCGAGCGTGGAGTTGTGGGTCGGGATCATCGACCGCCCAGCGAGGTAGAGATGATCGTCCGCATGCACCTGCACGCACCGCACCGGCACCGACTCGACGAGACGGACGTCCCGGACGGACCACGTCTCGGGCTGGTCGCCACCACGCTCGACGCTCGGCGCCTCCCCCCGACCCAAAGCTGACCAGAGCTCCGCGGTGGTCGCGACACTCTCCATACCGGAGAGGTTCACGGCCCACAGGTGCTCCTCGTCGGCCACGATCACCGAACCGTCGGAGAACTCCACCTCGTAGCACGGGCGCCCCTCCATCACCTCGGTCGCGGCGACGACCTCGGTCGGCCTCCCGTCAGCACCCAGGAGCTGGTCACCGACAGCGACGTCGCCCATGGTCGTCCAGCCGGTCGGCGTGGGAAGCGGGGTGTCAAGAGCCAGGGCCTTCCCCACAGCCGGTCTGGCCGCGACGATGATCATCTGCCCCGGGTGCAGCCCGTTGGTCAGCTCGTCCAGCTCGGTGAAGCCGGTGGGGACGCCCGTCATCTCCCCCGACGAGCCTGCGGCGTGCTCGATCTCGTCCATCGTCGGCTCGATGAGCTCGCCGAGCGGGTGGTAGTCCTCACCGCCCCGCTTGTCGGCGACGGCATACACCTCCGCCTGCGCGGCGTTGACAATATCTTCGACGTCGCCGCCCTGATAGCCGATCTGCACGATGCGGGTGCCGGCGTCGACCAGCCGCCGCAGGACCGCGCGCTCGGCGACGATCTCGGCATAGAACGCCGCGTTGGCCGCGGTCGGCACCTCGGCGATGAGCTGGTGCAGGTATGCCGTGCCGCCGATCCGCTGCAGGTCGCCCCGCTTGGTCAGCTCGTCGCCGACGGTGATCGCGTCGACCGGCTCCCCGCGCGAGTAGAGGTCGACGCAGGCCTCGAAGATCTTCTCGTGAGCGGGGCGATAGAAGTCGGGCGCCTTGACCAGCTCTGAGCACTCGGCGATGGCGTCCTTGGACAGCATCATCGAGCCGAGGGCGCTGCGCTCTGCCGCGACGTCCTGCGGGGGCAGGCGGTCCTCCGGCCCCGCTCCCTGACCCTGATCCGGGGGTGCGTAGACCTCCATCTCACTCAGCGCCATACCGGCCTCCAGACCCATCGAACTGACGTGCGAGACAGTCCAGCACCGACCACCGACAGACCCGCCAACGCCCCACCGTAGGGCCCAGATGCCGTAGGCGCAGCATCCTCCTGTGGACGGGGTGTGGACCACCTGTGGGCCCCGTGGGGACAACCGTGGTGACTCGTGGGTAGCCGGTGTGGACAGACCTGTGGAAACTTTGGGAACCTAAGTCATAGACCTGCTCTGACCAGCGCGGATGCGCCACACACCCTGTGGACGCAAAGAAGTTCGCGCGCACCTGACCTGAACCGTTCTCGCCCGCCGCTCCTCGCCCAGACCCCCGGTGGCACACTCGTCCGGTGAGCAGCCAGCCGCCCGCCGGACGGGCCCGGGAGATCCTGCGCCTGGCCGTCCCCGCCTTCCTGGCGCTGGTCGCCGAGCCGCTCTTCCTGCTCGCCGACTCGGCGATCGTCGGGCACCTCGGCACGTCCGCGCTGGCCGGCCTGGGGGTCGCGAGCGCCGTGCTGCTCACGGCGGTCAACATCTTCGTCTTCCTCGCCTACGGCACGACCGCCGTCGTGGCGCGGCGCCTTGGTGCCGGCGACGAGCGGGGCGCGGTCAGCGCGGGGATCGACGGCATCTGGCTAGCACTCCTGCTCGGCACGGCCGGGGCGATCCTCACCGCGATCCTGGCCCGCCCGCTCGCCGAGCTCTTCGGCGCCAGCCCCGAGGTGATCACCGAGGCGGTGACCTACCTGCGCTGGTCGACCCTCGGCATACCGTCCATGCTCGTCGTCCTCGCCGCCACCGGGGTGCTGCGCGGGCTGCAGGACACGAGGACCCCGCTCGTCGCCTCCGTGGTGGGCTTCACCGGCAACGCGCTGCTGTCGCTGCTCCTCGTGCACGGGGTCGGGTGGGGCATCGCCGGTGCCGCGATCGGGACGGTGATCGCCCAGACCGGTATGGCGCTGGCGCTCGTCCTCGTCGTCGTCCGCGGAGCCGGCCGGCTGGGATCGTCCCTGACCTTCCACGGCGCGGGCGTGCTCCGGGCGGCGCGTGGCGGCATACCACTGCTGGTGCGGACCATCGCCCTGCGGGCCGCGCTGCTCTTGACCACCTGGCTGGCCGCCGGGCTCGGCGACGAGCAGCTCGCGGCGCACCAGGTCGCGATGACGGTGTGGTCCACGCTGGCCTTCGCCCTCGACGCGCTCGCGATCGCCGCGCAGGCGCTGACCGGCAAGACGCTCGGCGCCGGGGACGTGGAGGGGACGCGGGAGGCGACCTCGCTCATGGTGCGGTGGTCGATCTGGTTCGGCGTGATCCTGACCCTGCTCATCCTGGCGCTGCACCGGGTGATCCCGCTCGGCTTCAGCCAGGACGACGACGTTCGGTCGGCGCTCGCGGCGGCGCTCATCGTGGTGGCGATCGGCCAGCCGGTCGCCGGGATCGCCTTCATCCTGGACGGGGTGCTCATCGGGGCGGGAGACACCCGCTGGCTGGCCTGGGCGCAGACCGCGGCGACGCTGGCCTACGTGCCGATGGTGCTGGCGGTGTGGGCCAGCCCGGCGACCGGCACGACCGGCCTGGTGTGGCTGTGGGTGGCCTTCACGGGCTTCATGATCGTGCGCTCGGTGCTCATGTGGCGGCGCGCGGCCGGGGAGTCGTGGATGGTGGTCGGCGCCGAGCGCTGAGGGCCGGTCGGCCCCCCGCGCGCGCGTGAATCCTCCCCTGCGAGCCCGAAAGATCAACTCGAGAAACGGGCATACCAGCACGATCCCGGCATCGTGATCAGATCGTGATCTGAATCACACGTGCGCTTGCATTTCGCGTCGCGACCCGAATAGATAGACCTGCTGGGAGGGCATGGCCCACCCCGGCGCCCGAGATTCGTCGACGAGGCAGAGGCTGGCTGTGTGGCAATTCATCACTGACCGCTGGGCCGACATCGCCTATCGCTCCTACCAGCACGTGAGCCTCGTGGTGCAGTCCGTCGCGCTGGCTACCGTCATCGCGATCGCCGTGGCGCTGCTGGTCACGAGCTACCAGCGACTCGAGCCGGTCGCCAACTTCATCAGCAGCGTCGGGCTCACGATCCCCTCGCTGGCGCTGCTCGGCATCATGTTGCCGATCGTCGGCATCGGCACCATCCCTGCCGTCGTGGTGGTGACCTTCTATGCCGCCCTGCCCATCCTGCGCAACGCCGTCGTCGGGCTCAAAGGTGTCGACCGAAATCTCGTCGAATCAGCGCGCGGCATGGGCATGAGCAGCTGGGCCACCTTCCGGCGGGTCCGGCTGCCCCTGGCCTGGCCGGTCATCCTGGCCGGACTGCGCGTCTCGACCCAGATGTCCATGGGGGTCGCCGCCATCGCCGCCTACGCCCTCGGCCCCGGGCTCGGCTCCTACATCTTCACCGGCCTGACCCAGATCGGCGGCGTCAACGCCGTCAACTACGCCCTCGTCGCCACCATCGGCATCGTCATCCTCGCCCTCCTGCTCGACGCGCTCCTGCTGGTGCTCGGGCGCCTCACCACCTCGAAGGGGATCCGCGTCTCATGACCCAGTCGACCCAGTCCACCACCCGGTCCAGCGAGCGCGACGACGCCGTCAGCGGCGTCGAGATCGTCTTCGACGACATCGTCAAGACGTATGCCGGCACGAACGCCCCGGCGGTCGACCACCTGTCGCTGACCATCCCGGCCGGCGAGATCGTCATGTTCGTCGGCCCGTCCGGCTGCGGCAAGACCACCTCGCTGAAGATGATCAACCGGCTGCACGAGCCGACGTCCGGCACGATCACCATCGACGGCGAGGACATCCGCGACAAGGACGCCGACGAGCTGCGGCGGCACGTCGGCTACGTCATCCAGGGCGGCTCGCTCTTTCCGCACATGACGGTGAAGCAGAACATCGCGCTCGTGCCCGGTCTCCTGGGCTGGGACAAGCAGCGCACCGCCGACCGCGTCGACGAGCTGCTCGACCTCGTCGGCCTCAAGCCGGACCGTTATCGCGACCGCTTCCCCCGCGAGCTGTCCGGCGGCCAGCAGCAGCGCGTCGGCGTGGCCCGCGGGCTGGCGGCCGACCCCCCGGTCATCCTCATGGACGAGCCCTTCGGCGCCGTCGACCCCATCACCCGCCAGCGGTTGCAGGACGAGCTGCTCTCCATCCAGGAGGAGCTGCGCAAGACCATCGTCTGTGTCACCCACGACATCGACGAGGCGGTCAAGCTCGGCGACCGGATCCTCATCCTCACCGAGGGCGCCAACATCGCGCAGTACGACACCCCCGAGAACATCCTCGCCGCTCCGGCCAACACCTTCGTCGAGGACTTCGTCGGGGCCGGGTCGGCGCTGAAGTCGCTCAGCCTGTCCCGGGTCGCCGAGGTGGAGCTCTACGACCAGACGAGCGTGCGCGTGGGTGAGTCCGTAGCCGACGCCAAGCAGCGGGCCGAGCAGGCCGGGCATACCTCGGTCGTGGTGCTGGACGAGCAGGACCGGCCGATCGACTGGCTCTGGCTGCGCGCCCTGCAGGGCGACACGGTCCGCGAGCCCGACGAGGAGCGTGACCTCATCACCATCGGCCAGCAGGCCACCCTCAACGACGCCCTCGACTCGATGCTCGTGTCCACGCACGACGGCGTGCCCGTCACCGGCGCCCACGACCGCTACCTCGGAGTCACCACCTTCGCCGCCGTGACCTCGCTCATCACGAGCAAGAACCAGCAGGCCCACGAGGACTCCGTCGACGAGATCGCTCAGGCGCCCACGGACGCGGAGCTCGACACCGAGCCCACCACCGACGCCGCGCAGGACGGCTGAGCCGATGTCCGCCGACACCTCGACCGACGCGTCGCCGAAGCGCTCCCGCGTCTCCCGCGAGGACCTCGGGCTGCTGCTCGGCCTGCCGATCCTGTGCACCCTGGTGCTCGGCGGCTGGGCGATCTGGCGGGGCACCGCCGACCTCGACGACATCGAGACCCGGGCGCTGGACTGGGGCAACATCCTCACCCTCGCCGGCGAGCACCTGCTCCTCACCTTCGTCGGCGCGGTCGCCGTGGTGGGGACGGCGATCCCGATCGGCATCGCGCTGACCCGCCCCGGGATGAAGCGGTTCGCGACCCCGGTGGTCGGCGTCGCCAACGCCGGTCAGGCCGCCCCGGTCATCGGCGTCATCGTGCTCTTCGCGATGTGGCTCGGCTTCGGTTTCTGGACGGCGATCCTGGCCCTGTCGCTCTACTCCTTCCTCCCCGTCCTGCGCAACACGATCGTCGGTCTGCAGTCGGTCGACCCGACCCTCGTCGAGGCCGCGCGGGGGATGGGGATGTCGAACGCGACGGTGCTGCGTCGCGTCGAGCTCCCGCTGGCGATGCCCGTCATCATGACCGGTGTGCGCACGGCCCTGGTGCTGCTCGTCGGCACCGCGGCTTTCGGCACCTTCGTCAACGCCGGCGGCCTGGGCGCCCTCATCGTCGTCGGCATCACCCTCTTCCGCAGCCCGATCCTCATCAGTGGCGGGCTGCTCATGGCTGTGCTGGCACTGCTCGTGGACTGGGCCGGGCGGGTGCTGGAGTTCCTCGCGACACCGAAGGGCATGTGATGGGTCACCACCGATCTCGCGGTATGCGGCTCGCCGGCGGCGGCGTCGCGGCGCTGCTCTCCCTCGGTCTGGCCGGGTGCGGGCTGGGGACCGGCGGCGGGTTCGTCCCCAGCGGTGACCTCGCCGGGCCGCTGGAGGGACTCGAGCCGATGGACGACGTCCCCGTCTCGGTCGGCAGCAAGAACTTCTCCGAGCAGCTGCTCGTCGGCAAGATGGCGGTCATCCTCTTCAAGGCCGCTGGGGCGGACGTCAAGGACTACACCAACATCCCCGGCTCCTCGAGCACCCGCCAGGCGCTGCTGAGCGACGAGCTGGACATGGTGTGGGAATACACCGGCACCGCCTGGATCGCCTACCTCGGCGAGACCGACCCCATACCGGATGAGCAGGAGCAGTGGGAAGCGGTCAAGGAGGCCGACGCGGAGTTCGACCTGGTCTGGCTCCCGCCGGCGCCGATGAACAACACCTACGGCTTCGCGATGACCTCCGAGAGCGCCGAGGAGCTGGGCATCACCCAGCTGTCGCAGATCGCGGACATCCCGGTCGAGGAGCGCACGTTCTGCGTGGAGTCGGAGTTCAACAACCGCAACGACGGCTTCGACCCGATGCTGGAGACCTACGACATCCCCCGTGGCGAGGGGGTGCCAGAGGACAACGTCAAGCTCTACGACACCGGCGCGATCTATGTGGCGACCGATCAGGGCGACTGCACCTTCGGCGAGGTCTTCACCACCGACGGGCGCATTACGGCTCTCGATCTGGTGGTGCTCGAGGACGACCGCGACTTCTTCCCGGCCTACAACCTCTCGCCCGTGGTGCAGGAGGAGATGCTCGCCGAGCACCCTCAGGTCGAGGAGCTCTTCGCCCCCGTGGCCGAGGCGCTCACCGACGAGGTCCTGCTCGAGCTCAACGCGCAGATCGACGTCGAAGGACGCGAGCCCGGGCAGGTCGCCTTCGACTGGCTGGTCGAGGAGGGCTTCCTCACCGAGCCGGAGCAGGCTGAGGGCTGAGCGGCCTGCCACCTGGGGCGCACCAGGAAGTTCTCCCCCGACGGGCGACAGTGGGAGATGCACCGAGCCCGAAGGGAGCAGCGACGATGAGCGACCTCAGCCTGGTCGCTGCTCGTCGACGCCCGGCCCCAGGTGTAGGGCCGCCACTCAGTCCGGGCACACAGAAGACGGCCACCCCTGCCTGGCAGGGGCGGCCGTCTCTCGTGCGGTGGTGCGTCAGGCGCTGACGACGCTCACCGTGACGTCGGCGGCGACGTCGTCGTGCAGCCGCACGTGGACCGGGTGGTCACCGACGGCGCGGATCGGGGTGCGGACCTCGATCCGGCGCTTGTCGACCTGCGGACCGCCGGCGGCGACGATCGCGTCGGCGATCTCCGTCGGGGTGACGGCGCCGAAGAGGCGGCCGCCCTGGCCCGCGCGGGCGGACACGGTGACCGTCGAGCCCTCGAGCCGCGCCTTGGCCGATGCGGCCTCCTCGGCGGTCTTGAGGGCGCGCTTGTCACGGCCGGCCTTGATGGAGTCGACCTGCTTCTGGCCGCCCTTGGTCCAGGCGGTCGCCACCTTGCGGGGCAGCAGGAAGTTGCGGGCGTAGCCGTCCTTGACGTCGACGACGTCACCGGCCTCACCGAGGCCCGTGACGGGCTGGGTCAAAATGATCTTCATGGTGCTCTCCTGATCCAGTGGCCGCTCAGCGGGCGGAGCTGCTGTAGGGCAGCAGCGCCATCTCGCGGGCGTTCTTGACGGCGCCTGCGATGCGGCGCTGCTCCTGCACGGAGACGCCGGTGACGCGACGCGCGCGGATCTTGCCGCGGTCGGAGATGAACTTGCGCAGCAGCGCGGTGTCCTTGTAGTCGATCGACTCGATCTTCGCGGACTTGAGCGGATTCGCCTTCTTCTTCGGCTTCCGGATGACGGGCTTGGCCATCGTGGTGCTCTCCCCTTTCGTGAGAGCCCGAGCAGCTGCTCGGGATGGTAGGTCGTGCTTCGGTCGTGCTGTCTCTGTCGGTGATCCGCTGGTCGCGCGGATCGTTCAGGTGCTCATCAGAACGGCGGCTCGTCGTAGGACGGCGCGCCGCCCCAGCCGGAGCCACCACTCTGGCCACCCTGACCGCCGGTGTTGCCGCCGCCGGTGTTGCTGGCGCCGCCGGTGGCCCACGGGTCGGACTCGTTCATGCCGCTGCTCTGGCCACCCTGGGTGCCGCCGCCCTGCTGCGGGTTCTGGCCTCCCTGGTTGCCGCCCCAGCCGCCCTGGCCGCCCTGCTGGGCGCCCTGGTTCGACTGCTGACCGCCCTGCCAACCACCACCAGAACCTCCGCCACGCTGGGCCTTGGTCACGGTCGCGGTGGCGTAGCGCATGGACGGGCCGACCTCGTCGACCTGCATCTCCATGACGGTGCGGTTCTCGCCCTCCTGGGTCTGCCAGGAGCGGGAGACCAGACGGCCGGTCGCGATGACCCGGTCGCCACGGTGCAGCGACTCGGACACGTGCTCGGCCGCCTCCCGCCACACCGAGCAGCGCATGAACAGCGTCTCGCCGTCCTTCCAGTCGTTGCTCTGACGGTCGAACTGGCGGGGGGTCGACGCCACGGTGAAGTTGGCAACGGCCGCACCGCTGGGGGTGAAGCGCAGCTCGGGGTCGGCGGTCAGGTTGCCGACGACGGTGATGGGAGTCTCTCCGGCCATGTCAGGTCGTCCTCGATCCGTTCGGGCGGGTGGTCAGTCTCGATCAGCGGTATGCAGTGGTGTCGGCTGGCGGTCTCGCGTGCCGGCCGACTCTCGCCGACGACTCAGGCGTCGCGGCGCAGCAGCTTGGTCCGCAGGACGGACTCGTTGAGCCCGAGCTGACGGTCGAGCTCCTGAGCGGTCGCGGGCTCGGCGGTCAGGTTGACCACCGCGTAGATCCCCTCGGCCTGCTTCCTGATCTCGTAGGCCAGGCGGCGACGGCCCATGACGTCGATCTCGTCGACGGAGCCACCGTCCTTGCCGACGACGGCCAGCATCTTCTCCAGCGTGGGCTGAAGGTTCCGCTCGTCCGTCTCCGGGTCGAGGATGATCATCAGTTCGTACTGACGCATGAGTAAGGCCCACCTCCTTCGGTCTGTAGCGGTCACGGTCTCTCCGTGACAGGAGGGCTTCCTACGTCTCACCGCTGCCCTGCCACCATGCCACCGATCCGGTGCTGGCCGCAGGCGCTGTCCACAGGCCCGGACGATTCCGGGCAGCGGGCAGTGCGATGAACCCGTCCACGATACCGACGCCCGCCCTGCCGCGCCTAATCGGGGCGGCCTCACCGACCACGCACCCGCGTCACGCCATACTGGGCCCAGACGTCACCCCACCACGGACCCGGACCCTTCCAGGAGCCTCATGAAGATCGCGATCGCCGGCACCGGCTACGTCGGCCTGTCCCTGGCCGTCGTCCTCGCCCAGCACCACGAGGTCGTCGCCCTCGACATCGACCCGGCCAAGGTCGCGCTCCTGCAGGAGCGTCAGAGCCCGATCCAGGACCCGGACATCTCCGACTACCTCAACTCCCGCGAGCTCGACCTGCGCGCCACCACCGACCCGGCCGACGCCTACGCGGGCGCCGAGTGGGTGGTCGTCGCGACACCCACCGACTACGACACCGAGTCCAACTTCTTCGACACCCGCAGCGTCGAGGCGGTCCTCGCCGACGTCCTGCGGCTCAACCCGGACGCCTCGGTGGTCATCAAGTCGACGATCCCGGTCGGCTACACCGAGCAGCTGCGCGCCGAGCACCCCGGCGCCACCATCATCTTCAGCCCCGAGTTCCTGCGCGAGGGCCGGGCGCTGCACGACAACCTGCATCCCTCCCGCATCATCGTCGGCGACCCCGGCGAGCGCGGGCAGGCCTTCGCCGACCTGCTGCTCGAGGGCGCGATCGACAAGGACGTCCCGGTGCTGCTCACCGGCGGCACCGAGGCGGAGGCGATCAAGCTCTTCGCCAACACCTACCTCGCCATGCGCGTCGCCTACTTCAACGAGCTCGACACGTATGCCGCCACGCGCGATCTCGACACCCGTCAAATCATCGAGGGAGTGGGTCTGGACCCCCGCATCGGTCCGCACTACAACAACCCCTCCTTCGGCTACGGCGGCTACTGCCTGCCCAAAGACACCCGCCAGCTGCTCGCCAACTACGGCACCGTGCCGCAGACCCTCATCACCGCCATCGTCGACGCCAACACGACGCGGATGGACTTCATCGCCGCCGACATCCTCGACCGGCACCCGGCGCGGGTCGGCATCTACCGGCTCATCATGAAGGCCGGGTCCGACAACTTCCGCGCCTCCAGCGTGCAGGGCGTCATGTCGCGCCTGCAGGCACGCGGCGTGGAGATCGTCATCTACGAGCCGACCTACGAGGACGACACCTTCCAGGGATGCCAGGTGCTGCGCGACCTGGAGCAGTTCACCGAGGCGGCCGACGTCATCATCGCCAACCGGGTCGACGAGCACGTCGAGGGCTTCCGGCACAAGCTCTACACGCGTGACTTGTACGGACGTGACTGAGCAACGGCAGATGAGCGTGCCGGCGCGCCGGCAGGGTCAGGAACGACAGGGGGCGCTGCGCGGCGACATCGAGGGCCTGAGGGCCATCGCCGTCTTGATGGTGCTCCTCTATCACGTCGAGCTGCCGTGGATCCCGGGCGGCTTCGCCGGGGTGGACGTCTTCTTCGTCATCTCCGGCTTCCTCATCACCAACCTGCTGGTCAAGGAGGCCAGACGGACGGGCACCATCTCCATCCGCACCTTCTACGCGCGTCGCGCCCGACGGTTGCTCCCGGCGGCGACCGTGGTGCTCGTCTTCACTGCGGTGGCGGGCTTCCTCGTGCTCGGTTCAGGCCGCCGTGCCGAGTTGGGATCCGACGTGGTCGCGGCGGCGCTGTACGTCGTCAACTGGGCCCTTGCCTGGCGGTCGGTCGACTACCTCGCTGAAGACAGCACCCCCTCGCTGGTCCAGCACTACTGGTCGCTGTCGGTCGAGGAGCAGTTCTACGTGGTGTGGCCCCTGCTCATCCTGGCCGCACTGGCGTGGGGGGCCCGCTCCCGCACCCGACCGACCCGCCTCATGGGCGTCATCCTCCTGTCGGCATCCGGGCTCTCGCTCCTGTGGTCGATCTTCCAGACCTCAACCTCGCCGCAGACGGCGTACTTCGTCACCACGACCCGGGTCTGGGAGCTCGGCATCGGAGCCCTGCTCGTCTTCCTGACCCCGCGCCTGATGCGCATGGCCCACGGCCTGGCCGCGCCGATCGCGGGCCTCGGCGTCGTGGCCGTGGGCGTGAGCGCCTTCGCGTACTCCTCCGCCACCCCCTGGCCCGGCTACGCCGCCCTGCTGCCCACGGTCGGCACGGCCCTGGTCATCGCCGCGGGCCTGCGTTCACAGGAGACGGTCGTCGCCCGCGCGCTCGGAGTGCGACCGATGCGGTTTATCGGGGGCCTGAGCTACGGCCTCTACCTGTGGCACTGGCCGCTGCTGCGGCTGCTCGAGGAGGCGAGGCCGGGGTCTGGGCTTCCCGCCAGGCTGCTGGTCGCGGTGCTCGCCGTGCTGCTGGCGTGGATCACGCTCCGGCTGGTCGAGGACCCGATCCGGTTCAGCCCGGCCCTGAGCCGTCGCCCTCGCAACGCCCTCCTGGTCGGGGCCCTCGGGATGGCCCTCACCTGCGTGGTCGGAGGGGCGGTCTGGCTCCGGGCACCCTCCGTCCAGGACCTCCCCTCGACCAGCCAGGGAGCCCTCGCCCTGGTGCAGGAGGGAGTGCAGAACGGTGCCGACCCCAGCCTGATCTCGGACCCCGCGAGCGTCTACCAGACGAGCGGCGAGGTCTTCCCGGCGCCGGGAGCGGCGACGCTGGACGTACCGTCGGCCTACGGCGACGACTGTCAGGTCCCGGAGAGCGAGGTGAAGGTGCCTCGCGGCGGCGCCTGCGTCTACGGAGCCGACGATGCCGACACCGTCGTGGCCGTGGTCGGAGACTCCAAGATGCTCCAGTGGCTGCCCGCCCTGATCCCGATCGCGGAGCAGGAGGGATGGCGGATGGTCATCTACACGAAGTCGGCGTGCGGCTTCACCTCCGGCGGGCAGTACGACGAGTGCCATGCCTACAACGACGCCCTGCGGGACCACCTCACGCGCCCTGAGAACGTCCCGGACGTCATCCTGACGTCTCTGGGGGATCCGTGGGTCTCCATGGGCGATCGGCTGGTCGACAACCTGCGTCCGCTGCAGGACCTGGGCTCCACCGTCGTCTTCGTCGCCGACAACCCGTACGCCAACGCCGAGGAGACCGCGGGCGAGTCGACCTGGTACGAGTGCGTGGAGCGGCACCCCACCGACTACGGCGTGTGCTCCTACCCGGAGACCCCGGGCCGGGGGACACCGGCGCTGGAACGCGCGCACGAGCAGCTGGACGGATCACTCTTCGTGGACCTGAGCAGGTGGATGTGTCCCCCGGACACGGCCGTCCCCGGTGCACGGGACGACGAGGCTCGCTGTCCTTCGGTGATCGGTGAGGTCCTCCTCTACCGGCAGGGCTCGCACCTCACGGCGACGTATGTCCGCACCATGACCCCGCTGCTGCACCGGGCCCTCATCCGGGAGGGCGTCGCCACGACCCCGGAGGACCAGGTCGACTGGAGCGTGGCCACGGTCCAGGACGGCGAGGGATCGCGCTAGCCCCGCTCACTCAGGCAGACGGCGGCGGCGCGTCCGCGCTGGGCGTCCGGACCTCGTGAGGACCGTGCGTGATCCGGTACTCCCGTGAGGTGCGCAGGTCGGCAGCGAGCCGCGACGCCGCCCGCTCCCACTCCTTCCCCAGTCGCTGGTCATGCTCCGGCACGTACGCCTGCTTGCCCCCGGGGGTCAGGGTCACCTCGCCGAACCACACGGCGTCCGGGAGGTCGTACAGGTCGATGCGGGAGAAGGGCAACGGGAGCGCGCGGGACAACCTTCGCGCCACGTCCACCACCTCGGACAGGCGCTCCGGCACCGGCACACCAGGATCCACGTCCTGGTCCAGACGTACCTTCCCGAGGTCCGCGCCGCGGGCGTCCACGAAGCGTCGGCGAGCGGTCGAGGTGACGGCGTGCCGCTCGACGCCGCGGAGCAGGATGTGGCCCACGTCACCGTAGAAGGTGTAGACCTTGAGGTCGTGCGGCAAGGACCCGGGCGAGCGAGGGTCGACCATGAGCTCCTCCGCGAAGAACGGTGGCCGCAGAAATCCCTTCTCGAGCCTGGTGCGCAGCAGGGTTCCGAAGTGCTCGGCCGTCCGGGGGGCTGTGTGCCCGGACAGGTGGTACCGGTCACCCACCCTGCGCAGGGGGAGCACGCCGAGGCCCGAGGACCCACCGTCGGACTTCAGCACGAACGTCTCCGGCAGGTCGTGCCATGCGATCTCCTCCGGCGTGGCCCACAGTCCGAGCACCGAGGGGACACGCACCCCGTGACTCTCGGCGAAGCGGTACATCAACAGCTTGCGGTTCATCCCGAAGCGCACGTCGGACTCGTCACCCCGACGGCGGGTGCGATCCAGATCCCGTGCCCAGGCCGCCAGCTGGCCGGCGAAGCTGGGAGCCCGTCGGTCCCGCGCCGCGGCGACAGCCGCGCGCTCCCGGTCGACGTCGGCAGCTGCCTCGGCGAGCGAGCGCTCGGCGGCTTCGAGGCGCCCACGCAGGGTCCGCATCTCCTGTCGCTGTCTGGCGATCTCCTCGCGCAGCTCGACGATCCGCGCCTCGCGCCAGGCGATCGGTGGGAGGGAACGCGCCAGCGCTCGTATGCGGTTCACAACCTGCTCCTGTCCGTGAAGGCCTCGCGCACGACGGCGTGCCCCGGAGGGCAGCGGCACCCGCGGGTCTAGTATTGCGGCTGCGTCCCCAGCCTCGTCTCGCGGGATGGAACACCGCTCATCGGCTCGGAGGGAGCACTGCATGGACGACGCCGCCCGGACCAGACCGCGGGGGGCGCCGGAACAGCCGCGATCGGACGGTGGGGGGCGGCCGTTCCTCTCCCGCATGATTCGCGTGGCACGACGCGCGCGTCCAGGCGGCGACGCTGCGGCCGACTCGGGTCCAGAACCGGCCGAGGACCTCCGGACTCTCGTCGAGAGCAGCCTCAGGAGCAACCCCACCGGCGATCCGCGGCCCGTCACCGATGCCCGGGTGGCGTTCGTCGGCGGGCCCCGCCTGCGCGCCGGTCTCGCGTGGGAGTGGGATCAGCTGGAGCCGGAGGGTGAGGACTGGCTCCCCGACCTCAGGGCGCGAGGCGCCGCGATCCTCGTGGTCGAGGTGCACGGCGACACCGTCGTCGGGACGTCCGGGTCACCGTCGGCCCTCGAGCTGGCGCGGAGGGCACGGGACCTCGGCCTGCCGGTCGTCGCCTGGATCACCGGAGGATGCCGACCCGCACCGAGCGCCGCCCTCCGGGATGTCGGCGCCGTCGTGTTCTGCGCGGAGCCCCACTGCGCCTCGGGCAACCGCTCGCTGCTGCCGGCGACCCAGCCGCGCCTGCAGTCACCCGTGCATGCCCCCGGGCAGGAGCGTCCGGGGAGCATCGTCACCCTGTCCGCGGGCGGCGACGCGGCCGAAGCGCTGGCTGCCCGACACCCGGAAGGACTGGTGCAGGACTGGGGCTCCGACCCTGAGCACCCGCTCCCAGACGCGGACGTCCCGCTGCTCTCCCGCTACCACGTCCTGGCCGACATCGGCGAGCGAGACGTGGCGGACACCGGCGCGGTCCTGGACGCCCTGGCCAGCCGGACCGCCGTCGTGACGAATCCTCGGAGGGCGGCCGTCCTGCCTCCCGACCTCCGAGAGGTCGTCCATGCGGTCGAGGCCGACGCCGTTCACCGCCAGGTCGGGGCGCTCGTCCAGCAACCCGAGTACCGGGACCGCATGACGCACCGAGGGCTGCGGTCGATCCTCCAGGGACACACCTACGCCGACCGCGCCCGCACGGTCCTGGACGCGGTCGACCTCCCCTCGCGGACCGAGGCGCGGACAGTTTCCGTGGTCGTCCCGACGAACCGGACCCACGAGATCGACAACATCGTCGACAACGTCGCGCGGCAGCAGGGAACGTCAACCGAGCTGGTCCTGGTCGCGCACGGCATCGACGTCGAGGAGTCACGGCTCCGGGCGCGGGCCTCAGCCCTTGGGCTGGACGAGGTGACCGTCCGCCAGGTCGACGGGTCCCGCACGCTCGGCGCGGTGCTCAACGTCGGCCTCGAGGCGGCCTCTGGCGCCTACATCGCCAAGATGGACGACGACAACTACTACGGCCCACGCTTCCTGGCCGACCTCGTCGACGCCTCGGTGCATACCGGCGCCGAGATCACAGGGAAGTGGGCGCACTACGTCTGGCTTCGCTCCAGCGGCGCCGTCGTGCTGCGCTTCGAGGGCTACGAGAACGCCTTCCACCGGCTGGTGCAGGGCGGTTCCATCGTCGCGACCCGTGACGTCGCGCTCGACCTGATGTTCAGCGACATCCCGCGGGCTGTGGACTCCGACTTCCTGAACCGGGCCATGGCTGCCGGCGTACGCACCTACTCGGGCGACAGGTTCAACTTCGTCAGCATCCGCGGGGCGGATCGTCAGGGCCACACCTGGAAGGTCGATGACCTGGTCTTCCTCACCGGTGCGGGACGGGTCGTGACCTACGGTGACCCCCGCGAACTGGTCACCGTCTGAAACAGGAGGAGTCCCCCCAAGTGAACCCGATCTCTCGACGACTGCGGCGTGGGCGCCGTCGACTGACCGCAGGCCTGGCCTCGCGCGCCCCGGTCCACGTGGGACCGGAGCTCTGGACCGACCTGGTCGCGGAGACGCGACTGCGACGGGCGGCACGGCACATCACCAGCGACCCTGACCTCACCCTCGAGATGATCGGTCCGCTGCTGGAACACGCCCCCGAGCCGCGGACGCTCCTCCTGGCCGCCCGGACCTACGAGCAGATGGGCGACTCCCGCCGTGCGGTCGGCCTGGCCCGCGCCGCATCCGAACACCCCGCTCACACCGTCCAGGTCCTCGCCGACCACCGGCAGATCGCGCAACGGACCGGGCATCTCGAGGAGCTCCCCTGGATCGTGGCCGCCCTCACCAGGACCCCACCACGCACCGCCGGTGAGGCGGCGATCGTCAGCGAGTCGTTGCGGGGCGCACCGCAGGAGGTGCTCGAGTCCTTCGCGGCCACCGCCGCGGAGGCTGGCCCTGGTGAGGTGGACGCTCAGGAGCTCGCGCAGGAGCTGCTCGCCGAGGAAGAGCTCGTGGCCGCCCATGCCGCCGGACCGCAGGCCTTCGACGACGTCGTGGAGCGGGTGCTGACCAGCCGCCGGCGAGCCATCGCCGTGGTCACGAGCGCCCTGGTGCGTCGGCGGGCCTGGCAGCAGGTCGCCGACTTCGTCGCCGTGACCCCGGGCAGCCAACGCCTGGGGCCGCAGGCGACCGGGGCCTTCCCCACCCGCGAGGTCACGCACGCCGCAACGACCGCGCTGCGTGCCGGTCATCCTCGTCCGGCAGCGATGCTCGCGGCGCGCGCGCTGGCCGCCAACCCGCGCTCCCGGACCGCGGCCGAGACCTTCACCTCCGCCCAGGATCAGCTGCGGGTCGTCCGGGACAGCTGGTCGCCTCCACCGAGCCGGGAGCAGCCGGAGTACGAGCCCGACCAGAGGTCCGCGCTGGCCGTCCTTTCGCAGTCGATGCCTCATACCTCCGGTGGGTATGCCACGCGCAGCCACGGCATCCTGACCGGACTCGCCGCAGGGGGACGCCACATCGAGGCGGTGACACGGCTCGGCTTCCCGTACGACCGGTGGTCCGACCGCGCCACCCAGGTGCCGTCGTCGGACGTGGTCGACGGCATCGTCTACCACCGGCTGCTGGACCGGCGGCGGAGATACCCGCAGCATCCAATCGCCGACTACGTCTCGGAGAGCGCCGAAGGGATCGCGGATCTGGCACGGTCTCAGCGTGCCGCGCTCATCCACGCCTCGAGCTTCTACGTCACCGGCATGAGCGGCCTCGTCGCGGCCCGGCGGCTCGGGATCCCGTTCCTCTACGAGATGCGCGGCCTGGAAGAGTTGATGAAGGTCTCCCGGGACCCCGACTTCGCCGGCTCGGGCCGCGAGGCCTTCCTCGACGTCGTGGAGACCGGAGTCGCCAAGGAGGCGGACGCGGCCCTGATCATCACCGAGGCTCTCCGCACCGAGATGATCGCTCGCGGGGTGGACGAGGATCGGGCCTTCGTCGTGCCGAACGGCGTGCACGCGGAGCAGTTCCAGCCGCAGCCACGCGACCGTGACCTCGAGGCCAGGTTCGGCTTCGAGGGCAAGACCGTGATCGGGTATGTGGGGGGGTTGGTCGACTACGAAGGCGTCGAGCTGCTCCTCGATGCGGTGGCCCGCCTCCGCGCCGGTCATCCGGACGACTTCCGCGTCCTCATCGTCGGCGACGGCCCGCACGAGAAGGTCGTCCGCGGCGCGGCTGTGGCGAACCAGCTGCTCGACGTCGTGACCTTCACCGGCAGGGTGCCGCACGCGCAGGTGGGGGGATACCTCTCGCTCATCGATATCGCGCCGTTCCCACGGCAGCCGCTGCCGGTGTGCGAGATGATCTCGCCCATCAAGCCGTTCGAGTCGATGGCCATGGCGAAGGCCGTCGTCCCGTCGGACGTCGCCGCCCTCGCCGAGATCGTCGAGGACGGCGTCACGGGCCGTCTCTTCCGCAAGGGCGACCCGGACGACCTCGCCCGCGTGCTGTCCGAGCTCATCGGGGATGCTGAGCAGCGCGCCCGGCTCGGTGACGCGGCGCGGGAGTGGGTCGTCCGCGAGCGCGACTGGGCGAGCATCACGCGCACGGTGGACGCGATCTACGACGAGGTGCTGCGTCGGCGGGGGATCTGACCGCTACCGGGACCGGGCCACCCGCTCCAGCTCGCCCACGAACTCCTCAGACCTGACCGACCAGTCCAGCTCGCGGCGGACCAAGGCGTGGCCCCGGCGACCGATCTCCCGGGCGCCCGCCGGGTCGGCGGCCCACGCGAGGAGGTGGTCGACGGCGGCGTCCACGCCGTGGAACGGCACGACGACACCTCCCCCGCTGCGCTGGACCAGCTCGACGGCCCTCGGCAAGGGCGTTGTGATGACCGGGAGACCGTGGGCCATGTACTCCACCAGCTTCGTCGGCATGCTGGGTCGGAAGTTCGCGATGTCGTGCAGGAGTGAGAGACCGGCGAGCGCGCCGTCCAGCCGGGCGAGCGCCCGGTCCGCGGGCACGAATCCCGTCCACGAGAGCTTGCCCGCGTCGACCGCCTCACGCAGCAGAGCACCGGACGACCCGTGCGCTGGGCCGATCAGCTCCAGGTGGACGTCTCCGGACGTCGTGGTCGCCAGGGCTGATCCCAGGGCCATCAGTTCGCGCACCCCCCGTTCCTTGGTCAGGCTGCCCAGATACACCACCCTGAGCCGGCCGTGCTGGTCCGGTTGAGCGGCGAGAGGCGCCTGAGGGGGCACCGGGGTGGTGTTGGGGATCACTACGTGCGGACGTCGGAATCGACGGGCGTAGTCATGGTCCGCCAGGAGGAGGTTGAGCCGGGACTCGGCATGCCGCTCCAACCTGAGGACGGACCACGCAGCCGCGGGACGCACGGCCCGCGGCAGCCAGGGACGCACCGCCACGGCTGCCGCGGTGTCCTCATGAACGTCCCACACCACCGGTGGCAGGTGGAGACCAGCGGCGGCGAGGACGAGTTCAGGGTCGTGGAGCAGCACCACGTCGTGACGCGGGCCCTCCTCGGCGAGGACGTGCCGGGCCGAGCGCAGCGCGGCGAGGCGGCGACGCCCGGTGGCCCTCTCGACGTCGAGCAAGGTCAGCCCGGCGGCCGGCTGGTCGAGTTCCAGGGCGAGGTCGAAGCCGGTGTAGGGAGCCGCGTAGGTGACGGTCCAGCCAGCCTCGAGGAGCGCGGCCAGCTGCCGGTGGTAGATCCTCGCGTCGTGCGGGTGGTGCACGACGGTGAGCACGAGGATGCGACGGGTCATTCAGGACGCCCTCGCATCGGGTTTCGGCTCCGGGCCCTGGGGGGGTCGGCCCCCCTGGGCTCGTCGTCCGACGGCGCCTTCTGCCTGGCCGGCTTGGCCTTCCCTGCACCCTTCTTGCGTCCGAACTTGGCGGAGTAGGCGTCGACCACCTCGTCGACGGGCCCGTCCATGATGAGCTCGCCCTTCTCCATCCACAGCGCGCGGGTCGAGATCTCCTTCATCGTCGCGGCGTTGTGCGCCACCAGGAAGACGGTGCCCGCCTGCTCCCGGATCTGCGCGATGCGCTCCGTGGCCCGCGCCTTGAACTCCGCGTCGCCGGTGGCCAACGCCTCGTCCACCACCAGGATGTCCGGGACAGAGGCCGTGGAGATCGCGAAGCGCAGCCGAGCCGCCATGCCGGAGGAGTAGGAGTTCATGGGCAGATCGATGAAGTCACCGATGCCGGAGAACTCGACGATGTCGTCGAAGCTGGCGCGGGCCTGAGCCGGGCTCATCCCGAGGGCCTGGCACCCGATCATGACGTTGCGGGCCCCACTCAGCTGCTTCATCAGGACCGCGTTGACCCCGAGCATGCGCGGCTCGCCGGACAGCCACAAGGTCCCGCGGGTCGGGGGCACGAGCCCCGCGACGGTCCGCAGGAGCGTGGACTTCCCCGAACCGTTGCGACCCACGAGGCAGATCGACTCGCCGTGCGTGGCCATGAAGGAGACATCCTTGACCGCCTCGACCTCGCGGACGCCGACCGCCTTGGTCCCACGGCCGACTGCCCGACGCCACCACGCGTGCTGATCCTGCTCCCGGTATCCCGACCCCGCGCCGAAGACGCGGTAGGTCAGCCCCAGGTGCGAGGCGATGACGGTCGGCGTCCCAGCCTCACGCCCGGCCATAGTCACCCTCCCCACGCCAGAAGACGACGGTCCCCACCACCAGGAAGATCAACGCCCACGCACCGCTCACGACCCAGGTCTCCCACCGCAGGGGAGCCGACTCCAGCAGCGTCTCGCGCACCATCGTCAAGGAGATCGCGACGGGCTGATACTCCAGCAACACGCCCCAGATGCCACTGGCGTAGGCCGAGATGCTGAAGAAGACACCGCTGACGTAACGCAGCATCCGGACCAGGAGCGGGATGAGGTTGCCGGTGTCTCGCACGGCGTGCAGCACCCGGGCCAGGATCATGACGACCCCAAGCAGCATGGCGACCACGATGAAAATGGCCACCGGGAAGAGCAGCCATTCCAGGCTGGGCTGCTCGCCCGTGAGCAGGGCGATGACGATAAGGATCGCGAAGGCCGGGAGGGCGTGGAGCAACTCGGCCAACGTGACCGCACACGGGAGGATGATGCGAGGGAAGCGCAACGATCGGACGATCGCCATCCGACCGATGATGGCCCGCGATCCCGCGGTGAGCGCCCCCGCGAAGAAGATGAAGGTGAAGAGGCCGGCGGTGAGGAACAGGACGTAGTTGTCCGTACCATCCGTGGTCTTGAGCAGCTGGCCGAAGATCAGGTAGTAGGCCCCGCCGAGCAGCAACGGGTTGAGGACCGCCCAGAGCATCCCTAGGTAGTTGTTCTGGTGCCGCGAGATGAAGTCGCCCTCCGCGAGGGCGACGACGAAGTGCCGGCGCCGCCACACCTCCCGCAGATACCCACCCAGGGAGGGCCGGAGACCGACCTGCTGCATGCCCTGGCTCCGTGCGAGCGCCTCGACATCGGCGGCGCTCCACGACGTGAGATCCCTCATCGGGACCTTCTCCCCCGGCGACGTCACAGGCGAGCTACCTTCTCGCCCTCCTCGGCGACCCCGCGGGTGTCGAAGAAGAGGGCGGAGGCTGCGGCGAGCCCGGCCACGTCGTAGTCGCGGTGGTTTTGCACCAGGATGGTCAGGTCGGCATGGCGAGCCGCCGCCACCGGGTCCTCCACCCGGACGGCATCCGGGACGTCGCGCCAGTCCTCGACGTGGGGGTCGTGGAACTGCACCGTGCCGCCCTTGGCGCCCAGCTGCTTGGCCAGCGGGACGGCGGGAGACTCCCGCTGGTCGGCGATGTTCGGCTTGTAGGTCACGCCCAGCAGCAGGACGGTCGCGCCGTTGAGCGCCTTGCCCTCAATGTTGAGCAGGTCCTGAGCCCGGCTCACGACGTACGCCGGCATCTGGGAGTTGATCTCCTGGGCCAGCTCCACGAAGCGGAACGGGTAGCCCAGCCGGGCCCGCACGTTGTAGGACAGGTAGTTCGGATCGATCGGGATGCAGTGTCCGCCGACCCCTGGGCCCGGGTAGAAGGCCTGGAAGCCGAAGGGCTTGCTCTTGGCGGCCTCGATGACGTCCCAAAGGTCGATCCCGAGCTCGTGGCAGAAGCGCGACATCTCGTTGACCAGGGCGATGTTGATGTGTCGGTAGGTGTTCTCCAACAGCTTGGCGGTCTCCGCCTCACGGGTGCCCTTGGTGCGGACCACCGTGTCCACGAAGGCTCCGTAGAAGGAGGCCGCCGCCTCGCTGCACGCGGGGGTGTGGCCCCCGACGACCTTGGGTGTGTTCTTGGCGCCGAACCGCTCGTTACCCGGATCGATCCGCTCTGGCGAGAAGGCGAGGTGGAAGTCCTTCCCCGCCTCCAGCCCACCCGCCTCGAGGGCCGGTCGGACGACCTCGTCGGTGGTGCCGGGGTAGGTCGTCGACTCCAGGATGACGAGCATCCCGGGCTGCAGCTGGCGGGCGACCGCGCCCACCGCGGACTCGACGGCGCGCAGGTCGGGGCCGCCCTCCTCGGACAACGGGGTCGGGACGCAGATCACCGCTGCGGCCGCCTCGGCGATCCGGGACTCGTCCGTGGTGGCCTCGAACCCCGCCTCCACCATCTCTGCGACGTCCTGGTCCGACAGGTCGTCGACGTGCGAGCGTCCCGTGTTGAGCGCATCCACGACACCCTGGTTGACGTCGAAGCCGAGAACCTGTCGGCCAGCGCGCGTCGCTTCCTGGGCCAGCGGCAGGCCGACGTAGCCCAGCCCGATGATGACGGCATCGAATGCCACGTGTGTCTCCTAGAGCAGAGTTCAGGGGTCGGGTACCTCGCACCGAGGGTGCCACCGATGTTAGCGCGCTGTGACATGATCCTCGGCATGGTCGCTGGCAGTCCCGAGCAGCACGTCGCGACCGTCTCGCACCTCGACGCCACGGAGCCCGCCGGGTCACCTCGCGTTCTCCTCCTCTCCAGCAACGGGGCCGGTATGGGTCACCTCACCCGGTTGCTGGCCTACGCCCGTCGACTGACGAGCCCCGCCCACGTCCTGTCCCTCTCTCAGGCCGTGCCGGTCGTCGCCAGCCAGGGACTGACCTGGGAGTACCTCCCGAGCCAAGGAGCGTCCGGCCTCCGACCCGCCGCGTGGCGAGCTCTCTTCGCCGAGCGGGTCGGGGAGATCCTGCACCGCGTACGTCCCGAGGTGCTCGTCTTCGACGGCACCCACCCCTACTCCGGGCTCGACGTCGCGCTCGCCTCGGCACCGGGGACGCGGTCCGTCTGGTCGCGGCGCGGGATGTGGAAGCCGGGTCGCAACGTCGACCAGCTCGCCAAGGCCGCCTGGTTCGACGCCGTCCTGGAGCCGGGCGACCTGTCCGGGGAGGCTGACCGTGGCGCGACCGCCGCCCCCCCGTCCCGCTTCGACCAGGTCACCACGCCGGTCACCCCCGTCCGCCCGGTCACGCTGGTCGACCGCGACGACGTGCAGCCGCGGGACGCCGCACGGGCCGCTCTCGGCCTGCCTCTCGACGGGCCGCTCGCGCTGGTATCCCTCGGAGCCGGCAACATCAACGACACCGGTGACGAGATCGGGGCGGCTGCCGCGGCGCTCCGGCGGCGCGGCATCGGCGTGTGCGTGACCGCCCCCGCCATCGCCGAGAAGGCCGTGGAGACCGAAGGTCTGCACCTGGTGCGGCATTTCCCGCTGTCGGAGTACTACTCCGCCTTCGACCTGGCCGTGGTCGCGGCGGGCTACAACTCCTTCCACGAGTCGCTGCGCCTGGGTGTGCCCACGCTCCTCGTGCCCAACTCACACACCTCGCTGGACGATCAGGCGTCGCGCGCGGGTCACGCCCACCGGCAGGGCTGGGCGCTCACCGCGCCGACCCTGACCGACGGTCGCGCCGATCGGCTGATCGGCGACCTGCTGGAGCGAGGAATTGAGCTGGCCGACCGCGCCAGGGCCGCAGACCCCGGGAACGGCGCTAGGGACGCCGCCGGGCTGATCGACTCGCTGGCCGGAGCCCGCGCATGAAGCCGCCCTCCCGGATCCCTCAGGAGCTCGCCCGCCGGGTGCGTCGCGCGCCGGGGTACGACTGGGCGCTGCGTGAGCTCCTGCCGCGGGTGCGACGCAACGAGCTGCTCAACGACCTGGCCTGGCGCGTCTTCGCGCCGCGTCACGGTGCCGGCCAGGTGGACGTGCCCTTGCACGGCGGCCGCCACGTCTCCGGGGCCGACGTGAACCTCCTGCCCGTCATCGGTTTCCTCGCCCTCGACCTGACGACCGAGCAGGCCGAGGCCTTCGTGACACGGGTCGCCGAGCTGCAGCGGGCCGAGCGCAGCTTCCGCCCCCTGCTGGTCCTGGACCAGCCGGTCTTCGCTGCCGCCCGCGAGCACGGGTTCGTGCTGGAGCACGTCGTGCGGCGCGGCGCCCTGGTCGGTAGCGGTAGCATCACCGACTCCACCGCGGCCTGGGACGCCTACCTGGCAGACCGGCTCGGCGGGATCGTCGACCACTACCAGCTGTGGCACCTGGTCCGGACCGACCACGGCCGTCTCCACGCGGTCGACGAGCACCTCGTCCGGGCCGTGCGGCACCGCCTGCCCGGCGACCTCGACCTCGGCGGGGAGACTGGTCCTGAGCACGTCGTCGCCCCGCCATCCGACCACCACCCAGATCGAGGAGAGACCTCGCCGTGACCACCCCGCTCGTCGTCCACATCACCGGCGCCCGACCCAACTTCCCGAAGGCTGCCCCGGTCATCGAGGCCCTGCACGCCTACCCGGTCGAGCAGCTGCTGGTCCACACCGGTCAGCACTACGACGAGCGGATGAGCGAGGTCTTCTTCCGCCAGCTCGGCCTGCCCGAGCCCGACCTCAACCTCGGGGTCGGCTCCGGGGCGCACGGGGCCCAGACCGCGGCGACGATGGTCGGTCTGGAGCAGCTCTTCGTCGAGCGTCGTCCGGATCTGGTCGTGGTCTACGGCGACGTCAACTCCACGGTCGCGGCCGCTCTGGTCGCGAGCAAGATGGGCATCCCGATCGCCCATGTCGAGGCCGGGCTGCGGTCCTTCGACCGGACGATGCCGGAGGAGATCAACCGGCTGCTCACCGACCGGATCTCGGACCTGCTCCTCGTCACCAGCGTCGACGCGGTGGCCCACCTCGCCCGCGAGGGCGCCGACCCGGACAGCATCCACTTCGTCGGCAACCCCATGATCGACACCCTGCTACGTCACCTCGGGAGCCTGGACACCGCCGGCGTCGCCGAGCAGGTCGGCGTCGACCCGTCCGAGCCCTACGTCGTGGCGACGCTCCACCGGCCCGGCAACGTGGACGATCCTGCCGACGTCGCTGCCCTGGTGAGGGCGGTCCACGCGGTCGCCGACCAGGTCACGGTGCTCATCCCGCTGCACCCTCGTGGTCGCCAGCGGCTGCAGGATGCCGGCTTCATGGACCACGAGAACCTGCAGGTCATCGAGCCGCTCGGCTACGTCGAGTTCCTCTCGCTGGTTCAGGGCTCGGCCGCGGTCGTCACCGACTCCGGCGGCGTGCAGGAGGAGACCACGGTGATGGGCGTCCCCTGCCTGACCCTGCGGCCCAACACCGAGCGCCCGGTGACGATCACCCACGGCACCAACCGGCTGGTGACCCGGGAGTCGCTCGCCGGAGAGGTCGCCACTGCTCTCGAGTCGACGGCCCGGGCCGACGGATCCACACCAGTGCCCCCGCTGTGGGACGGCCAGGCGGGTCCGCGCATCGCCCGCGTCCTGGCCGGGGCTCTGGGCGTGGAATGACCGGCGCGGCTCCCGAGGAGAGCGCCAGCGCCGCCACCGACGCGCAGGTGCTCCTCGGCAGCCACCCACACGGCTACCTCGTCGTCTCGGGCACACTCTCCCCAGACCAGCTCCCACCTGACACCCAGGGGTGGCGCACCGACCTGGACCTGCTGTCCGGGCTGACGGTCGCCCTGCAGCCGCGGACCGTCGCCGCGGCGGCCCGGGGCGACGGTCGGGAGGTGCTGCTGCTCGGCCACCCGGTGGACGTGGACGCCGGCTTGATCGACGCGACAGAGATCGCCCGGGGCCTGCTCAGCTCGTGGCAGAGCGCGGGGGAGGACGCACTGGTGCGGGCTACAGCTCGGCTGGGTGGCCGCTTCACGCTCGTCGCCGTCGACCGAACGGAATCCGGCGCCGAGCTCCTCGTCGTCCCCGACACCCTGGCGACCCAGCCCGTCTTCTACGGCAACCACGGCGGTCGCACGGCGCTGGCTAGCGCCGCCTCGTTGGTCGCCGACACCCTCGGTCTCTCAGAGGATCCGGACGTGCCGCTCCTCCTGGATCAGCTCCGAACCCATCGCCAAGGCTTGGTGAACTACCTGCCCGGCCTGCGCACGTCATACCGCGAGGTGCTGGCGCTCATCCCCAACTGCCTGCTGCGGGTCGGGCTCGTGCCCGGCTCGCCGCCGCCGCGGCACGAGCGGTTCTGGCCCTGGACCGAACGTCGACCCTCGACGAACCTCGACGCCACGTATGCCGCGTTCCGGGACCGGCTGCAGGCGCACGTGGACCTTCTGACGCGGCTCGGCCAGCCGGCGTTGAGCCTCACCGCCGGGTCGGACAGTCGCATCACGCTGGCCGCGGCGCTGCCGCGGCTGCGTCAGCAGGACGGCCTCACCTTCACCTACGTCAACCCCCGAGACGCACGCCGTGGGCCCGCAGCGGCCACCGACGTCACCGGCGCCAGTGCGGTCGCCACCCGCGCCGGCGTGCGGCACCGGGTGCTGCGGTGGCGCAACCCACCGGCCGGGAGCGCCTTCGACCGGGCGCACCGCCGCACCTACGCGCCACTGCTCCCGTCCCGCGGCGCCGCCCACGCGATGTGGGCCGACCTCGACCACGACCTGGTGCAGCTGCAGTCCAACGGCGCCGAGTGCGGCACCACCTTCAGCAAGGTACGCACCGACGAGCCCCTGTCCGACGCCAGGATGGTGCAGCTGCTGCTCGGCTCCCGACACGACGGCCTGGCAGAAGCTCTGTTCGGTGGCTACGCGTCACATGCTCAGTTCCGGCCAGACCGATTGGCGGGGTACGACCATCACGACCTGTTCTATTGGGAGCAGCGGATGGGCCGGTGGGGCTACCGGAAGTTCCTCGACGGCGACTTCGGCCACCGGGTGATGGCCCCCTTCAACGACCGGGTCCTGCTGGAGACGATGTTGTCGCTGCCCTACCCGCAGCGGGCGGGCAAGGTGCTCTACGACCGGATGCTGAACAAGGAGCCCCTCGCAGGGCTTCCCCGCCGCACCCCTCCCCCGCCGGTAGACCGCGCTCTCTCCAGGATCCCGGGACCGCTGGCGTCGCGGGTCCGAGGGCGGCTGACGCGCTCGCGGAGGACCGCACTCGAGCAGCGGCTCACCTGGCCTCGGGGGTATGCCGTCCTCCCCGCCCGCCCGGACGCCCCGCCGCCCACCTGGATCACCGCTCGCGCGCCCGGAGGCTGGTGGCTCGCGCACCACCCGTCCATCGCGTCGGCCCGCGCCGAAGCGGAGCATGCCTGGGCGTGGGTCGTCGGCGACCCCGTCGACCTGGACGCCGGTGCAGCCGGTCCGGCAGCCACCGCCGACCGTCTCGCCGGCGTCCTGAGCTCGGACGGACTCACCGCGGCGTCCGCGGCCGCCGCCGCCCTGACCGGCAGCTGGACCGCGCTCCTCGGCGACGGCAGCAGGACCGTGCTCCTCACCGACGCGGTCGCCAGCCTGGGAGCCCACGTGCTCGGCAACGGCGTCGTGTCGCAGAAGACGCTCGGCCGACACCTGGGACTCGCGGGTGACACGCTCTCCCTGACCGGGGACATGGCGGCCCGCTGCGACGGTGCACCGGGCACGGACTGGACCAGAGCGGGTCTGACCGAGGTCGCGGGCCCCTCGGCAGCACCCCGCCTTTCCACGCCTGAGGAACGCCGGGACCGGCTCATCCGGCACCTCGAGCTCGCGACCGGGAGTGCGCCCGCCTGGCTGGCGCTGGGCGAGGACCCGGCGAGCGCGGAGCTGCTGTCCGCGCTCGCGGGCCGACTCACGGCGTCCGTCTCCTGGTGGGACCGAGCGAGCGACGACCGCAGCGACCCGGTGCTCTTCGCGGCCTCCTCCGCGGCGGACGAAGCCCGGTTGCGACACCTGGTCGTGGGGTTGCGCGAGGAGGCCGACGGTGAGCCGGGAGAGCCGGGCCGCTCACTGCGCGCAGGCGGGGCGCGGGCCTTCGCACGCACCTGGGGCGATGACGCCGGGGCTGCTCTGCCTACCCACCCGTCGGCCCTGGCGCCGGCGGGGGTGCCGCTCGACGCGGCGGTGCCGCGCGACGCGCACGTCGTCCTGGGGACGGCTGGCGAGGCCGGGGGCGGGTGGCGACCCCACGACCTGGTGCAGGGCGTGCGCCCGCTCGTCCTGCCGTTCAGCGACCGCCGTCTGGCGCCGCCGACCGCAGACTGACCTCGACGTCCCGCGACCCGGGCCAGCAGCGTGAGGTCCAGCCCGCCGGGATCCGGTCCGGCGGCAGGATCTCCGTGTCGACGCCGAGACTGGAGCCCGTCTCCGCATCGGCAACGCCCTCGACCAGGTCGACCTCGACCCCGGGAACGGTCAGCAGCTGCACCACTCCCTCGCGGCGCAGCACCACCGCCGGAAGCCCCGCGGCCTCAGCCGCGCCCACGAGAGCCGCGTCCAGCACTGACTCCTCGGGCACCGCCCACGCCTCCCCCAGCAGCTCGCGCGCGTCCTCGGGCATCGGCTCCGGCAGCACCAGCACCACCCGGTCGGCCCGCCCCGCATCCGCAGCAGAGCGCACCCGGGTCTCGTGCAGGGTCAGCCCTGCTCCCCGCTCCAGCTGGACCGACGGCGCGTCGGACGCCCCCGTCCCCGGCCGCTCCCCTGCGACGAGCAGCCGCGCTTCGCCCGACCACCAGCCTTCGTCACGGCCCACGGAGGCCACGCGCGCGGCCAACGACGCCGAGACCCCGGCCAGCCGCCGGACGAAGGAGTCGTGGCTGTAGCGCTCGCCGATGAGCCGCTGCACCTGCTCCACCCGGGCCAGGTAACGCTTCGGCTCCGCGACATACCCCTCGACGAGCTCCCTGACCTGCTCCGGCGTGGCGTAGTCCAGCACCTCGCCGAAGACCGGTCGGTGCTTGGGGTGGGCGATAACCAGGGCCCCGGAGGCGGCGGACTCCAGCAGCACCCGGCCAAAGGCCTCGTGCCGCTCCGGGTGGTCCTGGTAGACGACGAAGTCCACCTCGGCGAGGAGCTCGCGCGGGTCCACCTGCTGGTAGCGCAGCATCCGCCAGGAGTCGGGAACCGGATGCTCCGCCCCCAGCCCGGCCTGCTCCGCCAGCGCCCGCCAGGTGGCGAGCGCGCCCATCATCCGGACCTCGTAGCCCTCGCCGAAGGTGTAGGCGCGCACGAAGTCGGCATGGGTCGCCGGAAACTTCAGCGGGTGGTCGCGGGAGTAGCGCCCGACCACCACGGGGCCGTCGGCGCCCGGTGGGCGGGCCGGGCGCACCCGCCACTGCGCCAGGTCGATGAGCCCGGGGTTGTCCCACCCGGCGAGCACCACGTCCGGGTCCTGCTCCCGCAGCACCTCACGGACCACCGGCCCCTGCGGCACCCAGAGGGGATCGGCGCCGAACAGCTCGCGCGCGCGCTCGGTGACGTCACCCACGACATACCGCTGATCGGTGCCGTCCGGCTCGATCGGAGCCTGGTTGGCCACGACGAGCAGGTGCTCCGGGCGCAGTGCGCCGGGCACGTGCGGAGGATGCTGCAGGACGAGCGGGTAGCGGACGAGCAGCACGTCGACGTCCACGTCGTCGTCCGGCTGCACCCACTCCAGCTCGCGGCGGCGCAGCAGCTCGGTGACCGGCGCGCACAGCGGCAGGTCCCGGGTGGTGCCGAAGCGCAGCGCCTCCAGGTGCATGATCCCCACCCGCAGGCCGGCGGCGCGGGCGGCTCGCGCCTCCTCGAGCATGGAGCGCTGCGGTCCGCCGTAGCGGCGCCAGTCACCCGCGAGCACCAGGTCGAGGCGGCGCGGCGCCGGGAAGGCGATGTCGCGGGGCCAGCTCCACCGCCGCGGCTCCGGCACGGGTCGGTCCTCGACCGGATCGAGGTATGCCGCCGCCCCGGCCCGGATCTCGTCGTGCCAGGGCGTGTAGAGGCACTTGTAGGCGTGGCGGGCGCCGTGCCGCCACATGCGCCCGAACTCGGAGGAGGACAGCGTCTCCCCCGAGCGCAGCAGCAGCAGGCACTCGTCCACCGTGTGCACCGCCGCGTCACCGAAGGCCGCCTGGATGCGCCGGGAGTACTCCGTGTCGGCGGCCTTGCGCGCCGGGTCGAAGAAGCCCAGCCGGGAGAGCACCGGGTCCAGCCGGACGAGCAGGGTGGGGGTCGCGACGGCGCGGTGGCGGTAGCCGAGCCGCACCAGCCGCAGGTCCTCGCTCACGCGCGCCCCGAGGGCCTGGGTCGCCATCCGCGCCGGGTCGGCCTCCAGGGCCCGGACCAGGGTGGCGATCGCCTCCGGGTGCAGCCAGTCGTCGGAGTCCAGGGTGGTGGCGTAGGCCCCCCGGGCCTGTCGCCACGCGGTGTTGCGCGCCCGGTAGGTGCCACCGTTGACCTGTTTGCGGATCACCCGTACCCGGGGGTCGGACGCCTCGACCACGCGCAGCCACGGCTCGGCCTCGGCCGCGCCGTCCGCGCCGGAGGCGTCGTCGACGACGAGGATCTCCAGCGCCCGCCAGCTCTGCCGGACCAGCGAGCCGACCGCGGTGAGCAGTGCCGGCCCGGGGCGGTGGCAGCTGACCACCACCGTGACGAGGGCGTCACCGTCGCGGTCGACCGCCTCGGGCTCGGGGGTGGTCAGCCGGTCGAAGGGCGTGGGTCCGTGCTGCGGCGCCAGCTGCAGCGGCGCGCGACCGGGGGGCAGCAACGCCCGGGTCAGGAGCGCCAGCCACGGATCGAGCGCGGACTCCGGCACGCTGCTGTCGCCGGGGGACCCGCGGAAGGGGTTGGCCAGGTCCGCGCGCACCGCGTCGGCGACGTCGGACGGGACCTGCGGGTGTTCGAGCAGCGCGGTCGCCCGCTGGGTGTCCCCGTCCAGGCAGCGCAGGTGGAGCAGCAGCAGGACCGCCTGCGGATGGACGGCGCCGAGGGCCTGCCCCCCGTCGAGCAGCGCGAGCGCCTCCAGCAGCGTCCGGGCCCGGCGCCGGTCCTCGGCGTCCTCGACCCGTTGCAGGGCGAGCACGCGCGCGTACTGCCCGAGGCGGTAGAGGTCGGCGCCCTCGGGACGCTCCCCTCCACCGGACGTGACGACCGACTCGGCCCACCCGTCGATGTCGGCCGCGCTCGCGCCGGGCCAGGCGGCCTCGACCAGCACCTCGCGGGCGTGGATGCTCCGGGTGCGCAGCGCGGTGGCGGCGAGGGCGTCGGGGTGGTCCAGGAGGATCTGGTTGCGCGCCGTGTCCCGGCTCACCCCGGCCCGGGTGGCGCGAGGCCCCGGGTCAGCTGCCGGCATGCCCGCCGTCGCGCCGCAGCGCCTGCTCGACGGTGTCCTGCAACCGGTCGAGGCGGCCGGTGTACTGCGCCTGCAGGGCGCGCACCGTGCCCACGACGTCCTCCCGCTCGGGCGCCGCCCGGCCACCGGTCGTGTCGATGGACGCGACCTGCGCCCGCACGTAGGACCGCAGCTCACGCACCCGCCGATCCGTGTCGACGGCCGCCAGCAGGGTGCCGCTGAGCAGGCCGGCACCCGCCAGCGTGACGAGCCACCACCAACCCAGCAGGGTCCCCACAAGCGCGGCCAGGCTCATCACCGCGGCGAACGCAACGGCGGCCAGCAGCAGGTGACGGGAGCGCATGGGCTGCACGCTACCGGGTGGGTCCCGGGCCGTCGGCGGTCGTGCGGGGTGCGCGAGGGTCGAGGCGGTCGTAGAGCGCGCGGTAACGCTCGGCGTTGCCCGCCCAGGTGCGCTCGGCGAGCACCCAGGCACGGGCCCGCTCGGCCGTCGCCCGGCGCAGGGACGGGTCTGCGGCGAGCGCCTGCAGGACCGTCGCCAGCGCCTCGGCGTCCCCGGTCGGGTAGGACCAGCCGCGTTCGCCGCCGCCGATGATCTCCAGCAGGGCGGGCTGGTCCGACACCACCACCGGCAGCCCGAGGGCCATCGCCTCGTAGGGCTTGAGCGGGGTGACCAGCCGGGCGGCACGCTCAGCGCTGCGCGGCACGACGAGCACGTCCAGGAGTGCGTAGGACGCGGCGACCTCGGCGTGCGGCACGCGGCCGGTGAAGACGACGTGCTCCGCCACGCCCTCCTGCCGGGCCCGGGCCTGGAGGGCCTCCCGGCGCGTGCCGTCGCCCACGACGAGCGTGCGCACGTCGACCCCGCGGTCGCGCAGCACGCGGGTGGCGCGCACCAGGTCCTCGATCTGCTCGCGCTCGTGGTCCAGGTTGGTGACGTAGCCGATGGTGAAGCGTCCGGCCGTGCCCCAGCGGCTGGCCAGGTCCGCGTCGCGACTGGTCGGCGTGAAGGCTCGCGGATCGACCGCGTTGGGCACCACCGTCACCTGTCCCGGGTCGACTCCGCGCGCGACGAGGTCGGCGCGCATGGTCTCGGCCAGGGTCACGGCAGCGTCGGCCGCGGCGACGAGCTCCGCCTCCTTGGCCATGCGGCGGGCGAAGACCTCGCCACGCTCCGCGCGGTCCAGCTGCGGTGTCCACAGTGATTCGAAGAAGCCGCGCACCTCATACATCCAGGGCAGGCCGGTGGCCCGCGCGAGCGCGGCTCCCACGACGCCGAGGTCGTAGCCGCGGCCGCCGGAGTGCACGTGCAGCACCGCGGGCCGCTCGGTCCGGACCACCTCGAGCAGCGCCTCGGCGGCCTGTCGGAGGTATGCCGTGCCGGCGGACGCCGCCACCGGCTCCGGCACGAGGTAGCGCACGCCGTCGACGACGTGCTCGCCCACCGTGGGAAGCAGGTCGGGATCCGCGTCAGCCGTCACGTCGCTCGTCGGCCCGGCAGGCGGGAGCGCGACGCCGAGCACGTCCACCCCCTGCTCCTGCAGGGCGAGAAGCGTCTGGTGGCCGCGCACGGAGTACCCGGCCTGCCGCTGGGGGATGGTCACCTTGAGCAGGTGCAGCACCCGACCCGGCACCGGCTCGACCGGGGTGGACGGCAGCGGCGGCAGCCAGCCGGGCTCGGTCTCGGTGAGCCGGTCCTGCACGGTGTCCAGCACGGTCTGCCACGTCGGTCGACGCTGGTCGTCGGGATCTGCGGTCTGCAACCGCCCCCGCAGCAGCCGCGCCTCCAGGGTGGAGGCCCCGCTGACGCGGGCGAGGTAGCTCAGCTCGCGCCAGACCCGTTCGTCCTCGGGGAGCCCGCGGTCGAGCATCTGGTCCGCGAGCGCCAGGGCCTGCTCGTCCTCCCGCCGCGAGGCCAGATCGACCAGCTCCGCGACGTCCGCGCCGAGAACCGCGTCGAGCAGGGCTCCCGGCGTCGCGGCCTCCGCCTGCCTGAGGGTGACGTCGACGCGGGAGGTGTCGAGGAGGTGGCGCCACGGGGTGGTCGCGTCGTCGGGATGCACCACCCGGACGACCGGCGTCCCGGTGGCGAGACCGGTGAGCAGGGTGACCCAGGGCCCCAGACCGTCGAGGAGCACCACGTCGGTGGGGTCCGGCAGCTCGCCGGGACCGTCGTCCGCCGTCAGGGCCATCGTCACCTTCACCCGGGGGAGGTCGAGCGCTCCTGCGGCCGCGGTCGGGTCGTCTCCGAGCACCGTGATCGCGTGCCGCGCACCGGGAGGACGCGACGCCGAGGGCCTCGCGGGCACCGGCTGACGCGGTCCTGGCACGGCCCCCCCGATGGGCCGCAGCAACGGTTCGAGGGCCTCGTCCCACTCCAGCACGCGCACCCCGGTCGGCAGCGAGAGCCGGTCCAGCGCCCGGAGCGCGGCGGGATCGAGCGCGACCACCCTCACCCCGTCCTCGGAGGGAGCGCCGTCCGCGGCAGCAGCCACCTGTGCGGCCAGCCAGCCCTCGGACTCCAGCGAGGCGGCAAGACCGACGGCGGGATCACGCAACCGGGAGGTGAGACGCTGCACCAGCCCGGCGGTCGGCATTCCGGCGTCCAGCCGGTGCCAGCCCGGCTCGCCCAGAGGTGCCCCCGTCGCCGCCGGCAGGCTGAGCCCGGCGGCGGTGGCAGCGGTGACCGCGGCTCGCGGCCCCGCCCCGGGACACCCGGCACCGACGAGCACGAAGGGCAGCTGCGGCATACCGGCGATCCTCCCAGACCCCGGCTGGTGCCCGGGCCCAGCCTCAGCCCGCCGTCTGGGCGATGAAGGCCTCCACCTCGGCGCGGCCCTGGTCGTCGGGCATCTGCACCGGCGGGCTCTTCATCAGATAGGCGGAGGCACCCATGACGGGGCCGCCCTGGCCTCGGTCGGCCGCGATCTTCGCCGCCCGGATCGCGTCGATGATGATCCCGGCGGAGTTGGGGCTGTCCCAGACCTCGAGCTTGTATTCCAGGTTGAGCGGTACGTCGCCGAAGGCGCGGCCCTCGAGCCGGACGTAGGCCCACTTGCGGTCGTCCAGCCACTGCACGTAGTCGGAGGGACCGATGTGCACGTCCCGGTCCGCCATGGTGCGGCTCAGGTTGGACGTGACCGCCTGGGTCTTGGAGACCTTCTTGCTCTCCAGCCGCTCGCGCTCCAGCATGTTCTTGAAGTCCATGTTGCCGCCGACGTTGAGCTGGTAGGTGCGGTCCAGCGCCACGCCGCGCTCCTCGAAGAGGCGAGCCAGCACGCGGTGGGTGATCGTCGCGCCGACCTGGCTCTTGATGTCGTCGCCGACGATCGGCACCCCGGCCTCGGTGAACTTCGCCGCCCACTCGGGGTCGCTGGCGATGAAGACCGGCAGGGCGTTGACGAAGGCGACGCCAGCGTCGATGGCGCACTGGGCGTAGAACTTGTCCGCCTCCTCGCTGCCGACCGGCAGGTAGGACACGAGGACGTCGACCTCGGCGTCCTTGAGGGCCTGGACGACGTCGACCGGCTCGGCCGGCGACTCCTCGACGGTGAGCGCGTAGTACTTCCCCAGACCGTCGAGCGTCGGCCCCCGCTGCACGACGACGCCCGTCTCGGGCACCTCGGCGAACTGGATCGTGTTGTTCTCGCCCGTGCGGATGGCCTTGGACAGGTCCTGCCCGACCTTGGCGGCGTCCACGTCGAAGGCGGCCACGAACGACAGGTCACCGACGTGGTAGTCACCGAACCGCACGTGCATCAGGCCGGGGACCGTGCCCTCGGGGTCGGCGTCCCGGTAGTACTCGACTCCTTGCACGAGCGAGCTGGCGCAGTTGCCCACGCCCACGATCGCCACCCGAACCGAACCCATCCACATACTCCTCGTCAGACATGCTGCGGGCGGCCCGCAGGCCGCCCCTCTCCCCCGTGCGAACACCGCCGTGCCCGCGATGATTCCGAGGCATCGCCCAGCCGAATAGGCACAATGGGTGCGTGAGCTCCTCTGGCACCGCACCGACGTCCCGTCGTTCGACCCGGACCGGCCGCCGCCGCGCGCGGCGTGGCGGCTGGGTTCGGCGCACCCTGCTGTGGCTGACCGGGCTGGCGCTGCTCGGCATCCTGCTCGCGGTCGGCATCTTTGCCTGGGCCTACAGCCGGACCGAGGTCCCCGAGCCCAACGACTTCGCCGAGGCGCAGAGCTCGATCCTCTACTACGCCGACGGCGAGACCGAGCTGGCCCGGTTCACCGGCGGCTACGACCGGGAGGCGGTGCCGCTGGAGGAGGTGCCCGAGGCGACCCGCAACGCGCTGCTCGCCGCCGAGGACCGCTCCTTCTACGAGAACGAGGGCGTCTCCATACCGGGCACGATCCGGGGTGCCTGGCGCACGCTGCGCGGCGACGGCCTCCAGGGCGGGTCGACCATCACCCAGCAGTACGTCAAGAACTACTACCTCACCGCCGACCAGACGCTGCAGCGCAAGTTCACCGAGATCATCATCTCGATCAAGATCGACAACGAGCTCTCCAAGGACCAGATCCTGGAGAACTACCTCAACACGATCTACTTCGGGCGCGGCGCCTACGGCATCCAGACCGCGAGCCAGGCCTACTTCCGCAAGGACGTCGCCGACCTCACCGTCGAGGAGGGGGCCTTCCTCGCCGCGGTGACCAACGCCCCCTCGCTCTTCGACCCGGACTTCGCCGACGGCAACGAGGAGCGTGCCGAGGAGCGGGTCGCCTACGTGCTCGACGGCATGGTCGAGGAGGGGTGGCTGGACGCCTCCGAACGCTCCGGTATGACGCTTCCCGAGATCGAGGACGCGGCACCCTCCACCGCGGTGCAGGGCGTGGAGGGCTACATCTCGCAGGCGGCGCGCGAGGAGCTGCAGGAGCTGCTGGGCGTCGACGACGCCGAGATCGACGGCGGCGGCCTGCGGGTCACCACCACGATCGTCGAGCAGCACCAGCAGGCGGCCCAGGACGCCGTGGAGATGTTCCGCCCCACCGGTGAGGGCACCGACGACATCACCGTCGCCCTCACCGCCATCCGGCCCGACGACGGCGCCATCACCGCGATGTACGGCGGCGACGACTACCAGGAGACCCAGCTCAACTCGGCGACCGACGCCCGGGTGCAGGCCGGGTCGCTCTTCAAGCCGGTCACGCTCGTGGCGGCGGTCGAGGACGGCGTCGACACCCTCCAGCCCTACGACGGACCCACCCCGATGACCTTCGGCGAGGGCGACGACGTGGAGATCAACAACTTCCGCGACGTGTCCTTCGGGCGTATCGACCTGCGCACGGCGCTCGCCGAATCGGTCAACACGATCTACGTCCAGCTCAACGAAGAGATCGGTCCGGACCGCACCCGGGACGCCGCGATCGACCTGGGCCTGCCGGAGGACACCCCCGGGCTCGACACCGACCTCACCAACGTGCTCGGTACCGCCTCCCCGACCCTGGTCGAGATGACCAACGCCTACGCGACCCTCGCGGCAGAGGGACAGCGCTCCGACCCCTACCTCATCGCGCGGGTCGAGACGGTCAGCGGCCAGGTGACCCACGAGGCCGAGCCGGAGACCGAGGACGGCGTCGAGCGCGATGCCGCCGTCGACACGACCGATGCGATGACCTACACCATGACCCAGGGCTCGGGCATGACCGCCGGCGACATCGGGCGACCCTCGGCCGGCAAGTCGGGCACGAGCGAGCAGAACGTCTCCGCCTGGTTCGACGGCTTCGTGCCACAGCTGGCGGCGGGTGTCGTGATGTACAAGGGCGACGGCACCGTCCCGATGCAGGACGTCGCCGGCATCGACCAGATCACCGGCGGCACCTTCCCCGCGCAGGTCTGGGGCGAGTTCATGCGGGGCGCGATGGAGGGCGAGGAGGTCCTCGAGTTCTCCCCGCGCGTCGGCACCGGCGGCCCGACCGACGACACCCCGACCACCGTGGCCCCGGTCGAGCCGGAGCCGACGACGGCCGAGCCGACGGAGACCGAGACCGAGACGGAGACGAGCGAGGAGCCGACCGAGACGACCACCTCGGAGGAGCCCACGGAGACCGAGACGAGCGAGGAGCCGACCGAGACCGAGAGCGTCCCGGAGCCGACCACCCCCACGGAGACCGAGACCATCGATCCTCCGGACGGCGAGGGCCAACCGGGTCAGCCGACGGACGAGGCGCCCGTGCCCGAGCCCACCGGGTGAGCGGCACCGGCCCGTTCGGGGGCGGTCGTCCCCCCCGCACCCGACGCGACCTGCCCTGGGTGGTGCCGTCCTGGATCGACCCGGTGGTCGCCGCGGCGACCGGCTTCCTGGGCGGACCGCTCGGCCGGTATGCCGTCGTCGGCGCGCGCGGCCTGGCCGGTGTCGCGGCCGCGCTGGTCGCCCTGGGGGCGCTCACCCTGGCCCTCGGCGTCTGGCAGAAGGGGCACTGCCTCATGAAGGGGTGGAGCACCCCCGACCAGTTCTGGCGCGCGTGCTACTCCGACCTGCCCGTGGTCCACGTCAGCTCGCCGCTGGCGCAGGGTGCCCTCCCGTGGGCCGGGGACGGTGCGGCGTCGACGGCCGCCCCGCTGCCCGGCCTGGTCATGTGGGTGCTCGCCCGGCTCTCGCCGCGCACCGGGAGCGACTCGTCTGTCGCGGCGCAGCAGTGGGTCATGGTGCTCTGGGTCGCGGTCTGCCTGCTGCTGGTGACGGCCGCCGTGGTGACGCTCGTGGGGCTGCGGCCCCGGCACCCGTGGAGCGCCGCCCACCTCGCGCTGAGCCCCGTTCTCGCGCTGCTGGCCCTGGTGTCGGTCGACCTGCTGGGGGTGACCCTGACGCTGCTGGCACTCGCGGCCTGGCAGGGTCGACGGCCGTGGGTGGCCGGGCTGCTGCTGGGTCTGGCGGTGCTGGTGCGCCCCTTTCCGCTGCTCGTCCTGGCGGCGATGCTGCTCGTGGCCTGGCGTCGCGGGCGCCTGGTGGAGGGCCTGCAGGCGGTGGTGGGCACGGTGCTGGGGGCTCTGGCGGTGCTCCTGCCACTGGTCGCGGTGGAACCGCGCGCCCTCACCGCGGCCGAGCAGTGGTGGAGCCAGCCGGGGGGCTATGGCGCGCTGCAGATGATCCCCCGACTGCTGGGCGTCACCGTGCCCCCCGCCGTCACCGGGTCCATCGCCGTGGGCGGCTGGGTCCTGGCCCTCGTGCTCGGGGTCTGGGCCTCCCGTCGCCCGGGGCGCACGCCCGGCGTGGTGCAGCTGAGCGCCCTCATGCTGCTGGTCGTCGTCCTCACGGCGGCGACGGTGCCGGTGCAGACCGGCCTGTGGGTGCTGCCCCTCCTCGCGCTCTCCGGGCGGTCCTGGGCCGAGCACCTCGGCTGGGCCGGGGTGGAGTCGTTGGCCTTCCTCGCCACCTGGCTGCACATCGCCTTCGCCAGCGACGCCGGCCGGGGCCTGCCCGGCGACGCCTACGCGCTGGTCGTGCTGCTGCGCGCCGCCGCCTGGGCGTGGATCCTCTGGCGCGTGGTCGAGTCACCGACCCGCATGCCCGGCGTCCCGCGCGCTCACCGCCCCTCGGTGCCCGCTGCGTCCGCCTCGTCAGCCTCGTCCGCGTCATCGGCCTCGCCCGGCTCGACAGACTCATCGGGCTCGTCGACCTCATCACGGTCACCCGAGGCCGTCGCAGCACCGGCCTCGACCGCCAACGGCAGCACCTCGTCCTCCAGCAGCGCCTCCAACGACCCGATGTAGGTCGCCGACAGGTGGTTGCTGTCACGCCAGACGACGACCCCGCCGACGATCGGGCTGCAGGTGCGGCCCGGGCAGACGGCCTCGGTGAGGTCGATGACCGGGAGCTCGGGCCGCTGCTCGGCGAGCAGCAGGTGCCCGGTGCCGGAGCGGGCCAGGCCCTCCGCCCGGTCGAAGGCGCACTCGGGCACCTCGTCCTCGTGCTCAGTGAGGCAGGCGGGCACGTCGAACGGGGCGCGCGGCACGTCGCGGACCAGGGCTGCGTTCATCCCCTCCGCCTCGACCATGTCGATCCGGGCCGCGAGGCCCCCGGCGAGCTTCTCCGCCCCGGTCGCGCCGTAGGAGGCGCTGGACAGCAGCACCAGGTCCGGCGCCTCCTCGACGAGCGTCTCGTCCAGGCCCTCCTGCCAGGTCGAGCACTGCTGATAATCGCCGGCCTGCCCGGTCCGCTCCACGGTGAGGCCTCGGGCCGGGGGGCACGACGACTTCGTCATCGCCAGCACCCGCCACCCGCGCTCCCGCCCGATGGCGTCCATCGCGGTCATCCACATCCCGGCATGGCTGTCGCCGATGAGGGCCACGGTGAAGTCGCCCTCCGGGTCGCCGCCCTCGCACACCCCCACGTCGCTGCCACTCAGGCCCACGAAGCACCCCTCGGGCTCCATGACCGGGGTGTCGTCCGGCACCTGCTCCAGCGGCACCGCCAGCGTGCCCACGGTGGCGGGGATCTCCACGGCGGCGGGCGGCTCACCCAGGGCCACCGACGCCCCCGCCCCCTCGGTCGCGGCGGCCGCCGGCCCCCCGTCGTCGGGCCCCGCTGTCGCGGGCGCCTCGTCGACGCCCGCCAGGAGGGTGTCGGCGCCGACCGGGTCGCGCAGCTCCTCGACCGTGTCGGGCGTGCGCCACTGCGCGGTCTGCTCGGTCTCGCTCGGCGGCGCCGCGACCAGGACGACGACGCCCAGCGCCGCCCCCGCGAGGGTGCAGTTGAGCCCGAGCCGGAGGGTGCGCCAGGTGGCGATCTGCGATGAGACCTGCGCCGCGAGGACCCGACCGTGCCGCCGGACCGGCTCCTCGACATACCGGAAGGAGAGCCAGGCCGGGACCACGGACACGATCACGGCGAGCAGACCCCAGTGCACCGGCAGCGACGCGGGGCCACCCGTGCCCACGCGGGCCAGCTCGGCGGCGACCGCGACGAACGGCCAGTGCCACAGATAGAGGCTGTAGGACAGCCGACCCACCCACTGCAGCACCGCCGCGCGCAGCACCGCGACCGGCCCCAGCTCGCCGGCGGCGGGCCCGGCGACGAGGACCATGCTGACCCCGACCGTGGGCAGCAGGGCCCAGACGCCCGGGAAGAGCACGTCCTTGGTGATGATGAACAGCGAGGCGACCATCAGTCCCAGACCGACCCAGCCGATGAGCGCGGCCGCGAGCTTCGGCAGACGCGGCCACCCTCGCGCCCCGAGGGCGACGACACCTCCGAGCATCAGCTCGAAGACCCGCGTCGGGGTAACGAAGTAGGCCGAGGGATCCCGCAGGGTCCACCACCAGGAGAGCGCGATCGAGGCGGCGAGCAGGACCAGCGTGGTGGTCCACACCAGGGCTGAGAAGACGCGCGCCCGGCCAGCGGCGTAGACCAGGATGAGGAGCAGGATGACCGGCCAGACGAGATAGAACTGCTCCTCGACCGAGAGCGACCAATAGTGCTGCAACGGACTGGGGGCGCGTTCCAGGTCGAGGTAGTCGACCGACCGCCACGCCATCCGCCAGTTGACGACGTAGAAGGCCGAGGCGACGAGGTCACCTCCCACCTCCGCCCAGCGGCCTCGCGGGAGGAAGGCGAGGACCAGCACGGCGGTGCCGGCCAGCGCGGTCAACGCGGCAGGGAGCAGCCGTCTGGCGCGGCGGGCGTAGAACCGGCCCAGGTCGATGCGGCCCCGCGCCCGCGCCTCCTCGAGCAGGAGCGAGCTCATGAGGAAGCCGCTCACGACGAAGAAGACGTCGACGCCGGCGAAGCCACCGGGGATGACCGTGACGCCGGCGTGCCACAGCATCACGCCCAGGACCGCGATCGCGCGCAGCCCCTCGATGTCCGACCGGAAGTCGCGCGGCACGGGCGGCACCCGCAGCGCGTGCCGGGCCGCGTGCAGCGCACGCGCGCGAGCCCGGGTCAGCGGCGCCTCGGCCTGGTCCGTCGCCCCGGCCGTCGACCCGGCCGTCGTTCCTGAGGTCTCCGACGGGGTCGTCACGACGAGCCCTCCGGCACCGGGGTCGGGTGCTCACGGAGCCAGATCCGGTGCGCCCCCTCCATCCAGACCGCACCGGCGAGCGCGGCCACCGCGGCCCAGACCCAGAGCAGGTTGCGCTCCCGGGTCGGGTCGGTGGGCACCTCGGCGGGCGAGGACAGCTCCAGCCCGTCCGCACCGGTGTCCTCGAGCAGGAGCCCGGCCGCCGTGTCGGCGGCCAGGGCGGCGAGCCGCGGGTCCGGCGCCGTCGCCTCGACGTGCACCTCCGGGTCCGCGGTCGCGTGGTGGACGGCCAGGTCGACCGTGCCGAGGTAGTCCGGGCCCAGCTCCACCGCCGCCTCCACGCGCTGCACCAGGTCCGGGTCGGCGGCGAGCATCGAGACGCGGTCGGCCGTGCGCTCGTCGACGGCCGCCAGGGTGGCCTCGCCCGCGTAGCTGTTGGGTCGAAGCAGGTCGAGGCCTCCCACGACCAGCACAAGAAGCAGCACGAGGGTGATCCAGGGGAGGCCGGCCAGCACGTGCGTCCAGTGGCTCGGGGGCGCTTCGCTGTGCCGGGCGCGGCCGTGCCTACCCACGTCCAGACCCCTCCTCGCCCCACCACCTCAGCAGCTCGGCGCGGGCTGCCTCCTCCCCGAGCGGCCCCTGGTCCAGCCGGACCGCCAGCAGGTGCTTGTAGGCCCGGCCCAGCTCCGGACCCGGCGGGATGCCGAGGATCTGCCCGATCTGATGCCCGTCCAGCTCAGGCCGGACCGCCTGGAGCTCCTCCTCCTCGCGCAGTCGCTCGATCCGCTGCTCCAGGTGGTCGTAGCTCGCGGCGAGCCGCGCCGCCTTGCGCCGGTTGCGGGTGGTGCAGTCGGAGCGGGTCAGCTTGTGCAGCCGACCCAGCAGCGGCCCGGCGTCGGTGACGTAGCGGCGCACGGCGGAGTCGGTCCACTCCCCTGTGCCGTAGCCGTGGAACCGCAGGTGCAGCTCGACCAGGCGGGTCACCGCCCTGACCGTCTCCTTGTCGAAGCGCAGCGCCCGCAACCGGGTGCGGGTCAGCCGGGCCCCCACGAGCTCGTGGTGGTGGAAGCTCACGCCGCCGCCGGGCTCGAAGCGGCGGGTGGCGGGCTTGCCGATGTCGTGGAGCAGGGCCGCCAGCCGCAGCACGAGGTCCGGTCCCGGCACGGCGTCCTCGGCGTCCGCGTCGCTGCCCGCGCCCGGGGGGTCCTCGAGGTCGATCGCCTGCTCGAGCACGGTGAGGCTGTGCTCGTAGACGTCCTTGTGCCGGTGGTGCTCGTCGACCTCCAGGCGCAGGGCCGGGAGCTCGGGAAGCACGTGGTCGGCCAGGCCGGTGGAGACGAGCACCTCGAGCCCGGCCCGCGGGTCGGGGGCCAGGAGCAGCTTGACCAGCTCGTCGCGCACGCGTTCGGCCGAGACGATGTCGATCCGCGCCGCCATCTCCGTCATCGCCGCCGTGACCTCCGGGGAGGGGGTCAGCCCCAGCTGTGCGGCGAAACGCGCCGCCCGCATCATCCGCAGCGGGTCGTCGGTGAAGGACACCTCGGGGGTGTGCGGGGTGCGCAGCGCCCGGTCGGCCAGGTCGGCCAGCCCGTCGTGCGGGTCGACGAAGGTCAGCTCGGGAAGCTTCAGGGCCATGGCGTTGACGGTGAAGTCGCGCCGGACCAGGTCGCCCTCGAGCGAGTCGCCGAAGGCCACGACGGGCTTGCGGGAGCTCTCGTCGTAGGCGTCGGCGCGATAGGTGGTGAACTCCAGGTGGTGGTCGCCGCGGCGGGCGCCGATCGTGCCGAAGGCCCGACCGACGTCCCAGGTGGTGTCGGCCCATCCGGCCAGCACCTGCTCGATCTGCTCCGGCGACGCGGAGGTGGTGAAGTCGAGGTCCGGCGGCGTCCGGCCGAGGAACGCGTCGCGCACCGGTCCGCCGACGAGCGCCACGGCATACCCCGACTGCGCGAAGCGCTCACCGATGTCGGTGAGCAGCGGCATGATCGGGGTCAGCTGGCGCAGGGCGCGCAGGAGCAGCGCCGCGTCATCGGTGTCGGTCGAGGGCATCGGACCAAGGGTAGTAGGAGTCGCCGGGATGAGGGACCGTCGTTCCTGTGCTGGCGCAGGACCACTCGTTACAGTGGGCGGATGACCACCACGCCCCCGCGCCACCACCACGGTGCGCGTCGGCTGCCGTCGGTCAACGAGACCTCGGCGGGTGGGGTGGTCATCGACGTCTACGAAGGGCGCGCCCGGATCGCGATCATCGCCCGGCGCAACCGCTCGGGGCGGGTGGAGTGGTGCCTGCCCAAGGGCCACGTCGAGCCGGGCGAGACGCTGGTGCAGACGGCGGAGCGTGAGGTAGCTGAGGAGACCGGGATCGAGGGGCGGGTCCTCATCACCCTCGGCACGATCGAGTACTGGTTCACCACCCCCTCGCACCGCATCCACAAGATGGTCCACCACTACCTGCTCGAGGCGACCGGTGGTCGCCTCACGGTCGAGAACGACCCCGACCAGGAGGCGATCGACGCGATCTGGGTGCCGCTGGACGAGGTCCACCGCAAGCTGACCTTCCCCAACGAGCGGCGCATCGCCCGCGAGGCCTGGCAGCGGCTCACGCGGAGCGCCTGACCCGACGTGTCCGAGTCCACCCGCCGTCCCGTCGGGACGGTCCGTCCCCGGGGCCTGCGCCTGCCCGCGCTGCTCGCCCTGGCCCTCGGTCTCGTCGTCCCGGGCGGGTATGCCGTGAGCTCCGGCCCGGCGGCGGCCTGGCCCGGGGAGACCTCACCTCTCGCGGCGAGCACCTCGGGTATCTCGGAGACGGACTCACCGGATCACGACGAGAGCGCCTACCTGCTGCTCGACGCGGTGCAGCCGGCGGTCGTGGTGCCCGGCGAGCCCGTCACCCTCACCGGCCGGGTCGTCAACCACACCGAGGACAGCCAGCGCCTGACGACCCTCACCGCGGCCGTGTCACCGGTGCCGCTCGGTTCGCGTGCCGAGATCGCCGACTGGGATCAGGGCGAGCCGGTCCGGGAGACGACCCAGGTCATCGGCGACGACACCATCGGCCCGGTCGTGCCGGCCGGTGGGGCGGTGCCCTTCCGGGTCGTCGTGCCGGAGAGCGCGACCGAGACGATGTCGGGAGCACCCGGGGCACCGGCCGCGCTGGCGCTCACGCTGACGGCGGGGACGCCCGAGGACGCAGAGGGCGAGGTCGACCGCGGCGTCGAGGCCGAGCCGGTGGCCCTGCGGTCCGTGCTCACGACCGCCGGCACGACCGAGGTCGCCGAGCCGCTCGACGTCGCCTGGGTGGTCCCTCTCACCCTGCCTGCCGACCCCGACCTCGTGAGCAGCGACGGCGCCCTGCACGCGCAGGCGTGGCTCGCGGCGCTCGACCCCAAGGCCCCGGTCATGAGCTGGCTGCAGGACCTCGGAGTGCGCGGCACCACCTACGTCGTCGACCCGGCCACCCTGGTCGCGCACCGCCCCGATCCCGGCATCGCGACCCCGCGGGCGGTGGTCGACGACACCGACACCGGTCCGACGCCCGAGGCGCCGACCACCACTGTGCCGACCACCCCCGCACCGACCGGCGACGACGGCTCGACTGCGACCTCCACCCCGACCCCCACACCGACGCAGGACGCCGGGTCCCCCGACGACACCGCCGTCACGAGTACAGCGCCGACGGGCGACGAGACCGGCACCACCGCGCCCGTCCCGGTGCCGGACACCGACGCCGTGACCACCACACCGCCGGAGCCGAGCCCGACCAGCCCGACCACGCCGGGCCCGACCGATGCCGACGTCACCGACCGGCTCATCGCCCTCCGGTCCGCGCTGCGCCTGCTCCCCGACGACGACGTCTGGTGGCTGCCGACCGACGACCCCGACCTGGCCGTGCTGGCCGAGCAGGTGCCCACCGGGCAGGCAGGCCACCTCCTGTCCCGGCAGCCGGTCGACGCCCCGGCCGCGGTCCGCACCCTCCTGGGGACCGGCCGCGACGACGTCGCCTGGCCGGTGGACCCCGCCGCCACCGAGCAGCTCGGCTCCGTCGCGCAGCAGTATGCGGTGCGCGAGGACGGGGAAGGGCTCGGCGTCGTCATCCTGCCGCGGGAGGCGCTCACCGGCGACACCGCGGCGGCACCCGGGCCGGGCGCGGTGCGGCTGGAGGAGCCGGAGGGCGTGGTCGCACTCGGGGCCGACTCCTGGACCAGCGCGCTCGTCGCCCAGAGCGCCGAGGAGGCCGTGGAGAAGGGTGCGGGCGCGGCGGCTCAGCAGGTGCTCGCGCACACCCTGGGGTCCTATCTCGAGTCCACCGGGGAGGGGCGGGGCCTGGTCATCGCTCCGCCGCGGGACACCGCGACCAGCCCCGAGGTGCTGCGACAGCTGAGCGAGGCCTGGGGCGAGGCCACCTGGCTGTCGCCGGTGAGTGCCGACGCGATGGTGGCGGCGGCGGCCGAGGCCGACCCCGTCGCGGTCACGGACGAGACGCCCGAGCCCGCTGCGGACATCCTCGGCACCGCGGCCTCCCACCTGGAGGTCGCCGACTCCCCGGTCGACTCCTCGCGGGCCCGCGGCCTGCTGGGCGTGAGCGACGGCCTCCAGAGTCTTCGTCAGGTGCTCTCCGACACCGGGCCGCTGCGGTCCTGGGAGCCGGTGATCGACTCGCTCTGGGCGAGCCGGTGGCGGGAGGACCCCGAGGGGTGGGCGCAGATCTGGGGCGGGGTGCGCACCGACGTGCGGGCGACGACCGAGGGGATCCACGTGACGCCGAGCACCGTCAACTTCCTCGCCGACCGCGGCGACATCAACGTCACCCTCGTCAACGACCTCGCCGTCGGGGTGGAGGACGTCGTCCTGGAGCTGGAGGCGAGCAACGGGCGGCTGCAGGTCGTCCGGCAGCCCGACCCGGTCAGCATCGGGGCCGGCAGTCGGGCCACGGTGTCCTTCGAGGCCCGGGCGATCACCCGGGGTGAGACCGTGCTGACCGCCCGGGTGGCGACGCCCGACGGTACGGAGCTGGGCAGCCAGACGCCGCTGGACGTGCGCGTGCAGCCCACCGGCACCTGGCTCTACTGGGTGCTCGGCGGGCTCGCCGGGCTGGTGCTCGTGCTGGGTCTGGTGCGCGCCGTCCGACGCGGCCAGCCTCGGGTCGCCACCGGTCAGGGAGGGCCGTCGTGAGCCAGACACCCCGCGACCAGGGCCCGGCCGGCGACCCCGCCGACGACCGCGCCACGAGGCCGACCTCGGCCGGCTCGAGCTCGTCGCTGGCCCGGTCCAGCGTGGTCATGGCCAGCGGCACGCTGGTCTCCCGCGTGCTCGGCATGGTCCGGGTGGTGCTGCTCGCCGGCGTGCTCGGCACGCTCTCGCCGACGAGCGCCGCCAACGTCTGGGACACCGCGAACACCATCCCCAACACGATCTATCTGCTCCTCGCGGCGGGTGTGCTCAACGTGCTGCTGCTTCCGCAGCTCACCCGGGCGATGACCCGTGGCCGGGAGGGCCAGGACTACACCGACCGCCTCATCACCCTGTCGCTGGCGATCCTCGTCGGCGGCACGGTGCTCTTCGTCCTCGCGGCCCCGCTCATCACCAAGGTCTACGCCCTGGACTGGGCCTGGGACGACCCCAAGCTGCAGCTCGCCACGATGTTCGCCTACCTGTGCATCCCGCAGATGCTCTTCTACGGCGTCCACACCCTCCTCGGTCAGGTCCTGGCCGCGCACCACCGGTTCGCCGCCTTCATGTGGAGCCCGGCGCTGGCCAACGTCATCGCCATCACCGGCATCGTCATCTTCGCGCGGCGCTACCCCGACGCGGGAGTCATCCCGCTGGAGGACTGGACCGGCGGGATGATCTGGCTGCTGGCCGGATCGGCCACGCTGGGCATCGCGGTCCAGGCGTTGGTCCTGCTCCCGCCGGTCCGGGCGACCGGCTTCCGCTGGCACGTCCGGTGGGGCTTCCGCGGGGTCGGGCTCGCCACCGCCACCACCATGGCGGGCTGGGCGCTCGCCGACGTCGCCGTCTCGCAGGGCGGCATGCTCGTCGTCACCAACCTGCTCAACGCGGCGGCCGACGAGATGCGGCTCGCCCCCGGACGCTTCGCCTACACCCAGGCCTTCTCGGTCTTCGTGCTCCCGCACTCGATCATCGCGCTGTCGCTGCTCACCGCGATCTATCCCGTCCTCGCCAAGGACGCCGCCCGGGACGACACGCGGTCGATGGCCGAGCACACCGGCCGCGGGCTGCGGCTCCTCGGCGCCGCGATGATCCCCATCGCCACCGGCATGCTGCTGCTCGCCCCGCTGCTGGTGCGGGTGATCTACGTCGGCAGCGCGCCGGCCGAGCACCGCGCCGTCGCCGGGATCCTCACCCTCATGGTGCTCGGGCTCGTCCCCTACGGCGTCTACCTGCTGTGCGCCCGGGTGTTCTACTCCTTCGAGGACGCCCGCACCCCGTTCTTCTTCCAGGTCTCCATCACCGCGGTGCTGCTGCTCGTCTGTGCCGTCGCCGCCTTCTCCCCCGCGCCCCGGGTCGCCATGCTCCTCGGTCTGGGCCAGGCGCTGGGTCAGACCACCGCCGCGTGCTTCGGCCTGGCCGCCGTCCGTCGCCGCCTCCCCGAGCTCGCGCTGCGCCCGGTCGCCACGGCATACCTGCGCTCTGTCGTGGCGGCCCTCGCCGCTCTCGTCCCCGCGTGGCTGGTCATCCGGCTGCTGGACCGGGGCGCTCCGCCGGACCCGGGCTCGATGCAGCGGGCGTCGGCCGAGGCCTTCCTCAGCGGCGCGGTCGCCCTCGGCGTCTCCGGCGTCGTCTTCCTGCTGGGGTATGCCGTGCTCGCGCATCTCCTCGGCGTCCGCGAGGTCACCGAGGTGGCCGCGCCCGTGATCCGCCGGGTCCCGGGGCTGCGCCGCTTCGCCCCGACCGCGCCGGTCGACCTGGCCACGGGTGACCGGCTCGAGCCTGACCCCGACCCGGTGGCCGTCGAGACGGTCGAGGACTCCGACGAGGCGTCCACCCTCACCGGCCTGGAGTCCGTGGTGGCGAGCCCCGCGCCCGACGCGGCGGGCGGCGCGGCGTCTCCTGACGAACGCGCAGGCAGGAGCACACTAGGGTGGGACGACGGCAGGCAGGCGCAGGCGGAGGAGAGCAACAGCATGGACCGGCTCGAGGTGGGCACCCGGCTGGGTGACCGGTATGCCCTCGACGAGCTGCTCGCCGAGCGGGACGGGGGCGGGTTGCAGTACTGGTCCGCGCGCGACGTCACCCTCGGTCGCCTGGTCGCCGTCACCGTCCTGCCCTCGGACGGCGAGTGGTCCGACACCGCCGAAGCCGTCCTCGACGGCGCGCGCCGCGTCGCGTCCGTCGACGACCCACGCCTGGTCCGGGTCCTCGACGTCGGCGACAACGACGACGCCTCCCTCTGCTGGATCATCGAGGAAGGCCTCTCCGAGGCGGAGTCCCTGGCCTCCCTCGTCGAGGAGCACCCACTGCCGGCCGAGGAGGCGCGTCGGATCGTCGGCGAGAGCGCCGCGGCGCTGGAGTCTGCGCGTCGCCGGGGACTGCACCACCTCTACCTCAACCCGCACTCGGTGCTGCGGACCACGGACGGCACGGTGAAGGTCTCGGGCGTCGGCGTCGCGTCCGCCCTCGAGGGCACCGACGACGTCACGCCCGACGAAGCCTCGCTCATCGACGCCGCCGACCTCATCTCCCTGCTCTACACCGGGCTGACCGGCCGCTGGCCGGGGGAGGACCTCGCGGGTGTCCGGCCTGCGCGGCGGCTCGCCGACGGGTCGCTCCCGGCACCCTCGGAGCTGGTGGCCGGGGTGCCCGGTGATCTCGACGCGTTGTGCCGTCTGGCCCACGGGGTCGACGCCGACCTGCACCGGACACCGCATACCCCGGGTGAGCTCGCCCGCCAGCTCTCGCCCTGGTCCTCGGAGATGGTGCGCGCCGACCGTCCCGGGGAACTGAGCGCGCCGCGCTCGCGATCCGGTGCCGACCACGGCCGAGCCGGAGCCGCTCTGAGCGGTGCCGCCGGGGCTTCGGCGGCCGCCACCGCTGCCCACCCCACCCACGCCGACGACGCGGCCCCGCCGAGCGGCGACGCGACCGAGCAGGTCCCGCAGCCCTACTACCGGACCGACGGACGCGCCAGCGACGCAGGCCGGGGAGCTCGGCCGGTCCGCGAGGACGACACGATGGGCGGCCTGCTGCGCAGCGGCGAGGCCCGGGAGACCCGGGTCGAGCAGGCGCGCGCCGACCACGCGCGCCCGGCGGCCTCCGCCGCGGCCGGTGGCCGAGCCGGCGCGACGGGTCGTGGCTCCGGCGCGATGGGTGGCGGCTCCGGCGGCGACGGACTCCCCGAGGAGCGGGGCACCGGTGCCCAGACCGTCGTGGTCATGATCATCACGCTCGCCCTGCTCGGGGTGGCGGTCTTCCTCGGCTGGGGCGTGCTGCGCGGGCTCGGCGGCGACGACGACGCCGCACCGGGCGGCGACCCCTCCGCCTCGGCCCCAGCGGATCCGGCCGGAGCGACGGGCGGGGACGACGGGCAGACCGCGAGCGCAGCACCCGAGGGTGACGGCGGGGACGAGGGCGCCGAGGAGGAAGCCACCGAGGACTCCGCCCCGTCTCCCGCTCCCGCCGAGGGCTCCGGGGTCGGCGTCCTGGGGATCACGTCCTACGACCCGCAGGGCGACGGCGACGAGAACAACGCCGACACCCCGTTGGCGGTCGACGGCGACCCCGAGACCTCCTGGTCCTCGCACACCTACCTCACCCCGGGCTGGGGTTCGCTCAAGAACGGCACCGGCCTGATCCTCGATCTCGGGGAGGGCGCCTCGGTGAGCGAGGTCGCGGTCGAGCTCGGCCCGGGCGACGTGGCCGCCACGCTCTACCTCTCCGACGCGGCCACGATCGACGGGGCGACCGAGCTGGGGAGCTCCGACGACGCGGCCGACACCTGGACGGTCACGCCGGACGAGGCCGCGACCGGCCGCTATCTCATCCTCTGGTTCACGCGGGCAGCGACCACGGACGACGGCGAGCGGGTCGGCGTCCGCGAGATCTCCATCCGCTGACGCCCGGGGTGGAGACCATGGAGGGCACCGTCGACCTCGCGGACGTGGACGACCACACCCTCCTGCGTCGACACCAGGAGGGGGACGCCGACGCGTTCGGTGAGATCTTCCGGCGCCACCGCGACCGGATGTGGGCCGTCGCCCTGCGCACCACCCGTGACCCGGAGGTGGCGGCCGACGCGGTGCAGGACGCCTTTCTCAACGCCTTTCGCCGAGCCGGCTCCTTCCGCGGGGACGCGCAGGTCACGACCTGGCTGCACCGCATCACCGTCAACGCCAGCCTCGACCGGCTGCGCCGCGTCCGGCCGACCGTCGACATCGCCGACCACGACCCGGTCGAGCCGCGTGACCGGCACCGCTCGGTGGAGGTCCGGCTCGACATCCAGCAGGCCCTGGCCCAGCTGCCCGAGGGGCAACGTCTCGCCCTGGTGCTCGTGGACATGCAGGGGCTGAGCGTGGCCGAGGCGGCCGCGGTGCTCGACGTCGCCGAGGGCACGGTGAAATCGCGCTGTTCCCGCGGGCGCGAGGCGATGGCCCGGTTGCTCGGGCTCCGGGATGACGACGAGGGTCCGGCATGAGCCGCGCACCCCGACGCCGCACGACGGGCGAGGGATGTCGTCCCGCGACCGGCGAGCTCGCTCGCGATATGACCCATGCCACACCGAGGGCTCCCGTGCGGTCGGGAACCGCAGCCACCATCTGCTCGTCGTACTCCCGTGGGCCGATCCGGGCCCGCAGGGTCCGTCGGGCCCGTCCGAACCTCGGTGCTGGGCGCAGCGCGAGGCTGAGCAGTGAGAGGAGGCCGACCAGCAGTGCCGACATCAACCCCACCGCCGTCCTCGCCGACGCCGCGTGATCCCGATCGTCGGGCCACCCCCGACGACCGGGCCGAGGAGCACGATCCGACGGGGGTGCGTGCTCTCCTGGCCGGCCTGCCCGATCCCGGCCCGATGCCGGAGCACCTGGTCCGCCGGATCGAGGCGCGACTCGAGGTCGAGCAGGCCCACCGCTCGGCCGGCGAGCACCCGATCGGTGGTCACGCCGACCGTGTGGTCGACCTCGCGGCAGCCCGGTCGCAACGGCGGCCCGGCCGTACTCTGGCCGTGCTCGGCGCGGCGGCGGCCGGCCTCATCGTGACGACGGTGGCTCTCACCCAGACCGTCGGCAGCGGCGGCGCCGACTCGGGCACGGCCGCGCAGTATCCCTCTCCCGCCTCGGGCCAGGCCGGTGACGATGCCGCTGGCGACGCCGAGGCAGGTGCCGACTCCGCCGAGGGCGAGGAGGAGGCCGCCGACGACGCGGCCGCAGGCAGCGCGGCGGCCGCGGACGACTCAGCGGTCTACGGCTTGGAGTCGGAGGCGGCAGTGCTCGAGTCCGGCGGCGTCGTGCTGCTTCCCGACCTGGGCCGCGTCGGACCGGGTGACCTGGAGGAGAGCCTGCGCCTGGCCCAGGCCGAGGTCGCGGCGAACGACGCCGAGACGGCGGCCCTGGTCTCGCTCAGCGAGGGTCAGGCTCTGAGCTGCTGGAGCACGGTCGACGACGGCTGGGCCGAGCGCTACGCCACCGCCGCGGAGTACGCACCGACCGGCGGTGGGGTCGAGGACGTCGTCGTGCTGCTGGGTCTCGCGGAAGACGGGTCGGGCCGCTCCTGGGTGGTGCCGGCGGACTGTGTCGCTGCCCCCGACGTCCTCCCGCTCGACCCGGCCGGTGAGCCGATCGAGGTGCCCTGACCTGCAGCGGAGTCGCGCGGCCGCGGGGTCGCCGGGCGGAGCCGTCATGCGTGGAACAATCACGTCCTAGGATCGGTTGACGACTACGTCCCATCCACCTCCCAGGTGCCCACCGCTCGCCAGGAAGGCCTCCATGACCATCGACCTGACGCCTCCGTCTGACGCCCTGGGCGCCATCGGCGCCACCGACACCGGCCCCAGCGACACCGGTGCCGAGGTGCGCGAGGTCATCATCATCGGGTCCGGACCGGCCGGCTACACCGCAGCCGTCTACAGCGCCCGCGCCAACCTCGCCCCCCTCGTCTTCGAGGGATCCGTGACGGCGGGCGGGGCGCTGATGAACACCACCGACGTCGAGAACTTCCCGGGCTTCCCGGAAGGCATCATGGGCCCCCAGCTCATGATGGACATGCGCGAGCAGGCCGAGCGCTTCGGTGCCGAGCTGGTCCGCGACGACGTGCTGGAAGTGAACCTCACCGCCCCGGTGAAGACGGTCACCGACAGCTCGGGCGACGTGCACCGGGCGCGGGCCGTCATCCTGGCCATGGGCTCGGCCTACCGCGAGCTGGGCCTCACCCGCGAGCAGGAGCTGTCCGGCCACGGTGTCTCCTGGTGTGCCACCTGCGACGGCGCCTTCTTCCGTGAGCAGGACCTGCTGGTCGTCGGCGGCGGCGACTCGGCCATGGAGGAAGCCACCTTCCTCACCCGCTTCGGCCGGAGCGTGACCGTCGTGCACCGCCGGGACGAGCTGCGCGCCAGCAAGATCATGGCCGACCGCGCGACGAACGACCCGAAGATCTCCTTCGCCTGGAACTCGGAGGTCGCCGAACTGCACGGCAGCCCCAAGCTGGAGGCGGTGACGCTCCGCGACACGCAGACCGGTGAGGAGCGGCAGGTCGACGCGACCGGGCTGTTCGTGGCGATCGGTCACGACCCCCGCAACGAGCTGGTCCAGGGCCAGGTCGACCTCGACGACGAGGGCTACGTCCTCGTCGAGGGCCGGGGCACGGCCACCAACCTCGACGGGGTCTTCGCGTGCGGCGACCTGGTCGACCACACCTATCGTCAGGCGATCACGGCGGCGGGCACCGGTTGCGCCGCGGCCTTGGACGCCGAGCGCTACCTCGCCACCCTCGACGACGCCTGAACCCACCGCACATCCACCCGAATTGTATTGCGAGAGAAGGACATTCATGTCGATCACCAACACCACTGACGCCACCTTCACCGAGGACGTCCTGCAGCACGACGGCCCGGTGCTCGTCGACTTCTGGGCCCCCTGGTGCGGTCCGTGCAAGATGATCGCCCCTATCCTCGAGGAGCTCTCGGCCGAGTGGGGCGACAAGCTCAAGGTCGTCAAGCTCAACACCGACGAGAACCCCGAGATCACCCAGCAGTACGGCATCACGGGCATTCCCACGATGCACGTCTACTCCGGTGGTGAGGTCGTCAAGACCGTCGTCGGTGCTCTCCCGAAGAAGAAGCTGGCCTCCGAGCTGGAGCCGTTCACCGCCTGACGCACCGCGACACCACCGTCGCGTTATCCACAGCCGTCCACGGGGTCTGTCCACAGAACTGTGGACGGCTGTCGCGTCTGTGGGGGGCCAATCGGGGCGACGTCGCTTGGTCGCCGACCCACTCATCGGCGATGATGGTCCTGACATGACTGCTGCGCACTCCCTGGGCTGGCCGAAGCCGACCCCTGAGACCCTTCCCACTCCGTTCCACCCGTCTCGGCCATCGCGGTTGGGCTGGCCCCAGCCGAGCCACCCGGACGACGGGGACGCCACTGATGTTTCACGGGAAACACCGTCGCCGGAGCAGGCGCCGCCCTCCGCGCCTGGGGGAGAATCTGGGCACGTGCAGCCCGACGTTGCACGTGAAACTCCAGCTCGTCCGGCACATGTTTCCCGTGAAACACGATCATCGCCGGCCGCCGAGCCAGAGGGGGCGCGCCCCTCCGACGGACCAACGGTAGCTCCGCGCGTCATCACGATCTCCAACCAGAAGGGCGGGGTGGGCAAGACCACCACGACCGTCAATCTGGCCGCCGCCATGGCTCAGGCTGGTCTGCGCGTCCTCGTCGTCGATATGGATCCTCAAGGAAACGCCAGCACCGCACTGTCCATCCCCCACACCAGCGGCACCGCCGGCATCTACGACGTGCTCATCGACGGGCTCCCGCTGGCGGACGTCGTGCAGCCGTGTCCCCAGGTGCCCGGCCTGTTCTGCGCACCGGCGACCATCGACCTGGCTGGCGCCGAGATCGAGCTGGTCCCCCTGGTGGCGCGCGAGAACCGCCTGCGCCGCGCCCTCGAGGTCTACCTCGGCGAGCAGCAGGAGGCTGTCGACCTGGTGCTCGTGGACTGCCCACCCAGTCTCGGTCTGCTGACGGTCAACGCGCTCGTCGCGGCTCAGGAGCTGCTCATCCCCATCCAGTGCGAGTACTACGCACTCGAGGGCCTCAGCCAGCTGCTCAAGAACGTCGAGCTCATCCAGCAGCACCTCAACGACGCGCTCGAGGTCTCCACCATCCTGCTCACGATGTTCGATGCCCGCACCCGGTTGTCGGCCGACGTCGCGGGCCAGGTCCGGGACTACTTCGGCGAGCGGGTCCTGCGCTCGGCGATCCCTCGCTCGGTCCGCATCAGCGAGGCGCCCAGTCACGGTGAGACGGTCATGACCTACGACCCGACGAGCACCGGAGCCCTGTCCTACGCCGGTGCCGCCGCAGAAATGCGACAGCAGCAGAAGGAGTCCGCATGAGTGAACGCCGTCGTGGCCTGGGCCGAGGGCTCGGAGCCCTCATCCCCCAGGAGGCCTCCGACCCGAGGTCGGACCGCCCGCGAGACGTGTTCTTCCCCCGCTCGGGAGGTGGTGCCACCCCGCCGGACGCCTCAGACGCCACCGCTGCGGCGGTGTCCCCGGAGAGCTCCGAGGAGGTGCGGCCCGCGTCGACCGAGTCCGGCCCTCTCGACTCCGCCGGTTCCACGGGAAACATGGACGAAGATGCCGGAGCCCTGGCTCCCGTCCCCGGCGCCCATTTCGCCGAGATCCCGGTGGATCAGGTCGGCGCCAACCCGCGGCAGCCGCGTGGGGTCTTCGACGAGGACGATCTTGCGGAGCTGGTCTCGAGCATCACCGAGGTCGGGGTGCTGCAGCCTGTCGTCGTCCGCCCGGTCGTCACCGACGGGGATGGGGGCGGGGGCGCCGGCGGGCCCTGGGCCTACGAGCTCGTCATGGGCGAGCGCCGCCTGCGTGCCTCCCGACTCGCCGGACAGGAGACCATCCCCGCCATCGTCCGGGCTACCGAGGACGAGCACATGCTCCGCGATGCTCTCCTGGAGAACCTCCATCGGGCCGAGCTCAACCCGCTGGAGGAGGCCGCGGCCTACCAGCAGCTGCTGGACGACTTCGGGTGCACCCACGACGAGCTCGCCGGCCGCATCGGTCGCTCGCGACCGCAGATCAGCAATACGATCCGACTGCTCAAGCTTCCCCCGATGGTGCAGCGCCGCGTGGCCTCCGGCGTGCTCAGCGCCGGCCACGCGCGCGCGCTGCTGGGGCTCTCCGACGGGGCAGCGATGGAGCGCCTCGCGCAGCGGATCGTCGCGGAAGGCCTCTCCGTGCGGTCCGTCGAGGAGATCGTCGTCCTCGGGCAGGACGACACCGAGCCGAGCCGACGCCCACGCGCCACCCGCACGACTCCCTCACCGGAGATCCTGCAGGCTGCCGACCGTCTCTCCGGTCGGCTGGACACCCGCGTCCAGCTCTCCATGGGCCGCCGCAAAGGCAAGATGGTCATCGAGTTCGCCGGTCAGGACGACCTCGAGCGCATCCTGGACCTGCTTGGTCGGGACGGCTGACACACCGACGTCCCCTACCAGGATCGTACGTATGTACGATAACTCAGGTGGGCGACCGTCCGCCGGGCGGGCTACCGGCCCCGTTCACCCGCCCGGCCCCGTCGGCGACCGCCACTCTGCGCCCCCGCCGCGACACCGCGGGTCCTGGGGCGCCAGCCCGCAGGGCGGACGAGCTCGACGACGCGCACAGGTCCCGCCGGGTCCTCCTCGGCGAGCACCTGGAGACTGGACGCCCGGACGCCCTGCTGCTGCAGGAAGGATTCTGCCGCGCGGAGCTCGTCCCCGGCCGCCGCACCCTTGAGCGCGAGCAACCGGCCCCCGTCCTCCAGCAGCGGAAAGGACCAGGTCACGAGCTTGTCGAGGGAGGCAACCGCACGGGCCGTGACGATGGGGGCGGTCAGGGACATCTCGTCGGCCCGGCCCCGATGCACCGCGACGGTGTCGTCCACGCCCAGCTGCGTCACAGCCTGCTCCAGCCACGTCGTCCGGCGCAGCAGCGGCTCCACCAGGTCCACCCGCAGGTCTGGGCGCGCGATCGCCAGGACGATGCCTGGGAGCCCGGCACCCGACCCGATGTCGATCACCCGCGCCCCCTCCGGCACGAGGGAGGCCAGTGCCGCACAGTTGAGCAGGTGACGCTCCCAGAGCCGGCCCGCCTCCCGGGGACCGATGAGTCCGTGGTCGATCCCCGTCGTCGCGAGCAGATCGGCATACGCCACCGCCAGCGGGAGCCGATCACCGAAGACCGCCTCCGCGCTGGGTGGCGCCTCGGGGGCACGCCGGTGTGGCGCCCCCACCCGCTCAGCCCTCCGGGAGGATGACGACGTAGCGCGAGGGCTCGGCCCCCTCGGACTCCGAGGTCAGGCCGGCGGCCAGCACCTCGTCGTGGACCACCTTGCGCTCGAAGGCGGTCATCGGCTCGAGCGAGCGTTGCTCCCCGGAGTCCTTGACCTCCGCGATGAGAGTCTGCGCCTGGGAGACGAGCGCCCCACGCCGGTCGGCGCGGTAGCCGGCGACGTCCAGCATCAGGCGGCTGCGGTCGCCGGTCTCGGCCTGCACCGCGAGCCGGGTCAGCTCCTGCAGCGCCTCGAGCACCGACCCGCCGGGACCCACCAGGCGGCGCGGAGCTGCACCGTCCTCGGAGTCGACGATGGCGACGGCGGCCCGCTCACCCTCGACGTCGACCTCGAGGTCACCGTCGAGGTCGGCGATGTCCAGCAGGGTCTCGAGGAAGTCGGCCGCAATCTCTCCCTCGCGCACCAGCTCTTCGGAGGCCTCCTCGGTGTCCGCCCCGCCGGACGACGCGGTCTGGGTCGTCGGAGCCTCGTCCGTCGCGGGCTGCTCCTGCGTCGCCTGGTCGTCGCTCTGGTCCAGAGCCTGGTCTGCGCTGGCGTTCGGCGTCTGCTCCTCGGCCGCCTGCTCCGTCGCCGGGTGCTCCGTCGCGTGCGTCTGGGTCTCCTCGGGGGTGGTGCTCATTCCTGCTCCTTCGTCGTCGTCGGGAACGGTGTCGGTGCCGGGGTGGCGCCGGGCAGCACCGTGTCGTGGGGTGTACGGCGCGCGGTCACCGCGCAACTAGCGCTTCTTGGACCGCTTCTTGCTCTTGGGCTGGGCCCGCTGGCCGCCCGAGCGGGCCTGCGCCTCGCTCGCGGCGGCCTGGCGCTCGGCCATGAGGTTCGGGTTCTTGAGCAGGACGCCGGTGGCCTCCTTGCCCTTGCGGGCCATCCGGGCCTTGTACTTCTCCTCCGCCGGGGTGTTCGGCGCGGGCATGTTGCGGATGATGAGGAACTGCTGGCCCATGGTCCAGAAGTTGCTGACCGTCCAGTAGATGAGCAGCGCCACGGGGAAGTTCACACCGGTGACGGCGAAGACGATCGGCAGGATGTAGATGAGCAGCTGCTGCTGGCGTGCCATCGGGCTGTTGAGCGCCTCGGGCGACATGTTCTGCCGCATCAGCTGGTGGCTCGTGACGAACTGCGTCAGGGACATCACGAGGATGAGCACGAGCGAGAGGATCTTGGCCGACAGGTCCTGGTCGTGCAGGAAGGTCGAGGTCAGGCCCGCTCCGAAGATCTCGGAGTTGGCCATCTTGGTGGCCAGCTCGCGGGTGAACAGGCCCAGCGGCTCGACCTCCCCGCGGGAGACGACCTCCGCGGTGTTGAGCAGACGGAACAGCGCGAAGAAGAACGGCATCTGGATGAGCAGCGGCAGACACGCGCCGAACGGGTTCGCGCCGGCCTCGCGGTAGAGCCCGAAGGTCTCCTCCTGGAAGGCCTTCTGCGACGCCTGGTCCTTCTTCCCCTTGTACTTCGCCTGGATCTTCATCAGCTCGGGCTGCACGATCTGCAGCCGTCGCTGGCTCTTGATCTGCCGGATCATGAGCGGGGTGAGCAGCGCCCGGAGCGTCACCACCAGACCGACGATGGCCAGCACCCAGGTCCACCCGCTGGTGTCCGGCAGACCCAGCCGCGTGAGCAGCCACTCGAAGCCCACCAGGATCGCGGAGTCGAACCAGATGAAGGGGAAGAGGATGGTGTCGAAGAATCCCATGGGGTCCTCAGTCTCGGCGGTGAGCGGCGCTCACCGTGGTGGTCGTCGTGCCGGGCCGCGGCCCGGTCGTGGGTATGTAGTCCCGCTCGCCTGCGCGATCGCCCCGCGGTGGCACGTGGTCCACGCCGCCCGGCGCCCACGGGTGACAGCGCAGCACCCGTCGCACAGTGAGCCAGGTCCCGCGGACCAGTCCGTGCCGTTCCAGCGCGGTCACCCCGTAGGCCGAGCAGGACGGGTAGTACCGGCACACCGGGCCCAGGATCGGGGAGATCGTCAGCTGGTAGAGCCGGATGATCCATACCAGAGGACGCGCCAGCACGCTGCGCGGTTCCCCGTCCGGCACGCCGCCTCGGTGGACGTGGCGCATCTGGCCCTCCTCCGGCTCCGCCCCGCTGCGCCCGCTCACCCGCGGCTCCGCAGGGTCCGGTGCAGCGTGTCGTCCAGGGCGGCGCCGAGCTGGTCGGACGAGGCCTGCGCCGCCGGAGGCAGCGCGCGCACGACGACGTCCGTCCCCGCCGGAAGCATCGCGAGACGTTCACCCACCTGGGCCCGGAGCCGGCGCACCACGCGGTGCCGCACCACCGAGTTGCCCACCGCCCGCGACACGACGAAGCCGACGCGCGGGCAGCCACCTGCCTCCGGAGACGGTGCGTGCCCGGAGGGTGCCTCCTGGTCAGGGGTGGCGAGATGCACGACGAGCAGGTCGGTGCCGGCGCGGCGGCGTCGCCGTGCGTCCGCGCCGTCCGCTCGCCGTCCGCGCAGGACGGCCCGGTAGTCCTCCGGGGTCGTGAGTCGGTGACGGCGCGGGAGCATCGCGGCGGCCGCTGGGCGCCGTGAGCTCAGGCCGAGAGGCTGGAGCGGCCCTTGCGGCGGCGGGCCGCGAGGATGCTGCGCCCGGCGCGGGTGCGCATCCGCAGGCGGAAGCCGTGCTTCTTGGCGCGGCGGCGGTTGTTCGGCTGGAAGGTGCGCTTGCTCATGGATCGGGCTCCGCATCGAAGGTGGTCGGGTCGTCGGGGCCGCCTCGGCCACCAACGGAAGCCCACGTCATCCGTGCGACGCATGGGCAGGCGAAAGCGGCCGAAAAACGGCCTGGTTAACGGTACGGGAGCGCGTCCCCGCCGGTCAAACCCGCGAGGCCTCTCCACGGTGCCCCGAGTGAACCGTTCATCGTCCACGTCACCTGGCGGCGCGGCGGCGGCGACACGCCGAGGGTGACCAGATTGATCCACACCGGTACTTGCCACACGCGCGCCCCGCTTGTTAGCGTCGGCGCTTCCGACGTGATGTCCACCAGTCTATCCACACCTGTGGATAACCCTGTGGACCGTCGTCTTCGCCGCACATCATCGAGAGGGGCTGAGCCCACCCATGTCCCAGCCCTCGGACTCCTCCACGCAGATCTGGCGTGAGGTGGTCTCCGAGCTGGAGGACGGGCTTCCCCCGCGGGACCGCGCGTTCCTCGGCCTGACCCGGCTGGTGGGCATCCTCGAGTCCACCGTGCTCCTGGCGGTGCCCTGGTCGCAGACCAAGGAGATGCTCGAGACCTCGCTGCGGCAGCCGCTGGAGACCTCGCTGTCGCGCCAGCTGGGCCGCCGCGTCCAGGTGGCCGTCACGGTCAACGACGACCTGCGGCGCGAGCTCGACGCGGAGGACGACGACGCCGATCAGGCCGACGACGCGACGACGCGAGAATCCCTCACCCGGCCGGCCTCCGAGCCCAGCTCGAGCTCTCCCGACCAGGGCGAGGACCCCCCTGACGCGGACGCGACCCAGCCGGTGGAGGTGTCGCCCTCGAGCAACGGCATACCGCGGCCGCCCACCCCGGCGGGGCCCGTGGTGACCGGTGCCGCCGACGAGGCCCGGCTCAACCCGAAGTACACCTTCGACACCTTCGTCTCCGGTCCTTCCAACCGCTTCGCCCACGCCGCCTCGCTCGCCGTGGCAGAGTCGCCGGCCCGGGCCTACAACCCGCTGTTCATCTACGGCGAGTCGGGCCTGGGCAAGACCCACCTCCTGCACGCCATCGGGCACTACGCCCGCAAGCTCTACAAGGGCGTGCGCGTGCGCTACGTGAACTCCGAGGAGTTCACCAACGACTTCATCAACTCGATCCGCGACGACAAGGCCGGTGCCTTCCAGCGCCGCTACCGCAACGTGGACTTCCTGCTCGTGGACGACATCCAGTTCCTCCAGGGCAAGGAGCAGACGGTCGAGGAGTTCTTCCACACCTTCAACACGCTGCACAACAGCGAGAAGCAAGTGGTCATCACCTCCGACCAGCCGCCCAAGCGGCTGTCGGGCTTCGCCGAGCGGATGCGCAGCAGGTTCGAGTGGGGGCTGCTCACCGACGTGCAGCCGCCCGACCTCGAGACCCGCATCGCCATCCTGCGCAAGAAGGCGTCGCAAGAGGGCATGCAGCTGCCGGACGAGGTGCTCGAGCACATCGCCAGCCGGATCAGCACCAACATCCGTGAGCTGGAGGGCGCCCTCATCCGCGTCACGGCCTTCGCCTCGCTGTCCTCGCAGCGCGCCGACGCCGACCTGGCGGCCCACGTGCTCAAGGACATCGTCCCCGGCAGCGACACCGTGCAGATCACGGTGGCGACGATCATCCGCAAAACGGCGGAGTACTTCCAGATCACCGTCGACGAGCTGTGCGGCACCTCCCGCTCGCGCACACTCGTCAACGCCCGCCAGGTCGCGATGTATCTGTGCCGCGAGCTCACCGACCTGTCGCTGCCGAAGATCGGGCAGGAGTTCGGCGGTCGGGACCACACGACGGTCATGCACGCCGAGCGCAAGATCCGCGCCCAGATCGGCGAGCGCCGCGCCCTCTATGACCAGATCGCCGAGCTCACCGGCATCATCCGCCGCGCGTCCGAGCGCTAGGAATCGACGCAGTCCCTCTCACACGGTTTTCCACAGGTGTGGATAGACCTGTGTGTTGTTGCTCAGCGTTCACCGGCGTCACATCTGCCACCTCCTGACGCGCGTCGGGATGCTCCGACGACGCCGACCACGTGGGGACGCCCTGTGGACACGATGCGGATCACCGCAGGTCAGCATGGGGACAACGGGTGGAGGACGAGGAGGACGGTGGGGATCGGCTGCCTCGGCCCACAGGGAGGGGGCGTGTGTCCACCGAGGTGTCCACCCGGCATACACACGGTGACAGGGGTCCCCCTCGCCCACCCTGACCAGCCCCGACACCGTCTCGCGAGCGAGTTATCCACAGTGTCCACAGGCCCGATGACGACGATGAGTCCCTAGAGTCGGAGAACGATGGCCCTGCGTCCCTGGGGATGTGTTGCAGCGTTCCGGTCCGCGACGTGGCAGAGTTGCCCACGAAGCACTGTCCACGTGAGCCGGAAGGCCGAATGTCGTGAAGTTCCTCCTCGAGCGCGATGTCCTCTCCGAGGCTGTCGCCTGGGTCGTCCGTGGCCTGTCGAACCGTCCGCCCGTGCCCGTGCTGGCCGGTGTGCTGCTCACCGCGGATCCCGAGGGGACGCTCACCTTCTCCGCCTACGACTACGAGGTCTCCGCGACGGTGACCGTCGAGGCGGACGTCCAGGAGGGTGGTCAGGTGCTCGTCCTCGGTCGTCTGCTCGCCGACATCGCCCGCAACCTGCCCGCCAAGCCGGTCGAGGTCTCCACCGACGGGGCCAAGGTCACGCTCACCTGCGGCTCGAGCCGCTTCTCGCTCATCCAGATGCCGGTGGGTGACTACCCCCAACTCCCCACGCAGGCCTCGGCCAGCGGATCGGTCGCGGGAGACACCTTCACCCAGGCCGTGACCCAGGTCTCGATCGCGGCCGACCGCGGTGACACCCTGCCGATCCTCACCGGCGTCCGCGTCGAGATCGAGGGCGAGAAGATCACGCTGCTGGCCACCGACCGCTACCGCCTCGCGCAGCGCGAGCTCACCTGGTCTCCGGCGGCCGCCGACGCCGATCACGTCTGCCTCATCCCGGCGCGCACGCTGTCCGAGACGGCCAAGTCCCTCGGCGCCAGCGCCACCGTCGACCTGGCCTTCGGTGACGCGAGCCGCAGCGACGGCCTCGTCGGCTTCGAGGCCGGGCAGCGCCGCACGACCACCCGCCTGCTCGACGGGGAGTACCCCAAGGTCACCTCGATCTTCCCCTCCTCGGTCGACAGCGTGGCCGTGGTCGACACCCAGGCGCTGACCGAGGCCGTCCGCCGCGTCGCCCTCGTCGCCGAGCGCAACACCCCCGTGCGGCTGCGCTTCAGCGACGGCCAGGTGGCCATCGAGGCCGGCACCGGCGACGACGCCCAGGGCAGCGAGGCCGTGGAGGCGACGCTGGAGGGTCCGGAGATCGAGATCGCCTTCAACCCGCAGTTCCTCCTCGACGGACTCGGTGTCCTCGGCCAGCCCTACACCAGGCTGGCGTTCACCCAGTCCTCGCGCCCGGCCGTCATCTCCGGGCAGCCTGAGATCGACGGTGAGTCCGACGACTCCTACCGTTATGTCCTGATGCCGGTGCGCTTCGCCGGCTGAGCGGGGTGCACGCCGCAGGCGTACGGCATACCGAAGCAGCGACCACGACGATGAGGAGCAGCAGATGAAGATCGGCATGATCGGCCTGGGGAAGATGGGCGGCAACATGCGGGAGCGGCTGCGCCGCGCGGGGCAGGAGGTCGTCGGCTTCGACCTCGACGAGCAGCTGCGCGACGTGGACAGCGTCGAGGCCATGGTGGAGGCGCTCGAGCCGCCGCGCGTGGTCTGGGTGATGGTCCCGCACGGCAAGCCGACCCGCTCCACCGTCGAGCAGCTCGGCGAGCTCCTCGACGAGGGCGACCTCATCATCGAGGGCGGCAACTCCAAGTACACCGAGGACCGCGAGCTCGACGCGATGATGGAGCCCAAGGGCATCGGCTACGTCGACTGCGGCGTCTCCGGAGGGGTCTGGGGCCTGGAGAACGGCTACGGCCTGATGTGCGGCGGCCGGGAGGCCGACGTCGAGAAGGCGATGCCGATCTTCGACGCGCTGCGGCCCGACGGTCCGCGCGAGGAGGGCTTCGTCCACGCCGGCGACGTCGGGGCCGGGCACTACGCCAAGATGGTGCACAACGGCATCGAGTACGGCCTCATGCACGCCTACGCCGAGGGCTTCGAGCTGCTCCTGGCCAAGGACATCGTCAAGGACGTCAAGGGCTGCTTCCAGGCCTGGAGCCGCGGCACGGTGGTGCGGTCCTGGCTGCTGGACCTGCTCGTCGACGCCCTCGGTGAGACGCCCGAGCTCGAGGGGATCGACGAATACACCACGGACTCCGGCGAGGGCCGGTGGACCGTCGAGGAGGCGATCGAGAACGCCGTGCCGATGCCGGTCATCAGCGCCGCGCTCTTCGCCCGCTTCGCCTCGCGCCAGGAGAACTCCCCCGCCATGCAGGCGGTCGCCGCGCTCCGCGGCCAGTTCGGCGGGCACGCCGTCCGGATGCTCGACGACGAGGCGACGCGCGACCCCGACCACGTCGAGGTGCACCAGGGCGCCGAGCCCGAGCGCGCCGAGCCGGGCGAGCAGCGCCCCGGCGACGGCTCCTGAGCCGCGCCACCCCCGCTGGACCCTGACACCCTGACCAGACGAGCGTGCACCTGATCCACCTGGCCCTGGCCGACTTCCGGAGCTATCCCGCCGCGGACGTCGACCTCGGGCCAGGGGTCACGGTGCTGCTCGGCCGCAACGGGCAGGGCAAGACCAACCTCGTCGAGGCGGCCGGGTATGTCGCCACGCTCGGCTCCCACCGCGTCGCCCAGGACGCGCCGCTGGTGCGGGCGGGGGCCGAGGGTGGCTCGGCGATCATCCGGGCGACGGTGGTGCGGGACGGGCACGCGTCCCTGGTCGAGCTGGAGATCGTGCCCGGCCGCGCCAACAAGGCCCGGCTCAACCGCTCCCCTGTGAGCCGGCAGCGTGACGTGCTCGGCACGCTGCGCACGGTGCTCTTCGCCCCGGAGGACCTGGCCCTGGTCAAGGGCGATCCGGGCGAGCGGCGACGCTTCCTCGACGATCTGCTCGTGGCGCGGCAGCCTCGCTGGGCCGCGGTGCGCGCGGACTACGACAAGGCGGTCAAGCAGCGGGGGGCGCTGCTCAAGCAGGCGGCCCACCTGTGGCGGGACCCGTCGCGGCGTGGGGGACGCTCGGCGGGCCCCGGCGCTCGACTCGCGCCCGGCGAGAGCCTCGAGGGGGCCCGGGCCTCAGCCCTGGCGACGCTCGCCGTCTTCGACGACCAGCTGGCGCAGATCGGCGGGGCCCTGCTCTACGCCCGGCTCCGGCTGCTGCGCGACCTGCGGCCCTACCTCAGCCAGGCCTACCGCACCATCAGCGACAGCGAGACCGCGGCGGACGCGGCATACCGCAGCAGCCTGGCGACCGACTCCGCCACGGCGCAGGCGGTCGCCGCCGGTGAGGTGCCCACCCAGGAGGAGCTCGTGGCCGCGATGCTGTCCTCGATCGAGGCGGTGCGCGCCCAGGAGCAGGAGCGCGGCGTCTGCCTCGTGGGGCCGCACCGCGACGACCTCGCGCTGACCCTCGGTGACCTGCCGGCCAAGGGATATGCCAGCCACGGCGAGTCCTGGAGCCTGGCCCTGGGGCTGCGGCTCGCCGGCTTCCACCTGCTCCGGCACGACCTCGGGACCGACCCGGTGCTCGTGCTGGACGACGTCTTCGCCGAGCTCGACACGGGTCGGCGTGAGCGGCTGGCCGACCTCGTCGCCGACTGCGAGCAGGTCCTCGTCACCGCCGCGGTCGCCGAGGACGTGCCCGAGCGACTGCTGGGCGATGATGGGCGGGTGCTGGACGTGACCCTGGGTTCGGTGACCCCGCGTGGCTGAGCAGCCGCCGCGCAGGGCCGGTGCGCCCGGTGCCGAGGCCTCGCCCGGCCCGGACGTCCAGACCGAGGACGACGTGGCGTCGGTCGACCCGCTGGAGGCGGCCCACGAGGCGCTGGCCCGGGCCCGCAGCACCGCGCGCGGCAAGGGGCTGCGCCCTGGATCGCCGGCCCGCCGGAGGTCTGCCCGCCGCAGCGGCGGCGAGCAGCCCACGGCCCGGCGCGACCCGCAGCTGCTCGGCGAGGAGGTGGACCGGCTGGTCGCCACCCGGGGGTGGGACAGCGAGGTCCAGGTCGGCTCGGTCGTCGGTCGGTGGCCGGGGATCGTCGGCGACCAGGTGGCCGCCAACGTGGAGGTCGTGGCCTTCGAGGGCAGCAGGCTCACCGTGCGCGCCCGGTCGACGGCCTGGGCGACCCAGATGCGGCTGCTCACCTCGACGGTGCTGGGCCGGATCGAGGCCCAGGTCGGCGAGGGCGTCGTCACCGAGATCGTCGTCCAGGGTCCGGCCGGCCCCAGCTGGCGCAAGGGCCCGCTCTCCTCCGGTGGGCGCGGCCCGCGCGACACCTACGGCTGACCACCCCCCTCGTGTGGGGGGACCCCTGATCCGGGGTCGCGGCGCTCACAGCGGCACTGGCGGGCCGGAAAGCACCGGATCTGCCTGTGGGCAACTCGGATTGGTGTGCGGAAAGGGGTAGACTGAAACGTCTTTGACACTTCCAGACGAGGAGCCACTGTTGTCCACAGTCGGATCTGACGACGGACCCATCGGCACGACGGCGGGCGGCAGCGGCGACAGCGGCGCCGCGATGCCCGAGCTGCCCGAGGCTCCCGCCAGTCGCGAGGGGCCGCCGGAGTCCCTCGCCACCGCGTCGGCCTACGACGCCTCGGCGATCACCGTGCTCGAAGGCCTCGAGGCGGTCCGCAAGCGACCGGGGATGTACATCGGCTCCACCGGGGCCCGCGGTCTGCACCACCTCATCTGGGAGATCGTCGACAACGCCGTGGACGAGGCCCTCGCCGGCGAGGCGGATCGCATCGACGTGACGCTCCTGCCGGACGGCGCGGTCAGGGTGCGCGACAACGGCCGCGGCATCCCCACCGACATCCACCCGATCGAGAAGAAGCCGGCCGTCGAGCTGGTCCTCACCCAGCTGCACGCCGGCGGCAAGTTCGGCGGAGGTGGCTACAAGGTCTCCGGCGGGTTGCACGGCGTCGGCTCCTCCGTCGTCAACGCCCTCTCCGGGCGGCTCGACGTCGAGGTGCGCCAGCGGGACACCGTCTTCACCCAGACCTACCACCTCGGGGTGCCGCAGGATGCGCTGGCCGAGCGCCCGGCCCGCACCGATGACGAGCGCGAGACCGGCACGACGATCACGTTCTGGCCGAGCGCGGACATCTTCGACAGCGTCCACTTCGACTACGAGACGATCCGGGCCCGCTTCCAGCAGACGGCCTTCCTCAACAAGGGCCTCACGATCGCGCTCACCGACGAGCGGCCCAGCGACGCGCCCGTCGACGTCGACGCGCTCGAGGACGACCCCATCGAACGTGAGGGTGAGACCGACGAGGACACCACCACCCCCGGCACCGAGGCCGTGGCCGAGGCCTCTGGTGGATCCACCAAGCCGCGCAGCGTCACCTACCGCTACGACAACGGCCTGCTCGACTACGTCACCTACCTCAACAAGTCCAAGCGCAGCGAGCCGGTGCACGAGGAGGTCATCGCCTTCGAGAGCGGCGACGACGACCGCATGCTCAGCCTCGAGATCGCGATGCAGTGGACCAGCGCCTACACCGAGGCGGTCCACACCTACGCCAACGCGGTCAACACCCACGAGGGCGGCACCCACGAGGAGGGTTTCCGCTCGGCCCTGACCCGACTGGTCAACGACTTCGCGCGGGACCAGAAGCTGCTCAAGGAGAAGGACCCCAACCTCACCGGTGACGACATCCGCGAGGGCCTCACCGCCGTCATCTCGGTCAAGCTCGGTGAGCCGCAGTTCGAGGGTCAGACCAAGACCAAGCTCGGCAACTCCGAGGTGCGCGGCTTCGTCCAGACCGCGATGTATGAAGAGTTCGGGCACTGGCTGCAGGCGCACCCGCGTGAGGGCAAGGAGATCGTCGGCAAGGCGGTCCAGGCGGCCACGGCACGGATCGCCGCGCGCAAGGCGCGCGACGCGACCCGGCGCAAGGGGCTGCTGGAGTCCGGCGGGCTGCCGGGCAAGCTGCGCGACTGCCAGTCCAACGACCCGACGATCTCCGAGGTCTTCATCGTCGAGGGCGACTCGGCCGGTGGCTCGGCGGTGCGGGGCCGCAACCCGCACAACCAGGCCATCCTGCCGATCCGCGGGAAGATCCTCAACGTCGAGAAGGCCCGGATCGACAAGATCCTCGCCAACACCGAGGTGCAGGCCCTGATCAGCGGCTTCGGCACCGGCATCGGTGAGGACTTCGACCTCACCAAGGCGCGCTACCACAAGATCGTGCTCATGGCCGACGCCGACGTCGACGGGATGCACATCCGGACCCTGCTGCTGACGCTGCTCTTCCGCTTCATGAAGCCGCTCATCGAGGCGGGCTACGTCTATCTCGCCCAGCCCCCGCTCTACCGGGTCAAGTGGGCCAACGCCGAGCACCAGTTCGCCTTCACCGACCGCGAGCGCGACGTGCTGGTCGCCGAGGGCCAGAGCCGGGGGTGGCGGCTGCCGAAGGACACCGGCGTGCAGCGCTACAAGGGCCTGGGCGAGATGGACTACAGCGAGCTGTGGGACACCACGATGAACCCCGACACGCGGGTGCTGCTGCAGGTCTCGCTGGACGACGCCGCCAAGGCGGACGAGATCTTCGCCATCCTCATGGGCGAGGACGTCGAGTCCCGTCGCGCGTTCATCCAGCGCAACGCGCGCGACGTGCGGTTCCTGGACATCTGAGCCCCACGGCAGAGCGTGGCTCAACCGACCCCCCCGACCCGAGTGACGGCATACCGAAGGACCCATGGCTGACGACGACCAGAGCCCACAGACGCCCGACCTGCCCGAGATCCCCGACGCCGCCGGCGCCGCGTTGACCGCCGACGCCGCGCTGGAGGCGGCGGTGCGGGCCGAGGGTGGCGACCGGGTCGAGCCGATCGACATCAACGCCGAGATGCAGCGCAGCTACATCGAGTACGCGATGAGCGTCATCGTGGCCCGCGCGCTGCCCGACGTGCGCGACGGGCTCAAGCCGGTGCACCGCCGGGTGCTCTACGCGATGTATGACGGCGGCTACCGTCCGGACCGCGGCTTCAACAAGTGCGCCCGCGTCGTCGGCGACGTCATGGGCCACTACCACCCGCACGGTGACGGCGCGATCTACGACGCTCTCGTGCGGCTGGTGCAGGACTGGTCGATGCGGCACCCGCTGGTCCAGGGGCAGGGCAACTTCGGCACGCCGGGCGACGACCCGGCCGCCGCACCGAGGTACACCGAGTGCCGGATGCACCCGCTGGCCATGGAGATGGTGCGCGACATCCGTGAGGACACCGTCGACATGGTCGACAACTACGACGGCAAGACCAAAGAGCCGGCCGTCCTCCCGGCGCGCTTCCCCAACCTTCTCGTCAACGGCTCGGCCGGCATCGCGGTGGGCATGGCGACGCAGATCCCGCCGCACAACCTGCGCGAGGTCGCTTCCGGGGCCCAGTGGCTGCTCGACCACCCCGACGCCACCCGTGAGGAGCTGCTGGAGAAGCTGCTGGAGCTCATCCCCGGCCCGGACTTCCCCACCGGGGCGCTCATCATGGGCAAGAAGGGCATCGAGGAGGCCTACCGCACCGGCCGCGGGTCGATCATCATGCGGGCGGTCGTGGAGGTCGAGGAGATCCAGGGGCGCACCTGCCTGGTCGCCACCGAGCTCCCCTATCAGGTCAACCCGGACAGCCTGGCCAAGAAGATCGCCGACCTGGTCAAGGACGGCAAGGTCACCGGCGTCGCCGACCTGCGCGACGAGACCTCGGGGCGCACCGGGCAGCGGCTCGTCATCGTGCTCAAGCGTGACGCCGTCGCCAAGGTGGTGCTCAACAACCTCTACAAGCACACCCAGCTGCAGCAGTCCTTCGGGGCCAACATGCTCGCCCTGGTCGACGGGGTGCCCCGCACGCTGCCGATCTCGGCCTTCATCCGGCACTGGGTCGAGCACCAGGTGGAGGTCGTCGTCCGCCGCACGCAGTTCCGGCTGCGCGAGGCGGAGGAGAAGATCCACGTCTTCCGCGGCTACCTCAAGGCGCTGGACCAGCTGGACGAGGTCATCGCCCTCATCCGCCGCAGCCCGTCGGCGGACGAGGCCCGGACCGGCCTGATCGACCTGCTCGGGATCGACGACCTGCAGGCCCGGGCCATCCTCGAGCTGCAGCTGCGTCGCCTCGCTGCCCTGGAGCGGGCCAAGATCATGGCCGAGCACGACGAGCTCGAGGCCCAGATCCTGGAGTTCGAGGACATCCTGGCCAAGCCGGAGCGGCAGCGCGAGATCATCTCCACCGAGCTCGGCGAGATCGTCGACAAGTTCGGTGACGACCGGCGGACCAAGATCGACCTCTTCGACGGCGACATGTCGATGGAGGACCTCATCCCTGAGGAGGACGTCGTCGTCACCATCACCCGGGGCGGCTACGTCAAGCGCACCCCGGTGCGGGAGTACCGCGCGCAGAACCGCGGCGGCCGGGGCAAGCGGGGCGCGGCCCTGCGGGCCGACGACGTGGTGCAGCACTTCTTCGTGACCAGCACCCACCACTGGATGCTCTTCTTCACCGACCAGGGCCGGGTCTACCGGTCCAAGGCGTATGAGTTCCCCGAGGCCGGGCCGACCGGCAAGGGGCAGCACGTGGCCAACCTCATGGCCTTCCAGCCGGACGAGACCATCCGCTCGGTGCTGCCGCTGCAGGACTACCAGCACGCGCCATACCTGCTCCTGGCGACGAAGAACGGGTTGGTCAAGAAGTCTCGCCTCACCGACTACGACTCGCCGCGCTCCGGTGGCCTCATCGCGGTCAACCTGCGGGACGGTGACGAGCTCGTGGGTGCCGCGCTGGCGCACGGCGAGGACGACGTGCTCCTCATCTCCAGCGGGGGGCAGTCGGTGCGCTTCCCCGCGGCGGACGACTCGCTGCGGCCGATGGGTCGCGCGACCTCTGGCGTGACAGGTATGAAGTTCCGCGGCGAGGACCACCTGCTCGCCATGCAGGTGGTCGCGGCGGGCACCGATCCGTTCGTCTTCGTCGTCTTCGAGTCGGGGATGGCCAAGCGGACGCCGGTGTCGCAGTATCGCCTCCAGGGGCGAGGCGGCCTCGGCATCAAGGTCGCCAAGGCGACCGACAAGGCCGGGCAGGTCGTCGGCGCGCTGCTCGTCGACGAGACCGACGAGGTGCTCGTGCTCACCGAGCGCGGCAACGTCGTGCGCTCGCGGGTCGGTGGCGAGAACGGTGTGCGCGTCACCGGACGCGACACCAGCGGGGTCATCTTCGCCCGGCCCGGCAAGGGCGACTCGATCGTGGCGGTCGCCCGCAACGCCGAGGCCGAGGTCGAGGAAGAGCTCGAGGAGCTCGCCGAGGGCCAGGTCACGGAGCCGGGTGACGGCGCGGGTGACGCGCCTGCTCAGGACGATGGCGTACCGTCGGACGCGTCCGACGGCTCCGTGTCGGGCACCGAGGGTGACTCGACCGAGTCAGGGACCACCGAGGGAGACGAAGCATGAGCAGCACTCCTGGCGCGTCCGGGGAGGCGTCGACGTCGACCGACGAGACGCAGGTGCACCAGAAGGTGTCCGGCGGCGCCTCTGGCACGGCCGGGTCCTCGGGCTCTGCTGGCGACGAGCGCACCACCGCGGCCAAGATGCGCGACGGCGCCCTGGCGCGGACCGCGCAGGGTCGCGACCTGGCCGCCCGCAAGGCCCGGGCGCTACGCGGTGCCAGCGCGGGCCTGGCCTCCGGCTCGGCCGCCGGAGCGACCGCCGGTCGCAGTGGTCAGACCCGGGCCGACCGAAGCGTGCGCGACCCGGCGCCCGGCAGCAGCGCCCGCACCGCGGGCAACCGGCCCTCGGCGCGCCCGGCACCGCGCCGGGGCGGCCCGCGTCGGGTCAGGCTGACCGCACAGCGGATCGACCCCTGGTCGGTGCTCAAGATCAGCTTCCTGGTGTCTGTAGCGCTCGGGATCTCCGGGGTCGTCATGGTCGCGGTGCTATGGACCGTGCTCTCGGGCATGAACGTCTTCTCGACGATCAACGACTTCCTCACCCAGATCACCAGCGGTGAGACCGGGGGCCCGACGCTGGATCTCACCGACTACCTCGGCTTCGGCCGCGTGGTGGCGCTGTCGGCGGTGCTCGGGATCCTCAACGTCTTCCTGCTCACCGCGCTCGCGACGCTGTCGGCGTTCCTCTACAACATCTGCGCGGCCCTGGTGGGCGGAGCGCAGATCACCCTCTCCGACGAGTGAGCCCGGTGCCCGCTCAGGGCACCACCTGCACCGCGACCTCGCTCAGGTGGAGCATGTGCGAGGTGGTCGACCCGAGCACCATCACCGACAACCGGCCGTGCCCTCGGCTGCCGAGCACGAGCAGACCCGCGCCCTCGGTGGCGGCGAGCAGGCTCTCCTCGGTGCGGCCGGCCGGCGTGTCCGTGCTGACGGTGAGCCTCTCGTCGCGCTCACGGACATGGTCGGCGGCGTGCCGGACGACGTCCCGGGCCCGGGTGAGTGCGGCCTCCCCCGCGTCCTCGACCGTGCGGTAGCCCACGGGGGGCAGGCCCCAGGGGTCCTCGTGCGGTTGCTCCCAGCTGCAGACCAGCCGCAGCTCGGCTCCCCACAGCTGCGCCTGACGTAGACCCTCCTCCAGGGCCCGGTCCCCGCTGACCGACCCGTCGACCCCCACCACCACCGGGCTCCCGGGGCCGGGGACCGGGGCGTCGTGCGGGACGACCGTGACCGGGCACCGTGAGTGGCCGGTGATCCCGTAGGCCGTGGTGCCGACGAGGGCCCGCCGCACCCGTCCGAGCCCTCGGGTCCCGACGACCACACCGGCGGCCTGCGCCGACGCCTCGTCGAGGGCCTGTCGCGGGCTGAGCAGCGAGGAGCGGGCCGAGACGTCGACCTCGGGCTGCTGCTCGCGGGCGAGCTGTGCACCCGCCTCGGCCGCCCGCAGCGAGGCCTGTCGGACCGTCTCCGGGTCCCACAGGCCCGCGACCTCGTCCTGGGCGTAGACGATCCGGTCCGCCGCGTGGAGCACGACCAGCGGTTGCCGGGCCCGAGCCGCTGCGCCTGCCGCCCAGCCCACCGCCTGCTCCGCGCTCTCGGACCCGTCGTAGCCCACCACCAGGGGGCGTGCCGAGCGTCCGTTCTGGTCCGTCATGATCCACCACTCCTTCGTCACGATCTACGACACAGTGTAGTAGATACGCGGCAGGTGGGGAACCCCTGCTCAGCCCCGACCGATCCGCGGGAAGGGTGTGCGGGAGAAGACGGTCTCCACCGGCACCTCGAAGAACTCCGCGAGCTGCAGCGCCAGGACGAGGGAGGGGCTGTACTCTCCGCGCTCCAGGTAGCCCACCGTCTGGTAGTGCACCCCCACGGCCTGCGCCAGCTCACGCCGACTGATCCCTCGCTCCACCCGGAGCACCGCGATCCGGTTGTGCAGCGGTTCTGACTCGCTCGGCATACCGGGATCAGTATCCCTTCGCGAGCACCCGCTCGCGCGCCGCCTGCACCGCGCTGCCGGACTGACGCCGCGCCATCCGCCGCAGCAGCACGGGAGCCACGAGCACCCCGACGACGGCCCAGGCAAGGAGCACCCCCAGCGCCAGCACAAGGCGGAACTCCCCGCCCACCTCGGCGGCCGCCGCGCTCTCTGGCAGCAGCACCGAACGCACCGCGACGCCGATCCAGTAGAGCGGACTGAGCTGAGCCAGCCACTGCAGCGGCGCCGGCCACCCCGCGACGGGATAGAAGACGCCGGAGAGGGCGGCGACGGCATACATCGAGATCATCGCCCAGGCCAGCCCCATCATGGTGCGGAAGACCGACCCGAGCACGGCGCCCCAGGGCAGCATCGCCACGACGCCCAGCAGGAAGACGAGGCCCAGCAGCAGCCACCCGCCCGGCCCGGTCTCCCTCAGCTCGGGCAGCAGCACCGCGGCCCCGACCATCGCCGGCAGCACCGGGATGAGCGCGTCGACCGGCGCGGCGACGAGCTTGGCGACGAGGTGACCGGTCATGCCGTGGGGCACCGCCTTGGCGCGCAGCAGGGTGCCGTCCTCACGCTCGGCCTGCAGCTCGCCGGCGACGCCGAGGACCGCGGCGGCGATGACGCCGAAGGCGAGGAACCCGCAGAAGATGTAGCCGCCGGCGCCCACCTGGGCTGCGCCGAACTCCAGGTCGCGCAGGAACCACATCACGACCAGGACGAGCAGCGACATGATGACGGTGGTGATGCCGTTGGCGGAGGTGTACTTGCGGATCAACGTGATCCGCGCCTGCCGCGCAGCGGCGCCGATGACGGCGCGGGGGATGGTGCTCATCGGAGGGCCTCCAGCGGAGTCGGGTCCAGGGTGGGCCGGGTGTCGGACTCGGCGGCCCCGGAGCGCTGCACGATATCGAGGTAGACGTCCTCCAGCGAGGCGGCGCGCACCTCGAGCACCTCCACCTCGCCCGGGCGAGAGGTCAGCACCTGCGTCAGGTATGCCGTGGGGTCCGCCTCGGCGTGCACGCTCACCTCCCCCGTGGCCCGGTCTCGAAGGCGCACCTCGCTGGAGCGCGAGAGCTGGAGCCGTAGGGCGTCCGGCGTGCCATCCGCGACGATCCGACCCCCGGCGAGGATGAGCAGCCGGTCGGCGATCTTCTCGGCCTCGGCCAGGTCGTGCGTCGTGACGAGCACCGTGGTGTCCAGGTCGGCGAGGTCCGCGACGAGGTCGTGCACGTCGCGGCGGCCGGCCGGGTCGAGCCCGGTCGTCGGCTCGTCGAGGAAGAGCACCTCGGGTCGGCCGACCAGCCCGATGGCGACGTCCAGCCGGCGCCGCTGGCCGCCGGAGAGCTTGTCGATGCGCTGGCGGGCGTGCTCGGCGAGACCCACGCGGGCCAGCAGCTCGGCCGTGGGCCAGGGGCGCTGGACCTGCGCCGTGGCGTAGGGCGCGTAGTAGGCCCCCATGACCTCGATGAGGTCGGCAACCCGCCAGGTGCCGTGGTCGCGCCAGCTCTGCAGCACGACGCCGACGCGGGCGCGCCAGGCTTCGGGGGCGGTCGTGGGGGCCTGGTCGAGCACCGTGACCTCGCCCGACGAGGGCTGCCGGAAGCCCTCCAGGATCTCCACGGTCGTCGTCTTGCCGGCCCCGTTGGGGCCGAGCAGTGCGACGACCTGCCCGCGGTGGATCTCCAGATCGATGCCGTCGAGGACGAGGTGGTCGCCGTACGACATCGACAGGCCGCGGCAGCTGATCACGGGTGCGGGAGGCATGACGGCAATGTAGTAGGTCTACTACATATGGTGCAAGTACTACTACTCGGCGGAGGGGCGGGTGCCGGCGTTTTGGTGGCGCCAGCGACGGTGGGGTAATCTCGATCCTCGCGTGCGTCGCACGTGGAGCGGGCCTATAGCTCAGTCGGTTAGAGCGCTGTCCTGATAAGACAGAGGTCACTGGTTCAAGTCCAGTTAGGCCCACCACCCGCCCCGCTGGTGTCGACCCGACAGGAAGGTGATCGACGATGAAGCGTCTCCTCATGGTGGCTGCGGCCGCCGCCGGACTCGTCGCCCTCAAGCGCATGCAGGACCAGCAGGCCGAGCGCGAGCTCTGGGCCGAGGCCACCGACGACATCCCGACCCAGCCGGGGCAGTAGACCTCCGCCGACCGGGAGCGACGCGTGAGGCGAGATGCCCGCGCGGCTGACACAACTTCATACCCCTCGGGGGCGTGGCGCAATTGGTAGCGCATCTGCTTTGCAAGCAGAGGGTTGTCGGTTCGAGTCCGGTCGCCTCCACCCAGGTCAGAGGCCCTTCCCGCTCCGCGGGGAGGGTCTCTTTCATGCCCGTACCCCCGTGGCCAGGGTGAGCACGCGCTCGATCGTGCTGAGGTCCAGGTGCACGCCGGCGACCGCCCCCACGGCGTCCAGCCACTCCCGGTGCTGCGCCTCGATGCCCTCGACGGATCTCAGGGGCCCCATCGTCGCGCCCTCAGGGCGACCTGCCACGCCGCGGCAACCTCCCGCAACTCTCTATGTCCCACGACGATGCATAGTAGGGTGGGGTGCATGAGCGTCTCCGGGTCCGGGTCGAGCGATGTGGCGGGGCGGGGCTGGGGCCCGGCTGTGGGGCGCAGGAGTTTCCTGCAGTGGAGCGCCGTGGCGGGTGGGGGAGTCGGGCTGGCCGCGTGCACGGGTGCCGAGGAGGGGGAGACGGCCGCCCAGGCCCTGGCCCCTGCGGCCCCGCCGGACCGGACGGTGTGGAACGCGTGCCTGGTCAACTGCGGCTCCCGCTGCCCCCTGCGATTCGAGGTCCGGGACGACCAGATCACCCGGGTCCTGCCCGACGAGACCGGCGACGACGAGATCGGCACCCAGCAGATCCGTGCCTGCGTCCGCGGCCGCTCGATCCGGCAGCGGATCTACAGCGCGGAGCGGCTCAAGACCCCGATGCGTCGTGTCGGCGAGCGCGGCGCCGGCGAGTGGGAGGAGATCACCTGGGAGGAGGCCTTCGACGACATCGCCGACAACCTGCGCCGGGTGCTGGAGGAGTACGGCAACGAGGCGGTCTTCCAGGCCTACGGCACCGGGGTCATCGGCGGGACGATCATCAACTCCTACGGGCCCTACGGCGGGGCGATCCAGCGCCTGATGAATATCTTGGGCGGCTCGCTCACCTACTACGGCGACTACTCCACCGGCTGCATCACCGAGGCGATGCGCGTGCAGTACGGCGGGTGGACCGATACCAACAGCCACGACGACTGGAAGAACAGCGAGCTGGTCGTCATCTTCGGCAACGACCCGATCGAGACCCGGATGAGCGGGGGCGGCGAGGTCTTCGTCACCCAGCAGACGAAGAAGAAGCACCACACCCGCGTCATCGTGGTCGACCCCAGGCTGTCGGACACCGCCCAGCAGCTGGCCGACGAGTGGGTCGCCATCCGCCCCGGCACCGACGTCGCGCTCATCGCGGCTCTGGCGCACGTGATGATCAGTGAGGACCTCCACGACCAGGAGTTCCTGGACAGCCACTGCGTCGGGTTCGACGACGAGCACCTGCCCGAGGGCGTGCCCGCCGGGAGCTCCTACCGGGCCTACGTGATGGGCGAGGGCCCGGACGGGATCGCCAAGACACCGGAGTGGGCCTCCCCCATCACCGGTGTCCCGGTGGCCACCATCGTCGACCTGGCCCGGCAGATCGGACGAGCCGCCGGTCCGGTGGCGGTGATGCAGGGCTGGTCGGCCCAGCGCCAGCAGAACGGGGAGAACCAGTCGCGGGCCATGTTCACCCTCGCGGCGATGACCGGCAGCATCGGCGTCCCGGGCGGCGGCACCGGTTCCCGGGAGGGCGCTTTCATGCTCAGCCTGGCCAAGCCCTTCGACGCCATCCCGAACCCGGTGACCACGCAGATCTCCCACTTCACCTGGACCGACGCCATCGAGCGCGGGCCGGAGATGACCGAGCTCAACGCCGGGGTGCGTGGCGCCGACCGGCTGTCGGTGCCGATCAAGTTCATCTGGAACTACGGCGGCAACACCCTCGTCAACCAGCATTCCGACATCAACCGCACCACTGAGCTGTTGCGGGACGACAGCTTGTGCGAGTTCATCGTGGTCATCGAGAACCAGATGACCGTCTCGTCCCGCTACGCCGACATCCTGCTGCCCGACCTGTCCAACGCCGAGCAGATGGACATCATCAACCAGGGGCACGCCGGCAACATGGGTTACACCATCCTGGCGGACAAGGCCATCGAACCGCTCTACGACTGCCGCGGGATCTACGAGATCTGCAGCGAGGTCGCCGCCCGGATGGGCGTGGAGCGGGAGTTCACCGAGGGCCGCACCCAGGAGCAGTGGGTTGAGCACACCGTCGAGGAGACCCGCAAGACCTACCCCGAGCTGCCGCCCTTCGAGGAGCTGCGGGAGATGGGCGTCTGGAAGATGGTCGGGGAGAGCGTGATCCCCCTGCGCGACTTCCGCGAGGACCCGGAAGCCAACCCGCTGCCCACCCCCTCGGGCAAGATCGAGATCTTCTCCGAGGAGGTCTGGGGGAACGCCAGGCGCTGGGAGCTCCCGGAGGGCGAGCGGATCACCGCGGTGCCGGAGTACGTGCGCACCACCGAGGGTGCCGAAGCCGCCCGCGCGCACACGTCATACCCCCTGCAGCTGATCAACAAGCACTTCAAGGGCCGCACCCATTCGACCTACGGCAACGTGCCCTGGCTGCAGGAGGCCCACCCGCAGCGGCTGTGGATCAACCCGGCGGACGCGACGGCCCGCGGGCTGGACAACGACGACTGGGTTAGGGTCTTCAACGACCGGGGCGCGACCCTGGTCGCCGTCAAGGTGACGCCGCGCATCGCCCCCGGGGTGGTCATGCTGCCGCACGGCGCGTGGTACGACCCCGGACCAGACGGCACCGACCGGGCCGGCACGGCCAACATCCTCACCAGCTGGCACCCGACCTCGCTGGCCAAGTCCAACCCGCAGTACTCCACGCTGGTGGAGCTGGAGAAGACGACCGCACCTGACCTGGAGGCATGATGAGCGACAACCTGGGGTTCTACCTCGACCAGAGCGTCTGCACCGGGTGCAAGGCCTGCCAGATCGCCTGCAAGGACAAGCACGACCTGCCCGTGGGCGTCACCTGGCGGCGGGTGGTGGAGTACACCGGAGGCACCTGGCAGCAGGACGGCGACACGATGGTGCCGAACGTCTTCAGCTACTACACCTCCATCGCGTGCAACCACTGCGAGGACCCGATCTGCGTGGCGGTCTGCCCGACCACCGCGATGCACAAGCGTGAGGACGGCACGGTGGCCGTGGACCCGGACAAGTGCGTCGGGTGCCGCTACTGCGAGTGGGCCTGCCCCTACTCCGCCCCGCAGTACAACCCCGAGCTCGGCCACATGACCAAGTGCGACCTGTGCGCCGACTACCGCTCCGAGGGGAAGAACCCGGCCTGCGTGGAGGCCTGCCCGTCCCGGGCCCTGGACTGGGGCCCGATCGATGAGCTGCGGGCGAAGTACGGCACGGTCGACGCCGTCGAGCCGCTGCCGGACCCCTCGATCACCAGCCCCCACCTGGTCATCACCCCCCACCGGGACGCCCAGCCCACGGGCAGCGGCACCGGCGAGATCGCCAACCCGACGGAGATCTAGTGCCGTGAACGTCCACGAGCTCCCGCTGATCCTCTTCACCGTGCTGGCTCAGATGTCGGTCGGCGCGTTCGTCGCTCTCGGGGTGGTCCAGGTGGTCGGCCGTCTGCGCCACGGCAAGGCCGCCGTCGACCAGATCGCCGACCCCGCCCTTTACGCCATCGGACCTGTCCTGGTGCTGGGGCTGTTGGCCTCCATGCTCCACCTCGGCAACCCGTTCAACGCGCTGAACACCTTCCGGCACATCGACTCCTCGTGGCTGAGCCGGGAGATCGTCTTCGGCATCGCCTTCTCCGGGCTGGGCTTCCTCTTCGCGGCCCTGCAGTTCCTCCGCTGGGGCTCCCCCGCGCTGCGGCAGGCCCTCGCCGTGCTGACGGCGCTCGTCGGGCTGGGGCTGGTCTGGGTGATGTCGATGGTCTACGCGTCGCTGCCGACCGTGCCCGCCTGGAACACGTGGGCCACGCCCGCACAGTTCTTCCTGACCACCTTCCTGCTGGGCGCCCTCGCGGTCGGTGCTGCCTTCATGAGCGTGATCATGTGGCGCCGGCAGGGGCTGGCCCGGCGGTTCGCCTGGGTCGAGCGGACGGCCCCGGTCCGCCGGCTGCTGGCGCTGCGGCGTCCGGAGGAGCCAGCGCCCGAGGCTGCGGCCGCGGGCGACACGGCCCGCCGTGAGCTCGTCGAGGCCTCCCTGCGCTGGATCGCCACCGCCTCCATCCTGCTGCTCGGGGTCCAGCTGGTCGTCATCGTGCTGCAGCAGCGGGACCTGGCGGCTGACCCGGGTATGCCGTCCGCCTCGGTCGCCGCCTACGGCACCGCCTGGTTCGTCGCGCGTCTCGTGCTGCTCGTGCTCGGGGCCGGCCTGCTCGGCCTCACGCTCTACCGCATGGTCGCCTCCCACCGGGCGGCCCTGCTCGTGGCGACCGTGGCCACGGCAGCCTTCGCCACCGTGCTCGCCTCGGAGATCATCGGCCGCAGCCTGTTCTACGACTCGATGGCCAGGATCGGGATGTGAGCGAAGTTCCTGAGCCTGCCGGTGCGGTGCTCGCCGACGCGCTGGACGGTGTCGCGGCGGCTTGGACGGTGCTCTCGACCGCCTTCGGGCGGGAGCCGGAGCAGGCCTTCGTCGACGCCCTGCGCAGCCCCGAGCAGCTGGCGGCTTGGCCCTACGACGACCCGGCCACGAGCGGCGGGGTGCGGTTGCTCGTCCGCTCCGGCCGGGGTCGCGACGCCGGACCGGAGAGCCTGGAGTCGCTGCGCCGGGACCACCGTCGGCTCTTCGTCGGGCCCCGGCCGCTGCTGGCGGCGCCGTGGGAGTCCGTGCACCGTTCGCGCGAGGGCCTGGTCTTCGACGTGCAGACCCTCCAGGTCAGGGAGTTCTACCGCCGCTTCGGCCTGCAGAGCCCGCTGCTCAACAAGGAGCCGGACGACCACGTGGCGCTGGAGGCGGCCTTCATCGCGACCCTCGCGCTGCGCGCCCTCGACGTGCTGGAGGTCGGGGATGCTGACGGCGCGGAGGAGCTGGTGACCGGCATTCGGAGCTTCACCGACCAGCACCTGCAGCAGTGGGTGCCCGACCTGCTCCATCGGGTCGAGGAGCACGCCGAGACCGATTACCACCTCGGGCTGGCCGGCCTGACCCGCGGCGCGCTGGGCCAGCTGCACCACCTCGGCGTCGCCTCGACCCTCTCCTGATGCACCCGGACCCGGTCGCGACCGTCACCACGTGGGCCCGCGGGCTCCCGGCCGACCGGCGGGTCGTCCTGCGCTGCGCGGGGTCGGCCGACGATGGGAGCGAGGCCACCGTCGCTGCTGGCCCGCACGACCACGTCGTGCGCTGGGAGGGTTGCCTGCGAGCGCTGTCCCCCGCCCCCCTGGCCGAGCTGGTGGCCGCAGCTCCCCTCCTGGTGCTCGACCTCACGGGGTGCTCCTGCGTCGAGCCCGGACCTGCCGTCATCATGCCTACCGGCACCACGTCTGCTACCCCGACGCCTGCCGGCCACCACTCGGCCGCCACCACGCCGGCCGAGCCGGCCGACCCGCCTGCGGCCGCCTTCCTTCACGCGGTGCTGGCCGAGCTGGGAGCCGCTCACCGCCTGGAGGTTCTGGCCTTGACTCCGGGGCGGTCAGGCTACCGGGCCGGGCCGGGGCGCGGCAGGGCCACAGGCCGGGCCAGCACCGTGGACGCCCTCCCGGTCGGACGCCGTGCCCTCTTCGCCTGGGCCGCACCACGTCGGGAGGCGCACCGGGACGACACGATCCCGACCGTCGAGCGCCTGGCCCCCGACCCCTCGGGCGGGCACGGCGAGGCCGGTGACCAGGTCCGTCTGGTCCGGGCCCTGGCCGAGATCCGGCGACACGTGGTCGGGTCGGCCGGCGGCTCCCCCGCTACGTCGACCGCTGCACATGCCGAGCTGTCCGACCGACCGTCCGGACGATCCTCGCCCCACGCAGCGCCCCGCAGCCGCGACCTTCGTTCCCAGGGCTGCACAGCCTGCGGCACCTGCGTGCGGAGCTGCCCGACAGCGGCGCTGGATCTGCGCCAGGGCGACGCCGGGACCGTTACCCTCACGCTGGACCTGGCCGCGTGCATCGGGTGCGGCCGCTGTCAGGCCCTGTGCCCGGTGGAGGCCATCCACGACGTCGGCCCGGTGACCTGGGCCCACCTCGCGCGGGAGTCCTCCACCCCTCTGGAGACGATCTGCGTCCAGCACTGCGCGAGGTGCCGCACCCCCTTCGGCGGGGAGGGTGAGCTCTGCCAGGTGTGCCGGATGCGCCGCTCCGACCCCTTCGGCTCCTGGCTGCCGCCGGGCTATGTCGCCCCACGGGTCTACGCCCCGCCGCCGACCGGCTCAGTGACCGGTCTCGAGGAGCAGATATGCCCCGACGACCTGGGCGACCGGTGACCAGACCGGTGTCCTGGCATCAGTCAGGGCGCTGAGCGTCCGGCGCACCTCGCTCCCCTTGCCGACCAGGCTCATCTGGTCCACCCGGAGGGTCTTCGCGGTGACGACGTCCCCCTCCTCCCAGGCCGCCAGCTCGGTCGTGACCTGCTCGTGCACCGCCCGAACCTGACGACCCAGGCGCGACAGGTGGGGCTGCGCGGCGGTCGCCGCGTCCTCGGCCAGCTCGGCGAGGTCCTCCATCCCGCGCCGCCGAGCACGTCGGACCAGCCCCTCGAGCAGCAGCACGCCGTCGGGCCGCCACTCCGCCTCCAGCCACACGACGGCCTCCCGTAACCCGGCGATGTCGTCCTCCAGCCGTTCCGCCCAGGCGCCGGTGTCACCCGCGTCGGTGATCCGCCTCAACGTCCCCCACGCCCGCTCGCGACTGCGGCACACGCGCACCATGGTCCGGACGACCCCGGCGTCCGGCGTTCCCGGTCGTGTCTCCATGGCCTCATCGTGCCGCACCCATGGGGTGATCCTTCCGGCACACCTGCTCCCCCGCCGTTACTCGTGTCGCCTACTGGGCTAGGACGCGCGTGGGAGGCTGCAGGGATGGGCCATCCCGTACCCCATCCGTGGACTTTGCAAGCAGAGGGTTGTCGGTTCGAGTCCGGTCGCCTCCACACGAGCACGGCCCGATCGCAGTGAGCGGTCGGGCCGTCCTCATGCCCGCAGATCACGGCGCACCCTTGCGCTCCATATCGTTTGTCGATAACATCGAAAAACGATATGGCCCGCTCGGGGCATGTGAGTCAGGGAGGTTCATCATGGGGACAGACCGGAAGCGACGCGGCATGGACTGGGCACGGTTCGACCGTGGTGACCAGATCGCGACGGCGATCCTGCTGTGGTTGATCGTCGGCTTCTCGGCGGGGTATGCCGTGTTCATCAGTCTCGACTGGATGCTGCGCCGACAGGTGACGCTCACCGAGGTGCCGCTCGAGGTGGGCGAAGACGCGGCGGGCACCGGCCGCATCGTCGGCATGCCGGCTGGCACCGTCCTCGTGGAGGGCGTCTCAGCCGGCCACTTCACCCTCCTCATGGCGCCGGTCCTGGTCGGTCTGATCGCGACGGTCTGGGGTGCCGTCCTGCTGCAGCGCCTGCTGAAGGACCTGGGCAGGGGTGAGCCCTTCAGCCGGGCGAACGTGTCCCGTCTGCGGATCGTCGCGCTGCTGCTCATGGTCGTCCCGTTGGCCAGCGACCTGGTCTCTGCCATCGCCCGCAGCGAACTGCTGTCGGCGAAGGGGGTCGACGCCTACGTCTTCGTCTTCAGCCCCGGATGGCTGCTCGCGGGCATCCTCGTCGCCGCGGTCGCGCAGGCCTTCGCCTCGGGCGTCACGCTGCGCTCCGATGTCGACGGGCTGGTCTGATGCCACCCGAGGAGGGCCACCGGGTCCGGTGCCACCTCGATGCGCTGCTCGCCGAGCGCGGGATGACGGTCGCGGCGCTGGCCGAGGCGGTGGGCGTCACCCCGGTCAACATCTCGGTGCTCAAGAACGACCGCGCCAAGGCCATCCGCTTCTCCACGCTCACCGCGATCTGTGAGGTCCTCGACTGCCGGGTCGGCGACCTGCTCAGCGTCGGCGCCTCCACCGTCGCGCCGAGCGACTGATCCCGCCCGGGGAGGTCAGGATCCGGCGACGAGATCGAGCAGCTCGACGGTCGCACCCACGATCTGCTCCTGCGCCGCCGCACGCGCCACCCCCGGCGTGCCGTCGCCCGGCTGCTGGCCGTAGTCGCCGAAGAACGCGTGCACCCCGCCGCGGATCTCCACCACCGAGGTCCGCGGCGGAAGCAGGTCCAGGCTCGACTCGATGTCCGCCGGTGTCGCCAGCCCGTCCTCGCTCCCGAAGATCGTGGCCACCGCCAGGTCGTCCCGCCCGCTGAGGTCACCCAGGGGGTATGACGCCCACAGGACGAGCCCGTCGACCTCACCCGGATGATCCTCGGCATACGTCGACGCGGCCACTCCGCCGAGGCTGTGCCCACCGACGCTCCACCGGGTCACCTCTGGATGGTCGGCGATGACGCCGCCGGGCGCGCCCAGCGCGGTGAAGCCGATCGCGAACGGCTGCTTGACGACGACCACGAGGTGTCCCTCCCCGGCGACCTCGGTGAGGACCGGCAGGTAGGCCCGCGGGTCGACGCGGGCACCGGGCTGGAAGATCAGGCCGTCGGTCACCTCCTCCCCGCTCGGCGTCAGCGTGAGCCGGGTGGAGCTCTCGGTGACGGTCACCTCGTCGGTGCCCGCCGTGAGTGCAGCCGCCTCGGGCGTCGCGCCGAACGGTCGCAGCCACGCCACCGCCCCCAGCACGAGCGCCGACACCGTGACCAGGACCACGCGCGCCAGCACTCGGACCCACCGCGGCCGGCGGCGCGCACCACGGCGGTCACCCGAGCGCCTCCCGCGGCCCAGGGCCAGCGCGAGCAGCGCCAGTCCGGCGACCCCCACCAGGGTCACGAGCACCAGGTATGCCGGGTGCCCCGCGAGCAGCACGCCGGCGCGAGTCAGCCAGACCCACCCCGCCACGGCGACCGCGGCCAGGCCGAGCACGAGGGGGAGCCAGGCCACCGGGCGGGCGCTGGTCGCGGGCACCCGGCGATGCTCATCGGTCACCTGGCGATTCTCCGGCCTGGCGTCACCCTGGGCAAAGTCGTGCACGCCAGGCACACGTCTCGACGGTGCCTCTGGTGCATATCCTTGCCCAGGTCGGGTAGGGGGTCAGGGCAGCCCGGCCAGCCGGCCCAGCGCCGCGGCGAGAGCCCCGGCGACCACGACGACAAGGAAGGGCGCCCGCAGCATCAGCGCCACCACTCCGGCGCCCAGGGCCAGCAGCCGCGCGTCGAGAGCCAGCGCCTGGCCGTCGGCCACGGTGTTCATCATGACCAGCGAGGCCAGCAGCCCGACGGTCATGCACCCGGAGATCCGGATGATCGCGGGCGCTTCCAGCACCCGCTGCGGCACCAGATAGCCGCTCAGCTTGGTCAGATAGGCCAGCGCACAGGCACCCAGGATCCACAGCCACACGGTCATCGCGCACCCCGCTCGGACCTGTCGGCCTCGCTGCGGCCCACCGTGCCAGGAGCCTCGGCGCCGGACGGCTGCGGACCCGAGGCCTCGCGCCGGAGCTGCCACCAGCCGATCGCCGCGGCCACGGCGGCGGCGACCAGGATCGGCACCCCCGGTGGCAAGAGAGGTATGCACAGCACGGTCACCACCGCGCACGCGCTGGCGATCGCCCACGGCTCGGCGCCGCGCAGGCGTGGCCACAACAGGGCGAGGAAGGCCGCGACGGCGGCGCCGTCGAGCCCCCAGGCCTTGGGGTCACCCATCGCGTCTCCGGCCAGGGCGCCGACCAGCGTCATAAGGTTCCACAGCACGAAGATGCCGACCCCGGCGGTCCAGAAGCCGCGTGCCTGCTCGGCGCGGTCCCGCTGGGCGAGCGCCGTCGCGGTGGACTCGTCGATCGTCACCTGCGCCGCGGCATACCGGCGCCACCCCTGGGGCCGCAGCATGGCGTTGATCTGCATCGCGTAGACCCCGTTGCGCAGCCCGAGCAGGGTGGAGGCCCCGAGGGCGGAGGCCGGTGAGCCGCCGCCGCCGACCACCCCGATGAAGGCGAACTGCGACCCGCCGGAGAAGGTCAGCAGGCTGAGTGCGCAGACCTCCGCCACGCCGAGACCGCTCGCGGTGCCGAGCGCGCCGAAGGAGACGCCGTAGGCGCCCGTCGCGAGGGCGATCGAGAGCCCGGCCCGGGTGGCGGGGCTGTCTCGCGCCATGGTGGCAACACGCATACCGCTAGGATGCAGACATGAGTAGCGTTCGTCAAACCGAACACTTCGACCGCAATAACGAACGCGGGCAGGCGGTCGCGCGGTTGGCGTCGGCGGTGCGCACCGAGCGGGAGCGCTCCGGACTGAGCCTGTCCGAGCTCGCCCGCCGCGCCGGGCTGGCCAAGTCCAGCCTCTCCCAGCTGGAGGCGGCCCAGGGCAATCCCGGTGTCGAGACGGTGTGGGCGCTCGCGACCGCGCTCGGGGTGCCGTTCTCCGCACTCATCGACCCGCCTCAGCCGGAGCGGGCGTTGATCCGCGCGGGTGAGGGCGAGGCGACGCTCTCGGACTCCGCCGAGTATGCCGCGCTCGTCCTTTCCCACAGCCCGCCTCACGTGCGGCGCGACCTCTACCGCATCGACGCCGAGCCGGGCGCGGTCAAGGTGTCGGATCCGCATGCGGCCGGCACGGTCGAGCACGTCGTCATCGTGCGCGGTCGGGCCCGGGCGGGCGTGACGGCTGACCCGGTGGAACTCGGGCCGGGCGACTACCTGCGCTATCCCGCCGACGTCGAGCACGTCTTCGAGGCGCTGGAGGTCGGCACCAGCGCGGTCATGGTCTCCGAGCAGCGCTGAGCGAGCAGGCGAGGCTGCCGGAGCGAGCAGACGAGGCTGCCGGTCAGAGGAACTGCTGCGGGTCGAACTCCTCGATCGGGATGATCCGCAGCCGCGGCAGCGGCGTGTTGAAGGCCAGCGTGTCGTGCTCGAGGTCGTAGAACTCCATCCCCTGGGCCACGAGCGGGTGGAAGCCGGAGTTGCGGAACTCCTCGAAGGCGATGAGCCCGACGCGCCGCGAGCCGTCGATGAGCGGCGTCACCGCCTCGAGAAAGTCGCCGTCGTGGCTGACCAGCATGACGTCGTCGGCCCGCTGCTGCAGCGCCTCCAGCGTGCGCTGGATCGCGATGTCGACGACCTTCTCCTCGGAGGTGCCCGACAGCGGGACCGGGGTGTAGCCCAGCGCCCGCAGCGCCTGCACGAAGGACATCGGCAACCCGCTGCTGGCGTTGAGGAAGAAGAGTCCCTTGGCCGGCTGGTCCCAGGTGTCCTGGGTGAAGGCGAGCAGCCGGTCCCACCGGGGCCGCTCCTCGGGGTGCGGGCGCCGACCGAGGATCGAGTTGCCCAGCGTGGCGTCGATGTTCTCCCCGTCGACGAGGAGATAGGACTGACGGGCCATGACGATGCCTTTCTCTACATCAATATGTGATCATTCATAGACAAGTTTCTGCGGTCCGGGGAAGATCCAGGACAGGCCGTCGCGCAGCCGGTCCCGCCAGTTCTCCCACGAGTGTCCGTCGCGCGACTCGACATACTGCACCTGCGCCCCGGTCGACTCGAAGACCGGCACCATCGAGCGGTTCGGCACGATGAGCGGCTCGTAGACCCCGCAGGTGATGAACATCCGGTCGGCGACCCTGCGCGGCCGCGCGCGATAGCGGTTCATGAACTTCACGACCGGGTCGAAGGCCGGCCCGCCCCCGTGGTCGGACCCGATGTCGGTGAAGACGAAGGACCCGGACTGGAGGAAGAGGTTGTCCCACACGCCCGGGTTGCGGTAGGCCGCGGACAGCGAGGCCACCGCCCCGAAGCTCGCGCCCATGAGGCAGCGCGCGTCCGAGCGCCGGATGACCGGGAGCTGCTCCTCCACCGCGGGGAGCAGCTCGCGGGCCAGGTGCCGCGCGTGCGGCGCGTAGTTCGGATACTCCCGCAGCCGGTCACCCGGGTTGGAGAAGACGACGATCGTCTCGGCGAGGTCGAGGTCGTGGATGAGGTTGTCCAGCACCGTCCGCATGGCGGAGTAGGCGAGGTAGTCGTCGCCGTCGTGCACGACGAGCAGCGGGTAGTGGCTGCTGCGCCGGAAGCGGGCCGGCAGATAGACCCGGTTGTGGGTCATCCGGCGCAACGCCTTGCTCTGCAGCGGCAGGTCGACGATCTCGCCGGGTCGGGCGTCGGGCTGCGGGTGGACCCACTCCGGCACCTCGTAGCCGGCGGCCTGACAGACGCTGCTCGATCCGACCGGGCTGTGCGCCACGTGCGGGTTGAGCGGGTCGTTGAGGGTCTCGACCGCCTCTCCGACGCGGATCTCGATCTGATACTCCACCCGCGACTGCGCCGGGAGCTCGATGCTGACGAACCACAGCGGCGTCGCGCCCTCGGCGACGTCGAGGCGTTTCATCGGCACGTGCTGCGGCTGGTTGACGATCCGGTGCCGCACCGCGACGCCGTCCGCCCGGCCGCGGTAGAGGAAGGTGCAGGTCGCGCCCTCGACGATCGGCACCTCGTGCGTCGCGAGGAAGTGCGCGACCGCGCCGTCGTCCAACGGCTGCGTGCGGGCCCGGGCGCGCAGCTCGTTGATGGCCAGCTTGCCCTTGTGCCGCTGCGGCATGGGGTATGGCGTGGGCAGGCTCACGCGAGCACCTCTCCCGATCGGTCCACTGCCGCGCCGGTATGCAGCACCGGCGTCCCCTGGTCGCCGATCACCCGGGCCCCGCGGGGCACCCGGCCCTCGGTGGTGAGGGTCACCTGGTCACCGGCGTCCAGCGGCAGCGGCAGCCGGGGGAAGCAGCGGCTCGCCAGCGTGTGCATCCGGGCTGAGTTCTTGGCATCGAGGCGGTCGCGCGCCGACGGCAGGGCGACGAGGCCGCGGGTCAGCCCGAGGCCGTCCATGAGCACCTCGGCCACGCCGGGCGCTACCACCGAGTCGTCGTAGAACAGCAGCACCCGCTCGGTCAGCGCCATCGCGCCCGCGCCCCAGGCGACGACCGGCCGCCGGACCCGGGCGTGCACCGCACCGCTGCTGTCCTGACCCGGGTCGGGCACGGCATACGCCAGGACGGGGGCCAGGTTGAAGATATGCAGCGCACCGAGGAGCACCCCGACGTGCCCGCCGGTGATGACGACGGCGTCGCACTCCGCGACCAGGCGGGCCACCTCGGTCCGGCCCCGCACGACGACCTCGCGGTGCTGGGGGGCGTAGGTGGCGTAGAACTCCTCGTGCAGCTCGGAGACCCGGGCCACGTGCCGCTCGTCCAGCTCCCGCAGGATCCGCAGGGTGTCCTCGACGGCCATCTGCTGGACGGCCTGGTCGCGCGGCTCGTGGGCGCGGATCCGGTCGAGCGCCTCGACCGCGTGCTGCAGCCCGATGAGGTAGAGCTCCTGCATCTCGGTGAGCACCCGACGGCGCGCGACGTCGGCGCGCGCCAGCTCGGGATCGGCCTCCCACATCTGCTGCATCCGCTCCCACAGCCGCAGGTTGAGCGCCCGGCCCCCGAGCAGGTCGGTGAGCATCCCGTCCTCGGCCTCGCGGTCGCGCCACCCGGCGGTGATCGTCGCCACCCGGGCGCCCCGCAGCCCGAGCCCGTCCATCACCTGCTCCAGGCGGGGCTCGCGCTGGGGGCCCAGGAGCGTGATCCGCGGGTGGCTCGCGTCGGCTGGCCCGTCCGGGTCAGCCGGCATGGACGTGCACCGTGCGCCCCACGTCGTCCATCATCCCCCGCAGCGCGTCGAAGTCCGGGTGCCGCATCCGGATCCAGGCGTTGGCCATGAAGCCGGCCGCGACCGGTTGCGTGCCGGTGCCGGCGACCGGCACGTGGGCGTCGATGATCCACCGGCCGTAGCGGTTCTCGATGTCCTCCAGGCCGCTGTAGCCGTGGATGACGCCGTCGTGGTCGGGGCGCAGCGCGATGATGCCGGCGCTGTGGCTGCGGCTCGGGCGCTCGCGGACCTCGCCGTGCACGATCGACTGGGCCCACGCGGCATACACGTCCATGTCGTTGGCCGCGCAGTAGAGATCCCAGCAGCCGACCCCTGGTGGGCGGCAACCGATCTCTGAGAACTTCAGCCCCTTGGGCCCGTGGAACCACTCCATGTGGGTGGCCGACGTGCCGATGCCCAGCGCGGCGTTGACGCGGTGGCCCATCTCGCGGATCTCGTCGTAGAGACCGCCCCCGTCGATCCGGTTGGTGGCGATGAACTGCGGCGAGATCCACCGGGTCCGCATCGCCTCGAGCACGCCGGGGAAGTAGTGCGAGGCGAAGTCGACGGCGATCTGCCCGTCGACCGACACCGTGTCGTAGAAGCCCTCGTGGCCCTCGATGAACTCCTCCACCGCGATCGAGGAGTAGCCGCCCATCTGGTCGAGCGCGGCGCGCAGCTCGGTGTCGTCGTCCACGCGGACGGTGTCGGCCGCCCCGGCCGCGTCGCGCGGCTTGAGGATGAGCGGGTAGCCCACCTGAGCCGCGAAGTCCCAGACCTGCTGGGCGTCGTCCGCACCGGTCGAGGCGGCGGTCGGCACACCGGCCTGGCGTAGCGCCTCCTTCATCGACGGCTTGTCGCGGCACAGCCACGTGGTGCGCACCGAGGTGCCGGGTATGCCGAGCGCCTCGCGCACCTGCGCCGCCACCAGCTGGTGCGACTCGATGGTGGACTCCAGCCGGTCGACCCACACCATGCCCTGGACGCATCGGGTGGCCTCGGTCATCTGGTGCAGGTCGGTGACGGAGCCGACCTGCTCGTAGTGGACCATCCAGCCCTTGAGCTGGTCGTCCAGGTAGTCCAGCGGGGTCTCACCGATGCCGACGACGTTGGCGCCGGCCTCCGCGAGGGCCCGGGCGAACTCGCGCTGGTTCTTCGGGAAGTGCGGCTCGACGAGGACGATGTTCACACCGACGAGCCTGCCACATCCCGAGGGTCTGCGGGGAGTCGGCCAGGACTCGGCGGGGAGTCGGGCGCGGCGGCGGCTGGACGTCGAGGTCAGCCGCGGCGGGCGAGCTCGTCGAAGGCCTCGGCGACGACCTCGGCGTAGACGTGCATGCCCTCCAGGTCAGGGTGGACCCGGTCCGACTGCAGCACCTCCGGCTGCTCGCCGATCGTGGCGTTCCACTCGCCGACGACGGCCTGCGGATAGTCCTCGACCACCGCGCGGATCGTCGCGTTGGACTCCTCGGTGAAGGGGGCCTGCAGGGACAGGTCCATGACCACGATGTTGCGCTCCGGCCCCAGGGCGTCGAGCGTGGCCCGGAGCGCCTCCTCGTCGACCCCCGCGTTGGTGCCCAGGTGCAGCACGACGTTGCCGCGCACCGCGTCTGCCGACAGGCCCGTGGCGACGACCTCCTGCGCGTCGCTCCACCGCCGGTTGGACTGGGCGAGGTAGGTGATCCCCGGGAAGCGGTAGGTGAGGCCGTCGGCGCTGGTCACGACGAGCGAGTCACCGATCGCGGTCATCTCCGGGCCGGCGGGGACGAGCAGGTCGTCCTCGTCGCGGGCGAAGGTCGAGCCGCGCAGCTGCACGCTCTGAGGGGAGGGTGCAGGGGCCGCCTCGCCCGGATCAGCGCCGCCCCGGCCCAGGATGGTCCCGGACGCCAACTGGTCGCGTGCCGGGTCGACGAGCTCGTCGTCGGCGGTGCCGTCCGAGCCGGCGATCCGGGCCTCGGACTCCTCGATCTGACGTTGGGTCGCGGACTTCTCCGGCGCGGTGGCCAGCGCGAGGACCGTCCCGACGAGCAGCACGAGGAGCCCGGCACCGAGGAGACGCGGTGTGCGGCTCACCTGCCAGGGGGTCCGGATCCAGGTCCCGAGCGCGCGCACGGTGGCCCGGATGCCGTGCCGGCGGACCGGGAGCTCGACCAGGCGCAGCGAGAGCTCGGAGAGCACGAGCGTGAGCCCGAGCGACGTGAGCAGCACCCCGGTCGCCCGCGCGGTCCCGACGGCATACGGCACGACCGCACCGGCGAGGACGAGCACCGGCCAGTGCCAGAGGTAGATGCCGTAGGAGCGCCGGCCGAGCCAGGTGAGCGGCCGGGTCGACATCACCCGGCGCCAGAGCGAGGGCGCCTCGAGCAGCCCGGCCACGAGGACGACGGTGGCGACGGAGGCCAGCGCGATGCCGCCGCGGAAGGTGAGGGGAGAGTCCTCGCCGCCCCACCGCATGAGCGCGGCCAGGGTCAGGAGCGCGAGCAGGACGGCCCATGGGCGCGCGACGCGCCAGGTGGCCGTGCGCAAGCCGGCGCGTCGCCGCGGGTCCGCCCACGCCAGCGCGAGGGCGGCGCCGCCCATGAGGCCGACCAGGTGCGTGTCGGTGCCGTAGTAGACCCGGGTGGCGTCGTCGCCCGGCGTGTAGAGCAGCGCCATGAGCAGGGCGGAGGTCAGGCCGATGAGAGCCACCCCGATGACGCGCTGCCTGGTCGTGCGGGTGACGGCCAGGACGACGACGAGCGTGAGCGGCCAGAGCAGGTAGAACTGCTCCTCCACCGCGAGGCTCCAGACGTTGACGAAGAGGATCGGGCTGGTGCTCTGGAAGTAGCTGGCCCCGGCGGCGATCTCCACCCAGTTGCTCGTGAAGGTGAGGGCACCGGCGGTCTGCCGCCCGATGCCCACGAGCAGATCGCCACCGATGAGCCGCGCGGCGGAGACGCTCACGAGCACGACGAGCAGCAGGGCCGGCAGCAGCCGCCGGGCCCGCCGCCGCCAGAAAGACGGCAGGTCGAGGCGACCGGTGCGGTCCAGCTCGCGCAGCAGCAGCGTGGTGATGAGGAAGCCGCTGACGACGAAGAAGACGTCGACCCCGAGGAATCCTCCGGGCAGGGTTCCGGGCCAGTAGTGGAACAGCAGGACCCCGAGGATGGCGAGGGCTCGGAGGCCGTCCAGGCCGGGGATCTCGCCGGGGCGTGGCTGCACGCCGCGTGGCCCGCGCCCACCCCCGCGTCCCCGACCGCGACGACGGGCGGCGCGGTGCGGGTGGACTTCGGGGGTCGCCGGGGCGTCCAGGGTCCGCGTGGCGCGCTGCTCGGGAGTCAGGCCGTGCGGGGGCCCGGTGACGTGGTCCGGCGGGGCTCCGGGATCGAGGAGGTCGCGGGCGTGGTCTGGGCGAGGAGAAGCGGGCAGGGACATCTGGTGCGCCCACCTCCTTCGTCGTCGCCGTGTGGCGCGAGGACTCCGCTGCGGCGAGCGTAGGGCGGGGTGACGAGGGGTCAGGGGACCAGCGACGGTGTGTCGTCAGGACGCGCCGAGGGCGCCCTCCCCGGTGGGAGAGCGCCCTCGGCGGTGGTGCGGGTGCCCGGGCTCAGGTGCGCGGCGCGTCGTCCTGCTCGCCGTCGCCGTCCTCGGCCGGCGCGTGTCGCAGCGGCTCGTCGGCGTGGCCGCGGGCCTGCTGGATCTCCTCGGTCGGGGCCTGGCCCTCGGCCTGGTCCTCCACCGGCGTCGGCTCGTCGGTGGCGAGGTGGTCGATCTCGTCGGTGGCGAGCATGTGCGGCTCGCCCTCCTCCGTGGCCGCCGCGGGTGCCGCCGCGGCCGTGGTGCCAGCCGCGGTGGTCGAGGCGGGAGCGGCCGAGGAGGACGGAGTGCTGCCGGCCCAGGGGTCGGTGCCACCCCCGCCACCGGTCGTGGTGGGCGAGCTCGCCCACGGGTCGGCCGCAGGCTGCTTCTGCTGCTCCGAGAGCCACCAGGCCAACCCGGCACCTGCCGCGGCGAGCAGGCCCAGAGCGATGAGCGCGCCACCCTTGCGGCGCTTCTTCGTGGGGCCTCCCGTGACGGCGGCGACGACGCCCTCGTCCTGGGCCAGCAGCTTGTCCTTGCCGCTCTGCACCTCGCCCAGCATGTCCTGGATCTTCGGGAGCAGCTCGTCGTTGATGAGGTCGCGCAGGTGGTCGACCGCCGGAGCGACCCCGGCGAGGCCCTCCTGGGCGCGCGGCACGGCGGCGTCGATCCCGTGGTCGACGCCGGCCACGGCGCGGGTGCGCGTCTCGGCGGCCTTGTCCCGGGCCGCGGCGGCCAGCGCCGCGAGGACGGCGGCTCCGGCTCCAGCCTTCTCGGCCGCGCTGTCACCCAGGTCGCTGCTGCGCACGCGGTCGAGCGCGTCGGCGGAGCGTTCCCGCAGCGCGTCGGCGGTGTGCCCGCTCTGCTCACGCAGCGTCTCGGCCGCGTGGCGGCCCTGGGCGCCGGCCTTCTTGGCGACCTCCCGGCTCTGGTCGCTCGCCCGACGGGCCGCCTTGGAGGCGCGGTCGCCGGCCATCCCGGCCACGGCCGCCGCCGCGCCGCCGGCCTTGGCGCCCTCCTTCTCCAGGGCGGAGCGGCTGTGCGCCCGCGCCTTGTCGGCGGCGCCGCGAGCCTTGCCGGCGGCCTTCGCCGCGGCGTCCCGGTCCTTGCCGGCGGCCTTGAGCGCCTTGGCGCGAGCCTTCTGGGCCTGCCGCTTGCCGCTCTTGTCGTCCTTGGGGGCGGTCACCTCGGCCAGCGTGGCGAGCACGGCGGCACCGAGGTTGCGGGCGCCGGAGGCGGCGCTGGCACCGGCCTCCGCGGCGTCCTGCCGGGCGCGCGCGGCCTGAGCGGTGGCGCGCTCGGCATCGGTCTTAAAGAACACGTCGGGTCCCTCCTGTCGTGGGTCTGCCACCATCCTGCCCTGTCCTGCGGGCTAACTCCACCTCACCGGGCCCCTGCGCGAGCCGCGGCGCCGGAGCAGTGGCGGCCACCGACCGAGGGGGCTCACCGCATACCCTCCGCCGCACCGGGCCCGTGCGAAACTGGGGGCATGAATGTCACGCTGCACACCAACCACGGCGACATCTCACTGGTGCTCTTCGACAACGCCGCGCCCAAGACCGTCGCCAACTTCACCGGTCTGGCGACCGGCGAGAAGGAGTACCAGGACGAGGCGGGCCGCTCCAACCCGCAGCCGTTCTACGACGGCCTCACGTTCCACCGGATCATCCCGGGCTTCATGATCCAGGGCGGCTGCCCGCTCGGGGAGGGCTTCGGGGGTCCCGGCTTCACCTTCGACGACGAGATCAGCCCCGACCACGACTTCACCCAGCCCTACATGCTGGCCATGGCCAACGCCGGCAAGCGCATGGGCAAGGGGACCAACGGCTCGCAGTTCTTCATCACCGTCGAGCCCACGACCTGGCTGCAGGGCAAGCACACGATCTTCGGTGAGGTCGCCGACCAGGCGTCTCGCGACGTCGTCGACGCGATCGCCGCCGTGCCGACCGGTGCCGGCGACAAGCCGCAGGAGCCGGTCGTCATCGAGCGGGTCAGCATCGACTGACCGGTCCGTGACCGACTCCCCCTCCCCCACGCCGTCCGGTGATGCACCGGGCGGCGTGCCCGTCTGCCCGCGGCACCCCGAGCGCACGAGCTACATCCGGTGCCAGCGGTGCGATCGACCGACCTGCCCCGACTGCCAACGCCCCGCGGCGGTCGGCATCCAGTGCGTCGACTGCGTGAAGGAGGGGGCGCGCACGGCCCCGACGGCCCGCACCCGGTTCGGGGCCCCGGCGGCTCGCAGCGGTGGAACGCCCGCTGTGACCTACACCCTCATGGGGCTGTGCGCCGGCGTCTTCGTCGGCCAGCTGCTCATCCCCGGCCTGACCAGCGCGCTGTCCTTCATCGGTGTCCTGGCCGGCGTGGAGCCCTGGCGCCTGGTGACCTCGGCGTTCGTGCACTCACCCCGCAGCATCCTGCACATCGTCTTCAACATGTATGTGCTCTTCGCCTTCGGGCCGATGCTCGAGTCGCTGCTGGGTCGGGCGAAGTTCCTGGTCATCTATCTGCTGGGCGCCGTCGGAGGATCGGTCGGCGTGCTGCTCTTCTCCCGCGTGGACCCGGGGTGGTTCACCCAGGTGGTCGGTGCCTCGGGAGCGATCTTCGGGATCGTGCTGGTCTACGTCGTCCTCGCGATGCGGAGCGGGGGTGTGCCGACCCAGCTCCTCGTCATCCTGGGGCTGAACGTCGCGCTGCCGCTGCTCATCCCCAACATCGCCTGGCAGGCCCACCTGGGGGGTGCTGTCACGGGAGCGGTGATCGGCGGCCTGCTGCTGGCCACGTCGGCCCCCGGCCGCTCACCCGAGGCCCAGCGTCGCCGTCGCCTCATCTGGCCCGCCCTCTCGGGGCTGCTCGTGCTGCTGCTGATCATCGCCGCCGTGCGGCTGCTGCAGGTCCTGGGCCCGGTCGCCTTCGGCGGCTGAGACCGAGTTACACGGGTGTGATTGTCCCCAAGCTGGGGACAACCTGTGGACAACTCAGCGCCAGCGGGTCGCCATGACGAAGCCGGCCATGATGAGGCCCATCCCGATCCCGAGGTTCCAGTAGCGGATCGCCCCGATGGGCCACTCGCCGCCGGTGATGTAGAAGACCGCCACCCACAGCACCCCGATGATCATGAGGGCGCACATCACCGGTACGAACCACGAGGGGTTGCTCGGCAGCCTCTGGGTCTCAGGCGTGGTCTGGCTGGTGCTCTGGGCGCGCTTGCGGGCGCCCTCTCGGCCGCGAGACTCGGGCACGTCCTTCTCCTTCGTGGGTGGGTCCGGCCAGGATATACGCGGCTAGGCTGGGGTCGATGACGGACGAGCCCAGCGAGGACACCCCGAGCACCGCGCCGCGCGCGGTGTCGGTCGGGGTGACGCTGATCTGCCTCGCCGCGGGGCTGCTCTTCGGCACCAGTGCCTCGCTCGCCCGCGAGGGGGGGCAGTCGCAGCCCGACGACCTGGTCGACCTCATCACCGAACGCGATCGCGCCGTCCGCCAGCTCACCGAGGAGGCCGACGACCTCACCCAGGAGGTCACCGAGCTCCAGGCCGCCCGGGACACCAGCGCCGCGACGGTGGACACCCGCCGCGCCGACGAGCTGTCGGTGGGCGTCGGAGCCGCGCCCGTGCAGGGCCCCGCCCTGCGGGTCACCCTCGACGACGCGGGCTACAGCCTGGAGACACTGCCCGACGGCTACTCCGTGGACGACGTGGTGGTGCACCAGCAAGATCTCCAGGGCGTGGTCAACGCCCTCTGGGCGGGAGGGGCCGAGGCGCTCATGGTCCAGGACCAGCGCATCGTCTCGACCAGCTCGGTGCAGTGCGTCGGCAACACGCTCTACCTCCAGGGGCGCGTCTACTCGCCGCCCTACACCATCACCGCCGTGGGCGACCTGGCCTCGCTGCAGGCCGCGCTCGAGGCCGATCCGGTCGTCTCCACCTATCGCGAGTGGGCGGACGCCGTCGGGCTCGGGTATGCCGTGGAGGAGCTCGCCGAGGCACAGCTGCCGGCCTTCTCCGGGCCGGTCCGGCCGCAGCACGCGAGCGTCCTCGACGGCTGAGTCCAGCCGAAGTCGACCACGGGTTTTCGTGCCATGGCGCAAGAACCCATGCTCCAAAACGTCGTGGGGCCTAGTCGTCCGGTGGTCCGTCGCCGGGCGGGTCCGGCTGGCCGGGCTGGGTGGGCTCGGCGGAGTCCGTGGGGTCGACCGGGTCGGTCGGCTCCGTCGGCCCGGTGGGTTCGGTCGGCTCGGTGGGTTCGGTGGGTTCGGTGGGCTCGGTCGGGTCCGGGGTGGTGGGTTCGGTCGTCGGCGTGATCGTCGCGGTCTCGGTGATGATCTCGGTCTGCGTCTGGATCGGCTCGGCGGCGACGACGAGCTCGACGGTGCTGCCCTGCTCGACGACGTCGCCGGCCTCGGGCGACTGGGACAGCACGGTGCCCGGCTCGGCCTCCGAGGTGCGCTGCGTGGTGATCTCGCGGTCGAGCGTGGCGCGATCCAGGGTCACGACGGCGGTGTTCTGGTCCTCGCCGACGACGTCGGGGACCTCGACCTCGCCGCTGGCCACGGTGAGCATGATCTCCTCGTCCGGCTCGACCTCCTCCCCCGCCTCGGGATCGGAGGAGATGACCTGCCCCTCCTCCCAGTCGGGGTCGTCCTCCTGCTCGGCCTCGCCGCGGACGTTGGTGAAGCCCTCGCGTTCGAGCAGGTCCCTGGCGACCTGTTCCTCGAGCCCCTGCAGATCGGGTATGGCGATCGCCTCCGGTCCGGAGGAGACGACGAGCTGGATCTCCGAGCCTCGCGCGAGCTCACCGCCGGGCGGCACCTGGTCGATGACGGTGCCCGACTGCTCCTGGCTGTTGCGTGAGGTGACGGCGTCGTCCGGGACCAGGAACCCGGCGCTGGTCAGCTCGGTGCGGGCCTGGGCCTCGGTGCTCCCGATGGTGCTGGGGACGGCGAGCATCTCCGGGCCGTCCTCGTTGCCGGGCCCGAGCACCTGGAAGAGCACCCAGATCACGCCGGCGGCGGCCAGCAGGGCCAGCGCGCCGAGGAGCAGCCCGGCGCCGCGATGGCGGCGCTCCCGCACCGGCATCTCGTCGGTGCGCTCGTAGCGATCCTCCTCGGCGACCGCGTAGCTGCTCGTCGGCTGCTCCTGCGGCTGTCGCGGCCGGGCGGCCACCGGCACGGCCTCCGTGGCCGCCGCATTTCCGCTCGCGGCGGCAGCGGCACCGGCGGCACCAGCCCCTGCGGCCGCCCCGAGACCCAGCAACCGTTGGTAGGTGTCCTGGGCGGCGACCGAGACCGGCTCGTCCGCCCGGGCGGCGTTGAGGTCCGCCCGGAAGTCCGCGGCGCTCTGGTAGCGGTCCTCCGGCTTCTTCTCCAGCGCGTGCAGCGTGATGGCGTCCAGGGCCTGAGGGAGCATGGCCGCGTGCGTCGACGGCGCCTTCGGTGCCTCGCCCAGGTGCTGGTAGACCAGCGAGACCGGGTCGCCCTGGAAGGGGGTGCGCCCGGCGAGCAGCTCGTAGAGCAGGCAGCCCACGGAGTAGAGGTCGGAGCGGCCGTCGACGTCGAGCCCCTGCGCCTGCTCCGGCGAGAGGTAGCGAGCCGTGCCCATGACCGCCTGCGTCTGGGTCATGGTCGCGGCGGTGTCGGCCAGGGCCCGGGCGATCCCGAAGTCCATGACCTTGACCGCGCCGGCCTCGGTGACCATGACGTTGGCCGGCTTGATGTCGCGGTGCACGAGACCGCGGTTGTGGGCGTACTCCAGGGCGCCGAGCACGGCGGCGGTGATCCGGGCGGCCTCGTCGGGGCCGATCGTCCCTTGCTCGTTGAGCAGCTCGCGCAGCGTGCGGCCCTCGACGAACTCCATGATGATGTAGGGGACCTGCACGGGCGCCCCGCCCGCCTCGTGGACCGTCTCCTCACCGGAGTCGAAGACGCCCACGATCGCCGGGTGCGACAGACCGGCCGCCGACTGCGCCTCGCGCCGGAACCGGGCGAGGAAGGAGGAGTCCCGCGCCAGGTCGGTGCGCAGGATCTTGATGGCGACCGCGCGCCCCAGCCGCAGGTCGTGGCCGACATGCACGTCGGCCATGCCGCCCCGCCCGACCAGGTCACCGATCTCGTAGCGACCGCCGAGCACCCGTGGGCCCGGCGAGCCGTCACCGGTGTCCGGCCGAGGCGTCGCCTCCGTGGGGTCCTCGCTCATCCGATCATCGCTCCACTCCTGCTTCGAGCATCGCCCGGGCGATGGGGGCGGCGATGAGGCCACCCGTCTCGCCGGTCCAGTTGTCGGTCGCCGACTCCACGATGACCGCGACGGCGATCTGCGGGTCGTCAGCGGGGGCGAACCCGGTGAACCAGGCGTGCGCTCCGCCGGTGTCGCCGTACTCCGCCGTGCCGGTCTTGCCGGCCACCTGCATACCCTCGATCGCCGCGGACTGGCCGGAGCCGCGCTCGACGACCAGGGTCATCATCTCGGTCAGCTCTGCGGCGGTCTGCGCCGAGACGGCGCGCGACCGCGCCCGCGGCTCCGTGGCATCGATGACCTCGAGGTCGGAGTCGCGCGTCTCCTCCACGAGGTGGGGCGACATCGTCACCCCGCCGTTGGCGATGGCTGCGGAGATCATCGCCACCTGCATCGGTGTCTCGCGCACCTCGAACTGGCCGATGCCGGTGAGGGCGAGCTGGGCGTCGTCGACCTCGTCGGGGTAGATGGAGGGCGTCACGCTCATCGGGACGTCGAGCGGCTCGCCGAAGCCGAAGGCCTCGGCCTGCTCCCGGATCGCGTCCGCGCCGAGCTCGCCCGCGAGCCAGGCGAAGGAGGTGTTGCACGACACCTGCACGGACTCGGCCAGCGTGGGCGTGCCCTCCGGGTCGCACGCGGCGCCCCCGAAGTTGGGCAGGGTGGTCTCGGTGCCCGGCAGGGTGTAGGTGACCTCGCCCTCCAGCTCGGTGTCCGGCTCGTAGTCACCGCTCTCCAGGGCGGCCGCCGCCATGACGAGCTTGAAGGTGGAGCCCGGGGGGTAGAGGTCGCCGGCGATGGCGCGGTTGACCAGCGGCTGGGTGGGGTCCTCGGAGAGCGCGACGTAGGACTCGTCGACGGCGTTGAGCTGGTGGCTGGCGAGGGCGTTGGGGTCGAAGCTGGGCCGGCTGACCATGGCGAGGATCTCGCCGGTGGCGGGGTCGAGGGCGACCGCGGCGCCGCGGCGGTCGCCGAGGGCCTCGATGGCGGCGGCCTGGACGTCGGGGTCGATGGTCAGCTCCAGCGAGGCGCCGGTCGGCTCGGTGCCGGTCACCACGTCGGCGAGGCGCTGGTAGAACAGGCTGTCGTCGGTGCCCGCCAGCACTGAGTTGTAGGCGTTCTCCAGACCCAGCCCGGCGCCGTAGGTGAAGGAGTAGTAGCCCGTGACGTGGGCATACCGCGTCGCCTGGTCGTAGCGGCGCAGCCACTTGAGCTCGTCGTCGGTGCGCTCGGAGGAGGCGATGGGCGTGCCGTCGACGAGGATCGCCCCGCGGTCGCGGCTGTAGCTGTCGATGAGGGTGCGCCGGTTGCCCGGCCGCTCGCGCAGGTCTTCGGCCTGCACGAACTGCACCCATGTGGTCGAGATGAGCAGCGCCGCGAACATCGCGAAGACCACGATGGCGAGCCGCCGGATCGGGGTGTTCATGCCGACGCCTCCTCGCGGGGATGGGCCAGGTCCTTGGTCGGGTCCTGGCGCCGCTCGGAGATGGGCCGCCGGGCGTGGTCGCTAATCCGCAGCAGCAGCGCGACGATGATCCAGTTGGCCAGGAGCGAGGAGCCACCGGCCGAGAGGAACGGCGTGGTCAGGCCGGTGAGGGGGATGACGCGGGTGATGCCGCCGACGATGACGAAGACCTGCAGCGCCACCGTGAAGGACAACCCGACGGCGAGCAGCTTGCCGAAGCCCTCACGCGAGCCGATCGCCGTGCGCAGCCCGCGCTCGACGAGGAGGGCGTAGAGCATGAGCAGCGCGAACATCCCCAGCATGCCCAGCTCCTCGCCGAAGCTGGCCACGATGTAGTCGCTGTTGGCGAAGTAGGTGATGTAGGGGAACCCCTCGCCGAGCCCGGCCCCGAAGAGGCCGCCGTGCGCCAGACCCATGAGGCCCTTGGCCACCTGGTCGGACTGCTCGGGGGCGAAGGGGTCGAGCCACAGCGTGACCCGGCGCTGCACGTGGTCGAAGAGGCGGTAGGCGAGGACGCAGCCGCCGAGGAAGAGGGACAGGCCGATGACGATCCAGCTCGTGCGTTCGGTGGCGACGTAGAGCATCGCCACGAAGAGCCCGAAGAAGAGCAGCGAGGAGCCGAGGTCGCGCTGCAGCACGAGGATGAGCACCGAGAGGATCCAGATGACCAGGATCGGGCCCAGGTCGCGGGCGCGGGGCAGCTGGAGCCCGAGCACCTTGCGACCGACGAGCGAGAGCGCGTCGCGGGTGGTGATGAGGTAGCCGGCGAAGAAGACCGCCACCGCGATCTTGGCGAGCTCGCCCGGCTGGAAGCTCAGCGGCCCGATCCGGATCCAGAGGCGCGAGCCGTTCTCCTCGTGGCCGATGACCGGGAGCATCGGCAGCAGCAGGAGCAGGAAGCCCGCGGCCATGGCGATGTAGGTGTAGCGCCGCAGCACCCGGTGGTCCGGCAGCGCGATGAGCACTCCTGCGGCGATCGCCATCGCCAGGCCGGTCCACATGAGCTGACGCGGGGCGACCCCCGACGTGCCGCCCGCGGCCTCGACGAGGTCGATGCGGTGGATCATCACCAGCCCCAGCCCGTTGAGCAGGGTGGCGATCGGGAGGAGGAGCGGATCGGCATACCGCGCCTTCCAGCGGAGGACCGCGTGCATCGCGAGCGCGAGCGCACCGAAGCCGGCCACGTGCCACCACGCCGCCGTCGGCAGCTCCCCGACCTCGGCGAGGTTGACGTTGACGTAGGCCGTCGTCACGACCCCCACGGCGAGCACGAGCAGGAGCAGCTCGATGGTGCGACCGCTGCGCACCTTGAGGCTGGTGATGGTCGAGGGGCTGGGGGCGGTGGCGCTGGTCACGGGCACCCCTGGGGCCAGACGACGGTGACGGTCTCCTGCGCCTCGTCGGCGCCGGTCGGCGTGGGCGTGGGAGGTGACGCTGTGGTCGACTCCGTCGACTCCGTCGACCCGGCCCCGCCGACCGCGTCGGAGCCGAGCTCCAGGCTGTCGCGCAGGAGCTGGTCGAGCAGCGTGGCCTCGGTGGGGGCGGCGGTGCTGGCGCGCGCCTCCTGGAGGCTGTCGGCCGTGACCGACGCCGCACCCTCCGGCACCTCCGTGGCCGTGGTGCCGTCCGGCAGCAGCACGGTGGGCACGCAGCTCGGCGCGACGAGGGCCCGCAGGTCTTCGACGATGCGGTCCGCTCCGGCCCGGTCGTCTGAGGAGAGCGTGCGCTGCACCTGGTCGCGGTAGTAGCGGGGCAGGTCCTCGACCGCGAGATCGGTCTGCTCCTCCGCAGTGGACAGGCTCAGCGGGCCGACGTCTTGGGAGATGCCTCGATAGATCGTGACCATCCCGTCCTGCTCGCCGACGTAGTACTGCTGCTGGCTCCAGGTCCAGCCACCCCAGGTGACGGCCGCCACCACGGCGACGACAGCGACGGCGATGCCCGTGGCCCGCAGGACGCGCACCCAGGGCCGCGACTGCTCCTCGGCGAGGACCGGGGCCTCCGAGCCTGGCGTCCCGCCGGCGGCCTCGCGGGAGAGCGCAGCGGCCTTCTCGGCCGGGCTGAGCTGGCTCAGGGGCTGGGTGCCCCGGCGCTCGCTGGCGGCACCGACCACCTGCGGCTTGCTGGTGCCGTCGCGCGGAGAGACCGCGTCGGCGACGATGACGGTGATGTTGTCGCGGGTGGAGGCGCGCAGCGCGGTCTGCACGAGGGAGTCGGCCACCTGGCCCGGGGTGCGTCCGGTGTCCGACAGCAGCTCGGTGACGACCTCCTGGGAGACGTAGTCGGTGAGCCCGTCGCTGCAGATGAGGATGCGGTCGCCCTCGCGCAGCTCCCGCAGCGACAGGTCTGGCTGGTCCTCGGGCCGGCCGGTGAAGACGCGGGTGACCAGCGAGCGCTGCGGGTGGTGCAGCGCCTCCTCGGCGTTGATCCGACCCTCGTCGAGCAACTTCTGGACGAACGAGTGGTCCTTGGTGATCTGGGTGAGCCGCTCGCCGCGCATCAGGTAGGCACGGGAGTCGCCGATGTTGGCGACGGCCAGCTTGGAGTCGACGCGCAGCATGGCGATGCACGTGGTGCCCATCCCGTCGGAGTCGGGATAGACCTCCATGACGTCGGCGAGCCGGTTGTTGGCCTCCGCGAGGGCGTGCTCGAGGATGTCGAGCGCGTCGTCGGCGCCGTGCGACTCCCCGTCGAGATGGACCAGCTCGCCGACGACGAGCGAGGAGGCGACGTCACCCGCGGCGTGCCCACCCATGCCGTCGCAGAGGACGAGCAGCTCGGGGCCGGCGTAGGCGGAGTCCTCGTTGCGCGACTTGGCGCCGAGGCCGACGTTGCTGCGGGCGGCGTAGCGGAGGGCGACAGCCATGGTCAGCGGCGCAGCTCGAGGACGGTCTGGCCGATGCGGATCTGGGAGCCGGGGTCGAGCCGGGCGCCGGTGCCGATGCGTGACCCGTTGACCTCGGTGCCGTTGGTGGAGCCGAGGTCGTCGGCATACCACGCGTCGGCGCCGGGATAGATCCGCAGGTGCCGGCCGGAGGCGTAGTCGTCGGTGAGCACGAGCGAGCACTCGGGGTTGCGGCCGATGAGGACGCCGGCGTCGTGCAGCGGCACCGACGTGCCGCGCAGCCGGCCTTCGGTGACGACGAGGTGGGTCGGCGTGTTGCGGCGCTGCTTGCGCTCGGCCTTGGACTCGCGGGGTCGCGCCGGACCCGCGTTGCGGGTGAGGACCCGTGTGCCGTAGAGGTCGCCGCGCAAGACTCCGACGACGGAGAAGACGAAGGCCCAGAGGAGCACCACCACCCCGAGCCGGAGCAGGTTGAGGGTCAGCTCACCCATCAGCCCTCCAGCTGCACGGTCAGGTGCGTCCGCCCCAGAGTGATGCGGTCGCCGTGGCGCAGCTCCTCGGTGCCGACCTGCTCGCCGTTGAGGAAGGTGCCGTTGGTCGACCCGAGGTCGCGCAGGATGACCTGCTGGTGCGGCCCGTCGTGGGTGATGCGGATCTCCGCGTGCTTGCGGGAGGCGCCGGGGTCGTCGATGACGACGGTGCACGTCTCGTCGCGGCCCAGCGAGGTGACCGCGGAGGTGAGCGAGGTGCGGCGCCCGTTGATCTCGAGGGCGGGACCGCTGCGGCGGGGGCGCGGACGCTCGGCCCGCTCCGGGGTGGCCGCCGGTCGACGGTATGCCGCGTGCGCGTCCTGCTCCTCGTGGCGGTCCGTCTCGGGCCGGCGCTGTGGGCCCTGTGGCGCCGAGGGCTCCTGCTGAGCGGGGGCCTCGCGCCGCCGGTCCTGGGCGGCCTGCGCCTCCGCGAACTCGCGGGCACCCCCGCGATCGGCGCCCTTGCGACCGTCCTTGGCGGCGGGGCGCACCCGGAAGATGCCGGTCTCGAGATCCTCGGAGTGGGTGAGACGCACCTCGAAGGGGCCGGGAGCGACATACCGCTGTGCGTCGGCGTGGTCCTCCGCCGCGGCGACCAGCTCGTCGGTCAGCGCGTGCTCGTAGGACGCGAGCCGCTCGTGGTCGGACTCCGCGAGCTCGACGGTGAAGACGTTGGGGACCATCGTGCGGCCGGGGCCGAGCACGGCGGCGCGGTCGTCCATGGCGCCACGCATGGCGGAGGCGATCTCGACCGGCTGCACCTCGGCCTTGAAGACGCGGGCGAAGGGTTGCTTGACGGCGCGCTCGAGCCCGCGCTCGAGCTTGTCGAACATACCCACGGCCTGTTCCCTCGTCTCTGGTCGTCAGCGGCTGGCTCGTCGATGGTATCTGCCGCAGGTGGGAGGACCCTGCAGGCTGGCAGGATGGCGGTCATGCGGGTCTGGGAGCCGGAGACCTGGTCATCGTGCGGGAGGTGCTGCGCGAGCCCCCAGAGACCAGGGTCGAGACCGGAGAATGGGCGCGGCCTTCCAACCGTGCTAGTCTTGCTCGGCACTCGCGCGAGTGGCGGAATAGGCAGACGCGCACGGTTCAGGTCCGTGTGCCCGCAAGGGCGTGGGGGTTCAACTCCCCCCTCGCGCACCGTGAGAAGACGGTGAAGGTCCTGGTCATCAGGTTTCTGACCAGGACCTTCGTCGTGCCAGCCGACTCCGGCCTCAGCCCTCGGGCGAGGACGCGCCGTAGAGCAGCGGCTGATAGTCCGGGTGCCGGTCGATCCACGCCTTGATGAACGGGCAGATGGCCAGCACGCGCCGCGTCCCCTGCTCGCGCACGTCGTCCAGCGCCGACCGAGCCAGCGCGCTGCCGACTCCCTGCCCCTCGAAGGCCTGGTCCACCTCGGTGTGGGTGAAAACGACGAGGATGTCGGTGAGCTGATACTCCGCGAAGCCCGCCAGCGCGCCGTCGACGCGAGCCTCATACCTCGTCTGGTCGTCGTTCCGGGTCACCTGGACATCGGCCATGCTCCACCCTCTCGCGATGTGTGCCGCGTCTAGCGCCGAGGGTGAGCTCTGCGCAGATGCTGCTCAGGCGGCGAGGAAGGCGTCGATCTGGTTGATCGACTGGGTCGCGCCCTCCTCCACGCCCATGTCGAGCACCTGCTGCAACGCCTCGTCGGACTCGTAGGTCGAGGTGAAGGTGGCGCGGGTCCCGCCCTCGACCGCCTCGAAGGCATAGACGTTGCGTGAGGCCGGCAGCTGCTCGGCGACCTCCCAGGTCTCGGCGTCGGCGAAGCGGTCCTCGAAGCTGAAGCTGGCCGGCTCGTCCACGCCGGTGATCTCCCAGATTCCGCCGAACTTCTCCCCGTCCGGCCCGGTCATGAAGTAGCGGGTGGTGCTGCCCTCGACGAGCTCGTGCTCCACGAACGTCGCCGGGTGCGAGGGCGGGCCGAAGACCTGCTCGAGCTGGCGCGGGTCGGCATACAGCTCCCAGACCCGCTCGACCGGGGCGGCGAACTCGGCTGTGATGACGATGCTGCGGGCAACGGGGTCGGTGGTGACGTGGGTGACGGGCATGTCAGTGCTCCTTGAGGAAGGTGTCGATGCGGTCGACGCGACCGCGCCACAGGTGCTCGAGCTCGGTGAGCATCGAGGAGACCGAGCGCACGGCCTCGATGTCGCCGCTGGCCAGCTGCTGCCGGCCGCTGCGGCGTTTGACGAGCAGGCCGGCGCGCTCCAGCACGGCGACATGCTTCTGGACCGCCGCGAAGCTCATGTCGTAGCTCGCGGCCAGGGCCGAGACCGAGTGCTCTCCGGCCAGGACGCGGCGCAGGATGTCGCGCCGGGTCCGGTCGGCCAGCGCGTGGAACAGCGCGTCCGCGCGCTCCTCGCTTGGCTCGTGCATGGAAACAACATACAACCAAATGGTTGTATGTTGTCAATCGCCCTCGGCGAGGATGTTCAGCGCGATGTCGACGACGTCGGCGCGGGACGGCGCGGCGCGCGCCTCGTCGATCGACACCCATCGCGCCTCGTCGGTGCTGCCGTCCACCTCGGTCGTGCCGAGCGTCCCGCCGACGATGGCCGCGTCGAAGATGAACCGCTGCGAACGGTAGGGACGCCCGGTGCGGAAGGTGGTGCCGGTGTGGTGATGCTCGGCCAGGAGCGCGCCGACCTCGACGGCATACCCCGTCTCCTCGAGGACCTCCCGCCGGCATCCGGCGACGAGCGTCTCGTCGAACTCCACGCCCCCACCGGGCAGCGACCACCCCGGCGTGGCGCCGCCCTGGCCGTTGAACCACGTGAGCAGCACCTGACCGTCGCGCACGAGGAGGGCGTAGGCGGCCAGGCGGGTGTCGTAGTCGGTGAAGTGCACCCACCCACGCTAGGGCAGGTGCGGCGTGGCGGGGGTCAACCCCCGGTCCGGTCCGGGCGGTCGCGCCACGGTCACCGCTCGATCCGGCTCCCCGGCACGAAGGGGCGGATGGCCCGCGCCGGCTCGCTCGACTCGCTGTGCGGGCGGCTCGCCGGGCTCCTCACCCGCCGACCCGGTGGTCGCGGCCGGGGCCAGCGTCGCCGCCCTCGTCGCGCTGGCGGTGCCGGCCGCCGGCATGCACACCTCCCTCGGCGGGGTGGAGAGTGCCGACCCCGACCTGCCGTCGGTGCAGGCCTACCAGCAGCTCCAGGAGGCCGTCCCCACTGACGGCGTCACGATGGAGCTCGTCGTCCGGCACGAGCCGGAGCAGGTCGAGGTGGTGGCCGCGGCCCTCGTCGGAGCGAGCGACACGGCGACGTCCATCCCGGGGGTCAGCGGGGTCGCGCCCGGGACGCCGCCTCCGGTATGCCGCAGCGCGAGCGGGTCCGCCAGTCGGTCCGGGCCGGCGTAGCTCGCTCGGCCGGGGTGGTCACCTCGGCGGCGGCCGTCATGGTGGCCGTCGTCGCGATCTTCGGCACCCTCTCCGAGCTGGAGCTCACACAGCTCGGCGTCGGCCTGGCCACCGCGATCCTGCTCGACGCGACCCTGGTCCGCGGCGTGCTCCTCCCGGCGACGCTGACCCTCCTGGGCGAGCGGGCGCATACCGGACCGGCGTGGTTGCCTCGCCTGCACCACTGACCGGAAGCTGGACCGGATGGGCGAGCCGGTCGTGGGCCGGTCCGAGGCGATGTCGGTCTGCGGCGCGTGCCTTCCCGGCGGGCCTGAGCCCGGGAGCGCCGCGCCTCAGGGCACGACGTAGTCGCTGTTGCGGGCGTCGGTGAGGGCCATGTGACCCGGGGCGTGCCCGATGGCGAAGGCAGGCCGGGAGCGCATCACCGCCGCCTGCGGGGTCACCCCGCAGGCCCAGAACACCGGCACCTCGCCGTCGCGGATCTCGACCGCCTCTCCGAAGTCGGGGCGGGCGAGGTCGGTGATCCCGAGCCGGCCGGGGTCGCCCACGTGCACGGGGGCACCGTGCACGGCCGGGAAGCGCGCGGTGATCCGCACGGCGGTGGCGACCTGCTCCGCGGGGACGGGCCGCATCGAGACGACGAGCGGTCCGGACAGGTCGCCGGCGGGGACGCAGTCCCGGTCGGTGCGGAACATCGGGACGTTGCGGCCCTGCTCGACGTGCCGGACCGGGACCCCGGCCTCGACCAGCGCGTCCTCGAAGGTGAAGCTGCAGCCGATGAGGAAGGCGACGAGATCCGGACGCCACGCCTCCCGGACGTCCGGAACCTCCGCCACGCACTCGCCGTCCCGATAGATGCGGTATGCCGGGAGGTCGGTGCGCAGGTCGCCGCCGAAGAGCCGGCTGCTCACCTCGCCCGGCTCGGTCACGTCGAGGACCGGGCACGGCTTCGGGTTGCGGTGGGCGAAGAGCAGCAGGTCGTAGGCATGCTCCCGCGGGACCGCGATGAGGTTGGCCTGCGTCCAGCCGGAGCACCACCCGGCGGTGGGCGTGACTAGACCCTCGCGGAACGCCCGGCGGGCCTCGGTCGGGGTGCGCTTCCCCGGCCCGCCCGGTGCCGCGTCATCCATCGTCGGTCCGGTCCGGACCGGCGGAGCCCGCCGCCCGCACGAAGCGCAGCTGCTGTCCGGGGCGGGCCTGCGCGGCCCGCGACAGGTGGGCGTCCCGGACCACCGCGATCACCGGGTAGCCGCCGGTCACCGGATGGTCGGCGAGAAACAGCGTCGGCTGGCCGCTGAGCGGCACCTGGAGCGCCCCGGGGACCATGCCCTCGCTGGGCAGCTCGTCCTCGATCCGCCGGCCGAGCGCCTGGCCGGAGAGCCGCATACCCACCCGGTCGCTGTCGCTGGTGACCTCGTAGGACGTGGAGGTGAGGGTCTCCAGGGCCTCGTCGGTGAACCAGTCGGCCCGGGGACCGGGGACGACCTCGAGCCGGATCGGCCCGTCCTCGGGAGCCGGCACGGGGGCCAGGTCGACGGGCGGAGGGGTCTGCGGCGCGCTGCCGACGGGGAGCTCGTCCCCCTCGGACACGGCGGGGGGCCCGACTCCGGAGAGGGTGTCCTGGGAGCGGGAGCCGAGCACGGGCGCGACGTCGACGCCGCCCCGGACCCCGACATAGCTGCGCAGACCGGACGAGGGTGGGCCGAGCGCCAGGACGCCACCGGCGGGGACCCGGACCGGTGCGTTGCGTCCGACCTCGCGCCCGTCGACGGTGACCGCGCACGGCGCACCCGTCACCACGACGACGACGTCGCCGTTCGCGCGCAGGCGCAGCCCGCCGAGGGTGGTCTCGAGGGCGGCGTGCGACTCCGGGTTGCCGAGCAGGCGGTTGGCCAGCGTCAAGGCGTCGCGGTCGGCGGCCCCGGAGCGGCCCACCCCGAGCGCCGCGTGCCCGGGTCGGCCCAGGTCCTGGACCGTGGTCTGTGGCCCGGTGTCGACGACCTCGAGGCTCCGCCCGGTGCTCATCGCGTCTCCACGAAGCGCACCCGCACCCCGGGGCGCAGCAGGGCCGGCGGGTCGCGATCCAGGTCCCACGGCACCAGGTCGGTGCGGCCGATGAGCTGCCACCCGCCGGGGGACTCCCGCGGGTAGACGCCGGTGAACTCCCCGGCGAGGGCCACGGACCCTGCCGGGACGCGGGTCCGCGGGTCGCTGCGCCGGGGAACGGTGAGGCGGTCATCACCCACGAGATAGCCGAAGCCGGGGGCGAAGCCGCAGAAGGCGACCGTCCACTCCTGCCCGGTATGCGCCTCGACCACGCCGCGCTCCCCGAGGCCGGTGAGCTCGCCGACCTCGCCAAGGTCGGCGCCGTCGTAGACGACCGGCACCTCGAGGTCGTCGACGTGCGGCCGGTCGCCCACGCCGGGGCGCGCCGCGCGCACGGCCTGGGCGACGGCGTCCAGCCCGGTGCGCCCCGGGTCCACGCGCAGCAGCAGGGTGCGGGCCGCGGGCACCAGGTCGAGCACCCCGGGGGGCGGGTCGTCGGCCAGGGCGGCGTAGAGCGCCAGCACCTGGTCGAGGTCCTCGACCTCCACGAGGAGGCCGCTGTCGGCGCACGGGAGAAGCTTCATACGAACGCCGCCAGCCGCACCCCGGCCGCCTCCAACCCGGTGCGGACCGAGCGCGCCATCTCGACCGCCCCGGGACTGTCGCCGTGGACGCACACCGACGCGGCGTCGACGGCGATGCGGCTGCCGTCGATCGTCGTCACCTCTCCCCGGGTGGCCATCTCGACGCACCGCTCGGTCACCACGTCGACGTCGTGGAGCACGGCGCCCTCCTCCCGTCGTGGGACGAGCGTGCCCTCGGAGGTGTAGGCCCGGTCGGCGAAGGCCTCCCGGACCGGACGGAGCCCCGCCTCCTCGGCGACGCGCAGCCAGACCGACCCCGGCAGGCCCAGCACCGGGAGGGTGGGGTCGTAGCGGCGGACGGCCTCGGCGACGGCGCGGGCCTGCGCCTCGTGGTGGACGATCGCGTTGTAGAGCGCCCCGTGCGGCTTGACGTACTGCACCCGGCCGCCGGCCACCTTCGCGAACGCCTCCAGGGCACCGATCTGGTAGATCACGTCGTCGGTGAGGTCCTCGGGGACCATGTCGATGAACCGGCGGCCGAATCCGGCCAGGTCGCGGTAGCCCACCTGGGCGCCGATCACCACGCCCCGCTCGACGGAGCGCTCGCACACCCGGCGCAGCACGCCCGGGTCGCCGGCGTGGAAGCCGCAGGCGACGTTGGCGCTGGTGATGACCTCGAGCAGCGCGTCGTCGTCGCCGAGCGTCCAGGCGCCGAAGCCCTCGCCCAGGTCGGCGTTGAGGTCGATGGTCCGGGCGGCACTCATGCCCACAGCCCCGCGATGCCGCCGAGCGACTGCCAGCCCAGATAGACCGTCAGAGCCCAGACGATCGTGCCGAGCACGAGCAGCCAGCGTGGGTAGTGGTAGCCGCCGAGCAGGTCGCTGCGCCGCGCGGCGGCCCACAGGATCACGGCGAAGCCGACCGGGAGGATGAGGCCGTTGAGCGCGCCCGCCAGGATGAGCAGCGTCGCGGGTGCCTGGCCCAGCAGCAGGAAGGCCGTGGCGCAGACGGCGATGAAGCCGACGACCACCCAGTTGCGGCGTTCCTTCATCCCCCGGAGGAAGACCATGAGGAACGACACCGAGGTGTAGGACGCGCCGATCACCGAGGTGATGCCGGCCGCCCAGAGGATGACGCCGAAGATGCGGACGCCGACCTCGCCGAGCGCGGCCTCGAAGGCCGTCGCCGGGGGGTTCTCCGTGCCCAGCGAGACTCCCCCCGCGACGACCCCGAGGACGGCCAGGAAGAGCAGCGCCCGCATGACGCCCGTGACCAGGATCCCGGACACCGAGCCGCGGCTGATCGTGGCGATGCTCTCCGGCCCGGTGATGCCGGAGTCGACGAGGCGGTGGGCGCCGGCGTAGGTGATGTAGCCACCCACGGTGCCGCCGATGAGCGTCGTGATCACGAGGAAGTCGACGGTCTCGGGCAGCACGCTCTGCCGCAGGGCGTCGCCGACCGGCGGCGAGGTCGTGAACGCGACGTAGGTGACCATGGCGATCATCACCAGGCCGAGGAGGACCACGATCCGGTCCATCGCCACGCCCGCCCGGCGGCTGAGGAAGATCCCGATCGCGATGATCGCAGAGATGGCGCCGCCGATCTTGACGTCGAGCCCCAGCATGGCGTTCATGCCCAGCGCGGTGCCACCGATGTTGCCGATGTTGAAGACCAGGCCCCCCAGCACGACCAGCGCGGCCAGGAAGTAGCCGGCGCCCGGGAGCACCCGGTTGGCGAGGTCCTGGGCGTGCATCCCCGAGACGCCGATGACCCGCCAGACGTTGAGCTGCACCGCGATGTCGACGAGGATCGAGACCACGATCGCGAAGGCGAAGGCCGCGCCCAGCTGCGCGGTGAAGACCGTGGTCTGGGTGATGAACCCCGGTCCGATGGCGCTGGTGGCCATGAGGAACATCGCGCCGAGCAGGGCCCCGCGCCCCGTGGCGCGGCCTACCACTCCCGCCGTCGATGTCGAGGTCGCGCCCTCGCCGCCGGACCCTGGTTCTGCCATGGTGTGTCCCGTCCTCGCAGGCCGGCCCTCCCGTCGGACCCGTCCCATCAGTCTGCCGGACGTGCGCCTGCTCGTCCACGGGATCGCCGGAGTGGGGCCCCTCAGCTGAGGAAGTCGCTGAGCCCGCTGCCCCGGCGCTCGCCGGCGCCGGTGTTGGCGGCGTTCTCCGCCGGCTGCACGAGCACGTGGCCCTGCCCGCTGAAGGCCATCTGCACCATCTCGCCGGTGCCGCCGCGCAGCATCGACCCGAGCCCGCCGGTGTCGACCCGCACGTCCATCTGCACGCCGCCGGTCCACAGCACGACCGCCTGGGCGTCGCCGAAGGTCGGCGCCGACCCCACGTCGAGGGCGACGGGCTCGCCCTTGGTGGTCACCGCGACATACCCCGAGCCGCGCAGCGCGACGTTGAACAGGCCCCCGGCCATCATGCCGCCGCGGGCCGCCACCCGGTGGATGTTCCAGTCGATGGAGGAGGAGAAGGCCAGCACGTTGGCGCCGTTGACGGAGATGAGGTCGTCGTCCAGATAGAGCACCTGCACGTCGGCGGCGTCCTCGGCGAGGAAGAGCTCACCCTGACCGCTGCACTCCATCATGTGGACGCCCTCACCGGTCAGCGAGGACTTCACCAGCTTGTTGAGCCCGCCGGAGCCCTTGTTGGCGAAGCGGATGTCGCCCTGGTAGGCCACCATCGACCCCTGTCGCGCCAGCACCGGGCCGTAGTCCATCCGGACCTTGAGCATCTTGCTGTTCTGCCGGGTGAACTGGTCGCGGGCCTCGGTCTCCTTGAAGTCCTCGAACAGCGAGCCGTGGATAGCCATCGTCGTTCCCCTTCTCGTCACGGTCAGGCACGAGTATGGTGCGTAGCGGCTCCCGCTGTCATCTCCAGAAAGGTGAGTGAGATGGGATTCTTCGACAAGGCGCGCGCTGCCGCGACCGACCTCGCCGGTCGGGCCGAGACCATGATCACCGAGGCGTCGTCGGGGGTGTCGGGTCAGGGGACGACCGGTCTGTATGCCGAGCTCGGTCGCCTCGTCTACGCCGAGCACCAGGGTCAGGCACCCGACCCGGCCCGCAAGGGGCAGCTCATCGCGCAGATCGAGACCCACGAGGCCCAGGCGGCGCAGGCCGCCACGGCGCCACCTCCTCCCGGCACGCCCGCTGCCTCACCGGAACAGCCCCGGCCGACCGCGCCACCGCAGCCACCGCAGGACGAGCCGCGGCCGCAGACGCCGCCCCCGCCACCGCCGCCCCCGACCTCCTGAGGTCGAGCAGGGCCGCCGGCGCACCCGTGGCGCGGTTGCGCCGGGGTGTGACCTCAGCCCTGGACGTCGCCGCCGACCAGCCACCAGCGGGCGTTGCCGCGCTGCCCGATGCCGTCGACGATCTCCAGAACCCCACGGGCGATGAGCCCGACGATGGCCACGACGCCGTCCACGAGGGCGAAGACACCCCACAGGAGCACGAGGCTGACCGCCGTGGAGACGGGCCACACCAAGGCGCGGCACGAGAGCGACGAGGAGCTGCGTCGCTCGCGCGGCGTGCACTCCCTCGCCGTCGTCATGGGGTCCGCTCACGGTCGTGGCGGTCATCCTCGCGACGACGTCGTTGCTGGTCGGCGCCGCGCCGACATGACGGTAAACACGGGTCGCGACCTCTTGCCGACCGGCGTCCGCGCTGGTTGCATGACTCCATGTCAACGACGACACGAGCCCTGCTGGCCACCTTGAGCGCCACCGCCCTCGGCGCGACCCTCGCCGCGGGCCCCGCGAGCGCCGCGCCGGACGACTACGTCGCCCTCGGCGACAGCTTCAGCGCCGGCACCGGCACCCGCGCCTCCACCGACGACTGCTACCGCTCGCCGTACGGCTATCCCGCCCTCATCGCGGCCCGCGAAGGGCTGACCCTGGACTACCAGGCCTGCTCCGGGGCGACGACCTCCGACGTGCTGAGCAACCAGCTCGGCACGCTCGACGCCGCCACCGGCTACGTCACGATGACCATCGGGGGCAACGACGTGGGCTTCGCCGACGTCCTCACCGAGTGCGCGCTGCCCGGGTGGATCAGTGACTGCCACGGCGAGATCGACGATTCCCTCGTCGTGCTGCGCACCCAGCTCCCCGGTCGCCTCGACACGGTCTACGGCCAGATCGACGACCGCGCGCCGAACGCCGACGTGGCCATCGCGGGCTACCCCTATCTGTTCAACGGCCGCGACTGCAGCTGGGCCACGTTTTTCTCCGGCAGCGAGATGCGCCGGCTCAACGACGGCACCGCCGAGCTGGACGAGCTCATCCGCGACCGCTCCCAGCGGGTCGGTTTCGACTATGTGGAGGTCCGGGACGACTTCGCCGGGCACGCGGTCTGCGACTCGCCCGCGTGGATCAACAACCTGACCCTGCCGATCGTGGAGTCTTTCCACCCCAACCGCGCGGGCAACGAGGCGTATGCCGCGGCGATCACGCCGGCGCTGGCCGAGGTGGCGACCCAGCAGGGCCGGTCGGCGCCCCGGGCCGGGGGGCAGCAGTCGGCGGCCGCCCCGCAGTCGACATCTGACGCGGGCGGTCCCTCGCTGCGCGAGCAGGCCGACGTCGTGCTGGCGATGGACCTGACCAGCGAGGCGAACCTGCGCCGCGCCGTGGCCGAGGGCGTCGACAGGGGCAAGATCACCCGGGCCGTGGCCTGGCTGCGCAGCGGCAACGACGCCGTGGTCCGGCGCGGCCTCGCCGAGCTGCAGCGCCTCGACGCGGAGCACGCGGCCGCGACGAAGGACTGAGGGGCGCGCAGTCGGCTCAGTCCCGACCGATCACCTCCCAGATCGCCGTCCGGATGACTGGTGCGCGGGGAGTAGACCAGGACGCGGTCCCCTGCGCCATCCGGACGAGCGGCGCGCGCTTGCCGCGAGGCGACGACGAGCCAGGTGCGTCGTGTCATGCGGTGACGCTAGGTGAGGGGTGCGACATACCGCGCTCGGAGCGGACCCGGGTGGCCCCGGACCCACAGCCCTGGAAGGCTGAGCCGCATGCGCAACGTGCTCGGCGGCCAGCTCCAGGAGTGCGGCGTCGACCCGGTCACGGGGTTCACCCGGTCCGGGTCGTGCGAGGTCACGTCGGAGGATCTCGGGGTGCACGGCATCTGTGCCGTGATGACCGAGGAGTTCCTCACGCATCAGTATGCCGTCGGCAACGACCTGCTCACGCCGCGTCCGTCCTGGGGGTTCCCCGGGCTGCGGCCCGGAGACCGGTGGTGCGTGGTCGCCGCGCGCTGGGCCCAGGCCCACGCGGAGGGCAAGGCCGCCCCCGTCGTGCTGGCGAGCACGCACGAGGCGGTGCTCGAGATCGTGCCGCTCGACGTGCTGCGCCGGTATGCCGTGGACGTCCCCGACGACCTGTCCGGGCTGCGCTGACTGCGGTTCGGGTCAGACGCGCCGGGTGTCGTAGGCCCACATCGCGATCTCGACCCGGTTGCGGGCACCGAGCTTGGTCATGAGCGCGGCGATGTGGCTCTTGACCGTGCTCAACGCGATGTAGAGCTCGCCGGCGATCTCGGCGTTGGTGCGGCCCCGCGCGACCAACCGCAGCACCTCCTCCTCCCGCTCGGTGAGCGGGTCGAGGGGCTGGACCGGTGTCGTCGGCGTCTGGTCGGCGAAGGTCGCCAGGAGCCGTCGGGTCACGTCGGGGGCGATCAACGCGTCACCGGCGGCCGCCGCGCGAATCGCCTGGGCGAGCAGATCGGGGCCGGCGCCCTTGAGCAGGAAGCCGCGCGCGCCGGCACGCAGCGCGCCGAGCACGTAGTCGTCGAGGTCGAAGGTGGTGATGACGACGACGGCCATCGGGTGGGCCACGCCCGGGCCGGCCAGACGCCGGGTCACCTCGACGCCATCGAGCCCGGGCATCCGGATGTCGACGAGCAGGACGTCCGGGCGCAGTTGTCGCGCCACCTCCAGCGCCCCCGGCCCGTCGGCCGCCTCCCCCACGACCTCGATGCCGGGCTGGGCACCCAGGATCAGCACCAGCCCGGTGCGCACCAGGTCCTGGTCGTCGGCCACCACGACCCGGATGCTCATGTGGGACCGTCCACCGGCAGCGCGACCTCGACCACCCAGCCGCCCTCGGGCGCCGGCCCCGCGGAGAGCGAGCCGCCGAGCAGCTGGGCGCGCTCCGTCATACCCGTGAGACCGAAGCCTCTCCCCGGGCCGTGCCCGGGGTCGATGCGCCCGTCGTCGGCGACCCGCAACGTCACCACCTCGCCCGACCGGCGGATCTCGATGAGGACCCGGGTCGCGCCGCGGGCGTGCCGCAGGGCGTTGGTGAGTCCCTCCTGGGCTAGCCGGTAGAGCGCGGCGTCGACCGGGCGCGGCAGGAGCGTCACGGAAGGGTCGATGTCGACCTCCACGGCGGGCGTCGTGCCGGTGCGGGCCAGGGCGGGCAGGTGGGCGACGCCTTGCTGCGGCGCGAAGGTGGTGCTCCCGTCCTCGTCCCGGAGCACCCGGACCATCGACCTCATCTCCGCCAGCGTGCGCGACGCCTCGTCCTCGATCGCGGAGAGCACCCCGGCCGCCCGGTCCGGGCGGCTGCCGACGAGCACACCGCCGGCCTGCGCCTGCACCGCGATGGCCGAGACGTGGTGGGCCACGGTGTCGTGCAGCTCGCGCGCCAGCGCCAGGCGCTCCTCGTTGCGGATCTCCACCTGGCGGCGGTGCCACAGGGCGGCGCGATAGCGGAAGACCGCCGCGAGCGCGGCGACGAGGAGCAGCAGCAGGGTCCCGCCCACGACGTCGGTCGGGCCGGCCGCGGCGACGTACATGCTGAACGCGACGACGGCGCCGACGAAGGCCAGGCCCAGCGTGATCTCGCGACCCGAACCCCACCGCACCAGGGAGAAGAGCAGGACGACGACCACCATCATCGACGCGAGCCCGAGGTCGTCGGTGCGGGCCACCAGCTGCAGGAGCGAGAGCAGCCCGGCGACGCCGAAGCCGACGAGGCAGGCGACCAGCGGATGCCGGCGGCGCAGCAGGAGCGCCGGCACCAACGTCATACCGAGCAGCACGACGACCGGCCGCCAGGCCAGGTCCGGCCGGAGGATTCCCTCGACCAGGGCGGCGACGCCGAAGACCGCGGCGAGGACCTGGTCGAGGCGGCCCACCGGCGGGGCGGCGGCGGGCCGCGGCTCGCGCCAAAGGGGACGCCACGGACTGGTCACGGTCGTCAGCCTAGGGCTCGCCACACCTGTCGCGGACCCACCGGAAGGACGACGCGAGGACCGTCCTTCCGGACTGGCAGGTGCTGGCTCCCGGGCGGGCGCGCCCGGAGGGTGAGCACGGCGATCGTGGGAGGCATCACCAACCACCGAGGCGAAAGGCCACGACATGACCACTCAGAGCGCACCGCGCCCCACCCTGCACGACCAGTCGGTCCCGGTCCGGACCAAGCTCGCGGCCGCCTGGGCCGCTTTCATGTTCTTCTACATCTACGTCGACTACCTGCACCTCTACCAGCCCGGCGCGGTCGCCGACATCCTGGACGGCGTCGTGTGGAAGTTCGACATCACGCAGACGTTCGTGGTCACCGCGCTCGCGAGCGTGGCGATCCCGGCGCTCATGATCCTGCTGTCCACGACGCTTCCCGCGCGGGCGAACCGCCTGCTCAACCTCGTCGTGGGGGCGCTGTACGTCCCCTACTCGGTGTTCAACGCGGTGGGCGAGTCCTGGATCTGGTTCTTCGGGCTCGGCGTCGTGCTCGAGGTGGTCATCCTCGCCTTCATCCTCCGCTCGGCCTGGACCTGGCCGCGCACGTCGGGTGCGGCGCGGGCCGCGTAGTCAGCGCTCCTCGGTCGGGCCGGGCCGCAGCCCCGCCCGCTCGCTCTGGGCCGCCCGGCTCGCGAGGGCCAGCAGGAAGGCGCCCCCGACGAGGTCCATGAAGCCGATGACGAGCAGGATGATCGTCAGCGCGTTGCCGTTGCCCGAGCTGTAGCGCTGGATGCCGAAGATGACGATGACGACGCCGAGCACGGTGTAGACCCAGCCGCGGCGGCGCAGGCTCGCCGGGCTCTGCCGGGCGCTGCCCGACCCGAGCAGGCCCTCGGGGGTGCTGGTGGGCTGGTCCGGGGCGGTGCCGCTGTCGGTGTCGGCGCCGGTGTCGGTGTCGGCGGCCGCGGGCGCGTCGGAGCGGTCCCTAGCCGCCGCCCGACCCGCCTCGTCGTCGAAGGTGCCGTCGAAGGGCGCGCCGGTCTGTGCGTCATACGCCTCGTAGCCGGTCTCCTCCGCCACGATGCGCACGGCCTCCCGCGTCTCGTGGTGCACGCGCTCCACGTCGGCGTCGCTCCGGTAGGGGAAGCTGACCGAGGCCGAGCGGTCGAACAGCTCCACCTGGATCCCCGTCTCCTCGGCGTCGAGCTCGCCGTAGACGTCGCCGCCGGCCTCCTCCGCCACCCAGACCTCCACCGGGCCGGTGACGACCTCGCGGACCCGACCCTCGATGCGCCGCCAGGTGTCCACCCCCGAGGCGAGGGCCTGCTCGTCCGACGCCAGCGCCTCGTCGTCGGCCTCGGCCGCCGCGATCGCCTCGTCCCACGGCTGGTCGGGGAGGCGGGGATACAGCGCGATGTCGTAGCTCATGGTGTCCATCTTGCCTGCGACGGGGGCCGGGGTATGCACATGGTGTTGTGATGGAAAGGCGTCATGCATTCGTTCGGACACCTTGGCTTTTTTTATTTCTGCGGCGGCCCTATCTCTGATCAGGTGCGATGTCCTTGTGGCGGCTCTGGAGCAGCCACTAACGTGGCATTTCAGCGGAAAGATTTTCCGGCACAGTATGGGGAAAGGAAGGCTGTCATGGCCACTGTCACTGCGATCTCCTCGTGCGAGGTCACCGCGTGCGCCTACAACAAGGACGGCTGCAGCGCCGAGGCCGTCACGATCGCCGGTGAGTCCGGCGGCGCGACCTGCGGGACCTTCATCGAGCTCGACGTGCGCGGAGGTCTTCCCGTGGCCGGTGGCCACGTGGGTGCTTGCCAGCGGTTGGAGTGCGCGCACAACTCCGACCTCATGTGCACGGCCGAGGCCATCACCGTCGGTGGCGACACCGCCAACTGCCTCAGCTACACCGCGAGCTGATCACTCGACTGCCGCCGCCGTCCTCCGCCACGCCTGGAGGGCGGCGGTGAGCGCTGTCAGGTCCCTGATCGGGGCGGGGAAGGGCACGACGACCGACCGGGTGAGGTGCTCCTCGACCTGCAGCCAGGTGCAGCCGGTGCTGTCGACATCGGCGAGGAGCACCTGACCGGCATACTCCGCGATGCCGGGTGGTGTCGGCTGGGCGCCGCAGACCAGACCGGGTCGGACGCTGTCCGCAGCCTCCTGCACCACGGACGACGCCTCCCCGAGCGCCGCGACGAGCGCGACGCTGTCCCACTCCTGCTCCCGCGACGGGAAAGCAGGCTGCTCGGCGAGCTCAGGCAGCAGCAGCGTGCTCACGCCGCCGTGACCATGCACGATGACCTTGTCGCCGCTCAGCGCGAGCAGCGCGACGCGCGCACCGGCCTGGGCGGCCAGGGCCACCGTCTCGGGGAGCGCACCGGCCTGACGCAGGGAGCGGACCTGCTCCTCCTCCAGCACGTGCAGGTGACCGAGAGCGTGCAGGCTGGCCGTCGCGACCTGCAGCCGCGCGTCAGCCGCCAGCTGGTCGAGTCGCAGGCGGACGGCGCCGCAGCTGCCGGGGTCGATCGCGAAGCTGTCGTTTAGTGCGAGGGCGACCTGGCCGGTGGCGCAGAGCCCGTGGGCGAGTGGGCGGTGGGCAGTGTCCGGGTCGAGGTGGTAGGCCACCACGCTGCAGCGTCCAGCGCCCTCGAGGAGTCGGGCCGCGACCGAGCGCGCCATCGCGTGGCGGAGGGCGTCGAGGTCGTCGGGCACCTGGGAGGGCGTGCGCGGGGCCGTCATGGACTAAGGATACCCTCACCCGGAATGCGTTGAGGACGCGCGCCTAATGGGGCTGTGGTGAGGGTGCGTCTGCCGGTGCTCTGGTGCGGCACCGGCCCTCCCGAGGGGTGGGCGAAGAAGGTGGCGCCGAGTGGGCGAAGAAGGTGGTGCCGATGGTGTGGGCCGACTGGGCGGATTCGGGGCCGCTCCTGGGCCTGGGCTTGGGTCCCGGGTGGTGAGGGTGTCGTGGTGGATCGCGAGAACGCTGGACGACTCTCTTGACGTCGAACAGGTGTTCGAGTAGTGTGGTGGGTAGTCGCTCACCAGGGGTGGCGGCAGGTTCGTCGGGGGAGGTCGGTGTGGCGGTCGCGACGGTGGAGTGGGGTGCTGGGTCGGAGTCGGCGGGGGCGGCGGCCCTGGAGGCGTTGGGGTCGGTCGCGGCGGTGCGGGCGGGGCTCGAGGCGCGGTTGATCGAGGCGGCGCGGTTGGTGGTGTCGGTGACGGGGGCCGCGCTGCTGGCGGCGAAGGGGTTCAGCAGCGTGGAAGAGCTGACCGAGGCGCAGCGGGTCAAGTGGCGCACGGAGACGAAGCGGGGCGCGTGCCAGGAGGTGCAGGCCGCGTTGGGGATGGGTGAGGCGCAGGCGAGGCAGTTGGTGGGGGTGGCGTGTGCCCCGGTGCGGGTGCGGGCGGCGGTGCTGGGGGCCCTGGATCGGGGTGAGGTGACCTGGGAGATGGTGCGGGGTTTCTGGCGCCGCTGCGGGGCGTTGCCGGCCGAGGGTGCGGAGCTGGTCGCGGAGGGGGTGTTCGGGGATGACCCGGAGACGGTGGTGGCCGAGCGGTTGGACCCGGACGGTGAGCTGCTGGACCGGCCGTGGCATGAGGCGGACTACCGGGCGGTGCTGGAGCGGGAGGCCCGCCGGGTCGAGGGGGAGGATGTTGCTGCGGAGCGGGAGCGGCGGCGCAGGGCGTACCGGGCCCGGCATGTGTCGGTGCAGGTCAATGATGACGGGTCGGGCACGTTGGCGGTGACGGGTCCGGTGCTGGCGATGATCGGTGCGCATACCCGGATCGAGCGGGCGGCCCGGTTGCTGCGCAAGCAGGGCGATCCTCGCACCCTGGACCAGCTGCGGGCGGACATCGCCGCGACGCTGTTGCTCCACGGGCACGTCCCGACCCCTGCGGGCACGACGGCAGGCACGAGCGCAAGCGATGACGACAGGGCTAGCGGTGCGCCTAGCGGGACCACCGCAGGAGCAGGCCACCGCGGCGCGCAGAGCAGCCCAGCCGGCACCGACAGCGACGCCGACGGTGACACCGACACCGGCGGTGACGTGGATGGTCATCTGATGGTGCCGGATGTCGCCGGGATCGCTCGGGTGGTCACGGGGATGCCGGCGGTGCAGCTGCAGGTCGTCGTGCCCTGGGACGCGCTGGCCGGGCGGGTCACGTGCCCGACCTGCACCAGACCGACCGGCGTGACGGGCAAGCACCCGCCGCCGGACGATCCTGCCCCTGCGTCGGGGGTGGGTCTGGTGTTGGGGCGGCACCCGGTGTACGTGGGTCCGGGGCAGGCGCGGGAGATCGCGTTGATGCCGGGCACGACGCTGTTGCGGTTGTTGACGGACCCGGCGGATGGGCGGTTGATCGAGCGGAGCACCGCGTCGTACCGGCCGGACGCGGCGATGCGCCGGCAGGTGCTGGCCGCGGACGTGTTCTCCCGGGCGCCGGGGTCCCGGCTGCCCGGGGCGGTGTGCGAGCTGGACCACGTCACCCCGTGGGCCGCCCGGGGGGCGGGGGGTCCGACCGCGGAGACCAACCTCGTCGCGCTCGGCAAACGGGTCCATGACCTGAAGACCCGGGGGTTGGCGTTCGCCGCGATCAACGAGGCGCGGGACCTGACCTGGGTCACGCTGCTCGGGCAGGCCCAGACCACGAGGGTCCACGACTACCGGCAGTACGCCCACGGCCCTAGCACCACCGGCCACTCGGGCGCGGCTGATACTTCGGGAACGTCTCGGGCGCAGGTGGAGGCCGGGCTGCGGGAGGCGGTGGACCGGCTTTCTCCGATCGACCCCGCCCGGGTTGGGGAGCACCCGAGTGCACGGGAGGACCTGGACGATCGGCGGGACCTGCTGAACCGGGCGTTCTACGCCGCTCTCGCGCACCGCGGGGTCGGTGCGTTCCTGGAAGATCACGACGACCACCCCGGGTCCGGAGAGCACGGCGGCCCGCTGGCCGGGTGGATGTGGGTCACCCGCACCACCGCGGGCGGGCAACGCCGCCACGGGCCCGATCCCGACACCCCCACCCTCGACCAGGTCCTCCACCCCGCCAGCACCCACGAGACGGACGACCACGACTCGGTCGACCGCGGCGGTAGCCGCGACGGACGTGAAGGCGGCGTTGACGACGGCAGCAATGGCGGCGACGGCGGCGACAGCCACGGCGGGCAGGACAGGCCGGGCAAGCGCGGCGAGCAGGACAGGCCTGGACAGCGCCCGGGGCACGAGCCGCGAGACAGGCACGACGAGCGGGGCAGGGGCGGATCGCAGAAACCGAGCGAGCGCGACCCGAGCGAGCGACCCCGCTGGGGCACCACGCCAGGCGACGACACCCCACCCTTCTGACCAGCGCAGTGGCCGCCTCGCCGGCCCTGGCCACCCCGACGGCCCTGGCCGCCACGGCGGGTCACCGCTCAGGCAGGCCGATGCCGGAAGCGCACGCGGACGATCCCGTGGTCGCCGGTGCCGCGTTCCTTCTGGTTCTCCTCGTTGAGGTGGTCGTTGACGACGTCCAGCCCGTCGAAGAGCCAGCGCCGCCGGTAGGAGTGGTCGTAGAACTGCTCCGAGACGAGCACGTGGTCGAGGGACTCGCGCAGATCCTGATAGACGTGCGTGTAGTAGACGTCACGGGTGCTGCGGTACTCCTGCAGCGTCTGCGCGGTGTAGAGCGCGTTGTCGCCGCCCCCGCGGGACTCGCCCACCAGGTAGCGCGGTTGTTCGGTGAGGATGTTGAGCGTGTTGGAGTGCTGGCCGTCGTTGAGGTCGCCCAGCACGATGACCGGGGTCACGGTCCCCTTGAGCTCGGCGGTGAGGATCACCCGCAGCGCCGCGGCCTCGGCGGTGCGCCGCACGGTCGAGAGCGCGGCCCCGATCGCGGTGGTATGCGGTTTGTAGCGGTCGCGGTCGGCGTTGTACCAGGGCTCGCGCCAGATCTGCGTCGGCGCCTTGGACTTCACGTGACACACGTAGACCGCGGTCGCCGGCTCGTCGTCGCGGGGAGCGATCTCGAAGCGGAGCACGGGGCGTGAGAAGCCACGGATCCTCACCGCGATGTCGGGTGTCTGCGGATCCTCACCGGAGGACTCCAGCCGCAGGTCGTCCGGGAAGGTGTCGAGCCAGCGGGGCGAGTCGGGCACGAGCAGGTCCCGGCGGACCAGGGCCGCGCAGACGATCTTGGCGCCGGTCGCCGGCGCCGCCAGCAGCTCGTAGTCCTCCTCGAGGCCGGACTGGGTCACGACGTCCCGCAGAGCCTCGGCGTGCCACAGCTCCTGCAGACCCAGAACGTCGGGTGCGAGGTCGCGCAGCATCCGCGCCGACCAGGCGACCTTGGCGGCATACTGGTCCGGGCTCCACCCCTCGCCGTTCTGATACATCGGCCCACCGGGCAGGTTCAGGTTGTAGAGGTTGAAGGTCGCGACGCTCAGCGTCGGACGATTGACCACGGTGCCTCCTCGGTCCCGGTGCTCACGGCATACCTCGTCGTTCGGCTCTACCCTCGCACTCCGCCAGAGTCTGCCGCTCGCATCCCAGATACGCGCGGTGCCGTGCGGTGAGGGTTCGGCTGGATAGATTGGGTGCCCGCACGCCGTCCCCGAAGTCACCAGGAGAGCACGTGCAGCTGTCGGTCAACGGCACGGACGTCGAGGTGCAGCGGCCCGACGAACCTTTGCTCTGGGTGCTCCACGACGAGCTGGAGCTCAACGGTGTCCGTTACGGCTGCGGCATCGGCGCCTGCGGGTGCTGCACCGTCCTCGTCGACGGGGAGCCGCAGCGGTCCTGCCAGCTCACCCCCCGCGACGTCGAGGGCCGCGAGCTGCGCACCCTCGAGGGCCTCGCCGAGGACGACGAGCTGCACCCGGTGCAGGAGGCCTTCGCCGAGAACCCGCTCCAGTGCGGCTGGTGCCTGCCCGGCCACGTCCTGTGCGCCGTCGCCCTCCTGGAGCGCACGTTCTCACCGGACGAGGCGCAGATCGAGGAGTCGGCCCGCGTCAACCTGTGCCGCTGCGGCGGCTACAACAGCGTCCGCGCCAACGTCGCCCGCGCCGCCGAGATCGCCGCGGAGCGGGGACGCCGGTGACCGCCGCAGAGGGGGATGCCGCCCCGGAGGCCGAGCGCCCGCCGCGCCGTCGGCGCCTCACCCGCCGCCGTTTCCTCATCGGAGCCGCCAGCGGCGCCGGGCTGCTCCTCGTGGGGGCCCCCATCGCGCTCGATCGGGGCCGCCCGTTCCTCGCCGAGCAGGTGCTCGAGAGGGGCATCGGCGACCCGGAGATCCCCGAGCCCATGGTGTGGTTCGAGCTCACACCGGCCGGCGTGACCTTGCACGTGCCCAAGATCGAGATGGGCCAGGGCATCCACACCGCGCTGGCCCAGATCGCCCTGGCCGAGCTCCCGCTGCTCGACGCCGACACCCTCGCCGTCGTCCAGGCCGACACGCGGCGCGGGTTCGCCGGCGGCACGATGTTCACCTTCGGCTCTACCTCGGTCTCCAGCCTCTACCAGCCGCTGCGCACGGCCGCCGCCGCAGTGCGGGAGATGCTCCTCGCCGACGCCGCGGAGCGGCTCGGGGCCGACCGGCAGCAGCTCGCCATGACCCCGGGCGAGATCTCGGTGCGTGGTCAGGCGACGGCGGTCTCCGTGGCCGAGATCGTGCGCGACCACGAGGGCACCTGGGAGCCGCCCGAGGACGCCGACCTGCTCACCGATCCCTCGGCGCCGATCCCCGACCTCCCGCGCGTCGACATTCGTGACAAGCTCACCGGCTCCGCCGTCTACGGGTATGACGCCCGCCTGCCCGGGATGCGCTACGGCGCCGTCGCGCGGCCGCCCCGGTTCGGCGCGGAGCTGGTCTCCGCGCAGGCACCGGACTGGTTCGCCGACGAGGGGGTCGAGCTGGTGCTCGACCTCGAGGCCGGCTTCGCCGGGGTCGTCGCCCCCAGCCGCACCCTGGCCTGGAACGCCCGCGACGCCCTCGACACCGCCTGGTCCGGCGGCACCACCGCCTCGACCGAGGACCTCGAGGCCGCCCTGGACGCCGAGGATGGCGCGGTCATCCGCCGCACCGGCAACCTGCGCGAGGCGCTCGCGGACGGCACGGTGGTGGAGGCGGCATACCGCACGCCGTATGCCGCCCACCTGCACCTCGAGCCGCTCGCGGCCCTCGCGACCGTGACCCCCGCGACCGACGACGCCCCGGCCCAGGTCGAGGCGTGGGTCCCGACCCAGGCGCCGGACACGGTGATCGACCAGACCCGTGAGCTGCTCGGCGACGACACCGAGGTCGTCGTGCACGTGACCTATCTCGGCGGCTCCTTCGGCCGCAAAGGCAGCCAGGACGCCGCGCTCGAGGCGGTGCGCCTGTCCCGGGCCGCCGGAGTGCCCGTGCACGTCGGCTGGACCCGCGAGGAGGACCTCCGGCACGGTCTCTACCGCCCTCCGACGCACACCCGGCTCCGCGGCACCGTGGGCACCGAGGGCCGGATCCGCGGCGTCGAGCAGCACAGCTCCAGCGGCGACATCATCTGGGCCGTGGCCGGCCTGCCCGAGTTCGTCAGGGGCACGCTCGGCTTCGACCCCGGCACCCTGCTCGGCCAGTTTCTCCCCTACGACCTCCCCGCCTACCGCGTGCACAACCAGCGCCAGCAGCTGGAGGTGCCGACCGGCCCCTGGCGCGGCCTCGGCCTGCTGCCCAACGTCTTCGCGACCGAGAGCTTCGTCGACGAGCTCGCGCTCGCCGCGGGCGTCGACCCGCTCGCCTTCCGGCTGGACCACCTCCCGGCCACCGAGACGGGTGACCGGCTCGCCGCCGCGCTGCGCGCTGCCGCCGAGGAGTCAGGCTGGGACACCCCGCCGGAGCCGGGCCGTGGCCGCGGCATCGCCTGCAGCGTCGAGCACGACACGGTCGTCGCCCAGGTCGCGGAGGTCTCGGTCACCGGCGGCGAGATCACCGTCCACAGCGTCGTCTGCGTGGTCGATCCTGGCCTGGTCATCAGCGAGTCCGGGGCCCGCTTGCAGTCGGTCGGCTCGGTCGTCATGGGTCTCTCCTCCGCGCTGCTCGAGCACCTGCCCATCGCCGACGGCGCGGTCGTCCCGGGCAACGTCGACGGCTACCCGATCCTGCCGCTCGACCGCACCCCACCCATCGACGTCACGCTCGTCGAGAGCTCGGAGGTCCCGCACGGCCTGGGCGAGCCCGTGCTCGGCCCGGTCGCGGCGGCCGTCGCCAACGCCGTCGCCGCCGCCACTGGCGAGCGGCTGCGCACCCTCCCCCTGCGCCCCACCGAGGAGTCGGCATGACCCACACACCCACGCTGCGGGAGCGGCTGCATACCAACCCGCTGCTGTGGTTGGTGCCGATGTCCTTCGTCCTCACGGGCGCGACCTACGTCGTCGGCCTGCAGATCCAGCGCGACGACCTGCTGCCCGACGCCGGCGCCTCCTGGTACTACTGGCAGCTCCCCGAGCCCACCGTCTGGACCCGCGCCTCCGCCTGGACCGGCTACGTCCTCCACCAGCTCAGCCTCTGGGGCCTCATCTACTACGCCCAGACGCGCGTCGGCCGCTGGACCGACGGGCTGCACCGGATCAACGTCGTGGCGCTGCTGACCAACCTCGGCTTCATCCTGCTGCACCTGGTGCAGTCCTGGATCTTCTACGACGGCCTCGCCCAGGACGTCTCGATCTTCTCCTCGCAGGGCTCGGTGGTCCTGCTGCTCGTCGCGGTGCTGCTCATGGAGAACAAGCGCCGCGGCCTCTTCTTCGGGAGGAAGGCGCCGCTGGGCCGCCGGGTGGTCGACTTCGCCCGGCGCTACCACGGCTACCTCTTCTCCTGGGCGATCGTCTACACGTTCTGGTACCACCCCGCCGAGATCACCCAGGGTCACCTCATCGGCTTCTTCTACATGTATCTCCTGCTCACCCAGGGCAGCCTCTTTTTCACCCGCAGCCACACCAACCGCTGGTGGACCTTCTCCTTGGAGATCATGGTCGCCGCGCACGGGGCGCTGGTCGCCTACATGCAGGCCGGGCCGACCGGCTTCTGGCCGATGTTCGCCTTCGGCTTCCTCGGCATCTTCGTCCTCACCCAGCTGCACGGTCTGGGGCTGTCGGTGCCGGTGCGCACCGCCGTCACGATCGGGTATGCCGTCGCCGTCGCCGGGACCTACACCTTCCTGCGCGGCTGGGACTCGGTCGACGAGATCGTCCGGATCCCCGTCATCGAGTACGCCCTCGTCTTCGTCCTGGCGCTGCTCATCTGGCTCGGTCTGCGGATCGGCGACGTCGTGCGCCGGGTCGGCGGCGCGTCGCGTCGGGAGCGGGAGGGTGACCGGGTCGGCGCCTGAAGGCCAGCTGCGCGCGGGCGAGGACCGGCTGCTGCTCTCGATCGCGGGTGGACCGGCGACGTGCTGCGCGTCTATGCCGGGGAAGGGCTGATCGCCGACCAGTTCTGGTCCGGCCGCGACCTGGAGCTCGACCTGCTGCCGCACGCCGGCGCGATCCGGGCCGGTGGCCTGTGTCTGCGCGGCTTCGCCTGGGACCCGAGGACCGACATCCACGTCGACCCCCGGGTGCGCCCGCAGGTGGACGAGCCGGTGCTGGACATCCACACCGTCCGCCTGCGACGGCGGCGACGCTCGGTGGGGGTGAGAGCAACCAATCGCGACGCTCGGTGGGATCGTGGCCGCGCGGAGGGGTATGCAGCGTCCGGGCTGAGGGAGGGTGAGGGCTCGGCTGGTGGAGAGGTGGGGCGGCAGGTCAGGTCGCGAGCGAGCGGCGGTAGGCCGCCTCTGCGCGCTCGACGCCCTCGACGAGGTCAGCCGCGGCTGCGGGGTCGCGCTGCGTCAGCACGGCATACACCTGCCACATCTGGGCGCGCAGCGCCTCGGTGGCGACGGCGGATGCGCCCGCCCCGATCGGGGCGGTGTCTGAGCTGCCGACGAGGTCGACGCCGGCGACCGCCCGAGGCGACCAGGCGGAGGCCGGCGCCAGGGTGCGGCGCGGCGCCGCGACGGGCTCGGGCCAGGTGAGACCCTCGGCCTCCGCATCGCCGCAGGAGTCGCCGGAGCCGCCGCCGTCTCCCGCGTCCACGTCCGGCTCGTAGGCGATGGTGCTGCCGATGCTCGCCCGCGGCCCGCTCAGGGCGGCCTGCATCCGCGTGACCTGACCGGCGGAGAACATCATCATCGCCGCATCGTCGACGTAGTCCATGTAGTTGACGAAGAGGTCGCCGTCCGGGCCGTTGCCGCAGCTCACCGACGGGAAGGTCGGGGTGCCGGTGTTCGGGCCACCCTGGTTGGGCGTGTCGCCGACCTGGTCGCTGCCCGTGCAGCCGGTGCCGTCGTCACCCCAGATGTGCCGCAGGTTGAGCCAGTGACCGACCTCATGGGTCGTGGTGCGGCCGCCGTCGAAGGGCGCGGTGGCCGTGCCGGACGTCCCGAAGGCGCTGTGCAGCACGACCACGCCGTCGGTCTCGGGCGGCCCGCCGGGGAACTGCGCATAGCCCAGCACCCCGCCCTCGAGCTGGCACACCCAGATATTGAGGTAGCGGTGCGCGGGCCACGCGTCCGAGCCCCCCGAGGCCGCGCTCTTGACGCCGTCGTCGGTCCCGAAGCCGCGCACCTCGGTGCGCACCCTCACGATGCCGTCGGTCGGGTTGCCGTCCGGGTCGGTGGTCGCCAGTTCGAACTGCACGCGCGCATCGCCCACCAGCGGCGCGAACGGCTCCGGCACGCTGCCGAGGTCGTCGTTGCGCGCGCGGAAGTCGGCGTTGAGCACGTCGAGCTGGCTGCGGATCTGCGTCGCCGAGACGTCCTCGGCATTGGTGCGCGCCACGACGTGCACCACGACCGGGATGAGCGTGCAGCCCTCTCGGGCGGCGAGCTGCGGGAAGACCTGGGCGCGCATCGAGAGGTTCTCGATCGTGGCGCGCGCGCTCGCATAGCCCTCGGCGGTGCGCAGGAGCCGCTCGTGGACCTGCCCGGTCGCGCAGGTCCGGTGCGGTATGCCGTGCTGCTGGGTGGGGGTCATGTCGCCTCACTCCTCGGGACTGCGGGGTCTGGGTCCGCGTCGGTGGTCGCGTCGGGGTCGGTGCTGGCCCCGGGATCGGTATCGGGGCTGGTGACCGACCGGGCACGGCCGACCAGGCGCCCCGGCTCCAGGCGGTCGATGTCGACCTCGTGGCTCACGGTAGGGGTGCGCACCGACAGGTGTCGCCCGTCGAGGTGCCAGCTCCCGGAGTCCTCGGTCGGGCGGTCGTCTGCTCCGGGGCCGAGGGTGCCCGCCGAGCCGTCGAGCGAGAGCACGAAGGACTGCCGTCCGCGCGCTGGCGGCAGGTCCGCGGCACGGTCCCCGCTGACGAAGACCATCTCCTCGCCGTCGCCCTGCTCGGGCGCGCTGACCCATCGATCGGCCAGCAGGCGTGCGTCGACGAGGTGGTCGCCGTCGTCGCGGTCCACGCCTCGGTCGCCGTCCCCCGGCTCTCTCATCACCGCCCTCCTCTGGCGAGCTCGAACCCGCCGCCTCGACTGTAGCGCGGACGCACGACATACCTCCCGGCTCGCGACCACGCACCCGATCGCAGCGGGCGGGTCTGTCGGCACCCCGTGGCACCATCTGCTCATGCATCCCGCCGACAGCCACGACGTGATCCGGGTCCGTGGCGCCCGCGTCAACAACCTCCAGGGGGTCGACGTCGACATCCCCAAGCGCCGGATGACCGTCTTCAGCGGGGTGTCCGGCTCCGGCAAGTCGAGCCTGGTCTTCGGCACGGTCGCGGCCGAGAGCCAGCGCCTCATCAACGAGACCTACTCCGCCTTCCTGCAGTCCTTCATGCCCGCCACGAGCCGGCCCGAGGTCGACGAGCTCGACGGCCTCTCCGCCGCGATCGTCGTCGACCAGGAGCGGCTCGGCGCCAACGCGCGCTCCACGGTCGGGACCGCCACGGATGCGTATGCCCTCCTCCGCATCCTCTTCAGCCGCCTCTCCGAGCCCCACGTCGGCCCGAGCTCGGCCTTCTCCTTCAACCAGGCCTCAGCCAGCGGCAGCGGCCGGCTCGTCGTCGACAAGGGCGGCAAGCCGCCCAAGGGCGAGGTCGCGACCTTCGAATTCATCGGCGGCATGTGCCCGGAGTGCGAGGGCATCGGCACCCAGGCGGCGATCGACGAGGACGTCGTCGTCGACCGCAGCAAGAGCCTCAACGAGGGCGCGATCCTCGTGCCGGGGTATGGCGTCGGCACCTGGGGCTGGAAGATGTACGGCGACGAGGGGGCCGCCGCCGACGGCACGCTGGACATGGACAAGGCGCTCGGGGACTACTCCGAGCGCGAGTGGCACTGGTTGATGTATCAGGAGCCCACCAAGGTGAAGTTCGCCGGGATCAACCTCACCTACGAAGGCCTCGTGGTGCGGATCCGCCGCACCCTCTTCGGCGACAAGGAGCCGAAGCAGAAGCACATGATCGAGTTCAAGGAGCGGGTCGCGACGACCGGCCCCTGCCAGGAGTGCGGCGGCACCCGCCTCAACGAGGCGGCCCGCACCGCGACGGTCGCCGGCACGACGATCCCCGAGTGCACTGCCATGCAGGTCAGCGACCTCGCGGAGTGGGTGCGGGGCATCGACGACAGCTCGGTCGGGCCGCTCGTGGCCAACCTCGCCGCCATGCTCGACTCCTTCACCGAGATCGGGCTGGGCTATCTGTCGCTGGACCGCGAGTCCGGCAGCCTCTCTGGCGGCGAGGCGCAACGGGTCAAGATGATCCGCCAGCTCGGCAGCGCCCTCACCGACGTCACCTACGTCTTCGACGAGCCCACGGTCGGGCTGCACCCGCACGACATCCGGCGGATGATCGCGCTGCTCACCTCGCTGCGCGACAAGGGCAACACGATCCTCGTCGTCGAGCACAAGCCCGAGGTCATCGAGGCGGCCGACCATGTCATCGACATCGGTCCGGGCGCGGGCAGCGACGGCGGCAGCATCACCTTCGAGGGCGAGGTCGCCGGGCTGCGGGCCTCCGACACGGTCACCGGGCGCTACCTCGATCACCGTATGTCGTTGCGTGAGCAGGTGCGCGAGCCCAGCGGCGCGATCGAGATCCGAGGGGCGTCGACGCACAACCTCCGAGACGTCGACGTCGACCTCCCGACCGGGGTGCTCGTCGCGGTCACCGGCGTCGCGGGGTCGGGGAAGAGCTCGCTCATCCACGGCTCGCTGGCCGGGCGTGAGGACGTGCTCATCGTGGACCAGTCGGCGATCCGCGGCTCACGCCGCTCCAACCCGGCGACCTACTCCGGCCTGCTCGATCCCATCCGCACCGCCTTCGCGAAGGAGAACGACGTCAAAGCGGCGCTCTTCTCGCCCAACTCCGAGGGGGCCTGCCCGGCCTGCAACGGCCAGGGCGTCATCTATCCCGAGCAGGGGATGCTCGTGGGCGCCCCGGCCCAGTGCGAGCAGTGCGGCGGCCGGCGCTTCCGCGACGACGTGCTCGAGCACACCCTTCACGGGCTCACCATCGCCGACGTCTTCGACCTGTCGATCGCCAAGGCCGCGGAGGTCTTCACCACCGGGAAGGCGCACGGCATCCTGACCCGTCTCGTCGACGTGGGTCTGGGCTACCTGCGCCTCGGGCAGCCGCTCACCACGCTGTCCGGAGGAGAGCGGCAGCGGCTCAAGCTGGCGGCGCAGCTCGGCGGCAAGGGCACCACGATCGTCCTGGACGAGCCGACCGCCGGGCTGCACCTGGCCGACACCGAGCGCCTGGTGCAGATGCTGCATACCCTCGTCGAGCAGGGGCACAGCCTCATCGTCATCGAGCACAACCTCGCCGTGGTCGCCCAGGCCGACTGGGTGATCGACATCGGCCCCGGTGCTGGCCACGACGGTGGGCAGGTGGTCTTCGAGGGCACCCCGGCCGACATGGTGGCCAACGAAGACACGCTGACCGCCGAGCACCTCGCGGAGTGGGTCGAGGCCTGACCGACTCCGCCGTGACTGGCCGCGCGGTTTGCCGTGACCGGCCGCGCGATATGCCGTGACTGGCCGCGCGGTATGCGGTGACTGGCCGCGCGGTGGGCGCACTCCACCTCAGGGCGGAGCAGATCTCCTGCGCACGACGGATGCGCTGCGGATCGATCGTGGTCAGGATGGAGCCACCGGTTCACCACAGGGGAAGGAACGAACCATGCCCATGACACGACGCACCATCGCCACTCTCGCCTCCGCAGGCATCTCACTCGGCGCCCTCGCATCCGCGCCCGTCGCCGCCGGAGCCGTCGATCACGAGCGGCCGCAGGTCGGCCTCGGGGCTGCCGTGGACGAGGCTGAGCTGCGCAAGGCCGTGCTGCAGGCCGCCGAGCAGGCGCAGGCGCTGCAGTCGGACGCCTCCACCGACGACTCCCCGTCCCGCCGCTCGGCCACTGATCCGGACGCTCCGACGCAGGCACCAGCCCCACCGCTCGTCGCCGGCGACGACCTCGACGCCGCTCTGGAGCAGGCCGATGCCGACGGCGCCATCGGGATCACCGCCCGCGTCGACACCCCTGACCTGCAGTGGAGCGGAGCCGCCGGCGAGCGCCGGCTCGACCGCCAGCCTCCAGCCCTCGACAACAGCCCGTTCCGGGCGGCCAGCAACACCAAGACCATGATCGCCACCCTCGTCCTGCAGCAGGTCGAGGCCGGCACCTGGACCCTCGACACCCGGGTGGACGACGTCATACCCGGTCTCTTCCCGGACCATCCCGACGTGACGATCGAGCATCTGCTGAGCCACACCTCGGGTCTGCCGCTCGGGACTTACGAGACGCTCATCGCCGAGGGGCTGACCGGCACCGACTGGGCGAGCTTCGTGACGGCGCTCGGCCAGGACTACACCGACCAGGACCACATCGACGCGGCCAACGCGGCACCGTGGCTCTTCGAGCCGGGGACGGGGTGGAACTACTCCAACACCGGTTACGTCGCCCTCGGCATGCTGCTCGAGGCGGCAACCGGGCAGTCGGTCGAGTCGCTGCTGCGTCGGGGTGTGCTGCACCCGGCCGGGATGCAGCACACCGCCTACCCCGACGAGTCGGGCCTGCGCGGGCTCGCGCTCAAGGAAGCGATGTGGACGGAGGAGGGCTGGGTCGGGCTGGACGGCTTCGACCCGGAGGTTTTCTCCCACTCGGGAGCTGTCGTGAGCACGACCGAGGACCTCATCGACCTGAATGACGCGCTCTTCACCGGCGAACTCGTGTCGCAGAGCACGGTCGACCAGATGCTCACTCCGGTCGTCCCCAACCCGCTCAACTACGGTTTGGGCGTCTACTCGATCCCCGACCCGTGCACGCCTGGGGAGTACCTCTCCGGTCATGACGGAGCCACCTTTGGCACGCTCAGCGTCAACTACTCCTCGCGCGACGGCTCACGTCAGCTGTCCTTCGGCGTGACGGGCCGGGACCTGACGGCGAGCCAGGACGCGCTCTACGACCTCAACGCGGTGCTGGTGCCGATGCTCCTGGCCACCTGCTGAGCCGACCGGCCGCGCAGTTTGCTGTGACTGGCCGCGCGGTATGCCGTGACTGGCCGCGCGCGGTCTGCGGTGACTGGCCGCGCGGTATGACGTGACTGGCCGCACGGTATGACGTGACTGGCCGCACGGTATGGCGTCAGGGACGCTCGTCGTCCCACTCCCCCTCGCGCACCTGGAGCGCGGCCTCCTCGGCGGGCTCGCCTGCGGAGTCCTCGGGGTGGGTGGTCGGCATCTCGGCCGGTCCACCCAGGACGTCCTGATCAGCAGGTATGGCGTCCGGGTCGTCGCCGCCGATGAGCTCGGGCTCGCGGGCGGTGTCCTCGCCGCCGGTCTCGGGGGCGCCGTAGGACGTACCCTCCTCCGGCACCTCCTGGGCGATCCGCTGGTCGATGGTCTCCTCGGCCGGGTCATCGTCGGCGAACTCTGAACTCACCGGTCGCCGGTCGGGCGGGCTCCAGGCGACGTCGGCCGTGGCGTCCGGCTCGTCCAGGTTGACCTCGGCCTCCTGCTGCTGCTCAGGGGTGTAGTCGCGGATGCCGCTCTCGTCCTCGTGGGGGTGCTCGCTCATAGGTCTACCGTGCGACACCGGGTCGACGCGCGCAAACCGTGCGGTCAGTCACGGCATCTCGCGCGGCCGGTCACGACATACCGCGCGGTCAGTCACGTCATACCGCGCGGCCAGTCACGGCATCTCGCGCGGCCGGTCACGGCATCTCGCGCGGCCGGTCCGTAGCATCGCGGGGTGCTCCGCATCGCGACCGTCAACGTCAACGGCATCCGCGCGGCCCGGCGCCGCGGGTTCGGCGACTGGATGACCCACCGCGACGGCGACGTCCTGGCCCTCCAGGAGGTCCGCTGCACCCCTGCTGACCTCCCCGACGGCGCCTTCGGCGCCTATCACGTCGCCTACGACCCCGGCACGCTCGCCGGCCGCAACGGCGTCGCGATCCTCACCCGTCAACCACCGGCCGAGGTCCGCACCTGGGGTGCCGACGTCCTGCTGCGGGCGCCGGGCGAGCGGCACACCTCCCTGGTGCCGGCGGCCGACCACGGCACCCTGGCGCGGGGGATCTCCCGGTATGCCGCGGAAGGCCGCTACCTCGAGGTCGACGTGGACGCTGCCGACACACCCCTCACGATCGCGACCCTCTACCTCCCGAAGGGCGGTCTACCCGCGCACCTGCAGCAGCCGGGCCGCATGCGGGAGGCGCCGGACGGCGGCGCGAGGTACCACCGCAAGATGCACTTCCTCGACGCCTTCGCGCGCCAGCTCACCCGCTCGCGGCGGGCGGCGCGGGCGCGGGGCCGGGAGTTCCTGCTCACCGGCGACCTCAACCTCGCCCACACGAGGTATGACGTCGCCGCCTGGCGCCGGAGCCAGCAGGCCGAGGGGTTCCTCCCGGAGGAGCGCGCCTGGCTGGACGCGCAGCTCTCGCCGCGGACGCTCGTCGACGTCGTGCGCCGACTGCACCCGGAGACCGACGGGCCCTACTCGTGGTGGTCCTGGCTGGGGCAGGCCTACGCCAAGGACGCCGGCTGGCGGATCGACTACCACCTCGCGACGCCGCGGCTGGCCGCTGGGGCGGTGCGCACGCAGGTCGACCGGGAGCACGAGGGCGTCCGGCTCAGCGACCACGCGCCCGTCGTGGTCGACTACGACCTCTGACGCCGCGTCGAGCGGGAGCGGGGTCGGGTCAGCCGGCGGGCTCGAGGTAGCCGTGGATGAGCGAGACCACGGAGGCGCCCTCACCCGTGGCCGAGGCCACCCGCTTCATGCTCCCGGCGCGGATGTCACCCACCGCGAAGACTCCCGGGAGGCTCGTGGCCAGCGGTGACGGCGGCAGCTCGTCCGCCCACTGCTCGGTCGGCACCTGCCGACCGCTCAGCACGAAGCCCCGCTCGTCGCGCGCGAGCTCGCGCGGCAGCCACTCGCAGTGCGGCTCGGCGCCGATGAGCAGGAAGAGCCCCCCGACCTCCATCCGCTTGGTGTGCTCCTTGTCCTTGTGCGAGAACTCCAGCCACTCCAGCCGGTCGTCGCCGCCGCCGTCGACCACCTGCGCCCGGCCGTAGACGGTGATCCGGGGGTTCGCGTCCAGCTCCTGGATGAGGTATGACGACATCGTCGAACTGAGGTCGTCGCGCCGGACCACGACGCTCACCGATCGCGCGAAGCGGGCCAGGTGCACCGCCGCCTGCCCGGCCGAGTTGCCCCCGCCGACGACCACGACGTCGCGCCCCTCCATCTCCCGCGACGCTGCCATCGCGGCGCCGTAGTGCACGCCTTTGCCGACGAGGTTCTCCAGCGAGTCGATCCCCAGCCGGCGGTAGTCGACACCCGTGGCGATGACGACGGTCCGGCCCCGCACGTCGCCGCCCTCGGTGATCACCCGGTGCGGCTCGCCGTCCTCGCCGATGACCAGCCCCTCCGGCCACCCGGTGTAGAACTGCGTCCCGAAGCGCAACGCCTGCAGCCGCGCCCGATGGGCGAGCCGCATACCGGAGATGCCACGCGGGAAGCCGAGGTAGTTGCGGATCATCGAGCTGGTCCCCGCCTGGCCGCCGATCGCCTCCGCCTCCAGCACCACGGTCCGCAGCCCCTCGCTGGAGGCGTAGACCGCTGCCGCCAGACCTGCCGGTCCGGCACCTACGACGACGACGTCGGCCACCTGGTCCTGCTCGATCTCGTCGGGGCGGCCGTAGAGCCGGGTCGCGACGTGCCGCACCGACCGGACCGGCCCCACCTCGCCGTTGTAGGTGGCGACGACCGGCCACTCGTGCGGGCCGTCGTAGCGCGCGAGCACCTCCTGCCCGATCTCGCTGTCCGGCGCGTGCACGCCCGTCGGCGCCCCGACCCGGCCGAGGTAGTCGAGCAGCTCGCGGGTCACCGCGTCCCGCTCGGGCGTGATGATCTGGGTCGTCTCGACCTCGGGCGTGCCGACGCTCGCGTTCCAGTCGTTGAGCAGCTCCCCGATGGCGACGTGGAACTCCTCGTCGCGCTTGCCCCGCGGCCTGAGCATGAAGGCGTCGATCGCGCCGGTCGCGACGGGGGTGCGCATCTCGGCCACCCCGGTCTGGAAGTGGTCCCAGTGCGACACCGCGACGCGGCGCGCGGTCGGCACGAGGTAGCGGAGCTTAGCCAGGACGTGCTCGGTCTCGGCCCCCGCGACCGGGTGGTCGACGACGAGCAGCGCGATGGGGATGCCGTCCTCCACCATCGTCGCGATGAGCTTCTTGGCGGCGAGCGGCGTGCTGGTGGGAATGACGGCATACTCCCCGCTGTAGCGCGCGAACTGGGACAGCAGCGTGTCCAGGTGCGAGCCGGAGAGGACGACGATGGCAGGCGTGAAGGTCACCCGCTCAGCCTAGGCACGCGCCGCTCAGGTGGCGAGGTGGTGGACGTAGCACCAGCGCCAGCTCTCGCCGGGCTCGGCGGACTGCATCACCGGATGCCCGGACTCCCGGAAGTGGACGCTCGCGTGCTGCCCCGGCGAGGAGTCGCAGCAGCCGACCTCGCCGCACTCGAGGCACTGCCGGTAGGCGACCGGCTCGGTCCCGTCGCGCAGACAGCCCTCGCACACCGGCTGGCTCGCCGTCTCCCCCCTCGGGTATGCCGTGAGCTCGGCGCAGAGCAGGTGCCCGTCACTCCCCGTGGCGCGGATGTCCTCGCGCGCCGTGGCGCCGGCGTCGATCATCGACTCCTCCAGGTCGAGCGATCCCAGGACCTGCCGGATCACCGGCGAGGGCACCCGGCCCTTGGCGCGGATGTGCAGGACGCGGTCGCGCTCGGCCTGGATCATCGCCAGCCGCAGCTGGGCGTAGGCCTCAGTCGGGGTGCGCCGTCCCTCCACGGTCGACAGCTGCTCCCAGGCGGCGAAGGTCCGCTGGTCGACGCGCTGCCGGATGGTGGCGGCGACCTCGGCATCCTCCTCGCCGACCAGCTCGTCGAGGCGCTCCAGCCCGGCGCTCGCCGCCTGCTGCAGGAGCGTGGCGCGTGCGAGGGCGTCGTCGGCCGGGTCGGGCCGGTCGACCGGCAGTCGCCGGGTGAGCGCGGGCAGGGTGAGGCCCTGCAGCAGCAGCGTGCCGGCCACCACGGTGAGCGCCACGAGCAGCAAGATGTTGCGGTATGGCGTGTCGAGCGGCAGCACGAAGGCTGCGGCGAGCGTGACGACGCCGCGCATCCCGGCCCAGCCGATGAGGGTCGTCTCGGCCCAGCCGGCGTCCTGCCGCCGCTCGCCGAGGCGGCTGCCGAGCAGCGGCCGGGTGAGGTGCACCCACGCGAGCCGGACCACGATGACCGTCGCCAGCGTCGCGGCGCAGATCGCCACGATCATCGGCGCCGACACCGGTGAGCCGCGCAGGTCCTCGACGATCCAGCGCGCCTGCAGCCCGATGAGCAGGAAGACGACGTTCTCCAGCAGGAACGACACGGTGCGCCAGGTCGTCGTCTCGACGACCCGGCTCTCGGCCGTCTGCAGGCTGGAGGCGCGGTGGCTCAGCAGCAGCCCGGCCACGACGACGGCGATGACGCCCGAGGCGCCGATCTCCTCCGCCACGAGGTAGGCCGCGAAGGGCGTGACGAAGGAGACGGCCGTGTCGAGCAGCGAGTCGTGCAGCCGGCGCCGCACCCACGCCACGACGAGGAAGACGAGCAGCCCGATGAGCACCCCACCGCCGGCGGCGAGCAGGAAGTTGCCCGCGATGCTCAGGACGCCCACCCCGCCGGCCATCGCCGCGATCGCGGTGCGCAGCGCCACCAGGGCCGTCGCGTCGTTGAGCAGCGACTCGCCCTCGAGCACGGAGACCACGCGTCGGGGCAGCCCGATCCGGCGCCCCACGGCAGTGGCGGCGACCGCGTCCGGCGGGGCGACCACGGCGCCGATGGCCAGCGCCACGGGCCACGGGAGGTCCGGCAGCAGCAGCTTCATGACGCCCGCCACCGCGACCATCGTCACGAGGATCGCGGCCACCGAGAGCAGCAGGATCGGGCGCCCGTTGGCCTTGAGGTCGACCAGCGAGGTCGACAACGAGGCGGTGTAGAGCAGCGGCGGCAGCAGCCCGACGAGCACGATCTCGGGGTCGAGGTGCAGCTCGGGCACCCCGGGCACGAAGGACAGCGCGATGCCGATGACGGTCAGCAGCAGCGGCGCCGGGGCACCGAGGCGCTCCGAGAGCGCCTCGCCCGCGATGACGACGATCGCGAGCAGCACGAGCAGGATGGCGATCTCCACCGCCCCATTCTCCCCGAATTCGACCACTGGTTTGCCTGCCATGGCGGCACGCCGTGGTCCAAGACGTCGGTCAGGCGGGGTCGGGGGCCCTGGCTCGTCCCGTGCTCGAGCGAGTCACCAGACGGGGCGTGATGAGCACCGGGTCCGGCCGCCCGCCGGCGATGGCGTCGAGCAGCTGGGCCAGCGCGGCGCGGCCGACCTCCTCGAACCGCTGCTCGACGGTGGTGAGCGGCGGCCAGTACCACGCGCTGTCCGGCACGTTGTCGTAGCCGACGACGCTGAGGTCCTCCGGCACCCGCCGGCCCCGCCCGTGCAGCGCGGTGAGCAGGCCCAGGGCCATCTGGTCGTTGGAGACGAACACGCCGGTGACGTCGTCCCGCTCCGCGAGGTGGGCGCCGGCGGCATACCCCGATCCGGCGCTCCAGTCGCCCTCCCAGGCGGCCACGACCTCGCCCCCTCCCGCGGCGACGGCCTCCTCCCAGCCGGTCGAGCGCAGCCGCGCCTCCGCCCAGTCCGGCGGCCCCGCGACGTGCGCGAGCCGACGATGACCGAGCCCCAGCAGGTGGTCCGCGGCGAGCGCCCCACCCGCGCTGTTGTCGCTGGCCACGAAGGCGTGGGCGCGCGGCGGCTCCGCCTCCAGCGACACGACCGGGAGGTCGGCCGGCAGCAGCTCGAGGTGCTGCTGCTGGTGGTCGCGCGGAGCACCACGATGAGTCCCTCGAGCTGACGACCCAGCAGGTGGTCGAGGACATCCTGCACGTCCGGCTCGTCATCACCGCGCAGCGAGGTCGCGAGCGTGGTGTAGCCGCGGGCCCGGGCGGCACCCTCGATGCTGTGGACGTAGGAGTCCGGACCGAAGCGGCCACCCTCGAAGACCAGCACGCCGGCCACGGGCTCTCCTGTCGTCGTGGAGGCGTCACGAACCGCCCTGGGGAGCCACGGTATCGCTCACCTGCCGCCACCGCCGCCACCCATGCCACCGCTGGTCGCGGCCGTGGTCGTGTCGATGGGGACGGTGAGGCGCACGACATACCCCGCGTCCGTGTCGCCGGAGACCGTGGCGAGCTGGTGCACGCCCCCGTCGTCGCCGAAGACGTTGTCGCTGGCCAGGGTGAGCTGCCCGAGGTTCTCGGTCGACCCGTCGTAGCCGCTGGTCGCGTAGACCGCCTCCGACATGCCCTGGGGCAGCGCCACCTGCGAGGTGCAGATGTTGGTCGTGGAGTCGACGATGCTCGCCTCATCCGGATAGACCTCGAAGTGGATATGCGGCCACCGGCCGGCGTAGCACCCGGGCACGATGCTGGTGAAGGTCACCACACCCGCGTCGTCGGTGACCTGCACACCGCGCAGGAAGTTCTCGTCCTCCACGCCGGAGGAATACATCGAGTAGAGCCCGCTGTCGGTGCAGTGCCAGACGTAGACCGCGGCGCCGGTCATGGGGCCGCCGCCGCCCGCGATGTCGAGGATGGTCAGCTCCAGGGTCATGGGTATGCCGCTCGCCGTCCCCCCGGCGGAGTCGCCGAAGCTGCTCGTCAGGTCGGAGCGGACGACGCCGCTCTGCTCGAGCACGTCGGCGCCGTTGGAGCCGTCGCCGGGGTAGGGACCCGCGGTCTCGTCGGGGATCTCGGTCAGGTCCGACGCGGTCGTGGCCGCAGCAGCGTCCGAGGTCGTGCCGGCCGCCCCCGAGCCCGCCGTGGCGCTGCCCGAGCTGGTGCTGCTCCCCGAGGTGCTCGCCCCGGCGCAGGCCGCGACGCTGCCCGCGGCGCCCAGGCCGAGCAGCTGCAGGGCGTGGCGCCGGCTGAAGAGCGTGCCGAGGTCGAAGGCGAGGCCCTGGTCCTCGAGGTCGTCCTCGGGGCGGGGCAGCGTGCGGCCCTGGTAGCTGGGCTGGGTCATGGTGGGTCTCCTCCCGTGTCATGTCTGAGACTCCGACGCTAGGCCGGGACCCCAGGAGCAGGCCCAGCGTCTGCTGTGCGTCTCCTGTGCTGCGGGTCCGCCGGCGGCGCGGGCGCACCCACCCCGCGGGTGCGTCAGGGACGCCACCTATCGTTGGGGCACTCGGAGGGCCGGCGCGCGAAAAGGAGCCGCGATGAGCGACAGCCACACGGCGCAGGACCTCGTGGTCCTGGTGGACGAGGACGGGTGCCCCACGGGCACGGCTCCGCGCGAGGGCGTGCACACGCCCACGACGCCGCGCCACCTGGCCTTCTCGCTGTATCTCTTCGACGAGCAGGGGCGCGTGCTGCTCACCCGCCGCGCCCTCGGCAAGCGGACCTGGCCCGGGGTGTGGACCAATGCCTGCTGCGGTCATCCCCGCCCGGGCGAGGCGATCGGGGCTGCGGTCCGGCGCCGGCTCGGCGAGGAGCTCGGGGTCACCGTCGCCGAGCTGCAGCTCGCGCTCCCGAGCTTCTCCTACCGCGCCACCGACGCCAGCGGCCTCGTCGAGAATGAGCTGTGCCCCGTCTTCGTCGGGGTCATCGAGGGCGAGCTCGACCCGGACCCCGACGAGGTGGCCCAGCACGCCTGGGTGGAGTGGGACGACCTCGTCACCGGGGTGCGCGCCATGCCGGAGATCTACAGCCCATGGTCGGCCGAGCAGATCCCGCAGCTGCAGGCCGAGCGGACCCGGCTGCCGCTGCGCGGACGTCGCGGCGGCGAGCCGACCGGTGCCGACGAGGGCGACTGCCCGGCGGAGGCCACCCTGGACCGGGTCGAGGCGCTCGTCGACGAGGAGTGCTCGTGGACCGAGCGGATGTGGACGACGCTGGCCCCCGCCGGCGCCGTCGACCTGCTCGCCGAGGACCCGGGCGACCTGCCGACCTGGCTGCGGCGCTCGCTCACGTCCGGCGGCAAGCGGCTGCGGCCCCGCATGTGCCACTGGGGCTTCGTCGCGACCGGTGGCCGGCTCGACACCCGGTGCCACGACGACCTCGTGCGGGCAGCCGCGGCGCTGGAGGTGCTGCACGGCTTCGCCCTCATCCATGACGACGTCATGGACCAGTCGGAGATGCGGCGCGGCGCCCCGGCGGCGCACGTGGTGGCGGCCGACCGGCACGCGCGCGGCGCGGCTCGGGGCTCCTCGACCCGCTTCGGCGAGAGCATCGCGGTCCTGCTCGGCGATCTCGCGCACTCGCTGGCCGACAGCCTGGTCAGCCCGCTGCCGAGCCCGATGCGCGACTACTGGTTCGAGCTCAACCTCGAGCTGCTCGCCGGCCAGCGCGCCGACCTCACGGGCAGCGCCGCGGCCCGGCGCGACCTCGCGCACGCCGAGGCCGTCGCCGCGCTGAAGTCGGGCGCCTACACCATCGAGCGGCCGCTGCAGCTCGGGTGCCTGGCTGCCTCCGCCGACGAGCAGCAGCGCTCGGCGCTGGCCACCTTCGGTCGCCACCTCGGGCGCGCCTTCGCCTGGCGTGACGACATCCTCGGGGTATGGGGTGAGCCCGAGTTCACCGGGAAGCCCAGCGGCGATGATCTCCGGGAGGGCAAGACGACGGTGATCTGGGTCATGGGCACCGAGCGGCTCACCGGGGCGGCGGCGCGGGCGATGGAGCGGGTCGGCACCCCCGAGAGCCGGGACGAGGACGTGCCGCTGCTCCAAGAGGCTCTCGAGGGGGCCGGCATCCGCTCGGAGCTCGAGGACCGGATCGAGCAGGAGGTGGCCACCGCCGAGGAGGCGCTGTCCCCCGACCTGCTGAGCAGCGCGGGCATCACCGGCCTGCGGGAGGAAGCCCGTCGCATCGCCTGGAGGAACGCATGAGTCACATCGTCGTCGTCGGAGCCGGCCTCGCCGGGCTCGCCGCCGCCTGCCACCTGGTCGGTGACGGCCACCGGGTCACCGTGCTCGAGCGGGAGGACGTGCCCGGCGGGCGCGCCGGACGGCTCACCCAGGACGGTTTCACCTTCGACACCGGTCCGACCGTCCTCACCATGCCGGACCTCATCGACCGGCCACTGCGCGCCGCCGGGTCCAGCCTGGCCGAGCGCCTTGAGCTGCAGCTGCTCGACCCCGCCTACCGTGGCTTCTTCGCCGACGGCTCCACCCTCGACCTGCCGCACGGGCACGAGGCGATGCGGGCCGAGATCCACCGCGAGTGCGGCAGCGTGGACGCGGCGGCCTTCGACGAGTTCGTCCCCTGGCTGCGCCGGCTCTACCTCACCGAGATGCCGCACTTCATCGACCGCAACTTCGACAGTCCGACCGACCTGCTGGCCCGCCCGCGCGCGGCCGCCCGGTTGGTCGCGATGGGCGGCTTCGGCCGCCTCGGTCCGATGATCCGGCGCCGCTTCACCGACGAGCGGCTGCACCGGCTCTTCTCCTTCCAGGCGATGTATGCCGGCCTCGCCCCGGACGACGCCCTGTCCATCTACGCCGTCATCACCTACATGGACTCCATCGAGGGCGTCTTCTTCCCCCGCGGAGGTATGCGCGCGGTCCCTGAGGCTCTCGCCGGTGCCGCCGCCGATGCCGGTGCCGAGTTCCGCTACGGCACCAGCGTCGCCGCCCTGGTGCGCGACGGCGGCGGTCGGGTCCGAGGGGTCGACACCGACGACGGCGAGCGGATCGCCGCGGACGCGGTGGTGTGCACGCTCGACCTGCCGACGGCATACCGCTCGCTGCTGCCCGACGTGCGGCCCCCGCGGGCCGTCTCCGGGCTGCTCGGCGGGCGCTACTCCCCGTCCTGCGTGGTGTGGCACGTGGGCGTCAAGGGCGTGCCGGAGGGCAAGGCGCACCACAACATCCACTTCGGCCACGACTGGTCCGGCGCGTTCGAGGACCTGCTGCGCACGGGCAACCTCATGGCCGACCCGTCGCGGCTGGTGACCGTCCACTCGCTCGACGACGACGAGGCGGCGCCGGAGGGGCACAGCACGCTCTACGTCCTGGAGCCGACGCCCAACCTCGAGGTCGGCCACACCGACTGGGAGCGGGAGCGGGAGCCGATGAAGGAGCGGCTGCTGGACTTCCTCGACGACGCGGGCTATCCCACCGACGTCGTCACCGAGCAGCTCGTCACACCGCTGGACTGGCGCAACCAGGGCATGGCCGCCGGCACCCCCTTCGCGCTGGCGCACACCTTCCCCCAGACCGGGCCCTTCCGCCCGGGCAACGTCGACCGCCGGGTGCCCGGTCTGGTCTTCGCCGGGTCCGGCACGGTGCCGGGCGTCGGGGTGCCGATGGTGCTGCCCTCGGGTCGGCTCGCGGCTGAGCGGGTGCGCCAGCTCGTGGGCTGAGCGTCAGCGGCGGCCGAGGCGCAGCCCCTGCCAGGGGGCGCCGAGCGTCGCCCGGGTCAGCGCGACCCGTCCAGGCCCCGGCATCGCGACGAACATCCGCCACATCGCCGCCAGCAGCGGCCCGGCGCTCGTGCCGCGGGCCATGAAGTCGCGCTGCCGCGTCGCCCCCAACCGGCCGAAGGCCTCGAAGAGTTCCACCGTGCCGGCCGTGTCCATCCGCAGCAGCGCCCGCAGCCCCGCCTCGCGCACCAGGTCGGCCGAGCCCGGTGGGTCGACCTGCGCGGGCACGTCGCCCGCGGCGATCCGGTCGGCGAGCTCGCGGCCGCTGCGCAGCGAGTGCGCCACCGAGTAGCCCGTGACGAGGTGCCCGCCGCGCCCGGCCACGCCGACCGCGAGCACCCCGGGTGGCGGCGCGACCTCCCGGCCCCGCATGGGGATCCGCACCACCTCGCGGGCCAGCGGCTCGGCGAGGACCTCCTCGGCGACGCCTCGCGCACGGAGCCGTCGGGTCAGGCGGGTGCGCAGCTCGTCGATGCCCAGCCCGGGGGCCGCCGCCAGGCAGGTCTCCTCCAGCAGCACGCGGTCCGCTCCGAGGGGGATGGCGTAGAGGAAGGTCGGGATGTCGCGCTCGCGGTCGCGTTCCTCGCCCGCCGTGCCCGTGGCCGTACCGGTCGCCCCGCCCGTCGTCCAGTCGGTCGTCCAGTCCATGAGCAGGCCCTCGGCACCCTGCAGCGCCGGGGCCGCGTCGCGCGCCGTGACGACGATGCCGTAGGCCGTCTGCGCCGCCGCGTCGTCGACGAGCGGACCGTCCGGGCGGGCGCCCCGCGCGTCGACCACGACGCGGGCCTCCGAGCGCAGCGCGGCCACCCCGACGTCGTCCAGCCGCCCCCGGCGCACCTCGACGGTCTCCAGCGGCAGCGCCTGCTGCAGCGCGACGTTGTCGAGCACGGCATACCCCCGGTGCAGCGGGTGTCGGCCCCGCGCGCGCAGCTCGGGTCGCGCGACCCGGTGCCGTACGACGGAGGAGGGCAGGCCCGCGAGCTCGTCGTCCCACACGCCGTAGGTCGGGCTCCACACCGCCTCGGGGGCGGGATCGACCGCGAGCACGTCCAGTCCGGCGGCCGCGCAGGCCGAGGCGAGCGACCGCCCCGCCGGCCCCAGACCCACCACCGCGACGTCGTGCATGACCTCACCTCCGGCGCCGACCCTAGCCGCACTACGCTAGCCAGATGCAGCAAGGAGTCTCGCCGGCGGCAGATCCCGTGCTGCGCGAAGGGTATGCCCGCTGCCGTGAGCTCACGAAGCGGCACGGCACCACCTACTACTGGGGCGCACGCCTGCTCCCCTCCTCCCAGCGGGTCGACGTCTATGCCGTCTATGCCCTCTGCCGCCTCGCCGACGACATCGTCGACGAGCCAGAGACCGTCGACGTGCCGGTGCCGCCCGATCCGGACCCCGGGGTGCGGTTGCGCGGCTTCGAGGACCTCTTCGTCACCGCGCTGCGCGAGGGCGGCTCGCGCGACCCGGTCATGGCCGCGGTCGTCGACAGCCTGCAGCGGCGCGGCACCGACCCGGAATGCTTCGACCGCTTCTTCCGCGCGATGGAGCTCGACCTGACCCGGGAGACGTGGGCTACCTGGGAGGAGCTGCGCGACGGCTACATGGAGGGCTCGGCCGCCGTCATCGGCGAGATGATGCTCCCGGTGCTGGAGCCGCATACCGGGGTGGCTGCGGCGATGCCGCCGGCGCGCTCGCTGGGTCTGGCCTTCCAGCTCACCAACTTCCTGCGCGACGTGGGCGAGGATCTCGACCGCGGGCGCGTCTACCTGCCCCAGGACGACCTCGCCCGGCACGGCGCCGACCCGCACGAGCGGCGCGTCACCCGGGCCTGGCGGGCGATGATGGCCGAGCAGATCGAGCGCAACCGCGAGCTCTACCGCGACGCCGCCCGCGGGGTGCCGATGCTGCCGACGCCCAGCGCCCGCTGCGTCGCCACGGCGCTGCGCATGTACTCCCTCATCCTCGACCGGATCGAGCAGGCCGACTACGACGTCTTCTCCGAGCGGCGCCGCGTGCCCCGACGCACCAAGGTCGCCATCCTCACCGACGTGCTCGTGCGCGGGCCGGAGCGCCGGCTGCCCGGATCGGATCGGCCATGAGCCCGCTGCCCGGCCTGGCAGGGGCGCAGCTGCCGCACCCGCACCTCATCGTGCTGCGCTCGCTCGCGACCCTCGTGCTCAGCGCGGTCGTCGCCCAGGCCGGCTGGGCCGCGGCCTTCCTCGGGGGCCAGGGCCAGTTCACCGGCTATCACCGGTGGGGCGCCTGGGTCACCCTGACCATCGTCGTCGTCTCCGCCCTGGGGTATGCCGTGCTGCGCCGGTCCGCGGGGCCGGTCAACACCACGCTCGCGGTGCTCGTGGCGCTCGCCGTGGTGGCGCAGGTCGTGCTGGGGCGGCTCGGCGTGACCTCGCCGCACATCTTCCTCGGCGTGCTCATCGCCATGCTCGCCACGGCGCTGACGTCGTGGACCTACCGGCACCAGCTGGACCCGGCCGTGACCGCGCCAGGCTCCCGGGCCGCGTCTCGCTCCGGCTCCGCAGAGGCGGGCTGACGCGAGCGCCTGCTGGCCCGTCGGCGTGTCGCGCACAGAGCTGGAGTGCCCTGCGGCGAGTCGCTCGTCATGACGTGCAGGACGCAGCATGACTCCGACGGGCCGAGGACACCTAGAGGGCGAGCTCGAGCCCCCGCAGCCAGTAGCCCTCGATGAGGTGGTCCCAGCCGAGCTCGGGCTGGGACACGATCCGGGGCCGCTCGGCCAGCAGCCGCACCAGCAGCGCGTCGGTCTCGAGCAGCGCGAGGGGCTGGCCGGGGCACTTGTGCGCGCCGTCGCCGAAGGTGAGGCCGCTGCCGCCGGTGCCGGACGGCATACCTCGTCCTGGGCAGAGGTCGAGCGGGTCCGGGCCCACCGCCTCGGGATCGGTGTTGGTGGCCCGCACGCAGACGTCGACGAGATCGCCGGGCGGGATGGTCCAGCGCTCGTCGCCGTCGCTGATCTCGACCGGCTCCTGCACCCGGCGGTAGAGGTGCCCCACGACCGGTTCCAGCCGGATGATCTCCTCCAGGATGGCCAGCCGCTCCGGCTGCTCCGCGACGAGGTAGCGCTCCAGCAGCGGCGGCGACTCGAGCAGGTGCCAGGCCGCCATGACGACGAACTCGCGGGTGGTGACCATGCCCGCGGTGCCATAGGTCACGCACTCGATGAGGATGCTGGTGCGGCTGTAGCCCTCGGCGAGCAGGTGGCTGACGATGTCGGTGCGCGGGGCCCGTTGCCGGGCGCGGATGGCGGGGCGCACGTCGGCCCACCAGAAACGCAGCACCGGCAGCAGCCCGTTGCGGGCGGCCCGGGCCCAGTCCCGCCGCGAGCGCCCCAGGTCGGCGCGGGTGATGTCGAAAGGAGGCTGGTTGAAGAAGCTCACCAGCCGCCGTGACATCGCCGGCACCGGTGACTCGGTGAGCCCGACCAGCTCCGCGGTGACCTCGACGGTGTAGTGCAGCGCCGCCTCGTCGAGCTGCACCCGACCGCGCTCGCGGGCCTGGGCGACGAGCCGGTCGGCGCACTGCTCCATCAGCGCGCCGTAGCGCTCGGTGACGACCGCCGGGGCCAGGAACCGGGCCACCTTGCGGCGCTGGTCGTCGTGCTGCGGCCCGTCGGAGACGAGGATCGGGTGGTGCTCCAGCCGGCCCTGCGGGATGGCCTCGGCGGTGAACCCGGCCTGGGTGGTGCGGTGCCGGGCCCGGAGTAGCTGCCGGGCCGGCTCCAGGGCGCGCAGCCGCCACACGGTGCTCACGCCCGGCCGGCCGCCGGAGTCCACCCGCTCGACGCGCGGCTCGGTCGCCTCGTCCTCCCGGACCGCTCGGCGCTGGCCGTGCTCGCTCACCTCACCCACCGGTGCTCCTGCTCACGGCGTCGCGGCCGAGGCGGTCGCGCCAGCCCGCCGCGTGGCCTTCGGCCGCCCGGCCGCACCCGACCGCCCGGACCACCCGGCTGCCCCGGACCGCCCGGGCCGCCGCCGCAGGATGCCCTCGAGCGGCACGGTCCATACGTCCTCGCCCCGCGCGCCCCACCCGGCGAGCAGCTCGTTGGCGGCGAGCACGCCGGTCACGGCCGCGCGCTCCATGAGCGCGATCGGCCACGGGACCCGCAGCCCGTCCCCGGCCAGCACCAGCCCGTCGTAGGGCGTGTCGACCGTCAGCCGCTCCCGCCAGGGGTCGGTGCCGACGAGCCCGCAGTCGTCCTCGACGAGCAGCTCCTCGTGCCGGATCCCGGCCCTGGCCGTCTCGGGGTAGACCTCGTGCAGCGAGGCCAGCAGCCGCTCGCGCACGGCGGCCTCGTCCACCCCGCCCCGGCCATCTCCCGCGAGCGTCGCGTCGCGCGCCGGGTCGACGGCATACCCGTGCAGCTCGACGACGGAGCCGCCGTGCTCGCGCGCCCAGTCCGCGGCACCCGCCTCGAAGCGTTCGAGGACGGTGACGTTGTCGAGCAGGTCGTAGCCGCTGGTGCCGAGGAAGGCCTCGCGCCCGGCGTCGACCGGGGTCTCGAGCCAGAGCCGCAGCACGGCGAAGGGAGGCGCGTTGCGGCCGGCGGCGACGCGCGCGTGCCAGTCCTGCTGTGCCGCAACGGGATCCGGGTCGTCGAGCGCGGCAACGAGGGAGCGGGTCGCCCGCGGGTCGGTCGCGAGCACGACCGCATCGGCGGTATGCCGTCCGCCCCCCTCGACCTCGACCTCCCAGTCTCCCTCGGCGCCCCGTCGGAGCGACTCCACCCGCGTGCCGGTGTGCACCCGTCCCCCGAGGCCCTCGAGGTAGCGCCCGAGTGGCGCCCAGAGCACCCGGTCGTAGTCGTCGTCCGGGACGTCGAAGAGCAGCCCTTCCGAGGAGCCGGTGAAGTAGGTGTGGAACATCCCGACCAGCTCGCCGGCGCTGAAGTCGGAGGGGTGGGCGAAGAACGAGCGCGCGAAGACCTCCAGCGCGAGGTGGCGCGCCCCCTCGGGGAAGCGCAGCCGGTCGAGGAAGGCCTCCGCCGACTCCCCGTCGTAGCGCTCGTGGCTCTCGGGGTAGGCCACGCTGATGAGCTCGATCGCGCTGGGCAGGTGCACCTGGGTGAGGCCGCGCAGCGGGAAGGTGGGGCTGCGCACCACGAAGGCGGCGAGGTTGGCCGGCGGCGTCGCCGGCAGCGCGGCGAAGCTGTCGGTCAGCCCGTCGCCACGTCGCAGCGGGTAGTCGGGCACCGGCACGAGGTGCTCGAGCGTCGGGTCGACCCGGCGCAGCAGGGCCCGCAGGGTGTAGTACTGCCGGAAGAAGGCGTGGAAGCCGCGGGACATCGTGCGGTCCTCGCCCACCGGCCACGACCGCACCCGGCCCCCGAGCTGGTCCTGGGCTTCCACCAGGGTCACCTCGACGCCGCGCTCGAGCAGGATCGTGGCGGCCGCGAGGCCGGCGATGCCGCCCCCGACGACGACGACGTGGCGCGGCTCCTGGACCGTGGCGGTGCCGGGGGGTCCGGGGTGGCGCAGGGCGTTGCGGTCGCGACCTGGTGTGAGGCGGTGGGGCATCAGCGGGCTCCCGTCGGTGGGGTGTCGGAGGGGTCGGCCCCCGCGGCGGTGCCGGCGTCAGGGCCCGCGTCGGGGTCCAGCGGACGGCGGGCCAGCACGGTGTGCAGGATCCCGCGCTGCCAGCCGCGCGCGGTGGTCCAGGTGACGTCGACGAAACCGGCCCGGCCGAGCCGCTCGCTCAGCGAGGTCGTGCTCTCGTTGTCGAGGACGCTGCGCCACAGGTAGCGGTAGATCTCGGGGTTGCCCCGCACGACGGCGGACAGCGGAGTCACCACGCCCCGGCACACCGCGGTCCAGGTGCGCTCGGCGCGGCGGTCTCCGGCGACGTGGTAGTCGTGCAGGGCGATCCACCCGCCGGGCCGCACCTGGTCGTGGATCGCCCGGAGCACCCCGTCGCGCTCCGCGGCGGGCACGTTGCGCAGCAGGTATGCCGCGAAGGCGCCGTCGGCGGGGCCGTCTAGGTGGGCGGCGGCGGTGTCGGTGAGGTGCTGGGCGGTGCCCTCGACGAAGGTGACCGTGGCGGGCCAGTCCTTGGCGCGGGCCTGCGCGAGCATGCCGCCAGAGGCGTCCAGGCCGACGATCCGGGTGCCGGGCCGGGTGCTGCGCAGCAGGGCCTGGGTGGACAAGCCCGAGCCGCAGCCGAGGTCCCACAGGGTGGCCGGCTCATCGGTGGTGGCGCGTAGCCGCTGCACGAGGGCGTCGGCCGCGGCCCGCAGCTCGCGGTGGTAGCCGGGGTTGAGCCGGGTGAGCAGGTCGTAGCGCCCCGCGGCGCGGTCGAACTCGCGGGAGAGCTGGTGCTCCCGCCGATCCACGTCGTCCGTCGTCACCGCGGCACCTCGTCTCTCATCGGCTGGGGATTGTCGTCCGGCTCGGGAGACACCATCTTGCCCTGCGCCGATCCTGGCGCGTGCCGCGGGACCGGCGGACACGTCATATCGAGCCTGGGACACTTGTCATGCACCGAGGCGGGCTGCGCCGTCTAGCGTGGCGGCATGACTTCTCCCGTGCTCGAGGTCGACGGCCTGCGTCGGACGTTCGGATCCCTCACCGCCGTCGACGGCATCAGCTTCACCATCGGGCGCGGGGAGACCTTCGGGCTGCTCGGACCCAACGGCGCCGGCAAGACGACCACGATCTCCATGGTGGTCGGTCTGCTGCGGCCGGATGCGGGGCGGGTGCTGGTGAGCGGCATCGCCATGGGGGAGGACCCGATCGCCGCGAAGCGCCGGCTCGGCCTGGTGCCGCAGGACCTGGCGATCTATCCGGAGCTGTCCGCACGCGACAACCTGATCTACTTCGGCCGGCTGCAGGGGCTCACGGGGCCGCGGCTGCGCGAGCGGGTCGCGACCGTGCTGGAGATCGTCGGGCTGACCGACCGCGCGAAGGGGGCGAGCAAGACGTTCTCCGGGGGGATGAAGCGGCGGCTCAACATCGCCGTCGGGCTGCTGCACGAGCCGGAGCTGCTCATCCTCGACGAGCCGACCGTGGGCGTCGACCCGCAGTCGCGCAACGCGATCCTCGAGTCGGTGGAGGCGCTCTCGACCGAGGGAATGGCGGTGCTCTACACCACGCACTACATGGAGGAGGCGGAGCGGCTGTGCGACCGGATCGCCATCGTCGACGACGGCCGGATCCAGGCCGAGGGTGACCGGGGGCAGCTGGTCGACCTCGTCGGCGGCACCGACACGGTGACGCTCACCGGCAGTGGTGACCTGGAGGCGGCGCAGGCGGCCCTGTCGTCCTCGCCCGCCGTGACCCAGGTGCACCGGGAGCACGGGCAGCTGCTGCTGACGGTGCAGGGGGCGCCGAGCGCGATCAGCGGGATCGTCAACGCGAGCACGGGTGCCGGCATGGCGCTCACCGACGTGGAGATCTCCCGCCCCGACCTCGAGTCGGTCTTCCTCCACCTCACCGGCAAGGCGCTGCGGGACTGACCATGCCAGCGCCAGTCTCGATGCCCCGACTCCTCGTCATGGTCCTCTCCGACCTGCGCCAGCAGGTGCTGGACAAGTCGTTCGTCATCTTCGGGCTCGTCGTGCCCTTCGCGCTCATGTGGGTCTTCTCCCTGGTCTTCACGCCGCTCGCGGACGACCTGGAGCCGATCACCGTGGCCGTCTCCGCGCCCGCCGAGGACCAGGTCGCCCAGGTGATCCCGCAGACCCTGCAGGAGATCGACCCGGCCCAGCTCGACGTGCGGGTGGAGACCGCGACGGCCGACGAGGTGGCCGACCGGGTGGACGCCGGGAGGGCGGGCGCCGGGATCGTCGTGCCGGAGGACTTCGGTGCCGCCCTGGCCGCCGGCGCGGCGCCGGAGGTGGTCGTCCACCGGCCCGAGGACGCCGGAGTGGAGGCCGACGTCGTGACCAGTGTCATCGACGGCGTGCTCACCCAGCTGACGGCGACCAACCGCACCGCCTGGGCCCTGGACGACCTCGGGGCGACGCAGGAGGAGATGGGGCAGGCGTTGGGTGAGGGGGTCGACGGGCCGGCCGTGAGCTGGGTCGCCGGTGAGACGGCCGACGAGCAGCTGACGCCCAGTGCGTCGATCGTCGCCGGTCAGGCGGGTTTCTTCCTGCTCTTCACGGTCGGCTTCGGCGTGCTCGGCCTCATCGTCGAGCGGGAGTGGGGCACGCTGCCGCGGTTGCTCTCCATGCCGATCCCGGGGTGGTGGCCGGCGCTCTCGAAGGGGCTGTCGAGCTTCGTGCTGGGCGTCGTCGCCACCGCGGTGCTGCTGCTCGCCGGGTCGCTCGTCTTCGACGACGTGGCGCTGGGGTCGCCCTGGCCCATCGGGGTGCTGCTCGTCGCGGTCGTCGCGGCCGCGACCTCGATCGGCTTCGTCATCGCCAAGGTGGCCCGCTCGGCCGAGCAGGCCGGTGTCGCGCAGACCATCGTCGCGATCACCCTGGGGATGAGCGGTGGCTCCTTCTTCCGCGTGCCGTCCTCCGGGACGATCGGCACGGTGCTGGAGGTCAACCCGGTCGCCGCGTTGGGCCGGGGGCTCGGCATCACCTCCGGTGGTGGGGGCGTCGCCGACCTGACCCCCGTCCTGCTCACCATGCTCGTCTTCACCCTCGCGATGCTGCTGCTCGCGCGGGTCGTGCCCGGCCGGAAGGACGCCTGAGTGAGATCCGTGCTCGCCATCACCGTCGTGGAGCTGCGGCGCTTCTTCGCCGACCGCTCCAACCTCTTCTTCGTCTTCATCTTCCCGCTGGCCATGGTGACCGTCATCGGCTGGCAGTTCGGCGGAGACGGGCCCACCTCGCAGGTCTCGGTCGTCGCTCCCGAGGGGTCGGCGCACGACGCCCTCGTGAGTCGTTGGCAGGAGGCTGACCTCGAGGTCCTCGTGCGCGACGACGCCGCCACGCTGCGCGAGGACGTCGCCCGCGGTGACTCCGACGTCGGGGTGGTGATCCCCGAGGCGAGCGCACAGGCATACCTCGACGGGGCCGCGATGGAGCTGGAGATCGTGCAGGGCACCTCCTCGCAGGCCCCGGCGGTGGCCGAGGTGGTGCGGGCGCAGGCCGAGGCGGTGGCCGTGTCCGCGCAGCAGCACGAGGTCGTCAGCACGGTCGTGCCCGCGCAGGAGGCGGGCGACGCGCTGGACCGGGCTGCTGCCGCGGTCGCCGAGCCCGAGCTGCTCGTGGTGCAGCCCGACAGCGAGCTGGCGCAGGCCTTCGAGGGGGCGGGGCAGTTCGGCACGGGGGCCACTGCGCAGCTGCTGCTCTTCGTCTTCCTCAGCACGCTCACCGCCTCGGCCGCGCTGATCAAGGCGCGGCGCGACGGGGTCATCCGCCGCACGCTGTCGGCGCCGGTCACGACGGCGCAGACGATGCTGGGCCTCATCGTCGGCCGGGTGGCGATCGGGGTCTTCCAGGGTGCCTACATCATGGTGGCCAGCTCGCTGCTCTTCGACGTCGGATGGGGTGATCTGCGGGTGACGCTCGTGGTGCTGCTCGCGTTCGCGCTCATCGCCGCCGGGGCAGCCATGGTCATCGGGGTCGTCGTCGACAGCGAGGGGGCGGCCAGCGGGCTCTCGGTCGGTGCGGGGCTGGTCATCGCGGCGATCGGCGGCTGCATGGTGCCGCTGGAGCTCTACCCCGACCGGCTGCGCACCATCGCCCACCTCACGCCGCACGCCTGGGCCTACGACGCGCTCGCCGACATCCAGCGGCGCGGCGCCGGCCTGGTCGACGTCCTCCCAGAGGTCGGCGTCCTGGTCGCCATGGCCGTCGCGGTCCTGGCTCTCGGCGCCCTCCTGCTGCGCCGCAGCCTCGCCCGCGCCATGTGACCCTCACCCCTGCATACCCACCGAGCGTCGCGGATGGTTGCCCAGCACCCCACCGGGCGTCGTGAATGGTTGCTCCCGACGCCGGACGAGGAGGGAGTAGGCTCAGGGTGAGCCGCACGTCGGTGGACACGCCGCCGCACCTCGACGTCGACAGGGCGTCCTGGGACGGCGGCGCACGCACCAAGGGGTATGACGTATGGACCAGGGGCAGCAGACCCGTCACGTCGGTCGTCTCGCGCGGTCGCCACGTGGTCATGCCCTGCGCGGCCTGGCGCTCGGCGCCGCCCTGCTGATGTTCACCGGCTGCGACGGCACCGCGCAGAGCCCGCTGACCGGTGACGGGGAGGCTGCCAGCGCGTCGGCGGCCCCGGCCCCCGCCCCGGCACCGACCAACGACGGGGCGGCCCCGCCCCTGGCCGAGGTGTGGCCCGCGGCGCTGGAGCAGGCCGAGGCGGCCGAGGAGGTCAACGCCCTCATCCGGGGCAACACGCAGGGCATGGTGATCGAGGCGGAGGTCGCGGGTCAGTTCGACGACTCGAACTACCAGGTCAACGCGACGATGGACGACCTCGAGATCTCCATCATCTTCGCCGACGACCAGCACTATCTCCGCGGCAACGAGGCCTACTGGGAGGTGTCGGGCGCGCCCGAGCCCGAGCGGCTCGACGGCGAGTGGGTGGAGGCGCCCTCCTCCCTCGACCTGCGCGGCTTCTCCCTGTCCTCCTTGTGGGAGGGCGCCCTCGGGGTGGCGCCGGCCGCGGATGCCGACCTCGAGACCAGCGCCGTCGAGGTCACCGAGCTCAATGGTCGCGCGGCCTACCACTACACGCTCGCCGCGACCGGCGCCGAGGTATGGGTCTCCGTGGTCGACAGCAAGCTGCTCAAGGTCAGCATGCCCGACGCGGGCGAGGAGCCGACCGAGCTGGAGGTCTTCACCTGGGAGGACGCGCCGGAGATCTTTCCGCCCGACGCGATCACCATCGACGACTGAGCAACCCTTCGCGGCGCCCGGTCGGTCTAGGGACAACCCTTCGCGACGCCCGGTGGGTATGCCGCTCGCTCAGACCTGCTCGACCTCCACCGCGGCGCCGCTGAACTGCGCGGCGTGCAGCCGGGCGTAGGCGCCGTCGGCCTCGAGCAGCTCGGCGTGGGTGCCCTGCTCGACGATGCGCCCCGCCTCCATGACGAGGATGAGGTCGGCGTCCCGGATCGTCGAGAGCCGGTGCGCGATGACGAAGCTGGTGCGGTCGGCGCGCAGCCGGGCCATCGCCTCCTGCACCAGCAGCTCGGTGCGTGTGTCGACCGAGCTGGTGGCCTCGTCGAGGATGAGCAGCGAGGGCTGGGCGATGAAGGCCCGCGCGATGGTGATGAGCTGCTTCTCCCCGACCGACACCGTGGTGCCCTCGTCGTCGACCGTGGTGTCATAGCCCTCCGGCAGGTGCTGGACGAAGCGGTCGACGTAGGCCGCCTCGGCGGCGTCGCGGATCTCCTCGGGGGTCGCGCCCGGGCGCCCGTAGGCGATGTTGTCGGCGATGCTGCCGCCGAAGAGCCAGGTGTCCTGCAGCACCATGCCGACCCGTGAGCGCAGGTCTTCCCTGGTCATCGTCGTGATGTCGCGACCGTCGAGCGTGATCCGCCCGCCGTCCAACTCGTAGAAGCGCAGGATGAGGTTGACCAGCGTCGTCTTGCCGGCCCCGGTCGGCCCCACGATCGCCACCGTCTGACCCGGCTCCGCGACGAGCGTGAGGTCCTCGATGAGCGGCTCCTCGCCGTAGGAGAACGACACGTCCTCGAAGGCGATCCGCCCGCTGCGCCCGCGCGGTGCCGCGTCGGCGTCCACCGGGTCGGGGACCTGCCGGTCCGCGTCGAGCAGCTCGAAGGTCCGCTCCGCCGAGGCGACGCCGGACTGCAGCAGGTTGGCCATCGAGGCCACCTGGGTCACCGGCTGGGTGAACTGGCGGGAGTACTGGATGAAGGCCTGCACGCTCCCCAGCGAGAGGGTCCCGGAGGTCACCCGGAGCGCCCCGACGACGGCGACCAGCACATACCCGAGATTGCCGATGAGAAACATCGCGGGCATGATCACGCCGCTCATGAACTGCGCCCGCCAGGTGACGTCGTAGAGCCGGTCGTTGATCTCCCGCATCCGCTCGGTCACCTGCTCGCGACGCCCGAAGACGGTCACCAGCTCGTGCCCGGTGAAGGCCTCCTCGATCTGCCCGTTGAGGGTGCCGGTGTGCGCCCACTGCGCCTTGAAGAGCTTCTGGCTGCGCCGCGCGATGAGGATCGTCACCAGCACCGACACCGGGATGGTGAGCAGGGCGATGAGGGTCAACGTCGGCGAGATCCACAGCATCATCGCGAGGATCGCGAGCACCGTCACGAGCGCGTTGAGCAGCTGGCCGAAGGTCTGCTGCAGCGTCTGCTGCAGGTTGTCGAGGTCGTTGGTGACGCGGGAGAGGATCTCGCCGCGAGGTTGGGCGTCGAAGTAGGCCAGCGGCAGCTCGTGCAGCTGCTCCTCGGCGTCGGCGCGCAGGTCGCGCACGGTCCACATCGAGATCCGGTTGACCAGCCGGGTCGAGATCCACATGAGCACGGCGGAGCCGAGGTAGAGCGCGACGACCAGGGCGACGGTCCGCCCGACGGCACCGAAGTCGATGCCCTCGCCCGGCACCAGGTATGGCGTGCCCGCCACCAGGTCCGCCATGGTGTCCTCACCGTCGGCCCGTAGGCCCGCGACGACGTCGTCCACGTCGGCCCCCGCGGGCAGGCGGGCCCCGAGGAAGCCGGCGAAGACGTAGTCGGTGGCGCGCCCGAGCACTCTCGGGCCCAGGACGCTGAGCACCACCGCGACGAGGGTCAGCAGGACCGAGAGCCCGATGAGCAGCCGGAACGGCGCCAGCCGTCCGAGGAGGCGCCGGGCCGAGGCCGCGAAGTTGCTGGGCTTGTCGACCGGCACCGCGGCCCCGATGGGTCCACCCGGACCTCGTCGGGCCTGCGGCCGCGGGGTGGCGGTGCCGGAGGTGGATCCAGCAGTCGACTCGGACGTCGACCCGGGCGTCGACCCGGAGTTCGAGTCGACGTTCGATTCGGTGCTGGCGTCCTTGTCACTCATGCCGCCACCTCCCCGCGCTCTTGGCTCCGGACGATCTCGGCATACGTCTCGCATCCCTCGAGCAGCTCGGCGTGGGTGCCGACGCCGACGATCCGGCCCTGCTCGAGCACGACGATCTGGTCGGCGTCGACGATGGTCGAGACCCGCTGGGCCACCACGATCACGGTGGCGTCGCGGGTCATCGGGCGCAACGCCGCTCGCAGGCGGGCGTCGGTGGACAGGTCGAGCGCCGAGAAGGAGTCGTCGAAGAGGTAGATCGACGGGCGGGCCACGAGAGCACGCGCGATGCACAGGCGTTGCCGCTGCCCGCCGGAGACGTTGGTGCCGCCCTGGGCGATGGGGTGGTCCAGCCCTTCGGCGGTCGCGCGCACGAAGTCGTCGGCCTGAGCCACCCGCAGCGCCTCCCACAGCTCCTCGTCGGTGGTGTCCGGACGGCCGAAGCGCAGGTTGGAGGCGACGGTCCCGGAGAAGAGGTAGGGCCGCTGCGGCACGAGGCCGACCATCGACCACAACGTCTCGGGCGCCAGGTCGCGCACGTCCACCCCGTCGAGCCGGATCATCCCGTCGCTGACGTCGGCCAGCCTGGGGATGAGCCGCATCAGGGTCGTCTTGCCGGAGCCGGTGCCGCCCACGATCGCCGTGGTGGTGCCGGGTCGGGCGGTGAAGCTCACGTCGCAGAGCACGGGCGCGTCGGCGCCCGGATAGGTGAAGTCGACGTCGTCGAGCTGGACGGTGCCCGGCCGCTCGGCATCCGGGCTGCTCGGGCTGGCGGGCGCGACCACGGTCGTGTCGGTCTCCAGGACCGCGCCGATGCGCTCGGCGGAGACGGAGGCGCGCGGGATCATCGTCGCCACCATCGTCGCCATCATGATCGACATGAGGATCTGGATGAGATAGCTGATGTATGCCGTGAGCGCCCCCACCTCCATCGCTCCGGCCTCGACCCGCTGGGCGCCGAACCAGATGACGCCGACGCTGGAGAGGTTCATGACGAGCATGACGAAGGGGAACATCAGCGCCATGAGGTCACCGACGCGCAGCCCGATGCCGGTCAGCTCGGTGTTGGTGTCGTGGAAGCGCTCGCGTTCGTGCTCCTCGCGGGTGAAGGCCCGGATCACCCGGATCCCCGTGATCTGCTCGCGCAGCACCCGGTTCACGGCATCCAGCTGCACCTGCTGGGCCCGGAAGAGCGGCACCATCCGGCGGATGATGAGCGCCATCCCCAGCAGCAGGACGGTCACGGCCACGGCGATGAGCGGGGAGAGCCCCACGTCCTGCCGCACCGCCATGATGACGCCGCCCACGGCGGTGATCGGCGCGGCGACGAGCATGACCAGCGCCATGAAGGTCACCTGCTGCACCTGCTGCACGTCGTTGGTGCTGCGGGTGATGAGCGAGGGCGGCCCGAAGTGCCCCAGCTCGCGCGAGGAGAAGGACAGCACGCGGTCGAAGAGCGCAGCGCGGACGTCGCGCCCGACGCTCATCGCCGTGCGCGCCGCCGCCCAGGTGGCGCCGATCTGGGCCAGCGCCTGCACCGCGCTGACGAGCAGCATGATGCCGCCGACCCGCCAGATGTAGGGCAGGTCGGTCTGCACGATGCCCTGGTCGATGATGTCGGCGTTGAGGCTCGGCAGATAGAGGCTGGCGGCCGTCGCCACCAGCTGCAGGGTGAGCACGACGACCACCAGTCCCGCATAGGGCCGCAGGTGGGTGCGCAGGAGTCGGAGGAGCACCTGTTGATTGTGCACCGTCACCCAGGGTGAGAGTCATCTCCCTCCGGACCAGGTATGCCGCCGCTCTCCCCCTGCGTTGCGCAGCGTCGCCAGGGAGGGGCTCGCCTCCGTCCAGGCCAGGTATGCGGTCGGAGCCGGTTGCGCAGGACCACCGTGCGGACCCGTTCGAGCACCTGGGCCGGCCGACGGGCGATAGACCTCGGGGTGACGCCCACGACGATGACGCTGTGCTCGGCGTAGGCGCCGTCCTTCTCCACAGTCATACTCCACAGGTCGGTGCCGTCGTCGTCATAGCCGCTGTGGTGCTGGCGGGAGTGCACCTGGGCTGCCACCCCGGCCTCCGCGAAGAAGGCGTCGGGTGTCCCGATCAGACGTCCGGCGAGGTCGGTCAGGCGCGGGTTGAGCAGCCGGGGAGGCAGCTCTGAGCAGGTGGCGAGCAGCCTGTCGAACTCGCCTTCGGGCAGGCTCCACGCCCGCCGGTCGAAGGTCTCCAGTGCCGCGACCAGCGGGGCGTTGGCGAGGCGCGGTGTGGCGCGCAGCTCCTGGTGCAGCCGGTCGGGGTGGGTCCGGCCCTGCTGGAGGGCCGACAAGGCGAGAGCGGTGAGGTCGCGGTGGGTCATGTCCTGGTGCTGCGCGGTGTCGAGCAGGGCACGGTCGAGGCCCACGACGAGCACGCACCCCAGCTCCTTCGCGACGCGGACCTCGCGGGTGGTGCGCACGGTGCGGACCGGTCCGTGAGCCCTCGCCCGAGACGTCCCGGGCACCAGGAAGACGGCCTCCTCGCGATCGGCGCCGACGAGCCCGTGCCAGGCGAGGGCCACACCCCCTGTCAGGACGGCACCCGGTCCGGCCCACAGCGCTGCGGCAGCCAGCCGGTCGTCCCCGTGGAGGGGACCGCGATGTGGCGCCACCACGCCGGGCATCGGCTGCTGCCAGCGGCGGTCGAGCCCATGGGTGATGGCCGAGCGGGTCAGTCCGGCGTCTCGGAGCTGGCGTGTCGTGGCCAGCCCCCGTTGCCCCGGGAGGTCCGGGAAGGGCGGTGAAGGGCTCATGATCGAAGGCAACACCAGCCCTGGGCGGGTCTCCAGGGCGAGCGCCAGATCTGTGGACGACGGGCTGGCGACCACAAGGGGTGTGGATGACTCCTGCCAGCAGTCGGCGCAGATGGTGTGGGCCGGTGGCGTGCGGGTGAGATCTGGCGAGGGCTGCTGAGGACCTGTGCGGAAGGCTTGTTGCGGTCTGCACGCGCAGACGTGCGACTCGCCGCAGAGCCCTTCGGCCATGTGCACGACACGCCGGGGATGGTTGATGACGCTGGGGGCCAGGAGCACGGCGGGCCGAGGCCAGAGACGGAGGTGAGTCAGGGGTGGCCGGCTACCAGCCGGTTCAGCCCTTGCAGGTCCTCACTCCAGGTGTGCCGCCAGAAGGCTCAGGCCGTCCACACCGAGGACCTCGCCCGGGAGCAGCGGCACCTGGGTCACGGGGATCCCGGGCAGTGCCTCGGTGAGCTGGGCGACATACCCCTCCTCGAGCCCGTGCCGGCTGGCGAGCAACGGCCCACCGTCGGCCGGCGAGCGCTTGTTGACCACGAGCGCGCCGACCTCCATCCCCGCCCGCTCCAACTGCGCGTGCAGCTCGACGGTCTCCAGCACGGGAAGGCGTTCGGCGGCGAGGACGATGACGAAGGCGGATCGGGCCGGGTCCTGCAGCAGGTCCCGCAGGTCGGAGAAGCGACGCTGCCGCCGGTCGAGGATGTCGCGGATCTCCGCGTCCCGCCGACCCCGACGGTCCCTCGGAGTTCCGCGCTCGCCCCGAGCCGCCCGATCCCGACGAACCTCCCGATCTCGAAGAGATCCCCAAAGCCCTCGATCTCCGAGAAGCCCCCGATCCCCGCCGCCGATGACGTCGGCCGCGGCGCGCTCGCCGGCGTCCCGCCGCCCTTCCAGCCCCCGCAGCGCGGCGCCGAACCGCGCCGACCGGTCCTGCCTGCGCAGCAGCCCCTCGGTCCAGGCCTGCATGAGCTCCGGCAGCGCCACCAGCCGTGAGGTGTGCCCCGACGGCGCCGTGTCGAAGATGACGAGCTCGTCGGGGTGGCGCTGCTCGACCACCTCGGCGATCCGCTCCAGCACGGCGGCCTCATGGGTGCCGGGGGCGTCCCGCGCGAGCTCCAGGTGGGTCGCGACCTCGCCCTGGAGGTGCTCGGGCATGAGCCGCTGCATGGTCGCGCGGACGGCCCGCAGGTGGGCATCGGTCGTGCGGACCGGGTCGATCTCCAGGCCGCGCAGCAGCGGAGCGAGCTCGACGACCTTGTCGCCCACCGCGCGGCCCCACAGGTGCCCGAGGTTGTGGGCCGGGTCGGTCGAGACGACGAGCACCCGGCGACCGCCCCGCGCCAGCGACAACCCCAGCGCCGACGCGACGGCCGTCTTGCCCACCCCGCCCTTGCCGCCGACGAAGAGCACCTCCCGACCCTGCGCCAGGGCGACGAGCCCGGGCGGGGGCGTCACGGCATACCTCTCAGCAGCACGAGAAGTGGTCCAGCGGGCTGCGGTCCAGGCCCATCCGCCGGTGCCAGTCGTGGACCTGGTCGTAGACCACGGGCAGCAGCTCGATCGTGTAGTAGCTCGCCGGGTTGGGCACGCCGAGCGCCTCGGCCATGACGATGACGAGGAAGAGGTCGTCCTCGTCCTGCCGCGCCCGCGCGAAGGTGCGCCGGTAGGGCCCGGAGTAGACTTCGCCCAGCGCCGCGGCCACCTGCGCGAGGCGGCTCCGGGGCTGCGGGTCGTCCGTCATCCCCCCAGGGTATGCCGCTCGCTCAGTCTGCCGAGCGCCCCGGCTGACCGGAGGAGACCTCGGTCTGCGCCAGCTCGGCGTCGTCGTCGCCGTCGTAGTCGCGGGCCTTGCGCATGGCGCCCAGCGCCTCGACCATCACCCACAGCGAGGCGACGAGGATGACGATGTCGAGCACCAGCAGCAGCCAGTTGCCCTCGGACCAGAAGGTGCCGAGCTGGATGAAGAGCGCATAGAGCGTCATGAAGCTGACGAAGACGAGCGGGATCAGCGCGGGCAGGGCGGTGCGGCCGCGGCGCAGCAGCATGATCGCGACGATCGAGAGCGTGAGCCCGGCGAGCAGCTGGTTGGTCGTGCCGAAGAGCGGCCAGATGAGCATGCCGCCCGAGCCGTCCACGCCGGCGCCGAAGGTCAGGGCCAGCGCGACGCCGACCGCGATGAGGGTGGCGGGGCCCTTGCGCAGCTGGACGCCGGCGATGTCGCCGATCTCCTGCACGACGAAGCGCTGCAGCCGGACCCCGGTGTCCATCGTCGTCGCGGCGAAGAGGATCGCGGTCGTCGCGAGGATGGTGGCGGCCAGCGACTGCGGCAGCCCGAGGCCGCTCTCGACGATGGCCCCACCGCCGGAGACGAAGGCGCCGACGCTGCCCTGCCCGAAGGCGGAGTAGGTCTCCTCCCACGCCGCGAGGCTCTGGAAGCCCGCCGTCGCGGCGATGATCGCGCCGAGGGCCAGCAGCCCCTCGCCGACCGCACCGAAGTAGCCGACGAAGCGGGCGTCGCTCTCCTTGTCCAGCTGCTTGGAGCTGGTGCCCGAGCTCACCATGCCGTGGAAGCCGGAGATGGCGCCGCAGGCGATGGTGACGAAGAGCAGCGGGACGATCGAGGGCGTGCCCTCGGGCACGTTGCCGTTGACCGCGGGGGCCACGATCTCGGGCCGGGCAAGCAGGACCGAGCCGTAGAGGATGCCCAGCGCGACGAAGAGCTGCAGGCCGTTGATGTAGTCGCGCGGCTGCAGCAGCACCCACACCGGCAGCATCGAGGCGACGCCGGCGTAGATGAACAGCAGGATGATCCAGACCGCGTTGGCCGGCAGCCCGGCCACCGTCTCCGGCAGCGCGAGCGGCACCTGGTCGCCGATCCAGATGAGGGCGTAGAGCGAGGCCACGCCGACGACGGACACGACCGGCAGGCTCCACCGCAGTCGGTAGATCGCCTGCCCGACGAGCAGCGCCACGAGCAGCGCGCCCCAGGTCGGGATGACCGCGGTCGGGGTGCTCACGAGCAGCCCGGCGATGACGACGGCGAAGGCCGCGTTGACCATGAGCAGCAGCAGGAAGATGACGACGAGGAAGAGGTTGCGGCCGCGCGCCCCGATGTAGCGGCCGGACAGCGCCCCCATCGACTGCCCCTTGTTGCGCACCGACGCCCACAGCGCCCCCAGGTCGTGCATCCCGGCGAAGAAGACGGTGCCGATGGTCACCCAGAGGAAGGCCGGCAGCCAGCCCCAGATCACCGCGATCGCGGGGCCGACGATCGGCGCCGCGCCGGCGACCGAGGTGAAGTGGTGGCCCCAGAGGACGTACTTGTTGGTCGGCACGTAGTCGACCCCGTCCTCGAGCTCGTGCGCCGGGGTGCTGCGCGAGTCGTCCAGGGCGTAGATCTTGCTCGCGAGGAAGCGCGAGTAGAGCGCATACCCCGCCAGGATCATGAGGACGCCGATGAGGGCGAGAACGAGCGAGTTCATGGCGGTCTCCGTCGACATGAGCCAGGGGCGGCGCAGGGAGCGGCGCGGGTATGACGTGCCGAGACTATCGCGTCCCAGCCGCCACACCAACCACTTCCGTCATATCAGCCCGCACCGGGCGTCGCGAATGGTTGCCCCAGCCGCCACCCGGCGTCGCGAATGGTTGCCCCCACCCCCACCGGGCGTCGCGAATGGTTACCCGGATCACTTTCCTTTACGGAAACTTGACCGTTTTACCCTTGTGGCCGACCGCCGCCCCGTGGTTCGGTGGACAGACCGATGGCGCTGCCGCCACCGGGGGGAGGGAGTCTTCATGGTCCAGCGACGTCCCGCGGCGCGGCCGAGCCGGCGCAGCGTCCTCAAGGCGGCGGCCCTCGGGGCCCTGGGCGTCGGCGGGGCCGGCGGCCTCAGCGGCTGCTCCGGGGTGGCCGAGGGCAGCGCCCGCTTCCTCATGAACAAGCCCGAGGTGGTCGGCTACTTCGGCGATCTCGTCGAGACCTACAACGCCGACTCTCCGGCCACGCCGATCTTCTTCGACAGCACGCCGACCTCGATCTCGGCGCAGTTCGTGCGCGGGGTGCCGCCCGACATCGCCTGCTACAACTACCAGTACGAAGCCTCCACCTATGTCCGCCGGGACGTTCTCACCGACCTGCGCGACACCCCTCAGGCCGAGCTCATCGCGCCCAACGTGCAGGAGCTGGTCAGCCAGTTCGCCGACGAGGACCACCGCTTCCACGTCCTCCCCTACTCCACCGCCGCCGAGGGCGTCATCTACAACCGGCAGCTCTTCGAGGAGCAGGGGCTGGAGGTTCCGACGACGTGGACCGAGTTCCTCGAGGTATGCCGTACCTTCCAGGACGCGGGCATCACCCCGATCTACGGCACCTTCAACGAGGGCTGGACGATGCAGCAGGGCCTGTTCGACTACTGCGTCGGCGGGGCGGTCGACGTCGCCGCGTTCTACGAAGGGCTGCGCGAGGTCGGGGTGGACTTCGAGCCGGGCGCGGACTACTCCTTCAGCGGGGTCATGCCCGAGGCGATCGAGAAGCTCGTCATGCTGCGCGAGTTCCACCAGGACAACGCGCTCACCCAGGGCTACCCGGACGGCAACCTCGCCTTCGGGCGTGGTGACGCGGCGATGTACTTCCAGGGCCCCTGGGCCCTCGGCGAGATCGCCAAGGTCGACCCGGACCTGCCGGTCGGCACCTTCCCGCTGCCGATGACCGACGACCCTGCCGACACCCGCTGCCGCGTCAACATCGACCTCGGCGTGTGGATCCCCAGCTCCACGGCGCACCAGGAGGGGGCGATGGGGCTGCTGGAGTTCCTCTTCCAGCCCGATGTCATCAACACCTACAACCAGGAGAACCTCTACTACTCGCCGCTGGCCGACGCTCCCCCGCAGCCCGACGAGCGGGTCAACGGCCTGCAGGAGTATGTCGACAGCGGCCAGTTCTACCAGGGGCCGGGGACCTTCATGCCCCCGACGATCCCGCTGCCGAACTACCTGCAGGGGCTCATGATCACCGGCGACGTGAGCGACTTCCTGAGCCAGCTCGACGAGGACTGGCGGCGGCTCGCGCTGCGGTCGGCCTGAGGGGAGACAGACAGATGGCGACCACCACCGACACCACCGACACCGCAGGCGGCGCCGCCCCGGCCGCGGAGCAGAGACCGGTCCCGGCGGCCCGCGCCACCGCAGCCCGCGGCGGCATGGGCACCTACTACCTCATGCTGCTGCCGGCGCTGGCCCTCTTCACCTTCTTCATCACGCTGCCCGGCCTGGCGGGGATGTTCTACTCCGTCACCAACTACGTGGGCTTCGGCGAGTGGGAGTTCGTCGGGCTCAACAACTACCGGGTCATGTTTACCGACCCGAAGATCCTCTCGGCCTACGTCTTCACCATCGGCTTCTCGGTCGTCACCGTCATCGTCGTCAACATCGTCGCGATGCTCCTGGCACTGGGGCTCAACGCCAAGATCCGGTTCAAGACGCTGCTGCGCGGGGTGTTCTTCGTGCCGATGGTCATCTCGGGCATCGTCATCGCCTACGTCTTCAACTACCTCTTCGCGACCTCGCTGCCGACGATGATGCAGGCGCTCGGCGCGGAGGGAGCGCTGGGCGAGAGCATCCTGGCCAACGAGAACCTCGCCTGGGTCTCCATCGTCATCGTCACCGCCTGGCAGGCGATCCCGATGTCGCTCATCATCTACCTCGCCGGGCTGCAGGCCGTCCCCGAGGAGGTCTACGAGGCCGCCTCGCTCGACGGTGCCTCCCCGGCCAAGCAGTTCTGGTCGATCACGCTGCCGCTCATGGCGGGGTATGTCGTCATCAACACCGTCCTCGGCGTCAAGAACTTCCTCAACGCCTACGACATCATCGTCGGCCTCACCAACGGTGGCCCGGGCACCTCCACGATGTCGGTCGCGATGTCCATCTTCACCGGCTTCAACAGCGGGGACTATGCCTACCAGATGGCCAACGCGGTGATCTTCTTTGTCGTCACCGTGGCGGTGTCCATCCTGCAACTCCTGCTCATCCGACGCAGAGGAGTCTCGCTGTGACCGCCCAGCCCGCCAGCACCGAGTCGGCCGCCACCGCGGAGGCCGCCGAGAAGGGACGTCCACGTCCGGCACCGCGCCGCACCCGGGGTCGGGTCAACTGGCCCGCCACCCTGCTGCTCCTGCTCGCCTCGCTGTCCGTCCTGATCCCGCTCTACTTCACCGTCTCGATGGCCTTCAAGACGTCGGAGCAGGCGGTGCAGGGCGCCGGCTTCTCCTTCCCCTGGCCGGTCAACTGGGGCAGCTTCGTCGACGCCTGGACGCTGACCGACTTCCCGCGGTCGTTCACGATCTCGCTGCTCATCGCGGTCGGCACCGTGGTCGGCACGCTCGTCATCAGCTCGATGGCGTCCTACGCCATCGCCCGCAACTGGAAGCGGCGGTTGTTCCGCTGGTCCTACTTCTACCTGCTCGCCGCGATGTTCATCCCGTTCCCCGTGGTCGCGTTGCCGCAGGTCAAGCTCACCGCGCTCATGGGGATCGACGGCCCGGTGGGCGTGACGATCCTGCACATCATGTTCCAGATGTCGTTCAGCGTGCTGCTCTACAGCGCCTTCCTCCTCTCGATCCCCGAGGAGATCGAGGAGAGCGCCCGGGTCGACGGGGCGACCACCTGGCAGGTCTTCTGGAGGATCATCTTCCCGCTGCTCGCGCCGATGAACGCCACGGTCGGCATCTTCGCCTTCCTGGCGTCGTGGAACGACTTCATGATGCCCTCGCTCATCACGTCCGACCCCACGATGCAGACGCTCCCGGTGGTCCAGAACATCTTCCAGCTGGCCTTCTCCACCAACTACAACATCGCCTTCGCGTCCTACCTCATGGCGATGCTCCCGACGATCCTCGTCTACATCGTGGCCCAGCGCTGGATCATGGAGGGCGTGACCCGCGGCGCCATCAAGTGATCGTCACCCACCGGGTACTGTGTCGGCGTTCACACGGCGGAGGCCGACCGAGCTCGTGGAGGGGGCTAACTCGTGATGATGTCCAGACGACTCACCGTCCTGGTGTCGCTGTGCTGCCTGGTCGGCGTGAGCGGCTGTGACGGTGAGGAGGACGGGGCGAGCACGCCGAGCGGGGAGACCACGCAGGCCGCGACCGACGAGGCGTCGGCCAGCAGCGCGGCGGAGGCGTCGGGTGGTGAGATCGCGGTGCTCGAACCGGTGCCGTGCGAGGACGCGACCCGGGAGCCGACCGAGCTCGAGTCCACCCTGCTGATCGAGGCCGGTCCGTACTCGGGGGACAGTTTCGACGCGGAGGCCGCAGCGGAGGCGGTGCTGGCGATGGATCCGCAGACCGAGGACGAGTGGGTGCGGGCGGTGGCCTCGCAGGTGCAGGGCGACCATGCTGCAGCGATGTGTGAGCTCATCAGCTTCTCTCCGGATCTGGGTGACACGGCCGCGCCGACGGCGGGGCCGCCGGAGACTGCGGCGGTGGGGCAGAACCACTTCGCCCTGGTCCTCGACGCGAGCGGGTCGATGGCTGCGCAGAGTTCGGGTGGGACCCGGATGGATGATGCGAAGTCGGCGATCGAGGACTTCACGGACGCCCTGCCTGCGGGGTCGACGGTGAGCCTGCGGATCTACGGGCACGAGGGGTCCAACTCGGAGGCGGACCGCGCGGAGTCGTGCGAGAGCTCGGAGGTCGTCTACGAAGGTGCCCTGGGGGAGGGGTTCTCGGAGGCGTTGGGCCAGGTACAGCCGGTGGGCTGGACTCCGCTGGCGCGGGCGATCGGGGACACCGAGGGTGATATCGACCAGGACGCGACGGACGCGATCGTGTATGTGGTCACCGACGGGATCGAGACGTGCGAGGGTAACCCGGTCGCTGCGGCGGGCGCGCTCGCGGAGGCCGGGATCCAGCCGGTGGTGAACGTCATCGGTTTCCAGGTGGGTGACGCGGACCAGGAGGCGTTGGCGGCGATCGCGGACGCTGGTGGTGGTGCGTACACCCAGGCGGACTCGGCGGCTGCGTTGGAGGAGTACTGGAAAGAGGAGGCCTCCCGGTTGAGCCGGGCCTGGACGGAGTGGCAGGACGCCGAGAGCTACCGGCTCGACGACGCCCGCGCCGACCTCCAGGAGCGGAACCGTGAGGTCTACCAGGACCTGCGCGGCGAGCTGAGCGACGACCTGCTCAACAGCAGTCAGGTGACTCGGGAGCTGCGCGACGCCGACGCGTTCGGCGACGACGCTCAGTCGCAGGAGATGATCGACCTGATCAAGGGCTACTTCGACGAGCGGTACGACTACGTCCAGGACCTGGGCCACCAGAACAGCGAGACCGTCTCGAGCCTGTTCACCGACCAGATGGCCGACCTCTACAGCGAGAGCACCTCCACCTGGAGCGAGCTCTACGAGGAGAGCCTGCAGGACGACTGACCCGGCTGCGGGCGGCGTGCCGAGCGACGAGGCTCACTCGGCGTCGACGTCGATGTCGCCGAGCGTCGTCTCGAGGTCGAGGGTATGCGGTGCGTCGGGATCGCGGCGCACGTCCGGGTCGATGGTGACGCTGCCCTGGCTGCTGTCGGTGCTCACGGCATACGCCTCCGCGGGCACCTGGACCGCCACGGCGCCGAGGGTGCTGCGGATCCGCACCTGGTCCGGCGCGACGGAGGAGCGGAAGTCGATGTCGCCCAGGGTGGCGCTGAGCGAGGCCTCGGTCGAGGAGCCGTCGACGGTGATGTCGCCGCCGGTGCCCTCGACCACGACCGTCCCGCTGGTGGTGACGTCGACGTCGCCGAAGCTGGTGTCGATCTGGAGGGCCGTGCCGGCCGGCACCCAGGCGACGAGGTCGACCGAGCAGACGCCGAGGTTGGTGCCGGTGCACGGGGCCTCGACCCGGACGCTGCCGTCGTCGTCGGTCGTCGTGGTGACGTCGGGGCGGGTCAGGGCCCAGGTGCTGCGCGACTCCAGCCGGGGGCTCTCGGCCCCGAGCACCTCGCGGACCTCGACGTCGCCCCGAGGCGCCTCGAGGATGAGCGTGCTCACGTCCGAGGGGAGGGCGGTCTCGTCCGTGCCCTGCTGGCGCAGCATCTCCGGCGCCGTCGACGTGGCCCCGCCGAGGACGAGCATGAACGTGATCACGACACCGACCGCGCGGAGGCCGCGATGACTCGATCGGCTCGACTGGCTCGGGCGAGGACCGCCGGTCCGCCGGGTCGGGCTCGGCGTGTCGGTCGGCGTGCTCACTGCGCGTCACCGGCCCCGTGGTCGAGCCACTGCAGCACGGCGAGGACCCTGCGGTGGTCCTCGTCGGTCGGCGGCAGGTCCAGTTTGGTGAAGATGGAGGAGACGTTCTTCTCCACCGCCCCCTCACCGATGAAGAGCTCGCGGCTGATCGCGCTGTTGGTCCGCCCCTGCGCCATGAGCCGCATGACGTCGCGCTCGCGGGGGGTGAGCCGCTCCAGCGGGTCGGCGTTGCGGGCGCGCGACATGAGCTGGGAGACGACCTCCGGGTCGAGCGCGGTCCCGCCCGCGGCGACCGCGCGCAAGGCCTCGACGAAGTCGCTGGTGTCGGCCACCCGGTCCTTGAGCAGATAGCCGACGCCCTTGGCCCGGCCCGCGAGCAGCTCGGTGGCGTAGCGCTCCTCGACGTACTGGCTGAGGACGACCACCCCCGTGTCGGGCAGCTCGGAGCGCACCTGGAGCGCGGCCTGGAGCCCCTCCGCGGTGAAGGTCGGGGGCATCCGGACGTCGACGACGACGAGATCGGGCCGGTGCTCGCGGACGGAGGTGAGGAAGGTCTCGGCGTCCGGGCAGGCGTCGACGACGTCGAAGCCGGTGGCCCCGAGCAGGCGGACGATGCCGTCCCGGAGGAGGACCGAGTCCTCGGCGAGGATGACGCGCAGGCTCACGGCATACCCCTCTCGCGTAGCGGCAGGGTGATCGACACGATGGTGCCGCTCCCGACCGGTGAGTGGACGTGGACGTGGCCGTCGACGGCGCTCGCGCGCTGCCGCAGACCGGTGAGGCCGCTGCCCTCGCCGACCACCGCGCCGCCGGCCCCGTCGTCGGAGACGGTGACGGCGAGCAGGTCTCCGGTGAGGCCCCGCGCGGTGCCCAGCTCGACGACCGCGCTGCGGGCGTCGGCGTGCTTGGCGATGTTGGTGAGGGCCTCGGAGACGCAGAAGTAGGCGATCGCCTCGACCGTCGGATCCAGCCGCTGCTGCGGCATCCGGTTGACGACCTGGACGGGCACCGGGCTGCGGGCGGCGATCGCGGAGACGGCGGCGTCGAGGCCACGGTCGGTGAGGATGGGCGGCACGATGCCGCGGGCGACCTGCCGCATCTCGGTGATCGCCTCCTTGCTCGAGGAGTGCGCCTCGTCGAGCAGCTCGCGCACCTGACGGGCCGCCTCGGCGTCGTCCGGGTTGCGGTCGAGCGCGTCGCGCGCCAGGCCCAGGCTCATCGCGATGGAGACGAGGCGCTGCTGCGGGCCGTCGTGGAGGTCGCGCTCGATCCGGCGGCGCTCGGCCTCGACCGAGTCGATGGTCTCCTCCCGGCTCGTGGTGAGGGTGTCGACCCGCTGGCTCATCTGCTGCAGCTGGGCCTCCTGGTCCTCGCCGAGCAGCCATCGGGCCAGGGCGACATCGACCCCGGCGAGGCCGCGCGCCACGACCGGCAGGCCGAGGAGGACGACCATCCCGACCAGCCAGGTGAGGAGCAGGCCCAGGGTCGAGGTGATGCGCAGGGTGCCGAAGAGCGTGACGCCCTCGCCCACCCAGGCCCATGCGGGCAACGTCGCCAGGAGTGCGGCCTGGACCGCCAGGGCCAGCGTGAGCGCACCGCTGAGGATGCCCCACAGGCCGTGCAGCCCGACCCAGCCGAGGGCCCGGAGCCGGGGCTCGTCCAGCCCGAGGAAGCGCCGCCATGCGGGAGCGGTGGACCGGGAACGTTCGCCGATGTCGAGGCCGAGGAAGGCCGCGATCCGATGGCGCTCGAAGCGGGCCAGCAGCCAGGAGCCCCAGATCGCGGGCACCAGCAGCACCAGCCCGGCGCCGAGGCCGGGGATGGAGAAGAAGCCGCCGATCGCCAGGGCCAGCAGCACGATCGCGGCGACGCCGGTGAAGATGCCGGTGACGTTGTAGGGGATCGCCCAGGCCTGTCGGCCGAGCCATCCGGCCGCGCCCCGCGGGGTCGGTCGGGTGTGGTCCCCGGCTGCCGGGGCGGCCGCGTCGTCGACCGGACCGCCGGGGGCCTCGACCAGGCGCGGCATGTCGGCCGGCTCGAGGTCGCCCGGCCCGTCGGGAGCGCTGGCGTAGGAGGTCATGGGGTCCACGGTAGTCAGCGGCGCGACGGCCCAAGAGGCAGCGCGCCCCCGAACAGCAGGGGGGATAACCCCCGTCGGCGCCGGTGCCCGGAGGTCAGCGGCCCCACACAACACAAAGGGAGGGCGCGTCGGTCCCGTGACAGCCGACGCGCCCTCCTCAACGAACACGCCTTCCCCCCCGTCGGGGCGAGACCATCGGGCGGACTGCAGGGGGTAGACGCCCGCCCGCTCGGTCCGCGCCTCTCTCGGCGTGTCCGTACCGACCAGTCACCGTGGCGACGAAGGGGTACGACATCCCACGACGTCTGATCGATGTCTCGACGTTACTCCTGGTTTCGCAAAGTGCGGGTATGGACTTGGTATGGAGTTGGTCAAGTTTCTGAGAGTCGCGCGTGCCCTCCCGCCGCGACCCTGCTGCCGCGCCTGGCGCTCAGCGGCAGGTCACACTGTCCTGTATGCAGCTCGCCACCGTCACCGGCACGTCCGCCCAGGTCGCCGCGACCCGCTCGCGCACGGCCAAGACCGCGCTGCTGGCGCAGACCCTGGCGGAGGCCGCCGAGCAGTCGCCCGGGTGCGAGGGCACCGACGCTGTCGACCGCGCCGACCGGGACCGGCAGGTCGAGGTGGTGGCGGACTACCTCGCCGGCACGCTGCCGCAGCGGACCGTCGGGGTCGGCTGGCGCGGGTTGCGCGATCGGCCCGACCCGGCGGAGGAGTCGACGCTGACGGTGCTCGAGGTCGACGCCGCGCTCAGCCGGATCAAGGCGATCGGTGGCCAGGGCTCGGGCGCCGAACGGGCCGCGGCCGTCGGCGACCTCTTCTCCCGGGCGACGGAGGAGGAGCAGGCCTGGCTTACGGGGCTCATCACCGGGGAGTTGCGCCAGGGGGCGGGCGACGGGGTGATGCTGCCGGCCATCGCGCAGGCGGCGGACGTGCCCGAGGCGCTGGTCCGCCGCGCCGTCATGCTCGCGGGCTTCCCGGGGCCGGTGGCGCGAGCGGCGCTCACCGACGGGGCGGCGGCGCTGGAGGCGGTCCGGCTGGAGGTGGGGCGGCCCCTGCGTCCGATGCTGGCGGGCTCCGAGCCCGACGTCGCCGCGGCGGTCGACGGCGCGACCGAGGTCGCCCTCGATCTCAAGCTCGACGGGATCCGGCTGCAGGCCCACCTCGACCGCGCCGCGGACGTGCCGGTGCGGCTGTTCACCCGGAGCCTGGAGGAGATCACCGACCGGCTGCCCGAGGTGGTCGAGGCGATCAGCGCCCTTCCCGCCGAGCAGGCCGTGCTCGACGGCGAGGTCATCGCGCTCGCGGAGGACGGCCGGCCCGAGCCGTTCCAGGTCACCGGCGCCCGGACCGCCTCGCGCACCGACCCGGCCGAGCTGGCGCGGACGACGCCGGTGACGACATACCTCTTCGACCTGCTGCACCTGGACGGGCGCGACCTCGTCGACGAGCCGGCGCATGAGCGGTGGGCGGCGCTGGCCGAGCTGGCGCCGTCGCTCGTGGTCGAGCGCGTCCTCACCAGCGACCCGGAGGCCGCGCAGGCGTTCTTCGACGACGTGGTGGCGCGCGGGCACGAGGGGGTCGTGGTCAAGGGCCCGCAGGCGCCGTATGCCGCGGGTCGCCGCGGCGCCGGCTGGGTCAAGGTCAAGCCGCGCCGCACCGCCGACCTCGTGGTGATCGCGGTGGAGTGGGGCAGCGGGCGCAGGCAGGGGTGGCTGTCCAACATCCACCTGGCCGCGCGCGGTGAGGACGGCGAGCTGGTCATGGTGGGCAAGACGTTCAAGGGCATGACCGACGCGATCCTGCAGTGGCAGACCGAGCGGTTCCTCACGCTGGAGACCGCACGCGAGGGGCATGTGGTGCACGTGCGTCCCGAGCAGGTCGTCGAGATCGCCTACGACGCGGTGCAGACCTCGCGTCGCTACCCGGGCGGGATCGCTCTGCGCTTCGCGCGGGTGCTGCGGTATCGGGACGACAAGACTCCGGACGAGGCCGACACCCTAGATTCCCTCCAGTGACCCCACTGGGCTTCGCGTGTGGTTGCTGACAGAGCGACCGGGCGTCGCTGATGGTGGCTCGCCGCGGGCAGCCGGTGGGATAGCCTGCCCGCGACATGACGTGCGGAGGGCGATGACGTGGGGCGACGAGTCACGACGACGGGCACCGTGGTGCGCTGGGACCACCGCCGGGTCGGCACGACTACCGCCCTCGACAAGCAGCGGTCCCTGCCGGTGGTGCGCTTCACCACCGAGGACGGCAGCGAGGTCGAGGCGATGGCACGGGTCGCGCTCGATCTCGGGGTCTACCGCACCGGTCAGTCGGCCGAGGTGGAGTATGACGTGGACGCCCCCGAGGACGCCACGATCCGGCTCGATGGCCTCGGACGCCACCCCGTGCTGGCCTTTGTGCTCTTCGCGGTGGTCGTGCTGGTTCTCCTGGTCGTCGTGTTCCCCATGGTGGCCAGCCGCCTGCTCTGAGCGGCCCGGCTCCGAGGTCACCGCGCTGCGCAGGACAGGCGGGCGGTCCTTTGGCACGATCAGTGGGCAGTGCATCTCGCAGCGGCGCCGCACGAGAGCGGTGCCGCACACCGCATACCTGAAGGGGTCGACGATGACCAGCGCCAGCGCCAACATTGCCCACAACCTCGCCGCCACCGCCGAGCGCGTGCCGGACCGGCCGGCGGTGATCCTGGACGACCTGGTGCTGCCCTATCGCGACCTGGAGCACGCGGTGCGCCAGCTCGCCGGGTGGCTGCGCAGCCAGGGGATCGGGGCGGGTGACCGGGTGGCGCTCATGCTCCCCAACGTGCCGACCTTCCCGATCGTCTACTACGCCGCGCTGCGGCTCGGCGCCGTCGTCGTGCCGATGAACCCGCTCTTCAAGAAGCGCGAGATCCAGTTCTACCTGGAGGACTCCGGGGCGAAGCTGCTCGTGGCGATGCCGGGCGACGACGCCACCGCAGCGGCCGAGGCGACCGGCACCCAGCTGCTCGCCGTCGGCCCGGAGGGGCTGAACGCCTACATCAGCGGCGACGAGGCCACCGACCCGGTCGAGGAGATCGCCGAGCGCTCGGGCGACGACACCGCCGTCATCCTCTACACCTCCGGCACGACCGGGCGGCCCAAGGGCGCCGAGCTCACGCACAGCAACCTGCAGACCAACCAGCTCGCGACCACCGAGACGCTGCTCCACCTCGACGAGGACGACGTCGTCATGGGCTGCCTGCCGCTGTTCCACGTCTTCGGGATGACCTGCGGCATGAACACCGCCTTCGCGACCGGCGCGGCGCTGACGATGATCCCCCGCTTCGACCCGGCCAAGGCGCTGGAGGTTATCGCGCGCGACGAGGTCACCGTCTTCGAGGGGGTCCCGACGATGTATGGCGCGATGCTCGCCGCCGCGGCTGCCGCCGACACCCCGCCCGACCTGTCCACCCTGCGGACCGCGGTCTCTGGCGGCGCCAGCCTGCCGCTGGAGGTGATGAAGAAGTTCGAGGAGACCTTCGGCGCGACGATCCTGGAGGGCTACGGACTGTCCGAGACCTCGCCGGTGGCGTCCTTCAACCACCCGGACGCCGAGCGCAAGGCCGGCTCGATCGGCATACCGATCCGCGGGGTGGAGATGAAGCTCACCGACCCCGAGGGAGCCGATGTCGACACCAGCGACCCGGAGGCGGTCGGCGAGGTGTGCATCCGCGGGGAGAACATCATGAAGGGTTACTGGGAGCGCCCCGACGCCACCGCCGAGGCCATCGACGACGACGGCTGGTTCCACTCCGGCGACCTGGCACGCGTCGACGAGGACGGCTACTACTTCATCGTCGACCGCAAGAAGGACCTGATCATCCGCGGCGGGCTCAACATCTACCCGCGCGAGATCGAGGAGCTGCTCTACGAGCACCCGGCCGTCGCCGAGGCGGCCGTCATCGGCACCCCGCACGAGGAGCTCGGGGAGGAGGTCGCGGCGTATGTCGTGCTCGCGCCGGAGGGCGACGCGACGGAGGCCGACCTCATCGAGCACGTGAAGAGCCAGGTCGCGCCCTACAAGTATCCCCGCACGGTCACCTTCATCGACGAGCTGCCCAAGGGGGCCACCGGCAAGATCCTCAAGCGGGAGCTGCGCGACGCCTGAGCCCCGGGTCGCGGTCGCTGGCCAGGAGTGGAGGTGTCGTGACCTTGCGCAGGCGTGACGAGTGGGCCCCTACGCGCTGGCGGTGTGGTGACCCTGGGTGGTCGTGGTGGCTACGTGTCGCCAGGGCGACGCAGGGTCACCACAACGACACATGGTCACCACGGCAGGTCAGGGCGTGTGCTCGGCGCGGTGGCTGGCCGTCCGGATCTCGACCGGCCGGGTGTCCGGCGCGACGACGTGCCAGCGCCCGCCGCTCTCCGGTATGACGTCCACGTCCGGATCCGGGCAGCTCACCTCGGGCAGGGGCGCGGTGGCGTGGAAGTCGTCATCAGCCCGGTCCTCACGCAAGAGCCCGCCCTTCGGCACGGACAGCCACAGCTCGGTCCGGTGGCTCAGGCCCCGTCCCACGGAGAAGCCGTCGTCGGAGAGGGCGGTGAGCTCGGCGGTCGACGACTCCAGCCGCAGGCCGCAGGGCAGGTCGAGTCCCAGCGCCAGGATCGCGGCGGTTCGGGCAGGCACCGCCAGCTGCTGGTCCAGCAGACCGGTGGGGTCCCCGGGTGTCACCGACACCTCCGCACCGAAGCCGGTCGGGTTGAGCAGGTGCAGCATCCGCTGCCCGTCGGAGGTCGCCGAGGTGGTCGCGACGACGCCGGGCACCGAGGTCGACAGCGAAAGATCACGGCTAGCCCCCAGCCACTCCGCGAGCAGGCTGAACAGCTGCGGGCTGCCCGGCACCCCGGCGGCCAGCACGACAGCGCGGCCACCCGGCCCCATCTCGACGCCGAGGCCGCAGACCGCGCCGCCGACGTCCTCGACCAGCGGCACCGCCGCCTCGTCCTCGTCCCAGGTGAGCGGCTGCCACCAGTCGACCCGCATCTCGTCCCAGGCCGCGGCCGGCCCCACGCCGCGCACCGAGGCGAAGTGCCGATGGCTCGACTCCACCCGCTGGCCGGCGCGCACCCCGAGCGCGTCGGCCAGCACGGTGCATGCCCGGCCCCGCGTGTCCCGCGTCGGGACCGGCCCGAGCAGCAGCAGCCCACCACGGTCGCGCAGGTGCCTGACCAGCCGCTCCTGCACGTCGCGGGAGAGCACGTCGCCGCAGGCCAGGCCGACGACTCGCGGCCACGCCCCGTCCGAGGACAGGTCCACCGCCCCGAAGCGCCACCCGTCGAAGAGCCAGGAGCGCCACAGCGCCTTGCCCGGCCCCGGGCCCCGGTGCCGCTCGAGGTCGGAGACGATCTGCCCCATCGATTCCGAACCGGGGTGGCGGTACTCCGTCATGAAGGCGTCCGGCCAGAAGCTCACGGCCAGGTCGTCGCGCTCCTCCCCACCGGCCCCGCCGGTCCTGCCGTCCCGCCGTCGTCGCGCGCGTATGCCTGATGGCCACTGTCGTCATACCTGTGGACAACTGCACCCGGGGTCTGCTGACGACGGGCAGACTGGCGGATCACGGCCCTGGCCACCTTGGGCCGTGGTGAGGGGGAGACATGTCGAAGGTCGTGACGCGCCAGCGTGCGCTGAAGCGAGGCGTCACGCTGTCCAGGCAGCGACATCTGCTGGCACGCGGCGACTGGGGGAGGGTCTTCGACGGGGTCTTCGTCATGCACGGCGGGGAGGTGACCTATCTCGAGCGCCTGGAGGCTGCCGCGCTCGCCCGTGGCGAGGGCGCCGTGGTCAGCCTGCTGTGCGCGCTGCACCTGTGGGGTCTGCTCGACCGACAGCCTCCTGTCATGACCCTGGCCGAGCCCGCGGCGACCCACCGTCGCCGAGCCCTGCCCGGGGTGCGCGTCCGCCGCCGCCGCAGGCTTGCGACCACGCGGCGGCACGGCATACCCGTGACGACGCTGGCGCAGACCCTCATCGACGTGGGCGGCACCGCGCCCCTGGACGACCTCATCTCCTGGATCTCCCGCGCCGTGGCCACCCGGAAGGTCACCCTGCCGGCCCTGCGGGAGGAGCTGGCACACCACCCGCTGCACCCACGACGGATGCTGCTCGCGGACATCCTCGAGGCGGCCGAGTCAGGTCTGGAGAGCGTGGCCGAGATCCGGTATGTGCGTGACGTCGAGAAGCCGCACGGGCTCCCGCCCATGGCGCGCCAGGTGCCGCTCGACGGGACGGCGGCGATGGCGGACGGTCGCTGTCGGCGGATCGACTTCCGCGACGCGGAGCGCCGCTTGGGGCTGGAGATCGACGGTGAGCTCGTCCATCGGGACAGGCAGACCGTAGACCGGCGGCGTGACCGCGAGGCCGCGGGCCGGGGCGACACCAACCTGCGGGCGGGGTGGTTCGAGGTGCTGGAGAGCCCCTGCGAGCTGGCCGCCGACGTGGCGGTGGCTCAGCTGGCGCGTGGCTGGCAGGGGACTCCCCGCGCGTGCTCCCGCGACTGCGCGCTGCTACTCGACCCGCGACTGCGGCTGGTCGTGAACCGGGGGTGATCGGTGTGGTGACCGTGTGTGCTCGTGGTGAGGCTGAGTCGCCATGGCGGCACGCACCCACCACGACCACGCAAGGTCACCACGCGTCAGCCCGGCCGGTCACCGGGCGGCTCAGCCGTCGCGGCGCTGCAGATAGCCCTCGGCGGCCCGCTGGCCGCTCACCATGGCCCCCTGGATCGAGCCGGTGTCCATGTGGTCGCCGGCGAGGATGAGCCCCGGCTCGACCTCGAGGGGGGTGCGCGCCTGCAGTGGGGCGGGCTGCACCGGCAGGGCGTAGTGGATGTCGTCGCGCCGCAGCAGCTCCCAGTCGTCGGTCGGGACTCCGTAGATCCCGGCCAGCTGCTCGGCCACGGCAGCGTCGGTCACCGGCTCGACGCCCGGGCGGAGCAGGCTGCTGGCCTGCACCAGGTGGCGTCCCGGCGGCGCGTAGGACGGCGCGGCGTTGCTCATCACCGTCGTGTTGATGACTGGTCCGCCAGCCTCACGTTGGTCGATGACGAGCAGGGCGAGGTCGGAGGGTGCGTGGTCCACGGCATACCAGTGGGTGGTCACGCCCTTGCCCGGCGTCGCCTCCCGCCCGGTCAGCGCGGCCGCGGCCTCGGCGCCCGTCGCGACGACGACGAGGTCGGCGCCCAGCTCCTCCCCGGCGGCGGTCCCCACGGTGCCCGGCCCGACCGACTCGACCTCGGTGCCCAGCTCGACAGGGGTATGCAGTCTGCTCGCCAGCTGCTCCGGCAGCGCCTGCATGCCGGCCTCCGGCACACCCGGTCGCCCGAGCGCGAACATCCGCGTCAGCAGCCGGGTGAAGGCAGTCGAGGTGCTGCCGTCGTCCTCGAGCAGCACGCCCGCGAGGAAGCTGTCGACGATCCGGCGCAACGGCCCGATGAGCCCGGCGCGATCCATCGACTCCCGCCGCGGCAGGTCTTCCAGGCCCCCGCGCAGCACCCAGTCCTCGCGCAGCGCGGGTGCCGCCCACCGGGCCAAGGCAGCCAGCGTCGCGGGGTGCAGCTTGCCCGAGCGCATCGTGGCCGTGATGAGCCCCGGCTCGCGGCGCGGGTCCGCGACGACGAGCAGGTCGTCGGTCCGGTCGCTGCGGCACGCGACGCCGCTGGGAAAGGTCTGCAGCGCCAGTGCGTCGACGTCGACGAGCGACTTGACCATCGGGTAGGCCGGGTTGAGCAGCTGGAAGCCGCGGTCGAGCAGGAAGCCGTCGACGCGGTCGGTCCGCACGCGTCCTCCGACGGCGTCCGCGGCCTCGAGCACCCGCACGTCCACCCCCTCCTCCTGCAGGGTGAGTGCGCAGGTGAGACCGGCGAGGCCGGCTCCGACCACAAGGACGTCAGTCGTGGAAAAGGACATGGCAGGCAGGGTATGTCGGTTCGCTCACGCCGTCTTGTTACGAGGCAGTAATCGCGGTTGCTTCACCCGGCGCCAAGCAAAAGTCTGCCCCTGGGTATGCGCGGGCAGCGGCCTGTCGGACCCGTGCTTCGGTGGGTTGCTGACCTGGCCTTCTCTAGGATGTCGGCGTGACCGATGACCCCCAAGCCCAGGTGCCGGTCTGGGTGCGCGCGGAGTTCGGGCACGCCGTCGTGCAGCGCCTCGCCGACCTCGTGGGAGCAGACATCCTCCACCTCAAGGGCGCCGCCACCGACGTCGAGCTGCGCACCCGCCCGGAGGGCGGCAGCGACGCCGACGTGCTCGTCCGCCCCGCGCACCTCGACGCCCTGCTCGGCGCGCTCTGGGCGCACGGCTGGACGCGCTACAGCTCCTTCGAGACCGGCAGCGCCTTCGAGCACGCCACCACGGCGCAGCACCCCGACTTCCTCTACGCCGACCTGCACCGCTACAACCCTGGCTTCGACGCCGATCCCGGGCTCGCCTTCTCCGTGCTCTGGCAGGCGCGTGAGCCCCGCCAGATCGCGGGTATGCCGTGCGCCGTCCCCGACCGCGCCGGTCGGGTGCTCGTCCACGTGCTCAACCAGGCGCGCTCGCGGCAGCGTCGCTGGACGCGCGAGCAGGTCGCCGCGCTGCTGCCCGACACCGATCTCGGCGCGTTCGACACCCTGGTCGCCCGGCTCCAGGCCCAGGTCGGGTATGCCGCAGCGCTCGGCGAGCTGGACCGGCACCGCGGTGCCCGGACCTACGCGCTGTGGCGCTCGACCGTGACCGGCGGCAGCCGGGTGCAGGAGTGGCTGGCTCGAGTGCGGGCGGCCGAGTCGTGGTCGGCCAAGGCCCGCATCGTCGGCCGCGCGCCGCTGGTCAACATCGACCACCTCGGGCACCGGCTGGGCCACCGGCCGTCCCGCCGCGAGGTGGCCCGGGAGTTCGTCGCCCGGCCCGCCCGCGGGCTGCGCGAGGAGTGGACCAAGCTCACCCGACGTGCCGAGCAGCCCCGATGACCTGGCGACGCCCGCCCCACGTCGCCCTGGTCTTCGACGGCGGGGCGACGGGCACGGCATACCTCGCGACGCTGCCGGACGGACCGATCATGCGCCTCGACGGCGTCGGTGCCGCGCTGGTGCGGGCGGTGGAGCAGGGCGACGGCACGGTCGCCTCGATCTCGGCCGAGCTCGCCGCCCTGCTCGACCTCCCGGCCGACGACATCGACGAGGAGGCGGTCGCCGACTTCCTCACCGAGCTGGCCGATCAGGGTCTCCTGATCGCGGTGATAGACGCCTGACCGGCCGCGCCTCTGCCGCCTCGACTCAGGCGGTGTTGTCCTTGAGCAGGTCCCAGGCCTGGAGGTAGAGGTTGATGGCGGTCCGCGCGTCTCCTGAGTCGGACGCCTCGTCCGCGTCGGCGATGAGCGCGTCGACCTCGGCCAGGATCGGCTCGGGCACTCCTTCGTCAGGGGCGGTGGCGCGGCTGGTCGCCACGAGGTCGGCTGCCGCCTCGACGAGGTTGTCGGTCAGTGCCTCGATCATCTCGGGGGGCAGGTCCGAGCGGTCGAGATCTCCGACGACTTGCCGGATGAGGGCGAAGACACCACCGCCGCCGGGCACGGCGACATGGCTGTCGTCCACCCACAACCGGTCGCGCAGCGCGCGGTCCAGGGTGCGGATGGCGGAGGCGACGGCGCGGTCGTCGTCGTGGTCGGCCAAGGTGGCGCGCACCCGCTCCAGCGCTGGTCGGGGCTCGAGCAGCTCGTCTTGGAGCATGTCGAGAAGCTCATCGCGGTTCGCAGGCCCCTCGCCCGGCGGGAGTGCCGCGAGTTCCTCCATCGCCGCGATGGCGGCGGCGAGGACCTCCGGGTCCTCAAGGTCTGGCACCGTCACGATGATGGTCGTGGTGTCCAGGATCTTCCCGGTCGCGGTGCTGGTCAGCTCCACCTCGACGTCGTAGACGCCCGGGACGGCGCCGTCGGTGTCGACCGTCAGCCCGAGCGGGGCGGTGTCGCCGGTGGCCACCTCCAGATCGCCGGGCCCGACGACCCCGAGGCCGCCGTCACTGACCTGCACCGAGTAGGTGTCATCCCGCTCGCCGACGTTGCTGACCTCGGCCGGGACCGAGCGGACCCCCGCGTCCGGGAGCAGCACCGCCGTCCCGGCGGCGGACAGCAGCGCGTCGTAGTCACCGGTGAGCACGCCGAGCTGGTCGGCCCGCTCCACAGTCAGCTCGTCGTCGATGGTCACCTCCGGCGCCGGGGTGCTCTCCCCAGCTTGCCCGATGGCGCCACCGTCGTAGCGCAGCGCGTCCCAGTCGTCGTGACCGTCCAGCACGCCGAACGCGCCGTCGTCATTGATGTCCGCAGTGAGCCCGGACAGATTCGCCGCGCCCGTGCAGTTCCAGTCGATAGGCCCTGCCGCCGCGTCCGTCACGGTCTCGCCGCCGCCGCACCACCAGCGCGTGCCGAAGGTGCCCACGAGCGCGTCGGGGTCGAGCCCGACCGTCTCATCGAGTGCCGTCTCGTCGAGCGCGGCCAGGGTCTCGCGCGAGAAGTCCAGCGTTCCGTCGGTCCCGCCGTCGCGCAGACCGGGGAACTGGAAGCTGTAGCTCATGATGCTGAGGTAGTTGGGCTCGCGGTTGCAGTTGTCGTCGCCGCCGTGCCGCAGGCCCAGGTTGTGACCGAACTCGTGCATCAGCGTGCCGCGCTCCTGCGCGAGGGTGAAGCCGGAGCCGGAGTTGAAGGCTCCCTGACTCACGATGAGGTCGGCCGCCGTGATCCCCCGGCTGATCCCGGACGAGCCACTGCCGGCATAGGTATCGGCGTAGACGGCGTAGTGGAAGACGTCGCGCCGCACGTCGTCGAAGTTGGCGTCCTTGACCGCATCGAAGTCGGCCCATCCGTAGCCGCTGCTGGCCGTGCCCGTGGACCCGTCGCACCGCTCGAAGGAGAAGGAGCCGCTGACGTTGCTCCCCAGACTGGTCTGATGGGCCACCGGCCCACCGCGCCCCTCGCCACCCCAGGCGCCTCCCGTCGCCGGATGCGGTGATCCGGGCCCGGCATCGACGTGCAACGTGATGCCGGTGGAGCCGTCCGGGTTGGTCACCGGGGCGTCGGCGAAGGCGTCGACGGTCGCCTGGATCGCGGCGGCGCGTGGAGAGAAGTCCTCGCCACCCCAGCAGATGAGCCAGATGCACGTCGGGTCCTCGTGCATCCAGTCGACCTCGAGGAAGACGTCCTTGCGATCCGGGTCCGCCCCCAGCGCAGGCAGGTCGAGATCGGTCACCCCGTCGTTGTCGACGTCCAGGCCGTCGGTCTCCCACGCATCCGGTAGACCGTCCTCATCCCGGTCACCGATGTCGATGATCCCGGCCTCACAGTCCTGGTCGTAGAGCCACCGCGCGTTGTCCAGCGCCACGGCCGAGTCGTAGATGGAGTCGCCGACGTCCTGGATCGTGAAGGTGATCAGCACCTCGCCGGCGTCGTTGAGCTCGGCGGGAGTCACCGCGGTGAGCATCGGCGTCGATCCGTCGAACGTCGTCTCCGTGTCGTCGGCGAAGCCGACGATCGAGTTGATCGTCATCGCGTTCCCCTCCGCGTCGTAGGCGAAGTTCCAGGGCGTGACGATGCTGCCGTTGCTGAAGGAGATGTCGGACTGCACGATCTCCGCAGTGAAGGCGTCGTTGTAGCTGCTGCCCAGGTACTCGGGATACTCCTCGGAGAAGAAGCGGAAGTCCACCGCGAGGCAGGTGGCTCCGGTCGGGGGCTCCAGGCGCATCTGCAGCTGGGTCTGGTCCTCCCCTGCGGCACCGACTGGTCCGTCGAGATCGATCCCGCTGCTGCCCGAGTCATCCGGTGCGGTGATGTCTGAGGCACGTCCGGTGGACAGGACCAGATAGTCCGGTCCGGCGACCGGGAAGCCGGCGACGGCGGCCGACTCCACGGACGCGCCTGCCTGATCCCCGGTATACGTCGTGCCGAGGACCGCCGACGTCAACTCGATCGCATCAGTCAGGTCGCTCTCCGCGGTGAAGTCCGCAGCCGCCGGCGCGGCCGCCAACGGCGCCGCCACGAGCGCACCGATGATGAATATTCCCCTGCCCACCGTCTTCATGATGACCCCTTTGTCAGTGTGGTGGTGACCTAGATCACGCTACAGTCACGCGCTATGCCGTGTCACGGGTCCAGAGGATGATCCCTTCGGCCTCGAGGAAGGTCTGGTGAGGCAGGTGGGGCGAGTCCGTGTCGGGTATGCCGTGGCACGGGTCGTTCTGGCAACGGGTGCAGCGGCACTGCTGGCATCCTGCAGCTCGTCCGTCCCGAGCACCGGTGGTGAGTCGGGCGCCGCGACGGACAGCGCCACGTCTGATGCAGCTGCCGGCGTGCCGGCCACGGGGTCCTCCGAGCCGTCCGAGGGGCTGTCGGCCCAGGAGGCGGAGAGCGTGGGCGTCCTGACCGGCGACTACGACGCCCTGGTCGAAGATCCTGTCCTGGTGGGGACCACGGACGGCTGCCAGGTCTTCGCGACCACCGTGCGCAACGTGGGCGAGCGTGCGGACAGCTATGTCTTCGAGGCTGACGGGGTCGAGGTCGACACGGGCGAGGACGGGCCGAGCCTCGACGTTGCGGCGTCAGCGGCCACCAGCATCACCATCACGCGCTGCCCCGACGATGGACCAGCCCTGGTGCGTGTGCTGAGCGACGGCCTGGACGGTGGGCTCGTCGAAGAGATCGTGCTCGATCGCTGACCGGCCGTCGACGGCCCCCCGCGCGGCGGATCCTCCCATCCGGGGGAACTCGCTGATCCTCCGCCGCGTCACGTAGTGTGCACGGCGTTTGGGCCCCGCCAGGGGTGACGCAGCTCGGAGGGGATGGACATCACCATGCACAGGTTGTCGACGTTCACGGTCGCGCTGGCGGTCGGCTCGCTGGTCACCGTGGCCGGCTGCACCGGCGACGAGGAGGGGTCGGACCCCACCGTCACGGCGGACGGGGGTGGCACCGCTGGTCCCTCGGACGATGCGGCGACGTCGACGCCTGCGGGCACCTTCGAGCTGGCGGCACCGCCCGCAGTGGAGTGCGGGCCGGAGTCACGAGAGCCCAACGAGCTCGAGGCGCGGCTGCTGACCGAGGCAGGCCCGTATACCGGTGAGGCCTTCGACGTGGAGGCGGCGGCCGAGGCGGTGGCGGCGATGAATCCGCAGACGGATGAGGACTTCGCGGTGGCGATCGCGGCGCAGGTGCAGGGTGGGTATGCCCAGGACATGTGCGAGATCCTCACGCTGACGACTGATCTGGGGGATGCGGCGGCTGGCCCGACGGGTGGGGTCCCGGCGGAGTCGGAGGCGGTGGGTGACAACCACTTCGCGTTGGTGCTGGATGCGAGCGGGTCGATGGCGGACACGACGGCGGGTGGCACCCGGATGGATGCCGCTAAGGACGCGCTCAACTCTTTCGTGGATGAGGTGCCGGAGGGCTCGACGGTGAGCTTGCGCATCTATGGTCATGAGGGCGACAACAGTGAGGCCGGGAAGGCGGAGAGTTGTGCGAGCTCGGAGGTGGTCTACGAGGGTCCCGTGCCCGATGGGGGCTTCGGTGAGGCGCTCGGTGCGGTGCAGCCGACGGGGTGGACCCCGTTGGGGCAGGCGATCGGTGACTCTGCTGGGGACATTCCGGACGAGGCGACCGATGCGATCGTGTATGTCGTGACCGACGGTCTGGAGACGTGTGGTGGTGATCCGGTGGCGGCGGCGGAGGAGGTCGCCGCGGCGGGGATCGAGCCGGTGATCAATGTCATCGGCTTCGAGGTCGGTGACGCGGACCAGGCTGCGTTGCGGGCGATTGCCGAGGCCGGTGGTGGTGACTACACCCAGGCCTCCTCACCGGACGAGCTCAACCAGTTCTGGCGCGAGGAGCGGGAACGCTTGGAAACCGCCTGGAAAGAGTGGCGCAATGCCGAGCGGGACCGACTCGTCGACACCCGCGACGAGAAGTACGAGACCAAGCGGGTCCTGACCACGGACGTCAACGGGGAGGTTCTCCGGGTGGCAGGAGACGCGGCGCTGGTCACATCGCAGTTGGGGTCTATGGGCGTCTACGACCGGAACCGCCAGCAGGACGTTCGCAAGGCTGCCTGGGACTACTTCATGGACGTGCGCGGCCATCTCCTGGACCTCTCTCAGCAGCAGACCGGCGAGATCGCCGACAACCTGCGGTCCCGGATCGACGAGGTCTACGAGACCACGGAGACGTCGTGGTCCGAGCTCTACCGCGAGACCATCCCCGAGCAGTGAGCACGCGCGGCAGCAACGCGGCGGTGAAGACAACCCCCAGACTGGGAACTCGGTGATCCTCGGCTGCGTCAGGTAAGGTGCACGTCGTTTGCGCCCCGCGAGGGGTGACGCATCTCGGGAGGGGATGGACATCACCATGCACAGGTTGTCGACGTTCACGGTCGCGCTGGCGGTCGGCTCGCTGGTCACCGTGGCCGGCTGCACCGGCGACGAGGAGGGGTCGGACCCCACCGTCACGGCGGACGGGGGTGGCACCGCTGGTCCCTCGGACGATGCGGCGACGTCGACGCCTGCGGGCACCTTCGAGCTGGCGGCACCGCCCGCAGTGGAGTGCGGGCCGGAGTCACGAGAGCCCAACGAGCTCGAGGCGCGGCTGCTGACCGAGGCAGGCCCGTATACCGGTGAGGCCTTCGACGTGGAGGCGGCGGCCGAGGCGGTGGCGGCGATGAATCCGCAGACGGATGAGGACTTCGCGGTGGCGATCGCGGCGCAGGTGCAGGGTGGGTATGCCCAGGACATGTGCGAGATCCTCACGCTGACGACTGATCTGGGGGATGCGGCGGCTGGCCCGACGGGTGGGGTCCCGGCGGAGTCGGAGGCGGTGGGTGACAACCACTTCGCGTTGGTGCTGGATGCGAGCGGGTCGATGGCGGACACGACGGCGGGTGGCACCCGGATGGATGCCGCTAAGGACGCGCTCAACTCTTTCGTGGATGAGGTGCCGGAGGGCTCGACGGTGAGCTTGCGCATCTATGGTCATGAGGGCGACAACAGTGAGGCCGGGAAGGCGGAGAGTTGTGCGAGCTCGGAGGTGGTCTACGAGGGTCCCGTGCCCGATGGGGGCTTCGGTGAGGCGCTCGGTGCGGTGCAGCCGACGGGGTGGACCCCGTTGGGGCAGGCGATCGGTGACTCTGGGAAGGACATTCCGGACGAGGCGACCGATGCGATCGTGTATGTCGTGACCGACGGTCTGGAGACGTGTGGTGGTGATCCGGTGGCGGCGGCGGAGGAGGTCGCCGCGGCGGGGATCGAGCCGGTGATCAATGTCATCGGCTTCGAGGTCGGTGACGCGGACCAGGCTGCGTTGCGGGCGATCGCCGAGGCGGGTGGTGGTGACTACACCCAGGCCTCCTCACCGGACGAGCTCGACCAGTTCTGGCGCGAGGAGCGGGATCGGCTCGCGGCGGCCTGGCGGGAGTGGCGTGACGTCGAGATCGAGCGCCTGGCCTCCACCCGCGACGAGAAGCTCGAGACGAGGCGGCTCCTGACCACCGACGTCACCCAGGAGGTCCACATGGTCGCCATCGACGCGTCCAGCGTGGCGTCGCAGCTTCGCAAGATGGACGTCTACGACCGGACTCGCGAGCAGGAGGTCCGTGCAGCGGCCTCCGATTACTTCATGGAGGTCCGCGGCCTTCTCCAGGACATGGCGCAGGAGTCCAACAGTCAGATCGCCAACAACCTGCAGTCGCAGATCAACGAGGTCTACGAGACCTCCGAGACCACGTGGTCTGAGCTCTACCGCGAGGGCATTGAGGACAGATGACAACCGATCCCGGAGCGCCTGCCGCTCGGGGAGCACGACGAAGGGCCCCACCCGGTCGGGTGGGGCCCTTCGTCGTCCTGCGGCGGCGGTCGTGCATGCGCTTACTCGACGAGGTGCACCTCGTGGTGGATCGCCTGCTTGACCTGACCCCACGGGTGCAGCCAGAAGCGCCCGCTGAGGTATTTGAGGTCGAAGCGCTCGTCGTCGCACTGCATCCAGGTCCAGGCCACGCCGGTCACGGCCTGCGCGCTGAACGAGGGGTCGATGTAGCAGTTCTTCAGGTTGAGGCTCCAGTCGGCCTCGGCGGTGGCCTTGCCGTCCTGGGCGCCGTCGATCGGGACGTCCATCCGCGTCGTGACCCGGACCTCGCCCCACTCGCGCATGAAGCAGGACACCAGCCGGGCGCCGTTCTTGCTGGCGTAGCTCGAGGCGGAGGACCAGACCTGGGCCGGGCACGGGCCCGAGACCTCCACCATGGCGCGCAGCTCGGCGGTCGTGCTGAAGCCCCCGGCGAAGTAGATCCGCCCGGCCGGGTCGAAGGCCTCGGCCGCGGCGAGCGCGGAGGCGTCGGCGGCGTTCTGGTTGCTCTGACCCGCGCTGGAAGCGATGCCCAGCGAGAAGACTCCCAGCAGCACGAAGATCGTGGCGAGGGTCGCCGCGCCCAGCAGCCCCAGGTTGATCAGCCCGGCCTCGGGTGAGCGGTCCGCTGGTGAGTCCGCAGGCTCGATCGGGCGACGGTCGGTCAGGTGGCGCATGCTTCCCCCAAGTCGAATGATCGACGGCGTTGCCGGTTGGACGTGGCAGAAGGCGATGGGGGCTCAGCGCCCCCATCGCCTTCGGTAGTCAGGCTCAGCCGGGGATCGCGTTGCCCAGCTTGGTGATGCCCTGGTCGATGAAGTTGTTGATCGAGCTGGCGAAGTTAGGCGCGGCGACGGCGATGGCGGCGAGGATGATCACCGCGACCACGATGACGCCGAGGTACTCGACGGCACCCTGGCCGGACTCGCGGTCGAGACGCTTGATGAGGTTCAGCTTGGTCATGTCATGTTCCCTTCGAAGTCCGGGTCCCCCCGGGTGGTCGTCCTTACACCCGTAACGCTATGTGCCGAAAAGCCGGATGAGCAGGGCCCAGGGGCCTAATCGGGGGCCCACCTTTGGCCGCCTGGTCATGGGGCTGCGGACCCCTGCGGCTCGGACGCCAGCCACCAGCTGACTGCCTGGGCCCGGGCGTCGACGCCGAGTTTGGCGAAGATGTGGTTGACGTGGTTCTTCACCGTCTTCTCCGACAGGAAGAGCTCGGCCGCGATCTGACCGTTGTTGCGGCCCCGGGCGATGAGGGCCATGACCTCGACCTCGCGCGGGGAGAGGGTGTGGTCGGTGCGGACCTGGCTGCGCTGCTCGTCCTGGGACAGCGCTGCGACCGCAGCGGGCGAGAGCGTGCCGACGCCGCGGGCGGCGCCCCGCACGGCCATCTCGATGTCCTGCGGCTCGAAGGCGCCGTGCACGAGATAGCTGCACGCCCCGGCGCGCATGGCGGCGCGGACGACGTCAGGGCTGTCGCTGTAGGTCAGCATGATGACTCGGCTGTGCTGACTGATCTCGGTGGCCGCGGAGACACCGTCACGACGGGGCATGCGCACGTCGAGCAGCGTCACCTTGGGCTGGAGCCGGCGAGCCAGCGTGACGGCCTGCTCGCCGTCCCAGCTCTCCCCGATGACGTGGATCCCCTCCATCTGCGACAGCACCGCCTTGATGCCCATGCGCACCACGGCGTTGTCGTCGACGACGAGGACGGTGATCGGTGCTGCAGCAGTCATGACTCCTCTTCCATGGGGGTGACCTGCCACCGGCAGCGCACGGTCGTGCCCTCGCCGGGGGTGCTGGTGATCTCGCAGGTGCCGTGGCTGTGGTCGGCCCGCTCGCGGATGCCGCGCAGCCCGAAGTGGCCGTGCAGCTCGCGGCGTCGCACCGCACGGGTGTCGAAGCCCTGCCCGTCGTCGCGGATCTGCAGCACGAGCGAGCGCCGGGTCTGATCCAGGCTGACGTGGGCTGTGGTTGCCGCAGCGTGCCGGGTGACGTTCTCCAACGCCTCGGCGGTGATGGCGATCACCTCGTGGGCCAACGGATCCGGCAGATCGGCCACACCGGTCACGTCCACCCGCACGGAGAGATCGTCCGTGGCTCGCTCGCGGCCCAGCTCGCCGAGCACCTCGGCGATGGGCCGGTCGACCTGGTGTCGGCGCAGGCCGCGCAGCAAGCTGCGCGACTCGTCGGCCGCGGTGCGGGCCGCCCGGCGGATCTCGGTGGCGAGCGACTCGACCGTCTCCGTCTGCCCCGAGGCGCTGGCCGACATCAGGGCGGCGGCGGCCATATCGATGCCGTTCACCGTCTTGCCGATGGAGTCGTGCAGGTCTCTCGCCAGGCGTTGTCGCTCGTCGGCGTGCCGGCGCCGGATGATCTCGTCCATGACCAGATCCCGGCTGCGCCGCAGCTCGACGAAGGCGAAGCGGATGGTCCACCCGAGCGCGGTGGTGCCGACCATGGCGAGGGGGAGCGCGAGGGCGCTGACGCTCCACAGCGGTGTCGCGGCGGTGCTCTGATCGCTCAGCGTGAACATCGTCACCGACCCGAGGGTGAGCAGCAGTCCGGGCAGGCCGAGCCACGGCGTGAGCGCGAGCCCGAGCAACAGGCTCGTCAAGGTGAGGGAGAGCAGGGCCACCGTGGCGGGCCACTCCAGCCACACCAGGACGATGACGACGAGGGTGTCCACGGCGACCAGTGCCGGGTGCCGGAAGTAGGCGCGGACGAAGGTGTCCGACAGCATTCCCCAGGCGGAGAGCGATGCCTGGGCGACGAGGAGGAGGGTGGCCACCCCGGTCTCGGGCGAGGTGAAGGCGGCGGTGAGCGCGCAGGCGAGCAGCCGGAAGGCGAGCACGCCGCGACACACCCGGAGGTAGGTCGGGTCGCCGAGCACCTCCGAGCCCTGGGTGAGCGGTGCCGTGCGCATCAGACGTCCAGCCCGCTCAGGTCGAGATTGAGGTCGAGTCCGAAGACGATGCCCAGCACGATGAGGATGATGGCGGCGGGAACGATGATGATCGAGCCCACGAGGCTGACCCGGGGAGAGGCCTGCCCCGCCTTTCGGCGGAGCCGCTGCGCATTGTCCCGCCGCATGTCCAGCGCGATCTGCGAGAGCGTCTCGGCGAGCGGGGCGCCGAGCTCCTCGGCCTGGAGGAAGGCGCGCACGAAGCGCTCCATCATCTGCGAGGTCGACCGGTCGCGCATCTGCTCGAAGGCGTCCCGGACGCTGGCGCCGTGGGCCAGTCGGTCCAGCGCCAGGTTGACGTCTTCGGACAGCGCCCCGTCGAAGCGCGCCGACACCCGGCGCAGCGCCGGCCGGAAGGCGATGCCGGCGGTCACGGTGACCGACAAGATGTCGAGGAAGTCCGGCAGGTCGCCGTCGATCTGCTCTCGGCGCCGGTTGGCGATGCCGGCCAGCTTGGAGATGGGCAGGAAGACGGCGGCCAGCACGACCAGGGGGGCGAGATACCAGACCCCGCCCACGACGAAGAGCAGGGCGACCGGCAACAGCAGGAGCAGGAGGCCGCCGATCCGCCGCAGCACCGTGTCGGTGCTGATGCCCTGCGGTCGCCCGGAGTAGTGGACGAGCTTGCCGATCCACTCCAGGCCGTGGGGGCCGAGCACCTTGCGCAGCGGGCCGACGAGCCGGCCACCGAGCCGTTCGGTGAGCGAGAACTCCTTGCGCGCCTCACGCTGCCGCTCCTCGCTGAGCAGCGACAGGTCGCCGGCGTCGAGTCCTTCGACCACGTCGCTGCGCAGCATCCGGAAGCCGACGGCGAAGATGAGATAGGCCAGCAGCGCGCCGAGCGCCGGCAGCACAGGCAGCATCTGGGTCACAGGTCCACCTTGGTGATGCGCCGGATCAGCACATGGCCGATGAGCATGAGGACGCCCGCCACGGCGAGGCCGACGATGCCGAAGACGTTCTGGGTCATCCGCTCGATGGTCCCCGGGGCCACGAGGTTGATGAGGAGCAGGATCCCGAGGCCGAAGACGATGAGGGTGTAGCCGGTGGCCACCGCCTGCGACATGACCGACCGGACCTCGCGGCTGGTCTCCTTGCGCTCGTCGAGCATGTAGGAGATGTCGCGCAGCGCGCTGACCAGCGAGCCGCCCGATCGGGACGCGATGACCAGCGTCGACATGAGCACCTTGACCTCACGCGAGGGCAGTCGCTCCTCGACGCTGACCATGGCCTCCTCGAGCGAGGCGCCGAACCGGACGGCGGTGTTGATCCGCGCGATCTCGCGGCTGGCCGGCTCACCCATCTCGCGCTCGGCCACCGCCCAGGCGGTGCGGATCGACAGGCCGGCGCTCGTCGCGTTGGAGAGCACGCGGGCCAGGTCGGGGATCTGGTCGACGAAGCGGGTGCGGTAGCGCTCCCGCTGGCGGCGCAGCCACCATCGGATCCCGAACCACCCGGCCAGGACGCCGAAGACCGCGACGAGCGGCGCGATCAAGACCCACAGCAGGATCGGCACGGTGATCGTCAGGACCAGCCCACCGAGCAGGACCGACCACAGTGGGTAGGTGATGCCGGCGCGGATGAGTTCCTCGCGTAATTGGCGCCCGGGTCGGGTGCGGCTCAGCCGCTTCTCGAGGTCGACGACGCGGCTCTGCCGCGATCCGTCGAGCGGTCCGAGGACCTGCCGCGAGATGCTCTGCTGCGAGCGGGCGTTGCTCACGAAGAAGTGCACCGCGGCGAGGCCGAGCAGGAGGGCGAGCATGACGCCCGCGAAGATGGCGGGGATCACGTCATACCCCCGCCGGTGCCGGCATCAGCGTGAAGTCGGCGGGCACCTGCTCACCGCGGGCTCGGAGGCGGTCGGCGAGCGACCGGTGCAGCGGGTAGCGCGCGAAGTGCGGCGTGTCCGCCATGTCGTCCCACAGCATGATCGGCTCGAGCTTGAATTCCTCGCGCCGACGCGACACGACCTGGCGCACCTCGGTGATGCGGCGCGCGCCGTCGGCCCCTCGGGTCAGCTGCACGATGATGTCGACGGCCGAGTTGACCTGGTCGCGGAGGGCCGCGAAGGGGACCTCCACGTCGCTCATCGTGGCCAGCGTCTCCAGGCGGGAGAGGGCGTCCTCGGCCGTGTTGGCGTGGACCGTGGCGAGGGAACCCTCATGCCCGGTATTCATCGCCTGGAGCATGTCGAGGGCCTCACCGCCACGGACCTCACCGACGATGATCCGGTCCGGGCGCATCCGCAGCGAGTTGCGGACCAGGTCGCGGATGGTGATCTGGCCCTTGCCGTCGACGTTCGGCGGTCGGGTCTCCAGTCGCACGACGTGGTCCTGCGAGAGCGAGAGCTCTGCCGCGTCCTCAACGGTGACGATGCGCTCGTGCGCCGGGATGAAGGCGGAGAGGGCGTTGAGCATCGTCGTCTTGCCCGAGGCTGTGCCCCCGGAGACGATGACGTTGAGCCGGGCCCGCACGCAGGCGGCCAGCAGCTCGGCGGTCGGCTCGTCCAGGGCGCCGCGGGCCAGCAGCTCGGTCATGCCGTAGGCCTTGGGGAAGAGCCGGATCGTCACCGTCGGGCCGTTGAGCGCCAACGGCGGCAGGATGACGTTGACACGGGCGCCACGGGGGAGCCGCTCGTCGGCCGGGAGGCGGGCGTCGACCATGGGGCTGGACTCGTCGACGCGCCGGTTGACGGTCGAGACGATGCGGTCGATCGTCTGCAGCAGCTGCGCCTCGGAGGTGAAACCGCTGCTGATCTGCTCGACCCGGCCGAAGCGCTCGACGTAGACCGTGTCATGGCCGTTGATCATGACCTCGCTGACGCTCTCGTCGCCGAGCAGCGGCTCGAGCACGCCGAGGCCGACCGACTCGTTGATCACGGTCGAGACGAGGGCGGAGCGCTCGCGGTTGGCGAGGATGATGCCCTCGCGCGAGATGAGGTGGGTGAGGATCCGCTCCAGCCGGATGCGGCGCTGGTCGTTGTCGAGCAGCGCCAGCTCCTGCAGGTCGACCTCGTCGAGCAGGAGCTGCTTGAAGCGGCGGACCTGTGAGGCGTCCTCGGTGGTCGCGCTCGTGCTGACGCCCGAGCGCGCGTTGCGACCGAAGTTGCTCCCGAAGCTGCGGCTCATGGGACGTAGGCCGTTCTCGTGATGGAGCCCGCGGGCATGAGGGGCAGGAAGTCGGGGGAGGTCACGGTGACCCGCACCCCGTCGCCGAAGACCTCGACGGTCTCGACCGTGACGGCACCGGGCACCGAGGCGTGGGCGGCGCTGGAGGCGCTCTGCCCGAGGGAGTGGGCGCGCGCGGCGTCCCACGCCGCGCGCCCGGCGGCCTGACCGGCATACATCACGCTGAAGATCTGCAGGGCGACGAGCACCACGAAGGCCACGACCATCGACATGACGATCGCCTCCAGGGGTGCCGAGCCGCGCTCGCGGCGGCTCACGGGCGCGGCTCCCGGGTCACGTCGCGGTCGACGTTGACGGGGGCGTCCGCCGCGCCCTCGCCGATCGGCGACATCTTGATCGTCACCTCGACGTCGTCGCCGCCGCTGCTCACCGTCATCGCGCCGTGGAAGACGGAGGGGACGACGTCGCGGGCCGCGTCGGCGACCTCGGCGCTGTTGCCGCCGAGCGAGGCCTCGCGGGCCGCGGCGTTGGCGGCCTCACCGGCCCAGAGCACGCTGATGCCCAGGCCGAGGATCTGCCAGAAGACGATGATGAAGATGACGGTCACCGGCAGCACCCCGACGGCCTCGATCGCGGCCTGGCCGGACTCGCGGCTGCGGGCGGGCACCGGCTCGGGCGCGGCCGGCTCCTGCGGCTCACCGGCCTCGGGACTGGCGCCCTTGCCGGCCCGCGGGCCCCGGCCGGACCGCCGGATGCCGGCGAGCCGGAAGCCCTGCTGCGCGGGCTCCTCCTCCAGCGCGGTGAGGATCTCGGACTCGCGCACCACGGCACCCAGCGACTTCCACCAGTTCTTGGGGGTGTTGTGCGACGGGGTGCGGGTGTTGACCGCCGGCTCCAGGCTGCGGCCGAGGTCGGGCACGAGCGCCTCCATCCGGCGCCCGAGGACGAGCCGGTCGATGGTGCTCTGCTGGATCTCGGCGTCGCGGGAGAACTTGTTGACCAGCACCCACACGTCGGCCGGGTTGCGCACGCCCAGCTCGCTCCAGAACTGCGTCTGCCGCCGTGCCGCGCGCAGCGAGGGCACGTCGGTGGTCACCAGCTGCAGGGTGTGGTCGGCCATCTCGACCGCCGCGCACTGCGTCGGCGTGACGTTGCTGCCGGTGTCGACGATCACCACGTCGTACATCTGCCGCAGCTGGGCCAGGATCGAGCGCACCGCCTGCGGCGTCACGACGTCGACGTCGCGGACGTCGGTGGGCGCGGGCAGGATGTGCAGCCCGCTCTCGTGCACGGCGACGGTGTCGCGCACGACGCGGTCGGTGATGTCTTCGGAGATCTTGGCCAGGTCGACGATCGAGACGCGGTGCGCCAGGTCGATGTAGGACGGGACGTCGCCCTTCTCCAGGTCGAGGTCGACGAGGCAGACCGACATCGTCGGCCGCTCCTGGATGATCATCCACGCCAGGTGCGAGGCGACCAGCGAGGTGCCCACCCCGCCCTTGCTGCCGGCGAGCGCGGCGATCCCGCCCTGCGTCGACGGCGTGGCGCCACCGTCGGTGAGCATGCCGTGCATCCGCTCGCCCCACTCGACCGCGCGCTGGAGCGCGTCGCTCACCTCGGCGAGCACGAAGGGGTAGGTCAGCACGGCCCGGGCGCCGACCTCCAGCGCCAGGCTGAGCGAGTCCTCGCGGTCCACCCGCGAGACGAGCAGGATCGGCAGCGCCGGGCGGCGCGTCGTGAGGTCGTGGGTGACCCTGCTGATCGGCCCGGGCTGCAGGTCGCGGTCGAGGATGAGCACGTCGGGGTCGTGGTTGAGGACCGCGGGCACGAGCTCCTGGGTGCTCTCCGAGATGTGCGCGATCGCGTAGTCCTCGAGCGCCTCGATCCGGCTCGTCAGGTCGGTCGCGAGGACCTGGTCGGCGATGCCGAGAAGGATCCGGGTGCTCATGGCGTCACTCCTTCCCTGACGACGGCTTCTCCGCCGAGCTCCTCGGCGTCGAACTGGTTCATCTCGCCCTCGCGGTCCTGCGTCGTGCCGGCCGGGAGACCGACGAGCCGGACCTGCGCGGCGAAGGTGGAGGCATACGTCACGGCGAGCGCGTCCTGCGGGACGAGCGCCAACGTCACGGGTATGACGTCCTGCAGCTCTCCCGTCGTCGTCTCGGTGACCTGCTGGGTGCCGCCGACGCTGACCACCCGCACGTTGCGGATGAGGATCCGCGACTGGTTGGGCAGGCCCGGGGCGTCGTCGAAGACGGCGTAGACGTCGACCCGGTCACCCGGTCGGATCCGCCCGGCGATGCCGGTGACGGCGTCGACGTTGATGGCGACCTCGCGCTCGTTGGGGTTGAGGTCGCTGGGTGGCACCAGGACGTCCATCGTGACGCGGGAGCCGGCCGACAGCGGGACGGCCACGGTGCGGCCCTCGATGTCCTGGACGCTCAGCCGGGAGGACTCGTCGGCCCAGCGGACCGGCACCTCGACGGCCTCGACCCGGTCGGCGGTGAGCTCGGTGAAGGCGTCGAGGTCCTCGCTGGCCTGATAGATCGTGGTCATGGGGCCGACCTGGCTGTTGATGCTGCTGACATAGCTCGCGACGCCGAAGAAGACGGCGATGGCGAGCACCATCGACACGACCATCAGCAGGACGCCCCGTCGCTGACGCGGGTTCATGCTCCACCCTCCCTGGTGTTGGCGACCACGTGGTCGGCTCGAAAGTGCGCGGCCGGGCTCTCGGGCGACGGCAGCCGGCCCCAGTGGGCGTGGCAGTAGGCGCAGTAGTCCCTGACGGAGGCGCCGCAGTTGGCGCAGGTCTCCTGTGTGGGGGTGCCCGAGACAGCGGCCGACCCGGGCAGCCAGCGCGGCAGGGCCAGCTCGACGCCGCGCTGACGGCCGACGATCACGCGCGATCCGGGGGACACCTCGCGCGACCAGATCTGGCGCCCGTCGAGGCGTGGCCCGACCTGGGCCGACTGGCGCTCGGGCATCTCGCCGCACTGGATGAAGGCGTCGGCCCCGTCGAGGAGCTCGTCCCAGACGGCGTCCTCGGCGAACTGGACCTGCACGGGGTCAGCGCCGGTCGCGAGATAGCCGGTCTTGGAGAACCACGAGCGCACGACCGCCCAGAGGCTGGGCCGGGCGCCCTGGACGGGCCCGGGCCGGCGCACCCACAGCGCGCTGGAGGTGCGCTCGAGCAGGTCGCGGACCGCCCGGGCGGCGGCGCCCGGCTCGAGGTCGTGCTGGTGCACCTCGCTCACGCACGCGGCGGCGGCGAGCGGGGTATGCCCGGTCTCCAGCACGGCCACGCCGAGCGTGGGCTCCTGGGCGCGCAGCAGCGTCGCGAGGCGGCGCATGGCCGGGGCCCACTCGGGGCGGGTGACGAGCAGCAGGTGGGTGACGTCGGTGTCGAGCGCCTGCTCGCTGGGCTCGTGCCCCATGAGGGTCGCGAGCATGGACTGTGCGTCATCGGTCGTGACCGGCACAGCCCAGCGGACATCTCCGCCACACACTGTGGCAAGGAACTTCACAAGTACCCCCTGGACTCCCATGGTGACGGTAGTAAGAAACGGGTCATGAGCCAAATCCGCTCATGCCCTGGGTCTGGGTGTGGCGGCGACCGAGGGCGAGCAGGGCGAGGACCGCGAGGAGTCCGCCCGTCACCCAGGCCCCACCAGCCACAGCGACCTGCTGCCAGGACGCGCCGCTGAGCCCGGCGGTGACCCCGGCCAGGACGGCTCCGACGGTCGGGGCGGGCAGCAGCCGCAGCGCCAGCCGGCCCGCGGCGAGCCGGGTCGAGCGCGTGAGGGTGGCGAGCAGGACGGTCGACAGCACGATGGTGGCGGCGACAGCGGTGGCCAACGCCCAGAGGCTCTGGGCGCCGGAGGAGACAGCCAGCGAGGTCAGCATCCGCAGCGTGATCCACAGCACCAGCGCGTGGCCGGCCCAGAACAACGGGTCACGACCCATCGCGCACCTCGATCCGCGACAGCAGGGTGCGGCGCAGCGACGGGCTCCAGTCGGCCGCGCCAGAGAGCGCGAGCACGGCCGTCTCGGCGCCCAGGGTGCCGGCGAGGAGTACCCCGCGCCGGTCGTCCTGCACGGAGGCGACGTCGAGCACCGAGTAGGCGTCGGCGCCCGGGACCGGCTGCGGCGGGTGACCGGTGACGGACCAGGTGAAGCGTCCGTCGGCGCCGGGTGCCAGCAGGTCGGCCAGGGCCATGTCGGGGGTCGGGAAGGTGGTCCGTCCGCGCACCTGCAGCAGCACGTCGTCCGGTCCGGCGGCGGCCCAGTCCCAGCCGTCGCCCGGCTCGACGGGCGCCACGCCGTCGGGCAGCTCGAGCTGCATCAGCCCGATCTGGACGGTCTCCCCGGCCGTGCTGGCGCCGGTGGCCCCCAGGGCGGTGCCGGCGGCGATGAGGAAGTGGCGGCGGCTCAGCACTGGATCTCCTGGGCGGCGCGCTCGGTGCCGGAGGGCTGGGGCCGGGTGAGCTCGGTGACGCTGCGCTCGACCGGGAGCTCGCCGTAGGGGCGCCGGTCCAGCGACAGGTGCTGCCAGGTCAGGTCGACGTAGCCCGCGCGGTCGAGGTCGAACTCCTCGTAGGCGACGGTGCCGGCGGCGGCAACGAGCCGCTCCAGCGGACGCTCGGGGGAGGGCTCGCGCTCGCCGCGCAGAAAGCTCAGGTCCAGCGTGGGGCCGTCCGGCTGCTGCAGCCAGGCCTCGAAGTCGTCGTCGTCGCCGTCCGCGAGGGGGAGCACGAGGTGGACCGCCGAGGTGCGCCCGCCCTCGGTCCAGGCCCAGGTGCCGACGAGCTCGGTGGCCCGCCCGGTGGTGAGCCGGGCCCATCGCACGACACCCTGCACGTCGGCGCCGGAGGCGGTGATGCCGCTGGCTGGGACGGTGGTGAGGACTGCCTCGGCGACCTCGTCGTGCAGCAGGGTGGCGGCGGTGCCGGAGAGCCGTACGGTGCCCGGGGTCGGCGTGGGCTCCGAGGTCTCCTCGGCGACGTCGGTCAGCGGGGTGCGCGACCACCAGGTGGTGGGGGCGGTCAGCTCGGCCGTCGCGGCGCGGGTGTCGCTGAGCAGCGGGGCGAGGGCCGACCGCTCCTGGTAGCGCCGCGCGTGCTGCTGCTGCAGCGCGGCAATGACCTCGCGCTCACCCTCGCCGTCGGGAAAGGTCCACTGCGCGGCCAGCGGCAGGTCGACCCCGGGGAGCAGGGTGATCGAGGGCCAGGCGTCGCCGTCCCACCCGTCGGCCGAGCCGGAGGGCGGCTGCTCGGGGAGCGCCACGAGCCGGATGTCGCCGTTGCGGGCGACCCAGCGCTCGAGCTGGCTGCCGGTGGCGAAGGAGATGATCTGCCGCTCGACCGTGGGGGCCATCTGCTCGAGGACCTGGTCGACGTCGCACTGGGGCACGGCGCGCAGCGCGGCGGGCGGCGGTTCGTAGAGCCGGGCCACGCAGTCGGTCACGCCGAAGGTCGCGCCCTGGCAGCCCCAGGAGATGAGCCGCTGCTGCCACGACTGCGGCAGGAGGGTGAGGACGGCGATGAGCGACAGGGTGACCACCATGACGGTGGCCACGCGGTCCAGCCTCGTGCGCCAGCGCTGCTGGCGGCGCGCGGTGTCGGTGGTGCTCATCCTGCCCTCCCGAGCGGGCCCACCCCGCTCTCGCCATTCCCCGGTCGTCCTCACTGTATGGGCGCTCCTGGGCCCGGTCCGTGGGTCTGGCCCTGGGCCCTGGGGCCCAGGTCGGCGGGGGGTATGTTGCTCGCGGGGCGGATGACTCAGGAGGTGCGATGGACCCGTGGGTGTGGGCGCTGCCCGGTGCCGCGGTGGGCCTGCTCATGGCCTACGGGGTGATCCGGTGGGCCTCGGGACGCGACTACCGCTACGACGACGAGCAGGGCCGACGGGAGCCGCAGCATACCTGGCTCTATCCCGTCGCCGCGCTGCTGGTCGCCGGGCTGGCGGTGCGCTGGGTGGAGCGTCCGGCGACCCTGGTGGTGCTCGTGGCCTTGTGCCTGCCGATGTGGGCGCTCGCGGTGATCGACCAGGACGTGCACCGGCTGCCGGACCGGATCACCAAGCCGCTCTACCCGGCGCTCGCGGGGGCGCTCGCCCTGGTGGCGTGGGTGGAGGGCGCGTGGGGCGACCTGGGCCGGGCGCTGCTGGGGGCGGTGGTCGGTCTGGTGGTCTTCCTGGTCCTGGCGCTCGTCGGCAACGGCGGCATGGGCCTGGGGGACGTCAAGCTCGCCGGGATCCTCGGTATGGCGCTCGGCTGGGTCTCGTGGAGCAGCGTGCTCTGGGGGCTGCTGGCCGGGGTCTTCCTCGGGGCGGTGTGGGGCTTCGGGCTGGTGCTGGCCCGGCGGATGACCCGCAAGGACTTCATCCCGCTGGGGCCGTTCCTCATCATCGGCGCCCTCGCGACGCTGGCGGTGGCCCCGTGAGGGCGGGGTGGGGCGCCGCCTGGGCCTCGCGGGGCTCCGTGCTCACGGTGGTGTGGCCGTGAGCGCCGGGCGGATGCCGGCCGGGGCGGACGTGCTCGTCGTCGACGGCCGACCGGTGGCCCCGGTGCGGGTGGCGCGGACCCACCGCGAGAAGGGCCGGGGGCTGCTGGGCACGACGGGTGTGGACGGGGCGCTGTGGCTGGAGGGCACGACGAGCGTGCACATGATGGGCATGCGCTACCCGATCGACGTCGCGGTGCTCGACGGTGAGGGCCGGGTGCTGCACGTCGCGACCCTGCCGCGCTGGACCGGCCTGACCCGCCCCCGCCTCGCCGGTCGCGCCGTGGTCGAGGCCGAGCAGGGCTCGATGGCCACCTGGGGCATCACCCCCGGCGCCATCCTCACCATCGCCTGAGCGAGCCCCCCAGTTCTGCACAGGACCTGCGTCGGTCACGCACAGAGCAAGCGTTCGTCACGCATCGAGCAAGCGTCAGTCCCGCACCGGACGCGCGTTGGTCACATGCGCGTCCGGGTGCGTGACTACCGCGCGTCCGGTGCGTGACTAACGCGCGTCCGGTGCGGGGATGGCGGGCCGGCCGGGAGGATGGTGCTGGGCTGGGCTGGGCTGGGCTGGGCTCGCGGGCTGAGCGTCAGCGGTTGCCGATGGGGGCGCTCTGCTCGGCGCCGGGGATTGCCACGATGACGGACTCGAAGCCCTCCTCGGCGCGGACGTAGTGCGCCGTCAGCCGCACGCCCTCGGGGGGCACGACCTGCGGCAACGTGCCGCACATGCACCGCTGCGCCGGGTCCTCCTCGCCGACGTCGGGCCTATAGACCGTGGGCAGCAGCGTGTCGTCCGAGCGCTCGTCGAGCAGCGAGATGTCGGCGATGGTGCGGTTGCCCTCGCCGAGCTCGCCGCTGAGCCCGCCATCCACCGCGCTCAGGTCGAGCGGCTCGTCGCCGACGGGCAGCAGCTGCAGGTGCAGCACGAGAGAGAGCTCGGTCCGCCGCAGCGCGAGGATCTGCACGTCGAACTCGTCGTCAGTGCCCGCCACGGTCCCCCGCACGGTGTCGATCGGCTCGCGTTCGCTCTCGGCGAGCAGCTCCTCGATCCGCTCCGCCGCCTCGGCGTAGTCGGCCTCGGCCTGGGCCGCCGCGTCGGAGCTCTCCTGCGGCAGTGCGGTCGCCTCCGCGGTCGGTCCGACGGGCGCCACCACGGGGGCCTCCGGCGACAGGTTGCACCCGCTCAGCGCCAGCGCCAGCCCCGCGGCCACCGCCACCCCCGAGGTATGCCGCCCGCTCACCGCACGCCGCGCCCTCACCGGGCGCCCCACCCTCACCGCTCGTCCTCGGAGGAGTAGCTGATGGTCACCCGGCGGTTCTTGGCGCGGCCTTCCTCGGTGTCGTTGGTGGCGATCGGCTCGTCCCAGCCGCGCCCCTCCACGGTCACCTCGACGTCGCCGTCCAGCTGCCCCTCGAGCACGTCCGCGACCGTCTGGGCCCGCCGCACGGACAGGTCCTGGTTGGCGGCGGCGGTGCCCTGGCCGTCGGTGTGGCCGATGATCTCCACCCGGGTCGCGCCGGCCTCGACGAGCGCGGCCACGGCGTCGTCCAGCACCTCCTCGGCCGGCCCGTCGAGGTCGGCGCGATCGAAGGCGAAGAGCACGTCGGCGTCGAAGCGGACCAGCCGGTCCTCCCCGGTCCCCTCGGTGGTGACCGACCCGTCCTGGCCGGTGCTGCGGCCGACGAGATCCTGCGGGTCAGCGCCGGTCGCGGCCTCGATCACGTCCTCGCGCGGCGCGGCGGGCCAGCCGTAGCCCATGAGCGTCGCGGTGGCGTCGACCTGCGGTCCGCCGGGCAGCGCGCCGTCGACCGGCACCCCGGCGACGATGGTGCCGCGGCCGTCGACGTCGATGTCGATCGTCGTGGTGCCGTCGGGCAGCGCGGGAAAGGTGGTGTACATCGTCTGGAAGCGGGTGTCGTCCAGGTCACCGGGCAGCGTCGCCGCCTCGGTGCACAGGCACACCCCGGCCTCGTCCTTGAGCGGCAGCAGCACGTCGAGCTCACCCGGGTCGGCGAGGACGCCACCGACGAGGTCGAGATCCTCATACTCCAGCGCGGTGCTCAGCCCCACCGTGCTGCCCTGCGCCTCCCGCAGCGACCAGTAGACGACGGTGCCGCCGTCGACCCGGTATGCCCCGTGGATGGCCCCCTCGAAGCGCGCGACCGCGCTCCCCTCGTCGAGCGGCACGTCGATGACGAAGACGTCGGCGACCGGCACCGTCACGGCGAACGCCGGCTGGGGTGTCACGCCGAGGGGCCACAGCACCGCCGTCACGGCGGCCATCGCCACGACGCCTTTGCAGGCCACGGAACCCCTCACCCGGTCATGGTAGCCGCCGGTGCCGACCGCGCCGCCCCGGCCGCCGGTCCGTGGGACCAGCCGCACCGCCGGGCCTGGTCAGCCGCCGACGACCTGCGTCAGGCCAAAGAGGGAGAAGGCGGCCAGCGGCAGGCCAATGACGACATAGATCAGCCCCGCCTCGGTGATGATCGTGTTGGGCGCGAAGATCCGCTGCGGATCGGCCGGGTCGTAGTAGACCTCGACCTCGGTGCCGACCCGCGAGCGGACCCCGCTGTGGCGGTGGAACGGCTCGGCCACGACGCTGCGCCCGTCCGGCGTCGTGTATTCGATGATCTCGTGGGTGCTGCTGTTGACCTGGTCGCCCGTCGGCGCCACGTCGTGGGTGTCCACGACCACCCCGGTCGTGCGCGGGCGCTGCCGCCACCGGATCACGCGCACGAGCTTGACCACTCCGATCACCAGAGGGATCAGCAGCGGGATGAGGATGAGATAGGGGAAGAACTCCACAGACGGGACCCTCAGTCGAACGGTTCGGAGACGAACTGGCGGGGATCGTCGGGACGGTAGCGCACCGTGACCTGCTCACCTTCCCGGTCGGTCACGGTCCGGCTCGGCCGCGCCGGCCGCCCCACGATCCGCTCGCCCGCCGCGTCGGTGAACTCGACGACCTCGTAGACCTGCCCGGTGCGCGCCCGGATCACCTGCCGGCAGGTGCCGGTCGTGCGCACGTAGTCGTCCAGCGAGTCGCGGTAGCGCCGGACGCCCCGCGGAACCACCACCAGGAGGAAGAAGAGATAGCCCGCGCCCACCACGCCGAGCACCGGCAGGAACCACTCCACTCCCGGTCAGTCCAGCCCGCGCCGGCGACGGCTCCCCGACTGGTGCCGGCTCACCCGTTCGCGCCGGTGGCCGGCTCCAGCATGGTCATGGTGTCCTGCACCTGGCTGCGCACGTCGTCGTCGAGCTCGGCAGCCGACAGGGCGACCGCCACGGAGGTGTCGGTCTCGTCGTCGGAGGCGACGATCCACATACCCTCGAAGACGCCGTTGGTCTCCTCGGTGCCGTAGACGAAGTCGAGGCGCACGGCGGAGGTCGCCCCGGGCACCTCGATGTCGGTGGTGCTCTCGACGGAGAAGCCGGGCGTGCCGACCTGGATGTCGCCGATGAGCGTGCTCAGCCCCACCCTGGCGGTGCCGTAGTCGCCGAAGTAGCCGGACAGGGACAGGGTCGGCGCGTCATCACCGTCTCCCTCGCTGTAGCGCAGGGGGAAGATCGGGTCGTCGGCCATCCACTCCTCCCAGCCCTCGGGCACGTCCACCTTGAGCCGACCGATCTCCCCACGTGCCGTGGGCTCCATGGCGGCCTCCTGGTCCTGGGTCGTCGCGGCGGTGTCGTCGGTCTGCTGCGCGGTGTCGTCGGTGGTCTCCTCGGCCGCGTCCTCGGTGGCGGTCGACTCCTCCTGCGTGGGGGTGTCGGCCGGCGCCACCTCCTCGGCGCTCGAGCAGGCCGAGACGAGCAGCAGCGCTGCGCCTGCGGTGAGGATCCTCTTCAGAAGCATGCGTCCATCGCCTCCCATGGTCGTTGTCCCCCGGACGGCGGTCCAGCATACTCGGCTGCGACCACCTCTCCGTCGGTCTGGGTGTGGGTGTAGCTGGCCCCGAACTTCAGGCCCCATTTGATGTTGGCCCCGATCTCCTCCACCGTGCGGGAGTCGCGGGTGGTGACCCGGGTGACCATGGCCTCCTCGTGCAGCAGCTGCTGCATCGGGTCGGAGGACTCGACGAGGGGGTCCCAGCCGTGGGTGCCGAGGGGGGTGAAAGGCATCCAGTCGTCGCCCCAGGACGTCTCCCCGCTCAGCCAGCCCTCCACCGTCTCGCGGTTGCCGTCGTGGACCGGGAGGTCGATCGTCGTGACGGTCTTGTCGGTGTCGCCGGCGGAGAAGCCGACGTTGCCGCCGGCCGAGTTGCGGTCGTCCGGCTGCCCCTCCGCCGGCGGTGCGCCGTGGTTCTCGGACTGGTCGACGCCGACGTTGCCGTTGGCCTCGCCCTCGGAGATCTGCACGATCTGCACTCCCACGATCGCGTTGTTCTCGTCCCGGGTGATGGCCACCGCCGAGCCCCAGCCCTTCATACCGTCGACTCCGCCCATCATCGTCCCCATCTCCCCGCTCAGCTCGCCGTTCCACGTCGTGACGTAGGTCGTGTGGCCGGTCTGGTGGTTGTAGGTCGACTCCCAGCTGTGGCTCGCCTGCATCGACCCGGAGGCCGAGGCGGCGGTGACCTCGCCGTCGCGCTGCTCGCCGTTGCGGTTCTCCCGGCTGTAGGACCCGGTCAGCCCCATGTCCCCGCTGAGCGTGCCCTCGCCCTCCCAGGTCGTGGATTCGGTATACGGGTCCGCACCGTCGGCGCCGTCGTTGCCGTGGTCGTAGAGCTCCTGCGCGAGGGCCTCGGCCTCCTCGGCCGTCTCGACCCGGTAGGTCGTCCCGTCGACGTAGCGGCCCTTGCCGGAGAGGTCCACCTGGAAGCCGGCGGAGACGCCGCCCTCCATGTCCTTCTTGCCGCTCTTCAGCCCGCCCCCGGCGCCGGTGCCGAGCCCGGCCTCGCCGTCGTTGTTGACGGTCACGAGGTAGTAGTCGCCGTCCTCGGACTGCACGTGCTGGGTCTGCACCGTCCGCCCGATGCCCGCGTCGACGATGGCGATCGAGATGTCGCCCTCCTTGCGCTCGCTGGAGGTGCCGACGGTGCACGTGGTGGGCACCAAGGTGGGCGGCAACAGCTCGGGCGGCAGGTCGGGCGCGCACTCGCCGGCGCCGTCACCCCCGACCGCCGACCCGACGCGGCAGATCCCCGCGGCGACGTAGGCGTTGACCTGCTGGCTGAAGACCATAGCCCCGCCGAGCAGGCCGGCGATGACGAGGACGACCACGACGATGACACCCAGGTGCTCGGTCGAGGCTGCGCCTCGCTCGCGGCTCACGCTCGTCGGCGTCATGGTGTCCCCCCGGGTATGCAGTGCCTTCGCACCGTGCGGCTGTCGTCTCATCGCCAGCCTAGGTCTGGGGTGCATGGGTCGCGGGGCCCAATCAGGGCCCAACGTGCCGGGCCCGGTTGGCGCGTCGAGCGCGACGGGAGCTGATCAGACCGGGCAGTCCGGGTTGTCCTCCCACGTCCGGCTGGCGGAGCCGTCGGGCGCGGTGAGCGACTTGTTGGAGAGCACCTCGCCGTTGGTCTGGGTCGCGGCGACGTGGCCCCCGAAGGTCAGGCCGAACTTGATCTCGAAGCCCAGCTCCTCGCGCGTCCGACCGTCGCGGATGATCACCTGCTGCCCGACCCCCTGGTCGTGCAGCAGCTGCTGGATGGCCACGTCGGAGCCGACCGACGGGTCCCATCCGGCGGTCTCGAAGGGCGTCGTCGGGAGGTAGTCGTCACCGACGCTCGCCTGCTCGCTCAGCCACTCCTCGACGACGGCGCGGTTGCTGTCGTTGACGGCGAGCTCGTAGGTCGTGATGACCTTGTCGGTGCCGTCGACGTCGACGTCGAGGTTGGCGCCGCCGCCGTTCTTGCTGACCGGGTTGCTCTCGGAGTGATCGGCGGTGAAGGCCCCACCCGCTTCGTACTCGTCGATCTGGGCCACCTCGACCTTGATGATCTGGTTGTTGGCGTCGCGGGTGATCGCCACCGTGGAGCCCCAGCCGCGGGACCCCTGGGTGCCGCCCATCTCGGTGTTGAACTCGCCGGTGATCGAGCCGGCGTAGGACGTGACGTAGGTGGTCGTCTGCGTCTGGTGGTTGTAGGTCGCCTCCCAGCCGTGGGAGACCTCACCGCGCAGGGACGCCTCGATGGCGGTGACCGTCCCCTCCCGGGGAGAGCCGTTCTCCGTCTCCCGGCCGTAGCCGCCGGTGAGGCCGCCCTTGCCCTGGGCCGAGCCCTTCCCCGTGATCGAGGTGGACTCGGCATACGGGTCGAGACCGTCGGCGCCGTCCACGCCGTGATCCATCAGCTCGCCGGCCAGGGCCATGGCCTCGTCCTCGCTGCCGGTGAGCTTGAAGGTCGTGCCCTCGCCGTAGCCGATCGTGCCCGACAGGTCGAGCCTCGCCCCGAGCTCGACGCCGCTGCCGAGGTCCTTCTTGCCGCTGGCCGCCCCCGCGCCGGTGCCGGTCGTGAGGCCGCCCTCGAGGTCCCAGTTGACCTTGACCAGATAGAAGGGCTTGCCGTCGGCCCCCCTCATCTCGACGACCTCGACGGTCCGGCCTCCCTCGGCGGTGAAGAACGCGATCTTGGCGCCACCCTCGCGCCGGTCGCTGGAGTTGCCGACGAGGCACTCGTCAGGGGTGAAGTCGATCGCGGCGGGGTCGCCGGCCTTGACCCAGCTGCCCTCGGCGTCGGCGCCGCCGGTGGCCGCGGTGCTCGAACCGCTGTCGCAGCCGGGGCTCAGGGTGCGCATGGTGCAGAACGCCTGGTCGACGTAGCCGCCGATCTGCGCCCGCATCGCGGTGCCCCCGGCGATGAGGGCTGCCAGCAGGATGACGGCGACGATCCAGTAGCCGAGGTGCTCGATCGAGGCGTTGCCGCGCTCGCGGCGCGCGGGCACTGGCGTGGTCGGCATGCTCTTCCCCCGGGTGTGGCTGTCTCAGGCTTTCCTCAGCAGCCTATGAGGCGCTTGCATGGGCCCGGGGGCCCAAAGTCGAGGGCGGCCAGGGCCCAGGGGGAGTTGCTGACCTGCGCGCTCGAGGGCTCGGACCAGGCCCAGGTATGCCGTGTGCTGCGGGGTGAGCTCAGTCGCGCCTGCGGGTGGCGTGCTCCAGGTCGGTGCTGGACTCCCGCGTCGCGTCGCGGGCGGCGCGTCGCTCGGCGGCTTCCTGGGCGTTGGGCAGCCGCTTCTTGGCCTGGCGGTCGCGCTTGCGGCGGGTGCGGCTCTCGCTGCGGCGCCGGTTGGACCGGGGCTTGTGGGGCTCGTCGTTCTGCTTGCTGCCGTAGTAGTAGCTGTAGTAGCTGTTGGGCTGCGCCGGAGTCTTGGTGAGCACGAAGCCACCGATCTCGACGTCCGCGGTGCCGAGGATCCGCAGCGCCTCGGCCAGGTGGCGCTTGCGGGTGCTGCCTGCGGCGACGGCCATGATCGTGCCGCCGACGAGCTTGCTGACGACCAGCGGGTCGGCGACCGGCAGCACGGGCGGGGTATCGACGAGCACGAAGTCGAAGTCCTGAGAGACCCGGTCGAAGAAGCTGCGCATCGCCTTGGAGCCGAGCAGTTCGCTCGGGTTGGGCGGGATGTCGCCGGAGGCGAGCACGTGCAGGTTGGTGCCGGCCCACTTCTGGATCACGTCGTCGGGCTCGGCGGCGCCGAGCAGGATCGTGGTCAGGCCCACCGAGCCTTCCAGGCCCAGGGCTCCGGCGACGCTCGGGTGGCGCAGGTCGGCATCGATGAGCAGCACCTTGAGCCCGGAGTCGGCCATCGCCAGGCCGAGGTTGACCGCGGTCGTGGTCTTGCCCTCGCCGGGCAGGCTCGAGGTGATCATGAAGGAGTGCCCACCGGTCGTGACGTCGACGAAGAGCATGTTGGTGCGCAGCGTGCGCACCGCCTCGGCCTGGACGCCGAAGGGGTCGGACTCGACATAGATGTCGTGCCCCGAGCCGCTGCTGGAGACCGGGATCGCCGCGAGCACCGGGCGCTCGGAGAGGCCGGCGAGGTCGCGGCCCGCCCGCACCCGGGTGTCGAGGTTGTGCCGGATCAGCGCGAAGATGACGCCCAGCAACAGCCCCGCGAGGACCGCCATGAGGAGGTTCGTCACCAGGTCGGGCTCGACCGGGAGGCTGGAGGTGCTGGCCGGTGAGATGACCTGGGCCTCGACCGCCTGACCGCTCTGGGCCAGGCTCGGCGCGAAGTTGCGGGCGACGGAGGCGAGCACCTGCGGCACCGCGGTCGCGATGTCGGCCGCGCGCTGCGGGGTGTCGCTCGTCGCGGAGACGTCGAGCAGCGTGGTGTCTCCCGCGACGCTGGCGGAGATGGTGATGGGGACGGACCCGTCATACCCCAGCTGCTCGCGCACCCCGTCGACGACGACCGGGGAGGAGGCGACCTGGACCAGCGTCTCCTTCTCCGCAGCAGGCATGTTGTAGAGGTTGCCCGTGGAGGACTCCTGCGAGGCGAGGAGGTAGACGCGGGTGCTGGAGCCGTAGACCTTCGGCGTCTGCCAGGTGATCAGCGCGGTGACGGAGAGCACGAGCAGCAGGGTCGCCACGATGATCCGCCAGCGCTGACGGATCGCGGCGAAGAAGTCTTGGATGGTCACGGGTCTGGGCTCCCCACTGCTGCGTTGTGGAGAAGGAGTCTACCGGGTTCTCGGCCGACGTCCGGCGCGATCTCTCACGGTGCAGCGGCAGGTGACAGGCTGTGCCGCCGATACCATGCCGGGTATGCGTGTGCTCCGGGTCTTCCACAGCGGAGTCGTGTCCGCGTGGCGGTCGCGTGAGCGTCACCTGCGGAGACTCGGTCACGAGGTCCACCTGCTGTCGTCGCGCCGGTGGAACGAGGGCGGCTCCGACGTCGCCCTGGTCGCGGACCCGGGCGAGCCGGTGACCGCGGTCGACACCGCCGGTCGGCACCCCGCGCTGTTCCTCTACGACCCTCGCCCGATCTGGCGCGCCCTCGGCGAGCGGTGGGACGTGCTCGACATCCATGAGGAGCCCTTCGCCCTCGCGACGGCTGAGATCCTCGCGCTCCGGGCGCTGCGCCGCAGTCGGGTGCCCTACGTGCTCTACTCCGCCCAGAACATCGCCAAGCGCTACCCCATCCCCTTCCGGTGGCTCGAGCGATGGGCCCTGACCCACGCCTCCGCCGTCGTCGTCTGCAACGAGGAGGCGGGGCGCATCGTGCAGCGCAAGGGCTTCCCCGGGGTGGCCGACGTCGTGCCGCTCGGCGTCGACGTCGAGGCCTTCGCGCCGGGAGTGGAGAGGCCCGGGCGTCGGGTGGGCGAGCGTGTCCGGGTGGGGTATGTCGGTCGGCTGGCCGAGCACAAGGGCGTCACCGTGCTCCTCGACGCAGTCGCGGCGGAGCCGCGGCTAGAGGCGACGCTCATCGGCGCCGGGCCGCAGGAGCCCGAGCTGCGGCACCGGGTCGCCGCCGATCCCGAGCTGCTCGACCGGGTGACCTTCCACGGCTCGGCAACGCCCGAGGAGCTACCCGCGCTGCTGCACGATCTGGACGCCCTGGCCGTCCCGTCTTTAACGACGCCGGGGTGGGTCGAGCAGTTCGGCAGGGTCGTCGTCGAGGCCATGGCCGCCGGCGTGCCGGTCGTTGTGAGCGACAGCGGCGCGCTGCCCGAGGTGGTGGGTGACGCAGGCATCGTGGTGGCCGAGAATGACGCGTCGGCGCTCGCGGTGGCGCTGGTGCGCGTCGGGAGCGACGACGCGCTCGCAGCACGGCTGCGCGAGGCCGGACTGGCGCGCGCCGAGGAGTGCTCGTGGTCCGCGGTCGCCCGGCGCTATGACGAGATCTACGCGCGTATCACGAGATCAGTAGAAACGGCTAGCGACGGCGATCCTGAGGTGATCGTCGTCGCCTATCACTCGGAGGAGCTGCTGCGCAGTGCCCTGGCGCCGCTCACGTCGCTCCCGATCACGGTGGTCGACAACTCTTCATCGACGGCCGTGCGCGCCGTGTGCGACGAGCTGGGGGTGCGCTACCTCGACACGGGGTGGAACGGCGGCTTCGCTGCGGGGGTCAACCACGGGCTGACCCACCGGCAGCACCCGGGCCGCGACGTGCTGTTGCTCAACCCTGACGCCTCGATCGACGTGGTCGGGGTGCGTGAGCTGCAACGAGCGATGCGCGCCGAGCGCGACCTTGCGAGCGTCGCACCGGTCCAGGTGGACGGCGAGGGCCTGGCCCGCGTCGCCTGGCCTTTCCCGGGGCCGATGCGCTCGTGGGTCGAGGCAATCGGCCTCGGGAGGATCAACGATCGGCAAGAGGACTACGTCATCGGGTCGGTCCTGCTCCTGCGGGCCGAGGCGCTGGAGCAGGTCGGTCCCTTCGACGACGACTTCTTCCTCTATGCCGAGGAGACCGACTGGGCGCGGCGGGCGGCCCGCCTGGGCTGGCGGCACCGACTGGTCCCGGAGGTGACTGCGACCCACGTGGGCGCGGCGACCAGCACCGACTCGACCCGGCGCGAGACGCACTTCCACGCCGGCCAGGAGCGCTACCTGCGCAAGCACCACGGCGAGGTCGGCTGGCAGCTGGCGCGGGCCGGTCAGTGGGCGGGGGCCACCGCCCGCTCGCGCGTACTCCCCGAGGGTCGTCGAGAGAGCGCCAGGGCACGGGCCGAGCTGCTCCGGCAGGGCCCGCGCCGCATCGAGGCTTCCCGCTATCCCCGGGCGGTGCGACCATGAGTGCCATGGTGCGCGAGTGGATGCGCCCGCTGGCGATCGCTCTGCTCGTGGTCGGCGCCGTGGGCCTGGCGGTGACGGTCGGCTATGCCGTGCCGCAGCAGCCCTTGCTCGTGGTCGGTGGCGTCGTCGTCATGCTCGTCGCCGTCGTTGCCCTGACTCAGCCGGTCGCCCTGCCGCTGCTGGCCATGCCCGTCATCGTCGTGGTGGCCCGCTTCGGGGCGGGGCCAGTCGAGATGACGATCTCTGACTGGATGCTCGGCTTGGCGTTCTGGCCCGCGGTCATTCTCGGGAAGCGCCCCTTCAGTCCTGAGCTGCGCCAAATCCTGTGGGGCAACGCCATCTATCAGGCGACCACGCTGTTCACGCTCATCGCCAACCCCTTCGTCGCCAACTACGTCGAGTGGTTCCACGCCTGGCTGCTGGTGTCGGGAGCCCTCATCGTGGGCTGGGCGGTCGGACGGGCTGGTTATGCCGAGCTGGGGCTGAAACTCTTCCTCGGCGTCTGCGTGTTCCTAGCCGCTGCCACGATTGTGCAGGCCGTCCTGCAGTACGCACGAGGCGATTTCTCCCCTGTCTACCCTCGCTTTCCCTGGCCGATGCACAAGAACTTCATCGGGACCGTCCTCCTGACGGCGGCCATCATTTGCTATAGCCGTCCGCGCTGGCTTCAGTTGCGCACGAGTTTCGCGAGCGGATCCTTCTGGATGCTGCTCGCGGCGATCGCGATGTCCCAATCCCGTCAGGCGCTGCTTGGCCTGGCGGTGGGTCTGCTCGTCATCTCGCTGCGACAGCATCAGGATCGTCGCCGCTCGATCCTGGCGCTCGTGGTGGTGGCTCCCATGATCTGGCTCGTAGCCACGCTCGCGCGCGACCAGATCGCTGAGGGCAACGAGCACAACTCGTGGTTCCAGCGCATCGAGTGGTATCAGGAGTCGATCGTGCTCTGGCTCGAGCGACCCTTGACGGGACATGGTTTGCGATATTGGACGCAGCCTGACGCACCGGGCTATTTCCAACCCCCCAACGTTTTCCTGGAAGTGCTCGCAACCGCCGGACTAGTGGGTCTGATCGGTTTCCTTGCGATGGTCGGCCTCGCATTGCTCGCTCTCTCGCGTCTGCCTAGGTCCTACGGCACTCTGGCATTGGCGGTGGTCGCGATCCGCCTCGTCCAGGCCCAACTGGACATCTTCTGGGTGAGCCCATCGGCCTCCATCCCGTTCCTCATCACCGGCGTGCTCCTCGGGGCTGCGGCCACTGCCCCTACCACGAGTGCCCGGATCAACTCCCAGACATTGCAGCAGAGCCAACAGTGATCATTCTCCAAGTCTCCCCGGAGAACGCTCCCGGGACAGGTGTCGGTGCTGTCGTGCACCACCTTGAGTCCTGTTGGCGGGAGGCGGGACACGATGTGCGGTGGTTTGGACCGGCAGAGGCCGGGTGTTCGTGGCTGGCCAAACCTGCACCCGGTTGGCGCGGCCGCCTGAAGCATGCGGGGCGTGTGATGTGGTTCTCGACTGTTGGCAGCATCCGGGCCCGGGCGGCAATCCGGTCCCTTCCGCAGGGTGCTGTGACCATCTGTCACAACGATGCGCTGGCGGGCGACGTCTACGTGAACCACGGGTTGTTGACGGTCGCCATGAAAGCTCGCGGCCAGTTCGTCGGACGGATGCTGCGCAACCCGCTTCACCTCTTCACGGCTGCCCGAGACTTTTACCGATTCCGCGCGGGCGTGCATCAGGTCGTGGTCAGTCTGAGCCGAGTCGACCGCGACGTCCTCCTCGCCCGACACCCTCAGGGAGCGACTCGGCAGTTGATCGTGCCTAACGGCGTCCAACTGGACCGTTTCACTGTTGCAAACTCAGATGAGCGAGCCGCCATCCGCGAAGATCTTGGCATCCCGCTCGACGCTCCCACGGCCGTCTTCGTCGGTCACGAGTTCTCCCGCAAGGGCCTCCCGGTGCTTCTCGAGGCCATGCGTAGTCTGCCCCTTCACCATCTGGTCGTTGTGGGCGGATCTGCGAAGGAGATCGGTCGTCTCCGGTCTGCCGCAGGACCACGCGTCCATTGGTTGGGCTCGCTGGGCGACGCGCGTCCCGGCCTTGTGGCAGCCGACGTGCTGGTATTGCCGAGCGCGTACGAGGCCAACCCGCTTGTGGTCCTTGAGGCTCTTGCCTCGGGTCTTCAAGTGGTGGCGACCGCAGTGGGTTCGGTTCCGGAGCTTCTCGCGGACGACGAGATCTCTCGCGTGGTGGAGCGTTCTCCCGTTGACGTCGCCAGGGCACTTGCCGAACTTGCCTCCCTTGACTTACCTCGCGCGTATGTCACCGAGTTGGCCCGTGCCCGGGCCGCAACACTCAGTTGGTCAATTGTCGCTGATCGCTACGTGACCCTCTTCCAGTCCATCGGGAGCACCAACAGTGGGGGACGATGAGAGTTCTGCACGTCATTCGGTCCGATGGCTTCGCAGGTGTAGAGCGGCACGTCGCGACACTTTCCCGTGCACAGGCCGACAGGGGACACGAGGTGCGGGTGATCGGTGGTAATGCCTCGTCTATGAGATCCATTCTTGATGGGTCCGCGGTAACACACGCGAGGGGAGACTCGGTCGCGCAGCTCTTCAGGCAGTTGACGGTGCAGCCAGCCGCGGATGTGATCCACACTCACATGACCGCCGCTGAGGCAGTTGTGACTGCTACTCCGCGTCGTACTCCCGTGGTGACCACACGACATTTCGCTTGGCGGCGGGGAGAGTCATTCGCGGGTCGGGTGATGGCTCCATTAATCCGACGACGAGTCGCCGCCCAGATCGCCATTAGTCAGTTTGTTGCCCGGCGCGTGGATGGCCACGCGACTGTCGTCTATCCCGGCGTCACCGATATGCCCGCAGTCTCAACGGCCAGGGACGATGTCGTGCTGGTCGTGCAGCGCCTGCAGCCGGAGAAGGAAACCGACGTGGCTTTGCGGGCATTCGCGGCAGCCCAGCTGGATGGCTGGAAGTTGCGGATTGTGGGTCGAGGTTCGTCTGAACCCGAACTACGTAGGCTGGTTCAGGAGCTTGGCATCGCCCAGCGCGTCGAGTGGGCGGGGTTCACAGAGGACGTTCATTCGGCGATGGAAAGCGCAGGGATTCTCTTAGCGCCATGTCGCGTCGAGGGTCTGGGTCTGAGTGTCCTGGAAGCGATGGCAACGTCTCTCCCGGTGGTTGCTGCTGACTCCGGCGCCTACGGTGAGACCGTTGGGCGGGCGCCCGAAGCGAAGCTCTTCCCACCCGGCTCCCACCACGACGCAGCCAGGATGCTGCAGGAGCTGGCCGCCGATGAAGGACTTCGGTCCTCATACGGCAAGGATCTCCGAGATGTGCAACGGTCCACCTTCAGCGTGCAGTTGCAAGCGGAAAAGACGGACGCGGTTTATGGGAGTGTGGCATCTTGACCGATCTGGTCATCATCTCACTTGAGGCGTGGGACGAGGTGTGGCGCCGCAACCAGCACCTTGTGGCCGGCCTCCTAGGCGCAGGGCACCTCGACCGTGTGCTCTTCGTTGAGCCCGCGACCGATCCGCTTCACGCGCTCCGCATCCGCCGGCGCCCTGAGCTCGGGGTGCGCCGTGAGCCCATCGAGCTGCAGGGGATCCCTGGACGTGAACTAAGGCGCCTTCGGATGTCGAAATGGTTGCCGCGGCGTTGGGATCGCGCTGGAGACCGCCGTCGTGCTCACGCGGTGCGACGTGAGGCGCAGCGCATGGGCCTGCAGGAGCCGCTTCTGTGGATCAACGACCCTGGCGGAGCCGAGGTGGCGCGCGTCGTGGACTGGCGAGCCATGTACGACATCACGGACGACTGGCTCATGGCCGATCGTCCGCCGAGCGAGCTGGCGAGACTGCGACGGCAAGAGGCCTATCTGATGGAGCGTTGCGCCGAGGTGGTCGTGTGCTCCCCCAATCTGGAGCGTGCCAAGTCTGCTTCTCGCGACGTGCGACTCGTCCCCAACGCCGTCGACCTCGACGCCTACGAGCAGAGGCATCCTCGCCCCGCCGATCTCCCCAGCGGCCGTGTGGTGCTCTACGTGGGCACGGCGCACCGGGACCGCATCGACGTAGACCTGTGCGCGCGCGTCGCAACGGAGGTGGATGCAACAGTGGTCTTCGCGGGTCCTGCTCCGCTAGAGCCGGAGGACCGCCGGCGACTGGTCCGCGCTGGCGTGCTGATGCTCGGTCCTCGGCCAAGTCCCAGCATCCCGTCCTACCTCCAGCACGCCGATGTGCTGATCGTTCCGCACGTCCTGACCCCTTTCACCATGTCTCTTGATCCAATCAAGGCTTACGAGTACCGCGCAGCGGGCCGACCCGTGGTCGCTACACCGGTCCCTGGCTTTTCTGACAGCGCCGATACTCGGGTGCACGTTGCGCGAGCTGACGACTTCCCGAGAGCGGTGGTCACCGCCCTGGAGTCCGAGGCGCTCGAGCCGACCGCGACTTCTCCCGTTTCGATTCCGTCCTGGAATGACAGGGTCGAGCAGATGGCTGACATCTTGCGCACGGTGAGTCATGGCTGAGGCGATCACGTTTGTCTCGCACACGGCGGCCCCGGGCGGAGCCGAGTTGGCACTGAGCCGCTACTTGCGGGTTACGGCACTGCCGGTCGAGTTGGTGACCATGGCAGATGGCAACGTCTGGTCGGACCTGCCCTGCCCGGTTCGACCAGCGTCGACGCTGCCCTTGCTTGCACGCGAGCTCCATCAGGGACGAGGCCTTGTCGTAGCCAACTCGATGCGAGCAGCCCTGTACGTCTCATTGCTCGCACCGCGCCATCGCCGTGTGGCCTACTGGGTCCGAGACGGGTTGGTCGACAGCGCGATGTCCAACACGGCGCTTCGCTTGACGCAGGCGATCACAGCAAGACGGGTGAGCCACTATCTCGCGAACTCCTCCTGGACCGCCCAGACAGTCAGAGAGCGTCTGCGCGTCCCAACCGCTGCCATCTCCGTCGCCCACAGCATGAGCGGTATCGGGGATGTCCCTGCGCTCCCGCGCTCCAAACCAGTCGGACGCCCTTGGCGGCTGCTCTACCTAGGCCGAATGGCGCCCTGGAAGGCGCCTGACGTGGCAGTCCGCGCGGTGTCCGACCTCCGTCGGCGAGGCGTCAACGCCTACCTAACGGTCGCTGGCGGGGCGCAGTTCGGCGAGGAGCGCTATGAACACCAGCTGCGCGGTCTCGCCGAACGCACGGAGGGCGTCAGAGTGGTCGGACACGTAGCAGACGTGGGTCCTCTACTGAAAGAAAACGACATCCTAGTGCACACTTCAATGCGCCCAGAGCCGTTCGGACAGGTGATCGTCCAAGCAATGGCGGCAGGACTACCTGTGGTCGCCACTGCGCAAGGTGGCCCGTTGGAGATTCTAGCGGAAAGTCCCTACCCCACACTGTATCCCGCTGGAGAGTCTGTCGAATTAGCCCTCGCGGCACAGGGGGCCATGAAGAGTTTCGAGACGTTGTCGCTGTGGGGCATTCAGGAAGCCCAGCGTTACCGAGATTCTGCTTGCCTGGACAGGCTGGACGAAATTCTTCGCCAGATCCGATAGTCCGACCCATTTCTGCACTCGACGGTAGACTACAGCCCCTCCGATCACTCCGTCTTGCAAGATGGAATTCTTGAGCGACGTTCATGTTTCATTAAGCGCCTCCATGTAGATGTACTCGTACGCTTGCGCAACCTTTTCCCACGAATACGCCTCTACGGCGCGCAGTCCAGCCTTAGATAAGCGACTGGCCAGCAGCGAATCATGCAGGAGTTTATCCATTGCAGAGGCAAGGGCCGTCGTGTCAAATGGGTTCACCAGCAACCCGGTGACTCCATCATCAACGAAGTCACTTGGGCCACCCAGGGAGGTCGCAATGAGCGGAGAACCACTCGCCCAAGCCTCCAGCGCAACGATGCCGAACGCCTCTCTGCGGCTCGGGCAGACCACGACTTGGCCTGCGCTCATGATGTCCCGCACGTCCTCGGACGAGCGTCGACCCAAGAATTGCACACGGTGGGCCAAGCCCAAGTCTTGGGCTCTTTCCTCCAGCCTCCCGCGTTCGGGACCATCTCCAACAATGAGGAGGTTGGCCCTAGCTCGAACCTTGGCGAATGCGTCGATCAGGAGATCGAAACCTTTGACGTCTACAAGGCGACCGGCAGCTACAATTGAAGGCGTGTCGAGGATGATCGGCGCCTGTCCACGATTCGCAACGTCGATTCCATTTGGCACCACCCGAACTTCGCTCGCGCCAAAGCGGGCCTTGAGGTCGTCTACCACGAAGCGAGAGCAGCCCGTCACGACCTTCGCTCGGCTACACGCTCTTGATAACGCCCACCGCATGAGGGAGGAGCCGTCGAACACATGGCTATCCATGAAAGTTTCTCCATGCCCCGACACGATCAGAGGTCTGCCCGTCAGGAGTGCCAGGAGTAGACCGTAGACACCGTTCGGGCCGAAGCATTGCACGTGTAGAATTTGTGGCTTGAACTGCGCCATTGCCTTGAGCCAGTACATGAGACCGGCCGCCCCAACCCAACTGAAACGGGCCAGGGTCACCGCACTACGCGCGGGGAGTGGGGAAGGGAGGTAGCGCGTTCGTATCCCATCAACTTGGCGGGCCTCCAAAGCTTCACCGCGATTCACTGTCCAAACTTCCACAGCATGGCCTCGTGATTGCAAGGAATGGGCGACGTGCCGCACGTGTTCCTCGACGCCGCCAAAGTGTGGGTAAAACGAACTGCTGAGCAGGGCTACACGATGACCTTTTGTGTTTGGCATTATTCTTCCCTCCTCCATCCCGCCATTTCCGAACCAAGTCCGGCTGAAATCAGTCTCATCGCTGGTCGTCGAACTGCCGACGGCAAAGCGCGTCCTATTGCATCTACGTCCCCTTGATGTAGCCCAGCGCGGGCCAGCCTAAGCCCCACCAGGAACAGGCCTCCGCCGATGGCTCCCGCAGCCATGGCGGCGAGTGCATAGGAGTTCGAGCGTTCCAGGACGAGGAGACCGCTGGCGTAGGCAGCCAGAGCAGAGATTGCAGCGATCAGAACGCCCCTGAACGAGAGAAGGTACTGCCATCGGGTGACCAAGAAGCTTTCGGTCTCCCGTAGCCCCAACCACGCGACCCGAGTGACGGCAATGGCCCCCTTACCGAACACGGCACCCCATGCCCCGACGGCTGGAACGAGTGCTACCAAAAGGGTCACACTCACGACGAGTGAGGTCGTGTTGACCGCCAGCGTGCTGCCAGACCTCAGCCGCGCTGTCACGAAGGCCTGCATTGGGTAGCTGACAACCAGGAAGCCGCTGACGATGACAAGCGCAAGCACTAGGGGCGCTGCGGGCGCGAACTGGACCCCGTACAGCCATGGGACCATGAGCGCCAATGCTGGTCCGGCTGTGGCGACTGCGGCCCCCGCCAACAGGTTGCTCATCCGTGTTGCGCGCCCAAAGGCGGAGGAGATCGATTCCGGATCAACCTCGCGTAGTGCCGAGACAGCTGGCGTCAGCGGGTTCAGAAGGGCAAGCGCAGGTGCAAAGAGATGACCAGCTAGTCCGAAGGCGATGGCGTAGAGGCCCACCTGCTCCTGCGTGGAGAGATACTCAAGAACGATTACCTCGCTCCGACCCAGCACAACGACTCCGATGAGAGCCGACGCCCCCATTGGCAAAGAGAAGGCCCAGAAGCCGGCTGGTAGGTGCGTCGGCCAACGCGGGACGATGCTCGCCCAGCGGTAGCGACGTTGCACGAGCGTTAGGGCGAGCGCAACGCCGAAACCGGTTGCAACCAGACGCACCACCCAGACGACATCTGCGTCAGCGACAATCAGCACGGTGGAGACTACGGCTGTTTGGCTAATGATGTTTGTCACCATGGCTAGCCTGGCGTCTCGAGCAGAATCGTTCTGAACCCGGACGGCCGCCTTCGCGCCCCCGAAGATAGCAGGCAGCCACACCCCGCCGAGGATGGCCAAGGTAAGGAGGAGTGGACTCACATCGAGTAAGAGAGCTACCAAAAGGGAAAGAGTTGGTGCGACTACCAGCAAGCGAAAGCCCTGGGTCTTGCCGAGAAGCCTCCGAACGGCTAGGTGGTCTCCGGTGGAGTGGGCCTTCGAACCGAACTGCGTGAGCCCCACCCCCACGCCGGCTAGGGCCAGCACAGCTGCTATCTCCATGACCATGGTGAGATAGGCCAGATGTCCGTAAGCCGAAACGCCGAGAGCGCGGGCCAGCACGATGTTGACCGCAAAGGCCAGAGGAAGCGAGACGGCTACGTGAAGAAGGGTCCACATAGACCCGCTTACGGCACGCGCCTGCAGTTCCCGTCGATCCATCGAGTCGCCAGTGTCAGTCGACGTCACGTTCACCCGCTCCAGGGGAACCTCGTCCGCACCTGCACACGCCGCCAGTCTACCTCGGCCGAGGGTCGTGACTCGGCCTCGAGGAGAGCCCGGAATCGCGAGAGGTATGGTACGAGGCTAGAGACATCCAGGCTTGAGTAGGGACTACCGTGCGCTCACCATCGCAGTGGCTCGCCTTCGACTCGCTGCCGCGTAGGCGAGCCAGACTCGTCGGTCGAGTCGCGGGAGCAGCACTCACCCCCAGCATGTACCCATCATCTTTGGTTGCGCGAGCTTTCTGGTATGACGGCCAGGCGAACTTCGGAGATGCGCTGACGCCGTGGCTCTTGCGACGGGCAGGGATAGTGCCGCTACCGTCCCAAGCCGAAGCCGCAGACCTCGTTGGAGTAGGTAGTATTCTTGAGATGGTTCCGGAGTCATTCTCGGGGACCATCTGGGGATCCGGCCTGCTGCACGAAAAGGCCCGGACCTTTCCACATGCCAACGCAATTGCCGTGCGCGGCAATTTGACACGGGAGTGCCTTGGCATAGCGGGGCCTGTCACGCTGGGGGATCCAGGCCTCCTGGTCCCACGATTTCTCAAGAGGCCCCCGGCCAAATGGCAGATCGGCCTGGTTCCGCATCATTCGCATCTCGATGATCCGATATGGAGACGCGTCTCCGAAAAGAGTGACGGCCGAGTGCGAGTCATCAGTGTTGAAAGGGGCCCGAGCGCTGTTCTGAAAGATATTGCGCGATGTCAATCCGTAATCAGTAGCAGTCTTCATGGCCTAGTCACGGCGGACGCCTTTGGCATCCCAGCGATCTGGGCCGTAACTGGAGAACGGCTCTTGGGAGACAAATTCAAGTTCCTTGACTATCAATCGAGCCTCGGGAACTTTTCCCGCCCTCGCATAGAAATTGCTTCTGCAAAAGGGATCGGCAGCGCCCAGAAGTACTTTAATTCCCCGGACGCGGCCGTTGTAAGGAAGAGGCAAGACGGACTTCTCCGCGCACTTCGAACAGTCAATTTTCCGGCCTCGTCTCCGCTCCTGGCGATCCGCCATGCTGGGCAACGTACGTCATCGTAGCTGTGTCGTCACCCACTGTGAGGACAATAAGTCTCATGACTGGTGGGACATTGGAAGCTTGCGAGCGGTCGCCGCGCGCGCTGATGTCGGCACAACTGGCGGCCGATGGTGGCTGCCTCAGGGAATCATGCCGTAAAAACCCCCAGGAAGGATATGTTCCAAATATTGGCGGCGCCGAGCGAAGAACTCTCGTCTGTCGCCGCGGCTCTTCGTAACGCTCGCCTGAAGGGAGGCGTCGGGCCACCTGTAGGCAATCAAATGACTCACTTCGACTATCGCAGGTGTCATCGCTGCGGAGTTGCTTCGTGCTGCCTCGTAGAAGTCTAAAGCGGAGTGCACTCCAATTCGACCTGCCAAGAACAACGCACATCTCGCAAATTCCACGCTCGGCCACCCGATGTGAGCACCACCCCAGTCTATCAAACGAAGTACCGGCTTATCGTCGCGCCATAGCCAGTTTCCGGGGTGAGGGTCGCCGTGGACGAGCCCGAGAGGAAGGTCCCCATCTTCTCTCATCTTTTCTACGGCATCGGATGGCAACTCAGACATGATCCGTGAGCCCATTTCCCAAACTGGACCAGATCGGTCATGAGTTCCTAGATGACCCCACGGTGATCGATGAACTCGATGATATGTGTCCGCCAGCGCAGCTAGAGTCCTCTGGCTGCGATACCAGGACGGCTCCCAAACTACCCTTCCATTAAGCCGTTCGGTGAGTAACAGCTCCCCTCCTAGCACGGGGCCTCGTTGAAAGGCTAGAACCTTGGGGCCGAGATGTTCTGTCTGCCCGTCGGAGGCAAGGAGGTCGAGAACTTCAGCTTCTGAACGGAGTTCCGAAGTTGCATCGCTCCTGCGCCATCCTGGGGGTGGCCTCTTGACGACGACGGCCTTCTCGTCGGTTCCCACGATGAGGCTGGCGAACGCTACCCGGTTCTTCGCCCCTCCGATCAAGTCTGATTCGAGCTTGAACCGCGCTCGAGCTCGTCGCCTAAGCGTCCAGGTGACCTCAGCGTCGGACGCTCTTGATACCGCGTTGCTGAACACACGACTAGCATGTCTACGGCTGGCTCTGAGTGCCCTCATGGATCGCCTCGACTCCTTCACCGGCGCGCCAGGCTGCGCGCTCTTCGTGAGAGCCCACGTGCAGCGCGACTCACTCCAGCGCCCGCGATGTCCGCGGTGTGAGAAGCAAGAGCCTTTCTGCGCTGGTGGCGGTTGACGTGGTGCTCGACCTCAGTCATTAACTCTTCCAGCTCTAGGATGAGTGCTCGGTTGCGTTGATACTTGACGGAGGCAAGATATGCGTTCCTTTGAGCCCGCCACAGGTCGAGATTGAATTGAGAATCGAAGCGGTCCACTACCCCCAATAAATCCAAGGCGGCAAGGGTGAGTTGACATTTCCAACAGGCCGAGCAATTGACTTTGCCGTGAGCGCCATCGTAAATGCAGACATCAAGGGCGGTCCAAGCGTCGGGAATGTTTGCAATTGACCTCACCTTGTCTATTCGGCGCTTCTGTGAAGAGGCAGTGCGCAGGACAGTGGTTTGAGTACTCATAAGCGGCAAGGCGATTGGGTCGACGAACGCAGTGTTGTACGAGCGTGGTCGAACGCCGACGCGGCGAAACTCGACGCTGGAAGCGAAAATCCAAGTCTGGACTCCTGCCGCCAGGAGGTGAGCAACGGAAGCGTTGGCGGGGGTATTGAGCGCCTCGTATGATATGCCTGGAGATGGAACGCTATCGAGATTCGAGTTGATGTCTATAAATGGCAGGCTCATCTTTGTGGTTGCTGCGGCCAAGCGCTTATAGCGAGATCTCCACAGAGCTTCGCCTCCGGTGTCATGCGAACCGACGTTATTAAACAAAAGGTGAGTGAGACGCAAATTGGTGGGGATGTTGGTCGCGTAGTGATGGTCGGCAAGCAGAGCAAAAGAGTCCACGCCCCCCGAGAATCCGGCAGCGACGGCCGTTCCGCGTGAAGCGGCTGCGAGCCTGATTGGAATCATTACTTCAGCAGGTGGGCGGTCACTGGACGCGGAGTACAACGCGGCGACGTCGCCCTGCCAGAAGGCCAACTCTTCTGTCACAGGTCCGTCAAAGACCAGGCGCGTGCCCATCCGCATCGCCGGAATCGTGAGGGCGATGAGCGCCGGGTCGCAACGATCGGTGAGCATGTCGGCGTGCTCTCTCGGAATGTCGTACCAGAGATGGTCTGGGACGCCTGGCGGCCCGTCGAGAGGCACCGACCAACGTACTCGCGCGTCAGGGGTGTCTTCGATCAAGGGCGGTCCGACGGTGATCTGGGCAGCTGGAGACGCCTTCATGTCGGCATGGTAGAGCGTCGGACCCCTGTGTTTAATCTGTTGCTTCAGGTTCGCCTACCGGTCCAGCGCGTCATGACATGGCACATTGACTGCCCGCGTCCCATCAATCCCGCAGCGATAGTCAACGTGTGCGGACACCGAGTCACGTGGGTGTCCCGGTCTGCGGGGCTCTGGACTTAGTCGTGGAGCGCGGTCGCCATGATGGCTGCGACGTCGAGCGGCCGGTTACGTGCGTCAGTGGCCATGGAGGCGGCCGTCAATAGACCTTGAGGTGACTTCCAAGCCCAGACGATGTGCGCCTCGCTCGTCGGCTGATGGCCATGAGTTCCGGTCTTGCCCGCAGCGTAGCCGGGGACACCGTGGGTGTTCCGCCCAGCAACGGCGTAGAGCCACGGGTCTATTGATGCTATCCGGCGCAGTAGGTCGACCAAGCCACGGGCAGTCACACGGTTGGTTCGTCCAAGGCCGCGCAAGTCGTCAATCACCCACTCGCCGGGAGCCACGTTTCGCGCATATGTGAGCAACTCCGCGCCTCCGCGCCTCGCGAGTGTCGACGCTGCGGTGTTGTCCGAGTGCTGGAGGCACGAGGCCACGAGGTCAGAGACGGTCAGCGCCTGCCCCACCTCGACCACGCTGTGCGGGGAGGCGTCCTGCGGAGCCACAACAATCCACTCGTCAGGATCCAGAACAGTCCGGGCAGCGAGCGCCGTCAGGAGCTTCATGGTTGAACGCCCGTGGACCAGCCGGTCGGGATTGCGTTCGTAAAGGGTGGCTCCAGACTCATCAATGACCATCACGGACCGAGCCCACACGGGTCGTAAGACCCGCGCGGCGCGGTGGCTCGCTGTGCGCGACCACGCACGCCGCGCGAAACTCTTCATCATGAGTCTCAACGCTAGCGCTGTTCGTAGGCTCTTGTATCCCTGATTGCGCGTCACGCGGGACACTCGCTGCGAAGAGGGCCGGGATCGCGTTGTCATTAGGCTAGGTTCATGCGGCGCCTTCTCGTGACCGGCGGAGCCGGATTCATCGGGTCCAACTTCGTGCACCAAGCCTTGGCAGACACCGATACGCACGTCACCGTGCTCGACAAGCTGACCTATGCCGGCTCCAGGGACGCCTTAGGCGGTCTGCCGGACCACCGAATCGCCCTGGTGGTGGGAGATGTCGCCGACGCTGGCGTCGTCGACGAACTGGTGTCAGGCCTCACCGGTGACGGCGACGCCGTCGTGCACTTCGCGGCGGAGTCGCACAACGACAACTCGCTTCGAGACCCGAGCCCTTTCGTGCAGACCAACCTCGTCGGAACCTTCACGATGTTGGAGGCGGTGCGGAAGCACAACGTGCGACTGCACCACGTCTCCACCGACGAAGTCTATGGCGACCTCGAGCTGGACGGTCCGGATCGCTTCACCGAGTCGACGCCTTATCGCCCGTCCAGTCCCTACTCCGCGTCCAAGGCGGGAGCCGATCACCTCGTGCGGGCCTGGGTGCGGTCCTTCGGCGTCCGGGCGACCCTCTCCAACTGCTCCAACAACTACGGCCCGTGGCAGCACGTCGAGAAGTTCATCCCCCGGCAGATCACCAACCTGCTCGACGGCGGTCGGGTCAAGCTCTACGGCAGCGGCGCGAACGTGCGCGACTGGATCCACGCCGAGGACCACTCCTCCGCAGTCCTGGCGATCCTCGAGCGCGGACGCATCGGCGAGACCTACCTCATCGGCGCCGACGGCGAGCGCTCCAACCTCGACATGGTCCGGCTGATCCTTGGGCTCATGGGCCACGACCCTGACGACCTCGACCACGTCACCGACCGCCCGGGCCACGACCTGCGCTACGCGATCGACCCGACCAAGTTGCGTGATGAACTCGGCTGGGAGCCCAATCACCGCGACATCGAGCAGGGTCTCGCTGCCACGATCGAGTGGTATCGCCAGCACCGCGACTGGTGGGGGCCGCACAAGGACGCCATCGAGGCGGCCTACGCCGAGAAGGGGCAGTGACGGTGGCCGGTGAGCTGGCGGTCCGCACTACCGACATCCCCGGCCTGCTGGTCGTCGACCTGCAGGTGCACGGCGACACCCGTGGCTGGTTCAAGGAGAACTGGCAGCGGGCCAAGATGACCGACCTCGGCCTTCCGGACTTCGGCCCTGTGCAGCACTCCGTGTCGTCCAACGGAGTGGCCGGCGCGACCCGGGGCATCCACGCGGAGCCGTGGGACAAGCTGGTCTCGATCGTCCACGGTCGAGCCTTCGGTGCCTGGGTCGACCTGCGCGAAGGCCCGACCTTCGGCACGGTGCACACCGAGGAGCTCGACGAGCACACCGCGGTCTTCGTGCCGCGCGGCGTCGGCAACTCCTACCAGACCCTCGTCGACGACACCGTCTACTCCTACCTCGTCAACGCGCACTGGCGCCCGGACGCCAGCTACACGATGCTCAACCTCGCCGACGAGCGGGCGGCGGTGCCCTGGCCGATCCCCCTCGACGAGGCCACCATCTCGGATAAGGACCAGGCGCACCCCCGGCTCGCCGACGTCGCCCCGGTCCAGCGACCGCGCACCCTCGTCCTCGGCGCGACGGGACAGCTCGGCCAGGCGCTGCTCGCGGCCATGCCCGGGGCCGAGGGCCTGACCCGTGCCGACCTCGACCTGGCCGACGCCGCGGCCGTCGACGGCTTCGACTTCGGCGACGTCGAGGTGGTCGTCAACGCGGCGGCCTACACCCAGGTGGACGCCGCCGAGACCGACGAGGGCAGGGCTGCGGCCTGGGCCGCCAACGTCACCGGGGTCGCCGCGCTCGCCCGAGCGGCCCGCACCCACGGCTTCACACTGGTGCACTACTCCAGCGACTACGTCTTCGACGGCTCCGCCGACTCGTACGACGAGCACGCGCCCTTTTCGCCCCTGGGGGTCTACGGCCAGACCAAGGCCGCCGGCGACACCGCCGCCGGGCTCGCCCCGCGGCACTACGTCATCCGCACCTCCTGGGTCGTCGGGGCGGGGCGCAACTTCGTCAGCACCATGCGCGACCTCGCCGTCCGCGGCGTCAGCCCCAGCGTGGTCGACGACCAGGTCGGGCGGCTCACCTTCACCCGTGACCTCGCCGCAGCGACCGTCCACCTGCTCTCGACGCAGGCACCCTTCGGGACCTACAACGTCACCGGGGCCGGGGAGCCGACGACCTGGGCCGATATTGCCCGCGCGGTCTTCGCCCACGAGGGCAGATCACCCGACGACGTCGCCGGCACGACCACCGCGGAGTATGCCGCCGGGTTGCCGCCGGACCGCCCGTTCGCCCCGCGCCCGGCGCGATCGGTGCTGGCACTGGACAAGGTCCGGGCCACCGGTTTTGAGCCGCCGGACCACCTGGCCGGGCTGACGGCATACCTCGACGAATCCCCAGACCTAGACTGAGGCGCCATGCGCGGCATCATCCTCGCCGGGGGCACCGGCTCGCGGCTGCACCCCATCACGCAGGGGATCAGCAAGCAGCTCGTGCCGGTCTACGACAAGCCGATGATCTACTACCCGCTGAGCACGCTCATGCTCGCCGGGATCCGCGACGTGCTCGTCATCACGACCCCGCACGAGGCGGCGCAGTTCCGCCGGCTGCTCGGTGACGGGTCGCAGTTCGGCATCTCGATCACGTATGCCGAGCAGCCCTCGCCCGATGGCCTGGCGCAGGCCTTCCTGCTCGGCGCGGACCACATCGGTGACGAGCCGGTCTGCCTCGTCCTCGGCGACAACATCTTCTACGGCCCTGGCCTCGGCACCCAGCTGCGCCGCTTCGAGCACCTCACCGGGGCCGCGGTGTTCGGCTACCGCGTGAGCGACCCCACGGCATACGGCGTGGTCGAGTTCGACGACCGCGGCCGGGCGATCTCGCTGGAGGAGAAGCCGGAACGGCCGCGGAGCCCGTATGCGGTGCCGGGGCTCTACTTCTACGACAACCGCGTGGTCGACTACGCCCGCGCACTGAGGCCGTCGGAGCGGGGGGAGCTGGAGATCACCGACCTCAACCGGCGCTACCTCGACGACGGCGAGCTGGCCGTCGAGGTGCTGCCGCGGGGCACCGCCTGGCTCGACACCGGGACGTTCGACTCGCTCAACGACGCCTCCAACTTCGTCCGCACTCTGGAGGCACGGCAGGGCTACAAGATCGGCGCGCCGGAGGAGGTGGGGTGGCGGATGGGCTTCCTCTCCGACGACGAGCTGGCGGCGCGGGCCGAGCCGCTGCGCAAGTCCGGCTACGGCGACTACCTCCTGAGTCTGCTTGGCACCTGAGCCTCGGGTAGCGTGCCCGGAGTCAGCCAGCAGGGAGGCGAACGCATGACTCGCGGGACCGTGCCCGTGGCCATCGCCCACGACTACCTCACCCAGCGTGGCGGCGCCGAGCGCGTCGTGCTGGCGTTGAGCCGTGCCTTCCCCGAGGCGCCGATCTACACCACTCTCTACGACCCCGAGGGCACCTTCCCCGACTTCGCCGACCGCGAGATCATCACCAGCCCGCTCAACCGGGTGGGGCGGCTGCGTCGCCACCACCGGTTGGCGTTGCCGGTGCTCGCACATGCGTCGAGCGCGATGACCGTGCCGGCGGATGTCGTCGTCGCCTCCAGCAGCGGCTGGGCGCACGGCTTCCGGCACGAAGGGAAGTCGCTCGTCTACTGTCACAACCCGGCGCGCTGGCTCTATCAGGCGGAGGAGTATCTCGGCGACGCTGGCCGGTGGTCGCCCAAGGCGCTCGCGGTGCGGGTGCTCGGCCCCGGCCTGAAGCACTGGGACCGCGTCGCCGCACGCCGAGCCGACCGCTACCTGGCGAACTCGACCGTAGTGCAGGAGCGGATCAGGTCGGCCTATGGGATCGAGGCCGACGTCGTGCATCCACCGCCCGGCCTGGACACGACGGGTGACCAGCACGTGCCGGGGGCGCTCGCCGACTGGCGGGACACGGGCTACTGGCTCGTCGTCTCTCGGCTGATGACCTACAAGAACGTGCGCCAAGCGGTCGACGCCTTCCGTGGCACCGACCAGACGCTCGTCGTGGTGGGCCACGGGCCGGAGGGCGACGACCTGCGGGCCGACCTGCCGGGAAACGTCAGGATCGTCTCCGACGTCAGCGACGCCGAGCTGCGCTGGGTCTATGCCCACGCTCGCGGGCTGGTCGCCCCCAGTCGAGAGGACTTCGGGCTGACCCCGCTGGAGGCCAACGGTTGGGGCCTGCCGGTGGTGGCGCTGCGTGCGGGCGGCTATCTGGACTCGGTGCGGGACGGCGAGACCGGTCTCTTCTTCGAGGAGCCGGAGCCGGACCTGATCCGGGACGCCTTACTGCGGGCTGAGGAGGTGGACTGGGACGAGGACGCGCTGCGCGCGCATGCCCAAGCCTTCAGCGAGGACCGCTTCCTCTCCCGCATCCGGGCCGAGGTGCGGGACCTACAGTCCGGGTGAGGCCTACCTGCCGCTCTCCGCGCGAACGGGCTTCGGCGTCGGGGAGGGGAAGCGTCGGCGACCGTAGTGATGGCTCGGGACCTCGACCCACTGATACAGCACACTTGCGACCCCATAGGTTGCGGCGAGCACCAGCAGCCCGCCGGCCAGGAACTGAACGGGCCATCCACCCGGGAGGAGGGCGACGAGGGGCCCCGTGGCCAGAAGCATCGGCTGGTGCAGCAGGTAGAAGCTGAAGGACCGCTCACCGAAGCGCTCCGCGAAGATGGCTGCTCGTCCGCCAAGGCCGAGTTGAGAAATGAGGCTGATGGCGAAGACTCCAGCTACGCCCCAGACGATCGTCTGGATAGGCTGGCTCGCTTCCATCGTGTAGATCACCCCACCAAGAACCCCGAAGGCGACGAACCCGAGCGCGCTCTTCCCTAGCGTCGGGAGTGCGTACCGGTGCGCAAACTGGGCGCAGGCCATGCCGAGAACGAACTGGAGCAAGCGGGCGGGGAGGGCGTGAGCGTCACCGAAGTAGGGAGCGAGGTGAGTTCCCGCTGCCAAGACACCAGTCACCTCCCACAGCACCGAGAGGGCGGCCATGATGACGATGACGGCCCGCCAGCCATACCTGAACCACAGCCAAACCATGACCGGGAACACCAGGTAAAGATTCACCTCGAGCGAGATGCTCCACAGCGAGCCATTGATCGAGCCCAGACTCGGTGGATTCCAAGTCTGCATCGCGAGCACGTGCCACCATAGGTCGGAAGACGTGGCGCGTGCCCCGACGAACAGGGCATACGTCCCTGGCGACATGGCCAACGCGGCCGCGATGGCCAAGGCGACGTAGTAGGCGGGCAGGATCCTCGTCGCACGGCGGCCGTAGAACTGACCGACGTTCAGCCGGCCCTCCGAGCGCAGCACCGGGATCATCAGGCAGAAACCGGAGATCACGATGAAGAGATCAACACCGTGGGTGCCCCAGGTCAGGATCTCCGGAAGCTTCGACGGAAGGTTGAGAAACGTCCAGTAGCCGCCGATGTGACATACGAAAACCGCGAGAGCGGCGAAGCCGCGAAGCGAGTCGATGCCGGTCACACGTTGTGCGGGCAGGGTGGCACTGGTCACGGGCGCGAAGATTCTTTGTCGACGACGTGGGTCGATCAGACAGGGTAGGTGCAACTCCGGCAGATTGGCTAGGTGCGCCTCAGCCGCGCCCCGCCGGCTGGACGCAGTCCGGCATACCTGGAGTTGGTGAGCAGGGTCCGCTTCACGAACGGGAAGCCCTGGTCGAACAACGTCTCCCACCCGGCGAGGACGGCGTCGGCGGTGCGCGGGAGGCCGAGCTGCTCCTGGGTCCACCCGATCTCGCTGGACAGGCCCTGAGCGTCGACGAGCCCGCTGAGGCCGAACTCGTAAGTGCGCACGACGTGCGTCTTCGACGGCTGGGAGGTCACGCTGCCGAAGAAGTCGCGCCAGGGCGGCGTCGCCAGCACGCCGCCGCGCCAGGCCGTGAGGTAGCTCTGCAGGTGGTCGCGCGGGTGGTGGTTCATCGTCGCCGCCCAGACATCGGCCTCACTGGCCTCGATCTGGCTCAGCAGGGGCCCGAGGCTGCCGACCGGGCCGACGAGCGAGTCGTTGGTGAGGATGACCCGGTCCTGGGCCGCGAGGTCGGGGAACTCGGCGAGCGCGTCGCGCCAGCTGCCGAAGTCGTAGGCGGAGTTGGGCCGCTGCGCGACGACCCCCTGGGGGAGGGCCGGCTTGCGCAGGCGCACCCACGGCTCCCGCGCGCAGATGACGAGCGTGGGCCAGCCTGCTTCGGCGTAGGCGGTGGCGGCACGGAGCGCGTCCGGGCGGACGTCCCGGCCGCGCGACCACTCGGCCATGAGCACGACGCGGTCGCCGGCATGCAGGTGGTCGACGTCACCGGCGACGCCCCGCAGGCCCGAGGCGCTGGAGTTGACCCGCTCCTTGACCTGCCACCTCGTCTCCCGTGCCCACGTCCGGGCGTCCGCGGTGGCGGCCTCGACCCGGTCGCTCAGGGTCAGCCCGTCGTCCTGGGCACGCTCGTGCGTGCCGCGCAGCGCCCAGGCCCTAGCCTCGGCCCACTTGGTGGCCTCACCGGGATGACTCACCCATAGCCGCGCCCGCCGGCCGAGATGCTTCACCTGCGAGCGGCGCAGGCGCAGACCACGGCGGTCCGCGTCATACCCGAGTGCCATGTCGAAGCGGCGACCGACCACCGCGGGTGAGACGACAGAGCCGTTGACGATGTTGGACAGGTTCGTGCCGTGGACGACCTGCGCCCACATGACCGGCGCCCGCACCTCGCGCAGCGGGCCGTGCGCGCGGGCGCGGGCGTGCTTGGCGACGTAGACCGTGTCCGGCGCCTGCCCGGGGCGACGCCGCTCGATGAGCGACAGGAACGGGCTGGAGAGGATGTCGCTGCGGTAGACCGTGCCGTCGCGGTCGATCTGGACCCCACGGGGGAAGTTGACGAAGAGGCGGTCTGGGAGACCGGGCTCGAACTGCCCCTGCACCGCGGCCATGAAGTCGACCGCCATCGCGTCGTCGCTGTCGATCCGCGTCGTGATCAGCCAGGGCGAGTCGCCTTGCGAGACGTGCGCGGCGAAGCTGTCGCGGCGGAACGGCTCATGGGTCCAAACCGGCTCGAAGACACCCGGCGCGAGCTCCTCCACCTGCTCGCGGAACCAGTCGGGGCAGCGGTCGTCGAGCAGCACCAGCCAGCGGAACGGTGCCGCGCCGCGCTGGGAGCGCACCGACGGATACGTCGCGTCGTAGAAGAAGCCGAGACGGTAGTGCAGCCAGTCCGGGTCGGGTGGCGGCGCGTCGGGGTGGAGCACGGCGCTGAAGCGGGTCAGCAGCGCGTGCTCGTAGACCCCCGACGGTGAGTGCGTCGCGCTGGCCATCCGGACCTCCCTCACGCTGCCCGACCCTACCGAGACCGGAGCGCCGTCGAGGGTCGCCGCCGCGCGCCGGACGTGTCGGCCTGTGGCACGGTGTGAGGCGTGGCAGAGCCCGAGCGCACCGAGGACGGCCGGTGGATCGTCGTGGACGGCCGGCGGTGGCGGGCGACCGACCCGGGCATCCCCGACCCGCTACGACAGGAGCTGGTCGACGAGCTCATGAGCGCGCGCCGGCAGGTGCGCACCGACCCCGAGCACGCACGGCCACGGGTGCAGGACGCCAAGGTGGCGCTCGGGGAGCGTGGCCGACCCTGGTGGGAGGAGCCGGACGAGCAGGCGCAACGGGACCGGGCGGCCGCGACGGTCCGCGCGCTGCTGCGGCACCGCGCCGGGTCGACGATCTGCCCCAGCGACGCGGCCCGCGTGGTCGGCGGCGAGGGCTGGCGAGACCTGATGCCGCTGGTGCGCGACGTCGCGTGGGAGCTGGCCGGGGAGGGAGCGGCGGTCATCCAGCAGCGCGGGCAGGCGGTGGACACCCGACGCGACGTCAAGGGACCGATCCGCATCGCACCGGGCCCACGGCTGCTTCCGCCGGGGTCCTGAGCCCGTCCTCCCCCCCGCGGGGTGGGGGGGGGTCGGTCCGGCGAGCGCGAGGGGGGGTCCCCCCCTACCGTGAAAGCATGCAGACACCGACCTGGCGCCGATCTGGAGCCCCCGCGAGGGCTCCGGATCCGCTGACCGGGGAGCAGCTCGCCGCGATCATCAGGGACGCGACGTCGCGGCGGCCTCCGCACCGCGAGCGGCCCCCTCCGGCGTGATCACGCCGCCGGCCCCACCCTCCCTCTCGTCCGGATCGAGCACCGCGGCTCGGTCGACCGTCACCTGGCGCGTCGACCCCTTGAGGCGACCCCGGTGATTTTCCTCGCGCTCCCGCGCGCCCCCTCGTAGTCAGGAGACCCTGCGTGCACGTCGTCCTCGTGGGCCACACCCGATACCCGATTGCCCAGCCCTTCGCCGGTGGACTGGAGTCGATGACCTGGCACCTGGCGCGTGGCCTGGTGGCCCGCGGCCACCGTGTCTCGCTCTTCGCGCGCCGCGACAGCAACCCGCTCCCGGGCGTCGAATACCTCTGGCCCGACGAGCTCGCCCTCTCCGACGCCGCCCGCCGCGACGTCTCGATGCCCGAGGAGGGGTGGCTGCAGCGCCACCACGCCTACCTGCAACTCATGCTGCAGCTCGCCCAGCGGCGCGACGTCGACCTGGTGCACGTGCACGCCCTGCACCACCTGCCGGTCGCCATGGCCCCCACCCTCGACGTGCCGACCGTCCTCACGCTGCACACCCCGCCCACCCCGTGGCTCGAGTCGGCGCTGAGCGTCGCCGCCGCGTCCTCCCGGCACGACCGGCTGCACGTGACCGCGGTCAGCGCGTGGACCGCTCGGGCCTGGCGGCACGCGGTGGAGGCCCGGGTGGTGCGCAACGGGGTCGACATCGACCGGTGGCGGCCCGGCCCCGGTGGCCCCGGGCTGGTCTGGTCGGGCCGCATCGTGCCGGAGAAGGCACCTCATCTCGCGGCGCGCATCGCCCGGGCGACCGGGATGCCGTTGGTCATCGCCGGTCCGGTCAGTGACGAGCGGTATGCCCGGGAGCAGCTCTGGCCGCTCTGCGGCGCCGGGACCGGGGTGACCTACGCCGGTCACCTGGGCGCCGACGACCTGGCCCACCTCCTGGGCCGCAGCGCGGCCGCCCTGGTCACCCCCGCGTGGGACGAGCCCTTCGGGTTGGTCGCCGCCGAGGCGCTGGCCTGCGGCACCCCGGTGCTCGGCCTGGCCCGCGGCGGGCTCCCCGAGGTCGTGGGCGCGTCGGCCGGCCTGGTGCCGGTCACCGGCGAGGAGGACGAGGAGCAGATCGTCGCGGCGGCCGCCGCCCTGCTGCCGCAGGTGCTGCGGCTGCCCCGGTGGGCCGCACGCGCCCACGCCGAGACCCACCACTCCTTCGAGCGGATGGTCGACGACTACGTCGACGTCTACGACCACGTGCTCGCCGGCCGTCCCACGCATCCGCTCGGCCCGGCGATGACCGGGGCCGCGGCGGCCTCGTGATCGGCTACTACCTGCACCACCAGGGCCAGGGCCACCGGCGTCGCGGCAGGGCGATCGCCCGGGAGCTCGGCGTGCCCGTGACCGGGCTCGGCTCCGGCGGCCCGCCCGAGGGCTGGCCCGGAGACTGGGTCGAGCTGGACCGCGACGACGAGCCGGCGGTCGACCCGGAGCGCGCCGAGGTCGGCGCCGGCGGCGTCCTGCACTGGGTGCCCCTGCACCATCCCGGCCTGGCCCGGCGGCACCACCAGGTTGCCCGCTGGCTCGCCGAGGCGCGGCCCAGCCTGGTCGTCGTCGACGTGTCGGTGGAGATCGCGCTGCTGGTGCGCCTGTGCGGGGTGCCCGTGGTCGTCGGGGGTATGCCGGGGGACCGGACCGACGCCCCGCACCGGATCGGCTACGACGTGGCCAGCGCGGTGCTGGCACCGTGGCCGGCCGGGGCCCACGACGCGGGTGGCTCCGGCCGCGCTGCTGCCCAGACCCCGCCGTGCCCGGTCTGGGAGGTCGGCGGCATCAGTGCGCTCGCCGGTCCGGTCGTCGCCGAGCCGCAGGTCGCCCACGACCACGACCACGACCGCGACCGCGACGAGGGCCGGCCTACGGTGCTCGTCGTGTGGGGCTCGGGCGGCGGCGCCCCCGACCCGCGGGCGGTCGACGCAGCGCGGGAGAGCACGGGGTGGGACTGGACGGTGCGCGGCGGGGCCGAGCCCGCGGCCGGCGACCTGCTGGCCGAGATGCGGGCCGCCGACGTCGTCGTCTGCCACGCCGGGCAGGGTGCCGTCGCCGACGTCGCCGTCGCGCGGCGGCCGGCGGTGGTGCTGCCCCAGCCCCGGCCGTACGGCGAGCAGGAGGCCACCGCCGGCGCGCTGGAGCGGATGCGGCTCGCGGTGACCGCCCCGGGCTGGCCCGAGGCCACCGCCTGGCCCGGCCTGCTGGATCAGGCGCTGGCCCTGGGCGGGCAGCGCTGGGTCGAGTGGGGCACCGACCACGGCGCCGCCGAGGCGGCCCGGCGGCTGCGCGAGGCGGCCACCGAGATCGAGGAGCGGCGATGCTGGCCGTCCTGACCCTGGCGCACGGGCGCCACGACCACCTCCGCGGGCAGATCCACGGGCTGGCCGCCGGCACCCGCCGACCCGATCTGCACGTCGTGGTCGCGATGGACGACCCCGCCGTGGAAATTATCGCCCGTGAGGCCTGGGCCGCCGCCGCGCCGGGCGAGAAGCCGCCGCTCACCCTCGCCCACCTCGAGCACGACCCTGGTGGCCTTCCCCTGGCCCGGGCCCGCAACCTGGCCGCCGGCGTCGCGACCGACGCCGGCGCCGAGTACCTGGTCTTCCTCGACGTCGACTGCATCCCCGGCGTCACTGCGATCTCCGGTTATGACGAGCAGCTGCGGGCGATGCCCGCGCCGGGCTCGCCGGCGCTCTTCTGCGGTGACGTCGCCTACCTGCCGCCCCTCCCGACCGGGCAGACCGACTGGACCGGCAGCCTCGACCGCCTCGCCGAGTTCGGGGAGCACCGGCCCGACCGGGTACGGCTCGAGCCGGGTGGGCGCCAGCCCGAGCCCGACCTCACCCGCTTCTGGTCGCTCAGCTTCGCGCTCAGCAGCGCCGACTTCGCCGCGACCGGGGGCTTCTGCCCCGACTACGTCGGCTACGGCGGCGAGGACACCGACTTCGCGATCCTCGCCGGGGCGCGCGGGGGGAGCCTGACCTGGGTGGGCGGCGCGACGGTCTACCACCAGCACCACGCCTCCACCTCGCCGCCGGTGCAGCACCTCGAGGCGGTGGTGCGCAACGCGGGCGTCTTCGAGCAGCGATGGGGCTGGTGGCCGATGCTGGGCTGGTTGGAGCAGTTCCGCGAGCGCGGCCTGGCCGAGCGCGACGAGGCCGGCCGCTGGCAGGTGAGCCGATGAGCATCCGGGTGAGGCACGTGCCGGCCGGGCACCCCTACGTGGAGGCGCTCCTGCCGGCGTCGCCCGACGCGTCGGGCGCGGCGCCGGCCGTCGTGCACCCCCCCGACCCGCCCGTGCCGGGTGCACCGCCGGGTCAGTGGTGGCCGCACCCGGCCCTGGAGCCGGCCTGGGTGCGGGAGCACGCGGGGGAGCAGGACGTCGTGCACGTCCACTTCGGCATGGAGGGTCGCACGCTGGGCCAGCTGCGGGAGTGGCGGCAGACGCTGCGGGAGGTCGGGCTGCCGCTGGTGCACACGGTGCACGACATCGACCACCCCCAGCTGCACGACCAGACCCGCCACCGGGCGCACCTCGGGCTGCTCGCCGAGGAGGCCGACGGCCTGCTGACCCTCACCGAGGGTGCGGCCGACGCGGTCGAGCGGGCCCACGGACGCCGGCCCCTCGTCATACCCCACCCGCACGTGGTGCCGCTCGACCTGGTCGGCCGCGAGCGACCGGCGGCCGACGGGCGGCTGCGGGTGGGCCTGCACCTGAAGTCGGTGCGCCCCAACCTGGCGCCCGTGCGGGTGCTCCCCGCGCTCGCCGAGGCGGTGCGGCAGGCCGACGCGGCGCTGCCCGGTGGGGCGGTGCTGCAGGTGCGGGTGCACCCGGAGGTGACCCGGGGCCCGGACCCGAGAGGTGGCCCGGCCCTGACCGCGCTGCTCGCCCACCTCGAGGCGCACGGTGCCCCCGAGGTCGAGGTGGTGACCGGCCCGCGGCTGAGTGATGCAGAGCTGTGGGACCACCTGGGTGGGCTGGACGTGTCGGTGCTGCCCTATGCCTGGGGCACCCACTCGGGCTGGCTCGAGGCGTGCCGCGACCTGGGCACCTGGGTGCTCGCCCCCGACGTCGGGCACCTGCGGGAGCAGGGCGGGGTGCTGACCTGGGGCGACCCGCGGCGGGCCCCTCGGCCGGCGCGATTGGTCGAGCTGCTGCAGCAGGCCGCGGCCGGCCCCCGCCCCGGGTGACCAGGCAGGATCGGGAGCGGCAGCGGTCTGTCGGTGCGGTGAGGCATGCTGTGGTCTATGCCGCGGTGCTGGATGGGCGTCGCGTGGACGCCAGGACGGAGGATCTGGGATGAGTGACGACGAGGGGCGCCGGCGGCACTACGGCCTGTTCTACGGGCTCGAGCCGCTGCCCGAGGACGGCCGCCCGGTGCTGGCGGTCTACGGCAACTGCCAGGCCGAGGCGCTGCGGGTGGTGCTGGAGACCTCCGGAGCCGTCGCCGGCGTCCGGATGCCGCCGGTGCACGAGCTCGAGCCCGACGACCTGCCGCACCTGCACCGGCTGCTCGACCGGGTCGACCTGCTGGTCGTGCAGATGATCGGCGACGACTACCGCGGTATGCCGCTCGGCACCGCCCAGGTCTGCGCCCGGCTGGCGGACGAGGCGAAGGTCGCCCGGGTGGGCAACTACTTCTTCGAGGTGCTCTATCCGTGGCAGGTGCTGGTCCGGCACGAGGACGACGGCGTCGAGGACCCGCCCATGCTTCCCTACCACGACGTGCGCAGGCTGGGCGAGGCTGCAGGCTGGACCGGGCCCTGGGAGCTGCCGGCGGAGGGTGTGCGGAAGGTGGCCGAGGCGTCGCTCGCCGAGCTGCGCCGGCGCGAGCGCAAGGACGACCTGCTGCCGGTCAGCGACCTCGCGGAGCAGGCCGGGGCGGCGGCCGGGTGGACCGTCGACCACCCGGGCAACGAGGTGCTGCTCGGCCTCGGGCGGCGGGTGCTGGAGCGCTTCGAGGTCGGTGACCCGGCGGCGGTGAGCGACCCGGGGAGGGTGCTGCTGTCGTCGGTGATCAGCCCGTTGCGGCCGGAGGTGCTGGACACCCTGGGCCTGGAGGGCGAGGAGCGCGCCGGCTGGCGGGTCGGTGGCGACGACGTGTCGGACGAGGAGGTGGGGGAGGCGCACCGCGAGTTCTACGCCGCCCACCCCCGGGTGGTCGAGGTGGGGGTGGAGAAGAAGGGCGAGCGGCTGCGGACCCTCGGCTGGTCGCCGTGACGCTGCTGCACGTCGTCGTCGGGCCGGAGCAGCACGGGGTGGTCCGGCACGGGCTGCTGGTGCACCCGGGGGAGGCCGAGCTGCTGTGGGTGCCGTCCTTCGCCGACCTCGACGGTGGGGTGCTGGCCGGCCGGGTCGTCGTGGTGCAGGTGACCGACCGGCTGCTGGCCGACCGGCCCGACGCCGCGCTCGCCGTGTGGCAGCGGGCGACGCGCATGGCGGCCAGGGTCACCGTGGTCCTGCACGACCTGCCCCAGGCCAGCGACGGCCGGTGGCGACGGGAGCGCAGCGAGCTCTATGCCGCGCTTGCCGCCGACGGTGACGGTGTCGTCGTCGCCAGCGGGCACGAGCGGCTGCTGCTGCGGGCGGCCGTGCGCCATGCTCGGGGCGAGACGGTCGCCGCGGCGGTGGACCGCCGGACCCACGTCATACCGCTGCCGGTGGTGGAGGCGGTGTCCCGGGCCGAGCTGGGGACGCGAGCTGAGGGGCAGTCGGGGCCGAGGACGGCCGACGTCGTCACGCTGGGCTACGTCTACCCCGGCAAGGGCCTGGAGCAGGTGATCGACGCCACCGCCGCCGCTGTCGCCGATCTGCCCGAGGGTGGGCCGACGGTGCAGGTGCGCAACCTGGGTCGGGCCTCACCGGGGCACGACGACCTGGTGGACGAGCTCGGCGCCCGGGCGCACGCGGCCGGCCTGTCGTGGAGCACGACCGGGTGGGTGCCTGACGACGAGCTGCCCGGACTCCTCGCCGCGGCCGCCGTGCCTGTCGCCGGTCATCAGCACGTGTCCGCCTCCGGGTCGATCGCGACCTGGCTCTCCGCGGGGCGTCGGCCGCTGGTCGTGCGCTCGCGCTACACCGAGGAGATGGCGGCCCGCCTGCCCGGCGCGCTGCACCTGGTCGAGCCGGGCTCGCTGGCGGGCGCTGTGGCGCAGGCGCTGCGAGATCCTGCGGGCACCTGGCTGGCGCCGGAGGTCGAGCTCGGTCCAGCGCCGCAGGAGGCCGGCCGCCGGCTCGGTGAGGTCGCCGACCGGCCCGCGGTGTCGGTCGTCATCCCCTACTACCGCGACCAGCCGATGCTCGCCCTGATCCTGGCGCGGCTGGAGGCCCAGCGAGGCGTCGAGGGCGGGCTCGAGGTCGTGGTGGCCGACGACGGCTCGCCGGAGCCCCCAGTGGTGGGAGAGCGCTCGGTCCCGGTCACGTTGGTGCGCCAGCGCGACGACGGCTTCCGGCTGGCGGCGGCCCGCAACCTCGGCGCCGCCCACGCGTGCGGGCGGGTGCTGGTCTTCCTCGACGGCGACACCGCGCCCGAGGACGACTACGTCGCGACCCTGCAGGCCGCCTGCCTGGCCGAGCCGACCCTGGCCGTCGGGCGACGGCGGCACGCCGACCTCAGCGGCAGTGGCCGACCGGTCGACGTGCCGTGGCCGCCGGTCGAGCTGCACCCGGAGCCGGCGTGGCTGCGGCAGGCCCTCGCCGCCAGCGACGAGCTCCGCGGCGCCGACGACGGGTCGTTCCGGTTCCTCATCGGGGCGGTCACCGCGGTCTCGCGCACCGTGGTCGAGGCCGTGGGTGGCTACGACGCCACGCTCACCGGCTACGGCGGGGAGGACTGGGACCTCGCCTGGCGCGCCTGGCTGGCCGGTGCCCGGCTGCGGCACGAGCCGACGGCGGTGGCCTGGCACGACGGGCCCGACCTGGTCGGCCGGGAGGAGGCCGGCGCGAGCGACCGGGCGCGGCTGGCGGAGGTCAAGAACTCCGAGACCGCCCGCCTGGCCGAGCGTCTGCCCCACCCGCTCGTCCGCGGCCGGGGCCTGTGGCACGAGCAGCCCGACGTCGTCGCCGTGCTCCCGCGCGACTCGGTGTCGTGGGCGCCCGGGCAGGTGCAGGTGGTGCTCGAGTCGCTGCTGCGGCTGGGGGACGTCGGGGTATGGGTGCCGTCCGGGCTCTCGGTCTCTGCGGACCCTCGCGTGCACCCGGGCCATCCTCCCGCGCGGGTGCTGGCCCGGGCCCGGGCGTCGTTGTGGCTCACCCGACCCGAGGCGGTCGCCCGCCTGCCGTGGGAGCCGCACCCGCACGACGTAGGCGGGGCCGAGCGCGAGCTGGTGCCCGAGGGGGTGTCGGCGAGCGGGGTGCGGGTCTGCCTGACCCGGGTGGAGGCGCAGGCGCGCCTGCTCGGGGGGTCGAGGGAGGCGGCATACCTCCCGGCGGAGTGGGTGCAGCCATTGGCCCCGGACACGGTGGTGGAGTGGTGGCTACAGAGCAACCCCTGACCCGGTCGGCGCTTCGGTGCCGCGGCGGCGCTCAGCAGTCGCGCTGCAGCTGTGCCTTGACCCAGCCGCCGGTCTGATAGATCGCGGCCTGGACCCAGCTGCGGGTCGACAGTTCCCGGGGGTAGTCCCAGACGAGCACCTCGGCGTCGACGCAACGCTCCATCAGCAGGCGGGCGCGGGCGGCGTGCGGGGTGCTGGTGAGGACGGCAACGCGGTCCCAGCCGCGGTCCTGCACCTCGCGGGCCAGCAGGCTGGCCTCGCCCTGGGTGGTGTAGGGGTCGGGGACGAGGCACTCGACGGTGTAGGTGTCGGTGAGGAGGCCGCAGTGCTCGGTGGCGTAGGCCTCGCCGGTCGCCTGGTTGACGGAGGTGGTGGCGAGCAGGAGCGGTGCGACCCCGGAGTCCATGACCGCGAGCGCCTCGTCGATCCGGGTCTCGACCGGGCCGAGCACGTAGACCGCGTCGACTTCGGACCGTGCGTCGATCGTGGGGTGCGCGACGAAGCGCCAGGCGAGGGTGCTGCATACCGTGAGGGCGGTGGCCGCGAGAAGCGCCGTCGCGACGACGGCTCCCCGGGCGGTGATGCGGACTCCCACGGGCTCCAGTGTGTCAGCGCCGACGCGGCGCTTCGCGCGCCTGCCGCTGTGTGGGGCATGTCACCCCCGCCAGATTTGGTCGGCGCGGAAAGCGTTGCTAGCGTCGAATGTCTAGGGGGCACGAGCCGGGGAAATCGGCGGGGCCCACACGACGATCAAGGTATGGGGTACACGGCCCAGGGGATGGGCCATCACCACACAGGGGCAATGGCGCGCGCTCGCAGGGAGCGGCGCCCGATCCACGACGGATCCACACATCTATCGCCAGGACCATCCTGGCTCTGCGATGCGCGCTGGGCAGGGACTTGGCGTGCCGAAGGGGAATCACCATGACACCAGCGCGTCTGGCATCGGCGAATCAAGCGGAAGCGGCTCGAGCCTATGCGGGGGTGGGGCCGCTGAGCGGCGGCAGCACCCTCACCCCTCCCGACGAGGTCGTGACGATGCAACGCAGCGTGATCCTCCGCCGGGCGCCCGAGGACGTCTTCCGGTTCCGCCTGCAACGGGACTCCTTCCCCGCGATCATGCCCGACCCGATCCGTGTGCTGTGGACGTCCACCGAGCACGGCGAGCTGGGCGGCACGTATGACTTCCGCTGGTCCTTCAAGGGTGTGATCCCCATCCGTTGGACCGCCTTCATCGACTCCTGGGACGAGGGTCGTGAGTTCAGTGACATGCAGATCCGCGGGATGTTCCGCTGGTTCCACCACACCCACACGTGCGCGCCTCGCGAGGACGGCTGCCGCTACACCGACACCGTGAGGTTCCGGTCGCGGTGGGGCCTGACGGTGGACCGCAAGGTGCTGCTGCCGCAGATGCGGTCGATGTTCGGGCAACGCCACGACCGCATGGAGCGGATGCTGAGAGTCATGCCGTGACCGTCAGTGAAGGCACCCTCGACGCTGTTGAGGCTGCCGTCGTGGAACGTCGCGCGGAGGGGCAGGTCGTTGACGGGCTTGCCGCCACAAAGTGCCCCGTCGGCCGCTCGCCCGGCGCTGGTGCTCAGTCGACCTCGGATCGTCGCGAAGGCGTCGCGCAACTCCTGCGGCTCGACGTCGGCGAGCGCGGTGTCGAAGGTGAGGAAGAGCCCGGCGACGCCGGCCCACGACCAGGCACCGATCGCCATACTGGATCGATCCGGGCCGAGCGGGGTGACGACCCACCCGCCGGGCGCCCAGCGGGCGACGACGTCGGCGGGCAGCGGGAGCGTCGCTGACCCGACGCAGGGCCACTGGTCGGAGGTGTCTCCGCGGTCGGGGTTCTGCACCACGAGCCGGGAGACGTCGTCGTCGGTGAGTGGCTGCGGGGCGAAGGTGTCGCCGAGGTGCGACTTCGGTCGGACGCGGTCGACGCGATAGGTGGCCCAGCTGCGATCCGGGCGATCGCGGGCGAGGAGATACCACCGGCCGGCCCACACGACGAGCCGGTGCGGCTCGGCCTCGCGTGGGGGCTCGAAGTCGGGCTCGCCCGGTGCCGCGACGCGTCCCTCCGGCCCCGCGTAGTCGAACCGGAGGACCCGGCACGTCCGCACGGCAGCGCCGACCGCGCGCAGGGTCGCGACGTCGACCGGTGGCGCGGCGAACTCCCAGTAGTTGCGCAGGCTGGTCACCTCGAAGGCCTCGCTCGCGGCGCGCAGCCGCGCCGGCATCACCTGGCGCACGGTGGTGAGCGCGCGCCGCACGGCGTCGTCGATCCCGGTGACCGTGGCCGGGGCGGTCTGCAGGGCGAGCGCGATGGCGACGGCCTGGTCGTCGTCCAGCACCAGCGGCGGCAGCTTGCCGCCCGCGCCGAGCCGATAGCCGCCGCCCGGCCCCTTGATCGGCTCGACCGGATAGCCGAGCTCCCGGAGGGTGTCGACGTCGCGCCGCAGCGTCCGTGCTGACACCCCGAGTCGGTCGGCGAGCTCGGGCCCGGCCCACTCCACGCGCGCCTCGAGCAGGGACAGCAGGCGCAGGATCCGTGCGGACGTCTCGGCCATGACTCCGAGGATGCCAGGAGAAGCGGCCATTCCGTGGCCGCTACCCCTGACAGCGTGCGGTTCATGAGATCGACACCAGAGACCCCGACCCGCTCCGACGACCCCACCGGCACGCCTGCCGACGACGCCTCGACCGACCCACCTCAGGTGACCGGACGCGCTGCCGTCCTCGCCCTCGTCGTCGTCCTGTCCGCCGTCTTCATGGACCTGCTCGACGTCACGATCGTCACCATCGCGGCGCCCGACATCGCCGCCCACCTAGGAGCGAGCCAGGCGCAGCTGCAGTGGATGCTCGCGGCATACACCCTCGCCCTCGGCTCCGGCCTCATCACCGGCGGTCGCGTCGGCGACGCCTATGGGCGGCGCCGGACCTTCCTCACCTCGCTGGCGCTCTTCGGCCTCGCCTCCGCGGCGTGCGCGCTCGCGCCCACCGCCGGAGCCCTGATCGCGCTGCGCGCACTGCAGTGACTCGCCGCCGGCTTCATGGTGCCGCAGGTCTTCGGGATCATCCGCTCCTCCTTCGCCCCGGCCGACCTGGCCAAGGCGTTCGGGGCGTTCGGCGCGGTCCAAGGTATGGCGTCGGTCGCCGGACCGCTGCTCGGCGGCGCGCTCGTGGATGGAGACCTGTGGGGCACCGGATGGCGGATGATCTTCTGGATCAACATCCCGGTGGCGGTGGTCGCGCTGGTGGTCGGCGCGCGGGTCCTGCCGGAGTCGGCGGAGCCGCGGCGAGCGCGGCTCGACGTGCTGGGAGCGGTCCTGGCGGCGGCGGGGGTGCTGCTCGTGCTGCTGCCGCTGGTGCAGGGTCGCGACTGGGGGTGGCCGTGGTGGGGCTGGGCCGTGCACGCGGCCGGCCTGGTCGTCCTCGTGGGCTTCGTCGCCTACGAGCGCGCCGTCTCGCGGCGCGGCGGGGAGCCGGTCCTGGACCCGGCGCTGCTGTCGGTGCGGCCGTTCGTGGCCGGGCTCGTCGCCTAGGGTGTTCTTCTTCGGCGGCCTGGCGTCGTTCTTCCTCGTCCTGTCGATCTATCTGCAGACCGGGACCGGCCGCTCCGCCTGGGAGACGGGGCTGGTGATCCTGCCGCATGCCGTGGGCTCGCTGCTCACCTCCGGGGCGGGCGTGGCGCTCGCCGGGAAGGCCGGGCGAGCGCTGCTGGTGACCGGGTCGCTCACGCTGGCCGCGTCGCAGGCGCTGCTGTGGGTGCTGGTCAGCGACGGCGGCACCCCGGGCTACTGGGCGCTCGCCGGTGCGCTCTTCCTCGGGGGTCTCGGCCTCGGGCTGGCGGCTCCCATCCTGGTCAACGTGGTGCTCTCAGGTGTGCCAGGGCGCCAGGCCGGGTCAGCCGGAGGGGTGCTGTCGACCGTCAACCAGATCGGCGGTGCCGTGGGCGTCGCGGTCCTCGGCACGATCTTCTTCGCCGCCCTGGGTGACGCCGGGGTGGGGCAGGCGCAGGCCGGGGAGGCCTTCGGGCAGGCTCTGGCCCGGGTGATGCCGTGGCAGGTCGCGACCTATCTCCTGGCGGCGCTCGCGATGCTGGCGCTCCCGAGGGTGGCGGTGACCGAGGACGCGTCATGACGCCTGGCGCTGATCCGTGTACGCTAAGTGCATGGCTGTCAAGACAATCACCATCGATCTGGATGCCTATGAGCGCCTCAGCCGCCTCAAAGATGGCGACTCGTTCTCGCAGGTCATCAAGAAGTACCTCCCTGCAGCAGGGTCGACCGCGGGTGACTTGCTGGCGGCGCTGGACGACACGACTGTCAGTGAGGAGACCCTCGAGGCGGTCGAGGCCGTGGTCGAGGAACGGAAAGAGCACCCGGTGCGGGTCCCGCGCTGGTGATCCACCTCGACACGACCTTTCTGGTCGACGCCATCCGCGAGTCCCGGCGTGGGCGTGAGGGCCCGGCTCGCGCCTGGCTCGCGGAGCACCGGTCCGAGCAACTCGGCCTGAGCGTCTTCGTCCTGTCTGAGCTGCTCGTCGGTGCTGAGCTGCATGGCGATCCGGTCGAGGAGCGGCGCCGCGTGATGCGCGTCTGTGGGGATCTGCCGGTGGTGCTCCCCGATGCTCATCTCGCTGACACCTATGCCGCGGTGCACGCGACGCTGAGCCGTGCCGGCACCCCGGTGGCGACCATGGATCTGCTCATCGGCTGCACCGCGCTCAACGCCGGGGCGCCCCTGCTCACGGCGGATCAGGCACATTTTTCCCGCATGCCTGGTCTGCGGGTGCTCTCCTACTGACGCGGCCCGATCCGATCGAAGTTCCTGGAACAAGATGGCTCGTGAAGCCTCTATTGACGACCAGCGGGAACTGGGGACGTGCGGCTCCCGCTTCGAAGGGCTGCGGCGACGCGGGCGAGCAGGAGTGACCGGCGACGGCCCTCGGGCGGGTGAAGAGGAATGCCGCGACGCCGGGTCTGTCAGGGGTTCGAGGCAGTCTTGGCCGCCTCGGACGAACTGGGAGGGACGATGCAGAAACGAATGGCTAGCAGGGGTCTTCGCCGACGCATGCGGCGGCGCAACGTCGTCGAGCGGACCAGCGCCGCGCGAGTGGTTGAGCGTGACCCACAGAAGGCCTCGGCGGTGGACGCGGACTATGACGTGTCCAAAGTGCAGCAGACCGAACGTCGTCGGCAGGGAAAGCTCCTTGTTTCGACGGCATGGTTGGTGGTCGCAGGTCTACTCGGCTACGGGTTGATCTGGGTCATGACGGTGGTGTGGAACATCGGACTCGTAGCGGGGCAGATACAGATCCCCTTGAGTGCGCTGGAAGCAGCGAGGGATCTGGGAGCCACGTCCACTCAGGTCGCGGCGTGGAATCTCGGCATCCTCGGGGCTGTCGTCGCATTGGCCATCGCGTCAGCCACGTCTTCACCTCCGGAGGGGCATCGGGATCTGCCCGGTGAGCTGCGGTGGAGAGCCTGGTTGAACATGTTGTCTCTCACCTGCGCGTTTCTCACGGTTGCGGCTGTCGTCCTCGCGATCTCCCGGGTGGCCAGCCTGGGTCGTCCGTTAGATATGGTCGTGTGTGTCGTGCTGGCATGCGTCTGTGTCGGAATCTCCGTGACGCTGACCGATAGGACGAACTCGCGTTTGGAAGTTGCCTTGGTGATGGCGAGTGCGAGGAACCTAGAGCTGGCGCTCAAGCGTCTAGGCGAGCGTTTGCCCGCCAGTCGCGGGCCGCGAAGGATATGGAAGGCCGCCGCTGTGGCCGTCCTGACGCCTGCTCTGGCCTACTTGCTCGGTTACTCGATCTCGCGAGCCGTATGCGAACCGGCTCAGTGTCTGCACACCGGCTCTGTCGGCTTGGACCTCCGCTGGGGTATCTACCTCGGGCTGGTGCTGGGCTGGTGCTCCTCCTTCTCTCGGTGGTGGAGTGGGCGCTGCTTGGATTCGCTTGGGGACTCATCCTGACTGAGAACCGGGGCATCGGAGTTGCTTTGCTGTGGATTGCATGCCTTCTCGCTGGCTTCCCCTTCGCATTTTTCGCTCTAGACCAAGAGCTCGGAGCAGTGGCCCGGTGGGTCCTCGGCCTCGCCATGTTGGTGTGGTGGTCACTTGTGCTCCTGGCGGCGAGGGGCAGAGGGATGCTTTCTCTGCCGTGGGCCGCGCTCCTCGCTGTGGATCTGGAGGTAAGCCTCAAGGGATTGCAGGATGCAGCCCGACGTGGAGTGAAAGAGCTCTCACCCTCTTCGTCCTGAGGAGTCGCGGAATTGCTGCAGCCGGTGTAGGTGCGCCAGCGTCTCCCGGTCTGCGAACGGCCGCCCCACCACCTGCACCCCGATGGGGCGGCCGTCGGAGGTGCGTCCGGCGTCGACCGTGCCGGCCGGCTGGCCGGTGAGGTTCCACGGCAGCGTGAAGTTGATGTGGTGCAGGCCGCGGCCCTCGTCGGGGTAGGGCATCGGCTGCTCGGCGGCGAACGCGGCGCACGGGGCGACGGGCGAGAGCAGCAGGTCGGGGTCACTGGCGTCCTGCCAGGCGGCGCGGGTCCGGGCCTGCACCTGGGCGAACGCGTGATAGGCGTCCATGACCTGCATACCCGTCAGGTCGCGGGCGCGCCGCACCCACTCGGCGATGTAGGGGTGCACCCGCTGCTGCGCCTGCGGGTCGAGCCGCGAGAAGTCGGCCCAGCTCCGCGCCTGCCAGAAGCGGTCGACACCGTCGAGCAGGTCTTGGGTGAGCCAGGGCGCGATCCGCTCGACGCGTGCCCCCGCGGCGGCCAGCCGCTCGGCCTGCGCCTCGACGACGGCGACGATCTCGGGGTCCGGCTCCACGCCATACCCAGCCTCGGTCCACAGCGCGACCCGCAGCGTGGATGCGTCGACCTCGAGACTGGTCCAGTCGATCCGCTCGGCGGGCAGCGAGGTCCAGTCGACGGGGTCGGGGCCGGCGAGCACCGACATGAGCAGCGCACAGTCGCGGGCGGTGCGCGCCATCGGCCCGGCGACGCGGCCGAGGTATGGCGCGTGCAGCGGGATGCGCCCGGCGCTCGGCTTGAGCGTGGCGAGACCGAGCCAGGTGCCGGGGAGGCGGATCGAGCCGCCGATGTCGGTGCCGACGTGGAGGGGACCGTAGCCGGCCGCGGCCGCCGCGCCCGCGCCCGAGCTGGAGCCGCCGGTGGTCCAGGCGGGGTCCAGGGGGGAGCGGGTGAGGCCGTGCAGGCTCGAGACGCCGGAGGAGAGCATGCCCCAGTCGGGCATGACGGTGGAGCCGAGGATGATGAGGCCGGCTTCGCGGCAGCGGCGCGCGATGGGGGAGTCGACCTCGGGGGTCTCGGGGGTGACGCCCGCGCAGCCGAGCGGCATGGGTATGCCGGCGCGCGCGAGGTTCTCCTTCAGGGTGACCGTGACGCCGTCGAGCGGGCTGAGGGGGCGGCCCTGCTCCCAGCGGGCGGCGGATGCCTCGGCCTGCGCGCGCGTGCGCTCGACGTCGTCACGGACGTAGAGGGCGTTGAGCTGGGGCTCGCGGTCGTCGACGAGCCGCTGGATGTCGGTGACCACGTCGACCGGGGAGAGGGAGCCGTCGGCATAACGGACGCTCTGCTCGGCGGCGGCGTGCTGGGCGACCGTCGTGGAGGTGGTGGCCGAGCCGGCGTGCGCGGCCGGATCGGCGTCGTCGACATCACGGTGCACGGGGCCTCCTGGGGCGGGTCAGTGCGACACGTGGTCGCAGGGTCAGTATGCGTGTGTCGGGCGCTGGTGGTGACGACGTCGGCTTCGTGGCCTGCTCAACCGTGCCTTCGACGCCGCTCCCTCAGCCGGAGATCTCGCTTGCTCGCCGAGGCAGTCAGCCGTGCCGCACCTGGCAGCCCGGGCACCAGTAGGCGGTCTGCAGGCCCATCCGCTGCGAAACCACCTCGGCGCCGCAGCGAGGGCAGGGGCGGCCGCGGCGCAGATAGACGGCATACCGCTTGGGCCAGCGTGGCACCGGCTCGCCGCGCACGAGAAGGTGTCGGGCCGCGGCGAGCTGCTCCGGGTGGGTCACGATCCAGCCGGCACCGAGGCCGATGCTCATGAGGTCGATGGTGTCTTGCCACAGCGCCTCGAGGGCGTCAAGGGGCACAGAGCTGCCGGGGGAGTGCGGGTGGATGCGGGCCCGCCAGAGGAGCTCGGCGCGATAGACGTTGCCGATACCCGACACCACCGACTGGTCGAGCAGCAGCAGCCCGATCGCCCGCCGCGACCGGTGCAGACGCGCCACCGCGAGGTCTGGGTCGGCGTCGGCGCGCAACGGGTCGGGCCCCAGCTGGGTATGCAGCGCGCTCACCCCGGCGTCGTCGAGCAGCTCGCAGATCGTCGGCCGGGTGACCTCGAGCAGGAACGACCCGGTGAGGAAGCGCCAAGCCAGGTGTGCCGGCACGGGCGGATGCGTCCGGGGCAGACCGTCCTGGCCGAGAGCCCGCCGGTGCCGGCGCACCGAGACGCGGCCGTGCATACCGAGGTGGAAGTGGCCGGCTACCTGCGGCCCGTTGTCGGTGGGCCCAGACGTGTCCGGAGATGCCGCGGCGCCATGGGTCGGACCGAGGTGGACGAGCAGGTGCTTGCCGTGGGCCTCGGCGTCCCGGATGACCCATCCGTCCACCTGCGCCGGGTCGAAGGCGTCGGTCTGCTCCCCGGAGGAGCGACCCGGCTGTCCGACGAGCTGTCGCACCCGGCGAGCCATGCCGTGCACCGCGTGCCCTTCAGCCATGGGCTGACCCTACGAATTCGACCATGGGTCTTCGCGCCATGGCACAACCCATGGCCGACAAGGTGATGCTCAGGCGTCCAGGGGCGTGACGTAGGCCGAGCTGATGCCACCGTCGACGAGGAACTCGCTGGCGGTCATGAACGAGCTGTCGTCGCTGGCCAGGAAGGCCACCGCCGCCGCCATCTCCTCCGGCCGCCCGAAGCGGCCCATCGGCACGTGCACCAGGCGCCGTTGGGCCCGCTCCGGGTCAGAGGCGAAGAGCTCCTGGAGCAGCGGCGTGTCCACCGGCCCCGGGCACAGCGCGTTGACCCGGATGCCCCGCCGGGCGAACTGCACGCCCAGCTCCCGGGTCATCGACAACACGCCGCCCTTGGAGGCGGAGTAGGCGATCTGTGACGTCGCGGCCCCCATGACCGCGACGAAGGACGCGGTGTTGATGATCGAGCCGCGACCCTGCTCCAGCATGTGCGGCAGCGCCGCCTTGCAGCACAGGTAGACGCTGGTGAGGTTGACCTCCTGCACCCGCCGCCAGGCGTCCAGCCCGGTGGTGAGGATCGAGTCGTCCTCCGGCGGCGAGATGCCGGCGTTGTTGAAGGCGACGTCGACGCTTCCGTAGGTCTGCTTGGCCGTGGCGAAGAGCCGCTCCACCTGGTCGCGGTCGGTGACGTCGGTCTGGACGAAGAGACCGTCCAGCTCGGCAGCCAGCCCTGCGCCGGTCTCCTCGTCACAGATGTCGGCGAGCACCACGGTGGCGCCCTCTGCGGCGAGGCGTCGGGCGCTGGCCAGGCCGATCCCGCTCGCCGCGCCGGTGACGACGGCGACGCGACCGGCCAGTCGCTGGGTGAGGTCCACCGTGCTCGGGGTGCTGGTCATGGCTCGTTCCCTCCTGCTCACTCGCCCGTGGCGACGAAGATGGTCTTGGTGTCGGTGAAGGCGTCCAGCGCGTGCGGGCCGAGCTCGCGCCCGAGCCCGGACTGCTTGAAGCCGCCGAACGGTGTGCTGTAGCGCACGGAGCTGTGGCTGTTGATGGCGAGGTTGCCCGCCTCCAACCGCCGGGCGACCCGCATCGCCCGGCCCACGTCACGGGTCCAGATCGACCCGGACAGCCCGTATGCGGTGTCGTTGGCGATCCGCAGCGCGTCCGCCTCGTCGGTGAAGGGGAGCACCGAGATGACCGGGCCGAAGATCTCCTTGGTGAAGGCCGGGTCACGTTCGGAGCGGGTCTGGAGCACCGTCGGCGGGTGCCAGAAGCCGGCTCCCTGCGGCGCCTCCCCGGCGAAGAGCACATCCGCGTCGGCGACGTAGCCCGCGACCACCTCGCGTTGACCTGCGGAGATGAGCGGCCCCATACCGCTGCTGTCGTCGCTCGGGTCACCGCAGACGAAGCCGCGCACCGCCGGCTCGAGCCGCTCCAGGAAGGCGTCGAGCACCTCGGCCTGGACGAGCAGCCGCGAGCGGGCGCAGCAGTCCTGCCCCGCGTTGTCGAAGGCCCCGCCCGGCGCCGCCGCGGCCGCCGCGTCGAGGTCGGCGTCGGCGAAGACGATGTTGGCGTTCTTGCCGCCCAGCTCGAGCGTCACCCGCTTGACCTGCGCGGCGCACCCGGCCATGACCTTCTTGCCGACCGCCGTGGACCCGGTGAAGACCACCTTGCGCACCAGCGGGTGGGTGACGAAGCGCTCGCCGACGACCGCGCCCTCGCCCGGCAGCACCTGCAGCACCCCCTCGGGAATCCCTGCCTCCAGCGCGAGCTCGCCCAGGCGGATCGCGGTGAGCGGCGTCAGCTCGGCCGGCTTGAGCACGACGGTGTTGCCCGCCGCCAGGGCCGGGCCGATCGCCCACCCGGCGATCGGCATCGGGAAGTTCCACGGCACGATGACGCCGACCACACCCAGCGGCTCGGCGAAAGTCATCGCCACTCCGCCGTCGGCCGGGATCGTCTCGCCACCGGGGCGCTCGGGCGCGCCGGAGTAGTAGGCGAGGACGTCGCGGACGTTGCCCGCCTCCCAGCGCGCGTTGCCGATCGTGTGCCCGGCATTGCGGACCTCGAGCTGGGCCAGCTCCTCGACGTGGTCGTCGACGACCGCCGCGAAGCGTCGCAGCAGCCGGGCGCGGTCGGCGGGGGAGACCTCGCGCCAGCTCTCGAAGGCGCGGTGGGCGGCCTCGATCGCGCGGTCGGTCTCGGCCTCGTCGGCCAGGTCGAGGGAGGTGATGACCTCCTCGGTGGCCGGGTTGAGGACGTCGGTGGTGCTGGGGGTGGTGCTGCTCATGGGGTCGATCTCTCCTCTCGTGCTCCGGCCTGGTGGACCAGCGCGTGGAAAAGCCGCCGGTCGGCGGGGTTCTCCTCGGGGTGGAACTGCACACCGATCGCCCAGGCCTGCGGATCGGTCGGCTCCAGCGCCTGGATGACGCCGTCGGCCGAGCGTGCGGTCACCACGAGCCCGTCGGCGACCTCACCGACGCCCTGATGGTGGTAGCACGGCGACGTCGCCTCGGCGCCCAGCACCTCCGCGATCCGCGAGCCCGGCTCGGTCGTGAACCTCACCTCGCCGAAGACACCGGGGCTGGGCTGGTATGCCGTGTGCCCCAGCCGGTCCGGCAGGTGCTGCTCCAGGGTGCCGCCGAGGGCGACGTTGAGCACCTGCACGCCGCGGCAGATCGCCAGCAGGGGGGTATGCCGCTCCAGCGCCGCCCGGGCGAGCCTGAGCTCCGGCGCATCCCGCACCGGCTCCGGCGCGGTGCTGGGGTGGGGAGCGACGGCATACTGCGCCGCGTCGACATCGGCGCCGCCGACGAGGACCAGTCCGTCCAGCACGTCGAGGACCGAGGTGTCCACCCCGACCGGCGGCAGCAGCAACGGCATACCCCCGGACGCCGCGACCGCGTCCACGTAGACCGCCGGGACGATCGCCGCCTCCCGGCGCCAGACTCCCCAGGCCGCCTCCTTGTAGTAGGTGGTCAGCCCGATCCGCGGTGACCTCTCCGTCACAGCCGCTCGAACCCTCGCCTCAGCTCCCAGTCGGTCACGGCGGCGTCGAAGGCGGTGATCTCGACGTCGGCCATGTTGACGTAGTGGTCCACGACGTCCTGGCCGAAGGCCTCCTTGGCCACCTCGGAGGCGGCGAAGAGGTCGCGGGCCTCGCGTAGCGTGTGCGGCACGAGCGGTGCGTCGGAGTCGTAGGCGCTGCCCTCCATCATCGGCTCCAGCTCGAGCTCCTGCTCGATCCCGTGCAGGCCGCCGGCCATCATCGCGGCCACCGCCAGATAGGGGTTGCAGTCGCCGCCGGGCACGCGGTTCTCCATCCGGGCGCCCGCTCCCTCACCGACGAGGCGTACCGAGCAGGTGCGGTTGTCCATGCCCCACGCGACCGCCGTGGGCGCGAAGGAGCCGAGCGCGAAGCGCTTGTAGGAGTTGATGTTGGGGGCGTAGAACAGCGTGAACTCGCGCAGCGTCGCGAGCACGCCCGCGATGAACTGCTCGTAGATCGGCGTGCGCTCGCCGTCCTCCCAGAAGACGGTGCTGCCGTCCAGCCCGCGCAACGACAGGTGGATGTGGCAGGAGTTGCCCTCACGGTCGTTGGGCTTGGCCATGAAGGTCAGCGACTGGCCCAGCTCGGCGGCGATCATCTTCGCACCGGTCTTGTAGACGCTGTGGTTGTCGCAGGTCGTCACGACGTCGTCGAAGAGGAAGCCGATCTCGTGCTGGCCGAAGTTGCACTCGCCCTTGGCCGACTCGACGATCATGCCGGCCTTCCACATGTCCGTTCGGATGCGCCGGAGCAACGGCTCGACCCGCCCCGAGCCCATGATCGAGTAGTCGACGTTGTACTGGTTCGCCGGCGTCAGATCGGCATACCCCTTGCTCCAGGCCTCCTCGTAGGAGTCGCGGTAGACGACGAACTCCAGCTCGGTGCCGGCGACCGCCGACCATCCATGCTCGGCGGCCCGCTCGACCTGCGAGGTGAGCATCGCGCGCGGCGACATCGGCACGGGCGAGCCGTCGGTGAGCGCCAGGTCGCACTGGATCATGACCGTGCGCTCCAGCCACGGCACCCAGCGGATGGTGTCGAGGTCGAGCTCGAACTCCATGTCGCCGTAGCCGGACTCCCAGGAGGAGATGGCGTAGCCGTCCACGGTGTTCATCTCGGTGTCGACGGCGAGCAGGTAGTTGCAGCCCTCGACGCCCTGCCCGAGGGCGTGCTCGACGAAGTAGGGGCCGTGGAGGTATTTCCCCTGCAGCCGCCCCTGCATGTCGGTGAAGGCGACGACGACGGTCTCGATCGACTCGTCGGCGACTCCGGCGCGGAGCTGGTCGACGGTGAGCATCCGGTCGCTGCGTGGGTGGGTCATCGCAGACCTCCTTCGGCCTCGGTGAGCTGGTCGAACTCTTCCTCGGGTGCGGTGGAGACGAGGTGGTGGCGGCTGTAGAACCAGAAGTAGGCGACGAAGATCACGAAGACCGCCGCGGTGATGCCGGCCGCCCGCTCGTCGACGAAGAAGGTCGCGATGACGGCCACGACGCTGAGGACCAGCGCGATGCCGGTCGTCACGACCCCGCCCGGGGTGCGGTAGCCGCGCTCCAGGTCGGGCTCGCGGTGGCGCAGCACGATGTGCGAGAGGTTGAGCAGCACATAGCTCACGGTCGCACCGAAGACCGCGATGTTGATGAGCAACGCGCCGTCCTGGGTGATCGCCGCGAGCAGGAAGCCGATCGTGCCGGGCACGACCAGCGCCACCCACGGCGTCTTGCGCGAGCCGGTCAGCGACAGGAGGCGCGGCAGGTAGCCCGCCCGGGAGAGCGCGAAGAGCTGGCGGGAGTAGGCATAGATGATCGAGAAAAAGCTCGCGACGAGCCCGGCCAGCCCGGCGTAGTTGACGAAGCCGGCGATCCAGTCGCCCTCGCCGCGGGCCGCGCGCAGCGCCTCGGGCAGCGGGTTGTCGGAGGTGCGGACCGTCTCGGCGCCGGCCGAGCCGGGCACGAGCAGCAGCATGAGCGCGGCGAAGACGAGCAGCACGCCCATCGCGACGATGATGCCGCGGGGCATGTCCTTCTTGGGGTCGGCCGTCTCCTCGGCGGCCAGCGGCACGCCCTCGACGGCGAGGAAGAACCAGATGCCGTAGACCAGCGCAGCCAGCGCCCCGGCGAAGCCGAAGGGCAGCAGGCTGCTGGCGCCCGCGGCGTCGGTGACCGCGATGTCGGTGAGGTTGGCGGGGTCGAAGTGCGGGATGAGGCCGATGACGGTGGCGATGAGCGCGAGCACCGCGACAGCGGTGATCGCGAACATCACCTTCAGCGCCTCGCCCACGCCCCAGATGTGCAGACCGATGAAGATGAGGAAGGCGACCAGATAGATCGGCCACCCGTTGGTCAGCCCGAAGAGCCCCAGCGCCTCGACGTAGCCGCCGATGAAGACGGCGATCGCCGCCGGCGCCACGGCATACTCGATGAGCACGGCGACGCCGGTCGCGTAGCCGCCGAGCGGGCCGAGCGCGCGCCGCGCGAAGCCGTAGCCGGCACCCGCGGTCGGCAGCGTCGACGACATCTCGGCCAGGCCGAAGACCATGCACGTGTACATCACGCCCATGAGCACGGTGGCGATGAGCAGCCCGCCCCAGCCGCCCTCGTCGAGCCCGAAGTTCCACCCCGCGAAGTCGCCGGAGATGACGTAGCTGACGCCGAGCCCGGCGAGCAGCACCCACCCGGCAGCGCCCTTCTTGAGCTGCCGGTGCTGGAGGTAGTCCTCGCCGACGTCCTGGTAGTCGACCCTGCGCTTGGCCATGTGCGTCCCTTCCTCGTCAATGGATCATCATTGGTCCATTGAGCGTCCGGGGCGAGTCTGCCGCCGGGTGGACGCATCGTCAAGGGGAAACGATGGGTGCGCCACGGCCTACCCTCGGGGGTATGGAGCAGGCTGGCGATCCGCGCGTCGTGCCGGTGCGCAGCGGCAACGTCTTCGAGGAGACGATGGAGAGCCTGCTGCGCCTGCTGCGGCTCGGGACCTTCCCGCCCGGGTCGAAGCTGCCGGCCGAGCGGGAGCTCGCCGAGTCGCTGCGGGTGTCGCGGACGACGCTGCGCGAGGCGATCGGCGAGCTGCAGGAGGCGGGGTATGTCGTGGTGCGCCGCGGGCGCTACGGCGGCACCTATGTGTCGCAGGCGCCGCCGGCGGGGGGTGGCTCGGGCAGGCTCGACGCGGCGGTGATCGAGGACGTGCTCACGTTGCGGCACATCGTGGAGCCGGCGGCTGCCGGGCTGGCCGCCGCGCGGGAGCTGTCGGCCCAGGAGGTCGACCGGTTGCGGGCGGCCGCGGCGGACTGCGCCGGGGCCGGGGCGGAGCAGTACCGCCCCTTCGACGCCCGGCTCCACCTCACCGTCGCCGAGCTGAGCGGGTCACCGAGCCTGGCGGGAGTGGTCGCCGACGTGCGCGTGCAGATCGATGCCCTGCTGGAGTGCATACCTCTCATCCCACCGAACCTCGCACACTCCACCGAGCAGCACGAGGCCGTCGTCGCGGCGGTACAGGCGGGGGAGCAGGGTGCGGCGGAGACCGCCATGCGCGACCACCTCGAGGGCACCGCCGCGTTGCTGCACGGCTTCTCGATCTGACCGGGCGCCGCCCAGGGTTGCTCTGAGATCGACCGCTCGGAGGAGGGTCAGCGCCGGTAGTGCCTCGGCGGCTGCGGGCGCTGCCGGCTGAACTCGCCACCCTCGCGGCCGCCGTAGGGGCGGCCGTGGTCGGCATACTCCTCACGGGCGTAGACGAAGGTCTGCTCGCCGCAGGCGACACCGGCGCCGGTGCGCAGCACGATGCCCTCAGTGGCCTGCTCGCCCGCGACCGTCGCCGGGGCGTCGGAGAGGGCGTGCAGGAGGTATTCGTCGGTCGCCTCCTCGCGCCGGACCTCCGCGTGGCGCGGCTCCAGCCCGGGCACGACGATGTCGTTGTCGGGTGCCGAGCCGATCGTCGTCGTCCCGCGACGCAGGTGCGCGACCTGGCGCGGCGCGCCCTGCTCGGGGCCGGGCGGCAGATAGTAGACGAGGCGCGGGTCACCGCCGCCGGACGGGTCGTGCGTGGTCGTGACCCGTCGGTGCAGCGACGGCGCGACCGTCGGGGCCGGGGGCCACGGCGTGCCGGGTGGTGTGAGGTCGGCGAGCGAGGGCCCGTCGGTGCGCGCGGCCCGCAGCAGCCGCAGCGCGGCCCGCCGGTCGCGCACGGCGATGTGTCGCGACCCGGTGACGGCCCGGTCCAGCAGCCGGGAGCGCACGGCCCCCAGCGCCAGCACCGGACCGTCGGGGCCAGACACCGACACGACCAGACCGGCGTCCGCGGCGGCCTCCCCCACGTCGGAGGCGAGGTCGGCGGCTGCGCGACGACCCATTCCCAGCGGCAGGCCGATGAGCCGATCCAACGAGACCTCGATCTCAGATCCAGATCCCCGGATGGTCGCCGTGATCTGCTCGGCATCGGCCTTGGCGCCCTCCTGGGCGGACGACCCCGGCACCGAGATGGTCAGCGTCAGATCGGCATCGACGTGCAGCTGGGCGTTCATCGGATCAGGCCGCCCCGTGCTCGCGGTCCTCGGTGGTGATGCGCAGCGTCCCGTCCAGCTTCCAGGTGGCGCGCGGGGCATCGGGGCCGGTGTCGCGCGGCACCTCCACCGCCATGTCCTGGAAGGTGTAGTTGATGGCGGCGCCCTGGCCGGTGAGGTAGTTCCACATCTCCTTGCCGAGGTCGGTCCAGGAGACGGTGTCTCCGCTCGTCCCGGTCATCTGACCCTGCTGCTCGCTCATAGCGATACCTCCTGTGGTCGGTCGGACAGTGTGTCCAATGTTTGTGCAAGGTGGCACTAGTATGGCCTCTCCCTGCCCGGACGGCAACGGGTGTGACCTGTGAGACATCCGACGACAAACTTTTGACAAAGACTGAATCCGCAGCGTCGTTCCGGTGCGTAGTAATGGTCGAGGGCGGAACAGGTCCGCCTCGAGCAAAGGAGCACCCCGATGCGCACGATCCGCAAGATCACCGGGACCACGGCCGCCGTCGTCCTCGCCGGCACCGGCGCCGCTGCGCTGGCCACGCCCGCGATGGCCGACAACCACGAGGCCACGGTCTCCGTCCTGCACGGTGTCCCCGACCTCACCGTCGACGTCTACGTCAACGGTGAGGAGACTGTGCCCGACTTCACTCCCGGCACCCTCACCGACCCGCTGATGCTCCCCGAGGGCAGCTACGACATCGAGGTGTATGCCGACGGTGACGACCCCGAGTCCGCCGAGCCGGCGATCTCGGCGGAGGGTGTCGAGGTGCCCGGTGGCGCCAACCTCACCCTCGCGGCCCACCTGGGCGAGGACGGCACGCCGATGCTGTCGGCCTTCGCCAACGACACCTCCACGCTCGATGCCGGCCAGGCCCGCCTCACCGTCCGGCACGCCGCCGCGGCCCCTGCCGTCGACGTGCGCGCCGGTGGCAGCCCGGTCATCGAGGGTCTGACCAACCCCAACGAGGAGGTCCTCAACCTCGACGCCGGCACCGTCTCGGCGGATGTGGTGCTCGCGGGCACCGAGGACGTCGCGATCGGCCCGGCCGACCTCAACCTGGCCGAGGGCACCAACACCATCGTCTACGCCTGGGGCTCGGCCGAGGACGGCAACCTCGACCTGGCCGTCCAGACCATCGAGGGCCTGCACGGCGACCCCGAGGGCGTCCCCTCCGGCCAGGGCGGGCTGACGACGGACAACGGCGTGCTGCTCGTGCTCGCCATGGCTGGCGCTGCCGGTGCGGTGCTCGCCGGTAGCCGCCTGGTCCGGTCCGAGAACTCCACTCGCTGAGTCTTGGCCCCGACCCCGCCCCGCCGCGGCCGGATCAACCCGGTCGCGGCGGTGGCGTCCCTTCTCTGCGGGATCGTGGCGGCGCTCGCCCTCTGGGGTATGCAGCGCTCCCCGGTCCCTGCCGCCGCCGACTTCGGGTCCGCTTCCCCTGCGACCCCGTCGGCGGCCCCTGACGCCGCGGCGGACGTGGCCGCCGCGGCGTCTGCGGGGGAGGGCGACGGGGGATCGCGCGTCGTGATCGAGCAGCCGGGCACTCGCTCGGCGTCGCTGACCGACGCGGCACCAGCAGATCGGCTCACCCCAGAACGTCTCCTCGTGCCCTCCCTGGACGTGGACGTCCCGCTCGACGCCGTCGGCGTCGCCGACGACGGCCAGATGGCGATCCCCGAGGACGCCGATCGGGCCGGGTGGTATCGCTTCGGCCCCGCCCCGGGCGACGACAGCGGGTCGGCGGTAGTCGCGGGGCACGTCGACGACCGGTCGGGACCCGGGGCGTTCCTCGCCCTCACCGAGGTCGAGGAGGGCGCCGATCTGACGGTGCAGCTCTCCGACGGGACCGAGGTGGCCTACCGCGTCACCGCCCGGGAGCAGGTCGCCAAGCCCGAGCTGCCCCTCGACGACGTCTTCACCCGTGAAGGCCCGCCCCACCTGCGCCTCATCACCTGCACGGGGGACTGGTCGCAGCGCAACGCGAGCTACACCGACAACCTCGTCATCACCGCAGAGCCGGTGGAGGGGTGATCGGGTCGTGGCAGCCTCACCCCGGCCGACGCAGCAGCAGCTCGTCGACGCCCATCCGGCCGCTGGCGAAGATCCACGCCGCCGCGCCGAGATAGAGCTCCCAGACCCGCGCGACCTCCTCGCCGACGAGCGCGACGACCTCGCCGCGCCGCTCCCGCAGCCGCTGCCCCCAGGACCGGATGGTCCAGGCGTAGTGCTCGCGCAGCGCCGCGTGCAGGCTGAGCGACCCCCAGCCGCACCCGACGTCGACGAGGCGCTGCCCCTCGCGCTGGTGCAGCCCGACCTTACGGCAGACCAGGTCGAGCTTGTCCCATTGCGCCTGCTCCAAGGGGTATGCCGCACTCTCCCGCCCGTGCAGCAGGTCGGCACCGGGGTCGGTGACGTAGGCGCAGGAGTAGGCCATCTGCGCGTTGAGGATGCCGGTGACGAAGGCCTGGGCGGCACCGAGCTCGCCCGGCGACCACAGGAGCCGCTGCAGCGCCTGCGGCGAGCGCAGCCGCACCGTCGGCGCCACCTGCGGATCTGCCCCTGCGTGGGACCCGTCCCACGCGGCGAGGTGGACCGGCAGCTCCCCGCCGGTGAGCGGCGCGAGCAGGTCGCGCAGGCGCGCGGCGACGTCAGGCAGACCGCCGACCCTAGACGCGTCGACCTGACGCGTCGCCCCGGGTCACCTAAGGTGCGGCCATGAGTGTCGCCACACCCAAGGGCGACCGCGAGATCGCCATGGCCTGGATCGAGGGCAGCCACGACGCGCTCGAACATGCCTTCCGGCGATGGGGCGGTCTGGTGCACGGACTCGCGCGACGGGCCGTCGGCCCGGACGACGCCGAGGACGTGACGCAGCAGGTCTTCGTCTCGGCCTGGCGCGCCCGTGACACCTACGATCCGGAGGCGGGCCCCCTCGGGGCCTGGTTGGTCGGGATCACCCGACGGCGGGTCGCTGATCAGCTGCGCGCGCGGCATCGGCAGGTCGAGGTCTCCACGGACCTGACCGACGCCCTGCCCGAGGACATCGACCACGCCTTCTCGGAGGCCGACCGCGACGACCTGCTGACGATCTACGAGGAGCTGGAGCGGATCGGGGACCCGCAGCGTCGGATCATCCTGCTGGCCTACGTCGACGACCTGACCCAACGAGAGATCGCCGAGCGCCTGGACCTGCCGCTCGGGACGGTCAAGACCCATACGAACCGAACCCTGGCTCGGCTCCGAACACTCCTCGGAGGTGCGCGATGAGTGACGACACCCAGATCCCACCCGACGTGGGCGACCCGGGCGGCCCGGGCGACCCTGGTGGTGACGCGAGCCGTGACGCCCGCGTCGCGGCGCTCCTGCGCGGGGCCGGCGCGGTCGAGGTGGAGCCGGGCGAGCACGTGTGGGAGCGGATCCGGGCCGAGGTGGCCGGTGACGGCGCTCCTGCCGACGAGGTCGCCCGCCGTCGTCGTGACCGGGCAGCCGGGCCCGTCCGCCGCGGGTCCTCCCACCGCAGTCGTCGCCCGGCCCGCTGGCCGCTGCTCGCGGCCGCCGCGGTCGGTGCCCTCGTCGCGTGGCTAGGCACCGAGCTCGTCGGCACCAACGCCGACGACGACGGCGTGGTCGTCGCCGACGCGTCCCTGAGCGAGCTGCCCGACGCGGGCCTCACGGTCGAGGGCAACGCCGAGGTCGTGACGATCGACGGGGAGCGGCGGCTGCGGCTGGACCTCTCCGAGCTGCCGGACGCCGGCGAGGGATATCTCGAGGTCTGGCTGATGCGGCCGGATGTCAGCGGCATGGTCACCGTCGGGATCCTCTCCGGCGACACCGCGGAGTTCACGCTGCCGGCCGGGGTGGACCTCGCGGACTACCCCGTGGTCGACATCTCGCGGGAGCAGGTCGACGGCGACCCGTCCCACGGCGGTGACAGCCTCGTGCGCGGAGAGCTGGAGCAGCCGTCGGCAGGACGTGACCCGAGTGACGGCATACAGTGAACAAACCTTGTGCACAACGTTGGACAAGAGCCACGACGTCCCAGGAGGACACATGACCGAGCACCACGACAGCAGCCCCGCCGACCCGGTGGAGGTCACCTCTGATCCCGAGGCCGTGCAGAAGGCGCACCAGGTCATGTCGAGCATGGACATCGCCATGCTGACCACCGTCGACTCCAGCTCGGGCGAGGGTCGGCTCACCAGCCGGCCGCTGTCGACCCAGGTGCACGAGGAGGACGGCGACGTCCTCTTCCTCGTGCGCTCCAGCAGCGCGGTCGCGAGCGACGTGCGCGCCAACCCGCACGTCAACGTGGCCTACTCCTCGATGAAGGCCTGGGTCTCGCTCGCGGGCAGCGCCACGGTGATCGAGGACCGCGCCCTCGTCGAGCAGCTGTGGAGCAAGGGGGCCGACGCCTTTATGGAGGGTGGCCCGGAGAACCCCGACAACGTGGTGCTCAAGGTCAGCGGTGACACCGTCACGTACTGGGGCGGCGACTCGCTCGTCGGCACCGTCGTCGACACGGTCAAGATGGTGACCGGGAAGGGCGACCAGCAGGACGCCGGCCCCACCGTCGTCGAGCTGCCGTGAGCCGTCGCCTGGGCGCCGGCCGGTGGCTGGCGGGTCTCGCGGCCACCGGCGTGGCCTTCGGCGCGCTCGACGCGCTGTGGCTCGGGGTGGTCGCGAAGGAGAAGTACGCCAGCAGCTTCGGCTCGCTCATGGCCGACCCGATCAACGCGCCCGCGGCGGCGGTGTTCTACGGCATCTACACCGTCGGCCTCACCCACTTCGCGACCGCGCCCGGGCTCGCCTCCGGCAGCATCGCGAAGGCGGCGGCGCAGGGCGGCGCCCTGGGCGCCGTGGCCTACGCGGCCTACGACCTCACCAGCCTCGCGGTGATCGAGGGCTTCCCGAGTGACGTCGTTGTCATGGACATCGCCTGGGGCGCGGGCGCCAGCGCGGCGGCGGCGGCCGTCGCCACCGCGGTCGTCCGCCGCCGGGGCGCACGCCAGGAGGCCGGGGTATGACGCGCGACCGCCTCCTCGTCACCCTCGCCGCGGTCGTGTGGATCGGCGGCACCCTCCTTGGGACCGGCCTGATCGGCGGTGGCGGCGTCGAGAGCCAGGGCAGCGGGCTCTTCTCCGACAGCGCCACGCTCATCGCGCCGAAGGGCCCGGCTTTCTCCATCTGGTCGGTGATCTATCTCGGCCTCGCCGGGTATGTCGTGTGGCAGTGGCTCCCCGCCACCCGCGACTCGCGCTGGGCGCAGGTCACGCGGCTGCCCGCGGCCGCGGCGATCGCGCTCAACGGGATCTGGCTGCTCGTGGTCTTCGCCGACCTCGTGTGGCTCTCGGTCGTCGTGATGCTGGGGATCGTCGTGTCTCTCGGGATCGTGCTGCGCCGCACCGCTGGGCTGGAGCGTGAAGGGCTGGGCGCGGACCTCTGGGTGTCGGCGACCCACGGGCTCTACCTCGGCTGGATCTGCGTGGCCACCTGCGCCAACATCGCCTCCTGGCTGGTCGGCCTCGGCGTGCCCTCCGCGAGCGCCACCTCGGCCTGGATCACCGTCGCCGTGCTCGCGGGCGTCGTGCTCATCGCGGCCTGGTTGCTGACCCGCACCGACCAGCGTCTCTTCCAGCTCGGTCTCACCGCTGCCGTCGCGTGGGGGACCGCCTGGGTCGCCGCCGGCCGCCTCACCGGCGAGCCGCGCTCCGACCTCGTCGGCATCGCCGCAGCGGTCACTGCAGTGCTCGTCGGTGTCATCGGAGTCTGGGCGGTTGCCCGTCGGCGGGAGTCGACCGGGGAGCTGCAGCATGCCTAGCGACCCCGACCCACTGCCGCCTCGCCGGCCTGCTGGCCCAGCCGACCCGGCCCGACGACGTCGTCACCCTCAACCACACCGGGCGCGTCGATCCTGAGCGCGTGCTGGTCCCCACTCCTGAGGAGAGCCGGGTGGCCGCGGTTCACGCGGCCACCCAGCCCCTCACCCAGTCCGTCGCTGGGTCAGATCCGTCAGCTCACTCGCACCAGGGGTAGACGAAGAGGCTGTCGTCGCCGGCCAGGTGGTCGCGCAGCACGACGCTGAGCGGGATCGGGTCCGGCACGCCCGAGATGTCGGCGCCCTCACGGACCGTCACGCCCACCGAGACAGCGGTCTCGATCGGCAGGCCGTTCTGGGCGACGCTGGTCAGTAGGTCGGCGTCGCGTAGGGTCTGCAGGCCGGCGCGCAGGCACTCGACGTCGGGGCGCTGCGGGGCGGCCGAGGCGGGGGCGGCGACACCGGCGGTCAGCGCGAGGGCTGCAACGGCAGCGGCGGCGGTCTTCTTGAGCATGGCGTCCTCCTTGACGCTTCTCCGGGGTCGAGGGGCCGAACCCCGGTTGTGCCGAGCCTGACACCCGCGCATAATGCTTGTCAAGAGTTTGTCCAAGGTTGTTCCGGAGAGGCGGAATGCGCGTGGATGCGTCAGGCTGGGGAAGTGTGAACCCCGTCACCGAGCTGCGCGCCTTCCTCCGCGCCGCGCTGGTCACGCCGGTGCCACGCGACCATCGTGATCCGCCCCAGGTGCTGCGGCGTCGCCGCATCGTCACTGCTCTCACCCTGGTGATCGGATCGGCGCTGCTGTGGTGGTCGCTGAGCCTGGAGCCGGGCAACCCGTTGTTCTACCTCGGCACCACCGCCCTGGCGGCGACCTGGGTGATCGGCGCCTTCCTCTCCGGTCGTCTCTATCTCGGCCGTGGGCATACCCGCAGCGGCGAAGGCTACGCTCGCCCCGTCATCCAGTCCCTCGCGCTCGGCCTGCTCCTGCTCGTCATCTTCATCGCCGGCGCGCTCGTCGTGGCGCAGATCCCCTTCCTCCTCGGCCCGGTCAACGACCTGCTCGACCACGTGCGCTTCGCGTCCGTGCCGCTGGTGCTGCTCATCACCATGATGAACGGCATCGCTGAGGAGATCTTCTTCCGCGGCGCGCTCTACGCCGCCATCCCGCAGCGGTGGACCGTCATCGCCACCACCGTCGTGTATGCCCTCACCACCGTCGTCGCCGGGGTCCCCCTCCTCGTGTTCGCCGCGGTGGTGCTCGGCGTGGTCTGCGGGCTGCAGCGCCGCGTCACCGGTGGCGTCCTCGGCCCCGCCATCACCCACATCACCTGGTCCGCCGGGATGCTCCTGCTCCTGCCCCCTCTCCTGTCGATCGTGAGCTGACATGACTGAACCACACCCCACCGACACTCCTCCCCAGACCGGCACCTCCGAGACTGGTCGGCGCGCCCTCGTCACCGGCGCCACCGGCTACATCGGCGGCCTGCTCGTGCCCCGCCTGCTCGACGAGGGATACGTCGTGCGCGTCCTCACCCGGTCGGCTGACAAGCTGCCCTCGGAGTGGGAGGACCGCGTCGAGGTGAGCGAGGGCGACGCCACCGAGCGCGCCGACCTCGAGACGGCGCTCGCCGGGGTCGACCTGGCCTACTACTTCATCCACTCGATGGACGGCTCGGGCGACTTCGTCGAGCGCGACCGGCGGCTGGCCCGGACCTTCGGCGCCGCGGCCCGCGAGGAGCAGGTCGGCCGGATCGTCTATCTCTCCGGGCTCCACCCCGACCTGCCCTTCCAGGAGCTGTCCAAGCACCTGGCCAGCCGGGTCGAGGTCGGCGAGATCCTCATGGACTCCGGCGTGCCGACCGCGGTGCTGCAGGCCGCGACCGTCATCGGCTCCGGCTCGGCCAGCTTCGAGATGCTGCGGCACCTCACCAAGCGGCTGCCCGTCATGGTCGCGCCCAAGTGGCTCAAGAACCGCATCCAGCCCATCGGCATCGACGACGTGCTGCACTACCTCGTCGCCGCCGCCGAGCTGCCGGCGGAGCACAACCGCACCTTCGACATCGGTGGGCCGGACGTCCTGACCTACAAGGAGATGATGCACGGCTTCGCCGAGGTCACCGGCCTGCGGCACCGCACGATCGTCACCCTTCCCGTCCTCACGCCGTGGCTCGCCTCGCACTGGGTCGGGCTCGTGACGCCGGTCGACGCCGGGGTGGCCAAGCCTCTCGTCGGCTCCCTCGTGCACGAGGTGGTCTGCCGCGAGCGCGACCTGGAAGGGCTGGTGGGCGCCCCGCCCGGGGGCGCGACGGCATACCGCGACGCCGTGCGCGAGGCCGTGGGGCACGGATGAGGGAGCATCGCCCGGCCGCGCCTGGGTCCTCCGGTCCTCCCGGCGTGCATCTCGGCGCTGCCGCCACGGTCTCTGCCTCCGCGATCGGTCACGTCGACCTGAGCCCGGCTGTGCAGGCGACACACGGTAGAGAAGCGCGCTTCCGGTGCACAACGGTGCTCAGGTCGCCACGGACGGTCGACGTCGGTGCACCACCGTGCCCAGGTCGGCGCGGGACGCTCGGAACCGCGGCATACCCGCAGGAAGGGTGTCGTGGTGCACGCCAGGAGGTCCGCCCGTTGCCGGTCTGTCGGACCTCGCCCGTAGGGTCGGTGCGATGATCCGCTTCGAGAGCGTGACCAAGAGGTATGCCGACGGGACCGTGGCCGTGGACGACCTCAGCCTGGAGGTGCCACGGGGCGGGATCACCGTCTTCGTGGGGCCGTCCGGCTGCGGCAAGACCACCAGCCTGCGGATGATCAACCGGATGGTCGAGCCCACCGAGGGCCGCATCCTGCTCGAGGGCGACGACATCGCCGAGCGCAAGCCCGCCCAGCTGCGGCGCTCCATCGGCTACGTCATCCAGCACGCCGGGCTCTTCCCGCACCGCACCGTGCTCAAGAACGTCATGACCGTGCCACGGCTCATCGGCTGGAGCCAGGCCAAGGCCAAGGACGCGGCGATGGAGGCGATCGAGAAGGTCGGCCTGACCGCCGACCAGGCCGAGCGCTATCCCGCGCAGCTCTCCGGTGGCCAGCAGCAGCGCGTCGGCGTGGCCCGGGCGCTGGCCAGCGACCCCGAGGTCGTCCTCATGGACGAGCCGTTCAGCGCCGTCGACCCGCTGGTGCGCGGCGACCTGCAGGCTGAGGTCCGGCGGCTGCAGCGCGATCTTGGCATCACCGTCGTCCTCGTCACCCACGACATCGACGAGGCGATCCAGCTCGGTGACCACATTGCGGTCATGCGCCAGGGCGGCCACCTCGCCCAGCTCGCGACGCCCGGTGAGCTGCTGCGGGAGCCGGCCGACGACTTCGTCGCGAGCTTCGTCGGCAAGGACCGCGGCTATCGCAAGCTCGGCTTCACCGACGCCGCTCTGGAGCCCGCGCCGGAGCAGACGGTCGCCCTCGGCGACGATGTGTCCGCGGGGAGCGGCTGGGTGCTCGTCACCGGCGAGGGGGGCGACCCGCTCGGGTGGGTGGAGCGGCATACCTCCGGCGGGGCGGTGCGCGAGGAGGAGCTGCATCGTATGGGGTCGCTCGCCGAGGTCGGCGACTCCGCCCGGGTCTTCCTCGACGCGGCCCTGTCGGCCCCCTCGGGCCGGGGCGTCGTCGTGGAGGACGGCCGGGTCGTCGGCACGGTCCAACCTCAGCAGGTGCTCGCCGCGATCCGGCAGGGCTCGACCGCCGCGGACGACCCGCGCACGAGCGATGCCCCGGCCCCCGAGGGGGCTTCGTGATCGGCGGTGTCGCCTGGTCGACCGTCGGCGAGCTGCTGCTGCGCCACCTCTACCTCGCGGGGGTGCCGCTGCTGCTCGGGCTGCTCATCAGCCTGCCGCTGGGCTGGCTGGCCACGCGCTACCGCTGGCTCGCGCCACCGATGATCGCCGGCACCGGGCTGCTCTACACCATCCCCTCCCTCGCGCTCTTCATCCTGCTGCCGCTGCTGCTGGGCACCCGCGTGCTCGACGACGCCAACGTGCTGGTCGCGATGACGCTCTACACCGTCGCCCTGCTCACCCGCACCGTCGCGGACGGGCTCGGCTCGGTGCCCGGCGCGACCCGGCAGGCCGCGACGGCGATGGGCTACGGCGAGCTGCGGCGCACCGTCACCGTCGACCTGCCGCTCGCAATCCCGGTCATCACGGCGGGGCTGCGCGTGGCCGCGGTCAGCAACGTGTCGATCGTCTCGGTCGCCGCGCTCATCGGCGTGAGCCAGCTCGGGCAGCTCTTCACCGAGGGCTTCAACCGCAACGACATGGGCCCGATCCTCGTCGGCATCGGCGCCTGCGTGGCGCTGGCGATCGCCCTCGACGCGGGCATCGCGCTGCTCTCCCGCGCGCTCACGCCCTGGCTGAGGGCGGGGGTGGCGCGATGATCTCCCTCACCTGGCAGTGGCTCCTCGATCCGGAGACCTGGACCGGCCCCGGCGGCATCCTGGCGCAGAGCGTGGCGCACCTGCGGATCTCGCTCATCGCGCTGGTCGTCGCCGCGCTCATCGCGGTGCCGGTCGGGCTCGTCATCGGGCACACCGGCCGGGGTCGCTGGCTCGCGATCAACCTGGCCGGCGCCTTCCGCGCCATCCCCAGCCTCGGGGTGCTCTTCGTCGCCACGCTGCTGCTGCTGCCCCGGCTGAGCGGTGACCTCGCCTTCGAGCTGCCGGTGATCCTGGTGCTTGTCCTGCTCGCCATCCCGCCGGTGCTCTCCGGCACCTATGCCGGGGTGGAGTCGGTCGACCCCGCCGCCCGCGACGCGGCGCGCGGGGTAGGCATGACCGAGAGCCAGATCCTGTGGCAGGTCGAGGTGCCGGCGGCGCTGCCGCTGCTGCTGTCCGGGCTGCGCTCGGCGATGCTGCAGATCATCGCGACCGCGACGATCGCCGCCATCGTCGGCATCGACGGCCTCGGCCGCTACCTGATCGACGGCCAGGCCTCGCGGCAGTATGAAGTGATGGCCGGCGGCGCGCTCGTCGTCGCCGCCCTGGCGCTGCTGGTCGACCTGGTGCTCGCCGGGGTCCAGCGGCTCGTCGTCTCCCCCGGCCTCGTGGCCGCGAAGGAGCACTGAGCGGCGATGTCTTTACCACTTCGTGACCCGCGCACCGGCATACCCCTGCGCCCACCGCTGTTCCACTGCATACCGAACCCGACCCGGGAGGACACCCCATGCGACGCCCTCTGACCACCCTTGCCCTCGCCCTGCCCCTGACCTTCGGCCTGGCCGCCTGCGGCGGCGGGAGCGACCCGATGGACACCGACACCGGCGGCGAGGACGCCGCCGAGGAGTCGGGTGAGGGCAGCGACGGCGGGGAGGCGACCGGCAGCATCACCGTCGGCTCGGCCAACTTCCCCGAGAACGAGCTGCTCGCCGAGATCTACGCCGCCGCGCTCGGCGACGCCGGGGTCGAGGTCGACACCCAGCTCAACATCGGCAGCCGCGAGGCCTACGTCGCCGGCATCGAGGACGGCTCGATCGACGTGCTGCCCGAATACACCGGCGGCCTGGCGACCTACCTCAACCCCGAGATCACGGTGACCTCCAGCGAGGAGGTGCTCGCCGACCTGCAGGAGAACCTCCCCGAGGGTCTGCAGGTGCTCGAGATCAGCGAGGCCGAGGACAAGGACTCCCTCGTGGTGACCGGTGAGACGGCCGAGGAGCTGGGCCTGACGACCATCGCCGACCTCGAGCCGCACGCCGGGGACCTCACCCTCGGCGGCCCGCCCGAGTTCGAGACCCGCCCCAACGGTGTCGACGGGCTGGCCGAGACCTACGGGCTGGAGTTCGCGGACTTCCGCTCGCTGGCCGCCGGCGCGAACCTCACGGTCCAGTCGCTGGTCAACGGCCAGGTCGACGTCGCCAACATCTTCACCACAGACCCGGCGGTCGAGGAGAACGGCTTCGTCGTGCTGGAGGACCCGGAGTCGCTCTTCGCGGCCCAGAACATCGTGCCGCTCATCCGCGCCGACGCCGTCAACGACGACGTCGAGACTGCGCTCAACGAGGTGTCCGCGGCGCTCACGACCGAGAACCTCACCCAGATGATGGTCCAGGTCGTCACCGACGGGGAGGACCCGCAGGACGTCGCCCGGGAGTTCGTCGACGGGATGTAGTCGCCGCCTCACCCCCGCCCCATCCGGGCGTCGGGTAGGATGCCCTACCTGCGATGTCACAGGTCTGTGACATCTTTGTACGCGCCAAGGAGGCGGTGCCCGATGAGCGGCGCGCAGTACACCGTGAAGCAGGTGGCAGATCTCACCGGGGTGGCCCCTGCCACGTTGCGTGCCTGGGAGCGCCGGTATGGCGTGGTCGCTCCGCAGCGCTCGGCGTCCCGCTACCGCCTCTACGACGACACCGACGTCTCCCGCCTGTCGCGCATGGCCGAGCTGGTGCGTGCGGGCACGCCCGCCTCGCTCGCCGCCGCCCGCCTCGGAGCGGTCGAGGAGGAGGCGGCCACGCTCGAGGAGTTCACCGCGACGCCCACGCCGGCGGTCGACGACCTGGTGCAGGTCGCGCAGACCTTCGACCAGCACCACCTGACGCGGGTGCTCGACGCGGCGATGTCGCGCACCTCCTTCGAGACCGCGCTGGAGGAGTGGCTCATGCCCGCGCTCACCGGGCTGGGGCGGGCCTGGGAGCGGGGCGAGGTCGACGTCGCCGGGGAGCACTTCGTCTCGGCAGGGGTGCACCGCCGGCTGGCAGCCGCCTACGACGCCGCCGGGCCCAACCACGGCGCCCCGGTGGTCCTCGTCGGCAACCCGCCCGGCGCACTGCACCAGCTCGGCGCGCTCTCCTTCGCCGTCTGCCTGCGGCGCCAAGGCATCGACGTGCGCTTCCTCGGCAACGACGTGCCGTTGGCCAGCTGGGCCCACTCGGTCGCCGCGACGCGACCGGCGGCGGTGGTGCTCAGCGTCCCCATGCCGCACGACGCGGCCTCGGCCGCCGAGCTGCTGGAGCAGCTGGGTCGGGACCACCCGGACGTCTCGGTCTGGGTCGGCGGCCACGGTGCCGCACGACTCGACGCGCAGCACCAGCTCCGGGCCTCCGCGGTCGGCGCCGCCCGCGACGTCGCCGAGGCGCTGCGCCGCCGCTGACGGTGGGCGGTGGCGCCGCCACGCCGCTGACGGTGCCGAGCGGCGCGCTCAGCCGGTGACGGTATGCCGCTCGCCCGCCACCACGATCCCGCGCAGCTCCCAACGTGGCCTCGCAGCGCTACTTCAGCCAGGGTGCGAGCGTGGGAACGGAAAAGGGCTGACCAGCGGCGATGCCGGGCGGGCGGTGCAGGAGTGGCGCATGTGACTTATGGGACGCCTCGACGTCAAGACTTGGCAAAGAACCCTGCTCCTGCCCTATCCCTGCCCCGACGTCGCCACGTAGAGTCTGAATCACGTGTGCGACACGGCTGCTGCCGTGCCGCACTGACCAACGTCGGTGCGAGGTCACCGCGGCCCGCCGCGGTGACGTGAGAAGTCAGGGGTTGACCGCATGTCAGGGAGTGCGGGCGTGCGCCACAGCAGTCGTGGAGCGCGGATGCTCACCGCCACGCTGCTGGCGGGCGCACTGGCGCTGGGGGGCCCGACGGTCTGGGCGACCGACGACGACCCGGAGGGCGGCGCGGGCGGATCGACAGGTGACTCCGCCACCTCCGGAGGCGGCGGGGGCGGGCTGCCCGGCTCCGCGACTGCGGTCCCGGTGCCCCGGGGAGCGGGCTTCGGCACCAACGGCTCGGCCGCCGGTGACGCACCCTTCACGCCGCTCCCGGAGGATGCGGCATACCCCGTGCCGGAGCCGCCGGTCAACGAGGACCTCCCCACCGAGATCGACGCGACCACCGCCTTCGCCCCGCAGGTCACCTGCGACCCGGAGAGCCGCCCGGGCGTCATCGCCTTCGCGCTGCTGGTCAGCGAGCACTACGACCGGCCGACCTTCAGCGGGGCGCGGCAGTGCATCGACTACATGAGCTTCCACCACGACGGGCGGGCGCTGGACTGGCCGCTCAACGCCTACGACGCGCAGGACCGCCGGATCGGCGACGCGGTCGTCGCCTGGCTCACCGCCGACGACGCCGAGATGATGCGCCGCTTCGGGATGGAATACATCATCTGGAACGGCCTGATCTTCCAGAAGGAGGACAACCGCTGGCGCTACTACACCGGCACGCCGCACGAGGACCACATCCACATCTCCTTCACCTGGGACGGCGCGATGATGCGGACCTCCTGGTGGACCGGTGTGGCGGTCACCCAGCCCGACCTCGGGCCGTGCGACACGGTGGCACGCCAGTATGCCGCGCTGCACACCTTCCCCCGGCTCGACATCTGCGAGACGCCGGCCCAGGCGGCACCCCAGTCCGGCCTCGGGCGGGTGCGTCCCGGCGAGTCCGGCGGTGGCGTGACGATGCTGCAGGGCGTCCTCGGCGTGAAGGAGTCCGGGGTGCTCGACCAGGCCACCCGCGACGCGCTCATCGCCTGGCAGGAGGAGCAGGGGATCCCCGCCACCGGTGTGGCCGACGACTACACCTATGCCGCGGCCCAGGGCTGGGAGGTCCCCGAGCTGCCGGAGGAGGCGCTCGCGGTGCAGCCCGAGGAGTGGCAGGTCACCGCGTTCACTCCCTACAAGCGGCGCACCCTCACCGAGGGTGACGACGGCGAAGCCGTCGTGGTGCTGCAGGAGGCCATCGGGGCGGAGCCTGACGGCGCCTTCGGGCCCAAGACGGCCGCCGCGTTGCTGGAGTGGGAGGAGACGGTCCCGGTGCTCGCCGAGCAGGCCGTGCGCCGCGGCGACGGCCCCGCGGTCGTCACCCCGCTGACCTGGGTCTTCCTCGAGCGGTCCGTGCATCCCACGATCGCCCTGCGCGACATCGAGCTCGCCGAGGGCAGCCTCGACATCGACGCCGACCCGGAGGGTCGGCTCGCCGCCCGCGCCAGCGCCGAGGGGGCCGCCGACAGCCCGTATGCCGGTGGTGCGGTCTCCGCGCTGCAGGAGCTGCTCGGGGTGGACGTCGACGGCAGCTTCGGCCCGCAGACGGCCGAGGCGGTCCGCGAGGTCCAGGAGGCGGCCGAGCTCGAGCCGACCGGCGAGGTCGACGGTCCGACGTGGGCCGCGGTCGAGGAGCTCGCGATCGAGGAGGGGCGTGTCGCCGGCGCTCCCGGGCTGGAGGCCCAGCAGGCTCGCGAGGAAGCCGAGGAGGCCGAGAAGCAGGCGCAGGCCGAGGAGGAGCAGGCGCGGGCCGAGCACGAGGCCGCGGTCGCCGGCGCCGACCGCTGACCCACGCGGCGGGACGCGCGGTGCCGGGGCGGGCGGCATACCTGGGAGGTGTCGGCAGCGACACGCCCGAGGCGCCCATATCCCTGCCGACGGCTAAGGTACGTCGCATGGCGCGTCCCCACATCGCGGCCGTCCTGGAGGACTCCGTCCGCCGTCGCATGGACTCCCGGCTGCGCCGACGCGGCTGGCACGACCGGCTCTACGGCTACACCGGCTACGGCACGCCCGACCGGGCGCGAGTCTTCGTGCGGGTGCTGCTGTCGCGGCACGAGCCGGAGGAGTCGCGGACGGCGCTGACCCATGTCGAGGACTCGCTGCTCGACATCGCGCAGCGAGGATGGCGCTTCTTCCTCACCGCTCCCGCCGTCGACGTGCCGGTGACGGTCCGCTGCGGTGACGTCCAGGTGAGCGCGCGCACCGACCGGGGTGGCTACGTCGACGTCGAGCTCACCGGGCACGGTCTCCAGCCCGGGTGGCGCGAGGCCTACGTCGAGATCGAGAACGGCGACAGCCTGGCGGTGTCCGTGCTGGTCGTCGACCCGGCCACCACCGTCGGGCTGGTGAGCGACATCGACGACACCGTCATGGTGACCCACCTGCCGCGCATCCTCATCGCGGGGTGGAACACCTTCGTGCGGTCCGAGCAGGTCCGGCAGGCGGTGCCGGGGATGAGCGCGATGTATCGCGCGCTGCTCGCCGAGGACCCCCGCATGCCGGTCTTCTATCTCTCGACGGGGGCGTGGAACACCGCACCGGCAATCACCCGTTTCCTGCGGCGGCACGACTTCCCGGTCGGGCCGATGCTGCTCACCGACTGGGGGCCGACGAACACCGGATGGTTCCGGTCGGGGCAGGAGCACAAGGAGGCCGAGCTGCGGCGGCTGCGCGAGGACTTCCCGGAGATCCGGTGGATCCTCGTCGGCGATGACGGCCAGCACGACCCGGTGATCTACGGCGAGTTCGCCCAGGAGCACCGCGACGCGGTCGAGGCGATCTGCCTGCGCGAGCTCACGCCCGCCGAGCAGGTGCTCTCCAGCGGTCTGCCGGTGGCGACCGATGAGCTGCTGGGCAAGCGGGTGCAGGTGCCGATGCTCAAGGCGTCCAACGGCTTCGGGCTGCACCAGCTGCTCGTCGGGGCGCGGCGACGGGGCGGCGACCGTGCCTGAGCTGCCCGAGGTGCAGGCGCTCACCGACTTCCTCGGGGAGCGGATGACCGGGCGCGTCGTCACCGACGTGGAGCTGGGCTCGATCGCGGTGCTCAAGACCTTCGACCCGCCGCCGGACGCCCTCGTGGGCGCGCCGGTCGACGGGGTGGCGCGGCACGGCAAGTTCGTCGACGTCGACGTCGACGGCACGCATCTGGTCTTCCACCTGGCGCGGGCCGGGTGGCTGCGGTGGTATGACGAGGTGCCGGGCACACAGGTGCGCCCCGGCAAGACCCCGATCGCGCTGCGGGTGCGGCTCGACGACGGCGCCGGCTTCGACCTCACCGAGGCGGGGACGAAGAAGGGGCTCGCGGCGTATGTCGTGCGGGACCCCGCCGACGTGCCCGGGGTGGCCTCGCTCGGGCCGGACCCGCTGGCGGAGGATTTCGACGAGGCGGCCTTCGCCGCGCTGCTGGAGGGGCGGCGGACCCAGGTCAAGGGCCTGCTGCGGGACCAGTCGGTGCTCGCCGGGGTGGGCAACGCCTACTCCGACGAGATCCTCCACGCGGCGCGGCTCTCGCCCTTCGCGCTGGCGGCGTCGCTGAGCGAGGAGCAGGTGCGGGGGCTCTACGCAGCGCTGCGGACGACGCTGGAGGCCGCCGTCATGGCGGCCGAGGGCAAGCCGGCCGCGCAGCTCAAGGACGCCAAGCGGGCGGGCATGAACGTCCACGGCCGCACCGGCGAGGCCTGCCCGGTCTGCGGCGACACGGTGGCGGAGGTGTCCTTCGCCGACTCCTCGCTGCAGTACTGCCCCACCTGCCAGACCGGCGGCAAGCCCCTCGCCGACCGCCGCATGTCCCGCCTCCTGCGCTAGCTTCCCTTCCCCTTCCCTTCCCTGCCCCGTCCCTGCCACTGCCTCCACCCCTCCCGCACCCAGCGTGTGTTGGTGACGCACCGAGCGTGCGTTAGTGACGCACCGAGCGTGTGTGACGAACGCACGCTCGGTGCCTGTCAGGGGTGGGGGAGGGCGAAGACCTGGCCGCGCCAGCCGAAGTCGCGAGCCGCGTCGACGTTGGCCGCGCGGTCGTCGGTGAAGTGGACCTCGGCCCGCCCGACCGTCCGCCCGAGGCGGCGCTCGATCTCGGCGTGCGCGACGGCATACGCCTCGGGTGCCGGTTTGGCGAAGCCCAGGTCGTGCGCGTTCATCAGCAGAGGTATGAAGCGTCCCAGGCCGATCCGCTCCAGCTCGGCCGGGACCTGATCGGTGCCGTTGGTGAAGACGAAGGTCGGCGTGCCGGCGGCGGTGAGGTCGTCGACGAGGTCGACGGAGCGCTGGATCGGGGTCCCACGGTCCGCCTGCCAACGGTCCAGCACGCGCCCGACCGCGTCCTCGGGGTGGCCCAGCTCCAGCAGGCGGGCGCGGAGCGCGTCGACCCACTGGGCATACGTCGCGCGGCCGACGACCATGGCGGAGGCCTCGGGCAGCCGGAAGGCGATGTCGACGAGCCCCATCGGCTCCAGCCCCAGCTCGGCCTCGCTCACGCTGCGCTGCCCCGCCTCGTCGAAGCCGCGGATGACGCCGTCGAGGTCGAGCACCGCGACCCCTGCCCGGCGGAGGTAGGCCGCGAGCCGCCACGGTCGCTGCGGCACCGGCTTGGCGATCACCACGTCACCGCGCGCGATCGACACCTCGCCGGCGCGGGTCCGCACCACCAGCGACTCGGGCCGGCGGTCGACCAACTCACCGAGAGCATCGGTGGCCCGCTCGCCTCCCTCGATGAGATGGCGCACGACGACGCGGGAGCCGAGGGGGAGGGCATCAAGGGCAGCGGAGGAGGCGACACCAGACATCGAGATCAGCCTAGCGGCGTCGACCGACATCTCCGGTCGTCTCGCGTCTGCGCTAGAGAGGCCTAGATCGACTCAGATGACCTCAGGCTGCCCGCCCTCGGCCCCGCCGACCATGCTCTTGTCGGCGGCGCCCCAGGCGCGCATGCCGCCCTCGACGTTGACCACGTCGAAGCCCTGCTGGACCAGCCACTCGACCGCGCGGCCGGACCGGCCGCCGCTACGGCATACGACCGGCAGGGAGGTATCGGTCTCGGGCAGCTCGTCGATGCGGGCCGGCAGGTCGCCGAGCGGGATGTGCACGGCGCCGGGTGCGTGCCCGGCGGCCCACTCGTCCGGCTCCCGCACGTCGACGACGACCGCGTCGTCGGGCACGTCGGTGACGGCGACAGAAGGAATCTGGCTCATGCGCACCACTATCGCACCCTCGCCCCGATCGGATCGTCTGCGTGTCTCTGACAGATCCGCTAGAGGACCGCATACAGTCCCAGCGTGGATCCGATCCGTAACCCCTACGCCCCCGGCGCCGGCCAGCGACCCCCCGAGCTCGCCGGGCGGGACGAGCAGCTCGACCGCTTCGCCGTGGTGCTCGAGCGCATCGCCCGCGGTCGTCCGGAACGCTCGATGGTGCTCACCGGGCTGCGCGGCGTCGGCAAGACGGTGCTGCTCAACGCGCTGCGCTCGACCGCCGTGCGCTCGCGCTGGGGGACCGGCAAGTATGAAGCTCGTCCGGAGCAGGGGATGCGTCGCCCGATGGCGGCGGCGCTGCACGTGGCGGTCCGGGAGCTGGGGCACCCGCGGGGCGAGGATCTGGACCACGTGCTCGGCGTGGTCAAGGCGTTCGCGCAGAAGGACCAGCCCGGCGCCAAGCTGCGCGACCGGTGGAACCCCGGCATCGACGCGCCTGCCGTCACCGGCCGGGCCGACTCCGGCGACATCGAGATCGACCTGGTCGAGCTCTTCTCCGACGTCGGCGGGCTGGCTGCGGACGTCGGCAAGGGGGTCGCGATCTTCATCGACGAGATGCAGGACCTGCAGCCCGACGACGTCTCTGCTCTTTGCGCCGCCTGCCACGAGCTGTCGCAGGCGGGGCTGCCGGTCATCGTCGTCGGCGCCGGGCTGCCGCACCTGCCGGCGGTGCTGTCGGCGAGCAAGTCCTACTCCGAGCGGCTCTTCCGCTACAACCGCATCGACCGGCTCTCCCGCGAGGAGGCCGAGCGTGCGTTGCAGCTGCCCGCCGAGGACGAGGACGCCCGCTGGTCGCCGGAGGCGCTGTCGGCGATGTATGCCGCGACGGGCGGCTACCCCTACTTCATCCAGGCCTACGGCAAGGAGGTCTGGGACTTGGCGCCCGAGTCGCCGATCGGGGAGGAGGACGTGCGGGTCGCCGGGCCTGCGGCGGAGGCGGAGCTGGCCGTCGGGTTCTTCGGGTCGCGCTACGAGCGCGCGACGCCGGGGGAGCGGGAGTATCTGCGCGCCATGGCGGATCTCGCTGCAGCACAGCACGAGTCGGGCGAGGAGCTGGACGAGGTCGAGTCGGTCGCGACCTCCGACATCGCCGCGCACCTGGACCGCAAGCCGCAGAGCCTCTCGCCCGCGCGCGACGCGTTGCTCAAGAAGGGGCTCATCTACTCCGGCGAGCGGGGCCGGATCGCCTTCACCGTGCCGCACTTCGGGAGATATCTGCGCGAGCACACGTGAGCGAGGGGCGCGGCGTCGCGCCGTCGAGCCTCTCGCCGGTCGCGGCGCCGCCTGGCACGCCTACTCCGTCAGCGCACCGACCGGGAGCGCCCAGATCCGCTCACCCAGCGGACTCTCGAGTAGCGGTTCCTGTGGACGACCTGCACCAGGTGTCAGTGGTCGAGGCCGACGGTCAGGACGTCACGCAGGACCGTCGGCCCGCCGCCACCGACCCGGATGTCGAGCCCCCGGCCGCAGTCGCGATCTGCCCGACCGGCTCACCGGTAGACTCCCCCCCCTCGTGGAGGGCTTCGGAATCTCGGCGATCCTCGCCGTGCTCATCGGCGTCATGCTGCTCCCGCTCCTGCTCATCCCGTATGTCGCATGGAGCTATCGGCGGGGCACCGCCGGTCCGGGGCGGGCCCTGCTCGCGGCGGCCGCCGTGGTCTACGCGATGGCGCTGTGGACCTACACCATCGTCCCGCTGCCGGCGCCGGGCGAGCTGGTCTGCAGCGGGCCCCGCGGCATCCAGCTGGTGCCGCTGCGCTTCCTGGCCGACATCGACTGGTCGCGCGGCCTCGGCGTGCTCACCGACCGCGCCCTGCTGCAGGTCGTGCTCAACGTGGCCCTCTTCGTGCCGCTCGGCGCCTTCCTCGGGCACCTGGCGCGCTGGCGTCGCGTCGCCGTCGTCGCGACCGGGGCGGCGGTACGCGCCGTGGACCGACCCGGTCGACCCGCGCCAGCTCAGCACGGCGGTCGTCGCCGTGGGTGGCCTGGCCTATCTCGGTCGCCCCGTTGGCCTGACAGGGGGCTCGCACCCCCGGCTCGCGCAGATGTGACGAGACTCACGTCATACCGTCATCACCGCAGATCACAGAAGGATCACGAAACGACAAAGTCCATTTCTGAATGAAGTCTGGCCAAGGCGTTTTGGAGATCGTGCGGGCGATCCCGCACGCTGGAGATCTGGCCGCGTGACACGCGCCCGGCCGACCCTAAGACCCCGTCCCCAAGAGGTTCACCATGAAGCACCGCGCCCTCCGCACGCGTCGCCCCGCCGCGCTCGCCGCCGCCACCGGCCTGGCCGCGATCGCCACGACCGTCACCGCCACCTCCGCCTCGGCCGCGAGCGACGCGACCTGGGACGCCGTCGCCCAGTGCGAGTCCGGCGGCAACTGGAGCATCAACACCGGCAACGGTTACTACGGCGGCCTGCAGTTCGCCCAGAGCACCTGGGAGGGCTTCGGCGGCGGCCAGTATGCCGCGCGCGCCGACCTGGCCACCCGCGCCCAGCAGATCGCCATCGCCGAGAACGTCCTGGCCGTCCAGGGCCCCGGCGCCTGGCCGACCTGCTCGGTCCGCGCGGGTCTCACCGCTGGTGGCTCTGCCCAGCCCGCTCCCGCCGATCAGGCCCCGGCTGAGCAGGCGCCCGCCGAGCAGGCCGCCCCGCAGCAGTCGGCCCCGGCTGAGCAGGCTCCTGCCGAGCAGGCCGCCCCGCAGCAGTCGGCCCCCGCCGAGCAGGCGCCCGCGCAGCCGCAGCAGAGCGCTGCCGCCGAGCAGGCTCCGGCCCAGCAGCCCGCCCCGCAGCAGGCCGCGCCGAAGGCCGACCTGGCCGAGCACCTCATCGCTCAGGGCGAGACGACCGGCACCATCGCGGCCGACTACGGCACCACGGTCCACGAGCTCGTGTCGCTCAACGGCCTGCCCCAGGGTGGCGCGCTGATCTACGCCGGCGACATCATGCTGGTCCCGGCCACCGGCGCCTCGCACGGCGGCGGCAGCTACACGATCCAGTCCGGCGACACCCTCGCCGAGATCGCCCACACCCAGGGCGTCGACCTCGACACCCTCGTGTCGGTCAACGGGATCGACGACCCGGACTTCATCGTCGCCGGTGACACGCTGCACCTGGGCTGAGCGCCACGGGTGCGCTGACCCGGTGAGGTGAGCGCCCGACATACCCGACGAGCCGGGACCCCACGCGGGGTCCCGGCCGCGGCGTGCGGTGGCCGATCAGGCCGGTGCGCCGTTCTGGGTCAGGCCTGGCAGGCCGCCTCCAGTTCGTCCTGCGCCGCGGCGGAGTCCGCCACGTCCACCTCCGGGATCGCGATGGTGTCGTCGGTGCGGGTGCCGTCCTCGACCACGGCGTCGGTCACCTCCTGGAAGGGCGCGTTGATCCGCTCCAGCAGCGCCGCCTGCTCGCCGTCCGCGTCGTCGGCGAGCGACAGCAGTCGACCAGAGAGCAGGGTCATCTCGGAGTAGGACACCGCGTCGAGGTCGTCGCCCGGGGCCACGACGTCGCGCTGGGTCTGGGTGCGCTCGGCCAGCGGGGTCCCCTGACCAGCGAAGAAGCCCTGGCAGATGGGATCGTCGCTGATGCCGGCCGCCGCGTCGCCGGCGGCGTCGGAGGTCTGGGCGGCGTCTCCGTCGGACGCCGCGTCGCCGGTCTGCCCAGCGCCGTCGTCCGAGCTCTCCTCGGACGACTGCTCCGCCAAGCTGGTTTCGTCGACGCCGGTCTCGTCCTCGCCGGAGCAGGCGGCCAGCGCGGTGGCCGCCGTGAGGGCGGTCAGGAAGGTCAGGGCACGTCGCATGGGTCACTCCTCGTGGTCGGGATGGTGTCCGTCCGCTGTGGACGGTATGACGTCGCCCACCGGCGCAGCTGCCATCCCCATGGCGTCGGGCGCGGTCGGCGCACGTACAAGTCTCCATGATGAGGCAGACGAGATCCAGGCGAGACGACGCCTGGTGCGCGACGCGTCGGTGCGCGGTCGGTGCAGCGGGCCCGGAGGCCCTCAGGTCACCAGCCCTCGGTGCCGGGCGCGCCCTTGAACGGCCCGGTGACGCGGGAGGTGATCCAGCCGCCGTAGAAGTCGCCCTCCTGGGGGACCACGCGCTCCCCGTCGACGTAGCAGCCGTCCTCGGCATCGATCGCGGCATCCACCGCGCTCGGCATGACCGCGACGTGGTCGGCGATCGCCTCGAAAGCCGGGGTGGGATCGGGGTAGGTCCAGGCGGCGCGACTGATCCGCGTGCCGTCCACGACGAGGTCGAAGTAGGTCGCCGACCCCTTGAACTCGCAGGTCGTGCGGCGGTTGTCGCGCGCCGGCTGCAGCGCGCCGGTGATGAACGAGCCCAGGGGCAGGTAGTAGGTCGGGGGGTGCGTCGTCTCGAGCACCCGCACCGCAGCGACGGTCTCCGCGATCGTCCCTCCGCCCACCCGGATCACCACGTGCTCGCCGCCGGAGGTGTCGACCGCCGGCGGGCGTGGGTAGTCGGAGACGGACTCGGGCTGTCGCGACATGACTCGACTGTAGGGGGTCCGGGCCTCGCTCGCGCAACACCCGTGACCTGTGGCGATGAACCGGCCCCGCGGCGCCGCGAGGTCTAGGCTGCGCAGCATGGGCTTCCTGGACCGGATGAAGCGCAAGGCGACCGAGCGGATGAGCACCCCTGAGGAGCCGCGGGTGCGCACGCTGCCCGACCCTGGGGAGGCGCCGGTCGACGAGCTGCCGCTCGCACCGGAGTCGCGCAAGATCGGTGACGAGGAGCGGGAGCGCATCGCCTCCGGAATCGCCGCGGTGGAGGACGACGGGGTGGACGTCGACGACCTGGCCTCGATCAGTGACGGGCTGGACCGGGCGCTCGAGGCGTGGCTCCAGACCAAGGGTGCGGGCCACGACCTGATCGTCGAGCGCTACGGGATGGCGGTCGGCGAGCACCTGCACCGGTATACCGATCTGGCGTGGGAGATCGTCACCGACGTCTTCGGGACCGACCTCGCGGTGGCGGCCGGCGACTTCGTCGTCGTGCCGACCAACCTCGTTGCTGTGCGGTGGATGCGGCGCGAGCGGGGCTGGATCCCGCGGGTCGTCGGCCACATGGTGCAGGTGCGCAGCCGGCGCTAGGGCAACCACCCGCGACGCTCGGTGGGGGTGGGAGCAACCACGCGCGACGCCCGGTGGGTCAGGTGGCGTCCGTCTTCGAGTCGGCGTCGGAATCGGAGTCGACATCCGTCGTCTCGTCCGCGCTGGCCTCGCGCACCGGCTGGCGGGGCTCCGGGTCACGCGGGCGGCCGGCGAGCCGCTGCACCTGACGGAAGAACCACGCGGTGGCCACCTGTCGGCCGGTGGCGACGTACTCGACCGACGAGTCGTGGAAGGCCGTGGAGAGCACGACCGACAGATCCAGCTCCCGCCCCAGGAAGAGCAGGGTGTCGCCCTCCTTCAGCGGCTCGTCCATGCTGGGCGTGAAGATCCGCCGCCCGGCCCGCACGAGCACGGCTGGATAGACCGCGAGCCGGATCTCCCGGTCGTCCGGGTCCCGGAGCAGGTCGCCGAGGACGAGCTCGTGCTCGGCCAGCCAGCGCACCACGGCGGGCGCGTGCGCGTAGTCGAGATCGAGACGGTTGGACACCGGTGTCTCGTCGCCGACGACGGCGATGATCTCGTCCATGACCCGGCCGTCCCACTCGTCGTCCTCGTGGAGCACGTGGTCGATGAAGCTCCAGTAGTTGGGCGAGGTGATCCGCGCCACGGCCTCGCGGGCCAGCAGATCAGTCGGTATGAAGACGGAGTCGGCGTCGAAGGCCATCAACGGCGCCTGGTTGACGTTGGAGTTCTGCCGCACCGCGATGAAGAGCTGGTCGTTCTCGATCCGCGCGTGCGCGGCGTTGGCCATGTTGACGATGTCGGACTCGGCCCCGGCGATGAAGCCGACCGCGTCGGAGACGTCCGGTCGGCCCTCGGCCGGGTCGACGAGCACGACGTCGAGGCCGGCGCTCTCCAGGTCGCGGGTCACCTCGAAGCCGAAGGTGCCGTCGGCGCAGACGACCCACTGACCCTCGGTCAGGTGCTCCAGCTTGTGCGGCAGCTCCGAGCCGCGCTTGCTCATGAGCCACGACGCCAGCCGGAAGCCGGCGGGGCGCCGCAGCGCCATGACCAGATACGCGCCATACCGGTCGAAGGGGTTGATGATGACGTCGGCGGCGAAGTCGTGCATCTGCTGCGCGTGCTCGCGGTCGCTGCACCGCGCGATGACCATGAGCTCGGGGCGCAGCAGGTTGACCGTCATGACGACAGACAGGTTGGTCTCGTCGTTGTCGGTGAGTGCGAGCACCGCCTCGCACTGGTCGTGCGCCAGCCCGGCGAGCCCCAGCATCCGCGGGTCGCGCCCGCTCGCGGCGAAGCCGGGGTGGTCACCGGCGTAGCCGTCGAGCGCCAGCTGCTGGACCCGCTCCGGATCCTCGTCGAGGATGACAAACTCCCGACCCTGGTCCTCGAGCGCACGGCATACCGCAGCGCCCGCCTGCCCATAACCGACGATGAGGACGAACGGGCTCTGGATGCTGCGCACCTTGCGCCCGAAGCGCTGCAGCCGGATCGCCTGCCGGAACGCCTGCTCCTGCGACAGGCTCAGCAGCGCACCGATGCTGTAGGACCAGGCGATGACGCAGGCGTAGATCGTCAGCGTCACCCACAGCCGTTGGGCGTAGCTGAACTCGTGCGGCACCTCGCCGTAGCCGATGGTCAGGCCGGTGTAGCTGATGACGTAAAAGCTGTCGAAGACCGTGAGGCGCTCGGGGTTCTCCTCGGTGCCGGGCATCATGCTCAGCCCGAAGGTCATGAGCGCGAAGACGGTGACGATCACGACCAACGGCGTGCGCACGCGGCGCAGCACCATGAAGACGGCGTCGGTCGTCGGCAGATCGGCGGGGACGTCGACGCGATAACGGCGCAGCGAGTCGGGCCGGGCCCGCGCGGGTTTGCCGCGGGCGAGGAGCTGGAGGAGGTTGGCCATCGGGCGCGCCGGTCAGGTCAGCGGCGGCGGTAGGAGACGGTCTCGACGACGAGCAGGATGATCGAGACGATGTTGGCCAGCAGCGCGCCGGCGGCGATGGAGACGACGCTGCTCATGTGCTGACCGGTCAGGCCGGCCGGGTCGACGTGACGCGCCCAGATCCAGACCAACGCGGCGACGATGAGCTGGATGCTCGCCACGAGTGACGTCGCCAGGTGGACGGCGCCGATCTGGGTGCGGTCGCCGAACTTGAGGATGGTCGCGATGATGTTGACGACGACGGCGGCATAGAGCTCGTAGACGTTGTGCAGCAGCGGCTTGTCGATCTCGCCCAGCACGTAGCCGAAGTTGAGGGTCGCCGCGAGCAGCACGAAGAAGCCGAAGACGACTTTTTCCAGGTTCACACCCACGACGATAACGCCGCAGGTCTGTCGGTGCGCGCTCCTAGCATGTGCGTCATGGAAGTCAGGGAGGCCGCGCAGCTGGCGCGCAGGCTCATGGGGGAGCACGGGGTGGCGGACTGGAGCTTCGGCTTCGACCGCGCGAAGGTGCGGGCGGGGGCCTGTCACCACAGCGATCGGCGGATCACGCTGAGCCGGGCGATCACGGGGTTGCACGACGAGGCGCAGGTGCGCGAGACGCTGCTGCACGAGATCGCGCACGCGCTGGTCGGGCCCCAGCACGGCCATGATCGGGTATGGCGTGCCCAGGCTCGCGCGATCGGGTCCACCGGGGAGCGGTGCTACTCCGCGGAGGAGGCGACGGTGCCGGGTCGGTGGGAGGGCCGGTGCGCGGCGGGGCACGTGGTCCAGCGCCACCGACGCCCCACCCGGGTGCTCGTCTGCACCCGGTGCCGGGGTATGCCCACGGTCGAGCGGGTGATCGCGTGGACCCACGACGGGCGGGTGGTTGACCATTCCGAGCTGGGCCCGGTGGTGCGCGAGACCATGTCACGACTGAATCGATTGACCTCGCGGTAGGACGGGGGTCGGTGGTGCAGAGAGGACGGTGGCGCAACTGTGACCGAAGCGTGACCTTTTTCGTTCCCGTTGGCTCTGCGATCTGGGTTACGTTGCGGTAGGTGTCCGGTGATGCGCGTGCTCCGTCCTGGGTTGGGTGCGCGACGCGGACCGAAGTGGAAGGAGCCAATGGTGGCTAACGCGAGATGGCGACGCGTCACGGTGCCCGGTGTGACCGCAATCGCGGCCGTGACCTTGGCCGGGTGTCTGCAGAACCCTGACGCAGGCAGCGGCAGCGGAGGTTTCGACGGCAGTGCCGAGCCCGAGGAGGGCGACGGGGTCGTCACGATCATGGGTGCGTTCGGCGGTGGTGAGGAAGAGCTCTTCAACGAGTCCCTCGCGCCGTTCGAGGAGGAGAGCGGCATCGAGGTCCAGTACGTCGCCGACCAGGACTTCACGACCAACATCCTCATCCGGGTCGACTCCGGCGATGCGCCAGACGTCGGCCTCTTCCCGCAGCCCGGCGGCGTGCTGCAGATGGCCGAGCGGGGCGACGTCGTCCCGATCGACGCCTTCCTCGACTACGCCGCGCTGGACTCGACGCTCGTGCCGGGCTTCCTGGACTCCTCGCGCTACAACGGCCGGGTCTACGCCGCGCCGATGCGCATGGCGGTCAAGTCGATCGTCTGGTACCCGAAGGAGGCCTACGAGGCCGGTGGGTGGAGCACCGAGCCGGCGACGCTCGGGGAGCTGGACGAGGTGACCAGCCAGATCCTCTCCGACACCGACACCCCGCCGTGGTGCATCGGCTGGGAGAGCGACCAGGCCACCGGCTGGGTCGGCACCGACTGGGTGGAGGAGTACATGCTCCGCCTGCACGGCCCGGACGTCTACGACGACTGGATCTACCACCGCATCCCGTTCAACGACGAGCGCGTGGTGGAGGCGATCGACGCCTACGGCGAGCTGGCGACGGATGACAACGTCCTCGGTGGCTCGACCGGCATCCTGTCCACGCCGTTCGGTGAAGCGATGCTGCCCGCCTTCGAGGACGAGCCGGGCTGCTACCTCATGCGCCAGGGCAACTTCGCCACCGGCTTCTTCCCGGAGGACGTGCAGGCCAACCTCGACTCGGAGGTCGGGATCTACGTCTTCCCACCGGCCGAGGACGGCTTCGAGGGTCAGCCCATCCTGGGTGGTGGCGACCTCGCGGCGGCCTTCTCCTACGACGCCGACACCGTCGCGCTGATGGAGTACCTCACCTCCGACGAGTTCGGCGGAGCCTGGGCCGAGGGCGGTGGCTGGCTCAGTCCGCACACCTCCTTCGACACCTCGCTCTATCCGGACGACCTGACCCGGCAGATGGCCGACATGGCCTACACCGCTGACGTCTTCCGCTACGACGGATCCGACGTCATGCCCAAGGAGGTCGGGTCCGACACCTTCTGGAAGGGCATGGTCGAGTACCAGGACGGCAGCAAGACCGCCCAGGAGGTCGCCGACGAGATCGAGGCCGGCTGGCCCGAGATGGCGGAGTCGGAGTCCGAGATGGAGAGCGACGGCTGATGAGCTCGCACTCCACCCCGCCGGTCGGCGACGACACCACTGTCGTCGAGGCCGACCCGCGGGCGGACGACGCGACGGCGGAGGCCGCCGTCCCCAACGACCAGGGCATGCAGCCGGTCAAGCTGCTCATCGGTGTCCTGGGCGTGGCGGTGACGTTGTGGCTGATGCTCAACCTGTTCCTGGCCTTCGCCTACTACCCGGGTTGGTTCTTCGACAGCAAGATCCTCATGGGTGTGCTGGGCCTGGTGGTGGGCGTCGGCGGTGCCGCCGTCATGTTCTGGTTCATCAACGTCGCGGTCGAGGCGCTGCCCCGCCGGCTGGAGCACGGGTTGATCCCGTATGCCTTCCTGCTGCCGGGCTACAGCCTCATCGGGCTGATGCTCCTCTACCCGACGATCCAGACGATCCACTACAGCTTCGCCAACCGCGACAGCACGGCATACGTCGATCCGCCCTGGGACAACTACACGACGCTCTTCGGTGACGCCGGCTTCTGGTCGGCGATCATCAACAACGTCCTGTGGATCGCCATCGTCCCGGCGGTCACGGTCGCCCTGGGCGTCGTGGTCGCCGTGCTCGCGGACAAGCTGTCCGCCCAGAGCGAGAAGTGGGCCAAGAGCTTCATCTTCCTGCCGATGGCGATCAGCTTCGTGGCGGCGTCGGCGATCTGGAGCACCCAGGTCTACGCCTACCAGCCTCCGGGCCGCGACCAGACGGGCATGCTCAACGCCATCGTCACGCAGTTCGGCGGGGACCCGCAGGACTGGCTGTCCATCGAGACCGGCCGGCTCAACAGCCTGCTGCTCATGGTCATCCTCATCTGGCTGCAGACCGGTTTCGCCATGGTGCTGCTGAGCTCGGCGATCAAGGGCGTGCCGGAGGACACGATCGAGGCCGCGCGCATCGACGGCGCCTCGGAGTGGCAGATCTTCTGGAAGGTCACGATCCCGCAGATCAAGAGCACGATCATCACGGTCTTCATCACGGTGCTGATCCTCGTCATGAAGGTCTTCGACATCGTCTACGTGCTCACCAACGGGCGCAACGACACCGATGTCATCGCCAACATGTTCTACAACCAGATCTTCGCCCGGGGCCAAGCCGGCCTGGCGAGCGCGATCGTGGTGATCCTGCTGGTCGCGGTGATCCCGATCCTGATCTACCAGGTCAAGCAGTTCCGCGAGCAGGAGGCCATGCGATGAGCGCCGGACGACTCAAGGACGGGCGTCAGCGCAGTCCGTTCTCCATGGTGGTCATGCTGCTGCTGGTCATCCTCTGGTCCATCCCCACGCTCGGACTGCTCATCACGAGCCTGCGCCAGCGCGAGGTCGCCGCGACCTCGGGCTGGTGGGAGGCCCTGTGGGAGGGCGGCTGGACGTTCCAGAACTACCAGCGCGTCTTCGAGCAGGCCGACATGGGCAGCGCCTTCCTCAACGGAATCCTGGTGGCCGTCCCTGCGACGATCATCCCGATCATGTTCGCGGCCTTCGCGGCCTACGCGTTCACGTTCATGGACTTCCGCGGCAAGGACTTCCTGTTCATCAGCATCGTGGCCGTGATGGTCATCCCGATCCAGGTGGCCTTCGCGCCGCTGCTGGACGTCCTGGGTCCGCGCGGTCTGGGCATCTCGGGGCAGTACCTCGCGGTGTGGCTGCTGCACACCGGTTTCGGTATGCCGTTGTGCATCTACACGCTGCGCAACTACATGGCCTCGCTGCCGTTCAGCGTGGTCGAGTCGGCACGGATCGACGGGTGCTCCAACTTCCAGATCTTCTGGAAGCTCATCGCCCCGATGGCCATGCCCGCGATCGCGGCCTTCGCGACGCTGCAGTTCCTCTGGGTCTGGAACGACCTGCTCATCGCCAAGCTGTTCCTGACCAACGACAACACCACGGTGATCGTCAAGCTCCAGCAGCTGCTGGGCACCCAGGGTCAGGGCGCCGAGCTCCTGACCGCGGGCGCGTTCATCTCGATGGTGCTGCCGATGATCGTCTTCTTCGTGCTCCAGAACTTCCTGGTGCGCGGCATGACGAGCGGCGCCGTCAAGGGCTGATCCGACGGGGTGAGCCGCACGGCATACCTCGAACGGAGACCGAAACCCAGGCCGCCTTGAAAGAGGCCGCAACGACGACGGGCGGTCGCGCCGGGCATTCCCCGGCGCGACCGCCCGTCCCCCTTTCCGCACCGGACGCGCGTTCGTCACGTCCCTTCCCGCACCGGACGCGCGTTCGTCACGCATTCCTGTACCCAACGCGCGCTCGGTGCAGAGAAGGGAGGCCGGAGTGGGCACGCCAGGCTCTCGGAGTGGGCACAGCAGGCTGCTGGAGTGGACGGGCCAGGCTCTCGGTCGGCAGTGGGGGGTCGGGGTGTGGTGGGATGAGGCTGTGACGCGCGAACTCCCCTGGCCCGTGACACTTGCCCCCGACGCCCGCACCCGCATCGAGGCGATCCTCGCTCCCCTCCCCGGGCACCGCCAGACCACCTTCGTCCTCCGCGTCGCCCGCTGGTGGGACGACCTGGTCGCCGGGCTCGCCCCTTACCCCGACCCCCCGGCGCTCGCCGCGCGGACGCTCGAGCTGGCGGCGACGGCATACCGGGATCGCGACGACGAGCTGCACCTGCTGGACGAGCAGCGCTCGCTCGAGCCGGACTGGTTCCAGCGGCCCGGGATGATCGGCTACGCCGGGTATGCCGAACGGCTGAGTCCCGAGGGCACGATCACCGCGCTCGCGGGTCTGGCGGACCACCTGAGCGACCTCGGCGTCGCCTACCTGCACCTCATGCCGCTGCTCCAGCCGCGCCCGGCGCCCAACGACGGAGGGTATGCCGTCGCGGACTACCGCGCGGTCCGCTCCGACCTCGGCACGATGGAGGATCTGCGGGCGCTCACCACGAGCCTGCGCGAGCGCGGGATCAGCCTCTGCCTCGACCTCGTCCTCAACCACGTCGCCCGCGAGCACGAGTGGGCGCAGGCCGCCCGCGCGGGCGACCAGCACTACCGGCGCTACTTCCACGTCTACGACGACCGAGAGGTCCCCGACGCCTACGAGCGCACGCTGCTCGAGGTCTTCCCCGACTTCGCGCCGGGCAACTTCACCTTCGACGAAGAGCTCGACGGCTGGGTCTGGACGACGTTCAACAGCTATCAGTGGGACCTCGCGTGGAACAACCCGGACGTCTTCTGCGAGCTCGCCGACGTCATCCTCTATCTCGCCAACCAGGGCGTCGAGATCCTGCGCCTGGACGCCATCGCGTTCATCTGGAAGCGGATGGGCACCCAGTGCCAGAACGAGCCCGAGGTGCACCAGCTCACCCAGGCGCTGCGCTCCCTCACCCGCATCGCGGCGCCGGCGGTCATCTTCAAGGCCGAGGCGATCGTCGGCCCCAACGAGGTCGTGCACTACCTCGGCCAGGGCAAGCACCACGGCAAGGTCTCCGACCTCGCCTACCACAACAGCCTCATGGTGCAGATCTGGTCGATGCTCGCCAGCCGCGACTCCCGGCTGGCCACGCACGCGCTCGGACGCTTCCCGGTCGTGCCGGCCAGCACCGCCTGGATCACCTACCTGCGCTGCCACGACGACATCGGCTGGGCCATCGACGACGCCGACGCGGCCTCGGTCATGGTCGACGGCTTCGGGCACCGGGGTTTCCTCTCCCGCTACTACGCGGGGGAGTTCCCGGGCTCACCGGCGCAGGGGCTGGTCTTCCAGCACAACCCGGCGACCGGCGACAAGCGCATCTCCGGCACCGCCGCCAGCCTCGTCGGCCTCGGCACCGCACTGGAGGAACAGGCCGGCGCGGTCGACATCGAGAGCGTCGAGGAGGCCGACACCGCGGTCGACCACGCGGTGGCGCGGCTGTTGCTCGGCTACACCATCGTCTACGGCTTCGGCGGGATCCCCGTCATCTGGTCCGGTGACGAGATCGCGGCCCTCAACGACGAGTCCTGGGCCGAGACGCCCGAGCAGGCCGACGACAACCGGTGGGCGCACCGGCCGCGGCTGGACCGGGAGCGGCTCGCCGAGGCGAGCGCCGACCCCACGTCCCCCACGGGCCGCGTGCTCAGCGGGCTGCGCCACCTCGCGATCGCCCGGGCGGCGCTGCCCCACCTGCACGCGAGCGTCGGCGCCAAGCTCGTCGCGGCGCCCGATCCCGGCGTCTTCGCGGTGCTCAGGCGGCATCCCGTCGGGCCGATGCTGCAGCTCTACAACGTCACCGAGACGCCGCGCAGCGTGCCGGAGTGGTGGGTGCGGGAGCAGGGTCTCGCGATCGACCAGACCATCGACGCGCTCAACGGCTACCCCCCGAGCACCGCTGCCGACGGATCGCTCTACCTGTCCACCTACCAGCCGGTGTGGCTCGTCCGCCCCTGACACGGCATACCCCCTGGGGTATGCTGAGCGGGTCCCCGAGCGAAGGAGAGACCCATGTGTCGCGCCGTCACCTGCACGACCTGCGGCAAGACGACCTGGGCGGGCTGCGGTCAGCACGTCGACCAGGTCAAGAAGGCTGTCCCCGCGGGCCAGTGGTGCCCCGGGCACGAGGAGAGCGAGGGATCGGGGCGGGGGTTCTTCGCCAGGCTCTTCGGGCGATGAGACGCGCGCCGGGCGCGCCCTGACCGCAGCCGCCGGACGTTTGCCCGTTGCGCCCGGCGGTCGCGCTATCCCTCGGCGATGACGACGAAGTTGGCGGCGGTATGCCCGTCGTCGAGATAGCCGAAGGCGTCGTCGCAGGTGATGATCGCCAGTCTCGGAGTGCTCGGTTGCTCGCCCCAGACCGTGCGCGACCGGGCGAGCTCCTGCTTGTCGATCGCACTGGCGGAGGTCCGGGGGAGTGCTGGTGCCGGGCACGTCAGGCATCAGCTGGATGGCGAGCAGTCCGCCCGGCACCACGGCGACGACGAGACCGACGACGACGCGCAGCAGCGGGGGCACCGGACCACTGGTCCGGCGCCCGCGCGTGGGGTCGCTCATGCCGGCGCTCAGCCCTCCTGGCGGGCACGGCGCAGGCCGACGGCGGCCAGACCAAGGCCGGCAGCGGCAGCCAGGCCCAGCGGCAGGGCCGGGTTCACACCCGTGGCCGGCATGTCGGTCTGCACGACCGGGCCGAGCGGGCTGCCGCTGTCGTCACCGGCGCCACCCGGCTCGGTGGGCTCGGCCGGGTGCGTCGGCTCGGTCGGCTTCTCCGGGTGGGTGGGCTCCTCGGGCTCGGTCGGCTCCTCGAGCTCGCCGTCCTCCTCCCAGTCCACCTGCATGTACTCGCCGTAGTTCGAGTAGTCGCCCTCGGCCTTCTCGCAGGCGACGTTCACGAAGCCCTCCTCCTCGAGTGCGCCTCCCAGTAGGCAGGGTTGGTGTTGTCCGGGTTCGTGGCATAGGCCGCGCCGGCCCCGCCACTGGCCAGCAGGACGGTGGCGGCTACGGCAGCCGTGCTGCGACGGGACGCAGTCATGAAGGGTTCCATCTTTCTCGCGGCCCGACTCCGTGCCGGGCTCGCGCGAAATACCACGACACCACGACACCACGGCGCGCGCGGACCACGCCGACAGCGGGCGCGCCGCCTATCCTGTCCGCCATGCGTCTCCCTGACCTCGTCGCCGTCCTCGACGCCGAGCTGATCGACCACACCCACCCTGCGTCCCCCGAACCGATCGAGGTCACCGGGGTCAGCCACCAGGCCGACTGGATCGAGCCGGGTCAGGCCTTCGTGGCGATCCGCGGCGCGCGCTTCGACGGGCACCAGTTCATCGCCCGGGCGGTGGAGCGGGGGGCGGTGGCTGTCGTCGGTGAGGGCATGCCGCCCGGTATGAGGATTCCCGTGCCCTACCTGCGCGTCACCGCCGCGCGGCAGGCGCTCGCGGACGCGGCCACCGCGGTGCTGGGTCGGCCGAGCGAGGACCTGACGGTGCTCGGCGTCACCGGCACCGATGGCAAGACCACGACGTCCTGCCTCGTGCTGCACCTGCTGCGCGAGACCGGCAGCGCGACCGGGCTGCTGTCGACCATCGGCTACGAGCTGCCCGACGGCGTGCTGCGCCAGCCGCCCTCGCACTTCACCACTCCCGAGGCGCCGCAGGTGCAGCAGATCCTGCGCGACATCGCTGACGCCGGGGCCACCCACGCGGTCGTCGAGTCCTCCAGCCACGCGCTGGCCCTCGACCGGGTGCGGGGCGTCGACTACGACCTCGCGATCTGGACCAACCTCACTGGCGAGCACCTCGACTTCCACGGCACGATGGAGCGCTACTTCGCCGACAAGGCCAAGCTGGTCCGGCGCGCCCGGCTCAGTGTGCTCAACGTCGACGACACCCCCTGGGTCGAGCAGCTCGTGCCGCTCGCGACGGAGGGTGGCCGCGGCCTGACGACCTATTCGGCCGAGGGGTCGGAGGCCGACTGGCGAGCCACCGACGTCGTCGAAGGCCCGGACGCGATCACCTTCACGGTGCACGCGCCGGAGGGGACCGCCGAGGCGCGGCTGCCGATGATCGGGCGCTTCAACGTCGCCAACGCCCTGGCGGCGATGGCCGGGGTCGCGGCGACCGGGGTCGGGCTGGAGGCGCTCGTCGCCGCGCTGTCGACCTTCCGCGGGGTCGCCGGACGGATGGAGATGGTCGAGCGCCGCGACGGTGAGCCGCGGGTGATCGTGGACTTCGCGCATACCCCCCCGAGCCTGGAGAAGGCGCTCGACACGGTGCGGGTGACGACCGAGGGCGCGCTCTGGGTGGTGCTCGGCTCGGCCGGCGGGCCGCGCGACCCCTCCAAGCGGGCGCCGCTCGGGCGGGTCGCGACCGATCGCGCCGACCGCGTCGTCTTCACCGAGGAGGACCATCGGACGACGCCGCTGGCCGAGATCCTCGAGGAGATGGAGCGCGGCGCGCGCGAGGCCGGGCGCAGCAACTTCGTCTCGATCGGCGACCGCACCGAGGCGATCCGGTATGCCGTGCGCGAGGCCGCCGCCGCCGACACCGTCGTGCTGGCCGGCAAGGGGCCGGAGGAGACGATGGAGCGGGGGACCGAGCTGGTGCCGTGGGAGGAGATCGAGGAGGCCCGCCGCGCGCTCGCGGTCCGCCGCGGCGAGCAGGTCTGAGAGGCGAGCAGGGCCACCACGTTTTCGACCATGCCTTTTCGCGCCATGGCGCGACAACCAGTGGTCGAAATCGGAGTGAGTCGCGCGCCGAGTGACCGTCTCAGGCCGCGGAGTCGCCCCGCTCCTCGCTGCCGGCCTCGGCCACCTCCGGCTCGGGCTCGGGCGTCTCGACCTCGGGCCGCCGCAGCGCCCGGACCACGAGCACAATGCCCGCCACGATGAGCGGGATCGTCAGCCACTGCCCCATGTTGAGCCCTGTCGCCGCGGCGAAGTCGGACAGCTGCGCGTCCGGCTCGCGGAAGAACTCCACGACGAAGCGTCCGCCGCCGATCCCGATCGCGAAGACCCCGGCGAGCAACCCGGGCCGCCAGCGCGCCCGCGTGCGCCAGAAGAGCCAGAAGAGCACGACGATGAGGAGCGCGCCCTCGAGCGCTGCTTCATACAGCTGACTGGGGTGACGCGGCTCGTCGCCGGCGCCGGGGAAGACCATCGCCCACGGCACGTCGCTCGGGCGGCCCCACAGCTCGCCGTTGATGAAGTTCGCGATCCGGCCGAGCATCATGCCGATCGGCACGTTGACCGCGATGTAGTCGGTCACCCGCAGCGGCGGCAGCTTCTGCCGCCAGCAGAACCATCCCATCGCCACGAGCACGCCGATGAGGCCGCCGTGGAAGCTCATGCCGCCGTTCCACGGCATGAGGAGCTCCCACGAGGTCCAGAGCGAGGGGTTGTAGAACGTCGCGTAGCCCAGACGCCCGCCGATGATGATGCCGAAGGTGACGCCGATGATGAGGTCGTCGACCTGCCGCGGGGTGATCGGGCTGCCGGGGGCCTTCGCCATGCGGGTGAAGTGCCAGTAGCCCAGCAGGATGCCGAGCAGATAGGCCAGCGCGTAGTAGCGCAGCATGAACGGGCCGATCTCGATGCCCTGGGAGAGGCCGAGGTCGGCCCAGCGCAGCACGTCGTCGTCGCTGGCCGTGGTCGCGAGCGCGGCGGGGAGGGTCAGCACGGTCCCGACCCTAGTCGGTCCGGCTGGGTGCTCCCCGAGGTATGCCGTCACGGCAGACCGCGCGGTCGGTCACGGCATTTCGCGCGGTCGGTCACGGCATTTCGCGCGGTCGGTCACGGCATTTCGCGCGGTCGGTCAGGAGGTGGGACGTGTGCTTAAGCCTCAGGCGCGCTCGCCAAAGGCGGCGAGCACCTCCTCGCGGGGCACGTCGGCGACCGAGGCGTGCTGCCAGCGCGGCGAGCGGTCCTTGTCGACGAGCTGGGCCCGCACGCCCTCGGCGAAGTCGGGGTGCCGCGCGAAGGTCGCGCCGAGCACCCTGTCCTGCGCCAGCACCTGCTCGACCGTCATCGAGGCCGCCCGCCCCAGCGCCTCGAGGGTGACCGCGACCGAGTGCGGCGACCGGGCGGCGATGAGCTCGGCCGCCTCCTGCGCCTCGGGCTCGGGCCGCTGGCGCAGCCGCTGCAGGATGGCGGCTGCGTCGTCGCCGGTGTAGCACGCGTCGATCCAGGGGCGCTGCTGCTCCAGCCACGAGCCGCCAGCCCCCACGCCCGCACCCGACACACGCTCCGCCAGCGCCGCGGCGTCCGCCGACGGGTCCCCGCGCAGCGCGGCGAGCACGTCGGCATACCGGTCGGAAGGCACGAGGGTGTCGGCCATGCCGAGCGCGATGGCGTCCGCCCCCGCCACCGGCGCCCCGGTGAGCGCCACGTGCGTGCCGATCTCACCCGGTGCGTCGGCGAGGTAGAAGAGCCCGCCCACGTCAGGGAAGAAGCCGATGATCGTCTCCGGCATCGCCAGCTGCGTGCGCTCGGTGACGAGCCGGACCGACCCGTGGGCCGAGACGCCGACGCCGCCGCCCATGACGATGCCGTCCATCCAGGCGACGTAGGGCTTGGGGTAGGCGGTGATGAGGGCATTGACGGCGTACTCGGCCTCCCAGTAGGCCTCGGCCTCCTCCGGCCGCCCCTCGCCGATCGCCTCCCGCAGCGCCCGCACGTCGCCGCCGGCGCAGAGCCCGCGCTCGCCGGCTCCCTCGATGACCACCGCGGCGACCGCGTCGTCCGCGGCCCAGGCGGTGAGCTGCTGGAGCAGCGAGTCGATGCTGGCCCGGTCGAGCGCGTTGATCGCGCGGGGGCGGTTCAGCAGGATCCGCCCGAGGCAACCGTCCACGGCATACCGGACCTCGTCGCCGTGGCCGGAGGCCGGCCCCCACCCCGGTGTCGCCGCGTCGTCGCTCATGCTCAGACACTTTCACGGCGCACGTAGACTCCCCGGCATGGGTAAGGCATCACGCAAGAAGCGCACACGCGACGCAGGCCAGGCCGGAGCGGGCAAGCCCGCGCGGGCTCCCTTCGTGGCGCGCCCGTTCGACGGGCTCGCCGGCGAGACGGAGTGGGTGGCGATGCGGGAGATCCTGCCCGCCGCCCAGGCGCGGGTGCAGGTGGTCGTGCCCGAGGGTATGCAGATCGGCGGCCAGGCGGTCCCCGCAGGGGAGCACGAGGTGACCCTCGTGACGGTGCTGCCCGCGGCGATGCCCGCGATCCACCGCGACTCCGGCGAGGTCCTGGTGGCGCTGCAGTCGCGCACGTCCAGCGGCGACGCGTCGCGCGACGTCGTGCAGGCGATGCTGACGGCGCTCGCCGCCGACCCGGGCACCTCGGTCAACTCGGTGCGTCCCGCGACGTCCGAGACCCCCCGGCTGCAGGACCTGCTCGCCGACGGGCAGGAGCTCGACGTCGAGGTGCACGACGACTTCGGCTTCTGGCTGGGTGAGGACGCCACGCCCGAGCAGAAGGCGGCGCTGGAGGAGATGAACGACACCGCCGTGCCGATGGCCCGGGTGGAGGGAGCGCCGACGGCGTTCTGGTGCCACATGAGCGGCCGGTCCTACATCCGCTGGATCCTCGGCCAGGACGAGGACACCGCGCTGGAGGCGCTTGCGCGGCTCAGCGCTGCCGGCGAGCACACGCTGGGCGAGGGCACCGAGCTCCTGGGAGCGTTCCGCGCCGCGGGCCTGCTCGTGCCGGTCATCGAGGTGGACGCCTCCAGCGAGGCCGGTGACCACGCCGAGGCGCTCGGCGAGCTCCAGAGCAGGTATGACGCCGCCCTCGCCGAGTCGACCCCGCTCACCGATGCCGAGCGCCGGGCCAAGAACGGTCTGGTCTCCCGCCAGGTCACCCTGCGGTGAGTCGCCGGAGCGGCTGAGAGAGGGCGGATGGCGATGGGCACGAGCACCGGGGAGGGCCCCGTCGAGGGCGTGCTGCAGCGGCAGGTCGTCGCGGTCGTGCCCGCCAAGGACGAGGAGCAGCGGATCGGGGCCACCCTCGCCGCGCTGCGCCGGCTGCCGGCGGTGGGGGCGATCGTCGTCGTCGACGACGGGTCGACCGACCAGACCGCGCACGTCGCGGAGTGGGCCGGTGGGGTCGAGGTCGTGCGGCACGAGCGCAACCGCGGCAAGGCCGCGGCGCTCGCGAGCGGTGCCGGGCGGGCCCAGGAGCTGCTGCCCGGGTCGCCGCTGCTCTTCGTGGACGCCGACCTGGAGGAGTCGGCGGCCGAGCTCGGGCCGATCATCACTCCGGTCCTCGTGGGGCGGGCCGACATGACGATCGCCGTGCTGCCGCCGCAGCCGGGCGCGGCGGGAATGGGGCTGGTGGTGCGCACGGCGAGCACCGGCATCGCGCAGCTCACCGGCTGGACGCCGACCCAGCCGTTGTCGGGGCAGCGCTGCCTCACCCGCGAGGCGTTGCTCGACGCGATGCCGCTGGCGCGGGGCTGGGGCGTCGAGGTCGGCCTGACGATCGACGTCATCCGCTCCGGCCGGCAGGTGCTGGAGATCCCGTGCGAGCTCCGGCACCGCGCGACGGGGAGCGACATGGCCTCGCAGGTGCACCGGGCCCGCCAGCTTGCCGACGTGTCGTTGGCGATCGCCGAGCGCTCCGGCGTGCCCGACAAGGTGCGCGAGGGCGGGCTGGAAGGGAGCAGGATCGTCCGCGAGCAGGGCGCGCGGCTGGCCGAGGTCGCCCGCGAGCGTGGGATGCCCGCGGCCAAGAGGGCGGCCGGGCAGGTCAACGAGCAGGTGCAGCGCCACGGCCGCCCGCTGCTGGATCGGGCCCGCAAGGAGTGGCGCCGGCGGCAGCCGCCCACTCAGCGCTGAGGCCCCTTGAGGAAATGGACATAGCTTTTTGGGGAACGGGCCCCAGATTCCTCTGTCCAGAACCTGGGGCCCTGAGGAAGTAGACATAGCTTTCTGGGGAACGGTCCCCAGATTCCTCTGTCCAGAACGTGGGTCGGGAGCCAACTCCTCAGCCGCGGACGGGGCGCCTCGCCGCGAGGACGGCGACGCCGGCCCCGATGAGCACGGTGAGGCAGGCGGCGACGGCCGCGATGCCCGAGTCGTTGAGCACCCAGGTCAGCACCAGGGCGACGACGGCGACCGCGGCGACGGGCGGCATACCTGACTGCTCCCACAGGGCGGCGCTCCACGCCGGCCGGCGCCAGACGAGCACGGCGAGCCCCGCGAGCGCCAGCACCGCCAGCCACGACACCGGGTAGCTCACCAGTATCCCCAGGCTCTGGTCCAGCTTGCGGGTGACGATCCCGAGCGCCTCCCCGTCGAGCACCGACTGCACGAAGTCGCCCAGATGCGTCCGTGCCTCGACCGGGCGCAGCCAGTCGAGCACCATGACGGCCACCGCGAGGGCCGCAGCGAGGCTACCGACGAGCAGCAGGCTCCGCGTCGTCCAGCGGCGACCGAGCGCGGCGAGGGCGACCAGCCCGGTCGCCACGCCCATCGCCGGCACACTCCCGAAGTCGGCCCCGGCCTGCGGCGCCGCGCCCAGGGCGGTCGTGGCGAAGCCGAGCAGGAGGACGGCGGCCATCGCCTCACCGCGCGACGGTATGCCGTGGCGCAGGTCAGTCAGACCGCTCGGCCCGCTCGGCTGGCCCGGCTCGCCCGCCCGGATCAAGGGTGCCGGCGCGAAGGATCGCGTCGGGGTGGGGTGCGCTGCCGCGGACTGATCGCCCCGCGCGACGTCGACGGCCGGAGCCCGGAGCCAGGTGAGCACCGCTGCCATGAGCACGAGGGTGGCACCGAGCACGAGCCCGAAACCGACGTTGCCCTGACCGTAGAACCGCCCCGCGGTCACCGGCTGCAGCCCCATGACCGAGACGAGCCCGAGCCGAGAGGACCAGATCGTGTCGACTCCCAGGACGATGAGGGTGAGCGCCGCGACGACGGCGGGCGCGGCCAGGGGGGAGCGGCGGGCCGAGGGGAGCCACCACGCGAGCGCGACCAGGGCTGCACCGACCCCGAGCACGAGGGCGGTGAGCGTCGGCCACGGCTGCTCGGCGCGCCACCACGGTGCGAGCCCGGCAAGGAAGGTCGCGGCCGGGACGGCCATGACGAGCAGGCTCACCGCGGTCAGGAATGTGCCTGGAGCGCCGGTGCCGCCGGAGATGCCAGGGCCGCCGGATGCGCCGTTGCCGTCGGAGGTGCCAAGGCCGCCGGGGGCCGCAGCACTGTCGTCGCCCGCGTCGCCCGGGCCCTCCCGAGACGCGCCTCCCCGGGAGGTGGCGGCCCACCGCCACAGACCCAGGGCGAGCGCCGGGAGCAGGACCAAGGCGAGGGCTGCGAGCGTCCCGGGCGCGGTCACCTTGGTCCAGCTGACCGCCTCGGCGAGGTCGGCGGCGCGGGCGGCCGCCGACTCGTCGGCCTCCTCTCGCACCACCTCCACCCGTGCGCCGGGAAGCGTGGCCTCCGGCGGGTCGAGGCCGGCGAGGTGTAGCAGCGTGGGTGTGAGGTCGACCAGCTGGACCAGCCCGGCCTGCCGGGTCGAGGCCGACGTGAGGAGAGTGGGGTCGGCGGCCGTCTCGGCGGAGACGTCGGCGACGACGAGGGCCTGCGCGGTGGCCCGGCCAGCGGTCTGGCCCATCCCCGCCACCACGACGGTGGTCCCCGGTGGTTGCTGCTCGATCAATCGGGCCAGCGCCGCGTCCGTCTCGGGCAGCACGTCGGACCGGTCGCTCTCGTAGACGATCGGCCCCTCCACCAGATGGATCCGGCACTCCGCGTCGAGCTCGGGATCACCCAGCAGCCCCTCGCCCGCGGCCGGCACGGCGCGGTTCTCGCCGTTCACCCGCCGCAGTCCGTGCGTCGCCAGACAGGTGCCGCCCGCCGTCGCTGCGTCCTCCAGCCGGGAGAGGTCGGGAGTGGTCGAGCCCTCGCCGTAGAAGCCGCTGCCACCACCGCCGTCCCTCGCGCAGCCGGTGCCTCCGCGGCGCTCCCCGGCGCCGACCGTCAGCCAGGCATCCTCGGTGCACGCGACCTCCGGCGTGGCGCGCAGCACGAGGGCGGCGCTGCCGCCGACGGCGGTCAGGTCCTGCAGCGTCGGTGTGGTTTCGTCGACGACGTCCCAGGTCAGGCCCGGTATGCCGACGAGCACCACGCGGGGCTCGTCCGCCACCGGGAGCGGCCGGGTGTCGGGAGCGTGCGCCGGGGCGAGGTCGGTCGCGACGGCGAGCGCAGCCACGCACCACGAGGCGAGCACGGAGACGACGAGCGTCCACGCCAGCGCGCGTTGCCGCATACCTCACCTCCGTCGGTGCATGGTCCCACGGCGACCTCGGCCCCGGCTGGATCCAGCGCGCCGGTCCTAGGCCCGCGCCCGCGGTGAGGATCAGTCCACCTGCACCGATCCTCGCCGGGTGGGGCCGGGGTATCTGGTGAGGATCGGTACACCCGCACCGATCCTCACTAGGTGAGCCGACGACATACCCTGAGCGGGTGGACCCCGAGCTGCTCGCCTGGATCGCCGGTGGCGTCGCCTTGCTCGCGCTGCTGCTGGCGGTGGTGGCCTGGCGGCGGCTGCGCGTCGTGGACCGACGGCTGACCCAGCTCGTCGAGGCGGGTGCGCCGACCACGCCCGAGCGCGGGCGGATCGAGGCGCTCGAGGCCGAGCTCGGCGCGGTACGGGGCGATCTGGCGCAGGCGTTGCGTCACGTGGCGGTGGTGCGCTACGACGCGTTCGGGGACATGGGCGGGCGGATGAGCTTCAGCGCGGCGGTCGTGGACGACACCGGTGACGGCATGGTCATCAGCTCGATCCACGCGCGCGGCGAGAGCCGGACCTACGCCAAGGGGATCGTCGGAGGAGACTCCGAGATCGTCCTCACTCCCGAGGAGCGGCAGGCACTCGACGCCGCCCGCACCGGCCGCGACGACTGACCGCCCGCGCGGTATGTCGTGACTGGCCGCGCGGTATGCGGTGCCTGGCCGCGCGGTTTGCCGTGACTGGCCGCGCGGTATGTCGTGACTGGCCGCGCGGTATGTCGTGACTGGCCGCGCGGTATGTCGTGACTGGCCGCGCGGTATGTCGTGACTGGCCGCGCGGTATGTCGTGACTGGCCGCGCGGTTTGCGGCGCCCGCGTGCAGAGCGTGCGTCCGGTGCGCGCAGACGAGGCGGACCGCGGGAAGGCTGCTCAGGCGGTGGAGCGGTGGAGAACCGCGCCAGAGTCGGCTGGGAGGCGTACCAGGAGGCTGCCGGGGTCGCTCTCGATCCGCATCGCGATCGCCGAGCCGAGCGTGTCGCCGTCGATCTCCAGCTCCACCGGCTTGTCCGAGAGCACGCGCACCTCGCGCGCCTGCAGGTGATCCACCCGACGGTGCCCGATCTTGCGGCGCGTGCTCAGTTGGGCGATCGTCGCGGCCCAGCCGACGATCCCCTCCGGCGACAGGAGCACGGCGTCCAGGGTGCCGTCGTCGGCGATCGCGTCAGGGAGCAGCTCCATCCCGCCCTGCAGCTTCCCGACGTTGCCGACCATGACCGAGCGCACCCGTCGATGCATCGCCTCCCCGCCGTCCAGCCGCACGTCCACCGTGAACTGCGGGCCCTTGAGGTGCCGCAGACCGGCCACCAGATAGGCCATCCACCCGACCCGGGCCTTGAGCTTCTCCGGCGCTGAGGCCATCACCTCGGCGTCGAAGCCGAGCCCCGCCATGACGAGGAACCGGTGCTGCTCCCGCACCTCTTCGCTCCCGCGCGCGTCCACCGCGTCGTCGAAGTCCACGTTGCGGGAGGGGTCGTCGTCATCCTCCAGCCGGTCGGCCAGCTGCGACGACGTGGGCCGGATCAGCTCCAGGCGACACGTATCAATCGGGGTGTTCTCGCCGTTCAGAGCGGCCTCGAGGGCCTCCTCCAGCGAGTCAATCGGCAGGTCGAGGTTGCGGGCCAGCAGGTTGCCGGTGCCTCCCGGCAGCAGCCCGACCGGCACACCGCTGTCGACCATTTCCGACCCCACGGTGCGCACCGTCCCGTCGCCACCGAGCGGGCAGACGACATCGACGCCCGCCGCCCGGGCCTCCCGCGTCTGCCCGGCGCCAGGATCGTCCTCGGTCGTCTCCAGCCAGAGCGGCTCCTGCCATCCCAGCCGACGGCATACCTCCTCCACCTGCTGCCGCACCGCGTCCACGTCCTCGAACTTCGTGGGGTTCACGATGACCGCCGCGCGGCGCGAAGAATCCATGGGCCGAGGGTAACCGCGCGCCGTTAGGCTTGCCGCATGATCGACATCCGCGACCTGCGCAGCGACCCCGAACGCGTCCGCACGAGCCAGCAGGCCCGCGGTGAGGACCCTTCCGTGGTCGACCAGGTGCTCAGCGCGGACGAGACCCACCGCACGTCGCTGGCCGAGTTCGAGGCCGCCCGCGCGGAGCAGAAGGCGTTCGGCAAGAAGGTGGCGCAGGCGCAGGGCGAGGAGAAGCAGACACTGCTGGCCGAGGTCAAGGAGCTCGCCGCCCGGGTCAAGACACTCGAGGCCCAGGCATCCGAGGCCTCGACCGCGCGCGACCAGGCCATGCGGCGCATCGGCAACGTGGTCATGGACGGTGTGCCGGTCGGCGGCGAGGACGACTTCGTCGTGCTCGAGACCGTGGGCACCCCGCGCGACTTCGCGGCGGAAGGATTCGAGCCGCGCGACCATCTCGAGCTGGGCGAAGGGCTGGGCGCGATCGACATGGCGCGCGGCGCCAAGGTCTCCGGTGCCCGCTTCTACTACCTCCTCGGCGACGGCGCCCGGCTCGAGCAGGCGCTCATGGGCCTCGCCCAGCAGATCGCGCAGGAGGAGGGCTTCACCCCCGCGATCGTGCCCAACCTCGTGCGCCCGGAGACGATGGCCGGCGCCGGCTTCCTCGACGCCCACGCCGACGAGGTCTACCGGCTCGAGGCCGATGACCTCTACCTCACGGGCACCTCCGAGGTCGCGCTCGCCGGCCTCCACGCCGACGAGATCCTCGACCTCACCGACGGCCCGCTGCGGTATGTCGCGACCTCCACCTGTTACCGCCGCGAGGCCGGGTCCTACGGCAAGGACACCAAGGGCATCTTCCGGGTGCACCAGTTCCAGAAGACCGAGATGTTCGTCTACTGCCGGGTCGAGGACGCGGTTGCCCAGCACGACGACCTGCTGCGGATCGAGCGGCGGATGCTCGATGCGCTCGAGCTGCCCTACCAGGTCATCGACGTGGCTGCAGGAGACCTCGGGGGGCCGGCCGCGCGCAAGTTCGACTGCGAGGCCTGGGTGCCGACGCAGGGCAAGTACCGCGAGCTCACCTCGACGTCCAACTGCACCACCTTCCAGGCCCGCCGCCTCGGCACCCGCGAGCGCGACCCGCACGGCAGCGGAACCCGCGCGGTGGCGACGCTCAACGGCACCGTGGCGACGAATACCCGCCCGATCGTCGCGTTGCTCGAGAACCACCAGCAGGCGGACGGCTCCGTGCGCGTCCCCGAGGCGCTGCGCCCCTTCCTCGGAGGTATGGAGTCGCTCACGCCGCGCGGCTGAGGTTGCCGGAGCGAGCAGGCGAGGCTCTCGGAGAGCAAGCCAGGCTGCTGGAGCGCGCAGACGAGGCTCTCGGAGTGATGGGAGAAGGCTCTCGGAGTGAGCAGACGAGGCTCTCGGTCGAAAGGGTGAGGGCGTCTCCGTCGTGTGGCCGAGGCGGTCTGTCGGTGGTGGCACCTACGCTGAGGCGCGGGGACAGCGAGGAGGTGAGGGCGTGATCACAGCGGTGGAGCGCTGGTTCGGCGTCGACGAGGAGTGGGTGCGTCCGACGCCCGGGCCGCAGGAGCAGCGTCGCGACCTGTGGTGGGCGCTGCTGGCTCTGGTGGTCATCGCCATGGGGCAGGAGCTGACCCGCTCGGTCGGCCTGCTCGAGGACGAGCGCTACGGCGTCTGGGGCCAGTACGCCGGCATCGTCTCCCTCGCCGCGATGGTCGCCGTGCGCCGGCGCTTCCCGGTGGGAGTGGCGCTGCTGGGTGGCATGCACATGATCGGGATGTCCTTGATCATGCCGATGAGCATGTCGCAGCTTCCCATGCAGATGACCTACTTCCTGCTCATCTTCTCCGGCATGGCCTGGGCCCGGAACCGTCGGGCGCTGATGCTCGCCATCGGTGTGGTGCTGGTGATCCTCGTGCTCATCTTCGCCTGGTCCTACGCCCTGGGCTCGGGCCTCGACCAGATCAGGAGCAACCTCGGGGAGTCCGACATCGAGCAGGTGGGCCCGATCCCGCCGATCGTCTCCATCGTGCTCTTCTCTGTGCTGGGCAACCTCATCTTCTTCGGCTTCGCGATCGGTCTGGGGCAGGTCGCCTGGCGGGGCGCGATGCGCCAGCATGAGGTCGAGCAGCAGGCGGAGACGATCCGCGCCCAGACCGCCCGGCTCACCGATCAGGCGGTCGTCGCCGAGCGGCTGCGGATCGCCCGCGAGCTGCACGACGTGGTCGCCCACCACGTCTCGGTCATGGGGGTTCAGGCCGCCGCCGCCCGGCGCGTCATGGAGCGCGACCCAGACGCCGCGCGCACCGCCCTGGGAGCCATCGAGCAGGCCTCCCGCGACGGCGTCAGCCAGATGCGCGACCTGCTGGGCACGCTGCGCTCCGCCGACGGGTCGGGCGCCGCCGCGGCAGGCGAGTCCGAGGAGGCCTCGTCGGTGGCGGGGGAGTCCGACGTCGGCCACCGCGCGCCCCAGCCCACCCTCGCCACCCTTCCGGCGCTCGTCGAGCAGGCGAGCACGCCGACCTGCGCCGTGACCGCCGACGTCGTCGAGTCCCCGTCGGGTGCCGCCGGCCGGGTGCCGCCCCCGGTGCAGCTCACGGCCTACCGGATCGTCCAGGAGGCCCTCGCCAACGTCCGCCGCCACTCGACCGCGCGGCGCGCGCGCGTCATCGTCCGCGTCGACGAGCCGGACGGCGCGATCGAGGTCGAGGTGGTCGACGACGGGTCGCCTCGCCCCGGCACCTCCGGCACCGGTCTGGGCCTGCTCGGTATGCGCGAGCGCGCCCACCACCTCGGCGGCGGAGTCGAGACCGGTCCCCGACGGGGTGGTCCAGGCTGGCGGGTCCGCGTCTGGGTGCCGCTGGACGGCCACCGGCCCGCGCCGGCCGGGGAGTCCGCGCAGCGGGACGTGCCCGAGCCCGCACCGGACGTGCCTTCGTCACCGGACCGGTCTTCCACACCGGACGTGCGTTCGTCACCGGACCGGTCGTCCGCACCGGACGTGCGTTCGTCACCGGACCGGTCGTCCGCACCGGACGTGCGTTCGTCACCGGACCGGTTGTCCGCACCGGACGCGCGGACCGAGCCCGCCCCGGCCTCGGGGAGTGGGCGCCGGTGAGCAGCGACCCGTTGCGCCTCCTGCTGGTCGACGACCAGCCCCTGCTCCTGCAGGGCTTCGCGATGATCCTGTCGACCGAGCCGGACGTGCAGGTCGTCGGCCAGGTCGAGGACGGCCAGCAGGCCGTCGACGCGGTGCCCCAGCTGCGCCCCGACGTCGTGCTCATGGATGTCCAGATGCCCGTGCTCGACGGCATCGAGGCCACCCGCCAGATCGTCGCGGCCCACCCGGAGGTCAAGGTCGTCATCCTCACCACCTTCGACCGTGACGACTACCTCTTCGACGCACTCGAGGCCGGGGCCAGCGGCTTCCTGCTCAAGAACGCCGACGCCGACGACCTGGTCGACGCCATCCGCGCCGCGGCCGACGGCCACGCCCTGCTGGCCCCCGAGGTCACGATGCGGGTCATCGGCCGGATGGCGGCCGGGCCGCGACCGGCCAGCACGGCTGAGGGCGAGCTCGCCGCGCCGAGCCCCGACGCGGCGCTGCCCCAGCTCACAGGGCGCGAACGCGAGGTGCTGAGCCTCGTCGCCCGCGGCCTGTCCAACGCCGAGATCGCCGCCGAGGCCTTCGTCAGCGAGGCCACGGTCAAGACCCACGTCTCCAACGTCCTCGCCAAGCTCGGGGTGCGCGACCGGGTCCAGGCGGTCATCGCCGCCTACGACTCCGGGCTGGTCCGCCCCGGGTCGGGCACCGGCTCTCCGTCCTGAGACTGACCCGCACCGCGCCCAGGATCGGCGGCATGGCCGATGTGGGCCGACCCTCACCCACCTAGCGTGGACGGCACGAGGTGAGAGACCTCATACCGATCAGAGCGAACGATGGAGGACGACGTGCTGGAGCTGCAGAGTCTCAGCCGGGCCTACGGCGAGCACCTCGCCGTCGGCGACGTCAGCTTCACCGTGCCCGCCGGGCGCATGGTGGGCTTCGTCGGTGGCAACGGGGCTGGCAAGACGACGACGATGCGCATGATCATGGGAGTCCTGGCGCCGACCCGGGGTGAGGTGCGCTGGGAGGGTGCGCCGGTGACCCGGGAGGAGCGGGTGCGCTTCGGCTACATGCCGGAGGAGCGGGGGCTCTACCCCAAGCAGCCGGTGCTCGGTCAGCTCACCTACCTCGGTCAGCTGCACGGTATGACGCAGCACGCCGCCCGGGAGCGCTCGCGGGAGCTGCTCACGAGGTTCGGGCTCGGGGAGCGGCTCACGAGCAAGGTCGAGACGCTGTCGCTCGGCAACCAGCAGCGGGCGCAGATCATCGCCTCCGTGCTGGGTGATCCGCAGCTGCTCGTGCTGGACGAGCCGTTCAGCGGGCTCGACCCCGCTGCGGTCGACCAGATGAGCGAGCTGCTGCGCGAGCACACCGCGACCGGGGTGCCGGTGCTCTTCAGCTCCCACCAGCTCGACCTCGTTGACCGGCTCTGCGACTCGATCGTCGTCCTGCACGGCGGTCGCGTCGTGGCGCAGGGGACGTCCGAGGAGCTGCGCGCCAACGCGCCGCTGCGCTACCGGCTCACCATGGCCGCTGACACCGGGTGGGTCCGTGGCGTGGCCGGCGTCGAGGTGGTCGACCTCGACGGCCCGAGCGTTCTGGTGCAGCCCGAGGACGAGCAGGTCGCCGAGCGCCTGCTCACCGATGCGGTGTCCCGCGGCGGGGTGCGCGAGTTCAGCCGCATCCGCCCGACCCTGTCCGAGATCTACCGAGAGGTGGCCGTCGCATGAACGCCACATCCCCCTGGCGGCTGGTCGCCGCCCGCGAGGTCATGGTCAAGCTGACCGACAAGAACTTCCTCATCGGCACCGCGCTCACCCTCGTCCTCCTGCTCGCGGCGATGTTCCTGCCGACGCTCTTCGGCGGTGGCTTGGCGTCCTACGACGTGGCGGTCACCGACCAGGCGGCCACCGAGCTGGTCGCCGAGGCCGAGGGCTCCCTGTCGGTCCTCGACGACGGGGGCGAGATCACCCCGCTCGAGGTCGCCGACCGGGCCGCCGCCGAGACGGCCGTGACGGAGGGCGAGGCCGACGCCGCGCTGGTCGGCGAGAGCGGAGCCTGGGAGCTGCTCCACGACGGCGGGGCGCCCGCCGACCTGGAGAGTGCGCTGGCGCAGGTGGTGCGCAGCAACACGCTCGCGACCAACGCTGCCGCGGCCGGCACCTCGGTCGACCAGCTCACCGCCGGCACCGAGCTGGTGCCGGTCGACCTGGCCGAGGAGTCTGAGGCGATGACCGGGCCGTTCGCCTTCATCCTGGGCTTCGCCTTCGCGATGCTGTTCTACTTCGCGGCGCTGATGTTCGGGATGCAGATCGCCAACAGCGTCGTCGAGGAGAAGCAGTCGCGGATCATCGAGATCCTGGCCGCCAAGATCCCCACCCGGCAGCTGCTCCTGGGCAAAGTGCTCGGCAACACCCTGCTCGCCTTCGGCCAGCTGGCGCTCATCGCCGCGGTCAGCCTCATCGGCCTCACCTTCGTCGACCTCGACGTGGCGCTGCCCGGCCTGACCGAGGCGATCCTGTGGTATCTCCCCTTCTTCCTCGTCGGCTTCCTCGCCCTGGCCTGCGTCTGGGCCGCTGCCGGGGCACTGGCCTCGCGCACCGAGGACCTGCAGCAGACGACGATGCCGCTGACGATGGTGCTCGTCGCGCTCTTCATCATCGGTATCAACCTCGAGGGGCGCTGGGAGCAGATCTTCTCCTTCGTGCCGGTGGCCTCCACCTTCGTCATGCCGGTGCGCATCATCGAGGGCGACACCGAGCTGTGGGAGCCCGCGCTCGCCCTCGGGCTGGCGCTCGCGTTCTGCGCCCTGACCATCACCCTCGGCGCACGGCTCTACGAGCGGGCGCTGCTGCATACCTCCGGCAGCCTGTCGTGGCGCCGGGCGATGGCGCTCAGCAGGGACTGAGCGGCGGGACCGCCGGCGCACCCACCGTGCCACGGGGGTGCGCCGGCTCTTGCGCGTCGTACACACTCGGTCGCGGCATACCGTGCGGTCGGTCACGGCATATCGCGCGGCCGGTCGCGGCATATCGCGCGGTCGGTCACGGCATATCGCGCGGCCGGTCACGGCATACCGTGCGGCCGGTCACGGCATACGGAGCCGTGCGCCGGGGTCGATAGGCTGGCGCTGTGATCAGCCCGGACCCTGCCGCCCCTGCGCCGAGCTCCACGCCGCTGCTCGTCGCCCTCGACGTCGACGGCACGATCGTGCACCACGACGGTCGCCTCTCGCCGCGGGTGCGCGAGGCCGTCCAGGCGCTCGACGCGCTGCCCCACGTGACCGTCGTCATCGCCACCGGCCGGTCGGTGGTGGCGACGCTGCCGGTCATGGAGCAGCTCGGTCTGGTCACCGACGGTCGCCCGGCGGTCTGCTCCAACGGCGCCGTGACCGTGGCGACGACGCCCGGCGCGGAGTCGCCCTTCGAGCTGCTCGACGTCGTCACCTTCGACCCGGCCCCGGCGGTCGCGCTGATCCGCACCCACCTGCCGACCGCGCTGGTCGCGGTCGAGGAGATCGGGGTCGGCTTCAAGGTCAGCACGCCGTTCCCGGAGGGCGAGCTGTGGGGCGAGGAGATCGTCGTCCCGGTCGAGGAGCTCACCGCCACGCCGGCTACGCGCGTCACCTTCCGCGAGCCGACGCTCAGCTCGGAGGACTTCACCAGGCTGGTCGAGAGGATCGGGTTGCACGGCGTCGCGTATGCCGTCGGCTGGAGCGCGTGGCTCGACCTCGCGCCCGAGGGGGTCAGCAAGGCGTCGGCGCTGGAGATGGTGCGGCGTCGCCTGGGCGTGCAGCCGCACCGCACCGTCGCCGTCGGCGACCAGCGCAACGACGTCGAGATGCTCCACTGGGCCGCCGTCGGGTATGCCATGGGTCAGGCGCCCGAGGAGGTGCTGCGGGTCGCGGACCGCACCACCGGGGCGGTCGACGAGGACGGCCTCGCCGACGCGCTCGACGAGGTGCGCGCCGAGCTGGCCTGAGCCGAGGTGAGCGGCCTCCGGAGCCGTCTGACGACATACCGAACTGGACAGAGGATCCTGGGAGACGGGCCCCAGTCCCCTGTCCAGAAGGTGGTGTCGGGGCGGGGTGTGGCGCCGCGCACCCCCGTCGTGCGGGAGACTGGCGCCGTGCCCGAACCGCTGCTCATCACCTCCCCGGCCAACCCGCGCCTCAAGGCGATCGCCGGGCTGCGGCGGCGCCGGGTGCGCGAGCAGGAGGGCGTCACCGTCGTCGAGGGGTATGAAGAGCTGTCCCTCTCCCTCGACGCGGGGGTCGTCCCGGAGCTGGTGCTCGTGTGCCCCGAGTTGGCGGCGCCCGGCACCGTCGAGGCACTGGCCGACCGGTTGGCGGGGCTGCCGTCCGAGGTCGTGCACGCCTCGCGGGCGGCCTTCGAGAAGGCGGCCTACCGCGAGGGCCCGGACGGTGTGCTCGCCGTCGTGGAGGCGGTCGACCGCAGGTGCTCCGACCTCGCGCTCCCCGACGACGCCCTCGTCCTGCTCGCCGAGGGGGTCGAGAAGCCGGGCAACCTCGGCGCCATGCTGCGCACCGCCGACGCTGCCGGCGTGGACGCCGTCGTCGCGGCCGACCCCGTCACGGACTGGGGCAACCCCAACACCGTCCGGGCCTCCAAGGGCACCGTCTTCTCGGTGCCGGTCGCGAGCGACCCGACCCCGGCGGCGCTCGACTGGCTGGTGGGGCACGGCATACCTCTCGTCGCGGCGACGCCGGACACCGACCTGGCGCACACGGAGGTCGACTACCGCGGCCCCGTCGCCATCGCGGTCGGCACCGAGAAGACCGGGCTCACCGACCTCGTGCTGGAGCGGGCGGCATATCGCGTGCGGATCCCCATGGTCGGTCGCGCGAACTCGCTCAACGTCGCGACCTCCGCAGCGATCCTCGTCTACGAAGCGGTCCGGCAGCGACGTCCGGCCTGACCAGCCACCGGATGCGGGCGGCCACGAGGGCGGTAACAGCGCGGACACAGGTGTGTGTCACGATGAGCGCCATGCGTATCGACCACGTGAGTTATGCGGCGGGACCCGACGGGCTGCAGGCCACGGCGGAGACCTTGGCGCAGCGGCTCGGCGTGACCCCGCACGACGGTGGCGTCCATCCCCGGTTCGGCACCCGCAACGTCATCCTCCCGCTGGCCGACGACCGTTACGTCGAGGTGGTCGAGGTCCTCGACCACCCCGCGTCCGACAAGGCACCCTTCGGGCAGGCGGTCCGGGCGCGCTCGGCCCGCGGCGGCGGCTGGATGGCCTGGGTCGTCGCGGTCGACGACCTCACCCCGGTCGAGGAGCGGCTGGGCCGCCCGTCGGTCGAGGGGCACCGGCACACGCCGGAGGGCATCGAACTGCAGTGGCGCCAGATCGGCGTCAAGAATGTCATCGACCACGGCAACCTGCCGTTCTTCCTGCGCTGGGAGTCGGCGGTCGAGCACCACCCGTCGCGGCTCGCCGACTCCGCGACCCGGCTGACCGGGCTCACCATCGGCGGGGACTTCCCCGAGGTGCGGGAGTGGCTCGGCATCACGGGTGCACCCAAGGGCTCCTTCGAGAGCGCCATCGAGTTCGGCTTCGTCGAGGACGACGACTGCCCGTGTCTGGGCGAGGTCGCCTTCGCGACGGACGAGGGCACCGTCACCATCTGAGGCCCCGGCTCCTGGGGCAGGCCGACGCCTGTGCCCGTGAAGGTCAGCCGCGCCCGTAGGCCTTGAGCCGCAGGCTGTTGAGCACGACGAGCACCGAGCTCAGCGCCATCGCGCCGCCGGCGATCATCGGGGTGAGCAGGCCGAAGGCCGCGAGCGGGATCGCCAGGGTGTTGTAGCCGAACGCCCACCCGAGGTTCTGCTTGATGATCCGCAGCGTCTGCCGGCTGAGCCCGATCGCGTCCGCGACGGTCTCGACGTCGGGGCGCATGAGCACGATGTCGGCGGACTCCGCGGCCACGTCGGTGCCCGAGCCCATCGCCATCCCGAGGTCGGCCTGGGCCAGCGCCGCGGCGTCGTTGACGCCGTCACCGATCATCGCGACGACCTTGCCCTCCCGCTGCAGCGCCTCCACGGCCGCGAACTTGTCCTGCGGCAGCACGTCCGCCGTGACGTTCTCCGGGTCGATCCCGACCTCCGCGGCGACGGCGGCGGCGGTCCGCGCGTTGTCACCCGTCAGCAGGTATGGCGTCAGCCCCAGCTCGCGCAGCCGCGCCACCGCGTGCGCGCTGGAGGCTCGCGCGGTGTCGGCGACGGTGATGGCGGCGCGGGCGGTGCCCTCCCAGCCGACGAGGACCGTCGTGCCGTCAGTGCGCTCCAGGGTCTCGTGGAGCACCTCGGGCACGACCCTGAACAGGCTCGGCCGGCCCACCGTGACCTCGACGTCCTTGACCGTCGCGCGCACGCCCTGGCCTGGGAGGTTGGTGAAGTCGGAGACGGTCGCCAGCTCCACCCCGCGCTCGCGGGCGCCGGTGACGATCGCCTGCGCCACGGGGTGCTCGCTGCCCGCCTCGACGCTGGCCGCGGCCTTGAGGGCCGCGTGCTCGGGCAGGGAGCCTGCCGTCACGACGTCGGTCAGCACCGGCTCGCCGGTCGTGAGCGTGCCTGTCTTGTCGAGCACGACGGTGTCGACGCGGCGGGTGGACTCCAGGATCTGCGGGCCCTTGATGAGCACGCCCAGCTCGGCGCCCCGGCCGGTGCCGGTGAGCAGCGCGGTCGGCGTGGCCAGCCCGAGGGCGCAGGGGCAGGCGATGATGAGCACCGCCACGGCGGCGGCGAGCGCAGGGGCGACGCCGTTGCCGGTGAGCAGCCAGAGCAGGAAGGTCACCGCGGAGATGACCAGCACCGCCGGCACGAAGACCGCGGAGATCCGGTCAGCGAGGCGCTGCACCGGGGCCTTGCCGGTCTGGGCCTGCTCCACAAGATCGGTGATCCGCGCCAGCGTGGTCTCCCGGCCGACCCGGGACGCCTCGACGACCAACCGGCCGTGCCCGTTGACCGTCGCCCCGGTGACCTCGTCACCCGGCGCCACCTCGACCGGCATCGACTCGCCGGTGACCATCGAGGAGTCGATGGTGGAGCGCCCGTCGACGACCACGCCGTCGGTGGCGACCTTCTCGCCCGGCCGGACGACGAACCGCATACCCACCTCGAGGTCCTCGATCGGGATCCGGTGCTCGGTGAGGTTCATCGTGCCGCTGCGCGCCTCGTGCCGCAGCACCGCGACGTCCTTGGCGCCGAGCTCGATGAGCGAGGTCAGCGCCGAGCGGCCCTCGGCCTTGGCGCGGGCCTCGATGAAGCGCCCGATGAGCAGGAAGGCGGTGACGACCGCGACGACCTCGAAATAGAGGTCCTCGCTGAAGCCGGTCAGCAGCGCCACGACCGACCAGCCCATCGCGGCCGTCGTGCCGACGGAGACGAGGGTGTCCATCGTCGAGGCGCCGTGCCGGGCGTTGATCGCCGCCGCCCGGTGGAACGGCCACGCCGCCCACAGATAGACCGGCAGGGTGAGGAACAACTGGGCCCAGTGACCCGCCATCCCGGTCGCCTCGCGCACCGGCGGGACCATGTGCAGCACCGCCACGACCGCCGCCAGGACGGTCGCGACGATCATCCGCACGCGCAGCGAGCCCTGGCCGACGACGTCGTGCGTCATCGCCGGTGCGCGCCCCGGACCGGACGTCTCGTCGGCGAGGGGAGTGGCGCCATACCCGGTCTTCTCGACGGTCGCGACGATGTCGGTGACCGACAGCGCCGAGGGGAACGTGACGCTCGCCTTCTCGGTCGCGAGGTTGACGCTCGCGTCGACCCCGTCGAGCTTGTTGAGCTTGCGCTCGATCCGCGCCGAGCACGACGCGCAGGTCATCCCGGAGATGGCCAGGTCGACGTGCTGCGTGTCGGTCGTGGTCGGCTGGGTCCTGATGCTCACGTTCTGCTCTCTCTCACTCTCACCGGACGCCGCGAAGGGTTGCTGTGCAGGCGACCGGGCGTCGCGGATGGTTGCCCTGTCAGACGGTGGCGGTGTAGCCGGCCTCCTCGACGGCCGCGCGGGCGGCGCCGAGGTCGAGCGGGCCGTCGGAGGTGACCATGACGTCGGTGTCGCCGCCCTTGACGAGCTCGTCGATGTGCACGTCGAGCACGCCGGCGACCTCCTTGAGCTCCTCGGTCACGGACGCGGTGCAGTGGTCGCAGGTCATGCCGGTGACGACGATCTTGGTGGTCTGGTTGGAGATGGGGGTGTCGGTCATGGTGAGCTCCTTGGTGAGGTGGTTCGGATGTTCTCGGTATGCCGCGCGCCCGGGTGACGCGCGGTCGTGGGGGTGTCGGGGTCCGCTGCTGGGGCGGTGTGTCCGGCTCGGGAGCGGCTGTGCGCCGTGCCTCGGGTCAGCTGCGGACGAGGCGCGCGATGGCGGCGGACGCCTCGCGGACCTTCTCGTCCTTGGCGTCCTCACCCTCGGCCGCGGCGTCGACCACGCAGTGGCCGATGTGGTCCTCGAGCAGGCCGAGGCTGACCGACTGCAGTGCCTTGGTGGCCGCGCTGACCTGGGTCAGCACGTCGATGCAGTAGGTGTCCTCCTCGACCATACGGGCGATGCCCCGCACCTGCCCCTCGATCCGGCGCAGCCGCTTGAGGTAGTCATCCTTGGACCCGGTGTATCCGTTCACGGCCATGCCAACAGCATACCCCCTATGGGTATTTTCGCAAACCCCCCTGTGCACCCTCCATTCCCTGACCGAGAGCCCCGTCTGTCCACTCTGGCAGCCGCGTGTGCTTACTCCGGCAGCCTCGTGTGCACGAACCGAGAGCCCCGTCCGTCAGTCCCGGCCTGTGGAACGCGGATACATCATTGCGTCAGTGCCAGTGATGCTATGATGCGGCATGCGCACGACCATCACGCTCGACCCCGACGTGGCGCTCCTCGTAGAGCAGGAGATGGCTGCCCGCAAGATCCGGTTCAAGCAGGCGGTCAACGATGCGCTGCGCCGGCAGCTGGCCGGCGCCGCCGGCGTGACGCCCCTGGTGATCCCCGCCCGCGACCTGGGCGCCGCAACCGCCGACCTGGACCGGGCCAGCAGACTGGCAGGTGAGCTGGAGGACGAGGCCTTGAGCCGCAAGCTGGCCGAGGGACGCTGACGCGTGCTCGTGGTTGACACCGACGTCCTCATCTATGCCGCTCACACCGGCTCGCGCCAGCACGCGGCGACGACGCGGTGGCTCGCGGAGGTGATGGACGGCCCGGAGATCCTCGCGGTCCCCTGGGTGGCTGCGCTCGGTTTCCTGAGGATCACGACCCACCCGCGGGTCTTCGCGGAGCCCTTCACCCCCGACGAAGCGCTCGAGAGCCTGCAGGCGTGGTGGAGCCACCCGAGCATCACCGTCGCCGAGCCGACGACTCGGCACGCCCACGTGCTGGCCGGCCTGCTCCGGGAGTCCGGGACCGCGGGCAACCTGACGATCGATGCCCACATCGCGGCGATCGCCGTCGAGCACGGTGCTGCCGTGGCGACCTTCGACCGTGACCTGGCCCGTTTCGGCGTGCGGGTCGTGGTGCCGGGCGAGGCGTGAGCCGCCCGGCCGGCAGGCCACACTCCTGAGCCGGTCGTGCCGACGCCGCGCCCTCCCTGACCGGCTTAGCTACGCACGTGCGTAGCTGAGCCGATCTGCGCCGGCGCGTCACCGGGAGCGATCGGGATCGGCGAGCCAGCCGCGGATGCGGGAGGACGCGCCCACTCGTGCTGTCCCTCCCTCTGCCGTCCGGCTCACCCCGCAGGAGCGAACTCGCAGAAGCTCTCGTAGTGGTCGTCGGTGTAGTACCAGACGTCGGGCAGCCACTCGACGTCGCCGCCGGTGACGACCCGCTTGGCGCCGCGATGGTCCAGGCCCGGGGTGTCGACGGTGAACTCGCGGTAGTAGCCGCGCGACTCCCCGGGCAGGTAGCCCTCGAAGTTGCCGAAGGTGGAGCCGTCCTTGCCCGGGTATGCGTAGGGCCCGCCCTGCTCGATCTGGCGCACCACCGGGTCCAGCTCTCCGGGCAGGTCGTCGTCCGCGCAGGCGTCGATGTCGTCGTTCGGTCGGGTGTCCACGCCGCTCGGGCGGCCGAGCACGTCGGCGTCGACGGGATGGGTCGGCTCGGCGTCCCCGTCGTCCTCGCCCGACCCCTGGGAGTCTGGCTGCGACCCGGCATCGGCACCGCTCGACACCGCGTCGCCCCCGGCATCGGGGGCGGCCTCGTCGCTCGTCTCCATCGACCCGAACGTCGTGTCCGACGACGCCTCGGCGCCGGTCCGCTCAGGTCCTGCTGCGTCGCCAGATCCCCCGCCCTGACTGAGCATGAGCCACAGCACCAGCGCGGCGAGCAGCACGAGCACGCCCACCGCGACGGGCCGGGACATCCTCATGCGCCCGCCGCCTCGTCGGAGTCGCCCGGCCCCAAGGCCACCACGGCCAGGTCCTCCGCGTCGTCGAGGATCTCGGAGAGGATCCACCAGGCCCGGCCGTCGGTCTCGGCGAGCCGCCCGGCTTCTTCCCAGACGAGCGCGACCGGCCGTCCGTCCCAGAAGTCCGCGAGATCGCGCAGCAGGTCGGCCATCGCGTCCAGGTTGGTCGCTGCCGGTGCCGGGAGCCGCAGCGCCTCGGCGAGCTGCGCCTGCGTCTCCCGCAGCCCGCCGCCGCGCGGGGTGGTCGCGGTGGACACGGCGTACCCGGCCTGGGCGAAGTGCGCCTGCGCGTCGCCGAGCCGGTCGGCGGGCAGGATGATCACGGCTGCTCCAGGTGCTCGACCAGCCGCGGCGCGATGCCGACATAGTTCGCCGGGGTGAGCGCGACCAGGCGCTCCTCCTCCTCGGCGGGCAGACCCAGGCCGCGAACGAACTCAACCAGCTCCGGCTGCCCGATCCGCCGCCCACGGGTGAGCTCCTTCAGGCGCTCGTAGGGGTTGCTCATCCCCTCGACGCCGCGCGCCGCGAGCGCCCGCATCACCGACTGGATCGGCTCGGCCAGCACCTCCCAGTTGCGGTCGAGGTCGGCGGCCATCGCCTCCGGCACCGCGTCCAGCCCGGCGAGGCCGCGGCTGACGTTGTCGAGCGCGAGCACGCTGTGCCCGAGCGCGGTGCCGATGTTGCGCTGCATCGAGGAGTCGGTGAGGTCGCGCTGCAGCCGGCTCGTGACCAGCGTCGAGGCGAGCACGTCGAGCAGCGCGTTGCTGACCTCGAGGTTGGCCTCGGCGTTCTCGAAGCGGATCGGGTTGACCTTGTGCGGCATGGTGCTCGAGCCCACGGTGCCTTGCCCGCGGACCTGCGCGAAGTAGCCCATCGAGATGTAGGTCCACACGTCGGTCGCGAGGTTGTGCAGGATCCGGTTGAAGCGCGCGACGTCGGCATAGAGCTCGGCCTGCCAGTCGTGGCTCTCGATCTGGGTGGTGAGCGGGTTCCACTCCAGTCCGAGGTGCTCGACGAAGCTGCGGCTCACCTGCTGCCAGTCGGCCCCGGGCACCGCCTCGACGTGCGCGCCATAGGTGCCGGTCGCCCCGTTGAGCTTGCCCAGGTATGCGCATTGCTCGATCCGGCGCAGCTGTCGCGTCAGCCGGTGCGCCAGCACCGCCAGCTCCTTGCCCATCGTCGTCGGCGTGGCCGGCTGCCCGTGCGTGTGCGCCAGCAGCGGGACCTCGGCGAGCTCGCGCGCCATGGCCGACAGCTGATCGACCAGGGCGCGAGCCCGCGGCAGCCAGACCTCCTGCACCGCGCCCTGAACCATGAGCGCGTACGACGTGTTGTTGATGTCCTCGCTGGTGCAGGCGAAGTGGATGAGCTGCCCCAGCGCCTCGGCCCGGGAGGTCCCCTCGGCGCCCCCGCCCTCGCTCTCGGCGTCCGACCTGGTCAGCAGGTCGACGAGCCGACCGCGCAGGAAGTACTCGATGGCCTTCACGTCGTGCACCGTCTCGGCCTCGATGACCTTCAGCTCAGCGATCGAGTCGGCGTCGAAGTCGACCACCAGTGCCCGCAGGGCCTCCTGCTCCTGCGCCGAGAGGCCGGGGGCGCCGGGCACCACGTCGTGCTCGACGAGGTGCAGCAGCCACTCCACCTCGACGTGCAGCCGCGCCCGGTTCAGCGCCGCCTCAGAGAGGTGGTCGACGAGCGGCGCGACCGCGCCGCGGTACCTCCCGTCCAGGGCACCCAGGGCGATGCTGGGGGCGAGCTCGGCGAGCGGCGTGCGGGCAGCGGGGAGCGGCATACCGGCATTGTGGCAGGCAGTGGCGACGGCCCGGGCATCGTCGGTGTCAACTTCGGGTTGACTGGCTTTGGCGTCAAGACTATGTTGACATCATGACGACACCACAGGACCGTATGCGCACCTTCCGGATGACCTCGGGGGTGGCGGTGATCCTCGCGGGCTTCGTGAGCTACTACGTCTCCCGGCAGATCGACGGCGGCTTCTGGCACGGCTTCTTCCAGGGCGCGACGCTGGCGCTCATGGTCCTCGGCGCCTTCCTCGTCGGGAGCGGGCGGTGGCCGGGGCGCCGTCGTGACGGCGGCGAGGAGCAGCACTGGCTGCCGAGCCGGGACGGGCGATGACTGGTCCGGCGCAGGGCGCGCCGCGGGAGGAGGACGAGGACCTCGTCGTCGCCCTGGGGAGGGTGATTGTCGGCGACGGGGGAGAGGTGTCGGTGGCCGGTGGCACGCTGGAGACGGAGGAGCACCTCCGGCTGGTGCGGCGGTGCGCCGAGGCCCACGAGGGCACGGCGGCGTTGCTGCGGCAGGCGGTCGGCTCGGCCCGCGGTGCGGGCGTGAGCTGGGCGCGGCTCGGGGCGGAGCTGGGTCTGTCCCGGCAGGGTGCGCAGCAGCGGTTCGGCGAGTCCGCCGGGCCGGGGGAGGAGGACGACGATGGAGCGGACCAGCGGTGGTTGGGCCCGGTCACCGCCGTAGACGAGATGGGCGAGCTGGAGCTCGCGGGCGAGCTGGGGTGGCACACCGTCGAGGCCGGGATGTTCCGGCACCGGATGGTGCGGACCGGCACGCGGTGGGAGCACCGACGGGTGATCTGGACCCGGCCCGTCCGGCACTACCTCACCGAGGGGTGGCAGGTGGGGGCGCGGGCCTTCCCGTGGCTCTACCTGGTGCGGGACACCGGGCTCCCGGTGGGCGACGCGTCCTGAGCTGCCGGCGCCGCGGTCAGCGCTTCTTGGCGTCCGGGTCGATCTCGTCGGCGCTCACGTAGTCGCCGGTCACGCGGTCGCGGTGCTCGCGAGCGATGCGGGTGGCCTCCTCGGCCTCCTGGTGCAGCTTGTCGGCGTGCTGCTGGGCCTCGCGCGCCTTGCCCTGCAGCTCCTTGGCGCGCTCCTCGGCGCTCTGGGCGTAGGACTCGCCGGACTGCGCCTTCTCGCGGAGTCCGGCCGCCTCCTCGCGGGCGGCCGCCAGCCGCTTGTTGCGCGCGACGACCGCCCAAGCGGCCAGCGCCGCCACCACGACGACGGCGATGACGACGATCCAGACGATGGTCGAGGTGTCCATGACCGGCAACCTAGCCGATGTGCTGCGGGACCGCTCGGCCGTCCGCTGCGTCCGCGGCACTCCGGCCGACCCGGTGCTCGGTCCAGCGTCCGGTCACCGGCGCGGTGTGGCTGACGAGCACGACCGCCCGGCCACCGCCCACCCTGTCCAACAGGCCGCCCAGGGCCCGCTGCGCCGTCGCGTCGTCGAGGTGGGCCGTCGGCTCGTCGAGCAGCACGACCGGCCGCTCCGAGAGCAGCGCCCGGGCCAGCGCGAGCCGGCTCCGCTCGCCGCCGGACAGCCCTGTCAGCGGGGTGTCGAGACCGTGCGGCAGTGTGCCGAACCAGCCATCCAGGTCGACCGCCTCGACCGCGTCCAGCAGCTGCTCGTCGGTGGCGCCCGGCGCCGCCAGGGCGAGGTTGGCGCGCACCGACCCGGCGAAGGCGTGCGGCTCGTCGTCGACGACGGCCAGCAGCGCTCGGGTCTGCTCCAGGTCCAGGGCACGCACGTCCGAAACGCACCGGCACCCTTGGCCCGTGTCCGCGTCCGCCAGCAGGTAGTCCCCGCCGCTCGGGTCGAGGTGGCGCGCCAGCACGGCGAGGGCGGTCGACTTGCCGGCACCGTTGGGTCCGCTGAGGCGGATGCGGTCGCCCGGCTCCACGACGAGGTCCAGCAGGTGCAGGTCGGGGAGCGTGGACCCGGCGGGGGGCCTGGCACCGGTCGCCCCGTCCCCGGCCGCCTGGGGCGCACCGTCCGCCCGGGGCGCCCACCGGGCCGAGGCCCCGCGCAGCTCCAGCACGGGCGGTGCGGGTGGCACCGGGGTGGTGCCCCGGCCGGCGACGGCCGGCTCCTGACCGACGAGCGCCTCGAGGCGTGCCGCCGCCGACCGCGCGCGGGCCCGGGCGCCCGCCACCTCGGGCAGGCCGGCCCAGGCGTCGGCCAGCGCGAGCGGCACCAGCGCGACCAGCGCGGCATAGGGCCCGCTCAGCGTCCCTTCCGCCCGCGCCCCCCAGGCGAGCAGCCCCACGAGCGTCGCGGTGACGGCCACGATCACCCACGTGACGGCGAGCCCGGCAGCCCGGGCCCGGGTGAGCCGGGCCTCGCTGCTCCGCTGCGCCGTCTCCGCCCGCAGCACCGGGGCAACCAGCTCCCGATGCCCGCCCACGGTCCCGGCGACGGCCTGGACCGCGAGCAGGTTCGCGACCAGGGCGGTGACCCGGTCCCGGACCTCGCCGCGCTGCGCCACGGCGGCGTCCTGCGCGGGGCGCTCCACGGCATACCCGAGGACGGTGAGGAGGGTGACGAGGAGACCACCGGCGGCCACGACGAGACCCGCGATCGGCAGGTGCCAGCCCGCGATGGCCGCCCCGACGAGGGTGGCGAGGAGGGTGGACCAGGCGGGCACGCTCACCCGCACGTGCTCGTCGACGACGTCCTCGAGGTCCCGGGCGGCGGCGGTGAGCACCTGTCCGCGGCTGCGTCGCCCCAGCCGGGCGGGGGTGAGCGGGATGAGCGCGGCGTAGAGGTCGGCCCGCCGCCGGGACAGGTCGTCGAGGGCCACGTCGTGGCTGACGACGCGCTCGGCGTAGCGGAACACCGGCCGGAAGATGCCGAACGCCCGTACCCCGACGATCGCCACGAGCAGGGTCAGCACCACGGGCATGGTCGAGGCCTGCACGATGAGCCACCCCGAGGTCGCGGTCAGCGCCACCCCGCAGCCGACTGAGGCGCCGCCCAGCAGGCAGGCCAGCGCCAGCCCGCGGCGACCGCGCGGGGTGCGCAGGGGCGCGACCTCGCCGGGCCGGTGACCGTCCGCCGGCTCCTGGTCAGCCCCGGTCGGGTGGGGTGCCGCGGCCGGCTCGGTCGGACGGCCGTCCTGCGGAGCCGGGTCCGCAGCGGCCGGCTCACCCCGATGGCCGTCCAGCGGAGCCGACGCCGCGGCGGCGTCGAGGCGCCACCGGTCGTCCGCGAGCGCGGCCAGGTAGCAGTCGTGGGTCACGACGACGAGCCGCCGCGTGTGGGCGAGCCCGGTGATGACCTGGTGCAGGACGGGTATGCCGTCCACCGCCACGTTGGCCGTCGGCTCGTCCAGCAGGAGCAGCGGCGCCGGGGAGAGGGTGGCGCGGGCGAGGGCGAGCCGGGCCCGCTGACCGGCCGACAGGCCGAACCCGTCGTCACCGAGCCGGGTGTCCAGCCCGTGCCGGTCAGCCAGCTGCGCCCACAGCCCGACCTCGGTCAGCGCTGCGGTCATCACGGCGTCGGTCGCGTCCGGGGCGGCGGTCGCGAGGTTGTCGCGCACGGTGCCCGGCAGCAGCAGCGGCCGCTGGGTCGCCAGGTGGGCCGCGGGGGCGCTGACCGTCCCGGACGCGGGGGTGCGCAGCCCCGCGAGCAGCTCCAGCACCGTCGTCTTGCCGGCCCCGCTGGGCCCGGTCACCACGGTCAGGCCGGGCCCGGACGACGTCGTGAGGGTCAGCCCGTCCAGGGTGCGGACCCGGCCGGGGTGGGCGTAGGAGACCTCGGCGAGCCCGATGGGCCGCCGGGCCGGTGTCGCCGGACGGGCACCACGGGCACGACGGGCCTTCCCCAGCACCCCGTCGTCGGCCAGCTCCTGCAGCACCTGCGCCCCGTCGGCGGCGTTGTGGAACTCGGCGCCGACCCGGCGGACCGGCCAGTACGCCTCGGGCGCCAGCAGGATCGCGGTCAGCCCGACGACGAGGTCCATCCCGCCGTGCGCCAGCCGCAGCCCGACCGACACCGCCACCATCGCCACCGAGATCGTCGCCAGCAGCTCCAGCGCCGCCGTCGACAGGAAGGCCGTCCGCAGCGTGGCGACGCTCGCCCGCCGGTGCCGCTCCCCGACCTCGCGCACCACGTCCACCTGCGCCCGCGCCCGCCCGTAGGCCACCAGCGTCGGCAGGCCCCGCATCACGTCGAGGAAGTGCCCGGCCAGCAGCTCCATCGCGCCCCACCGGCGCTGCGTCTCATCGCGCGTGTGCATGCCGATGAGCGCCGCGAAGACCGGCAGCAGCGGCAGCGTCAGCACGACGATGAGCGCGCTCCACGGGTCCACCACCACGAGGGCGACCAGCGCCAGCGCCGGCACCACGGCCGCGGTGACGAGCGCGGGGAGGTAGCGGGCGACATACGGCTCGAGGGCGGAGACCCCGTCGGTGGCGCGGGTGAGCGCGACCTCGGTGCCCGGCCGCCCCTCCACCGGCCGCGCCAGCCAGTGCCGCAGCAGCGCCTCCCGCACGATCCCGACCACGCGCAGCCCGGCGCGCCGGGCGACCAGCTCGCCCGCGCCGGCGAGCAGCCCGCGCGTCACCAGCAGCGCGACCAGCCAGCCGAGGTATGCCGTGAGTTCCTCGCGCTCGCCCCGCACCACCGCGCCGACGACGAGGGCGAGGGTCACCGCCTGCCCGATCGCGACGACCCCCGAGAGGACGCCGACGACGGACAGCGAGGCCACCGGGCCGCGGGTCGCCGGGAGGGCCCGCAGCAGGGCGGGGTCGAAGGGTCGCACCGGCTCAGTGTCGCTGGTCGTGCGGGCGCGCGGGCACGGGACTCCACGCCCACCGTCGCTGCCTCACGTCAGCGGCCCGCCCCGACCTGGTCGCCCTCCACGACGGCGGCGTGGTGCACCTGCGTCGGGATGTGGTGCCCCGAGACCCGCTTGCGGAAGGTCCAGTAGCTCCAGGAGGTGTAGATCAGCATGATGGGGGTGAAGACCAGCGCGACGACGGTCATGATGCCCAGCGTCTTCTGGCTCGAGCTGGCGTTCTGCGTGGTCAGCGACCACGCCGGGTCCAGGCTGGAGGGCATCACGTCGGGGAAGAGCGCCAGGAAGAGCGAGGCGGTGGCCAGCCCGATCGCGGCGAAGGTGCCGGTGAAGGCCCATCCCTCCCGACCGCGGCCGGCCATCAGCAGGCCCCCGACGAGGCTGGCCGCGGCGAGGCCGGTGACCGCCCATGACAGACCCGATCCGCTGCGTGCCTGCAGGATCGCGAGCCAGGCCACGGCCAGCACTGCGGCGACCAGACCGAGCCGGATCGCCAGGGCGCGGGCGTCGTGGCGCAGCTGCCCGTCGGTCTTGAGCGCGACGAAGAGCGCGCCGTGGGTGAGGAAGAGGGTGAGCGTGGTGAGCCCGCCGAGCAGCGCGACCGGTCCGAGGAGGTTCCAGAAGCCGCCGACATACTCCATCTCGGCGTCGATCGGCACCCCAAGCACGATGTTGGTGAAGGCGACACCCCACAGCAGCGCGGGGACGAAGGACCCCACGACGACCATCGTGTCCATCCGCGCGCGCCATGCGGCCGAGTCGACCTTGCCGCGGTACTCCAGCCCGATGCCGCGCAGGATGAGGCCCACGAGGATGAGCAGCAACGGGAGGTAGAACCCGGAGAAGAGGGTGGCGTACCAGTGGGGGAAGGCGGCGAAGATCGCGCCGCCGGCCGTCAGCAGCCACACCTCGTTGCCGTCCCAGAAGGGGCCGATCGCCGAGAGCATCTGCCGCTTGCGCGTCTCGCCGGTATGCGCGGTCGCACCGTCGGCGGACGCCACGTCGGCCCCGGGCTCGTCGCGGCCGAGGACGGGCAGCAGCATGCCGACGCCGTAGTCGAAGCCCTCGAGGCAGAAGTAGCCGATCCACAGGACGGCGATGAGGATGAACCAGATCGTGCTGAGCTCCATGATGTCCGTCCTGACTCAGTAGGTGAAGACGTAGGCGTCGTCGTCGTCGCGGGTGCGGGGGTCGTAGGACGCGTCCTCGGGGACCTGCTCGGCGCCCGCCCTGCCGTAGCGCAGGGTGAGCCCGACCTCGACCACGGCCAGCGCGCCGTAGAGCAACGTGAAGACGATCATCGACGTGAGGACCTCGCCCGCGCTGACACCGGGCGAGACGCCGGTCTGCGTGGTCATCAGCCCCATGACGAGCCACGGCTGGCGCCCCATCTCGGTGAAGATCCACCCGAAGGAGTTGGCCAGCAGCGGCAGGAAGAGGACGGCGACACCGGCATACCCCCAGACCCGGTGGCTCATCCGCGGCTCGTCGGTCTCGCTGCCCTTGCCGCGCAGCACCCACAGGACGGCGGCGGCGATGGCCATCGCGGCGAAGCCCAGGCCCATCATCAGCCGGAAGGACCAGTAGGTGACCGGGATCACCGGGCGGTAGTCCTCGGCTGCGGTGAGCTCGGACCCGGCATAGGTCAGCTCGTAGCGCTCCTGGATGTGGTCGATGCCCTCGACCCCGCCGTCGAAGGCGCCGGTGGCGAGGTAGGAGAGCAGCTTGGGCACGGTGAGCGCCCAGACCTCCTCGCCGCCGTCCAGGGTGCCCACGGTGATGATCGAGAAGGGGGCGCCCTCGCCCTCGGGGACGTCCTCGTAGAGCGCCTCGGCGGCCGCCATCTTCATCGGCTGCACCTCGGTCATCACCTTGCCCTGCAGGTCACCGGTGCCGATGACGCCGATCGAGGCGACGAGCACGGTGATCGCGCCGAGCTTGGCGCCCTTGCGGTACATCGGCTTGTCGGCCGCCGGCGTCGCCGCCCGCCACAGGTGCCAGAGGGCGAAGGCCAGCACGAAGCCGCCGCCGGTCATGTAGGCGGCGGTGATGACGTGCGGGAAGGTGACGAGCTGGACCGGGTTGGTCAGGACGGCGAGGAAGTCGGTGAGCTCGGCGCGCCCGGTCTGCGGGTTGAGTTCGTAGCCGACCGGGTTCTGCATGAAGGAGTTGGCGGCGAGGATGAAGTAGGCCGACAGCACGGTGCCGATGTGCACCAGCCAGATGCACGCGGCGTGCAGCTTCTCCGGGATCCGCCCCCAGCCGAAGATCCACAGACCCAGGAAGGTGGACTCCAGGAAGAAGGCGAGCAGGGCCTCGATCGCGAGCGGGGCACCGAAGATGTCGCCCACGAAGCGGGAATAGTCCGACCAGTTCATCCCGAACTGGAACTCCTGCACGATCCCGGTGACCAACCCGAGCGCGAAGTTGATGGTGAAGAGCTTGCCGAAGAACTTCGTCAGCCGCAGCCACTGCGGGTTGCGGGTGCGCATCCACTGCGTCTGCATGATGGCCACGAGCAGGGACAGCCCGATCGTGATCGGCACGAAGAAGTAGTGGTAGACGGTGGTGATGCCGAACTGCCACCGGGCCAGGTCGAGTGCCTCCACGGGCGCCTCCAGTCTGCGCGGACGTCGAACTACGTGACGTCGTAGATTTTACTCCTCGTCATAGCGGGCGCGGTCACCAGGAGAGGGTGAGAAGGGTCACGGTGGTGGCGACGGGGAGGGCGAGCACGCCAGCGGCCAGGAGGGTGACGCCGATCCGGGTGTGCCGTGGCGCCGGCGGCCGGCTGAGCAGCCGGACCCGGGCGGTGATCTCGGGGGTGGCAGCCGGGGCCATGGCCACGAGGGCCCGCGCGAGGTCGGCGTGCCCGGTGCGCTGCTCGGCGATGCGGTCGGCAAGCGCCTCGGTCAGCAGCTGCACCTCGGTCAGGGCGGCGGGCACCCGCAGGCCGGCGGGCACCGCCTCGTGCAGCACCGTGAACAGCTCGAGCAGCAGGTCGTGGCGGGCGTCGAGGTGGCCCTGCTCGTGCGCGAGGACGGCGCGCAGCTCGACGGTCCCGAGGCGGTCGAGAGCGGCGCGGGTCAGGACGATGCGGTGCCCGCGCCCCGGGAGGCAGTAGGCGCTCGGGTTGCCCAGGGCGAGGACCGTGACGCCGGGCCGGGCGATGCCGGCCGCGTCGCGGGCCAGGGTGTCGTCGAGGTGGTCCCCGACGAGGTCGATGAGCTCCCGGTGCTGGGTGCGGCGGCGGCGCAGGTCGGTGCCGACCCGGTGCCCCGCAGCGAGCAGCCGCACGAGCATGACGCCGGACACGACGAGCGCGAGGCCCAGGAGGAGCGGCTGGGACAGACCGGCGGTGAGCACGGCCGTGGGCGCGGCCAGCAGCGCGCAGAGGGCACCGGCCACGCTGACCGACTGCCACAGCAGCAGGCCCGGCCCGGGCATGCGGCGCAGCGCGGTCCAGGAGGGGAGCAGGCGCGGGGCGAGGAGGACCAGGACGAGGGCGAGGGCGACGACCGCGGCGGTCAGCAGCGGGCCGCCCATGGCTGCGGGGTGGTGGGCTCAGGCGCCGCGGCGACGCTCGACCTCGGCCAGCGCGGCCCGCAGGTCGTCGAGCTCGCCGGCGCTGGCGTCGTCCAGGAAATGCAGCATGGCGGCCGTACGGTCCGCCTTGACGGTGTCGAGGGCGGAGCGCAGCGCGGTCGCGGCGAGCTGCTCGCGGCTGGCGGCGGCGGAGTACTGCCACGCGCGCCCCTCGCGGGTCCGCTCGGCGATGCCCTTCTTGGCCAGCCGGTCCAGCACGGTCATGATGGTCGTGTAGGCCAGCTCCTTGTGGTGCTCACGCCGCTCCAGCTGGTCCAGGACGTCCCGGACCGACAGGCCGGAGTCGTCGGACCAGAGGATCTCCATGACGGCGCGCTCCAGGTCGCCGAGGGAGGAACTGCGAAGGGGCATGTCCGCAAGGATACGCCCCGAACCTGGACGCCACCCCTCGTTCCTGCACCGGACGCGTGCTCGGGTCGCACCGGACGCGTGCTCGGGTCGCACCGGACGCGTGCTCGGGTCGCACAGGACGCGTGCTCGGGTCGCACCGGTATGCCGTCAGTCCGGGTAGCCCTGCGGGTTCGCCTGCTGCCACCGCCACGTGTCGGCGCACATGTCCTCCACCGACCGGGTCGCCCGCCAGCCCAGCTCGGACTCCGCGAGCGAGGGGTCGGCATACGAGCTGGCGGTGTCACCCGGCCGGCGCGCGACGACGTCGTACGGGATCTCCCGGCCGCTGGCACGCTCGAACGCCGAGACGAGCTCGAGCACGGAGGTGCCGCGTCCGGTGCCGAGGTTCCACACCGACAGCGGCCGCTCGTGCGTGCTGATCCACTCCAGCGCCGCGACGTGCCCCTCGGCGAGGTCCTCGACGTGGATGTAGTCGCGCACGCCGGTCCCGTCGACCGTCGGGTAGTCGTCGCCGAAGACGGAGAGCTTCTCCCGCCGCCCGACAGCGACCTGGGCGATGAAGGGCATGAGGTTGTTGGGGATGTCGGACGGATCCTCGCCGATGCGCCCCGAGGGGTGTGCACCGACCGGGTTGAAGTAGCGCAGCAGCGCCACCTTGAGCTGCGGGTAGGCGTGCGTCACGTCGCGCAGGATCTGCTCGTTCATGACCTTGGTCCAACCGTAGGGGTTGGTCGCCGACGTCGGCAGCCCCTCGGTCATCGGCACCGGCGCGTCCTCGCCGTAGACCGTGGCGCTCGAGGAGAAGACGAGGTGGGGGACGCCGCGGTCGACCATCGCCTCGACGAGGCGCAGCGTGGCGTCGATGTTGTTGCGGTAGTAGTCGATCGGCTTCGCGACCGACTCACCCACCGCCTTGAACGCGGCGAAGTGGATCACTGCGTCGAAGGACTCCTGCCCGAGCAGCGAGTCGAGCTTGTCGCCGTCGGTGAGGTCGAAGGCGTGCACCGGGACGGGTATGCCCGCCAGCTCCTCCAGGCGCGGGGTCACCGAGGGCTTGCTGTTGGAGAAGTCGTCGACGACGACGACCTCGTGCCCGGCCCTGGCCAGGGCGATAACGGTGTGGGACCCGATGTATCCGGCACCGCCGGTGACGAGGACGCGCATACCGCTCATGCTGTCAGATCCCGGGCGCGCGACCGCCCGGACGCCGGGGTCAGGGCTTGAGCAGGCGCGGACTGACCGGGGCCTTCGGGTAGCCAGAGACCACCACGGCGCTCACGACGATGTCGTGCAGCGCGCGCTTCTTCGGGTCGCGGAACGGCCACAGCACGCTGACGAGGAAGAAAATGCCGACGGTGAAGAAGCTGAGCAGGCCCAGGAGCCCGCCGCGCACGAGGCCCACGAACCCGCCCAGCGGCGACCCGTCGGCCTCGCGGACGACCTTGAGCCCGAGCAGCGCCTTGCCGGGCGACTGCCCCTTCGCGCCGTTGAGCCAGGCGAGGTAGCCGAGCGAGGCGAGCCAGGCGAACCCGGCGAGGTCCTCGAGCGGCTCGACGATGCCGCCGACCACCCCCAGGACGACGATGATTCCGAAGAGGAGGCTCCAGTCCACCAGGGTCGCGGCGACCCGCTCACCCCAGTCGGCGTAGCGCAGCTGCGGCGGCGGTGCCGGCCGGGTGGGCGGCGTGTCCTCGGGCTGGCCGTAGGCGGACGTCGGCGACCAGGCCGGGATCGGGGGAACGCTCCACGGCGCGGCGTCGGTGGGGCCGGTGAGGTGGTCGCGCTCGCGGTCGCGGTCCGGTGGCGGCGGTGCCCAGCTCATGGTGTCTCCTCTGCCCTGCGCCGGTCGGTCGCCGGGAGCACGGTCCCGGCGGTTCCAGGGTATGACGCCGCGCCGCCGCTGTCGGCTCCGAACACCCGCCAGGGGACGGGCGGCTCTGGCCGGCCACACCGCGCGGGCGCGGCGAACTACGGTGGGCGGGTGGGCATCGACGACATGGACAGGATCCATCTCACCCGGGCGGTGGAGCTCGCGCAGGCCGCTCTCGAGGCGGGTGCCGACCCCTTCGGCTCGGTCCTCGTCTCGCCGCCTGACCGGGCTGCGAGCACCATCTACACCTCCGGCGAACACTGCCCGATGCGCGCCGCCGCCCACGGCTGGGTCGGGCTGGGGCGCATCGTGTATGCCTCCTCCACGGCCCAGCTCACCGCGTGGTCGGCGGAGCTGGGCCGGGAGCCCGGCCCAGTCGCGCCCTTGCCGATCCAGGAGGTCGTGCCCGGGGCGGTGGTGGACGGCCCCGACCCGGAGCTGGCCGAGCAGGTGCGCGCGCTCCATGCGCGTCGTGCCGGTGGCGGTCCTCGATGAGCCGCGGCACCGTGCTCCTCACCGGGGTCGGACGCCGCCGGGGCATCGCGGCGGGGATCGCCCTCGCCCTGGCCGGGGACGCCTGGGACCTGACGCTGTGCCACTGGCCGGGGTACGACGACCGCGTGGGTCTCGAGCACGGCCCGGACGACGCCGAGGCCGTGGCCACCCGCTGCCGGGAGCTCGGCGCACAGGTCGAGGTCATCGCCGCCGACCTCGCCGACCCCGAGGTGCCGGAGCACCTGGTGCGCGAGGCGAACCGGCGCGGCGACCTCACCGCCCTGGTGCTCTCGCACGCGGAGAGCGTGGACAGTGCCATCCGCACCACCACGGTCGAGTCCTGGGACCGCCACTTCGCGGTCAACGCACGGGCGTCGTGGCTGCTCATCAAGGCTCTCGCCGAGCAGCTCTCCCCGGCGGTCGTCGAGCGCGGAGCCGCCCGCGTGGTGGCGCTGACCAGCGACCACACGGCATACAACCTCCCCTACGGCGCCAGCAAGGGAGCCCTCGACCGCCTGGTCGTCGCGGCCGCGCACGAGCTGGCCGACCTCGGGGTGCGGGCCAACGTCGTCAACCCGGGGCCGATCGACACCGGCTGGATGGCCGAGGAGATCCGCGAGGCGGGCACCGCGCAGACGCCGCTCGGTCGCCTGGGCACCCCGCAGGACACTGCCGACCTCGTGCGCTTCCTGCTCTCGGAGCAGGGCGGCTGGATCACCGGCCAGCTGCTCCACAGCAACGGCGGCTTCCGCACGGCCGACTGAGCGAGTCTCGCCACTCATACACAGAAGCTGTTCCTGTGCGCGGATGCATCACCGCAGAGGAACGACTTCTGCGTAGGAGAGTGGCCGGTTGCTCAGACCCACCGGCCGTCGTGCCGCGCCGGGTCCTGACCGGTATGCCGTGGCGCAGGCCCTCCGTCAGCTGGCCGCAGCCTTCACCACCGGTTGCGCTGCGTCTTGTTCTTCTCCCGCGTCTCGAGCCGGGTGGGCGGTGGGCGCCGCACCAAGACCGCGAGGAGCACCAGCCCGACCGACGCGCCCACGGCCAGACCGATGGCCGAGAGTGACCAGTCGGTGAGGAACCCGACCAGCAGGCCCACGACCACCAGGGCGGCGACGCCCACGAGGAGGATCCGCGAGGAAGACGTGCGGCCGGTCGACCCGCCCAACGGTCGCCCGAGAAGGCTCTCGCCCTGCGGCTGGTCCGTCGGGTGCTCTTGTCCCTGCACGATCACTCCTCGCCACTGCTCCTGCATCGCCTGTGGCCACGACCGTAGTTCGGGTCCGGGGCGCCGTCGACCGCAGGAACGGAGGCAGGCTGACCGGGGACGTGCCGCCCCGGCGACGACTCGCCGGTCAGGCGCGGGTGGCTCCGCGCTGCTGACCGTGGACGTGCCGCCCCGGCGACGACTGGCCGGTCGACCGGCGGTCGGCTCAGACCCGCCGACCGTCGTGCAGCTCGATCACCTGGTCGGCCCGGCCCATCAGGACCGGGTCGTGCGTGGAGACCACGGAGGCGATGCGGCCCTCGTGCGTGAGCCGCACCAGCAGGTCCATGATCATCGCGCCGGTGTCCGAGTCGAGCTGCCCGGTCGGCTCGTCGGCGATGAGGATGTCGGGGTCGCTGACCAGCGCGCGGGCGATCCCGACCCGCTGCTGCTGCCCGCCGGAGAGCTCGTAGGGCCGCTGCCTGCTGTGCCGCGCCAGCCCGACGAGCTCCAGCGCCTCCTCGACGCGCCGGGTGCGCTCGCCGACCGGGGTCCGCTGCAGCCGCAGCGGGACCTCGACGTTCTCGGCCGCCGACAGCACCGGGACGAGGCCGAAGCTCTGGAAGACGTAGCCGATCCGCTCGCGCCGCAGCGCCAGCACGTCCTTCTCCGGCAGCTCGGAGAGCACCCGCCCGTCGTCGAGCATCACCTCGCCCTCGGTCGGGCGGTCCAGGCCCCCGAGCAGGTTGAGCAGGGTCGTCTTGCCCGAGCCCGACGGTCCGCGGACCACGGTCAGCCGCCCCGCGGGCACTTCGAGGTCGACCCCGGCGAGCGCATGGACCTGCGTCGCTCCGGTGCCGAAGGTGCGGTGCAGGTCGCGGCCACTGAGCACGACCGCTGCGGCGCTCTCGCTCACCTGCTCCTGGTATGCCGTCCGCTCGCTCATCACCGTTCCTCCCCGTCATCGTCTCGCACCGCGTCCGGCTCCGGCACGGACGGAAGGGGTGTTCGGTCGGGTTCGCGCTCGGACGGAAGGGGTGTCCGGTCGGATCCGGGTCGGGGCTCGCCGGCCGCGTGCTCCTCGTCGTCCGGCCACACCTGCACATGGCTGGGCTCGGCCTCGAGCCGCACCCGGTCGCGCAGCCCCAGCTCCTCGACGTGCGCCCGTGGGAGCTGGATGCGCCCGGCGCGGTCGATGACGGTGTACTCCTTGGCCACCTGCCGCTGCTCACCCGACTCGTCGGTGACGACATACCGCAGCACCTCGGTGGAGGTGCGACCGTCGCGGATCGCGACGGTACGCCGCACATGATCGGAGACGGTGGGGTCGTGCGTCACCACCAGCACCGTCGTCCCCAGCTCACCCGCCGAGGTGCGCATGGCCTCCAGCACCTGGGCCGACGACGTGTCGTCCAGCTCACCGGTCGGCTCGTCCGCGAGGAGCACGGCGGGGGAGTTGGCCAGGGCGGTCGCGATCGCGACCCGCTGCTGCTGCCCACCGGACAGCTCGGTCGGGCGACGCGCGGCGCAGTCGGTGATGCCCAGCAGGTCGAGCAGCTCGCCCACCCGCTGCTCACGCTCGGTCCGACCGGAGATGACCATGGGGAGGGCGACGTTCTCGGCCGCGGTGAGGAAGGGCAGCAGGTTGCGGGAGGTCTGCTGCCAGACGAAGCCGACGGTGTGCCGCTGGTAGTCCACCCGCTGCGCGCGGCTCATGGACAGCAGGTCCACCCCCGCCACCCGGGCGCGGCCGCCGGTCGGCCGGTCGAGCCCGGAGAGGATGCCGAGCAGGGTCGACTTGCCGGAGCCGCTGGCCCCGACGAGCGCGACGACGTCGCCGGGGTCGACGACGAGGTTGAGACCCTGGAGGGCCTGCACCTCGACCCCCTCGGTGGAGTAGATGCGCACCAGGTCCTCGCACCAGATGTCCGGGCCCTGGTGCTCTCGCACCGTCCCGAGCGCGGGATGGTCGGGGGCCGTCGTGGACGTGGCGTCGTCGTCCCCCGTCGTGGGGGCGTCGCGATGCTCCGGTGCGCGGTCGTCGTGGGTCTGAGGGGTCGTGCTCATCGGTCCTCCCCGACGCGCAGGGTCTGCGCGAGGTTGGTGCGCCCGGCGAGCCAGGCGCTGGTGGTGACGGCGATCAGGACGGTGAGGACCACCGCGCCGAGCACGGCGGCCAGCAGCGGCAGATCGAGGTGGAGGGCGGGCTGGGTGCTCCCGCCCGTCAGGCCGGTGAGGTCCAGCCCGCGCAGCAGCACCCACGGCACGGCGAGCCCCAGCAGCGACCCGACGACGAGCGAGGTCACCAGCAGCGGGGCGAGCTCCCAGGCCGTCAGCGCCCGGGTCTGCCCCGGGGCCAGCCCGAGCGTGCGCAGGGTCGCCAGCAGGCGGGCCCGCGCGGACCCACCCATGAGCTGCACGACGACCACCGCGAGCACAGTGAGTAGGCCGGAGACCACGGTCGCGCCCACGAAGAGCTGGCGTAGGCCGCTGGTCACGGGAGCCTCGGCATACGCGTCGAGGCGGGTCGTCACCGTGGTGACCACGCCGCCGGTGCCGACGAGGTCGGTCACGTCGCCGGCCACCGCCGCAGGCTCAGCCCCGTCGTCCAGCCCCAGGAGCGCCACGGTGGGCAGGCGGGACGTCCCACCCCCGGCGGCGCGCCACCGCTCCTCGCTCACCAGCACCCCGGCACCGGTGACCTGGATCCCAGGCAGTGCCTCACGGTGCCCGAGCACCTCGACCGCGCCGAGTCGACTGACGGTGATCTCCTCGGCGTCCGGCGTGATCTCATCCCCGGCGCCGCGCAGCGTGATCACCGCCGGTATGCCGTCCGACGACCAGAACTCGGGCGGCGGTCCGTCGACGAGGGGCGAGGCGGCATACACCTGCTCCACCTCGGACTCGGCGACGTAGACGCGCAGCGCCGTGCGCTCGCCGTCGACCTCCATGCTCTGGTTGGAGCCGGAGTCGATGATCGACCCGACGACCTCCACCCCGTCGATCGCCAGCAGTTCGGCACGCAGCTCCCCGGTGAGCGAGGGCCCGGTGAGCCGGACCGCGGCACCGTTGTCCTCCCAGGCCGCGAGCTGTGCACCACGGGTGACCGTCGCCAGCAGCACCGCGCTGACCAGCGCGATCGTGGTGCCGAGCACGACCGCCAGGGCAGGCACCAGCCCTCCTGCCGGGTCGCGCAGCGCCCGCGCGGCCCCGACGAAGGGCGTGAGCCCGCGGCGGCCCCGCAGCCCCGCCGTGAGCGCCGCGAGGGGGACGGGATAGAGCCGCAGGGCCAGCACGCAGGCCGCCAGCGCGAGCAGGACAGGGGTGGCGGCGGCCAGCACGTCGATGCCGGTCCGGGCCGCGTCGTCGCCCCGGGCCCCACGATCCAGCAGTCGCCAGGTGGCGACCGCCGCGAGTCCGATGACCGCCAGCTCGACGACCCAGCGCCACCGGCTCCGGCTGCGACCGGACAGGTCGGCCCGTCGTCGCAGCAGCGAAGCGTCGTCGATCGAGGCGGCGAGGGTCACCGACGGCACGAGCGCCACCGCCCCCGTCACGACCCACTGCCACCACGGCGTCGGGCCCGGCACCAGCGCCATGGCGCCCAGATGGCCGAGCACCGCCGCCGGCACGCCCAGCAGCAGCCCCTCGGCGGCGACGAGCCACCGCAGCTGTGCCGGGGAGCCACCGCGGGCCAGGGCCATCGCCAGGTTCTGGCGACGTCGGTGCACGACCAGCCCTGCCCCGAGTGCCGCCACCGCGAGGGCGACCCCCAACGGCCCGGCGGCGACAACGGCGAGCAGCGAGCTGGTCGCGCGTTGCTGGCTGGCGATGCGCTGCAGGGCGTCGGTGAGGTCGGTGGAGAAGATGGGCACCTGGGGGCCGTTGCTGTCCAGCATCTGCTCTGCCGTGGCCAGCGTGTGCTGCTCTGCGAGGAAGCCGTTGACCTGCGCGTCGAGGGCCTCGACCTGACCGGTGTTTCCGGTGATGAGCGAGGCGTCGACGGGATACCAGACCCGCATCCGGACCGATGCCGGCTGGCCGAGGCTGCCTCGGTTGGCCGGGGCGAGGAAGGCGGTGGCGTAGGCGCTCTCGCCGAGGTTGGGGTCGTAGAGGGTGCCCATCGTGGCGCCGTTGTCGACGTGCTGCCATCGCGGGTCGTCGGGATCGAGGGGCTCGTAGGTGCCCGAGATGACCAGCTCCCGCACGACGTCCCCGACCTGCAGCTGCAGCTCCTGCGCGGCTTCCTCCAGCACGATGACCGGGACGGGCGCCGGGCCCTCGTCGTCCGGCTCTTCGCCGGTGTCCCGGCCGCCGATGAACCCGGGATCGCCGACCACCAGCTCCGGCCACTCGCCCCGCACCAGCTCGACGTGCTCGCGCAGGTCCGGGTCCACGGCGGGGCTCAGGGTGGCCTGGTAGTAGCCCGACGCCTCCGGTGGCGCGTAGCCCTGGTCGTTCGTGAGCCGGACGAGGAACTGCGCCGGCTCGAGGACGCTGCGCAGCGGCTCCGGCTGCTGCTCGCGCACCCGCTCGGCCCCCTCGACCAGCGGTGCCCACCCATCCGCACCGGGCTCGCCCGTGAGGTCCTCCGCCCGTCCGAAGACGACGGTCCGCTGCCAGTCGCCGCGCAGGTCGCGCTGCCAGGCCGAGAGCGAGTCGATCTCCTGCTCGAGCTGACGCCCCTGCACGTTCACCAACCCCCGCGGCACGGCGGTGAGCAGCAGTGCCACCAGCCCGACCAGCACCGCCAGACCGACCGATACCCACGGGTCGGCGGCGAACTGGCGTCGGGCCAGTCGTCCCGATCCCAGTCCGCGAGGTATGCGGTGGCGTGCGCTCACCGGATCTCCTCCCGGTAGTCGCGGTCCAACGCCTGCGCCCGGACCCGTCGGGAGAGCAGCGTCGCCAGCACCGCCAGGCCGAGCAGCCCGGCCGCGACCAGCACCGCCCACGGCAGCGCCTCCAGCCGCAGCGCGGCGGGCAGCAGAAGCCGGCCCGGCTGGGTGGTGGACGTCGCCAGCTCCCGGACGACGGCGGCCCCGACCACCCACCCGGCCCCCAGGCCGAACGCGATCGAGGCCAGGACGACGCCGACCAGCTCCAGGGCCCGCGAGCGCGCCTGTGCCGCGGGCGGCATACCGAGGGCGCGCAGCACGGCGACCTCCGGGCGACGGGACGACAGCAGGGTCGCCGCCACCGCGGCCACCCCCGTGAGCGCCAGGAGCACGGCACCCGCCGACGCGACCCAGAAGACCAGCCGTGCCGCGCTCGTCGCGTCGGTGACGGCGACCGTGCCCGGGCCGGTGACCGCCCGGAGATCGTCGCGCGCGGAGAGCGCCGCCACGGCGGCGTCGACTCCGGGCCCGGCCTCGCCGTCCTGGGCCCCGTCGGCCACGGGTCGGGCCCACACCTGGGTGGGCCAGGTGAGGCTGCGCTGTCGCTCGGCGAGCAGGGCCGATACGACCCGAGCGTCGGCGAGCGCCGCGGTGGTGCCGGTCTGGCCGGGGATCGCGGGCACGACCTCGTGGACCTGCGCCTGCAGCGACGTGCCCGCCAGGGAGATCGTGAGCGCGTCCCCCAGGTCGAGCGAGGCGGCGGCCGCAGCTGCGTCGGTGACGGCGACCGGCACCAGCCCGGAGGGAGGGGTCTCGGCGGTCGGGGCATCGTCGAGGGAGTCGGTGGGTGCGCTGCCGCTGAACTCGGCACCCGGTGCCAGCGTCACCTCGGGATCGCCGAGCCCCTGGTTCGGCCACTCGATGTGCCACGTGGCGCCGCTGGTGGCATACCAGGTCGGGACGAACTCCTGGTTGCTCTCGGTGAAGGTGCTGAAGCTGACTCCCTGGTCGCCGACGTAGCCCTGATCCACCTCCAGGATGGTTGTGACCTCGGCCTCCTCCACGGACTCGGCCGCCTCGATGAGCGGATCGGCCATCTCGCGGGACATCACGTCGGCGCTGCCCCAGCCCGCATCGGCCAGCAGCGACTGGCCTCCGGCCGTCAGCTCCAGGTCGGCGGCGAGGGTGCTCGACCCGGAGGAGAAGAACGGCTGGCCGGCGGGGGGCGGGAGGATCTCGACGGTCATCGCCTCGATCGTGTGCTCACGGCCTTCAGGCAGGGTGAAGGTGAGCTCCTCGGTGGTCGTCGCCGGCGTGGCGGCGAAGTCGCGGAGCGTCTGGGGGTCATAGTTCAGCTCCGGACCGGGGACCTCGACGTCCTCGGACGCGACGGTCGAGGTGAGCCCGGTGCGGACGTCCTGGACCAGCACACTCACCCGCATCTCGACCGGCTGCGCGGCTCCGGTCACGGCGTCGTCGAGACGCAGCGTCGTCTGCTCCTCCAGCGACAGGCGCACCTGCTCCGCGGCCGCGCGTTCTTCCTCCGACATCTGGTCGAGGTTCTCCTGCTCGAGCTCGTAGAACTGCGCCTCCAGGTCGGCCAGCCCGTCGAGGCTGGCGATCTCCCAGCGGTCGGCGTCGCGCTCCGCCGTGAGGGTGAGCTCGAGGCTCTCCGTGCCGGCCGGCACCCCGAGCGGGTCGCCGTCGCGGGACTCACCGTCGACCGCGAGCACCTCGCCCAGGCCGTCGGGCACCAGCCCCGCAGGTATGCCGTCAGGCACGTTGGCGACCCCCGCGAGCCGGTCGGTGTCGGCCAGGGTGAGTGGGACGACGACGTCGCCGAAGCGGGCGTCGGGCTCGAGCCAGACCAGCGTCGCGTCGGCGATCTCAGGGAGGTCGGTGAGATCGGGTGGCGGGTCCGCCAAGGTCGAGCGGGAGGAGGGGTTGGGCGGGCGCACGAGGTCGGCCCGCAGCGGGGCGCCCTCGCTGACGGCGGCGAGGTCGTCGCGCAGCTGCGCGCTGGTGCCGGAGTAGAGCGCCGCCAACGTCGTCGACCCGGCGGCGAGGACGATGAGGACGACGGGCACGGCATACACCTGCAGGTGTCGGCTGACCTGCGCGGAGGCGAGGTGGGACGTGGTGGCGCGGGACCGTCGGGTGGCCAGCTCGAGGATCCGGGACAGCGGACCGAGCAGGGCCATGGCGATGACGGCGGCGGCCGCGAGGAGCAGGGCGGGAGCGGCGCCCGCGACGAGGTCGGTGCCGAGCGTGCCGTCCTCGGCGCGGGTGAGCGGGGAGCCGGCCCGGCGCAGCTGCCACCAGGCCAGGGCGGCCGCCCCGAGGACCAGGACGACGGTGACGATCGCGGTGGCGGCCCGGGTGCGCCCCGACCGGTCGGCGATCGCCTGGCCACCGGAGAGCCGGCCCGCCTGGAGCCCCGCGATCGCGGCCAGCGCCAGGCAGATGCCGAGCAGGGTGAGCAGGGCGGTCCAGGCTATCCGGGCGAGCAGATCCTCGCCTCCGGGCACCAGCTGCATGACACCCCAGGCGAGTGCGGCCCCCAGCAGTACGCCGACGGTCGCGACCGCCACCGACTCGGCCAAGCCGCTGAGCAGCACCTGCGCCCGGGATGCTCCGCGGGCGACGAGGAGCTGCGCCTGCGGTTCGCGGGTGGCGGCCAGCAGCCGCGCGAGCTGCACCACCGCGAGGCCGGTGACGAGCACGAGCACCGACAGAGGGATGACTCCGAGCGCACGGGCGGTGGCGAGGTTGGTGGCCGCCTGGCCTGCGGTGGGGGCCAGGTCGCCCTCCACCTGGAGTCCGCGGATCGCGACGCCCTCGACGTCGTCGCGCAGCGTGGAGCGCAGGCTCTCCGCGCCGGTAGCCAGGGTCCGGAGGTCGTCGGGCGTCGTGCGGTCGGTGTCGGGTCGGACGGGCCAGCGCACGAACGGGGCGCCGATCTGCTGCACCAGCTCCTCGTCGGTGACGAGGGGACCGAGGGTGGCCTCCTCGTCGGTGACGCCGGTGCGGACGAGCTCGTCGCCGAACCAGAAGGCATCCTGCGGATCGACCGGCTGCCAGAGGGCGGTCACCTTCAAGCCGAGATCGCCCACCGCGAGCACGTCGCCCAGGGTGAGGTCCCAGGCCCGCGCGGCACCGACGTGGAGCGCGGCCGGCGCGGGATCGTCGGGCGTGCCGGATGTGGTGGTCGCGCCCACGTCGGGCCACGCGCCCTCGACGACGGTCACCAGATCTGTAGGAGCCGAGCCGGTCGCCGCGAGGTCTGGGCTGCCCAGCAGCACCAGATCGCCGTCGAGAGCCGCGCCGTCCTGCTGGACCGGCCGCGGCTCGGAGACGACCAGGCGTCCGATGTCGACGGGCGCCGGGGCCAGTGACTCGGTGATCGTCCCGCGCGCCTGCTCGTCCTGTGCCTGCGGATCCTCGGCGAGACGGGTCTGGACCTGCACGCCGGTCTCCGTCGGCAGCCCCTGGGTGAGGGCCTGTCGGGCTGCGGTGCTGGCCGCGGCCGCGGAGTAGCCCACGGTGCCCGCGATGATCGCCGTCGTCACTGTGACCAGCGCGAGCAGCGTGAGCAGCAGTCCCCAGGAGGACCGCGCCCGCGCCCTCGCGAAGCCTGACCACGACGTCATACGCGTGACCCTAGGTGGGGGCACCGACAGCGACCCTGGCTTCCGTCGCGGCAACTCCCGGATCGTGGCCCTTTCGTGATGAACCGCTCCCGGGCGGCGCGACGTCGGGCCTGCATGATCCCCCAACGCGTTAGGGGTGTCGGGAGGTTGGGTCGACCCCATTCGACCCACCTCGACTCGGCTGGGCTCGGGTCCGCCCGGCTCGGCCCGGCTCGTCGCTCGCCCAGGGCGGCCAGCCGCTGTTCTTTGCCACGATGGTCATAAGGCCCCACGCCTGGCTGGCAGCCCCACCCTTCGCGTGGCGCCCCACGGGTGCAGCAGTGGGGGTCGCGGCGAACCGTGGGGCCTGCCGAGATCCGCGGGGCCCGCCGCGACCTTTCGTGCTGCAACCGGACACCCAGGACGCCCCACGCCTGGCTGGCAGCCCCACGCTCCGCGGCCCGCCCCACGGGTGCAGCAGTGGGGGTCGCGGCGAACCGTGGGGCCTGCCGAGATCCGCGGGGCTGCCTGGGCCCGACCCAACCAAGCGGGCCCCTCGGCGCGTTCCAGGAGCACACTGGTGACCCCGGGAAGGAGGAGGTATGCCACAGCGCAGCGGCGACGACTACGTCGCCTTCGTCCGGGCACGCCAGGGGGCACTGGTGCGGGCGGCATACCTCATCTGCGGGGACGAGCATCTGGCCCACGACCTGGTGCAGGACGCCCTGGTGAAGCTCGCGAGCCGCTGGGAGCGGCTGCGGGACGAGGCGCCGGAGGCCTACGTGCGGCGCATCCTCTACCGGGACACGGTGTCGCGGTGGCGTCGGCTGCGTCGGGAGCGGCTGGTCGACCACCACGACCCACAGGGTGCGCTGGCCGCCATCGTCGCCGTTGAGCCCGTCACGGGCTGGGTCGACGGAGCCGATGTGCGGGCCGCCCTCTCGCTGCTGCCACCGCGGCAGCGGGCGGTGATCGTGCTGCGCTACTACGAGGACCTCTCCGAGGCCGACATCGCCGCGACCCTGGGCATCTCGCCCGGCACGGTCAAGAGCCAGGCGAGCGACGCGATGAAGACACTGCGGCGGCTGCTGCCTGACGGCCCGGACGCCGGGTGGGTGCCGCACGTGGTGCGGGACGGGCAGCGGCACGAGAGGGGGACCGCGTGAGGGAGCACGAGCTGGCCGGCCGCCTGCGCTCCGAGGCCGAGCGCATACCGGAGCCCGATCTGGCGGAGTCGACCTGGGAGGGGGGTCGACGGGTCCGGCGACGTCGCTTCCTGGCGGGGGTGGGGGGTGCGACGACGGCCGCCGCGGCGGCGCTGGCACTCCTGGTCGTGCCCGGCGCGCCCGATCTGAGGGCCGAGCCGGCGGGGGACGTGTCTGGGCGGACCGTCGTCGACGCGCCGCGGCCGGTCGCCGCAGACCAGGCGTCCGGCGAGGAGCTGCAGACCTGGACGAGGCTCTACACCGCCTGCCTGGAGGCCTCGGGCTATGAGGTCACCAGGGGTGAGCACGGGATCGCCGCGACCAAGCTCGGGGTGCAGGCTGGGGAGCGGGACCGGGATCTGTCACGGTGCCAGGCCGAGCTGCTGCTGGAGGCACCGCCCCGGCCCGAGCCTGCGGTCCCGTCGCCGCCGGAGCCCGAGCCGACCGAGCCCCTGCCGTCCGACTATGGCTCCGGCTGGGGCGCGATGGTCCAGGAGGCGCGGATGACCCTCACCGCCCGCTACCACGACTACCTCATCAGTCACTCCTGCCTCGACGCGGCCGGGCTGCCGACAAGTGAACCGCCACCGGCCGAGGTGTTCATCCGCGGGCTGGACTGGGCGCAGATCCCCGCCTGGCACCCCTATCTCGAGGCGGCGCGCGAGGGACGGTATGTCGAGGCCCGCGACGCCTGCCCCCTCACCTGACCGGCAGCCTCGGCTGCTCAATCCGAGAGCCTCGGCTGCTCACTCCGGCAGCCTCGTGTGCCCACTCCGGCAGCCCGGTGCAGGGCAACGGCCCCGAGCTCGACCATGCCTTCTCGTGCCATGGCGACGATCTCCGTGGTCGAATTCGCCGGTCAGCGCTCCCGCTGGTCCACGATCCGCCGCGCCTTGCCGACCGAGCGCTCCACACCGCCCTCCGCCAGCACCACCACCTGCGCGCTGGTGCCGATCCGGTCCTTGACCTGCTTGCCCAGCTCACCGGCCAGCCGCTCGCGGTCCTCGCTGCCGAGCCCCGGCTCGCCCTCGACGTTGATCGTCAGCTGGTCCATCCGTCCCGGCCTGGTCAGCACGCACTGGAAGTGCGGCGTCAGCCCTGGGGTCGCCAGCACGAGCTCCTCGATCTGGGTAGGAAAGACGTTGACGCCGCGGACGATCATGAGGTCGTCGCTGCGGCCGGTGATCTTGGCGAGCCGGCGCATACCGGGGCGGGCGGTGCCGGGGAGCAACCGGGTGAGGTCGCGCGTGCGGTAGCGCAGCACCGGCATCGCCTCTCGCGTCATCGCGGTGAGCACCAGCTCGCCCTCCTCCCCGTCGGGCACCGGCTCCTCGGTGATCGGGTCGATGATCTCGGGGTAGAAGTGGTCCTCCCACAACGTGAGGCCGTCCTTGGTCTCGACGCACTCCTGGGCCACGCCCGGGCCCATCATCTCGGACAGCCCGAAGATGTCCGTCGCGTGCATCCGGCAGCGCTGCTCGATCTCGCCACGCATCGCCTCGGTCCAGGGCTCGGCCCCGAAGACGCCGATCTGCAGCGAGGTCTCGGCCGGGTCGATGCCCTGCACGGCCATCGCATCGACGAGGGAGAGGAAGTAGGACGGCGTCACCATGATGACGCGCGGCCCGAAGTCGGTGATGAGCTGGATCTGCTTGTCCGTCTGCCCACCGCTCATCGGGACGACGGTGCAGCCGAGCCGTTCGGCGCCGTAGTGGGCGCCCAGCCCGCCGGTGAAGAGGCCGTAGCCGTAGGCGACGTGCACCATGTCACCCGGGCGGGTGCCGGCGGCGCGCAGGGAGCGGGCGACGAGGGTGGCCCAGGTGTCGACGTCGCCCTGGGTGTAACCCACCACGGTCGGTCGCCCGGTCGTCCCCGAGCTCGCGTGGACCCGGACGCACTGCTCGCGTGGGACGGCGAGCAGGCCGAACGGGTAGTTGTCGCGCAGGTCGGCCTTGGTCGTGAACGGCAGCCGCCGCACATCGTCGAGGCTCGTGATGTCGTCGGGGTGCACCTCGCGCTCGTCGAGCTGGCGGCGGTAGTGCTCCACCCCGTCGTAGGCGCGGCGCACGCAGGCCTGCAGCCGCTCCAGCTGGGTGGCGCGCAGCTGGTCGACCGACCAGGTCTCGGCCTCGTCGTGCAGGTCGGGGCGCTCGTCGATCTCGGGCAGGGTCATGCGCTCGCGTCTCTTTCGTCGCCGGTGTCCGCCAGGGTATGCCCTCGTCCCCGGCCTCCGTCCCCGTCCCGTCTCTACACCGAGCGCCGTGAATGGTTGCCCCTGACCCCACCGGGTGTCGCGAATGGTTGCCCCTGACCTCGACCGGGCGCCACCTGTGGTTGTCCTCACCTCGACCGGGCGTCGCTCGTGGTTGTCCTCACCTCGACCGGGCGTCGCTCGTGGTGGGGGTATGCCGTCCGCCGGGCCGCCCTCAGCGCTCGCCTGACGCCGGGCGCACCGCCCTGGAGTGGCCGCGGAACTCGGCGACGACGGCATTGTCGGTGCCCCGGCATACCGTGACGTCCGTGATCCCGCTGCGGCCGTAGGTCACGCGTTCGGTGGCGGTGGCGATCAGTTCGTCGTCGAGACGGGAGGGGAGGAGATAGGTGATGTCGCAGCTGGCCGCGACGGTCGTGCGGCCGGTCGCGTTGCAGGCGAGCGCGAAGGTGGAGTCGGCCAGGGTGAAGACGTAGCCCCCGTGGGCGATGTCGTGGCCGTTGACCATCGTGTCGACGATCCGCATGCGGGTGCGGGCCCGACCCAGGCGACGGCCTCCCTCGGTGGTCTCGACCTCGACGTCGACGAGCTCGATGCCGAGCGCGGCGGAGGCCCTGTCCTGGTCCCACATGCGGTGGACGTGGCTGAGATCGGTGTCGGTCACAGTGCCTCGCTCGGTCGGTAGCGACCGCCGGGATAGAGCTCGTCGAGCTCAGCGAGCTGCCGGCGGACGGTGTCGGCGCCGATCTGCTCCAGCCAGGCGAACGGCCCGTGGGGGTAGTTGGTGCCGAGGGTCATGGCGGTGTCGACGTCCTCGGCGCTCGCCTCGCCCCGATGGACGAGGTCGACGCCCTCGTTGACGAGCATGGCGAGGGTGCGCGCGACCGGGTCGGTCTGCACCGGGCCGCCCACCAGCTGCTCGGCGAGCGCCGCGTCGGGCTCGGCGTCGACCGGCCGGCCGTCGGCATACTCGAAGACGCCGCGCCCGGTCTTGCGGCCGAGCCTGCCCTCGCGCACGAGCTCGCGCTGCCAGTCGGTCGGGCCGTAGCGCGGGTCCTCGCCGGTCTGCCGCCACACGGACTCGCCGACGGCGAGGTTGACGTCCTGCCCGATGAGGTCGGTCAGCTCGAACGGCCCCATCCGGAAGCCCGCGCCGCGCAGCGCCAGATCGACCGTCGCTGGGTCCACGAGCCCCTCGGCGACCATGCGCTGAGCCTCGCCGTAGAACGGGCGGGCGACGCGGTTGACGATGAACCCCGGCGTCGAGGTGCACCGCACCGGCGTCTTGCCCCAGCGGCGCACCAGCTCCGAGGCCGCGTCGAGGACGTCCGCGCCCGAGTCGGCGCCCGTGATGACCTCGACGAGCCTCATCAGTGGCGGCGGGTTGAAGAAGTGCAGGCCGAGGACCCGCTCCGGGTGGGCCATGGCAGGCGAGGTGCCGCCGGGCAGCGCCGCGTCGTGCCCGGAGCCGGCCTCCCCGACGATGTCGTCGATCGACAGAGAGGAGGTGTTGGTCGCCAGGACCGTCGTGCTCGGCTGCGCGCTCTCGAGCTGGCGGAAGATCGCCCGCTTGACGTCCAGGTGCTCGACCACGGCCTCGATCACGAGCGCCACCGCCGGGATGGTCGTCATGTCGGCGGTGGTGTGCGGCGTGACCCGCGCGAGGGTGGCGTCGGCGTCCACCCGGGTGACCTTGCCCTTGGCGACGAGCTTGTCGAAAGTCGCCCGCAACCCGGCCACCGCGCGCTCGGCCGCCTCCGGCTGCGCGTCCACGAGGATCACGGGGTGGCCGGCCTGCGCCGCGACCTGCGCGATCCCGGCGCCCATCGCCCCGGCCCCGATGACGGCCACCGCGGCCTGGTCCGGAGGGCTGAGCAAGGCGTGCGGCGGCGTCGGCGACTCTGGCATGGGTCCACCATGGCACGAGCGGTCCGCCTGTGGACGACGGCGCCCGGGGGCGCCGCGTCGGCATACTGGCGTCATGGGAATGAACATGGGGCTGGTGTATGTCGAGGGCGCGGCGGTCGAGGACCTCGCGGCGGTGGGGCTGCGGCCGACCGGAACCCGGTCGAGCGGGGACGAGGCGAGCACCTCGCCCGACCCGGAGATGGTGGTCGCCCGCCGGGTCGGTGACTGGCTCGTCCTCGTCGGCGGGATGATGCTGCTCGCCACCGAGGACGAGATGCTCGCGCGCACGCTGGGCCGGCGGGTCGTGGCCGCGCTCCTCGGCAGCACGAGCGACACCTACTCCTTCGCCGTCTGCGAGCCGGACGGGGCGCGCCTGGCACGTCGTGGACTCCGCGGGTCAACGCGAGGTCGACGAGGGGCCGGCGCTGCCCGCGGAGGACGGCGTCGAACTGCTCACCGAGGACACGGTGCTGGGGCTCGTGGGTGACGCCACCGGGGTCGAGATCTGGGACGCCTTCGTAGAGGAGGACTGGGAGGTCCTCGAGGGTGAAGGGGTCTTCGGGACCGAGATGATGTTCGACGAGGGCCCGGAGGTGGAGCCCGGCGTCGCCGCGCCGGGAGACGAGGCATACCCGAGCGCCGGCGAGCCGACCCACGAGGCCGGCGACCGCACCTCCGAGCCTGCGCGCAAGGGGTTCTTCGCCCGCCTGTTCGGCCGCTGAGCGGGAGCTCGCGCCCGGGTCTTGACTCTCACACGGTGTCAGGATCTGGAGTGGGATCGCCATGTTGAGTATCGGAGAGTTCGCCAGGTTGGCCGGGGTGTCGGTGCGCATGCTGCGCCACTACGACCAGCTCGGTCTGCTGCGGCCGGACCGGGTGGACAGCCACAGCGGGTACCGCTCCTACGCCGCCGCCCAGCTCGCCCGCGCCAACCAGCTCATTGGCCTGAAAGACCTCGGGTTCACGCTCGAGCAGGTCGGTGTGCTGCTGGACGGCGAGCTGGCCGAGGGCGAGGTGGTCGCCCTCATGCGGGCCCGTCGTGATGCGCTGCGCGCGCAGATCGCGACGGACGAGCACCGGCTCGCGTCCATCGAGGCGAGGCTCCGATCGATCGCAAAGGAGAATCCCATGTCAGAGTTCGTCGAGACCTCGCTGCCCACGCTCACGCTGGTGCAGCGGTCGGTCCGCATCGAGGAGATGTCGCAGGTCGAGGAGGCCATGAGCGGGATGTTCCAGCAGGTCAACGACCTGCTGCGGGACATCCCGCGAGCCGGCCCCGGCGTCGCGACCTACACCCCGCAGGGGGATGGCATGATCGCGGCGGCCGCCGAGCAGATCGGCGACGCGCCCGTCCCCGACGGCCTGGAGCGGGCCACGGTCGAGGCCCAGCCGCGGGCGCTCACCGTCCGCTACACCGGCGGCGACCTGTCCGGCATCCAGCAGGCCTGGCAGGGGCTCGTCGCCGAGGTCGAGACCCGCGGCCTCACCCCGCACGGCACCTGCCGAGAGGTGTATGACGTCACGCCCTTCGACGGCGACGGCGCCGGCTGGTCGGTGGACCTGCAGCAGCCGGTCGCCTGAGAGGCTCGCTGCAGAGCGTCCCGTGGAAGTCGTGACCGTTGTCGACTTCCACGGGACGCTCGCGCGCGGTGCCACAGCGACGACGCTCGCCCGTCGGCTCAGGCCCGGCGCGCTGGCGTCACCACCGTGGCCTACACCTTGACCGAGTCCGCCTCGCCGCTGGTCTCCGTCCTGTGGTGGGTCGAGGTGGAGGAGGACGCGACCTACGCCGACGCGGCGAACGAGTTCTGGGGCATCGCGTTCAGCCGACGCCACGGGCATACCGACGTCGTCGCCACGCTCATCGGGCCCAGCACGCAGCCGCGGACCCTCGACCTGCGCGCAGGGGAGCGCGGCTGGGGCGTCGAGCTGCCCGCGCACGTCTTCCTCCGGCACGTCCCGAAGCTGTCACTGCTCGGCGAGATGCGCGACCTGCCGTGCGACGGCGCGTTCGTCGAGATCGGTGGGGTCCGGCTGCCCGTCCCGGGGTATGCCGACACCCGCGCCCTGGAGGAGATGGTCACCCTGCTGCACCGTCAGGGCGTGCTTGTGACCGACGAGGCCATCGCGGCTGCGCTCGCCGGGGACGCCCCGGCCTACTCCGACCGGCAGCTGCGGCGCCGGTCCAGCGCGGCGGCGGGGATAGGCCCGAAACAGCTGCAGCAGCTGGCGCGGGCGCGTGCTGCATACCGGCTCCTGCGCGCAGGGCGGACCCTCGCCGAGGCCGAGGTGGAGGCGGGCTACAGCGACCAGGCGCACATGACCCGGGGGATGCGCGCGGTCGCCGGGACGAGCCCGGCCAGGATCCTCGACTCCTTCGGCAGCCGGCCGGGTGAGGACGGCCGGTTCGTTCAATGGCTCGGCGGAGCAGTCCGCCTGGAGCGGCTCGGCGGGGGGCGACGCGTGGGCGTCGGACAAGGTCGAGGTGCCGACCGCCTTCGCCCTCTTCGGCGGCGACCTGATGATGCCGCCGCGTGAGCTGTGTGAGCGATGCTTCGCCGTGGAGCGCTTCACCCTCTACCCGGAGGGCGGTCACTGGCCTGCGCTCGAGGAGCCGGAGCAGGTCGTCCGCGACCTGCTGGCCTTCGCCGACGGCAGGAGCTGAGCTCCCTCACCGGGTCACGACGGTCCCGTGGGAGTCGGGACCCTTCCCGACTCCCACGGGACCGTCGTGGGGCTGTGGACGACCGGGGCCACGGGAGGTCCACCTCTGCCAGGCTGGGGGCCGACGCACGAGCCGGGGGCAGGTGCGGGCAGGGGGAGGCATGGCACGAGCGCCGAGCGCTGCGGTTCGCCGACGTGCCTGGCGCCACGAGGTCGCACGCCTGCTGGCGGACCGCCACTCCGGCGTCGTCCGACGCGCGGACCTGATCGCCGAGGGACTGACCGACGAGGACATCCGGGCCGAGGTCGATCGCGGGGTGTGGCACCGCGCCGGCTGCCACACCCTGTGCATCGCGAGCACCGAGCCGCGCGGCGAAGGGCTCCTCTGGTGGGCATTGTGGGAGTCCGGCCCTCGTGCGGTGCTGGACGGCGCGACCTCCCTGGTGGTCTCCGGGCTGAAGCACTGGGAGGCGTCGCCCATCGACGTCTCGGTCCCGCGCAACGCCACCGTCCGCTCGTTGCCCGGCGTCCGGCACCACGTCCTGCGTGACCTCGGGCCGGCGATCCCCGTCGGGCTGCGGCGGACCAAGACCGACGTGGCGCTCCTGCGCGCCGCGCAGTGGGAGCGCACGGACCGGGCCGCCGCGACGCTGGTGGCGATGACGGTGCAGCAGCGCCTCGTGTCGACCAGCGCGCTGATGCACCGCTGGGGCGGGACGCGACGCTGCGCCCGACGGCGGCTGCTCGGTGCCGTGATCCGCGACGTCTGCGACGGCTCCCACTCGATCAACGAGCTGGACGTCGTTGCGGCGTGCCGGGCCCACGGCATACCTGCTCCGAGCCGGCAGAGCACCCGGACCGTCGGCGCGGGGCGGGTCTATCTCGATCTCTTCTGGGACGACTACGGCGTGCACGGCGAGATCCAGGGCGCCCACCACCAGTGGGGTCTGCACGGGGTCGACGACGCCGTGCGCGGCAACGCCCTCGCCATCGACCAGCGCGACCTCGTCTCGCTGCAGATCCCGGTCCTCGGCTGGCGGCTGGACCCCGCGGTCTTCCTCGACCAGATCGCCTCGGCGCTCCGACGTGGCGGGTGGGCCGGCTAGCGTCCCGTGGGAGTCGGCACCCTTCGCGACTTCCACGGGACGCAACCGCCCAGGTATGCCGCTGGGCAGGCCCGCGCGGGCGTCGTTACCCTGAGGCTCATGGCCACGACCGCGACGACGCACCCCCTGCTGGACACCCACCGCGAGACCCTGGAGGCGGCGACGCAGGCGCTGCGGGAGCGCAGCTACTACAGCCGCTACCCCGAGTCGCCGAGCCCCCGCGTCTACGGCGAGGGCTCCTCCGAGCGTGGCCAGCTCGCCCACCAGGAGACGCTCAACAAGGACTTCGACGGGCTCGCAGAGCAGCCCACGACCGGCCGCAGCGTCGGCTCGGAGAAGAGCCCCTACGGCCCGACCCTCGGGGTGCGCTACCCCGAGCTCGACGTCGAGGCCGCGATGACCGCGGCCCAGGAGGCGATGCCCGCCTGGCGCGACGCCGGCGCCGAGGTCCGCGCCGCGGTCCTCACCGAGGTCATCGAGCGGATCAACGCCCGCAGCCACGAGATGGCGCACGCGGTCATGCATACCTCGGGGCAGCCCTTCGTCATGTCCTTCCAGGCCGGCGGCCCGCACGCGCAGGACCGCGCGCTCGAGGCGGTCGTCGTCGCGCGCGAGGAGCAGCGGCGCGTTCCCGGCTCGGTGACCTGGGAGAAGCCGGCCAAGGGCGACCCGATCCGCATGCAGAAGGACTACCGCGTGGTGCCGCGCGGCGTGGCGCTGGTCATCGGCTGCAACACCTTCCCGACGTGGAACGCCTACCCCGGCATCTTCGCCAGCCTCGCCACCGGCAACCCGGTCGTCATCAAGCCGCACCCGCGCGCCGTCCTGCCGCTCGCGCTGACCACCCAGATCGCCCGCGAGACGCTCGCCGAGGCCGGCTTCGACCCGGCCCTGGTGCAGCTCGCGGCCGAGGACGACGGCGGCACGCTCGCCAAGGACCTCGCCCTGCACGACGCGGTCAAGATCATCGACTACACCGGCGGCCCCGGTTTCGGCCACTGGCTGGAGACCGAGGCGGCGGGCGCGGGCAAGCTCGTCTACACCGAGAAGGCCGGCCTCAACACCGTCGTCGTCGACTCCACCGACGACCTCAAGGGCATGCTCGGCAACCTCGCCTTCTCCTTCTCGCTCTACTCCGGGCAGATGTGCACCGCCCCGCAGAACGTCTACGTCCCGCCGACCGTCCGCACCGACGAGGGCGACCTGTCCGCCGGGGAGTTCGCCGACAAGCTCGGCCAGGCCATCAGCCGCTTCACCGCCGACGACGCCAAGGCGGTCGAGATCCTCGGCGCCACGGTCAACGACGACGTCCGCGGCCGCGCGACCGACATCCCCGCCCTGGCCGACCGCCTCGGCGGCGACGTCGTCCTCGACAGCCGCGCGGTCGCCCACCCCGCCTACCCCGACGCCGTGGTGCGCACCCCCGCCCTGGTGGGGGTCGACGCGACCAACGACCAGGCATACACGCAGGAGTGCTTCGGCCCGGTCGCCTTCGTCGTCCGCACCGAGGACACCGCAGACTCGCTGCGCCGCTTCTCGCGGACCGTCGCCGAGCACGGCGGCATGACCGCGGCGGTGTATGCCACCGACGAGGAGGTCCTGGACGACGCGCGGGAGGCCGCCGCGGACGCCGGGGTGGCGCTGTCGGAGAACCTCACCGGCCAGATCTTCGTCAACCAGACGGCCGCCTTCTCCGACTTCCACGGCACCGGCGCCAACCCCGCGGCCAACGCCGCCTACGCGGATGCCGCCTTCGTCGCCAACCGGTTCCGGGTCATCACCAGCCGACGGCACGTCTGACATGGGTATGCCGCACCCTCCGGGCGACGCGCCCGCCCGGGGCGTCTCGGGCGCGGCGGGAGCGCCCGGCCTTCGCGGCGACGCGGCGACCGCGGAGACTGCAGAGATCGGGGACGAACCGGCGGCCGTGCGGCTGCGCACCGTCGCCGACGGCGTGCTCGCGCTCGTGGGGATCAGCGGGCTGCGCGCGATGGAGGAGCAGGACGCCGTCCGGCGGGTCATCGGGCTGGCGGAGCGTGCCTTCACCGCAGGCACGCGGCGTGTCGAGGCGGAGGTGCGGGTCGACGACCGGGCGACCCGGCGGGTGCTGCAGCGGGCCGGACTGCGGCCGGAGGGCACGGCTCGCGGCCGGGGCGAGACCCCTGACGGCGAGTCGGTCGACCTCCTGCGGTTGGCCCGGCTCGCCACCGATCCGGCGCCCGGCGAGCCCGGTGCGTTTCTGGGCATGCTCAACGCCACGCTGCCGCGCAAGCGGCTCATCGCCCAGGGGCTCATCCGTGACGAGCAGGGCCGGATCCTGCTGTGCGAGCTGACCTACAAGACCGACTGGGATTTGCCCGGCGGCGTCGTCGACCCGGAGGAGTCGCCGCGAGAGACGTTGCGTCGCGAGCTGCGCGAGGAGCTGGGTGTCGACCTCCCGGTCGGGGAGCTGCTGGCGGTCAACTGGCTGCCGCCCTACAAGCAGTGGGAGGACGCCCTGCTCCTGGTCTTCGACCTGGGCCCCCATCCCGCCCTCACGGACGGGGTCGAGCTGCAGCCCAGCGAGCTGCGGGCGGTGCACTGGGTCGACCCGGCCGAGGTCGGCTCCCACGTCGCGCCCTACGTCGCCCGTCACCTCGACACGCTCCTCCAGGGTGGGGGCATCATCCTGGAGGATGGTCGCTCGCCCGCAGACCTGACGCCTTAGCCCGACGGGGAGCGCGGAGTGATGTCCCGGGCTGGCAGGATGCCGTCATGAGACTCCGTGACGTCCAGACCGCCCGCACCACGACCGCCGTCCGCGAGGCGGGCGACCCCGGCTCGCCGACCGTCGTGCTCATCCACGGCAACGTGTCGTCGTCGGCCTTCTTCGACGTGCTCATCGAGAAGCTCGCCGCCGACTTCCACGTGCTCGCGCCCGACTTCCGGGGGTATGGCGACTCCGCCCGGGCCACGATCGACGCCACCCGGGGCATGGCGGACCTGTCCGACGACGTCGCGGCGGTCCTCGACACGCTGGGCGTGGAGGGACCGGTGGACGTGCTCGGCTGGTCGGCGGGCGGCAACGTCGCGCTCCAGCTGGCGATGGACCACCCGGGCCGGGTGCGGCGGCTGGTGCTGGAGGCGCCGGGCAGCCCGTTCGGCTTCGGCGGCAGCACGGGGGAGGACGGGCGGCCGGTCGCCGACGACTTCGCCGGGAGCGGCGGCGGCACCGCCAACCCGCAGTTCTGCGCGGCGCTCGCGGCGGGGGACCGCGGCGAGGAGCCGACGAGCCCGCGCACGACGCTGCGTTCGTTCTATGTCGCGCCCGGCTTCACCTTCGCGCCCGAGGTGGAGGAGGCATACCTCGACGCGATGCTGAAGACGACGGTGGGCGACGACGTCTACCCGGGCGACACCGCGACCAGCGACAACTGGCCGGGCGTGGCGCCGGGGGTGACGGGGATGAACAACGCGCTGTCGCCGAAGTACCTCGACCAGTCCGGCTTCGCCGACCTCGACCCGGCGCCGCCGGTGCTGTGGATCCGCGGCGACGCCGACCAGATCGTGTCCGACACCTCGATGTTCGACCTGGCCCAGCTCGGCAAGCTCGGCGCGGTCCCGGGCTACCCCGGCGAGGAGGTCTGCCCGACCCAGCCGATGGTGAGCCAGATGCGGGCGGTGCTGCAGGCGGCCGGCGAGTTCACCGAGGTGGTCTACGAGGGCTGCGGCCACAGTCCGCACCTGGAGCAGCCGGAGCGCTTCGTCGACGACGTCCGCGTCTTCCTCCAGGCCTGAGGACGGACCGGCCGCACACCGCGCGGCCGGTCAGGACGCGGTCGGCAGCGGCGTGGCCAGCGCGGCGTCGAGGGCGATCGTGATCATGTCGCCGAAGGTCTGCTCGCGCTCCTGGGCGCTCGTCTCCTCGCCGGTGACGATGTGGTCGGACACGGTGCATACCGCGAGCGCCTGCCGACCGTGCTGCGCGGCGAGGGTGTAGATCTCGGCGGCCTCCATCTCGACCGCGACGACGCCGTACTCCACGACCTTCTGGGTCAGCTCGGGACGGGAGTGATAGAAGCTGTCCGAGGAGAAGACGGTCCCGACCAGATGCGGCGCGTCGGCCGCCTCCGCCGCCTCGACGGCCGCCCGCAGCAGCGCGAAGTGGGCGGTCGCCGGGTAGTGGTAGCCGCCGAAGCGCAGGCTGTTCATGGAGCTGTCGGTCGCCGCGGCCTGCGCGAGCACGACGTCGCGGACCTTCAGCCGCTCGGTGAGCGCCCCGCAGGAGCCGACCCGGATGAGCTGCTGCACGTCATACTCGCTGATCAGCTCGTTGACGTAGATCGACGCGGACGGCTGGCCCATGCCGGTGCCCTGCACCGAGACGCGCTCGCCGCGGTAGGTGCCGGTGAAGCCGAGCATGCCGCGCACCTCGGTGTAGCAGGCGGCGTCGTCGAGGAAGTTCTCGGCGATCCACCGGGCGCGCAGCGGGTCGCCGGGCAGGAGGACACGGGGGGCGATCTGGCCGGGCTCGGCGGCGATGTGGGTGCTCACGCGGCACAGGGTATGTCGTGCCGCCCGTCATCGCACGACGTCGGGTCTGTCGGTGGTCGGGTCTAGCGTCGCTGCATGGATCGAGATCGCGGCAACGCCACGGGTCGGGTGTGGCGCGCGTGGACGCCGAGGGGGTGGTGTTGACTGGAGAGATCATGAGCAGGTGGAGCCAGTGACGACGCCTCACGCCCCGAGGTTGCCGGGGCTCCACGGGCCCCCGGGACTGCCCGTGTCCCTGCCGGAGGACCAGGACGCCCGGGCGCGGGCGGATCGGCTGCTCGGGCTGGCGCTGCGCAGCCGGAACGACGTCTGGGTGGAGGCGTTGGCCCGGGCTGCGGGAGCGCCGGTGGTGGCGACGGCCCTGGCCTCGGCCCTGGTGGCGGGGGAGTCGCTGCCGGCCCGGATGCGTGAGCTGGCACGCGCGCCCTTCAGCGCGGCGCTCGCGACGGCGTGGTTCGGGATGGCTCGCCGCGAGGCGGAGCAGCATGCCGCGGTCGAGGTCTACCGGCAGGTCCTCGAGGCGCTCGGCGAGCGTGGGTTGCGGGGGGTGGAGCGGCGGCACTACCTCCAGGCGGCCTACCTCACCGGGCGGCTCGACCTGGTCGCGGACGGGCTCGAGCGGTGCCGCGGGGTGAGCGCCGACGTCCTCTCCGGGCTGCGCGCCGACCTGGCGCACCCCCAGCACGGCGGTGGCGCGGACGGCGTGGACGAGCAGGTCTATGCGAGGTGGGTGGAGCTGCTGGGAGAGCGTTTCGTGGCGCACGACCTGCGTGGGCCACGCGTGCACCAGAACGCCCGGCCGCTCTTCGACGGACTGCACGCCGACCCGGTCGACGCCCCGGGGTCGGTCGACGGGCCCCTCGTCACGGTGGCAGTTCCGACCTACCGCCCGGACCGTGGTCTGGTCACGTCCGTCGCCTCGCTGCTGGACCAGACGTACGGCCACGTCGAGGTCCTGCTCGTCGACGACGCCTCCGGCCCCGAGCACGAGGAGGTGCTGGCCGAGTGCGCGGCGCTCGACGAGCGGGTGCGGCTGCTGCGCCAGGAGGTCAACGGCGGCGCCTACCTCGCGCGCAACCGCGCCGTCGAGCTGGCCGCGGGCGCCTTCGTCACGACCCAGGATGCGGACGACTGGTCGCACCCGCGGCGGCTGGAGCTGCACGTCGCGGCGCTCCGGGAGCGCCTGGAAGCGCCCGCCAGCCGCAGCGCCGCGATCCGCATGCGGCCCGATCTGACGCGGCAGTGGTTCGGCTACCGCCCGGAGCGCACCAACGCCTCCTCGCTGCTCGTGCGCCGCGAGGTCTTCGACCGCGTCGGCCTCTTCGACCAGATCCGCAAGGGGGCCGACTCGGAGTTCGCCGAGCGACTGGTGGCCGCCGGTGCTGGCGAGATCGTCGACCTGCACCGCCCGCTCGCCATCACCCGGCTCACCGCCGGCTCGCTGTCCCGCGGCGACTTCACCCTCGGCCGGCACAGCCCGGAGCGGGTGCTCCTGCGCTCCTCCTTCCGCGACTACCACGCGCGGCTCACCCGGGGCGAGGCCGTGCCGCCGCTGCGACGCGAGGGCATGAGCCCGTATGCCGTGCCCCTCACCTACGTCCGTGACCTGCCTGGACGGGAGGCGCCACCGTCGGCATACCCCGTGGTGGTCCTGGCCGACCTGACCCAGCCACCGCCGACCCTCCCAGGGGCCGGGGGCACACCGGCCGTGCTCGCACGGGAGGACCTGGGGCGCGCCGCCGCGTCGTCGCCGAACCACCACTCCGAGCTGCTGGCCGCCGCCCGGCGCGGCGATCTGACGCTGCTCACCGATGCCGACGAGGTGCACGCCGACGTGCTGGTGGTCACCGACCCGGCACTGCTCGCGCAGTCGCCGCTGCCGCTTCCGCGACTGCGCGCGGACACCGTGCTCGTGGCGGCCGGCCCGGCGGGGCCGCACGACCGGGTGCGCGACCTGGAGTCGGCCGGCGCGGCAGCCCGCGTCCTCGGGTCAGGGCCGCGCTGGTTCGCCACTGACCCGCAGAATCAGGAGGTGTGGGCCCGGGAGGGCTGGCGCCTGCCTCTGCTCGACGAGCTGCTCGACCTGACGGCGGAGGGCGCGCGGGCTACCGTCCTGTCATGAGAGCCGCCTCTATCACTCCGGTGCTCCTGGCCTCGCTGGCCCTCGCCGGGTGTGCGGGAGACGACAGCACCAACGACGGCGCCGACGCCTCGAGCCCGAGCGAGTCGAGCACTTCTCGTGGGGGTGAGGTCGACGACGACGCCGCCTCCGACACCGCGGGCGACGCTCCTTCGACCACCGACGAGGCCGAGGGCACCAGCACTCCGACGAGCGGGATCGCCGCCGACGAGATCCCCGGCGTGGACGTCGAGGTGGTGATGGACGGTCTGGCCCTGCCGTGGGACGTGCAGCTGCTCGAGGATCCGGCCGGTTCCGGCACTGGCAGGGCACTCGTCACCGAGCGCGGCGGCCGCCTCCTTGCCCTCGGTCCGGACGGATCGACGCGCGAGGTGAGTCTCGACATACCTGACCTCTTCGTCGGCTCCGAGTCCGGGCTCATGGGTCTGGCCGTCGGACCGGAGGAGGCGTCGGGTCGCACGATCTTCCTGTGTCATGCGACGCAGGAGGGCGGGGCGCCGCGCGACATCCGGGTGACGCGGTGGGCGTTGGATGACGAGGCGAGCGCAGCGACCGCCGACGGTGTCGTCGTCGACGGCTTGCCGATCAGCTCGGGGCGGCACGGCGGATGTCGGTTGCTGCTGGCTGACGACACCCTCTACGTCGGCACCGGTGACGCCGCACAGTCCGAGCACCCGCAGTCGCTGGAGTCGCTCGGCGGCAAGGTGCTGGCGGTCGACCTCGAGGGTGAGCCGGTGGAGGGCGCGCCATTCGTCGACGGCGACCCGCGGATCCTGAGCTACGGCCACCGCAACGTGCAGGGGCTGGCGGTGCAGGCTGGCACGGACGCGTTGTGGTCAGTGGAGCACGGGCCCGATGTGGACGACGAGGTCAACGTCATCGAGGAGGGTGGCAACTACGGGTGGGACCCCGGACCCGGGTATGCCGAGTCGGTGCCGATGACCGACACCGAGGCCTTCCCCGACGCGGTCGAGGCGGCCTGGTCGACGGGCGATCCGACGCACGCGCTCGCCGGTGCGGTCTTCCTCGAGGGTGGGCAGTGGGGCGCATGGGACGGCGCGCTGACGATCGCCGAGCTGCGCGGGCAGGGGGTCACGGTGCTGACCGTGAACGGCGAGGACGTCACGGCCGAGGAGCGGATGGAGGAGCTTGAGGGCACCTACGGCCGCCTGCGCTCGCTCACCCTGGACGCCGACGGGGCGCTGTGGGTGACCACCTCGAACGGCCAGGACGACGTGGTCCTCCGCGTCACCCCCCAGGACTGACCGGCAGCCTCGCCTGTCCACCCCGGCAGCCTGGTCTGTCCACCCCGGCAGCCTGGTCTGTCCACTCCGGCAGCCTCGCCTGCCCGCCCGTCGCATATCGCGCGGCCGGTCACGGCATACCGCGCGGCCGGTCACGACATACCGCGCGGCCGGTCACGACATTTCGCGCGGCCGGTCACGACATATCGCGCGGCCAGTCCGGGTGGCGGGCCGTGCTCGCGCCGCCCTCGCCTTCCTTCGCCCGGCCCCCTACCGCCGCGCCGTCACCCTGACCCCGAGGGTCGCCGCGATCCGGTCCGCCGCCGCGGCCGCGCCGCGCTCAGCCCGCACTCTGGCGCCCACGGCCGCAGCCTGCTCGCCCACCCCTGGATCGGCCGCGACCGCGAAAGCCTCCCGCATCGCGTCGACCGAGGTATGCCCGACCGCGACCGGCGCCGCCGCCGCGCCGATCTCGTGAACCCGCCGCCCGAAGAACGGCTGGTCCAGCGCGAAGGGCACCACCACCTGGGGCACGCCGGCGCGCGTCGCCTCGGCGGTCGTGCCTGCGCCGCCGTGGTGCGCGATCGCCGCCACGCGCGGGAAGAGCAGGTCGTGCGGGGCACCGTCGACGAAGAGGACGCGATCGTCATACCTCTCCTCCAGGCCGGTGCCGCGCAGCGCGACCACGTGGTGCCCGGCCGCGAGCGCGCCCTCGATCGTGTGCCGCAGCGCCTCCCGGGTCTGGGGCAGGCTCTGGCTGCCGAAGCCGGCGTAGACCGGTGGCGGCCCGTCGGCGACGAAACGCTCGAGGTCCGCGTCGAGCGCGGTGCCGGGTGGGGAGTCGCGGAAGGGGTAGCCGGTCAGGACGATCCGGCGGCCACTCACCCGGCGTGGCGCAATGAGCTCCGGGGAGTGCGCGATGAACGCGGGCACGGTGAGGGTATGCCGTGCCGCCCGCAGTCCGGTCCTGCGCGGCACCCCGTGGTCGGCGAGGGCGGCGCTCACCGGGGAGCCCATCGCCATGCCCGGACCCAGGGCGCGCAATCCGTCGAGGAGGTTGCGCGGCGAGCGTCCGCGGCGGCTCGCGAACATGCTGGCGTCGCCCCAAACCGACGGTAGCGCCGGCACGAAGAGCATGAGCACCTGGCGGCGCGCGTCGTGCGCCGCGAGCTGCCCGGCCCACGGAAAGGTCAGGGCGGTGGAGACGACCGCGTCGTAGCGGGGCCACAGGTCGATCAGCGCGCGGGCCAGCTCGGGCGCCATCGCCTCGGCCTGGTGCCGCAAGGCCGCGACCTGCTCGCCGACGCTGCCGCTCGCCATCCTCTCGGCGACGGAGCCCTCGCGATAGATCCGCATGGCGTCGACCCGGATCTCTTCCGCGCCCAGCCCGGCGTCGCGGACCGTGCCCACAAAGTCGCTCGACGCGGTGACCCCGACCTCGTGACCACGATCTTGCAATTCCCGGCCCACCGCGAGCACCGGCTGGTAGTCGCCGCGACTGCCGCCGGCCAGGATCGCGATCCGCATACCCCCATCATCGCCGGACCCTCGCGCCGACCGGGCTGTGGGGGAGCGCCCTGGCATCGCGCCGAAGGCAGACCGTGACGCCTGTGACGACTGTGGCCCGCGCGCAACGCCGCGCCGGCAGATCGAGGAGCCGACCGCGCCGCGCGCGCCTAGGCTGACCGACGTCATACCGACCGACCATCGATGGAGGATGTATGTGCCGAGTGCTCGCGTTCATCGGGCCGGAGACTCCGCTGGAGAATCTGCTGCTCACGCCCGAGAACAGCCTCGTCAACCAGGCCCTCGACCCGGAGAGCCACCCTGAGCTGCAGCTGGCGGGGTGGGGGTTCGGCGCCTGGGGCGAGCACCTGGCCAACCCGGAGAAGCCGTTCGTCTACCGCCGTCCGATGGCGGCGTTCTACGACGACAACGTCAAGCACATCGTGCCGAGCCTGCGCGCCAGCACGATGCTGGCCCACGTGCGCGCCGCGGCCTACGACGCCAAAGTCGTGCTGGCCGATGAGAACTGTCACCCGTTCTCCGTCGAGGGCACCCGCTGGATCGTCGCGCAGAACGGCTATCTGCCCAAGTGGCAGCTGCTGCAGCGCGAGCTGCTGCAGCACTGCAAGGACGAATACCTCGAGCAGATGGCGGGCACCACCGACACGGAGTTCATCTACGTGCTGCTGCTCTCCCTGCTTGAGGGCGACAGCGACGAGGACGTCCAGCGGGCGGTCGAGGAGCTGATCCGGCTGATCGCCGCCGCGATGAAGAAGCTCGAGCGGCCGGGCCTGACCAAGCTCAAGCTGGCGCTCGTCTCGCAGGACCGCATCATCGGGGTCAACGGCGGCCTCGGGCTCGAGGGCGAGACCGACGCGAGCGGTGACTGGCTCGAGTTGCGCAAGCACTCCGAGCCGGGCACCGACGAGCACAGCCTCTCGATGCTGCTGGAGCCGTTGTACTTCCTCATGGGCCGCAAGTTCGAGGAGGACACGAGCACGTATGCCTTCGAGAAGTGCGCCGAGGACGAGGCGACCGGCGTGATCTTCGCCTCGGAGACCCTCACCGAGGACACCGATGGCTGGTCGCAGCTCGACTTCGGCCACATCGCCTTCTTCCGCAACGAGGGTGGCAAGGTGACCAAGACCGTCAAGGCGCTCTCGGTCTAGGCGTCGACTCGTGCCGGTCGCGCGGGAGGAAAGTCAGACGGATCCCGGGTATGCCGCTCGCGCTCCCCTCGTGGTGCGCAGCGGGGGTCTGGTGCTGCGGGAGTGGCGGCAGACTGACGTCCCGGCGATGGTGACCCTCTTCGACACCGCCGAGATGGACCGGTGGACGCCGCTCGCGCACCCGTTCGACGCGCAGGTCGCGGCGGACTACGTGCGGGCCGCTCATCGGGCACGCGCGAGAGGCACGATCCAGCTCGCGATCACGACCGACGGCGAGGTGCCCCTGGGAGAGGTGCTGCTCTTCCCGGGGGCGTCGCCGACGGCGTGCGAGTTCGCCTACGCGGTCGGTGCGGCATACCGGGGGCAGGGTCTGGCCGCCCGCGCCATATCGGCGTTGCTCCCGACCGCGCGTGCCGCGGGATACCGCTCCGCCACGCTGACCATCGCCCAGGGCAACCTCGACAGCGAGCGGGTCGCGACGGCCGCATGCTTCCAGCGGGACGAGGCCCCGCTGACCACTCGGGAGCGCAAGGGATACACGCTGCTCATGGGCACCTGGAGCCGCGCGCTCTGACCCCAGGGTCAGCGCCTGCTCTCAGATCCGTTCCACCCGGTCGGCCTGCGGTCCGCGATCGCTCTGCCGCACCTCGTAGCGCACCCGGTCGCCGGGGTAGAGCTCGTCGTCGCCGCGCAGCACCGACACGTGCACGAAGAGGTCGGCGCCTCCCGCGTCCGGGGTGATGAAGCCGAAGCCCCGCTCCGGGTCGTAGCGCGCGACCACGCCCTGGCCGCCCCGTGCCGGGCGGTCGGCCCCACCCCGGGGCCCGCCCCGGTGACCTGACCGGCCACGGTCGCGGCCTGGGGCGGGTCCGCCGCGCCGGGGCGCGCCGCCCACGAGGCGCACGTCGCGCGCCTGCGGACCGCGGTCGCCCTCGACGACGTCGAACGCCACCCGGTCACCCTCGCCCAGCTCGGGCAGGCCGTCCGCGAGCGCGCGGGCGTGGACGAAGACGTCGTCGCCACCCGACTCGGGCGCGATGAACCCGAAACCCTTGTCCACGTCATACCAGGAGACGGTGCCGTCCGCCCCGTCGGAGACCGCGCCCTGCGCGTTGCCGTCGGTGGTCAGGGGGAGCAGGTGCTCGGCCTGCGGTCCCTTCTGGCCGTCGACGACGAGGTAGGCCACCCGCTGCCCCTCGGAGACGACGCCGCCGGCGACGATCGCCGAGCTGTGCAGGAAGATCTCGGGGCCGCCGTCGTCGGGCGTGATGAAGCCGTAGGCCTTTGCCGGCTCGAACCACGAGACCGTGCCGAGCTGTCCCACTGGTGAGTCGGCGGGACGGTCGGCGATGACGCGGACGCCGCGCGCCTGCGGGCCGCGATCGCCCTCGCCGATCTCGAACTCGACGACCTGCCCCTCCCGCAGCACCTTCATCGCCTCGTCGCCGAGGATCTCGGACGCGTGGACGTAGAGGTCTTCCTCCTCCGACCCCAGGTCGATGAAGCCGAAGCCTCGGTCGGTGTCGAACCAACGGACGGTGCCTTCGGTCACGGCTCTCTCCTCGGTATGCGTGTGCGGCGGGCTGCCCTCGAGTGTCCCAGTCATGCCCGGTTCGGTCTGCGGCAGGGCGCTGTACATATACATGTCGCGACGCTCCTCGCCCACCTGTTGCCACGCCCGGAGCAGCCCTTCGCGCTCGAAGCCGCAGCTCTCGGCGGTGCGCCACGAGCCGTCGTTCCACGGCTCGACGTAAAGCTCGAGCCGGTGGATCTCGTCGAGGGAGAGTGCCCAGGCGGTGAGGGTATGCAGTGCCGCCCGCGCGTAGCCGCGGCGCCGACAGCGTGGGTCGATCCAGTAGCCGGTGCTCGCCCGTCCTTGGTCGATGTGGTGGAGCCAGAGCCCGATCTGACCGACCGCCTGGTCACTCTGCGCATCGGCAATCGCGAAGGAGTAGCCAGTGCCGGTGCGGAGGCGGTCGTGCTGCCGGGCGATGAAAGCCAAGGCATCCGCCGTGGTGCCGCTGCGCGGGACGGTCGTGATGAGCGGGATGAGGTCGTCATCGGCGACGGCCTGGATCAGCGGCGCGTCGCCGTCCTCGAAGGCGCGCAGGATGACGGCACCGTGGCGGAGCACCGGCATCGCTGTGGGGAGCATCTCGCCATCCAACCACCGGGGAAGGGGGCCTGCGCTGCATACCTGATCGCTCTGTTGGCGTGCTGCCGAGGTCAGTCCTTCCAGCCTGGGTTGCGGGCCGAGCCGCTACGCTCGCCGGCATGAGCGAGGCTGTGGAGCCGGTGCCCTTCGAGGTATACGAGGAGGGTGTCTCCCTGCACGGCACGAAGGCTGACCTCGAGGTCGGCGATCTCATCACGCCGGGTCGGGAGTCGAACTTCGAGAGCGGCCGGGTGATGAACTACGTCTACTTCACCGAGACGCTCGACGCGGCGGCGTGGGGAGCCGAGCTGGCCGTCGGTGAAGGGCGGGAGCGCATCTACGTGGTCGAACCGACCGGTGACGTCGAGGACGACCCCAACGTCACCGACAAGAAGTTCCCAGGCAACCCGACCCGCTCCTTCCGGTCGAGCGAGCCGCTGAGGGTAGTCGGCGAGGTGGCCGACTGGGTCGGACATCCGCCCGAGAAGCTGCAGGCTATGCGCGACGGCCTGGCCGAGCTTCGGCGGCAGGGGAAGGCTGAGATCCTCGACTGAGTGCCTACGACTACCACGGCGAGGCCCGCCTCCTCGTCATCGGCCCTGACCGTCACGGCCGGCTTGGACGAGCTGGATCCGGGCAGGCACCCCGCCCGCGCCGCCGTCCACCTCCGTCACATCCAGGCCGCCCAAGTCAACCCGACCGCCACTGAGGACGACAGGCCGCCCAGCAACGATTCGGCAGAAGCTGACCTACTCGGAAAGCGGCATTCCGGGTGTCCTCAGGATGCGTCGCCGAGTTTGTGGATGACGTTCTGGTTGAGGCTGAGGTGCTCTTCGGCTGCCTTCGTGGCGAGTTGCCGGTGGGGGCGTTCACCGACGCGGAGATGGAATCTTCCTGAATAGGTGCAGGACGATCAGGCGCGGACCGCGGCTCTGTCAGGTGCCGGAGGCCATGTAGGCGGCGAGGATGTAGTTGGGATGTCGGTCGAGGTTCGTGCGGGCCCGGTCATACCGCATGGTGGTGCGGGGGTCGGCGTGGCGGGCCGCGATCTGGACGTCTCGCAGGTCCACGCCGGCGTCGAGCATGGTGGTGACGAAGGTGTGCCGGAGCATGTGCGGGTGCATCCGCGGCAGGTTGATGCCTGCGTGGTCGGCCAGGTGATGCAGCCGTCGGGTCGCGGCGTGACGGTCCATCCGACCGCCCTGCCGGTTACGCAGGACCGGACCGTCTACACGGCTGTCGACGGAGCGTTCGATCGCGCGCTGCACCGCTGGCGGCAGGGGCGTCAGGACGACCTTGCCTCCCTTGCCGCGGACCTTCAGCACCCGGTGCCCGTGCTCCTCGCGCAGGTCGTCGATGTTGGCGCCACACGCTTCGAAGATGCGAAGTCCCAGCAGCCCGAGCATGCAGACCAGTGCGAAATCGTTGATGTTGCTGCTGACCCTTGCTGCCTGGAGCATCGCTTCGAACTGCAGATGGGACAGGCCGAGAGTGGGTGATTCGGGTGGCACGTGCGGTCGCCGGACGTGGTCGGCTGGCGAAGAAGGCAGGACACCGTCGATGACTGCGGTGCGGTAGAACCCGATCACCACGGACAGCCGCCGCGAGATGGTCGCCGGCTTGTATCCGCGCGTCTCCTGCATCCACCGCACGTAGAGCTCGACGTGCACCCGGTGGACGCTCAACGGGTCCAGGTGACGTTCGGCGCACCACCTCATGAAGGCGCGCAGGTCCGACTCTGTGTGGGTGCGCGTCTGCCCGGTGTATCGGGCCAGATGCGCGGCTATCGCCTGGCGCAGCGCAGCACCGCCCGGGCTGTCAGTCGAGACGGGAACGAGCACGGAGGTGATCTGGAAGGTGTTCATGCACCATCGTGACCCGCAGATCAGCGCGGCCGCTATTGACGTCAGCCAGTTTCCTCGACGTCGACAATTCATGCTGCCAGGCGCGGCAAGTCCGACGAGCGTAGCCGTCCTCCGCGCAGACCACGCTTGCCGGGAGGGCGATATGTCAACTACAGTTAACATACGGCGGAGGTCGTCCGATCGGGAACGTTCGATCGGTGGCTGACCAGGCTCGGTGGTGACAAGTCCACGCAGGAAGCCGACATCCGCAAGGCCCACGAGGTCAGCGGCCGAATGGAGGAAGCACCGATCATGACCAACGACACCTTTGCGCCCTTCGACAACGCGGACTACCTCAACACGTTCGAGGACGTGGCCGCGTACCTGGAAGCGGTCATGGAGGTCGCCGAGGACGACCCAAAGGTGATCGCCGCAGCGCTGGGGGCCATCGTTCGGTCTCGCAACCTGAGCCAGATCGCACGACAGGCCGGGATGAGTCGCGAAGGCCTATACAAGGCACTCTCCGCAGACGGCAACCCATCATTGGCGACAGTCGTGAAAGTAGCCCATGCCCTTGGCCTCCGACTGCACTTCGAAGCCATCGCGTGAAAGAGCAGAGCACCACTCTGCAAGCGGCAGTAGCGTGCGGACCACGCTCAGCGCGGCATTATGCACGTGATGGGGGTGGGGGCGGTTCATGATGCTTCGCCGTTCTCGAGATCGTTGAGGAGTTTGCCGAAGAGCTGGGCTCGGTGGGTCTGGCCCTTGGCGTGGGCGTCGTCGTGCTGGGCCTGGAGGGTGGGGCGGAAGGCGATGGTGGTCTGGAAGAAGGTGCAGGTCTCGCAGATGGACTCGAAGGCGCAGTCGAGCTCGGGGGGTCGGGTGCAGTGGCCGTTGCCGAGCATGCGGGAGTGCTCGCGGCGCAGCCGGGCCATGTTGGGTCCGAGGGCGTCGGCGGGCAGGTGGGCGGGGTCGGTGTAGAGGGCGTCGACCTTGTCGGTGACGGCGAAGTACTCCTCGGCGACGGTGCGGTTGGCGATGCGGGCATAGCGCAGGGTCATGTCCATCGAGGAGTGGCCCAGCATCGCGGCGATGGCTTCCAGGGACATGCCGCGGTTGATGGCCTGGGTGGCCAGGGTGTGGCGCAGCTGGTGGGGGTGGATGTGGGCCAGGCCGGCGGCGGCGCCGGCCTTGTTGATCATCCGGGTGACGGTGTGCCGGTCCAGCGCCCGGCCGTTCTCTCTCGGGAGCAGCAGCGGGTGGGCGGGGTCGACGTGGGTGGCCCGGTAGTCCTGGATGAGGGTGAGCACGTGCGGGTGCAAGGGCAGGTAGCGGTCCTGGTGCAGCTTGCCGACCGGCACATGCAGCCAGGGTCCGGTGCCGATGTGCACGAGAGCGTCGGCGGGCAGGGCGGTGTACTCGCTGACTCGCAGGCCGGTGCGCAGCAGGACTTCCACGGTGACGCGCAGCAGCATCCGGGGCTGGGCCTGGGCGGCGCGCAGCAGCCGCGCGGCGCTCGGGTCGTCCAGCGCCTTGGGCAGGGGCCGGTCCTGGCGGGGCAGGTCACCGGAGAACATCGGCACCCGGGCCGGGGCGTCGTCCCAGCCCCACTCGCCGATCCGGATGAAGAACATCCGCAGCGTGCCCAGCCGGCCGGCGATGGTGGCCAGGCCCAACGGGGTCCCGCCGCGGCCGGGGCGGGCGGCCAGCCACGGCTTGTAGGCCTCGATCGTGGACCGGTCGATGTCGGCCACGCAGGTCAGGGTCGGGGTGTGGGTGAGCAGGTAGGTGGCGAAGCAGCGCAGCGACTGGTCGGCGCCGTTGACGCTGCCCGGGCGCAGCACGCAGGCCAGCTGGGTCAGGTAGGCCCGCATGGTGGCCGCGACCTGAGGCAGCTCGGCGGCGACCTGGTCCCAGGTCGCGACCGGCGCGGCGCCGCCGCGCTGGTCCTGGGCGGGGTCGAACCGGACCGGCAGGGTGGTGCTCATCGCAGCCTCCGGAACCCCGGCAGCGCCGGCCGTTCACCGGCGCCCGGCGGCGGTGTCGCGTGCACGCCGGGGACGCCGGCGAAGACCTGGGCGTCGATGACCTCGGCGGCCTTGCGGTACTGGGAGGCCAGCCAGTCGTCGGCCAGGTGCAGGTAGATCCGGGTGGACTCGATCGAGGCGTGACCGGCCTGGGCCTGGACGGCCTCCAGGGCCATCCCTGCCTCCCGCAGCCGGGTCAGGCAGGTGTGCCGCAGCTCGTGGCAGGTGCCGTGGGACAGGCCCGCACGCGTCCGGGCACCGGCCAGGACCTGATCGATACCGCGCACGGTCAGCGGCTGCCCGCGGGTGGGTCCCTTGAGCACGACGAACAACCGGCCGGTCGCGGCGTCGGCGGGTCGCTCGATGGCCAGGTAGTCGGCGACCGCGGTGAAGAACCTGGCCGAGACGGGCACAATGCGTTGCCGCCCGCCCTTGCCCTCGGCGATGAACACCCGCCGTTCGGCAACCCGCAAGTCCTCCAGGCGCAGGCCCAGGACCTCGCAGCGGCGCAGCCCGCCGAGCACCATCGCCGCGACCATGGCCCGGTCCCGGTGGGTGCGCAGGGCGCCGGTGAGGGCATCGACATCGGCCGGGGCCAGGATCCGCGGCAGGGACCGGACCCGCCTGGTCAACGGCACGCCCTGGGAGGGGCGGGATCTCTCCCTGCGGGTCGGCAGCCCCCGGGGCACCGGGTTGGCGACCACGTCCCCGCGAACCTGCAAGAAGGCGTAGAACCCGGAGATCGTGGAGACCCGCCGGGCGACCGTGGCCGGCCCCACCCCGCCTCCGCCGTCGGCGGGCAGGCCCTGGACCACGCCGGCAGGACGGCCGGTGCGCTGGGCGGTGATGAAGGCGAGCACGTCGGCCGGGACCGCCTCGGCCGGGTCTTTGCCGAGCACCGACAGGAAGATTCTCAGGTCGTACGCCGCGGCCAGGACCGTGTTCGGCCGGCACCGCCCGGACAGGAAGTCCAGGTAGTCGTCCGCGCAGCCGACCCCGACCCGCAGCACCACCTCGCCCGAGGGCCCTCGCGACCTGACCAGACACGGATCCAGACCCGACATGTCACGACCTCCCGGTCCCTCGACCATCAGCCACACCGGCTGGTCGAAATCTCCCGGAAGATCACGTGCATAACAAGCAGTTGCGCGCGTATTCGTCTGTAATACAATAGCTCATGAGCGGACTGTTCGACCTGGAGGCGCTCGATGACACTGAGCCCTTCGAGGTCGACACGCAGGCCGCTCATCTGTTCAAACATCCGCACCTGGGGATGGACGACGTGATCGAGGCGTGGAGCAGCGATCCGCTGTTCTACCTGGCCAAGCCGCCCGCCCACTGGTTGATGGTCGCGGAGGTCAGTGGGCGAGTACTCATCGTGCCGCTGGCTCCATCTCGATCGGGCGATCCGAGCAAGTGTCGACCAATCGGCTGTTACGAGGCGTCTTCGGGCCTCGCCGCTACGTACCGGAGGGACCCTGATGAGCATTGACAACAGCCGGCCGCTGACGCCGGAGCAGGAGTACGAGTTCTACGCCGACCCGCGCAACCAGGAGCCTCAAGGACCTGCGCGTCGACGCAAGCGTCCGATGAGCGCACCTGTGCCAGTGCGTTTCCCGGCCGACCTGCTTGAGGAGGTCAAGCGCGCTGCAGAGGCAGACGATCGCTCGGTCTCGGCCTGGATTCGCCGAGCCGTCGAGCACGAGCTGTCCCGCCCCGCCTGAGCTCCCGCGGCAAGCACGACGCGCGGCAGTAGCGTGCGGACCACGCCCAGTGCGGCAGTAGTGTGTCCGTCTGGCGCTGCTCCTGACGGAAGCGTTGGGCAGTTGGGTGCCCCTGAGGTGTCATCATCGCTCGTGTGGAGATGACGGTGATGCACGACCTGGCCCCGGCCGGCTGGCTGATAGGGGACCCGGCGCCTTGGCAGCAACTGGTCGGCTTCGGGCCCAGTGGATTCGAGGCCTACGCGCGCCTTCGCCTCATCCCTGATCCCGTGCACACGGATCAGTCCGCGAGCGAGCACGGCACGCCTGAGGATGAACCCGACCTGACCAAGCTGCGACTGCTGGTGAGCGAGCTGATTCCACATACCACCACCCCCGAGCATGGCTATTTCTGTTTCTGGTTCGGCTTCACGGGGGCTGTCGAGGGGGAGGGCTTGAGGTGCCCTCCAGTGCGGAGAAGTCAGATCGACGGAGCGCCACTGGTGCGCCTCCCCCACCGTGATTACTACCTCTTTCAGGGACCGTTGAACGCGATTGACCGGTGGGAAGCGGGAGAGTTGCTGCCTGCATTTGTCTGGCCCCAGGACCAGGCTTGGTGCGCTGCAGCGGACGTCGACCCACACTGGGTGGGCGTTGGGGCGAGCGAGCGCGCCGTGCGAGACCTTCTCTCTTCACCAGAGCTTGACGTCGTGGCAGCCGACCCGAGAGAGCCCCAGCCGTACTACCTGCACTGACCGAGATGCTGCAGCCAGTTGCATTCGGAGCGCGGCAGTAGCGTGCCGACCACGCTCAGCGCGGCAGTAGCGTGCCGACCACGCTCCATGCGGCAGTAGCGTGCCGACCACGCTCAGCGCGGCAGTAGCGTGCCGACCACGCTCAGCGCGGCAGATCCGGATGTCCGCAGTGGTCTCTCGTCCGCTACCTAGCCAGGCCGAGGAAAGCCATGAGGGCGCGTTCGACCTCCACGAGACTTTCGGGCGCCAGGCGGCCAATGCGGGTACCGACGTTCTCGCGGCGGACTGTGGTGACCTTGTCGATCATGACCTGGCTGTCGTGCTGCAGGCCGGTGAAATCATCGGCGGCGACGCGTACGCGAAGCAGAGGGGCATCTACCAGCGTCGTCGTCAGGGGCGCCACGGTCACCGAGGCAGTGCCCTCGAAGAGGTCGTCCTGCACGATCAGTGCGGGCCTCGGCTTGGAGGCGTAGACACCCCCGGCGACGGTCCACAGCTCGCCGCGCCTCACTCCTCGTCCCAGGGGGCGGTGACGGCTTCGACGAACTCCTGGTCATCGGACTGCTCGTCCGCCCTGGCGACCAGGGCCGCCTGACGTTCGGCCTCCTGTGCGAAGCGCTCGCTACGCACGTCCGGCACCCAGATCTGCACGGGTCGAAGTCCGCGTGCGCGCATCCTGCGCCGGTACTCGCTGACTCGATGCTTCACCGTCATGCCTACCACGTTACATGTAACGACAGTGCAGCGGAAGGCGGCTACGTCCCTAACAGCGCACCAAGATTTGGGTCCCCACCTCACCCGCCGAGCGACCAGCGGCATGAGCGGACGTGTCGTGGACATCTGCTAGCGGCCGTGGTTTGCCAGCCATGGGTCGACGATGGCGTGGTACGTGGTCGGGTCGTCTCGACGGATGCAGTGGCTGACACCGTCGAGGTATCGGACGTCAACGCTGGGGTTGCTGGTGGGGACCGAGTGCTTGGCGAACGGACCGTCGGCGTCGTAAAGGACGAGCGTGGGGCACCTCAATTCTGTAAACACGTCGCTGGCATTGACCTGGCCGAGCTCGAGCTGGTCGATCATGTGTCGGTCAACGTGCGGTTTGCACTCGGCCCACCGGTCGATCTCGTCGTCCGTCCAGGTCGTGTTGCGTCGCATGAGCACCTTCTCCCTCCCTGCGTCAGCCGGGTTGTCGAACCGGTCGAGGAAGGTGTGTTGCTCGTCTGCGAAGCCGGGCGGGGTGACGGTGCCCTGCGTGAGGGCGGGATCTTCAAGGACGAGTGCGCGGACGAAGTCCGGCGCTCTGGTCGCCGCGATGGCGGCGACGCGTCCTCCGAGAGAGTGGCCGATCACGGTCGCCGGTCCGAGTGCGCGCAGGGTCTCGACGAGGTCGTTGACGAAGGTGTCGAGCATGCGCGATGCGGCGGCGGTGTCGAAGCGGGGTGATCCTCCGTGGCCTCGCAGGTCGACGGCGTGGACGTGCCAGGTCGGCGACCACCGTTCGACCGCGTGAGGCCAGGCGGTTCCGGCCTCGGTGAGGCCATGGACCAGGAGCAGGGCTGGCCGGTCCGGGTCACCCCAATTATGGGTCCGCAGGGAGGTCACAGTGCTCCTTAGGTTAGATCGATGGCTTCTTGCCTGCAGAAGAGCAGAATTTTGATCGGCCTGTCAACGACTCATGCGGTGAGCTACGTCGAGCGGGCAGGGCTGAGCGAGACCGCCGTCGCCACCAACCTGCACGGGCGTAGCCGTCCCCTGTCCTCCGCGCGGCAGTAGCGTGCGGACCACGCTCCATGCGGCAGATGAGCGTGTCCGACAGCCTGTCCGTGCTGGCCCCTATCGTCATCACGTGACGTGGGTTGAGCGGTATCCGGAAGAGCGCCTGGTGCCTCACGACCCTTCATGGGCAGCGAAGTTCCTGGAGGTGGCACGGTCGCTGCGCAAGGTGCTCGGGCCAGAGTGGGTCATCGAGCACGCCGGTTCTACCTCCGTGCCGGGGTTGTCTGCGAAACCGGTCATTGATCTGGTACTGCGTCTACCAGAGGGACGGAGCGTCAGTGATGCGATGCAGCCGCTCTTGCCGATGGACTGGACTGCGGCCGTGGAGGTCGGGGACCACTGGGCGATCTTCCATCCCGCCGTTGGACGACGCGATGCGATCGGGCATCTCTTCACGGCAGCCCAGTGGCCTGAGGCTCACATGCGTCTGTTCGCGAGCTGGCTGAGGTCCCATCCCGTCGACGTGCAGCGATACGAGGACCTCAAGCGGGACCTGGTCGCGGCCGGTGTTTGGGGGCCCGACTACACCCGAAGGAGACAGAGCCCCGCTGAGTGGTGGGCTTTGAGGTGATGCTCGTTGCCTACCGGTCGCCTTCTTCGAGGGCGACGGTTCCAGTATTGCTGGTCTTGTAGATCTTGGCCATCGATGCTTCGGAGAGGTAGCGGCGTTCGTCGACCTGCCACTCGTCGTGGGTGTCGATCAGGACGGCTCCGATGAGGCGGATGATGGCGGCTTCGTTGGGGAAGATGCCCACGACGCGGGAGCGGCGCTTGATCTCCTTGTTCAAGCGCTCGAGGGGGTTGGTGGACCAGATCTTGCGCCAGTGCTCACGCGGGAACGCGGCGAACGCGAGGACCTCGGACTTCGCGTCGTCCATCAGCGGCCCGATCTTGGGGTACCGGGCCGCGAGGTCGTCGCGGACCTTGTCCCACTGCTTGCCCATCGATCCCAGGTCGGGCTGGGCGAAGATGGTCCGGAACACCGCGGCGACCATCTCGGTCTCGGCCTTGGGCACGTGAGCCAGGACGTTGCGGATGAAATGGACCCGGCACCGCTGGTGGGCCGAGCCCTGGAAGACGCGGGTGAGGGCGGCGACCAGGCCGGCGTGCTGGTCGGAGATCACCAGCTGCACCCCGCCCAGGCCGCGCTTCTTGAGGCCGGTCAGGAACGCCCGCCAGAAGATCTCCTCCTCGCTGTCCCCGACGTCCAGGCCCAGGATCTCCCGGCGGCCGTGCTCGGTGACGCCGGTAGCGATCACGACGGCCTTGGACACCACCATCCCGGCCTCGGTGCGCACGTGCAGGTAGGTCGCGTCCAGGTAGACGTAGGGGAAGCGAGCGTGGTCCAGCCGGCGGGTGCGAAACGCGCCGACGACCTCGTCCAGGCCCGCGCAGATCCGCGACACCTCGGACTTGGAGATCCCGGTCCCGCCCAGGGCGACCACGAGGTCGTCCACCGACCGGGTCGAGACGCCGTGGACGTAGGCCTCCATCACCACCGCGTACAGCGCCTGGTCGATCCGCCGACGCGGTTCCAGGATCGAGGGGAAGAAGCTACCGGTGCGCAGCTTGGGGATCGCGACCGTAACGTCACCGCCCTTGGTCGTGAGCAGCTTGGGCCGGGACCCGTTGCGCTCGGTCGCGCGTGTGTCCGTGCGTTCGTAGCGGCCGGCGCCGATGGTCTCGGTCGCCTCGGTCTCGATCAGCTCCTGCAGGACCATGCGGACGGACTCGCGGACCAGGTCCACGCCGTCACCGGCACGAAGTGCGTCCAACAGGTCGGACACGGCAGACTGGGGAAGGGTCATCGGTGAGATCTCCTCTGGTGAGTACTCGGCGGTACACACCGAGCATCTCGCCGATGACCCCCTCACACCAGGGCACCACACCGGCCACCCAAACCCCACCACTCCACGGGACTCTTACCCCGAAGGAAGGCCGATTTCGTCCGGGAGATCGTCAACTCAGCCCGCCAGGAGATGGGACTGCCCCCGATCCACGGGGCGCTCTGACAGGCTGGGGCCGCGCAGCTCAGCCTCCGCACGGCTCGCGGCAGAACAGGATGTTCCTCGCCCGTCTGGGGGCTGACGCACTCTGCCCTCATCTCACCGGAAGAACGTGAACCACTGCCGGCCTACCTGAAGCGATCGGGGTTCCGTGACCAGACGGTGCACGCCGACAGCCCACCGCTCGTTGGCGTCCTCAGGCGTGACGAAGGCGACCTCTTCGAACCCTGCCTGTGCGAACCACTGGCGGATGGAGGGGGTGAGGTCGGGATGACGCCGGTGACGGGTCCAGATCACCTCGGCGCCCGGCGCGCACAGCTGAGGTGCCGCCGCGATGGTCGTCCGCACGTCGGCGTCGCTGACGTTGCCGAAGATCCCGCAGAGCAGCACCAGGTCCGCCGGGACTGTCCCTTCGTACTGGGCACTTTGCGAGGCGTCGCCCTCGCGGACGTCGATCTGCGCGGGAAGTGAACGCGATTGCCGGCGGGCACGCCCTGCCAGTCCGGTGTCGCGCTCGAGAAGGACTCCGCGAACGCGATGCGCATCCTTCCGCCTGGCCAGGACCCCGAGAAGGTCGCGCCCGTCGCCCGCGCAGGCACTGACGACACGCACCGGCTCGGGAGCAGACCCATCCAGGTAGCGGTTGATGGCGTGGCGGACCGCAGCCAACCGGGAGTTGAGCCCCGAGCTGGAACGGTCGTACGCCTCGTGCCAATCCGACCAATCCGTGGCTGGCATCACTGGACTCTACCCGCTCGCGAGCTCAACACCCCGATCGATTCCGCACGAGCGACCCGCGGCAGTAGCGTGCGGCCACGCTCAGTGCGGCAGTAGCGTGCGGCCACGCTCAGTGCGGCAGTAGCGTGCGGCCACGCTCAGTGCGGCAGTAGCGTGCGGCCACGCTCAGTGCGGCAGTAGCGTGCGGCCACGCTCAGTGCGGCAGTAGCGTGCGGCCACGCTCAGTGCGGCAGTAGCGTGCGGCCACGCTCAGTGCGGCAGTAGCGTGCGGCCACGCTCAGTGCGGCAGTAGCGTGCGGCCACGCTCAGTGCGGCAGTAGCGTGCGGCCACGCTCAGTGCGGCAGTAGCGTGCGGCCACGCTCAGTGCGGCAGTAGCGTGCGGACCACGCTCAGTGCGGCAGTAGCGTGCGGACCACGCTCAGTGCGGCAGTAGCGTGCGGACCACGCTCAGTGCGGCAGTAGCGTGCGGACCACGCTCAGTGCGGCAGTAGCGTGCGGACCACGCTCAGTGCGGCAGTAGCGTGCGGACCACGCTCAGTGCGGCAGTAGCGTGCGGACCACGCTCAGTGCGGCAGTAGCGTGCGGACCACGCTCAGTGCGGCAGTAGCGTGCGGACCACGCTCAGTGCGGCAATACAGTGCGTCTCTGCTGACGATGAGGAGGTTCAGTATGGGCGGTTTTCCGACATACTTCGGGCGCAGCGCTTCCCTGCAAATTATGGTTGCGCTGTATCAGAGTCTTGGGTCGACGGGCTCGGACTCCAGGGCGAGGACGCTGAATACCGCTTGGTGAACTTTCCAGAGTGGGGCGCGGTCGATGAAGGCTGTCAGGGCTTCGAGTCCGAGGCCGTGCTCGCGGCGGGCTAGTTGGCGTTTCTTCCCCAGATTCCGGTCGCGCAGGAGTGAGAGCGAGTCGGTGTAGTCGGGTCCGTAGATGATGCGCAGGTACTCCCTGCCTCGGACCTTGATGCCGGGTTGGACCGAGGCATCGGTGAGGTGGGCCGGTTTGACGACCATTCCTTCTCCGCCGCCGGCGGTCAGGTCGTTCCACCAGCGGGTCGCTTCTTCGCGCTCCTGCCTGGAGGCAAGGTCGACGTAGCGGTGAAGGGTCGGGGTGATGAGGTCGCCGTCCAGCTTGGCGAGTTCGGCGAGGTGCCACTCGTGCGGTTCGGTCAGCGCCAGGGCGCGTCCCTCTGCGGCGAGGATCTGGAAGGGAGCCAGCGTGACGCCGTCCAGGCCCTGCGTCGGTCGCACGTAGGCGGCATAAGCCTCCCGGAACTTCTCGGCGTTGGCGAGGCGGCGCTCTGTCTGTTGGGTGAGGGCCTCGACGTCCAGCCCGCGTGCTGCGGCTTGCTTGAGGACGGTGAGGGCTTCGGGCAGGGCGTGGGTGGCGGCCGCCCCGACGGATGCGTACTGGGTCTTGATGAGGTCGAGCGCTTTGGCTGACCAGGGGAGGAGTTCGCAGTCGAGGGCGAGCCAGTCCGTGTCCAGCGACTCGAACAGCGGCTGGGCCGAGAGGCGGAGGCGTTCGAGGAGCTCGGTGGTGTCCGCGAAGAAGGGCCGTCCCGTGCGGGTGTAGAGGGCGCCGGTGGTGCCGTCGCTGACGCCGAAGCGCCGTTCGGCGGACTGAGCGTCCTGGGCGATGACCGCGATGGCGCGTGAGCCCATGTGCTTCTCCTCGCACACGACGCGCGTGACGCCCCAGCCGGCGTACTCCTCGAACGCTTGCTCGGGGTGCTCCAGGAACCCCTCCCTCGTGGAGGTGGCGACCGGCGACATCGTGGGGGGCAGGTAGATCAGCCAGCGCGGGTCGACGGCGAACCGGCTCATCACCTCCAGTGCGGCGGCGGCGTTCTCCTCGGGGATCTTGACCTTGCCGGCGTGAGTGGTCTCCAGCCAGCGGGTGCCGGCGACGTCGCCGATCCGCAGCACCGTGGGCTCGCGGTCACCGGCGGCGGGTGTGAGCGGTCGGACCGGCTCGTACCACTGCTGCTCGGCCGGCACAGACACGATCTGGCGCTCGGGGTAACGCAGCGCGGTGAGCGCGCCGCCGAAGACGACGCCGGTGTCCAGGCAGATGGTGTTGTTGACCCACTCCGCTTCGGGGACTGGGGTGTGGCCGTAGACGACCATGGCTTGGCCGCGGTACTCCTGCGCCCAGGGGTAGCGCACGGGTAGGCCGTACTCGTCGGTCTCCCCGGTGGTGTCGCCGTAGAGCGCGAAGGCGCGGACCCGCCCTGAGGACCGGCCGTGGTAGGCCTCCTTCAGCCCGGCGTGGGCGACCACGAGCTTCGCCTCGTCGAGGACGTAGTGGCTGATGAGCCCATCGAGGAAGCTCAGCGTCCGGGCCCGGAAGTCTTCGGGCTCGTCCTCGAGCTGGGCGAGTGACTCGGCCAGGCCGTGGGAGATGGTCACCTTTGACCCGCGCAGGGCGCGCAGCAGCTTGGCCTCGTGGTTGCCGGACACGCAGAGCGCGTCGCCGGAGGCGACCATGCCCATGACCAGGCGCAGCACGCCGACCGTGTCCGGGCCCCGGTCGACCAGGTCACCGACGAAGACGGCCTGCCGGCCTTCCGGGTGGGAGGCTCCGATCGCCACACCGGTCTCGTCCAGCGTGATGGTCCAGCCCAGCTTGGTGAGCAGGCTCCGCAGCTCCGAGGCGCAGCCGTGGACGTCGCCGATGATGTCGAAGGGGCCGTGCAGGTCCGTGCGGTCGTTCCACGGGCGCTCACGCACGATCCGGACCGCGTCGACCTGCTCGGTGCCGCGCAGGACGTGGACCCGCCGGAACCCCTCCTTGTTGAGCTTGCTCAGGGACCGCTGGAGGTCCCGGTGCTGGCGGGCGATGACGTGGCGGCCGAAGTCCCGGTCTGGCCGTGCCGCGTTGCGTTCGACCGCGACCGACTCGGGCACGTCCAGCACGATGGCGTCCACGAGGACGTCGTGGCTCTTGGCGAGCGTGATGAGCGAGGCTCGGGCGGCCCGTTGCACGTTGGTGGCGTCGACCACGGTCAGCAGGCCGCGACGCAACCGGGTGCCGACGATGTAGTGCAGCACGTCGAACGCATCCGGGGTGGCTGACTGGTCGTTCTCGTCGTCGGCGACCAGGCCCCGGCAGAAGTCGCTGGAGAGGACCTCGGTCGGTTTGAAGTGTGTGCGGGCGAACGTCGACTTCCCGCTGCCTGACACGCCGATCAGCACGACCAGGCCCATGGCCGGCACGGTGACCGAGAGCCCATCCGAGACATCAGTCATCACGGCCCTCCTTCTCGGTGAAGATCGCCATCTGGGTCGGGGCACCGAGTGTCTCGTCGACCTCTCCGATGCCGCGGCGCTCCACCATGTAGCCGTACGTGGTGGCAACATGCTCCGACCAGTCGGAGAACTCCGAGCGGGTCCACTCGAACCGGTGGTCAGGGTGCCGCATCCCCACCAACCCTTCGTACCGGACGTTGTACTCACTGTTCGGGGTCGTCACCACGACGAGCCGGGGCCGGGCGGCGCCCCACACAACCCGTTCCAGCGCCTCCAGCCGCGAGGGGTCGACGTGCTCGATGACCTCCATCAGCACAGCGGCGTCGAACCCGGCGAACCGGTCGTCCTCGTAGGTCAGGGCGCTGTGGAACAGCTGGATCCGTTCGGCCTGCCGCTCGCTCATCTGCTCCAGCCGCAGGCGTGCGGCGGCATGCTGCAGCGACCGTGCTGACACGTCCGACCCAGCGACCCGGGTGAAGGCCCCGGTCTGGAGCAGCTGGTCGAGGAACTGGCCCGAACCGCAGCCCAGATCGATGACCGACTGTGCCCCAGCGTCGAGCAGCACCTGGTGGACCGCGGCGTGCCGCTGCGCGTTCAGCGGCAGGCGCTTCTCCTCCGGCTGCCGCACCTCCTCGTCCTCGACCGGCTCCACCACCTCGACAAGGTCGTCCCCGAGTTCAGCCAGGCGAGTCAGGGCCACACGCCTCAGGGCGCCGGCCCGACCAAGGTATCGGCGCGTGATCAGATCCCTCTCAGGGTGGGTCGGTAGCCACGCCTCGCCCGAGCGCATCAGCTTGTCCACCTCATCGGGCCCCTGCCAGTAGTGCTTCGACTCATCCAGCACCGGCAGGAGGACGTGCAACTGATTGAGCGTGTCGGCCAGACGCACCTCGCCAGTGAGGCGAAGCCGGACATACCTAGAGCTTCCCCACTCAGGGAAATCGTCATCCAGCGGGACAGGCAGCGCCTCCACGGTCCAACCCAGTGGCTCGAAAAGGCGGTGCGCGATGGGGGGCCCGCCACGGCACGGCAGAACCGGGATGTTGACCTCCAACGGGATCGGTCGGTCCGCCAGATCTTGTCGGGAGCCGCCTCGCCCGCTGCGGGCGGTGCTGAAAACCCGTCCCAACGCGACGGCGAGCAACGAGGACGCCGCGTATGGACGGTCGTTGACGTACTGGGCCAGGCTGAAGTCCGGAGAGCCCTTGCCGCGGGAGCGCGCCAACCGGACTGGGTCGACGTCCAGCACGAGGGCGACCGTGCACCTCTCATCGCTCGCTTCGGGGTAGAAGACCGTTGCGGTGCCGAACGACTGCTCGAAGTGCTGCACCCGGTCAGGGTGCTTATGCAACAGGTAACCCAGATCAGTCGCCGGCTGGTGCGTCGTCGCCACGGTCAAGAGCACCCGCTCAGTCTGCCCGAGTACCGACAGCACAGGTCGGCAGGCCACGCGGGCGCAACTTCACGAGTCAGTCCGTGGGAACCAGGCGCCCCTTGGTGTGCCGACCCAGACTGGTGCTCACGCCGAGCGACCTGCGGCAGTACAGGATGTGGAGCTCAGGTCGGGCGTGCTCGCGAGTGGCTAGCCGGACAGTGTTGCGCATCGGTTGGCCTGGACGTCCACAAAGCGTGACTCACTTGTACCCGACCGGACTAGTCAGGAGGGCACGGCCGGCGTGGCTCTTGTGGGGGGTGAAGTCGCGGTGGCAAGGCCCGTCGCCCCTAGATCTGGACATTGGCATCTGCTATGCACTTGCACTGCACCTGCCGTGGCACATACTGTGTACGTACCAGCACCAGCCGACACTCACCATCAGGAGACCAGAATGAACCCCATCAGTGACACCAATGACGTGCTGATCAAGGCAGTTCGAGCTGCGGCGGAGGCGTTCATCAGCACGCTAGACGAGCTGTCCAACAACGTCTCCTTCGCGGCTTCGGCCACACCGGACGGGCCGATTGCTTACGACCCCTTGCACGACGAGCCGCCGTTCACCCCCGACCCCAAGGGTTCCGAAACCGAGCAGCAAATGGCCTGGGTGACCTACCTCGGAGCCATCGGTCGCCTCAACGCCGAGGAGCATCGCGGGGCGTCAAGCAAGGAAATCTCGGCGTTCGCCAAGAAGGCAGGCTACTCCGGGGGCAACGCGGTCAACGGTTGGAACTCGCGCCCCGGCAGTCCCCGCGCGGTGGAGAACATCGACGGCGCGCGCTTCTTGAACAGCGCCGCCCTCGGCTGGATCACCAAAGACGCGACGGAGCTCGGTATCGAAATCGTGGGCGAGATCGAGACCGTCCCCCAGCCGCCCAAATGAACTAGACGTCACTCTCACGAGGCCGGGGCTCCGCGGGCAAGGAGAACGACCAAGGTAGCCGCCCCTCGCATGGGCACCAGGACACTGTGACGGTATCTGCCCGCTCTCCCTCGCTGACGCGATCGACCGGCGGCATGGTCGGACGCTACGCGTTCACAGCGGCAATGTCGGACGCGCCGCAGGCTAGCGTCCTCCTGGCGGCAGTAGCGTGCGGCCACGCTCAGTGCGGCAGTAGCGTGCGGACCACGCTCAGCGCGGCAGATGAGTGCATCCCGAGCAGCCCGCAAGCGCTCCGGCGGTGGGCCCGGTGGCGACGTATGGCTAACGGGCGGGAGTTGAACCGTGACTGCTATGTGGCGAGGTCTGCTGGGCCAGAACAATGAGGGGTGCCGGCACCGACCCCGCAAGGTGCGCTATTATCGCCGGATGACGATGACATCGGACGGCATGAGCGTGCCGGCGGCGCCTGCAGGGAGTGACGGGCTGGTGGTGGCGGCGGCGCTGTTCCACGGCCTGTCGGACCCTTCCCGGCTGGCGATCCTGCAGCACCTGACCCTGGGCGAGCACCGCGTCCGGGACCTCACAGAGCATCTGGGGCTGGCGCAGTCGACGGTGAGCGCGCACCTGGCGTGCCTGCGCGACTGCGGCCTGGTCGTGTCCCGGCCAGAAGGCCGCGCCTCGATGTTCTCGCTGACCAGTGCGCCCGAGTTGCTGGGCGTCCTCGACGCCGCGGAGCGGCTGCTCGCCTCCTCGGGGTACGCGGTGGCCCTGTGCCCGAACTACGGCGTCGGGACCGAAGGCAATCCCGCCCCGGACCAGCTGCGAACCCACGCCGGGCAGGAGGAGGGGGTGTGAGCGGCCAGGAGACCCCGCAGCGGGAGGTCCTCGTGGACGCGTGCGGGTGCGAGATCGCCCCGCCGCCTCCCACCGGCGGTGGTGAGGTCGAGGAGCCGGTCACCCGGCTCTGGCAGGTGCGCGAGGTACAGCTGGGTCTGCTCTCCGGTGCATTCCTGGGGGCCGGGTTACTCGCCGGGCTCGCGGGTTGGGCGATCGCGGAGCTGGTGCTGGCTGCCGCGGCGCTGCTGGTGGGCGGGTCCACGTTCGTCCCGGGTGCGCTGCGACGACTGGCGCGCGGCAAGCTGGGTGTCGGCCTGCTGATGACGATCGGCGCCGTCGGGGCGACCCTGCTGGGGCAGGTGGAGGAGGCCGCCGCGCTGGCGTTCCTGTTCTCCCTCAGCGAGGGCCTGGAGGAGTACTCCCTGGCCCGGACCCGGCACGGCCTGCGGGCCCTGCTGGACCTGGTGCCCAAGGAGGCGACCGTGCTGCGCGGCGGCCGCGAGCTCCTGGTCGACCCCGGACAGCTGGTGATCGGGGACGTCATGGTGGTCCGGCCGGGGGAGCGGCTGGCGACCGACGGGAGGGTGCGGACCGGCCGCAGCAGCCTGGACACCTCGGCGATCACCGGCGAGTCCATGCCGGTGGAGACCGGACCTGGTCAGGACGTCTTCGCCGGGTCGATCAACGGCACCGGCGCCCTCGAGGTCGAGGTCACCTCCACCGCGCAGGACAACTCCCTGGCCCGCATCGTGCACGTGGTGGAGGCCGAGCAGTCCCGCCGCGGCGCCACCCAGCGGCTGGCCGACCGGGTCGCCGGCCCGCTGGTGCCCGGCATCCTGGTCGCCGCAGTCTTGACGGTCCTGCTCGGGGCCCTGCTGGGTGACCCCTCGGTCTGGGTGCACCGCGCCCTGGTCATGGTCGTGGCGGCCTCTCCCTGCGCCCTGGCGATCTCCGTGCCGGTCACCGCGGTCGCCTCGATCGGCGCGGCCAGCCGCCGCGGGATCCTGGTCAAGGGCGGCGCCGCGATGGAGGCCCTAGGCAGGGTGAGCACCGTCGCCCTGGACAAGACCGGCACGCTGACCCGCAACCGGCCGGCCGTGATCGACGTCGCCACCGCACCGGGCCACGACCAAGGCCAGGTGCTGGCGTGGGCGGCCGCGCTGGAGGCCCGCAGCGAGCACCCGCTCGCCGCCGCCATCCTGGCCGCCACCGACCAGGTCCCCGCCGCGCAGGACGTGGAGGCGGTCGTCGGCGCCGGGCTGGTCGGCACCGTCGACGGCGCGCGGGTCCGGTTGGGCCGGCCCACCTGGATCGAGCCCGGTCACCTCTCCTCGGCCGTGACCGGTATGCAACAGGCCGGCGCGACCGCGGTCGTGGTCGAGGTCGACGGCCACCCGGTTGGCGCCATCGCCGTCCGGGACGAGCTGCGGCCGGAGGCGACCGAGGTCATCTCCCGGTTCCGCGACCACGGCTACACCGTGGCCATGCTCACCGGCGACAACCAGGTCACCGCCGCGGCCCTGGGCGAACAGGCCGGCATCGAGCAGGTGCACGCCGACCTGCGCCCCGAGGACAAGTCCACGGTAGTCACCGGGCTGCGCGCCCACGGACCCACCGCCATGGTCGGCGACGGCGTCAACGACGCTCCCGCGCTGGCCACCGCAGACGTCGGCGTCGCGATGGGCGCCATGGGCACCGACGTCGCGATCGAGACCGCCGACGTCGCCCTCATGGGTGATGACCTGCGCCTGCTGCCGTTCGCGTTCGACCACGCCCGCCGCACCCGGGCCATCATGCTGCAGAACGTCGTGCTGTCCCTGGCCCTGATCGCGGTCCTGATCCCGCTGGCCCTCTTCGGCGTCCTCGGCCTGGCAGCCGTCGTACTCATCCACGAGCTGGCCGAGGTCCTCGTCATCGCCAACGGGGTTCGGGCCGGACGCGCCAGGCACTTGCCCCACCTTGACAAGGTCCACGACCACGCCCGCCCACTGAAGGCCCGGGTGTAAGAACAGCACGCGGCCACCCCACCAACCGCCGCGGAAACCTGGACCTTCGAGACACCGACCGGAGCGGCAATGTCGGACGCGCCGCAGGCTAGCGTCCTCAGTGCGGCAGTAGCGTGCGGACCACGCTCAGTGCGGCATGTGCGGATGCTGGCGCGAGCCGGCCGGGGGCACTCCGATGCCTGGTCGAGGCGCTTCTGGCTAGCCTCGCAGGATGAACGGAATCGTGTGGTGGGAGATCGAGACAGCGGACCCCGAGCGTTTCCAGAGTTTCCACACCGCGCTCTGGAGCTGGGCGTTCGAGCCAGCCTTCGCGGACACGTCACTCGGCGCGGACTACTGGATCATCAAGGCTGACGGCGTGACCCTTGGAGGGCTGCAGCGCTCGCTCGAGTCGACCCAGCCCTCGAGCGGCGGTACCCGCATCTACTTCGAGATCGATGACCTCGAGGCTGCCTTCGTTTCGATCGCTGAGAACGGTGGGACGATCGAGCGTCACAGGACAGAGCTGGGCGGAGACGATCGCTGGTTCGGCATCTACAGGGACCCGACCGGAACCTCCTTCGGTCTGTGGACAGCAAATCCAGAGAACCCTTAAGTCCGGACCGCGGCATGACCGGATGGGACTTGGTGGCGTGGACTCCCCGGAAGCTGCTGGTCGTCCGGACGGTGAATGGCGAGACGTTGTGCGCTCGGGCCGTCCCCGGCGGCCTGTGGAGTGGAACGTGATCTGGGTCGGCGGTGACTCGGTGTTCAGATCATCGCCGAGCGTCTTTTGGTGAGTTGTCGGCGGCTGTCCGGTCATTCCTCGCCTGGGCGACGGTGCGATGACTGTTTCCTCAGTTCGTGTGCGGAGCGCCGGGCTGCCGTGCACACGGAGCGCTCGCACTGGCTAGGGGCGCAATTTTTCAACCTAGTGGCGGCCCGACGATGGTTCGTGTCTCGCTGCCGGGCACCTGGCCGAAGGCATCGGGATCAAAGGGATTCTGGCTGTCCAACCCCGACAGGTAGTCACGCTGGGCGCGGAAGAAGTCCTCGATTCCACCGGGTGTCACGACCGTAATGAACCTGCAGGGTGCGCCGGCGAGATTGGCCACGGCATGGGGGACGTGTCGCGGAAACCACACTAGGCCGCCGGGGTGAAGCGCTCCGCTCCGGTCACCGACTTCGTAGTTCAGCAAACCTTCGAGGCAGATGACGACTTCATCCTCCGCCTCGTGCACGTGCCGCGGCGGCCCTCCGGTCTCGACGAGCCCAGCGATCACAGTGAGGAGGCCGTTGGACTCGCGCGCGGTGACCTTCATGGAAAGCACGGAGCCGCCACCCATGTCCAACTCCTCGAGGGAGTCGTCAGCCGCTAGCGCGTATCCGGGGTGGAGGGTCATATCCCAGTATGTACCTGTGGTCCGCGCATAGCGAGTCCCGTTCGGACGTTCAACCGCCTTCCGATGCGTAGTGCGACGTACGGCCCAGCTGTCGACACCGGCTGGTGCGGCAGTAGCGTGCGGACCACGCTCAGTGCGGCAGGAGCGTGCGGACCACGCTCAGTGCGGCAGGAGCGTGCGGACCACGCTCAGTGCGGCATGACCGGATGCTGCTACTGAGGTAGTAAATACCATCCTACTCGGGTAGCATCGATGCATGAAGGTGAGTGTGAGTCTGAGCGAGCAAGACCTCGCGGCCCTCGACCGTTACGTCGAAGAAGCTGGCCTCGAGTCGAGGTCCGCTGCCGTCCAGCAGGCCATCCGCCGCCTGCAAGACCCGCAGCTGGAGGCGGCCTATGCCGCCGCCTGGGAGGAGTGGGCCGTCGCAGGGGACGAAGACGCGTGGGCGTCAACGTCCTCGGACGGGCTGACCGATGCTGCGCGGTGAGATCCTTCTCGTCGATCTGGATCCGGTGCGCGGCAGCGAGGCCAACAAGCGGCGGCCCGCGGTGCTCGTCAGCAATGATCGGGCGAACACCATGGCTGAACGACTCGGTCGTGGAGTAGTCACCGTCGTGCCCGTGACCAGCAACGTGGAGCGGATCTTCCCGTTCCAGGTGTTGCTGCCAGCCGACGAGACAGGACTGCGGGTGGACTCCAAGGCCCAGGCGGAGCAGGTGCGCTCCGTCGCCGTCGAGCGGGTCGGTTCTGCGGTAGGCCGGGTGTCGCACCGCCTCATGGCCGCGGTCGACGAAGCGTTGCGAATCCATCTGCAACTGTGACCGCGCGACGCGCGGCAAGAGCGGATGGCGGTCGTAGCCCCTCGCGGGATACTCCGACGCCCGGTCACGGCTCGTCTGGCTAGCATCCAGGGATGAGCGGAATCGTCTGGTGGGAGATCGAGACAGCGGAACCCGAGCGATTTCAAGACTTCCACAGCGGCCTGTGGGCGTGGACGTTCGAGCCAGCCTTCGCGGATACGTCGCTGGGAGCGGACTACTGGATCATCAAGGCTGACAGCGTGGCCATTGGAGGGCTGCAGCGTTCGCTCGAGCCGGTCAAGCCCTCAACAGGCGGCACCCGCATCTACTTCGAGGTCGACGACCTCGAGGCTGCTTTCGTTGCCATCGCTCAGAACGGAGGGACGATCCAGCGTCGTCGGACTGAGCTAGGTGGCGACGATCGCTGGTTCGGCATCTATAGAGACCCGACCGGAACCTCCTTCGGCCTCTGGACCGCCAATCAGGAGAACCGATGAGGTCGGGCCCCGGCATAGCGTGCGTCCTACGCTCCGCGGCAGTAGAGTGCAATTGCCGCTATCTCTTTGCGCCTGTTGTGGCTGGGATGGCTTATGGGGAGTGGCCAGGTCTCTGCCATTCGATAGTACTGTCCAATTCTGCCCCTCCGTGGTTGAGGGCTATCAGGTGCGAGTTCCGGTTGGACTGGTCGGTTTCGGCTGTGATGTGAGTTACGCCCCTTGCCTGCAAGGTGACCGCGATGTTCTGCAGCAGCGCTAGGGCCAGACTGGTCCTGCGCCACGGGGTGGTGACCCCGATGCATCCGAGGCGTGGTTCGGGGTGACGGTTCCAGACGCGAATGAGCCCATCGAGAGTGCCTGTTCGAGGATGTCGAGCGACGAGGTAGAGAGCGGGGTCGAAGTCGGGGTCGTCCAACGATTCGGTCAGTTGCGCGCCGGTGCCGGCCCAGCCGCTGGTCCCGGGGATGTCGTCCCTGATGGTGTTGTCGAGGACAGCCACGGCCTGGGGATCCAGTTCGGTGACAGAGACGATCCGGTGCTCAGTGCGAACCGGGATGGTGGGGATCGCTGCGACCTGGAGCCGCCAGAGCCTTTCGGTTCTCACTGGTAGGAAGCCGGCGCGTCGCAGGGCACGGTTGTAGGTCTCGTCCTGGTCAGCTGGACGAGAAAGGATCAGCGTGCCGCATCCGTCCTTGGTTGCTGCGTCCACCAGCGCTGGCCACGCGCTCGGGTGCTCTGCTGGTAGTCGTACGAACCAGTGGCCATCTGGACGTCGGATCGCCCGCATGGTTGCTCCGTCGACCGTCGACCGGCGCCGGACTACCTGGGGATGGGTCATATGGCGATCCTTTCGCCTCCACCCCAGGCATTCCACCCGTTTTCTGTGGTCGGGCTTCAGGGGCGATAACCGGTGGCTTGGCCACCTTTCCTTGTGGCACGGTCACAGGCATGCGAGACACCGCCTGGCAGAGCGACGTCCACCAGTGGGTCTGCGCGGTGACAGGAGGATCGCTGCCCCCTCTGGAGCATGTCCGCACCGAGGCCTGGTCCACGGTCTGGCGCGCTCGGAGCCGGGACACCACGTTTTGGTTCAAGGAGAACACCCCGTCCCTGACGCCCGAGGGTCCTGTCCAGGCCAAGCTGGCCATCCTTGCACCGGAGCAGGTGGACGCCCCGGTGGCGTGGGATGTCGACCGTGGCTGGTTGCTGACCCCGGATGGCGGTCAGGTGCTGCAGGATCGCTACCCCGAGCTGCGCGGCATGGACCGTGAGGCCATTCGGTCGATGCTGCGCAGCTACGCACACCTCCAACGCGCGACCCTCGGCCACGGGGAAGATCTGGCTGCTGTGGGACTGCCGGACCGCTCACCTGCCACCGCCGGGCAGACGCTGAGGCAGGTGGCGACCGCGATGGCGGCAACCCCACCAGGCGACCCGCGGCACATCGACGATCAGGAGCTCACCCGGCTCCAAGCCGGCGTGGACGTCGTCGAGGAGGCAGCTAGGTGTCTGCAGCACGGGCCCGTCCCGCACGCTCTTGATCACAACGACCTGTTCCCCCGCAACGTGTTCGTGCCGCGTTCCGGCGGCCAGGGTTATCGCTTCTTCGACTTCGGTGAGTCGTTGTGGTCCCACCCGTTCGAGTCCCTCGTGATGCTGACCTGGGAGGTGATCCACCAGCACAAGCTGCAGGTGGCTGACAGCGGCCTGCTCGACCTGGACCATCCCAGCATCCACGACCTCTTCGATGCCTACCTCGAAGGCTGGCAGGACTTTGCTGACCTACCCGCTCTGAGACGTCTGACGGCAGCCGCGCTTCAGATCGCTCCCCTTTACCGGGCCGAACGCTGGATGGAGATCCTCGCCAGCCGTCCGGCCGCACTCGGCCGGCACGGAAGCATCCCACGGGCCTGGATCTTTGACATCGAGCGGCCCGTGCACCTCTGACGAAGTATCTCTGGCAGCCCACCCCCGGCCGAAGCCGTACTGCCCTGGTCGATACCCACATATCCCCGACGAGCGGCCACCCTAGCCACTCCTGTTCGGCGATTTGACGGGCTCAGCCAACATCCGCTCATCGGCATGACAGTGATGTCACGTCCGCCCACGGACCGCCACGATCCGGCCGCCTTCATCCCCAGCACCCGGCCCCAGCTCGACCACTACGTCTGCCGTCGCCACAGCCACCGGGTCGTGCTCGGCCACGACGACGGTGTGTCCTCCCGCCGCGAGCGCGTGCAGCTGCGCCAGGAGCCGGTGCACGTCGGCGGGGTGCAAGCCGGTGGTCGGCTCGTCGAAGAGGTAGAGCGTGGCGCTGCGGCGCTGCTTCTGCAGCTCGGTCGCGAGCTTGATCCGCTGCGCCTCGCCCCCGGAAAGCTCGGTGGCGGACTGCCCCAGCTGCAGGTAGCCCAGCCCCAGCGCAGCCAGCGCGTCGAGCGCCCGCGCGGCCGCCGGCACGTCCGCCAGCGCTTCCCGCGCCTCCCGCACACTCATCCGGAGGAGATCGGCGACGGTATGCCCCTGCCACCGCACCTCCAGCGTCTCCGGCGCGAACCGGTCGCCGTGGCAGGTCGGGCACGGGGCATACGTCCCGGGCAGGAAGAGCAGCTCCACCGCCACCGCGCCCTCACCCCCGCACGTCGGGCACTGCCCGGCGGCCGTGTTGAAACTGAAGCGCCCCGCACCGAAGCCGCGGGCCTTCGCCTCCGGCGTCGCCGCAAAGGTCTTGCGCACCGCGTCCCACAGCCCGGTATACGTCGCCAGCGTCGAGCGCGGTGACCGGCCGATCGGCTTCTGCGTGATCCGCACGACCCGCGTCGGCGCACCCTGGCCCCGGGCACGCACCGATCCGCCCGACCCATCGGCCCCACCCGCGCCGTCGCTGCCGGTCCCGGCGTCGTCTTCCTCCCCGGCGTCCTCGAGATCCTCCACCCGCGCCAACTGCGCCCCGACGACGTCGTGCACCGCGTCGAGCAGGCTCGTCTTGCCCGACCCGGACACGCCCGTCACCACGGTCACGACCCCGAGCGGCAGGTCCAGGTCGACGCCCCACACGGTATGCCGTGACAGCCCGCGCAGCTCCAACGTCCCGGTCGGCGTCGGCGCACGGCTGGCGGTCCCAGAGTCCAGCACCTCCGCGGCGTGGACCGGCTCGTACAGGTACACCGCGGTCGGCGACTCCGCTACCCCCCTCAGCCCGTCGACCGGCCCGGACCACAGCACCTCGCCGCCGTCCCGCCCCGCGCCCGGCCCCACGTCGACCACCCAGTCGCATCGCTGCACGACCACCATGTCGTGCTCGACCACGACGACGGTGTTTCCCGCGGCCACCAGCGCCCCCAGCAGCCCCATGAGCTGGTCGACATCTCGCGGGTGCAAACCGGCCGACGGCTCGTCGAGCACATAGACCACGCCGAAAAGCCCCGACCGCAGCGCCGTCGCCAGCCGCAGCCGCTGCAGCTCACCCGAGGAGACACCGGCCGCCGGCAGGCCCAGCGTCAGGTGCCCCAGCCCCAGGTCGAGCAGCAGCTCCAGCCGCCCCAGCAGGTCGGCCACCAGCACCCGCTCGGCCTGCTCCTGCGCGTCGCCATCGACCTCAGCAGCTGAGCCGTCCCCGAGCTCCGCCGCCCGCCCGCGCAGCACCGCCACCAGCTCGCTCACCGGCAACGCGGCCGCTTCGTCGATCGCCAGCCCCTGCCACGTGACCGCCAGCGCGTCTGCGCGCAACCGGCGCCCACGGCATACCGGACACGCCCTGGTCTCCACGAGACGCAGCATCCGCCGCCGCGCCGTCGCGCTCTTCGTCTCGGCGAGCGTCCGCCGCACGTAGCGCGCCGCCGAGGAGAACGTCCCCTGATAGGGCCGGTTGATCCGCTCGGCGTCCCGCGTCGGCACGACCGTGACCACCGGCTGCTCGTCGGTGAAAAGGATCCAGCGCCGCGTCTCCTCCGGCAGCTCGCGCCACGGCGCGTCGATGTCGTGCCCGAGCGTCGCGACGATGTCGCGGTAGTTCTTGCCCAGCCACGCCCCCGGCCACGCGGCGATCGCGCCCTCGGCGATGGAGAGCGAGTCGTCCGGCACCATCGAGGCCTCGGTCGGCTCGTGCACCACCCCGAGCCCGCCGCACTCCGGGCAGGCGCCGACCGCGGTGTTCGCCGAGAAGTGGTCGGAGTCGAGCCGCTCCGCCCCGTCCGGATAGACCCCGCACCGGCTCAGCAGCATCCGCAGCGTCGACCCGGTCGTGGTCACCGTGCCGACGGTCGAGCGCGCGCCTGCGCCGGAGCGACCCTGCTCCAGCGCCACCGTCGGCGGCAGCCCGCGCACGTCGCGCACCTGTGGGTCGAGCGCGCCGTGCAGCAGCCGACGCGCGTAGGGCGCGACCGAGTCGAGATAGCGCCGCTGCGACTCGCCGTGAATCGTCCCGAACGCCAGGCTCGACTTGCCCGACCCGCTCACCCCGGTCACTGCGACGAGCGCGTCGCGGGGGAGGTCGACGTCGACGTCACGCAGGTTGTGCAGCCGCGCTCCGCGCACCTCGATCTGGCCGTCCATGCAGGTCAGGGTATGCCGCCGCACCCATCCCGCTGCAGCCGTCGCGCTGCACTCCGGTCACCCAGGGCGTCACCCCGCAGCACGCCGCGGGACAGAGGACTACTCCCGCTTCTCCTCGAACAGCTGGCTCAGCGTCTGCGTCAGCCGCGGCGAGGCGTCGACCGTCACCGCGTCCGAGGTCGTCTCGATGCCCGCCTCGGCGAAGGCGGCGAGCACCGCACGGATGACCGCGTCGGTGGCCTCCTTGGTCTCCAGCTGGCGGGCGCCGGACCAGAAGCGCAGCTCGAGCACCACCGCCTTGGTGCCCACCGCGGTGAAGAAGGCCTCCGGTGCCGGGTCGTCCAGCACCGGCGCCAGGCCGACCATGGTCCGCACCGCCACCCCCTGCGCGGTGGCGAGATCGTCGTCGTCCGCCAGCTCGATGGTGATCGAGCTGCGCACCTGCTCATAGCCGGTCTGGACCGTCACGAGGTTGGAGTGGAGGGTGCCGTTGGGCACCAGCACGAGCCGTCCGTCGAAGGTGCGGATCGAGGTCGAGCTCAGCCCCATCGACACGACCGTGCCCGCCTGGTCCAGCAGCGCGATCTGGTCACCCACCTGGATCCGGTCCCGCGCCAGGATGATGATGCCGGCGAAGAGGTTGCCCAGCACGGTCTGGAAGGCGATACCGGCCGCGATCGAGATGATCCCGACGCCGCCGAGGATGTTGACCGGCCGCACGCTCGGGAAGAGCACGGTGAGCGCGATACCTACGCCGAGGGCCACCACGACCCAGCTGAGCAGCCGGCCGAAGACCTGCGAGGACTCGGCGCTGCGGCCCCGCCAGCGCAGGGCGCGCGCCACCAGCACCCGCACCAGCTGCCCGAGGAGGATCGACCCGACGAGCGCGGCCAGCGAGATCCCGAGCCCGGTCCAGGTGAGCTCGGGCAGCGTGAGGCCGCCGTCCTCGGCCGCCGCCAGCACCATCATCCGCCCTCCTCCGTCATCCGCGCTGCTCCGTGGGAGCGGCCTCGTCGTCGGCGCGGGCCCGCTCGACGATCTGCTCGGCGACGCGCTCCCAGTGGTCGAGCGCCTCGGCATACTCCGGTAGCGCGACCGGGCGCAGCCGCTCGATGATGAAGAGCACCTGGCGCGGCACCTGCAGCGAGTTCTCCGCGTAGTGCAGGACCTCCTCGAGCGCGAGGTCGATGAGCTCCTCCACCCGCTGCGGGGTGTGGACGAGCCGGACGACACCGTCGTGCCGCACCGCTCGGGGCAGGTTGCGCCGCGTGACCACCCGTCGCAGGATCCGGTGGATCTCGTCCATCACCTGGCTCGCGGTCGTCGGGTCGTTGATGCCCGGGCTGAGCGCCCGCTCGGCGATGTCGACCAGCTTGCGGATGCCGACCGCCGGGTCCTGGTTGAAGGCCCGGTCCTGCTCGACGACGACCGAGCGACGCAGCACCGCGACGTCCAGCTCACGCTCCAGCTCGGCCTGGTCCTCCTCCTCGCGCGAGGGCGCCTCCGCGATGGTGACGGGCGCGCCCGGCACGTGCACACCCCATACCCGGATCGCCGGAGCACCCTCGGTGACGTAGCGACCGACCGGGGTGAGCACCTGCACGACCGCGTCGTGCTCGGTGGCCCACCGGACCAGGCCGCGGTGGTCGACCTCGACGACGTAGCCGTGCTCCTGCGACTCGACGGTGAGCGGCGCGCTGCCTTCCGGCTGCTCCCATTCGGCGGCGTGCTCGGGGTGGGCGGGGTCGTCGGCGCGGGGGAAGTAGCGGTCGGTGACCGCCATCGTCGACTCACCCAGGTGCGAGACGATCGAGGAGACCTGGATCGAGGTCGTGATGTGGTGGATGAAGGCGAGAAACATCGCCACGCTCGCCAGCACGAACAGGAAGCCGAGCGTGATCGAGATCTGCGGCACGAAGGCCGTGATGTCACCGGTGTCGCCGCGGACCGAGCGCAGCACGGTGAGGGCATAGGTGAAGGTCGCGGCGAAGATCCCCAGGGTCGCCTGGGTGATCCGGCTCGACAGGAAGTCGCTGAGCACCCGCGGGCTGAACTGGCTGCTCGCCAGCTGCACGACGACCATCGTGATCGAGAAGACCAGACCGGTGACCGAGATCATCGCGCCGGCGATGTTGCCGAGCATGTCGCGCGCGCCGCCCGGCCCGCCCTGGAAGACGAAGGGCAGGTGCTCGTCGAAGGTCTTCTCCCACTCCGGCAGCAGCGCGCCGGTCGCGGTCGCGACGATGACGATGACGGTCGGCAGCATCCAGAAGGGTCGCCAGAAGCGGTCCCAGCGGGTGATGCTGCGGGTCTGGGGCAGGACGCCGACGTCGTCGATGTCGTCGTGGTCCGCGTCGCGGGTGGTCTGGTCGGTCGCCTCGGTCATCGGGGCACAGCCTGTCAGGGGGTATGCCGTGCCGCACCTCGACCGGACGCCTCGCCGGGGTGGTCGGTGCGGGGAGGGCTGGCAGCGCGGGGCGCGTCGGCGGGGGTGGCCTGGGTGGCGGCCTCGGGGGCGGCCTCGGGGCGGGGGGTGCCGCCGGGGAGGTCGGAGCCGTTCATCCGGGCCAGCAGCTCGAGCTGGGCGCGACGCTCCCGGGCGAAGGTGCGGCGGGCCGAGGAGGTCCACGAGCGGGTGAAGAGCTGCTTGGCGCGGGCCAGGGCCCGTCGGTCGTGCTCCACCATGGCGGCGACGAGCTCGTCGGCCGCGGCGAGCGGGTCGTCGGCGACGCGGGTGGCCAGGCCCAGCTCGGCGGCCTCGGCGCCGGGCACGAGGCGGGCGGTCAGGGTCAGCTCCTTGGCGACGTCGATCCCGACCAGCTCGGTGAGGGAGCGGACCCCGCTCATGTCGGGGACCAGGCCCCAGCGGGCCTCGCGGACCGACCAGGTGGCATCGGGGGCGGTGGTGCGCAGGTCGGCCCCGAGGGCCAGCTGGATCCCGGCGCCGAGGCAGTGCCCATGCACAGCGGCGACGACGGGGACGGGGAGGCGCCGCCAGGCCCAGCAGGCCTCCTGGAAGGTGTTGGTGCCGCGCCACGGCCGAGGGAGGAAACGGCGGGCGATCCCGGTCCGGTCGCGCAGGGCCGAGCGCAGGTCGAGGCCGGCGCAGAAGGCGTCACCCGCGCCAGAGAGGACGACCGCCCGCACGCTCTGCTCCCGGCGCAGGCCGTGCGCGGTCGTCACGAGGTCGTCGAGCATCTCCAGGGTGAGCGCGTTGAGCTTGTCCGGGCGGTGCAGCTGGACCTGCACCACCCCGGGCGAGCGCCACGAGAGCCGGACGTGCTCGCCGGTGCGGGGCAGGGAGGGGTGAGCGGACGGCATACCCCCGAGCATCGCAGACGGGCCGCGACGGTCCGGTGACGCGTCGTCGTGACGCGACACGCCCGGGCGGGAGCGACTCATCCGCGCACGTGAACGAATGAGCCGATCGGGGCGGGCGCGTCATCGGCCCAGGCGTTCACGCGAACGCCTGGGCCGATGAGGTATGCCGTGAGGTCGGGTCCCGCTCAGGACTCCAGTGCCGCGTCGAGGGTGATCTCGACGCCGGTGAGCGCCTTGCTGACCGGGCAGCCGGCCTTGGCGTCCTCGGCGGCCTGGACGAAGCCGGCCTCGTCGAGACCGTCCACCTCGCCGCGCACGGTGAGCGCGATGCCGGTGAGGCGGAAGCCGCCGGCGGGGTCCTCGCCGAGCGACACGCCGGCGGAGACGTCCAGGGCCTGCGGCGTGCCGCCGGCCTCGGCGATGAGCGCCGAGAGCTGCATGGCGTAGCAGGAGGAGTGCGCGGCCGCGATGAGCTCCTCGGGGGAGGTGTGGCCGTCGGCCGAGTCGGCGCTGCGGGTGGGGAAGGAGACGTCGTAGGTGTCGAGCTGGGAGCTGGTGAGCTCGACCTTGCCGGAGCCCTCCTGCAGGGAGCCGGTCCAGGCGGTGCGTGCGGTACGGGTGGGCATGTGCATCCTTTCGACGGGCCTGTCTGTCGTGGGGGCAACGTGTGGGCGGGGCCGGACCATTCCACCCGGCGCGGCGCGCACGGGGTCCCCGGGCGGGAGGGCGCGGCCTAGGGTGACCAGGGCGATGAGTTCCGTCGCCTGGCCCGGTCGGTCTGCATGACCGTCCTCGCCCCACCCACCAGGAGGTGCCGTGAAGCTGCTGCTCACGTCCGGAGGAGTCTGCAACCCCAGCATCCGGGAGGCCCTGGTCGACCTGCTCGGACGCCCGATCGAGGAGTGCCACGCGCTCGCGATCCCGACGGCGGAGTACGGCCACCCGATGTGCGGGCCCGCCAACGCAGGCCGTTTCATCACCGGGACCATGCCCGTGCCGATGGTCGACCTGGGGTGGGCCTCGGTCGGGGTGCTGGAGCTGACCGCGCTGCCCACGGTGGGCCGCGAGCGGTGGGTGCCCTGGATCGAGGAGGCCGACGTGCTGCTCGCCTCTGGTGGCGCGGCCGACTACCTCGCGCACTGGATGCGGGAGACCGGGCTCGCCGACCTCCTGCCGACCTGGCCGGACAAGGTCTGGGTCGGCCTCAGCGCGGGGAGCATGGTAATGCCGCCGCGGATCGGGCCGGAGTTGGTCGCGTGGCGGCGGCCGGACGGCAGCGACCGCACCCTCGGGGTCGTGGACTTCTCGATCTTCCCGCACCTGGACGTGTTCCCGACGAACACCCTGGCCAAGGCGCGGGAGTGGGCAGCGAGGATCGACGGGCCGTCCTACATCCTCGACGATCAGAGCGCGATCGTGGTCGACGGTGACCGGGTCGAGGTGGTGTCGGAGGGGGAGTGGCACGACTTCACTGCCGGCTGAGGGACGCGGGCGGGGGCGGGAATGGGTACCGTGAAGGGCCTGACCCCACCCCGACCCGAGGAGCCCCGCGGATGCTGGCTGTGAGCATGGTGACCATCGACTGCGAGAACCCGCGCGAGCTGGCGGAGTTCTGGACCCAGGCGCTGCAGACCGAGATCACGGTGGACTGGGACGACTTCCTCGTCCTCGGCGGGGAGCCTGCCCTGGGGCTGCAGCGGGTGGACGACCCCACGCCGGGCAAGAACCGCCTCCACCTCGACCTGTCGGGCGGCGTGCGCGCGCAGGAGGTGGCGCGGCTCGTCGAGCTCGGTGCCGATGTGGTGCGCACGCACGACGTCGACGGCTTCGGGTGGACCGTGATGGTGGACCCGGCGGGCAACGAGTTCTGCGTCGGTGACCCGCACGGCGACGGGGAGGGTGCGGATGAGGCTGCGCCGGCCGAGGGTGAGGGCGAGGCCGCGCCGGCCAGGGGACGGGACGAGGACGACCGACCCGAGGACTTCAACGAGCGGGACGCGGGCGAGAACTGCATGGAACCGGAAGCCGAGGCGGGTGCGCAGCGCGCCGACCGGCAGGGCGGTTCCGACGAGGGCGCCTCCGACGAGGGTGCCGACCGGGAGGACGCCTCCGACGATGGTGGTGTCGAGGACGACGCCGACACGGGCGCCGACGCCGGCGGAGTCGAGGACGAGCAGGCGGGCGGGCCGCGTGCCTGAGCCGGAGGGCGCCGAGCAGGCGCCGCCCACCCCGCTGGTGCTGCTCCACGGCGTCGGGCAGGCCCCGATGGCCTGGGAGGACGTCGTCGTCGCGCTCTACGGCAGTCGCCGGCTGCTGACGCCGTGGGTGCCCGGTCTGCGGCCGACCGGGCAGGAGGTCATGTCGCTGCCGGACGCCGCCGCGGCGTTGGACCAGCAGCTCATGCTCGAGGGGCTGCGGCAGGTCGATGTCTGCGGGCTGTCCTACGGCGCGATGGTCGCGACCCGCCTCGCCGCAGACTTCCCCGAGCGGGTGAGGCGGCTGGTGCTCATCGGCGGCCAGGTGCGGCCGCCGCGGCTGATCATGCGCGCCCAGTCGGCCGCGCTCAAGCTCGTGCCGGCCTCCCGCCTGGCCGACTCCGGGGTCTCCAAGGAGCGGCTGCTGCAGGTGCTCGAGGCCGCCCGCGCCGCCGACCTGAGCGACGCGCTCGGGCAGATCCAGGCGCCGACGCTCGTGCTCGTCGGAGCTAAGGACAAGGCCAACCAGCTGGGCTCGCGCGCCCTGGCGAACGGCATACCCCAGGCGCAGCTGCGCATCGTCGAGGGCGCCGGCCACACCCTCAACGAGGACGCCCCGGCATTTCTCACCGACCTGCTCCGCGACTTCCTCGACTGACCGCGCGATATGTCGTGACTGGCCGCGCGATATGTCGTGACTGGCCGCGCGATGTGTCGTGACTGGCCGCGCGTTCTGTTCGGACTGGCCGCGCGATATGCGCGCATACCGTGCGGCCAGTCACGGCATATCGTGCGGCCGGTCAGGGTTGGGGGAGGCCGAGGAAGTCCCGGATCGTGGGCAACTCGCGTCGGGCTTGGGCGAGACCGGCCTCGTGGCTCGCGCGCAGCTTCGCGACGTCGCGCTCACCGTTGCCGACGGGCATCCGCTCCGGCACGAAGAGGTATGCCGCACCGCTCGCCTCGAGCTCCCACAGCTCCTCGCGCACCGCGTTGTAGCGGGCCGCCCGGAGCGCCATCGCCTCAGGCACCGCGGGATAGCGGCGGAAGTGCCGCCGCAGGAAGCCCTGCGCCCGCTGCGGCCCCTTGACGTAGCCACGCTCCTGCGTCAGCACGACGAGGAACTTCCTGAAGCCGTCCGCCCGCGCCGCGTCCAGCGGGATCCCACCCGAGGGCCCGAGCGCGCCGTCGACGTAGACCCGCCCGTCGATCGTCACCGGCGGCATGACAACCGGCATCGTCGACGAGGCGCGGACCCGCACCATGAGGTCCCGCATCGACGCGAGATCCTTTCTGCCCCAATAGATCTGGTCGCCGCTCTCGGCGTCGAAGGCGCCGATCCGCACCTGGGCTGGGTGCGTGGCGAAGGTCTCGAAGTCGAAGGGCAGTGCCTGGTGCGGCAGGGCCGTCTGCTCGTAGATGTACTCCGCGTTGAACCACCCCTGCCCCCGCGCGAACGTCCACCAGTCACCGAAGCGCGGGTCGGACGCGAAGTCGGTGAAGCTGTGCCGCGCGCGCCAGGCGTCGCGCGACAGCGTGTTGCAGGTGTTGCTCGCCCCCGCCGAGATCCCGCCCACCCAGCCGAGGTCGATCCCCGCCTCGATGAGCGCCACCACCAACCCCGAGGTGTATGACGCTCGCATCCCTCCGCCTTCGTAGACCAGGGCGGTGTCGCTCACCAGACGTCGGGGCTGCTGCTCCACGGACCCACCCTAGGCGCCGGTGCAGCCCGGCACCGGCATGCGCGTGCCGGTGCGGGGCAGCAACCGGCTCGCCGCGGTGAGTCGCTGACTGAATCGGCAAAAGTTTGCCGACACGGCTGGCGTCGACGCATCGTGCGTGGCATTTCTGGTCCCTCTCGGCACGATCGTGCCGGTCTGGAGGTCTCGAGCATGATGGACGCGACCCAGATGGTCTAGCGATGCCGCGCCTTGGGGCTACGGCAAGCCGATCTCGCCGATCTCGCCGGGGTCTCCGAGCGCTTCGTGCGCGAGCTCGAAGGTGGCAAGCCATCAGTCCGCCTCGACCTGCTGGTGCGCGTCCTCGACGTCCTCGGCCTCGAGTTGGTGCTCCGGCGCAGGAGCACTTCCCAGAGCCAGTCGTGACTGCGATGCAGCGGGTCGACCCACGGGACGTCCGCCGAGCGACCGTGCTCAAGGCGGGCCGAGCGGCGGCGACCCTGGACCGTACCGACGGTGCCGTCACCTTCCGCTACGACGCGGCATACCTGGGCCGGGATCGCGCTCGCTCTGGCGCTCGCCGCCTGGGGCGGTCGGGCTCGGGAGCGCGTGGCGGTGGTGGGTCAGCAGCGGCAGTCCGCGTCGGAGCAGCCACACCCGCCGGTGCCTGACGGCGCGCAGCAGCCCTTGCCCTGCCAGGCGAGGATGCCCTCGCGCAGTGCGATGCCGGCGATGACCAGCCCGGCCAGCGGGTCCGCCCAGGACCAGCCGAGAGTGGCGTTGAGCACGAGGCCGACGAGCAGCACCGCGGAGAGATAGGTGCACAGCAAGGTCTGCGTGCCGTCGGCGACGACTGCGTTGGAGCCGAGCGCGCGGCCGGTGCGACGCTGGGCCCACGACAGGACGGGCATGATGATGAGCGACGCGACGGCGAGCCCGATCCCGACCACCGAGGTCTCCGCCTCCCGCCCCGAGAGCAGCGCCCGGATCGACTCGACACCCACCAGGGCGGTGAGCGCGAAGAAGGCGATCGCCATGAGCCGCAGCGCCTGCCGCTCCCGCTGCTCGGGCAGGCGGTGGCTGAACTGCCACAGGACGATGAGTCCGCTGCTCACCTCGACGACCGAGTCCAGCCCGAAGCCGATGAGCGCGACCGAGCCGGCCACCAGTCCAGCCGCGATGGCGACGACCGCCTCGAGGACGTTGTAGACCACCGAGGCCAGCGCCAGCAGCCGCGCCCGCCGTTGCAGGGCGCCCCGACGCGATGCCGACAGGGGCGCCGAGAGCGCGGTCATGACCGATCCCCGACGTGGCCGACGCCAGGCAGGAAGCGGCCCACGGTGGCGGTGTAGGCGGCATACCCCTCGCCGTGGGTGCGACGCAGATAGGGCTCCTCGACGACCCGGACCTGCAGCTGGATCGCGACGACGAAGAGGACGAGACCTGCGAGCGAGGTGGCAGTCGGCGCCATGAGGCACAACCCTGCCACGGTCAGGAGCATCATGGTGAAGATCGGGTTGCGCGCGAGGCCGAAGGGGCCGGTGGTCACGAGGTCGGTGCGCTCGCTCTTGTCGACGCCGACCCGCCAGCTGGCTCCCATCGCGAGCTGGGTCCAGACCGTGCCGGCGATGCCGGTCACGGTCAGGATGACCCCGAGGGCCGCGAGCGACGATTGCTGTAGTGGTGTGATTGGCGTCCATCCGGCGATGGCGTCGATCGGTCCCAACGCCACGAGGAGCGCGGCGAGTCCGAAGCTGACGCCGGCCCACCACTCGGTGGATCCCGTACGCCCGCGGAAGCCGCGCATACCGTGGTCTCCCGTGCGTCGCCACTGCACCCAGCTGCGCCAGCCGAAGCCCAGCACCGCGTAGAGCACGAATAACCCCAGTGCCAGCCACCCCATGACCGGATCCTTTCGTCGGAGGAGACCGACGCTAGGGGCCTCGGGCAGTCCCGGACCAGCAAGGTTCGGCTGTCCTGCGCCGCCCCTGTTGCCGAATTCGACCATGGGTTATTGCGCCAAGGCACGACAACCCATGGTCGAATTTCACGGTCGATCACGACATTCCACGCGGCCGGTCACGGCATCTCCTGCGGCCAGTCACGGCATATCGCGCGGCCGGTCACCGCGGGGGTTTCGGGTCCTCGCAGGGACTGTCGTAGGCGGCGCCGTGGTGTGTGTACGATCGTACGCGTGAAGGACTACTTCGCCGGAGACGCACGCACCAACCGGGAGCGGATGCTCGCCGGGGATCTCTACATCGCGGACGACCCGGAGAGCGCGCAGATCGCCCAGCGGGCGCTGCGGCTGCAGGCCGAGTATGCACGGCGCACCGCTGAGGACCCCGACACCGCCCGCGAGGTCCTCGAGGAGCTGCTCGGCGAGCTGGGGGAGGACGCCTACCTCAAGCCGCCGGTCTACTGCGACTACGGCGTGCACACCCGCGTCGGCGCCCGGACCTTCGCCAACTACGGGCTCGTGCTGCTCGACGTCGCGCCCATCACGATCGGCGAGGACTGCCAGATCGGGCCCAACGTGCAGCTGCTGACGCCGACCCACCCGGTCGACCCCGAGCCCCGCCGCGACAAGCTGGAGGCCGCCGCGCCGATCACGCTGGGTGACAACGTCTGGCTGGGAGGCGGCGTCATCGTGTGTCCCGGTGTCACGATCGGCGACAACACTGTCGTCGGCGCCGGGGCCGTCGTGACCAAGGACCTGCCCGCCAACGTGGTCGCGCTGGGCAATCCGGCCAGGGTCGTCAAGGAGATCTGAGCGTGGCCCCCGCAGCGCGCCCCCGTCGGCACGACCCCGAGCGGCGCGACCGGATCGTCGACGCCTGCCTCGACGTGATCGCCGAGCACGGGGTCGCTGGCTGCTCGCACCGCCGCGTCGCCGCGGCGGCCGACGTCCCGCTCGGCTCGATGACCTACCACTTCGACGGTATGCAGCAGCTGCTCACCGAGGCCTTCGGCCGGTTCGCCGACTCGGTCGCGGAGCAGTTCGAGCGGCGGCTGGGGTCGGCGGCCGGCCCCGACGAGGCCGCGGCGGCGGTGGCCGCGCTCATCACCGAGGACGTCTTCGACAGCCGGCGCTCCCTCGTCCTCACCCACGAGCTCTACACCCTCGCGGCGCGCGAACCGGCATACCGGAGCATCACCCGCGACTGGATGAGGCGCAGCCGAGCGGCGCTCGAGCGGCACGTCGACGCGACGACAGCGCGGCTGCTGGACGCGCTGATCGAGGGCCTGACGATCCACCGGGCCCTCGACACCGAGCCGGGAGCCGGATCGGCCGACGCGGCGCTCGTCGAGGAAGCGGTGCGGCGGGTCCTGACGCCCGCGGCCCCCTAGAGACGTTCGGGCTCGTGTGACCCCGGATTCGACCACCGGAAGTATCGCCTTGGCGCGAGAAGCCGTGGTCGAATTCCACGGTCAGCGGCCACTGTCCCCGTCCCGCCCCTGTCTCCGGCCCGCCGCGAGCCTCCCCGCCCCGACGTTCTGGACAGAGTCTTCTGGGGAACGGGCCCCAGAATCCGCTGTCCAGAGCGTGGGGTCACCCCCTCCGCGAGACCGAGGACACCTGCGCGGCAGCATGCTCGCCGACCAGCCGCGCCCACTGGCCCACGCCGATGAGCGTCGCGGACGCGGGGCCGCACCAGTCGCCGTACCCCAGCAGGAAGAGGCCGGGCAGCCCCGGCACCATCGGTGTCCCGTCCGTGACCACCCGTCCGTTGACCCGCGGCAGGTCCAGCCCGTGGGCCCACGACAGCTCGGGTCGGAAGCCGGTGCACCAGACCACCGCGTCGTAGGGCTGCTCGAGGCCGTCGGCACCGATCGCGCCTCGGGCCGTCATCTGCTGCACCATCGGGGTCGCGACCAGTGCCCCACGGTCCCGGGCCTCGCGCACCGGCGGCACCGCCACGATGTCGCCCAGCCCGCCGACGCCCTCGCCCTCGCCCCGCAGCCGCGCCGTCGCGACCCGGAAGAGCTCACGCCCGTCCACCTCGTCGGGCAGGTAGCGCGGCGGCGCCAGCGTCGCCCACGTGACCTCGGCCACCTCGAGCAGGTCGGCCGCGATCTGGGCGCCGGAGTTGGCGCCACCGACGACCAGCACCCGCCGACCCGCGAAGGAGGCGGGACCGGTATACCTCGCGCTGTGGACCTGCGTGCCGCCGAAGTCGCCGATCCCCGGGACGGCGGGCACGAACGGTCGCGACCAGGTGCCGGTCGCGCCGACCACCACGCGCGCCCTCCACGGGCCGCGATCGGTCTCGACGTGGAACCCGTCGGCCTGGCGGTGCACCGACCGCACCCGCACCGGCCGCTCCACGGGTATGCCGTAGCGCTCCTCGTAGCGCGCGAGGTAGTCGATGACGTGGTCGGCGTCGGGGTTCTGCCGGTCGGATGCCGGCGTGGGCGGCATCCGCCAGCCCGGCAAGGAGGAGTAGCCGGCGGGGGAAAAGAGGCGCAACGAGGGCCACGTGTGACGCCAGGCGCCGCCGGGGCGGTCCTGCGCGTCGAGGACGACGTGATCGACGCCCGCTCGCCGCAGGTAGAAGGACGCAGCCAATCCCGCCTGCCCACCACCGACGACGACGCAGTCGATCACAACGGTGCCCACCCGGTCAGGCTAGGGGACGAGCTCGGGCACGCGGCGCCCCGCCGACGCGATCGGCCGCGGGTGCTCGACGGGGAGCTCATAGGCCGCCAGGCCGTAGGCGGGCCGCGCCGAGCGGAGCGGCAGGGCCGGGACGGCGCGGCGGCCGAGGCGAGCCCGCTCCGCCCGCCGGACGAGGGCCTGGTCGACGTCGATGATGACGCGCAGGACGACGGCGCCGACGAGCATGCCCCCGAGCAGGTCGGACGGCCAGTGGTAGCCCAGGTAGTAGGCCACCCCGATCGAGTTGAGCACGATGAGGCCCATGAGCCAGGCGAGCCGGTGCATGACCCGGCTGTCCGGGTGGGCGTAGATCGCGATGAGATAGGCCGCGGCGCCGTAGAAGAGGATGGCCTCGGAGGCGTGGCCGGAGGGGTAGCTGATGCCGTACCACCCGTGCTCGGCCGCGCCGCCGTTGAGGAAGCGGCCCGACACGTCGTCGGCCTTGGGGGAGGTGCGGGCCAAGATGACCTTCAGCCCGCCCACGACGGCGTAGAAGCCGAGCTCGACGGCGGCCGTGAAGAGCAGCGGACGCCAGGTGCGGTGCTTCCAGGCGAGCACGGTCGCCACGAGGATGAGGACGGGCAGGCAGACGGCCTGACCGGCGACCGCGTTGGGCACCTGGTCCAGGAATCTGGTCCACTCCGGCGTGAGCTCGTCGGACCAGAAGCCGTGCAGCGACCGGTCGGTCTCGCGCAACGGGCCGGCGACGAGCAGCGTCAGCGTGATGAGGGCAGCGAGCAGCACCGGCGTGGACGTGAGTCGACGCAGCAGCGGCATGGCGGCAGCACCTAATCTTCGAAGCGGCGGAGGTCTGTGGCGCCGACCGACTCTGGCCTCGCGTCGATGTCCCCTGACTACGAGATCCCCTGACTGCAAGATCCGCCGACGGCGAGCGGGCGCCTATGTCATTACTATACGCCCCTGACCTGCATCGATGCCAATCGAGTCGTCGCGCCTGTGATCAGCGCAGGTGCGGCAGCACGTCGGCGGCGACGAGGTCGAGGTGATCCACGGTTCCCGTCAGGAGGCGCTGCGGTCGTGGCCGAGCTCAACGGGAGCTACCACCCGCCGGAGCAGGTCCGGGCCCTGCTCGGCGAGCTGACCGGGCGCGAGGTGCCGGAGACCGTGACGGTCTTCCCGCCCGTTCTACAGCGAGTTCGGCAAGAACCTCGTGCTTGGTGACGGTGTCTTCATCACCATGGGCTGCCGTTTCCAGGACACCGGCAACATCACGATCGGCGCGGGCTCCCTCATCGGGCACGGCTCGACCCTCACGACCCTCAACCACGGCGTAGACCCGGCCCGTCGCGGAGACACGATTCCGGCCGCCGCGACCCTGGGGCGCGATGTCTGGCTCGGCGCCAACGTCACCGTCGTGCCAGGGGTGAGCATCGGCGACGGCGCGATCGTCGGCGCAGGGTCCGTGGGCACCAAGGACGTGCCCGAGCGGTCCATCGTCGCCGGAATGCCGGCCCGGGTGATCCGCTCGATCGACGACTGACAGTGGTGAGGATCGGTCCAGGTGCACCGATCCTCCCCGCGGGTGCCGGGCCAGACTGGGGAGGATCGGTCCAGGTGCACCGATCCTCCCCGCGGGTGCCGGGCCAGACCGGGGAGGATCGGTCCTGCTGCACCGATCCTCCCCGCGCCCCACGGCATACCCCGTCCCGTGCCAGGATCGCGCCATGCTGCGCGCCGTGATCTTCGACCTGGACGACACCCTGGTCGACCAGCGCTCCGCGGCGCACGAGGCGGTCGTGCCCTGGGCGGCCGACCACGGCGTCGTGGACCCCGGGGTGGCCTTGCGGTGGGATGCGGTGGCCCAGCGGCACTACCCTCGCTACCAGCGCCGGGAGGTCAGCTTTCAGGGGCAGCGGCGCGCGCGGGTGCGGGAGTTCCTCGGGCGCGACCTGAGCGACGCCGAGGCCGACGCGATCTTCGCCGGCTACCTCGCTCGGTATGAAGCCGGCTGGCGCCTCTTCCCCGACGCCGCTCCGGCGCTGGAGCGCGTGCGGGGGCGGGGGCTGCGGCTCGGGATCCTCACCAACGGCGAGGTCAGCCAGCAGCGGCGCAAGCTCGATCGGCTGGGGCTCGACGAGGCGTTCGACGCCGTCGTCTGCTCCTCCGACCTGCCCACCGGCAAGCCCGACCCGGGAGCCTTCCACGCCACGGTGGATCGGCTCGGCGTCGCAGCCGAGGAGTCGCTCATGGTGGGCGACTCGCTCGTCACCGACGTGGAGGGCGCGCTCGCGGCAGGGCTCGACGCGGTCCTGCTCGATCGGCACGGAGACCACCCTGACGCTGCCGTGCGCCGGATCGCGTCGCCGGAGGAGCTCGGGTGACCCGGTGCGGTCCGACGGGCGTGCACCACGAGTCGACTGAGGGCGCAGCCCCAGGTCAGCGACGCGACGCCTGGCGTTGTGCACGCCGCTCGATGCGTCGCATCAGCTCATAGAGCACGATCGAGCCCGCGCTCGCCGCGTTGAGCGAGCTCGCGGTGCCGGTCATCGGGATCGCGGTGAGCAGGTCGCACGCCTCGCGCCAGCCGCTGCTCATGCCCGTCGCCTCGCTGCCGATGACGACGATCGTGGTGCCCTCGGTCGGCACCTCGGTGAGCGGCACCTCGCCGTGCTCGTCGGTGCCGACCACGGTGACCTGCTCACCCCTAGATCGTCGCCGCTCGGCCCAGTCGAGCACCGGCTGGTGCGAGGGCAGCCGCAGCACGGGTATGCCGAAGATCGAGCCTGTGCTCGCCCGCACCGCGGCCGGATCCCACGGGTCGGCGGCGTGCCCGGTCACGATGAGGGCCGATCCGCCCAGCGCGTCGACGGACCGGGCGAGGGTGCCGATGTTGCCCGGGTTGGCAGGCCGGTCGAAGACGACGACGGGTCCCCGCAGCTCGTCCGGGAGACGGGACACATCGTCGGCGGGCAGCTCCACGAGCGCCAGCAGCTCGGGTATGCCGTCACTCCGCTCTCCCAGCTCCGCCATCAGCTCGGGCGCCACGTCGACGACGGCGCAGCGCCCGCCGTGCGAGGCGAGGGTCTCGCGAGCCCAGTCGGAGGGCCGGGCCCGCCCGTCCTTGAGCAGCGCGAGCACGCGGTGATCCGAGGAGGCCAGGGCGGCGCTGATCGGCCGCACGCCCTGCACGAGCAGCTGGCCGGTCTGGTTGCGCTTGCGCCGGTTGGTCAGCAGCGCCTCCCACTGCTGGAAGACGGCGTTGCGCCGCTCCACCCGACGCGGCAGGCTCAGGTCAGGTCGCACAGGAGCCAGGATGCCGCATCCCCCCCGCCTCTCCCCGAATCCACCACCGGTTTCGTCGCCATGGCACGAAAACCCGTGGTCGAGATCTGCGGTCGCCGCTCTCACCCGCACCAGGAAATCCGCTGGTGGCACGAGCGCCCCACCCGCCACACTCGTCGGTATGCCGCACCTCACCCTCGAGCAGATCTGGCCACCCTTCGGGCTCCGGCTCGAGGCGGGTGACCTCGTGCTGACCGCGCTGCGCGAGGGCGACATCGCCGCGCTGGTGGCCCTCGTGCTCGACGGCATCCACGACCCGGCCCACATGCCCTTCGAGTTCCCGTGGACCGATGCGCCGGCGGAGGAGATCCCGGCCAACTACGCGCGCTACGTCGGCCGCATTCTCGCTGGTCAGACCCCGGAGGCAACCTCGCTGCAGCTCGTCGTGCGCCGGGCCGGCGAGGTGGTCGGCATCCAGGCTCTGGAGGGCGCGGACTACGCGGTGACCCGCACCCTGGAGACCGGCTCGTGGCTCGCCCAGAAGTTCCAGGGCCAGGGCATCGGCACGCGCATGCGGCAGGTGGTCTGCGCCTTCGCCTTCGACCACCTCGGCGCCGAGCGGATCACCTCCGCGGCCTTCGTCGACAACGCCGCCTCACGTGCCGTCAGCCGCAAGGTCGGCTACGAGACCAACGGCCGGGAGTGGATCAAGCGCCGCGACGAGGTCGCCGAGGAGGAGCGCTTCGTGCTCACGCCGGAGACGTTCCGCCGCGGCGAGCCGGTCCGGGTGACCGGCGCGGCGGCATACCGGGAGTTCCTCGGGCTGGGCGAGCGCGACTGAACGCGACCGGCCCCCGGCAGCGATGCTGCTCCCGTGGCGCGGTGGTGCCATCATCGAGGGATGCGCTTCCTCTCGATCCAGAGCCACGTCGCCTACGGTCACGTCGGCAACTCGGCCGCCGTCTTCCCGCTGCAGCGCCTCGGGCACGAGGTCTGGCCGGTGCTCACCGTCAACTTCTCCAACCACACCGGGTACGGCGCGTGGGGCGGCCCGCTCATCCCCGCCGACGACGTGCGCTCGGTCGTGAGCGGGATCGAGGACCGCGGCGTGCTCGGCACGGCCGACGGAGTGCTCTCGGGCTACCTGGGCGGCGAGGAGATCGTCGACGTCGTGATCGACGCCGTCGCCCGGGTCAAGAAGGCCAACCCGCGCGCCACATATACCTGCGACCCCGTCATGGGCAACGCGACCTCCGGCTGCTTCGTCGCCGAGTCGATCCCGCCGCTCATCCGCGAGAAGGTGCTGCCGCACGCCGACATCATCACGCCCAACCAGTTCGAGCTCGGCTACATGACGCACACCGAGCCGGACAGCCTCGAGTCGACGCTCGCCTCGGTGGACCGCGCGCGCGAGCTCGGCCCCAGGACCGTGCTCGTCACCAGCGTGCTGCGACCCGAGCGCGAGGCCCAGCCTGACGGCGGCGAGACGATCGAGATGCTCGCCGTCGACGACGAGGGCGCCTGGATCGTCGCGACGCCCCGCCTCCCGATCAAGGCCAACGGCTCCGGCGACGTCACCAGCGCGCTCTTCACCGCGCACTACCGCGAGAGCGGGTCGGCGGCCACCGCCCTGGAGCGCACCGCGGCCAGCGTCTTCGAGCTGCTCCAGGTCACCCTCGACTCGCGCGAGCGCGAGCTGCGGCTGGTGCAGGCGCAGGAGGCGTTCGTCGCGCCCGGGCGGAGCTTCGAGGCGACCCAGGTGCGCTGACGGCAGGATCCGGTATGCCGATGCTCGCCTGAGTCGGCGCGTGCGGCTGTTGCGCCGGGGTCAGGGTGTGCGCCGGGTGTCGGCTGGCGCGCCTGTGATCCGTCCCGCCGCCGCGCCGGTGCTGATCGGCTCAGGCGCGCACGTGCGTAGCTGGGCCGATCCAGTCGGGCGTGTCGTCGGCCGCAGCGTTCACGTGAACGCTCGGGCCGATCAGGTCGGGCGTGTCGTCGGCTGCAGCGTTCACGTGAACGCTCGGGCCGCTCAGTTCGGGCGTGTCGCCGGGACGACTCGACGGATCGTCGCCACGGGTGTCGCTACGCCCCCTGCGACGTCAGATCCAGCGCGGTCCGCACCGCCGCAGGTATGCCGTCCACGTCCGCGAGCCTGAGGCCAGCCAGGTCCTCAAGGGCGAACCAGCCGAGGTCGTCGTGCTCGTCCGGTGCCGCGTTGACGGGTTCTCCCCGCCAGCGGGTGACCCGGAAGGCATGGATCTCCACCTCGGCGTGCCCCAGGGCGACCGAGATCGGGGCAGCGTCGTGGATCTCGATACCCAGCTCCTCCTGGCACTCCCGGCGAACCGCGTCGAGTGCCGACTCTCCCGGCTCGAGGTGCCCGCCCACGAGGTCCCAGCAGTCGGGATATCACTCGCGGTGCGCCGCGCGGTGGGCGAGCAGCACCCGTTCATCGCGCACGAGGACGGCGACGGCGACCCGATGCATACCCGCCATCATCGCCCGCCCTCCAGGTCCCGCCGCACCAGGTCGATGAACGCCTCGATCGCCTCGTCGGCCGCCGCGCGGTCGCGGTCGATGAGCAGGTCGAAGACCAGACCTTGGCCCACGGCCAGCGTGAGCCGTGCGAGCCGTTCCGCATGCGCGTGGTCCGTACGTGCGGCATACAGGCGGGTGAACTCGCGCAGCTGCGCGGCGACCATGACCTCTCCCAGCCGGGCCGCGTAGGGCTCGCCGTGCATCGCGTGGGTCGCGAGCTCGAACCAGAGCGCTCCGTAGACCTCTGCGCCCTCGACCGTGGCGGCCCAGTTGCGCCGGCCGGCGTCCCAGGGGTCGTCGGCATCGTCGAAGAGGGCCCCGATCTGCTCGGCCTGGCTCCCGGCGACGGCGTCGATCACTGCGGCCAGCAGGTCCTCGCGTGAGCCGAAGTGGTAGTGCAGCATCCGCTGGCTCGTGCCGATGGCCGACGCGAGCGAGCGCAGGCTCGTGTCGCGTATGCCGTGCGCGGCGTAGTGCGCGATCGCGCGACCGAGCAGGGCGTCACGGGCGTCGCTCATCCCTCGGCGATCCGCGCGAAGGTCCGTGCCTCGAGGTCGATCATGGACTGCGCGCGTCGGCCGAGCAGGGGCGTGGCGACCCGACCCAGGGGGCCGGTCCAGGTGAGGCCGAGATCCAGCCGTGAGCCGTCGCCGACCGCGCTGATCGTGTGCGTCGCCGTCGTCACGACACCCGGCGCCCGCGCCACCCAGGTGAAGGCCGAGCCGGGCGCCCACTCGGTGATCTCATAGGTCGAGGTGACCAGGCCCGGCTGCCTCACCTCGAACCGGGATCCGACCCCGGTGGGCGACGGCCCCGTCACGTGGCGGACCGAGGTGAAGGTGTCGAGGTGGTCGGGCCAGGCGGCGAGGTCGCTGACGACCTCCCACAGGCGCTCGGTCGTGGCGCGTGAGCTCGCGCTGGTGGCTGCCATGTATCAGATGATACATGGCAACTGCGCGACTGATCTCAGACGGTCACGACCTCGACGTGCGCCCGAGCGCCCTCCGCGAGCCCGTGGTCGCGAGTCCACAGCTCGCATCCGAGCGCTGACGCGAGCGCGGCGTAGGCGGCGTCGTAGCTGGTCAGGTTGTGGCGGAGCGCCCAAACGCCCGCGCGCAGAGCCGGTGTGCTGGGGTGCCGGCGCAACGCGAGGTCGTCGTAGTCGGCCAGAGCATCCTGGGCGCGATGGGCGCTCAGATGCCCGCCCAGCGCCAGCCCCCGCAGGGCGTTCGTGACCTCGTGGTCGACGAGGTCGGGGGCGTGGAGCGTCTCCTGGGCGAGCTGCGACCGGAGAGGAGCCAGCTCCCGCTGAGTAAGGGCATCGACGACCACCGAGGCGTCGACGACGATCATCGGGAGTCGCGGTCGGCGCGGATGATGTCGACGGCCGACACGAGGCTCGACTCCGACCGCGCGTCCACCCGGGCGAAGACCTCCGCGAGATCGGGAGTGGCGACCTCGCGCTGGAGGAGATCGCGCAGGTATGCCGTCAGGCTCAGCCCTCGCCGCGCCGCCCGGGCGGCCAGCTCATCGCGGGTGGCGGGGTCCACACCTCGGATCTGCAGCAGAGTGGATGACATGCATACAGAATACATCCAACCCGCGGGCCAAGATTGAGCATCCGGCTACCGTGACTCCCGTGAGCACCCAGGACGAGGAGACCGTCGACGTCGTCGTGGTGGGGGCCGGCTCGGCCGGTGCCGTGGTCGCGCACCGGCTGACTGAGGACGGCTCCCGTCGGGTGCTGCTCCTGGAGGCGGGCGGCCCGGACACCTCGCCGAACATCCGCATCCCGGCGGCCTTCTCGCGGCTCTTCGGCTCCTCGGCGGACTGGAACTACCGGACCACGCCCCAGCCCGGGCTCGGCGGCCGCTCGATCTACTGGCCGCGGGGCAAGGTGCTGGGCGGCTCGTCCTCCCTCAACGCGATGATGTGGGTGCCGGGCTTCGCCGCCGACTACGACCGGTGGGCCGAGCTCGCCGGGCCCGGCTGGGGCTGGGACGCGGTCCGGCCGCTGCTGGAGAGCACGCTGGTCCCGGTCGAGGAGCAACGCGATCCGAGCCCGCTCACCGGTCGCTTCCTGAGAGCCGTCGGCGAGGCCGGGTTCGCGGTCGAGGAGGCCAATTCCGAGGCGCCCGACGGCTTCACCCAGACCCGCGTGACACAGCGGCGCGGCGCGCGCTCGAGCACCGCACAGGCATACCTCCGATCCGCGGCCGGGCACCCGAACCTCGAGGTGCGCACCCGCGCGCACGTGACGCGGGTGCTCTTCCAGGGGCGGGTCGCAAGCGGGGTGGAGTATGCCGTCGGCGGGGTCACGCGGCGGGTCTCGGCGCGGCAGGCGGTCGTGCTCTGCGGCGGCGCGGTCAACACCCCGCAGCTGCTCCTGCTCTCGGGCATCGGCCCGGGCGAGGAGCTGCAGGAGCACGGCATACCGGTGCTCGTCGACGCACCGGAGGTGGGCCAGAACCTGCGCGACCACCTGGTGAGCGGGCTCATCGCCCGCACCTCGGAGGACACGCTCGCCTCTGCCACGTCGGCGGCCAACCTGGCGCGCTACCTGCTGCGGCGCCGCGGGATGCTGACGTCCAACGTCGCCGAGGCCTACGGTTTCGTGCGCTCCCGGCCCGAGCTGGATCAGCCGGACCTGGAGCTGATCTGGGCGCCGGTGGCGTATGCCGACGAGGGGCTGCACGACATACCGGAGCACGGCCTGACGCTCGGCCCGATCCTGCTCCAGCCGCGCAGCCGCGGCACGATCGGCCTCGCCTCGGCGGACCCGTTCGCGCACCCGGTGATCGACCCCCGCTACCTCAGCGACCCCGAGGGTGCGGACCTCGCGACCCTGCTCGCCGGCCTGGCGATCGCCGAGCGGATCCTTGCCTCACCTGCGCTGCGGGCCGTGACGGATGGCACCTACGTGCGCCCGGTGGACGGCGAGCGGCTCAGCGCTGAGGAGCGCGCTGCCGCGGCGCTGGAGCAGCACGCGCACACGCTCTACCACCCCACCTCGACGGCCCGGATGGGCACCGATGCCGCGTCGGTGGTGGACCCCGATCTGCGGGTGCGCGGAGTCGAGCGGCTGCTCGTCGCCGACGCGTCGGTGATGCCCGAGATCATCCGCGGGCACACGCACGCGCCCAGCGTCGTGATCGGCGAGCGGGCGGCGCAGCTGCTCCAGCGCTGACGGCCGCACCGTCGGAGTCACCCCGGTCCTTGGGAGGCCCGCCGACCGCCGATCCGACCTACGATGGGCAGATGGCTGTGTGGACCACGCCGCCACCCGCGATCCTGCCGCCGGCGCTGCGTCGGCACGTGCGGGAGATGGTCGGCTACCACGCCGTGGGCCTGACCCCGGGGATCCACCGCGGGCTGCCCTCCGACACCCTCACCATGGTGCTGGCGATCGGCGCGCCGCTACGCACCGCCAGCTCGTGGGAGGCGCTCGACGCCGGCTCGGTCGACGAGCAGAGGGTCGTCCTGGGCGGGCTCCACGTGCGCAGTGCCCTGGTGCTGCAGCCGGATGCGTGGGAGGGGATCCAGCTCGCCGTGTCGCCGCTCGGGGCGCGTGCCTTGTTCGGAGTGCCCGCCGCGGGCCTACCGGTCGACCACTGGGATGCCGCCGACCTGCTCGGCGACGCCCTGTCCCGGCTCTCGGACCGGCTGGACACCACGACCGACTGGCCCGGCCGGTACCGACTGGTGACCGAGTTCCTCCTCGGACGGGTGGCGTCCGGTCAGGGTCACCGGCCACGGGCCGAGGTCGCCGAGGCATGGCGGGTGGTGCGGGCGCGGTGCGGTGATGTCCGGGTCGAGGAGGTCGCCAGTCACGTCGGTCTGGGACGTCGCCGACTGAGCACCCTCTTCGCCGCCGAGCTGGGGGTGACGGTGCGGACAGCGGCACGACTGGTGCGTTTCGACGCCGCGCGGCGGGCTCTGTCGGCACGGGCCTGCGCGCCGTCGGCCGGTCGCTCGCTCGACCTGGCGGGGCTCGCGGCCGACTACGGCTACTACGACCACGCCCATCTGGTGCGAGACTTCGGCCGGTTCGCGGGCCTGAGTCCGACGGACTGGTTGGCCGAGGAGTTCCCGAACGTCCAAGCCGGCCACGTGCCCCAGGCGCCACCATCGACGGCATGAGTGATTCCGCGCCCGACCACAGCCCGCACCCTCCGACCGTCTGGCCGGCCTTCCAGGCACGCGATCCGCGCGCCGTGATCGACTTCCTGGTGGCCCTCGGGTTCGAGGAGACCGCGGCCTACACCGACGACGACGGCGTGCTCCAGCACGCGCAGCTCGACTGGCCCGAGGGTGGAGGCGTGATGCTCGGTCAGCACCGTCCCGACGGCGAGTTCTCCCAGACTCCCGGCACCAGCGCGGCATACGTCGTCACCACCGACGTCGACACCGTCCTCGAGCGGGCTCGTGCCGCTGGCGCGGAGGTCCCGGACGCGCCTGTCGAGCAGTCCTATGGCAGCCGCGAGGTGCTCGTGCGCGACCCCGAGGGCAACCAGTGGAGCTTCGGGACCTACCCAGGCGAGCCCCGCCGCCGCTGACCCCGAGCCCCAGCACGGACCCACCGGCGTGCACAACGGTGCGGCGGTCGGCGAAGGCGCAGGTCAGCTGAGAGGCTCGCGCGGTGGTGCACGCCGGTAGGTCCGTACGTCGGCCGGACGACCGGGCCGCTGCTCCTGGGGGGACTCGTCCGCAGGCCTTCTCAGGGCTCGATCACCGGTGCGGCCTCCAGCGCCGCAGGCGAGGTGGCGCCGCCCCGCTCCAGCGCCGCCCCCTCGGTCCGGGCCAGATGACGGCGCACCCCCTCCGCCACCTGCGCGATCGGCCGGGGCGGGAGGTAGGCGGAGGCGCCGGCCTCAAGCATCCGGCCGACCTGCCCCGCATAGCTGACGCCCAACTCCTCGTCCTCGATCTCGGTCACCACGACGCGCGCGTCGGGAAACATGTCGCGCAGGCCGTGCACCAGTTGCGGGGTGCCGGGCGGAACGAGCAGCACGTCGACGGTCGGCGGGGCCTGCTTCATGTCGATGACGAGGTAGTCGTCACCGAACTCCTCCGAGAGGCGCGCCCGCACCGCCTTCGACAGCCGCATCGCGGTCGCGACCACGGTGACGCCCTCGGTATGTGGTGTGGCCGGCTCGTCCTCGTCGTCCTCGTCCTCTGCGTGGAGGATCGCGCCCTGCAGCACCCGAGGGGTGAAGGAGAGCGTGCCGAGCGGCTCGCCGCCGCGAGTGAGCGTGACCTCCTCACCTGCCACGGCCGCCCCCACCAGGGCGCGGACGGGCGGCAGGTCGTCGAGCTCGATCCGGGCAACTGGCGCATCGCGCTGGAGCCACCGCATGTCAGGGCGCTCTCAGCACGACGAACAGGAAGCAGAGGAATGCCGTCCGCTCGCCGCTCGCGATGCGCGGCGGCAGGAGCTCGGTCGGGGTCTGTGGGGAGGGCGGCGGCTCGTCGACCATCTCGATGCCGAACCCGGCGCGGGTGAAGGCGTTGAAGATCGCGTGCACGGGGCGGTGCCACATCGTCAGCGTTGCGGGCCGACCGTCGAAGTCGAACTCGTCGGAGTACTGCCGCGTCGCGAAGTAGTCCTCGTCCGGGTGGGTGAAGGTGCGCACGAAGGGGTGGTTCACCGCCAGGATGAAGCGGCCCCCCGGCCGGAGCACCCGACTGATCTCGGCGAGCGGCGCGTCCCAGTCCTCGAGATAGTGCAGCACCAGCGAGGACACCACGTCGTCGAAGGAGTCGGCGGCGAAGGGCAGGGGTTGGGCCAGGTCGTGGACGTGCAGCGGCACGTCGTCGCCCAGGCGCTTCCGGGCCAGGTCGATCATGGCCGGGCTGCCGTCGAGCCCGGTCATGCGGGCTCCCCGATCGCGCAGCAGCGCGGTCAGCGGCCCCGCCCCGCACCCGGCGTCCAGGATCCGGCGCCCGTCGACATCGCCCGCGAGGTCGACCATGGCGGGGCGAGCGTAGAAGGCGTTGAGCAGGCTAGCGACGTTCTCCGCCTCATAGCTCGCGGCGAAGTCGTCGTAGGCGTCGGGGCGCCACGAGGGCGCGACGGCCTGCGCTCCGGGGTCCTGTCGCGCTTCGGCGTCCGAGGTCATACCACCAGCGTGCGGCCTGACCCTGGGGACTTCCTCGATCAACACGCGCTTCGCCGCTCGACTGCGCTCACCCCACGTCACCACCGGCACCAGACCGTGGATGGCGGGCGCGACCGCGGCGTCGATGGAGTCTCACTCGGGGCGCACCGCGGGCGCTGTTGACGAAATCCAGGTCCTTCGCCATGCTCTCGGCCACCCTGACGAAGGAGTCCCTGGTGACTGCGTGGAGATTCGGGCCGGTGGTGCTCGGGGCCGGCAACGTCGGAGGCGATGGCGGTGACCTCAGCCAGATCGGCACAGGCCACGACGAGGCCACGGCCTGCGCCATCCTCGATGAGGCAGTCGCGTGCGGCATCACGGTGGTCGATACCGCCGCACGGTATGCCGCAGGCTCCAGCGCGGCGATCATCGGACGCTGGCTCCGGGCTCGTCCGGTGGAGGTCACGAGTCGGGTGTCCGTCGCCACGAAGGTCGCGCCGCCGTGGCTGGACCATCGACCGGCCCCCTTCGACCGGGACTGGATCGGGCCGATGCTGACCGGCTGCCTCCAGCGGTTAGGCGTCGAGCAGGTCGCGATCCTCTACACCCACGCCCCGGACGACCACGAGATGCGCCCGGACGGCACTGGCGACCCGACGCCGGTCGAGGACACCCTGGAGGCGTTGGAGGAGCAGCGGGAGGCGGGCCGGTGCGAGCTCCTCGGCGCCAGCAACGTCACCGCTGATCAGCTCACGCGGGCGCTCGACGCGGCGGACCGGCTGGGGATCAGGGGATACGAGGTCGTCCAGAACCCCTTCAACCTGCTGGAGATCCAGGCCCAGGAGGAGGTGCTGGATCTGGCGGCGGAGCGCGGACTGACCTACACGTCGCACTCGCCGCTGGCGACAGGCATCCTCACCGGCAAGTACGCCGGTGGAGTGCGTCCGGAGCACAGCCGCCTGTCCGACCAACCCGACTTCGCCGACGAGCTCCCGCCGCAGTCGGAGGCTGTGGTGGCGCTACTGATCGGCCTGGGTCGGCGGCGTGGGGCGTCACCCGGTGCACTGGCGCTGGCCTGGCAGCTGGCTCATCCCGACGTCACCGCGATCACGGTCGGCCCCGGTCGGCAGGCCCCGCACCTCGCGCTGGTGACCGAGGCGCTGGCTCTCGACGGTGGACCCGATCTGCTCTCCGAGCTCGACCCGAGCTGACCGCAGCGGTCGATCGCGGCGGTGACCGCCGGCATACCCCCTCGTCCGATGAGCCGCAGGGGCCACTCAGGCGCTGGGTGTCAACGCCACCAGGTCGAGGGCACCCTCCAGGCCGGCGAAGTCGTCGGGGTTCCGCGTCAGCAGCGGTATGTCGTGCCGCACCGCCGTGGCCGCGATCTGCAGGTCCATCCGCCGCGGACGGGGGTTGCGGCCATGCTCCCGGACCAGGGTGGCCAGGGCTTCGTAGTACTCCGCCGCGAGCAGGTCGAAGGGGAGCACGTCGAAGACCTCGAGGATGCTGCGGATGCGCTGACGTCGCCGGGTCTGCTCCACCAGGTCGTCGGTGGCCGTGATGCCGTAGTGCAACTCCCCGACGGCGATGACCGGCACCGCGAGCTCGTCGGCGTGGTCGCGCAGCTGCGCGGCGGAGGGCGGCTCGATGATGGCCGAGGTGTCGAGCAGAGCGCGCCGAGCGGTGGTGCTCATGCGCCGCTGCTCTGGCGCGCCCAGGGGTCGCGGGGAGTGTCGTCGTCCTGGCGGATGTCCGCGAGCCAGCGGCGGGCGTCGCTCCTGCTGAGGGGAGTACTGGTCAGAGCGGCCACGGCATCGGCTGTTGGCACGAAGGCCCGCCGGCCCGTGTCGCGCTGGTGGGGGACGACGTCGGCGACCGCCCGACCGTTGACCGTCACCACGAAGGACTCGCCAGCCGCCACGCGACGCATGATGACGGCATTGTCGTTGCGCAGGTCGGCCTGGCGAATCTCTGTGCTCATAGCGTTAGCGTAGCGAACCTGTAGCTACCGGGCTCTCGATCTCGTCCACACGGCCGGCGTCTGGCTGATTCAGCACCTGCGTCTTGTCCGCCAGCGGAAACTGATGGCGTCACCAGACTCCTGTCGCCATGATCGAGGGATGGCGGAGGCGTCGCGCACCTGGTCCACGGAGGACGGGGCTGTCCTGCGCGCGATGCTGCGCCCGGACGGGGCCTGGTCACTGCGCCTGCCGGACGCGGGCCCGTCGGTCTGGGGTGGGCTGCTGCACCGCGCGAACCTCGAGCTCCACGGACCGCTTCTGGTGTCGTGCCCCGCGGGTCACCATCCGGAAGCCGCCGCAACGCTCACCGACGCGGGCTTCGAGCCGATCCGTCAAGAGGTCGTCTGGCGCCTCTCGCTCGCTCGGCTGCGCGCACTGCCCCGGGTGCACACCGAGCACCGCCTCCTGCCCGTCACCGAGGTCGATCTCGCGGAGGCCGCGGCGCTCGACAACCGGATCCGGCACGACATACCGGGCACCGAGGCGTGGACCGCGAGCGCCGAGGAGTTCGCGGCCACGCTGGACGATCCGGAGTTCGACCCGGCGCTCTATCGCGTGGCCCAGCACCCTGGTTCGGGCAGTCTGGCCGGTCTCATCAGGGTATGGAGTCGCTCACCGGAGCCGCGTCTCGGCTGCCTCGGCGTGACGCGACCCTGGCGGCGGACCCGCCTGGCGCTCGCGCTCGTCCAGGACGTGGCTCGGACCTTGGAGAGCCGAGGCATCACGCACCTGCGGACCGAGACGGACACCACCAACCGTGACTCGCACGGCATGGCCGCCCGGCTCGGGGGCGAGGTCATGCGCGAGACGGTCGAGTGGCGCCGCCCCGCGTGAGAGTTCGACGAGGCGCGAAGAGCGCGGGCGAGCGGCCAGGGTGGCGCGGGTCAGGCCAGCGGGTTGACCCACCGGATCTCGGGAAAGCGCGCGAAGTCCGAATCGGCCGAGACCACGGCGACGCCAAACTCGAGCGCGAGCGCTGCGAGCTGGGCATCCGGGACGACGTTGCCGGTGACGTGGTGCCGCTCGGAGATCTCTGCGTATGCCGCGGCGGTGCGTCCGGTGGCGGGCGGCACCCAGACCGTCGCGGCAGCGAGCCAGCGGTCGACATACTCCTGCGCGGCGGTAGCCGAGAGAGGGTGCTGGGCGATGCGCGGATGGGTGGCGATCCGCAGGAACGCGCCGATGGTCTGCCACGGAAGGCCGATGCGTTCGTGTCGCGAGAGGGCATCCGTGAGCCAGGTCGAGGCGCGCTCCCAGTAGGGGCTGTCCTCGTCGATGGCGTAGAGCAGGATGTTGGCGTCGACGATCACGGCGACTCGTCGAGCAGGTCGAGGACCTCGCCGATGTTGCGGACGTCCACCTTGAGGCCGAGCTTCGTCGAGTGGTGCTCGTAGGGAGAGGGCGGCGGGTTGGACGTGGCCATGCCACGACGGGCAAGGGAGTTGACCGCCTCGCTCGGGCCCATCCCACGCTCGCGCCGGAGGCGCTCGACCTCGACGGCGACATCATCACTTAGCGTGATTGTCGTCCTCATGCGGCAAGGCTAGCATCATGATGCGACACCCTCCCCGCTCTGAAGCAGCGCCATGATCTCCCGGCTAATCGCCGGATCGGGGCGGTAGTGCTGCTCGAGCCACCGCAGCGTCGCCGCAGCGGAAGGCACATTGCGGTCATAGCCCTGGACCATCGCCCCCCACGGCGGCTGCCGGTCGCTCGCGACGCGCTCGACCCGTCGTGTGGCCTCGAACGGATCGTGCTGCGCCCACGTCGTCGCCGCGTCGAGGCGCAGGAGCGCGAGGACGCGGTCGACGGCATACACCTGGATGAACCGCATCGCCACGAGCCGTTCGCCGCGGAGCTCGCGGTGCAGACCGACGTAGAGGTTGGTCAAGGCCTCGTTCAGGTGGAAGTCGACCGTGTCGAGGGCGGTCGGTCGGGCCGGTGGCCGGCCTTCGGTGAGCGTGAAGGACGGCCGCGACCAGACGACCCGCGCCCCGGCGAAGGGCAGCGCCTCGAGCTCGGCGGGGGTGAAGACCGCATACTCCAGGAACAGGCCGTCGGCGAAGAGCGCCTTGCGGCCGTTGGGGTCGTTGACGAAGCTGTAGGCCACCTCGCCGCCGAATCCCGCCAGCCAGTCGATGTCCTCGAGGTAGCGCTGCTTGGTCTGCGCGTCGGCGACGACGAGGAAGAAATCGATGTCGGAGTGGTCGTCGAAGCGGTCGGTCTCCTGACCCGCGGAGCCGAGTCCAAGGACGGCGACGACCTCCGGATCCGCGCTCACGCGCGAAGCGATCCGATCGAGGCGTCGGAGGGTCGGATGCAGGGGCTCGGTGGTGTGGCCGGACGTGGTGTCGTGGGTGCTCTGCTGCGGCATCGGCGCCGTCCTTTCCTGAAGAGAGAAGGTCGACGTCTCAGCCCGCGCGGGCAGCCCTGCCCACCGAGGTCGCGACGTCGCCACGCTATCGCAGGTCGGGCCGCCTACAGTTCCGGCATGGATGCCTCGTCGGTCGGCCCGGTCGCTCGGGGGACGATCGTGACCCTCGGCGGCGGGGGCTTCTCGATGTCGGAGGACGGGAGCTCGCGCATCGACGACCACCTGCTGGAGCTGACCGGCACCGCTCACCCTGCCGTCTGCTTCGTCCCCACGGCGAGCGGTGACTCGCCGGACTACTGCCGCCGCTTCGAGGACGCGTTCGCCGGCCGAGCGCGGACGTCGGTGCTCTCCCTCTTCTCCCAGGCGCCCTGGGGGTATGCCGATCCGAAGCTGCTGCTCGAGCAGGACCTCGTCTACGTGGGCGGCGGATCGACCGTCAATCTGCTGGCGGTATGGCGTCGGCACGGTCTCCCCGAGATCCTGCGGAGAGCCGCGGGTCAGGGGACGGTCCTGGCCGGCATCAGCGCCGGGATGAACTGCTGGTTCGAGGCATCCTCGACCGACTCGTTCGGTCCGCTCGCCCCGCTGCGTGACGGCCTGGGTTTCCTCCGTGGTGGAGCCTGCCCGCACCTGCTCGGGGAGGAGGGGCGGCTGCCGAGCCTGCGGCGCTGGGTCGCCTCGGGCGAGCTCCCGACAACGTATGCGGCCGACGACCACGTCGCCCTGGTGTGGCGGGACGGAGCGCTGACCGAGGCGGTCGGCGAACGCGAGAGTGGCCTCGCGCTGCGCGTGGAACGCGCTGGTGACGAGGTGGCAGAGGAGCGGATCGCCGTTCGGGTGCTGTGACCGATCGGAGCGCCGAGACTGCCTGGATGATCCGCCGCCGCGAGCCTGATCGCCCGCGCGGTGAGGGCCGATCAGGGCACACGCGCTGCATACCGACCGAGCCTCGGACGCCGCGTCTATCCTGCTCGAGTGCGCGTCTGTGGTCCTGATCTGGAGGCCAGGGCACTGTCGGCGGTTCTGGCGGATCCGATCTGCGTGGCAATCCTGAACCGCCTCCCCCGCCTGGACCTGGATGAGTGGTGGCTCACGGCTGGAGCGGTCTTCCAGAACATCTGGAACGCGTGGAGGGGCGACCTCCCGGATCCGGCATCAGGGACTACGACGTCTTCTACTTCGACGGGTCCGATCTGACCTGGGAAGGAGAGGACCGGGTGATCCGAGCTGCGAGCGAGCTGTTCCAGGACGTGGAAAGTCAGATCGAGCTGAGGAACGAAGCCCGGGTCCACCTCTGGTACGAGGTGAAGTTCGGAGTCAAGGCGGAGCCGTTCACCAGTGCAAGAGATGCCATCGACTCGTTTGCCTCGACCACGTGCTGTGTGGGTGTCACTCAGAGCCCTGAGGGCCTGAAGCTGTATGCGCCGTTCGGCCTGGATGACGTCTTCGCGATGCACCTGCGACCGAACCGCCGCCTGGCGCCGCAGGCTCGACGGCTCTGAGGCTGGCGGTGGTGAACGGCAGGTAGTCGTCGACGTCGGCCGCGTCGGCATGGTGGCCGGTGGAGCCGGCGCGCATCAACATGATGGTGGTGCGGGCGGGGTCCAGCCGTCCGGCTGGCAGGGCCCAGACTTCTGGATCCCTGACGGCCCTGCCGGAGCGACGCAGTGCCGCGAAGAGGGGAGCGGGATGCACGGGCGACAGGAAGACAACATCGGCCCAGGTGCATCCGAGCGGGTGCACCGGCTGGGCCAGAACCTGGGGGTATGACGCGTGCCTGGCCCGCGAGGCCCGGTCGGGATAGGTGCGCCGCACCTGCGCCAACGGCAGCACGGCGTCACCGAGGATGGGGGACGCGGGGACGTGGTAGAGCGTTTCAGACACGACGTAGGTCATGAAGAAACCCTCGGGCGAGGCCGCCGCGAGGGTCGAGCGTGAGTCTAGCGGCTAGACGTCTGCCGCCGCCGGGACCTGAGGTCTGGTTGGGTGAGCCCATGGACGAGTGGCAGCCTCAGGTCAGCCCGCTTCTGGAGTTCGACCACAACCCCACCGCCTTCATCGAGCCCCGTGCGCGAGCTGCGCCCGATGTCCCTCGTGCGTGCGTGCTGACCTGGTTTCACGACGGGGTGGAGCGCCTCGTCGCCCGTCTGGGCGGTCGCCGGATCGCAGAGAACCGGTGGGAGGACGGCCCGCATCCGCTCTTCGAGCTGAACGTCTCCGGCCGACGGGTCGGCATGGTCCCCATGCCCGTCACAGGGCCTGCCTCAGGCAGCCTCGTCGAGGAGGTGATCGCACTCGGCTGTCGCTCGTTCGTCGCCTGCGGGGGCGCCGGCAGTCTGCGTCACGATCTCACGGTGGGGCATCTCGTCGTGGTGACTTCGGCACTACGTGACGAGGGGTTGTCGCACCACTACCTGCCTCCGGGGCGCACCGTCGATGCCGACCCTCAGGCGGTGGCAGCGTTGCGGGAGGTCCTGTCCGAGCGCGGCCTCCCGTTCGTGGAAGGGCGCACGTGGACGACCGATGGCTACTTCCGGGAGACCCCGGGAAAGATCGCGGCCCGTCGCGACGAGGGGTGCATCACGGTGGATATGGAGGCCGCGTCGATCGCGTCGGTCGCTCGCTTCCGAGGCGTGCCATTGGCGCAACTGCTGTATGCGGGCGACGACCTCAGCGGCGAGACCTGGGACCACCGGAGCTGGACGACTCAACACGAGGTTCGCGACAACATGCTGGACCTCGCCGTCGAGGCGGCCCTCAAGATCGACGCCGAGGCCGCCGCTGCGGCGGAGAACCGCCTTCGTTGAGCATCCCCACGGGTCATGGGATCCCAGACGTCAGGCGGGCCGGATACGGTCACCCTTGAGAGTCGGTCGACGTCATCGCATCAGTGCATCTTGACGGTGGGCTCAAGGGCGTTCCGCGTCCTCACTCAAAGGTCGTGGGCAGCCCGAGCTCGCTCCGCAGCGCTCGGGCGAAGGGGAGGCGCTGCTCCGGCGTCACCCACGTCGCCTGATCGTGCCGACGGTAGAGGTCGTCGCCGTCGTGCCGCGGGAACACGTGGACGTGCAGGTGCCAGAGGTCCTGGTCTCCCGCTGGCTCGTTGTGCTGCCGGATCGAGGTTCCGGCGCAGTCGATTGAGGTGCGCATCGCTCGTGCCACGCGCTGGGTGAGGTCCCAGACAGATGCCCGTCCTCGGCGGAGATCTCATAGAGGTTCTCGACGTGGACGCGAGGGATCACGAGGGCCGCGCCGGGATTCGCCGGCCACCACTTCGGGGCGATACGAGCGTAGGCGCGGTCGGTGACCGCGATGATGTCTTCCGCCTTGTTGCGCTCGTCGAACTCACCTCGCTGGACGCGGCAGAACGGGCAGGAGTATGCCGTCGGCTCATGGCGGGGGAAGTTCACCGGATGATCCTGGCACGGAGATGCCAGACGTCAGGCGGGCCGCATCCAGGTCAGCCCCAGAAGCGGTCGAAGTCCGCGTCGAAGGAGACGACCGTGGCGTGGTGCTCCAGCGCCAGAGCGGCGAGGTGTGCGTCGCTGGTGAGGTTGCCGGCGGTGCCGGCGGAGAGCAGCAGCTCACTGAGGAGGTCGAGGTGACGCTCGCCCGGGTGGAGGACGACGGCCGAGGGAGCGGTGAGCCAGCCGCGGACTACGCCGAGAGCCTCGTCGGTGGTCAGGGGTCGGACGAAGAGCCCCGGGCGGGTGGCCAGTCGCACGACCGCGAGCAGTGCCGCCCACGCCAGACCCACCGTGTCCTTGCCGCTGAGCGAGTCATCCAGCCACCGCTTGGCGATGGCATGGTCGGGGGACGCGCTGTTGACGGCGTGCAGGAGCACGTTGGCATCGACGAGTTTCATGCTCCACGTCGTAGACGCCCGAGGAACGACTCGTCCTCGAGCTCGCCAGACAGGCGTAGAGCCTTCGTCACATCCACCGTGGGTACGCCCATATCGAACGTCGGCGTCTCGTGGCGCCGCGTCGGCCGGTCCTGCGCGCCGTCACGGATGGCGCCGTTGAGCGCGCGCTTGAAGGAGACGCCCTTCTCCTGCATCCGGCGCCTGATGATGTGCTCGACGTCCGCGTCGAGCGTGACCGTCGTCCGCATAGATGACGGCATAGCATCATCTCCACTGATGTGAGATGCACCGATCCCTGGCGCGCACCCCTGCGCACTGCGACCCCCGGTCAAGGCTGCGACCGAGCGTGGGAACAATCAGCTCACGTCCGTAGTTGAGCCTAGTGAACTCAACTTCACTGAGCCTCGGTTTGACAACACGCGAACCGCTCACCAGAGTTGAGTGCAGACGTGTCAACTCACCGCGCACGAGGTGCGCAACGACATACCAAGGAGAGCAGTTCATGGGACGTGCAGTCGGTATCGACCTCGGCACCACCAACTCGGCTGTCGCCGTGCTGACCGGTGGCGAGCCGGAGATCATCGCCAACGCCGAGGGTGGGCGCACCACCCCGTCCGTCGTCAGCTTCGCCAAGAACGGCGAGGTGCTCGTCGGTGAGGTCGCCAAGCGGCAGGCCGTCACCAACGTCGACCGGACCGTCCGCTCCGTCAAGCGCCACATGGGCACCGACTGGAGCACCGAGATCGACGGCAAGAAGTACAGCCCCCAGGAGATCAGCGCCCGCACGCTGCAGAAGCTGAAGCGGGACGCGGAGGCATACCTGGGCGAGGACGTGACCGACGCGGTCATCACCGTGCCGGCCTACTTCGACGACGCTGAGCGGCAGGCCACCAAGGAGGCCGGCGAGATCGCGGGCCTCAACGTGCTCCGCATCATCAACGAGCCGACCGCCGCGGCGCTCGCCTACGGCCTGGACAAGGGCAAGGAGGACGAGCTGATCCTCGTCTTCGACCTCGGTGGCGGCACCTTCGACGTGTCCCTGCTCGAGGTGGGCAAGGACGCCGACGACGGCTTCGCGACCATCCAGGTCAAGGCCACCCACGGTGACAACAAGCTCGGTGGTGACGACTGGGACCAGCGCATCATCGACCACCTGGTCACCACGGTGAAGAACCAGTCCGGCGTCGACCTGTCCAAGGACAAGATCGCGCTGCAGCGCCTCAAGGACGCCGCCGAACAGGCCAAGAAGGAGCTCTCCTCCGGGACCAGCACCTCGGTCAACCTGCAGTACCTCTCCATGGGTGAGAACGGCCCGATCCACCTGGACGAGACCCTCACCCGCGCGCAGTTCGAGCAGATGACCTCCGACCTCCTCGACCGGGTGAAGCAGCCCTTCGAGCAGGTCATCAAGGACGCCGGCATCAAGGTCGACGAGATCGACCACGTCGTCCTCGTCGGCGGCTCGACGCGCATGCCCGCGGTCGCCGAGCTGGTCAAGAAGATGACGGGCAAGGAGCCCAACAAGGGCGTCAACCCGGACGAGGTCGTCGCCGTCGGCGCCGCCCTGCAGGCGGGTGTCCTCAAGGGTGACCGCAAGGACGTGCTGCTCATCGACGTCACCCCGCTGAGCCTGGGCATCGAGACCCAGGGCGGGATCATGACGCGCCTCATCGAGCGCAACACCGCGATCCCGACCAAGCGCAGCGAGGTCTTCACCACGGCCAGCGACAACCAGCCGTCGGTGGGCATCCAGGTCTACCAGGGTGAGCGCGAGATCGCCGCGCACAACAAGTTGCTCGGCAACTTCGAGCTCACCGGCATCGCCCCGGCCCCCCGCGGCGTGCCGCAGATCGAGGTCACCTTCGACATCGACGCCAACGGCATCGTGCACGTCTCCGCCAAGGACCGCGGCACCGGCAAGGAGCAGTCGATGACGATCTCCGGTGGCTCCGCGCTGCCGAAGGATGAGATCGAGCGGATGATCAAGGACGCCGAGGCGCACGCCGACGAGGACAAGGCTCGCCGCGAGGAGACCGAGACCCGCAACACCGCGGAGCAGCTGGTCTACTCCACCGAGAAGTTCCTCGCCGACTCCGGCGACCAGGTGCCCGCGGACACCCGCGGCCCGGTCGACTCGGCCCTGACCGACCTCAAGGACGCGCTCAAGGCCGACAGCGGCGCCAGCCTGGACGACATCAAGGCCAAGATGGAGACGCTGTCCACCGAGAGCCAGAAGATGGGTTCGGCGATGTATGCCGCTCAGGCCGAGGCGGGCGGTGACGCTGGCGCGGGTGCCGGTGCCGGGTTCGCCGACGGGACCGGGGCGGCGGATGTCGACCCGAACGCCGCGGGTGGTTCCTCGGATGAGGACGTCGTGGACGCCGAGGTCGTCGAGGACGACAACGACGGTCAGGACACCAAGTGACCGACCAGCCGCAGGGCACCCACCCCGAGGGCGCTCCCGACGAGGAGCGCCCCGGGGAGGGCCCGGTGATCCGGGACAAGCGCCGCATCGACCCCGAGACGGGCAAGCTGCGGAAGACCGACGACGAGGGCGGAGAGGCTGTGAGCGACCAGACCACCCCCGAGGCCGGGGCCGGCCCGGCAGTTGGCGCCGAGAGCGCCGACGGCACCGAGGCACAGGCCGAGGGCGACACGCATCCTGACACCCAACTGGCCGCCGAGCGGCTGGAGGAGATGCGTCGGATGCAGGCGGAGTTCGTCAACTTCCGCAACCGCACCCAGCGCGAGCGCGAGGCCGACCGCGGCCGGGCGACCGGTGCCGTGGTCGAGGCGCTGCTGCCGGTGCTGGACGACGTGCACTCGGCGCGAGAGCACGGCGACCTCACCGAGGGCAGCCCGTTCGCGGCGATCGCCGACAAGCTGGAGCAGGCACTCGGGCGTTTCGGCGTCGAGCGGGTCGGCGCGGTTGGCGACGTCTTCGACCCGACCGTCCACGAGGCGCTGATGCACCTGCCTGCGGATCAGGCCGATCTGCCCGAGGGCGCGACCGAGATGACGGTCGTGCAGGTCATGCAGCCCGGTTTCCGGATCGGCGAGCAGGTGGTGCGCGCCGCCCGCGTCGCGGTCGCGGACCCGAGCTGAGGGACGCGTCGGCCATGCGTCATACCGGACTGGCCGCGCGATATGCACGGACTGGCCGCGCGATATGCACGGACTGGCCGCGCGATATGCACGGACTGGCCGCGCGATATGCACGGACTGGCCGCGCGATATGTATGTGCCGGCCGCACGGTGTGCGCGCAGACCGTGCGGTCGGTCGACGCAGAGCGCGCGGCCGGTCGCAGAATGAGTAGTGAAGGAGGAGGTGAGCACGCATGGTGAACCAGGACTGGTTCGAGAAGGACTTCTACTCGATCCTCGGCGTCAGCAAGGACGTGGACGCCAAGGAGCTGAAGAAGACCTACCGCAAGCTGGCGCGGCAGTATCACCCCGACAACAACCCGGGCGACGCCGCGGCGGAGCAGAAGTTCAAGGACATCGGTGAGGCCTACGCAGTGCTCTCCGATCCCGAGCAGCGCAAGCAGTACGACGCCGTGCGAGCCATGGGCGGCGGCGCCCGCTTCACCGCGGGGGCTGGCGGCCCGGGTGGTGCCGGTGGCGGCTTCGAGGATGTCTTCGCCCAGATGTTCGGCGGTGCCGGTGGTGCGCAGAACGTGCGCTTCGGTGCCGGCGGGCCGGGCGGTGCAGGCGGCATCGATCTCGAGGACCTGCTCGGTGCCTTCGGTGGGTCTGGCGGCTTCCAGCAGGGCGGCGGCCAGGGCTTCCCGGGCGGCTTTCCCGGTGGGGCGCAGGGCTTTCCGGGTGGTGGTGGCTTCTCGGGTCAGGGCTACGGCGGAGGTATGCCGCGCGGCCAGGACGTCGAGGCGTCCACCACGCTCGACTTCCGTTCTGCCGCAATGGGAGACACGGTCACGTTGTCCAAGCCGGACGGTGGGCGGATCACCACACGCATCCCGGCCGGGGTCAAGGACGGCCAGCGGATCCGCTTGCGCGGCAAGGGAATGCCCTCGCCGGTGCAGGGTGGTGAGGACGGCGACATGTATCTCAAGGTGTCCGTCACCCCGCACCCGGTCTTCGGCCGCGACGGCGACCACCTCACCGTCGACCTGCCGGTGACCTTCGCCGAGGCGGCGCTGGGCGCCACGGTGCAGGTGCCGACGCTCGACGGCGGCACGGTCAAGGTCAAGGTGGCGCCGGGCACGCCGTCCGGGCGGGTGCTGCGGGTCAAGGGCCGCGGGATCGAGACGAAGAAGGGCACCGGCGACCTGCTCGCCAAGGTGCAGGTCGTCGTGCCGAAGGACCTGTCCGACAGCGCCAAGAAGGCCGTCGAGGCGTTGCGCGCAGAAGACGACGGCGACCCGCGCGCCGAGCTGCTGGCGCGGGCCAGGGCGTGATCGGCGATGGTCGATCGTGACACTCCGGTCTATGTGATCTCGGTCGCGGCCGAGCTCGCCGGGATGCACGCGCAGACGCTGCGGCAGTATGACCGGCTCGGCCTGGTCACCCCGTCGCGCACCCGGGGTGGGGGGCGGCGCTACTCCTCGCGCGACGTCGACCGGCTGCGCGAGGTGCAGCGGCTCTCCGGCGAGGGTGTCTCGTTGGCGGGAATCCAGCGGATCATGGAGCTCGAGGTCCAGGTCGAGGCGTTGCGCGACCGGATCAGCCAGCTCCTGCTCGACAACGAGCGGCTGCGCGACCGGGTCACCCAGGGCTCGCGGATCTTCGCCGCCGATCTTGAGGGCGAGGTCGTGGCCGTCCGCGCCGGCCAGCGGCCACAGAGCCGATCGGCGACGACCGCACTGGCGCTGTGGCGACCCCTGGGCTGGCCACACGACTGAGGAGTCGGGCGGCAGGCGTCGTCGACCACACCCCACGCCCCCCTGCTGCCGGTGGCGGCCCCTCACGCGGACCAACGTTGGGTTAGCACGACCTCCATCGGGGGACTTGTCGATGAAGGTCGTGCTAACCCGTGGTCACTCTCTGGTTGTGGTCACTCCCTGGTCGTGGTCGATCACTCTGGTGCCCTGGTCACGACCCTGACGTGTTCTTCTTCGGCGTCACCCAGAGCCGGATGGTGCCCTCGATGACGACCGTGCCGTCGGCGAGTTCGCCCCGCACCTGCACCGGCAGGTCTGGGTCGTCGGAGGCCCACCGCTCCGGGTCGGTCTCGGCGATGCAGGTGACGTCGCCATCGGCCTTCGCGAGATAGCTGACCTCCATGCCCTTGGGGATCCACCGTTTGCCTGTCGGGATCGTGGCCTCGGCCAACGCTCCCATCGCCGCCTCCAGCCCGTTGCACAGCGCGATCGCGTGGACCGTCCCGAGGTGGTTGGTCACCCTGCGCCGCTTGCGGATGAGCACCTCGGCGTGGTTCGGCTCGATCACCGTGAACCGCGGCCGGATCGTCGCGAAGTACGGCGCCATCTGGCTGAACGCCAGGTCGAACAACCGCGTCCCGACCACGGGCACGGCCCCGGCGCGGCGGTAGAGGGCGAGCACGTCAGGCATACCGGAGAGCCTAGGTGACCGCCATCCCCACTCCCGACCAACGTTGGGGTAGCCCGACCTTCATCGGCAAACTTCCCGTGGAAGGTCGTGCTATCCCGTGGTCACTCCTCACAAAGCCGCGGTATGCCCCTGGCTGGCACGGTCTCGCACGTCTCCGGCCCCGACGGCGAGCGCCGCGTCGATGAGGGACCGGACGCGCCCCGGATGCGCCAGATCCGCCCAGACCAGGCGCACCACCACATATCCCTCGCGTTGCAGTCGGAGCTCACGTTTCTTCTCGGCGACCAGATCTTCGTGGCTGCCGTACTTGGTCATGCCGTCGAACTCGACGACGACGCGAGTCCCGTCCAGAAGGAAGTCCACGCGCGCGATGAAGCCTCCGTCGGCCCCGCGGATCTCGACCTGGGGCACCGGGCTGAAGCCCAGTCCCACGAGGAGCAGTCGGCTCCGTGTCTCGCCGGGCGACTCCGTCCGCCTGTCAGCCAGCTCGATCACCCGCTTGGTGAGCGCGTGGGCAGGGTGGTTGGGGCGGGCCGCCGCAGCCTGCGCCAGCTGCTCCACCGATGCGAGACCGTGGTGGAGCACGTGGTCTGCAGTCATGACCCCGGCGTCCCGGCCCAGTTCCTCTGCCACGCCCATGACCACGAACCGCGGCTCGAGCACACTGACTCCGCGCAACCCTGTCGCCGTCGCGTCGGCATACCCGGTGTGGATGGTGTAGATGGCGTTCTTGCGGTGCTGCCCCGTCCCGATCCGGCAGCCGTGGATGCGCTCCGGCACGACCGGCAACGGCAGATCCAGGAGCACTGCGGCACTCACGTGACTCACCGCCACATCGGTCGGCCAGGTGCGGGCCACCGCGACGGTCCGGAGTGCGTGCCGCTCCCGGGCGGAGGACTGCTGGAAGAGCTCGTGGTCCACGAAGGCGCCCCGACCGACGCGCAGCAGGACCTTCTGTCTGCGGAGGGCGGCGATGGCGCCCTCGCCCAGGCCGAGTCTGGTGAGGTCTGCGCTGGTGATGGTCCCTCCCTGTGTCGCGAGCAGGTCACGCAGGCCGGTGAGCTGCGCGGGCGGGAGGGTCGAGTCCCGGGGCGGTGTCTGCATACCGCGACCTTGCCTGCCGCGGCGTTGTCGCCGCAGAAGTTATGCACAGGGACGTCTGGGAGCCGCCTTCAGTCCTGGAGATTCTGGCTCCTCCCCGGGACCAACGTGGGGATAGCACGACCTTCATCGGCAAACTTCCCGATGAAGGTCGTGCTATCCCGTGGTGACTCCCGGCGCCGGCGCGCCCGGCCGTCACCAGCTCTACTTCACCTCGCGCCGGGCCACCCGCCACAGGCCGAGCGCCAGCGGGATGAGCACCCACCAGATCGACGTGACGCCCAGCTGGGCCCACTGCTCGCCGGTCGGGGCCGCGTCGAGCGTCATCATCGGCGTCGACGCGACGTTCTGGTCGATCCAGGCGGCGCGGTCGCTCACCCATCCCACGGTCATGGACAGCACGTTCATGATCACCGGCAGCACGAAGAACGCGGCGATCGCCAGCGGCACGTTGAGGAAGAGCGCCCCGAACGCCACGCCCATGAGCACGTAGATGAGTTCCAGCACGACCATGCCCGCGTACACATGCCACGGCAGGCTCAGGTCGATGTCGCCCCCGGCGAGCCCGGCCGAGGCGACGTGCGCCAGCGCCGCCAGCACGACGGTCACGGCGACGACCACGACCCCGAGCAGCAGCGCGCCGAGCGTCTTGGCGGCCATGACCCGCAGCCGCCGCGGCTCCTGGGTGAAGGTCACCAGCGCCGTGCGCTGGCTCCACTCGGACGCCGCAGTCAGGATCCCGAGGACCGGCAGCAGCACCGCCTGGGGCAGCACCGCGGTGAGCAGCAGCGTCGAGTAGTCGGCGCCGCCCTCCCGCCCGAACCACATCGCCAGCCCCATCGCCAGCGCGGTCAGCGCGACGATGACGATCAGCAGCCACCGCCCGGCGCGGGTGTCGACGGTCTTGCGCAGCTCGGTGCGCAGCAGGCGGGCGAACGGCAGCCCGCGAGCGTCATCGAGGTCGGCTCCGCCGCTGCGGTATGCCGTCCGCTCACCAGAAGGTGTCGCGCGCCGCCCCTCTCTGGTCGCCGTCGGCGCGCGTCCGGATGGTCTGGGTCGTGCCGGTCATGGTGTCCTCCTGGTCGGGCTGTCGTGGTTGCGGGCCGCCGGGGGCGGCGGGGGCCGAGGTCTGGTGGGTCGGCGTGCTCACGCCGCGACGTCCCGGGCGTCGTCGGCCGTCAGGGTCAGGAACATCTCCTCCAGGCCACCACCGGACGGGCTGAGGCTGGTGAGGACCAGGCCGTGCTGCAGCGCCAGCTCCCCGACCTGGGCGGTCTCGGCCGAGACGGCGACCGTGCCGTCGGGGCGCTGGGTGTGCTCCAGACCGGAGGCCTCCAGTGCCGCCGCCAGAGCCTGTCGGTCGGTCGCGTCGACGAGCACTCCGGCCGCGGCGAGGAGCTCGTCTTTCGTGCCCTGCGCCACGATCTGGCCGTGCCCGATGAGCACGAGGTCGTCGGCGATCTGCTCGACCTCTGAGAGCAGGTGCGAGCTGAGCAGCACGGTGCCTCCCTCGCGGGCGTAGTCCCGCAGCAGGCCGCGCATCCAGTGGATGCCGCCCGGGTCGAGCCCGTTGGCGGGCTCGTCGAGGATGAGCACGGAGGGGTCGCCGATGAGCGCTGCACCCAGGCCGAGCCGCTGCCGCATTCCCAGGCTGTAGTTGCCCACGCGACGCTCCGCCTCGCGGGCGGTCAGCCCGACCCGCTCGAGCACAGTGTCGACCTGGCCGCGCCCGGCACCGACGAGGATCGCGGCGAGGGTGAGGACCTCCCGGCCGGTGCGCCCGGCGTGCTGCGCGCTCGCGTCGAGCATGACGCCGACGTGCCGCGTGGGGTTGGGCAGGCTGCGGTAGGGCCGACCCAGGATGTGCGCGGTGCCCGAGGTCGCGGGCGTGAGGCCGGTCATCATCCGCATCGCGGTGGACTTCCCGGCGCCGTTGGGGCCGAGGAAGCCGGTGACCCGGCCGGGCCGGGCGGTGAAGGAGATGTCGTCGACGGCGGTGAAGGTGCCGTAGCGCTTGGTCAGGTGCTTGATCTGGATCATGCCTCCAGCCTCCGGCGCGGGGACGGTCCGCGGCATCGGTCCGGGGTCGACACCGCGAGGTCCATCGGCCGAGCATCCGGCCCGGCACCCCAGACCGAAGGAGGGGGTGCCTCGTCCGTCCGGCCGGTGCCGTCGCCCCTCGACCGGTCCTAGAGTCGCTGTATGCCCTCCGCTGCCCGCGCCGTCGAGCCTCGCGCCGGTGCCCCCGCGGTCCCTCCCGCGGCGGGAACCGCGGTCCGTCCCCCAGTGACTGCCACGGGCGGCTGGGCGGCCGACGACATCGTCGAGCCCTCTCCGCTCACCCGCTGGCAGCAGGCCTGGCGCCTCGCGGTGGTCTGGCTGCTGGGAGGTCTGCTCTGGCTCCTCGTCTTCGGGCTCTCGCCGGCGGGCGCCGGCGATGGCGAGCACCGGACCATGGTCGACGTCCTCCTCGTCGTCGACGTGCTGATCGGCCAGTTCGTCATACTCCTCGCGGCCTTCCGCCGACGGTGGCCGGTCACCGTCGCGGTCGTGTCGGTGCTCCTGAGCGGGATATCCGCGTGGTCGGTCCCGGCGGCGATGCTGGCGACGATGTCGCTGGCGACGCGACGCAGGGTCGGGCCGCTGCTGCTGGTGCTCGCCCTCAACCTCGTGGTGACGCTGAGCTACGACGCGACCATCGCCCCCACCCTGTTCCCGACTGACTCGGCCTACGTCGACGGCGGGAACTGGTGGCAGATCGGGCTGAACGCGCTCGTGGTGCTGCTCGTGGTCGTCGTCGTCATGCTCATCGGCTGGAACGTCGGCGGCCGCCGTGAGCTGGTCGCCAGCTGGCGCAGCCAGGCCGAGACCGCCCAGCGGGAGCAGGCCTCCCGGGTGGCGCAGGCACGGTTGGCCGAGCGGGCCCGCATCGCCCGGGAGATGCACGACGTCATGGGGCACCGGCTCTCGTTGGTGGCGATGCACGCCGGCGCACTCGCCCATCGGCCTGACCTGAGCGACCGGGAGCGGGCCGAAAGTGCCGAGATCGTCCGGTCCGGTGCCCACCAGGCGTTGGAGGAACTGCGGGCGGTCCTGGGGGTGCTGCGCGGCGATGATCTCGCGGAGTCAGGGGGCTCAGGGGGCGACGTCGCGGCGGGAGCGGCGGTCGAGGCACCCCAGCCCAGCCTGACCGACGTGCCGTCGCTGGTCGCGGAGGTCACCAGCAGCGGGCAGCGGGTCACCCTCGACGCCGACGCCGAGCTGTGGGAGCGCTCGGTCCGCATGCCCGAGGTGGTGGGGCGGCACGCATACCGTGTCGTCCAGGAGGCCCTGACCAACGCGCGCAAGCACGCAGAGGGGGCCGAGGTGCAGGTCGAGCTCTCGGGGGAGCCCGAGGACGGGCTTCACGTCGTGGTGCGCAACCCGCTCACCGGCTCCGCGCCAGTGTCCGAGACGCCCGGCATGGGACTGCCGGGCATGGCCGAGCGGGTGCACCTGGCTGGCGGGACGTTCGAGGCCGGGGTGGTGGGCGAGGAGTTCGCCGTGCGAGTGTGGCTCCCGTGGCCGAGACGATGAGCGAGGGTATGCCGCAGCGCGGCCGGCGAGCGCGGCTCTGGCTGGGACAATGAGCGAGGGTATGCCGCAGGCCATCCGCCCCCGCGTCGTCCTGATCGATGACGACCCGTTGGTGCGGGCCGGGTTGAAGATGCTGCTCGGCGGACCGGACGGGGTCGAGGTCGTCGCCGAGGCAGAGGACGGCGACCAGGCGCTCGAGCTGGTCGGACGGCACCAGCCGGACGTCCTCCTCATCGACGTGCGGATGTCGCGGGTCGACGGCCTCTCGGCGACCCGAGAGGTCCTGGCGCGCTGGCCGGCGACCAAGGTGCTGGTGCTCACCACCTTCGACGCGGACGACCTGGTGCTGCAGGCCCTGCGGGCCGGTGCGCGCGGCTTCGTGCTGAAGGACACCCCACCGTCCCGTCTGGTCGCGGCGGTCCACGAGGTGGCCGCGGGGGACCACGCGCTCTCGCCCTCGGTGACCGCGCTGCTCGTGCGAGAGGTCGCCGGGAGTGACGCAGCCTCCGCCGAGGATCGCGGCGGGCACGCGCGCCGGCAGCTCGCGCGACTCACCGAGCGCGAGGCCGACGTGGCCCGCGCGGTCGCCGGCGGTGGCTCCAACGCCGAGATCGGCAAGGAGCTCTACCTCTCGGTGCCCACCGTCAAGGCCCATGTCTCGAGCATCCTGTCCAAGCTGGGGCTCGCCAACCGGGTGCAGGTCGCGCTGCTCGTGCACGACGCCGACCGCTGACTCTGCCAGCGACCAACGTTGGGATAGCACGACCCCCATCGGCAAGTTTGCCGATGGGGGTCGTGCTATCCCGTGGTCGGTCCGGAGAGTGGGGCGCTGGGAGAGTGGCGAGCCGGCCGTCACCGGCTCGTCACACCTCTGCGCCTCGGCACGGCATACCCTCCCCTCGTGGGCACGGTGCTGGTGGTCGAGGACGAGGCGACGGTGCGGGAGGTGATCTGCGCCTATCTGCACCGCGCCGGTTTCCCGACGCACGAGGCGGCCGACGGTCTCGTCGCGGTCCGCGCCTTCCCCGACGTGCGGCCCGACCTGGTGATCCTCGACCTCATGATCCCGGGTATCGACGGCTTCGAGGTATTGCGGCGCATCCGCGCGGTCGACCCGCGGGTGCCCGTCATCATGCTCACCGCGAGGTCGACCGAGGAGGACCGGATCGCCGGCCTGGAGGTAGGCGCGGACGACTACGTCACCAAGCCGTTCAGCGCCCGTGAGCTGGTGCTGCGCGTGCAGGCCCTGCTCCGACGTGCCGCGGGTGACCGGCCCGCCGAGGATCCGCGTGGGCGGGGCGTCGTCCGCGACGGCGACCTGGAGATCGATCTGGCCGGTCGGCGCGTCACCCGCGCTGGCGCCGAGGTGCTGCTCACCGGACGCGAGTTCGACCTGCTGGCCCACCTCGTGACCCACCCGGGTGTCGTCCTCACCCGCGATGACCTGCTGCGTGAGGTCTGGGGCTGGGACGTGGGGGATCGATCCACGGTGACGGTGCACGTCCGGCGGCTGCGCGGCAAGGTCGAGATCGACCCCGGTGAGCCGACCCGGATCAGCACGGTGTGGGGCCAGGGTTACCGCTGGGACCGGGCCCGGGAGGACGACGATGCGACCTGAGGTGGAGGCGGTGGTCCTGGCGGCCGGCACCGCGGGTGCCGTCGGGGTCGCGGGCGCGGCGGCGACCCTGCTCGTCGCCCGGCGCTCCCCGGCGGCAGCCACGCTGCTCGGACCGGTGGTCGGTGTGGCCAGCGTCGCGGCGGGCGTCGTCGTCACCAGCCGGGCGATGTTTCTCTCCGAGCACGACTCCACCCTGGTGGCCCTCGTGCTCGCCGCGGCGATCCCCGTCGCCCTGGCCATCGGGGTGCTGCTCTTCCGTGCGGTCCGGCGGATGGACCGCGACAGCGCGCAGCGCCTTGCCGACGAGCGGCGCGAGGCGGCCCTCGCCCGCAGCCGGCAAGAGATGGTCGCCTGGGCCTCGCACGACCTCCGCACGCCGTTGTCGGCTATCCGGGTGATGGCCGAGGCGCTCGAGGACGGGGTGAGCGCGGATCCGCGCGACTACCACCGCCGCATCCGTGCCGAGGCGGACCGGATGACCGGCATGGTCGACGACCTGCTCGAGGTCTCCCGGCTGCGCAGCGGCACCGCCGGAGGTGACCGCGAGCTCCTCGACCTGGGCGAGCTGGTCGCGGGCGTCGTCCGTGGCCAGCAGCCGGTGGCGGCGGAAGCCGGTGTCAGGCTCGGTATGCCGTCGCACTCGTTGCTGTCCGACGCCTCTACGTCCGCGCCCACTCCGGTCCGCGCCGTGCCCGGTCACCTGCAACGGGTCGCGGCCAACGTCATCAGCAACGCGGTCCGCGAGACGTCGCCGGGCGGCGCCGTGAACGTCCGCGTCGAGCCGGACGCCGCAGCCGCCGTGCTGACCGTCGAGGACGGCTGCGGCGGACTCCCGCCCGACGACCTGGCCCGCGTCTTCGAGCCCGGCTGGCGCGGATCCACCGCCCGGTCGGCGCAGTCGGGTGCAGGGGCAGGGGTGGGGCTCACCATCGCCCGGGCTCTGGCCGAGGACGCCGGAGGGTCGGTCGATCTGGTCAACGCCGGCGACGGCTGCCGGGTGACGGTCCGCCTGCCACTGCACGAGCGGACCTGACGGTCCGCCCGCCGTTGCACGCACGGACCTGACCGCCCAGCGTCGCCCAGCGCTGGATGCCGACTGCCCCGCGCTCGGTCCTGACGGTCCGCCTCCCGCTCAGCGCTCGGGGATGAAGCCGGAGTCCAGCTCCCACGGCGCGATCGGCGAGTGCTCCAGGATCCAGGCCTGCAGCTCGCGGTCCAGGCCGAGCCCGACGGCCACGCAGACGAGCACGAAGACCAGCCCGAGGCCCCGCTGCAGCCAGCCCCGCGGGTCGGCCGCCCACCCGAGTCGCCGGATCACCTTCTGCCCCGCCAGCGCCACGACCAGCAGCGTCCCGCTGAGCCCGACGCAGTAGGCCGCCAGCAACGCCAGCCCATAGCCGAACTCGGCCGGCAGCACGGTCACGACGACATAGGCATACAGCGGGCTGCACGAGGAGAACACCGGCCCGAGCGCCGCCCCGGTCAGCACCTGCCCCCCGATCCCGTCACGCTGCTGCGCTCCGTGCAGCCCGGCATGGCTGCGGGAGGCGAGGGACAGGGCGGCGCTCGCGCGCTCCCACAGCACCGGGAAGAGCATGACGCTCCCGAGCACGATGAGCAGTCCACCCGAGCTCCACCTCCACACCCCGGGCGGCACTCCGATGAGCGCCGTCGTCCCCTTGAGCGCCAAGGTAAACACCGCCACCGACAGACCCAGCGACGCCGAGACGACGAGCGCCCGTCGCGTCTGTCCCGCGGCGGAGGCGTCGCCCCCGCGCAGCGACCCGCCGACGATGACGGGCAGCAGCGGCAGCACGCAGGGCGCCAGCGTCGTCAGGACGCCGGCGACCAGCGCGCCGAGGAGGGCGATCACCTCAGCTCTCCGTCTCGGCCAGGATCTCCTCGCCAGAGGTGGAGCCGGTCCAGGTCGCGACCTCCTCGCCCTCCCCGTCGACCTGCACGAAGGTGTGCTGCTGCGTCACGCCGTACTGCTGCCGCAGCTCGGTCATCTCGTCGTAGTCGATCTTGACGACGGTCAGTCCGTCGGGGACGCCATTGCCCGTCAGGCTCTCGTCGGTCGCGCGGCAGTCGGGGCACCAGTCGGCGTGGAAGAAGAGCACGACGGCACCGTCGTCGGCGTCGTAGGCACCCGGGTCGGCGGCGTAGTCGGCATAGTCGACGTAGCCGGACATCATCTCCTCCGAGCCCATCGCCTCCTCCGACTCCTCCATGTCGTCGTCGGACTCATCCATCTCCTCCGAGGTCATGTCCTCGTCCATCTCCTCCGAGGTCACGTCCTCGTCCATGTCCTCCGAGGTCATGTCGCCGTCCATGTCCTCCGAGGTCATCTCCTCGCTCATCTCCTCCGTCGAGGCAGGCGAGGCGTCGGTGGCGTCATCGGTCGTGCCGCAGGAGGCCACCACCAGGGCGATGGCGGCGGCGGCGAGGCTGGTGGTCACAGTCGTGCGTCTCATACCCCTGACCCTGCCGCGCGGGTCGCCCCACAGGTGTTGCCGATTCCTTACGGTCCTGTTGCCGAAGCCTGACGTCGTGCCGCAGTCTTGCCGGTATGCCGCAGCTCCCGACCTTCGCCGACGTCGAGGGTGCCGCCCGGGTCCTGAACGGCGTCGCCCACCGCACCCCGGTCCTCGCCTCGCGGCGCCTGGACGAGCTGGTCGGCTGCCGGGTGCTCCTCAAGTCCGAGCACCTGCAGCGGGTGGGCGCCTTCACGTTCCGCGGCGCCTACACCGCGCTCTCGGCCTTCGACGACGCGCAGCGCGCCGCCGGGGTCGTCGCCTACTCCTCCGGCAACCACGCCCAGGCGATCGCGCTCGCGGCACGTGAGCTGGGCATACCCGCCACGATCGTCATGCCGCACGACGCGCCGGCGCTCAAGGTCGCCGCGACCCAGGGCTATGGCGCCGACGTCGTGCGCTACGACCGCTACACCGAGGATCGCGAGGCGATCGGCCGAGCCATCGCCGAGGAGCGGGGCGCCACCGTCGTCCCGCCCTACGACCACCGGCACGTCATCGCCGGGCAGGGCACGGCCGTCAAGGAGCTGCTCGAGGACGTCGGCGAGCTCGACGTCGTCGTCACCCCGCTGGGCGGAGGAGGTCTGCTGTCGGGGTCGATCCTCGCCGCCCACGCGATCTCCCCACGGACCCGGGTGTATGGCGTGGAGCCGGCCGCGGGCGACGACGCCCGCCGCTCCCTGCAGACGAGCGCGTCGGCGTCGTGCTGACCGGAGGCAATATCGACCTGCCCCGCTTCGCCGGGTTGGTCGGTGGCGACAGGTAGACAGGAGCCATGACCTGACCTGGCTCCACAGGGAGTAGAACAAGTAAAACCGTGTTCGCAAAGTATAACAAGTATAATGACGACGATGAGGCGGAGAGGAGGGTTCTGGTGACGCAGGGGGACAACCCGTTCCGACCCAGTTTCGGCGTGAGTCCGCGGGTGCTGGTGGGGCGAGAAGACGTGCTTGACGAGTTCGACATCGGCCTCGACGAGGGGCCTGGCTCGCCCATGCGCTCGCTGCTCATCAGCGGCTCGCGCGGCATCGGCAAGACCGTCATCCTCAACGCCCTGGAAGGGCGGGCCCGCACGCGCGGGTGGCACGTGATCCGGTTGCCGGAAGGCCCAGGTCTGCTGGCCGAGCTCGAAGACACCCTCCTGCCCGCGCTGCTGACCGAGCACGACCCGAGGGCCGAGACCACCAGGGTCACCGGGGGCAGCATCAGCGCCGTCGGTTCGATCGCGACCGAGACCGACCGGGCCTTCCCGGTCGCCCCCCACCTCGGCTCGATGCTGGACCGGCTGGCCCATATCGCCGAGGGCCACGGGACCGGCATCCTGCTCACCCTCGACGAGGTCCAGGCTGCTGCCGCGGCAGACCTGGCCGGGCTCGCCTCGGCCTACCAGCACCTGGTGCGCGACCAGCGGGAGGTCGCGCTCGTGGCGGCCGGGCTCCCTTCCGGCATCGGCAACCTGCTCGCGCAACAGGGCTCGACCTTCCTGCGCCGCGCCGAGCGGGTCGAGCTGGGGCAGCTCGACGCGACGGAGGTGTCCGACGCCGTGGTCCAGACCGTGCGGGGAGCGGGTCGGGTGATCAGCTCTGCGGCGGTCGAGCTGCTGGTCCAGCTGGTGCACGGCTATCCCTACCTGTTCCAGCTCGTGGGCTACCACGCCTGGCGGGCCGCCGGCAGCGGCGAGGTCATCACGGAGCGCGATGTCGCCGACACCAGATCGATCGTCATCGACCGGATGAGCAGACTCGTGCACACTCCCGCGCTGCGCGAGGTGCCGCAGGGCGAGCGGGACTACCTGCGCGAGATGGCCGTCGACGACGGGCCCAGCTCGACCGGCGAGCTCGTCACCCGGCTGGGCGTGTCCAAGCAGCACGCCAACGTGCTGCGCACCCGGCTGATCGAGCGCGAGCTCATCGTCCCGGCAGGACACGGCTACGTCGACGTGGCGCTGCCCTATCTGCGCGAGCACCTGAGGCGCGGGTGAGCGCGCCCACGGACGAGCGCGTCCACATACCCTCCGAGATCTGGATCCTCGTCGGCGCGAGTTTCGTCATCGCCGTCGGCTTCGGCCTGATCTCACCGGTCCTTCCCGGCTTCGCCCAGACCTTCGACGTGGGCACCACGGCGGCCGCGATCGTCGTCTCGGCCTTCGCCTTCTTCCGGCTCGTCTTCGCCCCCGCCGGGGGCGCGCTGGTCCAGCGGCTCGGGGAGCGTCCGGTCTATCTCACCGGCCTGCTCATCGTCGCGATCTCGGCCCTGGCGACGGCCTTCGCGCAGACCTACTGGCAGCTGCTCGTCTTCCGGGGGCTCGGCGGCATCGGCTCCACGATGTTCACGATCTCCGCGCTCGCGCTCGTCGTGCGGCTCGCGCCCCCGTCGATCCGGGGTCGGGTCTCCTCGCTGTGGGGCAGCGCCTTCATCGTCGGCAGCATGCTCGGCCCGGTCATCGGTGGCCTCATCGCCGAGTGGGGGCTGCGCGTGCCCTTCGTCGTGTATGCCGTCGCGCTCGTCATCGCGGCCCTCGTGGTCGGCCTCGGGCTGAGCGGGGCGCGGCTGCGGCCCGCGCCGGAGGACGCCGAGCGGCAGGTGCTCACCGTGCGGGAGGCGCTGGCCGACCGGGCCTACCGCGCGGCGTTGCTCTGCGGCTTCGCCAACGGCGCGAGCAATCTCGGGGTGCGCATGGCGATCGTGCCGCTGCTGGCCGCGGCGGTTCTCGACCGGCCCTGGGCGGCCGGCGCGACCCTCACGGTCGCCTCGATCGGCACCGCGGCGACGCTGCAGGTCACGGGCCGGGTCGCCGACCGGCACGGCCGGCGACCGCTCATCGTCGTCGGCATGCTCACGACGGCGGTGTCCTTCGGGTTGCTCGGTCTCGCGCTGCTCCCGGGCCTGAGCACGCCCGCCTCGCTCAGCGTGCTCTTCGGGCTCAGCCTGCTCTCCGGGATCGGTGCAGGATTCGTCAACCCGGCGCAGCAGGCGGCGCTGGCCGACATCGTGGGGCAGGACCGCAAGGGCGGCACGGTGCTGTCCAGCTATCAGATGGCGACCGACGTCGGCGTCATCCTGGGGCCCGTGCTCGTCGGGCTGGTGGTCGACAGCATGGGCTTCGGCCCGGCGCTGGCCCTCACCGGAGTGCTGGCCGCTGGAGGAGCGCTGGTCTGGCTCCGCGCGCCGGAGACGCTCGGCCGCTCGGAGTGACCACGGGATAGCCCGACCTTCATCGGGAAAGACGCCGAGGAAGGTCGGGCTGTCCCGTGGTCACTCCCGGTTCCTCCAGCGCCGGCGGAGAGGAGGCCGAGGAGCTCAGGCCGAGGTCGCGGCAGCCCGCCAGTCCTGCTCGAGGATCGCCATGACGTGGCAGTCGACCCAGCCGTCGGCATACCGCAGCGCCTGCCGCTTGGTCCCCTCGAGCCGGAAGCCGACCTTCTCGTAGACCCGCCGTGCGCGCGGGTTGAAGGCATAGACCTCCAGCTCGACCCGGTGCAGGCCCAGCCCGGCGAAGGCGTGGTCGACAGTGAGCCGCGTCGCCTCGGTGCCCAGCCCGCGGTCCCGGGCCCCGCTGATCCAGACGCGGAAGCCGATCGACCGGTTGCCCGGGTCGTGGTCGAGCAGGACGCTCTCCCCGACCACCTTGCCCGTGCTGCGCTCGAGGATGGACCAGACCTGCCGGTCGTCATCGGTCGCCCAGCGCGCATAGATCTCCTGCAACTGCGCGACGGTCCACCGCTCATCGTCGTTCTCGTCGTCGGCGTGGATCGACCCGGTCAGCCGGGCGACCTCCCCGTCCGCCATCAGGGTATGCAGCCGCTCCACGTCGGCGGCCGTCGTCGGACGCAGCTCCACGAGGGCGCCGGTGAGGACGGGGGTATGGGTGAGGTCGGGCGACGCCATGACGACAACCTACGACCGAGAGCCTCGACTGTTCGGTCCGAGAGCCTCGACTGTTCAGTCCGAGAGCCTGGCATGTGCGGTCCGAGAGCCTCGGGCGTCGCGGGCGTGCACACCAGGCTGCTGGAGTGCGCCCACGAGGCTGCCGGAGTGTGCAGGCGAGGCTGTCGGTGCGGGGGTGCGGGTCGGCGCGGCATACTGCCAGGTATGCCGCACGTCGAGATCGAGCGGAAGTTCGACATCTCCGTCGACGCGCCGTTGCCCGGGCTCGGCGGGATCGTCGGCGTCGGGGAGGGCCGACCCCTGCGGATGCGAGCGGTGTACGTCGACACCCCGCAGCTGCTGCTGGCCCGGCACCGGATCACGCTCCGTCGCCGGGAGGGCGGCACCGATGAGGGGTGGCACCTGAAGCTCCCGGCAGACCAGGGCCGCCGCCTGGAGTTCCACGCACCCTTGACCTGGGGCCCCGACGTCCTCGAGGTGCCCGAGGAGCTGCAGGAGACGGCCCTCGCGGCCCTGCGAGATGCGGGCGCCGTGGACTCCGACGGGGTCGACACCGCTGGCAGCGACCAGCCCGACGACGGCGGCGACAGCCTCCGCGGGCCCCAGGCGGCGCTGCTTCCCGCGGCGACGCTCACGACATACCGTGTCGAGGTGGACCTGACCGGCTCGGAGGGACAGGTCCTCGCCCAGCTCTGCGACGACGACGTGCGGGCGCAGCCGGCGGGCCAGTCGTGGCGCGAGCTGGAGGTCGAGCTGGTCGAGGGAGACGAGGCGCTGCTCGACCGGATCACCGAGGAGTTCGGTCGCCAGGGCGTGCCTCAGGTGGCGACCCCCTCGAAGCTCGGTCGAGCACTGGGCGACCGCCCGACCCGGGCAGCCGACGGGAGGGGACCCCGGCGGTCGGGTCCGGCCGCAGACGTCGTGCGCGAGCATCTGCTTCTGCAGGTTGCTGAGATCGTCGGCCGCGAGGACGACGTCCGCGCCGACCAGCCGGACGCCGTGCACCAGATGCGCGTGGCGACCCGTCGCCTGCGATCGGCGCTGCGGACCTTCCGGCGGCTGCTCGACCGCGAGGTCACCGATCCACTCCGTGACGAACTGCGCTGGCTGGCCCACGTCCTCGGCGCGGCCCGGGACGCAGAGGTGATGAGGGACCGGGTCCTGGGTCAGCTCGACGAGATCCCTGCCGAGCAGGTGAGTGGGCCGGTCCGGGAGCGGGTCGAGGTCGCGGCGACCGCGCGGCATACCCCGGCCCATGCCGCCGTCGGGGCGGCACTCGACTCGCCGCGCTACGCCGCGCTGGCGGGCGACCTGCGTCACCTGGTGGCCGAGCCGCCGTGGCGCGGACGCGCTCGCCGGCGTGCCAGGCGGGTGCTGCCGCCCCTCGTCGACCGCGCTGCCGAGCGCGCCGTCCAGGCCTGGGACCTGGCCGCAGGCACGGAGGGGGAGGAGCGCACCCGGAGGCTGCACGACGCCCGCAAGCGGGCCAAGGCCGCACGGTATGCCGCCAAGGCGCTCCAGCCCAGTTTCGGCCGCCAGGTCACTGTGCGCGCGCGGGCCTGGAAGCAGGTGACCCAGGCCCTGGGTGAGATCCAGGACGCGGCGGTCACCTCCCAGTGGCTGCTGGAGCTCGCGCGCGATGCTGAGGCTGCGCGGGAGTCGACGCTCACCTATGGCGCGCTCCTGCAGCAAGAGTCACAGTGTGCAGCGAAGGCCGACGCGCGGGCCGCAGACCTCCTCAACGCCGCCGCCCGGCGCGCCCGGACCGACTAGGGCAGGCTGTCGGATCGAGCAGATGAGGCTGCCAAAGTGGGCAGGCGAGGCTCTCGGTGCGGGTCGTGGCCCTGCCCCCCCTCGCACCGGACGCGCGTTCGTCACGCCGCGAGACCGTCGTCGTGTGGGGATCTAGTGTGTCAGCGCGGCCTCGAAGGCCGTGAGTACCGGCTCGCTGAAGAGCACGAAGCGCACCTCGGTGATCCCCGGCACCGCCGCTTCGGTATGCCGCACGGTCGCCACCGCCACGTCCGCCACCTCGGCGGCGTCCCAGCCGTAGACCCCGGCGCTGATCGCCGGGAAGGCCACCGAGGTGGCCCCGACCTGATCGGCCACCTCCAGGCTGCGCCGGAAGCAGGACGCCAGCAGATCCGGGTCGGTCTGGCCGCGGTGCCGGTTCGGCCCCACCGTGTGGATCACCCAGCGCGCCGTGAGGTCGCCCGCACCCGTCGCCACCGCCTCGCCGACCGGCAGCCCGTCGTGCCACCGGGCCGCGCGTACGCGGCGGCACTCCTCGAGCAGTGAGGGCCCGGCCGCCCGGTGAAGCGCGCCGTCCACCCCGCCGCCGCCCAGGAGCGTGGAGTTGGCCGCGTTGACCACGGCATCGATGTGCGCCTCGGTCAGGTCGCCCTGTTCGGCCGTGATCCGCATCCCCTCATCGTGCCGCGCCCGTGCCTCCCCCGCGAGGTGGCCCCGACTCGACGCCGTGGACCCCGCCCCGGATCACACCTCGGCGGAGATGAGGTGGAAGAAGCTGCCGGTGACGCGCCCGCGCCGCGACCCGCGATCGGCCACGTCCGACCCATCCGCATCGACCACCTCGGCCAGCGGTTCGTCCGGTGACTCCACAACCCGGCAGTAGTGGAACTCGTGGCCGCGCAGCTCCGCGCCGGCCGGGTAGCCCGCCACCGGCCCGAGCAGGGTGGCCCGGCGGTAGCCCAGGTGGAGCTTGCGCTTCTCGTAGCTGCTGACCAGCCCCAGCAGACCGGCCATCTGGTGGCGCACCCCGTCGGCGTCGACGAGCGCCTCGCCGAGCACCATGTAGCCGCCGCACTCCCCGTGCACCGGGCGCGTGCGAGCGTGCTCGACCAGGCCGTCGCGGAAGGTCGTCGCCGCGGCGAGCCGCCCGGCGTGCAGCTCGGGGTAGCCCCCGGGGAGCCACACCACGTCGGCCTCAGCGTCGGGCGCCTCGTCGGCGAGCGGCGAGAACGGCAGGATCTGCGCCCCGGCCTCGCGCCACCCCTCCAGCAGGTGCGGGTAGGTGAAGGAGAACGCCTCGTCGCGCGCGATGGCGATCCGTTGCGCCGGCGGCTCGGGCAGCTGCCCGCGTCCCCCGGGCAGGTGCCCCTCCGGTATGCCCTCGCCCGGCCCGGACGCGTCCGAGCCGGACGGGATCACCCCACCCGTGCTCGCCTCCCGCGCGGCAGCGCGCACCGCGTCGAGGTCGACGTGCTCGCGGACCAGCTCTGCGCATCCGGCGATTGCGGCCTCCAGGTCCGGATTCTCCGTCGCCTGGACCAGGCCCAGGTGGCGCTCGGGAAGCGTCAGCTCGGGGCGTCGCGGGAGGACGCCGAGCACGGGCAGCCCGGCCCGCTCGATCCCGGCGCGCACCAGCCGCTCGTGCTTGGGGCTGGCCACCCGGTTCACGAGGACGCCGGCGATCGGCAACTCAGGCGCGTAGGCCGCGAAGCCGAGCGCCACCGCCCCGGCGGACTGCGCCTGCGCGGAGCCGTCGATCACGAGCACGACCGGCCACCCCAGCAACTGCGCGGTCTCGGCGGCGGTGCCCCCGCCGGAGCGCCCGGGCCGCTCGACCCCGTCGAAGAGCCCCATCGCCCCCTCGGCGACCCCGATGTCCGCCCCGGAGGCCCGGTCGACGATCGCCGCGAGCAGCGCCGGGCCCATCGCCCAGGTGTCGAGGTTGAAGGAGTCGCGCCCGCTGGCCGCCCGGTGGAAGGCCGGGTCGATGTAGTCCGGCCCCGACTTGAACCCCTGCACGGCGAGCCCGTCGTCGCGCAGGGCTCGCAGCAGGCCCAGGGTGACGGTGGTCTTGCCCACCCCGGAGGCGGGCGCGGAGACGAGCAGGCCGGGAGGCGTGGGAGGCATGGATCCATCCAAGCAGTCGCGGCCGGGCCTCGCCGGGGGCGGTCGGGCATACTGCGACCGTCCTGTCGGCCCGAGGAGGTATGCCGTGGCGCTCGCCCTGCTCGTCACCGTGCTCGCCGGCCTGTCGACCTGCGTCGGCGGCTGGCTCGGGACCCGACCGCTCACCCTGCGGCCGGGGGTCCTGGCGTCCTCGTTGGCGTTCGCTGCCGGCCTCATGATCAGCATCTCGGTCGTCGAGATCGCCCCCGCGTCGGTGGCCGCGTTGGCCGCGCGAGGCTCCCCAGGCGCCGCACTCGGCTGGGTGCTCGGCACCATGGCCGTGGGGGCCGGAGTGGTCGCGCTGCTCTCCCGGCAGATGCCGCACCACATCGACCCCTCCCAGGTCGGCGGGGGAGGGGAGCTGCGCCGGGTCCGCTCAGGCGAACTCGACGTGCACCTGCTGCGCAGCGGGCTCCTGCTCGCCGCTGTCGTCGGCCTGCACAACCTGCCGGAGGGTCTGGCCACCTTCCTCACCACGCTGCGCGAGCCCTCCGGCGGGCTCGTGCTGGCGCTCGCCATCGCGATCCACAACGTGCCTGAGGGGGTCGCCGTCGCCGCCCCGATCTACGCCGCGACCGGCAACCGCCGCCGGGCGCTCTGGTGGGCCACCCTCTCCGGCCTCGCCGAGCCGCTCGGTGCCCTGCTCGGGTATGCCGTGCTGCGCCTGGTCCTCCCCGGTGACTGGATCGACCTGTCGCTGGCGCTGGTGGCCGGGATGATGATCGCGGTCAGCTTCCTCGAGCTGCTCCCGGCGGCGCGCCGCTACCAGGCGCGTCCGGCGGGGCCCCTCGTCGGCTTCCTGCTGGGCGCGGTCCTCATGGTGCTCTCGCTCGCTCTGCTGCGCCTCGCCTGATCGACCGCCCGCGCGATATGTCGTGACCGGCCGCGCGATATGCCGTGACCGGCCGCACGATATGCCGTGACCGACCGCGCGATATGCCGTGACCGACCGCGCGATATGCCTTGACCGCCCGCGCGGTATGCCGTGACCGCCCGCACGATATGCGCGGACCGTCGTCGTTTCTCCGGCGACAGGCGTCGAGGGAACCAGAGTTGAGTGGAATAGACTCAACTTTGCCCGGGTTGCTCAGACAGATACTTTTACCGACACGGAAGCGGCCTCGAGGGAGGCCGGGAGGAGCACCGCATACCCATGGATCTCAACCTCACCACCAAGGCCCAGGAGGCCCTGTCCACCGCCGTCCGGGACGCCGCCGCGGCGGGGCACGCTCAGGTCGAGCCGGCGCACCTGCTCGCAGCGCTGGCCCATCAAGGGGACACCACGACCGCGCCCCTGCTGGAGGCGGCCGGCAGCTCGCCGCAGGTGGCGAAGCAGGCGGCCGACCAGGTGCTGTCGACGCTGCCCCGCGCCAGTGGCGCCAGCATGGGCAACCCCGGTCTGTCCCGCGCCATGCACGGCGTGGTCAAGGACGCCCAGGAGGCGATGGTCGCCATGGGCGACTCCTTCGTCTCCACCGACCACCTGCTCCTCGCGCTCGCCCGGGCCGGTGCCGTCCCGGGTCTGGACGCCGCGGCCCTGGAGGAGCGGATCCCCGCCCTCCGCGGTGGGAAGAAGGTCGACTCCGCCGACCCCGAGTCCACCTTCGACGCGCTGGGGAAGTACGGCACCGACCTCACCGCACTGGCCCGCGACGGCAAGCTCGACCCGGTCATCGGTCGGGACGGCGAGATCCGCCGCGTGGTCCAGGTGCTCTCCCGACGCACCAAGAACAACCCGGTGCTCATCGGAGACCCCGGCGTCGGCAAGACCGCCGTCGTCGAGGGCCTGGCCCAGCGCATCGTCGCCGGCGACGTGCCCGAGTCGCTGCGCGACAAGACCCTCATCGCCCTCGACCTCGGCGCGATGGTCGCGGGCGCGAAGTACCGCGGCGAGTTCGAGGAGCGGCTCAAGGCTGTGCTCGCCGAGATCACCGGCAGCGACGGTCAGGTCATCACCTTCATCGACGAGCTGCATACCGTCGTCGGGGCGGGTGCGAGCGGCGACTCCTCCATGGATGCCGGCAACATGCTCAAGCCGCTCCTCGCCCGCGGGGAGCTGCGCATGGTCGGCGCGACCACGCTGGACGAGTACCGCGAGAACATCGAGAAGGACCCGGCCCTGGAGCGCCGCTTCCAGCAGGTCTTCGTCGGCGAGCCGAGCGTCGAGGACACCGTCGCCATCCTGCGCGGCCTCAAGGAGCGGTATGAAGCGCACCACAAGGTCGCGATCGAGGACTCCGCGCTGGTCGCCGCGGCGGATCTGTCGGACCGCTACATCAGCGGGCGCCAGCTGCCGGACAAGGCGATCGACCTCGTCGACGAGGCCGCCAGCCGGCTACGGATGGAGATCGACTCCTCGCCGGTCGAGATCGACCAGCTCCAGCGCCAGGTCGACCGGCTGACGATGGAGGAGATGCACCTCGCCCGCGAGGACGACGAGGCCTCGCAGGCCCGGCTGGCCAAGCTGCGCGCCGACCTCGCCGACCGCCGCGAGGAGCTGGCCGCCCTGACCGCCCGCTGGGAGGCCGAGAAGACCGGGCTCAACCGGGTCGGCGAGCTCAAGGCACGGCTCGACGACCTGCGCACCCAGGCCGAGCGGCTGCAGCGGCAGGGTGACTACGAGGGCGCGTCCCGGCTGCTCTACGGCGAGATCCCCGCGGCCGAGACCGAGCTGGTGGCTGCGCAGGAGGAGGAGTCCGCGCTGAGCACCGACACCGAGAGTGCGCCGATGGTCAAGGACGAGGTCGGTCCCGACGACATCGCCGACGTCATCTCGGCCTGGACCGGCATCCCCGCCGGGCGGCTGCTCGAGGGCGAGACCGAGAAGCTGCTGCGGATGGAGGACGTCATCGGGCAGCGGCTCATCGGGCAGCGGCGCGCCGTGCGCACCGTGAGCGACGCGGTCCGCCGCGCCCGCGCCGGCATCTCCGACCCGGACCGGCCGACCGGCTCCTTCCTCTTCCTCGGCCCCACCGGTGTCGGCAAGACCGAGCTCGCCAAGTCGCTCGCCGACTTCCTCTTCGACGACGAGCGCGCGATGGTCCGCATCGACATGTCGGAGTATGCCGAGCGGCACGCGGTCGCGCGCCTCATCGGCGCGCCCCCCGGCTACGTCGGGTATGACGAGGGTGGCCAGCTCACCGAGGCGGTCCGGCGGCGCCCCTACAGCGTCGTGCTGCTCGACGAGGTCGAGAAGGCACACCCCGAGACCTTCGACATCCTGCTCCAGGTGCTCGACGACGGCCGGCTCACGGACGGGCAGGGCCGCACGGTCGACTTCCGCAACGTCATCCTCGTCATGACGTCCAACCTGGGCAGCCAGTACCTCATCGACCCAACCACCGACGAGCAGGCCAAGCGGGAGCAGGTCATGGCGGCCGTCCGGGCCAACTTCAAGCCCGAGTTCCTCAACCGGCTCGACGAGGTCGTCATCTTCGACCCGCTGAGCCAGGACGAGCTGGCCACCATCGTCGGGCTCCAGGTGGCCGAGCTGAGCCGCCGGCTGGAGGGTCGCCGGATCTCCCTCGAGGTGACCGACGCGGCCTCCCGGTGGCTGGCCGAGCGTGGCTTCGACCCCGCCTACGGGGCCCGGCCGCTGCGCCGCCTGGTGCAGACCCAGATCGGCGACCGGCTGGCCCGGGCGTTGCTCGCGGGCGAGGTCCGCGACGGCTCCACCGTGGTGGTCGACGTCGACGGCGAGGGAGATGGCCTGGTCCTGCGCTGAGCAGGGGCGCGACGGCATACCGTCGCCGAACCTTGAGCGTGCCGGACTTTCGTCCCTCGTTTACCGCTCGTTCATCCAACGCCGTAGAACGCGTCACGTGCGGCTCCTACTTTTCGGAAGCGTTGGCGACGCCGCCAGCGCGCCCTGGACGCGCCGGTGTCACCGGCCGGGGGTGCGACCCTGACAGACGTTGAGAGAGGTTCCCCGTGAAGCAGCACCGCTTGACCCGCACGGTCGCCATCGCCATGGCGGCGTCCTTCGCGCTCGCCGCCTGCGGCGGCGACGACGACAGCAGCTCGGACGCCGGCGGCGCCGAGAGCGGTTCCGAGGGCGGCGACGCCCTTTCCGGTCGCCTGGTCGGCGCCGGCGCCTCCTCCCAGGAGTCGGCCATGACCGCATGGATCGCCGGTTACCTCGAGGTCGAGCCCGAGGTCGAGGTGCAGTACGACGCCGTCGGCTCGGGGGCGGGTCGCGAGCAGTTCCTGGCCGGAGCCACCGACTTCGCGGGCTCGGACGCCTACCTGGACGAGGAGGAGCGGGGCATGGTCGGGGACGCCTGTGCCAGCGGCGAGGCGATCAACTTCCCGATGTACATCTCCCCGGTCGCCGTCCCCTACAACCTGCCCGGCGTCGACGAGCTCAACCTCGCGCCGGAGGTGCTCGCCGGGATCATGAACGGCGACATCACCATGTGGAACGACGAGGCCATCGCCGCCGACAACCCTGACGCCGACCTGCCCGAGCAGGAGATCACGGTGGTCCACCGTTCCGACGAGTCCGGCACCACCGAGAACTTCATGGAGTACCTCACCGCCGCGGCCCCGGACGCGTGGCCGCACGAGGCCTCCGACGCGTGGCCGATCGAGGGCGGCGAGGCCGCAGCGCAGACCACCGGGGTCATGCAGGTCATCAACTCCACCGAGGGCACCATCGGGTATGCCGACGCCTCGGCCGTGACCGGTCAGTCCGCGTCCATCGGGGTCGGGGAGGAGTTTGTGCCCTTCTCGCCGGAGGCGGCGGCCAAGGTCGTCGAGACCTCCGGGTCGGCGGACACGGGCGTCGAGGGCGACCTCGCCCTGGACCTCGCGCGGGACACCACCGAGTCGGGCGCCTACCCCATCGTGCTGGTGAGCTACCACATCGCCTGCAAGGAGTACGACGACGCCGACCGCGCCAACAACGTCAAGGCGTTCCTGTCCTACGTGGCCTCCGAGGAGGGCCAGCAGGCGGCGTCCGACGCGGCCGGCTCGGCCCCGATCGGTGAGAACACCCGGGAGCAGATCATGTCCTCGATCGACATGATCCAGGGCGGCTGAGCCCGTCCGACATCGAGTTGACGCCATGACGGCGGACGTCGCCCCCGGGGACGTCCGCCGTCATGTGCGTGACACGGCCCGACGACCGCAGACGAGAGGTACACGATGAGCACAGCGCAGCCTGATCCGGGACCGGACGGCGGCGTCGCCACGGCCGAGCCGCCGGCCGCGAACGGCAAGGCGAAGCGGCGCGCCGGAGACGTCGTCTTCAGTGGCGCGTCCCTCTTCTCCGGCGTCCTCATCCTCCTGATCCTCGCCCTGGTGGCGATCTTCCTGGTGTGGCAGGGTATGCCGGCCCTCACCGCGCCCGCGGAGGAGATCAGCGGGGGCAACGGGTTCTGGAGCTACGTCTGGCCCATGCTGCTGGGCACGATCGTCTCCTCGGTCGTCGCGCTGCTCATCGCCACCCCGATCGCGGTGGGCATCGCACTGTTCGTCTCCCACTACGCGCCGCCCCGCATCGGCCAGGCCATCGGGTTCGTCATCGACCTGCTGGCCGCGGTGCCCTCGGTCGTCTTCGGCATGTGGGGCCTGTTCGTCTTCGCCCCCCGGCTGCGGCCGCTCTTCGAGTGGCTCGAGGCCAACCTCGGGTTCCTGCCCTTCTTCCAGGACAGCTCGGCCACCGGACGCACCCTCATGACCGCCTCGATCGTGCTGGCCGTCATGATCCTGCCGATCATCACCTCGGTCTCCCGCGAGGTCTTCCTGCAGACGCCGCGGCTCCACGAGGAGGCGGCGCTCGCCCTCGGGGCGACCCAGTGGGAGATGATCCGCACCGCGGTCATCCCCTTCGGCGGCCCGGGGGTCATCGGTGGGGTGATGCTCGGCCTGGGGCGGGCTCTCGGCGAGACGATGGCGGTGGCCATCATCCTCTCGCCCGGCGTCTTCACCTGGAACCTCATCGGTGGTGGCAACAACACCATCCCGGCCGAGATCGCCCTGAACTTCCCGGAGGCGGCAGGCCTGCGGCTCTCTGAGCTCATCGCCGCCGGTCTCGTCCTCTTCATCCTCACCCTGGCCGTCAACCTGATCGCTCGCTGGATCGTCGAGCGTCGGTCCGAGTTCTCCGGAGCCAACTGATGAGCACCACCACCCAGACCACCCAGACCCCCCGGCAGGACGACGAGCCGAGCTACGTCCCCTCACCGGTCCGGGCCACGAGCTCGCGGCCGCTGCTGCTCATCGGCGCCGGGGCGGTCCTGCTTTGGCTGCTGCTCTGGTTCGTCGTCGACCTGCACCCGGTCTTCGCGCTGGTCGTGTCCTACCTCGCCTTCCTCGCCACGTCGTGGGCGACCTACCGCGCCACCGGCGGGTCCCGTGTGGCCACCGACGTCGTGATGCGCTGGCTGGTCTACGCCGCCTTCATCTGCGCCATCGTGCCCCTCGTCTCGATGCTCTGGACCGTGTTCAGCCAGGGCCTGCCGCTGGCCTTCAGCCCGGGGTTCTGGACCCAGGACATGGTCGGGATCACCGGGGCCGACGACCAGGCCTACGCCAATGGGGAGACGAGCACGCTGGCCGGCGGTGCCGGGCACGCCATCGTCGGCACCCTCATCATCACCGGCGCCGCGGCGCTCATCTCGGTGCCGATCGGCCTGTTCACCGCGATCTACCTGGTGGAGTACGGCGGCAGCAACCACCTGTCCAAGGGGATCCGCTTCCTCGTCGACGTCATGACCGGCATCCCGTCCATCGTCGCCGGCCTCTTCGCCTTCGCGCTCTTCACGCAGGTGGTCGGCATCCGGGACGCCAAGATGGGCATCGCCGGGGCGGTCGCCCTGTCGGTGCTCATGATCCCGACCGTCGTCCGCAACAGCGAGGAGATGCTGCGGATCGTCCCCAACGAGCTGCGCGAGGCCTCGCTGGCCCTGGGTGTGCCGAAGTGGCGCACCATCGCCAAGGTCGTGCTGCCGACAGCCGCGTCGGGCCTGGCCTCGGGCATCACCCTGGCCATCGCCCGCGTCATCGGTGAGACGGCGCCGCTGCTGGTGGCCATCGGCTTCGCGCGCAGCTTCAACACCAACATGTTCGAGGGGCCGATCAACAGCCTGGCGGTCTACACCTACTGGATGTTCACCAAGCCGCTGGACCCGGCGCTCATCGAGCCGAGCCGGGAGCGGGCGTGGGCGGCGGCGCTGCTCCTGGTGCTCATCGTCGTGGCGCTCAACCTGGCCGCGCGCGCCATCGCGAAGTTCTTCGCCCCCAAGACCGGCCGCTGACGGCATACCCCCTGTTCCGAGAAGAGAGAATCACTGATATGTCCAAGCGCATCGACGTCAAGGATCTCGACATCTACTACGGCGACTTCCACGCCGTGAAGACGGTGTCGATGACCATCGAGCCGCGATCCGTGACCGCCTTCATCGGCCCGTCCGGCTGCGGCAAGTCGACCGTGCTCCGCACCCTCAACCGAATGCACGAGGTCATCCCGGGCGCCTACGTCAAGGGCGAGGTCGCCATCGACGGGACCAACCTCTACGGACGCGGCGTCGACCCGGTCGACGTGCGTCGGCAGGTCGGCATGGTCTTCCAGCGGCCCAACCCCTTCCCGACCATGACGATCAAGGAGAACGTCCTCGCGGGCGTGCGGCTCAACAGCAAGCGCATCTCCAGCAAGGCCGCCGACGAGCTGACCGAGAAGGCGCTGCGCGGTGCCAACCTGTGGAACGAGGTCAAGGACCGGCTGGACAAGCCGGGCTCGGGGCTGTCCGGTGGCCAGCAGCAGCGCCTGTGCATCGCGCGGGCCATCGCGATCCAGCCGGAGGTCATCCTCATGGACGAGCCGTGCTCGGCGCTCGACCCGATCTCGACGCTCGCGATCGAGGACCTCATCAACGAGCTCAAGGACAAGTACACCGTCGTCATCGTCACGCACAACATGCAGCAGGCGGCGCGCGTCTCGGACAAGACCGGCTTCTTCAACCTCGAGGCCACCGGCAAGCCGGGCGAGCTCGTGGAGTACGACTCCACCCAGAACATCTTCAACAACCCCAGCCAGCAGGCGACCGAGGACTACATCTCCGGCCGCTTCGGCTGAGACTCCCCTCTCGATCTCCGCTCGACCGGCCGTACGGTCTGTCGGGGACGGGTGCGTGATACTGAAGGTATGAGGTCTCCCGGCGCACGGCATACCCGCGGCTCGAGGATGCTCGGGGTGGTGGGGCTCGCCGCCCTCGTCGCGCTCGCGGGGTGCTCCGACGACGACGGCGAGGAGAGCGCGACCAGCTCGGCGCCGCCCCCGACGGCGCAGGACCGGCTGGAGCAGGCGCACGGGGTCCTCACCGACGCCGGCTCGGTCCACCTGACCATGGCCGGCGCCGACCTGCCCGAGGAGGAGAGCTCCTACATCATCAGCGCCGACGGCAGCGGCACGATGGACCCGCCCGCCTTCGACGGCACGATCACAGCGGTCGTGGCCGGGGTCCAGGCCGACATCCCGACCGTCGCGCTCGACGGCCAGCTCTTCGTGAAGCTGCCCTACGTCCCCGCGCACGTCAACACCGACCCGGAGGAGCTGGGGGTGCCCGACCCGGCCACGCTCTTCGACCGGGAACGCGGTCTGGTGTCGCTGCTCACCCAGACCGACGACCCTCAGTTCGGCGAGCGCTCCCGGGCCGGGGCCGAGGTGGTGCAGCAGGTCGTGGGCACGCTGCCCGGCGAGATCGTCACCGACCTGCTCTACGCCGGGGACGCCGAGTCCTCCTTCGACGTCACCTACGGGCTGGTGGAGGAGTCCTGGCAGGTCCGCAGCGTCGAGATCACCGGTCCGTTCTACCCCCCGACGACCTCGACCTACACCGTGACCCTCGACCAGTACGGCGAGCCGGTCACGGTCACCGAGCCCTAGTGCCGGCGGGGGATCAGGGGGTCGCAGCGGGCGCTGCGGCTGGTCGTCCGGCGCGGGGGGCGCGGGCGCTGCTGACGGTCGCCGCGCTCGCGGTGGCCCTCGCCGCGGCCGACACCTACGTCGTCGTCCTGGCGCTCACGGACATGATGGCCGGCGTCGGGGTCGGCATCGAGTCGCTGCAGCGGGGGACCCCGATCATCTCGGGCTTCCTGCTCGGCTACATCGCCGTCCTGCCGCTCATCGGCCGCGTGTCCGACCTGGTCGACCGGCGCCGGATCCTGCTGTGGTGCCTGGTGGTCTTCGTCATCGGCTCGGCCGTGACCGCGGCCGCGGTCGAGCTGCCGGTCATGGTGGGGGGCCGCTTCCTCCAGGGTCTCGGCGGGGGCGGTCTGGTGCCCGCGACCCTGGCGCTGGTGGCCGACCTCTGGCCGCCCGGCCGGCGCGGTATGCCGCTGGGCGTCGTCGGCGCGGTGCAGGAGATGGGCTCGGTCGTCGGTCCGCTGCTGGGCGCGCTCGTCCTCGCCGTCGCCGGGTGGCGGGAGATCTTCTGGCTCAACGTGGCGCTCGGGCTGCTGGCCCTGGTCGGCGTCGCCGTCATCCGGCCCTCGCCCCCCACGCGCCCACCGGGCGTCGCGAGTGCTTCCCTCACGCCCCACCGAGCGTCGGGGATGGTTGCCCACGGACCCACCGGGCGTCGCGGATGGTTGGCGCGGGGGACGGCATACCTGCTGGCGGCGCTCGCGACCGCGCTCTGGACGCTGACCCTGTGGGCGCCCGAGACCCTGACCACCTCGATCGATCTGGGTGTGCCCTTCGTGCCCTTCGACACCGCGTCGGCCTCCCGGGTCGCGACGCCGATCGGTGCAGCCGCGGCCGTGGCGACGCTGCTCCTCGTGCTCGTCACCGCGTCTCGCTGGCTGCCGCTGCTGCTGCGCGCCGACCTGCCCGGCGCCACCCTCGTGGCCATCGCCCTCGGGTCGCTCGTCCTGACCTTCTCGACGGCCAACCCGGAGGAGGAGGTGCTCGGCCCCTGGGGGGTATGGCTGCTGCCGCTGGGTGCCGCCTCGACCGTGGCCTTCCTGCTCCGGCAACGGCTCGCCGCGAACCCGCTGATCCCCGAGGGCGTCATCCGCCGCCGGGTCTGGCCCGCGCTGGTCGTCAGCCTCCTCGTCGGCGCGGCGATCGTCGCGATCGTCGTCGACGTCCCGCTGCTGTCCCGGCTCACCCAGGGCACCGACGAGACCGATGCGGCGCTGGTGCTGGTGCGCTTCCTCGTCGCCGTGCCCGTGGGTGCGCTGCTCGGGGGCTGGCTGCTGCGCCGCGTCGGCCCGGGGCTGGTCGCCGCCCCGGGGCTGGCGGTCGCGGCGGTCTCGATCTTCGCGATGGCGCGCTGGGAACGGGCCTCGCTGGACGAGGTCGTCAGCACCACTTTGGCGCTGGTCGGCGCCGGGCTCGGTGTCGGTCTGGCGATCGCACCGGTCAACGACGCGGCGCTCGCCGACGCCCGCGAGGACGGTCACGGCACCGTCAGCTCGCTCGTCGTCGTGGCGCGCATGGTCGGGATGGTCGTGGGTCTGGCGCTGCTCACCTCCCTCGGCCTGCGTCGGTTCCACCTCGAGGTCGGGACGCTAGCGGACCCCACCGACACCGACGCCCTGCTCGACGCTGCCGTGGTGCAGGTGCAGACGGTCCTCACGGGTGCCGGGTATGCCGCCGCCCTCGCCGCCGTCGTCGCGCTCGCCCTCGGGGTGCGGGCAATCTCGGGCACCCGACCTGACGGCCGCGACGCCGCTCGCGACGTGACCGCGCGGGCTCAGCCCTCGGGCGTCGCCTGGTGGAAGCGCTGACGCCACTGCTGGCCGGTGCGCTGCCACAGCGAACTGCGCAGCGTGCTCCCGCCGTCGCCGGAGCCCCGCCACAGCACCAGGACGAGATCGGCGCCCAGCCGCTGGGTGTCGACGACCTCGAGCTCGACCGGCTTCGCCAGCGGCGCGATCTCGGCCAGCATCTGCTCACGGGTCCGCAGCCCCCCGGACCGGCCGACCTCCTGCCACGACGGGTGCAGCAGCCCGGCGACCCCGCCCGGGTCGGCGCGCAGCTCGTCGCTGAGCAGCGAGCGCTCCAGGGCGACGACCTGGTCCTCGTCGCTGACTTCCTCGGACAGCGAGAAGAGGTCGGCCTCCGGCTGCCGGGTGGTGACTTCGAAGGCGTGCTCGGACCCGCCAGGAGACGCCCCGGCGAAACCGGGACCCGCCTCCGGCTCACGGCCCGCGGCATACGCCTGCGCCGCGGCGTTGGCGAGGCGGTCTGCCTCCTCGTTGAGCCCGTGGCCGGCGTGCCCCTTGACCCACTGGAAGCGCACGTTGGGGCGCATCGCCGCGTCGAGCGCCTTCATGATCTCGACGTTGGCCACCGGCTTGCCGTCCCCCTTGCGCCAACCCTTGCGCTTCCACCCCGGCATCCACTGGGTGATCGACTTGATGGCGTACTGCGAGTCGCAGTAGACGAGCAGATCCTCCTCCAGGTCCTCGGTCTGCTGCAGCAGGTCGAGCACCGCGGTCAGCTCACCCATGTTGTTGGTGCCGCGCTCCCAGCCGCCGCTGGCCCACCGGTCCGCGTCGACGTACCACCCCCACCCGGCCGGTCCGGGGTTGCCGAGCGCGGATCCGTCGGCGGCTGCTTCGACAGTCATGGCGCCAAGCCTAGGTCGCGTGGGGACGAGCACCGGCAGGACCATCGGCCCGCGCAGACATCCCGCCGGGGTATACCGCGTCTGGCTGCCCGAGCCCGGTGTCAGTCCCGAGCTGCCAGCACCTGCTCGCGCAGGATGTCCGCGTGCCCGCAGTGTTGAGCCAGCTCGCGCAGGACGTGCAGGTGCACCCACCGCAGCGGCAGCGGACCACGACGGTTCCCGGGCAGCACGGCGTCCCCGCTCATCCCCGCGACGGCTGCTCGTGACCGCGCCACGGCCGCGGCGTGCTCGGCCAGGACGGACGCGATGGTGTCCTCACTGGTCAGCTCGAACGACTCTTCGACCGTCTCCGGGATCCCCAGCGCCGACCGCGGGCTCCCGGTCACCGCCTCGCCGAACCACACGCGCTCGACGAAGGCCGCGTGCTTCACCAGCCCGAGCAACGTCGTCAGCGAGGGCACCAGCGCGGCCCGCGCCTCCTGCTCGGTGAGACCGTCGAGCGAGGCGCGCAGCATCTGCCGGTGCTGGTCGATGAAGGCCCGCACCTGCACCTCCGGGTCAGCCTCGCGCACGACCGGGTCGTCAGGCTCCATGCGGCCACCGTAGCCCCGCGCTCACGCCCTACCCTGGGGACCATGAGCGACACCCTGCACCTCGTCGGCGAGGCCGAGGCCGACCGCATCCTCACCGAGCACCCCTTCGCGCTGCTGACCGGCATGCTGCTGGACCAGCAGATCCCGATGGAGGTCGCCTTCGACGGCCCCCGCAAGATCCTCGAGCGCCTCGGGTCGGTCGACCCCGCGGCGATCGCCGGGACCGATCCGGAGGAGTTCATCGCCCTCTGCGCCACCCCACCGTCGGTCCACCGCTTCCCGAAGTCGATGGGGCAGCGGGTGCACGACCTCGCCGCCGCCGTCGTCCAGGACTACGACGGTGACACCGCCGCCATCTGGTCCCAGGGCGACCCGGACGGCAAGGAGGTCCTCAAGCGGCTCAAGGCGCTGCCCGGCTTCGGCGACCAGAAGGCCAAGATCTTCCTCGCCCTGCTCGGCAAGCAGCGCGGCCTCACCGTCGACGGCTGGCGCGAGGCTGCCGGCGACTACGGCAAGGACGGCGTCCACATGTCGATCGCCGACGTCACGAGCGCCGACTCGCTGCAGCAGGTCCGCGCCTACAAGAAGGAGAAGAAGGCCGCCGCCAAGGCTGCCCAGGCGTGACCGCGGACCCGCCCGAGCCGCCGGGGGGAGCCGACTCACGGCATACCTCCGTGTGGACGGCGCCCGGCATGGCCGCGATCGCGGTCGTCGCGCTCACCGGCTTCTCGGGGTATGCCGCGCTCCTCCCGGTCGCACCGCTGTGGGCCGTCGCGGGCGGCGCCGACAGCGGTGGCGCCGGCATGGTCAACTTCGTGCTGCTGGGGATGACGGTCGCCACGCAGTTCGCGGTGCCGTGGGCGATCGGCCGCGCAGGGTGGGCCTGGGTGCTGTCGGCCGGCATGGTCCTGCTCGGCGTGCCCTCGCTCCTGCACGGCCTGACCGATGCGCTCACTCCCACGCTGATCCTCTCCGGCCTCCGCGGCGTCGGCTTCGGCATCCTCACCGTCGCTGCGAACGCCGCGGCCGTGCTGCTCGTCGACGAGCGCCGCCGGGGAGCGGCGGTCGGGGCCTACTCCGCAGCCCTGTCCCTGCCGCTCGTCGCCTTCATGCCGCTGGGCGGCTGGGTCGCGGGGGCGCTCGGGTTCTGGCCGGTCTTCGTGGTCGGCGCGATTCCGCTGCTCGGCATCCCGGCCTGCGTCGTCGTGGCCCGGCACCTCCCCGCGCGCTCGACCCACGACGCAGCTCATCCGGAGGTGGAGGAGGCTGCGGCGACGCGACGCACCTATCTCGCCGTGCTCCGCCCCACCCTCATCCTGCTGGCCGTGACCTTCGCCGGGGGATCGGTCATCACCTTCGCGCCGCAGCTGGTCGCCGAGCCGTGGCTGTCGGCGGTCGGCCTCTTCGCGCTGGCGCTGACCTCGGCGATCATGCGTTGGCGGATCGGTGAGATCACCGACCGGATCGGTGTCGACCGGCTGGTCGCGCCCTTCGTCCTGCTGACGGTCGTGGCCTTCGTCGCCCTGGCCTGGCTGGTGCGCGACCAGGTCAGTGCCTCGCAGGTGGTGACCTGGGTGCTGGCCTGCGCGCTGGTCGGCCTGTGCTACGGCGCGCTCCAGAATCTCACCATGCTGCAGGCCTTCGCCGCCGCCGGCCCGCGTCGGGTCGGCACCGCGAGCGCGATCTGGAACGCCGGCTTCGACGCCGGCACCGGCACCGGGTCGCTCGTCGTCGGGTGGGTCGCGGTGGGGTCGGGATTCGGACCCGGTATGGCGCTCACCGCCGTGCTCTCTTGCCTCACCCTGCCGCTAGCGCTGGTCCGCGCCCGCCGTTGACCGACTGACCACGGGATAGCACGACCTTCATCGGCAAACATCCCGATGGGGGTCGTGCTATCCCGACGTTGGTCCCAGATGGAGGTCGGCCGTGACGTCGATCCTCTGTCGACCTTCCGCGCCGCCCTCCGGGCCGGTGCTCGCTGCGCTGCGCTCCGTGTCCTCAGGCGGCTGTCAGGTCGACGACCACGGGGGCGTGGTCCGACGCCCCCTTCCCCTTGCGCTCCTCCCGGTCGATGAAGGCCCCGTCCACTCGCGCCGCCAGCGCGGGCGACCCCAGGCAGAAGTCGATCCGCATGCCCCGCCGCTTCGGGAAGGCGAGCTGCGTGTAGTCCCAGTACGTGAACGTCCCCGGGCCGGGCGTGTGCTCCCGCGTCACGTCGGCATACCCCGCCTCGACCACGCCGGCGAAGGCTGCGCGTTCCTGCGGGCTCGTGTGCGTGCGCCCTTCGTAGAACGACGTCGACCACACGTCGTCGTCGGTCGGCGCGATGTTCCAGTCGCCCATGAGCGCGATGGGCGCGGCAGGTTCGGCCGCCAGCCACCCCGCGCCTGCAGCGCGCAGCGCCGACAGCCACTCCAGCTTGTAGTCCAGGTGCGGGTCCTCCAGCGCCCGACCGTTGGGGACGTAGAGACTCCACACCCGCACCCCGCCGCACGTCGCGCCCAGCGCCCGCGCCTCGACCACCGGCTCCCCGTCGCCGGTCGTCCACGACGGCTGCCCGGGGAAGCCGACCTCGACTTCCGCCAGCCCCACCCGACTCACGACCGCGACGCCGTTCCACTGGTTCAGCCCGACGTGCGCGACCTCATACCCCGCCTGCTCGAACGGCAGCAACGGAAACTGGTCGTCGCGGCACTTGGTCTCCTGCAGTGCCAGCACGTCGACGTCATGCCGCTCGAGGAAGGCGACCGCGCGCTCCACGCGGGTCCGGATGCTGTTGCAGTTCCACGTCGCGATACGCACCCCGCTAGCCTACGAGGAGGGCGGGCGGTCACGGTCGGGCGATCTGCCGCACCGATCTCAGGTATGCCGCGCGCACCCCCGGCGAGGCGAGCGCAGCGACGCGGTCGGGCACCGCCGTCGCAGAGTAGTTCTGCTCCCAGCGCAGGCGGGTGTCCGCCCCCGCCGGGCGCAGTGTCACCTCGATCCGGCCCCCGAGCACCCGGCCGACCTTCTCGATCACGGCGTGATGCGGTGGCTCCCACTCGCGCACCACCATGACGTCGTCGAAGCCGAGCCGCCCCAGCCCGGTCCGGGCGGTGAAGCGCGCGCCGTCCTGCAGCGGCCCACCACCCACCGTGGTGAGCGGGATCGCGCGGGTATGCCGCTCCAGGTCCCAGAGCCTCTCCCACACCTGCGGGGGTGGGCCGGGGACGAGCAGGTCGAACCAGAAGGACGCCACCCGCTCAGCGTAGGTGAGTGCGGCGTCGCCCGCGTCTGTCAGGGGCCCTGCCTACGATTGAGGCCATGAGCGCACTTCCCCTCGGAGCCCACGTCGACCAGACCGACCCGATCGCCGAGGCGAGTGCGCGGCAGGCGCCCCTCGTGCAGTTCTTCCTCGGCGACCCTCAGGGCTACCAAGGTCCGGAGATCCGCTACGAGGGTGGCGCGGCCGCGCTGCGGGCGGCGGCGGAGGAGGCCGGGGTGGACCTCTACGTCCACGCGCCCTACATCATCAATGTCGCGACCCTCAACAACCGGATCCGCATCCCGTCGCGCAAGTTGCTGCAGCAGCACCTCGACGCCGCGACCGAGATCGGCGCGAAGGGGCTCATCGTGCACGGCGGGCACGTGGGGGCCAAGGACGCTCCGGAGAAGGGCTTCGACAACTGGCGCAAGGCCATCGAGTCGCTGACGATCACGACGACGCCGGTGCTCATCGAGAACACCGCGGGTGGTGACAACGCGATGGCGCGGCACCTGGACCGGATCGCCGCCGTGTGGGAGGCGATCAGCGCCGCCGAGGGCTTCGAGCGCGTCGGGTTCTGTCTCGACACCTGTCACGCGTGGGCGGGCGGGATCGAGCTCGGCGACGTGGTCGAGCGGGTGCGCGAGATCACCGGCCGCATCGACCTCGTGCACGCCAACGACTCCCGCGACACCGCCGGCTCGGGCGCCGACCGGCACGCCAACCTCGGGGGCGGCCAGCTCCCGCCCGACGAGCTCGCCGACGTCGTGCGGTCGGCCGCGGCGCCCGTGGTCGTCGAGACGCCGGGTGGGGCGCAGGAGCACGTGGCCGACCTCGACTGGCTGCGCGAGCACCTCTGAGCGGCGGCCCGCAGACTCACCACGAGAGCGGCGACCGCACGGCGACGGGGCAGCAGCGCCCCGGTTGCGGCGCGGCATACCCTGAACGCATGGGTAGAGCACTCGTGACCGGGGCCTCCGCGGGGCTGGGGCGGGAGTTCGCGGTCCAGCTCGCGCAGCGCGGGCACGACCTCGTCCTCGTCGCGCGCGACCGCGAGCGCCTGGAAGGGCTGGCGCGAGAGCTGACCGCCGGTCGAGACCTCTCGGTCGAGGTGCTGCCTGCCGACCTCGCCGACCGCGCGCAGCTGCAGCGGGTCGCCGACCGGGTGGCCGACGTCGACAGCCCGGTCGACCTCGTGGTCAACAACGCGGGCTTCGGCTCCCGGCGCGGCTTCGTCCGCAACGACCTGGCCGAGGAGGAGGCGGCGCTCGACCTCATGGTGCGCGCCGTGATGGTGCTCTCCCACGCCGCAGCAGGGGCGATGCGGGCCCGGGGCCACGGAGCCATCCTCAACGTCTCCTCCGTCGCGTCGTTCGCTCTGATGGGGCACTACTCGGCCATCAAGTCCTACGTCACCGTCTTCTCCGAGGCCCTCGCCACCGAGCTGGCGCCGCACGGCGTCACCGTGACCGCGGTCTGCCCGGGCTTCGTGCACACGGAGTTCCACGACCGCGCGGAGATGAACATGTCGCGACTGCCCGAGCAGCTCTGGCTCAAGGCCCCCGACGTGGTCCGCACGGCGCTCGACGACGTGGCGCGCGGGGCGATCGTGTCGGTGCCGTCGCTGACCTACACGGTCATGGCCGGGGCGCTCAGAATCGTACCCCGCAGCGTGACCCGCCGGATCTCCGGAGAGATCGCCGCCCGGAGGCGGCCTCGCACCCAGCAGGGATGATGCGCTCGCGCCGCGTGGTCGCGGTGGCGCTGATCGCCCTCCTCAGCGGCGGCGCGTTGGCCTGGCAGGGGTCCCACCGCCAGGTGCCGCTGCACCAGGAGGACGCCGTCCGGGACGCCACCGGAGCCCTCACCCCGGTCGCGCCCGGGCGCACCGCCGAGGGGTGGTTGCCGCTGTCGGCGGACGCCGAGCGGGTGCCGCTGGAGGTGTCGCTGCTCGCCGCCCGCGCGGCCGGCGACGAGGTGTGGCTGCGGCAGGGGTGGGTGCCCGACGGGGAGCACGCCGATCTGGCCCGCGACGCGTTGCTGGACCTGCGCACCCTGACGGCCCCCACGGGCACGCGAGCGGGGGCGGTCCTCGCGGGGCCCTCGCCGGCGTGGCGGTTCGTCTGGCCGAGGGACGCCTCCTTCGCCGCCGCAGCCTACGCCCGGTCTGGCCATCCGGACGAGGCCCTCGCGGCGCTGCTGCTCCTGCAGGAGCTGCAGGCGCCCGATGGCTCGATGCAGGCGCGCTACCGGCCCGATCCTGGCGGCGGTGTGCCGGACGACCGACTGGCGCAGGAGGACGGCCCGGGCTGGGCGCTGTGGGCCAGCGCCGAGCTGATCCGGGTCGGTATGCCGCCCGGTCCCGCCACGGTCGTCGACCCGGCCGAGCTGCTCACCCCGCTGGTGACGCGATCGACCGCGCGGCTGCTCGCCCGGATGGACCCGGACACCGGTCTGCCGCTGCCCTCGCCGGACTACTGGGAGCAGCCGGAGGAGCGGCTCACGCTGGGCATCGCGGCGACCTCGCTCATGGGTCTGGAGGCCGCGGCAGATCTGTATGCCGAGGGGCATGTCCCCGACGGCGCGTGGTGGGCCGCCGGCGTGGATCCGGACAGTCTGGCTCCGGAGGCGGCCCGGCTCCGGCAGGTCGTGACGGACCGGTTCGCGCCGGGTTTCGGCCGCTACCCCGGCGGACGACCGGACGCCGCGGTGACCTTCCTGCTGCCGCCCTTCGTCAGCACGCCGATGCCCGGCGCCGAGGGGGCCCGGATCGTCGGTCAGGCGGCCCAGCTGCGACCGGCGGGCGGGTTGGCGCCGGGGGCGGGCTGGCCCAACGACGGAGTGTCCTGGACGCCGGAGACCGCGCTGCAGGCGATGGCTGCCGCCCATGCCGGCCGGCCCGAGGAGGCGCAGCGGTGGCTGGGTTGGCTCGAGGAGCACCGCACGGACGCCGGCGCTCTCCCGGAGAAGGTGCTCCACGACGGGGATCCGGCGGCCGTGGCGCCCCTGGCGTGGACGGCGGCGCTGGTCGTCCTCACCCTCCGCCCGCAGGAGTGAGCCTCGATAGGCTCGTGGGCATGCCGACCTCCCGCGATCGCCTCCTCGAGCTCGTCCGTGACCTGGCCGTGGTGCACGGCAGGGTCACCCTCTCCTCGGGGCGGGAGGCGGACTACTACGTCGACCTGCGCCGCATCACCCTGCACGGGGAGGCCGCGCCCCTGGTCGGCGAGGTGATGCTCGACCTCGTCGACGACCTGGAGATCGACGCGGTCGGGGGGTTGACCATGGGCGCCGACCCGGTCGCCACCGCGATGCTCCACGCCGCGGCCCGTCGTGACGGCCTGCAGCTGGACGCCTTCGTCGTCCGCAAGAGCGAGAAGGCGCACGGTCTGCAGCGCCGCATCGAAGGCCCGGACGTCGCCGGCCGTCGGGTGCTGGTGGTCGAGGACACCTCAACCACCGGGGGCTCCCCGTTGACTGCGGTCGAGGCGCTGCGCGAGGCCGGTGCGGAGGTCGTCGCGGTGGCCGTCATCGTTGACCGCGACAGCGAGGCGCGGGGCCGGATCGAGGAGTCCGGGCTGGACTACCGCGCCGCGTTCGGCCTGTCCGACCTCGGGCTGGAGTAACCGGGCCGGGTCACATCCCGGGCACGCGGCCGTACCACACCTCGTCCCAGATCGGTCCGTAGACGACGTCGGCGTCCGGGTTCTGTGCCTCGTAGCTCATGCCCGGACCGGCGTAGATGCCGACGTGGTACCAGTTCTTGTAGAAGACGAGGTCGCCCGGCTGCGGGTTCGAGACCGGGATGACGTGCGTGCGCTGGTCCCGGACCGTCCGCGGGATCGTGATGCCGTTCTGCTTGTAGACCCACCAGGTGTAGGACGAGCAGTCGAAGGCGTTCGGCGGGGTGCCGTAGAGCACGTAGGGGTAGCCGACGTACTGCGCCGCGGTGTTGAGGATGGCCTGCCGCGAGGCGGTCGGCGCGGGGGTGGGTGCCACTCCTGATCCGGGCTCGTCGTCGGTGAGCACCGATCCGGCCATGTACTGCGAGCCGGACAGCTTGAGCCAGCCGTTGCTCTGCAGGGTGCCCGAGACCTGCGTCCCCGCGGTCTTGGTGCCGACGACCGAGTAGGACGTCGACGGGCCGCTGCGCACGTTGGCGACGGGGACGCTCACCCAGCGGGTCACGGTGGGCGCCGGGTCGGTCGACCCGGCGCCGCTGCCGCCGCCGCCGGGGTCGCTGGAGGTGAGGATGGTGCCGGAGATGTACTTCCCGCCCCCGATGTTGAGCCAGCCGTTGCTGGTCCAGGTGCCGCTGACCTCGGTGCCCTGGCGCATGGTCGTGACGACCGAGTAGCCGAGGCCGGGGCCGGAGCGCACGTTGCCGACGCCGGCGGCCATCCACCGGGTGACCGACTGCGAGGAGCTTCCGCCGCCGGGGTCGCTGGAGGTGAGGATGGTGCCGGAGATGTACTTCCCGCCCCCGATGTTGAGCCAGCCGTTGCTGGTCCAGGTGCCGCTGACCTCGGTGCCCTGGCGCATGGTCGTGACGACCGAGTAGCCGAGGCCGGGGCCGGAGCGCACGTTGCCGACGCTGGCGGCCATCCACCGGGTGACCGACTGCGAGGAGCTTCCGCCGCCGCCGCTGCCGGCGTTCGGGTTGTCGGACGTGAGGTTCCACGCCGCGACGAACCTGTTGCCGGAGAGCTTGAGCCAGTTGTTGGAGGTGAGCGTGCCCGTGAGCTTGGTGCCCTGTCGGTAGCCGCCCGCGACGGAGTAGGACGTGGACGGCCCGGTGCGCGCGTTGACGCCGGCGGCGACGTCGACCCACATCGTGACGGTGGTGTCGGGGGCGGGGGTGGGGAGGATCCGCGGCTGGGTGGCGACCGGTGCCTGCGGTGCGGCCGGCACGAGCGGCTGCTTCGGCAGCTGCGGCGCGTTCGGCGGAGCCGCCTGGGCCGACGGGGCCAGGGCGACGACGGGTGCCGTGGCGGCCGTGACGGCGATCAGGGTGCGGGACAGGCGTCGTGAAGTCAGGGGCATCGGCGATCCATCGTGACGGTGGGGCAGGGACAGGTCGGCCAGCCTGGAACGTGGGACGGTGCAGGGGTGCTCTCCTGGTGGCCAGGAGCAATGAAACCGATCCGACTCGCACTCCGCAACCCTGCCTGACCTGCGAGAGTGCGTTTTCCGGCGGAGTCACAAGCCTGTCATTCGTGATGTTCATCACAGCCAAGTGGGAACATCGCAGGTCACGCCGGATATCACACCTGTGTAGTTCTCTGACCTGCGGTTTTCTCGATATTCACACCGATCTCGGCTGTCCCTGGCGACACGTGATGGACGTTGCGGAAAGATTGCTGTGTGACTGCTGTGCATCGTCTGGGCGGCTCTGTGAGATACGGCGGGGATGACGAACGGGGCCCGTCACCGATGTAGTGACGGGCCCCGTGCGAGGTGCGGGATGGGGTCAGCGGCGCCGACGGTCCCAGTGCGCGAAGCCGGCGGCCCGGGCGGCCTCCTCGCTCTCGAACCAGACCTCGGCACGGACGCCCTCGTAGCTGGGCGAGTCGGGAGTGTGGAACAGCATCGAGCCCGCGTTGCCCTTGACCTCCCACCCGGTCGGACCGGTGCCGTCCTCGAGCGGCTCGGCAGATCCGGTGCCGTAGATCGACTCGGCGAAGACGGGGGCCCCGAGATCGGTGTCCGCGGCGGCAGTCGGCTCGGCGCTGACTGGCGCGTCCTGGGTCGAGGAGTCGTCTGCATGGCGCTCGTCGCCGTACCGCTCGTCGGCAGAGGCCGTGTCGGTGGGCGCGGCGCCCGCTGCCACGCCGGACTGGGCGGCGTAGGAGGCGTCCGTGGTCGCCTGGTCGACGTAGCCCTCGTCACTCCCGGCGGCCGTCCGCTCGGCGTAGGTCACCTCGTCAGTCGATGCGGGTGGGGCGTCGACATCGTCCGTCGCCAGGGGGCGACCGTCGTCGGTGTAGCTGTCGTCGTGCGCCGCGGGGGGAGGCGGTGCATCGATGTCGTGGTCGTCGTGGTCCGCGTGATCGCGGTCCGCCCGGTCCTCGTCGGTCCGCGTGCTCTGCCAGGCGGCAGCCGTCCCAGCCGCACCCGCCACGCCGGCTGCAGCGGCGCCAGAGCCGTCCGCACCCGTGGGCTCGGCGTCGCGCTCGTCGCGATAGCTCGCGACGCCGTCGTCGCCCAGCGTCTCCTGGTGGCCGTCCCCCTCGACGACCACCGGCTCGCTTCCGCCGACGTCACCGGCCCGGTAGGTGGAGGACTCGCCGACCGGATACTCCGTGTCGCCAGCCTCGTCGTGGCTCACCTGCTGGTCGTGGGCACCGTGCTCGTCGTGCCCGACCTGCTGGTCGTGGGCACCGTGCTCCTCCAGCACCTCGTCCGCGGTGAGTGGTCCGTCGGCGGGCGTCTGCTCCTCGACGGGCAGCGGCTCGTCGCTGGCGCCGGCCGTGATCTCGTCCTGCGACAACGCGTGGACCTGACCATCGTCGGAGACCGGCTCGTGCTCCTGCTGCACCCGGTCGGGCTCGTCGGCCGCGACGGCGTCGTGGTCGTCGACGGAGGTCTCGTCCACCCTGCCGTCGTCGTGCGACTCGCTCGCGGTCGCGCCAGCCGCGGTCGCGCCACCCGCGGCTCCCATCGCGCCGATGGCGGCGGCGTCGCGCCAGCGCGTCGGATCCTGGTCAGACCCGTCGGTCGCCGGCTCCTGCGCGGTGCCGTCGGTGTCGGTCGCGTGGTGCTCGGGGGTGACGGTCTCGTCGACGGGGGTCGCGTCGTCCTCGATGCGCGCGTCGTAGGTGCCGGCCTCGGCCTCGGTCCTGACGGAGTCGTCCGCGTAGGTGGTGGCGTCTTCGACCGGGGTGGCGTAGGTGTCGCCCTCGGTCCGAGTGGTGTCAGACGCGTAGGTCGTGTCGTCCTCGATGGGCGCGTCGTAGGTGCTGGTGCCCTCGGTCGGTGCCACCTCGCCCTCGCGCGTGCCGTGCACCGCCTCACCCTGCCGGTCCAGCTCGGCCGAGGTGTCGGCGTGCTGGTCGAACGGCTCGTCCTGGGTATGCCCGGTCCGGGGGGCGCCCTCGACGTGGGCGGCGCGGTCCGGGCCGCGGTCGGCCTGCGGGATCATCGCGTCACCGTCGCGTCCCTGGACCCCGTCCGCCCCGTCGCCCGGACGTCGCAGGAAGAAGAAGACGGCCGTGCCGACGAGCAGCAGCAGCAGGATCAGCATGACCCACGTCCAGGTGTCGCCCATCGTGGTTCCTCCATCCGGCGGCCCGAGAGTTGGCCGCATCGAGTAGTGCCCGGCTGGTGCCAGGCCGCACTCCACCGTAGTGCGAATCCGGACCGGAGGCCACGGCAGACGCGCCCAGTCCCCGGGTGGGAGAATCACGCGCTGTGACCGACGAGAAGCGCGCCATCGGTGCCGGGCCGTGGCCGGCTGACCGCCCGTGGCCGTCGACGCCGTCGGGTGACCTGCCCGGTCATCTCGATCCGGACCTGCTGGCCGAGGGTGATGCGCGCAACGTGGTCGATCGCTACCGCTACTGGCGGCACGAAGCGATCGTCGCCGACCTGGACCGCTCCCGCCACGGCTTCCACGTCGCCGTGGAGAACTGGGAGCACGACTTCAACATCGGGTCGGTGATCCGGACCGCCAACGCCTTCAACACCGCCGCCTTCCACATCGTCGGGCGGCGACGGTGGAACCGTCGGGGGGCCATGGTCACCGACCGTTATCAGCACGAGCACTACCATCCGGACATCGCTCAGCTGGCGGCCTGGGCGGGCGAGCGCGGGCTTCCCCTCCTCGCGATCGACAACGTGCCCGGTGCCGTCCCCCTCGAGGGGTATGCCGTGCCGCAGGACTGCGTCTTCCTCTTCGGCCAGGAAGGTCCGGGGCTGAGCGCTGCGGCCCTCGACGCGAGCCAGGTCGTCCTCGCGATCACCCAGCACGGCTCGACGCGCTCGATCAACGCCGGTGCGGCGGCCGCGATCGTCATGTACCACTGGGCGCTGCAGCACGCCGCCCCGGCGTGAGCGACGACATACCTCCCTCCCACCGCGACCCTGCCTGAGGTGACCTGCGACGATGGGACCATGCGTCGTTCCCTCACCGCAGATCTCACCGCGACCGTGACCAGCCCCGTCGAGGCGACCCTCGGTGTCACCGTGGCGGATCAGGTGCAGCGCACCGACGAACGTTTCACCATGACGCTCGACGGCGCCCCGCTGGAGCCGCTCGACGTGCTCGACGAGGCGTCCGGGACGCGCTGGCACATGCTTCGGGACGTGCCCCCGGGCGAGCTGGCCATCAGCTATGCGGCCACGGTGACCGACGGCGGCGCGAGCGGCCCGGTGACTCCGCTGGAGCGCATCCACTACGTCCGTCCGAGCCGCTACGTCGACCTGGACCGGCTGGAGGCGGTGGCGCGCGCCGAGGTGGGGGACGTCGAGGGGGAGCAGGGCGTGCTCGACGTCGCCCGCTGGGTGCACGACCACATCCGCTACGTCATCGGCTCCTCGACCGTCACCGACGGGGCCAGCGACACCTACCTGTCGCGGACCGGCGTGTGCCGCGACTTCGCCCACTTGACCCTGGCTCTGCTGCGGGCGCGCGGTGTGCCCTCCCGGCTGGTCGCCTGCTATGCGCCCGGTCTGTCACCCATGGACTTCCACGCGGTGGTCGAGGCGGCCGTGGACGACAGGTGGGTTGTGGTGGACCCGACCCGGCTGGCCCCGCGCACGTCGCTGGTGCGCATCAGCGCAGGCGCCGACGCGAGCGAGACGTCGTTCCTCACCGTGCATTCCGGCGGGCTGACCTTCGGCACGCTCGACGTCACCGCGGTGCTCGAGGGCGACCTGCCCTCCGACGACCACCAGGGCACCGTCGCCATCGGCTGACGGCCACGCTCGCGTCAGGGCCGCAGCGCCGTGAGCTCCACCTCGACAAACATGCTGCTGGAGGCCGTGCCGGTGTAGATACCGCGCAACGGGGGCACGTCGCCGTACTCCCGGCCGCGGGCCACCTCGACGTGACGCCCGCCCGGCTGGATGGCGTTGGTCGGGTCCATGCCGACCCACTCGCCATCCCACCAGCGGACCCAGGCGTGCGACTCCCCGGTGTAGGGGGTGCCGATCTCGGGCTCGCGCGCCGGCAGCAGGTAGCCGCTGACGTAGCAGGCGGGGATGCCGACCGCGCGCAGGCATCCGATGGTGAGGTTGGACATGTCCTGGCAGACGCCGGAGCGGCTCGCCCAGGCCTGGGCCGCGCGGGTGTGCACGCCGGTCGAGCCGGAGACGTACTCCATCTCGTCGTGAATGAGGTCGACGATCTCGCGGGCGCAGGCGCTGGGCGTCTCGCTGCGGCCGGCGATCTCCTCCACCCGGGCCTTGAGCTCCTCCGGCGGCTCGACCATGCTCGACGGGAGGAGGTATTCGCTGAGGTCGTCGAAGACCTCGGGTGAGCGCACCTCGTCCCACGACAGGCCCCGGCCGCTGACCTCGGGTCGCTGCACGTCGACGGTGGCCGAGGCGGTGACGGCGAGCCGCGGGTGCGGCTCGTGCACCTCGAACTGCGTCACCGTGGTGCCCCAGTAGTCGGTGTAGGTGTTGGTCCAGGCCGTCGGCGCGATGTCGACCTTGGTATGCAGCACCGCTTGGTGCAGGGTCGAGCGCGGCGACATCCGCGCCTCGTTGAAGGAGTGGGACGCCATGCCGGCGTACTCGTAGCCGGTGCGGTGGACGATCCGGAGCAGCATCAGCGCACCCCCGCCCGCCAGACGGCCTGGCCCGCGCCGTCGAAGTAGTAGTCGGACACGGCGTCGTTGACCGCGCTGCAGGTGCGCTGCAACCGGCTCATCCGCTCGGGCAGGTTGGTCATCGTCTCCTCCAGCGATCCGAACTCCAGCTCCGCCCGGGCGCGGCCCAGGGCCCGGAGGGCGTCTCCGGTCAGGCTGCTGCGGCGGCTGCCGAGCCCCGTCTCCAACGAGCGCATGGCCTCCTCTGCGGCGGTCAGCGACACGAGGACCGACCCGGGGAAGAGCCCGTCGAGGAGCAGGAACTCCGCGGCCTGGGCATCGGTCGCGGCGCCGCGGTAGGTGCGGATGAACGCGTGGTGGGCACCACAGGCCCGCAGGGTCTGGGTCCAGGCGTAGGGACTGTCGGCGTTGTAGGCCGCGGACTCGATGATCCGCGAGGTCATGTCGACGCGCTCCAGCGAGCGGCCCAGCATGAGGAACTGCCAGCCCTCGTCATGGGTCATGGTGGTGTCGGCGATGCCGCCGACGACGGCGCACCGCTCGCGCACCAGCTGGCAGGCGCGGTGCGCCGGAAGGTGCTGCAGGCGGTTGCCGCGCATCATGTTCCAGGTGGTGTTGATGGCCTCCCACATCTCGAGCGAGACGGTCTCCCGCGAGCGACGGGCGCTCTCCCGCGCGCCGTAGAAGGCGGCGACCATCGAGGTGAGGGAGTTCTCATCCCAGCCGAGCAGCTGCAGCACCGTCTGGTGGTCCGGGCTGGCCTCGTCGTCGATGCCCATGACCCGCAGCAGCACCTCACTGGTGGCTTCCTCGTCGACGACGGGGTCTTCGAGCAGCAGGGTGAGGTGGACCTCGAGCAGCCGCGAGGTGTCCTCGGCCCGCTCCAGGTAGCGGCCGATCCAGAACAACGACTCGGCGATCCGGCTCAGCATCGGACACCTCCGGTCTCGGGGGCCGACGCGGTGTCAGCGGTGACCGCTGGTGGGTACTGTTGTCGTTGTTGCTGTTGCTGCTCCTGCTCGGCGGGCTCGGCCTCGGAACGCTTGAGGGCCACCTGGGGTGCCGTGCCGACCTGGACCGGCCGCTGCGCCCGCGGCTCCACCCGCGTCCGCCGACCGTCACCGGAGAGCACCCAGGTGTCCTTGGAGCCGCCGCCGCGGCTGGAGTTGACGATGAGCTCACCCTCGCCCAGGGCGACGCGGGTCAGGCCGCCCGGCAGGACCCAGACCTTCTCGCCGTCGTTGATGGCGAAGGGGCGCAGGTCGACGTGGCGCGGCCGGAGGCCGTCGTCGACCATCGTCGGCACGGTCGACAGCTGCACGACGGGCTGGGCGATCCACCCTCGCGGTGAGCGGGTGACGGTGGCGCGCAAGGTGTCCAGCTCCTCCTTGCTCGCCTGCGGTCCGATGACGATGCCCTTGCCGCCGGAGCCGTCGACCGGCTTGAGGACCAGCTCGTCGAGGCGGTCGAGCACCTCCTCGCGGTGCGTCGGCTCCTCCAGCCGCCAGGTGTCGACGTTCGGCAGGATCGGCTCCTCGCCCAGGTAGTAGCGGATGATGTCGGGCACGTAGGAGTACATGAGCTTGTCGTCGGCCACGCCGTTGCCCACCGCGTTGGCGATGGTCACGTTGCCGGCGCGCGCGGCATTGAGCAGCCCCGGGCACCCGAGCACGGAGTCGTTGCGGAAGGCGACAGGATCGAGGAAGTCGTCGTCGACCCGGCGATAGATCACGTGGACCGGCTGCAGGCCGTGCGTCGTGCGCATCATCACCCGACCGCCCTGCGTGACCAGGTCGCGGCCCTCGACCAGCCGGCAGCCCATGAGCCGGGCCAGCAGCGAGTGCTCGAAGTAGGCCGAGTTGTAGGGGCCGGGGGTGAGCACGACGACCTCGGGGTCGGTGATCCCGGAGGGTGCCGCGGCCCGCAGCGCGCGCAGGAGCCGACTCGGGTATGCCGCCACCGGGCGGATCCGGTGCGTCCCCACGACCTCGGGCAGGGTCGAGGTCATCGCGCGGCGGTTGGTGAGGACGTAGGACACCCCGCTGGGGATCCGGACGTTGTCCTCCAGCACGCGGAAGGCGCCCTCGGCGTCGCGGATGAGGTCGATTCCGGAGACGTGCACCCGCACGCCGTTGCCCGGCTGGATGTCGAAGGCGACGCGGTGGTAGTGGTTGCTCGTCGTGACGATGTGCCGGGGCAGCACCTTGTCGGTGATGATCTCCATCGGGCCGTAGACGTCGGCGAGGAAGGCCTCCAGGGCCTTGACCCGCTGCGCGACGCCGGACTCGACGTGGGCCCAGGTCTCGGCCTCGATGACCCGCGGGACGATGTCGAGCGGGAAGGGCCGCTCCTCGCCTTCGTAGTCGAAGGTCACGCCCTGGTCGTGGTAGCTCTTGCTGACGTACTCGCCGCGGTTGCGCACGTCGTCCAGGCCGAAGTCCTGAAACTGCTGCGCGATCTGCTCATAGCCCGCTCGGACCCGGCCCTGGTCGGTGACGGTCTCGTCGAAGGTGGACGGCGTGGTCGGATAATCGGTGAACGCGCCTGTCATGGTGCAACCCTAGACGCCCGTCCTCTCGGGCCCCGGCCGCCCCTCCAGGAGAGGCCGTGGGCTGTGGAAGAGTAGGCGGTGACCTGACGTCATCCGTGTCCTGAGGAGGACCCATGCCCATCGCCACTCCCGAGGCCTATGCCGACATGCTCGATCGGGCCAAGGCGGGCAGCTTCGCCTACCCGGCCATCAACGTCTCCAGCAGCCAGACGCTCAACGCCGCGATCAAGGGCTTCGCCGACGCCGGCTCGGACGGCATCATCCAGGTGTCGACCGGTGGGGCGGAGTACTGGTCGGGGCAGGGGGTCAAGGAGATGGTGACCGGAGCCCTCGGCTTCAGCGCCTTCGCGCACGAGGTGGCCAAGAAGTACGACGTCAACATCGCGCTGCACACCGACCACTGCCCGAAGGACAAGCTCGACACCTTCGTCCGCCCCCTCCTGGCGGCCTCGATCGAGCGGGTCAAGGAGGGCGGCCTCCCCTACTTCCAGTCGCACATGTGGGACGGCTCCGCGGTGCCGCTGGAGGAGAACCTCGAGATCGCCGAGGAGCTGCTGGGCCTGTGCCGTGAGGCCCGCATCATCCTCGAGGTCGAGATCGGGGTCGTCGGCGGTGAGGAGGACGGTGTGGCCAACGAGATCAACGAGCAGCTCTACACCACCCCCGAGGATGCCGTGGCGACGGTGGAGGCGCTGGGCGGCGGCGACAAGGGTCGCTACCTCACCGCCCTGACCTTCGGCAACGTGCACGGTGTCTACAAGCCGGGCAACGTCAAGCTGCGCCCCGAGATCCTCAAGACCGCGCAGGAGGCCGCGGCCTCGGCGCTCGGGCAGGGCGGCGACGCGCGCCCCTTCGACCTGGTCTTCCACGGCGGCTCGGGCTCCACCGCGCAGGAGATCTCCGACGCGGTGGACTTCGGCGTCGTGAAGATGAACATCGACACCGACACGCAGTACGCCTTCACCCGCCCGGTCGCCGGCTTCATGCTGAGCAACTACGACGGCGTGCTCAAGATCGACGGTGAGGTCGGCAACAAGAAGAAGTACGACCCGCGCACCTGGGGCAAGGAGGCGGAGGCGGCCATGTCGGCGCGCGTCGTCGAGGCCTGCGAGAACCTCCGCTCCGCCGGGACCCACGCGTGAGCACGGGGCCGGGGGCGGGGTCGGACCTGCTCGGGATCCCCGCCACCGAGCTGCCGGAGGATCCAGCCGCTCGGGCGCTCGAGGAGGGCGACCCGCGGACGGTGGCGGCGGCATACCCGACGTCGTGCCTGGCGTGGGCGATGCTCGCCGAGGACGCTCTGCACGAGGGCGACGACGTGGCGGGGTATGCCTTCGCCCGGACCGGATACCACCGCGGCCTGGACCAGCTGCGCCGCGCCGGATGGCGCGGCCAGGGGCCGGTGCCCTGGGAGCATGCGCCCAACCAGGGCTTCCTGCGGGCGCTCGCCGCGTTGGCGACGGCCGCCGGGCGCATCGGGGAGGCCGAGGAACAGACGCGGTGCACGGAGTTCTTGCGGGCGTCGTCCGCGACGGCGGCCCGCGAACTGGGTCTCTGACGGACGGTGGCCCGGTGGCGCGGCGCCCTGCCGCTGCGCCACCGGCGCCAGTCCCCCCGTGTAGGCGAGCAGCCCCGGGGCCACTGGTCGCTCCGGCGCTGCTCGCGCCCCACACGTCGGAGCGATCGCGTCCCCTGACGTGCGTTCCGACCGCCTTATGTAATCATGCAGTGAGCGCTCAGCTTGTCATGAGTCTGCCACTGGCCGTATCCTGCCATAGGTGAATGCTCAATCAGCGCCCTTGGGGCTGACGGCCGAGGTCGAGCAGTTCTACCGGCACCTGCTCCGCTCCGCGCCGGCGGGGGTGGAGAAGCACGCTGACGCCCTCGGGTGGCAGGGCCGCGAGGCTCGCCGGGTGCTCGCGCACCTGGAGAGCCTCCGCCTCGCGCGGGTCACTCCGGACGGTCTGGTGCGCGTGGACGACCCCCGCGCCGGTGTCGGCCGGCTGCTCGATCACGAGGAGGCCGACCTCGACGAACGCCGCAGCCGGTTGCTGGACCTGCGCGGCTCGCTGGAGACTTTCGAGGCGGACTATCGCCGTGGCCTGCAGCTCTCGGGCCCGCGCGCGCCGGCCTGGGAACAGGTCTCGCCGACCGAGGCGCCGGCCGTGGTGGAGCACCTCTACCGCACCTCCCGGGGGCCGATCATGCAGGTGGCGGCCCGCATCGACATCGGGCCGGGGCACGAGGAGTCGGTGCGTCGGCACTGGCAGGCGGTGGCGGCCTCCGGTCGAGTGCTGCGCAGCATCTTCCCGCTCTCGGTGCTCACCAATCCCCAGTGGCACGCGTTCGCGGAGGCGCGGGCCGAGGCGGGGGAGCAGCAGCGCTACCTCGCGGACGACGCGATCCGGGTGGAGTTCGGGGTCTTCGGGCGATCTGCGGTCATGCTGGAGGAGCGCGGCGCGGAGGGGGAGTACATCCTCATGCGCCCGCCGATCGTCATCGACGCCTTCGAGACCCTCTTCGAGGAGCTGTGGCGCCGGGCCGAGCCCCTGCTGTCCAAGGATGCGTCGGCGCAGGAGGTCAAGCTGCTGGAGCTGCTGTCGTTGGGCTTCAAGGACGAGGCGATCGCCCGGCAGCTGGGCCTGGGTCTACGGACGGTCCGGCGGCGGATCGCGACCCTCATGGAGGAGCACGGGGCCGACACCCGCTTCCAGCTGGGGCTCGCGGTCGTCCGCCGCGGCCTGATGGAGTGAGGACTCCTGCCACGTCGATAGGGTGAGGGGTCCGCTCCCTGCAGAGAAAGGCACGACAGCCATGCCAGCGATCGTCCTGGTCGGCGCCCAGTGGGGCGACGAGGGCAAGGGGAAGGCGACCGACCTGCTCGGTTCCGACATCGACTACGTGGTGAAGTTCAACGGCGGCAACAACGCCGGCCATACCGTGGTGATCGGCGACCAGAAGTATGCGCTGCACCTCCTGCCCAGCGGGATCCTCTCGCCCGGCTGCACGCCGGTCATCGCCAACGGCGTCGTCATCGACCTCACGGTGCTCATGGAGGAGCTGGACGGCCTCGAGGCGCGGGGCATCGACACCTCGCTGCTGCGGATTAGCGCCAGCGCGCACCTCATCCCGCCCTACAACCGGGTGCTCGACAAGGTGACCGAGCGCTTCCTCGGCACGCGCCGCCTCGGCACCACCGGCCGCGGGATCGGGCCGACCTATGCCGACAAGATGAATCGCGTGGGGATCCGGGTCCAGGATCTCTACGACGAGTCGATCCTGCGGCAGAAGGTCGAGGCCGCACTCGAGGTGAAGAACCAGCTGCTGCTCAAGATCTACAACCGTCGCGCGGTCGAGGTGGAGGAGGTCATGGACGAACTGCTGCGGCACGCCGAGCGCATCCGCCCCATGGTCACCGACACGGTGCTCGAGCTGGGCCAGGCTCTCGACGAGGACAAGACCGTCCTCTTCGAGGCGGGTCAGGCCACGCTGCTCGATGTCGACCACGGCACCTACCCCTTCGTCACGTCGTCCAACGCGACCGCGGGTGGGGCGTGCACCGGGTCGGGCGTGCCGCCGACCCGCATCGACCGGGTGATCGGCGTGTTCAAGGCCTACACGACCCGGGTGGGTGAGGGGCCCTTCCCCACCGAGCTGGATGACGAGGACGGCCAGCGGCTGCGCGACGTCGGTGCGGAGTACGGCACCACCACGGGGCGGCCGCGCCGGTGCGGATGGGCCGACGTCGTCATCGGTCGCTACGCGCGCCGGGTCAACGGGCTCACCGACGTCGTCCTCACCAAGCTCGACGTGCTCACGGGATTCGACACCATCCCGGTGTGCGTCGCCTACGACGTCCAGGGCGAGCGCGTCGGGGAGATGCCGGTCCACCAGTCCGACTTCCACCACGCGACTCCGATCTACGAGGAGCTGCCGGGCTGGAGCGAGGACATCACCGGCGCGAGGGAGTTCTCCGACCTGCCGGAGGCCGCGCAGCGCTACGTCGAGCAGCTCGAGGAGTGGATCGGCGCCCGGATCTCGGTCATCGGCGTGGGGCCGGGCCGTGACGAGGTCGTCGTCCGGCACGACCTGCTCGGTCGCGACGGGGCCTGAGCCCGGCGCCAGGCACACCACCCTCGGACCCATGGACGTCACCGTCGACACCGTCTTCGCGGCGCCGCGCGACGTGGTGGTGCGGATCGCCGGAGACCCGGACCAGGCGACGCGGTGGTACAGCAACATCCGGTCCGTCCGCTGGCAGACCGACCCGGAGGTCGTCGAGGGCGCCCGGATCGACTTCGTCGCCGGGTTCCTCGGGCGCGAGCTCTCCTACACCTACACGATCGTCGACCTGGTCCCCGGTGAGCGCCTCGTCATGCGGACCGACCAGGGCCCCTTCCCGATGGAGACGACCTATACCTGGTGGGACGAGGAGCCGGAAGATGGCCGACCCCGGACCGGCATGAGCGTGCGCAACGCGGGCCGCCCCAAGGCGATGACCACCCTCGCGTCCGGCGCGGTGACGCTGGGCATGCGCCGCGCCATGCGGCGCGACCTCGAGCGCCTCCGCCTCGTCCTCCGCGAGGAGCAGGCCCACTGACCCCACCCACCCACCTATCCACCCCAGACCGGGCTCTCGGTCGAGCAGTGAGGTGGGTATGCCGTCGCTCAGGCCGGGAGCGCCGCCGTCAGGCGGGGAAGGGCCCGCTCGACCGGGCCGGGCAGCGCGCCAGCGAAGGGCGTCACGGTCACCGCTGCGCCCGCGCGGGTGGGCCGCTTCCAGGTGCCGAGTGCCTGACCTGCCGAGATGACGGTGCTGCGGAAGACGCCGTTGCCGCCTGGGACGACCTGACGCGCTTGGTCCTTCGTCAGGACCGCGGAGCGGTCGCCGTAGCCGAGCACGATCTCGTCGAAGCCGGGCAGCAGCATCGGAGCGGCCGTCGCGCGCTTGCGCGTGGCGTAGTCGGCCACCACCGCGGGGTCCACCCAGTGCTCGGTGCCGTCGACCTCGATGGTCTCCAGCTCCTCGCGCGCCCCGTCGAGCACGGGAGCCATGTCCCGTTTGAGCAGCTTAGTCCACCACAGGAAGTCGGCCACCGGCGCCGGGCCGTGGCTGCGGACATAGCGCCGGAACCACTCCGCGACCGCCTCCTCACCAGCGAGGGCGCGAGGAGAGGGGATCCACTCCTCGGAGAGCACGAAGCGCTGTGCCGGGTCGTGGCCCAGAGTAGGTCCCTGGCAGAGGACGCCGCGGAGCGCGAGGTGGAAGATCGAGTGGTAGCCCCGTCCGCCGTCGGTGGCGTGCCCGGCCCGCTCCCAGGCCTGCAGCAGCTCGGCGCGCGTCAGCCCGCTGCCTGCGAGCTCGCGCACGGCCACCTTCTCGGCCAGGTCGAGCGAGGCGTCGTCGAGGCCGAGCTGCTCGCGCCGGCGGGTCGTCTCGCGCAGGATCTTGGTGGCGGTCAGTGCGAGCATCCAGCCGAGGTCCTCGGCAGGCACCACGAAGAGGGTGCCCCGCATCGGCCAGCTCCGCACGATGTCGCCGCGGTCGTAGGCCTCCTGCACCTGCGCCAGCGACCGGCCGGAGGTCCGGAGCGCGATCGAGGTCGTCGAGCCGGGATAGTCCTGCCCCTGCACGCAGGTGAGATGACGCACCACCTCCGTCGGCGTCGGGAGGGCGTCGACGAGACGTTGGGACAGCAGCCGCATCCGCGCGACGTCCGCCAGCGAGAAGCGGGTGGCCGTCATGTCGTCCGCGCGTCCGCGGCAGCAGCCGCCGCCCGAGCCAACCAGGCTGGTGGGTCGCCATACCGCTGCGGTGGAACCAACCGGCCGGCCACGCAGTCCTCGACGAGTTGCCGCAGCCTGTTCTCGCGGGTCGTCTCCCGCTTGGCCGAGGTGAGCCAGCTCGCCACCTGCTTGCGATAGCTCGGCGTGGCCTCCTGCCAGAAGGCCCAGGCGGCGGGATCAGCCTCCAACGCCTGCTCCTGCTCGGGCGTGAGCGGCTGGTCGTCGCGCTCGAAGGAGTAGACACCCGTCCGTCCCGGGGTGCGCGCCTCGAAGGCGGCGAGACCGGCCGGGTGCATCTTGCCCTCCGCCGTCAGCCGCTCCACGTGCGCCACGTTGACGGCGCTCCAGATGCTGCCCGGTCGTCGTGGCGTCCAGCGCTGGCGCCGGGCGTCGTCGTCGATCCGTTGGCTGAGGGAGTCGATCCAGCCGAAGCACAGGGCCTCCGGCACCGCCTCCGCCCACGTCAGGCCTCGGTCCGGGACATGCTTCTTGAGCAGCCCCATCCACAACTCGTCGGCGGAGTCGTGGTGCGCCTCCAGCCAGGCGCGGAAGTCCTCCGGGCCGTCGAAGAACGTCGCCGGTCGCTCCGGCGTGCCACCCTCCCGCCAGGCCACGCTCAGTCCCCGCCGAACGTGAACCGCGTGCAGTCGGTCGGGAAGGAGGTCCATGCCAGCACCCGTCGTGGGGTGACGACCCGCAGGCCACCGCCGTCCTCGCCCGCCCAGGAGTCCGCTTCCGGGGTGTAGCCCGACGCGACATACTTCTCGAAGGCCCTTGCCAGGCGCCCTCCGAGCTCTTCCGGATCTGCTCTCGTCGCGTGCGACTCGCCCTCCACGATGACCACCTCGGTGCCGCTCTCGAGGGTGAGCGTGACGGCTGGGTTCGCCTCCACGTTGCGGGTATGCCGTGTGGTCGGCGCGCCGTCGTAGTAGAACCGACCGTCCAGCCAGACGCCCCACCGGGGCACCGAGTGCGGGCGCCCGTCCGGTCTGACGCTGGCCAACCAGTAGTGCTGGGCCTCACGAAGTCGCTCCTCGACCGCGTCCCACGCGAGCATCCCGTCGGTGGTCTCCGGCAGACCGTAGCCCTCCGGGAAGGTCGGCCGGTCGCTCCGTGGGGCGGTGTCCGGGCCCGTCGTCGACCTGCTCTCGGTGCCGCTGGCGGTGCTGCGCCCTGCGCTGTGCTCGTGCTCCATGCTGGGACCCTAGACCTGGCGACCGACAGACCCCCTCGACCGACCTGAGCACGCATCTCCGCCGCGCCGTCCACGGACGCCCGCCGCCGCGCGGCTGTGCCGAAACCTCCAAGCCGGGCCCCGGCATACCAGGGCAGACTCGGGCTCATGACCCAGATCCGCGTGTCCCCGAAGCTCGTCGTCGACGGCGCAGACGCCGCCCTCCGCTTCTATGCCGAGGTGCTCGGCGCCAGGCCGGTGACGCGGCACACCATGGGTGACTCGGTGGTCTTCGCCGCGCTGGAGCTGCCCGACGGCAGCCAGGTGCAGGTCAAGGACCCCGACGGCGTCGACGCCGCTCCCGCCGCCGGAGGCACGGGGGTGATCCTCGACATCCTCACCGACGACCCCGACACCGTCATGGCGGCCGCCCTGGAGCGCGGTGCGCAGACGATCTTCCCGGTCGACGACCAGCCCTACGGCTCCCGCCAGGGCCGGTTCCGCGACCCCTTCGGGCACCAGTGGATCGTGGGTACTCCGCTGTCGATGAGCGACGAGGAGGTCCAGGCCGCGCTCGACGCCTGGGCCGAGGAGGCCTGACCGCGCGCACCCGACCGCCTGGCCGCGACTCAGCCGCGCAGCACCGCGGCCAGCTCGTGAGGTCGGCTCAGCGCCGCCATGTGCCCACCGGGCACGATCGTGACGTCGAGGCCGAGCCGCTCCCGCGCCAGCCGCCGCTGGAAGTCCGGCGGGAAGAGTCGGTCCTCGGCGCCCGCCAGCACCGTGGTGGGCACGTCGGGCCAGTGCTCCAGCGGCCACGGCTCAGCGAAGGGACGCTCGCTCTGTGCGGGGTCGGGTCGCGCGAGCGCCTCGGCGCGGACCGCTGCGGGCAGGTCGTGGTAGAAGTGCTCGACCTCGTCGTACTCCCCGATGTCGACGCTGCTGTGACCGGACCCCTCCCACCACTGCGCCCCGGACTCGTCCGGCGCCGGGATCATCGCGTTGAGCAGCACCAGGCGGCGGACGTCGAGCCGGTTGGCGACCAGCGGTGCCGAGAGCCCGCCCATCGAGTGCCCGACGACCACCACCGGCCCGGGGTCCGGACCGGCGGCGGCAACGATGGTGTCGGCATACTCCGCCAGACCCGCCGTCTCGTCGCCCGCGGGGAGCTCGACGGCGACGGCGGCGTCGAGCAGCGGCACCAGCCGGTGCCAGTCCCACGCCTGCCCGCCGGCGCCGGGCACGAGGAGATGTCTCATGTCAGGGTCGACCCGGCCGGTGGCGCGAACTCATCGCCGCGACGTCAGCCCACCCACGCCCGGGCGTTGCGGAACATCCGCAGCCACGGGCTCGGCCGGTCCGGCGCACCGGTGGTCCACGACAGCTGGGCGTTGCGGGCCACCCGCTCCGGGTGCGGCATCATCGCAGTGAACCGACCGTCTGGGGTGGTCACGGCGGTGAGACCGTCCGGTGAGCCGTTCGGGTTCATCGGATATGCCGTCGCCACCTCTCCCCGCCCGTCGACGTAGCGCATGGCGGCGGTCGCGCCGGCTCGCAGCGCGTCGAGGTCGCCCTGCGCGGCGAAGTCGGCGCGGCCCTCGCCGTGGGCCACCGCGATCGGCAGCAGGGACCCGGCCATGCCGGAGAAGAAGAGCGAGGGGCTGTCGAGGACCTCGACCTGCGACAGGCGGGCTTCGTACTGCTCGCTGCGGTTGCGGGTGAAGCGCGGCCAGGCCTCGGCACCGGGGATGAGCTCGGCGAGCGCGGCGAACATCTGGCAGCCGTTGCAGATGCCCAGCCCGAAGGTCTCCTCGCGGGCGAAGAAGGTCGCGAAGGCGTCGGTGAGCCGGTCGTTGAAGAGCACCGAGCGGGCCCATCCCTCGCCCGCGCCGAGCGTGTCGCCGTAGGAGAAGCCGCCGCAGGCGACCAGGCCGACGACGTCGCTCGCGGCCAGGTCGAAGCGGCCTGCCTGCAGGTCGGTCATGTGCACGTCGACCGTGTCGAAGCCGGCCCGGTCGAAGGCGAAGGCGGTCTCTACGTGGGAGTTGACGCCCTGCTCGCGCAGCACCGCGACCACCGGCCGGGCGCCGCGGGAGACGAACGGCGCGGCGACGTCCTCGAGCGGGTCGAAGCTGGGGCGCACCTGCAGCCCGGGGTCGTCCTCGGCGGCGACGCCGGCGTGCTCCTCGTCGGCGCACTCCGGGTTGTCCCGCAGGGCCGCGATCCGCCAGGAGACCTCATCCCACGCCTGCGCGAGGTCGCGGACCGGCTCGTCGAGCTCGATCCCGTTGCCGCGCAGCGTGATTCGACGGTCTGGGGAGACGGTCCCGAGGGTCTGCGTCAGGTCACCGAGGCCGTGGCGGTCCAGGACGTCCCGCGCCCGGTCCGCGTCTAACGCCCCGACCGCGAGCACCACGCCGAGCTCCTCGGCGAAGAGGGCGCGCACCGCGTCCGCGTGCCGGTCGGCGACGTCGGCGGACCCACGCCGCGCATCAGCGGGCCACCCCGGCAGGTCGACGTCCACGCCCGCCCCGCTGGCGAAGGCGATCTCCGCGAGCGTCGCCCAGAGGCCGCCGTCGGCGCGGTCGTGGTATGCCGTCACGAGGCCCTCGGAGCGCAGCTCACCCAGGGCGGCCGCGAGGGAGGTCAGGCGGGACGGGTCGTCCAGGTCCGGCACCGCCCCGCCGAACTCACCGGCGACCTGAGCGAGGATCGACCCGCCGAGACGGTCCGCCCCGGCCCCCAGGTCGACGAGCAGGAGCATGTCGCCCACCTGCGCCTGCGGGGTCCAGGTGCCTCGCACGTCCGGCAGCGAGGCGAAGGCCGAGACCACGAGGGACACCGGCGAGACCACGCTCTGCTCGCCCGCTCCGGAGGCCTCGTCGCTCCACCGGGTCCGCATCGACAGCGAGTCCTTGCCGACCGGGACCGAGATGCCCAGGGCCGGGCACAGCTCGAGCGCGACGGCCCGCACCGTGTCGTAGAGCGCGGCGTCCTCGCCGGGCTCGCCGCAGGCGGCCATCCAGTTGCAGGACAGCTTGACCCCGGAGAGCGTGACCGGTGCCGCGAGCAGGTTGGTCAGGGCTTCACCGACCGCCATCCGACCCGACGCGGGCCCGTCGACGGCGGCGAGCGGCATCCGCTCCCCGGTCGCCATGGCCTGCCCGGCCAGCCCGGTGAGGTCTGACAGGGTGACCGCGACGTCGGCGACGGGCACCTGCCAAGGGCCGACCATCTGGTCGCGGTGACTGAGCCCGCCGACCGTGCGGTCGCCGATGGTGATGAGGAAGCGCTTGCACGCGACGCTCGGGTGGCGGAGCACGGCATACGCCGCCTCCCGCAGCGGACCACCCTGCAGCGCAGCGAGATCGAGCTCCGGGGTCGAGCGATCGACGCGGTGCACCTCCCGGGTCATCCGCGGCGGCTTGCCGAGCAGCACCTCCATCGGCATGTCCACCGGGTCGCCCGGCGCCCCGCCATCGGTGACGACCAGCTGGCCGTCGTCCTGGGCCTCGCCGACCACGGCATAGGGGCAGCGCTCGCGCGCGCAGAGGGCGGCGAAGGTCTCCAGCGCCTCGGGGGCCAGCGCCAGGACATAGCGCTCCTGGCTCTCGTTGGACCAGATCTCCTTGGGCGAGAGGCCCGACTCCTCCAGCGGCACGGCCCCGAGGTCGAAGCGGGCGCCGAGGCCGGCGTCGTCCACGAGCTCGGGGAAGGCGTTGGACAGCCCGCCCGCCCCCACGTCGTGGATCGCCAGCACGGGGTTGTCGCCGGTCAGCAGCCCGAGCGACCAGCAGTGGTTGATGACCTCCTGCGCCCGCCGCTCCATCTCCGGGTTGCCGCGCTGCACGGAGTCGAAGTCGAGCGCGGCGGTGTTGCTCCCGGCCGCCATCGAGCTGGCCGCGCCCCCACCCATGCCGATCCGCATGCCGGGCCCACCGATCTGCACGAGCAGGGTCCCCGGGCCGAAGCGGACCTTCTCGGTCATCGCGGCACTGATGGCTCCAAGCCCACCGGCACTCATGATCGGCTTGTGATAGCCGCGGCGCACGCCGTCGACGGTCTGCTCGTAGACCCGTAAGAAGCCGCCGAGCGAGGGTCGCCCGAACTCGTTGTTGAAGGCGGCGGCACCGATCGGCCCGTCCAGCATGATCTCCAGCGGCGTCGCGAGGTGCGCGGGCGCGCGCGACGACTCCGGCCCGGAGGCCCGCTCCCACGGCTCGTCGGTGCCCGGCAGGCGCAGGTGCGAGACCGCGAAGCCGGTCAGCCCGGCCTTCGGTGCGCTGCCGCGCCCGGTCGCCCCCTCGTCGCGGATCTCGCCGCCCGCGCCGGTCGCGGCGCCGGGGACGGGCGAGATGGCGGTCGGGTGGTTGTGCGTCTCCACCTTCATCAGGACGTGGACGTCGTCCTCGACCAACCGGTATGCCGTCGGTCCGGACCGCGCGTCGCCGGCCGGGAGGAAGCGCTCGACCCGGCCGCCCTCCATGACCGAGGCGTTGTCCTTGTAGGCGACGACCGTGCCCTGACCCGCCACCTCCTCGGTGTGCCGGATCATCCCGAAGAGGCTGCGCGGCTGCGGCTCCCCGTCGATGACGAAGTCGGCGTTGAAGATCTTGTGCCGGCAGTGCTCGGAGTTGGCCTGGGCAAACATCGTCAGCTCGACGTCGGTCGGGTTGCGCCCCAGTCCGGTGAAGGCCTCGACGAGGTAGTCGATCTCGTCGGGCGCGAGCGCCAGCCCGAAGGCGGCGTCGGCCTCCGCGAGAGCCTCCCGCCCGCGCCCGAGCACGTCGACGTGCTCCATCGGCTCGGCCTCGCGCTCGGCGAAGAGCGCCCGCGCCGCCTCGCGGTCCGGCAGCACGGTCTCGGTCATCCGGTCGTGCAGCAGGTCGGCGATCGTGACCCACACCTGCTCGTCCAGGACCGCCCTGGCGTCCAGCGCGAGGTGGAACTCGGTCACCCGCTCGACCCGGTGGACGTCGATCCCGCAGTTGCGCACGATGTCGGTGGCCTTGCTCGCCCACGGCGAGATCGTCCCCAGTCGGGGCGCGACGACGACGACCACCTCCTCCCCGCGCGTCGCGTCGTCCTCGGTGTCCTGCGGCTGCTGGTCTCGGCCCGTCCACGGCTCGCCATAGGTCAGCAGGCGCGTCACCGCGTCGGTCTGGTTCGGGTCGCCGGAGGGGTCGAGGTATGCCTCCGCCGCCACCCAGTGCACGAAGCGGGCGGAGACGCCGGTCACCGCCGGGGCGACCTGCTGCAGGCGCGCGAGCAGCGCCCGGGCTCGGAAGTCGGAGAGGGCCGAGCCGCCTGGGACGGCGGTGAGACGGAGGTCGCGGGTCGCCAAGGGTGGGCCTCCTCAGGCTGGGGTGGCGGGAGTGAAGCGCTGGCCGGTGAGGGCTTCGTAGGCCTCGACGTAGCGGGCCCGGGTCAGCTCGACGACCTCGTCCGGCAGTGGCGGCGGAGGGGTGTCGGACGCGCGGTCCCAGCCGCTTCTCGCCGAGGTGAGCCAGTCGCGCAGCACCTGCTTGTCGTAGGACGTCTGGGTCCGTCCCGGCGCCCACTCCGAGGCGCGCCAGAAGCGGGAGCTGTCCGGCGTGAGCACCTCGTCGGCGAGCCGGATCTGGAGCGCCTCGGGATCCACTGCGGCCCAGTCGATCTCCTCCTCAGCGGTCGTCCCGGCGCGACGCCGGGCGCCGGCCACCTGCTCCGGATCCACCCCGAATTCCACCTTGGTGTCGGCGATGAGGATGCCCCGGTCCTCGGCGATCCGGGTGCCCCGGTCGAGGATGGCCACGGTAAGGTCGCGCAGCCGTTGCGCCAGCGGCCGGCCGACGAGGGCGGCCACCTGCTCCAGGCTGATCGGCTCGTCGTGCTGCCCCACCGGTGCCTTCGTGCTGGGGGTGAAGATCGGCGTGGGGAGCCGGGAGCCGTCGACCAGGCCGTCGGGCAGGGCGACGCCGGAGACCGAGCCGGTCGCGGCATACTCCGCCAGGCCGCCGCCGGTGAGGTAGGCCCGGGCGACGCACTCGACCGGGAGCATCTCCAGCCGCTGGACGTAGACCGCACGCCCCGCCACCTGATGCGGCACGTCGGTGGAGACGACGTGGTGCGGCACCAGGTCGGCGAGCTGCTCGAACCACCACAGCGACATCTGCGTGAGGATGGCGCCCTTGTCCGGGATGGGCGTCTCGAGGATGTGGTCGTAGGCGCTGATCCGGTCCGAGGCGACCAGGAGCAGCCGGGTCGGGTCCGGGTCGCCCTCGGCGTCGAGCGGGGCGTGGAGGCCGCGCACCTTGCCGGAGTAGATCAGCTCGTGGCCGGGGAGCTCGGGCTGAGGGTCGGTCGTCATCAGCTCAGTCCTCCTCGGCGGCGGTGGGGTCCGCTGCGTCGTCGGCCGCAGCTGCGGCCGACGGGAGCCGCACCTCGCCACGCTCGGCCGCGAGCCCGATGTCGGTGCGGAAGTGGCTGCCGCGCAACGAGATCCGGTCGATGGCGGCATACGCTGTCGCCCGCGCGGCCGCGAGGTCGTCACCGACCGCGACGACGCTCAACACCCGGCCACCGGACGACACCAGCCCGTCGTCGCCGTCACGCACCCCGGCGTGCAGCAGGTGCACGCCCTCGATGGCCGCGGCCTCGTCGAGCCCGCCGACCGGGTCGCCGGTGGTGGGCGAGGCGGGGTAGTGCTCGGCAGCGAGGACGAGGTTGACCGCGCTCCGATCCGACCATGCCAGCGGCGCCAGCCCGGCCAGCTCGCCGCGCGCGGCGGCGCCGAGCACCTCGCCCAGCGGCGTCTGCAGCCGCGCCAGCACGGCCTGCGTCTCGGGGTCGCCGAAGCGCACGTTGAACTCCACGACCTGGGGGCCGGCGGCCGTCAGCGCGAGGCCGACGTAGAGGACGCCGACGAAGGGGGCGCCGCGCCGCGCCATCTCGTCGATAGTCGGCTGGGCGACGGTACGGACGACCTCGTCGACGAGCCCCTCGGGCGCCCACGAGAGCGGGGTGTAGGCGCCCATGCCACCGGTGTTGGGCCCGGTGTCGCCGTCGCCGACCCGCTTGAAGTCCTGGGCCGGGGCCAACGGCACCACGCTCGCGCCGTCGCAGAGGCAGAAGAGGGAGACCTCGGGCCCGTCGAGATAGTCCTCGACGACGACCACGGGCTCACCGCCGTCACCCCCGGCCCGGGCCAGGCACGCCTCGGCATGCGCGGAGGCCGCCGCGCGGTCGTCGGTCACGACCACGCCCTTGCCCGCCGCGAGGCCGTCCTCCTTGACGACGTAGGGCGGACCGGCGGCGTCCAGGGCCGCCTCGACCTCGGCGGTCGTGCTGCAGGCGCGGGCGGCGGCCGTGGGCACGCCCGCCTGCGCCATGACCTCCTTGGCGAAGGCCTTGCTCCCCTCGAGCCGGGCGGCTGCCGCCGACGGGCCGAAGCAGTCGATCCCCTCGGCCCGCAGCGCGTCCGCGACGCCCGCGACCAGGGGTGCCTCCGGGCCGACGACGACCAGCTCGACGCCCTCCTCGCGCGCCGTCCGCACGACGTCCGCGGGATCCACCGGGTCGCCGGGGACGCAGCGGCCGAGCTGCGACATACCGGGGTTGCCGGGGAGCGCCAGCACCTGGTCGACCGAGGGGTCGCGGGAGAGAGAGCGGACGAGGGCGTGCTCACGGGCGCCGGAGCCGAGGACGAGGACCACCACGGGGCAGCAGCCTATCGGGCGCACCGGCGCGGACGAACCGGTGTGAGGAGATGAGTGGCCCCCCTGGGAGGCAGGGGGGGTAACTCCCAGGAGGGCCACCGACAGGGCAGGGTCTGCACGGGCTGATGGGGGGCTGCCCGAACGACACTCACGCTCCCTGCACCGACCCGAAGGCCGGTATGCAGCAGCCTGACACATCGTTCACGTGGTTGTCACCTTGGGTGGCGTCGGGTTGTTGACAATGACGGTCATCCGTCATGCTGTGGCGGGTGGAGGAGACGGAGCGCCCGCTCTACGGGGAGGGTTTCGAGGAGCTCGTGTCGAGCATCTACCTCATGGCCGTGCGTGTGGGGAGTCCCACCCGGGAGAGCATCCGGGACTCGGTGGCGGGGGTGGACGCGCGCGACGTGGACCACGCCGTCTCCGAGCTGCTGGCCCGTGAGTTCCTCCGGGTCGAGGAGGGGGGAACGCTCGGCGTCGTGCCACCGCGGGAGGCGGTGGCACGGTATGCCGAGAGCACCGAGATGCGGCTGCGGATCGCCCGCGCCACCGCACCGGAGCTGGAGAGCGCGTGGCGCAAGGCGCTGGGGCGAGCGGGCTCGCCGATCACCTCGGGCATCGACGTGCTCACCGGGGTCGAGAAGATCTCCAGCCGGATGTCGGCCCTGCACCTGGGGGCGCGGGGGCGGCTCTGGTGGGCCATCGACGGCAGCCCCGCCGGGCGGCTCCTGCTGGAGCGCGCCGCGCAGGACCCTGGCCTGCTCGAGGTCCGCAGCGGCGTCGAGCACCACCTCATCCTCGACACCGGTCTGCTCGAGATGTCCGCCGCCGTGCTCGTCATGGAGCAGTCTGTGCAGCGCGGCGCCGCGGTCCGCATGGGCAACGGCATACCGATCAGCGCCGTCGTGTGCGACGACGACACCGCGATCCTCGACATCAGCCGATTCGACCCGCAGGGTGCAGGGTCCGTGGAGATCCGCGAGAGCGGCCCGGTGCTCGCGGTCGCCAGTCTGCTGGAGCGCATGTGGCGGCTCGCGGCACCCTTCGGGCCGATGCGCGCGGCGACCCGGCGCAAGGAGGTCGGGGAGTCCTCGGCCCCCCTCGACGATCGTGACCAGGCCATCCTCGGGCTGATGTCGGCGGGGGCGTCGGATCAGGCCATCGCCCGCAACATCGGCGTCTCGGTGCGCACCGTCGAGCGACGAGTGCGCTACATCATGGAGCACCTGGGGGCCGCGACCCGGTTCCACGCCGGGGCACAGGCGGTGCGTCGCGGCTGGGTGTGACGGTGAGGCAGGTCGCCTGGCCGGTGCCGGTAGAGTAGGGGTCTTTGTGGGGCGGTCGTGACGCGCAGGACAATCCGCCCCGGACCCGTTCACCCGATGGAAGGTGGCCGATTGAGCAGCGAGCAGACGACCGACCACGTGCTCGCGGCCGAGATCGCGGCCGAGCAGGATCACGTGGACCGGGTGTATGCCGAGCTGGGCAAGGCGGCCGAGCGGGTCGAGCTGGTGCACGCCGAGGGGATGGCGCGGGGTCAGACCGATCGGCGTGGCACGGGGGATCCGCGGGAGGAGGAGCTGTCCGGGCTCTTCGAGCGCGACGCGCTCGTCTTCTCCGCCAGCAAACGCCGGGCCACGCTGCAGCACCAGCACGAGGGTCTGGTCTTCGGACGGCTCGACCTGGAGCACGCGGTGGCGGCGCCCGACGGCTCGACCCGGGAGGTGCGCTACGTCGGTCGTCTGGGCGTGCGGGACGACGACTACGAGCCGCTGGTGGTCGACTGGCGGGCCCCGGCCGCAGCCCCCTTCTACCGCGCCACCCCCGTCGACCCGCAGGGCGTCATCCGGCGCCGCGTGCTGCGCTGTCGCGGCGAGGAGGTCGTCGGCGTCGAGGATGACCTCATGGTCACCGAGGCGCCGGACGACGTGGTCGTGGTGGGTGACGGCGCGCTCATGGCGGCGCTCACGCGCAGCCGCGGTGCGCAGATGCGCGACATCGTGGCCACGATCCAGCAGCACCAGGACGAGGCCATCCGGGCGCCCGCCCGCGGCGTCACCGAGATCACCGGCGGCCCGGGCACCGGCAAGACGGTCGTCGCGCTGCACCGCGCGGCCTACCTGCTCTACTCCGACCGCCGCCGCTTCGAGGGCGGCGGGGTGCTCGTCGTCGGACCGTCCGCCGCCTATACCGCATACATCGAGCGGGTGCTGCCCTCCCTCGGCGAGGACGCGGTCGTGCTCCGGTCGATCGGCGACGTGCTGGCCGGCGTGACCGCGACCCGGCTGGACGCGCCGGAGGTCGCGGCGCTCAAGGGCAGCCTGCGCATCCGGCGCCTCCTCGCGCGGCTCGAGCGCCAGCCCATCCCCGACGCCCCGCTGCAGCTGCGCACCTTCGTTGGAGGTCACCCGATCCGGCTGGAGGCCGGCGACCTGGACCGCGCCCGCGCCATGGTGCTCCGGCACCACCACCGCAACGCCGGGTATGACGCCGCCGTCGAGAGTCTCGCGGCGCTGGCCTGGGAGCAGGTCGACTCCGGCGACCGCGAGGAGTTCGTCGACCGCTTCACCGACTCCAGCGAGGTCGAGGCCTTCATGCGCCAGTGGTGGCGACCGCTGGACCCGCGCGAGATGCTGCTCTGGCTCGCCGACGAGGAGCGGGCGCGCGAGCTGGGGGCCGACCCGGTGACCGCGCGGCTGCTCGCGGCCTCCTATCAGCAGGCGCTGGAGCTGGGCACCTGGACCGTGGCCGACGTCGCCCTCGTCGACGACCTGACGGCACGGCTCGGGCCGCCGGTCGACCTGCCCAGCGAGGAGCGGGGCTTCTTCGAGATCGAGGAGCTCGACGACGTGTCGCAGTACGGCGTGTCGGCGCTGCGGGTCGGCGCCGACGGGGAGAGCGAGCCGCTCGCGTCCGGCGAGTCGTCGCACCGGGTCTCCACCGACCCCCGGGACCGGCTCCTGGCCGGCCGGATCGGGGAGGCCGAGGAGTATGCCCACGTCCTCGTCGACGAGGCGCAGGACCTCTCGCCGATGCAGTGGCGCATGCTCGGGCGGCGGGGACGTTGGGCGTCCTGGACCGTCGTCGGTGACCTGGCCCAGGCCTCGTGGGACGACCTGGAGGAGGCGGCCCGGGCGCGGGAGGAGGCCTTCGGGAGCGCGCCGCGCCAGGACTTCCACATGGACACCAACTACCGCAACGCGCGGGAGATCTTCGACCTGGCGGCGCGGGTCATCCAGGAGCACGTGCCTGATGCCGACATCCCGGCCGCGGTCCGGGAGACCGGCATCGACCCGGTGGAGCTCACCGGGCCCGCCGCCCGGCTGCCCGGGACGGTGGCGGCGCAGGTGGAGGAGCTGCTCGGGGAGGTCAGCGGTCAGGTGGCCGTCATCGCACCATGGTCCTGGCACGACCGGGTGGCGCCCGCCGTCACCGGTGAGCGCGCCCTGCTCGTCGACCCCCTCTCGACCAAGGGGCTGGAGTACGACGCCACGGTCGTGGTGGACCCGGACGCGATCGTCGCGGAGTCGCCAGGAGGGGTGCGGGCGCTCTACGTCGTGCTGACGCGTGCGGCCCACCGGACCGCCATCCTGCGCCCTGTGGACGAGGGCGGGGCGAGCGTCGGTGGGGGCCGTTAGGGTCGGTCGTGTGAGCACCGCCCTGTATCGCCGCTACCGGCCCGAGTCCTTCGCCGACGTCATCGGGCAGGAGCACGTCACCGAGCCGCTGATGCAGGCGCTGCGCTCGGAGCGGGTCAACCACGCCTACCTTTTCTCCGGTCCGCGTGGCTGCGGCAAGACCACCAGCGCGCGCATCCTCGCCCGCTGCCTCAACTGCGAGCAGGGGCCGACCGACCAGCCGTGCGGCACCTGCGACTCGTGCGTCGCGCTCGCCCGCGACGGTGCCGGGTCGGTCGACGTCATCGAGATCGACGCGGCCAGCCACGGGCGGGTCGACGACACCCGCGAGCTGCGCGAGCGGGCCGCCTTCGGGCCGGCCCAGTCGCGGTTCAAGGTCTACATCATCGACGAGGCGCACATGGTGAGCCGGGAGGGCTTCAACTCCCTGCTCAAGATCGTCGAGGAGCCGCCGCCGCACGTGAAGTTCATCTTCGCGACGACCGAGCCGGAGAAGGTCCTGGCGACCATCCGCTCCCGGACCCACCACTACCCCTTCCACCTCGTCCCGCCGCAGCGACTCACGGCATACCTCGAGCAGCTGTGCGAGCAGGAGGGCGTGACGCTCGAGCCCGGTGTGCTCTCCTTCGTGACGCGTGCCGGTGGGGGCTCGGTGCGTGACTCGCTGTCGGTGCTCGACCAACTCATCTCCGGGGCGGGCGAGCAGGGGTTGACCTACGAGCGCACCGCTGCGCTGCTCGGCTTCACCGATGTCGAGCTGCTCGACGCCGTGGTGGAGGCGGTGGCCGCGGGGGACGCGGCGACGGTCTTCGCGCAGGTGGACCGGGTGATGGAGTCCGGCCATGACCCGCGGCGCTTCGTCGAGGACCTGCTGGAGCGCTACCGCGACCTCATCGTGCTCGCCGCCGTCGGTGAGCAGGCAGGAGGGTTGCTGCCCGGGCTGCCCGAGGACCAGGTCGAGCGGATGCGGCGCCAGGCGGGGGCCTATGGCGCTGGCGGACTCTCGCGGTCGGCGGACCTGGTGAGCAAGGGGCTGTCCGAGATGACCGGCGCGGTGTCCTACCGCCTCATGCTCGAGCTGCTCGCCGCCCGACTGCTGCTCCCGGCCGCCGCGGGCGAGGAGGGGTATGCCGCGCGCCTGGACCGCCTCGAGCGGCGGCTGGGTGCGGGCGGGGTGACGAGTGGGGCACCGCCCACCGACATCCCGGGACCTGCCGCGCAGGGTGCGGCAGCTGCGGGGAGATCTGGGGGTGCGGCGGGCGCGACCACCGGTGCGGCCCCCGCGAGTGCGTCACCACGACAGCGGGCCCAGGCCGCCGCGGGCGTAGGCGCGGCCGCGCAGGAGACGGGTGCGATGACGGGTGAGCCCGCGACCGGCCACGAGCCGGCGGGTCAGGACGTCGCCGGTCGGCGGGCCGGTGAGGGGGCCGCCGGTGAGGGGGCCTCCGGTGAGGGTTCGGCGGTGCAGCAGGCTCCTGGCCATCTCGACACCGCCGCGCTGCGTCGGCACTGGCCCGACATCATCGCCGCGGTGCGCGAGATCAGCCGGCGGACCGCTGGCGCGCTGGAGTCGATGCAGGTGGTCGACTTCGACGGGCGCCGGCTGCTCGTGGGGATGCCCGACGAGCGCTGGATCCGCCACTTCATGGGCACCTCCAACGAGGAGGCGCTGCGGCAGGGAGTGCTCGACGCGCTCGCCCTGGACACCCGCATCGAGGCGACCGTCATCGGGGGCCCGTCTGGGGGCGGCGGGCACGACCAGCGGCCGCCGGCTGGGCCTGGAGGCCCGCAGCACGGTGGCGCGGGCCGGTCGGCGCCGGCCGAGCCGGCCTCGCGAGGCACTGCCGTCGCGCCGGCGCCCTCCGGCCAGGGCGGCGCGGGGGAGCGACGTGACGCCGGCCGCGTTCCGCAGCAGCCGCGACCCGAGCAGAGTGCGCGTCCGACCGAGGTGCCGCCTCCGGACGACGAGCCACCGCCGGCCGATCCGCCGGACGACGGGCCGCCGGAGGAGGTGCCGGACGCGCCGCAGGACGAGGGGCGATCCGGTGGTGCACCGCAGGTCGATGCGCCGGACGACGGGCCGCGCACCGGCGCAGCGCCCGGAGCGGGCGAGGCGGCCGATCCCACGCCGCACGCGCCCAGCGTCCTGCCCGACACCCCGCAGCGGGGTCGCCTGCGCACCCGCTCCCGAGCCGGGGAGTCCGGTGCGGTGAACCCTCCGGCGACACCGACCAAGCCCGTGCGCGTGCGCGGTCGTGGCCGCGGCGAGGCGCCCCAGCCGGGCACTCCCGCGGATGCGGTGCTCGCCGAGCAGCTCGGGGCCGGTGCGACCGTGGCGGGTTCTGCCTCCGTCGCCGCCGCCGACCGACCCGACTGGTCGCAGACGGCCCGCTCCGGCGCAGCGCCGTCCTGGGCGACCGGGGAGTCGGGCTCCGACCTCGAGTCGGGCACCGGCGCTGCCGGCCCGGGCGGCCGCAACGGCGCAGGTGACCCCAACGGCGCAGGTGACCCCAACGGCGCGGGGGACCGTAGCGGCGCGGCCGGCACCGCGGCGCCCACCCCCGGTGGCGACGCCCCGAGCATCGACGACGAGGATCTGGCCACCTCCGGTGCCGTGGGGCAGCCGGTCATCGAGAACGTCCTCGGGGGTACTGTCATCGCCATCAATGACGACCCTGTCGGGTGAGGAACCTCCACGGATGCTCTACGAACTGCTCCATCCCATCGTCACTCCGCTCGCCACGGCCATCTGGCGTCCGGAGGTCGTCGGGCGTGACCACGTGCCGATGGATGGTCCGGTCATCCTCGCGAGCAACCACCGCTCGTTCATCGACAGCGTCGTCATCCCGCTGACCTCACCCCGGCAGGTCGCCTTCCTCGCCAAGGCCGAATACTTCACGGGCACTGGCGTCAAGGGCTGGATCAGCCGAGAGTGGTTCGAGGGCGTCGGCTCGATCCCCGTCAACCGGGACGACGCGCGAGCGGCGCAGCAGTCGCTGGACGCGGCCCTCGCGCACCTGCGAGGGGGTGGTGCCTTCGGGATCTATCCCGAGGGCACGCGGTCCCGCGACGGCAGGCTCTACCGCGGCCGCACGGGCGTCGCCTGGCTGGCGCTCGAGGCGCGGTGCCCGATCGTGCCGGTCGGACTGCAGGGCACCCAGGACATCCAACCGGTCGGGGCGCGCTTCCCGCGGAGGGCGAAGGTCCGCGTCGAGTTCGGCCGCCCCATTGAGGTGGCCGGGCGCTTCGACGGCGTGCCTCAGGGTCGGGCCCGGCGCGAGCTCACCGACGAGGTTATGGAGCGGATCCTGGCGATGACCGGCCAGGAGTGGGCGGGGGAGTACGCCACCCGGTCCAGCGGCCCGGCCACGTGAGCGACGCCGAGGCCAGGCCCGGCCCTGAGGGCCGGCGTGGTGTCGAAAGCCCGGCGACGTGACCCGCGACCATGCTCTCTCCTGCGACGGCATCCTGCTGGACTTCGACGGCACCCTCGCCGACACGATCCCGCTGATCGTCGCCTCCTACCGACACGCTCTGGGTGGCAACGACGCGGGCAGCGCAGACACCAGCGGCAGCCCAGGCGTCGGCGTGCCGGACGAGACCACGATCCGCCGCTGGATCGGTCGGGCCCTGCGCGAGACCTTGGAGGAGGTGCGTCCGGGCGAAAGCGATGCGCTCGTGCAGCGCTACCGCGAGCACAACTTGGCGTACCACGACGACCTCATCGAGCCGGTGCCCGGCGCCGGCGAGCTCGTCGAGGCGCTGCAGGCAGCCGGCCGATCCGTGGCGGTCGTCTCCTCGAAGCGGGCCGAGCTGGTCCGCCGGGGGATGCGCCTCACCCGGGTCCCTGAGGTCGAGCTGGTCGTGGGCTTGGCGGAGACCTCGCGGCACAAGCCCGACCCCGCGCCGTTGCTCGAGGGCGCCCGCAGACTGGGGCTCGACCCGAGCCGCTGCGTCTACGTCGGCGATGCGGTCGTGGACGTGCAGGCGGCCCGGGCGGCCGGGATGAACGCAGTCGCGGTGACCTGGGGTGCGGGGAGCGTGGACGACCTCGAGGCAGCCGGTCCCGACGCGCTGGCCCGCGACGCCGACGACCTGCGCAGACTGCTGCTGGGCTAGGCAGGGCCCACGGATGTGCGGGTGCTCGTGACACAGGCGTCGTTCCGCGCACGCCTGTGTCACCAGCACCTGCACAGGTATGCCGTCGCTCCCCGACCAGCAGCGTCACCGCGAGCCGCCGAGGGGGAGTCGGCCCGACCGCATACAGTGGCGTGCTGTGTATGAAGGCGTGGTCCAGGACCTGATCGACGAGCTGGGGCGGTTGCCCGGTGTCGGCCCCAAGGGGGCGCAGCGGATCGCCTTCCACCTGCTGGCAGCCGACCCGGAGGACATCACCCGGCTCTCCGACGCCCTGCTGCAGATCCGCGAGAAGGTGCGCTTCTGCGAGACCTGCGGCAACGTGGCCGAGGCCGAGCAGTGCCGCATCTGCCTCGACCCGCGGCGGGACCCGGCGATGATCTGCGTGGTCGAGCAGAGCCAGGACGTCGCCGCGATCGAGCGCACCCGGGAGTTCGGTGGGCGCTATCACGTGCTCGGAGGCGCCATCAACCCGATCGGCGGCGTCGGGCCAGACGACCTGCGCGTCCGTGAGCTGGTGGCCCGGTTGGCCGACGGTGAGGTCACCGAGGTCATCATCGCGACCGACCCGAACCTCGAGGGTGAGGCGACCGCGACCTACCTCGCCCGGCTCCTCGCGCCTTACGACGGCGTGAGCGTGAGCCGGCTCGCCTCCGGGCTCCCGGTGGGCGGCGACCTGGAGTATGCCGACGAAGTCACTCTGGGCCGCGCCTTCGAGGGTCGCCGCATGATCTCCACACCCACACCGACAAGCACGCCCAACCCCACCCCCACCCCACCCTGACCGAGAGCCTGGCCTGCTCACTCCGGCAGCCTTGCCTGCTCACTCCGGGAGCCTGGCCTGCTGACTCCGGCAGCCTTGCCTGCTCACTCCGGGAGCCTCGTCTGCTCACTCCGAGAGCCTCGCCTGTCGAGTCCGGCAGGCAGGGCCGGTGTCGCCTAGGGTGGGGCCCATGACTCAGGAAGTCCATGACGACTGGGGCCAGCCGGCGCAGGAGATGCACGCTGAGGTCGCCGCCTACTTCGCGAGTCTGGAGGAGGTGGCCTCCGGGGACGCCGCTGAGTCGGCGCTCCCGCTGCTGCTGCTCTCGGTGGGCCAGCTCTGCGCCGCCGGGGCTCGGCTCGGCGCGCTGGTGGACGTGGTTCCTCGGGAGCGGTTCGAGCCGGACGCCGGCCCGGACACCGACCTGGAGCGGATCCGGGAGGCGCTGCACGACCTGCTCGGGGGCCTCGACGCCTACTGCGACCTGGAGGACCCGGTGCTCTCCGGTGAGGTCACCCGAGGGTCCCTCGCCGACGACCTCGTCGCGGTCGCCGCTGACCTCTCCCACGGCCAGGAGCACTACTCCGCCGGTCGCCCGACGGAGGCGATGTGGTGGTGGCAGTTCAGCTATCTCTCCTCCTGGGGCGAGCGCGCCGCCTCGGCGCTGCGCGTGCTGCATACCCTTCTCGCGCACGTGCGCCTGGACGCCGACGACGAAGAGGTCATGGAGGCCGAGCTCGCCGCGCTGCACGGCAGCGCCTGACAGCAACTATTCACGACGCCCGGTGGGTCGTGGAGCAACCCTTCACGACGCCCGGTCGGTATGACGTCAGGCGAGGTCGTTGGGGTCCGTCGCCGGGTCGAGGGGTGCGCCTGAGCGGTACGCAGCTCGGCCGAGCGCGTTCGAGGCGACCGAGCTCATGATGATGAAGCCACCGACGGCAACGAGGAGCTTGATGAGATCGATGACGTCGAAGCCGTGCGTCGCCACGTGGTGCACGTAGACCGCGGCGATGATGGCGGGAAGGCCGAGCCCGGTCGCCCCCGAGAGCACGTTGATCCGGGAGAGCCCGTCGCGGGTGCGGTGCATGGCGATCGCACTGAGCAGCACGAAGATCGCTCCACCGATGCTGAGCACGCCGATGACGGCGACGAGGACGGGGTTCATCGGCTCCCCCTGGTGAGGATCCGGGCCAGCGACACGGTCGCGAGGATGCCGACCAGGGCCGCCAGCGACGCGACGTCGAGCAGCACCACCGAGCCGGACGCGATCCCGACCGTGAGGAAGATCCCGACCGCGCAGAAGTAGACCAGGTCGCTCACGGCCGCGACGGATGCGTCGTCCCGCGCCGTCACGACCCGCGCCAGCCCGAGCACGGCGGCGAGGAGCAGGATGAGCGCGGTGGTCCAGATGACGAAGCTCATGAGGGCTCCACCTCCATCGCCGAGCTGGCCTTGGGTCGGCCCCGCGTCATCGACAGCAGCCGGTGCTCCATCTCGCGCAGGTCGGCGACCACGCTGTCGGGTTCGTCGCCGTAGAGCGCGTGGACGTAGAGCGTCGGGGGCGAGTCGCCGGTCCGCGGAGCGATCCCGACGGTGATGGTGCCGGGGGTGATGGTGATCGAGGAGGCCATGACGCTGATCTCCAGGTCGGTCTCGCAGTGCAGCGGCAGCGCGACGATGGCCGGCGACACCCGCAGGCCCGGCGTGACGACGTCGACGCCGATGCGCACGGCGCCGCGCACCACCTCGAGGGCGAGCCACGCGCCATACGTCACGGTCCGCACGGGGTTGAGCATCAGCCCATCACCGCCTCGACGTAGGGCGCCAGGTCGATGAGGCCCGTCGCCGCCCGGTGGGTGATCTCCAGGACGGGCCCGGCGAGGACGAAGATGGTCAGCTGGGCCGCGACCAGAACCGCCATCGGCGCCAGCAGCCGCGGCGTGACGCGGACGTCGTCGGTCAGCAGCTGCTTGGGCCCGCGGCCCGTCTTGGGGGAGTCGGGGAGGTAGTCCTCCATGTCCGGCCCCCAGAAGACGCCGACCCACAACTTCTGCATCGCCACGAGCGACCCCAGCGCCCCGACGCAGATGAGGGTGATGAAGACGATCTGCCAGACGCCCCCGGCCTGCGCCGCCGCCTGCACCAGCCAGACCTTGCCGAAGAAACCGGCGCTCGGGGGCAGCCCGACGAGCGACATGAGCGCCAAGGCATACGTGATGGTGAGCCACAGGTCGCGCCGGATGATGCCGGAGAGCCGTTCGTAGCGTCCGGAGCCGTAGGTCTGCTCGATCGCCCCCGCACCCAGGATGAGGGCGCCTATCGTGAGGATGCTCTGCAGCATGTAGAAGATGCCGGCACCTAGCGAGAACTGCGTGAAGAGCACCAGGCCCACCAGCGCGTTGCCGTTGCTGGCGATCAGCTGCCACGACAGCGCCCGCCGCATGACCCGCTCGCCGAAGGTGCTGTAGGCACCCACCACGATCGACAGACCCACGAGGGTGGCGAGGATGAGCGCCCACGGCGGCCGGCCCTCATACAGCGTCGAGGTGATCCGGAAGAGGGCGTAGAGGGCGACCTTGGTATGCAGCGCCGAGAAGAGCCCCATCATCGCCGCCGAGGTCGCGGGGTAGGACCGGGGCAGCCAGGTGTGCATGGGCACCACGGCGGCCTTGATCGCCAGGGCGAGCAGGACCACCCCGGAGCTCAGCATGGTGCGCGGGTCGTTGCCGGCGCCCACGAGCAGCGCCAGGTTGACCGTCTCGGCGGTGGCGTAGACCAGCCCGACCCCGATGAGCAGGATCGTGCTCGTGAGCAGGTTGACCACGACGAACGTCCGCCCGACGCCGAGGCGACGCCAGGTGCCGGTGACGGCGATGAGCGCATAGCTCGGCAGCAGCATGACCTCGACGAAGACGAAGAGGTTGAACAGGTCGCCGGTGAGGAACGCCCCGTTGACGCCGCCCAGCAGCATGAGTACCAGCGGCGTCACGAGGCGGTAACGGTCCTCCCGGGTCACCATCATGAAGACGATGCACATGAGCACGGTGAACGACGTCACCAGGATCATGAGCGCGCTGAAGGTGTCGGAGACGAACGGGATCGCGATCCCCGGGAGGAAGGCGCCGACGTTCTCGGCGAGGACCGGGGTCTCCCGGTGCTGGGCCAGCAGGTCGACCGCGGCCAGCCCGGTCAGGACGGGTATGCCGATCAGCCAGGCGCGCTGCCAGATCTGGTTGCGCCAGAGCACGGTGAGCGCGGCCGCCGCGATGGGGATCGCGGCGAGGAGCGGGAGGAGGGCGGCGGTCATCATCGCTCGTGCGTCTCCCCCGTGGCCGGCATCCGCTTGGTGTCGTCGTTGTGCCCGATGACGGCCATCGCGAGCATGAGCACGGTCACCGCGAGCGCGATGACGATCGCCGTGAGGACGAAGGCCTGCGGCAGCGGGTCGCCCGCGGCCTCGACACCGGTGCGGCTGGGCAGCGGCTCACCGCGCCAGGCGGTGACGCCGGTGGAGAGCAGCAGCAGGTTGGCCGCGTGCGAGAGCAGGGCGAGCCCGAAGACGATGCGCACCATGCCGCGCTGCAGCATGAGATAGATCGCGCCGGCGGTGAGCAGGCCGATGGTGATGGGCAGGATCACGTCGGTCCACCTCCTGGGGGGCGCTCGTCCTGCTGGAGATAGCGCGACTGGCGGCCAGGGATCCGCTGGCGCAGCTCCTTGAGCGACTGCGGTCGCTCGCCGCGGGCGGTGTCCATCGGGCCGCTCATCTCGCCCTCCACCGACTCGTCCGCGCGCTCACGGGTGCCCTCCCGGCCGCCCGTGGCACCGAGCAGGTTGAAGGCCTCCATGACCAGGCCGAGGACGGCGAGGTAGACGCCGAGGTCGAAGGCCATCGGGGAGATGAGCTTGTAGCTGCCGATGTAGGTGTGCAGCGGCTCCAGGAAGGAGACGTGCCCGACGAGGCCGAGCAGGCCGGTGGCGACGGCGATGAGGATGCCGATGCCGACGAGGCGCAGCGGCAGCTTGGGCGGCCCGATCTGCCGGTCGCGCGAGGTCGACAGATAGATGAGCGCCACGATCGAGGAGCCGACGAGCGCGGCGATGAAGCCGCCGCCGGGGGAGTTGTGCCCGCGCAGGAAGAGGATCGCCGAGATGATCGCCAGCAGCGGCGCGGTGACGCGCACCAGCAGCTGCATCGGCACGGCGTTGCCCCACGCCTCGGTGACCGCACGGTATGCCGTCGAGCCGCGCTCGCGCAGCGGCACCTCGGGCAGGGGCACGTAGTTGCGGTCGTCCTCGGGGGCCGGGTCGAGGTAACGGTCGCGCACGGTGGACAGGATCGCCACCATCGCGACCGCTGCCATGCCCAGCACGGTCAGCTCGCCGAAGGTGTCGAGGGCACGGAACTCCACGAGGATGGTGTTGACGACGTTGTCGCCGCCGGTCTCGACCGGACCTTCCTCGAGATACCAGATCGCGATCTCGCTGCGGTCCCGCCGGCCGGTGAGCGCCCAGGCGGCGACGCCCGCCGAGAGGCCCCCGACGCCGGCGAGCAGCAGCGCCGCCTTGTGGCCGAGCCGGGGCCCGCGGCCGAAAGTCTGCGGGAGCCGCTGCAGCACCAGCATGATCATGAGGACGGTCAGCGACTCGACGAGCAGCTGCGTCAAACCCACGTCGGGGGCACCGAGGGCGAAGATCTGCACCGTGACCGCGATGCCGATCGTCGACAGGGCCACCACGGCGGCCAGCCGCGAGTTGGCACGGCACAGCACGCCGACGCCGATCGCGATGACGACGAGCACGACCACGTCGATCGGCTGCCACAGCCCGTCCTGCATCGGGAGCAGGTGGTCGGCACCGGCCAGCCATGCCGCACCGCCCAGGACGAGCGCGGCGAAGGCGACGAACTGCACGGCGACGTGGCGGGTGGGGTTGTCGGCGCGCACGAGGAGCGCGAGCGACATACCTCCCTTGGCGGCGGCCCGGATGATGGCGGCGATGACGGTCGCGCCCTCGACGGGGAACGGGCGCCGCTCGCGGGCGGGGAAGAAGGAGCGGCGGCGCAGGGTGATGAAGACGCCGACGGCGATGATCGCGGCCGAGGTGAACAGCTCCAGGGTGAAGCCGTGCCACAGCGTGAGGTGCGGGTGCGGCTCCTCGGCGTCGGCGGGCAGCATCGCGGCGGTGGCCCGGCCGACGGGGGTGTCGAGGATGCCGACGACGAAGGCCAGCGGCAGCCCGACGACGATGGGCAGCGCGGCGAAGGTGCCGAGGGCCCACGGGGTCGTGTGCAGCGGGCGGTCCTCGGGCCACTTGCTCTGGCCACGGCCGTCGTAGAAGCCGTTGAAGACGATCTTGGCGCAGTAGGAGAAGGTGATGACCGCGGTCAACGCGACGCCGAGGAAGGCGGCCCAGCCGGCCCAGGCGCCCCCCGGAGCCTCGTGCACCGCCGTGAGGATGCTCTCCTTGGAGACGAAGCCCAGCATCGGCGGGACGCCGGCCATCGAGGCGCAGCCGAGGATCGTCACCCAGAAGGCCCAGGGCATGGCGCTGGAGAGCACCGGCAGGCGGCGGACGTCACGGGTGCCGGCGGCGTGGTCGACGACGCCGACCATCATGAACAGGCCCGACTTGAAGAGCGCGTGCGCGATGACGTGCAGGATCGCGGCGGCCAGGGCGTACTCCGTGCCGACGCCGATCGTCGCGACGATGAGGCCCAGCTGGCTCACCGTGGAGTAGGCCATGAGCTTCTTGAGGTCCGTCTTCTGCAGCGCGAACCACCCGCCGAGACCGCAGGTGACCAGGCCCACCGTGATGAGCAGGACGTTCCACACCGGCACGTCGTGGAAGGCCGGCGAGAAGCGCATGAGCAGGAAGATGCCGGCCTTGACGACCGCTGCGGCGTGCAGGTAGGCGCTCACCGGGGTGGCCGCGGCCATCGCGTCCGGCAGCCAGACGTGGAAGGGGAACTGCGCCGACTTGGTGAAGGCGGCCAGGATGACCAGGAGGGCCACGCCGGCGGTGAACCCGGGGTTGGTGTCCCAGACCTCGTGGGCGAGTGCCTCGGAGAGCACCGTGGTGCCGGTGCGCACGATGATCGCCGTGACGGCGGCGAGCAGCCCGAGCCCGCCGAGGAACGTGATGAGCAGGGTCCGCATCGAGGCGGCCTCTCCGGCATACCCGGAGCGGGCGATGAGGAAGAAGCTGGCCAGCGAGGTCAGCTCCCAGCACAGGAAGAGCAGGATGAGGTCGTCGGCCAGCACCAGCCCCACCATGGAGACGGTGAACATCGCCATGTAGAAGTAGAAGGTCAGGTTGCGGCCCGGCTTGAGGTAGGCCGTGGAGTAGGCGAGGACGACGGCGCCGATGACCAGCGCGATGAAGGTGAAGACCGTGCCGAGGCCGTCGGCGCGCAGCGAGAGCTCCAGGCCCAGTGTCGGCACCCACGGGATCGACCACGAGGTTGTGCCCTCCTGCATGACCTCGCTCGCGGCCGGCCAGTAGGCACCGGCCGCCGCGAGGTAGAGCGCCGCGAGGGGCCAGCCGGCGTGCCGACCGAGCAGCTTGGTGAGCGGGACCGTGGCGACGACGGTCAGTCCGGAGATGACCAGCGTCCACAGCAGGCTCATGCGGTCCCCGCCCAGGGCACGCCCCGGCCACCCGGGCAGGAGCAGGTGCGGCGGGTCATGCGGAGCAGGCTATCAAGGTAACGGACGTGGTCAGGGCAGGATGCCGCAGCGTCAAGGTATGACCTGACCTCAGGCATCGTGAGCCGCCGGGGTCCGTGTCGCGCCCGCCGGTGTCGCCAGGTGGGCGCGGGCCCAGCGCTCGAGCGCGGCGTAGGCCTGCGCCTTCGGGGTGGGCAGCGAGAGGAAGACGTCGTGGAGCGCGTGCTGGAGCCGAGCGAGGGTGACGTAGGGACCGATGCGGGTGGCGGCATACGCGATCTCCTCCACGGCGAGGACCGAGTCGGCGTGCGTCATGTCGGCGGTCCAGGTGAAGGGGGAGGAGGACGTCGCTGACAGGAGCACCAGTACGGGGCAGTCGACCGACACCTCTCCGCGGGCGATCCGACGGTGACCGGCCAGGATGGCGGCGCCCCAGGCGACCCGGGGTGGGAAGCCGCGCTCGGGCCGCCAGGCGTCGGGAAGGTGCGGTGGGGGCTGCGAGCCGATGATCTGCTGGGCCTGGGTGTAGTAGCCGAGGTCCAGGGTGAGCCCCGTGCGACGCGGATCAGTGCGGGCGCGCACCTCGACGAGGGGCGATACGGCGCGGCGGCCGAATCGTCCGACCTGCAGCTCGAGCCACGGGCTGTTGAGCACGAGGGCGCTGGCGCGTCCCGGGTGGCGGGACGCCCAGAGGGTGAGGGTGAGGCCTCCGGTGGAGTGGCCGAGGAGGACGAGCCGGCGGGGGTGCGAGGGGGTGGTGGTAGGGCTGGTGGTGGAGTCGGTGTGGCCGGTGGTGGGGGTGGCCGCGCCGGCGGCGATCGCGGCGAGCGCCGCCTCGATGTCCGCGTCGTAGTCGTCGAGGGACTCGATGTAGCCGGGCGCCTGGTCGGGGCGCAGGCTGCGGCCGTAGCGGCGCAGGTCGAGGGCGTAGAACCGGGCGCCCAGGGCGTTCCAGAACTCCGCGAGCTCGGTCTGGAAGAAGTAGTCGCTCCAGCCGTGGACGTAGAGGACGTCCACGTCGGTGAGCGAGGCGGCCTTCGGGTCGGGCCCGGCGTCGGGGTGGTGCTGGGCCGCAGGCGCGGGGAGGCGTCGGACCAGCGTTGCGACGAGCGGGCCGTGCAGGCCCTCCTCGCTGAGCGGCAGCGTCAACTGCTCGAACGGCTCGCCCAGGACGTCCGGCACCCACTCGGCCATCAACCCACCCTAGGTGGCGAGCGCTCGCGCGGGTCGGTCCTGGTGACGCGCCCGTTCCGAGCGGCCCAGGCGTGCACGTGAACGCTGTGGCCGATCTCGACCGGCGCGTCGGCGGCACGGGCGTGGCGGCCACCCAAGAGAAGCGGCCCTGACCTACGTCGTCGCAGGTCAGGGCCGGTTCCGTGATGGTCGGGGTGACAGGATCTGAAAAGATCACTCCGCCACGGTCACCGACTGCCTGACCTGCGTCGTAAGTGCCTGACCTGCGATGGAAGGTCAGTAGCGCGTGAAAGGTTCGGGCACAAGAGGACACGAGATGACACTAGTTATGCCCCAGTTATGCCCAAGGTCGCGCTCGCCTAGTTGCGCCCGGTACCCGCGCCGGATGGGCGACACGCTCCGGGCCGGGCGTGAGCGGGCGCCGTCATGGTGGACACGAGTGGACACGAGATGACTCCTGTTATGCCCAAGCGTGGCCGGTTCCACGACCCAGCGCCGGGGGAGGGGCCATGACGCGCACCAAGCGTGACTTCGGGACGATCCGGCGCCGGTCGGGCGGGCGGTACCAGGCGTTCTACATGGGCCCGGACCAGGACTTCCACCGGGCCCCCTCCACGTTCCAGACGCGGGCCGACGCTGAGGCGTGGCTGGCGCACGAGCGGCGCCTGATCCAGGAGGACACCTGGTCCCCGACCCGGTCCCGGCGGGCGAAGGTGGCCCGCACCGCCGAGGCGTTCGGCCCCTACGCCGCCGCGTGGTTGTCCCAGCGCGACGTCAAGCCCCGCACCCGCGCCCTCTACCAACGGCTGCTGGAACGGTTCCTGCTGCCCGAGTTCGAGCAGGTGGCGTTGCGGGACATCACCCCGGCCGTGGTGCGGGGCTGGCACGCCGGCCTGGACCCGCACCGCCCCACCCAGCGCGCCCACGCCTACGCCCTGCTCCGCTCGATCCTGGCCACCGCCGTGGCCGATGAGATCCTGGCCGCGAACCCCTGCCGGGTCCGCGGCGCCGGGACCACCACACGCGCCCGCCGGGTCGAACCAGCCACCCTGGACCAGCTGCAGGTCCTCGTGACACACATGCCCGACCGGTACCAGGCCCTGGTCCTGCTCGGTGCCTGGTGCGGGCTGCGGTTCGGGGAGATGGCCGAGCTGGGCCGCGCCGACCTGGACCTGAGAACCGGGGTGGTCCACGTGCGCCGCGGCGTGGTCCGCATCACCGGGCAGGTCTCCGTCGGTACCCCCAAGTCGGCCGCCGGCGTGCGGGACGTGGCCATCCCACCCCACCTGCTGCCCACCCTGGCCGGCCACCTGGCCGCCCACGTCGGACCCGCGCCCGAGGCGCTGGTCTTCCCCTCGGTCACCGACCCCCAGGTTCAGGTCCACCCCAACACCCTCTACCGGCACTGGCACAAGGCACGCCAGGCCGCCGGCCGGCCACACCTGCGCATCCACGACCTACGCCACACCGGCGCCGTCCTGGCCGCCCGCACCGGCGCCACCCTCGCCGAACTCATGGCCCGCATCGGCCACTCCACCCCCCAAGCCGCCCTCCGATACCAACACGCCGCCCTCGGCCGCGACGCCCACATGGCCAACCAACTCCGCCAACTCGCCCAGAACGAATTGGGGCCCGCCGGACTGATCGATGGCGCATGGCCCGTGTGGTGGTGCGCCAGCATCCGTTCGACGCTCGCCTGAGCCAAGGGCTCGATCATCGGGAAGCCCGAGATGCGGCCTATCGGGGGGGTCAGGCGGGCAGGTGCTCCTGGACCTGCACGAGCAGGTCGGTCGGTGACAACCACATGGAGGGATACTCCCCGTACCAGCGCTGCTGGCCGTCGCGATCGATGAGGACGAAGCTGTGACCGGGCAGGCCCGCGTGCATGCCCTTGCCCAGGGTGCCGTAGGCGTCGGACACGGTGCCGTCGTCGAGGAGGAACGGCGTGCGCACCCCGTTGAGCCGCATGTCGCGGGTGATCTGGTCGCGGGTGTTCATGACGATGGGTAGGACGGTGAGGTCCAGGCCTGCGAACAGGTCCTCGTCCCTCTCGATCTCGGCCATCTGCACCAGGCAGGACTGGCAACCGGCACCTTCGTCGAAGTAGAGGAGGACGTTGCTCCCGCGGAACTGCTCCAGGCTGACCACCTGGCCGTCGGTGTCGGTCAGGGTGAAGGCGGGCGCCGGGCGGGCCTGGGCCTCGGAGGCTGGGCGTGAGGTCAGCAGCATGGCCGAGACCACGGCGACCGCGGCCAGGAGCGCGACGCCGACGACGGTCAACCGGCGGCGTCGCCGGCGCTTCTCCGCCTCTCGTTCCTGCGCCTCGATCCTGGCGAGACGGGACTCGCGGGCTGCTCTGCTGGACACGTCTTCTCCTCAGCGGTGCTCTGCGTCGTCGGGGACGGCGCCGGTGCGCAGCGCCGGCGCGTGGTGGCAGGTGTCGGCGGGGTCGTCGGCCCCGGAGACGCCCTCTTTCTGACGGGGCTCGTCCTGCGGGCGCCTACGCTCACGCAGGGTCGCGACGACGAAGACGGCCGCCAGCACCATGACACCCAGGCCCAGCAAGGGCTCCGGCAGCGGGGAGACCCACTGCTCGAAGCGGTCGAACAGGCCGGCGAGGCCCTGGCCGATCTCGACCTGGAACTGCGGGCCGCTGGTCATCGTCCCGGTGCCCGCGAGGTAGATCACGAAGACGCCCATCGCGGTGAAGGCGGCCGCCACCACGATGTTGATCGAGTTGGTGAACAGGACCCGGCCGCCGAGCTGCAGCCGGACGGGGCGTGCCTGTAGGAAGCGTCGCTCCCCCAGGCGGAAGCGGTCCCAGAACAGGGCCATGACGAACAGGGGGAAGACCATCCCGAAGGTGTAGGCCAGACCGAGGGCGAAACCTCCGACGGCGGATCCGGAGAGAGCCGAGAGGGTCATGACCCCGGCCAGGACGGGGGCGCAGCAGCTGCTGGCGATGCCGGAGAACACGCCGAGGCTGAAGAAGCTGAGCCCGTCGCCACTCCGGGTGTCGGGGGCGCGCAGCGATGCGGGGAGGGTGAGCATGCGCCCGGACAGGCTGACTGCGGCGAGTGCCAGCATGAGCGCGCCGCCGGCGTAGTACAGCGGGGTGTGGTAGTTCGCGACCGCGGAGGCGACCAGGCCGATGCCCAGGGTGATCGGCACCATGACCAGGCCCAGACCGGCCGCGAACAGGAAGGTGAGGGGGAGCAGCCGCCACCGCCGGTTCTTGACGGCCGCGGCGAGGTAGCTGGGGGCCAGGAACACGATGCAGCAGGGGGCGAAGAGGGCCACCCCTCCGGCGAGGAACGCGGCCAGCACCGAGCCGGTGGTGAGCAGCTCGCCCATCTCAGCTCTCCAGCAGGGTGATCAGCCGGCGGCGGGACACCCCGCCCTGGCTGAAGAAGGCCCCGTCGACGAGCACCAGCGGGGTGAGCCCGGCCCGGTGCTCCTGCATGAGGTCCTGCCCCTGCGGGGTGCGCGCGTCGAAAGACCTGACCTCGATGAGATACCCGTCTTCCTCGAGCCCGGTCAGCACGCGGTGCGTCTCGTCGCACGAGTGGCATCCAGGGCTGTCCACGACCTCGATCTGCACGGGTCGGGATGTACTGGTGGTCGTCACGCGTGTTCCTCTCTGCGGCCTCAGGCTGGACACGGACCAGCCTCACGCGCCGGGGCAGCGGATCTGCGGCGGTCCCATGGAGAATTGATGTTCGGTCGACGGGTGCCTCCAACCAACCTCCACAAGCTCCCGGTTCCCCGGCCCTGCCGGTCAAGTCCGGTGGAGTGGTGTACGAGGTGATCCCTCGTTGAGGGGTTAGGCGGTCAGGGCGGGGACGAGGGTGGTGCTTACCTCCTGGGTGGGTTTGGCCGGCGCGGTCGTGGTGGTGAGGGCGGTCCGGCAGCGGGCCAGGGCGTCGAGGCCGATGTAGCGGCGTTGCTCGGCCCAGGCGTCGTGCTGCTCTGCCAGGACGGCGCCGACGAGGCGGATGATGGACTCGCGGTTGGAAAAGATCCCGACGACGTCGGTGCGGCGGCGGATCTCCCGGTTGAGCCGTTCCTGAGGATCGTTCGACCAGATCTGGCGCCACACCTCCTTGGGGAAGACGGTGAACGCCAGGATGTCCGCGCGCGCCTCCTCCAGGTGGCCCGCGACCGTCGGCAGCTTCTCGGTGAGGGCCTCGAGGACGCGGTCGAACTGGGCGTGCACCGAGGCGGCGTCGGGCTGGTCGTACACGCTGTGCAGCAGCGCCTTCACCCACGGCCAGGAGCTCTTGGGGGTGGCGGACATGAGGTTGGCGGCGTAGTGGGTGCGGCACCGCTGCCACGCGTTCCCGGGCAGGGTCGCACCGATGGCCTCGACCAGGCCGGCGTGGGCGTCGGAGGTGACCAGCCCGACCGGGCCGGCCGCGGTCAGCCCACGGGCAACGAGGTCGCGGAAGAAGCCGAGCCAGGACGCGGTGCTCTCGCCGGTGGCGACCTGGATGCCCAGGATCTCCCGGTATCCCTCGGCGTTGACGCCAGTCGCCACCAGTGCGCTCACCTTGACCACGCGCCCGCCCTCGCGGACCTTCAGCACCAGGGCGTCGGCGGCGACGAACGTGTACGGGCCATCGTCCAGGGGGCGGGTGCGGAAGGACTCCACGTGCTCGTCCAGCTCGGCCGCCATGGTCGAGACCTGTGACTTGGACAGGCCGGTGATGCCCAGGGCGGTGACCAGCTTGTCCATCCGCCGGGTGGAGACGCCGAGCAGGTAGCAGGTCGCCACGACCGTGGTCAGCGCGGCCTCGGCACGGCGGCGTCGCTCCAGGAGCCAGTCGGGGAAGAACGAGCCCTCGCGCAACTTGGGGACCGTGACGTCCAGGGTGCCGACGCGGGTGTCCAGGTCCCGGTGCCGGTACCCGTTGCGCCGGTTCGTCCGCTCAGTGGTGCGGGTGCCGTAGTCGGCGCCGCACACGCTGTCGGCCTGCGCCGAGAGCAGACTGTTGATGAAGGACTGCAGCAGCTCGCGCATCAGGTCCGGACTGGCCTGGGCCAGCTGCTCGTGCAGGAACTGCTCGGGATCGATAATGGGGCCAGCGGCCATCGTGGTGCTCCGTCTCGAGTCGGTTGTGAGAGATCACTCGAAGGATCACACCGGTGGCCGCGCCTACCTCAGCAGGACACGCTCACCCGGGTGCTCGTACACCACTCTGGTGGACTCCACTGCCCTGCCCGCCGACGGACCGGGCGCGGCGGGGAAGGACTCCTCGCCCCGATCACGAAGGTTTGATGGAGAAACCCGTCCTCGGCCCACCAGCCCCCACCGCGGGGTGCCACGATCGGACTGGCGGCAGCGGACCGGCTGTCACCCACTCGTGAAAAGGACACTCATGCACAAGCTCGTCAAGGTCTTCGCTGTCGTCGCCCTGGCAGGTCCTGGGCTGCTCATCGCCGGGTCCGCCCAGGCGGACGACGACACCGCCGCGTTCGGTCAGCACGTGCAGATGCACGCCCAGATGATGGGTTTCGACGGACCGCACAATCCGGGTATGCACCAGGGCAAAGCAGGCTGGGACCACAGCCACGCGCACCCGATGCCCTGACCCTGCTGCCCCGCACCGCCCTCAGCGGGCCGGTGCGGGCGGTGCGGGAGTCGGTCGTCGTCGATCCTTATGGACTGGTCTACCGGCGCTGCGAGCAGTTCAACGCGACAGAAGCGTCACGAGTCGAACGGGTTCCGCTGCCGTCGTCCGAACGGGCGTCCTCTGCGCCCCTCGTCCTCGGTGAGGACGCCGGCGGATCACGGGAGCATCACTGAGGGGGACCGGCGGTCCGGCGTCGGCGCGTGCCCAGGTCCGTGCCCCTCCGTGAGGAGCGTCCGCGGGGCAGGAGAGCCCGGACGGTGATGAGGACCGTGGCCCAGAGGGCGACGGTGAGCATGATCGTGACCAGCAGCGTGGTCAGGCCGATACCGCTCCAGATCATCGCTTCTCCTCCAGGTCAGGGGTCCACCTCGCAGCGAGTCTCGTCCCGCCTGCTGTGTCTGTTGCGTGCGATGCCTGTAGGTTCGATGAAGGTTCTGACGGGGCCACGTCCCCGGGTGCGCGATGATGCGGGCATGTCGGCGACGAACTCCCCTGCCCATCAAGCCCGTGTCCTGATCGTCGAGGACGAGCGCGCACTGGCGGGCGTGGTCTCGAGCTACCTGTCCCGGGCCGGATACGGCACCTCGGTGGCCCACACCGGCCCCGAGGCCGTCGAGGCCGCGCGCGCCCAGGATCCCGACGTGGTCGTCCTGGACCTGGGGCTGCCGGGGATGGACGGGGTGGAGGTGCTGCGCCGGATCCGGACCTTCTCGGACTGCTACGTGGTGGTGGTGACCGCCCGGGCCGACGAGGTCGACACCCTGATCGGGTTGTCGGTGGGCGCGGACGACTACGTGACCAAACCGTTCAGCGTGCGCGAGCTGGTGGCCCGAGTGCAGACCGTGCTGCGCCGGCCCCGGGCAGGCCGCTCCCGCGGGGACCACCCGGTGGAGCCGGTGCGGGTCTTCGGTGACCTGCAGGTCGACCAGGCGGGTCTGCAGGTGCGCCTGGCGGGGCGACCGGTGGACCTGACGCCGACCGAGCGTGACCTGCTCCTGACCCTGTCCTCCCGCCCGCGGACCGCCTTCTCCCGACGCCAGCTGATCGAAGAGGTCTGGGGTGGCGGCTGGGTGGGTGACGAACACCTCGTGGACAGCCACATCGCCCACCTGCGCAGGAAGCTGGGTGACGCCCCTGAGGAGGGTCGCTACGTGGCTACCGTCCGGGGGGTCGGCTACCGGATGGGACCGGGATGAGCGCGGACCTGCCCCCTCGACGAACGCGGCTGGCCCCTCGAGAAGAGACGTGGGTCCTCCGGAGGGCCGGACTGTCGACCCGTCTGCTGGTGGGACAGGCCGTCGTGCTCGTGGCTGGTGCCCTGACCGTAGGACTGGTCGCCGCCGTCGTCGGACCGCCGATCTTCCACGAGCACCTGCTCCGGGCCGGACTGCCGGAGGGGGCGTCGGAGATGGTGCACGTGGAGCTGGCCTACCGCGACGCCTCGCTGCTCGCGGTGGGCCTGGGGCTGCTGATCTCTCTGCTGGCGGCGGGCGGGGTCACCTGGTTCCTGACCCGGCTGCTGCGCCGGCCCCTGGCCGACCTGACGGACGCTGCCCAGGAGCTGGAGCGGGGCCACTACGACGCCCGGGTGCCCGACGTCGGTTCGGGCACCGAGCTGAACACGCTGGCCGAGGCGTTCAACGTGATGGCCGCCCGCCTGGAAGGGGTCGAGGACACCCGGCGGCGGCTGCTGTCCGACCTGGCCCACGAGCTGCGCACCCCGATCGCCACGCTGACGGCATACCACGAGGGGCTCGCGGACGGCGTGGTGCCGCCGGGCCCGGAGGCCCGGGCCGTGCTGGCCGAGCAGACCGACCGGCTGGCCCGGCTGGCCCAGGACATCGACGAGGTGTCCAGGGCCGAGGAGGGACGCCTCGTCCTGGACCGACGCCCGGTCCCGGTGCCCGACCTGCTGCGCCTGGCCGCCGAGACGATGCGGGAGGCGTACGCCCGCAAGCAGGTGGACCTGCTCGTCGATGTCGACCAGGCCGCAGGCCCGCACCTGGTGGTCGACGTGGACCCGGTACGGCTGGGCCAGGTGCTGACCAACGTGCTCGGCAACGCCCTGCGGCACACGGCTCCTGGCGGCCTGGTCACGATGCGGGCCGACCGCGACGGCGCGGTGGCGGTGGTCGACATCGTCGACGACGGTGAGGGGATCTCCGCCCACCAGCTGCCGCACGTCTTCGAGCGGTTCTTCCGTGGCGACAGCGCGCGCGACCGGGACAGGTCCGGCTCGGGCATCGGGCTGACCATCAGTCGGGCGATCGTGGACGCCCACGGGGGCACGTTGTCCGCCGCCAGCGACGGGCCGGGGACGGGGGCGACCCTCCGCCTGGCCCTGCCCCTGGGATCTCCATCGAATCTCCATCGAACCTGAGGTTCCTCGGCAGGTGAGCGGTGCAGGCTGGACCCTCGTGACCTCCTCAGCACCGCGACCAGTCCTGACCGCCACCCTCGCACTGAACCTGGTGCTCGGTGCCTGCAGCACGCAGACCGGGACCGACGACGACCCGCCGACCACGACGGCGGCGACGGCGGCGCGGACCTCGCACAACGCGATGGACACCCAGTTCGCCCAGCAGATGATCGTGCACCACGAGGGCGCCGTCGAGATGGCCCAGCTGGCCCAGGAACGCGCCGCCACCCCGCAGGTGCAGGACCTGGCCGGGCAGATCGAGGCGGCTCAGGGCCCCGAGATCGAGCTCATGCACACCTGGCTGCAGGCCTGGGGTGAGCCACCCGCGCCCGAGGACGACATGGCCGACATGGCCCACGGGGACATGGGCACGACGATGCAGATGGAGGGGATGACCCAGGAGGAGGCCATGGCCGAGCTGGAGTCGCACTCCGGGCAGGAGTTCGACCGCCGGTTCCTGGAGCTGATGATCGAGCACCACCGTGGGGCCATCCTGATGGCCGAGGGGGCTCTGGCCGAGGGGCAGGACCCGCAGGCTCAGGAGCTGGCGGAGCAGGTGGTGGCCGACCAGGAGGCCGAGATCGACGTGATGGAACAGATGCTGGAGGACCTGTGACAGGACCTGACCTGCGTGGTGGAGCACCTCCACGACGGGGAGCCTGACCCGGTGACCTTGATCTGGCTCATGCTGCTGGTCGTGGGTCTTGTGCTGTTGGGATACACGGTGGTGCGGGCGCTGGTCGGTGGCCTGGCAGACGGTTTCGGCGGCGCGGACCTGCGGGCTCCTTCCAGCAGGCCGCGGGCGCGGGAGGTCCTGGACGAGCGGTATGCGGCCGGGGAGTTGAGCACGCAGGAGTACGAGGAGCGTCGGGCCGTGCTGGTCCGGAGAGAGGACGGGTCGTGAGGCCGATCAAGCGGCGGACGGCGCTGGCCCTGGGTGGTCTGGGCGTGGTGAGCACGGTCGTGGGCGGGACCGGCCTGTGGCGCGAGCTGACGACCCCGGGGACGCCGGGGGATCCCGGGGGCGAGCTGGTGGAGCCGGAGGTGCTGGCCAGCAGCGACGGACGGCTGGACGTGCAGCTTCAGGCCAGGTTCGGCACGCACGAGGTCGCTGGACGCTCGGCCACCACGATGGGCTACAACGGGGGCGTGCCGGGCCCGACGCTGCGGCTGCGGCCCGGTGACCTGCTGCGGATCGAGCTGGACAACCAGCTGGACCATACGACCAACCTGCACGTGCACGGGCTGCACGTCACCCCGGAGGGCGACGGCGACAACGTCTTCCTGGAGATCGGGCCCGGGGAGAGCCACCAGTACGAGTACCAGCTGCCCGAGGACCATCCGACAGGCGTCTACTGGTACCACCCCCACCACCACGGCAGCGTGGCCGACCAGCTGTTCGCCGGGCTCTACGGGGCCATCGTCGTCGAGGAGCACGACCCTCCGGCCGTCGACCGGGAGCGGGTGCTGGTCGTCTCCGACATCACCCTGGCCGAGGACGGATCCGTCGTGGGTCCCTCGATGCCGGAACGGATGATGGGCCGGGAGGGCGAGCTGGTCCTCCTCGACGGCCAGGTCGAGCCCCGGCTGAGCGGCCGGGCGGGCGAGCGGGAGCGGTGGCGGGTCGTCAACGCCTGCTCCTCCCGCTTCCTGTCGCTGCGGCTGGCGGGCGAGGGCGCCGAGGGGCAGGTCGTGGGCCGGGACGTGGGGCGCCTGGCGACCCCGGTGGCGCTGGAGGAGGTCGTGCTGGCCCCTGGCAACCGGATGGACCTGCTGGTGGACCTGGCCGAGGGCGAGGCCGAGCTGGTCGCCGTGCCCGTGGACCGCGGCCAGATGATGGGCGGGATGATGGGCGGCGCGGTCGGCCCCGAGGACGCCGAGCGGCTCCTGGCCCACCTCGAGGTCGGCCGGGACGGCGGGCCGGCGGCCGGCGGGTCCGGCGAGGGCGGTGCCAGCGGGCTCCCCGGTGGTCCGGACGGTCCGCTCGCCGACCTGCGCGACGTCGACGTCGACCGGCGCCGGGAGCTGACCATGGAGATGTCGATGGGCGGGATGATGGGCGGCGACGGCGGGCCTGGTCGGGGGCCCGGCGGGGGACCGATGGACTTCACCATCGACGGCCGGTCCTTCGACCCCGACCGCACCGACCAGCAGGTGCGGCTGGACACGGTCGAGGAGTGGACCATCGCCAACGTGGGCCCGCTGGACCACCCCTTCCACCTGCACGTGTGGCCCATGCAGGTCATGGACGTCGAGGGCCGACGACCCGACGAGCCGCTGTGGCTGGACGTGGTCAACGTCCCCGCCGGCGGCACCGTCACCGTGCGGATCAGGTTCGCCGACTTCGGCGGGCGGACCGTCTACCACTGCCACATCCTCGACCACGAGGACCTGGGCATGATGGGCACGATCCAGGCCCGGTGACCCCGCCCGGCAAGACCTGACACACCGACCGACCGACAACACCACGACCGGAGGAGACGGAATGTACGGCAACGGATGGGGGATGGGCATGGGCATGGGGTGGATGTGGCTCGTGTGGCTGCTGGTCATCATTGCCACCGTGGCCGTCGTGGCGCTGCTGGTCCGCTCCAGCGGCGACCGGGCCCTCACGCGCGGACCGGTCGACCAGCCGCCCCCGCACGCGGCCGACGAGGCCAGCGCCTCCGGCGGCCGGTCCGCGGCCCGCCGGATCCTCGACGAGCGCTACGCCCGCGGCGAGATCGACGAGCAGGACTACCAGACCCGCCGCCGCCGTCTCGAGGAGCCGGACGGCTGAGACCGACCTACCTTTTCCCCCGCACCCCCCTGAGCGCATCCCCTGACCGATCAGGAAGGAACCGATGATGTCCACCCCCCACGAGCAGCACGCCCAGCACGAGTCCTCCGGGCAGTCGGAGCAGGACCACCAGCAGCACAGGAGGCACGAGCGGAAGATGTACCTGATCTTCGCCGCGATGATCACCACCTCGACGGTGACGATGTTCCTGCTGACCTACACCAACGCCTGGACCTGGGCGCACATGACCTTCAGCGAGGAACGGGTCTACATGGCCCTGCTCATGGGCTCGGCGATGGCCATCATCATGCTCGCGTTCATGTGGGGGATGATGTACAAGAACGTCACGGTCAACCTGGCGATCATCGCCGGCGCCCTCGTCCTGGGCCTGACCGCGCTGTGGCTGTCCCGCTCGCAGACCTTCGTGGAGGACCAGGCGTACATGAATGGGATGATCCCGCACCACTCGATCGCCATCCTCACCAGCGAGCGCGCCGACATCGACGACGTCCGCGTGCGCGAGCTGGCCGACGAGATCATCGAGGCCCAGCGCAAGGAGATCGCCGAGATGAAGTGGCTCGTGGAGGACATCGAGCAGAACGGCGCGGTGACCACCACCGAGGAGGCCGAGCAGCGCCCGGTACCGGAGTTCGAGGCCAACCCGTGAGGTTCAGCTCCCGCGGGACAGGGGATGTGCCCTTCCTCCGCCCCTGCCGACGACAGACCGGGGGGCCTACCACCGGGGGAGGCGCGTGGTGATGGAGGTGGTGGCGACCGTCGCCGGGATCGTGGTGATCGTGATCGGTCTCCACGACATGTTCCACACCCTGCTGCACCCGACCGGGCAGGGGCGTCTGAGCCGCTTGGTGCTGGTCGGGGCGTGGCGGATCTCCAGGGCGACCGGGCACCGCCTGGGCTCGACCGTGGGGCCCCTGGCGATGGTCGTGGTCATCCTGCTGTGGGTGCTGCTGCAGCTGCTCGGGTGGGCACTGATCTATCTGCCGCACGTCCCCGAGGGGTTCACGTACTCCTCCGGGGTGGATCCCTCGGACTACCCGGACGTCCTGGAGGCCGTGTACCTGTCGGCGGTCACGCTGTCCACCCTGGGCTACGGGGACATGGTGGCGACCGACCTGTGGATCCGGACGGCTTCACCCCTGCAGGCCCTCACCGGGTTCGCGCTGCTCACCGCCGCCCTGACGTGGTTCACGCAGATCTACCCGCCCCTGTCCCGTCGTCGCTCCCTCGCCCTGGAGTTCAAGGGCCTGGCCGACAGCGACTGGGCGCAGAGCGTGGAGGACGAGGACGCCGCGGTGCTGACCCGGGTGCTCGACACCCTCGCAGCCGAGGTGCTCAAGGTGCGCATCGACTTCGCCCAGCACAGTGAGGGCTTCTACTTCCAGGAGAGCGAGCCCGACCTCGCGCTGGCACGCCAACTGCCCTACGCGCTCCAGCTGCGCGACGTGGCCCTGGCCTCGTCGCAGACGGTGGTGCGACGCAGCGGGTGTCAGCTGTCACTGGCGATCGAGCAGCTCAGCTCGGAGCTCGACGAGAACTTCCTGCACACCGGCGGCGACCCCGAGGAGGTGCTGGCCGCCTACGCGGCGGACCACGGCCAGGAACCGCGGGCCTGAGAACGAGCAGCCCCGTGGGGTGCCCGGGCAGCACCCGGCAGGGCCGAGGTCCCGGGCACCGGCTCGTCGGTTCGTGGGTGGTTCAGCCCAGGGTGGCGAGCAGGTCGGCGCACGCCTGCTCGCAGCGGCGGCACGCCTCGGCGCAGACCCGGCAGTGCTCGTGCATCTGGGCGTGCTGCTCGCACTCCTCGGCGCAGGCACTGCAGGCGGTGCGGCAGGCCTCCAGCGCGGCCCGGGTCGTCTCCACGTTGTTTCCGGTCTGCCGTGACAGGACGTTGCCGGTGGCGGCGCAGACGTCGGCGCAGTCGAGGTTCTTGCGGATGCAGGTGACCAGGTCGGCCACCATGTCCTCGGCCAGGCAGGCGTCGGCGCAGGCGGTGCAGGTCTGGGCGCACTCGAAGCACGCCTCGACGCACTCGGCGAGCTTCTGCTGGTCGACCGACCCCAGGTCCTTGGGGTAGGTCTGCAGCATCGTGGTCACGTGGTGGGTCATCGTGTTGCTCCCTTCCGTCGTCCCCGGCGTCGGTGCCGGTGTCTGGATCTCGTGCAGGGCCGGCCTGGGAGCCGGCCACGTCTGACGGTAGGCCCGGGGGGAACAGGTCGCGACCGGAACCGGCCCGTGGGGGGCGAGGGGACCGTGGGATCCGCTCGTCGAGCCGTCAGCCTCGCACCGTCCGGCGTCACGGCCCACGGACTCGAGGTGCGCGGGGGCGGTTCACGGGGAGAAGGAGGCCCAGAGGGCTCCGGACCCGATGCCGAGGAGGAGACTCAGGGCTGCGGTCGCGATCGCGGTGGTGCGCGACCAGCGGCCGGGTGTGCCGACATCGTCCTGGTGCTGCTCCGGTGTCTCGGGGCGGGCGTAGAGGGGCGCGATCCAGCGCAGGTAGTAGAAGAGGCTGACGACGGTGTTGACGAGGACGAGGACGGCCAGCCAGGTGTACCCGGCGTCCCAGGCCGCGGCGGTGGTGGTCAGCTTGCCGACGAAGACCACGGTGGGTGGGGTGCCGACGAGTCCGAGGAGCGCCACGACCAGGGCTGCGCCGAGCCACGGATGGGATCTGCCCATGCCCCGGTAGGAGCGCAGCTCGCGCCGCTGGGGGAGGGCGGTGGTGACGGCGAACGCGGAGAGGTTGGTGACGGTGTAGCCGGCGAGGTAGAGCAGCAGCGAGGGCAGCGCGAGGTCGCTGCGTCCGGCGACCGCGACCGGCACGAGCAGGTAGCCCACCTGGCTGACGGTGGACCAGCCCAGCAGTCGCCGGGGGTCGGTCTGCCAGTAGGCGGCGAGGTTGCCCAGCGTTATGCTGGTCACGGCCAGCAGCGCGACCAGCAACGGCCAGGCGAGGGTGTCGGGAAGCATCTCGACGAGCCGGTAGGCGGCGATCACCGCGCCGATCTTGGGCACGGTGGTGAGGAACGCCGCGACCGCTCCGCCGGCACCCTGCGCCGCGTCGGGGACCCAGAAGTGTCCTGGGGCGCCTCCGGCCTTGAACAGCAGCCCGCCCAGCACCGCCACGACGCCGGCGGCGACCACGCCTGCCGGCGCGTCAGCGAGCCGGTCGCTCAGCTCGGCGTAGGACGTGGTGGCTGACACGCCGTAGAGCAGCGTGACCCCGGCCAGCAGGAGGATGCCGAAGAGGGCACCCAGCAGGTAGGTCTTCATCGCGGCCTCGGCGCTCAGGGGCGTGCGGGCGATCCCGATCAGGCCGTAGAGGGGGACGCTGGCCAGCAGGAACCCGACGGTGACGACGAGCAGGTCGTCCGCACCGGCCAGGATCAGGGTGCCGGTGGTGGAGAACAGCAGCAGCGCGTAGGTCTCGCTCTCCCGCGGTGTGCCGGTGATCTCGTCGGAGGCCAGCGCCAGCACGACGAGGGTGCCGAGCGCGGCGACGATCCGGGCGATGCCGGTGGTGGTGTCGACCGTGAAGGTGCCTTCCATCGCCATCTGCGCCGGACCGGGCAGGTCGAGGGCGGCCAGGGCGGCCGCCACGAGCAGGACGGCCGCGGCGACGACACGGGTGAGCCACTGTCGGGTCCGCGGCAGGAAGGACCCGCCCATCAGCACCGTGAGCCCGCCGAGGAACAGCACGATCTCCGGTGCGAGCAGGGCCGGCCGCATGGCCATGGACTCCACCGCGGCCTACCTCCCGACGAGCTGGACGAGGACCTGCGCCGCGGGCTCGATCACCTCGAGCAGCGGGCGGGGGAGGACACCGATGAGCAGCGAGAGTGCCAGCAGTGGAGCGATGGCCCACAGCTCGGCGGGACGCAGGTCGCCGAAGCCGGCGGAGACGCCCCTCGTCGGACCGGTGAAGATACGCTGCAGCGCCCGCAGGAACAGCGCGGCGGTGATGAGGATGCCGACCAGCGCGACCGCGGTGACCGGTGCCGCGGCGATGCTGCCGGTGAAGATCTGGAACTCGGCGATGAAGCCCGACAGGCCGGGCAGGCCGAGCGAGGCGAACGCACCGACGGCGAACAGGGTCGCGAGCCTGGGGGCAGGACCGGCCAGACCTCCGTAGGAGGCCATGTCGTAGGTGCCGGCCCGGTCCCACATCACCCCCGCGAGGAGGAACAGGGCAGCGGTGATCAGGCCGTGGCTGACCATCTGGGTGACGGCGCCGGTGACCGCCACGGACCGCGCCTGCGTGGTGTCGTCGGCGACGATCCCGGCGGCGCCGACGGCCAGGACGACGTAGCCCATGTGGTTGACCGAGGTGTAGGCGACCATCCGCTTGAAGTCCGTCTGGGCCAGCGCCACCAGGGCGCCGTAGACGACGGAGACGACCCCGACCACGACGACCGCCCAGGCCCAGGCCCGCCAGGCCTCGGGCAGCATCGGCATCGCGATCCGCACGAATCCGTAGGTGCCCATCTTCAGCAGGACGCCGGCCAGGACGGCCGAGCCGATGGCCGGTGCGTCGGTGTGCGCCGGGGGCAGCCAGGTGTGGAACGGCACCGTGGGTGTCTTGACGGCCAGCCCGACCAGGATCGCGGCCAGGACCAGCCCCCCGGCCAGCGACGACCCCTCCAGCGGGGTCTGCTCGGCCAGCTCCACCATGTCGAACGTGTGCCGGTCGGCGGCGATGTAGAGCCCGATGAAACCGGCGAGCAGGGCCAGGGAGCCCAGGAAGGTGTAGAGGAAGAACTTCATCGCCGACCGGCCGGCCTCGCCGTGGCCCCACCCGGCGATCACGAAGTACATGCCGACGATGGACAGGTCGAAGAAGAGGAAGAACAGGATCAGGTCGGCGGCGACGAAGAGCCCCAGGCTCACGCTCTGCAGGAACAGGAACAGCGCCGCCTGGGTCCGGGGCCGGTCGCTGCTGCGCAGCGTGAAGACCGCGCAGGCCAGGAAGATCACCGCCGTCATCGCCACCAGAGGCAGGGACAGCCCGTCCACCCCGACGTGGTAGCTGCTGTTCACCCCGGGGATCCACTCGGCCCGCTCCTCGAACGCGAGCCGACCCGCCCCCGGTGGCTCGTAGGTCAGCCACAGCGCAGCGACGAGCGCCAGGTCGCCGGCGGCGACGACCACCCAGACCCACCGTGCAGCACCGTCGCCCAGGCGTGGCAGGGCCATCAGGGCCAGCGCGGCGGCCAGGGGCAGGAAGACGATCAGACTGAGCACGTTCACCTCACCGTGAGCAGGAGCAGGACGCCGACCGCGAGGACCGCGACGGCCTGGACGTAGTAGTGGTGCAGCTGCCCGCTCTGCGGGCGACGTGCCATCCGACCGAGCTGGCGCACCCCTGCCGCAAGCTCCTCAGCGGCGCCGTCGAACCAGCGGTCGTCCGCCCGCCCGGCCCGCTGCGCAGCCTTCACGGTCGCCCCGGAACTGAGCTCGACCGCACCGTCGAGCACCCGGTCGTCGAACCTCGCCGCCCGGCGCGCCAGGCCCAGGGCGCCCGAGGCAGCCCCGGTCACGACCCGGTCCAGCACCCGGTCGTCGAAGCGGGCCAGCACCTGGGCCAGCGCCAGGGTCGGCAGGACCACCACGGTCCGCGCCACCGGTTCCAGACCGAGCCAGCCGCGCGCCCACCGGGGCTGCGGCGCAGGTCGCCACCACAGGAGCGCGAGCACGGCCAGCGCGATCCCCGCCGAGGCCAGCATCTCCAGGAGGGTGGGGTGCAGCGGTTCCTCCCCGAGAGCGCGGGAGAGCGTGTCGCCCACCGGAGGCAGCGCGAGCAGGCCCAGCACCAGCGCACCCAGGGCGAGCAGGACCATCGGCGCGCGTTCGAGCGCTCCGACGTGCCCGGTGCCCGGCTCCTCCTCATCCAGGTGCCCCTCGACCAGGGCGCGCTCCGCAGCAGGGACTCTCCGCCACACCGCGACCAGGATCTTGCCGGCGTAGGCCGCCGACAGGGCGGCGGCGGCCAGGCCGACCGCATACAACCACGGCGACTGCGCCAGCGCGGCGGCCAGGACCGCATCCTTGGTCGCCCACAGGGCCAGGGGCGCGACCCCGGCCAGCGACAGCACGCCGAGCGTGCTGGCCCAGCCCACCAGCGGCCAGCGCCGGGCGACCCCGCGCAGGCCGCTCAGGTGCTTGGTGCCCAGCGCGGTGAGCCACGCTCCGGCGGCCAGGAACAGCAACGCCTTGGTCGCGGCGTGCGCCACCAAGTGTGCCGCGCCTGCGCCGACCGAGGCCAGCCCAGCACCCATCACCACGAACCCCAGCTGGGCCGAGGTGGAGGCGGCGAGCAGCTGCTTGAGGTCCTGCTGGGCCAGGGCCACGGCGCCGAGCAGCAACGCGGTCAGCGCGCCGGCCCAGGCCGCGGCCGGCGCGGCCCAACCGGTGGAGGCGAGCAACGGTTCGGTCCGCAGCAGCAGATAGCCGCCCATGGCGACCATCGCGGCCGAGTGCAGCAGCGCACTGACCGGGCTGGGGCCCTCCATCGCCCGGGACAACCAGAACGAGAACGGCAGCTGGGCCGCCTTGCCCAGCGCCGCGACCAGGACACCGGCCGCCACCACGTGCCGCCACCCCTCACTGCTGGCCGACAGGTCGGCCAGCGCCAGCCCGCCACCACCGGCGAGGGCGGCCCCGGCCGCGAGGTAGAGACCGACGTCGGCTCCACGGGTGGTCACGAACGCGGTGATCCCGGCGGAGACCCGGTGCTGCTCACGCCACCAGAACCCGATCAGCGCGAACGACGTCGCACCCATGACCTCCCAGGCGAAGAGCAGAGCGGGCAGCGTCTGCGCGGTGGCGGTCATGAGCGCGCTGGAGGCAAAGATGAGCATGAGCCCGTGGAACCGTGCCTGCGACCGCCGGATCTCACCCGCCGAGAAGAGCAGCACCAGCAGGGTGACGACCGCCACGGTCGGCACGACCAGTGCCGACAGCGCGTCCACGCCGAGGGCCAGGTCGCTGCCGGCCATGAAGGGCACCGAGACCTGCGGTCTGGACAGGGCCACGAGCAGCGACAAGACAGCGGTGAGGCCGGCTGTGGCCAGGGACACGGGCATCGCGGCACGCTCGAGGCGCGAGAGTGCCAGCGCGCCGCCGACGACCGCGGGCAGCAGCACGAGCAACCAGAGGGCGGCCTGGGCCGTTGTTTGGGTCATCGGGACAGGTCCGTGGCCATGTCGGTCATGTCGGCCTGCCGTTCCCGGTGCAGCAGGGTGGCGACCGCGAAGCCCATGGCCATCTCCAGGGTCATCGCGGCGATGATCACCAGGAGCAGGACCTGCCCGGTCGGGGCGGGCGCCAGGAACCACCAAAACCCGGCAGCGGCCAGGATGACCGCGTTGATCATCAGCTCCAGGCCCATCATCACCATGACGACAACCTGCTGGGAGATCGCGCCGTACAGACCGACGGAGAAGATCGCGGCGGCGATGAGCAGGGTCGCCTCCAGGGTCATCGGCCCACACCTCCGGGCTGGGGGTCGTCGGGGGTGTGCCGCTCCAGGTCGTCGCCGAACCGGTCGTACCGGGTGCGGTGAGCCGCCAGCACGACGCCGGCCACGATGGTCGCGACCATGACCGGGCTGATCACGGCCATCACGAGCATCTTCGGGCCCATCAGCGCCTCGCCGAGGGCCACCGTGACGTCCGGTGGTGGGCTGCCCCGACGGGTGGGCCAGTCCACCAGCAGGACGCCCGCCGCCAGCACCAGGAAGGTGAGGACCGCCGCCGCGACGGCGGTCCTGTTGCTGTGCACCATGCTCATCGGCATCAGGGCGGGGTTCATGCCCATGAACATGACCATGTACACGGCCATGATGGCCATCTCCATGACCATCATCAGGATCGTCACCACGCCGACGTAGTTCTGCTGCAGGAACAGCACCTGCAGGCCCACCGCGACGAAGGACAGCGCCAGGGCGTACGTGGCCCGGGCCATCGAGTCGACGTAGAAGACCGCGGCGCCGCTGAGGACAGCGACCAGCCCGAGGCCCCAGAAGGCGATGTCTGCGAGCACGGTCAGGACCTCCACACGGCGACGACGGCGACCAGCAGGTCCTGCACCAGCACGGCCGGGAGCAGCACCATCCAGCCCACCTCCATGAACGTGTCGGGCCGGAAGGCCGGCAACCGCCGCCGCAGCCAGACCAACAAGGAGAGCACGGCCAGGGTCTTGATGAGCACCCAGGCCCATTCAGGCAGCAGCGGACCGGCACCTCCGCCGAGGAACATCGGGACCGAGAACGCCGCACCGGCCGCCAGCAGGGCGTAGCGGCCCGTCTCGAACACCAGCCGGTCCACCCCGGACAGCTCTGCGCGCACGCCGCCGGCGATGTCGCTGCCCAGCGCCGGGGCGAACGGCCCCCACACCGAGAAGGCCGCGACCCCGAGCAGGTAGACCAGGAAGGCCACCGGCATCCACACCACGAACCACAGCCCGTCCTGGGCCGCGGCGACCCTGCCCACGTTCAGGCTCTCCGCGGCGATCGCCGGGGCGACCAGGGCGAACATGAGGGGCAGCTCGTACCCGAGTGCGTGGGCCAGGAACCGGTAGCCCCCGACCAGCGAGTGCGCCGAGTTGGCACCCCACCCGGTCAACCACACCAGGGCCCAGACCATGACGTCCATGGCGTTGAACCACATGACGCCCACGTCCAGGTCGAAGATCGTCCACCGCCCCAGCGGGACCACCGCCACCATCAGCGCGGCCGTGACGACCAGCCCCGCACCACCCACGCGCCAGAGCAGGCTGTCGGCCTGCACCGTGGTGCGACGCCGTTGCCGCATCAACCGGGCAGCCTCGCCGAAGGGCCGCGCAGCTCCGCCGGATGCACCCCCTGGTCCGCCGCTCGAACGTGCCGACAGGGCCCCGTCGAGCACCGCGGCGACCACGACAAGGGCGCCGAGGACGGCCACCGCGACGAACCCCCAGCCGGGCGCCACCGTGAGGATCGGCGAGTCCGGCACCCCGGGGCTCTGCACCAGCGTCCCCTCACCCATGGGCCACCTCGTGGTGGGCGTCGTCGGCCTGCAACTCGTGCAGGTCGAGGCTGGCAAGGACCAGACGCGCTGCTGCCAGATCCAGCCCGACCACCAGCTGCGCCAGGTGCTCGGTCCAGACGGCTGGACGGACGTCGTGCCGGCTTTCCCCGCCGCCGGATGAGGTCGCGCGGTCCACCATGCGGAGCAACCGGTCGTAGGTGTCACCCACGACGTCCACGGGTAGCCGCTGGTGGCGGACCTCATCCTCGGTCATCGGGCACAGCCCCCGCAGCGACCATCGCAGCGCCCGCGAACGACGCACCTTTCGCCTGAGCCTTTCAAGCCCGTCCGGGTCCGCCAGCTCGTCTTCACTCCCGAGTGCGGCGTCACGGATCTTGCGGGTCTGGGCCGCCGCATCGTCCCACCCGGCCAGCGCGAGCACGGAGACGAGGTTGTCGAGCCCGCGAGCCCGCGCGTCGGCTTCTTCCCCGCCCTCGGCTTCGGCGCCGAACACCTCGGCGCGGGCCTGCGTCAGGAGGTCCCCTTGCAGCGAGCAGTGCAGCACCAGGCCCGCGGGCCAGTGAGGCAGTACCGGGCCCAGCCGTACCTTCAGGACGTCCATCTCCAGCCCGTCCCGGTCCGCACCACCTACGGCCAGGGGGATCCCGCCCGGAGACATGTCCATACCCCCGTGCCCGCCGTGACCTTCGTGCCCGCCATGTCCTTCGTGGCCGCTGTGACTCTCTTGGCCTTCGTTGCCGCCGTGATCCTCGTGGCCTTCGTGCCCGCCATGCCCTTCGTGTCCGCCATGTCCTTCGCGGCCCCCGCGGCCTTCGTGGCCGCTGTGGCTCTCTTGGCCTTCGTGGCCGCTGTGACTCTCTTGGCCTTCGTGGCCGCCGTGATCCTCGTGGCCTTCGTGCCCGCCATGTCCTTCGCGGCCCCCGTGGCCTTCGTGGCCGCTGTGACTCTCTTGGCCTTCGTTGCCGCCGTGATCCTCGTGGCCTTCGTGAGCGCCATGTCCCTCGCGCTCCGCGTCGGGGCCCTCCCCGTGACCACCGTGTCCCGGGTGGTCCTGTCCAGCCTCGGTGTGGCTCACCTCCGCCTGTTCCCCCGGCAGAGACTCTGTTCCCTCCGCGGCACGTTCTGCGTGGGCGGCGGGGTCGGCGTGGTCTCCGTCGTCTTCGTGGTCTTCGTGGTCGCCCCCGGCCCCGGCGTCGTGGGGTCGGTGGTCCAGCAGATCGTCGGCTCCGGGCCGGTGAATCGCGTCACGCTGGTGGTGAGCGTGCTCGAGGAGGCGGGCGTGTGCGTCGTCGAGCACGTCGACGATGTCGCTGTGCCTTAATACCTCGACCCGCACCCGTGGCCCTGGCATCTGGTGCCACACGAGGTCGACGGCCTCGGCGAGCCGCGAACCGGGTACGCCGCACACGATGAGAACGTCGGCGTCTGCCGGGGACTGGGCCAGTTGCCACCCCCGCGCGAGCACGGCGCGCTCGACGAGCATCCGCGTGCGCCCCCATCCGGGGACCTCGACCACGAGGGCGTGCGCATGCCGTGCAGCGAGCCTCGAGGTCGCCGTGCTCAGACCCATCGCAGGGCACCTTCCCGCCACGCCCACAGGACGGCGACGAACAAGGCGGCGAGGAAGAGGAACATCTCGACCACCGCCGTGGCTCCGATCTCGGCCACCACCACGGCCCATGGATACATGAAAAGCATCTCGACGTCGAAGGCGAGGAAGAGCAAGGTCGCCAGGTACCACCGCACGTGGTAGCGGGACAGCGCGTGCTGGTGCGGGGTCCAGCCTGATTCGAACGGAAGCACCTCCAAGGGATCCGGCGTCACCGCCGTCCTCCGGTGGAGCGCATACAGCACGAGGATGGGCACGACCGCGGCCACGGCCATCACCACGACACCCAGGAACATGGACCTCCTTCGCCACCGTAGATCCTGCCCCGCGGCGGGTGGATCTGTCCATGAGTGACGGGACGGCGGGGGCGCCGCAAGGTGCGCCGGGAGGTCACACACTGGACCCAGTCGGCACGCCCGGTGAATAACAGCTGAATCGCGGCCGAGCTAGGTCGGGCGGGCATAACGGGAGGGTGGTTCTGTCCTTACCTGGCCGCTCGTGTCGACACGTGACTTGTGCCGCAGTCATGCCCAAGACGACAATTTCACGCGGACAGTGGCAAGAATATCCACAAAACTGCAGGTCAGAGACCTGCGGTCATGGTCGGGGTGACAGGATTTGAACCTGCGACCTCTTCGTCCCGAACGAAGCGCGCTACCAAGCTGCGCCACACCCCGTGGCGAGGCGCCCGGACCCTCACCGGGCCGGACGCAGCATCGGCAAGGATAGCCCACCGCGCGCGGGGCGCCGAAATCGGTCGGGTCTGTCGGGGCGGGGTCCTAGAGTCGCGACTATGGATGACGAGGACGTCAGGGGATTCGTCAGGTCCTTCCGCGAAGCGGTGGATCTGGCCCATCAGGCGCTGGGCACAGAAGGGGGCGAGCCGCTCGCGGAGCGGCTGACGGCATACCTCGGCGTGCCGGTGAGCGAGGTCGCGGTGGTGACCGAGGAGGTGCCCAACCACCGGTATGCCGACTGGGACGCCGCGCTCAGCGAGCTCGCCTCACGTGATCCGGAGGCGGAGGAGCTCGGCGTCGGCGGGGGAGAAGCGCGCCACCACCTGTCGTTCTCCGACCTGCTCTCCGGCCCGCACGGCCGCGTGTCGGTAGGGCAGGTCGACTACGTCTCGGTCGCAGTCGGGCCGGGTGAGCACCGGCGAGCGATAGGGACGGGGGTGCGGCTGTTCCGCTTCCGGGGTGAGCCGATCGCCGTGATGCAACGCCGCGGCAACCGGCAGTACGGCAGGGAGAAGGGCGGGATCGAGGTCCTGTGTGCGCAGGAGCAGACCCGCAGTGAACTGCTGGACGAGCTGCGCGACCTCGCGGTCGAGCGCAGCGTGCTGCGCGGTCAGGTGGTGTCCTTCTCCTCCTCCGGCTACGGCCGGGAGTCGCAGGGGGTCACCTTCCTCGAGCGGCCCGCCGTGAGCGCCGACGAGGTGATCTTGCCGCCCGGCTCCTTGGACCGCGTGGCTGGCCACGTGACCGGGATCGCCGCGCACGCCGAGGTGCTGCGTCGGCATGGCCAGCACCTCAAGCGAGGGCTGCTGCTCTACGGCCCGCCCGGGACGGGCAAGACCCACACGGTGCGGCACCTCATCAGCCGCAATCCGGAGCACACGGTCGTGCTGCTGGCCGGGGAGTCGCTGGCCTTCGTGTCGACGGCTGCCTCGCTCGCGCGGGCGCTGCAGCCGGCGATCGTCGTGCTGGAGGACTGCGATCTGGTGGCGGAAGACCGTGGCAGGGGGCCCAGTGGTCGGCCGCTGCTCTTCGAGGTGCTCGATGCGATGGACGGGCTGGACGCCGATGCCGATGTGACCTTCCTCCTGACCACCAACCGGGCCGAGTCGCTGGAGCGCGCCCTCGTCCAGCGCCCGGGCCGGGTCGACCTGGCGGTCGAGATCCCGCTGCCGGACGAGGCGGGTCGGCGGCGGCTGCTCGATCTCTATGCCGGCGACGTCGACTACGGAGAGGAGGTCCTGGTGGAGGCGGCGCGCCGCAGCGACGGGATGACCGCGTCCTTCGTCAAGGAACTGATGCGTCGGGCCGTGCTGGAGGCCGCCATGGCGGGGGCCGAGCCCGCCGACGCGCATCTCAGGGCCGCGCTGGAGGGGTTGCTCGATGCCCAGGAGGAGATGACGAGGGTGCTGCTCGGCAACGCCGGGGCTAGCGAGCCTCCGGGACCAGGGTGAGCAGCGTCGCCTCCGGCCGACAGCAGAACCGGAACGGCGTGTAGGGGTTGCCACCCAGCCCGGCCGAGACGTGCAGCCAGGCGGCGTCGTCGGGTGCCTCGCTCGAGGGCGTCGCACCGGCGCCGGGCCACCAGCGCGACAGCCCGGACGCACGCGAGTTGTCGAGGTCGCAGTTGGTCACGAGGGCGCCGTAACCCGGGACACGCAGCTGACCCCCGTGGGTATGCCCCGCGATGAGCAGGCGCGCGCCGTCGGCGGCCATCGGGTCCAGCACCCGCTGGTAGGGCGCGTGCGTGACGCCGATGGTGAGGGTGGCCTCGGCGGCGGCCGGGGCGGACACGTCGGCGTAGCGGTCCAGACCGAGGTGGGCGTCGTCGGTGCCCACGAGCTCGAGGTCGAGGCCGGCGACCGTCGTGCGGACGCGGCGGTGGGTGAGGTCCTCCCAGCCGCGGGCGGTCAGCCCGTCGATGAGGTCCTGCGTCGGCAACACGGCCGGAGTGAGCTCGGCGCCCCTCCTGTGGCTGTTGTTGAAGTAGCGCAGCGGGTTCTTCAGCGTCGGCGGGTAGTAGTCGTTGGAGCCGAGGACGAACGCGCCAGGGCGGTCCAGCAGGCGGCCGTAGGTCTCCAGCGCCGCGGGGACGGCGTCCATGTCGGCCAGGTGGTCGCCGGTGTGCACGACCAGGTCAGGCTCGAGATCGGCCAGGCCCCGCACCCAGTCGCGCTTGCGGTGCTGCCGGGGCACCAGGTGCAGATCTGACAGGTGCAGGATCCGGAGGTTCGGCGAGCCGGGCGGCAGGCACGGCACCGCGACGTGACGCAGCGCGAACCAGCGCGGCTCCACCCAGGTCGCGTAGGCCGCAGATACTGCGCCGAGGCCGGCGGTGAGCGCGGAGGCCGAGCCGAGGGCACGCCATACCGAGGTCATCGGCTCATCCTCGCAGGCCCGACGACGATGTCGACCATGGCTTCTCGCGCACGTGCACGACATCCCGTGGTCGCATTCCGCGGTCGGCCCAGCGACCGTGGAATGCGACCACGCAATGGTGTGCCATGGCGACGAAGGTCGTGGTCGACATGTGCGGAGCACGGGCTGACGTCGAACCCACGCGCACCGCCCGGGTGCTGCATCGACCGAGAGGGGTCAGCCGGGTCAGCCGGCGAGGGCCTGCTTGACGGCGGCGGCGACGCGGCCGCCCTGGGCGCGACCGGCGATCTTCGGCTGCAGGACCTTCATGACTTGGCCCATGGCCCGCATGTCCGTGGCCCCGGTCTCCGCGACGGCGTCCTGGGCGAGGGCGGCGAGCTCCTCGTCGGAGAGCTGCGCGGGCAGGTAGCCCTCGAGCACGGCGAGCTCGGCCTCCTCCTGCTCGGCGAGCTCGGTGCGGCCGGCGCCGGAGTAGGCCTCGGCCGCCTCGCGCCGCTTCTTGGCCTCCTTGGTGATGACCTTGAGCACCTCGTCCTCGGAGAGCTCACGCTGCTCCTTACCCGCGACCTCCTCGTTGGTCACCGCGGTGAGTGCCATCCGCAGCGTGCCCGCGCGGACCTTGTCCTTCGCACGCATCGCCGCGGTGAGGTCTTGCTGGAGAGTGGCTTTGAGGCCGGTCTGCTCGGTCATGCGCTCAGTGTCTCACCCGGCCAGCGGCGGGTCGACGGGATCGCGGCGTGCAGACGGGGCTGCTGGAGTGAGCAGGCGAGGCTGCTGGACTGAGCAGGCGAGGCTGCTGGTCAGTCGTCCTCGCCGTCGCCACCGCCGTCGCCGTCCTCCGGAGGCTCGGGCGCTGGGGCAGGCTCGGGCTCGGGCTCCGGTTCGGGCTCGGGCTCCGGCTCCGGCTCCGGTTCCGGCTCGGGTTCTGGCTCCGGCTCGGGCTCCGGTTCGGCGTCGCCACCGTTGCCGTTGCCGGTGCCGTTCCCACCATTGCCGTTGCCGTTCCCACCGTTGTTGGAGGGCGGCGGGTTGCTCGGCTGCTGCGGGGGCGGCGGCGGGGCGTAGCCGTTGGACACGTGCAGCGTGACCGGGTTGGAGGTCAGGACCGAGGAGCCGACGCCGGGCGTCGTGTAGACGACGGTGCCCTCGGGCTGATTGGACGCGACCCGCTCGATCGTGCCGGTCAGCCCGACCTCCTCCAGCGCCTCCTGGGCGTCCTGGACGCCGCGACCCACGACGTTGGGGATAGCGATCCGCTTGCCGTTGAGGATCTCGCTGTCCGGGCGGTCCCAGTCCTCGACGTCCATGCCCTCCGAGGCGAGATCCATGATCTTCTTCCACGTCGGCGCGGCGAGGGAGGAGCCGTAGAGCGGCCCGTCGATGTAGCGGTCGCCGACCTGCAGGTTCTCCAGGTCGCCGCTGTAGCGGGCACCGTCCGGAACGTTGCCCACGAAGACGGCGGTCGACAGCTGCGGGGTGAAGCCGGCGAACCAGGTGTGCGTCGAGTTGTTGTTGGTGCCCGTCTTGCCAGCAGCCGGACGGTCGCCGGCGAGCACTGCCTGGTAACCCGATCCGCCCGGGCCCACGACGCCCTTGAGCAGCTCGACAGCGCCCAGCGCCACGTCCTCCTCGAGGACCCGCTCACACTCCGGCAGCTCGAGCGGCAGCTCCTCACCGTCGGAGTCGAGGATCTTGGTCACCGGCACCGGGGGGCAGTAGACGCCGCCGGAGGCGAAGGTCGCGTAGGACGTCGCCACGGTCAGCGGGCTCGCCGTGTCGGCGCCCAGCACGAGGGAGGGGGCGAGCGTGCTGTCGTCGTTGCCGGGGTCGAGCCCGTAGGCCTTGCCGTTGGCGGCGTGCAGGCCCATCTCGGTCATCTCCTCGGCGATGTCGCAGGTGCCGACCTGCGAGGCCAGCGTCGCGAAGGCGGTGTTGACCGACATCGCGGAGGCGTCGCGCAGCGAGATCGAGGGGTTGTGGTTCTGGTCCGAGGCGTTGCGCACCGCCCAGTGGTCCTCACCGATCGTGCAGCCCTCCTCGAAGTCGTCGCGGAAGAAGATGCCGGCGGGGAAGACCTCGTCGCCCGGGGGGTATGACGTCGCGGGGTTGTTAGGGTCCTCCAGCCACACGTTGCCGTAGGTGCTGTCCTCGGGCTCCCGCACGCGCAGCGTGGTCTCGACCGGGACGCCCTTCTGGAGCGCCTCGGCCAGGGTGAAGGCCTTGGCCACCGAGCCGATCTCCATACCTCCCGGACCGCCGTAGGCGTTGTCGACGTTCCAGTTGATCGAGGTCTCCTCGACCTTGTCGTTGCTGTCCTCGAAGGAGTAGGTCGAGGACTGGTTGAACGCCAGGACCCTGCCGGTGCCCGGCTCCACCACGGTGGCGGCCGAGCCGAGGTAGTAGTCGTTGCCCTGCGGCGTGGCGTCCTGGAGGATGTCCTTGATCTCGCTGGACAGGTCGACGTCCAGGGTCGTCTCGATCGTCAGGCCCTGGGTGTAGAGGTTCTCCGCGCGCTCGTCCTGGGTCCGGCCCAGGGCCGGCTGCTCCAGGAGCCAGGCGGTGACGTAGTCGCAGAAGTAGGGGTTGCGCGAGTTGATGCAGGAGCGCTGACTGTCGGTGAGGTTGAGCATGTCCTCGACCGCGATGGCCTGAGCCTCGTCGCGCTCCTCCTCGGTGATCATGTCCTGCTCGAACATCTTGTCCAGCACGAGGTCACGGCGGGCCTGGGCCAGCTCGGGGTTGGCGACCGGGTTGGTGTTGGAGGGCGAGCGCACGACGCCGGCCAGCAGCGCCGACTGCACGATCGACAGCTCGCTGGCCTTGACGTCGAAGTAGTGCCGGGCCGCGGCCTCGACGCCGTAGACCTTGTCGCCGTAGAACGACAGGTTGAGGTAGCCGACGAGGATCTCGTCCTTGGTGAGCCGCTCCTCGAGGGTGATGGCGTACTTCAGCTCGCGCAGCTTGCGGACGTAGCCGTCCATACCGGAGCGGGCCTGTGTCTGCGCGTAGGCCTCGGTGTCCTCCTCCTTGAGCGCCTGCTGCTGCAGCGCCAGCTTGATGTACTGCTGGGTCAGCGTCGACCCGCCCTGGGTGCTGTCGGTCGTGGCGTTCTGGACCACCGCGCGGGCCAGCGCCTCCACGTCGGCACCACCGTGCTGGAAGAAGCGCTCGTCCTCGATCGCCACCTGGGCGTTCTTCATGTTCTGCGAGATCTCGTCGCTGGCGACGATGATGCGGTTCTGGTCCGCCGGGGTGGCCAGGATGGTGCCGTCGCTGGCGAGGATGCGCGACTGCTCTGCGAGCGGGTTCTGCTCCAGGTCGCCCGGGAGCTGTTCGAACATTCCGACGCTCTCGCGGGCGGCGAGGCCGGTGGCGCCCACGACCGGAGCGAGCAGACCGGCGCCGATGATCCCCATGAGGACGGAGACGGCGAGAAAGACCCCGAGCAGCGAGGTCAACCGTGCGACAGTGAGGGCAGAGCGCATACCATCAACGGTACGTGAGATTTCTGAGAGGTCGGGTCAGCGCGCGGGGAGCAGCGAGCGCAGCGCCGTGAGCACCTCCTGGTGTTCGGGGGCGCTGGGGTCGATGAGCGGGAAGTGCGTGCTCCCTGCGGGCACGACGAGCCGGTCTCGCTCAGGGTCTGCCGCCGCCTCCCACCACGACCGGGTCACCTCCAGCGGCACCTTCTCGTCCGCGTCGCCGTGCACCGCCACGACGGGGTATGCCGTGCGCCCCAGCCGGGCGGGGTCGGCACCCTCCCAGGTGGCCGGGGCCTCCTCCGGTCGGCTGCCGAGCAGGTCGACCGCGGCGTCGTCGTCCAGCCCCAGCTCCGCGACGAGGTGCAGGTCGAGACAGCCCGCGAGGCTTACCGCTCCCCTCACCCCCTCCGCCTCGGGTTGGTGCAGCAGCCACACCGCCAGGTGACCTCCGGCCGAGTGACCCATGATGAGGACGGGCCGATCATCCCCTCGCCCCTGCGCGACCTCTCCACCCTCCCTGGCCCGCATCGCGGCCAGCGCGGCGCGGCAGTCCTGCCCGGCCGTCGGCCACCCGGCCTCGCCGCCCTCCATACCGGAGCGGGCGTACTCCACGAGCGCCACGGCATACCCCTGATCCGCCAGGGCGCGCGCGAGCGGCCGCAGGTGGGTGCGGTCCCACTCCGCCCGCCAGAAGCCGCCGTGCACCAGCACCACGAGGGCGAGCTCCTCGGGGTCGGCGGGCTCGACGAGCTCGTAGACCTGGTGCGGCAGCTCGCCATAGCGTTCGAGACGGCCGACCGGCGGGTGCGGCCCGAGCAGCCAGCCGCGATCGGGTTCCATGCACCGGTTCTACCAGGAGGGGGTGACACAGGGTCCTGACGCGCCTTCGCGGCGCTGCGCTAGCGTCCGGAGGTATGGCGCTCGCGAGCTGGGTCGGTCGACGCACGCCGGAGCACGTGGTCGTGGTCGGCGCGGGGATCGCCGGGCTGAGCACCGCGTGGCAGCTGCTGGGGGAGGGGGTGTCGGTCACGGTCCTGGACCGCGGCGGGGTCGCCGCGGGCGCGTCCTTCGGCAACGCCGGCTGGCTCACGCCCGGCCTCGCCGTACCGCTCGCGGACCCGGCGGTGCTGCGGTATGGCGTGGGTGCCGTCCTCGATCCGTCGTCGCCGGTCTCGGTGCCGCCCCAGGCGGACCCCGGCCTGGCGCTGTTCCTGCTCCGGCTCGCCGCGCGGTGCACGATGCCGACCTGGCGTCGCACCATGGCGGCGCTGGTGCCGCTCAACCGGCTGGCGCTCGCGGCCTACGACGAGCTGGAGGCCGGAGGAGTGGCGGCCCGGACGGTCCCCGGACCGGCGGTGGCAGCCTTCGACGACGAGGAGGGGGTGGCGGCGCTCTTCCACGAGCTGGAGCTGGTGCGGGAGGCCGGGCTGGAGGTGCAGGCCGAGCAGGTCGACGGCGACCGGGTGCGAGAGCTCGCGCCCCTCGTGGGGCCGGGGATCCGCGCGGGCGTGGTGATCGAGGGGCAGCGCCGACTCGATCCTCCGCTCTTCCTGTCCGCGCTCGCGGAGGCGGTGCGGGCGCGCGGCGGCGTGATCCGGGCCGGGGCAGAGGTCGCCCGGCTGCGCCACGGCCCCGGCGGGATCGCCGTCGACCTCGTCGGGGCCGAGCCGGTCGTCGCCGACCAGGTGGTGCTCGCCTCCGGGGCGTGGCTGCCAGCGCTGGCCAGGGAGCACGGGGTGCGGGTGCCGCTGCGGGCCGGGCGTGGCTACTCCTTCTCGGTCCCCGGTCCCGAGCCGGCGCTCGACCTCGCGGTCTACTTCCCCCAGCCGCGGCTCGTCATGACCCCGCTGTCGGGCGGGCGGGTGCGACTCGGCGGCACGATGGAGTTCCGGCCACCGGATGCACCCCTCGTGCCCGCCCGCATCGAGGGCCTGGTGCGGGCCGCCGCCCCGCGGCTGCCCGGGCTGGACCTGTCGCCGGAGCAGCGGCGCGAGGAGTGGGTGGGGTCGCGGCCGGTGACCCTCGACGGACTCCCGCTCGTGGGCGCCACCCGCACGCCCGGGGTGTGGGTGCACGGCGGGCACGGCATGTGGGGCATGTGTCAGGGGCCGGCGACGTCGCGCCTGCTCGCGGAGCAGATGCTCACCGCGCGCACCCCACCCGAGCTGGCGCCGCTGGACCCGCTGCGCTGAGCGTCGGACGGTCTGTCGCCGCTCCCCGGTAGGGTCGGCGGCATGACTGCACATCAGTGGGAGTACGCCACCGTTCCGCTCATGATCCACGCCACCAAGCAGATCCTCGACCAGTGGGGCGAGGACGGCTGGGAGCTCGTGCAGGTCGTGCCCGGGCCCGGCGACGGCAGCAACCTCGTGGCCTACCTCAAGCGCCCCAAGAACGCCTGAGCGGGGCCGGCCGATGAGCACCAGCGCCGTCGAGCAGCGCCTCGCCGAGCTCGGCCACACCGTGCCCGACGTGGCCGCCCCGGTGGCGGCCTACGTGCCCGCGCTCCGGCACGGCGACCTCGTCTTCAGCTCCGGCCAGGTGCCCTTCGTCGAGGGCGAGCTGGCGGGCACGGGCAAGGTCGGCGAGGGCGGCGGTCTGGTCCACCCCGACGAGGCGAAGCGGCTGGCGGCCATCTGCGCCCTCAACGCGATCGCGGCGGTGAAGTCGGTCGTCGGCGACCTGGACCGGGTGGTCCGGGTGGTCAAGGTCGTCGGCTTCGTCGCCAGCGACCCCGCGTTCACCGGCCAGCCGGGTGTCATCAACGGCGCCTCCGAGCTGCTGGGCCACGCCTTCGGTGACGCGGGCACCCACGCCCGCTCCGCCGTCGGTGTGGCGGTCCTGCCCCTGGACGTCCCGGTCGAGGTCGAGATCACCGTCGCCGTCGCGGGCGACAGCGACGACGCCGGCTGACGTGGAGCCCGACGAGCCCACCCAGCTGCCGCACGCGGGCGGCGAGTCGGGGGCGGGGAGCGCTGGCCTCGGAGCGGGCGCTGCGGCATACCGCGACTTCGTCGTGCCGGAGATCATCGCCGAGCAGTCGCGCCGCTGGCTGGCGCTGCCCGCGGACCACCGCGAGATCCCGCCACCCCGGGCGTCGGCGACAGTGATGCTGCTGCGCGAGGGGAGTGGGGCGGCGGTCGAGGTCTTCGTGCTGCGCCGCGCGGCCCGTATGGCGTTCGCCGCCGGGATGCTCGCGTTCCCCGGGGGAGGGGTGGACCGGCGCGACGCCGACCCGGGCGTGCCCTGGGCCGGCCCGACCCCGGCCGAGTGGGCGCAGCAGTTGCGGCTGGACCAGGGCGCGGCGCGGGAGCTGGTCGTCGCGGCCGCCCGCGAGGTCTTCGAGGAGTGCGGGGTGCTGCTCGCCGGACCGGGCGAGGAGGAGGTCGTCACCGACCTCACCGACGCGAGCTGGGGGCGGGAGCGGAAGCGGCTCCTGGACCGCACCCAGAGCTTCGGCGAGATGGTGACGCGGCTCGGGCTGGTCCTGCGCACCGACCTGCTGTCGCTGCGCGGTCACTGGACCACCCCCGAGTGCGAGCCCCGCCGCTACGACACCCGCTTCTTCGCGGCGCGGATGCCCGACGGCCAGGTCGCCGACGACGCCAGCACCGAGGCCGAGGTGGCCAGCTGGCGCACCCCCGCGGAGATCCTCGCGGCGCGCGAGGCCGGGCGCGACGTCCTGCTCCCCCCGACCCAGGTGATGGTCGAGGAGCTCACGCGGATCGACGACGGCGCACTCGACCGGTGGCTGCAGCGACCGGCCGAGGTGGCGCAGGTGCTGCCCTTTCCTGTCGAGACCGGCGACGGCCTGATGATGCGTGCGCCCGGTGTCGGGGGCGGCGGAGGTCGCCCGTGAGACCGATCGGACCGGCCGACCACTCATGGGCCGGCGGTGCCTGGGGAGACCGCGCCCACGCCGTGCTCTGCCCCAACCCCTCGCCGATGACCTTGGACGGCACCAACACCTGGGTGCTCCTCGAGCCGGACGGCTCCGAGGCGGTCGTCGTCGACCCAGGGCCGCTGCACGAGGAGCACCTGCAGGCGGTGCTCTCCCACGTCGCGGGGCGGGGCGCGCGGGTCGCGCTGACGCTGCTGACCCACGGGCACGCCGACCACGCAGAGTCCGCCGACCGGTGGGCCGGTCTGACCCAGGCGCCGGTGCGTCGCTGCGGCACGGGCCACGACGACCTCGCCGCGGGGCACGCGGTGCGGGTCGGGGGGCTGGAGCTGCTGGTCGTGCCCACCCCCGGGCACACCGCCGACTCGCTGTCCTTTCTGCTCCCTGCCGAGCAGGTCCTGCTCACCGGCGACACCGTGCTCGGCCGCGGCACGACGGTGGTCGCCTACCCGGACGGCGACCTCACGTCATACCTCGAGTCGTTGGAGCGGCTGCGCGACCTCACCGGCTCCGGCGAGGTGACCAGCCTCGCCCCCGGTCACGGCCCCGTCGTCTCGGACGCGGCGGGCGTCGTCGAGCACTACTGGCAGCACCGGCACGCCCGGCTCGACCAGGTGCGCCAGGCGGTGGCGGCGCTGCGCGGCGGGGGGAGCGACCTGGGGAGCGAACCGCGGCGCGACCTCGCGGATCGGGTCGTGGAGGTCGTGTATGCCGACACGCCCCGCGCCGTGTGGCCGGCTGCGCGGCTCTCGGTGCTGGCGCAGCTCGACTACCTCGGCGAGCTGCCGGCCTGACTGACCGCGCGTCTGTCGGCCAGAGGCGAAGGGTTGCCCCGAAACCGACCGGGCGTCGTGAATGGCTACCGTAGGACCGACCGGGCGTCGTGAATGGTTGCCCACGACCGGCCCCGCCGTGGGAGCGTGACGAGGCGGGGTGGTCAGCGAGGGGTGCGGTCAGGGAGCGGCGTGGTCACCGAGGCCTGGTCACCGGGCGCGGTGGCGCAGCCGCTCCAGGTCCATGAGCGTGACCGACTTGGCCCCGAGCGTGATCCAGCCGCGCTGGGCGAAGTCGGCGAGTGCCTTGTTGACCGTCTCACGGCTGGCTCCGACCAGCTGCGCGAGCTCCTCCTGCGTGAGCTCGTGCGCGACGAGCAGGCCCCCGTCGGTCCGTCGGCCGAAGCGGTCGGAGAGGTCGAGCAGCGCCTTGGCGACGCGCCCCGGGACGTCGGTGAAGACCAGGTCGGAGAGCCCCTCGTTGGTCTTGCGCAGGCGATGGGCCAGGCCGGCGAGCATCTGCATGGCGACCGCGGGATGGTCGCCGAGGAAGTCGCGCAGCGCGTTGTTGCCGAGTGAGATGAACTCGGCGTCGGAGACGACGTACGCCGTGGTCAGCCGGGGGCCGGGGTCGAAGAGGCTGAGCTCACCGAACATCTCGCCCGGACCGAGGATGGACAGCAGGTTCTCCCGGCCGTCCGTGGAGGTGCGCGCGAGCTTCACCTTGCCCGCGGTGATGACGTAGAGCGAGTCGCCCGGGTGACCCTCGTGAAAGACCACCTCACCCCTGGCCAGCTGGCGCGGAGTCATGGAGTCCATCAGCCGACCCGCGGTCTCCTCGTCGAGCGCGGCGAAGAGCGGCGCTTTCATCACGACATGACGGTCCACCTGCTCATCGTGCCACGACCTGCCGCTGGATGGGCGGAGCAGTTGTGTCGGAGGTCACCTCTAGGCTGAGCGGGTGACGTCGAGGGATGCGGCCGGGTCGACCGGCACGGTGACAAAGGGTGGCGCGGACGCTGAGGTGACCCCGACCGGCGAGACACCCCTCGCCCTGACCCGGAGGGCCCGACGGATGTCCCGCCTGCTCGGTGAGCGCTACCCCGACGCGCACTGCGAGCTCGACTTCGAGGACCCCTATCAGCTGCTCGTGGCGACGGTCCTCTCGGCGCAGACGACCGACGTGCGGGTCAACGGCGTCACGCCGACGCTCTTCGCGCGCTACCCCGACGCCCGGGCGCTCGCCGGTGCAGACCGGTCCGAGCTGGAGGCGATCATCCAGCCGACCGGCTTCTTCCGGGCCAAGGCGGAGTCGTTGCTCAAGCTGGGGGCCGCCCTCGTCGAGCGCTTCGACGGTGAGGTGCCGGGGCGCCTGAAGGACCTGGTGACTCTACCGGGGGTGGGACGCAAGACGGCCAACGTCGTCCTGGGCAACGCCTTCGGGGTGCCGGGCATCACCGTCGACACGCACTTCGGCCGGTTGGTCCGGCGCTTCGGCTGGACCGACGAGGACGACCCGGTCAAGGTCGAGCACGCGGTGGGAGCCCTCTTCCCCCGGCGCGACTGGACCCAGCTGTCGCACGTGCTGATCTTCCACGGGCGGCGCACCTGTCACGCCCGCACCCCCGCGTGCGGGGCCTGCCCCGTCGCCCGGCTCTGCCCGTCCTACGGCGCGGGTGAGACCGATCCCGAACGCGCCGCCCGCCTGCTCCGCACGGCACCTCGCGGATGACCGGGCGGGCGCGGTGACGGCATACCCTCCTCCGACCTGGCTGACCGACCTGGTGGCCCGGCTGCCGGAGATCTCGGGAGACCGGTTCAGCCGGTTCCTGCCGCCGCCCGAGGGTGGGCGTCGGCAGTCCGCCGTGCTCGTCCTCTTCGGGCCAGGAGTGGCGGACCCCGAGGACCCGGAGGCGACGACGGTGGTCATCACCGAGCGGGCGCACCGGATGCGTTCGCACGCCGGTCAGCCGGCCTTCCCGGGCGGGGGCACCGAGGACGGCGACGCGGACGCCGCGGCGACGGCGCTGCGCGAGGCGTGGGAGGAGGTCGACCTCGACCCGGCGACGGTGGAGGTCCTCGCCGAGCTGCCGACCCTGCACATCCCGGTGTCGGGCTATGACGTGACCCCGGTCCTCGGCTGGTGGCGACAGCCCGCTCCGTCGACCCTGTGGGCCAAGGATCCGCGGGAGGTCGAGCGGGTGGTGCAGCCGGAGGTGCGGTGGTTGACCGAGCCGGCCCACCGCTTCCAGGTGCATCACCCCAGCGGATTCGTCGGCCCGGCGTGGGACGTCGAGGGGCTCCTGGTCTGGGGATTCACCGCAGGCGTGCTCGACCGCGTGCTCGACCTGGCCGGGGTGGCGCCGGACTGGCCGGACCCTCCCGTGCGGGAACTGACGCTCTAGCCGAGCAGGCGGAGCGCGGGACGGGCCGCACGCCCGCAGGTGCGGAGGGTGACCCGTTCGTGCGGACGGTGACGTTCCAGCCGAGCGGGGAAGCGCCTGGCTCCGGCCGAGAGCCTGGGTCAGCGCTGGGCGGGCTCCAGCGCGTCCGCCCGTGGGGAGGACTGCGCCGCGGCCTTGACCGTCGCGACGGTCTCCTTGCCCTCGCGGATGGCTCGCTTGGGCTTGCCCTGCACCTTGGTGACCTGGCCCTTGCCGACGAGGGCCAGGATGCCCGCGACGGCGAAGAGCACGCCCGCCATGATGAGCAGCCCGGCCCACCACTCCAGCCAGATCGCGATGACCCCCGCCAGGCCCAGCCAGAGCAGGCCGAGGCCGTAGAGGCCGAAGAGCGCGGCGCCGACGAACATGCCCGCCCCCTTGCCGGCGTGCGTGACGTCTTCCTTGATCTCGGCCTTGGCCAGCTCGATCTCGCCGCGCATGAGTTGCGAGACGTCCAGGGAGACGTCCGAGACCAGGTCCCCGAGGGAGCGCTGGCCGGTCGTGCCGTGGAGCGAGGTGGTGCCCGTTTCCGCAGGAGATGCCATGGGAGGGATCGTATCTCCTGACCTGGGCCACTGCAGTCCCGCCGTCACCCTCCCCTCACCGAGAGCCTCGGCTGCTCACTCCGAGAGCCTCGCGTGTGCACTCCGGAAGCCTCGGCTGCTCACTCCGAGAGCCTGCACCAGGGGCAGACGTCCCGGCCCCGCGCACAAAGCACGGTGCCTGCTCGGCACCCCCTGTTCAGTGCCGAGCAGGCACCGTGTCGACAACCGGTCCCGTGACAGCCGGCGGGGCCACAACCTCCGGAGAGGGGGCCGCCCACGTCGATGGTTCAAGTCTGCCACCCCGGAAGACATGCTGCCGTCCAGATTTGGCAAAGTTTTGTTAAAGACTCTCGGGTAGTCACCCCTGCGGGTGAGGTTGTGCGGCGTCGGGGCCGGTCCGCCTGGCCACCTGGTCCCGGAGAGCAGGTCTCGACCGCCGCGGTCGGCGCTGGGCGGGGCCTTTAGTCTGTCCGCCATGAGCACGACCATGGAGCGGGCCGTCGCGGGCCTCGGTGAGCTGCCCGATGTCGCCGCCGCGATCGAGCGCGCTCGATCGGCGTGCACCGAGCTGCGTTGGCACGAGGGGTTGCGGCGTCGAATTCCTGAGGCCGCGGCGGAGTCGCGGGTGCGCGGTGCCACTGCCTCGGCCCTGCTCGAGGGCGCGGAGCCGGCCGGCTCGACCGGCAGCCTCGTCCTGGTGCGCGATCTCATGCGCGGGGCGGAGTCCTGGTCCGCGCGACCGGACGATCCGGTATGGCGCACGCTCGCCGGTGTGGTTCGCGCCACGTCAGCGACGGAGGGGGTGACGGCCGCCGACCTCCGGGCGCCGGCCCAGCTGGTCGCGCGGCTGCACACGACGGCCGCCGCCGGGGTGCTGCCGGCGGCTCAGGTTGGGCGGCCGCGCGCCGACGGCGAGGAGGCCGACGGCGTCGAGGTGCTCGGCCCGGCACCTGCGGCGCCAGCGGCCCTGGAGCGGTTGCAGGGGGTGCACAGCCTGCTGGCCGCCGTCCCCTCCGGACGGGTCCCCGGAGTGCTCCTGGCCTCGGTGGTCCATGCGGAGGTCGCCCTCGCCCGTCCCTTCGTCTCCGGCAACGGAGTGGTCGCGCGGGCGCTGGAGCGGATCGTCCTGCGGGTGTCGGGCGTGGACCCGACCGGGGTGGCGGTGTCGGAGGTCGGGCACGCCGACCGCGGCGGCACCGATTACCGCGGGGCCCTCCGTGCCTACGCCACCGGAGGTTCCGAGGGGGTGCGGCTGTGGCTCGTGCACTGTGCCGAGGCCGTGCAGCGGGCGGCCGTCGAAGGCGTCCGAGTGGCCGATGCGGTCCGCATCGGCCACCTTCAGGGTGTCGATCCGGCGGCAACTCCAGACATTTCACGAGGTGCGCAAGCCTGATCTGGGGGGGGCGCCCAGGCGGTCGGTGAGCGGCCTCAGCGGGGGATCGTCCGAGGTCGGGGCGCTGCGGCGCCCGAGATGCCCGTGGGGGTATGCGTTTCCGCGTCGTGGCACGCAAACTTTCCGGTGCGCGGAGTGTCGGGTACCGCTTGCATTTCGGCTGCGCGGTCGGGCATACTAATGAGCACAGCGCTCCTCGCAAGAGTTGCAGCGCGGGTGTTCAGGGTCATCCCCCCCTGATCCTGGACACCGACGGCCCCGGCTTCCCCCCCGCCGGGGCCGTCCCCTTTCCCGGACCTTTCGGCGACGGTCTGTCCACATGGGGTCCGCAGTCATCGCGCTCGTCCACAGATCTCGCGGACCCCCTGGCCCGCCCTCGTGGCCCGGGGCAGGGTCGGGGTTATGGAACACCTCGCGACCGCAACTCCATGGACCGGACCAGAGCTGCGCGCGGCCCTCGGGCCCGTGGCCCCGGTCGTGGATGACCCGGCGGTGACCGACGTGCTGGTCAACGGCGCGGCCGGGGTGTGGGCGGATCGTGGCTCGGGGGTGGAGCAGGTCGACGTCACCCTGGCCGACGACCGCAGCGCCCGCCGGCTGGCCGTGCGGCTGGCGGCACTGGCGGGGCAACGGCTGGACGAGTCGAGCCCGTGGGTCGACGGACAGCTCCCCGGCGGGGTGCGGCTGCACGCTGTGCTTCCCCCGCTCGTCGACGACGGCGCTCACGTCAGCCTGCGCATCCCCCGACGACGCGTGCCGTCGCTCGGCGACCTTGAGCAGTGGGGGAGCCTGGACCGGCCCGGGGCCCGGGTGCTGGAGGCGCTGGTCCGTTCGCGGACGTCCTTCGTCGTGTCGGGCGGCACCGGTTCGGGCAAGACCACGCTGCTCGGGGCGCTTCTGTCGCGGTGCCACGCGGCGGAGCGGCTCGTCGTGGTCGAGGACGTCCGGGAGCTGCGGATCTCCCACCCGCACGTCGTGCATCTGCAGGGCCGGGCCAACAACGTCGAGGGACGCGGCGAGGTCACCCTGATGACCCTGGTGCGGCAGTCGCTGCGCATGCGGCCGGACCGCGTCGTCGTCGGGGAGGTGCGCGGTGCGGAAGTCCGCGAGTTGCTGACGGCGCTCAACACCGGCCACGAGGGTGGGTGCGGCACCGTCCACGCCAACGCCGCGGTGGATGTCGTCGCGCGCTTCGAGGCACTGGGCGCCCTGGCGGGCATGTCAGGGGCCGCGGTCCATGCCCAGCTGGCGAGCGCGATCGAGGTCGTCGTCCACGTCACCCGCGACCAGGCAGGCCGGCGACAGATCCGCGAGGTCTCGTCGCTGCGTCGAGGGACGGACGGCCTGGTCACGTGCCGACCCGGGCTGACGGGTGGACCCGGCCGGTGGCGCCTGGGAGAGGAAGGCCCCGAGCTCCTGGCACGGCTGGGCCTCACACCGGCGGTGCTGTCGTGCTGACCATGGCCGTGTCGGTGCTCGCCGCGACGACCGTGCTCCTCCTGCTCAGTGGCGATCGTGTCGGGGAGGTCGAGGCGACGCCCGCCGGGGGTGACGAGGTCGTCGGAGGCGCAGAGGTCTCGGCACCGCCGGTCCGAGAGGCGGGCGGCTCGACGGATGGCGAGAGCCTGCCGTCGCTGGAGGCCGGTTCGAGTGTGCGCGGCGTCGCGCGTCGCCTGGGCACCGCGCTCCGGGCGCGCCTGTCCGGCCGATCGGAGATCCGGGGAGAGCTGCAGCTGCTCGACGACGTCTCCGCCGCGCTGGAGGCGGGCCTCCCGGTCGGTCGCGCGGTCACGCTCGCGCTCGCGCATGGGCCGTCCGGCTCGGTCCGCGAGGAGCAGGCCTGGACCTCCCTGTCCCGCGCCGCCCTCGAGGGACAGGAGCTTGCCCCGGCCTGGGCCCGAGCCGCGCGCACGACCGGCAGCCCAGCGCTCGCCGTCGTGGCGCGCGCCTGGCGGGTCGCCTCGCTCAGCGGTGCGCCGCTCGCCGACGCCCTCCGGGTCAGCGCCCACACCGCCCGCGAGCGGCAGCGGCTGGAGCGTGCCGTCGACACGGCCACCGCCGGCGCTCGGGCGACGGCCACCGTGCTGACCCTGCTCCCGCTGGCCGGTGTCGGCCTGGCGGCGGTGCTCGGCGTGCCGCCCACCATGCTGTACGGCAGCCCGGCCGCCTGGGCCAGTGTCGGTGCTGGGGCGATGCTGCTGCTCGCGGGCCAGGTCCTGGTGCGGCGCCTCGTGGGCCGTGTGCTCAAGGATCTGCGATGACCGCCGCCCTGATCGTCCTGCTGGCCCTCGGGGCGGGTACGGCACCGTTGCTGTGGGCCGACCGACCACCCCGCACCTGGACCCCGCGCGAGGACCGTGGTGGGGTGTCGGGCCTCGAGGAAGTGCCGTCCACCGGTCTGGTGCCTGAGGCGCTCGATCTGCTCGCGCTCGCGCTGCTGGGTGGGGTGTCCCTGGGCGCTGCCGCTCGCACCGTAGCGGTCGTGCTGCCGGGAGCGGCGGGCGAGGAGCTGGACCAGGTCGGTCAGGCCTTGCTGCGCGGAGCCGACACCGAGGCAGCCTGGGCAGCCGCTGGGCCGGCCTGGGCACCGGCGCGACGGTGCCTCGAGGTGGCCGCCGTCGCCGGCGTCCCCCCGGGACCCTCGCTGCGTCAGGCCGCGACGGACCTGCGGCGGGAGAGCGTGGCCGGCGTGGAGGTCGCCACCGCTCGTCTCGGGGTGCGCCTCGTGGTCCCGCTCGGCCTCGCCTTCCTCCCGGCCTTCCTGCTGACCACGGTGCTGCCGTTGGTCCTGGCGCTCACGCAGGACATGACGTGGTGACGGCCCCCGGGGTGGGCCGTCGTGTCGCGGCCGCAGTGGCCTGGTGCCCCCCGGCCGCCAGAGCGGATGCGAGCTCGTCACCTGACCCGCCACGGCCGTCGGCCGCGGCACCCAGACGTGTGCCTCATCCGGAGGCGCACCCACCCAAGGAGGGGAACCATGAAGAAGAGCACGATGAGGCTGCGCCTGCGGGACGGTCTGCGCGAGCTGCGTCGCAGGGGAGAGGCGGGGATGACCACGGCGGAGTATGCCGTCGGGACCATCGCGGCCTGCGCCTTCGCCGCGGTCCTGCTGACCATCCTCAAGTCGGGGGCGGTGAAGGGCCTGGTCACCGAGGTGATCACCAGCGCAATCTCGGTCGTCCTGTGAGCGGGCGCGGGCGCCGGCTCCGGGAGAGGGGGATGGTCAGCGCCGAGCTGGCGCTCACCATCCCGTCGATCCTGCTGGTGCTCGCGCTCTGCCTGACCGCGCTGGCCCTGGGTGTCGACCAGGTCCGGTGCGTGGATGCGGCGCGCGTGGCGGCGCGCGCCGCATCCCGCGGTGAGGACCCGGCGCTGGTGCAGCAGCTGGCCTCGGCGCGGGCCCCTGACGGCTCCGGCATATCGATCAGGGGCGGGGCCGACGGGGTCGAGGTGCAGGTGGAGGCCCCGCGGCGGGTCCGGCTGCTGCCGGCGCTGCCCGCCGCCGCCGCGTCGGCGACGGCCGTGTGGGAGCCAGGGGCCGGCCCGTGAGCTCCGTCGCGCGTGGTGAGCGGGGCTCGGCGTCGGTGCTGGCTCTAGGAGTCGTGCTGGGGCTCGTGGCGGTGCTCCTCAGCGGCCTGCTGCTCGCGGCGGTCCTCGTCGCCGGTCAACGTGCCCGCTCGGCCGCCGACCTCGCGGCACTCGCCGGGGCCGGGGCGGCCGTCGACGGTGCCGGCCAGGATGGTGCGTGTCACGAAGCTGCCGCGGTCGCCACCGCCAACGGAGCTCGACTGACGGAGTGCTCCCTGAGGGCGGGCGCCGGAGTCTGGCCCGACGTGCGGGTGACCGCGGAGTGCGACGTCAGCGGGACCTCGTGGACCACGGCAGCGGTCGCCGTCGCGGGTGGCCGCACCGCCCAGGACGCTGCGGAGGGTCCGTGACCGACGACCCCGGCGCGGACCCGAGCGCCTCGGTCACCGGGTCGCGCGTCAGCGGTCGACGTCGAGGGAGTTCGGGCGCGCCGTGCCGCCGGACGTCCCGCTGCCGCCGTGAGTGCTGCCCGAGCCGCCGGGCCGGGGGAGGATCGGGTCGCTCTTCGGCGCCGTCGACGTCGTGGTGGCGGACCTGCCGCCGGCGGTGGCGGTGCTGCCACCGGTAGAGCCGCTGGCTCCGTCCTTGGTCTGGCCGGTCCCTGGGGAGCCGTTGGTCCCGGCCTGGCGACGCAGCTCGCGGACCTCCTTGGCCCGGCGCGCCCGAGAGCGCGCCCCGACCGCCATCAGCCACAGGCCGCACGTGGCCACGGCCAGCGTGATCCCGCCGGCGAGGAACATCCAGAAGGGAGTGACCTCGACGTTGAGAAAGCCGTAGCTGATCTGAGCGGGATCCATCCCCCGCGTCGCGAGCCACATGTAGGCGATCACCGCCAGCGCGACGACGAGCAGGACCAGACCGAAGACGACCATGACCGACCTTTCCGGAGTGCGCCCGGCACATCCTTGCTGGTGAGACGGCGCGCGACCAGTCTCGCGCCCCGGCCCAGAGCCTAGCGGAGCGGACACGCCGGTGCCCGCGGCGATCGTGGCAAGGAGGTCACGATCGACCGCGGGCACCGCCGGGTCGGGGTGGAGGTGTCAGCGCACCGGCGGTCGCCTTCTTCGGTAGATGTAGCCGGCGACCACGATCTGGGCCCAGCGTGACGGAGTTCTTCTCCGTCTCGGTGACCTCCAGACCGGTCGGGGCGGCCGGCGGCACCACCGAGTCGTCGACGGTGGTGACCGTCAGCTCGTTGGATTGGAGGAGACCGACTCGTTGCCCGCGGCGTCGAGCGCGACCACGTGGTAGACGTACTCGAGACCGACGTCGGCGGTGGTGTCGACGTAGGACGTCACGTCGCCCTCGACGTCCGCGATCGCCTCGGGGGCTGCCGCGCCGTCGGAGAGCCGGTAGACCCGGTAGCCGGTGGCACCCTCGGCCGCGTCCCAGGACAGGGACACGGCGACGTCCGCGCCGTCGATCGTGAGGTCGTCCAGCTCCAGGTTGGCCGGTGCCAGCTGCAGCGGCGTGATCTCCACGCCGTTGAGCCAGCCTCTGGCGGCGATCTCGAGCAGGCCGTCGCTGACCTCGACCGGCTGCAGCACCCGGCTGGTGACGGTCTGCCGACCCATCCGCTGGGTGCCGTAGTCGACGCCCCCGGCGCTGACGCCCAGCTGGGCGGTGCCGATGTAGTCACCGGAGTAGACCTTGACGGCATAGCTGCCGTTGGCGACGTCCACCTGGAAGGTGTTGGAGTCGCCGGGCAGGACGAAGTCGCGGTAGAGCGCGTCGCGCGGCTCACCCTCCTTCTCGCCCCGGTCGCGGTGACCCATGCCACCGGTGACCCAGCCGTACCCCTGCTCCTCGTCATCCACGGTGCCGGGGTGACCTCGAGGTAGCCCTCCTCGACGGGCGCACCCGCGGATCCCATGTTGAACTTGAACATCGGCCTTGCTCCCGACCGTGACGACGGCCGAGGGCTCGGAGTCACCACGACCGTCGAAAGGTGTGCCACGTCTCCCGCCGGCACACCCCGTGACGTGATGCATGGACCCCGATGGAAAACGCTTGCCCTCCTATCATCGACAGTTTGAATCGTTTTGTCAAGTCTCCGTGTCGTAGATTCTTCATCTATCGCGCCGGTCGGCGGCTTGCCCGCCGCGGCGCTCAGGCCAGCCGTCGCGCCCCACCGGTGCGCGGCTGCCCCACCCTTCCTCGACCGCCCCACACCTTCCGGGCGACCCCACCGTTGCAAGCAGTGGGGAGACCCGCCAACCGTGGGGCTAGCAGCCAGGAGTGGGGGCGACGGGGCTCAGGAGCCGGGCGACCTCATACCTCGTCGCCCGCCCACGCGTCCCGGGCCGCCGCACGGCTCTGGCACCGTCCAGTGGTGGGGCGACGCGCACCGACCCTGGTCACCCAGGACCGCTGAGTCTGAGCGGTGGAACTACCGCACGAGCAGACAGAAGGGGTGCCCGGCAGGGTCCGCGAGGACGAACAACGGCTCTGCCGTGTCCTGCGACCGGTCGTGCAGCAGCCGGGCCCCCAGGGCCTCGGCCCGCTCGCGGTGTGTCTCGAGCTGCTCGAGCGTCGGCACCGTGAAGTCCATGTGCATCTGCATCGGCACACGCTCGCCGGGCCAGGTGGGGGGCTCGGTTTCCTTCTTCTCCTGCACGCTCAGCACTCGGTGCCCACGCTCATCCAGCAGCACCAGCCAGTCCGCGTCATCGGAGCGGCCATCCGTGGGTGCCTCATCACCATCCCGGTAGCGCAACCCCAGCAGCTGCCGGTAGAACTCGGCCAGTCCCCGGCAGTCGCGGGCATCGATCACGGTATGCAGCAGGACGGGGTGTTCTGACATCCCACTCTCCTCGTGTGGTTGTCAGGTGACACTACCGAGGCCAGGTGACCCCACGCCGTGCCGCGACCCCCCCGCGTGCCGGGCTGCCCTACGGCTGGAGCAGTGGGGACACCAGCCAACCGTGGGGCTGTCAGATACCCGTGGGGCTGAGCTGATCGAGGGCCGCCCCACTCAGGAGCTGCGGCGCGCCTGGTTTACCGCGCCCTGGGCGAGCTGGCCCAGCGCGTCACCGGCCGAGCCCGCGGCCTCACGCTGGCTGCGCTGACCGGCACGACCGCCACCATCGGTGGCCCCGTGGCCGTTCGACGAGCCTCGGGCTCCACCCACCGGCATCGAGGGGAGCAGCTGGGCCAGCAGCAGTGTCGACAGCGCCGAGGTGTCGGTGCCCTGCCCGTCGGCGTGCACGAGCAGCGGCCGGGGCGCGGCCTCGGCGAGCTGGGCACCCACGTCGAGCCGGCGCCGAGCCAGCTCATACCCGAGCACCGCTCGGTTGTCGCGGAAGGCGGTCGCCAGCTGCTCCTGCGACTTGGCCTCACCCTGGGCCGCCACGAGGTTGGTGCGCGCCTGGGTCTCGATCTCGTAGCGCACCTGCTGCGCCTCGGTCTCGCGCTCCTCGAGCATCTGGGCGACGTCCTTGCGTGCCTTGTTGAGCGCCGCGTTGACCTCGACGATCTTGGCGTCCCGCACCTTCTTGGAGCGCTCGATCTCCATGAGCAGCGTGTCGACCCGACGCTTGCGGGTGAGCTCCCACTCCTTCTCGTAGGCCACCAGCTCCTTGGCGACCCGCTCCCGCGTGGACAGGTGCTCGCGATACTGGTCGGGCAGCTGCACGTCGGGGATGTTGCACCCCATGATCTGCACGCCGTAGCGGGTGAGCTGCCGGTTGAGCAGCTCCTGCATGTCTTTGACGTCGCTCCCGCGCAGGTCGTAGGCCTGCTCGGTCCGCACCTGACGGCTGCGCTGGCGGATGGCGTCCTGCACCGAGTTGGCCAGCACGAGGTCGAAGTTGCCGGCACCGATCGTCTGCACGAAGCGCACGGCGTCGATGATCCGGAAGCGCAGGAAGAACTCGATCGACTTCAGCGGGACGTTCTCGTGCGTCGGGCTGGAGAGCACCGGCGCGTTGTAGGGGATCTCGGTGGTGACGTCCACGACATACGCGACGCGCGCCCACGGGTGCCACAGGTAGTGGCGACCGGGCGGGAGACCGGTGCCGCTGATCGCCCCGAACTTTGTCAGGACGCCGACCGTGCCCTCCTCGATCTCCACGATCGACGAGCGCCACCACCACAGCCCGGCGAGGACGAGCGCCACCAGGGAGACGCCGATCGTGAGCACGCCGAGGGAGCCCCATCCTCGGGCGAAGAGGAAGACCGAGGTGGTCAGACCCCACAGGGCGAACCACACGAGGACCACCCAGCGCAGGCCGCGCGAGTCGCGCGGGATGACGACGGGCACCAGCGCCCCGCCCTCGCCGCCGCGCAGCAGCCGGGCGACCTCGCTCCAGGACGCCAGCGCCTCCCGGATGGAGGACATGCCATGGGTATGCGCGACCGCGCGCGTCTGCTCACTCACCGTGCTCTCCCCTCACCTCGGCGCCGGCGTCGCCACCTGCGCTCGTGTCCGTCGGTGCCTCGGGCTCGACATCGGCGACCGACCGGCGGATCTCCTCGAGCCGCTCCTCGCCGGGCAGCTCTGCGCTCGTCTCGTCCTCGGAGACCAGCTCGACCTGCGTCGCCTCCGGCGGCTCCAGCAGGTGGGCGATCCGCTCCTCGCGCTCGCGGATCCGGGCGGCGATCTCCTCCCGGCGGGTGGAGATCGCGGTCATGTCGTCGTCGCTGAAGAGCTGCTGCTGCTCGGCGCCGCCGACGAGCCCGCGGGCGATCTCGAGGTAGTCCACGGCGCTGCGCTGCTCGCCGACCCGCACGATCTGCGGGAGCGAGGTGGCCACGCCCTCGAGCTTGTCGAGCAGGTCCTGCTGGTAGCGGTACTCCAGGATCTGCGGGGCGAGGGCCGCGCTCATCGCCCGGATGTCGAGCGCCTGCGCCTCGAGCAGCGCGGCGTTGGCCCGGGCGGTCGACTCGGCCTCGGCGAAGCGCTGCCGCGCGAGGGCGTCGGCGCGGTTGGTCTCGCGCTCCAAGGCGGTGTCCATCTGCGCCTGGTAGCGGGCGATCTCGGCCTGGATCGCGGAGAGCGTCTCGTTGAGCGAGGCCAGGTCGCGGTTGAGGTCACCCTCGTTCTGCTCCTTGCGCAACTGCAGCTCGTACTCGTAGGTATAGGCCTCTTTCGCCACCCGGACCATCTCCGGCGAGGCGAGGTCCATGCGGTACTCCTGCGCCGAGGGCTCGGCGTGGGTGATGTTGGCGGTGGTCAGCTCGACGGCTGGGGCGAACTGCGTGTTGAGCTGCTCCAGCAGCCGCGAGGTGCTCTCCCCGACGAGGTCGTAGATGCCGGACGCCTCCTGCTCGTAGATGAGCGAGCGGGTGGTCTCCGAGATCGCGTTGTTGAGCTTGTCCTGGAAACCCTGCACCGCGCCGAGGACGAAGACGAACTCCCGGGCGTTGACGATCCGGAACTGCAGGAAGAGGTCGACCGAGGCCTGCACGCCGGACTTGGTCGGCGCCTCGCGGATAGGGGCGTTGAAGGGGTACTCGCGGGTGGTGTTGACGATGTAGGACACCCGCTTCCACGGATTCCACAGGTTGACCCGCCCGGCCCCCACCTCGGCCTCGACCTTGCCGAAGCGGGAGATGAGCGCCGTGCACCCCTCGGGCACCATGACCATGCCCTGCCGCCACCACATGAAAGCGGCGACGAGCAGCGCGAGCACCCAGTAGTGCACGCCGAAGACCGCTCCGGACAGGCCCAGCGGCAGCAGCAGGACCCAGCCGACGACCCCCAGGACGACCAGCGCGATGACCGGCAGCATGGCCTGCAGTCGGCGTCCGCGCGGCATGACCATGGGGGTGATGACGTGCACCGGACCGCTCGGCCCCTGGTCGAAGTGGCTGCGCGAGAGCAGCTCGGCTGCCTGGTCCAGCGAGCACGACTCGGCGACGATCCGGGTGCCACCCGAGCCGCCGCCCTCAGGGCGAGCACTGAAGTCGGACGCGTCGAGCGCGAAGGCGTCGGCGGCGTCGCCCAGGGCTCCTCGCGGGTCGTCGCTCGTCACGACCTCACGGGCGGTGTCGACGAAGCGCTGCACGGTGCTCACGGATCACGGTCCTTCCCCTGTCATGGCCGGCGAGGTGTCCGGTCCCTGCAACCCCGCCTGCGCGCCCGAGTCTGTCACACCGCCGGGAGCCGCACGACGCGCTCGCTCAGCAGGTGCTCCAGCACCGCCGCCGCACCGCCTTTGTGCAGCGGGTCGTTGCCGCTCCCGCACTTCGGGGACTGGACGCATCCGGGGCACCCGGTGTCGCAGCCGCACGCCTCCACGAGGTCGCGGGTCGCCGCCAGCCAGGTGGGTGCCTCGCGGTAGGCGCGGCGGGAGAAGCCGGCCCCGCCGGGGTGGCCGTCGTAGACCATGACCGTCGGCAGGCCGGTGTCGGGGTGCAGTGCCGTCGAGACGCCGCCGATGTCCCAGCGGTCGCAGGTCGCCAGGAGTGGGAGCATCCCGATCGAGGCGTGCTCGGCCGCGTGCAGCGTGCCCGGGACCTCGTCCTCGGCCACCCCGGCGAGGGCCAGCTCCTCCTCAGGCAGGGTCCACCAGACGGCCTGGGTCACCAGGCTGCGGGAGGGGAGGTCGAGCGGGTGGGTGCCGATGACGGACCCGTCCGGCAGAAGCCGCTGGAAGGCCGTGACCCGCGTGGTGACTTCGACCCGTCCGGTGGAGAGGGTGGCCGCGCCCCAGACCTGCTCCTCCTCCCGCTCGCGGATGGTGAAGGTGCTCTCGCTGCGAGCCCGGGTGCGCCATCCGGGGTCGCCGGCCACCACGAGCGCGACCCCGGTCTCGAGGTCGAGCTCGGTGACGACGTGCGGCGCGCCCTGGTGCACGTAGACCGCGCCCTCGTGGACCGTCGTCAGCGCGCGGGCCTCGTCGACGGTGCCGAGGACGCGGCCGCTGCGAGCGTCGACGATCTGCACCGTCTGGCCGGCACCGCGCAGCTGCACGTGGTCGCTGGGTCGGTCCTGGCGGGCCCAGTACCACCCCGTCGGGCGGGACCGCAACAACCCGCCGACGACCAGCTGCTCGGCCAGGGTGGGCACCGTGGGGCCGAACCAGCGCTCGTCGTCGCGGGTGAGCGGCAGCTCGGCCGCGGCTGCCGCCAGGTGCGGGCCGAGGACGTAGGGGTTCTCCGGGTCGAGGACGCAGGTCTCGACCGGGGCGTCGAAGATGAGCTCGGGATGCGCGACGAGGTAGGCGTCGAGCGGGTCGTCGGCGGCGACGAGGACCGCCAAGGAGGGGGCCCCGCGGCGTCCGGCGCGCCCGGCCTGCTGCCAGAAGGAGGCTCGCGTCCCCGGCCAGCCGGCCATGACGACGGCGTCCAGCCCCGCGATGTCGATGCCGAGCTCCAGGGCGCTGGTGGCGGCCAGCCCCATCGCCGAGCGGTCGCGCAGCGCGCCCTCGAGCTCCCGACGCTCCTCGGGGAGATAGCCGCCGCGATAGGCCGCGATCCGGCCGGAGTCCGGACCGGTGCCGCGAGCCTCCAGCTGCTCCCGCGCGCGGGTCGCCACCGTCTCCACGCCGACCCGCGAGCGCGCGAAGGTCACGGTCTGGACCCCTCGCTCCACGAGGTCGGCGAGCAGCGAGGCCGCCTCGGCCAGGGTGCTGCGGCGGGTGCCGTCCTCGTCGGTCGGTGGTTCCCACAGCGCCACCACGGTCTCCTGGCGGGGCGAGGCGTCCGCGGTGACCGCCACGACGGCCTGCCCGGTGAGCGCCCGCCCCAGCTCCTCCGGCTCGGCGACGGTGGCCGAGGCGAGGATCACGGTGGGGGAGGCGCCATACCGTGCCGCGACCCGGAGCAACCGCCGCAACACCGCAGAGACGTGCGCGCCGAAGACGCCGCGGTAGACGTGGCACTCGTCGACCACGACGTAGCGCAGCGCGCGGAGGAAGGGCCGCCACCGCTCGTGCCCGGGCAGGAGGGTGTGGTGCAGCAGGTCGGGGTTGGTGAGCACGTAGTGGGCGTGCTCGCGGATCCAGCGGCGTTCGTCGGTGGGGGTGTCGCCGTCCAGCGTGGCGGTGCGGACCCCAGGCAACGCGAGGGTATGCAGCCGCGCGGCCTGGTCTGCGCCCAACGCCTTGGTCGGGGCGAGGTAGAGCGCGGTGGCGCCGCGCCCGGTCGGTGCCTCCAGACCGTCACGGAGCGCGGTGAGGACGGGCAGGAGGTAGCCCAGGGACTTGCCCGACGCGGTGCCCGTCGCGACGAGGACGTGCCGACCCGAGCGGGCCAGCTCGGCGACCGCGGCCTGGTGCTCCCAGAGCTCCTCGATCCCTTCGCCCAGCAGCGCCGCGGTCACCTCGGGCGCGCACCACGTCGGCCACGTCGCGGTGCGACCTTGCCGGGCGGGAAGGGTGCGCAGATGGCGCAGCCGCTCCGACCGTGCTCCCCGGGTGAGATGGGCGACGGTCTGCTGCGGATCGACGCGCGTGTCGCGCGGCTTCTCGGTCGACTGGTTCATCGGTGCCTCCCACGCTACGCGCGGCGGACGACATACCCTCGTCTCCGTCGGGGCATGTTAGGTCCGCGGCCCCGGCATCACTACAGTGACGACATCCGTATCGAACGACCCGCGGCCTCGCCGCGCCGTCACCCGCAACGCCGCGGGTTCCCAGGAGGATCCACATGGTTCCAGTCGCAGCAGCCGCGAGCGACGTGTCGCTCTCGGGAGCCGACACCTCGATCGTGATCGTGGTGCTCTGCATCTCCCTCGTCGCCCTCGTCATGGGCTTCATGTTCCGCCGGGAGGTGCTGGCCGCGTCACCGGGATCCGGGTCGATGCAGGAGATCGGCAGCGCGGTCCAGGAAGGGGCCTCGGCCTATCTCGGCCGCCAGTTCCGCACCCTCCTGATCTTCGCGGTGGTCGCGTTCTTCCTGCTCCTGGCCCTGCCGGCCGACGACCTCTTCATGCGGATCGGGCGCTCGGTGGCCTTCCTCTTCGGCGCCGGCTTCTCCGCCTTCATCGGCTGGCTGGGGATGAACCTCGCCACCGCCGCCAACATGCGGGTCGCCGAGGCGGCCCGCACGACCGGTCGCGACGACGGCATGCGGATCGCCTTCCGCACCGGCGGCACGGTGGGTATGGCGACGGTCGGCCTCGGTCTGCTCGGCGCGGCGCTCGTGGTGCTGATCTACCAGGGTGACGCCGCCAAGGTGCTCGAAGGCTTCGGCTTCGGCGCCGCGCTGCTCGCGATGTTCATGCGGGTCGGCGGCGGCATCTTCACCAAGGCCGCCGATGTCGGTGCCGACCTCGTCGGCAAGGTCGAGGCGGGCATCCCCGAGGACGACCCGCGCAACGCCGCCACCATTGCCGACAACGTCGGTGACAACGTCGGCGACTGCGCGGGCATGGCCGCCGATCTCTTCGAGTCGTATGCCGTGACCCTCGTCGCGGCCCTCATCCTCGGCACCGCGGCGCTCGGCTCCGACGGTGGGCTCACCTTCCCGCTGGTCATCCCGGCGATCGGCGTCATCACCGCCATCATCGGTGTCTTCATCACCAAGGCGCGCCCGGGCGAAAACGGCCTGCGCGCCATCAACCGCAGCTTCTACATCTCCGCAGCGATCGCCGCGGTCGGCTCGGTCATCGCCGCCTTCGTCTTCCTTCCGACCCAGCTCGACGTCACCTCCGGCTTCGCGCTGGAGATGGCCAGCGAGTCGGGTGAGCAAGTCAACGCCGCCCTGGGCGCCGCGTCATCGGTCGTCATCGGCATCGTGCTGGCCGCCTTCATCCTGTGGCTGACCGGCTACTTCACCGGCACCGAGACCAAGCCCACCAACGACGTGGCCCGGACCTCACTCACCGGCCCGGCGACGGTCGTGCTGGCGGGCATTGGGGTCGGCCTGGAGTCCGCGGTCTATACCGCGGTCACCATCGCTGCCGCCATCTTCGCGATCTTCACGATCAGCGGCGGATCGTTGATCCTGTCGCTGTTCTACGTCGCGCTGGCCGGCTGTGGCCTGCTGACCACCGTGGGCGTCATCGTGGCGATGGACACCTTCGGCCCGGTCTCCGACAACGCTCAGGGCATCGCCGAGATGTCTGGCGATGTCGACGGCGAGGCGGCGCAGATCCTCACCGAGCTGGACGCCGTCGGCAACACCACCAAGGCGATCACCAAGGGCATCGCCATCGCGACCGCCGTGCTCGCGGCGACGGCGCTCTTCGGGTCCTATCTCGACGCGATCCTGCAGGCGCTGGAGACCGCGGGTGACACCAGCGGCGACGTGCTGCAGTCCTTCCTGGTCTTCGACCCGCGCGCCCTGGTCGGTGTGCTCATCGGTGGCGCGGTGGTCTTCCTCTTCTCCGGCCTGGCGATCAACGCGGTGACCCGCGCCGCCGGCGCCATCGTCTTCGAGGTGCGGCGCCAGTTCCGCGAGAAGCCCGGGATCATGGACTACAGCGAGAAGCCGGAGTATGCGCGGGTCGTCGACATCTGCACCCGCGACTCGCTGCGCGAGCTGGCGACCCCGGGTCTGCTGGCGGTCTTCGCCCCGATCGCGGTGGGCTTCGGCCTGGGCGTCGGCGCGCTGGCGGGGTATCTCGCCGGCGCGATCGGCACCGGTGTGCTCATGGCGGTCTTCCTCGCCAACGCTGGTGGCGCCTGGGACAACGCCAAGAAGATCGTCGAGGACGGCAACTTCGGCGGCAAGGGCACCCCGGCCCACGAGGCCACGGTCATCGGCGACACGGTCGGCGACCCCTTCAAGGACACCGCCGGCCCGGCCATCAACCCGCTCATCAAGGTGATGAACCTCGTCGCCCTGCTCATCGCGCCGGCCATCATCGGCCTGACCTATGGCGACGGCGCCAACAGCGCCATCCGCTGGGGCATCGCCCTGGTGGCGACGGCGGTCATCGTGGCTGCGGTGGTCGTCTCCAAGCGCCGTGACATCGCGATCGGCGACAGCGACGAGCAGCCCGCGGCGGCACTCGAGAGCTGACCTCGTCTCCGGGCTGGCGGGCCCCACGGGTGGTGGGGCCCGCGCCTGGCGGACGTGTCGGGTGAGGAGGCCCCACGGTTGCCGGGGAGCCCCACACCGCGCCAGACCCCCTACGGTTGCGGCCGTAGGGGGTCTGGCTTTGCGTGGGGCCCGCCGCTCACCGTGGGGCCCGCAGACAGATGTGGGGCGAGCCGCCAGCGGTGGGGCGCCGAGCCACTCATCATGACTGGGTCCCACGGTTCCCGTTCGGCTCCACGGTTCTCGGAGTGCCCCACGGTTGCTCGGAATCCCTACGATTGCAGCCATGAGGCCAGCCACCAACCGTGGGGCTGCCCGCCAACGGTGGGGCCCATCGTGCCGACTGTCCATGGGGCCAGCCACCAACCGTGGGGCTGCCCGCCAACGGTGGGGCCATTCGTGCCGGCTGTCCATGGGGCCAGCCACCAACCGTGGGGCTATGGTGACGCCGTGACCGAGCAGCCAGCCCGACCACTGCCTCCGGCGCCGGCTGAGCTGGGGTGGTCCCGGCTCCCTGCCTCAGCCCCGGCGCCCCCACCTCCACCACCCCCGTCGCTGGACAACCCCGACCTCGTCGCGGCGCTGCGGGCCGACCTGGAGGAGGTCGACTTCACCGTGGACCGGCTCGCCGAGCTGCTCGGCGAGGTCGCGGTCTCGGCCCTGCACCGTGAGGAGCCGCTTCCCGCCCTGCGCGTCACGGCCCGCTCCACCGAACCGGTCGCCGCCCTCTGCCGACTCTTCAGCCTCGGCTGCCTCGTGCCGGGCGACTGGCTCGACGCCGCCCTCCCCAGGGTTGGCTCGGCGGGCCTGATCCGGCTGGGCCTGGCTGCCGAGGTCGCGCCCTCCTCGCCACTGCTCCGGGCGACCTGCGACCTGCGGCCGTATGCCACCGAGCAGCAGCACTGGTGGGTCGTCTCCGACCGGTCCGAGGTCGCCGAGGGCGGCCCGCTCCCCACCGACCACGTGCTCGGGGTCGGCGGTGCCTCGGCCACCCTCGCGAGCTGGGCGCCGCGGCCCCGCGTAGAGCGAGCACTCGATATCGGCACCGGCTGCGGAGTGCAGGTGCTGCACCTGGCCGGGCACACGGCATACCAGGTCGCGACGGACCTGTCCGAGCGCGCGCTGGCCTTCGCGCGCTTCACCTTCGCCCTCTCCGAGACCGCTGTCGACCTGCGCCAGGGGAGCCTGCTCGACCCCGTTGGCGAGGAGCAGTTCGACCTCGTCGTCAGCAACCCGCCCTTCGTCATCACGCCGCGGCGGGCCGACGTGCCGGTCTACGAGTACCGCGACGGCGGACAGCCGGGCGACGCGCTCGTGGCCGGGCTGGTGCGCGAGCTCGCCCCGCGGCTGCGGCCCGGTGGCATCGCCCAGCTCCTGGCCAACTGGGAGCTGCGCGCGGGGGAGGACTGGTCGGACCACGTCGGCGCGTGGCTGGACGGCACAGGGCTCGACGCGTGGGTCGTGCAGCGCGAGCTGCAGGACGTCGCGCAGTATGCCGAGACCTGGGCCCGCGACGGAGGTCACCGACCCGGGACGCCGGAGTTCGACGCGCTGTATGCCGCGTGGCTGGACGACTTCGCCGAGCGCGGGATCGAGCAGGTCGGGTTCGGCATCGTGACGCTCCAGCGTCCGCGGGCGGGGCGGGAGCCATGGCGTGACCTCGTGGATGTGCGCACCCCGGTGGACGGCCCGATGGGGCCGCACGTCCTGGCCGGGCTGGAGGCCCGGACCTGGCTCGCCGAGCACGACGACGACGCGCTGTTGGACACCCCCTGGCAGGTGGCCGACGACGTCACCGAGGAGCGGGTCGGGCGGCCAGGGGCCGTGGACCCGCAGGTGATCCAGATCCGCCAGGGCGGCGGTCTGCGGCGGGTGGTGCGGCTCGACACGCTGGCGGCCGGCGTCGTCGGGGCCTGCGACGGCGAGCTGACCGCGCGCCAGTTGTGCGCCGGGATCGCCGTGCTCACCGAGCAGTCGCCCGCGGAGGTCCAGGCCGACGTGCTGCCGACGCTGCGGGAGCTGGTGGCGGACGGCCTCCTGCGCTGAGCGAGCCTGCGCTGAGCGGCTCAGCCGTAGCGGTAGGACGTGCGCGAGATGAAGAACTCCCGGCCGATGTCCGAGTTGCGGCAGGTCACGCCCTCCTCGGACGACGTGCACGAGGTGGCTCCGACGGCCAGCGTCTGCCCGTAGGCCAGCACCGCGGAGCGGACGCCGTCGACCTCCACGCTGTCGCCGTCGACCTCCGTCTCCCACCAGCCGGACGCCGTCAGCGCGGCGGCGGGGGCGAGCGGCTCGGCGGGGCAGGTCCAGGCGCCCTGCTCGTCGGTGAGGATCATCGCGTCGGCGTCGCCGGCCGAGCAGGAGCCGATGAGCGAGCCGACCAGCTGGTCGCCGGGCGGCGTGTACGTCTTGTCGAGGACCTGGCAGGTGGCCGAGCTGCCGGTGACGACGCACGCGATGTTGCCGGTCGGCGTGACGAAGGCCCCGCCCGGTCCGTCGATCGAGATGGTCCCTCCGTCCGCGATGGCGCTGCGTTCGCCCGCGGCCAGCTCGATGTCGGCCGGCTCGGTGGGCGGCGGCACGGGCTCGGCGGACTGGGCGTCGCCGTCCGCATCGTCGGCGTCGATGTCGCCGTCCCCGTCGGTGTCCGCCGTCGGTCCCTGACTGTCCCCGGTCGCGTCGGACCCGCCCTCGTCGTCGCACCCGGCGAGGGTGAGCACCCCCAGGCCGAGCGCCGCGAGCAGCGCGAGGGAACGCGCCCGCCGGGCGCGCGGCATACCTGTCGTCATCGTCGCGCTGCGCACCGTCATCACACCTCGCAGCGTAGCCGTTCGGCGGCCATGGGCTACGGTGACGCCCGAGGTCCTCGTGTCGGGAGCCGCGACGAATCCGCGGCACACGAGGCGAAGGAGAACTGTGGCAGCTGGCAGCAAGCTGGTGATCGTCGAGTCGCCGGGCAAGGTCAAGAGCATCGGGGGATATCTCGGCGACGACTACCGCGTCGAGGCCAGCGTCGGGCACATCCGCGACCTGCCCAACCCCTCCGAGCTCCCGCCGGACATGAAGAAGGGTCCCTACGGCAAGTTCTCGATCAACGTCGAGGACGGCTTCGACCCCTACTACGTCGTCGACGCGGACAAGAAGAAGAAGGTCACCGAGCTCAGGCGCGCCCTCAAGGACGCCGACGAGCTCTACCTCGCCACCGATGAGGACCGCGAGGGCGAGGCGATCGCCTGGCACCTGCTCGAGGTGCTCAAGCCCAAAGTGCCGGTCAAGCGCATGGTCTTCCACGAGATCACCAAGGAGGCGATCCAGCGCGCCATCGGCGACACGCGCGAGCTCGACACCGACCTCGTCGACGCGCAGGAGAGCCGCCGCATCCTCGACCGCCTCTACGGGTATGAGGTGTCGCCCGTCCTGTGGCGCAAGGTCAAGCAGGGCCTCTCTGCGGGCCGGGTGCAGTCGGTCGCCACGCGCCTGGTCGTGGAGCGCGAGCGCGAGCGGATGGCCTTCAGGATCGCGTCCTACTGGGACGTCGAGGGCGAGTTCGCGCCCGGCGGCAACAGCGGTCAGGCCTTCGAGGCCAAGCTCACCGGCGTCGACGGTGCCAAGGTCGCCAGCGGCCGCGACTTCGCCGACGACGGCACGCTGAAGACCAAGAACGCCGTGCAGCTCGACGCGGCGGCGGCCGAGGCGATCGCCGCCGGCACGCGCGAGGCCGACGTCAGCGTCCGCGAGGTGTCGGAGAAGCCCTACACGCGCCGGCCGTCCGCGCCGTTCACGACCTCCACGCTGCAGCAGGAGGCCTCGCGCAAGCTGCGGATGAACAGCCAGACCACGATGCGCACCGCCCAGCGGCTCTACGAGGGCGGCTACATCACCTATATGCGGACCGACTCGACCAGCCTGTCCGGCCAGGCGGTCAACGCGGCGCGCAGCCAGGCCCGGGACATGTACGGCGCCGACTACGTGCCCGAGACCCCCCGCGTCTACGGCAAGAAGAGCAAGAACGCGCAGGAGGCGCACGAGGCGGTCCGCCCGGCCGGCGACTCCTTCCGTACGCCGGCGCAGGTCGCGGGGGAGCTGCGCGGGCAGGAGTATGCCCTCTACGAGCTCATCTGGAAGCGCACCGTCGCCTCCCAGATGGCGGACGCGAAGGGGTCGACCGCGAGCGTCAAGCTCACCGCGACCCTGCCTTCTGGGACGGAGTACGAGTCGCGGAACGGCATACAGCGCCCGTCTAGCGCGGAGTTCTCCGCCTCGGGCACCGTGATCACTTTCCGCGGTTTCCTCGCGGCCTATGAGGAGGGTCGCGACGAGTCCCGCTACGGCGAGGACTCGCAGATGGGTATGCGGCTGCCCAAGCTCTCCGAGGGCGTCGCCCTGGAGACGCTGCGCGCGGAGGCGCAGGGGCACCAGACAAGCCCGCCGGCGCGCTACACCGAGGCGACGCTGGTCAAGGCGCTCGAGGAGCGCGGGATCGGGCGACCGTCGACGTATGCCGCGACCGTCGGCACGATCCAGGACCGCGGATATGTGCGGACCAAGGGGTCGGCGCTGGTGCCGACGTGGCTCGCTTTCGCGGTGACCCAGCTGCTGGAGCAGCACTTCCCGCGGCTGGTGGACTACGACTTCACCGCGTCGATGGAGGAAGACCTCGACAAGATCGCCCGGGGTGACGAGCAGCGGGTGGCCTGGCTGCAGCGGTTCTACTTCGGCGACCAGGCGAGCTCGAGCGAGGGGCTGCGGGATCTCGTGGGCGACCTCGGCGAGATCGACGCGCGGGCCATCTCGGCGGTGACGACGGCCGACGGCACGATCGTGCGGGTGGGACGCTACGGGCCCTATGTAGAGCTGCCCGGCGAGGAGGGCGAGACCCCGCGGCGGGCGACCGTGCCCGACGACATCGCGCCGGACGAGATGACCGCGGCCAAGGCGGAGGAGCTGCTCGCGGCCGCGGCCGACGACGGCCGGGTGCTCGGCACCGACCCAGAGACGGGGCGCGAGATCGTCGCGAAGAACGGGCGGTATGGCCCCTATGTCACCGAGGTGCTGGAGGACGACGCCGAGGGCTCGGGCAGCGGCGCGAAGAAGAAGGCCAAGGTCAAGCCGCGGACGGGGTCCTTGTTCAAGGACATGGACCTCGCGACCATCGAGCTCGACCAGGCGCTCAAGCTGCTGTCGCTGCCGCGGGTGGTCGGGACCGATGCCGAGGGTGTCGAGATCACGGCGCAGAACGGGCGCTACGGGCCATACCTGAAGAAGGGGACCGACAGCCGTTCGCTGGAGACCGAGGCGCAGATCTTCGACATCACCGTCGAGGAGGCGCTCGCGATCTATGCTCAACCCAAGCAGCGGGGCCGGGCGGCCGCGAAGCCGCCGCTCGCGGAGTTCGGCGAAGACCCGGTGTCGGGCAAGAAGGTCGTCGTCAAGGACGGGCGCTTCGGGCCCTACGTCACCGACGGCGAGACCAACGCGACCCTGCGCAAGGGGGATGACCCGGAGGCGCTCTCGGAGGAGCGGGCCTTCGAGCTCATCGCGGAGAAGCGGGCCAAGGGCCCCACGACGCGCAAGAAGACGACGCGGAAGGCGCCCGCGAAGAAGGCGACGACCCGCAAGGCGGCGCCCAAGAAGTAGGGCGGTCCGCGCCCCGCGCCGATCAGCCCCGGGCGAAGTGCGCGGAGTGATCGGCGGCCAGGCTCGCTGCTTCGGCATCGAGAGCGTGCTCGCTGCCAGCCAAGGCCTGCTCCAGGTCGGCGATGACGTCCTCCGGGGCCTCCAGCCCGACCGAGAGCCGCAGGAGGCCGCCGTCTGGCTTGGCGTCGTCGGCGACGGGGCGGTGGGTGAGCGCGGCCGGGTGCTGGATGAGGGAGTCGACGCCGCCGAGCGAGACGGCGTGCGTGACGAGACGACACCCCTGCGCGACGGCGGCGGCGCGATCGTAACTGCCGAGGTCGAAGGCCAGCACCGCGCCGGGCCCGGCCATCTGGGTGCCGACGAGGCCCTGCGGGTCGCAGCCTGGCTGACCCGGATAGAGCACGCGCTCGACGAGGGGATGCCCGGTGAGCCACCGTGCGACCACCTGGGCCGACTCCTGCTGGGCGCGCACCCTCAGCGGCAGCGTCTGCAGGCCGCGGTGGGCGAGATAGGCCGACAGCGGGTGCAGCACCGCTCCGGTCACGGCGCGCACGGGGCGGATGCGCTGCGCCCACGCGTCAGACGTGACGACGGCGCCGGCGAGCACGTCGCCGTGCCCGGCGAGGAACTTGGTCACCGAGTGCAGCACGATGCTCGCCCCCAGCTCGAGCGGCCGCTGCAGCACGGGGGTGGCGAAGGTGTTGTCGACGAGCACCGGCACGTCGCCGGCCGAAGCCGTGACCGCGCGCAGGTCGACCAGGTCCAGCGTCGGATTGGCTGGGGTCTCGACGATCACCAGGCCGGTGTCGGGCTGGATCGCTTCCGGTATGCCGTCAACGTCCGTCCAGGTGACGCGCGTCCCCAGCAGCCCGGTCGCCAGCAGGTGGTCGGAGCCGCCGTAGAGCGGGCGCACCGCGACCACGTGCGGGGTCCCCGCCCCGACGCAGGCGAGCAGGACGGCGCTGAGCGCCGCCATGCCGGAGGCGAAGGCGACACCCGCCTCCCCGCCCTCGAGCTCGGCGAGGGCATCCTCGAAGCGAGCCACGCCTGGGCTCCACAGCCGCTGGTAGACCGCGGACTGCCCCTCCAGCCGCTCGCCCCCGCCGGCCATCTGGTCGTAGGCCGCCCCGCCGGCCTCGACGTCGGGCAGCGGGTAGGTGCTGGACAGGTCGATCGGCGGCACATGGACCCCCAGTGCCGTGAGGTCGGCCCGCCCGGCGTGGACGGCGCGCGTTTCGACGCGTACATCTTCGTAGTGCATGCTCTGATTGTGCAGAAACTGCACATAAATTGCAAGAATCCCGAGGATTAGTAGATCTGAACCCGTCTCTCACGAAGGCTCGCACGAGGGCAGGCGAGGCTGCTGGAGTGTGCAGCCGAGGCTCTCGGTGCGCGAGGGGAGGTTCACCGGGAGGCGCGAGACGGCATACTGTCGACTCGTGCCGAAGAATCCTCGTGACGACAAGCCGCTGGACGAGACCGACCTGGCGCTGGTGCGCCTGCTCGAGGCCGACGGACGGATGTCCAACGCGATGCTGGCCCGCGAGGTGGGCATCGCCGAGTCCACGTGCCTGGTGCGCGTGCGCTCGCTCCGGGAGCGCGGCGTCGTGCGGGGCATCCACGCCGACATCGACCCCGTCTCCGTCGGGCGCCCGGTGGAAGCGATGATCGCGGTGCGTTTCGGGGGTCACCGGCGGCAGAACTTCGAGGAGTTCACCAACCAGGTCCCCGAGCTGCCCGGCGTGCTCGGCGCCTACCACGTCTCGGGCTCCATCGACTACTACGTGCACGTCGCCGTGCCCAGCGCCGACGCGCTGCGCGACTTCGTGCTCGACCACCTCACCAACCGTCCCGGCGTGCTCCACGCCGAGACCAGCCTCATCTTCGAGTCGCTGCACGGTCGCGGCACGATGACGCGGGATGACGAGGCCGCACCACCGGCGCCCGCAGAACCGGCTTGACCCTCACGCTCCGTGAGGCTCCAGGCTGAGGAGCGTGACGCAGATGACAGCGCAGGACAGGTGGACCGTCGGCCAGGTGGCGACCGAGGTCGGCGTCAGCATCCGGACGCTGCACCACTACGACGAGATCGGTCTCGTGGTGCCCAGCGACCGGAGCTCCGCCGGCTACCGGCTCTACACCGAGGCCGACCTCGACCGCCTGCAACACATCGTCGTCTACCGCCGGCTCGGCTTCGGGTTGGAGGAGATCGCCGCGCTCATGCAGCAGGACGCCGACGTGGTCGGCCACCTGCGGCGGCAACGTGCGAGCGTCACGGACCGGATCGGGCAGCTGCAGCAGCTGACCCGGTTGATCGACGCAGCATTGGAGGACGAGATGAACGGATACCAGATCAGCCGCGAGGAGCAGCGCGAGATCTTCGGGGACGCCTTCGACGACGACTACGCCGCCGAAGCCGAGCAGCGGTGGGGTGACACGGACGCCTGGAAGGAGAGCCAGCGCCGCACCAAGAGCTACTCCAAGGAGCAGTGGCAGGCGGCCAAGGCCGAGCAGGACGAGGTGCAGCAGCGCTTCGCCGAGCTGCTCGCGGACGGCGCCCCGGCTGACTCCGAGGCGGCGATGGATGTCGCCGAGGAGGCCCGGCAGCACATCTGCCGGTGGTACTACGACTGCCCCCGGGAGATGCACGCCCACATCGCCGAGATGTATGTCACCGACCCGAGGTTCACGAAGACCTACGAGGACGTCGCCCCCGGGATGGCGCAGTTCGTCCGCGACGCGATCGTCGCCAACGCGGCGCGCGGCTGAGCTCGACCACCACACCTGCCCTTCACCCTTGTGGGTGGAGGGCAGGCGGGTGGAGAATCGCTCTGTCCACCGCCCGCCACGGTCCAGGGGAGGTCCCATGTCCCAGCAGAGCGAGGGCGACCCACCGGCAGGTCCTCGGAGCGAGATCCCCGTCGTCCGAGGAGAGTGGCATGGTGACGTCGCGGGCGTGGCCTGCTGGATCGGTCTCATCGCGGCGGGGCTGTCGACGTGGCTCTTCGTCTGGGCGACCTCCGGCTTGGTCATCGGCGACGGTCTGGGTGCCGGAGCTGGCGTCCTCGGCGACGCGCAGTGGGTCGACGGGTCGTACGCGCAGCGAGCCACCCTGCTCGTGGTCATGTTCTCCTTGTGGGTCGCCAGCCTGGTCCTGATCGCGGCGGCCGTGCTCGCCGTGATCGAGACCCGGGCCGTCCTCACGAAGGTCCCGGCGAGCGAAGCGGCGCAGCTCGACGTCGCGGGAGCGAGCGTGCCGGACGTGATCAAGGCTGCCGGCATGCTCGTGGACAAGCTGTCCACCGCGAGGGGGATCGTCGTCCTCGGCGTGTCCGGCATGGTCATCGCGGGGCTCGCGCTGCTCACCATGATGACGTCGATGAGCGACGGCGGGGGCACCGTCTCGGACGGGCCGGGCCAGACGGCCACACCCACGACCGAGCACTCGGGCCAGACGGTGGCACCCGGCGACGGTGCGGATGACGGGTTCCAGACCCGGGCGCCGTCCGAGCTTCCCGGTGACGGCACCGCTCCCGGTGACGAGGATCCCGCGCCCACCGGGTGAGCACAACAGCCTGTGGACGGAGGCGGGGAGCGTCATACCTCTCCCGTAGGCTGCCCACGTGACCGACCAGACCCCGCCCACCTCCGCCGTGCGCGGGCGGGGCCGGGGTCTGTTCATCGCCGTCGAGGGCGGTGACGGGGCGGGCAAGTCCACGCAGGCGCGCCGGTTGGGGGACTGGCTGGAGGCCCTAGGGTATGCCGTGCGCCACACCCGGGAGCCCGGCGGCACCGCCCTCGGGCGCACGTTGCGCGAGCTGGTCCTGCACGGCGAGGACGGCTCGGTCTCGCCGCACGCGGAGGCGCTGATCTTCGCCGCCGACCGGGCGCATCACGTCGCCACGGTGGTCCGCCCCGCGCTGGACCGCGGCGAGGTCGTGCTGACCGATCGTTATCTCGACTCGTCCGTGGCCTACCAGGGGGCGGCCCGCGAGTTGGGCCACGCGGAGGTCCGTGAGCTGTCGTTGTGGGCGACCGAGGGACTGGTGCCGGACCTGACGATCCTGCTCGACGTGAGCGCGGAGACCGGGCGGGCTCGGCGCGGCAGCGTCCACGACCGCCTGGAGCGCGAGGCCGACGACTTCCACGACCGCGTCCGCCAGGGCTTCCGCGACCTCGCGGCGGCCGAGCCGCACCGCTATCTCGTGCTCGACGCCCAACGCCCCGCGCCCGAGCTCGCCGACCTCGTCCGCGACCGCGTCGAGGCCCTGCTGGAGGAGCGACCATGAGCGTCTTCACCCAGCTCGTGGGGCAGGAGCGCGTCGTGTCCACGCTGCGGCGCGCGGCGGGCGACGCCGCGGCGATGACCCACGCCTGGCTCTTCACCGGCCCACCCGGCTCCGGCCGCTCGGTGGCTGCCCGCACCTTCGCCGCGGCGCTGCAGTGCGAGCGCAGCAGCGGTGGGCCCGAGGCGGTGGGGTGCGGCGAGTGCCAGCCGTGCCGGATGGTCATGGTCGGCAGCCACCCCGACGTGCGGATCGTCGACACCGAGCAGACCTTCATCAAGGTCGACGAGGCCCGTGAGCTGGTGCTCGAGGCGCAGGCCCGCCCGAGCCTGGGTCGCTGGCGGGTCGTCATCGTCGAGGACGCCGACCGCCTCAACGACTACTCCGCCAACACCTTGCTGAAGTCGCTGGAGGAGCCCACCGCGCGGACTGTCTGGATGCTGTGCGCGCCCTCGGTCGAGGACGTCCTCGTCACCATCCGGTCCCGGTGCCGACACGTGCAGCTCGGCACGCCGTCGGCCGACGCGGTGGCCGAGCTGCTCATCGGCCGCGACGGCGTCGATCCCTCGATGGCGCACTACGCCGCGCGGGCCGCCCAGAGCCACATCGGCATCGCCAAGCGCCTCGCGACCGACGAGCACGCGCGCGCCCGGCGTCGCGAGATCACCTCGATCCCCCTCACGCTGACCTCCCTCGGCGCTGCCCTGCGCGCGGCCCAGGACCTCGTCGACGAGGCGGGTGAGGGCGCCAAGGCCGCCTCCGAGAACTACGCCGAGGAGCAGCGTCGAGAGCTGCTCGCGCAGGTCGGTGCGGACCCGGCCGCGCGGACCCAACCGCCCTCGGTGCGGGCCCACCTGCGCCGCCTCGACGACCGGCTCAAGGCCGAGGCCAAGCGACAGCAGCACGACAGCATCGACGCCGCCCTGACCGACCTCGCCTCGGTCTATCGCGACGCGCTGCTGGTGCAGACCCGTGCCGCGGGCCTTGGGCTCATCAACTCCAGCGAGCCGGAGCAGATCGAGCGACTCGCTCGTTCCTTCACCGCGGAGCAGCTGCTGCTGGCCCTCGAGACCATCGGGGAGGCCCGGCAGCGGTTGATCGCCAACGGTGCCCCGCTGCTCGTCCTCGAGGCGATGATGATTGGCTTGCTCCTGCCTCGGGGGTGAGGCATAAGACGAAAGGACCCACACTGGTGCGCACACTGCATACCACTCGCACGAGGCTGCTCGCCGTCGCCGCGGCCAGCGCAACCCTGCTGGTCACCGGGTGCGACGCGCTCGGCGGCGATGACGAGGGGAGCGCGTCGCGCTCCGGCCCCGACGGCGAGAGCACCGCGGCGGCGACCGTGACGAGCACGCCGCTCGCGGAGGGCGCCCCGGATGGCCTGGAGACGTTCTACGAGCAGCAGCTCGAGTGGAGCAGCTGCGAGGGCGACTTCGAGTGCAGCTCGCTCACTGTCCCGCTCGACTATGCCGAGCCGGACGGTGCCACCATCGACCTGGCCCTGCTGCGCTCGCCGGCCGGCGGCACGTCGCAGGGCTCGCTGGTGGTCAACCCGGGCGGCCCCGGTGGCTCTGGCGTCGACTACGCCATGAGCGCGGCGATGGTTGTCTCGGGGCCGGTGCGCGAGGCCTACGACGTGGTCGGCTTCGACCCGCGAGGGGTGGCCCGCTCGGCGCCGATCACCTGCCTGACCGACGAGGAGATGGACACCTACCTCTCCTCCGATCCCTCGCCCGACGATGCCGCCGAGGAGACGGCCAGCGCTGAGCTGGCGCAGGACTTCGCCGAGGCGTGCGGCGAGGCCGCCCCCGATCTCGTCGGGCACGTCTCGACCCCCGAGGCAGCGCGCGACATCGACGTGCTGCGCGCCGCGCTCGGCGACGAGACCTTGACCTATCTCGGCGCGTCCTACGGCACCTTCCTCGGCGCGACGTATGCCGCGCTCTTCCCCGACCGGGTCGGTCGCCTCGTCCTCGACGGCGCCGTCGACCCCGAGCTCACCGGGCTGGAGATGGGCCTGGGCCAGGCAGAAGGTTTCGAGCGCGCCACCCGCGCCTACGTCGAGGACTGCGTCGCCAGCGGCGAGTGCCCGCTCGGTGACGACGTGGAGGTGGCGATGGCGCGCATCCCCGCCTTCCTCGACGAGCTCGACGCCGCCCCGCTGCCGGTCGATGGCGACGTGGCCGAGGAGCTGACCGAGGGCTGGGGGATGTACGGCATCATCGTCGCGATGTATACCGAGACCGCCTGGCCGCTGCTGTCCCAGGCCTTCGAGCGGGCCTTCGACGGCGACGGCACCATGCTCATGTATCTCGCCAACCTCTACGCCTCGCGCAGCAGCGACGGCAGCTACGACGGCAATGCGATGCAGGCGATCTACGCTGTCAACTGCCTCGACCGGCCCGCCGAGGAGGAGGACCTCGACACCGACGCCGTCCTGGCGCAGTTCGAGGAGGTCTCGCCAACCTGGGGTCGCTACCTCGCCGGCGACGGCGCGTGCGAGTACTGGCCGGCCCAGGCCGCCGAGACGGTCGAGGACTACTCCGCCGCCGGAGCCGACCCGATCCTCGTCATCGGCACCACACGCGACCCGGCCACCCCCTACGAGTGGGCCGAGGGGCTGGCCGACACCCTCGACTCCGGCGTGCTGCTCACCTACGACGGCGACGGTCACACCGCCTACGGCCGCTCCAACGAGTGCATCGACGACGCGGTGGACGCCTACCTGCTGGAGGCCACGGTGCCGGACGACGGCACCCGCTGCTGAGCACGGCATACAACGACGAACGACGAAGGCCCCGGACCGAGATGGTCCGGGGCCTTCGTCGCGCTGAGCCGCCTGGGGGAATCGAACCCCCGACCTATTCATTACGAGTGAATCGCTCTGGCCCTGCATGCTTAGACGCTAGCAGCAAAGTGGCTGGTCATAGCCCCAGTTCGTTCTCCTGGGCGCACATTCATTCGCGTCGGTTGACACAGCCGTGGTCGCAGACTGGTCGCACGGAACCTGGTCGGCAGCGTGCACTCAGCTGCGCCTTCCTCGCCCCTCGCAGGTCCGACGGTCGGGTCGGTCTTCATCGCCTCGTCGACATCGCGTTCAAACTCCACTCGACGTACACCGCGGCGGCGTTGGGGACGCTGCGTGGACCGGTCCGCCTCCTGCCACGACATCAGGTACAGGGTGCATGTGTTCACCGACGACCGGGAGCCAAAGTCCTGGCGCTGCACCTGCCGCTGCTCGACGCCGGGGGGTCAGTAGGGCCCGAGGAACCGCACGCCGTCCAGGTGCACGAGATGGTCCGGGTCGGAGGCGCACCAGGCTTCGGTCTCCCACGCCAGTTCGGCCAGGTAGCCCCGCATCACCGCCCGGTCGGGGAAGCAGGAGACGAAGACCGGTCCGGCGTCGGCGTCGGCGAACACCGTCTCCAGCTCGGCCTTCCTCTTCGCGTCGACCGGCCCGTGGCTGGAGGCCGCCTCCATGAGGAACAGCCAGCCCCTGTCCGGCAGGTGGACGACCAGGTCCGGGAGCTTGCCGTGCTGGTCCAGCTCCACGCCGAGGGCGGCCAGGGCGTCGGCGTCGTGGACCGGCGTGCCACCGTCGGCGTCACCGATGAAGAGCACCTCCCCGCCCGGGGCGAACCGGGGGCAGAACTCGTGCACCATCGCCGCCAGCAGCACGTTCTGCCCGCCGGGTGACAGGCTCACCGCCACCCCGCCGGGCAGCGTCACCGGGATGCGGGCCATGTCGCGGGCCGCGGCCTAGGCGGCCCGCTGGCCCGGCAGCTCCTCCAGATACTCGTCCAGGGCGCACTCCGCCTCCGGCGTCCCCCAGACCCGGATCAGCTCCAGCGCGGCCGGGGTGACCCGGTAGTTGGTGAGGCCGGAGTTTGTCGGCCGGGTGGGGTCGTCGTGGTTGGTCTCCACCAGGCCGGCCTCGAGGAACTGGTGCAGGGTGCGCCGGCGGACCGTCTCGCGGGTGTTCGGCGCGTACTGCATGTCCCAGTGCTGGGCGATGTGCTCCATGAGGGGCGTGACGCCCCACGCCCTGTTCGTCGCGTCGGTCCAGGCGTCTCCCGGCCTCAGTCCCAGCAGCGCCAGGAACACCCGGCCGCTGCGCTCGTTGGTCTGCTCGGGCAGGAAACCGAGCGCCTCCAGCAGCTCGCGCGCCCCGTCGAGGTCGGCCTGCCACCAGCCGATCATGACGCGGCCACGACCGTCCCGGACAGCACCTCGTCGACCAGCGCGTCCAGCTCGCCCTGGCCGGGCAGCACCCCCGGGACGGCCCGGCCCAGCGCCTCCAGGTCCGCCGCAGCAGGTCGGCCCGGGGACCGAGGTGCTGCTGATCTACTCGAGCGCGGGCGGGACCGTCTACGGCGACCTCCAGCACGCGGTCCTCGACGGCCAGGTCGTTCACCTCAGCCAGACCGGTTCGATGGACCGCTACGCCACCGCGACGGGGCCGCGGGCGGTCGAGCTGGCTCGTGCCGCCGCCTGGACGCCCGAGCAGATCGAGGCGGACCGGCGGACCGTCCACCGCTACTGAGGATGGATCACCCCGAGCACCCACTGGAGGAGCTATGCCGGCCCACAGCACGAACCTCAGCGAGGCGCTGACCGGGAGAGCCTCGGCGACCGAGGGCCGGGCGCAGGTCCTCCTGGCCCGCGCCGAGCACGCCTACGAGAGAGCCCGCCATGAGCAGGCCCACGGCAGCGTCCGCCTCGCCCGCGAGTGGACGACGCACGGCGACTCGCGGTTCCACGAGTACATCCGCGCGAGGGAGCGCGCCCGGCGCCTGCGCTCTCTGGCCTACGCCACCAGGACCCTGGCGACCGAAGCATGAAACGCGGGCCGGGGTTCGACCCGCTTGCAGGTCGGGCACACCAGACCTTCGACCAGCCGGGGCGCTAGCCCGCATCGAGACCCTCAACGCCGCCGACGCGGCAGCGCGGGACGCGGCGGACGAGGTCTCCGAGGACGCGTACTACGGCGGGGAGGGTGCGCTGCTGGACCCCGTCGGTGCCGACGCGGCCGCCCGCGGCTCCTTGGCCGCCCAGTTGCCCAGCTCGCGCATCGAGGGCTGGCAGGTGGACCACACCACCGTGGGGCCCGACGGACGTTCGGCCACGGTGCAGGTGACCGCGCAGGTGCACTTCCCGGTGACCGGCTTCGTGCGGGCGCACGTGCTCGGCAGCCACACGGTCACCGTCGCCTCCACCGCGAGGGGTGACCTTCAGGTGCCGTGACGAGGCCGGCACGGCGGTCGGCGGTAGGCGGTAGGCGGTAGGCGGACCCTGTGTGACGGTGGTTTTTCCCACGCCGACTGGCTACGTTGGCAGGGCGGCTCGAGAACGGGCCACCAACCAACCCCGTGGAGGGAACCATGAAGGCTGCCGTCGTCCCCGAGATCAAGGCCCCGCTGGAGATCCGCGAGCTGGAGGTGCCCGAGGCCGGCGTGGGCCAGGTGCGTGTCCGCATCGAGGCCAGCGGCCTGTGCCACACCGACATCCACGCGGCGCACGGCGACTGGCCGGTGCCGCCCAAGATGCCGCTGATCCCCGGCCACGAGGGCGTCGGCGTGGTGGAGCAGGTCGGCGAGGGCGTCGAGGAGGACATGGTCGGCAAGCGCGTGGCGCTGCCCTGGCTCGGCCAGGCCTGCGGCCGCTGCCGCTACTGCATCGCCGGGCGCGAGACCTACTGCACGGCCCCGCAGTACATGGGCTACACCATGGACGGCAGCTACGCCGAGTACGCGCTGGGCTACGCCTCGCACGTGGTCGAGGTGCCCGAGGGCGTCTCCTCCTTCGATGCGGCGCCGATCAGCTGCGCCGGCGTGACCACCTACGCCGCCCTGAAGGCCGCCCGCCCGTCGCCGGCCGAGAAGGTCCTCGTGGTCGGCATGGGCGGCCTGGGCCACCTCGGCCTGCAGTACGGCCGCGCGTTCGGCTGCGAGACCATCGCCGCCGACGTCTCCGACGAGAAGCTCCAGCTGGCCACCGACGAGCTGGGCGCCGACCACGTGGTGGACGCCCGCGGCGACCTCGGGGAGCAGGTGACCGCCCTGGGCGGCGCCGACATCGCGCTGGTCACGGTGCCCTCGCCGGCCGCGATGGCCGCCGCGCACGCCGCGCTCAACCCGACCGGCCGCCTCGTGCTGGTGGGGCTGCCGGCCGACAACAAGCTGACCCTGCCGGTCTTCGAGACCGTGCTGAAGGGAATCAGCGTCCACGGCTCGCTGGTGGGCACCCGCAACGACCTCGCCGAGTGCTTCGCGCTGCACGCCGCCGGCCGCACCAAGGTGATCGCCGAGACCCGCCGGCTCGAGGACGTCAACGAGTGCTTCGAGGAGGTGCTCTCCGGCACGGTGCCGGCGCGCCTCGTCTTCGAGTTCTGAGCCACAGCCACCCGCGGACCTCGCTCCAGATCGCGCACGTCCGGCGCCCCGGCCCTGCGGCCGGGGCGTCGACTTGCCAACCCCGCCCCAGCGCCTAGGTGAAGCAGCCGTGATTTGCGGCATGTTAACCGGTGGGTGTCGTCGCGCCCATATAGACTTCGAATGGCTATGGCCCGCGAGACGAGGGTCGAGACGCGAACAGGGACGAAGCGTTGGTACCGAGCGGACGTGGGGCCACCGTGGAAGGCGCTCCTGTCCACCGGGACAGCAGGAACGACGACACGGACGTCGACCTATCCCACCGACTGGCCGCCGAGGTGAGGCTGCTGACATCAGGTTCGTCGGGAACCACGCGGCGCAGCGCCTCATGGAGGACCAGTTGACCGCACTGACGAAGGGGACCACCGAGTGAGCACCGACATCACCTACGCCTGCTACAACAGCCTCAACCGCGACCACGGGTGGCACCCGGCCAAGAGCATCGTCCCGAACCTGCACGGCTCGTTCGCCGTCTGGCCGCCCCACGGGACAACGATCCGCGACCGCTCCATCTTCGATGTCCACGGCGGAGCCGATGAGCCTGTCACCATCGACGGTGTCCGCCTTCGCAACGACATCATCTTCCTCGGCATCAACCCCTCGGACAGGGTAAGCAAGCCAGAGGACGTCAATCCGTGGTGGATGTTCCACCACACGGGGCAAGACGGCAAACTACGGGACGCCCTCGCCTCGCCCGAGCTCTCCGGATACCGCGGGGGGTGGATCACCGACGTGGTCAAAGACACCGTGCACAGCAACCCGGGGCACGAGACCGTCAGGAACGAGCTCGTAGGGCCCGCGTACGCGGACAACCTGACCTGCCTCGGTCGGGAGTTGGCCCACCTGGGTGCCCGGAACCCGGTGCTGATTCTTCTGGGGAAGTCCAGTAAGGCACTGCTTCCAAGGGGCCCCCGGGCGTACGGCCCGCTCCCGGACGTGCCGCTCGAACCGATCCTCGTAAAGCACATCGGCGAGTACCGATTAGGCCGTGCGATCCACTACTCCTGGCAGGGCCACCCCGACGAATTTCACCGCCGGTTCCGTGAGCACATGACGGCGATCTGCAAGGAGTACGAGGTCGAATTTCGTTAGTTACCCAGGCAGCGGATGGCCGGCATCGTCACCCGAGCCGCCGAGCTGCGGGACGAGCAGCACGGGCTGCGTCCAGCAGCAGGTCCATCTCCTGCCGATGGCGGTCCGCCTCCGGGTCGGTGAGCAGATGTCCGTAGACGCGCTGGAGAAAGCTTGAGTCCGCGTGACCAGCCCATCGAGCGATCCGCAGCGGCTCGATGCCGCGCTGCAGCCAGATGCTGACCGCGGTGTGACGCAGGGCATGTGGCGTGACGCCGACCAGCCCCGCCCGCTCGACAGCCGGGTTCCACACGCGATTCCGGTAGTTGTTGCTGTCCAGCCGGCCACCGCGGGGGCCAGTGAAAAGCAGGTCGTTCGGCCCCAGTCCCCTGTCGGCAATCAGCGTCTCCAGGGTTCGGCACAGTGAGGCCGGCAAGGTCGGGATGACCCGCTGGCCCGCGGTGCTCTTGGTGAGGTCGCGGACACCGGCCGACTTGACCGACCCGGAGGTGACACGCAGCCAGCCGTCGAGCAGGTTGACGTCCTGAACTCGAATCGCGCTCAGCTCACCGATGCGAACGCCCGTACACACCATCGTGGTGACCGTCGGCCGCCACCAAGGCAGCATGGCCCGCTCTAGACCTGCCACCTCGTGGATCTCGAGGAACTCCGCCTCGGGTGTGTCCACCCGTGGTCGCTTCACGAACGCGGCCGGGTTGGTGTCGAGGACCTGGTCCCGGACGGCCACGTTCAGGACAGCGCCGAGCAGAGTCATCACGTCCCTGACTGTCGCGCTCCTCCAGCGACCTGCAGCGAGCTTGTCGGCCTGGAACCTCTCGAGGTCGGACGGTGCGATGGAGCCGACGGGGACCGCACCGAACGCCGGCTCGATGTGGTTGCGCCACAGGCTCGCATCCCGCTTCCGCGAGGTTGCCGCGTTGGTGGTGGTGGCCAGTCTGTACCGCTCCCACCACGCGGACAGTGGCTCACGCCGGCCCCGCAGGTCCGCGCTCTTGCCCTTCGCCTTCCGGCTCTCCATCTCCGCCAGGACAGCGCGCGCCTGCCGCAGGGTGTCGGTGGTCGCCTGCTGTCGCCTGCCTGTGCTGTCCCGCCAGCGCACCACGTAGACCGGGCCGCGCCGATAGATGTTGCGCTCGACCCGGACCCACCCGCTGCTCACGCGAACCGCCGGGGGCGGCCTGCCCTGGCGGGTGGCTCGACCTCAGCGTCGGCGATGTACGCCGCGACGTGCGCCTCGGTGAACAACAACCTCTTGCCCACCTTGTAGTGGCGTAGCTTCCCGGAGCCAGCTGCTCGGTAGACGTGGGAGGTTGGTGCGTGCAGGTAGGCCGCCACGTCCTCCACGGTCAGCAGGTCCGGCAGGTACGTCGTCTGCACCCTCGCCGCGGGGCCCTTGCTCTGGTTCTCGTGCATGTCATACCAGTGCCAGCTGGGATGACGCCAGGTCGCGATTCAGACGCCCAGATCGGGGCCAGCGGTCGCATCTTGGTCGCAAACACCACAGCAGGTCAGCCCATGCACCTTCTGGAACCCGGTCTGACCTGCTGTTTTGTGGAGCCGCCTGGGGGAATCGAACCCCCGACCTATTCATTACGAGTGAATCGCTCTGGCCGACTGAGCTAAGGCGGCGCGCTGCCCTCTGGGCAACTCGACGAGGATACCCGACCAGCGGGAGGCCGCCCAAACCACGAGGACGCCCCCAGGGAGGCGGGGAGGCGGTCGTGCGACGGCCCCGGCGCCACGAGGGTGCCGGGGCCGTGGGGGCGGCTCGGGTCAGCCCTGCGGGTCGGCGACGATCCGCAGGGTAAAGCGGGTGTCGCCCTCGCCCTCGATGGTGGTGGACATCCCGACGGCTCCCAGCGTCTCCAGCGCCTCGCGGGCGTTGGGGTCGGTCACCTGCGGGAGGTAGAACTCCTCGAACGGCGCGACGTCGACGTAGAAGATCGACTGGGCGTCCTCGGCGTCCTGGATGGCGCTGGTGAACAGCTCGTCGGAGCCGAGCGTGCTCTCCGGGCCCTCCGCCAGGTCGTCGACGTAGAGCTGGTCGGTGCCGAGCGTCAGGGTGCCGTCGTCGGTGCGCTGCACCAGGACGCCCTGACCCATGCCGTTGGCGTTGAGCAGCTCCTGGACCCGCTCGGTGTCCGTCGTGACGCGGTAGGCCACCGGCAGGGGCGGCAGGTTCGGGTCGGTCTGCGACATGGCGCTGAACGCGCCGATGATGTCGGGCCCGACCGAGATGGCCATCGAGTCGCCCAGCACGGTGGCCAGGTCGTCCGGGAGCGTGAAGCCGGCGCTCTCGGCCTCGGCGACGATCGAGTCGAGCTCTTCGCCGTAGGAGTCTGCGTAGAAGTCCCAGGCGTCGCGGACGGCGTCGGCGCCGCCCACCATGCCCCAGGCCACGGCGGTGTCGGCCGGGAGCTCGGTGACGAGGCTGGTGCCCTCGCCGCTGCTCATCGGCACGCCCTCCACGCCGCGGGTGACGCCGTGCATCTCGATGGCGTCCTCGGTGAGCCGCACCGTGCCCGCGAAGCGACCGGCCATCTCAGGCATGGCCTCGGAGGCGGTGGCGGCCTCGTCGAGACCGTCCACGCCCAGCTCGCCGCTGAAGTCGGCGTAATCGGTGGCGCTGAGGTCGTCGAGCTGGGAGATGTCGGCCCACATCGACATGACGCCGGACTCGCCGAGGTCGTCCATGTCGGAGGAGTAGGCGTCGCTGTCGGCGAGGCTGCCGGCGTCGGCCGCAGCCTTCACCGCGTCGAGCGAGTCCGCCGGCGTGATCACGACGTAGTCGCCGTCGATGTAGTAGCCGGTGTCGTCCTCCTCGGTCAGCTGCTCGTCAAGGAACGCGAGGGCGGCGTCACCGTCCTTGACCTGCAGCGCGACCGCCAGGAGCGGGTCCTCGTCGGGGCCTGTCGGCGTCACCGTCATGCCGACGCGGTCACCGAGCCAGGGCTCGATGTCCTCCTCGTACGAGATGCCCTCGGGGGCCTCGCCCGTCTCCTCGAGCTGCTCCCAGACCCACTCGCGCCACTCCCCGGCGGACAGGCGGTCCTGGATGTCGGAGTCCAGGCCTTGGAAGAAGCGCACCGCGGCGACCTTCTCGCCGACGGACGGGTCGAGGTCCACCTCGACATACATCCCGGCGTCGCCGGGGAGCACGGTGTCCGGCTGGTCCCCGCCGCCGGAGAGCATCATCGCGGCGGCGACGCCGCCCCCGAGCACGGCCACGGCGCCCACGCCGCCGCCGATGAGCAGCCAGGGAGTCTTGCGACCACCCTCGCTGACGTCGCCACCCGGCGTCTCTGTCACGGTCGTCATGCTGTTTCCCCTCAGTGTGGGCGGGCTCCTGCCCGCGAATAGACCCGCCGCTTCACGAGAGCGGCCCTGCACGGCCAGCCTATCGCGGACGGACGTGACCGAAGGCCACGTGCCACTACGACGCCGCCCCCGACGGAGTGGTTCCGTGGGGCGGCGGGGAGAGGCTGCAGGTCCGGCCCCGCGGCGGGCGCCGGCGCGGGGGCGTCAGTGCTTGGGCATCGGCCAGCGGGCGGTGGAGATGCCGTGCTCCTGGGCGCGCTTGACCGCCTCCTGGTAGCACTGCTCAGCCTCCTCGCGGCCGGCCCAGTGCGCACCCTCCACCGACTTGCCCGGCTCCAGGTCCTTGTAGACCTCGAAGAAGTGCTGGATCTCCAGGCGGGTGTGGGTCCCGATGTCGTCCAGACTCTGGATGCCCATCTTGCGCGGGTCGTCGGCCGGCACGCAGATGATCTTGTCGTCGCCGCCTGCCTCGTCGCGCATGTGGAACATCCCGATCGGCCGCGCCGCGACCAGGCACCCGGGCCAGGTCGGCTCGTCCAGCAGCACGAGGGCGTCCAGCGGGTCCCCGTCCTCGCCCAGGGTCTCCTCGATGTAGCCGTAGTCGGCCGGGTAGCGCGTCGCGGTGAAGAGCATCCGGTCAAGCCGGATCCGTCCCGTCTCGTGGTCGACCTCGTACTTGTTGCGGCTGCCCTGCGGGATCTCGATCGTCACGTCGAACTGCATCTGGCGCTCTCTCTGCTTCGGTTCGGCATAGGCTTCTCACTCAAGTGTCCCTCATCCAGGGGTCCGGTGACGACGGAGGTCGATGACAGCGGTGGTGACCAGTCGCGTGAGCACGCGCCGCGCCACGAGGTATGCCGTGGCGCCGGCACTGGCCGCTGCCCTGCTCGCCGGCGCGTGGTCGGTGCCGGAGGCGGGTGCCGCCTCCGCGCGCGTCCCGATCAGCGTCGGCGACGACGCGAGCACCACCACGGCACCCGAGGGCGGGGCAGCCGCGACGACGGGTGCGCCGGACGAGGCCAGCACCACGACGCGGGCACCGTCGACGGCTGCGGACGTGCGGCCCCGTATCGCGACGCCTGCCGCGCCCCTCGGTCAGGTCACCGGCGGCGCGGTCCCCGATGCCGACGCGTTGTCGGAGGACGTCGCCGACGAGCTCGACAGCCAGTGGCTGGGACCGAGCAACCGACGAGCCGTCACCGTCCGCGACGCCCTCACGGGGGAGGTGCTGCTCGACCGCAACGCGACCCGGCTGGTGACGCCTGCCTCGACGACGAAGCTGCTCTCTGCCGCCGCGATCGTGACCGGCCTGGACGGCGGTGACACCTTCACCACCCGCGTCGTCCGCGGTCCCGAGCCGGGGGAGGTCGTCATCGTCGCGGGCGGCGACATGCTGTTGGCCGACGGGGTGGGTGACCCCGACGCCGTCGCAGGTCACGCGGGCCTCGCGGATCTCGCCGCGCAGACGGCCGCGTCGCTGACCGGGGTCGCGGGTGAGGGGGATGACGAGGGCGACGGCGCCTCGACGACCGCGGAGGACGCCGAGGACGCGGCCGCCACCAGCGCGCCCGAGGCCGCCGACGGAGCTGTCGACGGCCCCATCACCGTCAGCCTGGATCTGTCCTACGCCGCCAGCCCCGACGCCCTGGAGACCTGGACCGACCAGTGGGTCTCGGAGGGATGGACCGGCCGCGTCGTGCAGCTCGGCCGTTCCGGAGACCGGGCGCTGCCCTTCAACCCTTCTCCCGCCGATCCCGAGCAGGAGGTCGCCCGGGTCTTCCGGGAGGCCCTGGCGGAGGAGGGCCTCGACGTCGTCGGGTCGGGCGATGAGGACGCCACCGCCGCGGAGGTCGAGGCGCCCGATGACGCCACCGAGCTGGCGAGCGTCGAGTCGGCCGCCGCCCGCGACGTGCTCGCCCTGGCGCTCGCCACCAGCGACAACGCCATGGTGGAGCAGCTGGCCCGGCAGGCCGCGGTCGCCGACGGCGAGAGCGCGGACCAGGACGCCGTCATGGCCTGGATCGAGCAGACCCTGGTCGACGACTACGGCCTGGACCTGGAAGGGGTGCAGATCGCCGACGCCAGCGGGCTCTCGGACGGCACCCGCATCCCGGTCGACGTCGTCGCCGACGTGCTCGTCGCCGGGTCGGACGGCTCCCACCCCGAACTGCAGGAGGTCCTGGCCGCCGGAGGCCTGCCCATCGCCGGATATACCGGCACCCTCTCCGCCCGCTTCCACCTCGACGTGCACGACCCGGCGGTCGGCAACGCGCGGGCCAAGACCGGCTCGCTCCCGGGGGTCACCTCCCTGGCCGGCACCGTGGTGACCGAGGACGGCCGGCTGCTCGCCTACGCCATGACCGCGGACGACATCGAGGACGGCGCGGCGGTCTTCGAGGCGCGCTCGGTGCTCGATGAGGTCGTCGCCGAGCTGGCCCGGTGCGGCTGCTGAGGTTCGCGCCACCCCAGGCGAGCGCACCGGTGCCACCGACCGCCCCGATCCGGGTCGCCGCGACCCGGGGCGAGCGCATACCGTCGGGTCATGACTGAGCACCCGGTGCCGACCACCGACGACGCGCCCTCGCCGACCGAGGTGCAGGGCAGTGCCCTCGTGGACTGGGACTTCGCGGCCTCGGCTGCGGCCCGGCTGGCCCCGCCGGGGCCGAAGGCGAGCCGCACCGAGATCCGGGACCTCGTCGCGGACCTGCGCTCGGCCGCCGCGCGCGCCGTCGAGCCGGTCGCCAGCACGGCGCAGATGGCGACCCCGCCCGGCACACCCGAGGCGCTCGTCGTCGACCGGGCCGGGTGGATCCGCGCCAACTGCGCCTCCATGGGTGCGATGCTCGCCCCGGTGCTCGACGACGTGGTCGCCAAGAAGCGTGCCGCCGACCGTCGGCGGGCCGAGGAGGCCGGGCGCCAGCTCCCCGACCTGGGCGAGCGGTCCCAAGCGATCTCCGGCAAGGTCACCGGCACCGAGGTCGCCGGCCTGTTGTCGTGGATCTCGACCAAGGTGCTGGGGCAGTACGACCTCGCGCCCCAGGGCACCCCGGCGCTGATGTTCGTCGCGCCCAACATCCTGGCCGCCGAGCGGGAGCTCGAGGTCGACCCGGGCGACTTCCGGTTGTGGGTGGCGATGCACGAGGAGACGCACCGGGTGCAGTTCACCGCCGTGCCGTGGCTGCGCGAGCACATGATCGAGCGGGCGCGCTCGATGGGCACGCGGATCATGCCGGAGCCGGAGGAGATGGGGCAGCGGCTCGGCGAGATCCTCGGCGCGCTGCCGGGTGTCCTGCGCGGCGAGGAGGACATCACCCAGGTCGTGGCCACGCCCGAGCAGCGCGAACGCCTCGCGGAGGTCACCGCGATCATGTCGCTGCTCGAGGGGCACGCCGACGTCGTCATGGACGAGGTCGGCCCCAGCGTCATCCCCACGGTCGCCGAGATCCGGCGTCGCTTCACCGAGCGGCGCAAGGGCGCGGGCAACGTCGACAAGGTGCTGCGCCGGCTGCTCGGCATGGAGGCCAAGATGCGGCAGTACAAGGACGGTGCGGTGTTCGTGCGCGGCGTCATGGACGAGGTCGGCGTCGAGGGCTTCAACCAGATCTGGACCTCGCCCGAGACGCTGCCGCGACCGACCGAGATCGCCGACCCCGCGGCGTGGGTCGCGCGCGTCCACGGCTGATCCGTTGCCCGGTCCTCCTCCCGCCGTCGCCGCGGCCCGCGTCGCCGTGCGGCGGTGGGTGGAGGCGCAGCCGCTGCCCGCAGGCGCCCTCGTGCTGGTGGGCTGCTCGGGCGGTGCCGACTCGCTCGCGCTGACCGCCGCGGTGGGCTTCGTCGCTCCTCGCGGTGGTGTGCGCGCCGGTGCGGTCGTCGTGGACCACGGTCTGCAGGACGGCTCGGCGGCGGTGGCCCGGCGGGCGGCCAGGCAGTGCCGTGGCCTGCTGCCCGAGGGCTCGCCGGTCGCGGTCGAGCGGGTGCAGCTCGCCGGTGGCGCGTCCGGGCCGGAGGGGGAGGCGCGAGAGGCGAGGTATGCCGCGCTCGCGGCGGTGGCTGCGCGGCTGGGGGCCGGTGCGGTGCTGCTCGGGCACACGCGTGACGACCAGGCCGAGCAGGTGCTGCTCGGGTTGGCCCGGGGGTCGGGCGCCCGGTCGTTGGCCGGGATGCCCTCCACGCGAGCCCTGCGGGGCGCGGCGGATGGCGAGCATGCGCCGCCCGTGCTGCTGGGGCGCCCCTTCCTCGGCGACCCGGCCCGGACCGCTGGGGGAGCGTCGGCCCCTGGCGGCCACGCCATCACGCGGGAGGTGACCGAGCAGGTCTGCGACGAGCTGGGGCTCGAGCCGTGGGACGACCCGCACAACCGCGACGAGCGCTACGCCCGGGTGCGCGCCCGCAGGGCCCTGACCGAGCTGGAGCCGCTGCTCGGCCCCGGGCTGGGCGCCAACCTCGCCCGGACCGCCGACCTGCTCCGGGACGACGCCGACGCGCTGGAGCAGGCGGCGGAGACTGCATACCTCGGTCTGGGTGAGCCGCCCTGGGCGGTGGACGCTGTCGCGACCCTGCCGCGCGCGATCCGGACGCGGCTGTGGCGACGCTGCGCGCTGGCCCTCGGGAGCCCCGGCACCGACCTCACGAGCGAGCACCTGTCTGCCGTGGATGCGCTGGTCACGGCGTGGCACGGGCAGGGTCCGCTGCACTTGCCGGGGGGAGTGCGGGCCGGTCTCTCCGCGGACCGGGTGTGGCTCCGGCGCGAGACATAGTTCAATGGTCCTTGTCGCGGGTGACCGAGCGCCCGCGAGGAGTCGCCGAGCGATCGAGGAGCGAGCTGCGTGGACGCCGAGCACATGCGTGATGACCTGGCCGCGGTGCTGTACACCGAGGACGAGATCAAGGGCCGCCTGGCGGAGCTGGCCGAGGAGGTGTGGGCGGACTACCACGACAAGGACGTGCTCCTCGTGGGCGTGCTGAAGGGCGCGGTCCTGGTGATGGCCGACTTCATGCGCGCCCTGCCGGGGTCGGCCGAGATGGACTGGATGGCGATCTCGAGCTACGGCTCGGGCACCAAGAGCAGCGGGGTGGTGCGCATCCTCAAGGACCTCGACACGGACATCACCGACCGGCACGTGCTCATCGTCGAGGACATCATCGACTCCGGGCTGACGCTGTCCTGGATCAGGACGAACCTGCAGTCACGCCGCCCGGCCAGCCTGGAGATCTGCACGCTGCTGCGCAAGCCGACGGCCGCGAAGGTGGAGATCGACACGCGCTACGTGGGCTTCGACATCCCCGACGAGTTCGTCGTCGGCTACGGCCTGGACTACGCCGAGCGCTACCGCAACCTGCGCGTCATCGGCACCCTGGCACCGCACGTCTACAGCTGACCGGCAGCCTGGTCTGGTCACTCCGAGAGCCTGACTCCCGCACGAGCGAGCACGCGCGGCCGAGGACGGGGAGCATCGTCAGCAGAGCTGGCCCGCCCTCGGGTGGACCGTCGTCGGCGGTGACGACCGTGATCGCGACCCGGCGAGCGCCCTCGGCCGCCCGCTGCGCGATCAGCTCCGCGATCCGCTGCGCCGACGCGCCGACGGGCACCGGCTGGAAGACGAGCACGTCAGGATCGCCGTCGCGGCCGGCGGCCTGCCAGGCCTCGCGGACGTGCGGCACCGCGTCCGGCAGGGCGGCCGGCCGATCCACCACGACGCCGTCGCCGATCTCGCCGGCGAGCGCCAGGGTCTTGGGACGGTAGGCGCCCACGAGCACGGGAGGGATCGCGTCCGGCGGCCAGTCGAGCGCCCCGTGGCCGACCGCGGGGAGGAACCGACCAGGAGAGAGTCGCGTCACGGTAGCGATCTCCATACTGCTCAGGGCGACGTTGCGCAGCGGGACCGGGAGCAGCGTGACCCCCACACGCAGCCGGGTGGTCCACGCGAGAGCCGCCGTAGCTGCCGAGATCACGGCCTCCTTGACGCAGTCCTCTCACAGCCACAGCTCGTCCAGGCCCGCCGCCTCGGCAGACTGGGCCACCTCCCGGAGCCGCTCCGACGGCTGGTCCGGCGGAAAGATCACCCCGATGTGCGTCCTACGCCGGACCGTGCACACGAGGCTGCCGGTGCGGAGGGGGCGGAGCCCCAGCGGGGGTGCCCGGGGGCGGAGCCCCTGGGGGTGGTGGGGTCTGGGGCGGAGCCCCAGCGGGGGTGCCCGGGGGCGGAGCCCCTGGGGGTGGTGGGGTCTGGGGCGGAGCCCCAGCGGGGGTGCCCGGGGGCGGAGCCCCTGGGGGTGGTGGAACACTGGCCTTCTACCGTGCGTTGAGCGCAGGAGAATCTGCCGATCGATCGACCAGGAGGACCGGGGACGCCTTCGGGGCACCCGAATGTCACTGACATGAGCACTGCCAACTCGCGGCCCAAGCGGGCCAAGCCCAGTCCGTGGATGTGGGTCTTCCTCTTCCTCGGCCTCGGCATCCTGTGGTACTCGCTGCTCGCGCAGGGTCCCTACAGCCGGATCGACACTGCTGACGCGCTCGAGCTCATCAAGAACGACCAGGTCGCGGAGGCCGTCGTCACGCCGGACCGGATCGACCTGACCCTCAAGGAGGGGGAGACCTTCTCCAGCGACGACGTCCGGGAGACCGACCAGGTCCAGGCGTTCTACGTCGAGGCCCGCGGCGAGCAGATCATCACCGCGCTCGACGACAACCCGCCCTCCGAGCGATGGACCGACGACCCCGCGCGGCAGAACGTCTTCGTCACCCTTCTCATCAACTTCCTGCCCCTGCTGCTCATCCTCGGTCTGTTCCTGTGGCTCATGACCCGGATGCAGGGCGGCGGTCGCGGGGTCATGCAGTTCGGCAAGTCCAAGGCCAAGCTGGCCACCAAGGACATGCCCAAGGTCACCTTCGACGACGTGGCCGGCTCCGACGAGGCCGTCGAGGAGCTGCACGAGATCAAGGAGTTCCTCTCCGAGCCGCGCAAGTTCCTCGAGGTCGGCGCCAAGATCCCCAAGGGCGTCCTCCTCTACGGCCCGCCCGGCACCGGCAAGACCCTGCTCGCCCGGGCCGTGGCCGGCGAGGCGGGCGTGCCGTTCTACTCCATCTCGGGCTCCGACTTCGTCGAGATGTTCGTCGGTGTAGGCGCCTCCCGCGTGCGCGACCTCTTCGAGCAGGCCAAGGAGAATGCCCCGGCGATCATCTTCGTCGACGAGATCGACGCCGTGGGCCGCCACCGCGGCGCGGGTATGGGCGGCGGTCACGACGAGCGGGAGCAGACGCTCAACCAGCTGCTCGTCGAGATGGACGGCTTCGACGTCAAGACCAACGTCATCCTCATCGCCGCCACCAACCGCCCCGACATCCTGGACCCGGCGCTGCTGCGCCCGGGCCGCTTCGACCGTCAGATCGCGGTCGAGGCCCCGGACATGCTGGGCCGCCTGCACATCCTGCAGGTGCACGGCAAGGGCAAGCCGCTGGCGGACGTCGACCTCATGGCCGTCGCGCGGCGCACCCCGGGCTTCTCCGGCGCCGACCTGGCCAACGTGCTCAACGAGGCCGCCCTGCTCGCGGCGCGCAAGAACGAGCAGGTCATCACCGACGGCGACCTCGACGAGGCGATCGACCGCGTCATGGCCGGTCCGCAGAAGCGCACCCGGGTCATGAGCGCCAAGGAGAAGAAGATCACCGCCTACCACGAAGGCGGCCACGCCCTCGTCGCGGCGGCGATGAACCACACCGACCCGGTGAGCAAGGTGACGATCCTGCCCCGCGGGCGGGCGCTCGGCTACACCATGGTGCTGCCGGCGGACGACAAGTACTCCACCACTCGCAACGAGCTGCTCGACCAGCTCGCCTACGCCCTCGGCGGGCGCGTGGCCGAGGAGCTGGTCTTCCACGACCCGACCACCGGCGCCGCCAACGACATCGAGAAGGCGACCGGTCTCGCGCGCAAGATGGTGACGCAGTTCGGTATGTCGGAACGCGTCGGCGCGGTCAAGCTCGGCTCGGCCGGCGGTGAGGTCTTCCTCGGGCGCGACATGGGCCACGAGCGGGACTACTCCGAGAACCTGGCCGGCGTCGTCGACCAGGAGGTGCGCCGTCTCATCGAGGCCGCCCACGACGAGGCCTGGCACGCCCTCAACGACAACCGCGACATCCTCGACGCGCTCGTGCTGGAGCTGCTGGAGAAGGAGACCCTCAACGCCGACGCGATCGCCGAGGTCTTCAAGGACGTCCGCAGGCGCCCGGTCCGCCCCGTCTGGCTCTCGTCCGACGCCCGGACGATCCACGAGAGCGGACCGGTGCTGACCGACGCCGAGAAGCGCGCGATGTCGAACGGCCACCACCCGTTGACCGAGGCCGACGGGACCACCCCGCCGGTCGAGGTGGTCCAGGTGCCCGAGGGCGGCCATGTCGACTCCGGGCGCGAGTGAGGCACCGGGTGCCCCGGGCGGGGCACTCGAGCCGGCGGCATACCCGGACGGCTCACCGACCACCTCGGGCGCGGTGACGGACGAGGCGCGCGACGACGAGGCCGCGGCCGCCCCGCTCGTGGGCGAGGTCGACCACGCTCGGGTGGAGGCTGCGGTGCGGGAGATCCTCATCGCGGTGGGCGAGGACCCCGACCGTAACGGTCTGCGGGACACCCCGGCCCGCGTGGCACGGTCCTACGCCGAGATCTTCGGGGGGCTGCGGCAGGAGCCGCGTGATGTGCTCGGCACGACCTTCGACGTCGACCACGACGAGATGATCATGGTCAAGGACATCGAGCTCTACAGCGTGTGCGAGCACCACCTGGTGCCGTTCCACGGGTCTGCGCACGTCGCCTACATCCCCGGTCGGGACGGGCGCGTCGTCGGGTTGTCGAAGCTGGCCCGCCTCGTCGACGTCTACGCCCGCCGCCCGCAGGTCCAGGAGCGCCTCACCACGCAGATCGCGGACGCGCTCGAGGAGCACCTCGCGCCCCGCGGCGTGCTCGTCGTCGTGGAGGCAGAGCACCTGTGCATGTCGATGCGCGGCATCCGTCGCCCGGGGGCCCGCACCCTCACCTCGACGGTGCGCGGCCAGCTGCGCCACCCCGCCACCCGTGCCGAGGCGATGAGCCTGGTCACCGGACGGTGAGCCGCGGGATGCAGCGACCGCAGATCATGGGTGTCGTCAACGTCACGCCCGATTCCTTCAGCGACGGCGGTCGCTGGCTCGACCCGGACGTCGCGGTCGCGCGCGGTCGCGAGCTCGCCGCGCAGGGTGCCCAGCTCGTCGACGTCGGCGGGGAGTCGACCCGCCCCGGCAGCACCCGGCCGCCGGAGACCGAGGAGCGCGACCGGGTGCTCCCGGTCGTCGCCACGCTGGCGCGCGAGGGGTATGCCGTCTCGATCGACACCATGCGCGCCTCCGTCGCCGACGCTGCCCTGCAGGCCGGCGCGGTGCTGGTCAACGATGTCTCAGGGGGCCTCGCCGACCCGCAGATGGGCGAGCTGATCGCGCAGACCGGGGCCCGCTACGTCGTCATGCACTGGCGCGGCCTGCTGAGCGACGCCGCCGCGCAGCACCACTACGACGACGTCGTGGACGAGGTATGCCGTGAGCTCACCGACCGCGTCGACGCGCTGCTCGCCCTGGGCGCACGCTCCGAGCAGCTCGTCCTCGACCCCGGCTTCGGCTTCTCCAAGGACGCGGAGCACAACTGGCAGCTGCTCGCGGGCCTGGACCGGGTCGTCGCCCTCGGGCTGCCGGTGCTGGTGGGCACGTCGCGCAAGCGCTTCCTCGGCGGGCTCGCGGCGGGGTCGGCGCGGCCCGGCGCCGAGCCCAGTCCCGCTGACGCCGGCCCCAGCTCTGCCGAGCCCACCCCGGCGCACGAGCGGGACGCCGCGACAGCCGCGACCAGCCTGATCGCCGCGCAGGCAGGTGCCTGGGCGGTGCGCGTCCACGAGGTGCCGCCGACCCGAGACGCCCTCGCGGTGTGGGCCCTGACCGAGGAGGCACGCGATGCGCGTTGACCTCATCCGGCTGACCGGCGTCCGCGCGCGTGGGCACCACGGCGTGCTGGAGCACGAGAGGCGCGACGGCCAGGACTTCGTCGTCGACGTCGTCATGGCGGTCGACCTCGCCCGCGCCGGTGCGAGCGACGACCTGGCGCACACCGTCCACTACGGCGAGGTGGCGGCCGACGTCGTCGCCGTCGTCGAGGGCGAGCCGCGCGACCTCATCGAGACGGTCGCCGAGGAGATCGCCGCCCAGGTCCTGACCCGCCCGCTCGTCGAGGAGGTCGAGGTCACGGTCCACAAGCCGCAGGCCCCGGTCGGCGTGCCGTTGGGTGACGTGGAGGTCGTCGTCCGGCGGCGCAGGGACGTGCCGGTCGTCATCGCGCTCGGCGCCAACCTGGCCGGTGCCGAGGGCACGCCGCCCGCCGAGACCGTGCGTCAGGCGGTCCTCCGGCTGCGCCGCCTGCGGGGACTGCGCGGCGTCCGGGTCTCCCGGCCCTACGTCACCGCGCCGGTCGGCGGCGAGGCGGTGGCCGGGCAGCCGGACTACGTCAACGCGGTGGCGCTGGGCCGCGCGAGCCACAGCCCCGGAGCACTGCTGGCCGCGCTGCACCGGGTGGAGGCCGACTTCGGCCGGACCCGCGAGGTGCGCTGGGGAGCCCGGACGCTCGACCTCGATCTGGTGCAGTACGGCGACCCCCTCACCGGCACGGACACCCGCAGCGACGACCCCGAGCTCACCCTCCCGCACCCCCGGGCCCACGAGCGGGCCTTCGTCCTCGTGCCCTGGCTCGACGTCGACCCCGGGGCGAGCCTGCGCTTAGGTGACGCGCCGGTCGCGGTGCGTGACCTCATACCGGATCTGGCGCAGCAGCGGGTGCAGCCGCTGGAGGAGCGGGCGTGAGCGGGATCGAGGGCGTGCGGATCGGCACCGCCGTGGTCGTGGGCCTGCTGGCCGGCATGGCGAGCTGGTTGCTGCTGCAGCTGGTGCGCTCGCTCGGGGGTGATTACCCCGTCATCTCCTGGCTCGGCCTCGTCCCGCTGCTGGCGGTCGCGCTGCTGGTCCTCGTGATGTGCTGGCAGATCCGCCGCTACCTGCTCGGCAAGGGCACGTGGCGCCCGTCGCCGCAGCGGGGTCGCGGCACGCTCGTCGGCGCGCAGGCGGCGGCGCTGGGCGGCGCGGCGCTGCTCGGCTGGTATGCCGCGAACGCCCTGGTCCACCTGCCCAACGCGGACGTGTCCAGCGAGCGGGTCCAGCTGGTCTGGGGTCTGGTGCACGCGGTCGCGGCGCTCGCGCTGTCGGTGGCGGGCTTCGTGGGCCAGGCATGGTGTCGGATCCCCCCGACCGACGGTGACGACGAGGACGACGACGGCGTCGTCGACGGCGACCTCGCCTACGGCTGACCCGATTCCCTGCCGAATTCGACCACGGCTTCTGCTGCCATGGCGCGACAGCCCGTGGTCGAATTCGCCGGTCGCTAGGCTGGCGCGCGTGAGCGAGCGTGACCGGCACGTCCTCGTCGCGCAGGCGCACCGGCCCGCGGTGCTGGCCGCCGTGGCCCGTCACCTGCGGCAGGGCGGCTTCCTGGTGGTGGGCTGCCGGGTGGTCCGGAGCTTCACGCCGGCCGACCTTGACGTTACGGCAGGTTCAGCGATGCTGACCCTGGAGCAGCGCTTCGCGACGTGGGATCTTCGGCCGTGGAGCCCTGACGCCGAATTTTGTGTGTCGGTTCTCCGACGAAATTTTGCCAAACCTTGACGATTGAACCGTTGTGACGTGCCTCCTGCCGACCTAGGGTGGTGGCGGGTCCGTCGCAGACGGTGGCGGATCTTTCCCTGAAAGGTGCGCACAACGTGGTACGCAGATTCATCGCCGGTGCAGGGGCACTGGCCGTCATCCTCCCGGCGGTTCTCGCGTCGGGGTCAGCCAGTGCTGACGAAGATCCGCTGGAGCGCTTCGCCGAGGCGCCCTCCTCGGGCGAGCTCGACGCCGCCGGCCTCCCGCTGAGCGAGCAGGAGGGTCCGGTCGAGGTCATCGTCGAGATGGCCGGAGCACCGGTCGCCGTCGTGGAAGCCGAGCAGGGCGAGCTGTCCAAGGGCGAGAAGAAGCGGATCAAGGCTCAGCTCAAGGCCAAGCAGGACCGGGCCGCTGCCAAGATCCGCCGACAGGGTGGCGACGTGGGCACCCAGATGCAGTCGGCCTACAACGGCATCCGCGTGACGATCGACCGCAGCGAGGTCGCCGAGCTCGCGAAGATCGCCGACGTCGTCGCCGTCCACCCCGTGCCCGTGCACGAGCTGGACAACGAGACCTCGGTCCCCTTCCTCGGCGCCGACCAGGTCTGGGAGGACACCGGCTACACCGGCGAGGGCATCAAGGTCGCCATCATCGACACCGGCATCGACTACACCCACGCCTCCTTCGGTGGTCCCGGCACCGTCGAGGCCTTCGAGCAGGCCTCGGCCTCGAGCACCTCCGCCCCGGACCCCGCCCTCGGCTGGGGTGTCCGGGTCAAGGGCGGCTACGACTTCGTCGGCGACGCCTACACCGGCAGCCAGACCCCGCAGCCCGACCCCAACCCGCTGGACTGCCAGGGCCACGGCTCGCACGTCGCGGGCACGGCCGGCGGCAGCGGGGTGCTGCCCGGCGGCTCGACCTATGACGGCCCGTGGGACTCCACCACCTACGACACCGACTTCGAGGTGGGTCCCGGCGTCGCCCCCGAGGTCGATCTCTACGCGCTGCGGGTCTTCGGCTGCAGCGGGTCGACCAACGTGACGACGGAGGCCATCGACTGGGCCGTCGCCAATGACATGGACGTCATCAACATGTCGCTCGGATCGCCGTACGGCACCAAGGGCGACCCCTCGGCCGTGGCGTCGAGCAACGCGGTGGCCGCGGGTGTCGTCGTCATCGCCTCGGCCGGCAACTCCGGACCGGCGCCGTACATCACCGGGAGCCCCGGCTCGGGTGAGGGCGTCGTCAGCGTGGCGGCGATCGATGGCACCGAGACCTACCCCGGCGCCCAGCTGACCTTCGACGGCACCACGATCGAGGCGATCAACGCCAACGGCGCCGAGATCCCGGAGCAGCCGCTCGAGATCGTCGTGCTGCGAGACGAGGACGGCTCGGTGGGCCTCGGCTGCGAGCTCGAGGAGTACGAAGCTGCCGGCATCGTCCCGGGTGGCAACCAACTCGCCGTCACCCAGCGCGGCTCGTGCGCCCGCGTGGCGCGGGCCGGCTTCGGCCAGCAGGCCGGCGCCGCGGCCGTCGTCATGATCAACAGCGACGCCAACTTCCCGCCCTACGAGGGTGAGATCGTCGCGGACCCGAGCCTGCCGGTGTTCGTCGACGTGACGATCCCCTTCCTCGGCGTGCGCGGTGTGCTCGGCGCGGAGCCGACCGATGACGGCGACGCGCTCGCCGCGGCGGACGGTGAGCAGGTCGACCTCACGGCTGCTCGCGTCGACAACCCCGGCTTCCGCCAGTTCGCGTCGTTCAGCTCCGACGGCCCGCGCAGCGTCGACAGCGGGCTGAAGCCCGACGTGGCGGCACCCGGCGTCTCCACCTTCTCGACCGAGGTCGGCTCCGGGTGGCGCGGCAGCTTCAAGTCCGGCACGTCGATGGCCGCCCCGCACGTCGCGGGTGTCGCCGCGCTCGGCGTGCAGGCCCACCCCGACTGGTCCGCCGACGAGATCAGCAGCTCGCTCGTGGCCACGGCCGACGACGACGGGCTGTCGGGCTACCAGCTCACCCGCGGTGGCGCCGGTCTGGTCGACACCGCCCAGGTGGTGAACGGCTCCGTGGTCGCCTTCGGTGACGAGATCGAGACCGAGGACGGCCTGGTGCGCCAGCCGACCCTCAGCTTCGGTCTGGCCGAGGGCAGCACGACCTTCACCGAGCGGCGCGAGGTGACCCTGGTCAACAAGGGCTCGAGCGCGCAGACGTACGCCGTCGCCGCGACGGCGGGTCCGGAGTCGCAGCCTGCGGACGTCCGGGTCTCGCCCAGCAGCGTCACCGTCCCGGCCGGCGGCAGCGCCACCGTCCGGGTGACGCTGCAGGCCGACGCCGACGCGTTGCCCAGCATCCTGTCCGGCGCGGGCCAGCACCGGTTCTACGAGATCTCCGGCAACATCGAGTTCGCCGGTGGTGACGGCGATCTCACGGTGCCCTACCTCCTGGTGCCGCGGCCGTCCGCCGACGGCACGGTGGCCCCGAAGAAGATCAACAGCAAGGCCAACAACGGCACGAAGCTCAACGTCTTCAACCGGGGTGGTGGCGCGGCGGTGGAGACGTCTGCCGACGTCTTCGCCTGGGGCATCGAGGACGCGCAGGACCAGGCGGCCGACCCACTCGGCACCGGCTTCGACGTGCGGGCGGCGGGGGCCCAGTCCTTCACGCTCCCGGACGGCGACACGCTGCTCGTCTTCGCGGTCAACATGTACGACCACTACTCGAACGCCGCGGCCAACGAGTACTCGGTGTTCCTGGACGTCGACCAGGACGGGGCGGCGGACATGCGGCTCTTCTCCTACGACTCCGGCGCCGTGCGCTCCGGTTCGGTGAACGGCACCGCCGAGGTCTTCCTCCGCGACCTGCGGACCGGTGGCCTCTTTGGGACCGGCTTCCTCACGACGGCCCCGACCGACAACAGCACGGTCATGCTGCCGGTGCGGGCGTCGCAGGTGGCGGTCACCGGCGCGTTCGACTACGAGGTCTACGCCTTCGTGCGGGGCAACGGTGTCGACTTCACCGACACCGCCACCTACGACCCGACCACCCCGGTGCTGAGCACGACCGGTCAGTATGCCGAGCTCCAGCCCGGTGACAAGGTGTCGTGGCGCGCGCAGGTCGACACCGAGGCGTGGGAGGACCAGGGCACCCTCGGGCAGATGGTCGTGTTCTACGACAACCCCGCGGGCGAGGAGGAGGCGCAGCTCATCCCGCTGAAGTAGCGGCGGCTGCGGTCGCCCGATGCGTGACGCCCCCACCGGCAGCCAGCCGGTGGGGGCGTCGGGCGTCCGGTGGTCGTCCGGTGGTCGTCCGGTTCGCGGCGCCGGGCTTCCGGGAGGACTCCGGCGCCGGCCTACTTGTCGATGTCGCCGACGACGAAGAACATCGAGCCCAGCACCGCCACCATGTCGGCCACGACGGTGCCGGGGAGCATCTCGCGCAGCACCTGCACGTTGTTGAAGGACGCCGAGCGCAGCTTGAGCCGGTGCGGCACGGTGTCGCCCCGGCTCACGAGGTAGTAGCCGTTGAAGCCGAGCGGGTTCTCCGTCGCGAGGTAGTGCTCACCCGCCGGGACCTTGAGCTTCTTGGGCAGCCGGGTGCTGACCGGCCCCTCGCCGAGCTCGCGCAGCCGCGCGGTGCACGCCTGCACCAGGTCCAGGCTCACCTCGATCTGCTCGGCCAGGACCTCGAGCCGGGCGTAGCAGTCGCCCGCCTCCCGGGTGACCACGCGCCCGGGGCCGCCGTCGCCGAAGAGCTCGCCGTAGGCGAGGGTCGGCTCGTCGCGCCGCAGGTCCACGTCGAGCCCGGACGCCCGCGCGATCGGGCCGGACACGCCATACGCCAGCACCGTCTCCAGCGGGAGGACGCCGACGTCGCGGGTCCGCGCCTGCAGGATCTCGTTGCCGAGCACGAGGCCGAGCAGGTCCGGCATCCGCCCGCGCACGGTCGCGACGGCGGCGTCGACGCGGTCCAGCCAGCCGTCGGGCAGATCGTGCAGCAGCCCGCCGACACGCGTGGCCATGAAGTGCATGCGGCCGCCGGAGAACTCCTCCATGACGGCCTGGATCTCCTCGCGCTCGCGGAAGGAGTAGAACATCGGCGTGATGGCGCCGAGCTCGTGCGGATAGGACCCGAGGAACATCAGGTGGTTCAGGACGCGCCCCAGCTCGCACAGCAGCGTGCGCGCCCAGGTCGCCCGCTCGGGGACCTCCATGCCGAGCAGGTGCTCGACGGTGAGGGCCACGCCGACCTCGTTGTTGAAGGCCGAGAGCCAGTCGTGCCGGTTCGCCAGCACCATGATCTGGCGGTAGTCACGGACCTCGAAGAGCTTCTCCGCGCCCCGGTGCATATAGCCGATGACCGGCTCGGCGGCGGTGATCCGCTCGCCGTCGGCGGTGACCCGCAGCCGCAGCACACCGTGGGTCGCCGGGTGCTGGGGGCCGATGTTGAGCACCATCTCGGTGGTGGACAGCCCACCGACGCCGGCGGCGCCGAGGGTCACGTCGAGATCGCGGGTGCTCACCCCGCCACTGTATGCGGCACGGTGGCCGCTGTGCCGAGGCGCAGGGACGCGGCGTGGGTCGGGTCGACGCTATCTCTCGGCGTCGACCTCGGCGATGAGCCACCAGAAGTCACCGAGCGCACCGGTCGTCAGCGCGGTCAGCGCGCTCCGACGCGCCACGGCAGTCAGGTAGGCCGCCGGGTCGCTCGAGGCGAGCGAGTGCGGGACGGGGTCGGTCGGGTCGTCGAGGAGCTCGCGCAGCACCTCCCACTGCTTTTGCGGCTCCACCGCACGCCCGGTCGAGGACTGCAGCGTGGCGGCCAGCGCGTCCACGGCCACGTGAGCCGTGACGTCGCAGCGACCGTTCGGCACCGGCTCGACCTCCCGGCCGCTGCGGAAGCCGGTCAGGGTGCCGTTGCCAGGGCGATCGGCCGTCGTGTGGCCGTAGTCGACGACCACGACCAGGCCCGAGCGCACCCGGGACAGCAGGTCCGCAGCCGCCCGGTCACGCGGCAGCCCGATCTCCGCCCGGGTCAGTCGGTCGTCCGCGAGCCAGCGCTCCGCCCAGGCGAGGTCCGCCCCGCCGAGCGGATCCCCCGGACGCTCGCCCCAGACCCCGCCGGCCTCCGGGACGGCCAGGACCTCACGCCATACCGCGGCCTCGTCCCGCGCGACGACGGGGCACGGGACGACGTCGAGCCACTCGTGCGCCAGCACGAGCGTGCGCGTGAGATCCCGCAGTTCCACCGGGAGCACCGCGCCGCCGGGGGAGGCGAGCCAGGCGTCGACGTCGAGCCCCTCCGGCCGCTCGACCACGTCGACCCCGGTGAGGTGCAGCGCGGGGGCGACCCGGCGCAGCTCGGCCAACAGCTCGCCGCGGCCGCAGCCGACGTCGACCACCGAGGTGCACCCGGCCGCACGTGCCAGTCGCGCCACGGCCTCGGCGAGCACCCGGCCACCCCCGGGGATGCCCTGGGCCGAGGTCGCGAAGTGGGCCGCGGGACCGTCCTGACGATAGAAGCCGCGCGCGCCGTAGAGCGCCTGCTGCCACGCCGTCTCCCAGGGCACCACGACCCGGGCTGGCGGTGCTCCGGCACCCTGGACCTGACCTCGCACCCGGTCATTCTGCCCGGTGGCCCTCGGGCGACTAGGGTGCCGAGCCGTGGACCTCTTCGCCATCGCCCGTATCGTCGGCGGGCTGCTGCTCCTGGTGGGCGGGGGCGAGCTGCTCGTCCGCGGCGCCTCCGCGCTCGCGACCCGGATGGGCATCAGCCCGCTCGTCGTCGGACTCACCGTCGTCTCGGTGGCGACCTCCGCGCCGGAGCTCGCGGTGACGACGGGCGCCGTGCTCGGTGGTCAGCCGGACCTGGCGGTCGGCAACGTCGTCGGCTCCAACATCGCCAACGTCCTGCTCATCCTGGGCGTCGCGGCCCTCGTGCTGCCGCTGGTGGTCCGGGAGCAGCTGGTCAAGGTGGACGTGCCCGTCATGGTCGGGCTGTCCGGAGCGCTGCTGCTGGTCGCGCTCAACGGCACGATCAGCACGCTCGAGGGGCTCCTGCTGCTCCTCGTCATGGTCGTGCACACCACCGTCACCGTGGTCGTGAGTCGACGGGCGCATCGCGAGGGGGTGCGCAAGCGGCGGGCGCCGCAGGACACCGGTGGGGCGCCCATGGGGACGTGGCCGGCGCTCGGACTGGTCGTGGTCGGGGTAGGTCTGCTCGTCGGGGGCGCGAACCTCCTCGTGGCCGGGGCGACCGACATCGCGGAGGCGATGGGGATCAGCGAGCTCGTCGTCGGGCTGACCGTCGTGGCGATCGGCACCTCGCTGCCCGAGCTGGCTGCCTCCGTCATCGCGGCGTTGCGGGGCCAACGAGACCTCGCGGTCGGCAATGTCGTCGGCAGCTGCATCGCCAACATCAGCCTCGTTCTCGGGGTCCCGGCGCTGCTGTCGCCCGGGGGGCTGCCGGTGCCGAACGCGGCGATCGCTCTCGACATCCCGCTCATGCTCGCGGCGTCCGTCGCGCTGGCGCCGGTGGTCTTCACCGGCTTCACCGTGGCGCGCTGGGAGGGTGGGCTCTTCCTGCTGCTCTACGTGTCCTACACGGTCTTCCTCATCCTCAACGCGACCCGCCACGATGCGCTCCTCGGCTTCGAGATCATCATGGTGCTCTTCGTCCTGCCCCTGGTCGTGCTCACGCTCGTGGTCACGACGACGTTCGAGGCAGGCGTCCTCACGGAGCGGCGTCGCGTGCGCGAACGCCAGGCGGCCGGACAGCCGCCGGTGTGATGTCGGATTTCTGCTAGACCCAGCCAGGGTCGGGGGCGCAGGATGGAGCCATGTCCACCGCCATGCACCTCGACCACGAGCGCTGCGCCGCCGCGGTGCGGAGCAAGGACGCGCGCTTCGACGGGTGGTTCGTGACGGGGGTGCTCAGCACCCGCATCTACTGCCGGCCGAGCTGCCCCGCCATCACCCCCCGGGTGCGCAACATGCGTTTCTACCCCAGCGCCGCCGCGGCACAGGGCGCCGGCTTCCGCGCCTGCAAGCGCTGCCTGCCTGACGCCTCCCCGGGGTCGCCGGAGTGGCACGTCCGGGGTGACGTCGCGGCCCGGGCGCTCCGCCTGGTGGCCGATGGTGTCGTCGACCGGGAGGGCGTCGGTGGCCTCGCGACGCGCCTGGGCTACTCCACCCGGCAGCTGGAGCGGCTGCTCGGGGAGGAGCTCGGGGCTGGGCCGCTCGCCCTGGCCCGGGCCCAGCGGGCCCAGGCGGCGCGGCTGCTCATCGAGGGCACGACGCTGTCGATGGCCGACATCACCCACGCCGCGGGCTTCGCCAGCGTCCGGTCCTTCAACGCGACGGTGCGCGAGGTGTATGCCGCCACCCCCAGCGAGCTGCGCGCTGCGGCCCGTCGCCGCGCAGGCGGCCCGGGTGCCGCTGCGATGGCCGGGCGTTCCAGGGGAGGGGCGAGCGCCGATGCGCCGACCACGGTCGCCCTCCGCCTTCCCTTCCGAGAGCCCCTGCACGTGCCCAGCCTCTTCGGCCACCTCGTCGCCACGGCGGTGCCCGGCCTGGAGGAGTGGCGGGACGGCGCCCTGATCCGCGCGCTCACCCTGCCCGGCGGTCCCGGCGTGGCCCACCTGCGTCCGCCCGGCCCGGGGGAACGGCACGTGCACGTCACGCTGCGGCTGAGCGATGTCGCCGACCTCGCAGCCGCGATCGGCCGCTGCCGCCGGCTGCTCGACCTCGACGCCGACCCACAGGCCGTCGACCGTCACCTCGGTGACGACCCGGCGCTCGGACCGCTGGTGGCCGCGACCCCGGGAGTGCGGTTGCCCGGCAGCGTGGACGCCGGCGAGCTCGCGCTGCGGGTCGTGCTCTCCCAGCAGATCTCCACGGTCGCCGCGGGGACCTTGGCCGGACGGCTGGTGGAGCGGCTCGGCCCGCCCCTGCCACCCGGGCTCGCCGCGGACGGGCCGACGCACCTCTTCCCGAGCCCGGCATCCCTCGCGGGGGCGGACCCGGCGACGCTGCCCGGGATGCCGGCGTCGCGTCAGCGGACCCTGCAGACGTTGGCGGGCGCGCTCGCCGACGGATCGGTGGACCTCGGTCCGGGTGCCTCCTGGGAGGAGGCGCGCTCGTGCCTGCTCGCCCTCCCCGGGGTGGGGCCGTGGACCGTGGAGATGGTGCTGCTGCGTGGCCTCAGCGACCCCGACGCCTTCCCCGCCACCGACCTCGGGGTGCGCGCCACGGCCACTGCGGTGGGTCTCCCCGCCGGCCGGGCCCTCGACACGCGCGCTCAGCAGTGGCGCCCGTGGCGCTCCTACGTCACCGCCCTGCTCTGGGCGGCCTCCGACCACGCGGCCGCCACCCTCCCCGCAGCCGAGGAGCCCGGGGCAGGAGGCGCACGGCATACCTCGATCTCACCCCACCCACCGCCCAGCCGGACCCCCTCGGCGAAGGAGAGCCCATGACCGTCCACCTCACCGTCGACTCACCCGTCGGACCGTTGCGGCTCACGAGCGACGGGACCCACCTCACCGGGGTCTACTTCGCCGAGCACCGGCACGCGCCCGACGATCTCGGGGAGGAGGTCTCCGTCGACGCGAGCCCGCGGGTGCTGACCGAGGCGGCGGCGCAGCTCCGCGCCTACTTCGCCGGAGAACGCACCGACTTCGACCTGCCGCTCGCCGCGGAGGGCACCGACTTCCAGCAGCGGGTCTGGGCCGCCCTGAGCACCATCCCCTACGGCGCCACGTGGTCCTACGGCGAGCTCGCGGCGCAGCTGGGCCGGCCCGGTGCGGCCAGGGCGGTCGGGCTGGCCAACGGCCGCAACCCGATCTCCATCGTCGTGCCCTGCCACCGGGTGGTCGGGTCCGACGGCTCGATCACCGGCTACGGCGGGGGGCTGCTGCGCAAGCAGACGCTGCTCGACCTCGAACGGAGGCGATCCGCCGACGCGCTCTTCTGACCGGAGCGCGCACGCGATGCGGTCGCGCCCGATCGCGGCGACTACCCTTGCGAGGGTGAGTGCCCCTGAGTCCTCCCGGTCCCCGGACGTCGACCTGCCCGAGCAGGTGGCGGTGCGCCAGGGCAAGCGGCAGGAGATGCTGGACGCCGGCGTGGAGCCCTATCCCGTCGACGTGCCCCTCACCCATTCCCTGGCGCAGGTGCGCGAGGGCTGGGGGTCCCTGGAGACCGGCGAGGAGACCCAGGACGTCGTCGGCGTCGCGGGGCGCGTCGTCTTCGTGCGCACGACCGGCAAGCTGGCGTTCGCGACGCTGCAGGCCGGCGACGGCACCCGGCTGCAAGCCATGCTCTCGCTGGCCGAGGTCGGCGAGGAGGCACTGGCGCGGTTCAAGGCCTGGGTGGACCTCGGCGACCACGTCTTCGTGCGCGGCCGGGTCATCAGCTCCCGCCGGGGCGAGCTGTCGGTCATGGCCACCGAGTGGCGAATGGCGGCCAAGGCGCTGCGGCCGCTCCCCACGCTGCACAAGGAGCTGTCCGAGGAGCAGCGGGTGCGCCAGCGCTACGTCGACCTCATCGTGCGCGACGAGGCCCGCGAGATGGTGCGGGCCCGGGCGGCGCTGACCCGAGCCGTCCGGCGGGTGCTCGAGGAGGACGGCTACATCGAGGTGGAGACGCCGGTGTTGCAGGCGGTGCACGGCGGAGCCAATGCCCGGCCGTTCACCACGCATCTCAACGCCTTCGACCTGCCGATGACCATGCGTATCGCGCTGGAGCTCTATCTCAAGCGCGCGGTGGTCGGCGGCGTGGATCGGGTCTACGAGATCGGCCGGATCTTCCGCAACGAGGGAATCGACTCCACGCATTCTCCGGAATTCACCATGCTGGAGTGCTATCAGGCTTACGGTGACCAGTTCACCATGGCCGATCTCATGCAGCGGATGATCGTCGCCGCGGCCGACGAGCTCGGCGGTCGGCAGCTCGAGACATCGGCCGGGCTGATCGATCTGGACGGCGAATGGCGCTGGCTCGCGTTCTACACCGGCCTTTCCGAAGGACTTGGTGTGACCGTCGACGTGCAGACCTCGGTGGAGCGTCTGCAGGAGCTGGCGGCCGAGCACGACGTGCCCGTCCAGCCCGGCTGGGGGGCCGACAAGATCGCGATGGAGATCTTCGGCGACGTCGTCGAGCCGACCCTGATCCAACCGACCTTCGTCTGCGACTACCCGGCGATCGCGCAGCCGCTGGCTCGCCCGCACCGCGAGACTCCTGGGCTCATCGAGGCCTGGGATCTCATCATCGGCGGGGTCGAGCGCGGCACCGCCTTCTCCGAGCTGATCGACCCCGAGATCCAGCGAGCCAGGCTCACCGAGCAGTCGTTGCTGGCCGCCGGCGGCGATGTCGAGGCCATGCAGCTCGACGAGGACTTCCTGCGCGCGCTGGAGTATGCCGCGCCCCCGATGGGCGGTCTCGGCATGGGCCTGGACCGGGTCCTCATGCTGCTCACGGGCAAGGGGATCCGCGAGACGATCCTCTTCCCCTTCCTCAAGCCGGAGAGCTGATGGACCTGCTCCGTGACGGCTGGATGATCCTGGCGGCGCTGCTGCCCTCGATCGGGCTGCTCTATCTGTTCTACGTCGTCATGAAGCACATGGTCGAGGGCGACCGTCGCGAGCGCGCCGCGATGCGCGAGATGGAGCGAGACGAAACCCCCCACCCCCGGGAGGGGGGTCCCTAAGGGGATTGCCGGTCGCCCGGAGAATCCCTATACGAAGTCGTGATAGCCGATCTCCCGGCGCACAGAGTATTTTGAGTTTCGCTTTCTCTCCTCGTCGGCGGTACTGTTCGACTGCGCGCAACTTCCGTTGGCTGCGCAATACATGTCGAGAATCAGGAGATCACATGGCACAGCGTGTGCAGGTTATCCTCGTGGATGACCTCAATGGTGGGGAGGCGAATGAGACCGTGGAGTTCGCCTTGGACGGGGTGCATTACGAGATCGACCTCAGCGACGACAATGCCGCCAAGCTGAGGGACGACTTCGCCACGTGGATCGGCCAGGCGCGTCGCGCCGGGGGCCGTCGGCAGACCCGGCGTCGCGGTGGCTCGGCGGGCACGTCGGGCGGTCGCAGCGACGAGCTCGCCAAGATCCGTGAGTGGGGCCGTGAGAACGGCTACAAGGTGAGCTCCCGTGGCCGCGTGTCGCAGGAGCTCCAGGACGCCTACGCGGCGGCCCACTGAGGTCACCTCGCCACCGGCGATCAGGAGGGGCCGGCACCGATCACGGTGCCGGCCCCTCGGCATACCCCCGACCCTTTCGCTCCTGCACGGGACGCGCGTTCGTCACGGGATCGCGTGAGGAACATGCGTCCGGTGCGTGAGGAATATGCGTCCGGTGCGTCCGGTGCCTGACCAACGTGCGTCCGGTGCGGGGTGGGTCAGAGGTCGTCGATCGTCACCTGGGTGAGCTCGCCCTCGCCCTCGGCGGCCGCCTCGACCTCGTCCCACTCCCGCGGGCAGGCCACCTGGGGGCGCTCCCGGCCGCGCAGCGACCACGGGCAGATGGTGGTCTTGGCTCCGTTGTTCTGGCTCCAGTCGAGGAAGACCCGGTTCGGGCGCACCGCCTTGGCCATCTTCGCCGTCACCAGGTCGGGGTGCTGCTCGGCCAGCGACTCGGCCAGGGCCTTGGTCACCCCGCTCACTTCGTCCGCGCTGCGGGTGCCCTCGAGCCCGGCATACAGCTGCATCCCCTTGGACCCGCTCGTGACCGGTCGCGCCTGCAGACCCACCGCCGCCAGCCGGTCGCGGACCAGCACGGCGACCTGCGCGCACTCGGCCAGCCCGGCGCCCGGACCCGGGTCCAGGTCGATGACCAGCCGGTCGGGAGGCTGCGGCACGCCGTCGTCGTCGATCCGCCACTGGGGCACGTGCAGCTCCAGACTGCCCAGGTTGACGAGGTAGACGAGCACCGCCAGATCGGTCACCAGCGGAAAGGTCAGATGCGTGTGCCCGCGCGAGGATCCTGGGGTCGGCACCGTCACCCGCGGCAGCCACGCGGGCGCGCCCGAGGGCAGGTTCTTCTCGAAGAAGTGGTCCCGCGCCACGCCCTCCGGCCAACGGATCCGGGTCACCGGCCGCCCGGCCAGCTCGGGCAGGATCTGGTCGGCGTGGGTGACGTAGTAGGTCAGCACCTCACCCTTGGTCGTGCCGGTCGCGGGATAGAGCACCTTGTCGAGGTTGCTCACCTTGAGCGTCCGGCCGGCGACGTCGACGTTCTGGCTGGTCACGGTGCCTCCACCAGATCCTCGGGCGCGAGGTCCGGGCGGACCCCCTGGTAGGACGGCTGCCGCAGCCGGTGCTGCGCGGGGCTGATCCCCAGCGCCTCGACGTCGATGATCACCTGCGGCGTCAGCCAGGTCGAGCCGCGCGCCTCCACGTGCGGGATCGGCTCCGTGAAGGGGTATGCCGTCTCCGGCACCTCCGCGAGCAGCCGCTGCAGCACCGCCCCGGCGCGCCCGGCCAGCCCGCTGCCGACCCGGCCGAGATACGCCAGCCGCAGGACGCCGTCGGGGGTGCGTTGCGGCATACCGTCCTCGTCGGCGACCGGCAGCCCCACGTGCACCGCACCCAGCCGGGTGGCCCGCCCCGTCTCCGGGCGCCACCCGCCGACGACCACGGTGAAGCGCTGGCGGTGGGGGAACTTCAGCCAGTCGGCGCTGCGCTGCCCCGGTCGGTATGCCGAGCCGCGCCGTTTGCTCACCACGCCCTCCAGTCCCTGGTCCCGCGTCGCGGACAGCAGCTGCGCGCCGTCGTCGTAGACCGGGGACAGCTGCACGCGGGGGATGTCGGCGACGAGGTCGGTGAGCGCCTCGCGGCGCGCGGTCCAGGGCAGCGCGGTGAGGTCGAGGCCGTCGAGGCGCAGGAGGTCGAAGGCGACGTAGGTCGCCGGGCGGGTGTCAGCCAGCCGGCGCGCCGCCGTGGCGGACGTGGTGTGCACCCGGTCCACGACGTGCGCGAAGGACGGGCGACCCTCGACCAGCGAGACCGCCTCTCCGTCGAGCAGCAGGTCGTCGGCCACCCCCGTGAGGTCCGCCAGCTCGGGGAAGGCGACGGCGATGTCGCGCTCGCCGCGGGTGAGCAGCCGGAGCCGCCCGGAACGCACGTCGGCGAGCAGCCGGATGCCGTCCCACTTGATCTCGTGGGCCCAGCCCGGACCTGCTGGGGGACCGGTGGCGTGATCCCCCGAGGTGGCGAGCATGGGGCGCATGGGTCCATCCTTAGGGGCGTGAGAGCGATCTGGAAGGGTGCCGTGTCGTTCGGGCTGGTCAACGTGCCCGTGCGGCTCTACTCCGCCACCGAGAACCACGACCTGAGCTTTCGCCAGGTGCGTGCCTCCGACGGCAGCCGGATCCGCTACAAGCGGGTCGCGCAGGCCGACGGCGAGGAGGTCGCCTACAAGGACATCGCCAAAGCCTATGAGACTGACGACGGCAAGACCGTGATCCTCACCGACGAGGATTTCGCCAGCCTGCCGAACCGCAGCAGCAAGGAGATCTCGGTCGAGCGCTTCGTGCCCCGCGACCAGATCGACCCGATCCTCTACGACAAGGCCTACTACCTCGAGCCGGACGCCATGGGCGCCAAGGCCTACGGCCTGCTGCGCGAAGCCCTCAAGGAGTCCGACCGGGTGGCGGTCGTCACGGTCTCGGTGCGCACGCGGATGACGATGGCCGTGCTGCGCGTCATGGACGAGGACGTCTCGGACGGCGCCGGCGAGGTCATCGCCCTGCAGACGCTGCTGTGGCCGGACGAGATCCGCGACGCCGCGCAGCTGGACCACCTCGACGAGGTGAGCGAGCCCAAGGAGGCCGAGGTCGCCATGGCGCGGATGCTCGTGGACTCCATGTCCGGGGACTTCGAGCCCGAGGGTCACACCGACGACTTCAAGGAGGCGGTCGACGCCCTCGTGGCCCAGAAGATCGAGGGTGGCGACGTCACCGAGTCCCCGGACGAGGACGAGGAGGCCGACTCCGGCGAGGTCGTGGACCTGCTGGCCGCGCTGCAGCGCTCGGTCGACCGGGCCAAGAAGTCGCGGGGCGAGAGCGGCGACGGCGACGGCGAGAAGTCCGGCTCGAGCTCGTCCAGCGCGACAAAGACGACGAAGGCCCCGGCCACGAAGGCGGCGGCGAAGAAGGCTCCCGCCAGGAAGGCCCCGGCGAAGAAGTCCTCCGCCAAAGCCACGACGAAGAAGGCCGGCTAGCGCCGGGCGGGATCGCTCTCCCTCACGGGCCGCCGGTGGTGGCCGCGCCGTCGTCGGCGCCCGCCTCCTCCACGGCCTGGCGGGGCGAGCAGCCGATGCCCTGGTCGAGACGGCGGGCCATCGAGCTCAGGCTGGAGCGCAGCGGCTCGCTGAAGTCGCCCTCGGACTCGACGAGTGCTTCGGCGACCATGGTGTAGGGCTCGTCCACGCCGGCGCCTGGCTGGTCCATGTCGGTGCAGAGGGTCAGGCCCACGACCAGGGTGGGGGAGGTGTAGGACTCCCCGAGATACTCCGGTCCCGCGCTGACGCCCTCGGCCGCCTGCGCCCGCTCCCGGGCGGCGGCACGCGCCTCCTCACCCACCGACAGCGACAGCCGGGCGAGCGGGGTGCCGCCGTCGCGCGCCTCGCAGACCCACGCCTGGTCGTCGTCCTGGAGCATCTCCTCGGTCGGGTCGGCCAGCTCACCGCCCGCGAGCGCGCGCAGCGACTGCGGACTGATGTCGTCGCACAGCCAGCCGTTGCTGTCCGAGCCGTCGGTGGCCGCCGCCTCGTCGGTCGACGGGGCCGGCGTGCTGTCGTCCACGGGGTCGGCACCGGACGTGCAGGCCCCGAGGGTGAGGCCGGCGACGAGGGCGAGCACGGCGGCGGGGAGGGCGGTGGTGCGCATGGCCGCACATGGTAGGCGGGGAGACTGGACGTGCACCGCATACCTCGTGGATCCGACCGTTTGCGCCGGGGGCGAACACGGAACATCGGCAGTGGACGACGGCGTTGACTGGACCAGACGCACGTAGAGTGGGTGTAGGCCCACAGTGGAGGAGAAGAGCATGTTCGAACGGTTTACCGACCGCGCTCGACGTGTGGTGGTGCTCGCGCAGGAAGAGGCGCGGATGCTCAACCACAACTACATCGGCACCGAGCACCTGCTGCTGGGCCTGATCCACGAGGGTGAGGGCGTAGCCGCCAAGGCGCTGGAGTCGCTGGACATCTCGCTGGACGCGGTGCGCCAGCAGGTGCAGGAGATCATCGGCCAGGGCCAGCAGAGCCCCACCGGCCATATCCCGTTCACGCCCCGCGCCAAGAAGGTCCTCGAGCTGTCCCTGCGTGAGGGGCTGCAGCTCGGCCACAACTACATCGGCACCGAGCACCTGCTGCTGGGCCTGATCCGCGAGGGTGAGGGCGTCGCCGCACAGGTGCTGGTCAAGCTCGGCGCCGACCTCAACCGGGTCCGCCAGCAGGTCATCACCCTGCTCTCGGGCTACCAGGGCAAGGAGACCGCGGCCGCCGGCGTGGGGCAGAGCAGCGCGCAGGAGGGGCAGCAGTCCGGCTCCCTCGTGCTCGACCAGTTCGGCCGCAACCTGACCCAGGCCGCCCGCGAGGGCAAGCTCGACCCGGTCATCGGGCGCGAGCAGGAGATCGAGCGGGTCATGCAGGTGCTGTCCCGTCGCACCAAGAACAACCCGGTCCTCATCGGTGAGCCCGGCGTCGGCAAGACCGCCGTCGTCGAGGGGCTGGCCCAGGACATCGTCCGCGGCGACGTGCCGGAGACGCTCAAGGAGAAGCAGCTCTACACCCTCGACCTCGGCGCGCTGGTCGCCGGCTCCCGCTACCGCGGTGACTTCGAGGAGCGCCTCAAGAAGGTCCTCAAGGAGATCCGCACCCGCGGCGACATCATCCTGTTCATCGACGAGATCCACACCCTCGTCGGCGCGGGAGCCGCGGAGGGCGCCATCGACGCCGCCAGCATCCTCAAGCCGATGCTGGCCCGCGGCGAGCTGCAGACGATCGGCGCGACGACGCTGGACGAGTACCGCAAGCACATCGAGAAGGACGCCGCGCTGGAGCGCCGCTTCCAGCCGATCCAGGTGGCCGAGCCGACGCTCAAGCACGCCATCGAGATCCTCAAGGGGCTGCGCGACCGCTACGAGGCGCATCACCGGGTGACGATCACAGACTCGGCGCTGGTGGCGGCGGCCTCGATGGCCGACCGCTACATCAACGACCGCTACCTCCCGGACAAGGCGATCGACCTCATCGACGAGGCCGGGGCCCGGCTGCGGATCCGCCGGATGACGGCGCCGCCGGACCTGCGCGAGTTTGACGAGAAGATCGCCCACGCCAAGCGGGAGAAGGAGTCCGCGATCGACGCGCAGGACTTCGAGAAGGCGGCCCGGCTGCGCGACGAGGAGCACAAGCTCACGCAGGCGCGCGCCGAGCGGGAGAAGGAGTGGAAGAACGGCGACATGGACACCGTCGCCGAGGTCGACGAGGAGCTGATCGCCGAGGTCCTCGCCGCCGCCACCGGCATCCCGGTCTTCAAACTGAGCGAGGAGGAGTCCTCGCGCCTGCTCAAGATGGAGGAGGAGCTGCACAAGCGGATCATCGGCATGGATGACGCCATCAAGGCGCTGTCGCAGGCGATCCGCCGCACCCGCGCCGGCCTGAAGGACCCGCGTCGTCCGGGAGGCTCGTTCATCTTCGCCGGGCCCACCGGCGTCGGCAAGACCGAGCTGGCCAAGACGCTCGCCGAGTTCCTCTTCGGTGACGAGGACAGCCTCATCACCCTGGACATGTCGGAGTACTCCGAGAAGCACACCGTCTCCCGGATGTTCGGCTCGCCCCCCGGCTACGTCGGGTATGAAGAGGGTGGCCAGCTCACGGAGAAGGTGCGGCGCAAGCCGTTCTCGGTCGTGCTCTTCGACGAGATCGAGAAGGCGCACCCGGACATCTTCAACAGCCTGCTGCAGATCCTCGAGGACGGTCGCCTGACCGATTCCCAGGGTCGGGTGGTCGACTTCAAGAACACCGTGATCATCATGACCACCAACCTCGGCACCCGCGACATCGCCAAGGGCGTCTCGCTCGGCTTCTCCGCCGGCTCGGACACCAAGAGCGACTACGACCGGATGAAGAACAAGGTCACCGACGAGCTCAAGCAGCACTTCCGGCCCGAGTTCCTCAACCGCGTGGACGACACCATCGTCTTCCCGCAGCTGTCGCAGGAGGAGATCGTGCAGATCGTCGACCTCATGGTCGCCCGCCTGGACGAGCGCCTCAAGGACAAGGACATGGCGATCGAGCTCACCTCGGCCGCCAAGGAGCTGCTCGCCAAGCGCGGCTACGACCCCGTCCTGGGTGCGCGCCCGCTGCGTCGCGCGATCCAGCGCGAGATCGAGGACCAGCTCTCGGAGAAGATCCTCTTCGGCGAGCTGGGTGCCGGTCAGATCGTCATCGTCGATGTCGAGGACCCGGTCGGCGAGGGCAAGAACCGCGACAAGGTCTTCACCTTCAGCGGCCAGGACAAGCCCGCCGAGGTGCCCGACACGGTGCCGCTGGAGGAGCAGGCCGGCTGACTCCATACCCCCCGGGTGTGAGGAGCGGGGCGTGACACCGACAGGTGTCGCGCCCCGCTCGCGCGTTTCGGGCGGAGCGGGTGCGCGCCGTTAGGGTTCGGGGTATGACGTTGCGCGAGGCGACCCCGGACGAACGGGACCGTTGGGACGACCTGGTCTGGGGAAACCCGGGTGGTCCTGAGCTGTACCAGCTGCGCAGTTATGCGCAGACCAAGGAGCCGGTGTGGCATGCGCGCCACTTGGTGCACGAGATCGCCGGTCGTGAGCCGGTCTACGCGCTCTACCTCTACCGGACGGTGCCCCCCTTCGGTGAGCTGTGGTACTGCCCGATGGGGCCGCGCGTCGCCGACGTCGACCATGCCCGGGCCTGCTTCGCCGACCTGCGCGAGACCGACATCGGCTCGCCCTTCGCCGTCGTGGTGGAGCCCTCGGTGCCCGCCGACGGGCCGCAGGACCGGGAGCGGCTGCTCGCCTCGGTGCCCGGGATGCGCTCGATGCCCGATCTCCAGCAGGGGCAGCACACGGTCCTGGTCGACCTGCGGCCGGAGGAGGACGACATCTTCGCCAGCTTCCGGCAGCGCGCCCGGCGGCACATCCGCAAGACCAAGGAGGCGGTGATCGAGCACCGCACCGACGATGAGGCCTTCGAGATCATGTGGTCGCTCTTCGCCGAGACGATGGAGCGCGCCGGCGTCGACTTCCGCAGCAAGGACTATCACCAGAACCTCTGGCGTCGTTATATCGACGCAGGTCAGGGGCATTTCGTGCTGGCGCGGCCGCGGGAGGGCGCCGAGCACGAGGCCGGGGCCTTCATCATCCACCGCGGCGAGCTGGGCTACTACAAGGACGGCGGGTCGCGTCGGACCAAGGACTCCAACGGGCTGCAGTACCGCGTCCAGTGGGAGGCCATGCGCTGGTGCAAGGAGCACGGCGGCACGACCTACGACATGTATGGCGCCCCGCCCTCCTGGGCCGCCGACGACGAGTCGCACAAGCTGCACCCCCTCGTGCAGTTCAAGACCGCGTTCGCGCCGATCGTGGACCAGGTCGGCACCATGCAGCTCGTGCTCAAGCCGCGCGTCTTCGCGGCCTGGGACCGCGTCGGCATGCCGGTCTACCGCCGCCTCACCGCGAAGCAGAACCCCCTCTTCTACTGACCGGCAGCCTCGTGTGTCCACTCCGGCAGCCTCGTGTGCTCGGTCCGGCAGCCTCGGGGTGTCCACTCCGAGAGCCTGGAGTGCTGGAACTGGCGACACCTCACCCGCGTCTGACGGGGTATGACGTCAGGTCGCGGCCCGAGGCGAGCGACTGCATACCTCGGTGTCGCCGTCGCCCTCTCGCTGGTGGGGTGCGCGCCGACCGGAGGTGAGCCGATCGAGCTCAGCACGCATTGCGGCATCGAATGGCTCAGCCATGAGGGCGAGTGGTTCGTGCGGGTCGGTGGCCTGCTCGACGACGGCGCCGGCAACGCCCCACCCGGCTGGGCCGACCCGGTCCAGTCAGGGTGGGTCGAGAGACCGGACGAGGCCAGCGCCGTCTTCACCGACGCCGAGGGTCATCGCGAGGAGTTCCGCCGCTCCGGGTCGGGGCCGGGGCTCACCGACGGATGCGACTGAGGCTGCTGGAGTGAGCAGACGAGGCTGCCGGTCACCAGAAGGCGTCGCCGGGCTCCTTGCGCTGCAGCCGGGCGACGACGCGTTCGCCCGCCCGCTGCCACGCGGCATACCGGCGCCGGTGGATCACGAGGTCGAAGGCACCCACCCAGTCGATGACCTCCTTGGTGAAGCCCCGCTTGAACTTGCCGATCCCGTGCCGCGGGTGCGTGGGGTCGTCCAGCTCGCTGGAGTGCGGCGTGCCGACGAGGTCGTAGGTGCGCGCGCCGCGGCCGATCGCCCAGGCCATCCCTTCGTACTGCACGAGCTGGCTCACGCCCGGCACCGGCCGGTCGCGCAGGCTCGCGCCCTCCTTGTAGGCCGCGACCTCGCCCAGGCTGCACACGAGCGCGCTCGCGACCGGCTCGTCCTCCACCCGCGCGATGAAGATCTGGCCGAACCCCGTGCGGGTCATGAGCTTCCACGACGAGACGAAGTAGTCCTTGCTGCGGATGGTGAGGTCCTGGTCCTCCACAACGTCGTCCCACAGCGCCCACATCTGCTCATAGGTCTCGTCGGTGTCCGCCGCCGCCTCGACGACCACGCCCTCGCGCCCGGCGCGCCGCACCATGTTGCGCGTCTTGGAGGGGAAGCTGCCCATGAGCTCGTCCACGGTCTCCGGCAGCTCGTGGATCACCGTCGAGGTATGCGGCTGCACCGCGGCCGCGCGAATCAGGCCGAGGTCGGCGAGGGCGCGGAGGGTGTCGGGGGTCTCGCGCAGCTCGGGCTCCATCCGCACGAAGAGCACGCCTTGCCGGCGAGCCTCCGCCGCGAGGTCGGCGACGACCGAGGCCAGCTGTGCGGTGTCGGCGACGCACGGCCCTTTGGGGAGATACCAGACCTTTCCGAACAACCCGGCCGGCTTCTCGTGGATCGTCATCGCGATCCCGTCGGACTCGGCATACCGCGGGGTCCAGCGGGCGAGCCTCTTGACCTCGCCCAGCTCGTGCGCCTGAAAGATGTTTCCCCTGCTCGGGGTGGCGGCGATGCGGTCGTTCCACTCGGCTGCGGTGGGGTCGGTGAGGAAGCGCAGGGCCATGGCGGCCACGATACGCGAGGCGAACCACCGCCCCCGGACGCCGGCCGCAGGGCCCTACACTCGCCCCGTGAGCGTGCCCGCCCAGACCTCAAGCCCCGACCAGCCGGACACTCGCGTCCGGGCCGCGCTCGCCCGGGAGACCGGGACCCGACCCGGGGACTGGTGGCTGGTGTCCAAGGCGCGGCACGCCCTGACCGTCGTCCTCGGCGCGCTCGAGCCCGGCGAGGTGGTGACCCAGCCGATGACCTGCCTCACCGCCGTGGCGCCGATCCCCAGCGCCGGGCACGAGCCGCGGTATGCCGATCTCGACCCCGCCACCCTCGCGCTCGACCCGGCGTCGGTCCAGGGGCTGGTCGGCGAGCGCACCCGCGCCGTCGTGGGCCAGCACAGCTTCGGGGCGGCGGCGCCACTGCGCCAGCTGCGCGACGCCCTGCCCTCCGGGGTGCTGCTCGTCGAGGACTCCGCGCACTGCGTGGCCGAGCTCGCGCGCGATGCGGAGGGGGCGCCGGTCGCAGACGTCTCGGTGCACAGCTTCGGGGTCGAGAAGGTCCTGCCGACGCGCGCGGGTGCGGCGGTCTGGGTCGACCCGGCCGGAGCGGCTATGCCGTGGCACACCCGGGTCGTCGGCGCCCTCGCTGCCCTTGGCGAGGCCGGTGTCACCTACGCGGTGTCACAGGCCCTGTCGCGGCCGGCGCAGGGCCTTGCCCGTCGGCTAGGACCTGCCGGCCGGATCGGGCTGGCGCTGGGGGCGCGGGCCGGGGTCGTCGACACGCCGATCATGCCCTCCGAGCTCGAGGGCCGGATCGCCGGGACGCCCACCCGGATGGGCGCCACGGCGCTGCGCGAGGTCGAGGACGCGCTCGCCGGGTTGGCGGTCAACCGGGCCCACCGGCGCTCCGTCGCCGCGATCTACCGGGACGGCCTCGCCGGGGTCGACGGCCTGCAGACCCCGGCCGCGCTCCTGGGCGACGGACTCACCCTGGTGCGCTACCCCATACTGCTGAGGTCGGGGGAGCGCGCGGAGCGTGCTTTCGACGCGCTGCAGGACGCCGGTCTGGTCCCCGGGCGGTGGTACCGCCCGCTCCTCTTCCCCGGACCGACCGACGCCGTGCCCTTCGGTTACCAGCCTGGCACCAGCCCGCGAGCGGAGGACGTGAGCGCCCGCCTGCTCAACCTGCCGACCGCCGCCTTCGTCACCGAGGAGATGGCCCGACGCGCGGTCGACATCGTGCGGGCACACGCCTGAGGCGCGGGTACGGTAGCCGCGTGCCCGTCCTCGACCTCACCGACCAGGCCGCCGTCGACCGCTACGCCGAGTTCGTCCGCGCCCACCCGCAGCGCGCGCTCACCCAGGATCCGCAGTGGGGGATCGTCAAGGACGACTGGGGCCAGGAGGCGGTCTACCTCGAGGAGGGCGGCGAGATCGTCGCGGCGGTGAGCCTGCTCGTGCGGCGGCTGCCCGGCGGCTTCTCGGTGCTGTATGCGCCGCGTGGTCCCCTCGTCGACTGGGAGCACCCCGAGCAGGTGCACCGGTTGCTCGAGGAGGCGCAGCCGTTGGTGGCCCGGCACAAGGCGATCATGACCAAGCTCGACCCCGAGGTGCTCTTCACCCCTGACCTCGACACCTGGATGCGCGCGCAGCCGGGCTGGGTGGTCAAGAACGTCGGTGCCGGCAAGGACGACATGGTGCAGCCGCGCTACTGCATGATCGTCTACCTCACCGACGAGCAGGGCGAGCCGCTGGACGAGGCGGGGCTGATGAAGAAGTACGACTCCGGCCTGCGCAACCGGGTCCGCAGCGGCAAGAAGAAGGGCGTCTACACCACCGACGGCGAGAGCGATGCCGACCTGCGCCAGTTCCACGAGATCTACAGCTTCATGGCGCGCCGCAACGAGATCACCGCGCGCGAGCTGCCCTACTTCTTCCGGATGCGCGACGCCTTCGGTGACCGGATGCGGGTCGTGCACACCCACCACGAGGACGACGTGCTCGCCTCGTCGGTCACGATCGACTACTACGGCAAGCTCTACTACCTCTACGCCGGCTCCAACGACACCAAGCGCAAGCTCGGGCCCAACCAGGTGATGAACCACGACCTCATGCTCTGGGGGCTGGAGCACGGCGCGGAGTCCTACGACATGGGTGGCGTCTTCACCCTCGACGACACCGACGGGCTCTACGTCTTCAAGCGCGCCTTCTGCAAGGGCGACGGCGGGGCGACGGAGTTCATCGGCGAGATCGACGTCGTCCACAACCGCGCGATGTATGCCGTCCTGCAGCGCCTCGTGCCGCGGGTCCAGAAGGCCCGGCGGGACGTCTCGGCGCGGGTCAGCCAGGCGCGCAAGCGGCTCGCCGAGCGGCGTCAGTCCGCCAGCACGACCGACTGAGGCTCGCCGCCTCTAGACCTCACCGGGCGTCGCGAATAGTTGGTCTAGACCCCACCGGGCGTCGCGCATGGTTGGTCTAGTCCTCCAGCGTGACCTCCTGCGGGTCTCCCTCCTCCGGCTCCCAGACCAGGGGTATGTCGTCGCTCGGCTCATCAAGGACGATCAGCTGGGCATGGAGCCCCTGATCGTTGTCCGCCATCGCCACTCCTGGGGCGCCGACCCTGCGGCCGTCGGCGTCGACAGCGGCGACCGTCCCCTCAGGCGAAGGAACCACGACCAGCCACGCCCGGCTGTCTCGAGCCGTCGCCTCCACCTCGATGGCCAACGGAGCGGCGTCGTGATCGAAGGGACCGGTGACCTCGCCGCGGTCCATGACCCAGATGCCCCCCGACGAGTCTTGGGCGACCCAGGTGTCAACTGGTCCGGTGGCCGGGGTGAAGGCCCGGGGCGCCACCTCCTGAGGGCGCATACCGAAATCGGTGCGGACCAGACCGTCGGCGCCGCGCCACACCAGAGCCATCGGCGCGTCCTCGGGGCTGACCCCCTCGATCACGGCGAGATCTGCTGACGCACCCGGGATGCGCACCGGATCTTCACCCGGTGTGTGCACCCGACCAGGGCCGACGAGCTGCACGTCACGGATGCCTCCGGGGGAGATGACGACGGTCAGGACCGGGGTGTCTCCAGCGGCGGCACGGCCGAACTGCCTGAAGCCGCTGCCCTCGGACGCGGAGCCCAGGTCCAGCCCGCCGGACGAGACGACCCGGCCTTCCAGCGCCTGCGGGCTCTGCGCGGAGGCTCCCGTCGTCACGATGCGGAAGGAGCAGCCCTCCGTCACGCCCGCGAAGGCCGTCCCTCCGGTGCTCACCGGCACCCGGACGGCATCGATCCGGTCGATGTCGAGGGAGATCGTGTCCCCGCTGCCGCCGAGGCGCGCCGGGCAGGTCCCCCAGGGTGAGGCCGGGAGCAGTGACTCCACCGGGTCGGGAAGCGCGCCGCCCGCCCACGCGAGGGTCCCGACGAGGGCGAGCGAGGCCATACCGCTCCCGGCGACCTGACCCGCGCGGCGGCGACGGTGGGCGCGGGAGGCGCGGTGCGTCATACCCGCTGCGTCCAACGTGAGGCTCGGGGGGGTGGCTGCGGCGGAGAACTCGTCGCGGACCTGCTGCTCCAGATCGGTGCTCATGGGGTGACCTCCTCGGTCTGCAGGTGCTCGCGCAGCCGCGCGAGCCCACGGGAGGCCGCGCTCTTCACGGCCCCGGTGCTGATGCCCAGCTCGTCGGCGACCTGCCGCTCGGACAGGTCGACGTAGTAACGCAGCACCACCACCGCGCGCTGCCGCTCCGGCAGGGTGCGCAGCCCGCGGATGAGCCGGTCCTGCTCGCCCGTCGTGGTGGCGTGGTCGGGAGTCGGCGGCTGGTGCTCACCGGCGTCCGGGTATGCCGTCACCCGTCCCGACCCGTGGCGGCGCCATTCGTCACGGGCGTGGTTGAGCATGATGGTGCGGGTGTAGGCGACGGCGCGCGGCGGATCGATCCGGTGCCAGCGGCGGTAGGTGCGCAGCAGCGCGGTCTGCACGAGGTCCTGCGCGGCGTGCACGTCGCCGGTGAGGAACCAGCCGATGCGCAGCAGCTCGGGGCTCGCCTGCTCGACGAACGCGGTGAACTCGCGCTCGCGGGCGACGCGGCGCGACACCCCGGTGCGATCGCGGGTGCCCGTGCGGCCTGGTGCCACGGCATACCTCCTCGGCTGATTCACCCTCTCCTACTCCAGCTGGCCCCGAAAGGTTGCCTGGACGCTGGCGAGCACGTTCACGAGTCGGGCGTGGCCGGCGGATCCGTGCACGACCTCGCAGGTATGCCGACGGCGCGCCGAGCAGGAACGGCCACAGCGTTCACGTGAACGCTCGAGCCGCTCTCGGCGGGCGCGTCGCCGGGACGGATCGAGGGATGGACTGGCCGCGCGGTATGCGTGGACTGGCCGCGCGATATGCGTGGACTGGCCGCGCGGTATGCGTGGACTGGCCGCGCGATATGCGGGGACTGGCCGCGCGGTATGCGTGGACTGGCCGCGCGATATGCGTGGACTGGCCGCGCGGTATGCGCGGGGGCTGGCGACCATGCCCCCAGTCGGGTGCGACCGGCGGATCCGTGCACGACCTCGCAGGTATGCCGACGACACGCGCGACCAGAGCGGCTCATCCGCGCACGTGCGTGGCTGAACCGATGGAGACAGGCGTGTCGCCGGGACGGATCAGGCGCCGGGGAGGCGGTAGCGGTCGCCGGGAAGGGGCTCGACGAGGCCCTCGGCGACGAGCGCGTCGAGGCAGCGGTCGCGCTGCAACTCGCGGTGCAGGTCCTCCGGGGGCGGCGCGGTCTCGCCGCCCTGCTGCGCCGCGTCGGTGCGGCCCTGCGGGTCCCGGGGCCACGCGGAGCGCAGGGTGTCGCCGTCGACCGGGCCGTCGGCGTCGCGCAGCACCTGCAGCAGGGTGCCGCGGCACTGCCGGTCGGTGCCGGCCCAGGCCTGCCCGCGCCGAGCGGGCCCGTCATAGGGCGGCGACCCGGCGAGGCGCCACGCGCACAGGTCCGCCACCGGGCACTCCTCGCACCGGGGATTGCGCGCCGTGCAGACCAGTGCGCCCAACTCCATGACCGCCACGCTCCAGGTCGCGGCCTGCCCGTCGTCGTCCGGCAGGAGCGAGGTCGCGAGGGCCACCTCCGCCCGGGTGAGCGAGGGGGAGGGCAAGGCCACCCCGGTCACCGCACGGGCCTGCACCCGCCGGACGTTGGTGTCGACCACGGTCGCGCGGCGGCCGAAGGCGAAGGCCGCCACCGCCGCCGCCGTGTAGTCGCCGATACCCGGCAGGGTCCGCAGGGTGTCCTCGTCGTCCGGGACCACCCCCTCGTGCTCGTCCCGGATCGCGATGGCCGCCGCGTGCAGCCGCAGCGCGCGGCGCGGATAGCCCAGCCGGCCCCACTCGCGCACGGCCTCTCCCGAGGCGGCCCTGGCGAGATCGGTCGGCCTGGGCCACAGCGACATCCAGCGCTCCCAGACCGGCAGCACCCGGGCGACCGGGGTCTGCTGCAGCATCACCTCGGAGACGAGCACCCCCCACGGCGAGCACCCCGGTCGGCGCCAGGGCAGATCGCGCTGCGCCTCGGCATACCAGTCCAGCAGCCGCCCCTGGAGCACCCGGCTCGACTCCTGCGGCACCACCCAACTCTCCTCCCGCCGCACCACCCGGCCCGCCGGGCTGCGTCTGCCGCGGCTCCGATCAAGGGACTGGGCAGGTGCGCGCCCGGCGTCGGCCTCCTGACCCACGTCAGACGTAGCGCTCGAGGATGGAGCTCTCGGCGAGTCGTGACAGGCCCTCGCGCACGGCGCGGGCCCGGGTCTCGCCGACGCCGTCGACCTGCATGAGGTCCTCGAGACCGGCCGAGAGCAGCATCTGGAAGCTGCCGAAGTGCGCGACGAGCCGGTCCACGATGGCGCCGGGGAGGCGGGGTATGCGGTGCAGCAGGCGGTAGCCGGAGGGGCTCAGCTGCTGGTGGTCCATCCCGTCGCCGATGACCGTGATGCCCAGCGATCGCGCCACGGCGGACAGGTCGAGCAGCTCGCTGCTGTCCAGGGCCCGCAGCGCCGCGAGGACCTGGCCGGGCTCGCGCTCGCCCTCGGCGGAGGCGATGTAGTCGCGGATCACCAGCTCGCGCTCGCGGTCGACCCCGCCGGTCATCTCCTCCAGCTGCAGCCGGATGAGCCGGCCGTCGATGCCGAGCTCGACGACGTACTGCTCGATCTCCTCGCTGATCCGGCGCACCATCTCCAGCCGCTGGAGCACCGCGGCCAGGTCGCGCACGGTGACGAGGTCCTCGATCTCCAGGGCCGAGAGGTTGGAACCGACCTCGTCGAGCCGGGCGCGGTAGCGCTCCAGAGTCTGCAGCGCCTGGTTGGCCTGCGCCTGCAGCTGGGTGCGGTCCTCGAGGACGTGCCGGATCGAGCCGACGTAGAGCGCGATGATGGACATCGACTGGCTCACCGAGATCACCGGGAACCCGGTCTGCTTGGCCGCTCGCTCGGCGGTGCGGTGGCGGGTGCCGCTCTCGCGCGTGTCGATGCTGCGGTCCGGGACCAGCTGGGTCGCCGCGCGCACGATGCGGGTGGCGTCGCGGTTGACCACGATCGCGCCGTCCATCTTCGCCAGCTCGCGCAGCCGGGTCGCGGAGAAGTCCACGTCGAGGTCGAAGCCTCCGGTGCTGATGGAGTCGACGGTGCGGTCGCTGCCGAGCAGGATCAGCGCGCCGGTCCGGCCGCGCAGGATGCGTTCCAAGCCGTCGCGCAGGTCCGTCCCGGGCGCGACGGCGGCAAGCGTCGCGCGGAGCAGGTCGTCGTCGGTGCGGTCGGCCACAGGTGAGTCTCGCTTTCCCATGAAGGGTTCGGCGCCGCCCTCGTGCGCCCGTCCACCTTGCCGCCCGATGATAGGTGCCGGACCAGCGGCGGCACGCCCGATCACGCGATCTTTACGGATTCTTGACCACTCTCTCTCCGACCACCCAGGTCCGGCCGCTGCGTCCGACCCGCCGCGGCCAGGACCAGCGCCACCGCGTCGCTCAGCGTGGGCACCTCGTGCACGCGCATCCCGGCCGGCGGCCGGCCCTCGGTGAGTGAGCCGACGGGGATGACCGCCTCCGTGAACCCGATGCGCGCGGCCTCGGTCAACCGCCGTGGGGCACCGGTCACCGGGCGCAGGTCGCCCGACAGCCCGACCTCGCCGACCGCGATGGTGCTCACCGGCAGGGCCAGGTTGGACTTGGCGCTGGCCAGCGCCAGCGCGAGCGCCAGGTCGGCGGCGGGCTCGGAGAGGCGAACGCCTCCCACCGTGGCGGCATACGTATCCTCCTTGGCCAGCTGCACCCCGCCGCGCCGGTCGAGCACCGCCAGCACCATCGCCAGCCGGGCCGGGTCGAGCCCGCTCGTCGTGCGCCGCGGCGATCCGCCCGTCGCTTCGCTGACGAGGGCCTGCACCTCCGCGACCAGGGGCCGGCGGCCCTCCAGGGTCACGGTGACGCAGGTGCCGGGCACCGGTCGGTCGCGCGAGGAGAGGAAGAGCCCGCTCGGGTCGGCCAGCCCGGAGATGCCGGAGTCGCCGAGGTCGAAGCATCCGACCTCGTCGGTCGGGCCGAAGCGGTTCTTCACCGCCCGGACCAGGCGCAGCCGGCTGTGCCGCTCGCCCTCGAAGGCGACGACGACGTCGACGAGATGCTCGAGCACCCGCGGCCCGGCGATCCCGCCGTCCTTGGTGACGTGACCGATGAGCACGGCCGCGGTGCCGCGCGACTTCGCCGCCTGGATGAGCGCGGAGGCGACCTCGCGGACCTGGCTGACGTTGCCCGGGGCTCCCTCGACGTCGGCGCTCGCGATGGTCTGGACCGAGTCGACGACCAGCAGGTCGGGGTCGGCCTGCTCGATCTGCCCCAGGACGGTGGCGAGGTCGGTCTCGGCGGCCAGGTAGAGCTGGTCGGCGACGGCGCCGATCCGCTCGGCGCGCAGCTTGACCTGGGCGGCCGATTCCTCCCCGGAGACGTAGAGCACGCTGCGCCCCTCGCGGGCCGCCCGCGCCGCCACGTCGAGGGCCAGAGTGGACTTGCCGATGCCCGGCTCGCCGGCCATGAGCACCACCGCACCCGGCACGATCCCGCCACCCAGGACGCGGTCGAATTCGCCCACACCAGTCGGGCGCGCCTGGGCGGCATCTGCGTCGACCGTCGTGATGGGCACCGCGGGGCGCGCCGGGGACACCGCGCTGGTGCGCACCGTCGTCTGCCCGCCGACCTCCGAGACCGTGCCCCACGCCTGACACTCGCCGCACCGCCCGACCCACTTGACGCATCGCCACCCGCACTCGGTGCAGCGGTATGTCGCTCTGTCTGCCTTCGCCACGTCCGCCAGCGTAGGTGGGCGGACCGACATACCCCGGTCGGGCCCGGTAGGGCATCATGGCCGCCATGCGACTGGGTGTCATCGACGTCGGATCGAACACGGTCCACCTGCTCGTCGTCGACGCCCACCCCGGTGCCCACCCGATGCCCGACTACTCGCACAAGGTCGAGCTGCGCCTCGCCGAGCACCTCACACCCGAGGGCGACATCAGCGACGAGGGTGCCGACAAGCTCTCGGGCTTCGTCAGCGACTGCGTCGAGGTCGCCGAGAGCCGCGGGGCCGCTGAGCTGCTGGCCTTCGCCACGAGCGCGATCCGGGAGGCGGGCAACACCGAGCAGGTGCTCGCCGCCGTCAAGGAGGCCTCCGGCGTCGACCTCGACATCCTCCCCGGCGAGCAGGAGGCCCGGGCCACCTTCCTCGCGGTCCGGCGCTGGTTCGGATGGTCCGCGGGACGCCTTCTGCTGGTGGACATCGGGGGTGGCTCGTTGGAGCTCGCCGCCGGGCAGGACGAAGATCCCGACGTCGCGGTCTCGCTGCCGCTCGGCGCGGGACGCCTCAGCCGGGAGCTGACCGTGGACCCGCCGAGCAAGGACCAGGTCAAGGCGCTGCGCAAGCGGATCCGCACGGAGATCGCCTCCGCGCAGCCCGCCTTGGCCAAGGTCGGGGAGCCCCAGCTGGTCGCGGGCAGCAGCAAGACGGTCCGGTCGCTGGCGCGGGCCTGCGGCGCCGCGCCGCGCGCCGACGGACTCTACGTCCCCCGGACGCTGCGCCGGTCCGACCTGGCCGAGCTCACGCCCCGCCTGGTGCGGATGACCGCGGCCGAGCGCGCCGACCTGCCCGGCGTCTCCGCCTCCCGCGCCCGTCAGCTGGCGGCGGGAGCCCTGGTGCTGGAGGCCGTGCTCGACCTCACCGACATCGAGGAGCTGTCGGTGAGTCCGTGGGCGTTGCGCGAGGGCCTCATCCTGCGCTTCCTGGACGGGCTCGGCCGGTGAGCGACCACATACCCGTCCACCTGTCGACCTCCTCGGTCTATCCCGAGAACGCCGCGTATGCCTTCGACCTCGCCGAGCGCCTCGGCTACGACGGCGTCGAGATCATGGTGTGGACCGACCCGGTCACCCAGGAGGCGGGCGCGCTCAACGCGCTGGCGCGACTGCACGACCTCTCCATCGGTGCCATCCACGCCCCGACTCTCCTTCTCGCACAACGCCTCTGGGGCTGGGAGCCGTGGGGCAAGATCGAGCGCGCGCTCGACCTGGCGCGCGACGTGGAGGCGCAGTGCGTCGTCGTGCACCCGCCCTTCCGTTGGCAGCGGGGGTATGCCGAAGGTTTCGTCGAGGGGGTCGCCGAGCGTCAGGAGCGGTGGGGGATCCCCATCGCGGTCGAGAACATGTTTCCGTGGCGCGCCGGAGCGGCCTCGACGGCGATGCAGGCCTATCTCCCCGGACCGGACCCGCGTGACTACCCCTACAGCGACGTGACCTTCGACATCAGCCACGCCGCGACGGCGGGTGAGGACGCCCTGGACATGGCGCGCGACCTGAGCGACCGCATACGCCATGTGCATCTCGGCGACTCCTTCGGGTCGTTCAAGGACGAGCACCTGGTGCCCGGCCGCGGCGACCAACGGTGCCGCGAGGTGCTCGAGCACCTGGTGGAGATCGGCTTCGGCGGCGTCGTGAGCCTGGAGGTCGGCACCCGCAAGATGCGACCCGCCGACCGGGAGGAGGCCCTGACCGAGTCGCTGGCCTTCGCGCGTGAGCACCTGAGTCAGCACGACCTGCCGGGGGCGCGCCCGCGATGAGCCGGTGACACCGGACAGCCGCCGCGGACCGCGCCCGGGCGAGGACACCCGGGGGAGGATCGTGGGTGCGGCTCGGGCCGAGTTCGCCAGGGTGGGCTACGAGGGCGCCAGCCTGCGCGGCATCGCGCGGGAGGCGGGGGTCGATCCGGCGCTGCTCCACCACTACTTCGACGGCAAGGCCGGTCTGTTCGCCGAGTCCGTGGTCCTCGTGAGTCTGCCCTCGAGCCCGCCGGCCTTGGTGGAAGGCATCCTCGCGCGACCACGGGCCGAGATCGGCCGGGCCGGCGTCCAGGCCTTCCTCGGCGTCTGGGAGGTGCAGGGGGAGACCTTCGTCGCCCTTATGCGCAGCATCTCGGGGAGCGAGGAGGTGGCCGGAGCGGTGCGGGAGTTCCTCGCCCGGGAGGTCTTCGGGCGCATCGCGGCGGGGCTGGAGCCGGACCTGCCGCCCGCCGAGCTGCGGCTCCGGGCCGGCCTGGCAGCCGCGCAGATGATGGGGCTGGCCATGGCGCGCTACGTCGTCGCCGTCCCGGGCGTCGCCGACGCGACCACGCAGGAACTGGTCGAGCGCGTGGGTCCGGTGCTGCAGGCATACCTGCTGCCGACGGAGTCGCCGCGCGGGTAACCATGCGCGGCGCCCGGTGGGGTCTGAGCAACCACTCGCGACGCTCGGTGGTTGTCGAGAGGGAGGGTGGGGGTACATTTCATCATATGGTGAAATCAGCGGTGGAGGCACGCGGGCTGACGGTGCGCCGCGGCCGGCGCGAGGTGCTCCACGGCATCGACCTCACGGTGCCGACCGGCCAGGTCGTCGGCCTGCTCGGGCCCTCCGGCGGGGGCAAGAGCACGCTGATGCGCGCGGTCGTCGGGGTGCAGGACGCGGTCTCCGGCGAGGTGGACGTGCTGGGTCACCCGGCGGGGTCGGCGCAGCTGCGCCGCCGCGTCGGCTACGTCACCCAGGCGCCGAGCGTCTACCGCGACCTCACGGTCCGGCAGAACCTGCGCTATTTCGCCACCCTCGCCGGGGCTGCCCGGTCGGATGCGGAGCGCGCGCTGGAGCAGGTCGACCTCGTCGACCACGGCGACCAGCGCGTCACCGACCTCTCCGGTGGGCAGGCGTCGCGTGTCTCGCTCGCGGCGGCGCTCGTGGGTCGCCCCGACCTGCTGGTCCTCGACGAGCCCACGGTGGGCCTCGACCCGGCGCTGCGCCGCAGCCTCTGGCAGCTCTTCCGCGAGCTCGCCGCGGACGGCACGACCCTGCTGGTGAGCAGTCACGTCATGGACGAGGCCTCCCGCTGCGACCGGCTGATCCTGCTGCGCGAGGGCCGGGTGCTCGCCGACGACACGCTGCCCTCCCTGCTGGAGGGCACCGGCGCCGACGACGCCGAGGGCGCCTTCCTCCAGCTCGTCGACACGGCAGACAGGGCAGACGGCGCCGACAGCGCCGACAGGGCAGACACGACGAACGAGGCGGACGTGGTGGGCGCCGCCGTCAAGGCCAGACCCCACCCCGGCGCGCACCGGAGGCACCGATGAACCCCCGACTCATGCTGGCGACCGCCGGTCGCGTGCTCGCCCAGCTGCGGGCCGACCACCGCACCCTCTCGCTCATGCTCGTCGTGCCCTGCGTGCTGCTCGGGCTGCTCGCGTGGATGAGCCAGGAAGTCCCCCTCTTCGACCAGGTGGGGGCCCAGCTGCTCGGCCTCTTCCCCCTCATCGTCATGTTCGTCGTGACCAGCGTGACCACGCTGGGCGAACGCTCCAGCGGCACCCTCGAGCGGTTGCTGTCGACCCCGCTCGGGCGGTTCGACTTCCTTGGCGGGTATGCCCTCGCGTTCGGCACGATGGCGATCCTCCAGGCGCTCGTCGCGACCGGGTTCGCGGTCTGGGTCTGCGGGCTGGAGGTCGAGGGGTCGCTGGGGTGGCTCATCGCGGTCGCCGTGGCCAGCGGCCTGCTCGGGACCGCGCTCGGCCTGCTAGCCAGCGCGTTCGCACGGACGGAGTTCCAGGCGGTGCAGTTCATGCCGGCCTTCGTCCTCCCGCAGCTGCTGCTCTGCGGGCTCTTCGTGCCGCGCGACGCCCTGCCCCGCGCCCTGGAGCTGGTCTCCGACGTGCTCCCGATGTCGTATGCCGTCGACGCGCTCACCGAGGTCGGGCGCTCCACCGATCCGGGGAGCGAGGTGTGGGTGGACCTCGGCATCCTGGCGGCCTTCATCGTCGGCTCGTTGGCGCTCGCGTCCCTCACGCTGCGACGGCGGACCCCCTGAGCGATAGCCTGTCGCGCATGGATCTCGCTGACCTCAACCCGTCGGCGCTCATGCGCCAATCCCTGCTCGGGGCGAGCCGCAACACCGCGCTGCGGCAGGTGATCGAGCAGGCTCCCGTGAGTCGCGACGTCGTCCGGCGCTTCGTCGCGGGCGACAGCACCCACGACGCCGTCCGGGTGGCCGGCGAGCTGGTCGACACCCGTCGCCAGGTCACCATCGACTACCTGGGGGAGGACACGCTCGACCCCGAGCAGGCGGCGGCGACCCGCGACGCCTACCTGGCGCTCATCGAGGCGCTGTCCGACGCCGGACTCACCAGCGACGGGGCCGTCGAGGTCAGCCTCAAGCTCTCCGCGCTGGGCCAGTTCCTCGGGCGTGACGGGCACAAGATCGCCCTCGACAACGCCCGGGCGATCTGCCAGTCCGCCGCCAACGCGGGCACGACGGTGACCCTCGACATGGAAGACCACACCACGACCGACCCGACCCTGGCCTCGCTCGCCGAGCTGCGCCAGGACTGGCCGTGGGTGGGCGTCGCGCTGCAGGCCTATCTGCATCGCACCGAGCAGGACTGCCGTGACCTCGCGCACGAGGGCTCCCGCATCCGGCTGTGCAAGGGCGCCTACAAGCAGCCCGAGTCGGTCGCCTTCCAGGACAAGGAGGAGGTCGACAAGGCCTACGTCCGCTGCCTGAAGATCCTCATCGAGGGCGACGGCTACCCGATGATCGCGACCCACGACCCGCGGCTGGTGGAGATCTCGACGGTGCTCGCGGACAAGGCGCACCGCAGCCCCGACTCCTTCGAGTTCCAGATGCTGCTCGGGATCCGCCCGGACGAGCAGCGTCGGCTGGCCGGGGCCGGCTCGCGGATGCGGGTCTACCTGCCCTACGGCGAGGACTGGTACGGCTACCTCGTCCGCCGCATGGCCGAGCGGCCGGCCAACCTCGCCTTCTTCCTCCGCGCGATGGCGACCAAGGGCTAGGGGTGCCCGTGACCATCGCCCTGCTGGGGACCGGGGTGATGGGCAGCACGCTCGCGGCTGCCCTCATCCGTTCCGGCCACGACCCGTCCGACCTGCTGCTGAGCGACCGGATCGGCGGTCGCGCCGAGCAGGTCGCCGGGGATCTCGGCACCCGCCACGCCGACCCGGAGGATGCCGTCGCCGCGGCCGACATCGTGGTGCTCGCGGTGAAGCCGCAGGACATGTCCAGGCTCGTCGAGCAGATCCACGACCACGTGCGACCCGAGGCTCTCGTCGTCTCGATCGCCGCCGCGATCAGCACCGACTTCCTCGAACGCCGCCTGCCCGAGGGCGCCTCCGTCGTGCGGGTCATGCCCAACACGCCGGCCCTGGTCGACCAGGGCATGTCGGCGATGAGCCCAGGCAGCCACTGCACCCCGGAGCACCTCGACCAGGCGCGCGCGCTGATGGAGCACGTCGGTCGCGTCGTCGTGCTCGACGAGGGCCACCAGGACGCGGTGACCGCGATCAGCGGGAGCGGACCGTCCTACATCTTCTACGTCGTCGAGGCCATGATCGAGGCTGGCGTGCTCCTCGGGTTGCCTCGCGACACGTCCACCGAGCTCGTGACCCAGACGTTGTATGGTGCCGCCACGATGATCCGCGAGACCGGTGAGCACCCCACGGTCCTGCGGGAACAGGTCTCCAGCCCGGGCGGCACGAGCGTCGCGGCGCTCCGCGCGCTGGAGGACCACAAGGTCAGGGCCGCCTTCCTCACCGCGATGGAGGCGGCTGCCAGGAGGTCGCGGGAGCTGTCGCCGCGCGAGGAGTGAGTGGCGAGCACCGATGCGGTGCTTGTCACCGAGTGTTTACCTTCGCCGTCGCAGTGCCACGGGACCGTGTGACAGAGTAGGGAAATATGACTGAGATTCACGTGCGCGTCCTGGAGGCGGACGAGTGGCAGACCTACAAGGACGTCCGCCTGCGTGCCCTGCGTGAATCTCCCGAGGCCTTCGTCGCCTCCGCCGAGGAGGAAGAAGCCTTCGGTGACGACCGCTGGCAGCAGCGGATGGAGCGCTCCCGCCGCATCCTGGCCTCCGACGGCGACGACGTCGTGGGTGTCGTGAGCGTCGGCACCGGGCACCGCACCAACATTCCCGGTGCCGGTGAGCTCTTCGGCCTGTGGGTGGCCCCCTCCCGCCGGGGCAGCGGCGTCGCGCGCCGGCTGCTCGAGAAGGCCGCCAACGTGGGCCGCGACGTCGGGCTGCGTCAGCTCGTCTACTGGGTGGGCACCGACAACGGGCGCGCCGTTGCCTTCGCCTCCAGCTTCGGGTTCCGCCCCACCGACGACCGCCGACCGATCCGGATCCGCGGCGTCGACGAGGAGGACGCGGACTCCGAGGAGATGATGATGGTCTACCCCCTCAGCGACGCAGCAGGGGTTCCCACCTCGCTCTGACCGGGGGTTTTCCGCGTCACTGGTCTAGCGTGTGCCCATGACTCGCTCTTGGGTGATGTGGGACGAGCGCTATGCGGGATACGACTTCGGACCGGGGCACCCGATGCATCCCAGCCGGCTGGACCTGACGCACCGGCTCTCCGTCGCGCTCGGGCTGCTCGACCACGACGACGTCGAGGTGCGGCCGGCCCGCTACGCGACCGACGAGGAACTGCTCTCCGTCCACACGCGCGACCTCCTGGAGGAGGTCAAGGCGGCGTCGGCGGACCCCCGCGCGGCCCGCGGGCGGCAGGGCGTCGGCACCGAGGACACCCCAGCCTTCGCGGGTATGCACGACGCCTCCCGGCTGGCGGTCGGCGCGACGATCGAGGCGTGCGACGCGGTGTGGTCCGGGGCCGTGCCGCGCGCGGTCAACATCGCGGGGGGCCTGCACCACGCGATGCCGGAGGCGGCCTCGGGCTTCTGCGTCTACAACGACATCGCGGTCGGCATCCAGCGGATGCTCGACCAGGGCGCCGAGCGGGTGGTCTACCTCGACCTGGACGTGCACCACGGCGACGGGGTCGAGCGCTGCTTCTGGAACGATCCGCGTGTCCTCACCATCTCCCTGCACGAGACCGGCCGCGCGCTCTTCCCCGGCACCGGCTTCCCCGGCGACACCGGCGGCCCGCGTGCCCAGGACTCCGCCGTCAACGTCGCCCTGCCTCCAGGGACCGGTGACGAGGGCTGGTTGCGCGCCTACCAGGCAGTCGTCCCGGCGGTCGTCCGAGCCTTCGCCCCGGAGGTGCTCGTGAGCCAGCACGGCTGCGACAGCCACTACTCCGACCCGCTGGCGCACCTGTCGCTGTCGATGGATGCCCTCGCGACGGCCTGTGGATGGGTCGGCGAGCTGGTCGACGACCATGCCTCAGGGCGCTGGGTCTCTCTGGGCGGCGGCGGCTACCAGCTCGTCGAGGTGGTGCCCCGGGCCTGGTCGCACCTCGTCGGCGTCGCGACCGGGCGCCCGGTCGACCCCGCCACCCCGACCCCCGACGCGTGGCGGGAGCACGTGGGCGACACCTACGGGGAGCGTGCCCCGTCGCACATGGGCGACCGGGAAGGGCGGGAGATCCGCTACGGACGGTGGGAGGACGGGCACGACCCCGAGGATCCGGTCGACAGCGCGATCATGGCCACCCGGCGGGCGGTCTTCCCCGGATGGGGACTGGATCCCTACTTCGACTGAGCACCCCGCCCCGCGTATCCCGCTGAGTCCCAGGACATTCCGTTCGTCACACCTCGCGTGTCGCGCTGGACTTTTTCGCGCTTCGACTTTCGCAACTGCCACTCCTGCCCCTAGTGTTGGCCCGACACACAACGACGCAGACAGCGGCCGGAGGGGAAGCCGAGCGCGGTCTGCACATATCGAGAGACGGGAAACGTCCTATGGCAGATGAGCGACAGCTCGCGGAGATGACGTTCATGACCGTGGCCGAGGTGGCCGCCGTCATGCGCGTGTCGAAGATGACCGTGTATCGCCTGGTGCACTCCGGGGAGTTGCCCGCCGTGCGGGTCGGCCGGTCCTTCCGGGTGCCCGAGAAGGCCGTGCACGCCTACCTCGAGGACTCCTACCACGGCACCGCCTGAGCGGTAGCCACCCGTGCCTGGGTCCCTGACACCCACCCTGTCCCGTCCCTGATCCCGTGTCCTTGACGCCTTGCGGAGTTTCGTCGCGCGTCGTCGCGGCGCCCGGTTTTGGGCCGTGCCTGGCTGCCGCGCTAGGCTGACCCGATCCGTCGTGCAGCCCCGAGGGTGTCCGCCCCGGCAGCGGCTGCACCACCATGACCGACGAGACGAAGGATCCCCGATGGGCTCTGTGATCAAGAAGCGCCGCAAGCGGATGGCGAAGAAGAAGCACCGCAAGCTGCTGCGCAAGACGCGTCACCAGCGTCGCAACAAGAAGTGAGCCGCGCGCGGCTGCGCGCACGCTGACCGACGGCGCCCACTCCCCTCGGGAGGGGCGCCGTCGTCGTCCGACCGCCCCCGTCGAGGGGGATGACGAGAGGGATGAGGTATGCCGTGGCGCCGGCTGGTCGCACGCCTGCGACCGCGCGAGGCCTCCCGGCGTGAGCTCACCGTGCTGACCCGCGCCGGCTGCCACCTGTGCGAGGAGATGCTCGAGACGGTCCGGGGCGTCGGCGACGCCGAGGGCTTGGCCGTCACGGTGCGCGACATCGACGTCGAGCGCGACGAGGGCCGGATGTCGGCCGACGAGCACGACCGCTGGACCACCGAGGTCCCGGTGCTGCTGGTGGACGGTCGACCCGTCGCCCGGTGGCGGGCGACCGCGGCCCAGGTGCGCGACGCCCTGGCAGCCCACCGGAGCCCGTAGCGCCCCGTGCTCAGCCGTTTTGGTGGATCGAGGGTTGCCAGCCTAGAGTTGAGGGGTCCGCGCCGACCGGTGTGAACGGGTCTGATATAAGCCCCCCTGGTCGTCGCCATCCGCAGAGAGGAGCCGGTGTCGCCGTGATGGCCGAGTCGACCCGGCGCGGGGTGCCGGAGGCCACCGTCGGTCGGCTCCCTGGCTATCTCCAGGCCCTCACCACCGTCGCCGAGCAGGGCCGTGGCTCGATCTCCAGCGAAGAGCTCGCGACCCTCACCGGGGTCCGTTCCGCGCAGGTCCGCAAGGACCTGTCCCACCTCGGGTCCTACGGCGTCCGCGGGGTCGGCTACGACGTGACGCGGCTCGCCGAGCAGGTCTCGGCCGAGCTCGGGCTCTCCCAGGACTGGCCCGTCGTCATCGTGGGCATGGGTAACCTCGGCCGTGCCCTCGCGGCCTACGAGGGTCTCGCGACCCGCGGCTTCCGCGTCGTCGCCCTGGCCGATAACGACCCGGACGTGGTCGGCACCGTCGTCGAGGGGCATACCGTCCAGGGGCTGGCCCGGGTGGAGACGGACGTGCCGGTGTCGGTCGGCGTGATCACCACCCCGCCCGAGGCGGCCCAGGAGGTCGCCGACGTGCTCGTCGACCTGGGCGTCCACTCGATCCTCACCTTCTCCTCCGGCGTGCTCCAGGTGCCTGACGACGTCGACGTCCGACGGGTAGACCTCGCCACCGAGCTGCAGATCCTCACCTTCCACCAGCGGCAGCGCTCGCTCGCGCCGCCCGCCAGCCCGGTGGAGGGAGCCTCGTGAGCGTCCTCGTCGTCGGTCTGTCGCACCGGTCCGCCTCCATCGACCTGCTCGAGCGGGTCGTGCTGGATGGCGCCGCGGCGCGCGTGCTGGGGTCGCTGCTGCACGGTGGCGAGCACGTCGAGGAGGTGCTGGTCATCTCCACCTGCAACCGCCTGGAGGTCGTGGTGGAGGCCGCGACCTTCCACGGCGCCCTCGAGGAGGTGGGTGCCGCGCTCGGCGACCTCACCGGTCTCGGACGGGACACGCTGACCGAGCACCTCTTCGTCCACTACGACGACCGCGCGGTGTCCCACCTCTTCGAGCTGGCCTGCGGGCTGGACTCCATGGCCGTGGGCGAGAGCCAGGTCCTCGGCCAGCTGCGCGAGGCCCTCGCCCGCGCGCAACAGGAGGGGCACCTCGGTCCCTCGCTCAACCCCCTGGTCCAGCAGGCGCTCCGCGTCGGCAAGCGGGCCCACGCCGAGACCACGATCGACGAGGTGTCCCGCTCGCTGGTCTCCCTCGGTCTCGACCGCGCCCGCACCGTGCTCGGCGACCTCGATGCCGCCCGCACCGTCGTCGTCGGCGCCGGCGCGATGTCCGGCCTGGCCGTCGCCACCCTCGTGCGCGAGGGCGTCGGTGACCTCACCGTGGTCAACCGCACCGACGCGCGCGCCGAGCGGCTCGCCGCCCAGCACCGGGTCCGCACCGCGCCCTGGGCCGACCTGGCGCCGGTCGTGGGCGCTGCCGACCTGGTGCTCACGTGCACCGGCGCCGTCGGTCACGTCCTCGACGTCGACGCCCTCGCGGGCGCCCGCAGCGCCGCTGGCCGCACCGGCTCCCCGGCCGTGCTCCTCGACCTGGCCCTCCCGCGGGACATCGACCCGGCCGCAGGGCGGCTGCGCGGCGTCCACCTCTGGGGCCTCGCGCAGCTGCAGCAGGAGACCGTCGCGTCCCGGTCGGGGCTCGAGGGGGAGCCGGTGGCCGTGACCGCCGTCCGCGGTCTCGTCGCCGCCGAGGTGGCCGGTCACCTCACCGAGCGGCACGCCGCCCGGCTGGGTCCGACGTTGGCCGCGCTGCGCACGAGCGCCGCGCGGGTCGTGGACGCCGAGATGGCGCGCCTGGACCAGCGCCTGCCCCACCTGCCCGACGACGAGCGCGCCGAGGTGCGGCAGACCGTCCGGCGGGTCGTCGACAAGCTGCTGCACACCCCGACGACCCGGGTGAAGCAGCTGCAGTCCGGCGTCGACGAGCCGGCCGACTACGCGCACGCCCTGCGCGAGCTCTTCGACCTCGACAGCCGTGAGGTGGCGGCCTTGTCCACCCCTCCGCTGGGCGTGGTCGAGCGGGTCGCCGGGGCCCGGAGCGGCGACGCGACCGCAGCACGCGCCGAGGCCGGCCCCGCAGACCCCGCCGAGGGGGAGCCGGTATGACGACGCCCCAGTCTCCGCCGGGCGCTGCCCCGGTCCCTGCTCCTGCGGGTCCTGCCACCGTCGTCGACGGAGTGTCGGCGCGGACGCTCCGGCTCGGCACGCGGTCGAGCGCCCTGGCCACCAGCCAGTCGCGCTGGGTGGCCGAGCAGCTGCGCGCCGCCGGACACCGGGTCGAGCTGGTCCCGGTCACGACCGAGGGCGACACCTCCCGGCGCAGCCTCACCGAGATCGGGGGGACCGGGGTCTTCGCCTCGGCCCTGCGAGACGCCCTGCACGAGCGCCGCATCGACCTGGCCGTGCACTCGCTCAAGGACCTGCCCACCGCCGCTGCGCCCGGGCTGTTCGTCGCGGCCGTGCCCCGCCGGGAGGACCCGCGTGACGTCCTCGTGGCGCGCGACGGGCTCCGGCTGCGCCAGCTGCCTGCCGGGGCCGTGGTCGGCACCGGGTCTCCCCGACGCGCGGCCCAGCTCGCCCTCGTGCGCCCGGACCTGCAGGTCCGGGACATCCGGGGCAACGTCGACTCGCGCATCCGGATGGTCCGCGACGGCACCCTCGACGCCGTCGTCCTCGCCCGCGCCGGGCTGGCCCGCCTGGGCCGGCTCGACGACGCGACCGAGGAGATCGACGTCGAGACCATGCTCCCCGCCGCCGGGCAGGGCGCCCTCGCGGTGGAGTGCCGCGCGGACAAGCCCGAGCTCGCCGGCCTGCTGGCCGACCTGCTCGAGCACGCGCCGACGCGCGCCGCGGTGACCGCGGAGCGGGCCGCCCTGGCCGCCCTCGAGGCCGGCTGCACCGCCCCCGTGGGTGCGCTCGCGGTGGCCGGTGACGGCATACCGGGAGGCACGACCTCCCTCGTCCTCCACGCCTTCGCGGCCCTGCAGCACGGGCCGCGACGCAGCGTGGCGACCGGAGCGCACGACGCGCCGGTCGACCTCGGCCGGACCGTGGCCGAGCAGTTGTTGAACCGTCCCGACCTCACGTCCGATCCGGCCATGGCCGCGGTGCGGGGCGCGGGGTCACACACATCGGAGTCTGACCTGTGAGCACCGACGCCGCCCCCCTCCACCTCGCCCACCCGCCTGTGACGGCCACCAGCGCACGGGTCGCCTTCGTCGGCGCCGGGCCCGGCGACCCCGGGCTCCTGACCGTCCGGGCCAGGGACTACCTCGCGGCCGCCGACGTCGTGCTGCTGGACACCCACCACCGGCCCGAGCAGCTGGAGGCCTGGACCCGGCCCGACGTCGAACTGGTGCCGACGACCCGGGGCGAGGACGGCCCGGCGCTCACCGCTCACGCGCGCGCCAAGCTGCTGGTCAAGACGGCTGGCGGATTCGACGACGCGACGCACCTGGTCGTCCGGCTCATGGACGGCGACGCGACCGCCTTCGGCAGCCTGGCCGGCGAGGCCGCCGCCTGCCGCGACGCGGGGGTGCCCTTCGAGATCGTGCCCGGCGTCAGCACCGCATGGTCGGTGCCGGCCTATGCCGGGATGCCGCTGACCGGCGACGGCCGGGGTGGCGAGGTGCACGTCATCGGCGCCGGCGACTCCGGGGTGGACTGGAGCCTGTCGGTCGCCGACGAGATCACCGCGGTCGTCCTCGGCACCGGGGACCAGCTGCACAAGGCGCTGCGCCAGCTGGCCGACGCCGGTCGGTCCGCGGAGAGCCCGGTCGCGCTGACCGAGCACGGCACCACCCTGACCCAGGCGACCCACGTGGCCACCCTGCAGGAGCTCGTCCAGGGCGGCGCCGACGGGTGCCGCGAGGCCACCGTCGCGGTCGTGGGCCAGTGCGTCGAGCTGCGCCAGCAGCTGTCCTGGTGGGAGACCAAGCCGCTCTTCGGGTGGTCCATCCTCGTGCCCCGCACCAAGGAGCAGTCCGGCCCCATGGCCGAGCGGATCGCGGCCTACGGCGCCACCGCATCGGTCGTCCCCACCATCAGCGTCGAGCCGCCGCGCACCCCGCAGCAGATGGATCGCGCCGTGAAGGGGCTGGTCACCGGACGCTACGAGTGGATCGGCTTCACCTCCGTCAATGCGGTCAAGGCGGTGCGGGAGAAGTTCGAGGCGCTCGGCCTGGACGCCCGCGCCTTCGCCGGGCTCAAGCTGGCGGCGGTCGGCGGCGTGACCGCCGAGGCGCTGCGCGAGTGGGGCCTCGAGCCCGACCTGGTGCCCGACGGCGAGCAGTCCGCCCGCGGGCTGCTCGAGGTCTGGCCGCCCTACGACGACGTGCTCGACCCGATCGACCGCGTCTTCCTCCCTCGGGCCGACATCGCCACCGACACCCTGGTCGCGGGCCTGCAGGAGATGGGCTGGGAGGTCGACGACGTGACGGCCTACCGCACCGTCCGGGCGGCCCCGCCGCCCGCTCCGGTGCGTGAGGCGATCAAGGGCGGCGCCTTCGACGCGGTCTGCTTCACCTCCTCCTCGACCGTCCGCAACCTCGTCGGGATCGCCGGCAAGCCGCACCCCAACACGGTGGTGGCCTGCATCGGCCCCGCGACCGCGAAAGCGGCCGAAGAGCACGGGCTGCGGGTCGACGTCGTCGCGCCGGAGCCCAGCTCCACCGCGCTCGTCGACGCGCTCGCCGAGCACACCCGGGCCCAGGTCGCGCAGGCGCAGGCCGACGGCGAGCCAGTCGTCCGCCCGAGCCAGCGCAAGCCCGCGCCGCGGCGCCCGCGGTCCCGGCGGTGACGGCATACCCGACCCCGCACGAGCGGCCTCGACGGCTGCGCGGCACCCCGGCCCTGCGCCGCCTGGTCGCGCAGACCCGGCTGCACCCGGCTGACCTCGTCCTGCCCGTCTTCGTGCGCGACGGGATCGAGGAGCCGCAGCCAATCGCCTCGATGCCCGGCGTCGTGCAGCACACCCCGGACAGCCTCCTCGACGCGGCCCGGGAGGCGGTCGCGCTCGGGCTCGGCGGCCTCATGGTCTTCGGTGTGCCCCGACCCGAGGACAAGGACGCCACCGGCTCGGTGGGGCTCGCGGCCGACGGGGTGCTCAACGCCGCGCTGCGCCGACTGCGCGACGCCCTGGGCGACGAGACCGTCCTCATGAGTGACCTGTGCCTCGACGAGTTCACCGACCACGGGCACTGCGGGGTCCTGGACGACGCAGGCCGGGTCGACAACGACGCGTCGCTGGAGATCTACGCCGAGATGGCGGTCGCGCAGGCTCGGGCCGGGGCGCACGTCGTCGGACCGAGCGGGATGATGGACGGCCAGGTGAGGGTGGTGCGGCAGGCGTTGGACGCGGCGGGCCACCAGGACGTCGCCGTGCTCGCCTACACCGCGAAGTACGCCTCGGCCTGCTACGGGCCGTTCCGTGAGGCGGTGGCCTCCACCCTGACCGGGGACCGCCGGACCTATCAGCAGGACCCGGCCAACCGCACCGAGAGCGCCCGCGAGCTGCGGCTCGACCTCGAGGAGGGCGCCGATCTGGTCATGGTCAAGCCGGCCCTGCCGTATCTCGACGTGGTGAGCGACGTCGCGGCGGCGGCGGACGTCCCCGTCGCGGCGTACCAGGTGAGCGGGGAGTACGCCATGATCGAGGCCGCGGCGGCCCAGGGCTGGCTGGACAGGGACCGTATGATCACGGAGACGCTGACGTCGATCCGCCGTGCGGGGGCCCAGGTGGTCCTGACGTATCACGCCGCGCAGGCTGCGCGACTGCTGAAGGGGTAGGTCATGACGCGATGGCTCGACCACGAGGAGCAGCGCGCCTGGCGCACCATCCTGCGCGCCTCGCACCTCATCGACCAGGTCATGGAGGAGGCGCTGGACCAGCACGGCGTCTCGCTCGGGGAGTACGAGCTCATGAGCATGGTCTCCGAGGCCCCCGGCGGTCGGATGCGGATGGCCCAGCTCGCGCACCTCATCGTCCAGTCGCGCAGCAGGGTCAGCCACACGGCGTCCCGGCTGGAGAAGCGCGGCTGGGTAGAGCGGGTGCCCTCGCCGCAGGACGGCCGTGGCGTGATGCTGGTGCTGACCGCCGCAGGTCAGAAGGAGCTGGATCGGTTGGCGCCGATCCACGTCGAGAGCGTGCGGCACGCCCTGCTCGACCACCTCTCGCGCGAGGAGCTGATCAAGCACGGCGACGCCCTGCGGCGCGTCGTCCTGGCCATCCGGCACAGCGAGGACGAGGCCTCCGACGCGGTCTGACGGACCCGCTGCCTAGGCTGGGGTGCATGACCAGCCAGCCCACGGCATACCCCGACACCGCCCCCACCTCCGAGGCCCTCCTCGACCGTGCCCGAGCGGTGATCCCGGGCGGGGTCAACTCCCCGGTGCGCGCCTTCCGCTCGGTCGGCGGCACGCCCCGCTTCATGGAGCGGGCGCAGGGTCCGTGGCTCTGGGACGCCGACGGGCGACGCTACCTCGACCTCGTCGGGTCGTGGGGGCCGATGATCCTCGGGCACCGGGACCCGGAGGTCCACGCCGCCGTCGCCGAGGCGGCCGACCAGGGTTTCTCCTTCGGTATGCCCACCGCCCGGGAGGTCGCGCTCGCCGAGGAGATCGTGGGCCGGGTGGCGCCGGTCGAGCAGGTGCGCCTGGTCAGCTCCGGCACCGAGGCCACGATGAGCGCGATCCGGCTGGCCCGCGGGTTCACCGGCCGCTCGACGGTCGTGAAGTTCGCCGGCTGCTACCACGGCCACGTCGACGGACTGCTGGCCTCGGCCGGATCGGGGGTGGCCACCTTCGGACTGCCCGACAGCCCCGGCGTCCCGGCGAGCGCCGCCGGCGAGACCATCGTGCTGCCCTACAACGACATGCCCGCCCTGGAGGCGTGCTTCGCCGAGCGCGGTGACGAGATCGCCGCCCTCATCACCGAGGCGGCCGCCGGCAACATGGGGATCGTGCCGCCGGAGCCAGGCTTCACCGACGCGCTGCGCCGGGTGAGCGCCGAGCACGACGCGCTCCTCATCAGCGACGAGGTGATGACGGGCTTCCGGTGCTCCCGGGGCGGGTGGTTCGGTCTCGAGGGCGAGCCTGCCGGCGGGGCTCCCGACCTGTTCACCTTCGGCAAGGTCATGGGCGGAGGCTTCCCGGCCGCGGCCTTCGGCGGGCGGGCCGATGTCATGGCGATGCTGGCGCCCGAGGGGCCGGTCTACCAGGCCGGCACGTTGTCGGGGAATCCCGTCGCCGCCGCGGCCGGGCTCGCGACCCTGCAGCGGTGCACCGACGAGGTCTACCTGCGCCTGGACGAGGTGAGCGAGGCGCTCGCCGCCGCGGTCACCGACGCCTTCAGCCGGCACGGCATACCGCACCGGATCCAGTGGGCGGGCTCGATGTTCAGCGTCTTCTTCCGGGAGGGTGTGGTGCGGTCCTACACCGACGCGCAGGACCAGGACACCGAGCGTTTCGGTCGGTTCTTCCACGCCATGCTGCGCCGCGGGGTGCACCTGCCGCCGAGCTGCTTCGAGTCGTGGTTCGTCTCCGCCGCGCACGACGACGAGGCGGTCGAGCACGCGGTGCGGGCGATCGAGGAGAGTGCCGCCGAGATCGCCTGACAGGATGAGCAGGTGCTGCTCACGCTGACCTCGACCGCGCCCCAGGCCGGCGACCTGGGATTCCTGCTGCACAAGCACCCCGACCGGGTGCAGGAAGTGGAGCTCCCCGCAGCCCGGGCGACCATTCTCTATCCCGAGACCGGGCCGACGCGGTGCACGGTCGCCCTGCTGCTCGACGTCGACCCGGTCGCGCTGGTGCGGACCCGGGGCCGTGGCGGTCCCCGCACGGGGCGCGGACGGCCGGAGGCGACCCAGCTGTCGAGCTACGTCAACGACCGGCCGTATGCCGCGTCCTCGATGCTGGCGGTCGCGCTGGGCAAGGCCTTCAAGACCGCGCTCAACGGCCGCTGCGACGCCCGGCCCGAGCTCGTCGACGAGCCGTTGCCGCTCACCGTCCGGCTGCCGGCGCTCCCGGCCCGCGGCCGGAGCGAGGAGGAACGCGGCCTAGCCCTGGTGCGGCGGCTGTTCGGCCCGCTGGGCTGGGAGGCGTCTGGCCGGAGCACGCCGCTCGGGGGCGAGGTGGCCGACTGGGGCGCGGCACCCTACGTCGACGTCGAGCTCACCGGCCGGCACCGGCTGGCCGACGCGCTGGCCCACCTCTACGTCCTCCTGCCGGTGCTCGACGACGCCAAGCACTACTGGGTCAGCCGCGACGAGATCGACAAGCTGCTGCGGCGCGGCGCGGCCTGGCTCCCCGGGCACCCGGACCGCGAGCTCATCACCCAGCGCTACCTCGGCGTGCGCCGGCGCTTCGTCGACGACGCGCTGGAGCGGCTCACCGCGCTGGGGGACGACGAGGGCGGGTCGGCGCCGGACACCGCCGGCGAGCCCCGGCAGGGCGACCGGACCCCGAGCCCGCTGCGGCAGCAGCGCCTGGACACCGTCCTCGCCGTGCTCCGGGAGGTGGGGGCGCGCCGGGTCGTCGACCTCGGCTGCGGTGAGGGGGCCTTCCTGGCCGCCCTGCTGGCCGACCCCACCTTCACCGAGATCCTCGGCGTCGACGTCTCCGCCCGGGAGCTGCAGCGGGCCGAGCGCCGGCTCGGGCTCGACGAGCCCGGACGGCTGTCCGACCAGCAGCGCGCGCGGATCCGGCTGCGGCAGTCCTCGGCGGTCTACCGGGACGACGAGCTCGCCGGCTTCGACGCGGTGCTGCTCGTGGAGGTCGTGGAGCACGTCGACCCGCCGCGGCTGCCGGATCTGGAGGCGGCGGTCTTCGGTGCCGCCCGCCCCGGAACGGTCGTGCTGACGACGCCCAACGTCGAGCACAACGTGCGCTACGGCATACCCCCGGGGCAGGTGCGGCACGCCGACCACCGGTTCGAATGGACCCGCGCCGAGCTGCGTGAGTGGGCCGAAGGGGTCGCGGCGAGGCACGGCTATGCCGTCACGTTCCGCCCGGTCGGGGAGGTCGACCCCGAGGTGGGAGCCCCGACCCAGCTCGCTCTCTTCACCCGCGAGGACGCCACCGGGCAGGACGCCGCCGAAGAGGGCCAGGCATGAGTGCGCGGACCGAGCTGCGGATCCCCGAGCTGAGCCTCGTCGTGCTCGTCGGCGCCTCCGGGTCGGGCAAGACGACCTTCGCACGGCGCGTCTTCAACCCCTTCGAGACGGTGAGCTCCGACGCCTGCCGCGCCTGGGTGAGCGGTGACGAGAACGACCAGTCGGCCAGTGCCGACGCCTTCGAGGTGCTGCGCCACCTGGTCGGCGTCCGGCTGCGGCGTGGGCTGCTCACGGTCGTCGATGCGACCAACGTCACCCGCGCGGCGCGCGCCGACCTGGTGCGGCTGGCCCGCGAGCACGACGTGCTGCCGGTCGCGATCGTGCTCGACGTCGGCGCCGAGGTCGCGATCGAGCGCAACCGCACCCGCCCGGACCGCGACTTCGGCGAGGGTCCGGTGCGACGCCACGACCGGCAGCTGAAGAAGTCGCTGCGCGGCCTGGGTCGTGAGGGCTTCCGCGGCGTCCACGTGCTGAGCTCCCCGGAGGAGGTCGACGGTGCCGTCGTGGTGCGGGAGCGGCTGCGCAGCGACTTCCGGGATCACTCCGGCCCCTTCGACATCGTCGGTGACGTGCACGGCTGTGTGGACGAGCTCGTCGAGCTACTCGGGGTGCTGGGGTATGCCGTCACCCGCGATGAGCGGGGCGCGCCGGTGGACGCCGCGCACCCCGAGGGCAGGACGCTGGTCTTCGTCGGCGACCTGGTCGACCGCGGCCCGGACTCGGTCGGCGTCCTGCGGCTCGCGATGGGCATGGCCGCGGCCGGGCACGCCATGGCGGTGCCGGGCAACCACGAGGCCAAGCTGGTCCGGGCGCTGGACGGCGCCAAGGTCACCGTCAGCCATGGCCTGGAGACGACGCTGGCCCAGCTGGAGCGCGAGGACGCCGACTTCCGCCAGCGGGTGCGGGACTGGTGCGATGGTCTGGTCGCCCACCGGGTGCTCGACGGTGGGCGCCTGGTGGTCGCGCACGCCGGGCTCAAGGAGGCCTACCACGGGAGGGCATCGGGGCGGGTGCGGGCCTTCGCGCTCTACGGCGACACGACGGGGGAGACCGACGAGTTCGGGCTCCCGGTGCGCTATCCGTGGGCCGAGGACTACCGGGGCCGGGCCGCGGTCATCTACGGCCATACGCCGACCCCGCGGCTGGAGTGGATCAACAACACCCTCTGCCTCGACACCGGCGTCGTCTTCGGCGGTCAGCTCTCCGCGCTGCGCTGGCCGGAGAAGGAGACGGTCCAGGTCGACGCGCACGCGGTGCACTACGAGCCGGCGCGGCCGTTCAGCACCGGGCCGGCCAGCCGCGGCGAGGACGAGCTGCGGCTCACCGACGTCACCGGGAGGCGGCACGTCGACACCGAGCAGCTGGGGCGGGTGCTCATCAGCGAGGAGTCGGCGGCGGGCGCGTTGGAGGTCATGAGCCGGTTCGCGCTGCACCCGCGCCAGCTGCCCTACCTGCCGCCCACGATGGCGCCCGTGCGCAGCTCGGCGCGACCGGGCTTCCTGGAGCACCCCGACGAGGCTTTCGCGCAGTATGCCGCGTGGGGCGTCGAGGAGGTCGTGTGCCAGGAGAAGCACATGGGCTCGCGCGCGGTCGTGCACCTGGCCGCCGACGGGGGCGCGATCTACACCCGGACAGGCCGGGCCTTCTTCGAGGCGCCGGTCGAGCAGCAGCTGCTCTCGCGGCTGCGGACGGCCTGGGCCGGCGCCGGCCTGGCTCACGAGCTCGGCGACGAGGACGTCCTGCTCGACGCCGAGCTGCTGCCGTGGTCGGCCAAGGCCCAGGGGCTGATCCGGGAGCAGTATGCCGCGGTCGCCGCCGCTGCCCGGTTGGCACTGCCGGCGGCGGTCGACGTGCTCGCCATGGCGCAGGCGCGCGGGCTCGACGTGGCCGAGCTGCTGGAACGGACCCGCGGGCGCGCCGAGCGGGCGGAGGCCTTCGACCGCGCCTGGCAGCGCTACGTCTGGCCGACCGACGGGCTCGACGGCGTGCAGCTGGCGCCCTTCCAGGTGCTGGCCGCCGGTGGGCGGACGCGGGTGGGTGAGCCGCAGGCCTGGCACCTGGGCGTCGCCGATCGGCTCGTCGAGGCGGATCCGGGTCTGGTCCGCCCGACGCGACGGCTGCGGGTGGACCCCGGCTCCGTCGACAGCTGCGCCGCCGGGGTGAGCTGGTGGGAGCAGCTCACCGCCGCGGGCGGCGAGGGCATGGTGGTGAAGCCGGCCGAAGGCCTGGCGCGCCCCCGCGGAAAGCTCCTGCAGCCGGGTCTGAAGGTGCGCGGCCGTGACTACCTCCGCCTGGTCTACGGCCCGGACTACACCTCGCCCGAGCACCTGGATCGGCTGCGCGACCGACACCTCGGGCACAAGCGAGCGCTGGCGCTGCGCGAGTATGCGCTCGGTCTGGAGAGCCTGGACCGCTGGACCCGGGGCGAGCCGCTGTGGCGGGTGCATGAGCCCGTCTTCGCCGTCCTGGCCCTGGAGTCGGAGCCGGTCGATCCGCGGCTGTGACCCGTCCGGACGGACTGCGGCGAGGCGCACCCCGGCGGCTGTGACCCGGCGCGACGAGCGGCGGCCGGACGCCGGCCGGAGGGGCCGCCGCTCAGCAGGCGCTCAGGCACACGTGGGATGATCCGGCGCATGTCCGCCGGTCCGCCCTCGCCCGACCCTGCCGCGGCACCGGACCCGGGCGATCAGGGGGCGCACCACCGGGAGGGCGCCGAGGGTCGGGCGCTGCACGACGGCACCCCCGTCACCCTCATCCACGTCGTCCGGCACGGCGAGGTGCACAACCCCGAGCGGGTCCTCTACGGCCGGCTGCCGGGCTACCACCTCTCCGAGCTCGGCCAGCAGATGGCGCAGGCCGCCGCCGAGCACCTCGCGGACCGCCGGATCACCTACGTCGTCTCCTCCCCGCTGGAGCGGGCCCGCGAGACCGCCGCTCCCATCGCCGGGGCGCACGGGCTCGAGGTCGCCAGCGACGAGCACCTCATCGAGAGCGGCAACGTCTTCGAGGGCGAGACCGTGGACCGCCGGATGCTCGCCGATCCGGGTCATTGGGGCGCCTTCGTCAATCCGTTCCGGCCGTCCTGGGGCGAGCCCTACGAGAGGATCGCGACCCGCATGCGGCTGGCCCTGGACGAGGCGCGGGAGCACGCGGAGGGCCACGAGGGCGTCATGGTCAGCCACCAGCTGCCGATCTGGACCCTGCGCCGCTCGCTCGAGGGCCGCCGCCTGTGGCACCACCCGCGGCGCCGCGAGTGCAGCCTCGCCTCCGTCACCACGGTCCTCTTCCACGGCACCTACCCGGTCCGGGTCATGTATGCCGAGCCAGCCGCCCACCTGCTCGAGCAGGCGGTGGACGTCACCGGGCGCGCGGAGCAGGAGGTCGCGTGAGACGGCATACCTCGGCGCGCCGGCTGACCCCGGCCGTGGCTGCCCTCGCGCTCCTGCTCGCCGGGTGCAGCGACGACTCGACCGGCACCAGCATCAACGAGCAGATGCGGCAGGGTGACGAGAAGGGCTACGTCTCCGGCAACGGCACGATCGAGCGGGTGGCTGCCGAGCAGCGGGAGACCACGATCACCCTCGCCGGCGACACCCTGGACGGCGAGGCGTGGGACATCGCCGACCACCGCGGCGAGGTCGTCGTGATCAACGTGTGGGGGTCGTGGTGCCCGCCGTGCGACGCCGAGATGCCCGACCTGGTCGAGGTCGAGGCGGCGCTGCGCGAGGCGGGCGAGCCGGTGACCTTCATCGGCGTCAACTCTCGTGACTCCGACGCCAACGCCCGCGCCTTCGAGGCCAAGCACGACGTCACCTACCCCTCGCTGGAGAACGACGGCGGCCGCAACCGGGGCCAGCTCGGCAGCGCGGCGGTCGCCACCCCGACCACCCTCGTCGTGGACGAGGAGGGGCGCCTCGCGGCCCGGGTCAGCGGCCAGGTCGACGCCGCCACGCTGCGGGGGCTGGTCGACGACGTCCTCGCCGCCGACGAGGGCGAGGCCGCCGGGGACTCCCGGTGAACGACCTCGTCCTCTCCGGCCCGCTGCTGCTCGCCGCAGGCGTCGCCGCGCTGGCCGGTCTGGTCTCCTTCGCCTCGCCGTGCGTGCTGCCGCTCGTCCCCGGTTTCCTCGGCTACCTGGGTGGTATGACGCCCGCGGCCGGGGGTGGGGGCGGTGCCGGGCCGGCTCGGGCCGGGGCGGCGCCGGGTCGGGGCCGCCTGGTGCTCGGGGCGGTGCTCTTCGTGCTCGGCTTCACGGCGGTCTTCCTGGCGATGAGCGTGGTGATCTCCGGCCTGGGCCTCGCGCTGCGCGAGCACCAGGGGCTGCTGCTGCGGGTCGCGGGCGTGCTCGTCGCCGGCCTCGGGCTGGTCATGCTGGTGCAGCCGCGCGGGTGGCAGCTGCGGTGGCGACCCGCCGCCGGCCTCGCGGGCGCACCCCTGCTTGGCGTCGCCTTCGGGCTCGGCTTCACCGCCTGCACCGGCCCCGCGCTCGCCGCGATCCAGACGCTGGGCACCTCGATCATCCCGGGTGAGGACCAGGTGGGCCGCGCCCTCGTGCTCGGCACCGCCTACAGCCTCGGGCTGGGGCTGCCCTTCCTCCTCGCGGCGGCGGGCCTGTCGTGGATGAGCGGGGTGTCGCGCTGGCTGCGGGGCCACTACCAGCTGCTCCAGCGCACCGGGGGCGTCCTGCTCGTGGTGCTCGGCCTGCTCATGGTGACCGGCGTGTGGGGCGGCGCCACCGCCTGGGTGCAGACCCGGCTGGTCAGCGGCTTCGAGACGGTGCTGTAGATGGCGACGAGTAGTCAGACGGAGCAGGTCGAGCCGCGGATCGAGCCGAGCTATCCGAAGAACCGCGCCGACCTGGGTGGCCCACGGCTGGGCCCGATCGGCTGGCTGCGCTGGGCCTGGCGGCAGCTGACGAGCATGCGCACCGCGCTCGCGCTGCTGCTGCTGCTCGCCGTCGCGACCATCCCCGGGTCGATCTTCCCGCAGCGCAGCGTCGACGCCGCCCGGGTGCGGACCTACATCGAGGACAACCCCGGGCTCGCGCCGTGGCTGGACCGGCTGCAGCTCTTCGACGTCTACTCCTCGCCGTGGTTCGCCTCGATCTACCTGCTGCTCATGGTGAGCCTCATCGGCTGCGTCCTGCCCCGGATGAAGCAGCACGTGCGCTCCCTCGGGGCGGCACCGCCGCGCGCGCCGAGCCGGCTGGACCGGATGCCGGCGCGGCATACCGCCACCGTCGACGCGGCCCCGACCGAGGTCGTCGCGGCGGCGCGATCGGTGCTCGCCCAGCGCCGGTTCCGGCTCCGGGAGGAGCCCGAGGGTGCTCTCGTCGTGTCGGCGGAGAAGGGCTACCTCAAAGAGACCGGCAACCTGCTCTTCCACGTCGCGCTGCTCGGTGTCATCGTGTCCGTCGCCGCGGGGAATCTGTGGGGCTGGCGCGGTGAGATCATCATCACCGAGCAGACGACCTGGACCTCCGGTGCAGGGACCTACGACACGCTGAACCTCGGGCCGCTCGTCTCCGAGGACGACATCCCGACCTTCTCGGTCGGGCTGGACCGGCTGGACGTGGAGTTCGAGAGCGAGGCGCAGGGGGCGCAATTCGGGCAGCCGCGGACCTTCGAGGGCGTGGCCACCGTCGAGGAGGCGGGGGAGGAGCCGCGGCAGCAGGAGTTCGCGGTCAACGACCCGCTCTCCGTGGGCAGCTCCTCGCTCTTCCTGCTCGGCAACGGCTACGCGCCCGTGGTCACCGTGACCGACCCCGAGGGCACCGTGCTCTTCTCCGACGCCGTCACCTTCCTGCCGCAGGACAACACCTACTCCTCCGAAGGCGTGGTCAAGGTGCCGGGGCGTCAGCCCGGGCTGGGCTTCGTCGGCGGCTTCCTGCCGACGCTCACCTTCGACGAGCAGATCGGCCCGACCTCCAGCTTCCCCGGGCTGGTCGACCCCGCGCTGGTGCTCACCGCCTTCGAGGGCGAGCTCTTCCCCGGCGGGCGGCCGCAGTCGGTCTTCACCGTCGAGACCGAGCAGATGGACCAGATCATGGTCGTCGACGAGGAGACCGGCGAGGAGTCGCCGCTGCGCTTCGTCCTGCGGCCCACAGAGACCTACGAACTGCCGGACGGCACCACCATCGCCTTCGAGGACGTCCGCCGCTGGGGTGGCATGCTCGTCCGGCACGACCCCGGCCGGGTGCCGGCGCTGATCTTCTCCGGCGTCGCGCTCCTCGGGCTCGGACTCATGCTGGGCGTGCGGCGACGCCGCGTCTTCGTGCGCGTCACGGAGGCGGCCGGGGGCACGGACGTGAGCGAACGGCATACTGGACTGACCGTCGCCGGACTGCCCAAGGGCACCGATCCTGGGCTGGACGACCTGGTCGAGAGGGTGCTCGAGCGCACCGTCTCGGCCGTCGGCGGGCGGGTCGGCGGCCAGCGGCACGACGGCACGGTGGTACGAGACGAGGATGAGGTATGACGAACGAGAGTCTGGCGCAGGCCAGCGACTACGCGATCTGGGCCGCGGTGGTGGTGCTCGTGCCCGCGATGCTCGCCTTCCTCGTGCACCTCGCGCTGACCGGCGCGCGCGCGACGAGGTCGACAGCGGGCCTCCACACGGGCGACCGGGAGCGGGTGGCCGTCGGTGCAGCCGGTGAGGCGCGACAGGCCGGGGCCGACCCTGTGGCACGACAGGCCGGGGCCGCCGCGGACGCACGGCGCGCCGGAGTCGATCCTGCGGGGCCGAGCGCGGCCGAGCCGGTGGTGCCGACGGACGCCGACGCGCGCGGTGGGGGCGACGCCGACCAGGCAGCCGGGCGGACGGCGACCCGGCGCTGGGGCGTGATCGGACTGCAGCTCACCTGGCTGGCGACCTTCCTCACCGTGGCGGGCACGGTGCTGCGCGGCGTCTCGGTGGGTCGGGCTCCGCTGGGCAACATGTATGAGTTCGCCCTCGTCACCGCCTCCTTCGCGCTCGTCATCTACTCCGCGTGGAGCCTACGCAAGGACCGGCTCTGGCTCGGGGCCTTCGTCGTGCTGCCGGTGCTGGTCATCCTGGGGGCCGCCAAGGTTGCGTGGTACACCGAGGCTTCCCAGCTCATGCCCGCGCTCAACAGCATCTGGCTCGTCATCCACGTGACCATCGCCATCCTCGCGACCGCGCTGTTCACGATCGGGGCGGCGCTCGCGACGGCCTACCTGCTGCGCGACCGGGCCGAGAAGCGGGAGCGCGTGCGGGGCTGGGTCGCGGCGCTGCCCGACGCGACGCGGCTGGAGCGGATCACCTACGGCATCCACATCGTGGCCTTCCCGCTGTGGACCTTCACCCTCATCGCGGGCGCGATCTGGGCCGAGCAGGCGTGGGGTCGCTACTGGGGCTGGGACCCCAAGGAGGTGTGGACCTTCGTCATCTGGGTGGTCTACGCCGCCTACCTGCACGCGCGCGCCACCAACAGCTGGACGACGCGAAAGGCGACGTGGATCGCGCTGGTCGGCTTCGGCTGCGTCGTCTTCAACTACGTCGGGGTCAACCTGCTCATGACGGGGCTGCACTCCTACTCGGGGGTGAGCACGTGATCGCGGCGCGCTACACGGTGATGCGGCTGCTCATCTTCATCGGCTTCTTCGCGCTCTTCCGGCTGCTGACCCTGGGGCCGCTCTGGGCCGCTGTGGCGGCGGCGCTCGTGTCGATGGTGGTGTCCTACTTCGTGCTCGCGCCCGACCGCGAGCGGATGGCCGCCGGGTTGGAGCACCGCGTCGAGGACCGCATCGCCCGCCGCCGCGCCAAGATCGACGCCGAGCGCGTCGACGAGGAGGAGTGAGCGCGTTCGCAGAGGGGCGAGGCTGACTGCCCTTCACGGGCGGGTCGTGCCGTCCGTCGAGGCTCGGTAGGGGAGTGGGTGGGCCGAGTCCTGGTCCGGGTTCCAGCTCAGGACGACTGCGCGGCTCGCGGCCGCGTCCGCGAGCCCTCGCGCCGGATAGCCCTCAGCGACCATGGCGTCCTCGATCGCCCTGGCCAGGCGCACCGGGTCGGGGGTCCCGAGCAACCAGTTGACGAAGATCGTGGACCGCGCGCGGGCACCAGGTGCCACCGGGTCGGTGACCCCGAGCAGACCCGGTATGCCGACCCACCCGCCGTGCGCGCTGTCGATGCCGTTGACGCTCAGCGCTCGGGTGACGAGCAGGCCGGTGCGGAAGTGCGGTGAGGAGGCGGGGGTGTCGTGCCGACGCCCCAGCAGGCCCGCACGCTCCACGACCCGCACCCGGCCCGGGTCGACCGTCGACCAGGGGACGATGTAACGGGTGCGGCCACGCCACCCGAGCAGCAACCCCTTCTCGCAGACCCGGTGTCGGTCCACGGCACCCGCGATGACGAGCACGAGTCCGCTGGCCCCGATGCAGATGAGGAGGGTCACGGTCAGCCCCCAGCCCACCTCGCCCGGGATCAGCAGGGGAAGGAGGGAGAGCAGCATCAGGCCGAGCAGGAACAACCACATCCGCGCCCCGGGCCACGCGCGGAACGTCTGCCGCACCGCACCCATGTCCTCGGCGTTGAGGTCGGCCAGAGCGAGCAGCTGATCCACCTGGACCGGGTCGTCGGGGTCGGTGATGCGGAAGAAGGGCCGCTCGGTCACGGTGCTCCCAGGACTCTGGCCCAGTGCTGCTCCACCTCGTCGGCGCCGACACCGCGATAGCTCACCTCGTCGCGCTCCTGAGGCCTGGTCAAGAGGTACGACGCCTGAGCACCGGTGTAGACCCCCGAGTAGCTCCGGACGGCTTCCTCGGCGATGTCGATGCGGGTGATCGTGACAGCCACGGCGCACGCCACCACCGGCTCCAGCTCCGCAGGGTGCTGCGCGAGGGCCTCGCGGGTCAGCGTGAGGTCGAAGGATGGTGCGGGTACCTGCTGGGCTCTGCTCCACAGCGTGAGCGTCGCTGCCGCGTCCTCCGCCGTGGCTGAGGGGCCCGCCGCGGAGGAGTCGGTCACCCGAATACACCGTCCCAGAGGTCGGCGGCGCCGTCCTTGATGGAGCCACCGATGTCCTTCGTGCCCTCCCAGACGTCGCTGGCGACCTCCTTGGTGCCGTCCCAGGCCTTCCCGGCGACGTCCGTGAACCGCGCGCCACGGCGCGGTCACCCGGGAGAGGCGACCGGCCGGGCCGCGGGTCTGGTGCGGCGCCAGCGCCGGGTAGCGTGCCTGCAGGCTGCGCAGCGCACCGCTGTCCCCCTGGAGCCCACAGAGCCACCGGAAGTGTCGCTGCGCCGCCTTGACGTCGGCCGGGTCCGCGGATCGGAACGCCGCGAGCATCTTCCGCTCGGCCCGCAGGTAGCGTCGATACTCGAGAGGGTTGCTCAGGTCCGGCGCGCCACCCTTGATCCCGTGGTAGCGGTGGCGCAGCCGGGTGAACTTGTCTTCCGCCCGTCGCGCCAGCCCGGGCGAGCGGACGTACTGCAGGATAGTGTACCCCTGGTATGCCTTGAGGCCTCCCATGACGGTCTTCTGGACGGTCGCCGCAGCTGCTCCGTGATCCTCCACAGCCTGGTCGTAGGCAGCCCGGAGCTCCTCGTCGTCGAGCCGGACCTGCGCCGCAAGCAGCTCGCTGCTGGCCCTGGCCCACGCGTCGACCGGCGCGAGCGAGCCCGTGCCCGGCGCCCAGATCTCGGTCTCGCTCGCGAGCGCCCCGGCTCGGTCCCACTGGGCGTTCATCTCCCGGCGGTGCTCGTCGGCGAGATCCTCCTCGCCCATGGACCGGGCCCGACGCCACCGGTCCTCCTCCTCGTCATGTCGTCGGGAGGCACGACGGATCACCTTCTGGGCAGTCCGTAGCGAGATGGCGTAGTCGCCGAGAGCCAATGCGGTCGCGACCAGGGAGGTGCCGACGGCGCGGGTTCCCTTGTCGGCGTGCCCGCTCGCGACGCTGAAGTCGGCCACGCGAGCCGTGGGGAGTGCCTCGACCGCCGTCGTGCTCGCCGCGTCGAGCGATCGAGAGCGGGTGTCCCCGACCCGCTCACTCAACGTCGCGAGCTGGCCGGCGAGATCGTCGAGCCTGTCCGGGTCCCCCGGCGGGAGGGAGAAGGTGCCCATCAGCGAGCCTCCGACGTGGCCCGGACCAGCTGGTCCGCACCGGTCAGAACGCCCTCGCCGAGACCGCCCGCGATCACCGAGGTCGCGATGGTCGCCCCGCCGATCGCGGCGAGCGCACTCTCGGCAGCGCCCCCGACCAGCCCGGAGCCTGCGGCAGCCGCCGCACGGCCACCGACCCTCGTGATGGCGACGGCATCGGCGGCCAGGTCGCTCGACAACGTCGTCAGTCTGTTGGACGCCTGGCGCATCTGAGCCGGATGGCCACCTGCGAATCCCACGGTAAGTCGCCTCCCCTGTGTCGCGATCACCCAGCCTAGTTGTCGCCTCCGCGGGCTGGTGAGGCGACCTCCGCCTCAGAAGAGCGTGAGGCCCAGGGCGAGGGCGACGGCATACCCGAGCTGGAGCAGACCGGTCTGCGCCAGAGCCGGCAGCAGGGCGGGGCCGTAGGCGTCGCTGGTGACCAGCCGGGTGGGGCGCCAGGCGAGCGGAGCCGCGAGCAGCCCCAGCAGCGCCCAGGGGTGCGCGATCGCCGCCAGCCCGACCGCGAGGAAGGCACCGACGACGAGCCCGAGGTAGAGCCGTCGCGTGCGGCGGAAGCCCATCCGCACCGCGAGCGTGCGCTTGCCCGCGGCCCGGTCGCCCTCCAGGTCCCGCAGATTGTTGGTGACCAGGATCGCGCTGGCGAGGAAGCCGCAGCCGAGGGCACCGCCCAGCGCCCCCAGGTCGAGCGCGTGCGCCTGGGTCCACGTGGTTCCCAGCACGGCGAAGAGACCGAAGAAGACGAAGACCATGACCTCGCCGAGGCCGCGGTAGCCGTAGGGGTTCGCGCCCCCCGTGTAGTGCCACGCCGCCCACAGCGCGGCCAGCCCCACGACGAGCAGCAGCCAGGTGCCGGAGAGCGCCACCAGCGCGAGGCCGGCGATCGCCGCGCCGAAGAAGGCCGCAAAGGCCGCGGTCTTGACGTTGGCCGGTTCGGCGAGCCGCTGGCCGACGAGCCGCACCGGGCCGACCCGCTCCTCGTCGGTGCCACGGACGCCGTCGGAGTAGTCGTTGGCGTAGTTGACGCCCACCTGGAATCCCAGGGCCACGCACAGCGCGAGCACCCCGAGCCCGAGGTTGGCGTTGCCGAGGGCATGCGCCGCAGCGGTGCCGACGAGCACCGGGGCGACGGCGGCGGGGAGCGTGCGGGGTCGCGCCCCCTCGATCCACTGGGCGAGGGTTGCCATGCGGTGACGCCTTAGAGGTCTCGGAGGAAGTCGGGGTCGTCGTCGGGCCCGAGCGGTCCGCGCGGGGGGCCACCCCGGCCGTGCCGGTCGCCGAAGATCACGTCGAGGATGCTCCGGGGACGGCCTGCGACGAGCCAGGCGATCCCGCCCGCGACGGGGAAGATCAGCGCGAGGATGACCCACATCGGCTTGGGCAGGCCCCGCACCTGGTCGTCCTCCGTCTGCACGGCATCGACGACGCAGTAGACGGTGAACGCCAGCAGCGCCACGGCGATCGCCACGCGGAGCACGAGACTGCGGTCCTTCCAGGTCAGTGAGGGTCTGGGGTCATTCTGCCACCCCGGGCGAGGATCGTCCGCGCCTGGTGCCGGTCCGGCTTGCCGCTGCCCAGGAGAGGTATGCCGTCCACCACCTCCACGTGGCGCGGCACCGCGTGCGCGGGGAGGACTCCGGCGCCGCGGAGCGTCTCGCGCACCTCCGCCCCGGACCGGCCCGCCCGCCCGGTGCCCGGGCCGGGCCGCTCGTCAGCGCCATCCTCGAGCGTCACGAGGGCGGTGACCTGCTGGCCCCACTCCGGGTCGGGGACCCCGACGACCAGCGCCTCGCCGATCCCGGGCAGCGCCCGCAGGGCGGCCTCGACGTCGGCGGGATCGACCTTGCGCCCACCGGTGACGACCACGTCGTCGACCCGGCCGCGGACGTGGAGGCGGCCGTCACGGCATACCCCTCGGTCGTCGGTGACGAACCACCGCACCCCCTCGTCGTCGGTCAGGAACCGCTCGGCGGTGAGCGCCGTGCGACCGACGTAGCCGTCGGCGAGCACCGGACCGCCGAGGTGGATGCGGCCGTCCGCGTCGAGGCGTACCCGCACCCCGGGAAGGGGCGTGCCGTCGTAGACGCACCCGCCGCAGGTCTCGGACATGCCGTAGGTCGTCACCACGCAGACGCCCGCGGCCCGGGCCCGGTCGAGCAGGACGGGATCGGCTGCGGCCCCGCCGAGAAGGATCGTGTCGAACTGCCGGAGCGCCTCGATCCCCTCCGGTGCCCCCAGGGCACGGTGCAGCTGGGTGGGCACCAGCGAGGCGTAGTGGGGCTGCTGCGGGTCGAGCCGGGCGGTCGCGGCCGCCAGCGCGGTGGACGTGAACGACGCCCCGGGATCGAGCGCGACCGGCGTGGTCCCGGCCAGTGCCGAGCGGGCGAGGACCTGCAGGCCGGCGACGTGGTGCGTCGGCAGCGCGAGCAGCCACTGGCCGGGCCCGCCCAGCACCTGCGCCGTCGCCTCGCCCGAGGCCCGCAGCGCGGCGGCGGAGAGCCGGACCCGCTTGGGCTCGCCGGTCGACCCCGAGGTGGCGACGACGACACCGGCCGCGTCGGCACGGCCGTCCTGGGCGAGCAGGGAGGTGAGCGGAGCGGCCAGGTCGCCCCAGGTGTCGCCGGGCCGCGGGGTGAGGTCGGGTGTGCTCGGCAGGGGAAGCCCTCACGACTCCTGGAAGGACCGGTCGAGGTCGACGAACCACTCGCCGTCGATCTGGACCAGGGTGATGGGCGCCTCGCCCATCGAGTCGGCGAAGAGGTCGGAGAAGTTGTCACGGTCGACGACGGCGGTGTCGCCGTCGACCTCGGCACCGGTGATCTGCATCGCCTCGAGGACGGCGCGCTCCTCGTCGGTGAGGCCCTGCGCCTGCACGGTCGAGGCCATCGTCTCGGGCAGGGTCGTCTCGCACAGCTCCAGGTCGGACTCGACCTCCCGCATGGGGCGGGTCGTGTCGGTCGGGGACAGGATGAGCCCGCACGCGGCGGGGTCGGCATCGACGATGAGCAGCAGGAACTCCTTGGCGCGGTCGGCGGCCGCCTGCCCTTCCTCACCGCCCTCGACCTCGCCGTCGGCCCCGCCAGAGTCCCCGCCAGGGCCGGTCGTCGCGGCGGCGTCGTCGGCGGGAGCGCTGGTGGTGCCGTCGGCCTCGTCGGGCGCGGCCGTGCTGGGGGCCGGGGCCTCCGTGCCGCTGGTCGAGGTGGGGGCCTCGGGATCGGTCGCGTCCTGGCAGCCGGTCACCGCCAGCGCGCAGCTGGCCAGCAGGATCGTCGGTCGGCGTCGCATGCTCGGCTCCTCCCTCGGCACCTCGTGGCCCCTCATCGCTGCCTAGTCTCGCACGGGTGCGCAGGTCAGGGCGGGTGAGTGGCTCAGAAGTACCACGGGTAGTCGCGCCAGTCGGGCTCGCGCTTCTCCAGGAAGGAGTCGCGCCCCTCGACCGCCTCGTCGGTCATGTAGGCAAGCCGGGTCGCCTCGCCGGCGAAGACCTGCTGACCCATGAGGCCGTCGTCGGTGAGGTTGAGGGCGAACTTGAGCATCCGCTGCGCGGTCGGGCTCTTGCCCAGGATCTCGCGGGCCGCCTGGACCGCCTCGATCTCCAGGTCGGCGTGATCGGCGACGAGGTTGACCGCGCCCATCCGGTGCATCTGCTCGGCGTCGTAGGCGCGACCGAGGAAGAAGATCTCGCGGGCGAACTTCTGCCCCACCATCTTGGCGAGGTAGGCCGATCCGTATCCCGCGTCGAAGCTCCCCACGTCGGCGTCGGTCTGCTTGAACCGCGCGTGCTCGCGGGAGGCGATCGTGAGGTCGCACACGACGTGGAGGCTGTGCCCGCCGCCGGCTGCCCAACCGCTCACGACGGCGATGACGACCTTGGGCATGGTGCGGATGAGGCGCTGCACCTCGAGGATGTGCAGGCGTCCGCCCTCGGCCTTGACCCGCGCGGAGTCCACGCTCTCCGCGCCCTCGCCATCGGCATACTGGTATCCGCTGCGGCCACGGATCCGCTGGTCGCCGCCGGAGCAGAAGGCCCAGCCACCGTCCTTGGGGGAGGGACCGTTGCCGGTGAGCAGGACGACGCCGACGTCCGGGCTCCTGCGGGCGTGGTCGAGGGCGCGGTAGAGCTCGTCGACCGTGTGCGGACGGAAGGCGTTGCGCACCTCCGGACGGTCGAAGGCGATCCGCACGCAGCCGAGCTCGCGGTGCCGGTGGTAGGTGAGGTCGGTGAGGCTCTCGAAGCCCTCGACCGCCTCCCACTGGGTCGGGTCGAACGGCGCTGCTGGCGCGGGGGTGTCGGTCACGACGTCTAGCGTAGAGGGGAGCGGTGGATGGGCTTGGATACCTATCAAGGGCGATCCGATCGGAGCATCGCCGCCGCCGGCTACGGCACCGTCGAGTTCACGTTGCCCGGCTTCGCGGAGTTCGTGTGGGAGGCGGACGGCTGAGCAGTCGCGTTGGCTTAGTGACCACCTCCAGGGTGGGGTCAGCCGTCGCGGCTGGAGAGCACGCAGAACTCGTTGCCCTCCGGGTCCGCCAGCACGGTCCAGCTCACCGCGTCGTCCTGGCCGACCTCGACGCGGGTCGCGCCCCGGTCGACCAGCTGCTGGATCTCCGCGTCGCGGTCCTGCGAGGTGTGCGGCGCGAGGTCGAGGTGCAGGCGGTTCTTCACGGTCTTGCCCTCCGGGACCGGCACGAAGACCAGCCCCTGACCCCGCCGCATCCACGCGTCGAGGTCGGCGACCTCACGCGGCTCCTCCAGGGCATACCTCGGGACGAGCACGACCTCGTCCTCCGCCTCGTAGGCCACGACCCAGCCCAGGGTCTCGGCCCACCAGCGGGCCTGGGCCTGGGGGTCGTGGCAGTCGACGACGACGGTGTACCACTTCAGCGTCATGCCACCATCCTGCCCGCGGTCCCCGACCCGTCCGCGAGTGACCACGGGATAGCACGACCTTCATCGGCGAACTTCACGATGGAGGTCGTGCTATCCCGTGGTCACTCTGGGGGGCGAAGGGGCACAGGGGCCCGTGGACGCCGGAAAGCGAGGGAGGGCGTGTCGGTGAGAGAGCGTGGTCGGCGATGGCAGAAGACCTAGGCTGACGCCGATGGATCCGACTGCGCTGACCCCGGTCCCCGATGTCGAGGAGCTGCTCGCTGCGGCCCACGTGGTGCGGCTGCCCATGCGGGTGCGTTTCCGCGGGGTGACGGCGCGGGAGGCGGTGCTGCTGCGGGGTCCGCGCGGCTGGTCGGAGTGGGCGCCCTTCCCCGAGTATGCCGACGCCGACGCCGCGCGCTGGCTCGCCGCCGCGGTGGAGGCCGGCTGGGGCGAGCTGCCCGCCCCGGTCCGCGACACCGTCGGCGTCAACGCCACGGTCCCCGCCGTGCCTGCCGCCGAGGTGGAGGCGGTCCTCACCCGCTACGACGCCCGCCGCACCGCCAAGGTCAAGGTGGCCGAGCGGGGCCAGAGTCTCGCCGACGACGTCGCCCGGGTCACGGAGGTGCGGCGCCTGCTCGGCTCCGAGGCGCGGATCCGGGTCGACGCCAACGGCGCGTGGTCGGTCGCCGACGCGACCCGGGCCCTGACCGCGCTCGCGCCCCTCGACCTGGAGTATGCCGAGCAGCCCTGCGCCGGGGTCGACGAGCTGGTCGACCTGCGACGGGAGCTCGCGCGGGGCGGGGTCGACGTGCCCGTCGCTGCCGACGAGTCGATCCGGCGAGCCCAGGACCCGCTCGAGGTGGCCCGGCGCGGGGCGGCCGACCTGGTCGTGGTCAAGGCCGCGCCGCTCGGCGGCGTGGCCCGGGCGCTGGCGATCATCGCCGAGGCCGGGCTGCCCGCGGTCGTCTCCTCGGCCCTCGACACCTCCGTCGGCTTGGCCCTCGGGGTGCGTCTGGCCGCCGCCCTGCCGGTGCTCGAGCACGACTGCGGCCTCGGCACGGGCGCTCTGCTGGCCAGCGACGTCGTCGCGGACCCGCTGCTGCCCGTCGACGGCACCCTCACCGCCGAGCGTGCCGACGCCGCCCGTGAGGCGGTCGACGACGCCGCGCTCGCGGCATACCGGCCGGAGCACGAGCGCGTGACCTGGTGGCGCGAGCGCCTCACCCGCGCCCACGCGCTCCTCTGACACCACCCTCTCGCCCACCTGCCCTCACCCCACCCTGACCTGTCCTGCCCTGACCGTGGAAGGCGACCACGGCTTCTGCTGCCATGGCTCGACAACCGGTGGTCGAACTCGCCGGTCGGCCAAAGATTTACGCGACGGAAACATGGGCAACGCACCCGAAACACGAACCGGCTGCTTCCCGAAACATCGCGGGTCTTCACTGGTGCGCACAGCGACGGACTCCCGCCCCCGACGGCGTGACACGGGGGGTCACTCGCACCGCACCCTCTAGGAGGCAACACATGGAACTCTCGACCACCGACGTCTGGGTCATGGTCTCAGCAGCCCTCGTGCTGCTGATGACGCCAGGCCTGGCGTTCTTCTACGGCGGCATGGCCCGGGCCAAGGCCTCGACGAACATGATCATGATGAGCTTCGTCTCGATCGGTCTCGTCGGCGTGATCTGGGTGCTCTGGGGCTACGGCATGACCTCGGCCCCGCCGCTGCTCGGCGGTCTCGTCGGCAATCCGACCGCCGACTTCGGCCTGGTGAACTTCATCGGCACCGCCGACATGATCGGCATCGGCTTCGGCGCGACCTTCGCGATCATCACCGTGGCCCTCATCTCCGGCGCGGTCGCCGACCGCACCCGCTTCGGCTCCTGGTCGGTCTTCGTGCCGATCTGGGTCACCCTCGTCTACTGCCCGCTGGCCTACATGGTCTGGGGCGGCGGCCTGCTCTCGGCCGACGGCGCCATCGGCAGCACCTTCGGTGAGGCCATCGACTTCGCCGGCGGCACGGTCGTGCACATCAATGCCGGCCTGGCCGCACTGGTCCTCGTCTACATCATCGGCACCCGCTCGGGCTTCGCCAAGGGCTTCCACAAGCCGCACAACATCCCGCTGATGATGCTGGGTGCCCGCTGCTGTGGTTCGGCTGGTTCGGCTTTAACGGTGGTGCCGCCGGGACGGCCGAGGAGGCTGGCCTGATCTGGGTCAACACCATGGTGGCGCCCGCCGCCGCGATGCTGGCCTGGCTGGTGACCGAGCGGATCCGCGACGGGCACGCGACCTCCCTCGGCGCGGCCTCCGGTGTCGTCGCCGGTCTGGTCGCGATCACCCCGGCCTGCGCCAACGTCTCCGCGCTCGGGGCGATCCTCATCGGCCTGATCGCCGGTGTCGGTTCGGCCCTCGCGGTCGGCCTGAAGTACAAGTTCGGGTATGACGACGCGCTCGACGTCGTCGGCGTCCACCTCGTGTCCGGCATCATCGGCACCGTCATGATCGGCTTCCTCGCGCTGCCGGTCGACGGCGAGGGCGGCGGCCTCTTCTACGGCGGCGGCGCCGGCCAGCTGGTCGCGCAGGTCGTGGCCACCCTCTTCACCCTCGTCTTCACCGGCGTGATGACCGCGATCATCGGCCTGGCGATCGCCAAGACCATCGGCTTCCGCATCAGCGCGGAGGACGAGGCTCGCGGCGTCGACCTCGCCGAGCACAGCGAGTCCGCCTATGCCTTCGGTGATGAGGATGCCTCCTACGACCCCATCGCCGAGGAGGCCAAGGTCTAGTCGCTCGGGGCGACGGACAAGCCCGAGCGGGGCACCCACGGCTGCGGCCGGGGGTGCCCCGCTCGTGGTGGTGGCGGCGCCGGTACGCCGCCCGCGCGCCTCGGGCGGCTCCGGCCCGGTCCACGGACGGCGGGGACGGCACTGCTTTCGGCGCGCGAACGGCATACCGGAGAAGAACGCGTTCGACCCGCGCCGCGACGGGAGATATCCTGGCCGCTGTTCCGTTCTCCACCCCCACACCCTCCGTGAGGTGCACCGTGCCCACCGGCAAGGTCAGGTTCTTCGACGAGGACAAGGGCTTCGGCTTCCTGTCCAGCGACGAGGGCGACAACGCTGACGTCTACGTCCCGCGCTCCGCGCTGCCCGAGGGCGTGCCCGCGCTGAAGCGTGGCAGCAGGGTCGAGTTCGACATCGTGGCGGGCAAGCGCGGGGACCAGGCGCTGCACGTGCGCCTGCTCGACCCGGCCCCGACCGTCTCGCGCGGGCTCACGATGCGGGACCGCAAGCCAGCCGAGGAGATGGTGGTCGTGGTCGAGGACCTCATCACGCTGCTCGACCAGGCCAGCTCCTCGCTGCGCAAGGGGCACTACCCGGACCGCACGCACGGTGCGGCGATGGCCAAGGCGCTGCGCGCGGTGGCCGACCAGTTCGAGGCCGGGAAGTAGCCCATGCCCTCCCCGAAGACCGACGCCGTCCTCACCGGTGCCGTCGAGGTCGCCCGCGCGGCGGCCGGCGAGGTCGGTGAGCCCGGAGCCATCGGCGACCACCTCGGCGTCGAGGTGGAGGGGGACCGCGTCGCGACGCACTACTTCGCCTGCACCGCCGGGGCCTACCCGGGCTGGCGCTGGGCGGTCACGCTCTCGCGGGTGCCGCGCGCGCGGACCGCGACCGTGAGCGAGGTGCACCTGCTCCCCGGCGAGGACGCGCTGCTGTCCCCGGAGTGGGTCCCGTATGCCGAGCGGCTCGCCCCCGGCGACATCGGGCCGGGCGACCGGACGCCCTACGTCGAGGCGGACCCGCACCTGGAGGCGGGGTTCGAGGCCACCGGCGAGGAAGACGTCGACAAGGTCGCGCTGTGGGAGCTGGGGCTGGGGCGTCCGCGCGTGCTGTCGGCCGAGGGCCGCGACGCGGCGGCGACCCGCTGGCACGACGGCGACCGCGGGCCGGGCAGCGAGAGCGCCCGGAAGGCGCCGGACCCCTGCCGCACCTGCGGCTACTTCCTGCCGATGGCGGGGGCGCTGCGTTCGGTCTTCGGCGTGTGCGCCAACGAGTGGTCGCCGGCTGACGGCTCCGTCGTGGCGCTGGACTTCGGCTGCGGCGCGCACAGCGAGACCGACGTCGAGCAGCGGGCGGCCGAGAAGGTCGACCCGCCGGTGCTCGACGACGACACCGAGATCGTCTACAGCGACCGCTGACCCCCCGGGCCTACCCGGACCGGGAGCCTCGGCTGTCCACTGCGAGAGCCGGGTCTGCGCGCTCCGAGAGCCTGGTCTGCTCACTCCGGCAGCGTGGTCTGCACGGTCCGAGAGCGTGGTCTGCACGGTCCGGCAGCCTGGTCTGAGCGGTCCGAGAGCGTGGTCTGCTCGCTCCGGCAGCTTCGGCTGCACGCCGAACCACCATGGATATGCCGCCCACGTCCCGGTCGGATCTGTCCCGCCAACACGCCGATCGTCGTCGGCTCTAGCGTTCACGTGAACGCTAGAGCCGATCCCGCCCGGCGCGTCGTCGGGACGGAGCAAGCGTGCTGAGGGGCAGGGGGCGGGCCGGCGCGGGCAGCGCAGCCGGCGTGGGCGGCCGTCCTGACGCCGACGAGCTGCGGTCAGGCGCTCACGCCTCGGCGGCGTTGCCCTTGCCGCGGCGCAGATAGGCATACCCGAGGCTCCCGAGCAGGATCCCCGCGACGGGGACCCATACCCACCACGCGCGCTCGCCGGTGCGTAGGGCCGGGACGACCAGCACGACGACCAGAGCGACCAGCCAGGCCACGATGCCCCAACGCACCAGCGTGATCGTGCGCAGGGTGACCTCCGGCGGACGGATGTCACCGACGGCGGGTTCCTCCTGCGCGCGCCTGCTCACGCGACCACGGTAGCGCCTCGGGCAGAGCATCCCAGGCTGCTGGAGTGGTCAGACGGGGCTGCCGGATATCGTTAGTTGAGGTAATGAGTTAAACTAAAGACTGTATGCCTGACTCCACCACCGCTCTCGCCCACGACCTCCGGATCGCGTGCATGCGGGTGGCGCGGAGGGTGCGCTTCGACGCCGACAACACCATCGCTCCGCACCACTTCAGCGTCCTCGTCAAGCTCCACGACGATCCGCGCACCCTGGGCGAGCTTGCCGCGATCGAGCAGGTCAGCGCCCCCAGCATGAGCCGCACCGTCGGTCAGCTCTGCGACATCGGGTATGTCGATCGCGCGGCCGACCCCGACGACGGTCGCCTCGTGCGGCTCTCGCTGACGGGGGCGGGCCGGTCCGTGGTCGAGCGCGAGCGGGCGCACCGGGACGCCTGGATGGTCGCCCGCCTCGAGGGCCTGACCGACGCCGACCGGGAGGCCCTGCGCCGCGCCACCGACCTGCTCGAGCAGGTCCTGGAGATCGACCAGGAGAGCCGCCGGTGAGCGCGATGTTCTCCGCGCTGTCGGTCCGCAACTACCGCATCTACGCCGCTGGAGCGATCGTCTCCAACACCGGCACCTGGATGGGCCGGGTCGCTCAGGACTGGGTCGTGCTCACCGAGCTGACCGACAACTCCGCCCAGGCGCTCGGCATCGTGACCGGTCTGCAGTTCCTCCCGATCCTGCTCTTCACCCCGGTCGCCGGTGCCCTCAGCGACAGCTTTCCCAAGCGCACCGTCATGCTGGCGAGCCAGTCGGCGATGGCCTTCTTCGCCGTCGTCATGGGCGTCGCGGTGCTGCTGGGCCACATGGAGCTGTGGCACATGTTCGTGCTCGCCTTCCTCTCCGGCACCGCGGCGGCCTTCGACGCCCCGGCCCGGCAGTCCTTCGTCTCCGAGATGGTGCCGAAGGCCCAGCTCACCAACGCCGTCGGACTCAACTCCGCGTCCTTCCACTCCGGCCGGCTCATCGGCCCCGCCGTCGCCGGCCTGCTCATCGCGGCCTTCGGCACCGGGCCGACGCTGCTGCTCAACGCCCTCACCTTCCTGGCGGTCATCGCCGCCCTGCTCGCGATGGACCCAAGCCAGCTCTCCTCGCGCCCGCGCACCGGACCCCGCGGTCGGGTGCGCGAGGGGGTCGCCTACGTCCGCCGCCGCCCCGACCTGCAGCTCATCCTCGTCATCGCCTTCATGCACGGCACCTTCGGCATGAACTTCCAGATCTTCAACGCCCTCATGTCGACCGAGGCGTTCGGCAAGGGCGTCACCGACTTCGGCATCACCGGGTCGGTCATGGCGATCGGCTCGCTCTCCGGTGCCCTCCTCGCCGCCCGGCGCGAGCGGCCGCGCTGGCGCATCCTGCTCGGCTCCCTCGCCGCGTTCTCCCTCTGCACCGGGCTGCTGGCCTTCGCCCCCAGCTTCACGGCGTACACCCTCCTGCTGGTGCCGACCGGCCTCTTCGCGCTCACGGTCATGGTGAGCGCCAACGCGATGGTCCAGCTGAGCGTCGACCAGGAGGTGCGGGGCCGGGTCATGGCGCTCTACATGACGATCTTCATGGGTGGCACGCCGCTCGGCTCGCCCTTCCTCGGGTGGTTCGCCGAGCAGTTCGGTGCCCGCGCGACGGTCGGCATCGCGACCGTGATGTGCGGCGGGACCGCCGTCGCCGCCACCCTCTACCTCATGCGTCACGACCACCTGCGGCTCCGCTTCCGCGCCTCCTGGCCGCGCCCGGTCTACCTCGTGCGCATGACCGAACCGCTCCCTGAGAAGGTGACCTGATGAGTGCCCGTACCCGCCGCGTCGTCGTCCTGCTCGCCCTGGCCGCGCTGATCCTCGTGCCCGTCCTGGCCACGCTCGGCTGATGGACTCGCCCTCCCGCCCGACGCTGACGGGGACCGTGGGCATGGTCTCCAGCACCCACTGGCTCGCCTCCTCGGCAGGTATGGCGATGCTCGAGCGCGGCGGCAACGCCGCCGACGGGGCGGTCGCCGCGGGTCTGGTCCTGCAGGTGGTCGAGCCCCACCTCAACGGCCCTGGCGGCGACCTGCCGCTGATCGTGGCCTCCGTGGACGACCCGGCGCCGCGGGTGCTCTGCGGGCAGGGGCCGGCTCCGGCCGGTGCCACGCCCGAGCACTTCCGGGCCGCCGGCCTCGACCGCGTCCCCGGCTCCGGCCCGCTGGCGACCGCGGTCCCGGGCGCCGTCGACGCCTGGCTCACGCTGCTGCGCGACCGCGGCACGATGAGCCTGGCAGAGGTCGCCGAGCCGGCGCTGCACTACGCCCGGCACGGCCACCCCTTCCTCGCTCGGGCCGCGGCGACCGTGGCCGCCGTGCGCGACCTCTTCGTGGACGACTGGCACACCTCTGCCGAGCAGTGGCTGGTGGGCGGGGCCGCGCCGGAGGCGGGGTCGCTCGTCACCAACGCCGCCTGGGCCGACACGCTCGACCGCCTCGTCGCGGAGGAGACCGCGGCCGCCCGCGGCAGCCGGGCCGGTGTCGACGCCCGGGCCGCCGGGATCGAGGCGGTCCTGCGCGCGTGGCGCCACGGCTTCGTGGCCGAGGCGATCGGCGCCTTCGCGGCGCGAGCCTTCCGGCACAGCGGGGGAGCGGTGCTCCCCGGCGTCCTCACCGCCGACGACGTGGCGTCCTTCGAGGCGACGTGGGAGGACGCGCTGACCGCCGAGTGGCAGGGTCACACGATCGCCAAGACCGGTCCGTGGGGTCAGGGCCCGGCGCTGCTGCACGTGCTGGGCCTGGTCGACGCGGCCGGGCTGGACGGAGCGGACCTCGACACGGTCGAGGGGGTGCACACGCTGGTCGAGGCGTGGAAGCTGGCGATGGCCGACCGTGAGGCCTGGCTCGGCGACAGCGCCGACGACCCGCTGCCCATGTCCGCGTTCCTGGACGCCGACTACCTCGCCACCCGGGCCGGTCTCATCGGCCCCGAGGCCTCCCGTGAGCTGCGCCCCGGGTCGCCCGGCGGACGCGCGCCCCGGATCGCCGACCAGGCGCGGCAGGTCGAGGTCGCCGCTGCCGAAGCCGGCGGCGCGGGCTCGGACGGCACGACCGGAGAGCCGACGGTGCAGCGCGACGGCGGGACCCGCGGCGACACCTGCCACGTCGACGTCGTCGACCGGTGGGGGATGCTCGTGTCCGCCACCCCGAGCGGCGGGTGGCTCCAGTCGAGCCCGTTCATCCCCGATCTGGGCCTGGCGCTCGGCAGCCGGCTGCAGATGATGTGGCTGGAGCAGGGGCTGCCCAGCTCGCTCGTCCCCGGACGTCGCCCCCGGACCACCCTGACGCCGACGCTCGTGCTGCGCGACGGTATACCGGTGCTGGCGTGCGGCACCCCCGGTGGCGACCAGCAGGACCAGTGGCAGAGCGTCTTCCTACTGCGCCATCTCGCCGCGGGGCTGGACCTGCAGGAGGCGATCGACGCCCCCGTCTTCCACACCGCGAGCTTCCCCGGGTCGTTCCACCCGAGGGCGACCGAGCCGGGGGTGCTGATGGCCGAGTCGCGCCTGGGGGAGCCGGTCCTGGCCGGGCTGCGCGCCCGCGGCCACGAGGTCTCCGACCAGGGGCCGTGGAGCCTGGGCCGGATGTGTGCCGTGGCCCGCGATCCGCGCACCGCGGTGCTCAGCGCCGGCGCGAACCCGCGGGGCAGACAGGGGTATGCCGTCGGGCGCTGACCTCGCGGCGGCCCTCGGGGCAGAGTCGGGTCAGGTCAGGGTGGCCCTGCGTGTGGTTGCCGACCTGGTGCCCCTCCGCGACCACGCGCACCGCGAGGGTGGGATGCGCGCTCGCCGCGCTGCCGAGCATGAAGAAGGTCGCGGGCGTGCCGGTGCGGGACAGCGTGTCGAGGACGCTCCCGGTCACCCCGGGCCGGGGGCCGTCGTCGAAGGTGAGGGCGATGCAGCGGACGACCGAGCAGTCGGCGCTCCACGGGTCGGCGGCCGGGCGCGACGGTGGTGCGGGCGTCGGCGCCGAGGTGAGGGACGGCGACGGTGCGGGTGCGGGTGTGGGCGTCGCGCTGGGGGAGACGACGGTGGTGGACGGCGGCTCGCTGGCCGGTGCCACGTCGGCCCTCGGTGCCGCGCCGGGCTCGGAGCTGGGGGCGGCGCACGCGGCGAGCCGCAGGGTGACGGTGAGACCGAGGGGCGGCAGCGTTCGGCGGTGGGGGTCACGAGTCCTCATGCCAGGTCTACGCCTGGCCCCCTGGGGCGGTTGTATCGGGCCCACCCATGAGCAGAGGCGAGCGGTCAGGGAGAGCGGTAGATCGCCATACCCTCGAGGATCGGCTCGATCTGCTCGCGGCTCCGGACCACGCGGGGCGCGTCAGGCTCGTCCGCCGGCCCCGCCAGCTCCCCGCCGGAGGAGTCCACGAGGAGGGCGTTGCCGACGCGGACGAGGCGCACCAGGGTGGTGGCCATGACCTGGTCCGGCAGCCCGTAGTTCTCGGCCCAGAGGAAGGAGTCGGCACCCTCGGTCGCGCCGAGGACCTGCACGCCCAGACCGGGCTCCGCCCCCACGCAACCCTGCACCGTCGAGCGCGTCCAGGCCAGCGCCTCCTGCGCGGCCTGCTCGTCGTCGAAGACGATCAGGGTGCGGTGCCGGCCGTCCTCCGGGGCCTGGTCGCGGGCCGACGCGGCGTCGGCGGCGTCGCGGCCGGTGAGGATCTTCTGCCCGCAGACCTCGACGGCCGGGCCGGGCCCTCGCGACGAGGCGCACCGGTGCCCGTCCGGCTCGTCCGTCGGGTATCCCGCGCCCAGCGGGATGTCGTCGGAGACGGTCTGGACCGGCGCGTCAGGGGGTTCGGCGGCCTCGGACGACTCGTCTGCAGGTCGAGGTCCCCGCGGCGTGCCCACACGCGCGCGAACGCCTCCTGCACGCAGTCGCGCGCCTCCCCGAGGTCTCCGCACATGGCGTAGACCCGGCGCACCACGCGCGGGTAGCTGGCGTCGTACCAGCCGTCGAACTCCTCTCGGCTCATGCCGCCTCATGGCGCGTCGATGCTGCCGTCACCCTTCACTACGCCCGAGACCCGGGTCCCGGTTGCATCCGGTGTCGCGGGAAGCAGCCGCATACCTCCGGGCGTTGACCACGGTGAGCACCTACGCTGGTGGGTGCACCCGATCCCTCCAGGAGGACTCCCGTGCCCGGTGGCAAGACGCGCCTCGCCAAGCAGGCGATCAAGTACGGCCCGGTCGTCTACGCGATGGCCCAGAAGTACGGTCCACAAGTCGTCGACCAGTTGCTCAAGCAGCGCGAGCCGGCGCAGAAGTTCGTCCAGGACCGGGCCGACAAGGCGCGCTCCAACCCGCGGCGGCACGCGCTCGCGCACGCCGACACGGTGGTGGAGGGCACGGTGCAGCAGGTGTTCTACCGCGGCCACCCCTACTGGGTGGTCTTCTCCTGCAACGAACCCGTGGGCGTCCATCCCCACACGGACGCGCCCTTCGACAGCCTCCTGCTCAACGCCGACCCGGCCAAGCGGCACAGCCCCGACGAGCTGCGCCGCACGGTCCACCTCCCGCGCCGGGCGCGTCGGTCATGAGCGACCTCAGCGACCGGGTCGACTACACCGGCGAGGGGCTGGCCGAGGCCGACGCGCCCCTGGCCCCGCTCGACATCGTCCGGCGGTGGCTCGACGAGGCCGTCGCCCGCGGACGGGAGCAGGGGGACGTGCCGGAGCCCGCGGCGTTGTCGGTCGGCACCGTGGACGAGCACGGTATGCCGGACGTCCGCACCGTGCTCATGCGTTTCCTCGACGGGGACGGGCCGGGTTTTCTCACCCACCAGCAGTCCGCGAAGGGACGGCAGCTCGACGGCAACCCGGGCATCGCGGCGTCCCTGACCTGGCCCTCGATGTTCCGGGCGATCCGCTTCCGCGGTCGGGCCGAGCAGCTGGACCCCGCGCTGGTGGAGGACTACTTCCGGTCGCGCCCCTACGGCTCCCGGATCAGCGCGCACGCCTCCGCCCAGAGCGCACCGGTGGCCGACCGCGAGGCGCTGGAGACGGCATACCGCGAGTGCGAGGAGCGCTGGCCGGACCACGGCGGCCCCGACGACGTGCCGCTGCCGAGCGGGTGGGGCGGCTACCGGATCGTCACGGATCGGGTGGAGGCGTGGGGCGGCCGCCGCAACCGGCTGCACGACCGGATCGTGTGGGAGCGGACCGGTCCGGGGTCGTTGGACGACCCCGGGATCTGGCGACGGTTCCGCCTGCAGCCTTGAGCGGCAGGCGCGTGTCGGTGGCGACTCCTAGGATGGGCGCGTGAGCGGCGACCTGATCGATACCACCGAGATGTATCTCAAGACCATCCTCGAGCTGGAGGAGGACGGTGTGCTGCCCATGCGGGCGCGGATCGCCGAACGCCTCGGGCAGTCAGGTCCCACCGTGTCCCAGACCGTGGCCCGGATGGAGCGCGACGGCCTGCTCGAGCTGGCCGAGGACCGACACCTCGTGCTCACCGACGACGGGAGGCACGCCGCGGTGCGCGTCATGCGCAAGCACCGGTTGGCCGAACGGCTGCTCATGGACGTCATCGGGCTCGACCCCGCCTTCGTCCACGACGAGGCGTGCCGGTGGGAGCACGTCATGAGCGAGCAGGTCGAGAAGCGCATCCTCGAGCTGGTGGAGGACGGCGAGCGCTCCCCCTACGGCAATCCGGTGCCCGGCCTGGAAGAGCTCGGTCGGGAGGCCGCTCCGACGGCGTCCGGGCGGGCGAGCAGCGAGCTGGCCGACGAGGGCGGCGAGCGGATCGAGACCACCGTGGTGCGCCTCGGGGAGCCGGTCCAGGTCGATCCCGAGGTGCTGGGGCTGCTGCTGGACTCCGGCGTGCGGCCGGGGGCTGCGGTCATCGTGTGGAGCGAGGACGGGCGGACCATCGTCGAGGCCGTGGGTGGCGAGGCCGTGTCGTTGCCCGTCGACGTGGCGGCCCACATCTTCTGCGCCTGAACAGACGTCCAGACTCCGTGTGAGATGGCTCACGAGGAGCCTGGAAATCGCCTCCATGCGGATGGGATCACTGCAGGTCAGCCGTCCGTGAAACGGATTGAGGAGAAGGGCGGCCGGGGGCGCGTCGTTACCGTAGCGTGACATTTGTCAATGGCCGTGTGTAGTCTCGACGAGTCCTCCTCCCTGGGGGGACCCCCACAGCGTGTTCCGCCGAATTCTGTCAGCGCGCATCCATGGGGCCGTGGCCAGAACGACACCGCGTGACAGAAGCGGGGGAACCACTGACGGAGTCGTCCCAGACTCCTCGGGGCTCAGGGTCCGGCGTGTCCGGACGGGGGACTCCACCCCAGCCCGACAGCTCACCCCGCAGGCACTGGAGGAAGTACATGACGCAGCGCATCACCGGTCGGCACCGCCGGCCCGGTCGTCTCAGCACGGCCACCACCGCTCTGACCCGCACCGCCGCCGTCGCCGCGACCTCGACCGGTCTCGTGGCCGGTGCCGCGGCAAGCGCCACCGCGACCCCCGACGTGCCGCAGGAGCAGGGCGAGGCCCTGCTGCAGCTCGGCGCGGGCTACGCGGCGGACCTCACCGTCACCGTGGACCGCCCGGCCGAGGCCGTGGCTGCTCCCGACGACATCGACATCGCCAGCTTCGGCACCAAGGGCTTCACCGCGGTGACCCCGGTCGTCGAGGCCGCTCCGGCCCAGCAGGCCGAGGCCACCCAGCAGGCCGCTCCCGCGCAGGAGCAGGCCCCCGAGCAGGTCGCCGCCCGCGAGGAGTCCAGCGCCAGCCGGACCAACGAGCGCACCGAGGCTCCCGCCCAGCAGGCGACCCAGCAGCAGGCCGCCCCGGAGCCCGCACCGGCCCCCGAGCCGGAGCCCGCCGCCCCGGCCCCGACCGGTGGTGTCCTCGGCGTCGCCGCCGCCTACACCGGCATCATGTACGTCTACGGCGGCAGCACCCCGGCCGGCTTCGACTGCTCCGGCTACACGCAGTTCGTCTTCAACCAGGTCGGCATCTCGCTGCCCCGGACCGCCGCTGCCCAGCAGGCCGCCGCGACCCCGGTGAGCAACCCGCAGCCCGGCGACCTGGTGTTCTTCGGTTACCCGGCCTACCACGTGGGCATCTACGCCGGCAACGGCATGATGTACGACTCGGGCCGCCCCGGCATCCCGACCCAGCTGCGCGCCGTCTTCAGCGGCGTCTCCGGCTACGGCCGCGTCGGCTGACCGAGCCGCTTGGGCCACGAGCCGCTCCCGGCGGGCTGACCGCCCGCCGGACCTGACGACAGCCCCGGCCGCACCTCGTGTGCGGACCGGGGCTTCGTCATACCTCCGGGGTGTCGCCCGGCCGGGGAGGATCGGTGCAGCTGCCCCCGTCCTCACCGGGCAGGGCCGGTCGGGGTGGGGAGGATCGGTGCAGCTGCCCCCGTCCTCACCGGGCAGGGCCGGTCGGGGTGAGGAGGATGGGTGCAGCCGCCCCCGTCCTCACCGAGCGTCGCGTGTGGTTGCTGGTGCGCGGAGCGTCCCGCAGCAGTCGGGGACCTGCCCGACATCCACGGGACGGTAGGTGAGGAGGGGAAGGTCCCGGCTCAGGCCGGAGCGGACTGGGCGTGCGCCGGCGCGGGCTCGTCCGAGGTGTCGGCGTCCGACTCGTCGTCGAACTCGCCGAGGATCTGCTCCAGAATGTCCTCCATCGAGGCCATGCCGACCACGCGGCCCTGCTCGTCGCGGACCAGCGCGAGCTGCCCCCGCTGCGAGCGCAGGCTCGACACCGCGTCGATGAGCGGCATCGAGGAGGGCAACGAGGCGACCGGCTGCAGGAACTCCCCGAGCGACTGGTCGCCCTTGTCCTGCGCCGAGGCCCGGATGGCGTCGCGCACGTGCACGAGGCCACGGATCCGCTGCTGGCCCTCGCGCCCGGTGGGCTCGACGACGAAGAGCCGGGACCGTCCGCTGCGGTGGCTGATTCGCTCCACGTCCGCGGCCGTGCCGGAGCGCGGGATGGTGACGGCCTCGGTGACGGGGAACATGACCGACTCCACGGTCTCCTCCTCCAGACGCAGCGCGCCGGTGAGGATCTGGTGGTCGGCGTCCTCGAGCACCCCGTGCTCGTAGGACTGCGCCAGCAGCAGCTGCAGGTCGGCGGGTGTCTGGGCGTTGCCCAGCGCGTCGACCGGGTCGATGCCGCCCATGCGCAGCAGCAGGTTGGCCGCGGCGTTCATGAGCCACAGCACCGGCCGCATCGCCCAGGTGAAGGCCCGGAAGGGCAGCGCCAGCAGCATGGCCGACGTCTCGGGGTGTGAGATCGCCCACGACTTGGGCGCCATCTCCCCGACCACCATGTGCAGGAAGACCACGATCGACACGGCGATCGCCACCGAGATGCCGTAGACCGCGACGTCGGGGACACCGAGGGTCTTCAGCACCGGCTTGAGCAGGTCCGCGACCGCCGGCTTGGCCAGCGCGCCCAGCGCCAGCGTGCACAGCGTGATGCCCAGCTGGGCGCCGGCCAGCATGAGCGAGAGCTCGCGCGAGGCGTCGACGGCCGCGCGGGCGGCCCGGCTGCCCTCCTCGGCCCGCTCCTCCAGCCGGTGCCGCTTGGCCGCGACGACCGCGAACTCGGCCCCGACGAAGAAGCCGTTGGCGATGAGCAGGACAACGCTGATCAGCAATGCCTGGGCCATGCTCATCGGGTCACCTCCAGCTCGTCGGCGGACTCAGGCGTCTGGATCACCAGGCCGTCGCCGAGCTGCTGCCGCTCGGTCGGGTCGAGCGCTCGCCAGTCGTCCAGCGTTCGGGTCACCATGGGGTGCAGCGTCACGACGTCGGGGACGAAGCGCTGGGTGCTTACGACATCGATCCGGCAGAGGTGGACGTATTCCTCGCCCTCGCCGTCCCGGCTGGTCCAGGTGACCACGACGCTGTCGCCCTCCTCGGCGGTGCGCCCGAGCTGGTCCAGCACCAGGCCGGACAACGTGTCGTAGTGCTCGTGCGCGGGCAGCTCGATGTCGGTGACCTGCGCCACCTCGTCGATGCGCAGTCGCGCCGACAGGTCCCAGATCCCCCCGGCCCGGGCCGCGCTGGTGGCCTCGTCGTCGTCGTCCTCGTCCCAGATCTCGCCGACGACCTCCTCGGCGACGTCCTCGAAGGTCACGATCCCGGCGAAGCCGCCGTACTCGTCCACCACCACCGCGAGCTGCTGGTGCCCCTCGCGCAGGGCCTCCAGCACCTTCGGCAGCGGCAGCGACTCGGGCAGGATGAGGGCGTCGTCGGCGAGGTCGCGCACGAGCGTGTCGCGCCGCGCCTGCGGCTCGACGTCCAGCAGGTCGTGCAGCCCGATGACCCCGACGATGTCGTCGATGTCGCGGCCGATCACGGGGAAGCGCGCGTGGCCGGTCTCCAGGGCCTCGAGCACCACGCTCGCGGGCTCGTCGGCCTGGATCGTCTCCACGGACGTGCGCGGCGTCATGACCTCCTCGGCGACCCGGTCACGGAAGGCCAGGCCGCGCTCCAGCAGCGTGGACAGCTCCTCGTCGAGGGTGCCGCCGCTGTGCGACTCGGCGATGATCCGGGTGAGATCCTCGGGGGTGGCCCCCTGGGGCAGCTCCTCCACCGGCTCGATGCCGACCGACCGCAGCAGGGCGTTGGAGGCCTTGTCGAAGAGCGCGATGACCGGACCGAGGATCGTCAGGTAGATCAGGGTGCTGCGCGACAGCGCCCGGGCCAGCGGGACAGGTCGCGCGATGGCCCAGTTCTTGGGGCCCAGCTCGCCGATGACCATCTGCAGCACGGTGGAGAAGGTGAGCGTCGCGATCGAGAAGAGGGAGATCAGCGCCGCCCGCGCGAGGAGCCCGGAGTCGGCATACGAGTCGATGAGTCCGCGCACGAGCAGCGACTCACCGAGATACCCCACCATGAGGGCGGTGAGGGTGATGCCGAACTGGGCGCCGGACAGGGTGAAGGACAGGCGTGAGGTGACGCGCAGCGCCCGCTGGGCGGCGGCGTCACCCTCGTCGGCGAGCTGACGCAGCTTGCCGCGGTCGACGCTGACGTAGGCGAACTCCTGGGCGACGAAGTAGCCCGTCATGAGGGTCAGCACGACGATGACGACGACGCCGCCGACGATCAGCACCGCTCGCCCCCTGCAGGTCGGGGTAGCCGGACGAGGTCATCGCCCGGCTGGGGACTCGGAGGTTGCGCGTCGGCGCCCGATCTGGCCACGTCGCTCATTGTACGACCGGGATAGGGTCGCCACCGTGCCGTCGTCCCCAGCCGCCGCGCGGTCCTCCCGGGGAGTCCCCCCGCTGGTCGCGGTCGCGGTCGGCGGGGCGCTGGGTGCCCTGCTGCGGTGGGCGCTAGAGCTGGCGCTCCCGGTGGGCGACGGGTGGCCCTGGGCGACGCTGCTCGCCAACGTGCTCGGCAGCGCGGCGCTCGGGTGGCTCGTGGTGCACGACGACCGGCACCGACACCCTCGGTGGGTGCGGCCGGCGGTCGGGACCGGGTTGCTCGGGGGGTTCACGACCTTCTCGACGTATGCCGTCCAGGTCGCTGTGCTGGGTCGGGTGGACCCGCTCGTGGCACTCGTATATCTCGTGGTGACCGCCGTGCTGTGCGTCGCCGCCGCAGCCCTGGGTGCTCGGGTGGCGCGAGGCGGTCGGCGGTGACTCTCGGTATGCCGTGGCTGCTCGCCGCTGCCCTGGTGGCCGTCGGCGGGGCGGTGGGGGCGGCGCTGCGGCACCTCCTCTCCCGTCCGCCGCTGGGGCCGGTGCGCGGCGTGCTTCTGGTCAACGTCACGGGTGCGGCGGCGCTCGGGATGCTGGCCGGGCTGGCCGAGGCGTTGCCTGGGTGGCTCTTCCTGCTGCTCGGCACGGGGCTCTGCGGCGCGCTGACGACGTGGAGCACCCTCGCGGTCCAGACGTGGGAGATCGGGAGGCACGCGCGGTGGCGAGCTGCGGCATACCTGGGGACGACGCTGGTGCTCGGCGTCGCAGTCGCGGTTCTCGGGTATGCCCTGGCGCGCCTCCTGCTGTGACGCCAGGCGGTTCCTCGGGCCGACACGAGGCGCCGGCTCCCGGGGTCTGTCGGTGGCCTCTCCTACGGTGGAGGGACGAGGCAGCACGAGGGAGAGAGGAGGCAGCGCATGGTCCGGTTCCTGCACACCGCCGACTGGCAGATCGGCATGACGCGGCGATTCCTCGAGCCCGAGGCGCAGGCGCGGTATGCCGCCGCGCGCGCCGACGCGATCCGCCGGCTGGGGGAGATCGCCGAGGAGCAGGGATGCGCCTTCATGGTCGTCTGCGGCGACGTCTTCGACAGCAACCAGCTCACCGGCCAGACGGTGCGGCGAGCCCTGGAGGCCCTGCGCTCGGTCCCGGTGCCGGTCTACCTCCTGCCGGGCAACCACGACCCGCTCGATGCCGCCTCGATCTATCGCTCGGAGGTCTTCATGGCCGAGTGCTCCGAGCACGTGACGGTCCTCGACCGGGCCGGCGTGCACGAGGTGTCACCCGGGGTGGAGCTGGTCGCCGCGCCCTGGGAGAGCAAGCATCCGGGGCGTGACCTCGTGGGTGAGGTGCTGGCCGACCTCCCCGAGGGGCCCGCGCCCGCCGGGGTGTTGCGGGTGGTCGTCGGTCACGGAGGCGTCGACACCTTCGACCCCGACTGGCGCGATCACGCGACGATCGCGGTCAGGCCTCTCCTGGAGGCGCTGGACGAGGGCCGGGTCCACTACGTCGCGCTCGGCGACCGGCACTCGCGGACGGCGGTCGCCGACCGGCACGACCTCTGCTACTCGGGCACCCCGGAGCCCACGAGGGAGACCGAGGTGGATCCTGGCCTGGCGCTCGTCGTGGATCTCGCCGAGGTCGACGGGGTCGACGGCGGCACGGCGGCGACCTCGGGATGGCGGGTCAGCACGGCGGCCTACCCCGTGGCGACCTGGCGCTTCCGGACGATGCGCCGGGAGGTGGACTCTGCCGCCGACCTGGACGCGCTGGACGCCGAGCTGGCCGCGGTGCCCGACAAGGACCGCACGGTCGTCTTCCTCGCGTTGCGGGGCACGCTCACCGTCGCGCAGCACGCCCGCCTCGAGGAGGTGCGGGCCCGGCACGGGGACCTGCTCGCCGCCCTCGTGGAGCGCGAGCAGCACCGCGAGGTCGTCGTGGTGAGCGACGAGGACGAGTGGGGCGAGCTGGGCCTCGGGGGCTTCCTCGCGACCGCGGTCGAGCAGATCAGAGCCGAGGCCGGGGCGCCCGCACCGGGAGGTGACGGAGCGGACGTGCCGGCTCCCGGGGACGGCGGGCCGGCGGAGCCGGCGCGAGCTCTGCGCGCCCAGCGGGGGCAGCACCGGGACGATCCGGCGGGGTCGGTGCGGACCGACCAGGACAGCCCCGTCTTCGTGGCGGGCCGGCCGGATGACGACGAGAGCGCCCGCGACGCGCTCGCTCTGCTCTACCGTCTGAGCAGGAGCGGCTCATGAGGCTGCACCGGATCACGCTGCGCGACGTGCGCGGCGTCAGCGAGCGCACCGTGGAGTTCCCCGACTCCGGGGTGGTCGTCGTCGAGGGCCCCAACGAGATCGGCAAGTCCACCCTGCTCGAGGCCTTCGACCGGGTGCTCGACCTCAAGGCCACCTCCAAGAGCGCGCGGGCCCAGGCGCTCCAGCCGATCGGCCGCGATGTGGGCCCTTTCGTCGAGGCGGAGTTCACCCTCGCCGGTCGACGCGTCCGGCTCGCCAAGCGCTGGCTACGCAGCCCGATGACCGAGCTGGAGATCCTGGGCGCGCGCCCGGAGCACCTCACCGGTGCCGCGGCCCAGGCGCGGCTGGAGCAGCTGGTGGGTGCGCTCGACAGCACGCTGTGGGAGGCGCTGCGGCTCACGCAGTCCGACGACGGATCGCTCGTGCCGCTCGTGTCGAGCGGCACGCTCCGGGAGGCCCTCGATGCGGCTGCGGACGCCCAGCTGCACGACGGTGACGGGGAGCAGGTGCTCGACCTGGTCGAGGAGGAGTACCTCCGCTACTTCACCGCGCGCACCGGTCGACCCACCGGCGACTACAAGGCCGCGATCGAGGCCCACACCGCCGCGCAGGCGGACGTCGCCGAGGGGCACCGCCGGCTGGTCGAGGCCGAGAGCCTGCTCGCGCGGCAGGCGGACGCCCGGGCCGACGAGGAGCGGCTCACCGAGGCGGTGCGGGCCGCGGGAGACCGGTCGGCCATGGCTCGCGAGCGGGCCGCCGAGGTCGCCGATCTCGTCGCCGAGCACGAGCGTGCGGTGGCTCGCCTGGGCGAGGCCCGCGAGCGTGCGGCGTCCGCCCGGCGGCGGTGGGAGGAGCGGACGGCGCGCGTCGCCGCACTCGAGGCGCTGGCCGCGACGGTCGCTGAGCACGAGGAGCATGTGGCGACGCTGGCCGAGCAGGGCACCCAGGTGCGAGCGAGGCTGGAGGAGGCCGAGCGGAGCCATCACGAGAGCGACGACGAGGTGGAGCGGGCCGAGCTCCGGCTCGATGAGCTCCGCGGCGATCTCGAACTGCTCGAGCGCCAGGAGGAGCTGGCCTCGCTCGACCGGGTCCTGGCCGAGGTGGAGCGGCGCGCGGCCGTGCTGCGGGAGGCTGGTGCCGAGGCGCCGGAGCGACCGGTGACCGAGGAGCAGCGCCACCGGGTGGACGGCCTGCGACAGCAGGTGGAGGTCCTCGAGGCCCAGCGTGCGGCGGCCAGTGCCACGGTGCGGGTCGAGTCGCTCGGCGAGAGCGTGCAGGTCGACCTCGTCGGGGACGCCCACAGCGACGGTGACGGCGGCACCGAGGCGGCGTCCACCTCGTCGCCGGCCTCCACGGTGGCCGTCGGCACGAGCGCCGAGGTCGTCGCGACCGACGACGTGGTGGTGACGGTCCCGGGAGCCGTGCGCCTGGTGGTGCGCTCTCCCGACGGAGACGGCCGGCGGGAGGCGCTGGTCCAGGCACGCGCGGCTCTGGCTCAGGCCTTGAGCGACCTCGCCTGTGCCGACGTGCAGGAGGTGGAGCAGCAGGCTGCGCTCACCCGCGACGCCCTCTCGGGGCGGCGCGAGGCGACCCGCGACCTGGAGGCGTTGCTGCAGGCTCACGGTGTCACGGCCGCGCAGGACCGCGCCGACGTCGTCGACGGTCGACCACCCCGGTCGCTGCTGGCCCGGCGCCGGTCCTGCGCCGAGGCCGTGGCCGACCTCGCCGCTCGAGCTGAGCTGCCCGACCCCGGTGAACTCACCGCCGGTGAGGACGAGTCGTTCTCTCGGCGTGCTGCGGTGGAGCGCGAGCAGGTCCGTGCCGCCGAGCGTGAGGCGAGCGCCGAGCTGCGCGCCGTGCGCGAGAGCCGCCGTGCGGCAGCGGCCTCCTTCGCAGCCGCACGTGACGAGGCGCGGCGCCTCGCGAGCGCGCTGGATCGGCTCGACGGCCAGCTCGGGAGCGAGCGCTCCCAGCATGAGCGTGATGCAGAAGCGCTCCGGGTGGATCGTGAGCACGCCGGCGACGACGCGCTCGCGGAGCAGCTGGCGCAGCACGAGACTGCTCTGGCGCAGACCGAGGCGGAGGCGCAGCGTGCCGGTGCGGTCATGGCCGAGGCTGACGTGCCTGGTTTGACGACCGCGGTCCGCGACGCCGACGCAGAGCTGGCTGCGGCCCGACGGGCGCTCGAGGGCGCACGCCAGGTCCTGCACTCCTTGACCGGTCAGGTGGAGCTTGCGGCGAGCGAGGGGCGCCAGGAGCTCTACGACCTGGCCGAGGCCGACCTGGACGACGCGGAGCGTCGACTGGCGGCCCTCGACCGGCGCGCCCGCGCGGTCCGGCACCTCCGGACGGCCTTGCACGAGCACCGCGACGCGGCCCACCGGGCCTACGTCCGACCTTTCACCGACGCACTCGAGCGCCTGGGGCGGAGGGTCTACGGAGACAGCTTCGCGGTCACGGTCGACGAGCAGCTCAGTGTGCGGGCCCGCACTCTCGACGGCACCACCGTCCCCTTCGACGAGCTCTCCGGCGGCGCCAAGGAGCAGCTCGGCATCCTCGCCCGGCTCGCCGTCGCCCATCTCGTCGACCCGACCCAGGGCGTGCCGGTCGTCATCGACGACGCGCTCGGCTACAGCGACCCGCAGCGGTTGGCACAGATGGGCCGGGTCATCGCCCGTGGTGCAGGGCCCGAAGGAGACGGCGACGTCCAGGTCATCCTGCTCACCTGCACCCCGCAGCGGTATGCCGCCATCCCCTCGGCGCACACGGTGCGCCTGGAAGCGTCATGACCAGATGTATGGGGCGATACCTTGAGGAGGTGGACAGGGTGACGATTCGTGACCTGCGCAATCGCAGCGCGGATGTCTTGGCGCGGGTCGCCCAAGGCGAGTCGCTGACGGTGACCAAGGACGGCGCTCCGGACGGCGCTCCGGTCGCGACCGTGTCCCCAGCCCCTCGGGCACCGCTGACGGCCCAGGAGTTGGTCCGCCGCCGGGCTCACCTTCCCATCATGGACGCCCAGCGACTCAGGACAGATCTGGATGAGGTCCTGGAGTCCAGCCTGTGACGGTCGATCGCAGGGGCATTCTGGACACTTCGGCCGTGATCGACCTGGCGACGTTGGACCTCTCGGACCTTCCCGCTGAGCCGCTCATCACGACCATCACCTTGGCCGAACTGTCTGTAGGTCCCCACCTCGCCGCGGATTCGATTTCACGGGGATCATGGACGTGACCATCCGCCCCGTAGGCCCCGCCTAGGCGGACGGACCGGCCGCGCGGGTCGTGGGCTCGTGCTCGACGGGGAAGTTCACCGACGCAGCGATGAAGCACGCCTCGGCGGCCTCGGCGTGCAGCTGTGGCACCAGGTCGATGTGGGCGGCGTCCGCGACGGTCACGGTCGGTCGCAGTAGCACGCGGGTGAAGCGGCCGCCGATCCCGGCCTGCTCCATCGTCCCGACGGGCGTGTCCTCGTAGTCCACGACCGTGACGCCGTGGGTGACCGCCATGTGCAGGAAGGACAGCAGGTGGCACTCGCTCAGGGCGGCGACGAGCAGGACCTCGGGATTCCACCGTGCCGCGTCGCCGCGGAAGGTGCGGTCGGCAGAGAGCTGGAGCTCCGGCATACCCGTGCTGTGGGCGACGACGTCTCGCCCGTAGTCGCGGTAGCCGGACGTGCCCGAGCCCCGGTTGCCGGTCCAGCGCAGCGCGAGCTCGTAGGTGTGGGTCGCCATGGCGACAGCCTCCCACCGGGGCGGGCGGACGGCATACCGGCTCCGGTCGCGCCGCGGCGCACAGGTCGTCAGCGTCGCGAGCATGAGCGAAGAGACCCGCATCACCGTCACGCGCACCACCGACGCCTCGGCGAAGGAGGTCTTCGAGGTCCTGTCCTTGCCCGACCACCACGTCGAGATCGACGGGTCCGGCTTCGTACAGTCGGTCGACCACGGCGACCGGATCACCGAGACCGGGCAGGTGTTCACGATGAACATGACCGGTGACCACATGGGCGGCGACTATCAGACCGACAACCACGTCACCGGCTACGACAAGGACCACCTGCTGGCCTGGCAGACCGCGCCCGCCGGCACCGAGCCCAAGGGCTGGGAGTGGGTCTGGGAGCTGACGCCCCAGGGCCCGGACTCCACCGAGGTCCGCCACACCTACGACTGGGGCAAGGTGACCGACCCCGACCTGCTCCAGAAGGTGAGTTTCCCGCTCGTCACCGAAGAGCAGCTGGAGCAGGCGCTCGGCAACCTCGCCGCGGCGGTGCCGACCGCCTGATCGACCGCGTCCCGGCCGAGCCGGAGAGCGCTGAGGCCGACAGCGTGGACCGCTGGCTCGACGAGGCCAAGGAGGACGGTACCTAGGCGAGGCCGAGGAGGAGTAGTTCGGCTGAGGCGCCGGTGGCGTCGGTCGCCGTCGGCGGGCCGTGAGAAGATCATGGTCGCGCCCGGCCCCGGTCGGGCTCAGCCCTCGTAGCTCAGGGGATAGAGCACCGCTCTCCTAAAGCGGGTGTCGGCAGTTCGAATCTGCCCGGGGGCACGCACCGTCCTCGCCCGACTCGCCGAACTGCCCGGAGCCCTCCTCGCGCGCCACGCGTACCGGCGGGCGTGCACATCAGGCGCCGCTGACGGCATACCCCCGGATGACCGATCGATGTGCACGCCGGTAGGTTTGCCGCCGAAGCGGGGAGCAGGAAGGGCGGCCGTGGCCAGCGATCGGGAGACCGAGTGGGAGGAGCGCCTCGCGCTTCCGGTGCTGGTGGCCGCGCTCGCCTCGGTGCCGGCCGTCTTCCTCACCCTTCTGGACGACCCCTACGCCACGGTGGGGACCGTCGCCAACTGGTTGACCGGCGGGGTGCTCATCGCGGAGACGGCGATCCTGTTCCTGGTCGCGAAGGACAAGCGGTCGTGGGTCCGCAGGCACTGGTGGCTGCTGCTGCTCACGGTCGCGATCGTCCTGGCCGTGGTGCTCGCGATCGGTCCGGTCCAGCTGCTGCGGCTCCTGCGCGTCGTCGGTGCCCTGCGGCTGGTGCGGGCCGGGCGCATCCTCAAGGCGGGCCGGCTCCTGCAGAAGCGGGCCGGCCTCAGCGGTCGCTGGGCCCGGGTGCCGACCCTCCTCGCCTCACTCCTGGTGGCTGCCTTCGTGGCGGTGGTGCTCGCCGATCCGACCTCGCAGAGCCGCATCCTGCTCCAGCACGCCCTGGGGAGCACCGCCACCGCGGTGCTCACGATCGTGGCCGGGCTGCTGCTGGCCGGCGCGACCTTCGTGGTGGTGCGCTACCGGTGGGGCGGCTCGCGGCGCGGCCCGGGCGACCAGGAGCCACCGTCGTCGAACAACCTCGAGGACCGCCGCTGACCTTCACGGCGCCCACCCAGGGTCGAGGCTCCTCGTGCGGAGGGGATCGCGACCGTCGCGCGGCTGTCGGTGGGACGGCATACCGTGAACGCGTCACGTCTCACGCGAGGAGGACACGATGAGCACCGAGGGGATCGACCCGAGCGCCGCGCCGAGCGGGCCCGGCTGCGTGGAGTGCACCGCGGAGGAGGGCTGGTGGGTGCACCTGCGCCGGTGCGCGCAGTGCGGACACGTCGGCTGCTGCGACAGCTCGCCGTCGCAGCACGCCACGGCGCACGTGCGCGACACCGGGCACCCGATCGTCCAGAGCTACGAGCCGGGGGAGGAGTGGTTCTGGGACTACGCCCAGGAGCAGGTGGTCGACGGGCCGGCGCTCTCCGAGCCCACTAGCCACCCGGAGGACCAGCCCGCACCAGGCCCGGCGGGAAGGGTGCCCGCCAGCTGGCGCAGCCAGATCCACTGAGAGCCACGCTGGTCAGCCGCGAGAGCGTCGGCTACTTCGGGACCACAGTAGGTCCCCGAGGTCGAGGAGCGGCCGATGGGCGCCCAGCAGCCCGCGTCAGAGCACACCCGACGCGCGCACGCCGCCGCGATGGAGCGGCTGCCGTTCCATGACACGGCGGACTACGACGACGCCCGGCGGCAAGATCGCCGACCTGCCCGACGGTGGCCTCATCAAGTCCGCCGACGGCTCCCCGGTCTGGGACCTCGCCAACTACGCCGTCGCCGACGCGGACACTCACTCGCCGGACACCGTGCACCCGAGCCTGTGGCGCCAGGCCCAGCTGCTCGGGATCTCCGGTCTCTTCGAGGTGGTCGACGGGTTCTACCAGGTGCGGGGCGCCGACCTGTCCAGCATCACCTTCATCGAGGGGCCAGGCGGCGTCGTCGCGGTCGACCCGCACACGGCCACCGAGACCGCCCGGGCCGCGCTCGACCTCTACCGCGAGCACCGGGGTGACCGGGAGATCGTCGCGGTGATCTACACCCACAGCCACGTCGACCACGACGCCGGGGTGCGCGGCATCGCCGACGGGGAGGACGTCGAGAGCGGGGCGGTGCGCGTCGTGGCGCCCGAGGGCTTCGTGCAGAACACCCTCCACGAGATGCTGCTGGCCGGCAACGCGATGAGTCGTCGGGCGAGCTACCAGTACGGCCAGCTCGTCCTCGGGGGTGCGCGAGGCACCGTGACCACGGGCCTCGGGCTCGGTGTCCGACGGGCACCGTCACCCTCATCCCGCCCACGGACGAGGTCACCGGGCCGACGAACCGGGACGGATCTCCTCCTCGAGGACGTGCCTGACAGACTGCGGGTCGTGACCTCCCCCGCCCCTGCTGACGCCACCTCGGTGGCTGCGCTGCAGTCCCGCACCGTGCTCACCCTCATGGGGAGCCAGACCCTGGGCGGCATCGGGGTCGCCAGCGGCATCGCGGTCGGCGCGATCGTCGCGGCCGACGTCAGCGGGAGCGACGCGCTGTCCGGTCTCGCGACGACGACGCAGGTCCTGGGCGGCGCTCTGTGCACCATCCCGATCGCCGCGCTCATGGGCCGGCGCGGCCGCCGCGTGGGTCTCGCGGCGGCATACCTCGTGGGTGCCGTCGGCGCCACGCTGGCGATCGCCGCGACCGCCACCGGCCAGTTCTGGCTCCTGCTGGTCGGCACCACCCTCTTCGGGGCGTCCACCACGGCCAACAGCCAGGCCCGGTATGCCGCTACCGACCTCGCCGTGCCGGAGCGACGCGGGCGACAGCTGAGCTGGGTGGTGTGGGCGACCACCATCGGCTCGGTGCTGGGCCCCAACATGGTGGGCCCGGGCAAGGCCGTCGCCGGCCTGCTCGGGCTTCCGCCGTTGGCGGGCGCGTGGGTCTTCTCCGCCGTGGGCTTCCTGCTCGCCGCCGTGGTGCTCCACCTGGCGCTGCGCCCGGACCCGCTGCTCACCGCCCGGGAGCTGGCCGGGATCGACACGGACCAGCCGGCAGGTCGACGCGGCAACGTCGGAGCCGGCCTGCGCCTCATCCTGGCGACCCCGACCGCGCTGTGGGGGACGCTGGTGGTCACCGTGGGGCACATCGTCATGGTCAGCGTCATGGTCATGACGCCGCTGCACATGCGGCACGGCGACGCCCAGATCGAGGTCATCGGTCTGGTCATCAGCCTGCACATCCTGGGGATGTACGGCCTCTCCCCGGTCGTCGGCCAGCTCACCGACCGCTGGGGGCCGGCACCGGTGGTGCTGCTCGGTGTGGTGCTCCTCGTGCTGGCCTGCGGCTTCTCGGCGCTCAGCCCGGACGGCTTCTCCGCGGGGCTCACGGCGGGGCTGATCCTTCTCGGACTCGGCTGGTCCTGCACGATGGTGGCCGGATCGGGCGTCGTCGCAGGGTCGGTGCCGATGGGTCAGCGCGCGTCGGTGCAGGGAGCCGCAGACCTCGTCATGGGGCTGTCCGCCGCCGCCGGTGGCGCCCTCGCCGGGGTGGTCATGGACCTCTTCGGGTATGCCGTGCTGTGCCTGGTCTCCGCCGTCGCCGCGGTGACGCTCGCGGCATACACGCTCCTGCGCAGCGACCACACGCGACGCCCGGTGGGGGTGTGAGCAACACTCGCGACGCCCGGTGGGGTGGTGCGGACGGCGCTGCCTGCGCCGCGCACCCAGCGAGAGTCGTTAGCCTGATCGGGTGAGTTCCCTGCGCCCTCCGCACACCCTCGACGACGCCCGCGTCGAGGCGGTCCAGCGTGCCCGGACGCAGTGGCGGCACGAGGTCGCCGACCTCGGCGGCCCCAACTCCCTGCTGTGGCACCGGACGTCGCTGACCGGCACGTTCGACCTCAACCTGGCCCACCCGGGCGGGGTCGCCAAGCTGCTCTCCGGGCGGCCGACGCCGCTGTCGGATCTGGTGCGCGAGCAGGTCGCCTTCACCGACGCCGCGCGCCGGATCGGAGGCATCCGCGACAAGGTGACCGAGATGCGGCGCGAGCACGGGCTGGAGACCGGCTTCCTCGCGATCGGGCTCGCGACCTGGACGCTCCACCGCGTGCCGGTGCCCCCGCGGGCGCCGGTGCTGCTGCGCGCCTGCACGATCTCGCCGACCGACGCCGCGCACAGCGACTACGTCATCACGCTGCACGAGGACGTCGTCTTCAACCCGGTGCTGGAGCACTACCTGCGCAGCGAGGCCCACCTCCAGCCCGACCCGGCGATGCTGGCCGGTCTCTCCGCCCAGAGCCACGGCTTCGACCCGCGGCTGACCTATCAGGCGCTCGAAGAGATCTGCGCCGAGATGGCCGGTTTCGGCATCGGCCCGCAGATGGTGATCAGCACCTTCCCCTGGGCCAAGCTGCCGCTCGTCACCTCATACACCGGGGAGGCCACCGGTCTGGCCGGGCACGACGTCGTGGCTGCGCTCGCGGGGGCCGACGTGCGCCTCACGCCTGGCAGCCCGGACGCCGAACGCGCCGACGACCCCGTCCGAGAGCTGGGCGCCCTCGACGCGGACCGGTCGCAGCGACTCGTGGTCGACGAGGTCGCCCACGGCGGCGAGCTCGTCCTTGACACCCCGGCCGGGACGGGCGCGACGCAGACCATCGCCAACGTCGTCGTGGGAGCGCTGTCGGAGGGGCGCAGCGTCATGGTGTGCTCCGAGGAGCGAGGGGCGCTGGAGAGCCTGCAGCGCCGCCTCGCGCACGTGGGGCTGGGTGACCTGTGCCTGCACCTGGCCGAGGACCCCGCCTCGATGCGGGAGACCCTCGCGACGGTGCGGCACGCCCTCGACCACCTGCCCGGCGAGGAGGAGCCCGACCTCGGCCCCGACCCGCTGCTGGCCCGGCACGACGCGCTCGTGATCCTGCGCCGCGAGCAGGAGGTCCTGCACCGCGAGCACGAACCGTGGGGACTGAGCCTGGCCCGCACCGAGAACGACCTCTCCGCGCTCGCCGCGCTGGAGCACCCGCCTGCCTCCCGCGTGCGGCTGCCGCTCGACGTGCTGCGGACCGTCACCGAAGAGGACCTCTCGGCGACCATCGACGCCCTCATCGAGGCCGCGGACGTGGGCGCCTGGGTCGGATCGCGCACCGAGGATCCCTGGTATGCCGCTCGCCTCACCTCCGAGGACGACGCCCGTCGAGCCACGGAGATCGTCGCCCGCCTGGTCTCGGGGGCATTCTCCGAGGCCCGGGAGCAGGCCGAGGCGGTCTGCCGGGAGGCGGGGATGCCCGCTCCCGCCTCGCTGCGGCAGTGGCAGCACCGGCTGGGGCTCATCGCCCGCGCGAGCGAGACGCTGGACCACTTCGCGCCCGGCATCTACGACGCCGCCCTCGACGACATGGTCGCCGCCACCGCGGAGAAGGACGACGTCGGTCCCCGCCCCGGCGCGGTGACCCGCGCCCGCCTGCGTCGGCAGGTGCGGCAGCAGCTGCGCCCCGGTGCACCGCCGCCGGACCTGCCGCACCGGGTCCGCCAGGCGCGGGACGAACGCCGCGAGTGGGAGGAGGTCGCCGGCAAGGCCGCCCGCCCCACCGCGCCGGAGGGATGGGAGGAGGCTCTCGCGGCATACACCCCGATCGGCGAGGACCTCGCCTGGCTGGAGCAGGTGCTGGAGGGGACGGCCACCGGGCACGAGTTGTCGACCAGCCACCTCGACATCGTGCTGGAGCGGTTGGTCCGGCTGGACGCCCGCGCGGAGCGGGCCGCCGTCGCGGCACAGGCCCACCCGCTGCTGGCCCCTTTGCGCGAGCGCGGCCTCGGAGAGGTCGTCGACGACCTGGCCCGCCGCGGCGTGCCGGCTGAGCGGGTCGCGCCGGAGGTGCGTTTCGTGCACCGCAGCTCGGTGCTGGACCACCTCACCTCCGACGCCGTCCCGCAGCAGGTCGGCGGAGAGGCGGTGCGCGAGGCGGAGCGGTCCTTCCGCGCCGCCGACCGGGCGCACCTGCACCGCAACGCGCTGCGGGCTCGGCGCGCGGTGCTGCGCCGCCTGAGGCGCACCCTCTCCTCGCACGCTTCCCAGGTCGGTGCCTGGCAGCGGGCCCTCGAGGCGAGCAAGGTGGGCGGCGTCGATGCCCGCGACATCATCAGCCGTGCCCCCGACGTGGTGCTCGCGGCCCAGCCGGTGCTCCTCGCGAGTCCGTTGGTCGTGCCGGCGGTCCTGCCGCCGGATCTCACGGTCGACCTGCTCGTCGTCGACCGGGCCGGGCGCACCACGACGGCGCGCAGCGCACCGGCGCTGGCGCGGGGACGGCAGGTGCTCGTCGTGGGCGACAGCGGCGGTCCCGGGCCACGGGACTTCTCGGTCGTCGCCGATCCGCGTGGCGAGGCAGACCTTCGAGGCGCGTCGACGCCCGCGCGATCGCTGCTCCAGGACGCCGCGGCGGTCCTGCCGGTCCGCCATCTGGCCGTCAACTATCGCGCGCTCGACCAGGACCTCGTGGCGCCGTTGGCCCCGCTCATGCCGCGCCCGGCTCACTCTTTCCCCGGCGTGAGTCGCGGCCCCGGTGTGCGTGAGCACGTCGTCGAGGGCCACGTCAGCGCCCGGGTCGAGGCCACGGTGCGGCTCGCGCTGCGGCTCGCCCGCGAGACCGACGACAGCCTGCTCCTCGTGGCCGACGACGAGGCTGGCGCGGAAGACCTCGGGCTCGCCCTGCGTGCCCTCCTGGCGGACGAGCCGGCGGGGCATCCCGCGGCGCTGAGCGACGCCGCGGATCGGTTGGAGCCGTTGCTGGTGCGCCCGCTCGGCCGCCTGGCCGGCGAAGCCCGCGACCGGGTCGTCTGGATGGGGTCGGCAGCAGCGGCCGCGGACGCGATCATCGCCGGGTCGGTGCTGGCCGCAGCGCGCCGGTCGGTCGATCTGGTGCTGCCCCAGCCTGTCTCGGAGTGGCCAGGTGGAGCAGCCGGGGGCGCGCAGCTGCTGGCCCGAGCCCTGATGCCGGAGACTGAGGAGCATGGCCATGGTTCGGCGGTGCTCTCCGAGCTGGTCCGACGGCTGCGGGCCGAAGGGCTCGAGGTCAAGGAAGGCGTCGGCCACGGTCCGCACGCGGTCGACCTCGCCGTCGTGTCGGACGACGACGGCGGCTTCGCCGTGGCCGTGGACGGCGACGTCCTGCAGACGCCCGTCACCCCGCCGGGGCGCGACGACGTGCGGCTGCGGCACGAGCAGCTCACCCGGATGGGGTGGACGCCGTTGCGGGTCCGCACGACCGACATCTTCAGCGACCCGGCGCGCGAGGTCGCCCGCGTGCTGGAAGGGCTGCGGGGGCACGCGGCCCGGCGCCGGTGAGTTCCGTGGGCGGGTCGGCGCGGTCCCGGGAGCGGGGAGACGGACATCGTGACGGCGCCGGGGGAGGCGGGAAGCGGCATACCGGAGCGCGGCGGGGACCCCGGCGAGCCGTGGCTGCCGCCACCAATGCCCAGGCCGACCCGTCCGATGACCTCCCCGGGTCGAAGCCCGGCCAGCCCGTCCCGGACGCGCAGCGGCGCCCCGGCCGCGCCGTCCGCCTCGACCCCAGGGACAGTTGGATCCTGGAGCAGCGTCCACCCCACTGGGACTGACCCGCGGCCCCAAGGTTCCTGGGTGCCCCCACTGCTGCAGCCGGAGAGACTCGCGGCAACCGTGGGGCCGGGCGGCATGTGGGCGGGAGTGGCCCCCCGGTTCCTGGGCCGCCCCACGGTTCGGGGTTGCCCCCACTGCTGCAGCCATAGGGACTCCCGGCAACCGTGGGGCCAGACAGCAAGGGTGGGGGCCGCGGAGATGTGTGGGGGCTGCGGAGAGATGTGGGTTGGGGGGCCAACCGTGGGGGCTGGCGGCATGCGGGTGGGGGTGGCCCACGGTTCCTGGGCCGCCCCACGGTTCGGGGTTGCCCCCACTGCTGCAGCCGTAGGGACTGAGGTCAACCGTGGGGCCCGACAGCAAGGGTGGGGGCTGCGGAGAGATGTGGGGTTGAGGGCCGACCGTGAGGACTGGTGGCGTGCAGCTGGGAGTGGCCCCCTGGTTCGGGGGAAGCCCCATGGTTCGGGGGTGGCCTTCTGGTTCGGGGGAAGCCCCACGGTTCGAGGGGAGCCCCACCTGCCAGAGGTATGCCGAAGGGCCCGGTGCGCGGGTGCGCTCCGGGCCCTTCGGTGGTCAGGCTCCGGTCAGAGCGAGCCGTCGGTGCGGCGCTGGGCCAGCAGGTCGCGGATCTCGCGGAGGGTGGCGACCTCGTCGGTCACGACCTCCGGCTCCGGCTCCTTGCCGGCGGCACGGCGCTCGTTGAACTTGTTCATCGGCAGCACGAAGACGAAGTAGACGACGGCCGCGGTGATGAGGAAGACGATGAAGGCGTTGATGATGGCTGCGAAGTCGACGTAGGTCGCGTCGTTGTCCTGGAGGATGTTGAAGCCCAGGCCGGAGGCCTCGGCGCCACCGGCGGCGTTGAGCACCGGCGTGATGATGCTGGAGACGACGACGTCCACGATGGCGGCGAAGGCGCCACCGATGACGACCGCGACGGCGAGGTCGATGACGTTGCCGCGCATGATGAAGTCCTTGAAGCCCTGAAGCATGGCTTCTCCTTTCTGGTCCGAGCAGCGTCGATGGCTCGGAGATTCACTGGGGGATGAGGGGCCCAGGGCTGCAGTGCCGCTCGCAGGGGCCAACGCATCAGTCTAGGCCGAGTTCGGGCCTGGTCCACCCCTCCGGGTGAAAGAAAGGGTGTGACGTTACTCACCCGTAGAGTCTGCCCGCAGCGCCACCAGCAGCGTGGCGCCGAGTGGGTCGGCGCCCCGGGCTGCGGCCAGGTCGCCAGCGGTCGACGGGTCGACGGCCAGCCACAGCCCGGTCGCCCCACCGGTCGACAGGCTCTGGAGCACGCGGGCCGCGTCGGCCACGGTCGAGCCGTCGACGGGGGAGCGCACGTCCACCACGTCACCGGACCCGATCGCTGACGCCACCGCGGCGTTCTGCACAGGCAGGAAGACGGCGACGGTGCCGGACGGCATACCGGACAGGAGCCCCGACGTGCGCAGGTCGGAACGGGTGAGCATCTCGCCCTCGACCACCGGGGCGGCGAGCACCTGACCGGTCGCGTCCGCGGCGGCGCTCAGGCCGGTGGCCGGCACCGCGCGTGGCGGCAGCATGACCACCTCCACGTCGCTCGCCGACATCGTCGAGCCGAGCGGCAGCTCGCGGGTCGCGACGAGGACGGGCACGTCGTCGGGTGCGGGCCGGGTCAGGACCAGGTGCAGGCCGCCGCCCACCGTGCCCGCCGCCAGCAGCGCCGCCAACCAGCGGCGCGCGCCCCGTCGGGCCAGGCGCCGCGCCCAGGATGGGCGTCGGGCCACACGGGAGGCTCGATCGGTTCGTCTGCTCACGTCCTGGACGCTAGGCGGGCCGCCCGCCGCGCACCAGGGGTCAGCGCGAGGCTGTGGACGCCGACGAGCCGCTCGAGGAGGATGTGGACGAGCCGGACGATCCGCCGGACGAACTCATCGACCCCTTCGACCCAACGGAACCCGACCCGCTCGACCCGCTCGAGCCGGAGCCCCCTGACTCGGAGCCGCCCGACCCGGACGAGCTCGACCCGGACGAGCCGGCCCCCGAGCTGCCGGACGAGCTCGACCCGGACGAGCCCGAGCCGCCCTTGCCGGAGCTGCGGGAGTCGGTGCGATAGAAGCCGGACCCCTTGAAGACGACGCCGACCGCGCTGAAGACCTTGCGCAGCTCGCCGCCGCACTCCGGGCACTCGGTGAGGGCGTCGTCGGTGAACGCCTGCTGGATGTCGAAGGCGTGACCGCAGGACTTGCAGGCGTAGGAGTAGGTCGGCACGAGGCTGGATTCTACGTCGCCTGCGCCGGGGTGGCTGCATCGTCGCCTACCCTGGGGTACGTGTCCCGACCCGTCTGGCAACGCGTGGCCGTGCCTGTCGTCGCGACCTTCGTGGTCCTGGCGGTGGCCGCGGCCGTGGTCGGCGTCGGCCTGACCCGGCGCGCGTTCCCGCAGACCAACGGTGAGCTCGAGCTCGCCGGGCTCACCGGCACGGTTGAGGTGATCCGCGACGAGCGGGGGGTGCCGCACATCTATGCCGACACCTCCGAGGACCTCTTCCGGGCGCAGGGGTATGTCGCAGCCCAGGACCGCTTCTTCCAGATGGACCTGCGACGGCACATCGTCAGCGGCCGGCTCGCGGAGCTCGTCGGCGAGCCGGGCGTGGAGACCGACCGGGTCACGCGCACCCTCGGGTGGCGTCGGGTGGCCCAGGAGGAGCTGAGCACCCTCACGTCCGAGACGCGTGCCAACCTGCAGGCCTACGCCGCCGGAGTCAATGCCTACGTCGACAGCAAGGCGGGTCCTTCCGCCCTCGGGATCGAGTACGTCGCGCTCGCCCAGAGTGCTCCCGGCTACACCATCCGCCGCTGGGACGAGGTGGACTCGTTGGCCTGGCTCAAGGCGATGGCCTGGGACCTGCGCGGCAACTACGAGGACGAGCTCGCCCGGGGCAGGCTCGTCGGGCAGGTCTCTCTCGACGAGCTGGACGACCTCTACCCCGACTATCCGGGCGACGAGCACCCGCCGATCCTCGACCCCACCGAGTGGGCGCCCGAGCGCACGACCACGGGTGCCGCGTCGGACAGCAGGGGAGGCACCAACGGCACCGTCCCCGCGCCCACGCCGGACCAGACCGATCCTGCCGACCGGTCTCGGCTCGGCGAGCCGCAGGCCCCGGACGGGCCGACCTCCGACCTCACCCAGAGCTGGTTGGCCGGCGCCGGTGACGCCTTCGCGGACACCGAGACGGTGCTGGCGGTGGTGCCCGAGCTCATGGGCCGCGGCGAGGGCATCGGCTCCAACTCCTGGGTGGTCTCCGGTGACCACACGAGCACGGGTATGCCGTTGCTCGCCAACGACCCGCACCTGTCCCTCTCCCAGCCCGGCGTCTGGATGCAGTCGGGTCTGCACTGCCGCGAGCTGAGCGAGGCATGTCCCTACGACGTCACGGGCTTCACCTTCGCCGGGGTGCCGGGCGTCATCATCGGCCACAACCAGGACATCGCCTGGGGCATCACCAACCTCGACCCGGACGTCACGGACTTCTACCTCGAGGACGTCGTCGACGACACCGTGCTGCGCGACGAGGACTACGAGCCGATGGACGTGCGCACCGAGACGATCAAGGTCGCCGGGGGCGAGGACGTCGAGCTCACGGTGCGTGAGACCTCCAACGGCCCGATCGTCTCCGACGTGCTCGACTCGGTGGCCCGCATGGGCGACAACGGCCCGCTCGACGGGGTGCAGACCTCGCGTGACTTCGAGGTGGCGCTGCGCTGGACCGGCCTGGAGCCGGCGCAGACGGCCGACGCCATCTTCCAGCTCAACTCCGCGACCGACTGGGAGGGCTTTCGCGAGGCGGCGCGCTCTTTCGCGGTGCCGTCGCAGAACCTCCTCTACGCCGACACCGAGGGCAACATCGGCTATCAGGCACCCGGGATGATCCCGGTGCGCCGCAGCGCGACCCACGCCACGCCGCCGGGTTTCTACCCGACCCCGGGCTGGGAGGAGCAGTACGCCTGGACCGGGTGGGTGGACTTCGAGGAGCTGCCGACGGCATACAACCCCGAGGACGGCATCATCGTGGCCGCCAACCAGGCGGTCGCGCGCGGCTCGACCCCCTTCCTCACCAGCGAGTGGGACAAGGGCTACCGCTCCACCCGCATCCTCGCGCTGCTGCAGTCGACCCTCGAGGACGGACCGCTCAGCGCCGACGACATGAGCCGGATCCAGCTGGACGACACGAGCAGCTTCGCGTTGGCGGTGGTGCCCTATCTCACCGACATCGACCTCGACGGCTCCTTCTACACCGAGCCCCAGGGCCTGCTGCGGGACTGGGACGGCACCGCGCCCGCCGAGGGCGACCAGTCCGCGGCCGCGGCCTACTTCTACGCGGTCTACGACAACCTGCTCGAGGCGGTCTTCGATGACGAGCTCCCGCCCGACCTGGGTGCCACCGGCAACTCCCGGTCGATGCAGATCATGGAGCAGCTGCTGGCGACGCCGGACAGCGTGTGGTGGGACGACCAGCGCACGCCGGGGGTGATCGAGTCACGTGACGAGGTGCTGCGCGCCGCGCTCGTGGACGCGCGGCTCGACCTCACCAGCCAGCTGTCCAAGGACCCCGACGACTGGGCCTGGGGCGAGTTGCACCGCGCCGTGCTCGAGCACGAGGCGCTCGGCGGCGAGTCGGTGCCCTACCTGGTCCGCGACCTGGTCAACCGCGGCCCGCTCCCGGTCTCCGGCAGCAGCGCCATGATCAACGCGATGAACTGGGACGCCAGCACGGGCAGCTTCGACGTCAGCTCGGGGCCCTCGATGCGCATGGTCGTCGACCTCGCCGAGTTCGACGCGTCGACCTGGGTCAACCAGACCGGTCAGTCGGGACACCCGTTCAACCCGCACTACGACGACCAGACCGAGGCCTGGCTGACCGGCGAGACCTATCCGTGGGCCTACAGCCGGGACGCCGTCGAAGCCGCCGGCGAGCAGACCCTCACCCTGGTGCCGCCGCAGGAGTAGCCCGGTCCACCGGCACCGTACGCACCCCCGTGCCCGGACGCAGGACGGCGTCCACCCGCACGTCGTGCAGGTCGGCTGGCACGCGCTCGACGACCTCGTGGTCGTGCAGCACGATGACGACCGGTGCCCCTCCCGACCGCTCCCGCAGCCGCGGGACCACCGTGTCGTAGTAGCCGCCGCCCTGCCCCAGCCGCACCCCCGAGCGCGACACCGCCAGGCCAGGCACGAAGGCCAGGTCGACCTCGGCGAGTACCTCCTCGCCGAGGGGTGCCCGGTCGGGATCGGCGAGGTCGGCCCAGTCCAGCCGCGGCTTCTCCAGGGTGATCGGCACGAGCACGCGCACCCCCGCCGTGCGGAGTGCGTCCGTCAGCCCGTCCACCGGCGGCTCGGTGCGCATCGGCTCGAACGCCGTGACCGTGAGTCCGGAGAGGTCGCGACGTCCGCGGGAGACGGCATACCCGCGCAGGTGGTCCACCCCGGCGCGGCCGAGCGCCGCGGCGACCACGGTGCGCTGCTGCGGCGACCACGCGTCCACCACCTCACGACGCGCGGCACGGACGAGCGAGCGCCAGGTCACCTTGTCGGCGACGACGTCACCCGTGGGGGCGTAGCGCGGCAGGACGGGCGGCTTCACCTGAGACAGTCTGCACCCTCGCATAGGGTGGGGGCGTCGCTCGCCAAGGAGGTTGGATGATCACCGTCGAGGAGCACCTGGACGCGGTGCTGCAGCAGATCGACCCGGTCGAGGCGGTGCGCCTGCCGGTGCGCCGTGCGCTCGGCCTGGTCACCACCGCTGACGTGCACAGCCGCGCCGATCTGCCGCGCTTCGACAACTCGTCCATGGACGGGTATGCCGTGCGCCGCGCGGACCTCGACGGCGCCTCCTCCGAGAGTCCGGTCGTGCTGCCGGTCGCCGGTGACGTCGCTGCCGGGGACGCCCAGACGCACCGGCTGGAGCCCGGCCAGGTGTGGCGGATCATGACCGGCGCGCCGCTGCCGGAGGGCGCGGACGCCGTGGTGCGGCTGGAGGACACCGACGGGCACCCGCGAGAGCCGCAGCTGCGGATCCACCCGGACGAGGGCGCCAACATCCGGCGCGCCGGCGAGGACGTGCGTGAAGGCGACCTCGTGCTGCCCGCCGGGCGGCGCATCGGCGCCGGGGAGATCGCCGCGCTCATCTCGGCCGGCGTCGAGGAGGTCGAGGTCATCGGCCCGGTGCGGGTCGTCGTGCTGTCGACGGGTGATGAGCTGGTGCGGCCGGGCGAGCCGGTCGGTCCCGGCCAGATCGTGGACTCCAACGGCCCGATGCTCGAGGCGCTGGTGCGTGACGCGGGCGCCTACGTCATCCACGTCGGTCATCTGGCCGACGACGAGAGCGAGACGAAGAAGGAGATCCACCGGCACCTCGACCACGCCGACCTCGTCATCACGACGGGCGGGGTGAGCAAGGGCGCCTTCGACATCGTCAAGAAGGTGCTGACCGGTCAGGGGTCGATGGAGTTCGGCGAGGTCGCGATGCAGCCGGGCAAGCCGCAGGGCTTCGGCGTGCTCGGTCGCCGCAAGGTGCCGGTCTTCACGCTGCCGGGCAACCCGGTGAGCACGCTCGTGAGCTTCGAGGTCTTCGTCCGGCCGGCGATCCAGCGCCGCGCGGGGCGGCGCGAGGGCGGGCGGCGTGCCCGCGGCTTCGCCACGGCGCAGTGGCCCAGCTCGACCGACCGGCAGACCTACACGCGCGTCCGGGTCGAGCGCGACTCGACGGGGGAGTATGCCGTCTCCCCGGCCGGCGGTTCCGGCTCCCACCTCGTCGGTCCGCTGGCGCTCGCGGACGCGCTCGCGGTCTCCGACGCCGACGCGACCGAGGTGCCGGCCGGGACCGAGGTGGAGCTGCTGCTGCTGCGGCCACGGGCCGAGATCGACGCCCGGCTGGCCGCGGAGGCGGACCAGGCCGGGGACGACCACGGGTCCGGAGAGAGCGGTGGGCCCCGGCGGCGCCGCCGGGGTGACGATGGCTGACGGTGACCCCGGGCGATCCCTCACGCACCTGCGGTCGGACGGCACGGCATACATGGTCGACGTCACCGGAAAGGACGTGACGGCGCGCACGGCGACGGCCCGCGGGCGGGTGCGCCTGGCCCCAGAGGCCGTGGCGGCGCTGCGCGAGGGCACCGTGCCCAAGGGCGACGCGCTCGGTGTGGCGCGGATCGCCGGGATCCAGGCGGCCAAGCGCACCCCCGACCTGGTGCCGCTGTGCCACCCGATCGCGGTGCACGGCGTCGAGGTCGACCTCGCGGTCGACGACGACGGGGTCGAGATCTGCGCCACGGTGCGCACCGCAGACCGCACCGGGATCGAGATGGAGGCGCTGACCTGTGTCAGCGTGGCGGCGCTCGCGCTCGTGGACATGATCAAGGCCGTCGACAAGCTCGCGGTCATCAGCGACGTGCGGGTCGTGGCCAAGTCAGGTGGGCGGTCCGGGGACTGGGTGCGGCCGGAGTGAGCCGCGAGTGAGCTCCGAGTGAGCGGCGCGTGAGCTGGCGCTGGCCGGTCGAGCTCCGGCAGGGGCTGCCGGACGGGCGCCGGCTGACGCTGAGGCCGCTCGGGCGCGCCGACCGGGCCGCGTGGGAGTCGCTGAGGCGACGCAACGCGCCGTGGCTGCGACCTTGGGAGTCGACCGACCCGGAGGCGCGCGACGGCGCCCTTCCCTTTCACCAGATGCGCCGGGTGCTCGACCGCGGTGCCCGCGACGGCCTCGTGCTGCCCTTCGTCATCGACGTGGAGGGGCAGATCGTCGGTCAGATGCAGCTCTTCGACGTGCTGTGGGGAGCGCGGCGGTCGGGTTCGGCGGGCTACTGGCTCGACCGTGAGACGACGGGGCGCGGGGTCGCCACCTGGGCGCTCGCGATGCTCGTCGACCACACCCTCCTCGAGGCGGGTCTGCATCGGGTGGAAGTCGCGATCCGCCCCGAGAACGTCGCGTCGTTGCGCGTGGTCGAGCGGCTCGGGCTCCCCGAGGAAGGTGGCCAACGCGGGCTGATGCACGTCGACGGCCGGTGGGTCGACCACCGCGCCTTCGCGGTGCTCGCGGAGGATCTCAGGCCGGGTGGGTATGCCGAGGGTGGCCTGGTCCGGCGGCTGCGCTCGCGGACCATGTGAGTCACAGCAGAAACTTGCGCGACACTCCGCAGACTTGACGGGATCGCCGTCCGGCTGCGCCTAGCGTGAATGCCGTGCCTCCTGTGAGCAGTCTCATCTTCGTCGTCATCCTGGCGGTGTGGGCTGTCTATCTGGTGCAGCACTGGGTGCGGCGTCGCGACCACGTCGCCACCGCCCGCTCGGTCGACCGCTACTCCGAGGCGATGCGGGTGCTCGAGCGCCGACGCGCGCTGCCCCGCCCGGACGTCAGCGATCAGGCACCGCCGTCCTACTCCGTCTCCCCGCTGCGCCCAGCCCGTCCCGAGGTCGTCGTCAAACGCGGTATGCCGCAGCTCGTCGCCTCGGCCCGTGAGGCCGGTGCGCTAGGTGGCGTGGAGGGTGCCGCGACGGCCCGTCGCACCGTCGACGCTCCTGCTGCCCGGCGCACGTCAGGTGCACCTGAGGTCCGGCGCACCGTCGACGCGCCCGCAGCGCGGCGCACGTCCGGGGCGACCGCCGTCGCCCCGCCCCCCGCCTTCCGACGGGCCAAGCGCGCAGCGCAGCTGCGGGCCGCCGCGCTCCTGCTGGCTTCCGTGGCCATGGTCACGCTGGTGACCCTCGGCGTCGGGCAGATCCTCGACCTGTGGTGGAGCTTCGTCGGCGTCGGTGTGCTGGCGGCGACGCTGGTGCTCGTGCGGCGTTCCGCGTCGGCCGCGGCGCGCGCGGCCGCCCGTCGGCGCCGCGCGGGCCGGACCCAGCACGTCAGGCCCGCGCCTGCGGGGGTGTCGGCCGCTGAGACATCGCGCGCCACCCAGCCGCCGGCACCGACCTGGGAGGAGCCGGTGCGCACCACCCACGAGGCCGCGGACTCCCCACTGGCCGCCCAGGCCCGGGCGACGGCAGCGGCCGCGCACACCTCGGTCGCGCCCGCCCGCACCGCCCGCCGCGAGGTCGACCTGACCGCCGCCGCGCGGCCGGCGCTCTACGACATCGATGCCGTCGAGGCGTCTCTGGTGGCGGCGACCACGTCGGTGGAGACGATGACGGACGACGCCGCGGCGGTGGGGGCCGAGCAGGCCGCGATGGCGGTGCCGGGCTCCTGGAGCCCGACGCCCGTCCCGCCGCCGACCTACACCCTCAAGGCGAAGGCCTACCGCGGTGCTCCCAGCGGCTCCACCGAGCTGCCGGCGGACGGCACCGAGATGGCCCTCGAGGAGGAGTTCGAGGAGCTGCCGCGCATCGACCGCGTGGTCTGAGGCTCACGCGGGCATCAGTGGATGAGTCAACGATTTCCCGCAGGCGGGCCCCATGGATGAGGCACCACGGTGATTTGGGTCCGTCGGCGGCCGATGTGTAGAGTTGGTCCTCGCACGCGGGGCTGTGGCGCAGTTGGTAGCGCGTCTCGTTCGCAATGAGAAGGTCAGGGGTTCGATTCCCCTCAGCTCCACCATGAACCGTGAGTTCGCACCCGCGGCCAAGTGACATCTTGGCCGCGGGTTTTGCGTTGGCCGGGGGACGCTGCGTGAAGGGCGGGTGCGGGTGGCTCGCGCCGAACCCGGATCTCCCGGCGTGCACTACAGCCCGCCGGCCGGCATACCCGCACGATGCAGGTCGTCGTGCACGCCCGTCGGACCACACTCCCGCGCCGACTACGCTGGCCGCCATGCCGGGCGACCGCAGTGGCGAGCGCGCGGCATCCCCGATCCGCACCGCCACGAAGGAGCCCACCATGACCGTCGACCTGCGGGGCCGCAGCCTGCTGTCCCTGGTCGAGGAGTCCCCCGAGGAGATCCTCGCCCTGCTCGACCTGGCCGCGGAGCTCAAGGCCGCCAAGCGGGAGGGCACCGAGGAGCGACGCCTGGTGGGACGGTCGGTCGCGCTCATCTTCGAGAAGACCTCCACCCGCACCCGGTGCGCCTTCGAGGTCGCCGCCGCCGACCAGGGCGCGCACACCACGCTGCTGCAGCCGGGCAGCTCCCAGATCGGCCACAAGGAGTCGATCAAGGACACCGCGCGGGTGCTGGGCCGGATGTTCGACGCGATCGAGTATCGCGGCGCTGCCCAGGCCACCGTCGAGCAGCTGCACCGTCACGCCGGGGTGCCGATCTACAACGGCTTGACCGACGAGTGGCATCCCACCCAGATGCTCGCCGACGCGCTGACGATGCGGGAGCACTGCCTCAAGGCCTGGTCCGACCTCTCCTTCGCCTACCTCGGCGACGCGCGCAACAACATGGGCCACTCGATGCTCCTTCTCGGGGCCAAGCTGGGGGCCGAAGTGCGCATCGGCGCCCCCGAGGGGCTGCAGCCCGAGGCCGACGTCGTGTGCCTGTGCGAGGAGGTCGCGGCCCAGACCGGGGCACGGGTGACGATCACCGACGACGCACGTGCGGCGGTGGACGGCGTCGACTTCGTGCACACTGATGTGTGGGTCTCCATGGGGGAGCCCGCCAGTGCCTGGCAGGAGCGGATCGAGCGGCTGCTGCCCTACCAGGTCGACGCCGACCTGATGGCAGCCGCGACAAACCCGGAGGTGAAGTTCATGCACTGCCTGCCGGCCTTCCACGACGCCGACACCGAGGTGGGGCAGGAGCTCGTGTCGACCAACCCGGAGCTCAAGAACGGGCTCGAGGTGACCGACGAAGTCTTCGAGTCCGAGGCGAGCATCGTCTTCGACCAGGCCGAGAACCGGCTGCACACCATCAAGGCCCTCATGGTGGCGACGCTGGCATGACCGTCGTCCAGCCCGAAACCTCAGTGAACGGCCCGGCGCTGCGCGAGCCGGAGCACCGGGTCAGCCCCCGCGCGGTCCGCTACTGGATCGTCCAGAACCTCATCGGCAGCCTCATCGCCTGGGGCGTGCTCTTCACGATCTACTGGTTCGTCCCCGACGCGTGGGGGCGCTGGCTCGGCCCGATCTTCGCGCTCATCATGGCCTACAACGTCGTCGAGCTGATCCTCGAGCCGACGATCCGCTATCGCCGCACCCGGTGGGAGGTCACGGGGGAGCGGGTCTTCGCGCAGACCGGCTGGCTCTCCCGGGAGCAGCGGATCGCGCCGCTGTCGCGGGTGCAGACCGTGGACACCGAGCGTGGTCCTATCATGCGCCTCTTCCGGCTCGCCGACGTCACCGTCACGACCGCGTCGGCGGCCGGGCCGATCAAGCTCACCTGTCTCGACACCGAGGTGGCCGACCGGGTCACCGCCGAGCTCGCCCGCATCACGGGGCAGACCAAGGGCGACGCCACGTGAGCGAGGCACCACCTCCACGTGCCGGCGCTGCCTCCGGTATGCCGTCGGCGCCGCCTCCCGCGGGCGGCTCGGCGGCACCGTCTCCCGCGGGCGACTCACCAGCACCGCCTCCCTCGGGCCACCCCTACGACCCCGCGACGGTGGGCCCGCCGCCACCCGCCGCCTTCGACACGGGTGGGGACGCCCGCGATGCCGAGGGCTGGCACCGGCTGAGCCCGCGGATGCTCCTGGTCCATCCGGTCCGGGCGGTCGGCTCGATGATCGTGCCGCTGGCCCTGGTCCTCTTCGGTGTGTCGCGGGGCGGCGACGACGACGGTGGGCCCCAGGTGTGGCTCTGGATCGGCCTGGCCGCCCCTGTCCTCGCCGTGCTCTTCGGGCTGCTGGCCTGGCACTTCACCCGCTACCGCTTCACCGCCGAGCAGCTGCAGCTGCGCACCGGCTGGCTCAACCGCAAGCTGGTCACCGCGCCGCTGGACCGCATCCGCAGCGTCGACCTCGAGTCCTCCGTGCTGCACCGGCTCCTCGGGCTGACCAAGGCCGAGATCGGCACCGGCGTCGACACCACCAAGATCACCCTCGACGGGCTGCCGCGCGAGCACGCGGCCACGCTGCGGGTGCAGCTGCTGGCGCGCTCCCATCTGGCCCAGGACGAGGTGGCCGAGGCCGTCGCCAGCGCTGACGCGCCGGCACCCCCCGCGAGTGACGGCATACCGCAGGAGGGGCGGAGCGGGGTGTCCGGCGCCCGCAGCGGCGCGCCATATCCGGAGGAGGAGCTGGCGCGGATCAACTGGAGCTGGCTACGGTATGCGCCGTTCAGCCTGTCCAGCCTCGTGGTCGTCGCGGGTGCCCTGGGTGTCCTCGGTCAGTTCGGCGACGACCTTTCGCTCGACGAGATCGAGGCCGTGGAGGGCGCGTGGCAGTGGGTCGTCGCCCAGGCGGTCGTGCTGCTCGTCGTCGGGGCGCTGCTCGTCATCGTGGTCAGCTGGCTGATCGTGTCGACCCTGGCCTACGTGCTCAACTGGTGGAACCTGCGGCTGGTGCGCGAGGGCGGCAAGATCCGCACCACCCGAGGGCTGCTCACCACCCGCAGCCAGACGATCGAGAGCGGCAAGATCCGGGGCGTGCTCATGACCGAGCAGTTCCTGCTGCGCTTCGTGCGTGGGGCCGAGCTGACCGCGCTCGCGACCGGTGTCGGCGCGGACGGCACGGCCAAGCTGCTGCCCCCGGCGCCGCGGCGGGTCGTGCAGGACGTCGGGCACCAGCTGCTCGAGGAGGACGGGCCGCTCACCATGACGCTGACCGGCCATGGCCCGAAGGCCCGCCGCCGGATCCACGTGAGCAACCAGTGGGGCACGCTCTTCGTCGCGGCGCTCTCCGCCGTGCCGACCTATGCCCTGGACTTCTGGTGGTTCGCGACCTGGCCGTGGTGGGTGCCGCTCGCGGTCCTCGGCGCCGTGGGCCTGCTTAACGCGCTCATCGCCGAGAGCGCCTGGCGCAACCTCGGGCACGGGCTCACTGACGAGCACCTCGTCGTCCAGACCGGGGCGGTCATCCGCAGCCGCGAGGTGCTGGAGCGCGCCGGGGTCATCGGGTGGGTCGTCCACCAGAGCTTCTTCCAGCGCCGACTCGGGCTCGCCGACCTGACCGCCACGACCGCTGCCGGCAACGAGCGTTTCGTGGCGCCCAACATCCCCGTCACCATGGCCGTGGACCTCGCCGATCGCGCCACGCCGGGAATGCTGGAGGGTCTGCGGGCGTAGGCACAGGCATGGGTGACTTCGAGGGCATGCTGAGGGGACTCGACGGCACGGGGACGCCGGAGGACCAGACCCACGCGACCCCCGAGGGTGGCCAGTCTCGCCCGGGCCAGGAGGCCCGAGCCGTCAAGGATGCGGGTGTCGCGCTGCCCTCCGACGCCGAACTCGACGACCACGCCCGCTACGACCGCGCGAGCTTTGCCTTCGAGACCAAGGACTACGTGCGTGCGGCCGAGCTGCTCGAGCCGCTGGCCCAGGCCGACCCCGGCAACGCGGAGGTGCGGCTGCTGCTGGCGCGCAGCTACTACCACGCGGCCCGGCTCAGCCGGGCCGAGAGCGAGCTGCGGGCGATGCTCGAGCGCTGGCCCAGCGACGCCTACGTCCACCTCGTCCTGGCCCGCACCCTGCAGCGGGACGGCCGCGCCGAGGAGGGCGCCCCGCACCTCAAGCTGGCCGAGGCGATGGGCCTGGAGGGCTAGGCAGCGGACTCCTCGTCGCGGCATGACCGCTCTCCCCTCCGACGCCCGGGGGGTGGGCTCAGGTCCAGAAGTCGAACCACATGCGGAGGTTCCAGGACTCCCGCGGGATCGTGATCGCCGTGTGGACCGGCCAGTACCAGACGAAGAACGCGACGGCGAGCGTCACATACCCGATCACCGCGACGGCTCCCCAGCGGCGGCGTCGCGCGGGGGCGTCGGCCGGCCCCAGCACCAGCGCCAGGCAGACGACCACCACCAGGACCAGCCACGGCTGGAAGGCGATCGCGTAGAAGCTGTAGATCGTGCGCGTCTGGTAGAGGAACCACGGCAGCCAGCCCGCCGCGATCCCCGCCAGCGCCGCGCCCGCGCGCCAGTCGCGCCGCAGCAGCCAGCAGAAGAGCGCGACGAGCAGGCCGATCGTCGCGCCCCACCAGAGGACGACATTGCCGAGGGAGGCGATGTATTCGACGCAGTTGGCGGCCTCGCAGCCCTTCTCGTCGCGCTCGGGCCACTCGGCGTAGAAGAGCGTCGGTCGCCACTGCACCGTCCAACTCCACGGGTTGGAGCTCCAGGCGTGTTCGTTGGCCAGGTCGATGTGGAAGTTCCACTGCTCCTGGTGATAGGCCCAGAGTGAGCGCAGCGGGTCGGGCACGAGCGAGGCCAGGCTCCCCGAGGGCGCGGGATTGTCGACCCCCCACTGCCGCTTCCACCCACCCTCGGTGGCGAACCACCCGGCCCAGCTCGCGACATACGCAACCAGCGCCGTGGGCACCATGAGCAAGAACGCGGGTATGCCGTCGCGCGCCACCGCACCGGCGAACCAGTCGCGCGCTCCGGCGGCCCGGCGGGCCCCGAGGTCCCACCACACCGTCATGAGGCCGAAGACCGCGAGGAAGTAGAGCCCGGACCACTTGGTGCCGATCGCCAGACCCAGGCAGATCCCCGCGGCCAGCCGCCACCACCGGACGCCGAGCGAGGGCCCCCACCAGCGCCGCATCCGCGCCCACGCCGACCGAGGCACGGTCGTGCCCGGCCCGTGGGTGCGTTCCCACCACGGACCCCACCGCGCGGCCAGCCGCCGCCGCCCCTGCTCGCGGTCGAGCAGCAGCAGCAGGAAGGCGAGCAGCACCCACCACATGAGGAAGATGTCGAGCAGCCCGATGCGCGACTGCGCGAAGTGGTGACCGTCGGCCGCCATGAGCGTCGCCGCGCTGATCGCGAGCACCGCGTTGCGCCACATGAGCCAGGCGCACAGGCCGAGCACGAGGATCGACAGGGTCCCGATCGTCGCCGACGACAGCCGCCAGCCGAAGGACGACTCCGGGCCGGTCACCAGCTCGCCGAGCCCGATCATCCACTTGCCGACGGGCGGGTGCACGACGAGGTCGGGCTCCCCGCCGAAGACGTCCGGCGTGCCGCTGGTGAAGAGCTCGTCCGGCTCCTCCAGGCCGTCCTTGATCTCCCGCTCGTGCCCGTAGGTGACGAGCGACCAGCCCTGCTTGACGTAGTAGGTCTCGTCGAAGACCAACCGGTCGGGGTAGCCGAGCCGCCAGAAGCGCGCCACGCCCCCGAGCAGGGTGACGAGCAGGATCCCCAGCAGGGCGAAGCGTCGCTGCCGGCGGAGGTCCTGCGGCGCGGGACCGAGCAGGCGCGCCGCCAGAGACTCCATACCCGTCATCGTAGGTGCTCGCCTGGCGCCCCCCTGGATGGCGGTGACCTGCGGAGGGTCAGGCTGAGCGCCGGGAGACCGAGCGGTAGAGTCTGATGTCGTGGCCACTACAACAGCTCCCGAGCGTGCGTCCCGCACGGGGCGGCCGAGCATCCTGCTGAAGACCGTCGTCGCGGTCACCGGGCTGTTCTTCGTCCTCTTCGTCCTCGTCCACATGTACGGCAACCTGATGATCCTCATCGGGCCCGAGACCTTCGACGAGTACGCCCACCACCTGCGCACCTTCGGCGAGCCGATGCTGCCGGAGAAGTCGTTCCTGTGGGCCTTCCGGATCGCGCTGCTCGCCTCCGTGGCGCTGCACATCTGGGCGAGTATGACGCTCTGGCGCCGCGCCGGCGGGGCGCGGAGCACGCGCTACGCCGGGAAGAAGAAGACGAGCTACGGGACCTTCTACGCCCAGGCGATGCGCTGGGGCGGCCTGGCGCTGCTCGCCTTCGTGGTCTTCCACATCCTGCACTTCACGACCCAGACCATCACCGTCGCCGGGGAGTACGCCAGCCCGGCCGAGCGCGTCATCAGCAGCTTCAACGTCTGGTGGGCCGTGCTGATCTACGTCGCCGCGATGTTCTTCCTCGGCATGCACCTGCTGCACGGTGTCTGGGGAGCGGCGATGACGCTGGGTCTCAACACCTCGCTGAAGCGAGCCGAGCAGATCCGCTTCGCGGCGATCCTGCTGGCCACGATCGTCGTGGTCGGCTTCCTGATCCCGCCGCTGAGCATCCTGTTCGGGTTCGTCGAGTAGTACGGAGGAGCACTGCATGAGCGACACGCTGACCGAGATCGAGCCGCAGACCGACGACCTGGTCGACGGGGTCTACCGCGCCGGGGAGCCGGTCGTCGACGGCAAGGCACCCGACGGTGACATCTCGCAGAAGTGGACCACCCGCAAGTTCGAGGCAGCGCTGGTCAACCCGGCCAACCGGCGCAAGCTCTCGGTCATCATCGTCGGCACCGGCCTGGCCGGCGCCAGCGCCGGCGCCACGCTCGGCGAGGCGGGCTACCAGGTCAAGTCGTTCTGCTACCAGGACAGCCCCCGCCGGGCGCACTCCATCGCCGCCCAGGGCGGCATCAACGCCGCCAAGAACTACAAGGGCGACGGAGACTCGGTCCACCGACTCTTCTACGACACGGTCAAGGGCGGCGACTACCGCTCCCGCGAGACCAACGTCTACCGGCTGGCCGAGGTCAGCGCCGACATCATCGACCAGTGTGTCGCCCAGGGCGTGCCCTTCGCCCGGGAGTACGGCGGCCTGCTCGACAACCGCAGCTTCGGTGGGGTCCAGGTGTCGCGGACCTTCTACGCGCGCGGCCAGACCGGTCAGCAGCTGCTCATCGGGGCCTACCAGGCCCTGGAGCGTCAGATCGCGGCCGGGACGGTCGAGATGTTCGCCCGGCACGAGATGCTCGAGCTCGTCGTGGTCGAGGGCAAGGCGCGCGGCATCATCGCCCGCGACATGGTGACCGGGGAGATCGAGACCCACCTCGCCGACGCGGTCGTCCTGGCCTCCGGTGGCTACGGCAACGTCTTCTTCCTGTCCACCAACGCGATGGGCTGCAACGTCACCGCGAGCTGGCGGGCACACCGCAAGGGCGCCTACTTCGCCAACCCGTGCTACACGCAGATCCACCCGACCTGCATCCCGCAGAGCGGCGACCACCAGTCCAAGCTCACCCTCATGAGTGAGTCGCTGCGCAACGACGGCCGCATCTGGGTGCCCAAGAACGCCGAGGACTGCGACAAGGACCCGCGCGAGATCCCCGAGGAGGACCGCGACTACTACCTGGAGCGGATCTACCCCGGCTTCGGCAACCTTGTGCCCCGCGACATCGCCTCCCGGCAGGCCAAGAACATGTGCGACGAGGGCCGCGGCGTCGGCCCGGCCGTCGACGGGGTCCGCCGCGGGGTCTACCTCGACTTCGCCGACGCGATCGAGCGGATGGGCGAGGACACGGTCCGGTCCAAGTACGGCAACCTCTTCGACATGTACGAGCGGATCGCCGGGGAGAACCCCTACCAGGTGCCGATGCGCATCTACCCCGCTGTGCACTACACGATGGGCGGGCTGTGGGTCGACTACGATCTGGAGTCCTCGATCCCCGGGCTGTTCGTCACCGGTGAGGCCAACTTCTCCGACCACGGGGCGAACCGGCTCGGTGCCTCGGCGCTGATGCAGGGGCTGGCCGACGGCTACTTCGTGCTGCCCAACACCATCCGCGACTACCTCGCCAAGGGCCCCTTCCCCAAGATCGACGGCGACGACCCCGCCGTGGTCGAGTCGCAGCAGGCGGTGGCCTCGCGCATCGACCGGCTCATGAGCATCAACGGCACCCGGTCGGTCGACAGCTATCACAAGGCGCTCGGCAAGATCATGTGGGAGCAGTGCGGCATGGAGCGCTCCGAGGAGGGCCTCAAGGGTGCGATCGAGGAGATCCGCGCCCTGCGTGAGGACTTCTGGTCCAACGTGCGGGTCCTGGGCACCCCCGAGGGGCTGAACCAGAGCCTGGAAAAGGCCGGCCGCGTCGCCGACTTCCTCGAGCTCGGCGAGCTCATGTGCGTCGACGCCCTGCACCGGCGGGAGTCCTGCGGCGGCCACTTCCGGGTGGAGAGCCAGACCGAGGACGGCGAGGCGCTGCGCCACGACGACGAGTTCGCCTACGTCGCCGCCTGGGAGTGGGGCGGTGACGACGGGGCCCCGGTGCTGCACAAGGAGGACCTCGTCTACAACTTCATCGAGCTGAAGCAGAGGAGCTACAAGTGAAGCTTGCGCTCAAGATCTGGCGCCAGGACGGACCTGCCGACGGCGGCCAGATGGTCAAGTACGACATCGACGGAGTGTCCGAGGACAGCTCCTTCCTGGAGATGCTGGACCTGCTCAACGAGCAGCTCATCTCCGAGGGCGAGGAGCCGGTGGCCTTCGACTCCGACTGCCGCGAGGGCATCTGTGGGATGTGCGGCGTCGTCATCAACGGCGAGGCCCACGGCCCGGAGCGGACCACGACCTGTCAGCTGCACATGCGCAGCTTCAACGACGGCGACGAGATCGTCATCGAGCCCTGGCGGGCCGATGCCTTCCCGGTCATCAAGGACCTGTGCGTGGACCGCACCTCCTTCGACCGGATCATCCAGGCCGGCGGCTTCATCTCCGCCAACACCGGCTCCGCCCCGGACGCGCACGCCACGCCGGTGCCGAAGGAGCACGCCGACCGGTCCTTCATGGCGGCCGAGTGCATCGGGTGCGGCGCCTGCGTCGCGGCCTGCCCCAACGCGGCCGGGATGCTCTTCATGGGCGCGAAGGTCACCCACCTGGGCGAGCTCCCGCAGGGCCAGCCCGAGCGCGACGCCCGCGTGGTGAGCATGCTCGACCAGCACGACGCCGAGGGCTTCGGCGGCTGCACCAACCTCGGCGAGTGCACCCGGGCCTGCCCCAAGGGCATCCCGCTCAACGTCATCAGCCAGCTCAACGCCGACTACCGGCGCGCCGGCTACGGATCCACCGCCGACTGAATTCTGGACAGAGGAATCTGGCAATCTGGCGCCCAGAGTCCCCAGAAACCTCTGTCCAGATCGTGACCTGCAGGTTCTGGACAGAGGAATCTGGTGCCCAGTCCCCAGCAACCTCTGTCCAGAACGTGAGGTGAGCGGGGGTGCCGGATGAGTGAGGACCGCTCCGGCCGCACCCCCCGCTCCGCCCGCGCGGCGCTCGTGCTGGCCGCCACCCCGATCGGCGACGCGAGGGACGCCAGCCCCCGGCTCCTCGACGAGTTGGGGACGGCGGACGTCGTCGCCGCCGAGGACACCCGACGCCTGCGCCGGCTCACCGACCGCCTCGGGGTCCAGACCACCGGCGAGGTGGTCAGCTACCACGAGCACAACGAGGCCTCCCGCACGCCCGACCTCGTCACGCGCCTCGAGCAGGGCGCCCGCGTCCTGCTCGTCACGGATGCGGGTATGCCGTCCGTCTCGGACCCCGGCTTCCGCCTCGTCGAGGCGTGCGTCGCCGCGGGACTGCCGGTCACCTGCGTCCCCGGGCCCTCCGCCGTGCTCATGGCGCTCGCGGTGAGCGGGCTGCCGGTCGACCGCTTCTGCTTCGAGGGCTTCCTGCCGCGCAAGGCGGGAGAGCGGGATCGTGCGCTGGCGGCCCTGGCCGACGAGGGGCGCACCATGGTCTTCTTCGAGGCACCGCACCGGCTCGCCGCCACGCTGGGCTCGATGGCCACGGTCCTCGGCGCGGACCGCCCTGCGGCCGTGTGCCGCGAGCTGACCAAGACCTACGAGGAGGTGCGGCGCGGGCCGCTGGCCGAGCTGGCCGCCTGGGCGGGCGACGGGGTCAAGGGAGAGATCACCGTCGTCGTCGCCGGCCGCCCAGCCACCGAGGCCGCGCAGACCGACCCGGCTGACGTCATACCGCAGATCCTGGAGCGGGTCGGTGCGGGGGAGCGGCTCAAGGACGTGTGCCGCGACGTCGCGGCGCGGACCGGGCTGTCGAGCAAGGTGCTCTACGACGAGGCCGTGCGCGCGCGCTGACCTGCTTGACTGTGCGGGCCGGCATGGTTGACTGTCTGGCGGTGCCGCACCGGTGCGGCCTCCCGTGACGCGAAGGATGCGAGCAATGACCTACAACTGGCAGGCGATCCTCGGGGGGCTTCTGGGCGGGGTGGTGGCGGCGCTCGTCGCCGCCTACGCCACCGGCGCGATGCTGCCCGAGTCCAGCGGCTGGTATGCCGTCCCCGACCTCGCGTGGGCCGCCGTCGGCGTCGCGATCGGTGGGGTCCTGGGGGTGGCGGCCGGGTGGCTCGTCAACAGCCGGCGCAGCACCGGGCTGGGCGGCATCACCGCGCTGACCAGCCTCATCGGTGCCAGCGGCGGCACCCTGGCCTGGGCGCGCTCGGCGGTCGACACCTACGAGACGCTGCCCTTCCTGGCGGGCGTCGTGCTCATGATCGGCGGCCTGCTGGTGCTCCTGGCCGCGGTGTGCGGGCTCACCGCCGCGCTGCTGCGGCTGCAGTCCGTCGGCGACGAGCCGTCCCGGCAACAGGCCGAGCCCGACCGGCTCTAGCGTTCACGTGCGCGACTGAGCCGGTCCCGGTCGGGCGTGTCGGCGGCCAGGGCATGCACGCGCGGCCCAGGGCGGCCACGAGGGAGTGACGCTTCGACCCCTCGGGCGGGCCGGAGGATGCCCGACCCCTACTGGTAGCCCGCGTCGGCCATGAGCTGGTCGGTGCGGGCCTTGCGTCTCCGGCCCCGCCGCCAGAAGGCGAAGGCGCCCCACAGCAGGAGCAGCAGCAGGAAGACGACGAGCACCGGGATGAAGATCGCGACGAGCGACAGGGTCAACGACACCCCGTCCTCGGCGGCCGAGACGACCGGGGTGCCCATGCCCGCCGTGCCGGCGTTGACGACCGGGCGGCTGACCGCCTTGCCGGTGTGCACGATCCCGGCGGTGATGATGCCGAGCAGCACGCCGACCCAGGGGTTGTCCTGCATGAAGGACGACCCCTGCTCGAAGTCCTCGGCCGCCGTGGTGGCGGCGAAGATGAGGCCACCGGTCGCCGGGCGGACGAAGGTGCCGACCGCGTCGTTGATGTGGTCTACGAGCGCGACCTTGTCGAGCACGACCTCCGAGAGCAGCAGCACGGCGGCGATGCCGATGGCCCAGTTGGACTCGATCCAGGCGTACTGGTGCGGCAGGTTGATGACGTCGGTGAACCGCGCGATGAGCGCGACGAGGATGAACGGGATGTAGGCGTTCAGCCCCGCGGCAGCCGACAGCCCGGCTCCGGTGAGGGCAGCGAGCACGTGATGGCCTCCTGACTCGGGCGACCCCCGGCGGGAGCCGTCATACCAGTCAACCACGCGGCATACCCTCGATCTTCCCGACGCCCGCCGTCGTCGCGTGTGGTTGCTCCTGCACCCACCGGGCGTCGCGAGTGGCGACCCACGTGTATCTGCGGCGCACGTGGACACTCCGACTCCCCAGTGCCGGTGCACGCTGCCCGGCCGACTGGGAGGAGCACGAGCCATGAACGTCGAGCCGTGGATGGACCTGCACCAGGGCGATGTCGCACCACTGCCGGTGCGCGGGGCGCAGCACCTGCTCCGGGAGCGGGGCGCGACCATCGCCGCCGACGGGCTCTACAGCGCGCTCACGGCAGGCGCCGTCTCGGGGCTCCAGTGGGACCAGGGGCTTCCGCCGACGGGCGACATCGACGCCCCCACGTGGATCGCGCTCGTCGTCCCCACCGGGCCCGGCTCGACCGGCGAGGCGGTCCGCGGGGTGCAGCAGTTCGACCCCGGCGCGCAGATCGGCGTCGACCCGCTCGACGTCGACGGATCCTACGGTCCGGCGACCACGGCCGCCGTGCGGGAGTTCCAGCGCCGGTGGGGGCTGACGATCGACGGCCTCGCCGGCCAGGAGACGTGGTCGTTCTTCTCGACCCGCCGCCCCGGGGCGCACGTCTGGGGCATGGCCAAGGTCGGCCACACCCAGGTGGACAACTGGCGGGTCCGGGCGGTGCAGCACCTGCTGAACCACCGCGGCGCCAGTCTTGACGTCGATGGCAGCTACGGGCCGCTCACCGGTGAGGCGATGCGGCAGTGGCAGCTGACCCAGCGCGCGCAGTTCGTCTCCACGACCTGCGGCCAGCTCGACTGGCCCGGGCTCGTCGAGAGCGCCCGCCTCGGTGACAGCGGTCACCACGTGCGGGCGCTGCAGTCGCTGCTGCCCGGACTCGCCGAGGACGGCTCCTTCGGGCCGCTCACCGACACCGCGGTCCGGGAGTTCCAGCAGATGTTCGCCCCGCCGGCGGACGGCATCGTCGGCCCCGTCACCTGGCACGCGCTCACGGTGCCGAAGAGCGAGTAGCCGGCGCTGCGGCATACCCCCATCGACCCGAGCACCCCACCTCCGGCGCACCCCAGCCGTTGGGAGCAGTGACAGGGTGTCGACGAGGAGGCGGTATGCGGCGCGACCACGAGCAGGAGTTCGAGGAGTTCTTCGAGACGACCTCCTCGCGGCTGCTCACCGCGGCCTGGATGCTCACCGGTGACGGTCACGTCGCCGAGGAGCTGGTCCAGGAGGCCATGGCGCGCACGTATGCCCGCTGGGGCCGGGTCCGTCGTGGCAACCCCGCCGCCTACACCCGGCGCACCATCGTCAACCTGCACACCGACCGCTGGCGCAAGCGGCGGCGCGAGGTGCTCACCGATGAGGTGCCCGATCGCGCGACCTCGGACGACGCGATGTCGGTCGACCTCGTGCGTGCCCTGTCCCGGCTGCCCCGCCGCGAGCGCGAGTGCGTGATCCTGCGCCACTACCTCGACCTCTCCGAGGCTGAGACGGCGCGCACGCTCGGTGTCGGGGTGGGCAGCGTCAAGAAGTACGCCATGAACGGTCGCCGCACCCTGCGGGACCTGCTGCGGGAAGGGAACACCTCTCATGTCTGAGCGCGAGCACCTCGACGAGACGACGCACGTGGTGGGTCTGATGGACCGTGCCGCGGCCCACACCCCGCCCCTGTACGTGAGGCACGACGAGGTCGTGGCACGCGGTCGCCGGATCCGCAGCGGCCGCCGTCGGACGGCGGCCGGGGTGGGCGCGCTGGCGCTCGCCGGCACGCTCTGGCTCGGTATGGAGACCCTCCCGTTCGGCGGCGAGGCGCCTCCGGTCCCCGCGTCGGTGGGGTGGTCCGACGGCTCGATCGACACCGAGCTCTTCGACAACGGCCCGAACCCGGAGCACGAGCCGGACCGGACGCAGTGGACCGGGCGGCTGCGCACCGTCGAGGGCGGGCAGCACCCGGAGCTGCTCCTCGCCAAGGACGGTGGTGAGCCCGAGACGATCGTCGGCGAGGACGGACCGGGCGAGAGCGAGGTCTTCCGGGCCGACGGGATCACCGTCCTCGTCTGGGTCGAGCCGGAGGACGGGTTGGCCCAGGACGTGCTCTGGGCCGACGGGGTCGAGTACGGCACGGGTGGCGTCGTCGAGGTGCCGGGCGGCAGGATCCGCTACGCCACGGCGGAGCACGTGCCGGGGGCCGAGGCTGACGTGGTCGAGCTCTATCTGATCGACGAGCGGGGCGCCCGAGCAGCCAGCGGTGCACCGGTCGAGACGGTGCTCCTGGAGACCGACGACATGTCCTGGGTGGTCGGCATCGACCGGAAGCGGCAGGTCTGGGTCGGGGCCGAGGCCTCGGAGCGGGGGATGTGGGGGACCCCGGTGCCCCTGACCGACGGGGCGGCGTACGGCGGAGGCGCGGGCGCCGTGCCCTCCCACGTCCTCGGGCTGCTGCCCGAGGGAGCCTCGGACGTCACGGTGTCGCCCGAGTCGGCGCGCAGCGATGTCGCCATGATGGCCGGGCAGCAGGTGCTCCTCGCGACAGCCGACGAGGGCGCCCCCCTGCCGACGGTCCGCTTCACCCTCGACGGGGAGCAGCACGACCTCAGCACCTTCGTCGACACCTGGCGGCGCGAGGTCGTGCTGGCCGGCACGACGTTGGCCTATCAGGCCATGCCGGACGGCCTGGAGCTGCGGGCCGGCGCGACCGCCCTCCGGCTGGAGCCGGCCGAGCTCGCCGACGCCACGGCGACGGTGGCGCCGATCGACGACCTGGCGGTGGTGGTCGTGCCGGGCTGGATCCCGACCGATGCGCAGACGCCGGTGCAGGTGGCGGTGGACGGTCGTGGCGACGAGCCGACGTGGGTCGAGGTGGAAGAGGACGCCGTGCAGGTACGCGAGCTCTTCGACGGCCGACCGGTGACGATGCTCGCGCTCGACGCGCTCGCGGACGGCGAGCAGGTCGTCGGGATCGGCGAGGGCCCTGCGGGCGGCGCCGTCACCGAGCTCGACCTGGACCAGATCCAGATGGCCTCCTTCGAGGACTGAGCACTCCGAACCTGTGCAGCCAACGGTGGCCTGTGCACACGGCATAACGTGTGCACAGGCCACCGTTCGGTGCACAGGTCCAGGGATGGGCGACGGAACCCGATCCCACCCCAACCTTTCCGGTGCCCCGCCCGTTACCGAGAGACACTGAGCCCCCGGGCCGGCAGCACCGGCCCGGGCACCGGAGGCAGGCGGGAGCGGGCGATGCACAGCAGCGAGGAGGCGGCCTACGTCGAGTTCGTCGACGCCAGCCGCCCCACGCTGCACGCGTATGCCTGGCTGCTCACCGCGGATCCACACGCGGCCGAGGACCTGCTGCAGGAGACCTTCGTGCGGGTCTACGTGCGGTGGCGGCGCATCCGCTCCGGGCAGCCGCTGGCCTACGCCCGTCGCGTGATGTCCAACCTGCACACCGACCGGTGGCGCAAGGGCCGGCGGGAGACGCTGACCGACGACGTGCCGGAGACGGCATACCGCAGCAGCGACGAGACCGCCGCCGTCGACGTGGTGCGCGCGCTGCAGCAGCTGGCGCCGCGGGAGCGGGAGTGCGTGGTGCTGCGGCACTACCTCGACCTGTCGGAGAAGGCGACGGCCGAGACGCTCGGGGTGAGCGTCGGCGCGGTGAAGGGGTATACGTCGCACGGCCTGGCCGCGCTGCGTCCCCTGCTGGCGACGCAGGAGGAGCGTCATGTCTGAGCAGCTGAGCAGGATGCTGGAGCGAGCCGTGGAGCAAGCGCCGGTGAGCGCGCTGACCAGCGACGGTCTGGTCGCGGCGGGACGGGCCCGGGTCCGCCGGCGGCGTGCTGTCGGCGTCGGGGCGGGTCTCGGGACGCTGGCGATCGCGGGGACGCTGTGGCTCGGCCTGAGCGATGGTCAGGTCCTCGGCACCCCTGACGTGATCCCCGCGTCGGTCGCCTGGGAGGCAGCAGAGTCCGAGCAGGTCACCCTCGTCGAGCGGGAGGCCCCGGACGGTGTCTCCTCGGTGGTCGTGACCGGGACCGCCGAGGGGACCGAGGCCACGGTGGTCGTCGAGGGGCAGGAGGAGACCGTGCCGGGGACCACGACTGGTTTCGGCGCGCAGCTGTTCACCACGGATCAGCTGACCGTGCTCGTGTGGGACCAGCCGGCCGGGGTGGACGGCGTGCAGATGGTGCCCGCGCACGACGGCTTCGGGGAGTGGGGGCCGGCCCGCGACGACGACGACCTCTGGTACGCCCTGCTCCAGCAACCGGTCGACGAGCCTCGGGATCTGCTCTTCCACGACGGCGCAGCGGTATGGACCGCGAGCGGGGCCGTCGCCGAGGTAGTCCCGATCGGCGACGGGCGGGTCGAGCGAGAGGTCTTCGTGATCCCCGAGCTGGAGCTTGCCGGAGTCGTCGACGAGGGCATCCAGCTGATGGCCCAGGGCGACGCCCTCCGCGGCTCGGAGTCCCTGCCCTGGTGGAGGGGTGGGGGAGACCTCGAGTGGGTGCTGGCGCGACTGCCGCAGGAGGCGGCGCAGGCCAGGCTCGTCAGCCAGGCTCCCGGGCAGCACGTCGACGGGGACCCGGTCGCGGACACGGTGGAGATCGGCGGCAGTGCCTGGGCGCTGCTCTCCCGCGGCCCCGTCGGCGTCGGGCAGGGTTCGCGCTACGCCCCGGACGTGCAGTGGTCGGCCGACGGACAGCAGTGGCAGGACCGCGAGGGGGCGAGCGTCGACCTGCTCGGACTCGACGGACTGGACTTCGCGCGGGACGGTGACTCCGTGCGGGCCAGCCGATCCGGCGCCGTGCTCGAGGAGCTGCCCGGGATGGGCGAGGGTGTCTGGGCGTGGGAGGACGCCGGTGGGGTGGTCGTCCTGGCGGAGGTCACGGACCTGCACCCCACGGCAGAGCTCGCACCGGTCGTGGCCTACCCGGGGCTCGTCACCGGCACGGGGGCCAGTGCGCTCTCCTCGGCGGCCTACCTGGTCTCCGAGGGCGGCATGGTCGACGTCGCGGGGGAGGAGCTGCCCGCTGTGCGAGTCACGCCGTCCGACGAGCGCGAGGAGGTGGTCGGGGTGCTGCTGGTCAACTCGCTGGTCTCCGACGAGTCGGTGCGTGTGCTCGGTGGGCGCGACGCCTCGCCCGAGCTGCCGATCTCGGAGGGCGTCACGGTGTCCGCCGCGTCCGGCGTCGAGCTCTGGGCGACGTTCACCCACGCCGATCGCCCGGCCGTGCTGGACGGTCCTGGTCTCGTGGCGGTGGCGGGAGAGGGCGAGACCTGGAGCCTGGTCGCACGGCTCCCCGCGGGCGGCGCTCATCCCGCGGTCGTGCCGGCCGATGAGGGTATGACGGTGCAGCAGCCGCTCGGCGAGGTCACCGAGGTCGGGGGCATCCGGTGGTGGTCGCTCACCCTGCAGGCCCCGGGCATGGATGACCTGCGGGCCCAGCTCGAGGGGCTGGACACCGACGGCGACGGTGAGGTCGACCTGCCGCTGGACCTGCTCCTGCCCGAGGGGTGAGCGGCGCTGACCGGGGTCGACGGACGCTGCGGTGAGCGGGCGGCATACCGGAGCAAGCCCGAGCACCCGGAGCGAGGCCCGGTGGGGCCCGGAGCAACCACCCGCGGCGCTCGGTGGGTGGGGGCGCGCCACCTAGACTGGTGACCCATGAGTCATGTGCTGTCCGCGGTCGCCTGGCCGTATGCCAACGGCCCGCGCCACATCGGCCACGTCGCGGGCTTCGGGGTGCCCTCCGACGTCTTCAGCCGCTACATGCGGATGGCGGGGCACGAGGTGCTCATGGTCTCCGGGTCGGACGAGCACGGCACGCCGATCCTGGTGCAGGCCGACAAGGCGGGGCAGACGCCACAGGAGTTCATCGACACCAACCACGCGCTCATCGCCGCCGACCTGACCGCGCTCGGGGTGTCCTACGACCTCTACACGCGCACCACGACGGCCAACCACGACGACGTCGTCCAGCAGATGTTTCTCGCCTGTCACCGCAACGGCTACCTCATCGAGCAGACCCAGCAGGTGGCGATCAGCCCGTCCACCGGACGGACCCTGCCCGACCGCTACATCGAGGGCACCTGCCCGATCTGCGGGTATGCCGAGGCCCGGGGCGATCAGTGCGACAACTGTGGCAACCAGCTCGACCCCGCCGACCTCGAGGAGCCGCGCTCCAAGATCAACGGCGAGACGCCGGAGTTCCGCGACACCCAGCACTTCTTCCTCGACCTGCCGGCGCTGGCCGAGGCGCTCGGGGAGTGGCTCGACGGGCGTGAGGCGAGCGGGCTGTGGCGGCCCAACGTCATCCGCTTCTCCACCAACATCCTGTCCGAGATCCGGCCGCGGCCCATCACCCGAGACATCGACTGGGGCATCACCATCCCGCTGGACGGCTGGCGGGAGAACCCGACGAAGAAGCTCTACGTCTGGTTCGACGCGGTCATCGGCTATCTGTCGGCCTCGGTCGAGTGGGCGAGGCGGCTGCCGGGGGAGCAGGGCGAGCGCTGGCGGGAGTGGTGGAACGGCACAGACGCGCTGACCTACTACTTCATGGGCAAGGACAACATCACCTTCCACTCCCAGATCTGGCCGGCCGAGATGCTGGCGCACAACGGGCAGGGGAGCACGGGTGGCGAGGTCGGGCCGTTCGGCGTGCTCAACCTGCCGACCGAGGTGGTCTCCAGCGAGTTCCTCACGATGGAGGGTCGGCAGTTCTCCACCTCCCGCAACGTCGTCATCTACGTCCGCGACGTGCTGGAGCGCTACCAGCCCGACGCGCTGCGCTACTTCCTGTCCGCCGCCGCGCCGGAGACGGCCGACTCCGACTTCTCCTGGCCGGAGTTCGTCAAGCGGACCAACACCGAGCTCGTCGCGGGCTGGGGCAACCTGGTCAACCGCACCGCGTCGATGATCGCGAAGAACTTCGGGGAGATCCCCGCCGCGGGCGAGCTCGAGGAGGTCGATCACGCTCTGCTGCAGCAGATCCGGGACAGCTTCGAGACCGTCGGTGGGCTCATCGCGACGCACAAGCAGAAGGCCGCGCTCGCGGAGGCCATGCGCCTCGTCGGTGAGGCGAACGCCTACGTCTCGACCACCGAACCCTTCAAGCTCAAGGGCGAGGACCAGCGGGAGCGGCTGGGGACCGTGCTGCATACCCTCGCGCAGGCTGTGGTCGACCTCAACACCATCCTGTCGCCCTATCTGCCGCACAGCTCGACGGCAGTGCACCAGGCGCTCGGCGGCGAGGGCGACTTCCAGCCGATGCCGCGGCTGGAGACGGTCGAGGATCTCGACGACAGCTCGCGGCCGGACTACCCAATCATCACCGGCGACTACTCCACCGCGCCGCGCTGGGAGCACCGCCCGGTCGTGGTCGGTGCCCCGGTGGCCAAGCCGTCGCCCATCTTCACCAAGCTCGACCCGTCGGTGGTCGAGGAGGAGCGGGCGCGGCTGGGTCTGGTCGACGAATCCGCCGGGGCGGCGGTATGACGTCCGCTCGCTACAGCGTCTGGCTCCGGTGAGCGACGAGCGCCTGGCGCAGCGGCCGCCAGCACCGGACCCGCTGCCGATCCCGGTGGTGGACAACCACTGCCACCTCGATGTCCGCCGCGACGACGCCCCACTGCTGGCGGTCGAGGAGGTCGTGCGTGAGGCGACGGCCGTCGGGGTGGACCGGCTGGTGCAGATCGGGTGCGACATCGAGTCGGCGCGCTGGACCGCGGGGGTCGTCGACGAGCATCCGGCCCTGCTGGGCGGAGTCGCGATCCACCCCAACGAGGCGCCGGGCCATGAGGCAGCGGGCGAGCTGGATGACGTCATCGACGAGATCGACTCTCTCGCAGCGCATCCACGCATCCGGGTGATCGGTGAGAGCGGGCTCGACTACTTCCGGACCGGCGAGGAGGGGGTGGCGGCGCAGCACCACTCCTTCCGGCGGCACATCGCGCTGGCCAAGGAGCACGGGCTCGCGCTGCAGATCCACGACCGGGACGCCCACGACGACGTGCTGCGCATCCTCGCCGAGGAGGGCGCGCCGGAGAAGACCGTGCTGCACTGCTTCTCCGGCGACATGGATATGGCCCGCGAGTGCGTGCGCCGTGGCTACTATCTCTCCTTCGCCGGCACGGTCACCTTCACCAGCGCCAAGGACCTGCGCAACGCCCTGGCGGTCACCCCGCTGGAGCACCTGCTCGTCGAGACCGACGCGCCCTATCTCACGCCGACGCCCCATCGCGGCCGGGCCAACGCGCCCTACCTCGTCCCCCTGACGGTGCGGGCGATGGCGGCGACGCTCAACACCTCGGTGCCGCAGCTGTGCGAGGCGCTGTCGGTCAACAGCGAGACGGTCTACGGCCCCTGGTGACGGCTGGCCCCGGAGTGTGGTCGGCCTAGCACAACCTTCATCGGCGAACTTCCCGATGAAGGTTGTGCTAGGCCGTGGTCACTCTGAGGCGTCGTGGCCGGGTGAGGCCGCGCGGAGCCGGTGCCTACCGTCGAGTTCGACCATGGGTTCTCGCGCCATGGCAGCAGGACCCATGGTCGAAAAGGTCGGGGGTGGGACGTCGGGTGAGAGGATGCCGGGCGTGAGCGAGCGACCCACCAGTGAGCCGGACCCTGAGGCTGCTGTGCGTCCGGGCGCCGAGCCGGGCGCCGAGGACGCGCCCGAGGCTGCCGGCGCGACCCTGCTTGGGCCGGACCCCAGGGACGCGCTCGGGACGGCCGCCCCGACCCTGCTCGGGCCGGCCCAGATCCGCGCTCTCGCCGACCGCCTCGGCATCCGGCCGACCAAGCAGTGGGGCCAGAACTTCGTCATCGACGGCGGCACGGTGCGGCGCATCGTGCGCGCTGCCCACCTCGAGCCGGACGACGTCGTGCTGGAGGTCGGCCCGGGGCTGGGCTCGCTGACGCTGGCGCTGCTCCCGCAGGTCGCCCACGTCACGGCCGTCGAGATCGACCCCGTGCTCGCCACCCAGTTGCCGCTCACGGTCGCCGAGCACGCGCCGGACCTCGCCTCCCGGCTGGACGTGCGGCATAACGATGCGCTGCGGGTGACCGACCTGCCCGACCCGCAGCCGACCGCGCTCGTCGCGAACCTGCCCTACAACGTCGCCGTGCCCGTGGTGCTGCATCTGCTCGCCACCGTGCCGACGCTGCGGACCGTGCTCGTCATGGTCCAGCTCGAGGTCGCCGAACGGCTCGCGGCGCGGCCGGGGAGCAAGGTCTACGGCGTGCCCAGCGTCAAGGCGGCCTGGTATGCCGATGTGTCGGGTGCGGGGCGCATCGGCCGGTCCGTCTTCTGGCCGGCGCCCAACGTCGACTCCGGGCTGGTTCGGATGGTGCGTCGCGACCCGCCGGTGACCGAGGCCTCCCGGGAGCAGGTCTTCGCCGTGGTCGACGCGGCCTTCGCCCAGCGCCGCAAGACGCTGCGGGCCGCGCTCGCCGGGTGGGCGGGGTCGCCGGCGCAGGCAGAGGCATACCTGCGCGCCGCCGACGTCGACCCCAGGGCGCGTGGCGAGGTGCTGACCGTGGAGGACTTCGCCCGGATCGCCGCCGCCGCCGCAGGTCAGCGCCCATAGCGTCGTCGCTCCGAGGCAACCCATAGGGTGAGGCCATGACCGTGCAGTCGCCCTCGGAGACCGTGACCGTCCGGGTGCCCGGCAAGATCAATCTCGGGCTCTCGGTCGGGCCGGTGCGCGAGGACGGCTATCACGAGGTGTCGACGATCTATCACGCCGTCAGCCTCCACGACACCGTCACGGTCCAGATCGCCGACGAGTGGTCGGTGCATGTGACCGGGCCGTGGGCCGACCTGGTGCCGACCGACTCCGGCAACCTCGCCCTCGTGGCGGCGCGGACCCTGGCCAAGCGACGGGCGCGTCGCGCCAAGGTCGAGCCGGTGCGGATCGACATCGACAAGCACATCCCGGTCGCGGGCGGCATGGCCGGAGGCAGCGCCGACGCCGCGGCTGCGCTTGTCGCCTGTCGCGAGCTCTGGGCGCTGGACCACATCGAGAACGACCTGCTCGAGCTCATGGCGGCCAGCCTCGGCTCGGACATCCCCTTCCTGCTCCACGGCGGCACCGCGATCGGCAGCGGCCGCGGGGAGCAGGTCACGCCCGTCCTCGCCCGAGGCGAGCTGCACTGGGTGCTCTGGGCCGGCGAGGGGCTGACCCTGTCGACCCCAGAGGTGTATGCCGAGTGCGACCGGCTGCGGGAGGAGTCTGGTGTCGAGGTGCCGGCTCCGGAGCCCTCGGGTGAGCTCATGACGGCGCTGCGACGGATGGACACCGACGAGGTCGCCGGCGCGCTGCACAACGACCTCCAGGACGCCGCGATCTCGCTGCAGCCGAAGCTCGCCGAGGCGCTCGCGGCCGGGCTCGACCTCGGTGCCCGCGGCGGCATCGTGTCGGGGTCGGGCCCGACGGTGGCCTTCCTCGTCGGCTCGCAGGCCGAGGCGATCGACCTGTCCGTGGGCCTGGCCGCCAACGGCCCGACCGGCGACATCGTGCGGGCGGTGGGGCCCGCGCCGGGCGCCCAGCTGCTGCACCGGAGCATGCCCGAGCCGCCGCGGCACAGCCCCGACCCGCACCGGCCCGGGCCGCTGGGCCCGGTGACCGGCTGATGGCGGGCCGCCCGCCCGCCAGCCTCGTCACACTCGACCGCGCGCATCTGCTGGCGGGCACCCAGGTGCTGCTCGACGAGGTCTCCGTCGGAGTGCTCGAGGGGATGCGGATCGGGGTCGTCGGCCGCAACGGTGGCGGCAAGACCTCGCTGCTGTCGGTGCTGACCGGGCGTCGTCCGCTCGACTCCGGCCGCGTCATCCGCACCGGCGACGTGACCGTCGGCATGCTCGCCCAGACCGACGTGCTGGACCCCTCGGCGACGGTCGGTCAGGTGGTCCTCGGCGACCTCGACGAGCACGAGTGGGCCCGCGACGCCCGCGTCCGCGAGGTCATCGACGGGCTCCTCGGCGACAGCGCCCGCGCCGTGGGTGGATGGGACGCGACCGTCGGCCCCCTCTCCGGCGGTGAGCGCCGCCGCCTCGCGCTGGCCGCCCTGCTCGTCGCCGACCCCGACCTGCTCGTGCTCGACGAGCCCACCAACCACCTGGACGTCGAAGGGGTCGCCTGGCTGGCGGCATACCTCTCCGGGCGGCGACCCCGGGCCGGGAGTGCGCTGGTCGTCGTGACCCACGACCGCTGGTTCCTCGACGCGGTCTCGACGCTGACCTGGGAGGTCACCGACGGCGAGGTCCACACCTACGAGGGTGGGTATGCCGCGTACGTGCTCGCGAAGGTCGAGCGGCAGCGCGTGGCCCGGGTGACGCAGGAGCGGCGGGAGAACCTCGCGCGCAAGGAGCTGGCCTGGTTGCGGCGTGGGGCGCCGGCGCGCACGAGCAAGCCGAAGTTCCGCATCGAGGCGGCGACCGCGCTCATCGAGGGGGAGCCGCCGCCGCGGGACGCCGTCGAGCTCGTGCGCTTCGCGACGACCCGGCTCGGCAAGGACGTGCTCGACCTGCTCAACGCCACCGTGCGGGCGGGGGAGCGCGACCTGCTGACCGACGTGACCTGGCGGATCGGGCCCGGCGACCGGTATGGCGTCGTCGGGGTCAACGGCGCCGGCAAGTCGACGCTGCTGCGGGTCCTGCAGGGCGAGCACCCGCTCGCGTCCGGCAAGCTCAAGACCGGCAAGACGGTGCGGATGGCCTGCCTGACCCAGGAGCTGCGCGAGCTCGACCGGGTGGCGGGCTGGTCGGTCATCGACGCGATCACCGAGGTGCGGTCGTTCACGGTGATCGGGGGCAAGGAGGTGAGCGCGAGCTCGCTGGCCAAGCGGCTCGGCTTCTCCGGCGGGCGGCAGCAGTCGCGGGTGGGGGACCTCTCGGGCGGGGAGCGGCGGCGGCTGCAGTTCGTGCGGCTGCTCATGGACGAGCCCAACGTGCTGCTGCTCGACGAGCCGACCAACGACCTCGACATCGACACGCTCACCGCGATGGAGGACGTGCTCGACGGGTGGGCCGGGACGCTGCTCGTCGTCTCGCACGACCGCTACCTGCTGGAGCGGATGACCGATCGGCAGGTGGCGCTGCTGGGCGACGGCAGCCTGCGGGATCTGCCGGGCGGGGTGGAGGAGTATCTCCGGCTGCGGCAGGGGATGGCGTCGGCCGGGACACCAGCACCCGTCGCGTCGGCCTCGGCACGGGCGGGTGGATCCTCCTCGGGCGCACCGGGATCCGGTGTGTTCAGCCCCACGCCGGCCCAGGTCCGCGAGGCGCGCAAGACCCTGGCGCGGGTGGAGAAGGCCCTCGACCGGCTGCATACCCAGCAGCAGCGGCTGCACGAGCAGATGGCCGCTGCCGCAACGGATCCCGAGGAGCTGGCCCGACTCACCGCGCAGGACGCCGACCTGGCTGCGCAGGAGGAGGCGCTGGAGACCGAGTGGCTGGAGGCCTCGGAGGCGGCGGAGGGCTAGCGGCGAGCACCGACCTGCCGGCTCAGCGCCGTGGAGCCCTATCCTGGGTGGCGGAGGCGATGACCATGCACCTGGACGAGTTCACGGTCGCCACGCAGATGGGCAAGGCCCTGGGAGTCACGCCCGACTTCCCGGCGGTCGAGCCGACGCCACGGTGGGTGCGGGTCAAGGTCGGCGACCAGATCGTCGCGGACTCCAGGCGCGCGCTGCTCTACCGTCAGTACGGCCCGCCGCCCATGCTGCCGACCTATTACCTGCCGCTGTCGGACGTGGTCGAGGGACTGCTCACCGATCCCCGCCGGCGTGACGACGGGTCGGTGCTGTATGCCGTGGAGGCCGGGGGGAAGCGGGTCGAGGGGGCCGCCTGGACGTACCACTCGCCCACGGGGGACTTCGCCGCCCTGGAGGACATGGTGACCTTCACGTGGGGCGATGACGCGGTGACGTGGCTGGAGGAGGACGAAGCTGTTCGCGCACGCCCGGGACCCGCACAAGCGGGTCGACGTGGTCGACAGCACCCGGCACGTGCAGGTGCGGGTCGACGGAGAGCTGCTCGCCGACTGCCGGCGGCCCCTGGTGCTCTTCGAGACGCATCTGCCGACGCGCTACTACCTGCCCGTGGACGACGTGCGCATGGACCGGCTCGAGGAGAGCGGGACACGCACGCCCTGCCCCTACAAGGGCTGGGCCCGCTACTGGTCGGTGCGCGGCAGCGATGCCTTCCAGGACATCGCGTGGTCCTACCCCGACCCGGTGCCGGAGAACCCGCGGATCGCGGGCCTCGTGTGCTTCTACAACGAACGGGTCGAGGTCGTCGTGGACGACGAGCCCGAGCAGCGGCAGGCGTCGCCGTTCGGGTGAGACCGTGCCGCGACCCGATCCCGCCGCACGGCCCTAGCTGCGGGCGCTGATCTGCCTGCGGCGCAGGCCGATCAGGCCCAGCACGACGCCGACGAGGGCGATCCCGGCGAGGGCGAGCAGCGGCAGCCACTCCACCGGCTCGACCGGCACCTGCGCGGGGTAGTGCAGCGGGGAGAGCCCGAGCACCCAGTCCGGGACCTGTAGCAGCGCGGCGAAGTTGCCGACGAAGACCATGATCCCGATGAGGGCCCAGCCGACCGGCGCCAGCAGGCGCGGTGCCCAGCCGAAGAGCAGCGTGCAGACCCCGAGGGTGACGAGGGCCGCGGGCAGGGTGTTGACGTGGGCGAGGAGGCCGTCGCCGACGAGCGCACCGTTGCCGGTGACCCCTCCTGCGGCGACGCCGACGAGGAGCCCGGTGAGGAGCATGACGACCGCCGCGCCGGCCGCGATCGCGACGACGTGCGACAGGCCCCAGGCGACGCGCCCGGTCGGGGTGGCGAGCACCGCCTCGGCCCGGCCGGAGTCCTCCTCCGACTTCAGGCTCTGCACGGCATACACGATGAACGCCGCCGTGAGATAGCCGCTGAAGACCGAGAGGAAGGCGAGGTAGCCGGCCGCGAGCTCGCCGGCGCCGAAGACCTGTTGGAGCGCCTCCGGCATGTCCGCGGCGGAGTCGAGCATGACCTGGGTGAAGAGCCCGTCGACGACGCCGAGCAGCACGATCGCGAAGCCCCAGGCGAGCACCGGCCCGCGCTGCAGGCGCGCCGCGAGACCCCAGACCGTGCCGAGCGTGGGGTCTCCTTCGGCGCGGCCGCGCCGGGCCGCGAGCAGCCCGGCGCCGAGGTCGCGTCGGTCCTGCAGGGCGAAGGCGACCGCGATCGTCACCGCGGCGAGGGCGGCAGACAGGAGGAGAGGCCACCAGCTGTCGAGGACGTAGGGCCCGGTCTGGCTGGCCCAGCCGAGCGGGGAGAACCACGACAGCGCGCTCCCACCCTGCGCGGCCATGTCCCCGAGCGCGCGGAGCGCGAAGGCGATGCCCAGGACGAGGCCGGCCAGGCCGGACGCCGACCGGGAGTACTCCGAGAGCTGCGCGGTGATCGCGCTGACCCCGGCGAACGCCATACCGGTGAGGGCGACACCCCCGCCGACGAGCAGGGATCCGGTCGGGGCGAAGTCCTGGGCGACCGCCATGCCGGCGACCGCGAGCCCGGCCGCGAGGTTGGTGATCGCGGCGACGACGAGCGCCGCGGTGAGGCGCGAGTGGCGGCCGGTGACGTTGGCGCGCACCAGCTCGGCGCGGCCGCTCTGCTCCTCGACCCGGGTGTGGCGGGAGACGAGCAGGATGTTCATGAGCGCGGCGAGCAGGTAGAGGTAGAGCGTGTAGCCGCCGGCGAAGAAGGTCTCGTAGCTCGGCGGGTCCATGCCGTAGGCCGGGCCGGCGAACATCCGGCCGATCGGTTGGCTCAGCATGGGGCTCGCGGCGGCGAGCTCGGCCTCGGTGGGCGCGATCTGCGGCAGCGCGGCGCCGATGTAGACGACGAAGAGGCCGAGGCCGGCGACCCAGGCCGGCAGCTTGATCCGGTCGCGCCGCAGCATGAAGCGCACCAGGGTGCCGGTGCCCGCCAGGTCACTGCGGCTGCGGGTATGCCGTGGCGCACCATGGGCGGGCCTGGTCTGGCCTCGGGTCGGACGGCCCGCCGAGGCGTCGTGGTCGCGGGTCGCGGTGCTCATCGCGCCGCCCCCTCCTCGACGGACCCCTCCTGCGCGGCCCCCTCCTCGACCGAGCGTCGCGAGTGGTTGCTCTCAGCCCCACCGGACGTCGCCTGTGGTTGCTCGCCGTAATGGCTGACCAGCAGCTGCTCCAAGGTCGGCGGGTGGGCGGTGATCGAGCGCAGGCCCAGCTCGCTCAGCTGGCGGATCACCGGGCCGACGTGCTCGCCGTCGACCTCGAGACGGACCTCGTCGTCGGTGACGGTGACGTCGTGCACGCCGGTGAGTGACTGCATACCGTCGGCGGGGTGGTCCGTGCGCGCGACGATCGAGGTGCGCGTCATGTGGCGCAAGTCGTCCAGGCTCCCGGTCTCGACCACCTGGCCCGCGCGGACGATCGAGATGCGGTCGGCGAGGACCTCGACCTGGGCCAAGATGTGGCTGGAGAGCAGGACCGTGGTGCCGGCGGCGCGCGCCTCGCGGATGCAGTCCTGGAAGACGAGCTCCATGAGCGGGTCGAGGCCGGCGGTGGGTTCGTCGAGCAGCAGCAGGTCGACGGGGGAGGCGAGGGCCGAGATGAGCGCGACCTTCTGGCGGTTGCCCTTGGAGTAGGTGCGGGCCTTCTTGGTCGGGTCGAGGTCGAAGCGCTCGCACAGCTCGTTGCGGCGGGCCCTGTCGAGGGTGCCGCGCAGCCGCGCGAAGAGGTCGATGGCCTCGCCACCGGTGAGATTGGGCCAGAGCTCGACGTCGCCGGGGACGTAGGCGAGGCGGTGATGCAGCGCGACCGCGTCGTCCCAGGGATCGGCGCCGAAGAGGCTGACCTCGCCGCCGTCGGCGCGCAGCAGGCCCAGCAGGACGCGGATCGTCGTCGACTTGCCGGCGCCGTTGGGGCCGAGGAAGCCGTGGACCTCGCCCTCGGTGACGGACAGGTCGAGGCCGTCGAGCGCGCGGGTCGAACCGAAGGTCTTGACCAGGCCGTCGGTGCGGATCACGGGGGTGGTGCTCATGGTGTCTCCTCGGGGGTGCCGGGGTGCTCGCCGTCCGGGGTGGGCGGCAGGAAGGTCTGGGTGGCGCGCTCGGTGAGCAGGCCGTGGCTGAAGAGCTCGAGGGTGGTGCGGGTGTATGCCGTCGTGTCTCCGTCGCCGAGCAGGTCCTCGCCGATGAGGCGCTGCATGTGCTCGTGCATGACGAGGGCGCCGAGCGACCAGAGGGTGAGGACGACCACCCGGGTGCGGGGGTCGTCGCTGGGCTGAACGAGACCGGCCTCGACGCCCTCGGCGGTGTAGCCGATGGCGTCCTCGACGAGGTCGTCGATGAAGTCGTTCATCCGGGGGCTGCCGTCGGAGATGGTGCGGGCGATGTAGCGCAGCGCCGGTCGTGCCTCCTCGACCTTGGCGTCGAGGTGGATCGGGGAGGCGCCCAGGCCTGCGCGCATGGTCGCGTGCTTGGACTCGCGGACGAAGGCGAGCACCCGCTCGTCGCACGCCTCGCGGAGCCCTTCCTTGGAGCCGTAGTGGTGGATGACCAGCGGCGGCGACACCCCGGCCTGCTCGGCGATGGAGCGCAGGCTGGTGGCCTTGACTCCCTGCCGCCCGAAGAGGTCGATGGCTGTCGTCAGGATGCGCTCTAGCCCGCGCTCAGGCGCCTCGGCGGGGGGAGACGTGGGATCGGGCTGTGCGCTGACCATGTGTTCAGCATGACACTGACTGAACGTTCAGTCAACACTTTCTGCACCGGACGTGCGTGAGTCACGCACCGAGCGCACGTTGGTCACGCACCGGACGCACGGTCGTCACGCACCGGACGCACGGTATGCCCTCGCGCGGCGCCTCAGGCGTCGTCGAAAGGAGCGAGGAGCCCCTTGAGCAGCTGCGCCAACCGTGCCTGCCGCTGCGGGGTCAGCCCCTGCAGCAGCCGGCGTTCGTCGGCCAGCAGGTCGGCCATCGCGGCGTCGACGACGTCGCGGCCGGCGGGGGTGAGACGCACGAGTTTGGAGCGCTGGTCGGCCTCCGAGGCAGCTCGCGCCACCAGCCCGCGGTCCACGAGGCGCGCGATGCGGTTGGTCATCGTGCCGCTGGTCACCAGGGTCTGGCGCATCAGCTGGGTCGGGGTGAGCTCGTAGGGCTCACCCGCCCGGCGCAGCGCCGAGAGCACGTCGAACTCCCACGGCTCCAGCTCGTGGGTGCTGAAGGCCTGGCGCCGAGAGAGGTCCAGGTGACGGGACAGTCGGGAGACGCGCGACAGCACCTCGAGCGGGCTGACGTCGAGGTCCGGGCGCTCGCGACCCCAGGCCGCGACGATGCGGTCGACCTCGTCGTCCGGTGCCTCGCTCATGCCTCACACAGTAGGGGACCGCCGGTCGGCCACCTCGATCAACCATTCGCGACGCTCGGTGGGGTGGAGACCAACCATTCGCGACGCCCGGTGGTCAGCGGAACTGGCGCTCGATCCGCGCGACCTCCTCCTCGGTGAGCTCCAGGTGCACCGCCCGGGCCGAGTCGGTGATCGACTCGGGGCGGCTCGCGCCGGGGATCGGTATGACGTGCTCGCCCAGCCCGAGCTCCCACGCCAGCACCACCTGTTGCGGGCTCACGCCGCGCTCGGTGCCGATCTCGTGGAAGGCGGGGTAGGTCACCCCGACCTCGCTCGCCGACCCGGTGCCGCCGAGCGGACTCCAGGGGAGGAAGGCGATCCCGTACTCACCGCATACCTCGAGCTCCTCGCGGCTGGACCGGAAGCGCGGGGAGAACTCGTTCTGCACCGACGCGAGCCCGCCCTCGCCGAGCACCTCCAGGGCGACCTCGATCTCCTCGACGTTGGCGTTGGAGATGCCGACGGCCTTGATTTTGCCCTCGTCCTGCAGGTCCTTGAAGGTCTGCACGACCTCGCCGTAGACGCGCCACCGGTCCGGCCGGTGCCACTGGTAGAGGTCGATGACGTCGACGTCGAGCGCGCGGAGCGAGGCCTCGACCGCGCGGCGCAGATACTCCGGGGAGCCGTCGCGGCCCCACTGCTCACCGTCGGCACGCGTGATGCCGCCCTTGGTGCCGACGACGACGTGGCTGGTGTCGCCGTAGGACCGCAGCGCCTTCGCGACGACGCGCTCGTTGTGCCCCATGTGGTCCCAGCTGGGCGCATAGATGTCGGCGGTGTCGATGTAGGTCACGCCCGCGTCGAGGGCGGCGTGGACGGTGGCGATCGCCTGCTCCTCGCTGGGCTGCGGCTCCTTGCCGAGCGAGAAGGGCATCGCCCCCAGGCCGATGGCGGAGACGGCGAACGGACCGAGGCGGCGTGTCTGCATACCTCGAGCCTAGGTGGCGCGCTGCGCAGGTATATCGTCGCGCCGGTCAGTCGGTGACGAAGAGACTGAGGCGGGTGCGCATGTCGGCGGGATCGGCGTCGGGGGTGGGTTCGGTGAGGTACTCCTCCAGGAGCTCGCCGCTGGGGATGAGTCCCTGCTCGGTCGTCCAGTCGACCAGTCGCTGCCAGGAGGACCCGAGGTTGTCGTAGGAGCCCTCGTGCACCAGCTGGGCCGCCCGGCCACCGGGCAGCTCGCACGTCCCGACCGGGTCGGCCGCGACGAAGTCCGGGCCGACCTGATGGCCGACCCGGACGTCGATCGTCTCGCCCGGGGGTGAGGGGAACCACGCGAAGGCGGGCCCGGCTGGGGTCTGTCCCTGCTGTCCGAGGGCCTGGCCGAGACTCTGGAACGCGGTGTCGAAGAACGTGCGCACCTCGTCCGCGGGGAGGGCGCGACCGGTGACGACCGCGACGCGTCGCGGCTCGATGGTGACGAGGGAGGGGTCGATCATGATGATGTCCTTCCGGAGAGTGAGGTGTGCCGCGGTGATGGCCACGGTGTCGACTGCGCGGAGACCGGCAACTCATCGGTCGAACGCCCAAGGAGCTCCCCGGGCAGGAATCGAACCTGCGTCGCTAATCCTGATTCAAAGTCAGGCGGCCCCTACCAGCAGAGCAACCGGGGAACGTGCCGGAGCACCGGAACAGCCTAACGAACGGGCGGCTCGACGCCGCCGCCGCAAACCGTGCGGCCAGTCACGGCAAATCGTGCGGCCAGTCACGGCAAATCGTGCGGCCGGTCACAGCAGACCGTGCGGCCGGTCACAGCAGACCGTGCGGCCGGTCAGGGTTTGCGGGCGCGGGAGCGCAGGGTGGGCTTGGCCTCCATGCCGGCCAGGCCGTTCCAGGCGAGGTTGACCAGGTGCGCGGCGACGTCGTCCTTCTTCATCTTGCGCGAGTCGAGCCACCAGCCGCCCGGGATCGCGACCATGCCGACGAGCATCTGGGCATACAGCGGCGCCGTCTTGGGGTCGAGCCGCCGTCGCTTGAACTCCGCGGCGAGGATGTGCTCGACCTGCGTCGCGACGTCGCTGATGAGCGAGGCGAAGGACCCCGTCGACTGCCCAGGCGGGCTGTCGCGCACGAGGATCCGGAAGCCGTCGGTCGAGGTCTCGATGTAGTCCAGCAGCGCCAGCGCAGCCGCCTCCAGCAGCGCCCGCGCATTCCCCTCGTGCTCGGTCAGCGCGTCGGTGATCTGCCCGAGCAGGGCCTGGATCTCCCGGTCGACGACGACGGCATACAGCCCCTCCTTGCCGCCGAAGTGCTCATAGATCACCGGTTTGGAGACCCCCGCCGCCTCGGAGATCTGCTCCACGCTGGTGCCCTCGAAGCCGCGCTCGGCGAAGAGCGCGCGCCCGACGTCCACCAGCTGCTCCCGGCGCTGGGGGCCGGTCATGCGGTGGCGGGCGGTCTTGGCTGCCGAGGAACTCACCGGTCCATCATGCCAAGCGCGCGAAGGTAGAGTGCCCACCGTGACGACCCACCACCCCGCTGCCGTCATCATCCTCGCCGCCGGGCAGGGCACCCGGATGAAGAGTTCGATCCCCAAGGTGCTCCACCGGATCGGCGGAAGATCCCTCCTCGGACACGCGATGTATGCCGCGCGCCACGTCGAGCCGCGGCACCTCGCCGTCGTCGTGCGGCACGAGCGGGAGCGGGTCGCCGCGCACGTCGCCGAGGTCGACCCGGGCGCCGTCGTCGCCGACCAGGACGAGGTCCCCGGCACCGGCCGCGCCTGCGAGTGCGGGCTCGACGCGCTGCCTGCCGACCTCACCGGCACCGTGCTCGTGACGATGGGTGACGTGCCGCTGCTGTCGGGGGAGACCTTGAGCGAGCTGACCCGGGTGCACGAGGAGCGCGGCTCCGCCGTGACGCTGCTCTCCGCGGTGGTCTCCGACGCCGGGTCCTACGGCCGCGTGGTGCGCGACGCCGCCGGCGAGCTGCTGGAGATCATGGAGTTCAAGGACGCCCGCAAGCACCGCGAGGCGGGCGACGAGTACTCCCACGTCGTCGACATCCGGGAGTACAACTCCGGCATCTACGCCTTCGACGTCGAGGTCCTGCGTCGGGCGCTCGGCCGGGTCGACCAGGCCAACGAGCAGGGCGAGAAGTACCTCACCGACGTCATCCGGATCGCCCGCGAGGAGGGCCGCACCGTCCTCGCCCACCCGCTGGACGACCTCATGCAGACCGAGGGCGTCAACGACAAGGTGCAGCTGGCCGACCTCGGCAAGGAGCTCAACCGCCGCCTCGTCGAGCAGCACATGCGCGACGGCGTCATCGTCGTGGACCCGGCCACCACGTGGATCGACGCCGACGTCACCATCGGCCAGGACACGGTGGTGCGCCCGGGCACCCAGCTGCTCGGGGCCACCACGGTCGGCGCCGACGCGGTCATCGGGCCGGATACGACCATCACCGACTGCGAGGTCGGCGACGGGGCCAGCGTCGTGCGCACCCAGGCCGAGCACGCGCAGATCGGCCCGGCTGCCACCGTCGGCCCCTTCTCCTACCTCCGTCCCGGCACGGTCCTCGGCGAGGGCGGCAAGATCGGCGGCTTCGTGGAGACCAAGAACGCCCAGATCGGTGCGGGCGCGAAGGTGCCGCACCTGACCTACTGCGGCGACGCGACCATCGGCGAGGGAGCCAACATCGGCGCCGGCACGATCTTCGCCAACTACGACGGGGTCGCCAAGCACCACACCACCGTCGGCCGGCACAGCTTCGTCGGCTCCGACTCGGTCCTCGTGGCCCCGGTGGAGATCGCCGACGGGGCCTACGTCGGTGCCGGCTCGACGATCGAGGGCGACGTCGGTCCGGGGCAGATCGCCGTGGGTCGGGCACGCCAGCGCAACATCGACGGCTGGGTCGCCCGCCGCCGGGCCGGCACGAAGACCGCGGCCGCCGCCGAGGAGGCGCTCGCCTCGGGCGGCCCCGCGGAAGCACCGGAAGACGCACCCGGAGCGACCGACGCGCGGACCGGGCAGCACGGCATACCGCAGCAGACCCAGAGCTCCCAGGAGGGCTGATGACCGGCATCCACCGCACCCCGGAGAAGAACCTCATGGTTTTCTCGGGCCGCGCGCACCCGGCGCTCGCCGACGAAGTGGCCGACGAGCTCGGCACCAACCTCGTGCCGATGGACGCCTACACCTTCGCCAACAGCGAGATCTACGTGCGCTTCGACGAGTCGGTGCGCGGGTGCGACGCCTTCGTCATCCAGAGCCATGTCGCGCCGGTCAACGAGTGGATCATGGAGCAGCTCATCATGGTTGACGCGCTCAAGCGCGGCTCGGCCAAGCGGATCACCGTCGTGCTGCCGTTCTACGGGTATGCGCGGCAGGACAAGAAGCACCGCGGTCGTGAGCCGATCTCGGCCCGGCTCATGGCCGACCTGTTCAAGACCGCCGGCGCCGACCGACTGCTCACCGTCGACCTGCACACCGCGCAGATCCAGGGCTTCTTCGACGGGCCGGTCGACCACCTCATGGCGACGCCGATCCTCTCCGCGCACATCAAGGAGAAGTATGGCGATCGCGACCTAGCTGTCGTCTCGCCGGACGCCGGTCGCATCAAGGTCGCGGAGTGGTGGAGCAACAAGCTTGGCGGCGTGCCGCTGGCCTTCATCCACAAGACCCGCGACGTGACCCGGCCCAACCAGTCGGTGGCCAACCGGGTCGTCGGTGACGTCGAGGGGCGCACCTGCATCCTGGTCGACGACATGATCGACTCCGGCGGCACCATCTGCAAGGCCGCGGACGCGCTCATCAAGGACGGGGCCAAGGACGTCGTCATCGCCGCGACGCACGCGATCTTCTCCGACCCGGCGATCGAGCGGCTGCGTGACTCGGTGGCCAAGGAGGTCGTCGTCACCAACACGCTGCCGATCTCGGACGAGGCGTTGGCGATGGACAAGCTGACCCAGCTGTCGATCGCGCCACTCGTCAGCCGCGCGATCCGCGAGGTCTTCGAGGACGGCTCGGTCACGTCGATGTTCGAGGGCCGCGCCAACTGAGCCGACCCCACCCCGATGTCGACCACCGGAATCGCTGGCATGGCACGAGAACCCATGGTCGAATTCCACGGTCGGGTCCCGGATTTCGCCGCTCCGCGGGCCGGGCGATAGACTGACCGGCGTTGCCTCGGCGAGGGACGCTGCACGGTGTCCGTCATCGACGAAGAGCCAGCGATGACCCGCGCGCCCCGCGCTGTGTCCCGCGTCGAGGCCGTTCCCCTGCACACCGCATACCAGAAGAAGGCTTGACGCATGGCTGACCAGCTGAAGATCACCGCCGAGAAGCGGACGGAGTTCGGCAAGGGCGCTGCCCGCCGCATCCGCCGCGCCGCCAAGGTCCCCGCCGTCCTCTACGGCCACGGCACCCCGCCGCTGCACCTCTCCCTCCCGGGTCACGAGGCCATGCTGGCGCTGCGCCACACCAACGCCGTCCTCACGCTGGACGTCGAGGGCGAGAGCCACATGGCGCTGGCCAAGGACGTGCAGCGCGACCCGATCAAGCGCTTCATCGAGCACGTGGACCTCGTCGTCGTGCGTGCTGGCGAGAAGGTCACCGTCGAGGTCGGCGTCCACATCGAGGGCGAGGCCGCGCCGGAGACCGTCGTCACCACCGACTACAACACCCTCGAGGTCGAGGCCCCCATCACGAGCATCCCCGAGTGGCTCAACGTGTCCGTCGAGGGCATGGAGGCCGGCACCCAGGTGCTCGCAGGCGAGGTCGAGCTGCCCGAGGGTGTCACCCTGGTCACCGATCCGGAGGCCCTGGTCGTCAACGTCTCCCAGCAGGTCTCCGAGGATGCGCTGGAGGCCGAGCTGGCCGAGGCCGAGGCCGAGGCCGGCATCGAGCAGGACGAGTCGGACGAGGAGGCCGCCAAGGGCGATGCGGCCGACGAGTCCGAGGGCGGCGACGAGGAGTCCAAGGACGAGTGAGTGCGCCGGCTCGGGCGTCCCGGGCCGACCGCTTCACCGAACCTGCGTGTGGCCGTGCCCGGAGTTCCGGGCGCGGCCACAGCGCGTGTGAGCAGGAGATCCGATGAGTGAGGCCCCCTGGCTGGTCGTGGGACTGGGCAACCCCGGACCGAGGTATGCCGGTCATCGCCACAACATCGGCGCGATGGTCGTCGAGTCGCTGGCGCAGGAGACCGGTGCGTCGCTGCGCGAGCACAAGGCGGGTCGCGCCTGGGCGGCCGAGGTGCGCCTCGGTGTCCGGCCGGGTGGGCTCCCGGGCCCGCGCGCGGTGCTGGCCCGCCCGATGACCTACATGAACGTCTCCGGCGGGCCCGTGTCGGCCCTGACGAAGTTCTACAAGATCCCGGTCGAGCAGGTCGTCGTGGTGCACGACGAGCTCGACATCGACGCCGGTCAGGTGCGGCTCAAACGCGGGGGTGGCGAGGGCGGACACAACGGCCTGCGCTCGATCACCCAGTCGCTGGGGAGCAAGAACTACCTGCGGGTGCGCCTGGGGATCGGCCGGCCGCCGGGCCGACAGGACCCGGCCGACTACGTGCTCTCCGACTTCCCCGCCCGCGACCGGACCGAGGTGGAGTTGCTCATCGGCGATGGCGAGGACGCCGTCATCGACCTGGTGCAGTTGGGCCTCGAGACCACCCAGCAGCGCTTCCACGCCCGCTGACTCTGACTGGCCGCGCGTTATGCCGTGACTGGCCGCGCGATCTGTTGTGACTGGCCGCGCGATCTGTTGTGACTGGCCGCGTGGTCTGCTGTGACTGGCCGCGCGGTCTGCTGTGACTGGCCAGGCGGTCTGCGGCTGGCCAGGCAGACCAAGACTGCCCCCATGAAGCCCAGCACCGCGACCCAGATGCCGCCGAAGAGCCACCAGTTCATCGGGGCCAGCGCGGCGCGGTAGCCCTCGACGGCTCCCGAGGCCGCTACGCCCCAGTCTCCGTCGCGCAGGGCGGGCTCGATGTGCTCCGTGGCGGCGTCGTCGGCCTCCCCGCCGTGGGCCTCGGTCTCCTCGACGTAGCCGTAGCGACGCTCGTCGACCGCCGCGGCGACGAGCACGTCGCCCTCGCCAACCCGGCACGGTCGAAGGTCGCCTCCGTCCAGTCCGGCCCGGACTGCCCGTTGAAGGTGCCGACGAAGACCACGTGCAGCGCCACCTCCTGCTCCGCGGCGAGCTGCGCGATCTCGTCCTGGATCCGGCCCTCCTCTGCCGGGCTCAGCACCGCGGCGTCGTCGACGACCGACTTCACCTCATCCAGCGGCGGCACGGCATACCCCGCTCCCGTGCCGATGCCGAGCGCGACCAGAACCAGCGCCGCAGCCCCGGCCGAAGCGACCCGCGCGGCTGCCTGTGGGCTCTCATCCCAGCCCCCCTCTGCCCGTCACGGCCCGCGCCAGACCGGCGCGCACGCCGGTCCGGTCGCGGGGTTCAGCCCTGGTTCTTCAGCTGCTGCAGCCGCGCCTCGATCTCGGCGTCCTCACCGCTGCTCTCGAGCTCGGCGAACCGGTCCTCCAGGCTCGCCGACTGCGCCTCGGCCCGGCCGGCGACCATCGCCTCCTGCTTGCGGATGTTGTCCTCCCAGCGCGCGAGGTCGCTGCTGGGGTCCATGACGTCGATGGACGACATGGCGTCCTGCACCTTCTCCTGCGCCTCGACCGAGCGCGCCCGGGCCACGAGGGTGCCACGGCGTGACTTGAGGTCCTCGAGCTTGGTCTTCATGGTGACCAGACCGTTCTTGAGCTGGTCGACGGTCTCGTTCTGCTGAGAGATGGTCGGCTCGGCGGTCTTCACGTCGTTCTCGTGCTGGATCTGGCGGCCCAGCGCGACCCGGGCCAGGTTGTCGAACTTGTAGGCCCCGTCCGGGTCGCCCTTCCCCCGCATCTCGTCGGCCTTGGCCGACGCGGCGGCCGCCTTGCGTCCCCACTCCACCGCGGCGTCGCGGTCGGTCTGCAGGTCGGCCTCGGCCATGCGGACGTTGGCGATGGTCTGTGCCACCGCCTCCTCGGCCTCGGCGATGCTGTTGGTGTAGTCACGGATGAGCTGATCGAGCATCTTCTCGGGGTCCTCGGCGCGGTCCAGCAGCGCGTTGATGTTGGCGCGCGCCAGCTGGCTGATGCGGCCGAGGACGGTCTGCTTCTGGGTCATGCTCGTGTCCTTTCTCCACCCGCGGGTGCGGGTCGTGCTGGTCAACTGCTCTGTCAGGTATGAAGTTCGCGCGCCGGTTCTGGTTGCGCGCCAGGCGATCTAGAAGCGGCCGCCGGAGAAGTTGCCTCCTCCTCCGCCGCCGCCGAAGCTCCCTCCGCCGAAGCTCCCGCCCCCGCCGCCGAAGCTCCCGCCCCCGCCGCCGAAGCCGCCGCCGCCCCAGCCCCCGGAGTGCCGGTGGCCACCGCCTCCGCCCCCGAGGAGGATGCCCCCGAGGATGACCGACCACGGGTCGATGTCGCCCCGACCCCGGCCCCCGTAGGAGCCGCCGCCGTAGCCGCCGGACCCGCCCCAGCCGCCGAGGTCGCGCTGGGCCTCGGTAAGCGCCTGCTCGCCGAGCTGCTCGGCCCGGGTGAGCAGGTCCATGGCGGCCGTCGGCGAGGAGCCGGCCTGGGCGACGGCGTCGTCGTAGAGCCGCAGCGCCTCGGAGATCCGGGTCCGGGCCCCGCTGCTCACGGCGCCCCGGCGGGTCGAGATGGTCTGGTCGATGCTCCGCAGTCGCGCGCCGACCCGGCTGACCCGCTGGTCGAAGTCGCGGCGCAGCTTGGTCTGGTGGAGCTCGTCCTCGCGCCTGGCCTCGAGCAACGTGTCGAGGTCGTGCTCGGCGGCGTCGAGCTCGGACAGCGCCCGCAGCGGGTCGCCGGAGGTGCGGGCCGCCTGCGCCTGCTCGATCGCGGCCCGGGCCCGCTGGGTGGCCGCAGCCACGGTCGGCTCGTCCGGGGCGAGCCGGCGCGCGTCCTGCACGTCCGCCGAGAGGGAGGCGATCCCTTCGCTCAGCTGCGTGGTCGCCATGGCCAGCGTGGCATCGGCGTCGGAGATCTGGTCGAGCAGCGTCGCGGCCTGGCCGATCGACTCCTCGGCCGCCCGGGCCGCGGCCACGGCCGAGGGCCGGTCCTCGCGCTCCAGCGACTGCCGACCTGCCGTGATGAAGCCGTCTGCGGAGTCGAGCAGGTTGGTCGCCTGATCCAGGTTGCCGCGAAAGGTCGCCAGGGCCTGCTCGGGATGGCGGGCCGACAACCCCTTGATCTCCTGGGTGGCGGCCGGGACTCGGCGCCTCGTCTCCTGGGCGCGCTCCGTGAGTTCGGCGAGGAACTCCGGCGCCCGGTCCTGCAGCGCCCGCAGCCGGGCGAACTCCTCGGTGTGCTCGCCGAGGAGCTTGCGGGAGCTGGTCGTGAGCTCCACGATCCGGGCGAGCATGCCGCGCTCGATGCTCTCGGGCTCAGACTGGTCGTCGTCGAGCTGCTGGCGCAGCGAGAAGGCCTCCTTCGCGGCGCCGCGGGCCCCGCCGAGCACCCGGCGGAACTGCTCGGTCCGCTGGGTCCCGAACTGCGCCTCCGCGAAGGCGAGCTCCTCCTCGGCGGACCGGATGCCGTCGTCCATCTCGACGAGGGCCTCGGAGGCCTGACGCTGCAGGTCGGGGAGGCTGACCCCCTGCGCGTGCGCCGGGATCTGGCCGCCCGGGTCCGGCTTCCGGTTGCGTCGGGAGACGAGCATCACGCCACCCCCGATGACGAGCGGGGTCACGAGCAGCGCCGGGAAGGCCCAGCCCATCCCCGCCCCGGACGACGTGGTGTCCGATCCCGAGCCGCCCGCGGAGTCGGAGGAGCCCGAGCTCCCCGCCGAGCCCCCGGCGTACTCCCGCCCGAAGCCGTCGACCGCCCCCTGGATCGCGCCGGCCCAGTCGTCGCGCGCCAGCGCCGGCTCGATGTCGTCCAGCTGCACCGTCTGGAGGGAGTCGGACGACATCGTCGCCCCGACGTCGCCGACGCCGTAAGCGCGCTGCTCGACCGCGACCGCGAGCACGAGGTCACCCGCGCCCATGCCGGACTCCTCGGACGTGAGCGTCGCCCACTCCTCGCCCCCGATCGTGGTGCCGGAGGTGTCGGTGAAGGTGTCGACATAGGCCACGAAGAGCTGCAGGCCGGTCTCGTCACGCAGCGCCTGGATCTGCTCGGCGGCCGCCTCCTCCTCGGCGTCGCTCAGCACGTCGACGGGGTCGTAGACCTCGCTCTCGAGATAGCTCGGCTCCTCGGCGGCGGCCGGCCCGGCGACCAGGGCGAGCGAGGCGAGGGCGCCCAGCAGCGCGGTGACGATGGGTCTGCTCCCGGCGCGCGGACGCCTGCAGATCGCGATATGGCTCACGTGGTGATCCTCCCTGACCTCGGTGCGGCCCGCCACCCCCGTGCCGGACGCACGGGTCAGCATGGCACGGGTCGTCGTCCGTCGGGTCTGTCGGTGTCGGCACTTAGACTGGTATGCCGCCACGTCCGTTCCGTCGGCGCCCCACCAGATCTGCTCGACCTGCCGCCCTGAGGATGCTCATGCCGCTCACCCCCCTGCTCGCCACGATCCGCTCCGAGGCCGCCGTGGCGTCGGTGCTGGAGGCCGCGCGCGCGGGCGAGGCCGCGGTCGAGGTGTCGGCGGCGCCGGGGGCGAACCCGGCCCTGCTCGCGCTGCTCGCCGAGGCCGACGGCGCGGACGCACCCGTCCTCGCGGTGACCGCCACGGGCCGTGAGGCGGACGACCTCGTCGGCATGCTCGGCGACCTGCTGCCTGAGGGGCCGGACGCCGTCGCCGGCTTCCCGAGCTGGGAGACCCTCCCGCACGAGCGGCTCAGCCCCCGCTCCGACACGGTCGGCCGCCGCCTCGCGACGCTGCGACGGCTGGCCCACCCGGACCCCTCCGACGCGGCGACCGGCCCGGCCCGGGTCGTCGTCTCCAGCGTGCGGGCGCTGCTGCAGCCGCTGGTCAAGGGACTGGGCGAGCTGGTGCCGGTGCAGCTGCACGCGGGGGAGGACCGACCCCTGACCGAGGTCGTCGAGGCGCTCGCGGCCGCGGCCTACACGCGGGTCGACATGGTGGAGCGGCGCGGGGAGTTCGCGGTCCGCGGCGGCATCCTCGACGTCTTCCCGCCGACCGAGGAGCACCCCGTGCGGGTGGAGTTCTGGGGCGACACGGTCGAGGAGGTGCGCTGGTTCAAGGTCGCCGACCAGCGCAGCCTGGAGATCGCGCAGCACGGGCTCTACGCCCCGCCCTGCCGTGAGGTCCTGCTCACCGACGCGGTCCGCGAGCGGGCCGCAGCGCTCGTCGGCACGCTCCCCGGAGCGGCCGATCTGTTGGAGAAGATCGCCGAGGGCATCGCCGTGGAGGGTATGGAGTCACTCGCCCCCGCGCTCGTCGACGGCATGGAGACGTTGGTCGACGTGCTCCCGAGCGGCTCACGGGTCGTCGTCCTCGACCCGGAGCGGGTGCGCACCCGCGCCCACGACCTGGTGGTCACGAGCGAGGAGTTCATGCAGGCCGGCTGGGCCGCCGCGGCCAGCGGTGCCGGCGACGTCGCCGCGCCCATCGACCTGCAGCAGGTGCTCGGCACCGCCTCGTCCTGGTCGTTGGCCGACATGCGCGGTCACGCGCTGGAGCAGGGTCACCCCTGGTGGTCCTTCACCGCGTTCTCCGCCGACGAGAGCCTGGAGGAGTTCGTCGAGGTCGGCGACGATGTGGCCGCGCCGGACGCCACCACCGTCCGCACCCTCGCCGTGCCGTCGTCGCCCGTGACGGCATACCGCAGCGATGTCGACGCTCTCGTCGGTGACCTGCGCGGCTGGCTCGCCGCCGCGCGCCCGGTCGTGCTGGCCCTGGAGGGGCACGGCCTGGCCCGACGGGTCGGCGAGGTGCTCGGCGAGCACGAGGTGCCGCACCGGGTGGTCCTCGACCTGCACGACCTCGGCGACGGCGCCACCGACGCGGACTCGCTCCCGACCGACCTCGTCACCGTGACGACCGGTCGCGTCGGGCGAGGCGTCGTGCTCGGCGAGACCGGGCTGGTGCTCGTCGGCGAGACCGACCTCACCGGCAGCGAGACCATTGGCGGATCGACCCGTGACATGCGGCGGATGCCGTCGCGGCGACGGCAGCAGGTCGACCCGCTGCAGCTGCGCCCGGGTGACTTCGTCGTGCATGAGCAGCACGGGGTCGGACGGTTCGTGGAGATGGCGCAGCGGCAGGTGCAGGGCGCGACGCGCGAATACGTCGTGCTGGAGTATGCCGCCTCCAAGCGCAACCAGCCGGGGGACCGGCTCTACCTCCCGACCGATCAGCTGGACCAGCTGACGAAGTACGTCGGCGGCGAGGCGCCGACGCTGCACCGGCTGGGCGGCGCCGACTGGCAGAAGACCAAGGCGCGGGCGCGCAAGCAGGTCAAGCAGATCGCGGCCGAGCTCATCCGGCTCTACTCCGCCCGCCAGGCGACCAAGGGTCACGCCTTCGGGCCGGACAGCCCCTGGCAGCGCGAGCTGGAGGACGCCTTCGCCTTCGCCGAGACGCCGGACCAGCTGGTCTCGATCGACGAGGTCAAGGCGGATATGGAGAAGACCGTGCCGATGGACCGCCTCATCAGCGGCGACGTGGGCTACGGCAAGACCGAGATCGCGGTGCGGGCGGCGTTCAAGGCGATCCAGGACGGCAAGCAGGTCGCCGTGCTCGTCCCGACCACGCTGCTCGTGCAGCAGCACCTGCAGACCTTCTCCGAGCGGTATGCGCAGTTCCCCGTCACCGTGAAGGCCCTGTCGCGCTTCCAGAGCGACAAGGAAGCCAAGGAGGTCGTCGCGGGGATCGGGGACGGCTCGGTCGACCTGGTCATCGGCACTCACCGGCTCCTCGGGTCGACCGTGCGCTTCAAGGACCTCGGGCTGGTCATCATCGACGAGGAGCAGCGCTTCGGCGTCGAGCACAAGGAGCAGCTCAAGGCGCTGCGGACCGACGTGGACGTCCTGGCGATGTCGGCGACCCCGATCCCCAGGACCTTGGAGATGGCGGTCACCGGCATCCGCGAGATGTCGACGTTGGCGACGCCGCCGGAGGAGCGGCACCCGGTGCTGACCTTCGTCGGCGGCTACGACGAGAAGCAGATCGCGGCTGCCATCCGCCGCGAGCTGCTGCGCGACGGGCAGGTCTTCTTCGTCCACAACAAGGTGAGCTCGATCGAGAAGGTCGCCTCGCGGATCCGCGACCTCGTGCCGGAGGCGCGGGTCGAGACGGCGCACGGGCAGATCGGGGAGCACCGGCTCGAGCAGGTCGTCGTCGACTTCTGGGAGCGACGCTTCGACGTGCTGGTGTGCACCACGATCGTCGAGACCGGGCTGGACATCTCCAACGCCAACACCCTCATCGTCGACCGGGCCGACACCTTCGGCCTGTCCCAGCTGCACCAGCTGCGCGGCCGGGTGGGGCGTGGCCGGGAGCGGGCCTACGCCTACTTCCTCTATCCGCCGGAAAAGCCGCTCACCGAGACTGCGGTGGACCGGCTGCAGACGATCGCCGCGCACACCGACCTCGGGGCCGGCATGGCGGTGGCGATGAAGGACCTGGAGATCCGCGGCGCGGGCAACCTGCTCGGCGGCGAGCAGTCCGGGCACATCGAGGGGGTCGGCTTCGACCTCTACGTCCGGCTCGTCGGGGAGGCGGTGTCGGCCTTCAAGGGCGAGGGGCAGGCGGCGCCGGCGGAGGTGAAGATCGAGCTGCCGGTCGATGCCCACCTGCCGCACGACTACGTGCCGGGGGAGCGGCTGCGGCTGGAGGCCTACCGCAAGCTGGCGCAGGTCGGGGACGAAGCCGAGCTGGAGCAGATCCGGGAGGAGCTGCTCGACCGCTACGGCGCTCCGCCGCAGCCGGTGGTCACGCTGCTCGAGGTGGCGCGGCTGCGCACCGTGGCGAGGGCCGCGGGCCTCAGCGACATCGCGATGCAGGGCCAGATGGTGCGCTTCGCGCCGGTGGAGAACCTCCGCGAGAGCCAGCAGCTGCGGCTCACCCGGGTCTACAAGGGCACGATCATCAAGCCCGCGCTGCGGCAGATCCTCGTCCCGGTGCCCAAGACCGCCCCGGTCGGCGGCAAGCCGCTGCGCGACCAGGAGATCCTCGACTGGGCCAGCCAGCTCGTGCGCGGCATCCTGCTCGACGACTTCGCCACCGCGACCTGAGCCTGACCTCACACCCCGGCCCGACTCCCGACCGGCAGCCTCGTGTGCTCGGTCCAGCAGCCTCGTGTGCTCGGTCCAGCAGCCTCGTGTGCTCGGTCCAGCAGCCTCGTCTGGTCGCTCCAAGAGCCTCGTCTGCTCGCTCCGAGAGCCTGGTGTGCTCGGTCCGGCAGCCTGGAAGAGCGTGATCGGGTCGAGGCAGGCGTCGCGGCCTACCCTGAGCCGATGCGCGTGATCGAGACCGAACCGGGCGTGCGGTGGGTCGCCCGGGACGGGAGCTGCGAGGCGGGCGCGTTCGTCGGTCGGCTCCACCGCACCCACGCCTGGCTCAGTCTGGAGGACGACGTGCCGCCCACGACGGTCCGCACCCTCGCTTCCGCGCTGGCCGCGGACGTGGGTCTCCCGCTCATCGCGAAGGCGGTCCCCGGCAGCGCGCGACACGCGCAGCTCACCGCGGCGGGTGCGACGGCATACCAGATCTGTCCACCGTCCGAGGTCGACGGGACGCGACCGGACAACGCCACCTGGGCTGCGGTGCGGCCGCCTGCAGGCCTCCAGATCGTCTCGCTGACCGAGATCGACGACGCGCAGGTCCTCGATCTGTGGGTGCGCGTCTACGCGTGGGTGCACGCCGGCTGGGCCCCGCTCGCGGACGAGGTGGCTGCGCGCGAGATCTTCGGCCCGATGCTCGGGGAGGCGCTGGTCCGGGAGCTCAGCGTCGTCGCCCGGCGCGAGGGAGAGGCGACCGCGATCGGGTATGCCGTGCGCGCTCCCGGTGGTCCGGTGTGGGTCGTGGCCGAGGCGGTGGCGCCGGAGGTGCCGGGGGTGCTCGATGATGTCGGGGCCGTCATGCGGGCGGTGGTGCGGCTGACGGCGAAAGCTGGGGAGCAGGTGCTCTTCGACGGGCACGTCAACGACCCGCACTACCCGCAGGTCCTGGCGACGATCCCGCACGTCACCGGGGCCGGTCTGCATCTGATGCGTCTGGGGTGAGGCTGCTGGAGTGGGCAGACGAGGCTGCTGGAGTGGGCGGGCGGCTGCTGGAGGGAGGACGGCAGCTCTCGGGGGACGCCGCACGACGGAGATGAGATAACGCACGCTTTGCTCACGCCTAGGCTTGCGTTATGGTTTGCGTATGACCGGTTCGGCACGCATGACCTCGCGGCGAATGCTCCGCCGCGGTCCGGCGTGCTGCTGTCTCGCCTGATCGCCGCCGACAGCCCTGGTGGCTGAGGCCCCTGCCCGATCTCCACCTGCCAGGCGAAGGCTCCCTCATGACCGTCACGCTCACGACGCCCACGCATCCCTCCCGCTCGGCCACTCCGCTCGCGCGCGATCTGCTCGACGCCGCCACCGGCACGCTCCACCTGCTCGAGGTCGTGCGCCGCGTCGCGGACGACCCCACCATCTGGTCGCCCCAGGTCGCCGACGTCGACGAGCTCTCGCCCGGCGGTGCGCCGCACCGCGTCCGCCTGCCGGGCGATCTCGGGGCCGAGATCTGGGTGGTGAGCTGGCCGACGTCCTGGGCGACCCAGCTGCATACCCATGAGGAGTCGGACTCGGCCTTCGCAGCTGTGCGGGGCACGATCACCGAGGTCCGGCTGGACGAACGACAGCGGCTCCTGCCACGCGCCTTCCGCGACGGACTGGTGCAGCACGTCCCGGTCGGGCAGGCCCATGACCTGCGCAACGAGCGGCCCGAGGTCGCGGTGACCGTGCACGCCTACCTCGCGCCCGCTCGGCGTCCACGCTCCCACGCCTGGCGCCGCCGCGGGGGAGCGGCGCGGGCGTTCGTGCCGCCGACGGTGACGATCCCGGCCTGGTAGTCGCGCAGACGGGGCTGCCGGAGTGGGCAGAAGGGGCTGCCGGAGTGAGCAGGCGAGGCTCTCGGTGCGTGTGGAACGTGCGTCCGGTGCGTGTGGAACGTGCGTCCGGTGCGTGCGGAACGTGCGCTCGGTGCGTGGGGTGAGGGGCGCTCAGTGCTCGCCCAGCGGGGCGGGGCATGCTGAGCCCATGACCACCCTCGCGCAGTCCCTGCTCGAGCCCGAGATTCGCCCGCAGGTCGTCGCCGCCCTGGCCCAGCTCGCCGACACCGAGATCGGCCGCACCAAGGGCGTCTCCGGCGCCATGCTCAAGACCGCCTACGCCGGCGCCAAGAAGGCGGGCGACAGCGTGCCGAAGACCCTCGACCGCGCCCTGCCGGCGCTCGTCGACACGTTGGAGCCCTACTGGCAGTCCTTCCAGGCGGCGCCGGGTGGTGGCTTCGGCACCTACCTCCACGGTCGCGCCGACCAGGTCTCCGACGCGCTCCTCGCCGCGGTCGACCGCCGCTCCTCGCGTCTGGAGGGTCCGCTGGCCAAGGGCTACGGTGCCTTCCGGGGCCGGGCCAAGGGCCACGTCGTCGACGCGTTGCCCGGGCTGGGCGCCGTGGTCGAGCGCTTCGCCGGCTGAGGCGCATGCGATGATGAGCCGCGTGAAGCGCACGCGTACGACAGTCCTCCTGGCACCGATGGCCCTGACCGCCTCGCTCGCCCTGGCTGGCTGCGGGGGGACGGGCATGTCCGAGGGAGTCGTCATCGACGGCACCGGATACTCCGTCGAGGAGGTCCAGGAGACCGCGCAGCAGCTGACCCAGGTCTCGACCGAGCAGATCGACGTGCAGGGCGCGATCTACGAGGCGGGCGTCGTGCCCGTGCTCGACCAGATCTTCGCCGGCTCGCCGTATGAGGCCACCGAGTCCGACATCCGCTCCACCCTGGCCGAGGCCGGCCTCGAGGAGGAGGCCTCCGACCTCACGGTGGAGGCGGGCCGCTTCCGCTACTACGGCCAGCTCGTCAACTCCGAGGCCGCGGCCGCCGAGGACATGCAGCCGCTCCTCGCCCAGCTCCAGGGAGTCACGGTCGAGGACATCGACGCGCTCCCGGTCGAGGTCAACCCCCGGTTCGGCACCTGGGACGGCGCGAACGGCGGCGTGGTGCCCGAGGTGCCTGCGTGGATCCAGTCCTCCGACGGCTGACCCTGCTGCTCACCTCGCCCCGGGTCGCGCCGGGGCTGCTCTCGGCCTCTGCCTGGGAGACGCTGCGCACGGCTGACGCGGTGCTCGCCGCGGGCGATGGCGGTGCCGAGGAGAGCGACCTGCTGCTCGCTCTGAGGGGCGCCGAGATCCCCGTCACGACCTTGGCCGCCGCCACGCCCCAGCAGCGCGCCGCGCAGCTGCTCGACCACGTCGGCGCCGTCGTCTGGGTCGGCTCCCCGGACGGCGACCCCGGGCTGGCCGAGGCGCTCGCCATGCAGCTCCCCGAGGAGGACGCCCCCGAGCTGGAGCTGCTCGTGGGGTCGTGGGACACCCCGGGCGCGCGGCTGCTCGACGCTGTCGCGGTCATGGACCGGCTGCGCTCCCCGGGCGGCTGCCCGTGGGACGCCCAGCAGACCCACGCCAGCCTCACGCCCTATCTCGTGGAGGAGGCGCACGAGGCGGTCGAGGCCCTGGACGGGCTCGACGCCGCCACCGGCTCGGCCCGGGAGCACGCGATCGACGAGCTCGGCGACGTGCTGCTCCAGGTGCTCTTCCACGCGCGGGTGGGCGCCGACCACGAGGAGGAGCCCTTCGACGTGGACGACGTCGCGGCCGGCCTCGTCGCCAAGCTGGTCCGCCGCCATCCGCACGTGTTCGCCGACGCGCACGCCGACGATGCGACGCAGGTCGAGGCCACCTGGGAGCAGATCAAAGCGGAGGAGGCCGCCACGCAGGCGGCCTCGGGCCGCCCCGCGCGGGAGCACCCGCTCGACGGCATCCCCACCGGTATGCCGTCACTCGCCCGCGCGGCCAAGGTCGCCTCGCGGCTCGGCCGGGCCGGGCAGGGGGACTGGTTGCAGGAGACGGTCACCGGACTGGAGGCCGACGGCGACCCGGGCGCCGTGCTGCTCCGCGCCGTCCTCGAACTGCGCGCGCAGGGGGTCGACCCGGACGGTGCGCTCCGGCATACCGTGCGGGCGGTGGAGAGCGCCGCGCGCGAGGGTGTGAACGACCAGGGCCGCTGACCACTAGGCTGGCGACGACATACCGACAGTGCTGCCGGTCCCACGATGCTTCCCTTTCGAAAGGAGCACAGATGGCTGCTATCGATGCCATCATCGCCCGCGAGATCCTCGACTCCCGCGGCAACCCCACCGTCGAGGTCGAGGTCGGCCTGGACGACGGCACCGTCGCGCGTGCCGCCGTGCCCTCGGGTGCCTCCACCGGCGCCTTCGAAGCGGTCGAGCGTCGCGACGGCGACGAGAGCCGCTACCTCGGCAAGGGCGTTCAGGATGCTGTGAACGCCGTCCAAGATGACCTGGAGCCGCGCCTGCTGGGCTTCGACGCCTCCGAGCAGCGCCTCGTCGACACCGAGATGCTCGCCGCCGACGGCACCGACAACAAGGGCGAGATCGGCGCCAACGCCATCCTCGGCGTCTCGCTCGCCGTCGCCAAGGCGGGCGCGGACTCCGCCGGGCTGCCGCTGTTCCGCTACGTCGGCGGGCCGAACGCGCACGTGCTGCCGGTGCCGATGATGAACATCCTCAACGGCGGTTCGCACGCCGACTCCAACGTCGACATCCAGGAGTTCATGATCGCGCCGATCGGCGCGCCGAGCTTCCGCGAAGCGCTGCGCTGGGGCACCGAGGTCTACCACGCGCTCAAGGCGGTGCTCAAGAAGCGGGGCCTGTCGACCGGCCTCGGCGACGAGGGTGGCTTCGCGCCGAACCTCGAGTCCAACCGGGCCGCCCTCGATCTCATCGTCGAGGCGATCAAGAACGCCGGCTACACCCCCGGATCGGACATCGCGCTCGCGCTCGACGTCGCCGCCAGCGAGTTCTTCGAGAAGGGGAAATACACCTTCGAGGGCAAGAAGCGCAAGGCCACCGACATGGTGAAGTACTACGCCGAGCTGGTCGACGCCTACCCGCTGGTCTCCATCGAGGACCCGCTCAACGAGGACGACTGGGACGGCTGGGTCGAGATGACGACGCAGCTGGGCGACAAGGTCCAGCTCGTCGGCGACGACCTCTTCGTCACCAACCCCGAGCGGCTGCAGCGGGGCATCACCGACCGAGCCGGCAACGCGCTGCTGGTCAAGGTCAACCAGATCGGCTCGCTGACGGAAACCCTCGACGCGGTCACGCTGGCTCAGAGCAACGGCTTCCGCTGCATGATGAGCCACCGCTCCGGCGAGACCGAGGACGTCACGATCGCCGACCTGGCGGTCGCGACCAACTGCGGCCAGATCAAGACCGGCGCCCCGGCGCGCTCGGAGCGCGTCGCGAAGTACAACCAGCTGCTGCGCATCGAGGAGGAGCTCGACGACGCGGCCGTGTATGCCGGTGCGGGCGCCTTCCCGCGCTTCCGCGGCTGAGGAGGTCCTCGAGCCTGGGGCGACCCGGGCCGACCGGCGACGTCGACCCTGGGTTTCTCCGCCTGGGCCGGGTCCTGTGCACGCCCCGTGGGCCTGTGCACGCGATATGACGTGTGCACAGGCCACGTGAGCGTGCACAGGTCCAGCGGATGCCGTCTGGCCGACCCCGGCGCGGCGTGCGGCGCGACCCCGACCGCGCGGCATACCCTGACGACACCGAACCACCTGCCACAGGCACCCCACCAGCACCGAGGAGCACCATGAGCACGGCTCGCGGATCGCGCGACCGGCGCAGCCCGCGCGCCGGCAGTCGGCCCGCGGGCTCGACCCGTCGGTCGGCCACCCGCCCGGGCAGCCGCACCGTCACCCGCGCGCCCTCGACCGTGGCGGCCCGGCAGACCCCGCTGCACGTGCGCCGCCTCATCGGCCTGGGCATCCTGCTGGTCGTCATGGCCCTCGTCCTGGCACCCGCGCTGTCGGGCTATCTGCGTCAGCGCGCCGACATCACCGCGGCTCGCGAGCAGATCCAGACCGAGCGGGAGGAGATCGCCGCGCTGGAGGACGAGCTGGCCCAGTGGGAGGACAAGGACTACGTGGAGCAGCAGGCCCGTGAGCGGCTGCGTTTCGTCAAGGAGGGCGAGACCGCCTTCACGGTCATCGACGACACGGGAAGCGACTACACTGAGGCGCTGCCTGGAATGGCCCCCGTGAGCGACGACGTGATTGCCGACAGTCCCTGGTACGGCCAGGTGTGGGAATCGGTCAAGGTCGCGAACGAGGGGCTCCCCGAGACGACGGAGCCATGAGGACCCTGGCTCCCTGAGACGGAGACATGAGCGAACTCGACCGCACCACGCTCGAGGAGACTCCCACCGCGGAGGACCTCGAGGTGATTCGACGCCAGCTCGGGCGCGAGCCCCGCGGCGTGGTGGCCATCATGCACCGCTGCCCCTGTGGCTGCCCCACCGTGATCCGGACCGAGCCGCGGCTGCCCGACGGCACGCCCTTCCCGACCAGCTTCTACGCCACCTGCCCCAAGCTGACCGGCGCCATCTCGACGCTGGAGAGCGAGGGGCTGATGAAGCAGATGTCGCAGCGGCTCGCCGAGGACGACGACCTGCGCTGGGAGTATGCCCAGGCCCACGACGACTACCTGCGACGCCGCGAGGAGCTCGCGCACGTGCCGGAGATCGCCGGGATCAGCGCCGGGGGCATGCCGAACCGGGTCAAGTGCCTGCACGTGCTCGTCGCGCACAGCCTGGCTGCCGGTCCCGGGGTCAACCCGCTCGGTGACCGGGCGATCGCCGCACTGCCGGCCTGGTGGGAGAACGGTTGCTGCCAGGGCACCGAGACCGCCCCGCCGGAGCCGTGCCAGGACACCTGCCCCAAGCACCACCCGGTCGACCCGGTGGGCGAGGCCGAGGAGGGCGAGGGCTCCGAGTCCGCCTCCGACGACGGCACCGGGTCGACGCACGGGTCTGCCGCGGCCACGGCGCCGGACGGCGAGGCCACGCAGCAGCTCCCTCGTCCCGGCGTGAGCCTGGGCGCCCGGCTCGTCGCGCGCCGCCGCCGGCCCGCCGCATGACCCGCGTCGGGGCCATCGACTGCGGCACCAACTCGATCCGGCTGCTCATCGCCGACGTCGAGCCCGGGGCTGCCGGTCAGGCACCAGCGCTGCGCGAGGTCACTCGCGAGATGCAGATCGTCCGGCTCGGCGAGGGCATCGATGCGACCGGCGCGATCGGCGAGGCCGCCATGGCGCGCACGCTCGCCGCCGCCGAGGGGTATGCCGCGCAGTGCCGCGAGGCCGGGTGCGAATCCGTCCGCTTCGTGGCGACGTCGGCGTCGCGGGACGCGTCCAACGCCGCCGACTTCACCGCCGGGGTCCGCGAGGCCTTCGCGGGATTCGACGTGGTGCCCGAGGTCGTCAGCGGGGAGGAGGAGGCCGCCCTGTCCTTCGCCGGAGCCACCGGCGACCTGCGCGCCTCGGGAGCCCCTGGCCCCTACCTCGTGGTCGACATCGGGGGTGGCTCCACCGAGTTCGTGCTCGGGGACGACGCGGGCACCGGGGTCGCGGCCGCTCGCTCGGTCGACATCGGCTGCGTCCGGATGACCGAGCGGCACCTGCACGACGATCCGCCGACCGAGGACCAGGTGTGGGGCGCGCTCTCGGACATCGTGCGTGCGGTCGAGGAGGCCGCCGAGGTCGTCGACCTCTCCCGGGTCGGCACGCTCGTCGGCCTGGCCGGATCGGTGACCACGGTGACGGCGCACGCGCTCGAGCTCACGGCATACCAGTCGGAGCGGATCCACGGGGCCGAGCTCGCAGTGCCCGAGGTGATCGACGCCTGCACCGACCTGCTGCTCAGCCCGCGCTCCCGACGGGCCGAGCTGCCCTTCATGCACGAGGGGCGGGTCGACGTCATCGGTGCCGGTGCGCTCATCTGGCGGACCGTGGTCCAGCGGGTCGCGCACGACTCCGGACTGCGCTCGGTCCGCGCCAGCGAGACCGACATCCTCGACGGCATCGCGCTCTCCCAGGTCTGAGGACCCGGCCCCACTCGTCCACAGCGGCTGTGGACGACACGGGGGATGACCCGGGGACAGGATGTGCACAACCTCACCTGCCCTGGGGAGGACACGCCGACCGTCGCGGACACGCCGACGACTTCGCCCACACCCCTTGCGCGGCAGCGCGGGGAGGCGTAGACAGTGACCTACGCCGCTCGCGAGAGTGGCGGGATCCTCTCGAGGAGAGGGGTCCACCCTGCGGCCTCGTGTCGCAGGGTGACGGCAGTCCTCGTGACTGCCGCGTCCGACTCGGTGACGGAGTCGGCGGGCCCCGGATGTCGAGGAGATCGATCGGGAACGTCACATCTCCCCGGTCGCCTGTCGGACCGATGCCGACGCCTCGTGCGCCGGATCTGGTCCTGACTCCGGGACGGTCGTCCTTGCGATGCACCGCCCCGAGGGGCCCTTGGCACTCATACTGCCGAGGGCCCCTCATCCATGTGTGGGGCCTGGATGGATGAAGGTAAAACTTTGCCCAAGTCCCTTGCATGCTGGCCGCGGTCGCGCTGTGCTGGTGGTCCCTGCTTGAGGTCAAAGGAGACATCATGCGCAAGACCACCCCAGCCCTGTGCGGCTCGGCTCTCCTGGCGGCCGTCGTCGCGAGCGGCCTGCCCATCACCGCCAGCGCGAGTCCGCCGGTCAACTCGCACTGCGGCACCGAACCCGGCGACAACAACACCGCCTTCGTCGACCACGCCCAGCTCACCCGGGCCGTGGAGCGGCTCGAGCGCACCACCCAGGGCCGGGTCGACGTCGAGGTCGCCGGCTACAGCAACGAGGGGCGTGAGATCTACAGCGCCCGGGTCGGCGAGGGCGACACCGTCATCTACGTCCAGACCCAGATCCACGGCAACGAGAACCACGGCACCGAGGCCCTGCTCAACCTGCTCGCCGAGATCGGCGGCAACAGCCCCGACGCCCGGGCGATCCGCGAGGAGGTGACGCTCGTCGGCATACCCCGCCTCAACGTCGACGGCGGAGAGGAGGACCACCGTCAGAACCGCATGTCCTGGGACGAGGTCGTCGAGGACTTCCCCCAGCTCGCCGGGGTCGAGCCGGTCTGGAACTACAACCCTCGTGTGCCCGGCTTCGATGTCAACCGCGACTTCAACCCCGACCTCGACTACGTGCCGCAGCCCGAGGACTTCCCGGGCAGCAGCGCGGACACGGGGTGGTACATCACGCCCGAGGCGCAGACCTCACGCGACGTCTACCGCGAGCTGGAGAACGAGTTCGGCACCGTCGACTACTTCGTCGACCTGCACAACCAGTGGTCCTGCTATGCCCAGGAGGGCACCGGTGAGATGTCCAGCCTGTCGATCTCGGGGCGCTTCATCGCCGATCCGACGGAGTTCGGCGACTGGCCGAAGTTCGACTACGACGCCTCCCGCCGAGCCAACGTCGCGGTCTACGACGCGCTCCAGGGGCGCGGCGAGTCCGGCTTCGGTGCGCTGACGCTCTACCCGCAGAACACCAACCTGCCGGGCACGGCGCTCGGGTCGTTCGCCCTGCGGGGGAGCGCGACGGTGCTCTTCGAGACCTCCAGCCAGACGCAGTACGACGGCAACAAGCGCAACGGCTACCTCACCAAGCAGGTCGAGGTCGGGCTCGGTGGGCTGATCGAGGCGGTCGCCGACGGCAGCATCTCGGCGATCGACCCGGACGACTACGAGCAGATCCCCAACCGGGTCTTCCTGCTGCCGGACTGATCGGGACGGCCGCGCCGCGCGGCGCCGCCGGGGCGCGGTCGGGCTGGCTCGACGCGCCCGGCAGCAGCGCCGGCTCAGAGCCGGGCGATGACCTCGTCGAGCATGGCCTCGGTGAGGCGCCCGGTGAAGGTGTTCTGCTGGCTGACGTGATAACTCCCGAGGAGTCGGACGTCCCGGCCGCTCGAGGTGGTGAGCCTGGCCTCGGCACCGTGGCCGAAGCGCGGCTTGGGTCTGGGGACGGCCCAGCCCGACCGGCGCGCCGCCGCGAGGGCGGCGTCCCAGCCGATGCCCCCGAGGGCGAGCACGGAGCGCAGCGTGGGCTCGACGAGGGTCAGTTCGCGCTGCAGCCACACCCCGCAGGTATGCCGTTCCGCCGGCGTCGGCGCGTTGGCCGGCGGCGCGCAGTGGACGGCCGCAGTGATCCGCACCGTGTGCAGCGAGAGGCCGTCCCCCGCGTGGGTGGAGGAGGCCTGGCTGGCGTAGCCCGCCCGGTGGAGGGCGGCGTAGATCCAGTCCCCGGACCGGTCCCCGGTGAAGATGCGGCCGGTGCGGTTGGCGCCGTGCGCGGCCGGCGCCAGTCCGACGACGAGGATCTGCGGTGCCGAGTCGCCGAGGCCGGGGGCGGGGCGACCCCAGTAGGGCTGGTCGGCGTAGGCAGCCCGCCGGGTGGCGGCGACCTGCTCGCGCCAGGCCACGAGCCGAGGGCAGGCCGAGCACACGCTGGCCCGGGCGTCGAGGTCGGCCAGGTCGTGCGCCCCGGCGGCCAGCCGGTGCGCCCCACCCGCCGACCGGGCCACCCGGGTGCCGGCCGGCGCAGGGTCCTCTGGCCAGCCCGACCCGGGCGGCACCGGAGACGGGAACAGGTCCCCGGTGACGGGGTGCGGGGAGGTGGGAGACGGCATACCCCAGTGTGGCGGGTGCGCCCTGAGGAGGTGACGCGGGCCAGGCGGGTCTCCTCGCGCGCGTTCGGTCCGACGACGCGCCCGACCTGATCGGCTCTGGCGTGCACGTGAACGCTCGGGCCGACGACACGCCCGACTCCACCGGCTCTGGCGTGCACGTGAACGCTAGAGCCGATCACGCCCAGACCCGGCTCGGCACGACGTGAACGCACGCGAGCTGAACGGCATCCCCCACGGCGCGCGTCGAGCAATCCGGGGGCTGGCCCGCCGGGGTGAAGAGCTTGCGAGTCACACCTGCCACGCGCGTCACACCCTGCCAGGAACCTCGGATCTGCCGGGGACGCATCCTCGGCAGATCTGAGGTTCCTGGCAGCCTCGTGATGGTGTGACGGATGGGGCGTGACCGCACCTGGTCCGCCCCTGCGCAGGACCCGCCCGAGAGCCGACCCGCTCCACTGCGACGGGCCGCCTGCGCGAGCAGTGCCCCCGGCGGGACTCGAACCCGCACTGAACCCATTTTAAGTGGGCTGCCTCTGCCGATTGGGCTACGAGGGCGAAGGGACCGACGCGCCGCCCGGACGCGAGCCCTTCAGGCGCGGAGCGCTCACGGGTGGACCGCTCACGAACCGCTCACGCGCGGACCGCCCCGCTGCACGTCTGGCGCCTACTCGCCAGAACCGGCCCAGAGCAACGCGCGCGCGACGAGGGCGTACTGGCCCTTCGGGTGCGCCCGGAAGAGCGGCTCGCTGCCCAGGAGGACCGCACGGCCGGCGTCGCTCTCGCCCCGGACGATGACCGCCTGACCGGCCGCGGCGGCCGGGCCACCCTGGCCGTCCCCGTCGGGCCGCCAGTGGCCGCTGACCATCGGGTCCTCGCCGTAGGACTGGTCGACGGTCACGCCGGCCCCGAGATCGGTGAACCACATCGGCCGGTAGACGAAGGTGTGCGGGGTCGCGGCGTCGGCCACCGGGCTGCCCTCGACGTTGTCGACGCGGACGACCCCGTTGGCATCGCCGCGACCGCTGATCGCGGTGACCTCGAGCAGCTCCAGGGCGTTGTTGACCTCGACGCCTGTGCGCCCGCGGCCCACGAACCCGCCGCCGTCAGCGACGTAGTCCTCGACCTCGGCCAGAGCGGCATCATCGAGCCTCCCGACGTCAAGCCCGGAGGAGACATAGATCGCGTCCAGGGCCGACAGGTCGAGGCCGTCGTTGAGCGCACCGGTGCTGACCGGCGTCACGGTGTAGCCCATCTCCTCGAAGGCCCACACCTCCTCGGCCGTCCCGGCGACGCCCACGGACCCGGCCGCGCTCGGGAGCACCGCCCCGGTCGCGCCCTCGGGCGCCGCGGCGAGCTCCACGCCATACGTGCTGGCGGCGTTGCTCGCGGCCCAGGCGTCGTCGGCCGGCACGAGCACCGAGCCGTCCTCGAGGAGCTCGACCGGCACCCCCTGCTCCAGCAGCGTGGTGAGCGCCTGGACGTCGGCGGGGTCCTCCATGGGCAGCACCCATCCGGTGCCGCCGTCGGCGACCGCGCCGCTGTCGTCGGCCTGCTCGGCCGGCTCACCGACCACGCGCAACGGATCGCCCTCCGGGATGGTGTCCACCGAGGCGCCCCAGAGCAGCGCGTGGCTCCAGCCGGAGATGTCATACATCGAGTCGACCCGGTCGGAGATGTCGGTGCCCCGACCCAGGACGGTGTTGGCCATCGCCCGCTTGGCCTGGTGCATGTCGACGACGTAGCTGCCGGCGGGATAGCTTCGCCCGGAAATCGTCGCGGCCCGGGTCAGCGTCGTCACCTCGACGTCGTTGGCGATGAGGAAGTCGACCAGCCTCGCCGCGGCGGGCGCCGAGCGCTGGTCGGCGCCCGTGGGGATGACGTAGGCGCGCGGGAAGGTCGTGGTGTAGACGTCCTCGGGGCCGATGACCCCGTCGAACAGCCCGACCTCGACCGGGGTCTGCCGCTCGCCCGCCTCGCCGCGCCGGAAGATCTCGATGTGGTCGGCGAGCAGTTCCTCGCGCTCGGTCCGCGCATACTCCAGCGTCCCGGTGATCGCCGCGTAGGCGACGTCGGTGTTGATCGCCGAGCGCCGCTGCAGCTCCTCGGCCGGCAGCCCGTAGGAGGAGTTGTTGACGCGCAGCGGGATCTCGATCGTGTGCGCGATCGCGCCGTGCAGCGCGGCGTACTGCGGCGTGAAGATCGGCGGCCAGTCGTCCCAGCCCTCGTCCCAGTCGCGCAGCGGGATCTGCACCGGCCGGACCCCGTCGTCCTCGTCGTAGCCGAGGCCGTTGATGACCTCCTCCATGCCGAGCCCGTTGGCGTAGGCGTGCTTGATGAAGAGGTCGTACTCGTAGTTCTCGCCGTGCGGCGGCGTCGTCGGCTCGACGAGCGTGCCGTTGACGTAGCCGTGCAGATCGAGCATGAGCATGGGCTGGGTGTGGATGAGCGCGTCACGCACGGCCAGCGTCTCCGGCTGGGTCACGGTGACGTAGTCGCGGTTGAGGTCGAAGCCGGCGGTGTTGCGGCGCGTGTTGGCGACGCGGCCGTCCGGGTTCATCGAGATGACGAGGTGGATGCGGTTCTTCTGCAGCAGCCGGTTGAGCGAGCCGTCCTTGCCCTCGGCGACCGTCTCGACCAGCCGCAGCGCGGCGTCGGTGCCCTCGAACTCGTTGCCGTGAATGTTGGCGTTGATGAAGATCGGCGTCTTGTACTGCGCGGCCAGCTTGCGGTCGTCCGCCGCCGCGACCGGGTCCTCGGTGATGAGGTCGCGCATCTGCGCCTGCTTGGCCGCGACGGTGCGGTTCTCCCGCGCCGTCAACGTCACCAGATAGACGTCCCGACCCTGTGACGTGGTGGTGAGCACCTCCGCGGAGACGCGGGTCGAGTCCTCCATCGCGGCATTGAGGCGCCGCGCGATGTCGTGGTACGGCGTCAGCCCCAGCTTGATCGCCGCGTCGCCCTCGTCGACGGGCGGCTCCGGCAGGGGGTCCTGCCGGGGGTAGGGGTCGTCCCGCAGCGCGTGCGCCACCAAGGGGGCGGCGGCGACCGTGGCAGGCACCCCCTGCTGGGCCGGGGCCGGCTGCGCCGATGCCGGCAGGGCGGCGGTGCCGGTGCCTGCCGCCATGGCCAGCACCAGAGACCCGGTGAGTGTCAGGGATCGCCGCGGGTGCGTCATACCTCTCCTCGATGTGGGGCAGATGTCAGCGTATCCCGCGACCCGGCCGGTGACCATCCCTCGTCCACAGCCCACAGGGCGCGCGTCCGGAATCCACGGGGCGCCTCGGACGTTTATCCTGGTGACAAGACATCGGCGCCAGTCGGCCCGGTGCCGCACCAACTTGGAGGTTTCATGGCCGTCAACCCGGTCTTCAACCGCATCGACAAGGAGGCTGCCCAGGGCCAGTACGCCGGTTTCGGCCAGGGTCAGGGTGGCTACCAGCAGGGTATGTCGCAGGGTGGCTCACCCATCCCGCAGTACCAGCCCGGTCCCAGCGAGACGATGTCCGACCGGCAGCTGCAGGACATGTACGACCAGGCCCCCGCGGGCCCCGCCCAGACGGGTCGACTCACGCTCGACGACGTCGTCGTCAAGAGCCTCATGTTGTTCGGCATCGTGCTGGCCGTCACAGCCGCCACCTGGTTCTTCGTCGGCGCCCAGCCGGGGATCGCCATGCCGGTCTGGCTGCTCGGGATGTTCGGCTCGCTGGCGCTGAGCTTCGCGATCGGCTTCTCGAAGAAGGTCAACGTCGGCCTCATCCTCGTGCACGCGGTGCTCCAGGGGCTCTTCCTGGGAGCGGTGAGCGTGACCTTCAACGCCGCCTACCCCGGCGTCGTGTCCACCGCGATCGTCGCGACGATGGCGACCTTCGCGGGCATGTTCATCGGCTGGAAGATGGGTTTCATCAAGGTCACGAGCAAGTCGCGTCGGATCTTCGGCATGGCCGCGATGGGCTACCTCGTCTTCCTGCTCGTCAACATCGGTGCCTCGTTCTTGGGCTTCGGTGACGGCTGGGGCATCTACAGCGGCCCGCTCGGCATCGTGATCTCCCTCCTCGGCGTCGGCCTGGCGTCCTACTCGCTCGCCGTCGACTTCGACTCCGTCGACCGCGCGGTGAGCGGTGGCGCCCCGGAGAAGTACTCCTGGCTGCTCGGCCACGGCCTGGTCGCCAGCCTCGTGTGGCTCTACATCGAGTTCCTGCGGCTCTTCGCGATCCTGCAGAGCTCCGACTGATCCCACCCGAGATCAGCTCGACCGTGCGGCCCGCCAGCACCCCTGCTGGCGGGCCGTCTGCTGTCCACCGCGCGGTCGACACCGAGCTCGAGCGGGTGGCCCGGCGCTGGCAGCAGCTGCCGCTGGGGCGGGCAGTGACGGCATACCCGCAGGTGTCTGCCGTGGTGCAGGCGCTCGCGGACGCCGTCGCCGACGCGACCGCCCAGTCTCGAGAGGTGGTGCCCGACCTCGGCCCCGGGGTGGTCGTGGACCAGCTGCGGGTGATGGTCTACGACTGGCGCCAGGCGGCAGCCGGCGTGTCGCGCGAAGGCGCGATGGGCGAAGGCGTGTCGCGCGAAGGCGCAATGGGCGAAGGCGTGTCGGGCGAAGGCGCGATCGGGAAGGGCCTGGACGAGCAAGACCTTGCCGACCGCCTCACAACCCTGCGCCGCGCCCTTCCCTGACCGCCCCACCCGCACCGGACGCGCGTTAGTCACGCACGGGACGCGCGTTAGTCACGCACGGGACGCGCGTTAGTCGTGCACTGGACGCGCGTTAGTCACGCACGGGACGCGCGTTAGTCACGCACTGGACGCGGCGTCGGTCTCAGTGGCTGTCCGCCCCCGCGTGGGCGGCGTCGCTGTCGCTCCCGTGGTCCTTCTTGCCGAAGGGCAGCATCGACACGACGCCCACGATGACCAGCCCGACCACGAGCCCCAGGATCGCCGAGAAGAAGGTGTTGGTCAGCCAGCTGAGGAAGCCGGCGATCGCGGGGATCCACCCGGCCACGACCTCCTCGGCGTGGTGCACGAACTCGTAGATCGGGTGGAAGCCCAGCTCATCGATGCCCACGAGCAGGATGTGCCCGCCGACCCAGAGCATCGCCACGACGCCGACGATCGACAGCGTCTTGAGCACGATCGGCATGGCCGTGACCAGACCGCGCCCGAACTTCTGCGCCCCCTCGGACTCCCGCTGCGACAGGCTCAGCCCGATGTCGTCCATCTTGACGATGAGCGCGACCGCGCCGTAGATCACCGCCGTGATGACGATCGCGACGACCACGAGGACGATCGCCCGGTTGAGCAGCGGCTCGTCGGCGACCTCGTTGAGCGCGATGACCATGATCTCGGCCGATAGGATGAAGTCGGTGCGGATCGCCCCTGAGGTGACCTTCTTCTCCGCCTCCGGGCCCCTCTCCACCGCCGGCTCGTCGTGGGCGCCGTCGTGCCCCACGCCCAGCCACTCCAGCACCTTGTGCGCGCCCTCGTAGGACAGGTAACACCCGCCCAGCATGAGGATCGGCGTGAGCAGCCACGGCAGGAAGATGCTGAGCAGCAGGGCCGCCGGCACGATGAAGAGCAGCTTGTTGCGGATCGAGCCGATCGCGATCGTCTTGATCATCGGCAGCTCGCGGCTCGGGTCGACGCCGGTGACGTAGCGCGGGGTCACGGCAGCGTCGTCGATGATGACGCCGGCCGCCTTGGAGCCGGCCCGGCCGGCCGCGGCGCTGATGTCGTCCACGGACGCGGCGGCGACGCGCGCGATCGCGGCGATGTCGTCGAGCAGAGCAGCCAGACCACCGGCCATGGGTCACCTCACAGGTCGTCGCAGCGGAGCCCGCTCAGGCTACCTGCCGATCCCGAGGTATGCCGCATCTCCCGCCACGCGTGACACCGGAGCATGAGCAGCCGAAAAGTCCTCGCGCGAGGGATCCGTCCCCTGCCTCGGGCACCTTCGACTGCTCATGCGCCGTTCCAGGTATGCCGTCCGCTCACCGGGGAGGCCCCGGGAGCCGACCCCACGGCTCCGGTCAGGAGAGGCGCTCGATCACCATCGCCATACCCTGGCCCCCGCCGACGCACATCGTCTCTAGGCCGAACTGCCCGTCCCGGGTCTGCAGCGCGTTGATGAGGGTCGTCGAGATGCGCGCCCCGGTGCTGCCGAAGGGGTGCCCCAGCGCGATGGCGCCGCCGTGGACGTTGAGCGTGTCGTAGTCCATGCCCAGCGCGTCCGCGGACCCGAGCACCTGCACCGCGAAGGCCTCGTTGATCTCATAGAGGTCCAGGTCGCCGATGCTCATGCCGGCCCGCTCCAGCGCCTGCGTCGACGCCTCGATCGGGCCCAGCCCCATGATCTCCGGCGACAGGGCCGAGACCCCGGTGGAGACGATGCGCGCGAGCGGCGTGAGGCCCAGCTCCTTCGCGCGGGTGTCGCTCATCACCACGAGCGCGGCGGCGCCGTCGTTGAGCGGGCAGCAGTTGCCCGCGGTGACGGTGCCGTCCTCACGGAAGACGGGCTGGAGCTGGCTGACCTTCTCCAGCGTGACGCCTGCCCTCGGCCCGTCGTCGGTGCTGACGACGGTGCCGTCCTCGAGGGTCACCGGGGCGATCTCCCGCGCGAAGACGCCGTCGGCGATGGCGGCCTCCGCGCGGTTCTGGCTGGTCACGCCCCACTCGTCCTGGCGCTCGCGGGAGATGCCGAGCGAGGTGGCGACGTTTTCCGCCGTCTGCCCCATGGCGATGTAGACGTCCGGCAGGCCGCCCTGCTCGCGCGGGTCGGTCCAGGTCTCGTTGGAGGCGGCCATCGCCTCGGTCCGCGCCACCGCGTCGGCGAAGAGCGGGTTGCGCCACGACTCCTTGCCACCGCCCGCGCCGGCGAAATCGGCATACCGCGAGACGCACTCGACCCCGGCGCTGATGAAGACGTCGCCCTCGCCCGCCTTGATCGCGTGGAAGGCCTGCCGGGTGGTCTGCACCGAGCTCGCGCAGAAGCGGTTGACCGTCGCGCCCGGCAGTCCGTCCAGCCCGAGCAGCACGCTGACGACGCGGGCCATGTTGAAGCCGTGCTCGGCCCACGGCTCCGCGCACCCGAGGTAGAGGTCCTCGATGCTCGTCGGATCCAGCTCGGGCACCTGCTCCAGCGCCGCGCGGATGACCCCGGCGGCGAGGTCGTCCGGTCGGGCGGTGGTCAGCGAACCCTTGAAGGCGCGCCCGATCGGGGTGCGGGCAGCAGCGACGATGACGGCCTCAGCCATGGGTGGTCCTCCTTGACGCGAGCGGTATGCCGTGAGTCTAGGTGACCTGCCCTGAACCGTTGTGCGGCTGCTTGTGACACAGGCGTGCGAGGACCAACGCCTGTGTCACCAGCGCCCGCACAGGGTTGCGCGTTCCTCCCGTGCGCGAAATCCGGCTTCGAACGACCGCTTCTTCCGCCTGGCGTGAGAGATCGGTAGGCGGTCGTTTCCGTCAGCCCCATCCTTGAGCCCTGGGTACCGTCACGTCCGAGAGCGTCGCCGTTTCGCGACGCCCTTGAGGCGCACCGTGTCGATCTTCGTGAGATCCTTCAGCGCTACGGTGCCGCAAATCCGAGAGTTTTCGGCTCGGTAGCGCGTGGCGACGCCACTGCCGAGAGTGAGATAGACCTGCTGGTGGATCTGTTGCCGCTCGGCGGCAACCCGCTTCTGCGGGTGAGCGGCATCGGTGAGGATCTCAGCATGATCTTGCAGCGAGGGGTCGACGTCGTCGCCCCAGACGTGCTCCGCGATGACGTCTCAGCAACCGCCATGGCGGATGCGGTGCCAGTGTGGGTCGACCCGAGCGAGACAGATGCGCCGACATCCTGCAGGCGATCGAGCGCTGTCAGAGCTACAGGCAACACCTCGACCAGGAAGAGCTGCTGGGCCACCTGGCAGATCGACTGCGCCAGTTCTGACCACGGCAGACGCAACGCCGGCGAGATTCCGGCGGGCGGCGGATTCTGGGGCGCGTGATCTTGGCCCTCCCCAGATGGGTCTGGCCCTGTCGCGACCTCAGAGCCGGGCCAGACCCTCGTCGATGCTCACCGACGGCGTCCAGTCGAGCACCTGCCGGGTATGCCGTTGGTCGAACCAGTGCGCCGTGGAGAGCTGCTCGGCGAGGAAGCGAGTCATCGGCGGCTGGGTGAGCGACGGCATACCGGGGATTCGCTCGGAGAGCGCGGCGGCTCCCTCGACGGCTGCGCCGAGGCCCCAGGCGAGCGGAACGGGCAGGTGCAGGCGTGGGGGAGGGGCGCCGACCGCGCGGCAGATGTCGGCGATGAGCTCGCCGATCGGGCGGGGTTCGCCGTTGGTGACGACGAGCGCCTGGCCGTGGGCGTGCTCGATGCGCTCCAGCCCGGCCACGGTGGCCGCGGCGGCGTTGTCGACATAGGTCGTGTCGACCAGCGCCGTCCCCGCCCCGACGAGCGCCAGCCGTCCTTGACGGGCTCGTTCCGCGATCCGGCCGACGAGCTGCGTGTCCCCAGGACCCCACACCAGGTGCGGCCGCAGCGCGGTGACCGCCAGCTCGGGGCTGTCCGCCTCCAGTGCGAAGAGCTCCGCGGCGGCCTTGGTGCGGGCGTAGTGCCCGCGGGCCCGCATCGGCGTGGCGACCCCCGCGCCCGCGCCGGCGAGTGACCGACCCGTGTGCGCCACTGACGGGGAGCTGATCTGCACCAACGAGCCGCCGCCCTGGGCGCGCAGTGCCTCGATGACCCGCCGGGTGCCCCGCACGTTGATGTCGACGAAGTCGCGCCACGGCCCGACGACATCGACCTTGGCCGCGAGGTGCACCACGGCGTCCTGCCCCTGCACCGCGCGCGTGACGGCATCGGCATCGCGGATGTCGCCGAGGGACTCCCGGTGCCGTCCACCGGCCGAGCGCCGCTGCATGACGGTGACGTCCCAGCCGCGCTCGGCGAGCAGATCGGCGACCGCGCCGCCGAGCATGCCGCTGGCACCGGTCACCAGCACCCGGCCCGGCCCGCCGCGCTCCGCAGATCGCGCGGCCGGTCCGGAGGTGGGCTGAGCAGATCGCGCGGCCGGTCCGGGGGTGGTCTCGGCAGATCGCGGGTTCGGTCCGGTCATCAGCGGCTCCTCGTGCGCGGCGCCCGGCCGCTGCCGACCAGCCCGCGCAGCCGGTCACCCAGGCTCCGCCCGTGGAGTATGCCGCCCGCCCAGTCGGCCAGACCGCCGCGGTCGACCTTGCTCGCGTGGCGGATGTCGACAGGCAGCCAGTCTCGCACCAGAACGGCGGCGACGGGCACCCCGGCGACCTCGCGCACCTGGGCAGCCAGGCCAACCGAGGCCATCGCCCCGGCGCCCGGTGCGGCCCCGGTGAGCCGAGCCACCGCGCCACCGCGCCGCTCCGGCGCCACCACGACCACGACGAGCTGCGCGCCCGCCGGGCCGACTGCGACCGCCGCCGCCTCGGCCACGCCGGGCAGCTCGCGCACCCGATCCTCGACCGGGTGCGGTGTCACGGGCCCGTCGATCGTCGAGATCACGTGCGCCAGGCGGCCCTCGACCCATAGCTGGCCCGCGCCATCCAGGTGCCCCACGTCGCCCGTCCGGTGCCACCCCGCCGGGCGGGCGCTCGCCTGCTGCGCCGCCCACTGCCGGTCGTAGCGGTCCTTGACGTGCGGGCCGCGCACCACGATCTCGCCCACGACACCGGCGTCGGTGGTCGGCGCCTCCGCCGGTATGCCGTCGCCGTCCAGCGGCGCGATCCCCAGCTCCACGCCCGGGACCACGCGGCCCACGCAGACCCCCGCGTCATCCGCGGCCTCCAGCTCCCCGGCGTCGCCCGACCCCACCGCCGTCGGGTCGTGACTCGCGACCGGCAACGCTTCCGTCATGCCGTAGGGCGTCTCGGTCCGCGCGGCCGGCAGCAGCGCCTTGACCTGGCGCAGCAACCCGACCGGCACCGGCGCACCCGCCGAGAGCACCAGTCGTGGCCCGGCCAGCGCCGCGCGCTGCTCAGCGCTCAACTCGTCGGCCGTCGCCACGACGTTGCGCAGCGCCGCCGGAGCGGCGAAGACCATCGTCGCGTCCACGGCCGCCACGGCATCGGCGAGCGCCGCGGCGCTCAACGTGTGCGGGGCGGTGACGTCCATGTCCGGCACCGCGCTCGTCAGCCCGAGGGCGGGGCCGTAGAGCGCGAACGGCGCGAAGGCCGCCACGAAGCGTTCGCCCGGTCCGAAGCCGAAGGTCTCCCGCAGCAGCCCGACCTGCGCCCCCAGCCCGCGGCGGGTGTAGACCACGCCCTTGGGTGGTCCGGTCGCTCCAGAGGTGAAGAGCACCGCTCCGTCGGCGTCGTCGTCCAGCGTCGGCTCGTCCGGCAGGGCGGCGCCGCTCGCCGCGCCCTGCGCGGCCAGCACGTCCACCGACGCCCCGTCCGGCTCCACGACGACCCGGCTGCCCGGCACCCGGGTCAGGGCCGCCAGCGCCAGTGCCGAGCGGATCCCGACGACGTGCCGCGGCCCGGCACCGCGTAGCGCCGCGCCCAGCCGCGCCAGCCCGAGCCCGGCGTCCGCGACGACGACGACCGCGCCGAGGCGCCAAACGGCATACACGATCGTGGTGAGGTCGATGCCCGGCGGCACCAGCACGGCCACCCGGTCCCCACGCGAGACGCCCCGCGCCGCCAGCCCGCGCGCGACCTCGTCGACCCGCTGCCCGAGCTCTCCGAAGGTGATCCGTCGCCCGCTGCCGCCCAGCTCGGCCACGGCGACCTCGTCGGGGCGGCTGCGGTCCACCCGCACCGGCGCCGACGGCACGGCGCTCACCGGCACACCAGCAGGCTCGACCGGCTCCTCGGCACGGTCACCGACTCGCTGCTCCAGCCACTGCCAGATGACGCCGACCCCCTCCGGTGCGTCCTCGAGGACCAGGTGCGAGGCCCGCGGATAGCGCTGCACGTCGGCGTGCGGGAGGCGCCGCAGCAGGTCCTCGAGGTAGCGGGAGGAGAAGACCGGGTCGCGCAGCCCCCACACCAGCAGGGCCGGCACGTGGCTCAGCCCGGTGATCCCCTCGGCGATCTCGTCCAGGGTCGCGCGACTCGGGTGCGCGGGCTCAAAGGGTATGTCGCGCACGAAGTCTGCGACGGCGGCCCGGCGGGCGGCGCTCGCGTAGGGCGCGGCGAAGGCGGCACGCACGTCGCGGTGCAACGGCGGCACCGACAGGGCCGTGGTGGCGCGCACGAAGGTCGGTGTCTGCTGGCAGACCTGCGCCAGCAGCCCGGGCGCCCGCGCCAGCCGGATGACCGTGGGGGCGGTGTGCTCGACCGGCTGGTGCACCGCCGTGTTAGTCAGCACGACCCCGGCCAGCTGCTCGGTATGCCGCAGCGCCCAGCCCAGGCTGACCGGCCCGCCCCAGTCGTGGGCCAGGGTCACCACGGGTCCGGTGAGCTCCAGCGCGGCGGTGAGGCCGGAGAGGTCGTCGACCCGCTGCGCCAGCGTGCGGGCGCGGCCCGGGCGCTCGGACCAGCCCATGCCGAGCTGGTCGACGGCGACCACGCGCCACCCGGGCGGCGCCTGCTCGATCACCCGGCGCCAGAGGTAGGACCACGTCGGGTTGCCGTGCACGGCCAGGACGGTGCCGCGGGGCTGCTCCCCGCGGGCGGCGAGGCCGGGGCCGTTGTCGAGGACGTGCCACCGGCGGGTGAGGCCCTCGGCGTCGGGCGCGAGGACGACGCGCGACCACGCAGCGTCCACCCCCGGAGGCGGCAGACCGGGCAGGCCGACCTGCTCCTGGGTGGCGTCGCGGGCGGGGTCGTGGATCCGCTGGTTGGTGCTGCGGGCCTGCGCCCCGTCGCTCATCGGGTCAGCTCACCAGTCGATCTCGAGGCAGGTCATGTTGAGGCCCGACCCGATGCCCATCATGAGCACGCGATCGCCACGCTCCAGCCGGTCGGTCTCCTTGGCCAGCGTGATCGCGACGGCGGCCGGGCCGACGTTGCCGTAGGTCGGGAAGGTCAGCGGGATGCGCGAGGGGTCCAGCCCCAGGGCCTCGGCCGTCTTTCTGGTGTGCACCTGGGAGACCTGGTGGACGATGTAGCGGTCCATGTCGTCCCAGTCGAACTCGGCCCGGGCGTCCTGCCAGAGGGTCTTGGCCAGGCCCATGCCGGCGACGAGCAGACCCTGCGCGTCGGTGCGCATCTCGGTGAAGTCTCCGACACAGAGCTCGTGGTGCTCGGTGGCCGCGCGCGTCACGCCACCGACGACCCGGTGCCCCTCGGGGTGCTCGCTGGCGCGACCGAGGAGCATCGCCGCGGCGCCCGAGCCCAGGGTGAGGGTCGCGAACTGGCTGACGATGTCCTGCGCCGTGGCGTCGGCGGAGGAGAGCCGCTCCAGGGTGCGTTCCTGCGGCACCCGCGACCCCTCGCCGCACACGATGAGCGCGTAGTCGATCTGGCCGGCGTCGATCATCGTGGCGGCGAGCTGCATACCGTTGACGAAGCCGAGGCAGGCGTTGGTGAGGTCGAAGTTGAGGCACGCCGAGGGCAGGCCGAGGTCGTGGTGGATCGACACCGCGATGGAGGGCTCGAGGTGCTCCCGGCTCACCGAGGTGTTGATGAGCAGCCCGACCTGGCTCCCGTCGACGCCGGCCTGGTCCAGGGCCGCGCTGGCGGCCTCCACCGCGCCGCCGACGAAGTTCTGGTCGTCGCGCCACCAGCGCCGCTGCTCGATGCCCGCGAGCTTGGCCAGCATGCCCGGCCGCAATCCGTTGCGGGAGTAGGAGTCGCCGATGATCTCGTCGAACTCGGCGGAGGTCTTCACCACGGGGGCGTCGACGGCGGTGACGGACAGGACCGCGGTGTCGCGGTGCCGGAAGGTGGCGTTGCCGGTCAAAGGGGCCTCGGAAGGGATGTGGGTCGGAACGGACAGACGACCATTCGACCACAGCAGGGCACGCGCGGCAGAACTGACAGGCCCGTGTGGGACCATGATCCATGCCTGCCGCCCGCGTCCGGGCGACCTCGCGCAGGGAGAGGAAGATCTGCGATGACCACCACACGAACCCGTCTCGGCGCCCTCGTGAGCGCCGGAGTCCTGAGCCTCGGGCTGGCGGCCTGCGGCGGAGACGACACCGCGGGCGAGGCCACCAGCACGGCGGGGGAGAGCGCCGCCGAGGAGGCCGATGCCGAGGAGGACGGTGCCGACGCCACCGAGGAGGCCGATGGGTCCGACGACGCGAGCGACTCGGCGGTCGCCGACGGCGAGGTGATCCCGGTCGAGGACTTCCTCGCCATGGTCAAGGAGCCGGGGGAGGAGACGCTGTCCAGCTACACCATGACGATGGACATGGAGGTGCAGGGCCAGATGGTCGAGGCCCAGGGCGCGGCCGACCTCAGCGGCGACCAGGCGGCGATGCAGCTGACCATGTCACTGCCGCAGCTCGGCGAGATCGACCTCATCACGGTCGACGGCGAGGTCTACGTCGCGATGCCTGGCGCGACGCCCGAGGGGATGTATCTGCACGACTCGGCCGACTCCCTGGGACAGGGCGACGCGATGGGCCAGGCGGACATCACGCAGCAGTGGGATCTGTGGGAGGAGGGTGCCCAGGAGGTCCTCTACCTCGGAGACGAGGACGTCGACGGCACCGAGCTGGGCCGCTACCAGATCACCGTCGACCCTCAGGCGGCTGCGGCCGCCGTGGGTGCCGACGCGGATGCCGTCACCGCCGAGCTCGGGGACACGCCCATCGTCTACGACGTGTGGCTTGACGACGACCACCTCATGCGGCGCCTCGACTTCGACCTCGACGCCATGTCGGCGCAGATGTCGATGGACAACTGGGGCGAGCCGCAGGACATCGCGGCCCCGTCGGAGGACCAGATCATGGATCTCGGTGACATGGACACCGGCGGCACGGGGGGTTCCGACGGCTGATCCGCGGCCTCTGCGGCGACGGGCGGTGGACCGCTGGGTGAACGTGCCGTGAAGAGTTCCCGACACCACGCCGATGTGGCTCTGACAGCTCCGGGCAGGGGACAGACTGGTGCCCGACAGTCAGTCTCGACGAGCCGAGAGGACCGGGCACATGGCGCCAGGGTGGACCCCCGTGCGGGTGATCCGATGGCCCGCGCAGGCGCAGGACCGTGCGTGGTGCGCCGACCGCGGCATCCCCCGCGTCGTGCTCGTCTCCTCCGGTGTGTCCGCTCCGGACCGCGGCGCCGACGAGGTCGTGCTGCAGGAGCCGGTCGACGAGGCGGCGGTCCAGCAGGCCGTCGACAGCCTCGCCTGGGGGACCGGTCAGCCGCCGGATGTCGAAGATGCTCCGTCTTCACGCACGACGCCCCCGAGGCGCCCACGCTCCGTGCTCGGCGTGGTCGCGGCCCTGTTCTGACCGAGTCCGGCCGCCGACGGCACCGCTCGGCCGGAGCAGAGCTCGCCCTCCCTATCCGCGCTCGAGCGCGGTCCGCACACGGCGGCGCATCGGCTCGTGAAGGGGCCGCTCGACGAACCGGTTGATCAGCCAGGCCAGGGATAGCGACACTCCTGCGGCGAGGCAGAGCAGGAGATAGCTGTTGACTCGCCCCGAGAGAGTGTCGAAGATCGCGAAGCCGAACTGCCCGTGGACCAGGTAGAGCGGATAGGTCAGAGCACCAGCGGTCGTCAGCCAGCCCCAGTCGAGGCGGGCGAGCGGGCCGCTGGCGCACAGGTGGACGAGGGCGAACATCGCCACGACGATCACCGCGACGATGTAGGGGGAGATGTCGACGTCGCTGTGGTCGGGCGCACGCCACTCGCTGTAGCGCGCCGCCTGACGGATGCACAGGATGAGGTTGAGCCCGATCCCTAGGCCGACGAGCAGATCGGGTCCTTCCTTGTGCAGGAGGTAGAGCAGCATGCCTCCTGCGAAGTACGGAGCCCAGCTGGGGATGAGCAGAGAGCTGAGCAGGTCGAGATCCGTGGCGCGACACAGTTCGGCCACGACCGGCCAGAGGAAGGCCACCGCGAGGACGCGTGGCCGGGTCAGCCCACCGAGCGCCATGAGGATGCCGATGAGCAGGTAGAACTTCAGCTCGACCCACAACGTCCAGAAGGCACCCTGGACGTTGGTGATGTCCCAGGCCTCCTGCAGCATGGTGAGGTTCATGAGGGCATCCACCGCGTCCACCTGCCGGCCTCCGCCCCACACCACCTGCAGGCCAACAGTGAGGAGGACAGCCGCCCAGTAGGCCGGATACAGCCGCGAGATCCGCGACGCGACGAAGCTGGGGAGGGGCCGCCCGTAGGCGGTCATGAGGATGACGAACCCGGAGATGATGAAGAAGAGCTCGACGCCGAGATAGCCGTACCTCGTGACGAGGCTGAGCGTCGGGAACTCCTCGTCGGCCTGGTTGCCCCAGAACTTCTGGTTGATCGCGGTGTAGTGGAAGGCGAGGACGGCCAGCGCCGCCAGGAGACGCAGCCCGTCCAGAGCGGCGAGTCGGGACCGCGGAGGCGTCGAGGCAGCTGTGCTGGGGGGAGTGGGTCGCGGTGAGGTCACCGCGCGTCACCGATCACGCGCCGGACCACGCGCTCCGCGCTGCGTCCGTCGTCGAGCGGGTTGTACTTCGCGACCCACCGCGCATACCGCTCGGCATAGGGCTGGGTGTCGGCCAGGTCGCGGATCGCGGCCACGACCTCGTCATGGGTGTTCACCACGGGGCCGGGTGCTTCGTCCGCCAGATCGAAGTACACGCCACGGATCTCGTCGCTGTAGGCCGCCAGGTCCGGCACGAAGAAGATCATCGGTCGGCGGGTGGCGGAGAAGTCGAACATCACCGAGGAGTAGTCGGTGATCATCGCGTCGGCAGCCATGAACAGGTCTGTGATGTGGGGGTAGGTGCTGACGTCGATGACGCCCCGTTGCTCGACGCTGGCGCCGTGGCCGAGGGTCCGGGTGTGACCCCGCACGAGGATCACGTAGTCGTCACCCAGGTCGTCCGCGAGTCGCTCGAGGTCCAGGAAGACGACCATGCCCTGGCTGTTGTCCCTCCACGTCGGGGCGTAGAGCAGGACCGTCTGGTCCGGGCGGATCCCGAGCAGCTGGCGGATCGGCTCGCCGTCTCCATCGACCAGAGCATCGTTGCGCGGGTATCCCTCCTCGAGGATCTCACCGTCCCACGCATAAGCGCTCCGGAAGATCTCGGTACTGTGCCGGTTCTGGCTGAGCAGCAGGTCCCACTTGTCTCGCTCGGTCTCCAGCGCGACGCGGGTCGAGGTGGGCACCCTGGGGCGGTCGAGGCCGATCCGCTTGAACATCGATCCGTGCCAGGTCTGCAGCACGGTCTGGAAGGGCTGGGGGACGAAGCGACGCCGCAGCCAGTCGTTGGCGACAACGTAGCGCGACCGCGCGCGGGCGTCGAACCATGCCTGGGTGCCCTCCACCACGGCGACCGCCCCCTCCGGCACGGTCACGGAGAGGTCGGTGACACCCCAGTACCGCCGCAACTCGGGGTGCTCACGGGCCACGACCCGGTCGATCGCATAGGGGTTGCACGTCGCCGCGCGTCCGTAGAAGCTCTCGAAGTAGACCGAGTCCTCGGGCTCATGGGTCGTGGCGAGGTAGGCCGCGTCCATCCGCCGCTGGTGGAACGAGCCCAGCTCGCCGGCGCGTCGGGTGACGCCGACCCGGAGCCGCAGTGTCCGGCCAGGGCCGATCTCCAGCCGCATCCGGGTCTGGGGGACGTCCAGCTTCTCGGGGGTCCGGGCAATGAGGTCGGGACCGGACATGACCCTGACGGAGCCTCCAGCGGGGTCGATCGCGCGCAGGGTGTAGCTCCCGGTCCTGGGCAGCTGCCGCGCACCACCCCACTGGCTCTGGAGGAGTTCGACCGTCGCCCTCCAGGTGCCGTCCGGCTGTGGATCAAGGTCGACCGGGATGGTCTGGCGGCGGCCGACGAGGGCGAGGTGGAGCGCGCCCATCTCGCCCGTCCACCAGCCCTCGAGCCGGAGTGTCGGCACGTCGCCGGCGACCAGTTGCACGTCCTCGACCACGGCATGCGTCTGGGCGTCACTGAGGTGCAGCAGACCCGAGGCCCCCGAGTAGGCCAGCAGGCCCGCGTCCGTCCCCCGATGGGGGACGTTCTGGTCCAGCGACGTCGCCACCGGGTGACGCTCCCCGTCGCGGTCGACGACCACGACCCGGTAGGTCTGTGCCCGTAGGTGCTGCCCGACGCGGGAGGGATCATGGTCACCTCCGCCGGTGACCATGACCTCCCGCGCCGCGTCGGTGGCGTCCTCGATGGACTCGTCCCGCTCACCACCGCGGCCACGGTCGACCGCCGCGTACTCGAGCTCAGGCCCCAGCTCGGCCTCATCCGACGACTCCAGCACCCAGGTCGGCGGGATGTCCGCTGAGAGAGTGACGGATCCGTCTGCTTCTCGCGCGACACCCATGGGGCGCAAGGCGTGGGCAGACTCGAGCTCGGCGCGCTCGGGGGCGACGCCGCCCAGGCGTGTCCGGACCTGAACGCGTCGGCCGTCGATGGCCACTCGGGTGGCGAGGGCCTCCGGGTCGTGCCGAGAGAAGAACAACCCCCGTCGACGTTGCCAGGAGGGCACCAGCTGGGCCCCGGACGCCAGGGTGCGTGCCCCGAGGACACGCGCCGAGCTGTGGCGGTGACGATACTTCAGCGTGCCCGAGCGGACGCGCCCATCCGGCCCTTGGACCTCGAGGTGCACCTGCCACGGTCGGCCGGTCGTGTCCTCGACGAGAGGCGCGAGATCCAGGACCGCCTCGAAGGCGGTGTTGGCGTAGTCGAACTCGGCCCGTCCCGCGAAGGCGTTCACCTCCATCTCGCTCACCCCCCGCACGTCGGCGTCGATGAGGGTGGTCGAGCCCGGCTGCTTCAGATAGACCCGGATCTGCGGCGGCTCCGCATAGCCGTAGCCACGCTCGTAGGCCCAGCCGTCGATGGAGTAGCGGGTTCCGTCGAGCCACCGGGCGCGCCACAGCGTCGCGACCCAGCCGAGTTGTCGGTGGCTGACCGCGTTGACGCTGCGGCGAGCGACCCGTCGGGCGACGAGGTATGCCTGACGGCGGGCGACGCTGTCCGAGGAGCGGGCAGCGGTGAGCTGGCGGCGCAGGATCGCCCGAGCGCGGTGCGCGGCGATGTCGATCGCCTCACCGGCCAGGAGCTGGGCGCGGGCGCGCAGGGACACGTCCTCCCCGTGACGCGAGGCCATCAGGTGAAGGTCCGGGCGTTCGCGCGTGCCTGCTCGATGACGTCGGCGATCGCGATCGACTCCGAGGCGCGGAGCTTGAAGGACTCCGCGGTGTCGTGACGGATCAGCCAGGCGAACTCCGCGAGCTCGTAGCGCAGGCCGTCGCCGTCGAACTTGTAGTAGTACTTCTTGTTGTCGCGGGTGTCCTCGAAGCGCGCCTCGAAGTACTCGGTCTTCCACCACGGGGCGGGGACGTAGAGATAGCCCTGGCTTCCGGCCACGACCAGGTCGCCCTCCGCCTTGACGCCGAGGCCGGTGCGGGCCGTCGCCTCGGCGTGCCGGTAGGCCAGGCTGATCCGCGAGTAGACCTCGACCTCGGATCCTTCCGGCACCAGCGAGGTGGTCGTGACGGCCTGGATGTCGGTGCCGAGCAACTTGACCACGGCCACGAGCGGATAGCTGGCGAGCTCGGAGATGCTGCCCCCGGCCGGCGGCTGCAACTCGCGGCCCTCGTCGACGAGCTTGGTGAAAGTGGCGTCGACGGATCTGATCCGCCCGACCACGCCGCTGCGGGCGACCGCGACCATGCGCTGGAAGCCGGGGGCGAAGGCGGTCTTGATCGCCTCCATGAGCACGAGGCCACGCTCCCGGGCGAGCGCGAAGAGCTCCTCTGTCTGGGCCCTCGACAGCGTCATCGGCTTCTCGCAGAGCACGTGCACCCCCGCCTCCAGCGCCCGACGAGCGTAGTCGAAGTGCGTCTCGTGCGGTGTCGCGACGTAGACCGCGTCCACCGCCTCCAGCATCGCGTCGTAGTCGGCGTAGGCCCGGGTCAGCTCGTGCTCGGTGGCGAAGGCCTCGGCCGTGGAGTGGGTCCGGTTGTGCACACCCTCCACGCTCACCCCGCTGACGAAGCGGGCCTCCTGGACGAACCGGTGGGCGATCCGGCCGGCGCCGACCACGCCCAGCTCGATGACCCCCTGCTCGTTGCGCAGCTGGGTGCTCGAGATCCCCTTGGTGCGGTCGAGGTAGACGACGTCGCAGTAGTCCTCGAGGTAGTCGAACTTGCCGAGCCAGTCCGAGCCGATGGCGAAGATGTCGACCTTGTGCTTCTGGATGTCCTGGACCTTCTGGCCCTCATACTCCTCGATGACGATCTTGTCCGCGAGGCCGCTGTCCTCGACGTTCTTGATGCGCCGCATGAGGCTCTGCTGGACGTTGAGCTTGCCTCGGGCGTCGTCGTAGTTCTCCGTCGTCACGCCCACGATGAGGTAGTCGCCGAGGGCCTTGGCACGCTCCAGGAGGCGCCGGTGGCCCTCGTGGAACAGGTCGTAGGTCCCGTAGGTGATGACGCGCATGAGTCGTGTCCTCCCGATCGTCCGGTTCAGAAGCTGGGGAAGGCGGCGAGGAGCCGCTCAGAGTCGAATCGGGAATCCGGCACAGACGCCTTCTTCACGAGATGGTCCCACGTGATGCCCTCGAGCTCATGTGACTCCAGATCGATGGCGTGGACCTGCTCGCGGTCGAGGGAACCTGCGAAGAAGTCCTCGAACTTGAAGCGATCGCCGTGCAGGCGGACCTCGCCCAGGCGCAGCCACGCCCAGGGGACCCCCCAGGCCTGGGCGATCACCAGTCCATGGAGCGAAGACGAGACGCAGGCACGTGCTGATGAGATCTGGTCTATGACTGCCTCTGGGCCACTGCGCACGTCCACGACCTCCACGTTGTCGGATGCCGGTGACGTGATGTGCTTCTGATGCATGTAGTGGGGAACGACGGCAATCTTTCCTTCTAGTCGAGGAACCACCCGGGGCCGGTAGAAGTGAGGCAGCAACAGTCCCGGGTCGCCGTACACGGGCGGGGTGCTCCAGCCGAGCTCGCTCTCGAGCACGCGGCGGGTCGCTGGTCCCCGCACCGCATGGATGGCGGCGGGACGACACTCTGCGAGTGCCTCGACCTTTCCCCTGGACAGTTCACCGATAACTCCGGAGCCCCAGATGTGAGCGCCTGGTCGCTGAAGGTGTCCGGCGATCGACCCCACTGTGAACAGGCCAGGATCGACGGAGAGGAATGAACGCGTGTTGATTGCTGGGAGTCCGGTGATCGCTTCGATGAGCATGGGTCCGAGCAGATCACCAAAGTTCGGCTTGGCATCCCACCAGTGTGCTGGCACCAAGCCGGACTCTTCCGGTCGAGGTCCGGCGTCGAGAAAGAGTCGGAAGCGATCTAGGACCGACCGCAACTGTTCGGCGACGAGGCGGGCGGCCCGATCGCTCGACTGGTCCTCGAGTATGTCCAACTCGTGGATCTGCCGATTTCCCTGCATCGTCATCCGTGAGCGGTTGATGAGAGTGTTGCGCAGGAACTTCTCTGCTCCTCGACTCCTTCCGGCCAGGCACAGGCGCGTTTCGTTCCTCTCTGCCCGCAAGATCACCGAGACGTCGGTGCCGGGAAAGAGCCCCTCGAAGGCAGCTTCGTCCGGCGTGGGGAAGTGGTAGGCGACGTCGCATGAACCCAGCAGGCCCTCCTGGCGAACGTGCTCAGCCAGCGCCGAGCTCAAGGGTCCAATGTGTCCGGCCCGCCGAGCGTCCACCCCTGCGGGCCATGAGGCTCTCGACGCGGTGAGGGCGTGATGCTCCGCTCTGGTGACCACGATGTGACGTCTGCCCCTCGAGGCGACCGCGACTCCCCGGAGCGGCTCGGGCAGGTCGAGAGCGTCGGCGCAGCGGAGTGGAAGCAGAACCCTCCGGCGCCCCATCAAAGCCGTCACCGACAGGTCATACTCGTGCCTCCCCAACTGTTCGAGCACGGAGACCGGTATGCGACCTCCGATCACCGTTCCCGCGGAGGTTCGCTCAAGCCGCGTGACTTGAAAGGCCCACAGCGCCCATCTCCCTCGCTCCCGCAACTCCCCGAGCAACCTGGGGCCAGGTCTCCCCCGGACGAGTGCGGTGAACTGGAGCTCACCCAAGGGGTTCCAGCCGATCTGAGTGACCCATGCGCTCGCTGTCTCGGCGTCGCCACGCACAGCCTTGACGGACCGTGCCATCCTCTTCGCGGCACGCCACGCACTTCCGACGACCTCGATGATGCCTCTCCCTCTGTCCGCGGTGAGCGGCGCGGACGCGTCGCTGCATCATGCTACGAGTGTGTTCCCCGAGTATGGTCCGGTGGGGCGAGTCCAGGGGACGCCCCATCGTCACGTGAGTCAGGAGTGCAATGCAGGTTCCTAGCCGGTCGAGCCATGGCCACGAGATCGCCGTCTCCGTGATCATCCCGGTTTTCAACGCGATGCCGTATCTGGAGGGCCTGATGGACTCCCTCCTCGACCAGGGGCTTTCTCCGCACGAGTACGAGATCATCGCCGTCGACGACGGCTCTACAGATGAGGGTCCCGTTGTCCTGGACCGGTATGCCGCTCGATACCCGCAGGTTGTGGTGATCCACCAGGCCAACAGTGGCTGGCCGGGAATCCCGCGAAATCGGGGTCTGGCAGCGGCTCGCGGACGATTTGTCTTCTTCGCGGATGCGGACGATCAAATGGGCCGTGAAGCGCTCGGGCGCATGGTGGATTTCGCCGATCGGCATGGATCCGACATCGTCGTGCCGAAGATGGTCGGAGTAGGGGGGCGATGGGTTGGGAAGACGGTATACGCCGAGACTCAGACCGACGCGGACCTGGAGGTAGCTTTTCTCACGCTCACCCCGCAGAAGCTCTTTCGACGAGACTTCCTTCACAAGCATGGTCTCCACTTTGTTGAAGAGAAGATCCGTCTTGAGGACGGCATCTTCCTCGCTCAGGCGTACCTACTGGCCGACCGAGTCTCGATATTGGCGGATTACGACTACTACTACCTGGTGGCCAGAGGCGACGGGGGGAACATCAGTTCTACGCCCTTTGACCCGCAGGGCTACACCTGGTCCGTGGCTGAGATGAGTGGGCTGATCAGAGATCTCGACCCCCTCTCAGATCGCGCGTCGCGGGTCGTGCTGGACCTGTACCGGCGTAAGTGTCTAAAGTTCTACGAGCCGGCTCGTTTTCTTCGTATGCCAGCGGAACGCCGGCAGAAGTTTGTGCAGTCCCACGCCGATTTTGTGCAGGCGCACATTCCGCCAGACTTGGCAGCCACGCTAGGCGAATCTCACCGCGTCAGAACCGCCCTGATACGTGAGCGGGACGTCTCCGCCCTCGTGCAACAGGCCCGCGACCTGCTGCACGAGCCGGTGAGTGGCGCAGTGCTAGCCGACGCTCATTGGCGCCTCTCGGGCAGCATTCGGGTCGATCTCGAGGTCAGAGGGGGCACGGAGGGGGGTAACCCCCTTCCCTTGGAGTTGCTCGTGGTAGGTCGAGAGGGCTCAAGTCAGACCGCGCTGCCGGTGCGCCACTCGCGCGTCCTTCGGGACGTGGATGGTCAACCTGCTGTCCATCGATGCACCGTCGTCATCCCACGCAGAGCCCTCGCTGGTGTCCGCCGCACCGTGCTTGACACATATGTGAGGGCCGTGGGGGCGGAAGAACGACTTCGGGTGCGTGTTCCCCTCGAGCAGGCGCTGGCCCCTGAGCGGCGGGGGATACGCCCCTACGCTACGGTCAAGAGCAATCTCAGTTTTGAGATGCCGTCCGGTGAGCACTGATCACCGCGGTCAGGTCAGATGATCGGCAGCCGCCCGTGGCGCGCCATGCGCGCCACGTCGCGCCAGCGCAGCCGGCCCCGGAGCTCACCGGGCTCCCAGGGGTCGGCGCGCCAGCCGTGGCGCCACCCGGACCACCAGGAGTCCAAGCCCTCGCGCTGGCCGGTCCAGCGCACCAGCTGCACACCGGTCCAGCTGCCGACGTAGGCCCAGCTGAGCGGCCAGGGCAGGTTGCGCCGGGCGAGCCAGACCCGGTTGCGGGCGTTCTTGAAGTAGTAGTCGGAGTGGCGGCGCGGGTCCACCACGGGGTGTCCCGTGCGCAGCGACGGCACGTAGCGCACCTGGAAGCCGGCTGCCCAGACGCGCCAGGCCAGCTCGATCCCCTCGTGGGCGTAGAAGAAGATGCCCGGCCAGCCGCCGGTCGCGTCGAAGGCCTCGCGCCGCATCGCCACGGTCATCTCGACGACGCTGAAGACGTCCGCCTCGGCGAGCCGGTGGCGCGTGCCGAGCCGCGGGGTCCAGCGGCCGGGCGCAGGCACCTCGGCGTCGGGGTCCTCGATGAGCGGCTGCACCATCCCCACCTCGGGGTGCTCGCGCAGATAGGCGCCGGTCCGGGCCAGGACGTCGTCGTCGAGGAGCCAGGCGTCGTCGTCGAGGAAGAAGAGGAACTCGCCCTCCACGTGCGGCACTCCGGCGTTGCGCCCGGCGGGGATGCCGACGTTGGTCGGCAGCGCCAGGGTCTTGATCTCGAGCGGGATGTCGACCGGCTTCCAGGCATTGCCGACGACGACGATGTCGAGCTCGACGTCGCGTTGAGCCAGCAACGAGGTCAGCCCGCGCTGCAGCTCGGCGGGGCGTCTGCCCTGCGTGAGGACCACCACGCCGAAGCGCGGGACGGTCGCGCTCACCGCGCCTGCTCCCGCAGGCGCGCAGAGGCCAGGATGGCCAGGGCATGACCGAGCGTGACCGGCACGATGACGACCGCCATGACGACCACCTGCAGCCGGGCGGCCGCGAGGTCCTCGCCGAGGAGCGCCCCGACCACGGCGACGGCGAGCGTCACGAGGGTCATCTCGATGGAGTGGAACATCCGGTGGAAGGGCAGCAGTCGCGCCACGCGCCGCAGCGCCCCCAATGCGGTGCGTGCCGGGACGGCGCGCGCGGCAGCGGTGTCCGGGAGCGTCCCGAGACCGGCCGCGGCCCGGGAGGCGTGCACCATCTCGTTGAGCGCCTTGTTGAGCAGCAGCATCGCGGCGAGGAACGCCCCGGCGAAGGCATACCGCCACCACTGCGCGGGATTCGTCTCCTGCCCACCGATCACGCCGGAGGCGCGCCACCCCAGCGCGAGCGCGATGGCCCCCTCGACGGTGTAGTGCCCGATCTTGTCGAGGAAGACGCCGACGGGACCGGACAGGCCCTTCCACCGGGCGACCTCCCCGTCGGAGCAGTCCAGCAGCATCTGCAGCTGGGCCAGCAGCGCCCCGAGCAGGGCACCCCAGAGCCCTGGGATGAGGAGGGCGCCCGCCGCCGCCCAGCCGGCGACCATCATGAGGACGGTCACCCCGTTGGCGGTGACCGGCGTCGGGATCAGCAGCCGGGTGAGGTGGGGGGAGAGGCGGCGCAGATAGAGGTCACCGGTCCAGTGCTCGGCGTTACCCCGGGCGAGCACCTCGGGCGGCTGGGCGACGGCCCGAACCTGCTCCAGCGTCGGCCGCGCCGGTCGTGAGCCGGCCGCAGGTGCCTCGTCCATCGCCCTCCCGTCTACTCCGCGTCGACATCTCTGACGGGAAGGATTCTAAAGGGTGAACGGACGGTGACCCTCGTCCGACGAGGCTCAGCCCTCGGGCGGAGCGACGGACGTCTGCGCCGGGACCTCGTCCTGCGCCAGCAGGCCCACGGGGCAGGTGTAGCCGTTGGGGCCGTGGTTGCAGTAGCCGCCAGGGTTCTTGTGGAGGTACTGCTGGTGGTAGTCCTCGGCGTAGTAGAACGGACCCGCCTCGGAGGCAGGGCGCAACTCGGTGACGATCGGCCCGTGGCCCGCGGCCGCGAGGACCTCCGCGAACGCGTCCCGGGTCGCCAGCGCGGCCCGCTTCTGCTCCTCGGTGGTCCAGTAGATCGCCGAGCGGTACTGCGTCCCGATGTCGTTGCCCTGGCGGTTCGCGGTGGTCGGGTCGTGGTTCTCCCAGAAGGCGCGCAGCAGCGTCTCGGGATCCGTCCGGCGACGGTCGTATACGACGAGGACGGCCTCGGTATGGCCCGTGCGCCCACTGCAGACCTCGCGGTAGGTCGGGTTGGGCGTGCTGCCGCCCTGGTAGCCAGCCGCGGTGGTCACGACGCCGGGCAGCTGCCAGAAGATGCGCTCGGCACCCCAGAAGCAGCCCATGGCCACCGTCATCACCTCGGTGCCCTCGGGCCACGGCTCGTGCATCGACGTGCCGAGCACGGTATGCCGCTCAGGGATGTCGGGCAGCGGGGTCGGGCGTCCGGGGAGGGTGCCGTGCGTGAACATCACCCCATTCTCCCACGCCCGGTGGCGGAGGAGACCCTGCCCGGGGGCGGCTGCGCTCAGGGGTCCTCGCGCTGCTCGCCCGCGCGCTTGAAATCGACTCTGGGGCGCTCCGCGGCTAGACTACGTGGTCGATCCACGGTCCGGGCCTCGTGCCCGGACCGTGTGTTTGGGGCAGGGGCATCCCTTCAGCGACGCCCGGCCCGACGCACGATCGCAGGTCGGCGGCCCGACGCCCTGACCCCGCGACGCACCCCAAGGAGTAACGACGTGACCGAGACCGCAGCAGCCAGCTACCTGACCCAGGAGGCCTACGACCGCCTCCAGTCCGAGTTGACCCAGCTCAAGGGCGAGGGTCGCTCCGAGATCAGCAAGCGCATCGAGGCCGCCCGTGACGAGGGCGACCTCAAGGAGAACGGCGGCTACCACGCGGCCAAGGAGGAGCAGGGCAAGATGGAGGCCCGCATCCGCCAGCTCGAGCACCTGCTCGAGAACGCCGTGGTCGGTTCCGCCCCGACCCAGTCCGGTGTGGTGGAGCCGGGAACCGTCGTCACCGTCGAGATGTTCGGTGACACCGAGACCTTCCTGCTGGGCTCGCGGGAGATCATCGCCGACGACAGCGACCTGGACGTCTACAGCGAGCAGTCGCCGTTGGGCGCGGCCCTGCTGGGCGCCAAGACGGGCGACACCGTGAGCTACGAGGCCCCCAACGGGAGCACCGTCGAGGTCAAGGTCGTCGAGGCGACGCCCTACCAGGCCTGAGCGAGAGGGCCGAGCTCAGACCGAGCCCACCCGTCTCACCCGCGCGGTGACTCGTCGGCATACCAGCACTCGTCGACGTAGCCGGTGATCGCCGGCGACGCCGTGCGCACCGACTCGACGTGTCGGCTCGGTGAGGTCCCCCCGGCGGGGACCTCGACCTCGGTCCGGCCGACGATGAGGTGGCTGTCGGCCTGCGCCTCCAGGCGGCACACCACGGCGCGATCGGGGTCGCGGCGCAGGTCGAAGCGGACGTCCACCTGGGTGTCCGACAGCACCTCGTGCCCGGTGTCCACCCAGTGGACCCGGCCCAGCGTCGCGGCCGCGCCCCACCAGATCGCCAGCGCACTCATGACGACCACGGCGGCGGTGCCGATCAGCCACCAGCGACGGCTGCCCCGAGACGGGGCGGTCTCGGCCGCTTCCTCGAGCGCGTCCCAGTCGGTCACGTGCGGTGGCCCTCCGGTCGGGTGAGAGAATGGATGGGTGCCCGGTCGGGCACCACCACCATTGTCCGGTATGCCCCGGCGCGCGTGAGCGCCGGTCCGCGCCGGGCGCCGGGACGAGGAAGGATGCGAAGTCGGATGACAGCCAGCGGGTTGCGACTCATGGCGGTGCATGCGCACCCGGACGACGAGTCCAGCAAGGGTGCCGCGACGACGGCGCACTACGTGGCCGAGGGCGTGGACGTCCGGGTCGTCTCCTGCACGGGCGGTGAGCGGGGAGACATCCTCAACGAGAAGCTCAAGGCCGATCCCCACATCCAGCGCGACATCGCGCAGGTGCGCCGGGACGAGATGGACCGCGCGGCGCAGATCCTCGGCGTGAGCCACACCTGGCTGGGCTTCGTGGACTCCGGTCTGCCCGAGGGCGACCCGCTGCCGCCGCTGCCGGAGGGCTGCTTCGCCCTGGAGCCGGTGGAGGTCACGACCGAGGCGCTGGTGCGGGTCATCCGGGAGTTCCGTCCGCACGTCCTCACGACGTACGACGAGAACGGCGGCTACCCGCACCCCGACCACATCATGACCCACACCGTGACCATGGCCGCCTTCGAGGCGGCCGGCGACCCCACGGCATACCCGCACGCGGGTGCCCCCTGGCAACCGCTCAAGGTCTACTACTCCGCCTGGGCGCCCGAGCGGATGATCCGGCTCGACGAGGCCATGGTGGCGGCCGGTCACGAGCCGCCCTTCGCCGACTGGCGCAAGCACCTCGGCCAGCGGCCGCGTCGGGTCATCACCACGCGCATACCCTGCGGCGATCACTTCTCCGTCCGCGACGACGCGTTGCGGGCGCACGCGACGCAGGTCGACCCGGAGGGGCCGTGGTTCCGCGTGCCCCTGGAGATCCAGCAGGAGGTCTGGCCGACCGAGGAGTACGAGCTGGCGCGCTCGCTGGTGCCCGCGTCGGTGCCGGAGGACGACCTCTTCGCCGGGCTGCGGTCGCTGGACGCCGACCAGCTGGACCAGCTCTGCCGAGGGGTCCACGAGCGGGACGCGGCCGGCGAGCTCGTGCTGGCGCACCGCGGCGACCCGCCGCTCCCCCCGGTGGAGCAGGACGGCGCGGCGTCGGCGGGCGACGCCGGGTCGGGCGGTGATGGCGATGCGGACGGCGACGGGCGTGATGACGTGCGTCGCGGCGAGGGGCACGACACGTGAACAGCACCGGGGTCGAGATCACGGCGGGACTGGGCGGCTTCCTCGTCCTCTTCGGGCTGGCCCTGGCCGTGTGGTTCCTGGGCCGTGACCTGACGCGGCGCCTGCGCCGCATGCGCGCCGCCGAGGACCGTCGCCGGGAGCAGGAGTGCTCTCGTCAGGATGCCGCCTCGCCCCGCAGGGACGCTCGCCCCGATCAGGAGAGCCGGGCCGAGCGAGGCGCCCGGAACGAGTCGGACACCCGACCCGACCAGGACGAAGACCCGATCGGCTAGACCCCCACCGGGCGTCGCGAGTGGTTGACTTCCGGCTCGCCCGTCAGGCGACGACCGGCCCCGCCGTGACGCTGAGGTAGGCCGCAGCCCAGTGCGCCGCGAAGGCGGCGATCGTGCAGGCGTGGAAGATCTCGTGGAAGCCGAACCAGCGCGGCGAGGGGTTGGGGCGCCGGGTGCCGTAGACGACGGCGCCGAGGGTGTAGAGCAGCCCGCCGGTGATGATGAGCGCCACGATGAGGGGCCCGCCGTGCTGCCACAGGGGCACGAGGTAGAACACCGCGACCCATCCCAGGGCGACGTAGACGACGGTGTAGAGCCAGCGCGGCGCGCCGACCCAGAAGACGCGGAAGAGCACACCCGCGAGCGCCCCGCTCCACACCACCCAGAGCAGCACCCGGCCCTGCGACTCCGGCAGGAGCAGCACCGCGAAGGGGGTGTAGGTGCCCGCGATGATGAGGAAGATGTTGGCGTGGTCCCAGCGCTTGAGCACCCTGGCGACCCCGGGGCTCCAGCGGCCACGGTGGTAGAGCGCGGAGGTGCCGAAGAGCAGCACCGCGGTGAGCCCGAAGACGAAGGCCGCGGTCCGCGCCGAGGAGCCCTGGGCCAGGGCGACGAGGACGGCGGCGGCGGCGATGGAGACCGGGACCATCGCGAGGTGGAGCCAACCGCGCAGGTGCGGCTTGACCTGCTCCACGAGCGAGGTGAGCTGGCTGCTCTCATCGGACGACACGGGAGATGAAGGCATGCCCCCAGGATAACCTACGCAACCGTAGGTTACGACAGCGTAGGTTTACCTGACTCCGGTGGCGGTGCTGCCGCCGGGCTCGCAGGGTGGGGCCAGGAGCGCCGGGTAGGTTGTGGCCATGCAGACGCCGCGGGACCTGGTCTACCGGGCCTACACCTCATCGCTGCGGCGGCACCTGCCCAGCGAGCGGCTGCCGCGGCACATCGGCGTCATGCTCGACGGCAACCGGCGCTGGGCCCGGCAGCGGGGGGCGGGCTCGGCCGAGGGGCATCGCGCCGGCGCCGACAACATCGCCCCCTTCCTGGGGTGGTGCGAGGAGGCGGGGGTCGAGGTGGTGACCCTGTGGTTGCTGTCGACGGACAACCTCAACCGCCCTGCGCCCGAGCTCGAGCCTCTGCTGTCGATCATCGAGGAGGTCGTCGAGGACCTGGCCGGGCTGCGGCGGTGGCGGATGCGGGTCGTGGGGGCGCTCGACCTCCTCCCCGGCGACACCGCCCCCCGGCTCACCGCTGCCGCGGCCAGCACCGAGGACGTCCCCGGCCTGGTCGTCAACGTCGCCATCGGCTACGGCGGTCGTCGCGAGATCGCCGACGCCGTGCGGTCGATGCTGCGCGAGGCCACCGAGCGCGGCGACCGGCTGGAGGACCTGGCGGACTCGGTCACCGTCGAGGACATCGCGGCCCACCTCTACACGCGCGGCCTGCCCGACCCGGACCTGGTCATCCGCACCTCCGGGGAGCAGCGCCTCGGTGGCTTCCTGCTGTGGCAGAGCGCCCACAGCGAGTTCTACTTCTGCGAGGCCTACTGGCCCGACTTCCGCAAGGTGGACTTCCTCCGGGCGCTGCGCGTGTATGCCGAACGCGAGCGCCGTTTCGGGACCTGAGCGACACGCCGGGGGTGCGCGCAGGACCGGCGGGCGGAAGGCATACCGTCGGTGTCAGACGCGGGGCACCCTCGTCCCGCCGCTCTTGGTTGGGAGAGTCTGCATGAGCCTGAGCCCGTCCCTCGCCCCCTTCGACGGTCTGCCCGAGACAGGTCGCAAGACCTACGTCGTGGACACGTCGGTGCTCCTGTCCGACCCGCGGGCGCTGCTGCGCTTCGCCGAGCACGAGGTCGTGCTGCCGGTCGTGGTCATCAGTGAGCTGGAGGGCAAACGACACCACCCCGAGCTGGGCTACTTCGCCCGGCAGGCGCTGCGGATGCTGGACGACCTGCGGGTCACCCACGGCACGCTCAGCGAGCCCGTGCCGGTCGGCGATGCGGGGGGCAGCCTGCGCGTCGAGCTCAACCACACCGACGCGACCTCGCTACCCGCCGGCTTCCGCCTGGGTGACAACGACACGCGCATCCTCGCGGTGGCCAAGAACCTCTCCCGTGAGGGCAGCGACGTCACGATCGTGAGCAAGGACCTGCCGATGCGGGTCAAGGCCTCCGCCGTCGGCCTGGACGCGGAGGAGTACCGCGCCGAGCTGGCCGTGGACAGCGGGTGGACCGGGATGGCGGAGATCGAGGTCGACGACGCGCAGATGCAGGCGCTCTACGAGAGCGGGCGGCTGGAGCACCCGGCCGCCGACGAGCTGCGGATCCACACGGGGCTCACAGTCCTCGGGCCCTCGGGGAGCGCGCTCGGGCGGGTGGCGCCCGACCGGTCGATCCGTCTGGTGCGCGGTGATCGGGACGCATTCGGGCTGCACGGCCGCTCCGCGGAGCAGCGGATCGCGCTGGACCTGCTGCTCGACCCGGACGTGGGCATCATCAGCCTCGGTGGGCGCGCCGGCACGGGCAAGAGCGCGTTGGCGCTCTGCGCCGGGCTCGAGGCGGTCATGGAGCGGCGCCAGCACCGCAAGGTCATCGTCTTCCGCCCGTTGTATGCCGTCGGCGGCCAGGAGCTCGGCTATCTGCCCGGCAGCGAGAACGACAAGATGGGGCCCTGGGCACAGGCCGTCTTCGACACCCTCGGCGCCGTGGTGTCCAAGGAGGTGGTCGAGGAGATCCTCGACCGCGACATGATCGAGGTGCTGCCGCTCACCCACATCCGTGGACGCTCGCTGCACGACGCCTTCGTCATCGTCGACGAGGCGCAGAGCCTCGAGCGCAACGTGCTCCTCACCGTGCTCTCGCGGATCGGGCAGAGCTCGCGGGTGGTCCTCACCCACGACGTCGCCCAGCGCGACAACCTCAGGGTCGGGCGGCACGACGGTGTCGCGGCCGTGATCGAGGCGCTCAAGGGGCACCCGCTTTTCGCGCACGTCACCCTGACTCGATCGGAGCGCAGCCCGATCGCGGCGCTGGTGACGGAGATGCTCGAGGGGTCCGAGAGTCTCCTGTGACAGCAGAGGCGGCACTCTAGCGCGACGACGGGGCGAGGCGGCGACGCCTCGCCCCCGCGTCGTGTGACCTTCGCCACGTCTGGGCTCAGGAGTTTGACGCAACGGGGGCTGGGCAGGCACGGTAGTTGAGCAAGATCACGAAATGGTAACGCCGCCATGTCCGGCCGGTCCCTGAACGATCGCCGGAAGCCGTGTCCCTCGGTGTCCCCCGTGCGGCGACGCCAGCCAAGTGAGGAAGACCTGCCATGACCCATGCCCCGATGACCGACGACGCCCCGCAGGCCCGCCACGCGCGCGGTCGGCGCCTGTCGCCCGCTGCGACCGCCGTGACCGCCTCGATCGCGGCGGGCTCGCTGGCCCTGGCTGCCTACGCCGCGACGGCCGGCCCCGGTGAGGCCGACGTGGCGTCCACCGACGCGCTGCGCGCCTCGGTGGGCCAGCTCTCCCCGACCGTGGCCGCCGACGCGGTGGCCAGCCTCAGCACGAGCGCTGCCACCGACTCGACCGGTGTGCTCGCCCAGATGCGCGAGGTGCGCGAGGAGCAGACCACCGCAGCCCTCGGTGTCTCCACCGGCATCCTCGACGAGAGCCTGTCCACCCTGCGCGCGCAGTCGGAGTCGATCCAGCAGGAGAAGGCGCAGGAGCGGCAGGAAGCGGCGGAGAAGGCCGAGCGCGAGGCTGCGGAGAAGGCCGCGGCCGAGCGTGCGGAGGCCGAGGCTGCCGAGCGCGCGGCCGCAGAGGAGTCGGCGTCGCGTTCGAGCGAGCGTTCCTCGAGCGCCGCGCAGGCCCAGTCGCAGCCGGAGCCCGAGCCGCAGCCGGAGCCGGAGTCGCAGCCGCAGCCGGCCGCCCCGGTCGCCCCGGTCGCCTCCGGCGACTCCCGCTCCATCGCCCAGTCCATGCTCGGCAGCTACGGCTGGGGCATGGACCAGTGGAGCTGCCTCGACTCCCTGTGGCAGAAGGAGTCCGGCTGGAACCACACCGCGATGAACCCCAGCTCCGGCGCCTACGGCATCCCGCAGTCCCTGCCCGGCAACAAGATGGCCAGCGCGGGGGCCGACTGGCAGACCAACCCGGCCACTCAGATCTCCTGGGGTCTGGGCTACATCTCCGGCCGCTACGGCTCGCCGTGCGCCGCCTGGGCGCACTCCCAGGCCGTGAACTGGTACTGAGCCGAACCCGCAGGCGTCCCTGACGTCCCTGGCATCGCCCCCGGTCGCGCCGCAGCCGGGGGTTTGTCATGCTCCCTCTCGTGCGCAACGACATCAAGGCCGAGAGCTCTCGTCGAGCACGTCAGGTCGCCGACCACCCCTGGTTGGAGACCCTCGCGCGCATCGGGTTCGCCGCCAGTGGACTGATCCACCTGGTCCTCGGCTGGATCGCCGGGCGGATCGCGCTCGGTGGTGGCGGTGAGGCCGACACCAGCGGGGCGATCGCGGTGGTGCGGGAGGCTCCTGGGGGCCCCTTCCTCCTGTGGTTCTGCGTGCTCGGCTTCGCCGCGCTGGCACTCTTCCAGCTGCTCGAGGGGATCGTCGGGGGCGGTGAGGCCTCGGACCGCGTCAAGGCGATCGGCAAGGGCCTGCTGTATGCCGCGCTCGCGGTCATCGCCACCCGCTTCGCCATGGGCGGCGGCAGTTCGGGCGGGCAGGAATCCAGCCAGGACATCACCGCCCGGCTGATGGAGATGCCGGGTGGACGCATCCTGGTGGGCCTCGTGGCCCTCGGCGTCATCGGTGTCGGTGGCTACCACGTCTACAAGGGCGTGACCAAGAAATTCCTCGAGGATCTCGAGGCCACCGGCGGCGGCTCGCTCGGCACCGGCGTCGTCGTCTCCGGAATGGTGGGGTATGCCGCCAAGGGAGTCGCGCTCCTCGTCGTCGGCGGGCTCTTCGGTCTCGCCGCGTGGCAGGCCGACCCGGACGAGGCCCAGGGCCTGGACGGCGCGCTCAAGACGCTCGCCAGTCAGCCCTTCGGCACGGTGCTGCTGCTCGTCGTCGCGGTCGGGCTGGCGCTCTACGGCGTCTACAGCTTCGCTCGCGCCCGCTACGCCCGGATGGACTGACCCGCTCTCCGTCGACGTGCCCACCGTCGGGACCGGCTCGGTCCGAGTCTTCGTCGACAACATGAGCAGCCGAAGGTGCCTGACTCGGGGTTCACAGCCCTGGAGCGAGGCACCTTCCGCTGCTCATGCGGGGTCGGGGCCGTCGGACACGCGGGCACCCCTGACGGGGGAGCAGGCTGCGACGAGCGTCGCGACGAGGAAGACGAGGGCGACGACGAGCAGGGCCACCCGCAGCTCGAGCGTCGAGGCGAGCACCCCGCCCAGCAGCGCCCCGACCACCGCGACGGACCGGTTGGCCGAGCGGCGGGAGGCATTGACCCGGCCGAGCAGCGCGCGCGGGGTGCAGGCCTGCCAGTAGCCCATCTCGTTGGGGTCCTCGACCCCGACGGCGAAGCCGTACAACACCTGGGTGAGGCAGAGAAAGGCGATCGTACCGACACGGCCCAGGTCGGGGGTGAGGGCCACGGCGGCCCAGGCGACGGCGCACAGGCCTCGGGCCACGATCATCACGTTCCCTTCGCCACGGCGCCGGCCCGCAGCCGGAGCCAGGAAGGCGCCCGCGAGGCCACCCACACCTGCCGCCGCGAGGACCAGGCCATAGCCCGTCGCGGTGACCTCGAGGTCACGCAGCACGAAGAGTCCGAGGACGGTCAGGGCGAGGCTGTTGGCGAGGAACCAGACGTGGGTGGAGACCGCGAGTGGCGCCAGGGTCCGGTGCCCGTAGATGAAGCGCAGGCCCGTGACGATCTCTCCGCCGATCGCGCGCCGCGGCTGCGGCTCGGGAGCGGTCTCCTCCACCGGCAGCCGGCTCACGAGCACCGCCGCGACGATGCGCGCGACCCCGCCCAGCACGAAGGCCGAGGAGACTCCGGCGGCGGCGACGAGAGCTCCCGCCAGCGGCGGGCCACCCGTCTGCGCCACGGTCGTCGACTGACCCAGCCGGGCGTTGGCGTCCACCAAGGAGGACCGGGGGACCAAGTCGGGGAGGATCGACTGCTCGGCCGCCGCCGCGAAGACCGCGAACGTCCCGGCGACGAGGACGAGGGCGACCACACGCCATACCGTCAGCAGGTCCAGCCACCAGAGCCCGGCCAGGAGCAGCAGCACCATCCCGCGCCCGAGGTGGGTGACCACGAGCAGGGGGCGCCGGCGCCACCGGTCCACGAGAGCGCCGACGAGCAGCCCGACGACGAGGTACGGCACGAACTGGGCGGCCCGGACGACCCCGACCTCCACCTCGCTGGCCCCGAGCGAGGAGATGACGAGGACGTCGAGGCCGAGCGTGGTCATCGCCAGCGCCAGGGAGGCGAGGGACGTGGCGGTCCAGTAGGGCCAGAAGGCCCGGGGGAGCGGCATTTGGCTGCTCAGAGGCGGCGCAGTCGCACCCGGTCGACGCTGTGGTCGGCCCCCTTGAGCAGCACCAGGGTGGCCCGGCTGCGGGTGGGCAGGATGTTGTCCACGAGATTGGGCGCGTTGATCGTGTCCCAGATGTTGCCCGCGATGTCGACCGCCGCGTCGTCGGTGAGCGAGGCATACCGGTGGAAGTGCGACTCGGGGTCGGCGAAGGCGGTGCGGCGCAGCTCGAGGAAGCGATCGACATACCATCGCTTGATGTCGCCGACGTGGGCGTCGACGTAGACGGAGAAGTCGAAGAAGTCGCTCACCGCCAGCCCGGCGCCGCCGTTCTCGTGCGAGCGTGGCGGCTGGAGCACGTTGAGCCCCTCGACGATGAGCACGTCCGGGCGCCGCACGACGATCTTCTCGCCCTCGACGATGTCGTAGACCAGGTGGCTGTAGACCGGCGCCGTGACCTCGGCCTTGCCCGCCTTGACCTCGCTGACGAAGCGCAGCAGCGCCCGCCGGTCGTAGGACTCCGGGAAGCCCTTGCGCGCCATGAGGTTGCGCTTGTCGAGGACATGGTTGGGGAAGAGGAAGCCGTCGGTGGTGACGAGATCGACCTGCGGCTCGGACTCCCACCGGGAGATGAGCTCGCGCAGGATGCGCGCCGTCGTCGACTTGCCCACGGCCACCGACCCGGCGACCCCGATGATGAAGGGCGCGCGCTCGTGGCCCTCGTCGAGGAAGTCGCTGGTGACGTGGTGCAGGCGCGCGATGGCCCGCTCGTAGAACGACAGCAGCCGGCTGATCGGCAGATAGACCTGCTCGACCTCCGCGAGGTCGAGGCGCTCACCCAGACCGCGCAGCCGTTCGACGTCGTCGGCGTCCAGGCGCATCGGGTGCTCCTCGCGCAACCGCGCCCAGTCGCCGCGATCCAGCTCCACGTAGGGCGAGGGGATGGCAGCGCTGCCGTGGGATCCCATGCAGGCATTGTGCCAAGACTGCTGGCCAGACCCGGCACGACACCGTCGGTGCGGCGGGTTCGGGCCGGGGGCGCCGCGCCCCGTACCCTGGGGCGCATGTGTGGAATCGTCGGGTACGTCGGCCCCGTGACCAGCGACAAGGCCCTGGGTGTCGTGATGGAGGGCCTGGGCCGGTTGGAGTACCGCGGCTACGACTCGGCGGGCATCGCCGTCGTCGAGGACGGCGGCGTCGAAACCCGCAAGCGCGCGGGCAAGCTGACCAACCTCGAGCAGGCGCTGACCGACGCGCCGCTCCCCGAGACGACGACGGCCATCGGCCACACGCGATGGGCGACCCACGGCGGTCCCACCGACGCCAACGCGCACCCGCACCGCGGCGGGCGGGACGGCAAGCTGGCCCTGGTGCACAACGGGATCATCGAGAACTTCCACGCGCTGAAGAGCAGCCTGGTGGACCAGGGCGTGGACTTCACCTCGGAGACCGACACCGAGGTCGTGGCCCACCTGGTCGAGCAGGCCTTCGCCGACAGCGGCGACCTCACCGACGCCATGCGCGAGGTCGTCGGCACCCTCCACGGCGCCTTCACCCTGCTGGCCGTGCACGCCGACCAGCCGCACGTGGTCGTCGGGGCCCGCCGCAACAGCCCGTTGGTCGTCGGGCTGGGCGAGGGGGAGAACTATCTCGGCTCCGACGTCGCGGCCTTCATCGGCCACACCCGACAGGCCCTCGAGCTGGGGCAGGACCAGATCGTCACGATCACCCCCGACAGCTATGCGGTCATCAACTTCGACGGCTCGCCCAGCGACGGCAAGGCCTACGAGGTGACCTGGGACGCCGCCGCCGCGGAGAAGAGCGGCTACGACACCTTCATGGAGAAGGAGATCCACGAGCAGCCGCACGCCGTCGCCGACACCCTCCTCGGCCGCACCGACGCCGAGGGCAACCTTGTGCTCGACGAGCTGCACATCCCGGTCGAGGAGCTCAAGGCCGTCACCAAGATCGTCATCGTCGCCTGCGGCACGGCCGCCTACGCCGGAATGGTCGCGAAGTACGCCATCGAGCGGTGGACCCGCATCCCCGTCGAGGTCGAGCTCGCCCACGAGTTCCGCTACCGCGACCCGGTCATCGACGAGCGCACCCTCGTGGTGTCGATCTCCCAGTCCGGCGAGACGATGGACACCCTCATGGCGGTGCGCCACGCCACGGAGTTGGGCGCCAAGACGGTCTCCATCTGCAACACCCACGGCTCGACCATCCCGCGGGAGTCCGACGCCGTGCTCTACACCCACGCCGGCCCCGAGATCGCCGTCGCCTCGACCAAGGCCTTCCTGGCCCAGATCACCGCGTCCTACATCCTCGGTCTCTACCTCACCTCGCTGCGCGGCGAGTCCTACGGCCGCAGCGCCGCCGAGATCATGGCCGAGCTGCACGGCATACCGGACCAGATCCAGCAGGTGCTCGACGGCATGGGGCGGGTGCAGGAGATCGCCTACTTCATGGCCGACTCCCGCTCGGTGCTCTTCCTCGGGCGGCACGTCGGCTTCCCGGTCGCGATGGAGGGCGCGCTCAAGCTCAAGGAGCTGGCCTACATCCACGCCGAGGGCTTCGCCGCCGGTGAGCTCAAGCACGGGCCGATCGCGCTCATCGAGCCGGGGCAGCCGGTCTTCATCGTGGTGCCCTCACCGGACAGCGAGCACGGGCTGCACGGCAAGGTGGTCTCCAACATCCAGGAGATCCGCGCGCGCGGTGCCCGCACCCTGGTCATCGCGGAGGAGGGCGACGAGGACGTCACCCCCTTCGCCGACGAGGTGATCCGGGTGCCCCGCACCTCGCCGCTGCTCGCCCCGCTGCTCACGGTCGTGCCGCTGCAGGTCTTCGCGCTGCACCTGTCGACCGCCAAGGGCCTGGACGTCGACCAGCCGCGCAACCTCGCCAAGTCGGTCACCGTCGAGTAGGCCGGGACGCACCACGGTGACGGGCACAGCCGCATGATCGTCGGGGTCGGGATCGACGTGGTCGACATCGCGCGCTTCACCGCGCGGCTGGAGGCCAACGAACGTCTCGGGAGACGCCTGTTCACCGAGGACGAGCTGGGGCTGCGGCCGGAGTCGATGGCGGCCCGCTTCGCCGCCAAGGAGGCTCTGGCCAAGGCGCTCGGCGCACCGGTCGGGCTGCGGTGGACCGACGCCACGGTGGTGCGTGCGACCGACGGTCGCCCGCACCTGGTCGTCTCCGGCACCGTCGCCGCCCGCGCCGAGGCGCTCGGGGTCGACCGCTTCCACCTCTCGCTCTCGCACGACGCCGGGGTCGCCTCCGCGGTCGTGATCGCCGAGGGTGAGCCCGCCGTCCCGTCCACGATCGAAGGAGACTGACATGCTGCAGGGGTATGCCGTCGCGGACGTCCGCGCGGCCGAGGACCGGCTGGTCGAGCGCGCGGGTCTGGCGGACGGTGAGCTCATGCAGCGAGCCGCCGGCGGGCTCGCCGAGGTGGTGGGTGAGCGGGCGGCCGAGCTCGGCGTCAGCCGGGTGGTCGTGCTGGCCGGCCCCGGCCACAACGGGGGCGACGTCCTCCACGCCGCGGCGCTGCTCGGCGGCGACGGGGCCGAGGCCGACCTCGTGGTCGAGGTGGTCGGGGTGGCCCCGGAGCTGCATGCGAAGGGGCGCGCGGCCGCCGAGGCCGCCGGCATCACGATCCACGACGTCGCTCCTGACGCCGACCCCCTGCCCGATCAGGCCGGTGCGGTCCTCGCCGGGGCCGAGCTCGTCGTCGACGGGCTGCTCGGGATCGGTGGCCGGCCCGGCCTGCGGGGCGCGATGCGGGGCGTGGTCGAGGCGGTGCCGGACACGGCATACCTCCTCGCGGTGGACCTGCCCAGCGGCGCCGACCCGGACGGTCTCGCCCCGCTGGAGCACGCGGTCTTCGCGGACGAGACGGTGACCTTCGGGGTGCTCAAGCCGGTGCACCTGCTGCCGGAGACCGAGCCCGCGGTGGGGCGGCTCACGACCGTCGACATCGGTCTCGACCTGGGCGAGGTCGTCCCGGTCGTGGAGCGACTGGAGCCCACCGACGTGGTGGGGCTGTGGCCGGTGCCGGGCCCGACCGACGACAAGTACCGCCGCGGTGTGCTCGGGATGAGCGCCGGCAGCGAGGAGTATCCCGGTGCGGCGGTGCTGTGCGCCACGGCGGCGCTGGGCGCGGGGGTCGGGATGATCCGCTACGTCGGGCCGCAGCGGCCGCAGGACCTCGTGCTGCAGGCGTGCCCGGAGGTGGTCATCGGCCAGGGCCGCATCCAGGCGATGCTCATCGGCCCGGGGGTCCCGGTGAAGGGTCACGAGACGGCCGACCGGAGGCAGGCGCAGTGGTTCCGGCAGGCGCTGGCCAGCGACCTGCCGTCGGTGGTGGACGCGGGGGCGCTGGAGCTGCTCGCCAGCTGGCAGCGCAGCGGCCACCGGCGCTGCGAGTCGCCCACGCTCCTCACCCCGCACGCCGGGGAGCTCGCGCGGTTGCTGAACGGGCTGGAGGGCGGCGAGGTCACCCGGGCGCAGGTCGAGGCCGACCGCGTCGGCTATGCCCGGAGGGCCGCCGCGGCGACTGGCGCCGTCGTGCTGCTCAAGGGGGCGACGACGCTGGTCGTCGACCCGGATCCGGCGGTGCCGGTGCGGACCCAGGCGGACGCGCCGTGCTGGCTGGCGACGGCGGGGTCCGGCGACGTGCTCGCGGGCCTGTGCGGCGCGCTGCTCGCCTCGGGGGTGTCGCCGCGGGACACCGGGGCCCTCGGCGCCCTCGTCCACGGGTTGGCCGCGCACCGGGCGAACCCGGGCGGCCCGGTGCGGGCGCTCGCCGTGGCGCAAGCCCTCCCGGCCACCGTGGCCGCCCTGCTCGGTGTGTAGGTTGGGCCGCATGGAGCAGCGAGTTTCCCTGGTCACGCTGGGGGTCAGCGATCTGGACCGCGCGCGGGAGTTCTACCAGGCCCTCGGCTGGACGCCCGGGCCCTCGCCCGAGCACATCGTCTTCTTCCAGACCGGCGGCATGGTCGTCGCGCTCTGGGACCGCGCGGCGCTCGCCGTCGACTCGGGCATCGACATCGACGGCGACACCGACGAGACCCCGGGCAGTGGCGACGCCTGGGGCGGCAAGGTCGTGGGGATCAACGTGGCCAGCGCCGCCGAGGTCGACGAGCAGATCAAGGACGCCGAGGCGGCCGGCGCGACCATCCTGCGGCCGGCCTGCACGCGCTTCTGGGGCGGCTACTCCGGCGTGTTCACCGACGTCGACGGGCACGTCTGGGAGATCGCCTACAACCCCTTCTGGGAGGTCACCGACGACGGTCGGACGCTGCTCGGCGACGGTCGCGGCTGAGGTCCACCCGGCTCACCCCGCCCCCCTCCGACGAATTCGACCATGGGTTGTCGCGCCATGGCGCCAAAACCCATGGTCGAATTCCTCGGTCAGCTCTGGTCGACCCGGGTGCGCTGGATCATCACCGACAGGACCGCCGCGCCGAGGCAGAGCCCTCCGGCGAAGAGCCAGGCCAGGGTGTAGGTGCCCTGGGCGTCGCGCACCATCCCGGCGCCGGTCGCCGCGACGGCCGCCCCGAGCTGGTGGCTCGCGAAGACCCAGCCGAAGACCATCGGAGCGCGGTCGCCGAAGTGTTCCTGGCACAGCGTCACCGTCGGGGGCACGGTGGCGACCCAGTCCAGGCCGTAGAAGATGATGAAGGCCCACATGCTCGGCTGCACGTCCGGGCCGAGCAGCATGGGCAGGAACATCAGCGAGATGCCCCGCAGGGTGTAGTAGACCCCGAGCAGCAGCCGGGGGTCGACCCGGTCGGTGAGCCACCCGCTGGCCACCGTGCCGGCGATGTCGACCAGCCCGATGACGGCCAGCAGGCTCGCGGCAGCGGTCAGCGGCATGCCGTGGTCGTGCGCAGCGGGCACGAAGTGGGTGCCGACGAGGCCGTTGGTGGACGCGCCGCAGATCGCGAAGCCTCCCGCGAGGAGCCAGAAGGTACGGGTCCTGGCGGCATCACGCAGCGCGGTGACGGCGGCCAGGGCGGCGTTGCCGTGTCGCGCTGGCGGGGCGGGGGTCGGGTGCTCGGCGGTCGCGCCGTAGGCCTCCAGCCCGACGGCGTGCGGATGGTCACGGACCACGAGCGCGACGAGCGGCAGCACCAGCAGGGCCGCGCCGGCGACGACCAGCGCGGGCACGCGCCATCCGTAGCTGGTCGCCAGCCAGGCCACGGCCGGCAGGAAGACCAGCTGCCCGGTGGCGCCGGCGGCGGTGAGGATGCCGCTCACGAGGCCGCGGCGGGCGACGAACCAGCGGGACACCAGGGTCGCGACGAAGGCCATCGAGATCGAGCCCGCACCCAGGCCGACGACCACGCCCCAGAGCAGCCAGAGCTGCCACGGCTCGGTCATGAAGACGGTGAGCCCGCTGCCGGTCGCGAGCAGCAGCAGCGCCACGGTCAGCACCGGCCGGATCCCGAAGCGGTCCATGAGCGCCGCGGCGAAGGGGGAGAAGAGCCCGAAGAGCACGAGGTTGATCGAGACCGCCATCCCGATCGTGCCGTGCGACCAGCCGAACTCCGTGTGCAGCGGGTCGATGAGCACGCCCGGGACGGAGCGGAAGCCGGCAGCACCGACGATCGCGACGAAGCCGGCGAGCGCGACCCACCAGGCGCGGTGCACCCGCGGTGCGAGGGGGCCCGGGGTCCGGGTCACGGGGGAGGCGGGATGCGTCATACCAGCATGGTGCGGCACGACGGGGTTCCCACGCGAGTGGCTGGTATGCCGATATGTGTGAACTCTCGGCCATGAGGAAGCCTGGCGCCTCGCCGCGCGCCCACCAGGTGGCGGTGCTGTGCCTCCCACCCCTCATCGGCTATGACATGGCGATCGTGCCGCAGGTGCTCGGCGCCGCCCGCGACGCCTCGGGCGCCCCGCTCTACGACGTCCGGCTCTGCGGCCTCGAGCCCGGCCAGGTCGACACGCCCAAGGGGTATGCCGTGGTGCTGCCGCACGGTCCGCAGACGCTGGCCTGGGCCGAGACCGTCGTGGTGCCGGGGACGAGGATGCCGAGGCCAGGGCGGGGCGGGTCGACGCCGCGTTGCGCTCCGCCTGGGATCGGGTGCGTCCGGGCACGCGGATCGTCTCGATCTGCACCGGTGCCTTCGTGCTGGCCTCGCTCGGCATCCTGGACGGGCTCCGGGCCACGACGCACTGGGAGCATGCCGACGTCTTCGCCGAGCTCTTCCCCCAGGTCGATCTCGATCCGGGGGTGCTCTTCGTCGACGAGGGGGACGTGCTCACCTCCGCTGGACTGGGGGCAGGCGTCGACCTGTGCCTGCACCTCATCCGCCGCGACCACGGCATCGACGCGGCCAACGGGGCGGACCGCCTGAGGTCACGCATCCGTCACCGGAGCCACATTCGACCATGGGGTGTCGTGCCATGGCGGGACAACCCGTGGTCGAATTCGACGGTCGGGGCGGGTGTCCCTAGTGCTGGGGCCGGTTGAGCGCGCTGCACACGGCGTGCAGCGAGGCGCGCACCGTGGAGGCGTCGATGCCGACACCCCAGCGCACCTCGCCCTCGACGGCGCACTCGAGGTATGCCGCCGCGAGCGCGTCCTCGCCGGCCGACAGCGCGTGCTCGGCGTAGTCGAGCACGCGCACGTCGATCCCGATCTGGGTCAGGGCGTCGCAGAAGGCCGAGATGGGGCCGTTGCCGCTCCCGGTGATGGTGTGGTCCTGCCCGGCCACGGTGACGGTCGCCTCGAGCCGCACGTCGGCGGCGTCGCCCTCCACGTGGCTGCTGGTGAAGTCGTGCAGGACGACGGGGCCCTGCTGCTCGAGGTACTCGTGCTGGAAGGCGTCCCAGATCTGCGTCGGCGTCATCTCGCCACCCTCGGTGTCGGTGTGCTTCTGCACCGCGCCGCTGAACTCGATCTGCAGCCGCCGCGGCAGGTCCAGCTTGTGCTCGGTCTTCATGACGTAGGCGACGCCGCCCTTGCCGGACTGGCTGTTGACCCGGATGACCGCCTCGTAGGTGCGGCCGATGTCCTTGGGGTCGACCGGCAGGTAGGGCACCTCCCACCTGAAGTCGTCGACAGTCGTCTCCGCTGCGGAAGCGTCGCGCTCCATCGCCTCCAGGCCCTTCTTGATGGCGTCCTGGTGGCTGCCGGAGAAGGCGGTGAAGACGAGGTCGCCGCCGTACGGGTGGCGCTCGGGCACCTTGAGCTGGTTGCAGTGCTCCACGGTGCGCCGGATCTCGTCGATGTCGGAGAAGTCGATCATCGGGTCGACGCCCTGGCTGAAGAGGTTCATCCCCAGGGTCACCAGGCAGACGTTGCCGGTGCGCTCGCCGTTGCCGAAGAGGCACCCCTCGATCCGGTCCGCTCCGGCGAGATAACCCAGCTCGGCCGCGGCGACCCCCGTGCCCCGGTCGTTGTGCGGGTGCAGCGACAGGATGACGTGCTCGCGGTGGTGCAGGTTCCGGCTCATCCACTCGATGGAGTCGGCATACACGTTGGGGGTCGCCATCTCCACGGTCGCCGGGAGGTTGATGATGACCGGCGAGTCGGCAGTGGGGACGAAGACCTCCATGACCGCGTTGCAGACGCGGGCGGCGAACTCCAGCTCGGTGCCGGTGTAGGACTCGGGGGAGTACTCGTAGCTCACAGACGTCCCGGGAGGCAGCTGCTCCTCGTACTTCTTGCACGCGAGCGCGCCGCGGACCGCGATGTCGACGATCTCGTCCTCGGTGGCGTCGAAGACCACGCGCCGCTGCAGCGTCGAGGTCGAGTTGTAGAGGTGCACGATCGCCTGCTTCGCGCCGGCGATGGCCTCGTAGGTCCGCTCGATGAGGTGCTCGCGGGCCTGGGTGAGCACCTGGATGACGACGTCGTCCGGGATGAGGTCGTCCTCGATGAGCATCCGCACGAAGTCGAAGTCGGTCTGGCTCGCGGCGGGGAAGCCGACCTCGATCTCCTTGTAGCCCATCCGCACCAGCAGCTCGAACATCCGCCGCTTGCGGTCGGGCGTCATGGGGTCGATGAGCGCCTGGTTGCCGTCACGCAGGTCGACCGCGCACCAGCGCGGCGCCTCGGTGATGGTGCGGCCCGGCCAGGTACGGTCGGGGAGGTCGACCGCAGGGTATGCGGGGTAGCGGCTGATCGGCATACCGCTCGGCTGCTGGGGGTTGGCGTAGCGCGCCGCGCTGGTCGGCTGGGGGATGGTGATGCTCATGGGGCGGTCTTCCTCGCTGGGCTGGGGTGCTGGGCTGGTGTCCGGGGCAGCAGCGACTCCGCAGCGAGGGCCGGACCTAGGAGGTCTCGCTGCGGCAGCCGAGGAGGAGCAGGCGTGTCATGGTGCTCGACTCTAGCCGATCATCCTGACGCCCCGTCAACCTCTCGGTCAGGGCGTGGCGGCGGTGACGGTGGGCTTCCACGAGGGGCGCCCGGCCTCGAAGGCGTCGATGTCCCCGTCGTGCTGGAGGGTGAGCGAGATGTCGTCGAGGCCGTTCTCCAGCCGCCACGCGACGTAGTCGTCGATCTCGAAGGTGGCCACCACGTCCCCGCAGACCACGCTGCGCCCGGGGAGGTCGACGGTGATCTCGGTGCCGGGCTCGGCCTCCAGCTGCTTCCAGATGAGCTCGATGTCGCCCTGGTCCAGCTGCGCCGTGAGCAGCCCCTGCTTGCCGGAGTTGCCGCGGAAGATGTCGGCGAACTTGCTCGACAGCACCGCGCGGAAGCCATACTGCTGCAGCGCCCACACGGCATGTTCCCGGCTGGACCCGGTGCCGTAGTCGGGTCCGGCGACGAGCACCGAGCCCTGGGCATACGGCTCCGTGTTGAGCACGAAGGACGGGTCCTCTCGCCAGCGCGAGAAGAGCCCCTTCTCGAAGCCGGTGCGCGAGACCTGCTTGAGCCAGTGGGCCGGGATGATCTGGTCGGTGTCGACGTTGGAGCGGCGCAGCGGCACGCCGATCCCGGTATGCGTGGTGAAGGGTTGCATCAGACCAGCACCTCCTGCGTCGCGGTCGCCGGCTCCAGGTCGGCCGGGCTGGAGAGGGTGCCCCGGACCGCGGTGGCCGCCGCCACCGCCGGGGACACGAGGTGGGTGCGCCCGCGGGCCCCTTGCCGTCCCTCGAAGTTGCGGTTGGACGTGGAGGCGCAGCGCTCCTCCGGCGCGAGCTGGTCAGGGTTCATCCCCAGGCACATCGAGCAGCCGGCCAGCCGCCACTCGGCCCCGGCGTCGAGGAAGACCTGGTCCAGCCCCTCTTCCTCGGCCTGGAGCCGCACCAGGTGGGAGCCGGGCACGACGAGCATCCGCACCCCGTCGGCCACCGTCCGGCCGCGCAGGATCTCCGCCGCGACCCGCAGGTCGTCCATCCGGCCGTTGGTGCAGGAGCCGAGGAAGACGGCGTCGACGGAGACCTCCCGCATCGGCGTCCCCGCGGCGAGGCCCATGTAGTCCAGCGCCCGGCGGGCGGCGTCCTGGGCGTCGTCGTCGCCCGCCGCCTCCGGGTCGGGGACCTCCTGACCGAGCTGCACCGACTGACCCGGGTTGGTGCCCCAGGTGACGTACGGCGTGAGCTGGTCGGCGTCGATGACGATCTCGGCGTCGAAGACGGCGTCATCGTCGGTGCGCAGCTCGCGCCAGGCCGCCACGGCGGCGTCCCAGTCGGCGCCGGTCGGCGCGTGCGGTCGGCCCTGGACGTAGGCGAAGGTCGTCTCGTCGGGCGCGACCATGCCAGCGCGGGCCCCGGCCTCGATCGACATGTTGCAGATCGTCATCCGGCCCTCCATCGAGAGCGCCTCGATCGCCGACCCGCGGTACTCCAGCACGTAGCCCTGCCCACCGCCCGTGCCGATCCGGTTGATGACCGCCAGGATGATGTCCTTGGCCGCGACGCCGTCGGGCAGCCTGCCCTCGACCGTGATCGCCATGGTCTTGAACGGGCGCAGCGGCAACGTCTGCGTCGCCAGCACGTGCTCGACCTCGCTCGTCCCGATCCCGAAGGCCAGCGCGCCGAAGGCGCCGTGCGTGCTCGTGTGGCTGTCGCCGCAGACGATCGTCATGCCGGGCTGGGTCAGGCCCAGCTCCGGGCCGATGACGTGCACGATGCCCTGCCCCCGTCGCCCGCGCTCATGGTGGACGATCCCGAACTCCTCGCAGTTCGTCTTCAGCGCCTCCAACTGGGTCCGGGAGGTGAGATCGGTCACCGGCCCGAGCGTCGTGGGGACGTTGTGGTCCTCGGTCGCGAGCGTGAGGTCCGGCCGACGGACCGGGCGCCCCTGCTCCCGCAGTCCGTCGAAGGCCTGGGGGCTGGTCACCTCGTGGATGAGGTGCAGGTCGATGTAGAGGAGGTCTGGCTCACCCTCGACCGAGCGCACGACGTGCTGCGCCCAGAGCTTCTCGGCCAGGGTGCGCGGTGCTGATCCGGACACGAGTCGACCCCATCCTTTCGGTGACGGCGGGTTGGGAGAGAATGCGCTCAACTGTAATGCCCGCACGTTGACGTTACGTCACGGAGGTCCTGCCTGTGCCCACCCGAACTCACTCCCTCGCCGTCCTCCCGGGTGACGGCGTCGGCCCCGAGGTGACCACCGCGGCGCTGCAGGTCCTCGACGCCGCGCAGCAGCGCTTCGGCTTCACCACCGAGCGCGCGGAGGTGCCGCTCGGCGCCGACCACTACCTCGCGACCGGCGAGCTGCTCCCCGAGGAGACCGTCGCCGAGCTGCGGCGTCACGACGCGATCCTCTTCGGTGCCATCGGCTCCCCGACGGTCCGTCCCGGGATCCTGGAGCGCGGCATCATCCTCGCGCTCCGCGGGGCGATGCGGCAGGCGGTCAACCTCCGTCCGGTCCGGCTCTACCCCGGCGTCCCCACCCCCATCTCCGGGCTGACGCCGCAGCGGTGCGACATGGTCATCGTCCGCGAGAACACCGAGGGCGCCTACGTCGCCCAGGGCAGCGCGGTGCACCGGGGCACGCCCGCCTGGACCGCCGTCCAGGAGTCGGTCAACACCTGGTATGCCGTGGAGCGCGCCGTGGACTTCGCCTACCGGCTCGCGCAGGTCCGCCGCGGGAGGCTCACCCTCTGCCACAAGACGAACGTCCTGGTGGAGGCGGGCGCGCTGTGGCTGCAGGTGATGGAGGAGGTGGGTGCGCGCTACCCGGACGTCGAGACCGACTACGTCCATGTCGACGCCATGTGCATGCACCTGCCGGTCAGCCCGGAGCGCTTCGACGTCGTGGTCACCGACAACCTCTTCGGCGACATCGTCACCGACCTCGGAGCCGTCGTACAGGGTGGGCTGGGCGTCGCCGCCAGCGGCAACCTCAACATCGAAGGCACCGGGACGTCCATGTTCGAGCCGATCCACGGCTCGGCACCCGACATCGCCGGGCGCGGCTGGGCCAACCCGGCCGGCGCCTGCCTGTCCCTGGCCCTGCTGCTCGGTCACGTCGGCGAGGGCGAGGCCGCGGCGGCGGTCGAGGGCGCGACGGCCGCCGTCCTCTCGGGGTTGCCGGCACTCGCGGGGGAGGCGATGGGCGCCAGCACCGCCGAGCTCGGCGAGCAGATCGCGACTGCGGTCGCGGACGGCACCTCCGAGCCGGTGGGGGGCAGCCTCATGAGCCAGCTCGCCACCGTGATGGCGCGGTGATGACCGGTGCTGAGGCCGTGACGCGTCCCGAGGGCCGCGTGAGCGACCTCTGGCCCGCCCGCGCCACCGTCGACCTGGACGCGATCGCGCACAACGTCGACGTGCTCCGCGCGCGCTCCGGCGGGGCCGCGCTCATGGCCGTGGTCAAGGCCGATGCCTACGGCCACGGTCTGGTCCCGTCCGCCCGGGCCGCGCTCGCGGGAGGCGCGGCGGAGCTGGGAGTCGCCCAGCCGACCGAGGCGCTGGCGTTGCGCGCGGCGGGGATCACGGCGCCGGTCCTGTGCTGGCTCGCGGCGCCCGGTCTCGACCTGCGTCCCGTGGTCGAGGCCGACGTCGAGATCGCGGCGTCCGCGCCCTGGGCGCTGGAGGCCGTCGCGCAGGCGGCCCGTGGACTCGGGCGTCCGGCGACGGTCCAGCTCAAGGCGGACACCGGCCTGGCGCGCAACGGCGCCTACGCGCTGCCCCTCGAGGACGGCGGGCGCACCGGGTGGGAGGAGCTCGTGCGGCGGGCGGCTGCGCTCGAGTCCGAGGGGCTGCTGCAGGTCCGGGGCCTCTTCAGCCACTTCGCCTACGCCGACGCGCCGTCGCACCCGACGGTACGCGCCCAGCAGGAGACCTTCGCCGCGGCGGTCTCGGTCGCCGAGCGCGCCGGGCTCCGGCCCGAGGTGCGCCACCTCAGCAACTCCGCCGCCACCCTCACCACCCCGGAGGCGGCCTGGGACATGGTCCGTCCCGGGCTGGCCGTCTACGGACTCTCACCGGCGCCCGACCTCGGCTCGGCCGCCGACTTCGGCCTCCGCCCAGCCATGCGGGTCACCGCGTCGGCGGTGGTCGCCAAGCGCATCCGGGCCGGTCAGGGCGTGTCCTACGGCCACACCTACGCGCCCCGGCGCGAGACCACGGTGATCGATGTCCCCCTCGGGTATGCCGACGGCATACCCCGGCACGCGTCCGGAGTCGGCCCGGTGCAGGTGCGGGGGCACCGGTTCACCCTGGCCGGCCGGGTCTGCATGGACCAGGTCGTCGTCGACGTCGGCGACCTCGACGTCGCCGCGGGCGAGGAGGTGGTGCTCTTCGGCGCCGGCGACGACGGCGAGCCGACGGCACAGGACTGGGCCGAGGCCGTCGGGACGATCAGCTACGAGATCGTCACCCGCTTCGGGCCGCGGGTGCCCAGGGTGCACACGGGCAGCGCCGGGACGACAGCGTGAGCGGCGACGGCACCGTCCGGCGGACCCTCCCGACGGCCCAGGACACCCAGGAGTTCGGGCGATCCCTGGGGCGGATCCTGCGCGCCGGCGACCTCGTCGTCCTCACCGGTGACCTGGGCGCCGGCAAGACGACCCTCACGCAGGGCCTCGGGGAGGGCCTGGGGGTGCGGGGCCCGATCACCTCACCCACCTTCGTCATCGCCAGGGTGCACCCCACCCTGGTCGGCGGGCCGCCCCTCGTGCACGTCGACGCCTACCGCCTCGGCGGTGGGGCCGAGCTGGACGACCTCGACCTCGACGCCGACGTCGAGGAGTCGGTCACCATCGTGGAGTGGGGGGAGGGGTTGGCCGAGGCGTTGGCGAGCGACCGCCTGGAGATCGTGCTGGTGCGGCCGGGCGGTGCCGGCCAGGATGGCGGGGCCGAGGAGGACCAGACGCGTCGGGCGCAGCTGACGGCAGTCGGTCCCGGATGGCAGGAGCGCCTGTCGTCCCTAGGCTGGTGAGCCATGAGCGCCCCCGTCGTGCTGACCGTGTGCACCGGCAACATCTGCCGCTCACCGCTGCTGGAGCGCCTGCTGCAGCGCACCCTCGACGACGCCCACGGGCTCGGTGCGGTGCAGGTGCGCTCGGCCGGGACGGCCGCGCTGGTCGATGCGGAGATGGACGAGCGCTCTGCCGCGCTCCTGCACGAGCTCGGCGGTGATCCGGACGGGTTCGTGGCGCGCCGACTCACCGCCTCCATGGTGACCGAGGCCGACCTGGTGCTGACCGCGACGCGCGAGCACCGGGCCGCCGTGGTCCGGATGGTCCCGAGCGCGACGCGCCGGACCTTCACCGTCCGTGAGCTGGCCGTCCTCGTCGCCCAGATCCCGGACACCGACCTGCCGGGGTGGGACGACCCACGCCAGGCGCTCGCCGCGCTGGCTGAGCGCGCGCGGCGGGAGCGCGCGGCTCTGGTCGGGCTCGATGCCGACGAGCTCGACGTGGTCGACCCCTATCGTCGCGACGACGGGGTCTACGTGCGGCTGCGGACCCAGGTCGAGCAGGCGCTGCCGCAGCTGCGCCGGGGGCTCAGCGGCGCCGGTGCAGCCACGTGAGCCCCCGGCCGTGACGGGGCAGGCGCAGCGGCGCGACGGCGAGCAGAGCCTCGGGGGGCAGGGCGCCGACCCGCCACGAATCGGTCCCGACCCCTGTCGCGTCGGACTCCACCCACAGGCGGCCGTCGGGCTCGCGCCGGGTGAGGCGTTTGATCGCGACCGGCCGTGGACCGTCAGGGCTGTCCGGGAGCCTGACCGCCACGACGTCTCCGAGCCGGGCGCGCACGCCATACACGAGCAGCACGCGGTCGGCCTCGACGAGAGTCGGCTCCATCGACGTCCCCACCACGCGCGCCAGGCCCAGCCGGACGGAGCGGGATCGGGGCACGCCGAATCACTCTAGCCGAAGGAAGGTGGACGCCCGAGGACAAGCCTGGCAAACTACGTGAAGTTTAAAGATTTGATAAAGTTACCCCTCAGTACCCGGACCCGAGCGGGTTGACTCAGATCCCAGCACGTCAGGCGGCATTCCCGTGACCACGACCGTCCAGTCGCTGCAGCACCACAGGGTGGCAGACGCGGCAGCGCGACAGCAGGCACCCCTGTTCGCGCTGCCTGGTGGGCTGGCCGACCGCAAGGGCCGAGGGCTGTCGCGTCGCTACCTCCCGCAGCAGCGAGCCCGTGGCTATCTCAGCGGCTACCTACGCAGCGTCCGCCTCCTCGACGTCCTGCTGGTCGCCCTCGCGGTCGCGGCCGCCCACATCACACGCTTCGGCACCGACAGCGCCACGCTCAGCGCGCAGTATCTACCCGAAGTCACCTACGTCTCGGTGTCGATCGGTCTGGCGCTCGGCTGGCTGGTCGCCCTGCACGTGCAGAATGCCTACGACGGACGGGTCGTCGGCCACGGGGTGCAGGAGTATCGCCATGTGCTCCAGGCCTCGACGTGGCTGTTCGCCGGCCTGGCCATCGTCGCCTACGCCCTGAAGCTGGACTTCGCCCGCGGCTTCGTGCTCCTGGCCTTCCCTCTCGGGACGGTCCTGCTCCTGGGCGGACGCTGGGCCGCCCGCCGCTGGCTGGTCCAGCAGCGCCGCGCCGGGCGGATGTCCGACCGGGTCCTCCTCGTCGGTGATCGGGAACACGTCGCGAGCCTCGTCGTCGCGCTGGGCCGGGCACCTGATGCCGGCTACAACGTCCTCGGTGCGTGCGTCGACCGCGCCAGCTCTGGCCGGGTCGAGGGGGTGCCGATCGTCGGTCCTGAGTCCGACGTCCTCATCCGCGCCCTCGAGCTCGACGTCGACGTCGTGGCGGTCTCCTCCTCCGCCGGGTTGGGCCAGACCGGGCTGCGCCAGCTGGGGTGGGCGCTGGAGGGGACGGACATCGACCTCGTCGTGGCGCCGGGCATCATGGACGTCGCCGGCCCGCGCGTGCTGACCCGCCCCGTCCAAGGACTCCCGCTCATCCACGTCGAGGCGCCGTCCTTCTCCGGGCCGACGCGCGTGCTCAAGAACGCGTTGGACCGGGTCGGGGCCGCCGTCGCCGTCCTCCTCTTCGCGCCTGTCCTGCTCGCCGTCGCCATCGCCGTCAAGCGCGAGGACTCCGGGCCGGTGATCTTCCGCCAGGAGCGGGTGGGCCGTGATGGCCGCAGCTTCGGGATGTTCAAGTTCCGCAGCATGGTGACCGACGCCGAGGGGCAACTCGCTCGGTTGATGGACGCCAACGAAGGGGCTGGGCCGCTGTTCAAGCTGCGGGCGGACCCGAGGGTCACCCGGGTCGGCGCGTTCATCCGCCGCTACTCTCTCGACGAGCTGCCGCAGCTGTTCAACGTGCTGCGTGGCGAGATGAGCCTGGTCGGTCCGCGGCCACCACTGCCGCGCGAGGTGGCGGTCTACGAGCAGGCCGCCCAGCGCCGTCTGCTGGTCAAGCCCGGTATGACGGGGCTGTGGCAGATCAGCGGGCGCAGCGATCTGTCGTGGGAGGAGTCGGTCCGGCTCGACCTCTACTACGTCGAGAACTGGACGCCCGTGCTCGACCTCATGATCATGTGGCGGACCGTGCTCGTGGTGACCCAGCCGGAGAGCACCGGCGGGGCGTACTGATCGCCGACCCGTGCCCCGCCGCTAGGCTGCGGGGGTGAGCAGCCGCATCGCCTATCTCGGGCCGGAGGGGACCTTCACCGAGCAGGCGGTCCGCCAGTGGGACCGCGACCAGAGGTATACCGCGTGGCCCGTCCCGACGGTGCCCTCGGCCATCGCGGCGCTGCGCGACGGCTCGGCGGCCACCGCAGTCGTGCCCTTCGAGAACTCCGTCGAAGGGTCCGTGCCGGCGACGCTGCAAGCACTCGCGGAGGCGAGCTCGGTGCGGATCGTCGAAGAGGTCCTCGTGGAGGTGCAGTTCAGCCTGCTCGTGCGCCCGGGCGCCCGGCTGGAGGACGTCCGCGTCGTCGCCACCCACCCGCACGCGGCCGCCCAGACCCGTGACTGGCTGGCCGAGCGGCTGCCCGACGCGCAGATCGTCCCCGAGTCCTCCACGGCGCGGGCCGCGCAGGCCGTGGCCGAGGGGTCCTACGACGCGGCGATCGCCGCACCCCGCGCCGGGGCGGCCTACGGGCTGGAGCAGGTGGCGGACCGGATCGCCGACCGCGACGGCGCGGTCACGCGCTTCGTCGTGCTGCAGGACGGCGCCCCGGTCCCGGAGCCGACCGGCGCGGACCGGACCACCTTGGTCGCCCTCATCTGGCAGAACCGGCCCGGTGCGCTCCTGGAGCTGCTCGAGCAGTTCGCGGTGCGCGGCATCGATCTGGTGCGGCTGGAGTCCCGTCCGACGGGGGAGGGCCTGGGCGAGTACTGCTTCTGGATCGACGCCGACGCGCACCTGCAGGAACCGCGGATGAGTGAGGCCCTGCTGGGGCTGCGGCGCACGTGCCGGGACGTGCGCTTCCTGGGGTCCTACCCCCGGGCCGACGGACACGTGTCGGCGGTGCCGGTCCACGCGGACGACGAGGCCTACGCCCAGGCCCGCTCCTGGCTGGACGCGCTGCGCTAGAGCTGGCGCCGGCCGGTCAGGTGTCGAGCTGCAGCCAGTGCGCCCAGCCGCCGTTGAGGACCAGCCAGGCGATGAGCCCGTAACCGGCCTGTCCCGGGTGGACCGTGTCGCCGGCCGCGAGGTCCGACTGCCACTGGTCGTGGCGCAGCAGCGGGGCGAAGCAGTCGACGAAGGGCACGCCGCGCCGTGCGCACACGTCGGCCTGCGCCTCGGCGAGGACCTGCAGCGTGGCGTTGACCTCGGCGTCCAGTGTCGGGGTCGGGCCCACGACGAAGGTGGCGATCCCCGTGGAGCTGGACTCGTCGAGGATGTTGGCGAGGTTGAGCCGGGACCGGGCGGTGGTGATGCCCTCGGCGACGTCCTCGGCCCCCACCCCGACGACGAGGCGTCGCTCGGAGCGGCCCTCCCAGCGGGCGGGGCACTCGGCGCGCCACCGGTGCATGACGTCCGCCGAGCTCGCGCCTCGGACGCCCAGGTTGTAGCTGGTCAGGGACCCTCCGGCGGCCCCGCCCATGGTCGAGGTGTCGGTCCGCCCGACGACGCGGTTGACCCAGCCCAGGGCCTTGGGATCGCCGTATCCCGCGACGAAGCCGTCACCGATGAAGCAGAGCCCCAGGTCACGGGGACCGTCGGTCACCTGGAAGTCGGCGCTCGGGGTGTATTCGATGTGGGCCGGCTCCCGGCCGTCCAGCTGCTGCTCGCTGCTCACGCGTCTCCCTCCGTCGTCAGGGCGTGGTGCCACGACTGTGTCACGTAGCGCGTCTCCCACCCCAACGAGCGGTAGAGGCCGTCGGCACCCGTGGGGCTGTCGGCGTCCACCTCCAGCCCCACGGAGGCGCGCCCGCGGAGGGCCGCGTCCGCGATGACGGTGCGCAGCAGGCCCTTGGCCACCCCACGGCCACGGGCCCGCCGGTGCACGCCGATGTAGTCGATGTAGGAGCTGTCGGGGGTGGCACGACCGTCGTCTCCGACGCTCCCGTGGCTGATGGAGGCCACGACCGCCCCCGCCGGCTCGCCGTCCACGGTCGCCAGCCACCAGTGGTCCCAGCGGTGGCCGGGGTCTTCCCGCAGGCGCTCGACGAACTCCTCGAAGGTCTCCCGGTAGGAGTTGAAGTGGTCGGCGAAGGACTCCTCCAGGACGAGGTGGACGGCACGCAGGTCCTCCTCGAGCGGCATACCGACGCCTTCGTCGCGACGCACCCGCTCGATGCTCACGCCCGCGCGCAGCTCGGGTGGTGCCGCATCCGCGTCGGCGTCGACCGGCCGACTCATCTGCCACCAGTCACGCACGTGGTCGTAGCCGGCCTCGCGCAGCCAGCGCTGCTGCCGCGGGTCGTCGGCGAACGCCCCGGAGTCCAGCTGCGTCGAGCTCATTCCGCGGTCGATGAGCACCTGCTGACCCAACTGGTCCACCCGGGCGAAGGCCCAGGCCGCGAGCGGGTCGGCAGCCTCGTCGGGCAGCTCGGGGTCCACGGTGACGCCGACGAGGATCCGGCCGGCGGCACGGTCGTGGAGGCTCACCCAGGCCCGCGCCTGACCCTCGGGGTCACGCACCATCTCGTGCAGGTGCGTGCTCGCCCCGCGGCCACTCACCTCCGCGGCGACGGAGTCGCTCTGGGCTCCCGGCCATCCCCGCGCCTCGTGCTCGTGGCGGCGCAGCAGCCGCACGAGGTCGTCGATGTCGTCGGTGCCCGGGCGGGAGGCCACCCAGCCCTCGGGCAGCGCCGGCGGGGAGGCGGGCGTCGTGGTGCCGCTCATGCGCGCCGGTCGAAGGCCTCGTCGTGCAGAGCGTCCTGCTCGACGGCGTGCACCTTCGCCGACCCCGTCGCCGGGGAGGCCGAGGCGGGGCGACTGACGACGCGGAGCGGGCGGTCCTCACCCTGCTCGCGCAGCGCGTCCGGCAGGTTGAGCGCCATGAACGGCCAGGCGCCCTGGTTGCGTGGCTCGTTCTGGACCCAGACCAGCTCGGCATGCGGATAGCTCGCCGTGATGGCGGCCAGCTGCTTGCCGGGGACGGGGTAGAGCTGCTCCAGCCGCACGATCGCGGTGCGGTCGTCCTCGCGCTTGGTGCGCTCGTCCTCGAGGTCGTAGACCAGCTTGCTGGAGGCCAGCAGCACCCGGTCCACCTGCTCGCGGTCCAGGTCGGCCCGGTCGGGCAGCACCGGCTCGAAGGTGCCCTCGGTGAAGTCGGACACCGCGCTGGCCGCGGCCTTGAGCCGGAGCATCGCCTTCGGGGTGAAGACGACGAGCGGACGACGCGGCCGCGCCGTCGCGTGCTGGCGCAGCAGGTGGAAGTAGGACGCCGGCGTCGAGGGGTAGGCGACCACCATGTTGTCCTCGGCGCACAGCTGCAGGTAGCGCTCGATGCGCGCGGAGGAGTGGTCCGGTCCCTGGCCCTCGTAGCCGTGCGGCAGCAGGAGCACGACCGAGCTGTGCTGGTCCCACTTCTGCTCCGAGGAGCTGATGAACTCGTCGACGACGGTCTGGGCGCCGTTGGCGAAGTCGCCGAACTGCGCCTCCCAGAGGACCAGCGCGTCGGTCTTCTCCACCGAGTAGCCGTACTCGAACCCCATCGCGGCGAACTCCGAGAGCAGCGAGTCGTAGACCTCGAAGATGGCCTGATCGTCGGACAGGTGGTGCAGCGGCGTCCAGCTGCGGGCCGTCTTCTTGTCGGTGAGCACCGCGTGCCGTTGCACGAAGGTGCCCCGGCGGCTGTCTTGTCCGTTCAGCCGGACCGGGGTGCCCTCCATCACGAGGGAGCCGAAGGCGATGAGCTCGGCCATGCCCCAGTCGATGCCGCCGTCGGTCGTCATCGCCTGCCGCGACTCGAGCAGCTTGGCGAGCTTGGGGTGGACGACGAAGCCCTCCGGCGGGGACCCGAAGGCCTCGCCGATGGTGCGCATCGTGTCGTCGCTGATAGCGGTCGGTCGGGGCTTGGTGGCGAGGTCGCCCTCGTCCTGCGCGTGCGGCCGCTCCAGCCCCGGGCTGCCATCGCCCTCCTTGAGCGCCTTCTTGGTCTCGGTGAAGACGTTCTCGAGCTGCTTCTGGTAGTCGCGCAGCGCCGCCTCGGCCTCCTCGACCGTGATGTCACCACGTCCGATGAGCGACTCGGTGTAGAGCTTACGGACCGAGCGCTTGGCCTCGATGAGGTCGTACATCAGCGGCTGCGTCATCGACGGGTCGTCGCCCTCGTTGTGGCCGCGCCGGCGGTAGCAGACCATGTCGATGACGACGTCCTTGCCGAACTCCTGCCGGAACTCGTAGGCGAGCTCGGCCACCCGGACGACGGCCTCGGGGTCGTCGCCGTTGACGTGGAAGATCGGGGCCTGCACGGTGCGGGCGAGGTCGGTGCAGTAGACCGACGAGCGGGAGTGCTGCGGCGCCGTCGTGAAGCCGACCTGGTTGTTGATGACCACGTGCAGGGTGCCACCGGTCCGGTATGCCGGGAGCTGGGACATCTGCATCGTCTCCAGGACGACGCCCTGCCCGGCGAAGGCCGCGTCGCCGTGCACGAGGACGGGCAGCACACCGTTCGGATCCCCGTCGGTCTCCCGCGAGATGCGGTCCTGCTTGGCGCGGGTGATGCCCTCGAGCACCGGGTTGACCGCCTCCAGGTGGGAGGGGTTGGCCGCGAGGTAGACCCGGGTGGTCTTGCCGTCCTCGGTGGTGAACTCGCCCTCGGTCCCGAGGTGGTACTTCACGTCACCGGACCCCTGCACCGAGCCGGGGGCGTGCTTGCCCTCGAACTCGCGGAAGATCTGACCGTAGGACTTGCCCGCGAGGTTGGCGAGGACGTTGAGTCGGCCGCGGTGCGGCATACCGATCGTGACCTCGGTCATCCCGTCGTCGGCGGCGCGGTTGAGGACCTTGTCCAGCAGCGCGATGACCGACTCGCCGCCCTCGAGGCTGAAGCGCTTCTGCCCGACGAACTTGGTCTGCAGGAAGGTCTCGAAGGCCTCCGCCGCGTTGAGCCGGCGCAGGATCCGCAGCTGCTCGGCCGGTGCCGGCTTCTCGAAGGGCACCTCCAACTTCTTCTGGAACCACTGCCGCTGCTCGGGGTCCTGGATGTGCATGTACTCGATGCCGACCGTGCGGCAGTAGGTGTCCCGCAGGATGCCGAGGATGCGCCGCAGGCTGAGTCGCGCCTTGCCGCCGAAGCCACCGGTCGGCACCTCTCGGTCGAGGTCCCACAGGGTGAGCCCGTGGTTCTCGATCGCCAGGTCTGGGTGCCGCCGCTGGCGGTACTCCAGAGGGTCGGTGTCGGCCATGAGGTGGCCGCGGACGCGGTAGGCGTGGATGAGCTCCTGGATGCGGCTCGGCTTGGAGATGTCGTCGTCGTGCGTCGCCGAGATGTCGGGGTTCCAGCGGATCGGCTCGTAGGGGATCCGCAGCGAGGTGAAGATGTCGTCGTAGAAGCTGTCCTGGCCCAGGAGCAGCTGGTGCATCACCTTGAGGAACTCGCCCGACTGCGCACCCTGGATGATGCGGTGGTCGTAGGTCGAGGTGAGGGTCAGGATCTTGCTCACGCCGTTGGCGACGATCCGCTCGGACGCGGCGCCCTGCCACTCGGCGGGGTAGTCCAGCGAGCCGACGCCGATGATCGCGCCCTGCCCCTTCATCAAACGGGGCACCGAGTGCAGGGTGCCGATCCCGCCGGGGTTAGTCAGGCTGATCGTCGTGCCCTGGAAGTCCTCGATGGTGAGCTTGCCGTCGCGGGCCTTCTTGACGATCTTCTCGTAGGCCGACCAGAAGTCGTAGAAGCTCATGTCCTCGGCGCTCTTGATGCTCGGGACGAGGAGCTGACGGGTGCCGTCGGTCTTGGGGACGTCGATGGCCAGGCCGAGGTTGACGTGCGCCGGCTCGACCAGCGTGGGCTTGCCGTTCTCGGTGGTGAAGCCGTTGTTCATCGCGGGCATCGCCTGCAGCGCCCGCACCATGGCGTAGCCGATGAGGTGCGTGAAGCTCACCTTGCCACCGCGGCTGCGGGCGAGGTGGTTGTTGATCACCGTGCGGTTGTCGATGAGCAGCTTGGCGGGGAGGTTGCGGGCGCTGGTGGCGGTGGGCACCTCCAGCGAGGAGTCCATGTTGGACACGACGCGCGCCGCCGCACCCTTGAGCGGGACGAGGGAGACCTCCTCCTGCGGACCGGTGGACTTCGGTGCGGGTGCCTCACGCGACATGGGGGCATTCTTGGCGGGCTTGTCCTTCGCGGCGCCCTGGTCGCTCTTGCTCTGGTCGTCCTTGCTCTGGTCGCCCTGGGTCTCGTCCTTCGCCGAGGACGAGTCCTTCGCGTCCTTCGCGCCGCTGCCGGACGTGGTGTCCTTCGACCCGCCGGAGCCCTTCGTGTCCTTCGCGGACGTCGCCTTCCGGGCGTCGTCGCTGCCGGACGAGCTCGAGGAGGACGTGCTGGGGCTGGTCGAGCCGGATCCGCTCCGGCGCGGCGGTGCCGGCGCGATCTTGCGCGCGGGAGGTGCCGAGGTCGCCCCGCCGTGGGAGGAGGAGCCGGAGGACGGGGCCGATGAGCCGTTGCTGCTGGGCTCGCCCTTCTCGAAGTATCGGCGCCAGGCCGGATCGACCGAGGCTGGGTCCTGGTCGAACTGCTCCCGCATTTCCTCCACGAGCCATTCGTTGGCTCCGAAGTCGGTGGTGGTGTCGCTGCTGGGCGGGTTCGCCACGGGGTCTGCGCCTCTTCTCACGTCCGGGGAATGCCTCGCGCGCGCCGCACAGCGCCCGCGCCGCCCTCAGCCTATCTCCTGCGCAGGTGAAGTGCAGGAGGCGGGCCGAGGGGGCGCGGGCGGAAGCGGTGTGCTCAGGTGACGTCGCGTCGGGAGGTGAGGATCCAGCCGAGGGCCGTCATGAGCAGTGCGTAGCCGAGCAGCACGAGGGCACCGGCCCACCAGCTGAGCAGGTCGCCGCCGCCGAAGATGTCGGCGGCCCCGGAGTCCACGCCGGCGTAGAGGTCCAGGGCGGCCGTGGTGGCCTGGCTGGGGAAGTAGCGCGCGGCGTCGGCGACCGGGTCCAGGAAGGTGATGAGAAAGCTGAGCAGCGGCTCCACGAGCAGCGCGATGGCGATCCCCGTGAAGAGTGCGACGACCTGGTTGGGGATGAGGACACCGAGGCCGAAGCCGATGAACCCCCAGAGCACGAGGATGAGCAGCAGGCGCGACAGGGTCAGCACCAACCCTCCCGCGGCCGGAAAGATCGGGACGTCGCCGGTGGCCAGGACCAGTCCACCGCCCAGGAGGCTGCCGCCGATGAAGGCCAGGCCGTTGAGGGCGACGACGATCGCGAGCGCGGCCAGCTTGCCGACCAGCAGGTTGCCCCGGCGCGGGGTGCCCAGGAGCGTGCTGGTGATGGTCTGGTGGCGGTACTCGCCGCTCATGGACAGGATGCCGAGCACCAGCGCGAGCAGGTAGCCGAACTGGAAGCCGCCGGTGTAGACGAGGCGGGCGATGGCGGTCTCGCCGAAGGCCTCGACCGGGGCCACCATCTCGCCGTCCGGGCCGGGGATCTCGCCGAAGCTGACCAGGGCGAATCCTTGCAGCGCGGCGAAGAGGGCGCCGACGACGAACATCGCCACCGGCATGGCCCAGGAGATCCGGGTGGTGCTGGTCTTGCGCACCTCGGAGCGCACGAGCGAGATCATCAGGCGGCCTCCTGCCCGGTCGAGCGGTTGCGGTTCTGGTGTTCCGGTGCCTCGGTCAGCTCGAGGAAGAGCCGCTCGAGGTCGGTGCGCAGGGGGCGCAGCTCGTGCACCGGCGCTCCGGCCGCCAGCGCCGCATCACCCACGGCGGACAGGTCGCCGGTCTGGACGCGCAGCGCCCCCTCCCCCTGCTCGGGCGCGAGCTCGACCTGCAGGCCGGCCTGCTCCAACGCGTGCCCGAGTGCGCCCGCGTCCCGGGTGCGGACCAGCACGGCGGGCTCGCCGTGCAGCTCGTCCATGGTGCCGCGCCGCACGAGGTGACCGTTGGCGATGATGACGACGTCCTCGACGGTCTGCTCCACCTCCGCGAGCAGGTGCGAGCTGACAAGGACCGTCTTGCCCTGCTCCTGGGCCAGGTGCTGCAGGAAGCCGCGCATCCACCGGATGCCCTCCGGGTCCAGGCCGTTCGCCGGCTCGTCCAGCAGGAGCACGTCGGGATCACCCAGCAGCGCGGCGGCGAGGCCGAGCCGCTGCCGCATACCCATGGAGTAGCCGCCCGCCTTCTTGCGCGCAGCGGCGGGGATGCCCACCAGCTCGAGCAGCTCGTCGACCCGAGCGTCCGGGATGCGGTGGGTGGCGGCGAGGACCCGCAGGTGGTTGCGCCCGCTGCGACCCGGGTGGAACCCGGTCGCCTCCAGGGCGGCCCCCACGGTCTGGATCGGGTGCCGCAGCTCGGCATACCGCTTGCCGCCGATGAGCGCCTGGCCCTCCGAAGGGCGGATGAGCCCGAGCAGCATGCGCAACGTGGTCGTCTTGCCGGCCCCGTTGGGTCCGAGGAAGCCGGTGACCCTTCCCGGGGCCACGTCGAAGGTGAGGTTGTCGACGGCCTTGAAGGACCCGAAGGTCTTGGTGAGGCCGCGGACACTGATCCCGGTCCCCTGCGTCGGGGGCGTGTCTGTGGTCATGGGGCCAAGTCAACCAACCCCGTGCGATGGACACATCGGTCGCCCGGGTGATCTTGATCGCGGTCAGGCTACGACCTGGGTATGACGCTCGTGTCCGGCGAAGCCGCTCACGGCAGCAGGGGTATGACGCCGCTCACCCCAGGCGGACCACGACCGTCTTGGTCCGGGTGAAGCCGGCGAAGGCCTCGATCCCCTTCTCGCGCCCGTAGCCCGACGCCTTGACGCCGCCGAAGGGGAGCTCCACGCCGCCGCCGGCCCCGTAGCCGTTGACGAAGACCTGGCCCGCCTCCAGCGCGGCGGCGAGCCGGTGCGTCCGGGACAGATCGCGCGTCCAGAGGGCTGCGAGCAGGCCGTAAGGCGTGCCGTTGGCCAGCGCCACCGCCTCCTCCTCGTCGGTGAAGGGCAGGGTGACCAGGACCGGCCCGAAGACCTCCTCCTGGGCGATGGGCTCAGCGGGGTCGACGTCGTCGACGAGCGTCGGCAGCCAGTAGCAGCCCCGGGCGAGGCGTTCGTCGGTCGGGGCCGAGCCGCCGGTCACCACCTCGCCCCGGCGCACGCCCGCGACATACCCCTGCACCCGCTCCTGCTGCCGCCGCGACACCAACGGGCCGAGATCGGGGTCCTCCAGCCCCGGCCCGAGCGTGGTGCCGGCGAAGCGCTCGGCGATCGCGGCAACGACCTGGTCCCGCACCGAGGCGTGGACGACCAGCCGTGCGCCGGCGGAGCACGTCTGCCCGGCGTTCTGCAGGATGCTGCGGGTGACCGTCGCCGCGACCTCGTCAAGGTCGGCGTCGGGGAAGACGACGTGCGCGGACTTGCCGCCGAGCTCCAGCACGGTCGGCACGACCCGGTCCGCAGCGGCGTGCGCGACCGTCGAGCCCGTGGCGGTCGACCCGACGAACCCGAGGTGCGACACCCCCGGATGGGCGGTGAGCGCCGCCCCCGCCTCGGCGCCGAGCCCGGGCACGATGCCCACCAGTCCGGGCGGCATACCGGCCTCCAGCGCGAGCAGCCCGAGCGCGACCGCGGTCCGCGGGGTCTCGTCCGCGGGCTTGAGCACGATCGCGTTGCCGGTGGCGGTCGCCGCGGCGAGGGACCGGGCGGCGAGCTGGAGCGGGTAGTTCCAGGCGACGACGCTGCCGACGACGCCGTAGGGCTCGTGCCGGGTGTAGACGTGGGTGGCGGGACCGAGCGGGATCGTCTGGCCGTAGTAGGCCTCGATCACGCGCCCGTAGTAGCGGAAGTAGCGCGCCGCCACGGTCGCGTCGTTCCGTGCCTGGGTGAGGGGCTTGCCGGTGTCCTGCGACTCGGTCCGCGCGAGGCTCTCCCGGTCGCGGTCCACCAGGTCGGCGAGTCGCGCGAGCGTGTCCGCGCGGACCTCGGTGGGTGTGGCGGCCCAGGCCGGCTGCGCCGCGGTGCCGGCCTGCACCGCCCGGTCGACCTCGTCGGCGCCCGACCGGGCGACCTGACCGAGCACCGAGCCGTCGGCCGGGTCGAGGTTGTCGTAGGTGTCGGTGACAGCCAGCTGCCGGTCGCCGACGAGCGGAAGGGTGGTCTGCATGGCCCTCAGCCTCCCAGGGTCCGGCGCAGGTGGCGGTACCACTCGCTCTGGAACCTGCGGCGTCGCTGGCGTGGTCGCCGGGCAGCCTAGCGCAACTGCGGGTGGCGGAGGTGGACAGGAATCGAACCTGCCAACGACGACGAGTCGCCGTTCCACGGACGTGAAGCCCGGGGGGCCCACCAGGAACCCTGACACCTCCCAGAGAGGAGCCGTTGCCGGCGCTTCCTCCATCAGGTGGATGGGCGCCCCCGGCAGGATTCGAACCTGCGCACCCGCCTCCGGAGGGCGGTGCTCTATCCCCTGAGCTACGGGGGCAACAGCGGCACACTCTAGCAGCGCGGCGGGGACCGGCCGAAATCCGCGTGCGGACCGACAGCGGTGCGCCCCTAGACTGGACCGGGTGACCCCAGAACAGCTCGCTGCAGCGATCCATGCCGTGCTCACGGAGGCTGTGGCCTCCGGGGACCTCGCCCTGGACGGGAGCCAGATCCCGTCCGCCGAGGAGCTGCGGGTGGAGCGTCCGCGCAGCCGCGAGCACGGTGACTGGTCGAGCAACGTCGCGCTGCAGCTGGCCAAGAAGGCCGGTATGCCGCCGCGCCAGGTGGCAGACACGCTCGCCCCGCGCCTCGCCGCCGTCGACGGGGTGGCCGGCGTCGACGTCGCCGGGCCGGGCTTCCTCAACATCAGCCTCGATGCCGCGAGCGCCGGAGAGCTGGCGCGGACCATCGTCGAGGCAGGTGAGGGCTTCGGCCGCAACGACTCGATGTCCGGCCGTGTCATCAACCTGGAGTTTGTCTCGGCCAACCCCACCGGGCCGCTGCACATCGGCCACACCCGGTGGGCCGCCCTCGGCGACGCCTTGCACCGGCTCTTCGTCGCCTGCGGCGCGAACGTCACCGCCGAGCACTACACCAACGACGCGGGCGCGCAGATGGGGCTGTTCGCCCGGTCGATCCTGGCCAGGGCCCGCGGTGAGGCGGTGCCCGAGGGTGGCTACCCCGGGGAGTACGTCGACGATCTCGCCGCGGACATCGTGGCCGAGCACCCCGAGCTGCCGGACCTTCCCGACACCGAGGCCGAGGCGATCTGCCTGGAGCGCGGCTGCGCCCTGCAGATGCAGCAGATCGAGCAGACCCTGAGCGACTTCCACGTCTCCTTCGACGTGTGGTTCAGCGAGAGGAGCCTGCACGATGCCGGTGCCGTGACCGAGGCGGTGGACCGGCTGCGCGAGCAGGGTCACGTCTTCGAGCACGAGGGCGCCACCTGGTTGCGGACCACCGACTTCGGGGACGACAAGGACCGCGTGCTCCTGCGCGCCGACGGCCGGCCGACCTACTTCGCCGCCGACTGCGCCTACTACCTGTCGAAGAAGGACCGGGGCTTCCCGGAGAAGGTCTACATGCTGGGCGCCGACCACCACGGCTACGTCGGGCGGCTGAAGGCCATCGCGGCCTGCGCCGGCGACGACCCCGAGACCAGCATCGAGGTGCTCATCGGCCAGCTCATCAACATCAGCGGCGAGCGGATGGGCAAGCGCCGCGGCAACGCGATCTTCCTCTCCGACCTGCTCGAGTGGATCGGCGCCGATCCCATCCGCTACAGCCTGGGGAGGTTCCCGGCCGATACGCCGCTGGACCTCGACGGCGAGGAGCTGCGCAAGCGCTCCAACGACAACCCCGTGTTCTACGTGCAGTACGCCCACGCCCGCACCTGCAACGTCGCCCGGCTGGCCGGGGAGGACGGCGTGCGCCGCGAGGACGGCTTCGACCCGGCGCTGCTCACCCACGAGACCGAGTCGGTGCTGCTCGCCGCCCTCGGCGACTTCCCGCGCGTCGTCGCGCAGGCGGCCCAGCTGCGCGAGCCGCACCGCGTCGCCCGCTACCTCGAGGACCTCGCGGGCCGCTTCCACAAGTGGTACGACGCGTGCCGCGTCCGCCCGATGAGCGCGGATGAGGAGATCACCGACCTGCACCGCTCGCGGCTGTGGCTCATCGATGCCACCCGCCAGGTGCTCGCCAGCGGCCTGGGTCTGCTCGGTGTGAGCGCGCCCGAGCGCCTGTGACCGACGGCCACCCGACCCGCATGCCCTTCCTCTCGCCCGACCACGACGACCCCACTCCTGGAGCCCGCCCGTGACCGAGTCCGCCCGCCCCCGTCCGTTGCGCGTCGCCCTCCTGGGCGGTGGCACCGTGGGTGCCGCCGTCGCCCGCCGCCTGCTCGCCGACGGCGACCGGTATGCCGCCGCGCTCGGTCGCCCGCTCGAGCTCACCGGGGTGGCGGTGCGGGACGCGTCCAGGCCGCGCGACGGCATACCGCACGACCTGCTCACGACCGACGCCGCCGCGCTCGCTGAGGCGGCGGACGTCGTCGTCGAGGTCATGGGCGGGCTGGAGCCGGCGGGGACGCTCATCGAGGGGGCGCTGCACCGCGGTGCCGAGGTGGTCACCGCCAACAAGCAGCTCATCGCCCGCCAGGGGGAGCGGCTGCACACGGTCGCGGCCGAGAGCGGCGCGGGGCTGCACTACGAGGCCGCTGTCATGGCCGCCGTCCCCGTGATGGTCGTGGTCCGCGAGTCGCTCGCGGGCGACGACATCACCGCGATCCGGGGCATCGTCAACGGGTCCACCAACTACGTCCTCGACCTGGTGGCGCGCGAGGGGGTGCCGTTTGCCGACGCCGTGCGTCAGGCCGGCGAGCTGGGCTACCTGGAGGCCGACCCCACCGAGGACCTCGAGGGCCTGGACGCCGCCGCCAAGATCGTCATCCTGGCGCGGACCGCCTGGCGTGGGCCGGTGGAGCTCGCTGACGTCGACGTCACCGGCATCTCCGGGCTGACCGACGACGACTTCGCGGCGGCGACCGAGCGCGGGCAGGTGCTCAAGCTGGTCGCCTCGGCGACCCGCCCAGAGGCAGGGGAGCGGCCCGTCGTCACCGTCGGCCCGGTGGCGCTCCCGGTGGACGACCCGCTCGCCCAGGTGCAGGGCGGCACCAACCTGGTGGAGATCGAGGCCACCTGCGCGGGTCCGGTGCGGCTCGTCGGAGCCGGAGCCGGAGGCGACGAGACGGCCTCGGCGGTCCTGGGTGACATCCTCCGTGCGGCACGTCGCCGCTGACCGGCCCGGGTGGTATGGATCGCCCATGCCACCGTGTTATCTTGGTGCCGCTTCGTGAGCGTGCCGGGCACAGTGGTGACCGGCTCCGAAGCACCTCCACGCACGGGCCCCATCGGCCGTTCGCGGCGTGTCCTGATCTGTAGGCCGCTGCTCCGGTCGTTCCCCGTGCGGAGTCCGACCGCGGTGCCGTCGCGCGCCACGACACTCACAACCCCGAACCGGTTTGACCGAGGGGGAAGGAATCCCACGTGACTGAGATCACCGACGCTGGCGCGACCCGCACGGGCGCGCTCAGCACGCTCCGCCTGGCCGAGCTGCAGCAGCTCGCCTCCAGCATGGGCATCACCGTGAACCCCAAGATGCGCAAGGCCGACCTGGTCTCCGCCATCCGCGAGCAGCGCGGGGGCGCTGCGCGTTCCAGCAGCAACGGCGCGTCCGCGCGCCCCGAGAGCGCCCCCGAGCAGCGGCCCCAGGGCGACCCGACCGGCGGCATCGAGGCCGCGCTCGACCAGGCCCAGGCGGACCGGGGCGACGAGGCCCCCGCCGGCGGTTCGCGGACCCGCCGCAGCCGCCGTGCCGGGTCCGGCGCCGGCGCGCCGCGGCAGGAGCGCGACCAGCGCGATTCCTCCGAGGACCGACGCGACCGCCAGCAGGGTGGCCGTGACCAGGGTGGCGACGACCGCCAGCAGGGCGGCCGTGACCAGCGTGGCGACGACCGCCAGCAGAGCGAACGCGACCAGCGCGATTCCTCCGAGGACCGACGCGACCGCCAGCAGAGCGGACGCGACCAGGGTGGCGACGACCGCCAGCAGAGCGGACGCGACCAGGGTGGCGACGACCGCCAGCGAGGTGGCCGCGACCAGGGTGGCGACGACCGCCAGCGGGACCACCGGGGCGACCGCGACCAGCAGCAGCGCGGCAACGGCAACGACGGCTTCACCCACGACGACGACGGTGACGAGGGTCGCCGCGGTCGACGTCGCAACCGCAACCGCAACCGGGACCGCAAGCGCGGGCGCGGTGGCCAGGGCGGCGGACAGCAGGGCGGCGGCCAGCAGCAGGACGAGGAGAGCTACAGCGACGAGGACGTCCTCGTGCCCGTCGGCGGTGTGCTCGACCTGCTCGACAACTACGCCTTCATCCGGACCACCGGCTACCTGCCCGGGCCGACCGACATCTACGTGCCGATGGGCATGGTCAAGAAGAACGGCCTGCGCAAGGGTGATGCGGTCACCGGTGCCATCAAGGCCCCGCAGGACGGCAGCGACGCCGGTCAGCACACGGTGTCCTCGACCGGCAACAAGCGCGACCGCGGCAAGTTCAGCGCCCTGGTGCGGCTCGACACGGTCAACGGCCAGCCGGCCGAGCAGGCCCGTCGTCGGCCGGAGTTCTCCAGCCTCACGCCGCTCTACCCGCAGCAGCGGCTGCGGTTGGAGACCGACCAGAAGAACCTCACCACCCGGGTCGTCGACCTGGTGACGCCGATCGGCAAGGGCCAGCGCGGTCTCATCGTCTCCCCGCCCAAGGCCGGCAAGACGATGGTCATGCAGGCCATCGCCAACGCGATCACGACCAACAACCCCGAGGTCCACCTGATGATCGTCCTCGTGGACGAGCGTCCGGAGGAGGTCACCGACTTCCAGCGCAGCGTCAAGGGTGAGGTCATCTCCTCGACCTTCGACCGCCCGGCCAGCGACCACACCATAGTGGCCGAGCTGGCGATCGAGCGGGCCAAGCGCCTGGTCGAGCTGGGTCAGGACGTCGTCGTGCTGCTCGACGGCATCACCCGCCTGGGCCGGGCCTACAACCTGGCGGCCCCCGCCTCGGGCCGGATCCTCTCTGGTGGTGTCGACTCGGCCGCGCTCTACCCGCCGAAGAAGTTCTTCGGCGCCGCGCGCAACATCGAGAACGGCGGCTCGCTCACGATCCTCGCCACGGCGCTGGTCGAGACCGGCTCCAAGATGGACGAGGTGATCTTCGAGGAGTTCAAGGGCACCGGCAACATGGAGCTCAAGCTCTCCCGCCAGCTCGCCGACCGGCGCACCTTCCCAGCGGTGGACGTCAACGCGTCCAGCACCCGGCGCGAGGAGATCCTCATGAGCTCGGAGGAGCTGAAGATCATGTGGAAGCTGCGCCGCGTGCTCGCCGCCCTCGACCAGACGCAGGGAATCGAACTGCTCATCGACCGGTTGAAGAAGACGAAGCACAACTACGAGTTCCTCACCCAGGTCCAGCAGACCAGCTCGGTCCGGCTCGACGACGACGACTGAGGGGCCGTGCCCCGGCGGGAGGTCATCAGCACGCCCGCCATCCGCGTAGAATGATCCGTTGGCCCACCGGTTCACGCCACGCCTCCTGGCGTGGCGACCCGGGGACACGCAGCCACCCGAGGAGAGAAGTATGAAGAACGACATCCACCCGGAGTACGTCGAGACCCAGGTCACCTGCACCTGCGGCGCGACGTTCACCACCCGCAGCACCGCGACGTCCGGGCGCATCAACGCCGACGTCTGCTCCAACTGCCACCCGTTCTACACGGGCAAGCAGAAGATCATGGACACCGGTGGCCGCGTCGCCCGCTTCCAGGAGCGCTACGGCAAGAAGGCCGCCGCCAAGTAACACCTCCCAGACGCCGGTCCCGCGACATCGTTCGCGGGGCCGGCGTTCGTCGTCGTGCGTCCCCGCACGACGACGACCGCCCGTCGCCGACCGCCACGTCAGGAGTGTCGATGTTCGACTCCGCCCGGCCGCTGCTCGCCGAGCACGCCGACCTCGAGCGTCAGCTCGCGGACCCGGCGATCCACGGCGACCCGACCGCCCTGCGCCGCCTCAACAAGCGGTATGCCGCGCTCGGACCGACCGTGGCGGCATACCGCGCCTGGGAGTCGGCGAGCGGAGACCTCGAGGCCGCGCGCGAGCTCGCCGCCGAGGACCCCGCCTTCGCCGAAGAGCTGCCCGCCCTTGAGCAGACGCTCTCGGACGCGGCCGAGCATCTTACCCGGCAGCTGGTGCCGCGCGACCCCGACGACGATCGCGACGTCATCCTCGAGGTCAAGGCTGGTGAGGGCGGCGAGGAGTCCGCGCTCTTCGCCGGAGACCTGATGCGGATGTACCTGCGCTACGCCGAGCGGCGCGGCTGGCGCGCCGAGCTGCTGGACGCGACCGACTCCGACCTGGGGGGCTACAAGGACGCCCGGGTCTCGATCGCCGCGGCCGGGGCGCCCGGGCCGGGCGAGGCCCCCTGGGCGCGGCTGAAGTACGAAGGGGGCGTGCACCGGGTGCAGCGGGTGCCCGCCACCGAGAGCCAGGGGCGCATCCACACCTCGGCGGCCGGGGTGCTGGTCATGCCCGATCTCGACGATCCCGCCGAGGTGGAGCTCGACCCGAACGACCTCAAGATCGACGTCTTCCGGTCCTCGGGTCCGGGCGGGCAGTCGGTCAACACCACCGACTCCGCGGTCCGCATCACCCACCTGCCGACCGGGCTGGTCGTCTCCTGCCAGAACGAGAAGAGCCAGCTGCAGAACAAGGAGTCGGCCCTGCGGGTGCTCCGCGCCCGGTTGCACCAGATCGCCGTCGACGAGGCCGACGCGGCTGCCAGCGAGGCGCGGCGCAGCCAGGTGCGCACGGTCGACCGCAGCGAGCGGATCCGCACCTACAACTTCCCGGAGAACCGCATCGCCGATCATCGGACCGGGTTCAAGGCCTACAACCTGGACCAGGTCCTCGACGGCGAGCTCGACCCGGTCGTGCAGTCCGCCGTGGACGCCGACGAGGCCGCGCGCCTCGCCGCGGCCGGCGAGCGGTGACGGGGCAGGAGCGCGTGAGTCGCCGGCTGGATTCCCTGCTGCGGGTGGCGGCGGCCCGCTTGGCCGACGCGGGCGTGGCCAGCCCTCAGGTTGACGCCGAGGCCCTGCTCGCGCACGCGACCGGGCGCGAGCCCGGGGAGCTGCGCCGGGCCCGGATCCTGGGGGAGGACGTGACGGAGCGCGACCGCGCGGCCTTCCTCGAGCTGGTCCGGGGCCGGGAGGATCGGGTGCCGTTGCAGCACCTCACGGGGACGGCCCACTTCGCCGGCGTGGACCTGCGGGTCGGCCCCGGGGTCTTCGTGCCCCGGCCCGAGACCGAGACGCTGGTCCGGCTCGCGCGGGAGGAGCTCGCGTCGCAGGAGCGTCCGACCGTCGTCGACCTGTGCACCGGCAGCGGCGCCGTCGCGCTCGCCCTGGCGCGGTCACGGCCGGAGGCCCGGGTCGGCGCGGTCGAGTTGTCCGCGGCCGCCCATCGGTATGCCGCCACGAACGTCGCGGCGCTCGGCCTGGCCGTCGACCTGCGGCAGGGCCGGGCGCAGGACGCCTTCGGCGACTGGGCCGGCGCGGTGGACCTCGTCACGTGTAACCCCCCCTACATCCCGCCCGACGCCGTGCCCGTCGACGTGGAGGTGCGCGAGCACGACCCGGAGCTGGCGCTCTACGGCGTCGGTGAGGACGGCTTGGCCCTCCCGGCGGAGCTGGCGGCTCGGGCCTGGACCCTGCTGCGCCCGGGCGGCGTCCTGCTCATGGAGCACGCCGACGTCCAGGGGGCGGCGCTCGTCGAGCGGCTCGCCGGGACGGGGTGGGTCGACGCGGTCGACCACGAGGACCTCGCCGGTCGCCCGCGGGTCGTCCGGGCCACGCGCCCGACCGGCTGACCCGTGCCCCGCACAGGCGCGCGCCCCGGCACCCGTGACGGGTGCCCGGGCGCGTCGTGCCGAGATCAGAAGATCCAGATCACCAGGGCGATGATGAGCAGGATCCCGACGATCGTCCAGATCAGACCGCTACCGCGCATGTGCCTTCACACTCCTTCTCATCGACCGGGGCGTCAGGGGGCGCCCGCTTCGGGGTCACCTCACTCAACGCTCAGGACGACAGCGGCGCAACTCGAAGCGCGACGTGGCTCGCGGGCCTGATCCCACCGGGGTGGATGTCCGGGAGGTGGGGGAAGTCGTGGAAAGATGACGACGACCCGACCCACCCTGACTCCTCCGAACGGAGCGCGCCCATGTCCGGCCCGGCGCCGCTGCAGGACCGCCTGCTCGACTGCACCGACGAGCAGCTCCGGGAGTCTGCGATCGAGCGGGCCGCCACCGTGGTGCGTGAGGGCAAGGTGGTCGTGCTGCCCACGGACACCGTCTACGGCGTGGGCGCGGACGCTTTCGACGTCGTGGCGGTCGCCATGGTCCTCGCCGCCAAGCACCGAGGCCGTGAGATGCCGCCTCCCGTGCTCGTGCCGAACCCGAGGACGGTCGACGGCCTAGCCGTCGACGTCCCGATGTACGCCAAGATCCTCATGCGGCAGTTCTGGCCAGGCGCGCTCACCCTCGTGCTGCGCGCGCAGCCCTCGCTGCAGTGGGACCTGGGCGAGACCAACGGCACCGTCGCGCTCCGGATGCCGGACGACGAGGTCGCGCTGACCCTCCTCGCCGAGGTCGGGCCGATGGCGGTCACCAGCGCCAACGTCACCGGGCAGCCCGCGGCCACCAGTGCGCGAGAGGCCCTGGAGCAGCTGGGCGGCGCGGTCGCGGCCTATCTCGACGGGGGGCCGAGGACCGGCGGTGCGCCCTCCACCATCCTGGACTGCACGGGGGAGGAGCCCGTGGTGCTCCGGATCGGAGCGCTGTCGGTCGACGACATCAGGGCCGTCCTCGGGACCACCGCGCTGCACGAGACCCCGCCCGTGGACACGGACGACGAGGCCGAGGGCAAGGCCGACGACGAGGGGCAGGACGCCGACGCCCCCACCGAAGAGCCACGAACGCAGGACGCCTCCGCCCTCCACCGCGACGGGATGGCGGACCTCGTGGGCTCGGTGCGACCGAGCGGCCTCCCGGTGCCCGCCCAGGCGTTGCGGACCGTGCCCGCGCCCTCCGCCGGAGGTGGGGGTCAGACCCCCTAGAGTGTGGGCATGAGCACGCCTGTCACGCCAGACACGTACTACGGCCCGTCCTTCGCCGCGCTCCTCGAGCAGGACCCGGACGTCGCTGGGCTCCTCGTCTCCGAGCTGGATCGCCAGCGGGCCGGGATCCAGCTCATCGCGAGCGAGAACCAGACCAGCCCCGCCGTGCTCGCGGCCCTCGGCTCGACCCTCTCCAACAAGTATGCCGAGGGCTACCCCGACGCCCGCTACTACGGCGGCTGTGCGGAGGTCGACAAGGTCGAGAAGCTCGCCGTCGCGCGGGCCAAGGAGCTCTTCGGCGCCGACCACGCCAATGTCCAACCGCACTCCGGCGCCAGCGCCAACCAGGCCGTCTACGGTGCCTTCGTCTCGCCCGGCGACACCATCCTGGCCATGTCGCTGGACCATGGCGGCCACCTCACCCACGGGTTCAAGGTGAGCTTCTCCGGCAAGTGGTTCAACGCCGTCCACTACGGAGTCTCGAGCGAGACCGAGGACATCGACTACGACCAGGTCGAGGCGCTGGCCAAGGAGCACCGGCCCAAGATCATCCTGGCCGGGGGTTCGGCGATCCCGCGGCTCATCGACTTCGAACGGTTCCGGGCGATCGCCGACGAGGTCGGCGCCATCTTCTGGGTCGACGCCGCCCACTTCATCGGCCTCGTCGCCGGCAAGGTCATCCCGTCGCCGGTCCCGCACGCCGACGTCGTGTCCTTCACCACCCACAAGGTGCTCCGCGGCCCGCGTGGCGGTGCCATCGTGTGCCGCGAGGAGCACGCCAAGAAGATCGACCGCGCGGTCTTCCCGATGATGCAGGGTGGGCCGCTCATGCACGGCGTCGCCGGCAAGGCGGTCAATTTCGCCGAGTGCATGACGCCGGCCTACCAGTCCTACGCCCAGCAGGTGCTCGACAACGCCGCCGCGCTGGCCACCGGCCTCGCCGAGCGCGACATCCGGCCCATCACGGGCGGGACCGACACCCATCTGTCCTTGCACGACCTGCGAGGCGTGGGGGTGACCGGCGTCGACGCCGAGGCCCGGTGCGACGCCGCGGGCATCGTGCTCAACAAGAACGCCATCCCCTTCGACCCGGAGAAGCCCAACATCGCCTCCGGGATCCGGGTCGGCAGCCCGTCGGTGACGACCCAGGGCATGGGCACCGCGCAGATGGACGTCATCGCCGAACTCATCCACGGGGCCGTGACCGAGACCGACGGCAGCGCCGAGCACCCGGTCGCCCGGGAGATCCGTGGTCAGGTCGGCGAGCTGATGGGCGCCTACCCGGCCTACCCCCAGGCGTCGACCGACTGAGGTCGCGGCGGCGGCGGACGGCATACCCGTCGCGGCGGCCGGGAAGGGTGACGGACACCAGTGCGCGAGTTCCTCATGGTGCTGCTGACGGCGGCCATCGTCACCTACCTGGCGACCCCCGTCGTGCGGCGGCTCGCGCTGCGGGTGGGGGCGATGACCGCGGTCCGCGACCGCGACGTGCACTCGGTCCCGATCCCGCGGCTGGGCGGCGTGGCGATGCTCCTCGGCTTCGCCGCCGCGGTGCTGCTGGGCTCGCAGCTGCCCTACCACGGCCAGCTCTACGACGACACGCCCACGCTCTACGGCGTGCTCGTCGCCGCCGTCCTCATCACCCTGCTCGGAGCCGTGGACGACGTCCGCGAGCTGGACTGGCTCACCAAGCTGGCGGGGCAGGTGATCGCCGGGGCGATCATGGCCTTCTACGGCGTCCGGCTCGTCTCGCTCCCGATCCTGGGCGTGACCTACCTGCCGACCGAGGTCATGGTGACGCTCACCATCCTCGTGGTCGTCATCTCCACCAACGCGGTCAACTTCATCGACGGGCTCGACGGTCTCGCGGCCGGGGTCGTCCTCATCGCGGCCTCCGCCTTCTTCGGCTGGTGCTATCTCGTGAGCCGCAACTTCGACCCGCCCAACGTCTTCTCCGAGGCCACCTTCATCAGCGCCGCCCTCATCGGGGTATGCCTGGGCTTCCTGCCGCACAACTTCCACCCGGCGCGGTTGTTCATGGGCGACGCCGGCGCTCTCCTGCTCGGGCTGCTCCTCGCCGCCTCCACGATCTCGATGACCGGGTCCGTGGACCCGAGCTCCTCGCTGGCGAGCGCCTCCGCGGCGACCGCGCTGCTGCTGCCCCTGCTCATCCCGCTGGCGATCCTGGCCCTGCCCTTCCTCGACATCGTGCTCGCCGTCTTCCGCCGGACCCGCGCGGGGCAGCTGCCGTGGAAGCCGGACCGGGGGCATCTGCACCACCGGATGCTGGACATCGGCCACAGCCACCGGCGCGCGGTCATCCTGCTCTACCTGTGGTCGCTGCTCATCGCCGCCGGGACCGTCTCCTTCGCCTACGTGCCGACCTGGGCCTCGATCCTGGGTATCGTCGTGCTCTTCGTGCTCGCGGTGGTGCTGACGCTGCGCGCAGCCCCTCGGACACCGCTGTCGAGCGACGCCACCTCAGCGCCGTGACCTGCAGGTTCGCGGCTCAAGCAGACTTTGTGATAGTTTTCACAAGCCTTGAACGTCCGCCGTCCCGGAGCTGACCATGTCGACCACCGCCGCCTCGCGAGCCGCTGCTCCCGCCGTGCGGTCGATGATGCTCCACGGGGTGATCCCCTGCCTCCCGCTCCTCGTCGTCGTGCCGCTCCTCGCGTGGGCCGCGGCCGGCGAGTGGGCCGCGGTCTCAGCCCTGCTCGGAGCCGTGCTGGGGGTCGTGGTCTTCGCCCTGGGAGTGGTCGGCATCCGCGGGGTCTTCTCCGGCCCGACCGCGCTCACGATGCTGGGCGCCTTCGCGGTCTTCCTGCTGCAGATGGCTGCCCTGGGCGTGGTGATCTGGGCGCTGGCGCAGACCACGTGGCTGGAGGTCGTCCCGCTGGCGGTGGGCTTCATCGTCCTCGGTCTGGTCTTTCAGACCGGTCTGGTCATCGGCTACCTGCGCAGCAGGACCCCGTTGCAGGTGGAGCCGTGGGCGGAGAGCCGATGAGCACGCCTTCGCCGCACGGAGGTCACGAGCCCGAGGTCGAGGGCATGGCCCAGCAGACGGACCTCGCGACCGGCGCGTTGGCCTACCTGCTGGCCGGTCCGGCGGGCTTCGGGCTGGTCGGCTTCGCGCTCGACCGCTGGTGGGGCACCGTCTTCGCCCTGCCCATCGGCGTCGTCGTCGGAATGGTGGCGTCGCTCTACGTCATCTGGCTCAGGTACGGTAAGACGTGACGACGAGATCCGACCCCGCCGTGTCCCTGCTGGTGTCCCTGTCGTCCCCGAGCAATTCTGTGGAGGAGAACGCGTGAGTGCGACCATGATGGCCGCTGGTGTCGCCCTGCCGATGGAGGGCGAGGAAAGCCACTTCCCGCCCACCCCGGGCGACTTCTGGCAGCCGCTGTTCGCCATCCCGGGCACCGAGTACTACTTCACCCGGCCGATGGCCCTCATGGCCATCGCGACCGCCGCGCTCATGGTGTGGCTCTGGGTCACGACCCGGCGCGCCGCGGTCGTGCCCGGCAAGGGGCAGTGGCTCACCGAGCAGGTCTACAACTTCGCCCGCAACGGGATCGCCCGCGACATGATCGGCAGCAAGGACTTCATGCCCTTCGTGCCGTTCCTCTTCGCGCTGTTCACGTTCATCCTGCTCAACAACCTCTTCGGGATCATCCCGCCGTTCCAGAACCCCACGATGGCTCGGATCGGCTTCCCCATCGGCCTCACCCTCATCGTCTACGTCGTCTACCACTACGTGGGGCTGCGCAAGGCGGGCGGCGTGGGCGCCTACATCGGGGGCATGCTGCCCAGCGGGCTGCCGGGCTGGATCAAGCCCTTCATCCTGTTCCTGGAGCTCATCACCTTCTTCATCACGCGTCCGCTGACCCTGGCGCTGCGACTCTTCGGCAACATGTTCGCCGGCCACATGCTGCTCGTCGTCTTCATCGTCGGCGGCTGGTACCTCTTCAAGACCTACGACCCGGGCCTCATGCTCGTGGCCATCCCGGCCTGGCTGCTGGGGGTGCTCCTCACCGTTTTCGAGGGCCTGATCCAGTTCCTCCAGGCCTACGTCTTCACCCTGCTGGCGGCGTCCTACATCGGCGGCGCGCTGGCCGACGACCACTGACCGACCGAGGCGGCCGCTGCGCGGCGCTCGGACCACAACTGAATACGCACCAAGAAGCCTTCGTGGCCCGGCTCCGGGTCGCGAGACCTCAACAGAAAGAGAATCGACGTGTCTGGTGACATCACCCTCCTCGGCTACGGCGTGTCCACCATCGGCCCGGCCATCGCCGTGGGTCTGATCTTCGCCGCCTACATCAACGGCGTGGCCCGTCAGCCCGAGGCCCAGGGCAAGCTGCAGCCCATCGCCATCCTCGGCTTCGCGCTCGCGGAGGCGCTGGCCATCTTCGGCCTGGTGCTCTTCTTCATCGCGTTCTTCGTCGGCTGACGACCGCCCTGCCCGAATCTCGTCCGCTCACCCCTGCGTCCGCAGGCCGGTGACGGACCCGCACTAGTGAGGAGCTGCTCGTGGACTACACCACGATCGTTGCGGGCGCCATCACGGCCGCGACGGCGTCGGAGTCGGAGCCGCTGGGCGCCGGCGAGGACGCCATCCCGATCCTTCCCTACATGCCGGAGCTCATCTTCGGCCTGATCGTCTTCGCGATCTTCTACTGGTTCATCCGGAAGAACATCTGGCCGAACCTGGAGAAGGCCTACGCCGATCGCACCGAGGCCATCGAGGGTGGCATCGCGGCGGCGGAGAAGGCCCAGGCAGAGGCTGCGGCCGCCAAGGCGCAGTACGAGGACCAGCTCGGGGAGGCCCGTGCCGAGGCCGCGGCCATCCGCGAGAAGGCCAAGGAGCAGGGCGCCCAGATCATCGCCGAGATGCGCGACCAGGCGCAGGCCGAGGCCAACCGCATCACCGAGACCGCGCACAAGCAGGTCGAGGCCGAGCGCCAGCAGGCGTTCGTGCAGCTCCGGGGCGAGGTCGGTCAGATCTCGACCGACCTGGCCAGCAAGATCGTCGGCGAGTCGCTCGAGGACGAGGCGCGGCAGCGAGGGATCGTCGACCGCTTCCTGGCCGACCTGGACTCCGGTGCCATCGCTCCGGAGAAGCTGGGCGCGCCGAGCGAGCAGGGTCGCTGATGGACACCGCGTTCCGCCGCTCCTACCACGGTGCCCACGAGGCGCTGGACCAGGTGCTGCAGCACGACGGCGGTGGCGTCGACCTCGCCCGCGTCTCCGACGAGCTGTGGTCGGTGGCCCGGCTCGTCGACGGCAACGCGGTGCTCCGGCGCAAGCTGGCCGACCCCTCGCGCGGGGGAGAGCAGCGCGCCGGGCTCGCCGAGCGGCTGCTCGGCGGCAAGATCGGCGACGCGGCCCTGCACGTGGTCAAGGGCGCCGCGAGCCAGCGCTGGTCGGAGCCGGGTGACCTCGGCTCTGCGTTGGAGCGTCTGGGGGTCGAGGCGCTGCTCGTGCACGCCGAGCGCCATGGGCGGCTGGCCCAGGTCGAGGACGAGCTCTTCCGCTTCGGCCGGATCGTCCAGGGCACCCCTGACCTCCAGGCCGCGCTGAGCGACCGGCGGGCCGACGCGGGCGCCAAGCGTGCCCTCGTCGATCGACTGCTCTCGGTCAAGGCCTCCCCGGAGACGGTGAGCCTGGCCACCCAGGCCGTCGCCGGGATCCGGGGACGGAGGGTCGACTCCGCACTCGCCGCCTTCATGGAGCAGGCGGCCGAGCGCCAGGACCAGGTCACCGCCGTGGTGACCAGTGCGGTGCCGCTCACGGAGCAGCAGCAGGAGACGCTGCGCTCCGCGCTCAGCCGCCAGTACCGTCGCCAGGTCCACACCAACGTGGTCATCGACGAGCAGGTCGTCGGTGGCGTCCGGGTGGAGATCGGCGACGAGATCATCGACGGCACGGTGAGCCACCGGCTCGCCGAGGCCCGACGCCGCATGGCCGGCTGACCGCAGCACTGCACCCAACCCGCACCACCACATACCCGCGACAAGCACCGGCCCGACAGCCCCGGGCCACGACGAGGAGAAACGACATGACGGAGCTTTCGATCCGTCCGGAGGAGATCCGGGACGCGCTGGACCAGTTCGTCCAGACCTACGAGCCGGGCACGGCCTCCCGCGAAGAGGTCGGCCGCGTGGTCGACGCCGGTGACGGTATTGCGCACGTCGAGGGCCTGCCCTCGGTCATGACCAACGAGCTGCTCGAGTTCGCGGACGGCACGCTCGGCCTGGCGTTGAACCTCGACGTCCACGAGGTCGGCGTCATCGTCCTCGGCGACTTCTCCGGCATCGAGGAGGGCCAGGAGGTCCGCCGCACCGGCGAGGTCCTCTCGGTGCCCGTCGGCGACGGCTACCTCGGTCGCGTCGTCAACCCGCTCGGCCAGCCGATCGACGGGATGGGCGACATCGAGACCGACGGCCGCCGCGCGCTGGAGCTGCAGGCCCCGGGCGTCATGGCCCGCAAGTCGGTGCACGAGCCGCTGCAGACCGGCATCAAGGCGATCGACGCGATGATCCCCATCGGTCGCGGGCAGCGCCAGCTCATCATCGGCGACCGGCAGACCGGCAAGACCGCCGTCGCCATCGACACGATCCTCAACCAGAAGTCCAACTGGGAGTCCGGTGACCCGGACAAGCAGGTGCGCTGCATCTACGTCGCGATCGGCCAGAAGGGCTCGACCATCGCCTCGGTGCGCGCGACGCTGGAGGAGAACGGCGCGCTGGACTACACCACCATCGTCGCCGCGCCTGCCTCGGACGCCGCCGGCTTCAAGTACCTCGCCCCCTACACCGGCTCGGCCCTCGGCCAGCACTGGATGTACGACGGCAAGCACGTGCTCATCGTCTTCGACGACCTGTCCAAGCAGGCCGAGGCCTACCGTGCGGTGTCGCTGCTGCTGCGCCGCCCGCCGGGCCGCGAGGCCTACCCGGGTGACGTCTTCTACCTGCACTCCCGGCTGCTCGAGCGCTGCGCCAAGCTGTCCGACGAGATGGGCGCGGGCTCGATGACGGGTCTGCCGATCATCGAGACCAAGGCGGGTGACGTCTCGGCCTACATCCCGACCAACGTCATCTCCATCACCGACGGGCAGATCTACCTACAGGCGGACCTCTTCAACTCCAACGTCCGCCCGGCCATCGACGTGGGTGTGTCGGTCTCGCGGGTCGGCGGTGCCGCGCAGATCAAGGCGATGAAGTCGGTCTCCGGCCGCCTCAAGGTCGACCTCGCGCAGTTCCGCGAGATGGAGGCCTTCGCGATGTTCGCCTCCGACCTCGACGACGCCTCCAAGGCCCAGCTGGCCCGCGGTGCGCGCATGGTCGAGATCCTCAAGCAGCCGCAGTCCTCCCCGGTCTCGGTCGAGGACCAGGTCGCCATCATCTGGGCGGGCACCAACGGCCACATCGACGAGGTGCCGGTCAGTGACGTGCGTCGGTTCGAGAACGAGTGGGTCGAGTTCCTGCACCGTGAGCACGACGGGCTCCTCGCGGGCATCCGCGAGAGCGGCAAGCTCGGCGACGACACCGCCGCCGCGCTGGCGGACGCCATGTCCGCCTTTCAGTCCGAGTTCACCCCCGACGACAGCGCCGAGGTCGGCGTCGGCTCCGCCGAGGACGACCCCGTCGAGGCCATGGATGACGACGAGGTCGACCAGGAGCAGCTGACCGTCCAGCGCAGCTGAGCGCAGGGCACATACCAGCGATCCGACCGACCACCAGAGCCAACGAGAGAGGCGAGACATGGGAGCGCAGCAGCGGGAGTACCGCCAGCGCAGCCGGACCGTCCAGTCGACCAAGAAGATCACCCGGGCGATGGAGCTCATCGCCGCCTCCCGGGTCGTCAAGGCCCGGCAGCGGGTCGCGGAGACCACGCCGTACGCCCGGGCGATCACCCGGGCCGCCTCGGCGGTCGCGACGCACGCCGACGTCGACCACCCGCTGACGACCAAGCGGGAGCAGCCGCGTCGCGCCGGGGTGTTCGTCGTCACCTCCGACCGGGGGCTGGCGGGTGCCTACGCGGCCAACGTGCTGAAGCGCAGCGAGCAGCTGCGCGAGCTGCTGGAGGAGTCGGGGGTGGAGTACGTCCCCTTCCTCACCGGGCGCAAGGCGGAGAACTACTACTCCTTCCGCAACCGGCCGTTCGAGGACTCGTGGAGCGGCTTCTCCGACTCTCCGACCTTCGACGTGGCGCAGGAGATCTCCGAGCGGCTCATCGGCGAGTTCACCAGGGGCACCGACGAGGGCGGGGTCGACGAGGTCCACCTCGTCTACACCCGGTTCGTCAACATGGTCACCCAGGAGGTGCAGGTGACCCGCCTGCTGCCGCTGCAGGTCGTCGAGGACGCCGCGCCGCGCACGCCGGAGAACGGCTTCCCGCTCTACGACTTCGAGCCCTCCGGCGCCGAGGTCCTCGACGCGCTGCTCCCGCGCTACATCACCTCGCGGGTGTGGAACGCCCTGCTGCAGGCGGCGGCCTCCGAGCTCGCCGCGCGTCAGCGGGCGATGAAGGCGGCGACGGACAACGCCGAGGAGCTCATCAAGACCTACACGCGTCTTGCCAACCAGGCCCGTCAGGCCGAGATCACCCAAGAGATCAGCGAAATCGTGGGCGGCGCGAGCGCCCTCGCCGACGCCAAGTGAGAGGAAGCACGCAGCCATGACTGCCACCACCGAGGCTCCCACCACGGAGCAGACCCAGGGCGCCGTGGGTCGCCTGGCCCGGATCATCGGCCCCGTCGTCGACGTCGAGTTCCCCCCGGGGCAGATGCCCTCGCTCTACAACCTGCTGAAGACCGAGGTCGCGATCGGCGGGGAGACCAAGACCGTCAACCTCGAGGTCGCCCAGGACATCGGCGACAACATGGTGCGCGCCATCTCCCTGCAGCCGACCGACGGCCTCGTCCGCGGCGGCCAGGTGCAGGACACCGGCGGCCCCATCACCGTGCCGGTCGGTGACGTGACCCTCGGTCACGTCTTCAACGCCACCGGCGACGTGCTCGACCTGCCCGAGGGCGAGACCCTCGAGGTCAACGAGCGCTGGGGCATCCATCGCCAGGCGCCGGCCTTCGACCAGCTGGAGCCCAAGACCCAGATGTTCGAGACCGGCATCAAGGTCATCGACCTGCTGACCCCCTACGTGCTGGGCGGCAAGATCGGCCTGTTCGGCGGCGCCGGCGTGGGCAAGACGGTGCTCATCCAGGAGATGATCGCCCGTGTCGCCCGCGACCACGGTGGTGTGTCCGTCTTCGCCGGTGTCGGCGAGCGGACCCGTGAGGGCAACGACCTCATCGTCGAGATGGAGGAGGCCGGGGTCCTCGGCCAGACCGCCCTGGTCTTCGGCCAGATGGACGAGCCGCCGGGCACCCGCCTGCGGGTCGCGCTGTCCGCGCTCACCATGGCGGAGTACTTCCGCGACGTCCAGAAGCAGGACGTGCTCCTCTTCATCGACAACATCTTCCGCTTCACCCAGGCCGGCTCCGAGGTCTCCACGCTGCTCGGGCGCATGCCCTCGGCCGTGGGCTACCAGCCCAACCTGGCGGACGAGATGGGCACCCTGCAGGAGCGGATCACCTCGACCCGTGGTCACTCGATCACCTCCATGCAGGCGATCTACGTGCCGGCCGACGACTACACCGACCCGGCCCCGGCGACGACCTTCGCGCACCTGGACGCCACGACCGAGCTCTCCCGCCCGATCGCCTCGATGGGCATCTACCCGGCCGTGGACCCGCTGACCTCGACCAGCCGGATCCTCGACCCGCGCTACATCAGCCGCGAGCACTACGACACGGCCGTCCGGGTGAAGTCGATCCTCCAGCGCTACAAGGAGCTGCAGGACATCATCGCGATCCTCGGCATCGACGAGCTGTCCGAGGAGGACAAGATCCTCGTCGGCCGCGCCCGTCGGATCCAGCGCTTCCTGTCGCAGAACACCTACGTCGCCAAGCAGTTCACCGGCATCGAGGGCTCGACCGTCCCGCTGTCGGAGACGATCGAGGCCTTCACCAAGGTGGCCGACGGCGACTACGACCACGTCCCGGAGCAGGCCTTCTTCATGTGCGGTGGGCTCGAGGACGTCGAGCGCCAGGCCGCCGAGCTGGAGAAGAACAGCTGAGGCAGCCCTGATCCATCCACCGGCCTTCGGGAACTCACCACGGAGTTCTCGAAGGCCGGTGTCGTTCCACCGAGCGCCGCGCATAAGTGCTCTGATGCCCGAAGGAGTTGCTGTCCATGTGGACCGTGCACGGTGACGGATACCGGATCGAGCCCGGACAGGTCGTCGGTCCGCGCGAGCGGCTCGCGTGGGCACCGACCGTCGGGATCGGGATGCAGCACGTCGTCGCGATGTTCGGCGCGACCTTCCTCGTGCCGCTCATCACCGGCTTCCCGCCGAGCACGACGCTGCTCTTCTCCGGACTGGGCACCGTGCTCTTCCTGCTCCTCACGCGCGGGCGCGTGCCGTCATACCTCGGCTCCAGCTTCGCCTTCCTGGCGCCGATCGCGGCAGCGCAGAGCGACTACGGCGCGGCGGGGGCGCTCGGCGGGGTCGTGCTGGCCGGGGTCGCCCTGGCCGCGGTCGGCCTCCTCGTCCAGGTCATCGGTCACGGCTGGGTCGGCCGCCTCATGCCGCCCATGGTCACCGGCACCATCGTCGCGCTCATCGGCCTCAACCTCGCCCCCGCGGCCTGGGGCAACGTCGAGCAGGCGCCGACGACCGCCCTGGTCACCCTGGTCGCGATCGTGCTCGCGACGGTGCTCCTGCGGGGACTGCTCGGACGGCTCTCGATCCTGCTCGGCGTCGTCTGCGGGTATGCCGTCGCCCTGCTCCGCGGGGAGGTCGACCTCGCCGCGGTCCGAGAGGCGGCGTGGATCGGGGCGCCGGAGCTCATGGCACCGGAGTTCCACGTCGGCGTCCTGGGCCTCTTCCTCCCGGTGGTGCTCGTGCTGGTGGCGGAGAACATCGGGCACGTCAAGTCGGTCGCCCAGATGACCGAGGGCTCCGCGGACGCGCTGGACCACCTGCTGGGCCGCACGCTGCTCTCGGACGGACTGGCGACCACCCTGGCCGGCGCCGGTGGTGGCTCGGGGACCACGACCTACGCGGAGAACATCGGCGTCATGGCCGCGACGCGTGTCTACTCGACCGCGGCCTACTGGGTCGCCGCTCTCACGGCGATCGCGCTGGCCTTCCTACCGAAGTTCGGGGCGCTCATCCAGACCGTGCCGGCCGGCGTCCTCGGCGGTGCCGCGACCGTGCTCTACGGCATGATCGGGGTGCTCGGCTTCCGGATCTGGGTGGAGCACCGGGTGGACCTGGGCCATCCGATCAACCTCGCGACCGCGGCCGTCGCGCTCGTCGTGGGCATCGCCAACTACACCTGGAGCCCGGGTGCGCTGGTCTTCGAGGGCATCGCCCTCGGCACCGCCGCAGCGCTGATCGCCTACCACGGGATGCACGCGATCAACCGGTGGACCGGGGCGCTGGACGGGCCCGGACACCTCGAGCTGGGCGGCTCCACGCATCCCGCACCAGAGGTCGAGAGCCCGTCCTGGGACGACCCGCCCGGCCGGTAGACTGTCCCAGGCCGCACCCCCTCGGAAGGAATTCATCTCGTGAGTGCACTCCAGGTCGAGCTCGTCGCCGCGGACCGCAAGGTCTGGTCCGGCGAGGCGAAGATGGTCAGCGCCCGGAGCATCGACGGCGACATGGGCATCATGCCGGGGCACACCCCCGTGCTGAGCGTGCTGGTCGAGGGGGAGGTCCGGATCCAGACGGAGGGGGCCACCGAGACGGTGACCGTCGACGGAGGGTTCCTCTCGGTGGACGAGGACCGCGTCGTCATCGTGGCGGATCGCGTCGACGCGGGGTCGCTCACCGGATCGCCGAGCTAGGACCCAGATGAGCGAATCCCTGATCCTGGTGCTCCTGGCCGCCATCGGTGGCCTGGTGATCCTGGGACTCGGGCTGTTCGCCTTCCGGACCGCGGGGGAGCGCGGCGCACTCTCCCCGCCGATGCCCGCGGCATACCGCGCCGTGCAGGGCGGCTGGCGCCGCGGCACCCTGCGCTTCACCGACGACCGCCTGGCCATCAAGGGGCCGGGCGGCCTTGCTGCTGGTCCCTGGTTGCGGGGCAACCTCGACCTCGGGGTCGCCTCCGTCCTGGACCAGGATCAGGCGGAGGCCCTGGGCCGGACCGGCCTCATCCGGGTGCCGGTGAGCTACGGCACCGCGCGCTTCGAGCTGGCGCTGGGGGAGCAGCACTACACGGCGCTGCGGTCCTGGGTCGAGGCCGTGCCGCCGGGCTGGAACTCCCAGGTGGCCTGACGGTCATCCGCGGGGGCGTCGGAGCCCCGGCACGCCGAGGGCGCTGGCGGTCAGACCGTGGTCAGTCGCGCCTGGGATCGTCTCCCGTGGTCGGCTCCCCCTCCTCGCGGCCGCCGCCCGGCTGCCACAGGACATCACCCTTCCCGCCCCGTGCGGCGACCCGAGCCAGGATGAAGAGCAGGTCGGAGAGCCGGTTGAGGTAGGTCGCGGTGAGCGGGTTGACCCCGCCCTCGCCCTTGGCGGCGCCCTCCTCCGAGGGCTGGTCGCCATAGCGCTCCAGCGCCGCCCAGGTGGATCGCTCCGCCCGCCGGGTCACGGTGCGGGCCTGGTGCAGCAGCGCCGCCCCGGGCGTGCCGCCCGGCAGGATGAAGGAGCGCAGCGTCGGGAGATCGGCGTTGTAGCGGTCGCAGTCGGACTCCAGCTCCTCCACCCAGGCCTGCTGCACCCGCAGCGGTTCCCACTCGTAGCTGGCCTTGAGCGGCATGCACAGGTCGGCGCCGACGTCGAAGAGGTCGTTCTGGATCCGGCCCAGCGTCTGCTGGATCTCGACCGGCAGGGCGCCGCAGGCGACCGCCACGCCGATGACCGAGTTGGCCTCGTCGGTGTCGGCATACGCGGCGAGCCGCAGGTCGGTCTTGGGGGTGCGCCCGTTGTCGCCGAGCGCGGTGGTGCCCCGGTCGCCGGTGCGGGTGTAGATCCGAGTCAGGTTGACCATGCCCAGCATCGTCCCATGCGCCCCGGGTGACCTCGGAGCGTGGTGAGCGGGACGCGGCGCAGGGCCCGAGGTGGGCTCAGGTGACGAGGGTCGCGGCGACGCGGCGGGCGTCGCCGGCGGCCGTCAGCTCGCCCCGAGGGTCCAGCAGCGCGGCGCCGACGCCGCCGAAGTACATCGAGGAGGGCGGGTGCTCGAAGCGGGTCAGGCCGGCGTCGTCGAGGCTGTCCGCCAGCCACGGATCCTCTTCGTGGTCGATCCGGGTGCTGCCGTCGTCGAGCCGGCGCGGGTGCATCCGCGGGCGGTCGATGGCCGTCTGCAGGTCCTCCCCGTGCCGGGCCATGTGGGTCAGGACCTGCGCCAGCGCGGTGGTGATCCGGTCCGCCCCCGGCGTGCCGATCGCCAGCACCGCGCCGTCCTCGCGCCGTGCCGTGGTCGGAGCCATGTTGGAGGCCAGCCTGGTGCCCGGCGGGAGCACGTGCAGGCCGAGCCGGTTGAGCTCGAGCTCACCGAGCGAGTTGTTGGCGACCAGCCCGGTGCCCTCGACCGTCATTCCCGAGCCGTAACCGGCCGACGCAGTGAGCGCGCACGCCATACCGTCCGCGTCGACCACCGAGACGTGCGCGGTGGAGGGGGAGGTCGGCAGACCCGTCGCACCGATCTGGTGCAGCGTGGCGAGCAGCTCGGCACCGGCGGTCTCGAGGTCCTCGGCGGTGTCGATCCGGTCCAGCCGGATGTCGAGCACCTCTTTCATGACACCCGCGGCCTGGGCCGGGTCCACGTCGCCCGTGGTGCCGTCGAGCAGCCGCAGCAGGGCGGTGAGCACCGGCCCGCCGATCGAGGGCGGCGGGTTGCAGGCGAGGTCCCAGGGTCCGAGGTGGCTGCGCAACGCGGTGCGCACGACGGGTTGGTAGGCCTCGAGGTCGGCCAGCGTGAGCAGCCCTCCACGGCGGCGCATGTCGGCGTCGATCGCGCGGGCGACGTCGCCTCGGTATGCCGTAGCGGCGCCCTGGGCGCCGATGTGTTCCAGGGTGTCGGCGAGGATCGGGTCGACGATCCGGTGGCCGAGCGGGGGAGCCGCTCCGTCGTCGGTGAGCAGCGCCCGCGTCGCCGGATCCCAGGCGAGGATGGTCTCGGTGACGAGCACGAGGTAGGACTGCGCGGTCTTGCCGAGCGGGTAACCCGCGCGGGCGACATCGGCGGCGGGCTGCAGCAGTTCGGCCCAGGGCGCGCGCCCGAAGCGCTGGTGCGCCCAGCCCATGGCGGCGAGCATCCCCGGCGTCGCGACCGACCCCGGCCCGACGTAGGTGACCATCCCGCCGCCGTAGCTGGACGCGGCCTCGATCAGGCCGCCCCCACGCACATCCTCGCTCATGCCGCGACCCGGCATCTCGACGTTGCCGTCCACGACGACGGGGTCCTCGCCGGGCGCCCAGACGTTGATGAAGCACCCCCCGAGCGGCGCCACGACGCCTGGTTCGGTCACGGTCGCGGTGAGCATGGCGGCGATCGCGGCGTCGACGGCCGTGCCGCCCTCGGCCAGCGCGTGCGCGGCGGACTCGGTCGCGTAGGTGTTGGGCGCGGCGATCGCGGCTCGAGGTGTCACCCGTCCGATTGTGCCGGATCAGTGCTCGCGTGGCGGTGAGGCCTGCTCCCGACCCGCGGTGAGGACCACCTTGGTGAGCAGGAAGGTGAGGGGCACGACGGCGACCGTCATGAGCAGGGTCGCGTAGCGCTCGTCCAGCCCGAGGGACTCCACGAGCAGGACCGAGCCCAGCGTCGTCACCCCGAGATTCACCACCGTCGTGAGCGGGTAGGCGAGGAAGCGGCGCCAGGTGGGGCGCACCCCGAAGGTGTAGAGGCTGTTGGCGACGAAGGAGAAGACCATCCCCACCCCCCAGGCGAGCAGGTGTGCCGGGACGTACGGCATACCGAGCAGGAAGAGGCGGTAGGCGACGTAGTAGAGCAGGGTGTTGGCGATCCCGACGAGCACGAAGCCCGCGAGCGGAGCCCCCGCCATGGTCGGCCGGCTCAGAAGAGCCGCGTCTCCGCGTCGTCGCGACCGCGCAGGGCCTCGTAGTCGAGGGTCACGCACCGGATGCCGCGGTCGGTGGCGAGCACCTTGGCCTGCGGCTTGATGAGCTGGGCGGCGAAGACGCCCTCGACCGGCGCGAGGTGGGGATCGCGGTTGAGCAGCTCGAGGTAGCGGCTCAGCTGCTCCACGCCGTCGATGTCGCCACGCCGCTTGATCTCCACGGCCACGGTCGCCCCATCGGCGTCGCGGCAGAGGATGTCGACCGGGCCGATCGCGGTGGGGTACTCCCGCCTCAGCAGGGTCCAGCCGTCCCCGAGGGTGGTGATGTGCTCGGCCAGCAGCGCCTGGAGCTGAGCCTCCACGCCGTCCTTGACCAGCCCCGGGTCGACCCCGAGGTCGTGGCTGGAGTCGGCGAGCACCTCGTGGATCTTGACCCGCAGCGTGTCGTCGCGCTTGCCGTGGGAGACCTGCCAGACCTGGGTGACGCCCTGCTCGGTCTCCACCTCGTCCGGGGTGGTCTGCGCCATGGAGCACGGCGGGGCCATCCAGTTCAACGGCTTGTAGGACCCGCCGTCGGAGTGGATGAGCACCGAGCCGTCGGCCTTGACCATGAGCAGCCGGGTGGCCAGGGGGAGGTGAGCCTCGAGGGCTCCGTGGTAGTCCACCGAGCACCGGGCGATGACGACGCGCACGCCGGCCACCCTAACCCGACTGCCCGCGCGGTATGCCGTGACCGGCCGCGCGGTATGCCGTGACCGACCGCGCGGTATGCCGTGACCGGCCGCACGGTATGCCGTGACCGGCCGCGCGGTATGCCGTGACCGGCCGCGCGACCCCGACACCGCCGACCTCCACCTACCGACCGAGGGGACGTCGGGCACGCGCATCCTCTGGTCCAGCGACACGCGGTCGGCAACGGGACGGTGAGTACGACGCCGAGCGTTCGAAGGTGCGGGCTTCCCCGACGCGCTGACCTCCACCGACGGCGTCTTCAGCCTCGGGGTCAACTGGTGGGACACGCCGTTCGTCGGGCCGATGGATGACCTGCACTTCTGGTCCCGGCCGATCTCGGAGGAGGAGGAGGTCGCGGACCTGTCGACGCAGGCTCCCTAGGCGCACCGTGACATGATCGGCGCATGCGTGAGATCAGCACCGTCGGGGTCATCGGACTGGGCACCATGGGTGCCGGCATCGTCGAGGTGTTCGCCCGGGGAGGGTTGAGCGTCGTCGGGGTGGAGACCACTGAGGAGCTGGCCGAGCGTGGTCGCGGCATCCTGCAGGCCTCCACCGACCGCGCCGTGAGCAAGGGCAAGCTCGACGAGGCGGGGCAGCGCGCGATCCTCGACCGCATCACGATCACGACCGCGATGGCGGATCTCGCCGACGCCGACCTCGTCGTGGAGGCGGTCCCGGAGATCATGGATCTCAAGCACCGGGTCTTCTCCGCCCTCGACGACATCGTGGCGCAGGACGCCGTGCTCGCCTCGAACACCTCGAGCCTGTCGATCACCGAGATCGCCGCCGGGACCGCCCACCCGGAGCGGGTCGTCGGGCTGCACTTCTTCAATCCCGCGCCGGTGCTCAAGCTGGTCGAGGTCATCACGACGCTGCGCACCGACACCGAGCTCGCCGACGCCGTCGTCGCCCTGTCCGAGAAGATCGGCAAGAAGCCGGTCGTCATCGGCGACCGGGCCGGCTTCGTCGCCAACTACCTGCTCTTCGGCTACTTCGTCTCCGCCCTGCGCATGCTGGAGCAGGGCCACGTCTCCCGCGAGGACCTCGACACCGCGATGCGGGTCGGGGCCGGTCTGCCGATGGGCCCGTGCACCCTGATGGACCTCGTCGGGCTCGACGTGTGCCATCACATCGGTGACGTCATCTACTCCCACAGCCGCAGCCCGATGCATGCCCCGAGCACGATGCTGGAGCGGATGGTCACCGCCGGTCTGCTGGGCCGCAAGAGCGGCGAGGGCTTCTACACCTACGCCAAGCCGGGGAGCGGGCAGGTCGTCGGGGTCGGCGAGTCCACCGACGCCGAGTCGGAGACGAGGATCTCGGCGGTCGGTGTGGTCGGGGAGGGTGAGATCGCCGACGAGCTCGTCTCTCGCCTCCAGGACGGGGGGTATGCCGTCACGCACGTCCGTGACGCGGCCGACCGGGACGAGCTCTCGGCGCTCGCGGACGTCGACCTCGTCGTCGAGGCCGACGCCGCAGCCGGCCCGACCGGCCCGGCGGACGTCGAGGCGGAGTCAGAGGGGCTCCCCGACCTCTCCGCCGAGACCGACGACCTGTGGGAGGTCCTCGGTGAGATCGTCCGCGTCGGCACCGTGCTCACCACGGTCAACGACGAGGCCGCGGTGGCCATCGGTGCCCTGTCGGGTCGCCCGGAGCAGGCGGCGGTCCTGCGGATGCACGCGCCCACCGGCAACGGACAGGTGGTCGAGATCGGCCGCTCCTCCGCCACCGACGACGTGGCCGTGGCCGCACTGCGCGAGTTGGTGACCCGCCTCGGCGCCGATCCGGTCGTCTGCCGCGACCGCCCCGGGCTCGTCGTCGACGCGCTGCTCATGCCGCATCTCAACGACGCGGTCCGCATGCTCGACGAGGGCTATGCCAGCGTGGCGGACATCGACACCGCGCTGCAGTTCGGTCTGGGCTATCCCGCGGGGCCGTTCGCGATGATCGACCAGATCGGCGCCGACGAGGTCCTCGCCGTCTGCGAGGAGCTGGGCGCCGCCCCCGGGGGGCAGCCGCAGGAGGCCGTCGCGCCCTCGCCGCTCCTCGTCGAACACGTCCTGCTCGACCGACCGTTCACCGGCTGAGGCCGGTGCCCCGCTCCAACGGGCCGCGGCGCGGGGGCCGCCCGCGGCAACGGCGGCCCGCCCCTGGGGGCGCCCCCCCGCCCGGCCGGTCTCTCCCGACGGTGACCTACGCCGGTCAGACCTGGACGGTGCGGCCGGTGCGGCCCAACGACAGCGGCCGCGTCTACCGCTGCCCCGGGTGCCAGCAGGAGGTGCGCGCCGACGTCGCCCACACCGTCGCCTGGCCGAGCGAGGGGATGCAGCGGTCCGAGAACCGGCGGCACTGGCATACCGTCTGCTGGTCCGCGCGCGAGCGGCGCCGCCCCGGCGGATCCTTCGCCTAGAGCCGCTCTTGGCGCGGGACGAGGACCTCTTCGTAGATGAGCAGCAGCCCCGCCGCGACGGGGATCGCGATGAGCGCCCCGAGCATGCCGAGCAACGTGCCGCCGGCCAGCACGGCGATCACCGTCACCGCGCCGGGGACCGACACGGTGCGCTTCATGATCCGCGGCACGATCCAGTAGTTCTCGACCTGCTGGTAGACGACGTAGTAGATGAGGACGACCAGCGCCAGCGTCGGGGAGGCGCTGACCGCGGCGCCGAGCGCGACGATGATCGCGCCCAGCGTGGCACCGATGAGGGGGATGAGCCCGAGCAGGCCGACCGTCACCGCGAGGATCGCGGCATAGGGGATCCCCAGGATCTGCATCATCAGCCAGGAGCAGACCGCGTTGATCGTCGCGACCGTGGCCTGGCCCAGGGCATACCCCCCGACCCGGCGCATGATCTCCTCGGCCAGCCGCACCACGCCCGGTCGCCGGCTGCTGGGCACCAGCCGGTAGGCGGCGTCCTTGACCGCCGGGAGCGTCGCGAGCAGGTAGAGCGTGAGGATCGCCGACGTCAGCATGCCCACGAGGCTCCCGGCGACCCATCCTGCAGCCCCGAGCACGCCGCCGAAGAGCGCGGTCCAGGTGTCGCGCCGGGTCAGCAGGCGGTCCATCTCCGTGCTCGCGCGGTCGCTGACGGCGTAGCGCTGGTCCAGCTCGACCAGCCACGGGGAGGACGCCAGCTCCTCCACCACAGCGGGCGCGCGCTCGAGCAGCATGACCGCCTGCGCCACGACTCCGGGCAGCAACGTCACCGCGCTGACGGCCACCACGGTGACGAAGCCCATGAAGACCACGAAGACGCTGCTGGGCCGGCTCATGCCGCGCCGGCTGAGCGCCTCCACGAGGGGGTTGAGCGCGAGGGTCAGGAAGACGGCGACGAGCAGGTAGGTGAGCACCGAGGACAGGCGCGTGAGGTTCTGGATGAGGAGCCAGGCCAGCAGCACGCCCAGCGCGCCGGTGAAGCCGATGTAGAACGGGGAGGCCAGCCAGACGGGGCGCTGGCGCTCGCCGGTCGCGGGCGTGGGGGCGGGCGCGATCGTGCGGACGTCGGCCTCGGTGCGGTGGATCTGCTCCCACAGCTCGGACTGCAGCCGGTTGCTCTCGTCGAGGAGCTCGCGCTGGCGCACCCGGAAGTCCTGCCAGCGCCGGACGGCGCGCGCCCCGGCCCGGGGCACGGCGGCGGGGTTGATCGCCCGCGCGGCTCGGCGCAGCCGCGGCGCGGCACCGCTCGTGCGGTCGTCACCGCCGCCAGAGGAACCGCCGGACACGGCGCCGGCGCCGTCGCCCGAGCCGCCGGCCCGCTCTGCGGTCACGCGGCTCGGGACCTCCTGCTGCGTCGTCACCCGGCGGGCTCCACGAGCTCGACGAGCACGCCGCCGGCGTCCTTGGGGTGGATGAAGTTGATCCGTGACCCGGCCGTGCCGCGGCGCGGCTCGTCGTAGAGCAGCCGCAGCCCACGCTCACGCAGGGCCGCGCTCGCCGCTTCGACGTCGCTCACCCGGTAGGCGAGCTGCTGCAGCCCGGGGCCGCTGCGCTCGAGGAACCGGGCGATCGTGGACTCCGGCCCGGTGGGGGCCAGCAGCTGCAGCATCGTGGGGGCCTCCCCACCACCACCGGTGTCGGGCGGGCCGACCGCGATCATCGCCTCCCGGACCCCCTGCTCGGCGTTGGTCTCCTCGTGGGCCAGACGGTGGCCGAGCACGTCGCAGTGGAAGGCGATCGCCGCGTCGAGGTCGGGCACGGCGATGCCCACGTGGTCGACCGCCAGGAGGAAGGGCGCGAGCGCACGGTCAGGGGTCGTGCTGGTCATGTCTCCACCGTAGGCCCCGGGACCGACCAGCCCCGCGCACCGGCGGCGGTATGTCGCACTAGCATCCGTCCTCATGAGTGACCTCCTGCTGCGCGACGTGCGCGTCGTGGCGATCGATGCCGCCGACGGCGACCCGCGCGACGCCGAGCCGGTGGACGTCCTCGTCCGCGACGGCGTCATCGCCGCGCTCGGTCCCGACCTGCGACCCGAGGGCGAGGCGGTGCCGGAGGTCGCCGGCGAGGGGCGGCACGTCATACCTGGGCTGTGGGACACGCACGTGCACATGGTCCAGTGGGGTCTGGGGCAGACCCGGCTGGACACCTCCGGGACCGCCGGCCCGGCCGAGGTCCTCACGCGGGTCGCGGACCGCCTGGCCTGGGGCTTCGACAGCCCGACGGGGGTGCTCATCGGCTGGGGCCACCGGATCGGCCGGTGGACCGAGCAGCCCACGGTCGCCGCCCTGGACCACGTCACCGGGGACGTCCCGGTGGCGCTCATCAGCGGCGACGGGCACCACGGCTGGCTCAACAGTGCGGCCCTGCGGCTCGTCGGCGGCCCGCCCGTCACGGGGGTGGTGGTCGAGGCCGACTGGTTCCCGCTCTACGACCGGCTGCAGCGACTGCACGGGGCGCGGGAGGAGTCCGAGTATGCCGTGGCGCGCGCCATCCAGGACGCGCACGCCCTCGGGGTGGTCGGGATCGTCGACCTCGAGTTCGGGCGTCCGTGGGAGCAGTGGCGCGAGCGGACGGCCGAGGGCACGCCTCCGCTGCGCGCCCGCACCGGCGTCTACCCCGAGGGGCTGGAGGACGCCATCCGGGCCGGCCTGCGCACCGGCGACCCCATCCGGGCGACCGACGGGCTGGTCACGATGGGTCCGCTCAAGGTGATCACCGACGGTTCGCTCAACACCCGGACCGCCTGGTGCTGCCAGCCCTACGCCGACGGGCACCTGCTCGACCAACCCGCCGGGGCGGCCAACTACCCGGTCGAGGAGCTGGTCGAACTGCTGCGTCGAGCGACGGGCGCCGGCCTGGAGGCGGCGTTGCACGCCATCGGTGACGCCGCCGTCGGTGCCGTGCTCGAGACCTTCGCGCAGACCGGTGCGACGGGCTCGATCGAGCACGCCCAGCTGGTCGAGCCGCGCGACATCCGCCGCTGGGCCGCGCTCCCGCAGCGGGTCGTTGCGAGCGTGCAGCCCGCGCACCTGCTCGACGACCGCGCCGTCACCGAGCAGTGCTGGCCCGACCGGACGGACCGCACCTTCGCGTTGCGCAGCTTCCTCGACGCCGGCGTCGAGCTGACCCTGGGCTCGGATGCTCCCGTCTCGCCGCTGGACCCGTGGCTGGCGATGGCGGCCGCGGTGCACCGCGGCCCAGAGGCCGGGGAGAGCTGGCACCCGGAGCAGGAGATCACCGGCCGGGAGGCGCTCGCGGCCTCGGTGGACGGGCAGCGCGTGCGGGTCGGCGACCGCGGCGACCTGGTGCTGGTCGACCACGACCCGCTCGGGCCGGAGGGCCTGGAGGGCGCCGAGCAGGCGCGCCGGTTCCGCCACAGCTTCGTCAGCGCCACGGTGCTGGACGGAGCGCTGGTCCACGGCGGGTGAGGGCGGCCGCACCCCGAGCGGGTCGAGGTCGCCTCGTTGCCGTGGGGGCAGGCTGTGCGGGCCGATACAGTGGCGGCAGTGGCCCTACCCACCACCGTCGTTGGAGGAACGCACCGCATGTCTGAGACCACCTCTGTCCTCGTCGCCGGCGCCCGCACCCCCATGGGGCGGTTACTCGGCTCGCTCTCCGGCCGGTCCGGCGCCCAGCTCGGCGGCGCAGCCATCGCCGGTGCCTTGGAGAAGGCCGGCGTGCGGGGCGACCAGGTCGACTACGTCATCATGGGGCAGGTCCTCACCGCCGGCGCCGGTCAGATCCCCGCCCGCCAGGCCGCCGTCGAGGGCGGCATCCCCATGGACGTCCCGGCGTTGACCATCAACAAGGTCTGCCTGTCCGGCATCGACGCGATCGCGCTCGCCGACCAGCTCATCCGGGCCGGCGAGGTCGAGGTCGTCGTCGCGGGAGGACAGGAGTCCATGAGCCAGGCGCCGCACCTGCTGGAGAAGTCACGCAGCGGATACAAGTACGGCGACGTCACGGTCCGCGACCACATGGCCTACGACGGCCTCTGGGACGCCTTCACCGACCAGGCCATGGGCAACCTGACCGAGGGCGCCAACCACGCCGACAGCGGCGCCGGCGCGCAGTTCAGCCGCGAGGAGCAGGACGCCTTCGCCGCCCGCAGCCACCAGCGCGCGGCGGCCGCCTGGGAGGCCGGTCACTTCGACGACGAGGTCGTCCCGGTGCAGATCCCCCAGCGCAAGGGCGACCCTGTCACGGTCTCGACCGACGAGGGCATCCGCGCCGACACCACCGTGGAGTCCCTGGCCCGGCTGCGCCCGGCGTTCTCCCCGGACGGCACGATCACCGCCGGCTCGGCCTCGCAGATCTCCGACGGTGCCTGCGCGGTGGTCGTCATGAGCCGGCAGAAGGCCGAGGAGCTCGGGCTGCGCTGGATCGCCGAGATCGGCGCCCACGGCATCGTCGCCGGTCCGGACTCCACGCTCCAGAGCCAGCCCGCGCGAGCCATCGCGGCGGCCTGCGCCAAGGAGGGCATCGAGCCCTCCGATCTCGACCTCGTCGAGATCAACGAGGCGTTCGCGGCCGTGGGCCTGGCCTCGACCCAGGAGCTCGGGCTGGATCCCGAGATCGTCAACGTCAACGGCGGAGCGATCGCGATGGGCCATCCCATCGGGATGTCCGGCGCGCGCATCCTGCTGCATCTCGCCCTCGAGCTGGGGCGCCGCGGGGGTGGGGTCGGTGCCGCCGCCCTGTGCGGTGGCGGTGGGCAGGGCGACGCGCTGATCGTGCGGGTGCCGGCGGCCGACGAGTGAGGTGACGATGGAGGTCTTGGTCGCCGTCGATCCCGGACGGTATGCCGTCAAGGCGGCGGCGTCGGTCGCGCCGCGGGTCGGCAACGGCCCGGGGTCGCCTCCGGTCACGACCTGGACGCCGACCCTCGCCTGGCTGGGCCCCGGCGGTGAGGTCGCCGTCGGCCATGCCGCGTCGGAGGCCGCGGTGCAGGCACCCGAGGGCCTCGTCGAGGGGTGGCTCGACCGGATCTTCTCCCTCCGCCCGCTCGGCGGCGAGGACACGTCCGGGCCACGGGCCGCGGACGTCCTCGTCGCGCTCGTGGACGACGTGCTGCGGCGCACCGCCCAGGAGCTCGGCCAGGAACCGGACGACGTCCGCCAGGTCCGTCTGGCGCTGGTGGAAGAACACGGGTGGTCCCCTCCCCAGCTCGCCGCGGTGCAGCGGGCCCTGGAACGGGCAGGTCGCGCGGTCTTCCCCGAGGCGGAGCTCGAGGTGGTCCCGTTGTCCGCCGCGGAGGCCCTGCTCGGGCTCCCCGAGGTGCCGGAAGGGGCGCCGGTGCTCGTCCTCGACGTCGGGGCCACCGCGACGACCGCGTTGCTGCTCGACCCCGACGGGCCCGAGCTCGTCCGGCGCGCACCGGGGATGGGAGGCGAGCGGCTAGAGCGGATCCGCCGCGAGAGCTCGGGTGTGGTCGAGGACGACCGGACCGAGCCGCATACCTCCGACGCCGAGCTCGCCCAGCTGCTCGGGGGCGAGGTGCGGGCCATGGTGGCCACCGCGCTGCCGATCCTCGACGAGGCCGCGCAGCGCGGTGCGCGCGTCGAGCGTGTGCTCGTGGTGGGCGGAGCGGCGAGCCTCGGCCTGGTGGCGCGAGTGGCCGAGCGTGACCTGGGGCTGCCGGTGCAGAAGGTGGACGACCCCGCCCACGCGGCCGCACGCGGCGCACTGCGTCTCCTGGGGCTCGACGAGTGGTGGGGCACCTCCGCTGCCGCTCCGGCAGGCGCCGTGGCTGCGCAGCGGTCCCGCTGGCCCCTGGCCGTGGCCGCGGCCGCGCTGCTCGTGGTGGGGGGCAGCCTGGCCGTTCTGGCCTGGCCCGACCCGCAGGTCCCAGAGGGGGCCCTGCCTGCGGTGAGCAGCGCGTCGCCCTCCACCGCGGCGGTGAGCGAGCCCCCGTCGCCGTCCTCGGCGGGCGACGACGCCGCGAGCACGACCCGGCCGCCGACGACCGAATCGGCGGAGGAGTCGGAGGAGGACCCGGAGCCCATACCCGACGTCGACGCCGACGAGGTCGCACCGCAGGAGCCGGCGGTGCCCATGCCCACGGCCGAACCCACCGTGCCGGTCGTGCCGCTGCCGCCGGTCGAGCCGGCGCCGCCGCCCTCGCCCTCGGAGCCGGCTTCTCCGACCCCGCAGCCGCCGGAGACGAGCGATCCGGTGCCGACCGAGCCGCTCCCCACCGAGCCGCCCCCGACCGAGCCGCTTCCGACCGAGCCGCTTCCGACGGAACCGCTTCCCACGGAGCCGCCTCCGACCGAGCCGCTCCCCACCGATCCGCTCCCCACCGGGCCACCGCTCCCGACGGTGCCCGAGCCCCCGCTGCCCCCGGTTCCCGTCCCGACACCACCGGCCGCGCCGACCCCGACAGGAGCTCCATGAGCGCGTCAGACCAGCCCATCGTCGAGCTGCGTGAGCCTCGGCCCGGCGACGTCGACGGGTTCACCGCCCTCCATGCCCGCGTCTGGCAGGAGACCTATCGCGGCCTGATGGCGGACGCCCTCGTCGACGACCTCTGCGCGGAGGACTTCCGCCCGGTCTGGGAGTCGATCACCGATGTCTACGCCCGCGACGCCGTACCGACGGACGGCCGCGGCTTCCTCGTGGCGGTCGCGGGCGACACCCCGGTCGCTTTCTGCATGCACGGACCGGCGCGGGACGACGACGCGCCGACCGCGCACCAGCTCTGGTCGCTCAACGTCGCGCCCGAGCACCAGGGCAGCGGTGTGGCCCGGCGCCTCCTGGGCCGGGCCCTCGGGGACGGCGAAGCCTACCTCTGGGTGGCGCAGGGCAACGGGCGCGCGATCCGCTTCTACGAGCGGGAGGGGTTCGTACTGGACGGCGTGGTCAACCATGACCGCGCCGACGGCATGGTGGAGGTGCGTATGGTGCGACAGGCACGTGGTGACGACGACGCGAGGGGACGATGACGACCACAGGGGATGGCCGAGGCCCATCGGACGAGGGTGAGCCGGCGACGGAGAGGGCGAACGGGCCCGACGCCGACGCCGCCGCAACGGGTGACCGGGACAGGGACCTCGAGGACGGGGATCCTCAGGAAGCGGAGCGCCGCGAGCCGGGGGAGGGCAGTCGCGGGGAGCAGCCCGCGGAGCCTGGGGGCTTCGCGCCGTCGGCGCGCTACGAGGCGGGTCGCCCCACCCGGCCACCCGTGCTCCCGGCGCGGGTGGCGCCGAAGCTTCGCCCGCCGGATCCGCCGGATCCGCTCATCTGGTCGGCCACCGCGTGGCGGGTGGTCGCGCTCAGCCTGGGCCTGGCCGTGGGGCTGGTCTTCCTCGACGTCATGAACCGCAAGACCGTGGTGCGCCAGATGCTCGAGGAGCGCGCCCCCGACCTCCGGACCGAGGACATCGACCGGGCGACGAACATGCTCTTCTTCGGCAGCCTGGCGGTCTGGGGCGCGCTCGCGATCCTCGTGCTCTTCGTGGCACGCGGGATGAAGCGCCCGGTCCTGCGTCCTCGATTCCTGGGTGTGTTGCTGCTCGTGGTGATCCTGGGAGTGCTGGCGTTCACCGCCTTCCCGCTCACCGGTTCCGGCGGCCTGGGGCTCGCCGCCCGTGCGTCGCTCGGTGTCGCGGCGCTGGCCACCCTCGTGGCGGGGCTCCTCGGGCTCGCGCCGGGGACCTGGCGGTGGGTCAGGGAGCACCGAGGTGAGTCAGCACCCCGTCGACCGACCGCAGCGCCACCTGGGCCACCGCCACCGCCTCCCGATCGCTGAGGGGGTCCGAGGCGACCGTCCGCCACTTCCCCAACGCCTCGAGAGCGGCCTGCCGCTTCTCCTCGACCCCGGCGCCGGGCGGTGTGCCCAACCGCTCGCCAGGACCGGTGCCCTCGGCCCCGAGCAGGCGGGCCGCTGCGGCCCGCTCCTGCTCCTCCAGACCGGAGGCCGCTCCCAACCGGAGGCGCGCGAGCCATTCCAGCTCGACCACGGCGTGGTCGCCCGCGTGGAGATCGTCGGCCCGTCTCGCCACCTCGTCCGCCCCGTCGACGGGGTGGTCCAGGAGCACCTGCTCGAGCGCCGCCAGCGCCGAGCGTGCCTTGAGCACGTCGGCCCGCTGGGCGAGCTGGGTGGTGAGTGCCGTCGTCAGGGGTCCGAGCCCGCTGCGGCGGGTGAGCTCCTTCGAGAGCGCGGTCGCGTCGGGCACCGGACCGCGCAGCAGAGCGGTGGCGAGCCGGATGCCGAACGGCCCGATGCGTGCGAGCAGCTCGGCGCGACGTTGCGGCGTGGCGACCTCGAGAGGGTATGCCGTGGAGCTGGCGAAACGGTCGGCTGAGACGAGCAGGCTCTCCCGGTCCTGCGGCGGCAGGTGGGCGATCTCCCGGAGGGCGTCGTAGTCGACCTGCCGGAGGGTGCGGGCTCCCTCGGCGAGCAGTCCCGCGACGGGGAAGACGTCGAGGGCCATCGCGCGCACCCGAGGGTCGTGCGCGTAGCGCGCCGCCACGTCGGCGGAGGAGACCATCGCGTCGATGCGCCCGCCCCCGATCTCGTCGGCACGGGAGAGCACGGCCAGCGTTCCCACCGCGCTGGCGTCTCCGACCGTGGCCTCGCGAAAGGCCTCGAGCAGCTCCGCGTCCGAGGTGTGCAGATGGCGCATGAGATAGATCACGGCGTCGACGTCGGAGCCGCGCGTGCCCGGGGTCAGCGCCTCCGTCGTCCGGTCGCTGACCTCGGTCGACAGCGAGGCCAGGCCCGGGGTGTCGATGACCGTCATCCGCTCCAGCGCGGGGCTCGGCCAGGTCACCTCGAGGCGGAGCACGTCGGCGGCGTCGCGAGCACCGGTGTCCAGCTGCAGTCGGCCGTCGACGCGTCGCACCGGCCGCCGCTCGACTTCACCGTCGCGGCCCACGACTCGCACGTCCGGCACCTCGCCGTGCTGATACCACGTGACCACGCGGGTGCACTCGCCGGTGTCCGTCGGGGCGAGCTGCTCGCCGACGATGGCGTTGAGCAAGGTGGACTTGCCGGCCTTGATGCGTCCGGCGAGGGCGACCCGCAACGGCTCGTCCACCCGGGTCCGCACCCGCTCCACGGCGGCCAGCGCCTGCGGGTGGTCGGCGTAGACCCGCACCGCCTCGTCGAGGACGGCCCGCAGCGAGGCCGGCTCGTCGGTGGTCGGCATGCCGTCGTCGTTCATGAGGCGGTCGCTCGTGCGGAGGGCTGGGGTCGCAGTGGCCCGCCCAGGGCGGTCGCCTCCTGCCGCAGGGCAGCCACCAACGTGCGGTCCGAGCTGATCGCCGACAGTCGCGCGGCCTTCTCACGCTCGTCGGCCTTCGCGGCGCTCTGCGCGTTCGCCACGGACTCGCTGATGCCGCGTGAGAGCTCGTCCGCCACCTGCGCGAAGTGGTCGCGCACCGATCGCTGGGTATGCCGCATCCGGTCCCGGAGCACCTTCGAGCTCTGGAAGACGACCTCGTCCAGCTGCTTGCGCACCAGCGTCCTGGCCTCGGCCTGCCGGCGTGCCAGCCGGCTCTGCGCGTCCTCCCGGAAGGCGCGCCCGCCGAGCAGGATGCCGGCGCCGATCGAGATGGGATTGACGAGGGTCAGCCCGGCCAGGCTCGTGAGGATGCCGAACATGAGGACCCCGCCGTAGGACCCCTTCATGCCGACGATCACCTTGCCGCCCAGCGTCGCCTCGTTGAGGTCGAGGTTGCCGATCGGACGGAAGCGGTCACCCAACGTGCTGGTGTCCGAGAGCCGGAGGTCCGGCATCGCCTCGGCGCTGGCCTGCTCGAAGTGCTCGGCGACCTGCCGGATGAGCCACTGCGCGTTCTCCTCCGCCCAGGTGAACGTCTCAGCCAGTGCCTGGGCGGTCGCCTCCTCCAGCCACGCGACGAAGTCCGGCCAGGCGTGGCCGGGATCGCCCTCGGAGATGACGCGCTCGGCCTCTGTCTGGACGACCCGGATGCGATCGCGCAGGTCGTGGTCGACGTCGGCGTTAAGGTCCTGGACCCCGTCGCCGAGGGTCTGCTGCCACTTGGCGCTGCGCTTCTTGAGCAGCTCCGCCCGCGAGCGGGCCTCGGACAGCTCTGCCATGACCGAGGGCAGGACGTCGGGGCTGGTCAGCACGCGATGTTCGGAGTCGAGGCTCGCGCTCAAGGTGTCCAGGGCCCCCGTGACGTCGTGCCGCACCGACCGCTGCGCCAGGAGCTCGCGTCGGGACACCACGGAGGTGCGCAGGAAGGTGGTGAGGCTGGAGAAGCCGGACTCGGCGTTGAGCTCCTGGTCCTTGGTCCGCGCCGCGATCTGGCGCAGCTGCGATGAGACGGCGAGCTGGGGGAGTGCCAGCCCGGCGTCCTGCAGCCGCTGGGCGTTGAGGTCCTTGACCCGCCGCCACTGACCGTGCAGATCGGTCTTGGTCAGCACCAGCGCGACGTGCGGACAGGTCGCGAGAGCGTGCCGGATCAGCTCGACCTCGGGGCTGGTCAGCTCCTGCGAGGCATCGGTCACCACGAGGATGGCGTGGGCCGAGGGCATGACGCTGCGGGTGGCCGCGGCGTGGGCGGAGTTCGCCCCGCCGACGCCAGGGGTGTCGATGAGGGTGAGACCGTCCCGCAGCAGCTGGCGCGGCAGGCCGACGACCCCGCCGACGAGCCGTCGGCCGGCGTCGTCCTGGATGACCCGGTCGGCGCCCGGCACGGACACGTGGGAGGCGAGGCTGGCGACGTCGATCTCCTCGCGCCGTGGCTCGTCCTCCGTGATGGACCCAGCCTCGACCCACTGGAGCGACGCCTCCGGAGCGTCGGCATAACGGACCGTGAGGGGGACGCTGGTGGCGATGTCGTCATGCACCGGGCACACCGGGGCTCCGACGAGCGCGTTGACGAGCATGCTCTTGCCCTGCTTGAACTCGCCCACGACCAGCACGCGCACGTCGGTGGCACGCCACCGCTCGGCCGTGGCGTCGAGCCGCGACACGAGGTCGCTGCGCCCGCGCCGGCGGCACAGCTCCGCGCACCGCGCGATCAGGTCGCTGGGGTCTTTCTGGTCCACGCCCTACCTCCCTCGGTCGACCCCGCGCCGCCCTAGGCGCAGACCCGGCACGAGTCTGGCACAGGGGGCGGACACGGGGAAGCGGCCCCGACGTCCAGTGAACGTCGGAGCCGCCTCCTGCTTCGTGCGACCACCCGTCGCCGGGTGGAGCGGTCCGGATCAGGCGCCGGCCGGGTCCTCGACCGTGAGGTTGCCCGGGCCGCTCTCCTCGACCGGGTTGAAGGAGTCGTCCACCTCGACGTCGATGGACTCGTCGTTGGTGAAGGAGTCCTCGATCCCCACGTCGATGGACTCGTCGTTGGTGAAGGAGTCCTCGATCTCCACGTCGATGGACTCGTCGTTGGTGAACGAGTCCTCGATCTCCACGTCGAGGGAGTTGTCGACCGAGTTGTCGTTCAGCGAGTCGTTGACCGAGTTGTCGACCGAGCTGTTGTCGCTGTTGTCGGAGTTGTCCGAGTTGTCGCTGTTGTCGCTGTTGTCGGAGTTGTCCGAGTTGTCATTGAACGAGTCCTCGAAGTCGACGTCGATGTCGGTGTTGACCGAGTTGTCCGAGTTGTCCGAGTTGTCCGAGTTGTCCGAGTTGTCCGAGTTGTCGCTGTTGTCGGAGTTGTCGGAGTTGTCGTTGAACGACCCGTTGAGGGAGTCGTTCACCGAGTTGTCGACCGAGTTGTCCGAGTTGTCCGAGTTGTCGCTGTTGTCGGAGTTGTCGGAGTTGTCGCTGTTGTCCGAGTTGTCGTTGAACGACCCGTTGATCGAGTTGTCGGAGTTGTCCGAGTTGTCACTGTTGTCGGAGTTGTCCGAGTTGTCGTTGAACGATCCGCTGATCGAGTTGTCGGTGTCGTTGTCCTGGTTGTAGGAGTCGACGACCGTGGTGGTGGTCGAGTTGTCCGTGGAGTTGTCGACCATCATGTCGTCGCCGGCCGCGTAGGCGCCGTCGCCGGAGGCCACCACGGAGTCGTTGTCGAACCACTGCGTCACGTCACCCTCGGCCCAGATGTTCTGGTTCGTCGAGGAGTCGACCACGGTGTCGCGGTCGTCGATGTTGGTCGTGTAGCTGTAGTTGTTGACGATCTCGGTGATCTGCTTCACCACGTTGGAGGACTCGTCGTGCACGTCCACGTTGGCCTTGCTCGAGGCCTCGGCCGTCGCGGCAGCGTTGCCGCCACCACCACCGCCGTGACCGCCGTGGTCCTTGCCGCCACCGTGGCCACCCTTGCCGCCGTGGCCGCCACCATGACCGCCGTGGCCGCCACCATGACCGCCGTGGCCGCCTCCATGACCGCCGTGGCCGCCACCGTGGCCGCCGCCACCGTTGCCGCCCTCGGCCTCGGCGCCCGCGGAGGAGCCGGCCTCGGCGTAGGCGGTGTCGCCGTCGTCCAGGCTGGCGCCACCGACCATGGTCGCGTTGTTGTTGTCGCCGTACGACACCCAGTTGCCCCCGGTGCTGTATTCGCGGGACAGGTCGCCACCGGTGAAGCTGACGGACGAGAAGTCCAGCAGCAGCGGCATGATGGCGTCGAGCTCCTCGACCGTCACGTCGGCCAGGCCAGCCTCGGCCAGAGCGGCCTCCGGGTCGGCCTCGAAGGCCGCAGCGGCCTCCTCGTCGCGCAGCAGGTTGAGGATGAAGTCGAGCAGCGAAGTTGCGTCTGTCAGCATGGAAATGCCTTCCCCTTGTTGTTTGCGTGAATGATCGGCGTTGATCACCGCTGCCGACACTAGGCCCGGTGCCACACCCCCGGCGTCGGGGACGATCCCCCTGGCGTGAATCAGGGTGAGGGGGATCGCCGACGGCTTCGCTAGGGGGCGGAGGGGATGCCTGAGCAGCCGCCGTGGCGCCGCTGGCATCGTGCTCTTCGCCCTGTTGCTGCCCGGACGACGGTGCTAGCCTGAGCGCGAGGCTCGCAACGAAGGGGTAATCGATGGGGAGCTACGTCATTGTTGACCTGGGGACGGCCCACATCAGCGTGTGCGCCGTGGATGCCGCCAGCCAGGTGCTGGTGCGCCGCGTGCACCCCGCGGCGCTGTGGGTCGATCCGGAGGGTGCGATCCGGCGTTCGGTCGAGGCAGAGCGCGCGACGGTCGAGGAACCCGAGCATGCGCTGATCGGGTGGCCCGAGCGCGTCGGCGTGGGCGTCCCGTTCCACGTCCGGGGGCGGGCGGTCGACGGCGCGGACGTGCTTCGCGCAGCGCTGTCCGAGGTGCTGCTCGAGGTCCGGGGTGAGCTCGGCGCTCCGATCGACGCGCTCGGGGTGCTCGCCCCGGACGACTGGTCGAGCGGGCGCCGACGGCGAGCCGAGGAGGCGGTCGAGCGGGCGCTGTTTGAGGAGCTCGCAGGTGCGCCGGTCCACGCCGTGACGCGCACGGAGGCGCTGCGCGCGGCCCTCGACCCGGACGCCGGCGCCGAGGGCGGGACGACCCTCGTGCTGGACGTCGGGGCGGGGTCGGTGCGCGCGCAGCTGCTGCTCCACGGCCCCACCCCCGAGACCTCGCCGCGCACCGTGCTCGAGCCTGGTCTCGGCGGCGACCGGCTCGATGACCGCGTGGTGCGCCACGTCCTGGATCAGGTGCCCCCCGCGCTGCGTCCCGACGCCGGCTCGACCGGAGCGCGCGGCCAGCTGACGCAGCTGCGTGCCGCGTGCCGCAGCGGGCGGGTGGACCTTTCGTCGGAGACCGAGACGGCGATCCCCGTCCACGTGTCCGACGCGTCGAGCGACCTGCGACTCGTGCGCCCGGAGCTCGAGGCGTTGCTGGACGACGACCTGCATCGGATCCTGGACGTCGGTCAACGGGCGGTCGACTCCGGTGGTGGCACCCTCACCCGGGTCGTGCTCGTCGGAGGCTGCGCCAGCACCCCCCGGCTAGCTCAGCTCGCCTCTGCTCGGTGGTCGTGCCCGGTCGACCGACCGCCGGAGCCGGGGTGCTTCGCCCTCGCCGGAGGTCTCACCGTGCTCGCCGCCGTGCTCGGCGACACGCAGGACGACACCACCGATCTCGGCCTCGCGACGGGTTCCGCAGGGGTCGCGGACCGGGCGGAGGCCGGCGGGGTGGCTGACCCGGAGACCTCGGACGTGGGTGACGGGTGGCCCTCTTGGCTCCCCGATGCGCCCGACGAGACATCGGGTGCCAGAAGTCGGGGCACCCGGCGTGTGCTGGTCGGTGCGGCCCTGGCGCTCGTGCTCGCGGGTGGGACGGGGGTGGCGCTGTCTCTCCTGTCCGACGGCCCCACCAGCGCTGCGCTCTCGGTGGCCACCGAGACCGTGACCATCGGCCCGGACGGCGAGGAGCCCGTCGTGCTGCCCGGCCCCTGGGCTCCGGGGGTCACGCCCCCGACGGCCGAGCAGCTCGAGGAGGCGGTCGGGGAGGACGACGTGCAGGCGGCGCTCCGGGTGCCCCGTGAGGCGGACGAGGTCGCGGGCGGGCGCTCCGGGTCGTCGGCCGAGGAGTCCCGTGAGGGCGGCGCCGACGCAGGTGGTGCCCGTGAAGGCGGCGCCGACGCAGGTGGTGCCCGTGAGGGCGGCGCCGACGCAGGTGGTGCCCGTGAGGGCACGTCCTCCTCGAACCGCTCGACAGGGTCAGGAACGCCCGCCGAGCGCGCAGGTCAGCCCTCGGCACCGGGCGGTTCGTCGGGGTCGTCCCCGGCCGGCTCGTCGGGGTCGTCCCCGACCAGCCCTGCCGGTGGCGGCCAGGCGACCACCCCGGCTGGTGGCTCCGAGCCGGACCCGACCGAGCCGGGCACCTCGTCGCCGGCCACGGGAGCGACGACGCCGCAGCCGGAGCCCACGACCCCCGCTCCGACGGAGCCCGAACCAGAACCGGAACCGGATCCGGAGCCCGAGCCCGAGCCCGAGCCCGAGCCAGAGCCAGAGCCAGAGCCCACCACCCCCGACGAGCCGGAGCCGACGACGCCCGGCCCGACCACGCCCGTGGATCCGGGCACGTCAGACCCGGAGCCGACCGGTGGCGACGGCGGCGGCTCGACGTCCGGTCCCGGCATCGAGCCGTGATCGACCTGGTGGATGGCAGGCACGTCGAGGCGCGTACCGAGGGAGCGCCACGGTCGCGCGCCCCGGGCCGGTCCGAGGAGGACCGTCCCCCCCGCGTGCGCGTCGACGTCGTCGATCGACTCGTCGAGCATCTCGACCGGCGGCACGGCCATGCCGTCCTGACCGGTCCCTTGGGATTCGGCCTGGGTTCGGCGATGCACACCTGCGCCGAGGAGTTGGCCGCGCGCGGCCGTCAGGCCCGGGTCGTCCCCCTCCACGTCATGACCGGCGAGCAGCCCACTCCGTGGCCCACCCTGGGCGGCGACGACGTCCTGGTGCTGGACGCGCGGCATACCCGGCAGACCGATGTCGTCGAGGAGGCGCTGCGCCAAGTGGCCGCCAGCGGTTCCCAGCTGCTTCTCGTGGCAGCTCTGCCGGGGACCGCGGACGAAGGGGCCCTGGAGGCGCTCGTCCGGGCTCGGGGCGCGGGCGTCTTCGTGCTGCGACCGTGGAAGCAGCACGAGATCCAGGACTTCCTACGGCTGCGTCACTTCGCGGAGCGTGATGCCGCACAGGTGGCCGCGCGCACCGGAGGGCTGCCCTGGCTGCTGCGACACCTGCGGCCCCGGGCCGAGGACGATCCGCTCGCGGGTGGGCCAGGGTCTCCCTCGTCCGACCGGGTGAGCGCCTTCGTCGTGGGTCTGCTGGACTCGGCCGACCGCTGCGTGGCGGACACGGTCCTGGCGCTCGCGGTCGGCTATCCCGTGGCAGGTCGGCCTCCCCTGCCCGGCGCGGCAGCCGACGACCTCGCGGGCCAGGATGAGCTGCTGCGCTCGGTGGAGGCCTCAGGCCTCCTGGGCGCGGACGGCGGACTACCCCCGCTCGTCCGCGACTGCCTGCTGGAGCATGCGCCCTCGCACTGGATCGAGCGGGCCCGGATCCGCCTGGTTGACGACATCGTCGCGGCAGGCGAGGACCTCGCCGCCTGGGCACCTGATCTGGTGCGTCAAGGGGTGACCGACCACCGCGTGGTGGCGGCGCTGCTGACACGCACCCGCGAGCGCCTCGCCTCATCCCAGGAGCCGGAGGCGCTGGCCGCGACGGCGGACCTGCTGCGCGCGGTGCTCGACGCCGGCGTCCACGTGGGCGAGGTGCGGATCGAGCTGTGCCGGGTCGCGTTGCGCCAGGGCGATCTCGACACGGCCACCCGGGAGCTCGACCGTGTGCTGGCAGACGGTGGCGCGGCCCCGCAGGACCTGCTGGCGGTGGGCCTCGAGGTGGCTCAGGCGATGGACCTGCCCCACCTGGCCGATACGGTGGTCCGCCGGGTGTACGAGCAGGACCCCTGCGCCGCGGTCGACCACCCGGGGGTGTCCCTGAGCAGGTATGCCGTCGGCGACCGCGCGGGTGCCGAGGCTGCCATCGCGTCCGCTCACGAGCAGGGGGACGGGGCGACGTCCGCCGCGACGATGCTCGTCCGAGGGGTGGCCACCACGATCACGGGCCCGCCCGCCGCGGCGCTGCCGCAGCTGATGCAGGCGGCCGCCGCCTGGGTCCCCTCCGGGGTCGTCACCGACCACCCCAGCGCTTTCGTGGCCCTCTGGGGTCTGCACGCCGGTGATCTGCGGCTCGTCGACTCCACCGTGCGGTCGGCGACCCAGGACGTGTCGATGCCACCCGTCCTGCGCAGCCGGCTCGTCGTGCTCGGTGCCTGGTCAGCGATGGCAGCAGGCCGCCTCGACGAGGCGGACGTGCTGATCGACGGGCTCACGCAGGTCGCGCCCCGGGACCGCCTCTGGCTCTGCGCCCTCCGCGCCGGTCTGGCTCGCCGCCGCGACGACTACGCCGCGCTGCGGGCCGAGTGGGACGAGGCACGCGAAGTGGTGCTGAGCCATCCCGTGAGCCTGTGGCAGCTGCTGCCGCTGGGAGAGCTGGGCCTGGCGGCGGCCCGCCTCCGCGACTTCGACGTCATCCGCCCGCTCTGGGACCGGGCATCCGAGCTGCTCGTCGAGCTCGGTGAACCGGCGCTGTGGTCCTCGCCGTTCCACTGGTATGCCGTGCAGGTGGCGCTGCAGCAGGACGACCCCGGTGCGGTGGCCCCGCATGCGGCGGCCCTCGTGCGGGCGGCGCGGGACTGGCCGCTCGCAGTCGTCCTCTCCTCCGCCGGACGATCGTGGGTGCGTGTCCGGGCTCGCGACGTGGACCCGGACGAGGTCGAGCGCAGCGCCCGCGCCCTCGGGCGGGTGGGCCTGCCGTGGGAGGGAGCGCGCCTCGCCTCGCACGGAGCTGGCGCGGCCTCCGTGCGCCGGGACCGCGACCGGCTCAACGAGTGCGCCCGGGAGGTGCTGCCCCGGGTCGTCCCCGCACCGCCGGGGACGACCGCGCGAGGTGCGGACGCGACACCCCGGGGGGCGGAGGCGGCCGCGGCCGCGAGCCTGCAGCTGACCGATCGCGAGTGGCAGGTGGCCGAGCTGGTCGTGGCGGGCCGGACCTACAAGCAGATCGGCGAGGTGCTCTATCTCTCGCCCAAGACGGTGGAGCACCACGTCGCGCGAATGCGACGGCGCAGCGGTGTCGCCAGCCGGGCCGAGCTCCTGGAGTTGCTGCTGGCGATGGTGGGCCATCCCGACGGCACGGTGTGAGCGCCGGCCGCCCGACCTGGTGCGGCGTGTCAGCCTGACCGGCTACGGTCCAGGGTGTGACGCAGCGACGGACCTTCTATCCCGAGATCGAGCCCCACGACACCCAGCTGTTGCCGGTCGGTGACGGCCACGAGATCTACGTCGAGCAGTCCGGAAACCCTGACGGCAAGCCCGTCGTCTTCCTGCACGGAGGCCCGGGGAGCGGGACCAGCCCTCGACAGCGCCGGGTGTTCGACCCCGAGCGCTACCGCATCATCCTGGTCGACCAGCGGATGGCCGGCCGCTCGACCCCGCATGCATCGACGACGGTGGACCCGACGGTCTGGGCGACCAACACCACCCACCACCTCGTCGAGGACCTGGAGCGGGTGCGGGAGCACCTGGGCGTCGAGCGGTGGCAGGTCTTCGGCGGGTCGTGGGGCTCCTGCCTGGCCCTGGCGTATGCCCAGGCGCACCCGGACCGCGTGACGGAGCTGGTGCTCCGCGGCATCTTCACCCTGCGACCCGCCGAGCTCTCCTGGATGTATGAGCGTGGTCACCTGGAGCACGTCTACCCAGATCACTGGGCGGACTTCGTGGCTCCGGTCCCGGCCGATCGGCGCCACGAGATGCAGCTCGCCTACCACGAGCTCCTCTTCGACCCGGAGCCCACGGTCCACCTCCCTGCCGGGCAGGCGTGGAGCGGCTGGGAGTCGAGGGTGATCACGGTCCTACCCGACGAGGAGGGTTTCCAGAAGGCGGTCGAGCCACGCCAGGCCCTCGCCTTCGCGCGGATCGAGAACCACTACTTCGTGCACGGCGGCTTCATGCGGGAGGGGGCGCTGCTGGACCAGGCGCCCCTCCTCTCCGGCATCCCGACCGTCATCGTGCAGGGGCGCCTGGACATGTGCACCCCCGCCCGCACGGCCTTCGACCTCGCCGCCAGGCTGCCGGAGGCGGAGTTCGTGCTCGTCCCCGACGCGGGGCACGCCTTCTCCGAGCCCGGCACGCTGGATGCCCTGGTCCGGGCCACGGACCGCTTTGCCACCGACTAGGAGCCGACATGGGCGAGTTCTTCGATGCCCGCGACGGCGGGCCGCTCCGGCTGGAGCTGCGGAGCGTGGACGGGCGCGACTTCACGCTGCTGCGCCGGCTGGGTTACGCCACGGAGGAGTACCCCGAGCCCTTCGTGGTCCCCCGCGATCTGGAGGACTTCGCGACCGATTTCGCCTCGGTGCCGCACGTCTTCACCTGGCTGGTGCCGCGCAGCGGTGAGTTCCTCCCCGCGGCGGTGCTCCACGACGCGCTCGTCCGGCCGGGCCGCTACACGGGCCCGGAGGTGACGCGGACCGAGGCCGACCGGATCTTCCGCCGGGCGATGATCGGGCTGGGCACCGGTCGGGTGCGGGCGTGGCTGATGTGGTCCGCCGTGACGCTGGGCACGATGTGGGTCGGTCGCTCGCTCCTGCGCCGGGCCGAGCTCGTCGGACTGCTCGGGCTGGTGACGGTGTTGGGGACCGCGGCCACGCTGGACTTCCTCGACGTCGTCAGCCTGCTGCCCTGGATGGGCGAGCGGCCGTGGCCGACCGAGCTGGCGTTCGGTGCCGCCTTCGCCGTCATCGTGCCCTCGGTGCTGGCGCTCGCCTGGGGACGGCTCTGGCCGGCGGGCGTGATCGTCGGCGTCGCCCTCGCGCTGCTGCTCCACGTCACGGCCGCGCTCTTGGTCGTCTACGGCCTCTACCTCGGACTGGAACGGCTGGTCAGCGGGCCCGCCGACGCCGACGGCGTGCGCACCCTGGACCGGGTCCCGGTGGCGGAGCGGCCGAACCTGGAAGAACGCTGATTTCGTGGGTGGCGCGGAGGATGTTTACCATTTCGTTATGAAGTTCTCCCGAATGACCGTCGCGGCCACCCTGAGTTCCGCCCTCGTCGTCGGACTCGGCGCCTGCTCGGGCGACGAGGCCGACGACGACGGCGCCACGAACGCCAGCAGCACCGATGACGGCACCGACGCTGCGGAGACCTCCGCTGCCCGCGACGCCGCGCAGACCTCCGGCGGTGACGACGCCAGCCAGACCACGGTCGCGATGACGACCGAGGCCGAGTCTGCGGCCCTCCCGCTCGAGGAGGCCGAGGAGGTGGCCGGCACGGTCCTCACCGCCCGGGTGGAGGCTGACCAGGGCGACGGCGACGAGATCGCTCAGGCCCAAGAGTCCTCGATGGCGGGCACCGTGCTCGAGGCGCACCAGGCCGCCGACCGGCTGGAAGACGTCGTTGGAGAGCCGGCCGAGGTCGATCTGGAGGAGAACCCGGTCGAGCCGAACGTGCTCGCCATCAGCCGCGACGACGACGAGACCCCGGTCTACCTGCTCGTCCAGACCGTGCCCGACGACGAGGTGCCATGGCTGCACCTCATGGAGAGCGAGAGCGGCGACGCCGAGGACTTCCGGATCACCTGGGAGGCGCGCATGCTGCCCGGCACGAGCGTCCCGGCCTTCGACGCGCGCTCGACCGGCAGCACCGTCGTGCGCTCCGGGCAGGCCGACCTGACGATGGAGCCGCGCGAGCTGCTGAAGTCGGTCGCGGCCTACACGGCATACCCTCAGCCGGACGAGGTTCCGGACTACCGCACGCACGGCTACGCCCCGTCGGTGCGCGATGCCGCGGAGGAGCAGGCCGATGCGGTCTCCGGTCAGGCGACGCTGCAGGAGAAGAACTGGTTGGTCTCGGACGACGTCACGACCCTGCTCTTCGAGGACGGCAGCGGCTTCGTCATGGGATCCCTGCTGCGCGACACCCAGTTCACCGTCAACTCCGGCAGCGAGCTCACCCCGCCCGACGCGTTCCGGGTCTTCGAGGACGTCGACGTGCTCACCTCCGAGGCGACGATGCGCACGTCGGTCTTCATCGGGATGCGCGCCCCGGCCGAGGACGTCGACTTCAAGCCGGAGATGCTGGCCGCCCACGAGCAGCTGATCGACGCCTGGGGCGAGTGAGCCGCCAGGGCGAGACACGGCATACCCTGGGAGCATGACCCAGCAGCCCTTCAGCTCTGCCGCGCTGCGCGGCGCCGTCGACCTCTCCGGGCTCTCCTCGCGCAGCGGGTCCTCGCCCGCGGGGCGACCGGCCGCATCGGCGCCCGGAGGCGGCCCCGGCGATGCGGGGACGAACGGCGGGGTGCCGGGGCGGAGCGGCGCCCTGATCGAGGTGACCGACGAGACCTTTGAGTCCGTCGTCAATGCCAGCCTCACCACCCCGGTGGTGCTCGTGCTGTGGACACCGCAGCTGCCAGAGTCGCTCCAGCACCTGCGCGAGCTCGCCGACGCGGCCCGCTCGCTGGAGGGACGCTTCCAGGTGGCCGGGGTCGACATCGCCGCCAGCCCCGGGATCCTGCAGGCCCTCACCCCGGTCCTCCAGCAGGTCTTCGGCCAGGTGTCCTCCCTGCCGGTCGTCATGGGCCTGCTCCAGGGGCAGCCGATGCCCTTCTACCTCGGTGTGCAGCCGATGGAGCAGGTCGACCAGCTGCTGGAGAAGTTCCTCGAGGCCGCAGTCGCCAACGCCGTGACGGGCCGTGTCGAGCTCGACGATCAGCCCTCCGAGGCGCCGGCGGACGGCGACGAGGCAGCCGACGAGGAGGCCGAGCTGCCCCCGCTGCACCAGGAGGCCTACGACGCGATCGACCGGGGTGACTGGCCTGCTGCCGTGGCGGCCTACGAGCAGGCGCTCGCGCAGGACGACTCGGACGAGCTGGCCCGGCTCGGCCTCGGCCAGGTGCGGCTCCTGGAGCGCACGAGCGGGATGGATCTCACCGCGGTCCGCCAGGCCGCCGCCGACCGGCCCACCGACGTGCAGGCCCAGATCGACGCGGCGGACGTGGACCTCGTCGGCGGTCACGTCGAGGACGGCTTCCTGCGGCTCATCGACCTCGTGCGCCGGACGGCCGGCGACGACCGCGACCGCGCCCGCACCCACCTGCTGGGCCTCTTCGAGGTCATCGGGTCGCAGGACCCGCGGGTCACCAAGGCCCGCCAGGCGCTCATGAGCGCCCTCTACTGACCCACGCTCTCCTCGGACTGGCCGCGCGGTATGCCGTGACTGGCCGCGCGAAATGTCGTGACCGGCCGCGCGATATGCCGTGACTGGACGCGCGGTATGCCGCGTGACACCGCATACTGCGCGGCCAGTCGGCGCATCTCGCGCGGCCAGTCACGACATACCGCGCGGCCAGTCAGGGTTGAGGGGGCTCGGGGAGTCTCAGCCGCCGAGGGCGGCGTCCACGAGCTGCTGGGCCTCGGCCTGCACCCGGGCGAGATGGTCCGGGCCGAGGAAGCTCTCGGCATAGATCTTGTAGACGTCCTCGGTGCCGGAAGGGCGGGCCGCGAACCAGGCGTTGTCCGTGCACACCTTGAGCCCGCCGATCGCAGCACCGTTGCCCGGTGCCTCCGTCAGGACCGCGGTGATGGACTCCCCGGCGAGCTCGGTCGCGGTGACGTCGTCGGCCGACAGCTGCTTGAGCCGCGCCTTCTGCTCCCGCCCCGCCGGGGCGTCGATCCGCGCGTAGGCCGGCTGCTGGCCGGCCGAGAGCTCCTCGACGAGCGCGGCATACCGCTGCGACGGGCTCGCGCCGGTGCGCGCGATGATCTCTGCGGCGAGCAGCGCGAGGATGATGCCGTCCTTGTCGGTGGACCACACCGAGCCGTCGCGGCAGAGGAAGCTGGCGCCAGCGGACTCCTCGCCCCCGAAGGCGATCGAGCCGTCCATGAGGCCGGGGACGAACCACTTGAAACCGACCGGGACCTCGACGAGCTCGCGTCCGCGGGCCCGCGCGACACGGTCGATCATCGAGGAGCTGACCAGCGTCTTCCCGATCGCCGTGCCCTCCGGCCACTCCGGACGGCCGTCGCCGTAGAGGTAGTCGATGGCGACCGCGAGGTAGTGGTTGGGGTTGAGCAGGCCGCCGTCGGGGGTGACGATGCCGTGCCGGTCGGCGTCGGCGTCGTTGCCGGTGGCGACGTCGTATGCTGCGCGCTCGCCGGCACCATCGCCCGCGCTGTCGCTGTCGCTACCCATGATGTCGATGAGCGAGGCCATCGCGTCGGGGGAGGAGCAGTCCATCCGGATCTTGCCGTCCCAGTCCAGGGTCATGAAGGACCAGGCCGGGTCGACGTCAGGGTTGACGACGGTGAGGTCGAGGCCGTGCTCGTCCGCGATCGCCTGCCAGTACTTCACCGACGCGCCGCCGAGCGGGTCGGCGCCGATGCGCACCCCGGCCTCCCGGATGGCGTCCAGGTCGATGACGCGCGGCAGGTCGCGGACGTACGCGCCCATGAAGTCGTAGGGGGTCGCAGCGTCGAGTGCCTCCTCGAAGGGCACCCGGCGGACCCCGTCCAGGCCGCCCCGGAGGAGGTCGTTGGCCCGGTCGGCGATCCAGCCCGTGGCATCGGTGTCGGCCGGCCCGCCGTGCGGCGGGTTGTACTTGAACCCACCGTCGCGCGGAGGGTTGTGCGAGGGCGTGATGACGATGCCGTCGGCCTCTGCCTCGACGCCCTCCTGCTCCCGGTTGTGCGCGATGATGGCGCGGGACACCGCCGGGGTCGGGGTGAACTCCTCCTCGCCGTGCTCGCTCCGCACGTCGACGCCGTTGGCGACGAGCACCTCGAGCGCGGTGCGCCAGGCCGGCACCGACAGCGCGTGGGTGTCCTTGCCGAGGAACAGCGGCCCGGTCGTGCCCTGGGCGGCGCGGTACTCGCAGATGGCCTGCGTGGTGGCGAGGATGTGGTGCTCGTTGAAGGCCGCGTCCAGCGAGCTGCCCCGGTGACCCGAGGTCCCGAAGGCCACCTGCTGGTCGATGTCCTCGGGGTCCGGGACGATGTCGGTATACGCCGCGACCAGGGCCCCGACGTCGATGAGGTCCTCTTCGCTCGCCTTCTGACCTGCTCGTGCGTGTCGTGCCATGGCTCTCCCTCTCAGCGATCCTGCGGTGTCGGTCCGTCGCCCTCCGACGGCTCCCCGTCCGTATCCACGCCCGCGTCCTGCTCCGGCGTGACGCCGAAGCTGGAGAAGTCGTCCGTGGTGGCGGTGGGCACACCCTCGGAGTCGTCCAGCGCAGCCACCGTGGTGCGCTCCTCGTGGTCGATCGGCTGACCGCCCTCGGTGACGAAGGCGTGGTCGGCCGGCAGCTCGCCCTTGGCCAGCTCCTCGGTCGACCCGTCGCCCAACGGGCTGGGGGTCTCGTCGCCGGAGTGGGCGTCGTCGGTGGCCTCGTCGTCGGTGGACTCAGCCGCGTCGGACGCCTCGACGTCGTCGGTCGCATCAGCAGCGGCGGCGGACTCGGGCTCGGCGGCTTCGCGCTCGGCGAGCTCCTCGAGTTCTTCACCGCTCAGCGGATCCGGCACCAGCCAGACCGCCCCCATCGGCGGCACCGTGACAAGGGCCGAGAAGGGCTGGTGCTGGTGTGGGTGGTCGTAGGCCTCGACATACCCCATGTTGCCCCGACCGGAGCCGCCGTAGACCTCGGCGTCGGTGTTGAGCACCTCGCGCCACCGGCCGCCGTAGGGAAGGCCGACGTGGACCTGGTGGTGCGGGACGCCGCTGAAGTTGACGATGACCGCGACCACCGGGCGCAGGCCCTCCGGCGACTCGTTGCCCCAGCGGAGATAGGAGTACTGGTTGCGTCCGGCGTCGTTGGCGTCGAGCCAGCTGAAGCCGTCGTCGTGGTGGTCGATCTGCCACAGCGCCGGGTGCTCCGCATACAGGCGGTTGAGGTCGCGCACCAGGGTCTGGACGCCCGCGTGCTCGGGGCGCTCGGTCAGCTCCCAGTTGAGGCTGCCGCCGTCGGCCCACTCGCGCACCTGGGCGAACTCCGACCCCATGAACAGCAGCTGCTTGCCGGGGTGGCTCCACTGGTAGGCGAGGAAGGCGCGGGTGGTCGCGAACTTCTGCCACGCATCGCCCGACATCTTGCGGACGAGCGAGCCCTTGCCGTGCACGACCTCGTCGTGGCTGATCGGCAGGATGAACTTCTCGCTGAAGGCGTACACCAGCGAGAAGGTGAGCGCGTGGTGCTGGTGGGCCCGCGCGTAGGGCGACTGCGCGAGGTAGCCGAGCGTGTCGTGCATCCAGCCCATGTTCCACTTGAAGCCGAAGCCCAGCCCGCCCTCGCTCGTCGGCGCGGTGACCCCGGGCCAGGAGGTGGACTCCTCGGCGATCATGACGACGCCGGGGGAGCGGCGGTAGACCGTCGCGTTGGTCTCCTGCAGCAGCGCCACGGCCTCGAGATTCTCCCGGCCGCCGTGCTGGTTGGGGATCCACTGGCCGTCCTCGCGCGAGTAGTCGAGGTAGAGCATGGAGGCCACGCCATCGACGCGCAGGCCGTCGGCGTGGAACTCCTCCATCCAGTAGGACGCGTTGGCGACGAGGAAGTTGCGCACCTCGCGACGACCGAAATCGAAGATGTAGGAGCCCCACTCCGGGTGCCAGCCCTTGCGCGGATCCGGGTGCTCATAGATCGGCGTGCCGTCGAAGCGGGCCAGCGCCCACGGGTCGGTCGCGAAGTGGCCGGGCACCCAGTCGAGGATGACGCCGACCCCCGCGCGGTGCAGCCGGTCGATGAGGTAGCGCAGCCCGTCCTCGTGCCCGAACCGGCTGTCGGCGGCGTAGTAGCTAGTGACGTGATAACCCCACGACCCGCCGTAGGGGTGCTGCATCACGGGCATGAACTCCACGTGCGTGAAGCCCATCTCGGCGACGTACGAGACCAGCTCGTCGGCGAGCTGCTCGTAGGTGCGGCCCTGGCGCCAGCTGCCCAGGTGCACCTCGTAGATGCTCATCGGGCCGTGGTGGATGTCGCCTGCGGCGCGGGCGGCCATCCACTCCTCGTCGCGCCACCGGTGCTGGGTGCGGGTCACCACGGAGTTGTTGAAGGGCGGCACCTCGGAGGCTCGCGCCATCGGGTCGGCCTTGGCGCGGCGCACGCCGTCCGGGCCGGTCACGTCGAACTTGTAGTGAGCGCCCTCGCGGACGCCGGGGACGAAGAGCTCCCAGACGCCGACCTCGTCGTGGGCCCGCAGCGCGTGGGTCGCGCCGTTCCACCCGTTGAAGTCACCGATGACGTGCACGGCGACCGCGTTGGGGGCCCACACCGAGAAGCGGGTGCCGGTGACGTCGCCGAGCTCGTCGCGCACCGTCATGACATGCGCGCCCAGTGCCCGCCACAGCTCCTCGTGGCGTCCCTCGCCGATGAGGTGCAGGTCGGTGTCGCCGAGGCTCGGCCCGTGCCGGTAGGCCTCGTCCACGATGTGGGTGCCCTCCGGGGTGGTGACCCGGAGGCGGTAGGCGGGGACGGTCTCGCGGGGGAGGACCGCGACCCAGATCCCGCCCGTCTCGTGCGTCATGGCCAGGCTCTGCCCCCCGGGCAGGACCATCTCGACGTCGTCAGCCTCGGGCTGCAGCGTGCGGACCGTCACGTGACCGTCGAAGGCGTGCGCGCCCAGCAACCCGTGCGGGTTGCGGTGCAGGCCGTAGACGACGTCGGTGGCCTCGTCCAGGTCCAGCGGACGGGTATGCGGTGCGGCGGGCTCGCTCGGCTCCTCCAGGGGAGGCCGGGGGCCGGCCGGGGTGGAGACCACCTGGGGAGAGCCGTCGGCCTCGTCCCAGGCGCGGGAGCGCAGCACCTCGGGGTCGCCGAAGGACTCGCCGGACCAGCCGCTGGCCGGCTGGTGCGGCCGGGGTGCGGACTCGACCTCCTCACCCCGACGACGACCGGGGGGCACCAGCCCGGTGGTCATCTCCTCCGGAGCCGGGATGGGCTCGTGCGGGTAGCCGCCGCTGGCGGGACGTCCCGAGGCCGGGCGGTCGAAGGCGCCCTCGGGGGGAGCGATCGGCTCGTGCGGCAGGCCACCGCTCGCTGGCCGGGAGGACGACGAGGACCACGCCGGCGGGTGCGCCAGCGGGCCGTCCTCGTGCTCGACCTCGATGAGGGACGAGCCGTAGTCGTCGTCCGGCTCACCAGGGCCGGCGAGGGGACCGTCGGGAGTCTCGCTGGGCGGCTGCGGCGTCTCGTCGACAGGCATGGTGGTCTCCTTGGTGGGGGTGCCGGTGGCGACGGCGCCGAGCGCCTCAGCGGCGGCGGTCGCGGGCGGGGCTGTCGGGTCGGTGTGGTCGACGGGCGCGGCGCGCTCGGTCTCGTGATCGACGCGCGCGGCGCGCTGGGCTTCGCCAGCTCGGTGGCGCCCGTCGCCCGGGGTGGTGGGCGCCTCGTCGGTGGACTCGAACGAGCGGTGGCGGCCCTCCGTGACCGGCTCGGGGTCGAAGGCGTGCGCGCCCACCAGACGCTCCACCGCGCCGACCGGGATCGGCAGCCACTCGGGGCGGTTGCGCGCCTCGTAGCTGGCCTCGTAGAGCGCTTTGTCCAACTCCAACGCGTCGAGCAGGTCGCGGGCGGCGCGTACGTCCTCAGCCGACTCCTCGGCATACCCGTCGAGGAAGGCCTCGCGGGCGGCGCGCGCCCAGCCCTGCCGTTCGCCCTCACCGGCCAGGCGGACCGAGGCGGCGGCATAGTCGAAGGAGCGGAGCATGCCCGCCACGTCGCGCAGCGCGAGGTCGGGCTCGCTGCGCTCGGCCAGGGGGCGCAGCGGCTCACCCTCGAAGTCCAGCAGCACCCATCCGCGGTCAGGGGCGTCGAGCACCTGGCCGAGGTGGTAGTCGCCGTGGATGCGCTGCAGGTCGGGGAGGTCCGCGCCCTCGAGGCGGTCGTAGGCGGCGGCCACCGCGTCGCGGTGGCGCTCGAGCTCGGGCACGTCGGCGAAGGCCTGCTCGGCGCGCTGCCGCATCTGCCCGACCAGGGCGGCCCGGCGCTCGGCGGCCGGACGCTGCTCGAAGGCCCCCCGCAGCGCGGCGTGGACCGCCGCCGTCGCGGCGCCCAGGGTGCGGGCGGAGCCAGTGAAGTCGTCGTCGGCCCGGGCCGAGGCCAGGGCGCGACGCCAGGCGTCCTCGGTGTCCGGCAGGAACTCCTGCGCGAAGGCGAGGTGCCCGTGCTGCTCCCCGTTGCCGTCGGCACTCGTCCACCGACCCTCGACGTAGCCGAGCGACTCGGGCACCTGGCGCGACCCGGTGCGGGTGATCGCGGTCGGGACGGTCACGTCGGGGTTCTCGCCGTGGGCGAGCACCCGGAACACCTTGATGATGACCGGCCGTCCGCCCCGATGGGTCTCGACGATGATCGAGGTGTTGGACTGCTCGCCGGTGAGCACCCGCGAGGAGGCCAGGGCGGGGGCCGGCCCCGCGGCACCGACCCGGCGGGCGCGGGCGGCCGGGACCTCGTGCTCGGTATACATCTCGCGCAGCAGCACGTCGGCGAAGACCGGGTCGTGGGTCGCGTCGTAGATGTGGCGCGTGCCGAGCTCGCTGTGCTCGACGGTGGCGACGAGCGCGTGCTCCAGGAAGGGCACCGGCTCGGCGCGGTAGGACAGCGGCACCTGGTAGACGATCGGCTCCGGCCCGGAGTCGTCGACGAGGATGTGGTCCTCCAGGCCCACCTCTCCGAGGGGGTCCTGCCAGCGGATGCCGGTCACGCGACGTAGCCGGGGCGTCGCCGCCGCGTGCTTGCCGCGGTACCAGCGCTGCCGTGCCACCCAGGCCGGCAGGAAGTCCTCGAACATCGGGGTGAGGGTGGCCATCAGGATGCCTCCTCGGGGCTGATCGCGGTGGCGGTGGCTTCGGGCTCCACGCGCTCGGGGGCCTTTGGTGGTCGCAGCCCGAGCCAGAAGAATCCGCGCGAGCCCAGGGTCAGGGTGATCGTGCCGTCGTCGGCGACGTCGGGGAAGTTGAGCCCTCCGAAGAGGTCACGCACGTGTGCGCTGCGCAGCCGCTCCGGCACCGTGATCGTGGTGGCCTGCGGGCGGGAGGAGAGGTTGTTGACGCAGAGCACCGCCGGGTGCCCCTCGCGCTCCTCGTCGTCCTCGCCGGTCTCCGGCAGCGCCCGCGCGAAGGCCAGCACGGCGTCGTTGTCCGATTCGCACGGGAGGTAGTCACCCATGCCGAAGACCTCGTGCGCGGCGCGGACCTGCAGCATGCCGCGGGTCCAGTGCAGCAGCGAGGAGCCGCTGGCCATCTCCGCCTCGACGTTGACGCCGTTGTGGTGGTAGACCAGCGAGCTGATGACCGGCAGGTAGAGCTTGCCCGGGTCGGCGGTCGAGAAGCCGGCGTTGCGGTCCGGGGTCCACTGCATCGGCGTGCGGACCGCGTCGCGGTCGTTGAGCCAGATGTTGTCGCCCATCCCGATCTCGTCGCCGTAGTAGAGGCACGGGGAGCCGGGGAGGGAGAGCAGCAGCGCGTTGATGAGCTCGATCTCCTCGCGGGAGTTGTCGAGCAGCGGCGCGAGCCGGCGCCGGATGCCGACGTTGGCCCGCATCCGCGGGTCGGGGGCGTACCAGCCGTACATCGCCGAGCGCTCCTCGCCGGAGACCATCTCCAGGGTGAGCTCGTCGTGGTTGCGCAGGAAGGTGCCCCACTGGGTGTCCGCCGGGATCGCCGGGGTCTCGTCCATGACGCGCACGATCGGCTCGGCCTTCTCCTCGCGCAGGGCGTAGTAGAGGCGCGGCATCACCGGGAAGTGGAAGCACATGTGGCACTCGGGCGCCTCGGGGGTGCCGTAGTAGTCGACGACCTCGTCCGGCATCTGGTTGGCCTCGGCGAGCAGCACCCGGCCGGGATACTCCTCATCCACCATGGCGCGCAGCGTCGCGAGGAACTCGTGGGTGCGGGGGAGGTTCTCGCAGTTGGTGCCCTCCTCCTCGAAGAGGTAGGGCACGGCGTCCAGCCGGAAGCCGTCGATGCCGAGGTCCATCCAGAACCGCACGACGTCGAACATCGCCTCCTGCACGGCCTCGTTCTCGAAGTTGAGGTCGGGCTGGTGGGAGAAGAAGCGGTGCCAGAAGAACTGCCGCCGGACCGGGTCGAACGTCCAGTTCGAGGTCTCGGTGTCGACGAAGATGATGCGCGCGTCGGCATACCTCTCATCCGTGTCGGACCAGACGTAGAAGTCGCCGTACGGGCCCTCGGGATCGGACCGGCTGGCCTGGAACCACGGGTGCTGGTCGCTCGTGTGGTTCATCACCAGGTCGGTGATGATCCGGATGCCGCGCGCGTGCGCCTGGCTGATGAGCTCGCGGAAGTCCGGGAGGGTGCCGAACTCCGGCAGGACGGCGGTGTAGTCCGCGATGTCGTAGCCGCCGTCGCGCAGCGGCGAGGCGTAGAAGGGCGGGATCCACAGGCAGTCGACCCCGAGCCACTGCAGGTAGTCGAGCCGGTTCATCAACCCGGTGAAGTCTCCCGACCCCGAACCCGTGGAGTCGTCGAAGGCCCGGACGAGCACCTCGTAGAAGACGGCCTTGCGGAACCAGTCGGGGTCGTTCTTCAGCCCTGGCTGGTGCAGGTTCAGCCCGCGCATCGTGCTCCTCTCAGACCGTGGTGACGTGGATGATGTGGACCGGCTCGTGGCCGTAGCCGGGACCGAGCTCGACGTAGGGCGCGTCGTCCCACTCCCACGTGGCGCCGGTGACGAGGTCGTGCGCGCGGAACCGGTCGCCCCAGCTCAGGCCGAGCGCGGGCACGTCGAGGTGTAGGCGGGTGCCCCGCACCGTGTAGGGGTCGAGGTTGGCCACGACGAGCACGGTGTCGCGCGCGGAGCCGTCGTCGGCGCCGCCGCCGTGCTTGGAGAACACCAGGACGTTCTCGTCCTCGGCCTGGTGGAAGGTGACGTTGCGCAGCCAGTGCAGGCTCGGGTGCTCGGCGCGGATGCGGTTGAGCATGGTCAGCCAGCCGGTGAGGTCGGGGCGGCCGTCGACCTGCTCGTCCCAGCGGCGGTCCTTGTACTCGTACTTCTCGTTGTCGATGTGCTCCTCGGCGCCGGGCCGCGGCACGTCCTCGACGTGCTCGAAGCCGCTGTAGATCCCGTAGGTCGGGACGAGGGTGGCGGCGAGCGCGGAGCGGACGAGGTGGGCGGTCACCCCGCCGTTGCTCATGTATGGCGTGAGGATGTCGTGCGTCGTCGGCCAGAACGAGGGTCGCATGTAGGGCGCGGTCTCGGTCGCCAGCTCGGTCACGTAGTCACGCAGCTCGGCGGCGGTGCTGCGCCAGGCGTAGTAGGTGTAGGACTGCTGGAAACCCACCTTGGCCAGGGTGCGCATCATCATCGGCTTGGTGAAGGCCTCGGCCAGCCAGATGACGTCCGGGTGGTCCTTCGCGACATCGGCGATGAGCCACTGCCAGAAGTTGACCGGCTTGGTATGCGGGTTGTCGACCCGGAAGATCCGCACGCCGTGGTCGATCCACACCTGCACGACGCGCCGGATCTCGGCATACACCTCGTCCGGGGTGTTGTCGAAGAAGACGGGGTAGATGTCCTGGTACTTCTTGGGCGGGTTCTCCGCGTAGGCGATCGAGCCGTCCGCCCGGATCTGGAAGAACTCCGGGTGGCTCTGCGCCCACGGGTGGTCGGGGGAGGCCTGCAGCGCGATGTCCATCGCGACCTCGAGCCCGAGCTCCTCGGCACGGGCGACGAAGGCATCGAAGTCGTCGAAGTCGCCCAGGTCGGGGTGCAGCGCGTCGTGGCCCCCCTCGGCGGCGCCGATGGCGTAGGGCGAGCCGGGGTCGTGCTCGTCGGCGCCCAGGGTGTTGTTCTTGCCCTTGCGGTTGGCGGTGCCGATCGGGTGGACGGGGGTGAGGTAGACGACGTCGAAGCCCATGTCGGCGATGGCGGGCAGCCGGCGCTGCGCCGTCTCGAAGGTGCCGCTGGTCCACAGGCCTGTCTCGGGGTCCTGGGTGGCGCCCTCGGAGCGGGGGAACATCTCGTACCACGCGCCGGTGAGCGCGAGCGGGCGCTCGACCAGCAGGGTGTAGGTCGGCGAGGGACTGACCAGCTCGCGCAGCGGAGTCTGGGTCAGGACCTCGCGCACCTCCGGGGAGGTGCCGGCGGCCAGCCGGTCCGGCACGGGCAGCCCGCTGCGGCGCAGCGTGTAGACGGCGTCCTCGAGCAGGTGACGCTCCGTGGCGGGACGCTCGCCTGCGTCCAGGGCGCGCTCGAGCACGCGGGCGCCCTCCTCGAGCATGAGCTCGACGTCGACCCCGGCCTCGACCTTGATCGTGCCGTCGTGCTCCCAGGTGGCGTAGGGGTCGGACCAGCCCTCGACGCGGAACTGCCAGACACCGGGGGCGTCGGCGTGCACCTGCGCCTCCCAGTGGGACAGGCCCGGGTTGGTGCAGGTCATCGGCACCTGCCGCTCCGACCCGTCGGGTGCGACGAGCACGACTGTCGCGTTGACCGCGTCGTGGCCCTCGCGGAAGACGGTGGCGGTCACCGTGAAGAGCTCGCCGACGACGGACTTGGTCGGGCGCCGGCCGCCGTCGACGAGCGGCGCCACGTCGAGGACAGGTATGCGGCCCAGCGGCTCCTGCCCGACGGCAGCCAGGACGGAGCGGTCGACGGTCGCTCGTGCCGGGTCCCCCGGAGGCGGGCTGGCGGTGGCTGTGGCTGAGGCGCTGGCGGTCGTGGTCGAGTGCTCGGTCACCCGCCCAACGCTACCCGGGTTCCGCGCCGGAAACCACGCGCGGCCCCACGTCTCCTGGACGGGACGGCATACCGCGTCAAGAACGGGTAGGTGCGCGCGTGGGTAGCGGGGTGCCCGTGCCGCTGACCTGGGTGGCCGGGAGACCCCACGGCTAGTGGGAACCCCCACGGTTTCTCGAGCCCCCATCGGCTGCAGCAGGAGGGATGTCGGACAACCGTGGGGCCGTCGGGCAACCGTGGGGCCGCCCGGCAACTGTGAGGCCGCCGGGCCAGAGGGGGCCGTCGGACAACCGTGGGGCCGTCGGGCAACCGTGGGGCCGCCGGGTCAGAGTGGGGCTCCCGGGCAACCGTGGGGTGTCAGGGCCGACCCGGCTCCGCGGTGGTCTGCTCCGCGAGGCTGACGCGGCCGACGAGGACCGTGAGGCTGGTGGGCCCGACCTCGACGCGACCCGTCGGATCGGGGGAGGGGACGCCGTCGGCGTCGGCGTCGCTGCTGAAGCGCACGTCCCAGCCCGCCACGCCGTCGCTCGCCGGCAGGGTGAGCGCAGCGCGGTCCGGCCCGGCGTGCAGGAGCAGGGCGACGACGGCCGGCTCCTGGTGGTGGAGGGTGTCGAAGACCGCGGTGAGCGTCGCCCGACCCGGGTCGTCCCACTGGTGCGGCGCCAGGACCTCGCCCGCCTCGTCATACCAGCGCAGGCGGGTGCGGCCCGGCACGGCGTCGACGAGGGGGAACTCCGGCGGCCGCAGCAGCGCCAGCTCGCGGCGCAGCGCCAGCAGCTCGCGGGTGTCCTCGAGCAGGTCGCGCTGCCAGTCGTCGAGGTCCCACGGCACCCAGGTGATCTCGTTGTCCTGGCAGTAGGCGTTGTTGTTGCCCTGCTGGCTGCGGCCCGACTCGTCACCGGCGACGAGCATCGGCACCCCCGCGGAGAGCGCCAGCGTCCCGAGCAGGTTGCGGATCGAGCGTCGGCGCAGCCGCAGCACGTCGGCGTCGTCGGTCGGGCCCTCGACGCCGTGGTTCCACGAGCGGTTGTCGCCGTGGCCGTCGCGGTTGTCCTCGCCGTTGGCGTGGTTGTGCTTCCGCTCGTATGCCGTGAGGTCGGCCAGGGTGAAGCCGTCGTGCGCGGTGACGAGGTTGACCGAGGCGATGGGGCCACGGATGCCGTGCGCGAAGAGGTCGGCCGAGCCGGCGAGCCGGGTCGCGAGCTCGCGGACCCCATGACCGGGCTGACCGTGGAGCCGGCGGCCCACGTCGGCGAGCCAGAAGGTGCGCGCCGTGTCGCGGAAGCGGTCGTTCCACTCGGCGAAGGGCGCCGGGAACTGGCCGGTGCGCCACCCGTGGACGCCGACGTCCCAGGGCTCGGCGATGAGCTTGACCCGGGAGAGCACCGGGTCGGTCTGCAGCGCCACGTGGAAGGCATGGTCGCGCTCGTAGGCGTCGTCGCGGCCCCGCGCCAGGGCCGGCGCCAGGTCGAAGCGGAAGCCGTCGACGTGGAAGCGCTCGACCCAGTGGCGCAGCGAGTCCAGCACCATCCGGGCCACCAGGGGGTCGCGCAGGTCCACGGTGTTGCCACAGCCCGTGACGTCGATGTCGCGGCCCCGGTCGTCGAGCCGGTAGGACGTCTGGTTGTCCAGCCCCCGGAGGGACAGGGTGGGCCCGTCCTGCGAGGACTGCTCCGCGGTGTGGTTGTAGACGACGTCGAGGATGACCTCGATGCCCGCCCGGTGCAGCGCCCGGACCGCACCCTTGACCTCGTCGACGACGCCCTGCGGGTCGGACGCTGCGGCATACCCCGCGTGGGGGGCGAAGAAGCCGAGCGTGTTGTAGCCCCAGTAGTTGGTGAGCCCGCGCCGGGCGAGAGCCGGCTCGGAGGTGAAGGCGTGGATGGGCAGCAGCTCCAGCGAGGTGACGCCGAGGCTGGTGAGATGCTCGACGACGGCGGGGTGGCCGAGGGCGGCGTAGGTGCCGCGGATCTCCGGCGGCACGTCCGGGTGCAGCATCGTCAGCCCGCGGACGTGCGCCTCGTAGAGCACGGTGTCGGTCCACGGCACCGCGGGGAGGGCGTCGTCGCCCCAGTCGAAGGTGTGGTCGACGACGACCGAGCGTGGCATGTGCTCCGCGGAGTCCCGGGGATCCGGGGCGTCCGGGTCGGTCCAGCCGTCGCCGACGACGACGTGGCCGTAGACCTCGGGGCCCCAGTCGACCTCGCCGTCCACGGCGTGGCCGTAGGGGTCGAGCAGCAGCTTGCGCGGGTTGTGCCGGTGGCCCTGCTCAGGCGCCCAGGGACCCTCGACGCGGAAGCCGTAGCGCGTGCCCGGCGTGAGCTCGGGCACGAGATCCCACCAGATGCCGTAGGCGTTGCGCCGCAGCGGGATCCGGCGCTCGCCTGAGCCGACGTCGAGGCATACCTCGACCTGGGTGGCGTGCCGCGCCACGACCGCGATCTCCGGCCCGGCGTCGGTCTGCGTCAGACCCAGGGGTGGGGGGCGCTCCAGGCTGCGGCGGGGACGGATGAGAGCGCTCATGCCGGGACAGCCTAGGGACCAGGTTTCGGCGGCGTGCGCACGCCCCGGGGTGAGCCGATACGTTGGGAGCATGAGTGATCCGACCTCGCTGCCCAACTTCCCCCCGCCGCCGCAGGACCGCCCGCTGACCGGCCGCGTGCTCGACGCCCTGCAGGACCTGCAGATGCAGCCGAACCTCGATGGTCAGGGCGACGTGGCCTTCCAGGTGCAGGAGCAGAAGCTCTTCGTCAAGGTGGTCGAGGGCGAGCAGTTCGACATCATGCGGGTCTTCGGCCAGTGGCAGGTCTCGAGCTCGGTGCCCGACGACCTGCCCACGCGCCTCAACGGCTGCAACGACATCACGCTCGGGGTCAACCTCGTCAAGGCCGGCATCGCCAACGGCAACCTCGTGCTCGCGGTGGAGCAGATCATCGCCCGCAACGAGCCGCCCAAGGCGAAGGTGCAGATCGCGACGGGCCTGGTGCTCCAGGCGCTGCAGCTCTGGCACCGCAACGTCGTGGCCAAGTCGCAGGTGGAGCGCGGGCTGGAGCCGGACCTGCCCGAGGGCGCTCCCGAGGGGACCGAGGTCGGGCCGTGGCTCTCCATCGGGACCAGGGCCAAGCAGAAGCAGCAGGGCGACGCGGCGCAGGGCGACGGTGCCCAGGGCGACGGTGCCCAGGGCGACGGTGCCCAGGGCGACGGCGCCCAGGGCGACGGTGCCCAGGGCGACCGTGCCGAGGGCGGCGCGCAGGAGGGCCAGGCGTGAGCCGCGTCGTCGCGACGGCGAGCGAGTTCGTCCGCGTCGAGGTCGACTCCAGCATCGCGACCATCCGGGTCGACCGGCCGAAGATGAACCCGCTGTCCATCGAGGTCCAGGACGCCCTGGGCGAGGCGGCCGGGATCGTCGGTGCGGACGACGAGGTGGCCGCGGTGATCCTCTACGGCGGTGAGAAGGTCTTCGCGGCCGGGGCGGACATCAAGGAGATGCAGCGGATGGGCTACACCGACATGGTGGAGCGCGCCCCCGTCATCCAGGAGTGCTTCAGCCGGGTCGCCCGGATCCCCAAGCCCGTGGTCGCCGCGATCGAGGGGTATGCCCTCGGTGCCGGCAACGAGCTCGCGCTCTGCGCCGACTTCCGGGTCGCCGCCTCGGACGCCAAGCTCGGCCAGCCGGAGATCCTGCTCGGCGTCATCCCCGGCGCCGGTGGCAGCCAGCGGCTGGCCCGGCTGGTGGGGCCCTCGAAGGCGAAGGACCTCGTCTTCACCGGGCGGATGGTCGACGCCGAGGAGGCGCTGGTCATGGGCATGGTCGACCGCGTCTGCGAGCCGGGTGAAGCGTTCGCCACGGCGCTGGAGATGGTGCAGACCTACGTCCACGGACCCGCCTTCGCGCTCCGCGCCGCCAAGGAGGCGATCGACCGCGGGCTCGACGGCGACCTCGAGACGGGCCTGGCGATCGAGGCGATGCAGTTCGCCGGTGTCTTCGCGACCAAGGACCGCCAGATCGGCATGACCTCCTTCGTCGAGCAGGGCCCCGGGAAGGCGGACTTCGAGGGGCGCTGAGCCCACGTCATACCGCGGACGCATGACCACGCGGGGAGGATCGGTACACGAGCACCGATCCTCCCCGTTTCTCTGGCCCTGCCTGGTGAGGATCGGTCCACCTGCACCGATCCTCCTCGCTGGGGTGGGCCTGGCGGGTGAGGATCGGTCCACCTGCACCGATCCTCCCCGGGTTGGCTCACAGCTGCTTGCCGTAACTAGTTGACAAGGCTGACTAGTCAGTTGCATGATCTAGTCATGAAAACAGAGCAGTGGCCGAGCGAGTGGCTGCGCGGCGTGCTCGGGGTGTGCGTGCTGCGCATCCTGCTCGACGGGCCCAGCTACGGCTACGCGATCACCCAGCGCCTCGACGAAGCCGGCCTGGGCAAGGTCAAGGGGGGCACCCTCTATCCCTTGCTCAGCCGCCTCGAGGAGGCGGGGCACGTCGCGGTCGAGTGGCGCCCCGGCGAGGGCGGCCCCGGCCGCAAGTACTTCGCGCTCACCGAGCAGGGGCGCGACCACGCCGGCGAGCAGGCTGCTCGCTGGGCCGACTTCACCAGCACCACGCGAGGCCTGACCGACGGGGCCGTCGCCGCCACCACCGGCGCCACGCAGCAGCAGAGAGCGAGCCAGTCATGAACGCCACCTCCAAGCGACCGACCAGCCCCGAGCGCCTCGCCCCGAGCGTCGAGCCGGACTGGGTCCGCTCCTTCGTGACCGAGCAGAACCTCCGCGGTGTGCTGCCGCAGCGCATCGGAGACCAGCTGGTCACCGTCGAGAGTCATGTCCGCGAGTCGGGGGAGTCGGCCGAAGAAGCCTTCGGTGACCCGGCGGAGTATGCCCGCGCCCTCCCGGCGGGCGGGGAGTGGAAGCTGGGTCGCCGCACGGTCCTCGAGCTGGCGCTCGGTCTCGCCGGCATGCTGCTCGTCCTGGCCGCCTTCAACGCCTGGCTCGCGGGCGAGCGCATACCCGTCACCACCGGCTCCGTCGTGATGCTTGGCATCCTCGCGGTCTCGGTGGCGATCCTGCTCGCTCGCCCCGGAGTCGTGCTGAGGCTGATCGTGGAGCGGCCCGTCCTGGGGTGGGTGGTCTCGCTGACACCGTTCACGCTCTTCGTCGCCAGCCTGCTGCTGCTGCCCACCGAGCTCGCCACCCTCCCGGTGGTGCCACCGGCCGTGGTCGGTGTCGTGGCCCTGGTCGCCTCCAGCACCCTCGCTGCGCTGAATCCCGAGGAGGACGAGATCACCGGACCGGGCGAGCGGCCCCGGCGCAGCGCGGTGGCCCGCCGGGTCGGGGTCCTGCTCTACCCGCTGCTGACGCTGGCCATGATGGTCCTCGCCTGGGTCCCGACGCTCTTCGTCTGAGCCGGGAAGCGTATACCAGCACCCGGTTCAGGTGACGCGAACGTAAAGTGGAATGATGGTCGCCTACGACCACCCACAACCACGAGGACGTGAGCAGTGAACATCGTCGTCTGTGTGAAGTACGTGCCGGACGCCCAGGGCGACCGCAGCTTCGAGTCCGACCACACCACCGACCGTGAGGCGGTGGACGGCCTGCTCTCCGAGCTCGACGAGTATGCCGTCGAGGAGGCGCTCAAGATCAAGGAGGAGGGTGACGCGGACACCACGGTCACCGTCCTCACCATGGGTCCCGACGACGCCGAGACCGCCGTGAAGAAGAGTCTGCAGATGGGTGCCGACCAGGGGGTCCACATCCTCGACGACGCCATCGCCGGCTCCGACTCGGTCGCGACCTCGCTCATCCTGGCGGCGGCGATCCAGAAGATCGGTGACGTCGACCTGGTGCTCACGGGTCTCGCCTCGACCGACGGCGTCATGTCCGTCGTCCCGGCGATGCTCGCCGAGCGCCTGGGTATGCCGCAGGTCACCTTCGCCTCCGAGCTCACCGTCGACGCGGGCGCGGGCACGGTGACCATCCGCCGCGACAACGAGGCCTACTCCGAGACCGTCGAGTCCATCCTGCCGGCCGTGGTGTCGGTGACCGACCAGATCAACGAGCCGCGCTACCCCTCCTTCAAGGGGATCATGGCGGCCAAGAAGAAGCAGGTCGACACCTGGGGCCTCGACGACCTCGGCGTGGACGCCGGCCAGGTGGGCCTCGGCGCCGCGTGGACCGCCGTCACCGAGACCACGGCCAGGCCGCCGCGCACGGCGGGCGAGGTCGTGTCCGACGAGGGCGAGGGCGGCGCGGCCCTGGCCGGCTTCCTCGCCGACCGCCGCCTGGCCTGAGTCGACCAGCTACTGCATACCAAGGAGCAACCACCATGAGTGAAGTCCTCGTCCTGGTCGACCACGTCGACGGAGACGTCCGCAAGACCACCGCCGAGATGCTGACCGCCGCCCGCCGCCTGGGCGAGCCGTCGGCCGTCTTCGTCGGGCAGGGGTATGACGCGGCGAAGGAGGATCTCGCGCGCTACGGCGCTGCGAAGGTCTACCTCGCCGACGACCCCGTCTACACCGACCACCTCGTCGCGCCGGTGGCCGAGCTGCTCGCCGATCTCGTCGGCAAGACCTCGCCCGCGGCGGTGCTCGTCGCCTCGACCAACGACGGCAAGGAGGTGGCCGGGCGGCTCGCGATCAAGACCGAGTCGGGCCTGGTCACCGATGCCGTCGACGTGCAGCCCGGCGGCGACGGCGGGGTGCAGACGACCCAGTCGGTCTTTGCCGGCAACTACACGGTCACCAGCCAGGTCACCCAAGGCAGCCCGATCATCACGGTCAAGCCCAACAGCATCGCCGTCGAGGAGTCCGCCTCCACCCCGGCCGAGGAGACGGTGTCGGTCGAGGTGTCGGACGCCGCGAAGGCCGCCCGCATCACCGCGCGCGCCGAGAAGGAGAAGTCCGGCCGCCCCTCGCTCACCGAGGCCGCGATCGTGGTCTCCGGCGGGCGCGGCACCAACGGCGACTTCGGCCCGGTCGAGGCTTTCGCCGACGCGCTCGGCGCCGCGGTTGGTGCCTCGCGCGCCGCGGTGGACGCGGGCTGGTACCCCCACTCCCACCAGGTCGGCCAGACCGGTGTCTCGGTCAGCCCGCAGCTGTATGTCGCGGCCGGCATCTCCGGCGCGATCCAGCATCGGGCCGGGATGCAGACGTCCAAGACGATCGTCGCCGTCAACAAGGACGCCGAGGCCCCGATCTTCGAGCTGGTCGACTACGGCATCGTCGGCGACCTCTTCACCGTGCTGCCGCAGGCCACCGACACGGTGCAGCAGAACAAGGGCTGACGACCAGGTCAGGTCCGCCGCGCAAACTCACCGAGCGGCGCCGACCTGGGCACGGTTGTGCACCTGACGCAGGTCTGTCGTCTACCCGCCCCACCTGGGCAAGATTGCGCACCGGACACACGGTCGACACCGGTGCATCCGGTGCAGACCCTTGCCCAGGTCGGGATGCGGGTTGGGGGGAGCGATCTCCTCAGTTCTGCTGCTCCGCCGAGGGCCGGGCATCCGCACGCTCCAGCGGGATGCCGTGGCGCACCGTCCCATCGGCCAGCTCGAGGTCGAAGGTCAGGTCGGGATAGGCCTCGTGCGTGCCGAAGACGAACTCCCACGGCCACCAGCCGGCGAAGACGCCGTCCGCCACGCTGGCACGCACCGGCCCTCGCTGCGGGGTGTTGACCACCACGCCGACCACCTCGTCGCCCACCAGGCCGGCGAGGACGGAGTGGGCGTCCTCGGGCTCTCCCGGTTGCGGTTCCCCCGGCACGTAGGACGAGGTCGTGTAGATCTCGACGGCGAGGGAGTCGGCGGGCGGTGGGGCCGAGGTCTCGGTGGAGGACGCCGCCGCCGCGCCAGCCCCACCGCCCGAGGTCTGGATGAGGCACTCGGCCAGGATCCCGGCGTCGCTCCGGGCGATGGCCAGCGTGTAGACGCCGCGCTCCTCGACCAGGACCGTCCGAAGGTCCGGGAAGGATTCCTGATCCGGCGGCGTGGCCCGAGGGCCGGAGGGCATCGGGGTCGTCATGATCCGCTCGCAGTCCCGCGCCCCGGGGCTGTCGCTCGACGCGGCGGTGCCGGTGGGGTATGCCGTCCATCCGGCATACGCCTCGCTCTCCGGCAGCGGGATGCTCACCGCGACGAGTCCGGCAGCGGCCACAGAGGCGGGGATCAACCATCGGGTCGATCCCCCTCCGCCGACGCATCGTGCGCGAGGGGCCCGAGCCGGTGTCTGCGGGGTGCGAGGGGCGTCGGGGGCAGAGGGCGTCAGCGCGGCGTGGTCCGGCCACTCTTTCTGGAGGCGCCGCCACAGGCGTTGCGCGGGCTCGCCGTCGACGATCTCGTCGGCGACCCGACGTCCAGGGTCTAGCATCTGCAGGGCTGCATCGTCGATCGCCATCACGGGGCTCCTTCGGTCAGGCAGGGACGGGGCGGGCGTGCGCGGTCGGAGGCAGCGGGGGAGTCGAGGTGAGCGGCGAGCGCCCGACGGGCGCGCATCAGCCGCAGCCGGAAGGCCACGGGGGACACCCCGAGCACCCGCGCGGCCTCGGGTCCGCTGAGACCATCGAGGGCCGTGAGGGCGATGGCCTCCTGGTGCAGGGAGGTGAGGCGCTCCCAGGCCGAGCGGAGGTCGATGAGGGCGAGCGTGCCGTCCTCATGCTGCGTCGCCACCTCACGGGGCTCCGACTCGAGCCGGATTCGCAGGGCTCGGCCACGGGCATACCCCCGCTGCTCCGCCAGCAGGATCCGACGAGCGATGCCGAAGAGCCAGGCGCGGGCGTCACCGAGCTCGACCGGCAGGTCTTCTCGGCGACGGCACGCGACGATGAAGACCTCGGCGGCGACGTCCTCGGCCCGGTCCGGCTCGCAGCGGCGGACCGCGAAGCGCACCAGGTCGGCGTAGCACGAGCGGAAGAGCCGCTCGATCGCGTCGTCGGGAGAGTGCATACCTGGTCCTGTCGGATGAGGCCGACAGTGTTTCGCACCTCGGGGGAGATTCAGGCTCCGGCGAGGGGCCCGGACCTCCGGGCGTGCACATCAGCCGGCTTCCTGGGCCGATGCGACTCCTGTGCCTCGTTGTGCACGCCGGAAGATCCGGTGAGGACTCGTAGACTGGGTGACCGTCATGACCACGCCGTCCATCCCCTCGCCTCAGGCCCACCGCGCCTACCTCGACCACGCCGCGACGACGCCGGTGCTGGACGAGGTGATCGAGACGGTCACCCAGGAGATGCGCGAGACGGGCAACGCCAGCTCGCTGCACGACCCGGGCCGCCGCGCCCGCCGCATCGTCGAGGAGTCGCGCGAGCAGATCGCCGAGGCGCTCGGGGTGGGTGCCTCGGAGGTGATCTTCACCTCCGGCGGCACCGAGGGCGACAACCTTGCCGTCAAGGGCACGTATGCCGCTCGCCGGGCTGCCGATCCGGCGCGCGACCGGCTCGTGGTGTCAGGGATCGAGCACCACGCCGTCCTCGACCCGGTCGAGCACCTCGTGGCCCACGAGGGCGCCCGGGTCACCTGGGTCGAGCCCGACACCGATGGCCTGATCACAGGAGATGCCCTCACCGCCGCGCTCGAGGCCGACGGCGGCCCCGACACCGCTGCCCTGGTGAGCATCATGTGGGCCAACAACGAGGTCGGCACGGTCCAGCCGGTCGCCGACCTGGCCGCGATCGCACGCGGGCGCGGCATACCGATCCACTCCGACGCGGTCCAGGCGCTCGGCCAGCTGCCGCTCGACCTGAGCCAGGTCGACCTCGGCGTCGTCACCGGCCACAAGGTCGGCGGCCCCCTCGGGGTGGGCGTCCTCACCGCCGGGCGTGACCAGTCGCCAGTGCCTCTGACCCACGGCGGAGGACAGGAGCGCGGGCTGCGCTCGGGCACGCTGGACACCCCCGCCATCGCCGGGCTCGCCCTCGCGGTCAGCCACGCCGCCGAGCACCAGGCGAGCCACGCCCACCACCTCGCGCGCCTGCGCGACGCGCTGATCGAGGGCGCTCTCGCGCTCGACCCCGGCATCACCGTGTCCGGTCCGTGGACCCGCGGCGACACGACGACGCGGCTCGCCGGCAACGTCCACCTCCGGGTCGCGGACTGCGAGGGCGACTCGCTGCTCTACCTCCTCGACGCGGCCGGTGTCGCCTGCTCGACCGGGTCTGCCTGCCAGGCCGGCGTGCCGCGGCCCAGCCACGTGCTCCTCGCCATGGGCATCCCGGCGCAGAAGGCTGCCGGTGCGCTGCGCCTCACCCTCGGTCACGGCTCCAGCCAGGCAGACGTGGACGCGTTCCTCGCCGCGCTGCCTCCTGCCCTGGAGCGCGCCCGCCGCGCCCACGCCGCTGCGTCGTCCCGCCAACCGTCCGCCCCTGTCGCCGACTCCCGCCCGCCCGCAGCCCGCAGCCAGCCCCGGAGCGCCTGATGCGCGTCGTCGCCGCCATGAGCGGCGGGGTCGACTCCGCCGTCGCCGCCGCCCGGATGCTCGACGCGGGCCACGAGGTCGTCGGCGTCCACCTGGCGCTGGCCCAGTCGGCGGCGACCCTGCGCGAGTCGGCCCGTGGCTGCTGCACGATCGAGGATGCCGGCGACGCCCGCCGGGTCGCCGACCGGCTCGGCATCCCGTTCTACGTCTGGGACATGGCCGAGCGCTTCCGCGAGGACGTGGTCGAGGACTTCGCCGCGGAGTATGCGGCCGGCCGCACTCCCAACCCGTGCCTGCGGTGCAACGAGAAGATCAAGTTCGCCGCGCTGCTCGACAAGGCCCTCGCGCTCGGCTTCGACGCGGTCGCGACCGGGCACTACGCGCAGATCGATGAGGTCGCCGATCCTGCTGCGCCGCAAGGCATCCGGCGTGAGCTGCACCGCGCCGTCGACATGGACAAGGACCAGTCCTACGTGCTGGGCGTCCTCGATGCCGACCAGCTCGCCCGGAGCTTCTTCCCGCTCGGCGACACCACCAAGCCCGACATCCGCGCGGAGGCCAAGGAGCGGGGCTTCTCGGTCGCCAAGAAGCCGGACTCCCACGACATCTGCTTCATCGCCGACGGCGACACCCGCGGCTATCTCGCGAAGCGCCTCGGCGAGCGCCCCGGGCCGATCGTCGACAGCGAGGGGGATGTGGTCGGCGAGCACGGCGGGGCGCACGGATACACCGTCGGTCAGCGCCGTGGTCTGGGCCTGAAAGTGCCTGCGGCAGACGGGAGGCCGAGGTATGTCGTGTCCACCGACACCTCCACCAACACCGTCGTCGTCGGTCCCGAGGAGCTGCTCGGGGTCGATCTCATCGAGGGCGACCACCTCCGCTGGTGCGGCCCGGCGCCGGCGCCGCGGACCCACGTGGAGCTCGGCGCCCAGATCCGCGCCCACGGCGCCGAGCACCCGGCCAGGGTGAGTGTCGGCGCGCGGGGGAGTGACGGCATACCGCAGACGGTGACGGTGCACCTGGCCGACCGGATCAGGGGAGTGGCGCCAGGGCAGTCCGTGGTGCTCTACGACGGCACGAGGGTGGTGGGTTCGGCCACCATCGCGAGCACGGGGAGGGCCGCAGGATGATGCGGATGCTGGAGCCGCGCTGGTGGCTGCCGGAGATTCGGCGCGTCCTCCTGGTCTCGCCGCTGGGGGTGCTGGTCGTGCTGGCGGCGCTACCCGTCATCGACGTGCGCGACGCCGCGCTGGGCGAGCTCGTGCCGGACGTGATCGTGGTGTGGATGATCGCCTACTTCGCGCTCTACAGCCTCATCACGATCCTCGCTTTCAGTCGGTCCACCCGACGTCAGCTCGACGCCTGGGCACGCACCGAGCAGCGCGGCACCTTCGTCCAGCGTTATGTGCTGGGCACGGCTCCCGGCCCGGGGATGTCCATCGCGGTCGGTGTGGCCGCGCTGGTGGTGACGGTCCTGTGGCTGCCCGGGGGCCTCGGCTCGACGCTGGACGCGCAGGGGAGGACCGGCCTCGCGGTTGTCCTGGTGGTCACGGCCTGGATCACGGTGGCGGTCTCGTTCACCGTGGCCTATCTCGTGGAAGACATGCAGAGCAGCGGCCAGGCCCTAGGGTTCCCGTCCGCAGACGGGCCGGTGCAGGAGCGGCTCAGTGACTATGCCTACGTCGCCATCGCCGTGTCGAGCACCTTCGGCACCACGGACGTCGACCTGCAGACGACTGAGGTGCGCCGGACCGCGACCATCCACGCGATCGTCGCCTTCGTCTTCAACACCGTCGTGCTGGCCGTGGTCGTCAGCCTGCTGGCGTGAGTCCGCAGGACAAACCCGTCCCGCCCCGTCGCCGTCAGAAGGGAGCAGGCCCGGTCACCGGGGCTGGTCTCGAGGAGGAGACAGGGACAGTGAGATGAAGGACGACAGAGCCGTCTCGTCGGACGGCGTCGACGCGATGGTGGCACAGACCCGCGCGGAGTGGGCCCGGCGGCGACCGGCGCAGGTGCGCTGGGCGCAGTGGTTGATGTATGCCGGCGCAGCCCTCGCGGTGGTGCGTCAGCTCACGATCTGGGCCGGTGCGGAGCGCGAGCCGGGAGACCCGTCGCTGCTCGTCGGGGCCCTGCTCTGGGGCGGCGTCGTGGCCGCCCTCTGGCTGGTCCTGGCGGGATGGCTGAAAGCCCGCACGCGGCGTGCCGATGTCGCCCGGCGCCACCGTCTACAGTGAACGCCGTGGTCGACGTCACCGGCATCGGATCCTGGCCCGGCACCGACGTGCGCGAGGCGCTGCGGGTGATCCAGGGCGAGCTCGCCGACGCGCAGCACGACGGCGTCTCCACCGTCCCCTACCTCCCGGAACTGCCTGCCCGCGGCCCGGGTGCCGACATGATCGGCCGGGCCGCGCACCTGCTCGTCGATCTGCCGGTGGACCTGCAGCCGCAGGGGTGGCGGCTGATCGACCGCCCGGGCCGCGACGCCGAGCGGGCCGGGTCGCTGCTCACCCAGGATCTCGACGAGCTGGCCGAGGCCTTCGACGGCTACGCCGGACCGCTCAAGGTGCAGGTCGCCGGGCCGTGGACGCTGGCCGCCTCGCTGTGGCGCCCGCTCGGCGACCGGGTGCTCGACGACCCCGGCGCGACCCGCGACGTGGCGGCGTCGCTGACCGAGGGGGTTGCGGCATACCTGACGCGGGTGCAGTCGCTGGTGCCCGGCGCGCGCCTCGCGCTGCAGGTCGACGAGCCGTCGCTCACCGCGGTGCTGGCCGGGCGGATCCGGTCGGAGTCCGGTTATCGCGTGCTGCGCAGCCCCGAGCGGGGCGAGGTGGTGACGCTGCTGCGGCAGGTGCTCGACCAGCCCACCGGCGAGGTATGCGGTGTGCACACCTGCGCCTCCGACCCGCCGGTCGACGTGCTGCGCGAGGCTCGCGCAGGGTTCGTCGCGCTCGACCTGGCGCAGGTGGTGCGCGGGCGCTTCGAGCAGGTGGCGGAGGCCGTAGAGAACGGGGTCCGGCTGTGGGCAGGGATCGACCTGCTGGCCGCGGACCCGGTTGCCGACCTGCGGCGACGGTGGCACGAGGCCGGGCTGGAGGAGGTCCGGCTGGGGCAGGTCGGGCTGACGCCCCCATGCGGACTCGCCGGAGAGACCCCGCAGCTGGCGCGTGCGGTCACCCGGGCGGGCGTCGAGGTGGGGCGACGCCTCGCCGAGACGGTCCTCGCCTGATCCGTGGCGCGTGGCTAGATTGGGCCCGCAGGGGCATACACCGATGCCCACCGAGGACAAGAGAGAGCCATGACGCAGCATCCCGGGTCCGACGACCCCTACCATCACGACCCCGACGCACCACGGCCGGAGCAGCCGCAGGGCTACCAGGCCGCGCCCGGCTACGGCGCTGCACCGGGCTACGACGGCGGCGCCCCGGGCCAGCCGGTCGCGAAGCCGGGCTCGGTCGGCCTGGCGGAGAAGCTCACCTATGGCGGCGGTGTCGTCTCCCTCATCACCGGCATCGCCGGCTTCCTGGAGAGCGACGAGTCGGTGCGGGAGCGGATCGAGGCCGCACTCGAGGCCACCGGCCAGACCGCGTCCAGCGAGATCATCGACGCGCAGGTGGCGGTCGCCGGGCCGACCGCTCTGGCGTCGGGCGTGGTCGTCGCGCTGATCTGGTTCCTCGTCGGTTGGCTCCTGGGCAAGGGGAAGGGCTGGGCCCGCATCGTCGCGACCGTCCTGGCCGTCATCAACGTGGCCACGACTCTCTTCTCCCTCTTCGGCTCCAGCCTGCTTCCGGGCGCGACGGGTGGGTTCGCCATCGTCCTCTCGGTCATCTCCGCAGCTCTGGCGGCGGTAATTGTCTTCCTGCTGTGGAAGAAGGAGTCGAGCGCCTACTTCCAGGCGACCCCCTGACCTCCCGCTGACCCACCCGCGACTCGAGGGGCTGGTCTGTCGGGCCCGTGCGCCACACTGGGCACGTGACCGACACCAGCCCCTCGACGCATCCCAGCGCCTCTGCGGAGGCCGCCGATCTGCCCCCGGAGGAGACCCGTCGCCGCGCGGCCGAGCTCGCCGAGGAGATTCGCGGGCACCAGTTCGCCTACTACGTCCGCGACGCTCCGACGGTCACCGACGGTGAGTTCGACACGTTGCTGCGCGAGCTGGAGGAGCTGGAGACGGCATACCCCGCCTTACGGACCCCGGAGAGCCCGACGCAACAGGTGGGCGGCACCTTCTCGACCGAGTTCACCGCGGTCGACCACCGTGAGCGCATGCTCAGCCTCGACAACGCCTTCTCGCCGGAGGAGCTGGACGAGTGGTTCGAGCGGGTCGAGCGCGAGGCGGGGGGAGCGCAGGTCAGTTATCTCTGCGAGCTCAAGATCGACGGGCTCGCCGTCAATCTGTTGTATGAAGAGGGCCGCCTCACCCAGGCGCTCACCCGGGGTGACGGGCGCACCGGTGAGGACGTCACGCTCAACGTCCGCACCATCGAGGGGGTCCCGCACCGGCTGACACCGCCGACCGAGCAGGGCGAGGGCACCGACGTGGCCATCCCTGAGCTGGTCGAGATCCGGGGCGAGGTCTTCTTCCCTCTCGAGGGTTTCGCCGAGCTCAACGCCTCCCTGGTCGAGGCGGGCAAGGCACCGTTCGCCAACCCCCGCAACTCCGCCGCCGGCTCGCTGCGGCAGAAGGATCCGCGCGTCTCTGCGAGTCGGCCCTTGAGGATGCTGGTGCACGGGATCGGCGCCCGCACCGGCTTCGACATCACGACGCAGAGCGAGGCGTATGCCGTGCTCGCGGCCTGGGGTCTTCCCGTCAGCGACCGCGCGAAGGTGCTCGCCACGCCGCAGGAGGTCCACGAGTTCGTCGCCTACTACGGCGAGCACCGGCACGACGTGGAGCACGAGCTCGACGGGGTCGTCGTCAAGGTCGACGAGGTGCCGGTGCAGCGCCAGCTCGGCGCGACGTCTCGGGCGCCGCGCTGGGCGATCGCCTACAAGTACCCGCCCGAGGAGGTCACCACCACGCTCCTCGACATCCGGGTGGACGTCGGGCGCACCGGCCGGGTCACGCCCTACGGCGTCATGGAGCCGGTGCTCGTCGCGGGCTCGACCGTGGAGCGCGCGACCCTGCACAACCAGTACGAAGTGAAGCGCAAGGGGGTGCTCATCGGCGACACGATCGTGCTCCGCAAGGCGGGCGACGTCATCCCCGAGATCCTCGGGCCGGTCGCTGACCTGCGCGACGGCAGCGAGCGCGAGTTCGTCATGCCGACCCACTGCCCGTCCTGCGGCACCGAGCTCGCCGAGCAGAAGGAGGGCGACAAGGACATCCGCTGCCCCAACAGCAAGGAGTGCCCCGCCCAGCTGCGCGAGCGGCTCTTCAGCCTGGCCAGCCGCGGCGCCTTCGACATCGAGGCGCTCGGCGGCGAGGGCGTGGGCGCCCTGCTCGACGCCGGCGTCATCAGCAACGAGGCACAGCTGTTCGGGCTCGCGCACGGCACCTCGGCCGAGCCGCCCACCCCCGAGCAGCAGCGCGCCGACCGGGAGCGGCTCCTGGCCGTGCCGCTCTTCACGCGGGCCGCCAAGAAGTCCGACCCCGCGGACGAGGTCGTCGACGGTCGCGTCGTCTCCGCAAATGGGCTGCGGCTGCTCGACAACCTGCGAGCAGTCAAGGAGCAGCCGCTGTGGCGGGTGCTCGTGGCGCTGTCGATCCGCCACGTCGGTCCCACGGCTGCCCGGGCGCTGGCCACGGAGTTCGGCTCGGTCGAGGCGATCCGCGCGGCCTCGGCAGAGGAGCTGGCCGCCACCGAGGGGGTCGGGCAGATCATCGCCGACTCGGTGGTGGCGTGGTTCGAGGTCGACTGGCACCAGGAGATCGTCGACCAGTGGGAGCGCGACGGGGTGCGGATGCGGGACGAGCGCGACGCCTCGATCGAGCGGACGCTGGAGGGCATGACCGTCGTCGTCACCGGGTCGTTGGAGGGCTACTCCCGCGACGAGTCGAAGGAGGCGATCATCGCCCGCGGCGGCAAGGCGTCGGGCTCGGTGAGCAAGAAGACCGACTACGTCGTCGTCGGGGCCAACGCCGGCTCCAAGGCCGCCAAGGCCGAGGAGCTGGGGGTCCCGGTGCTCGACGAGGAGGGTTTCGCGCGGCTGCTGGCGTCGGGCGAGCCCTGATCGACGGGGCCGTCAGAGCGCGTCGACACCGAGGACCGGGTCGGTGATGCGGCGCAGCGGGCTCAGCCCCTCGCCCGGTATGCCGCTCGGGTGCGCCTCGGGCGCCCAGCGCAGGACGAGGGGACGGGCCAGGACCGCTTCGGTCAGGCCGGTGGCGGAGTAGCCGTCGGCGACCATGGCCTCCTCTATGGCTCGGAGCAGGTCCGGGGCGTGCCGACCCGCCAGGAACCACCGATCGAAGCAGGTCAGGTCCGCATCGGCTCCGCCGCTCTCTGGGTGCAGTCGCTCGTTCATGACCAGGCGCGCCTGGCCAGCCGGGGTGGCGTCCACACCGTTGACCAGAAGGGCGTGGCCGAGGGTCTCGCCGGGGCGCAGCAGAGGACCCGGTCGGATGCCATAGCGGGTGATGAAGTTGGCTCGACGAATGAGGCGCACCCGCCCCGGGTCGAGCGTCGACCACGGCACGGCATACTCCCCACGGCGCCCCAGCACGAGCCCGTGGCGGCACACCCGGTGCTGCTCTGACCAGCCCCGGACCCAGAAGGCTCCGGTGGCGAGCAACAGCGCACCAGCCGCGAGCACCGCCAACCAACGGCCGATCGCGTCGGGGGCGAGCGGCATCAGGAGCAGCAGCGCCGCCGGTGCAAGGACGACCAGAGTGGTTCCCCTCCAGCCCGGTGTCGCCCGGAAGGTCGCGAGCTCTGGACCCATGTCCGCCGGAGTCAGCTCCAGAAGTCCGCGGATCCGCAGGAGAGCGTCAGGATCGACGTCGTCGAACTCCTCGAAGCGACTCACCCGTCCTCTTCCCCCTCGTGGGAGGATCCCGACGTCGGGCGCAGCAGAGTGTGCAGGGCCGAGGGCAGCTCGGCGTCGTCGACACTGCGGTAGCGGATGGTGAAGCCCTCCGCCAACTCTTGCGACACGACGGTGAACTCAGGGGAGACGATGACCCCCAGGCCGCTGGTCGTCCTCTCACCGACGACCTCCACGCGGGTCACGCTCGTCACCCCCAGGGCGTCGGCGAGCGGGGCCTCGGCGCCGCGCCGCATCGTGAGGAGCGCGGCGAGATGTGGTTCGCCCCAGGTCGCGTAGGCGTCTTCGACCAGGTCGGCGTCGAACAACTGCCGAGCCTTGAGAGACCGGAGCGCGGCGCTCGTGGCAGCCTCTCGCTCGTCTTCGTTGAGCGAGGAAAGCCACGGGCTAGGGTACGCGGAGCTCTTCGCCACGGGGTGGTCCAGGCCGTGCATCTCCTCGTCGGTGAAGGAACCGAACTCCCACGGTTCCTGCGCCCGCTCGACCGCTTCGTAGAGTTCGAGGCGAACGCCAGCGGTGGTCAGGCTTCGCGAGGCCTCGAGGAGGCGCTCAATCCCCACCTGAGAGCCACCCCCAGACCTTCTTGGTGCCGTCGACCACGGCGCCCCCGACGTTGCGAGCCGTGTCGGCGATGGCTTCGCGGTTCTCGTAGGCCCACGAGCCCTGTCGTCCATCACCCCGGTGATCACCTCGTAACCGCCCATGAGTGCTGAGACAGGGCCCATGACCCGTGAAGCGACCGGTCCGACCGCTCGCGTGATCCGATCGATCCGGGTCATCACGGGACTGCGAAGCGGACGTATGGAGTCTCCAGGGACGTCGGGGTATCTGGTGTGGACCAGGTCTCACGCCTTCTCCTTGCCGACCAGGCTTTCGTAGGGGCCGTAGAGCCTCTGGGCTTGCGAGGTCCGGGGGGCCGGTTGGGCCACGAGGCGGTTGAGTGCACGGACGAGTCCCTTTTCCGCCCGCACCATGCCGCGGAAATCGCCTGGACTGCCCTGGGCCACGGTGTAGACGCTGCGAGCGGCGGCGTACTGCGCCTCGACGTTTCGATTCAGTCGAGCAACTCTCCCGTAACTTCCGAGCTGGTAGAGCTGCCACCCGCGGGTGCCGGCGGCTTTCGCCTTGGTGGCCTGCTGCGTGATCATCCGACTGTTGTCGCCGTCCCGGCTCGCCACACCTCACGGAGGTCACGTCGATCGATTCCGACATCTGCGGGGACGATCGCGGCACTGGCCAGCACCCACGCTTCCACTGGCACCATCGAGGATGAGCCTGGAGCCCATAGGTCCGCCTCGGCGAGGAGGTCGTTGATGGCCTGGCGCCGAGCACGTTCGACGTCATCGAGTGCGTCTTCGCCAATGCCCCGCCGGCCTCCGTGCCCAGTCCAACGACGCGCAAGGCGTCGGTGCGGATGTCATCGCCCACATGTGTGAGCACGCTCACTGGTCAGCGCGTCCGGGTCCCCTCCGGCAAAGGTCATGGTGACTCCTCCCCGTTCTCAGTTGCCTCCCGATCGTAACGGTGGGCTGCTGCGACGCTGGCGCCCCGATCGGAGGTGACGGTGGAAGTCTCGTCGGGGCAGGCATTCCCCGGTCGGTGGCACGGCTCAGACCGGTTGCTGCTCCGTCTGCTCGGCGGTGCGTAGCCCGAACCAGCTGATGACCCCGCCGCCCACGAGTAGCGCCGTGCAGGCCAGCATCGCCCACCGGTAGCCCTCGGTGAAGGCGACGGGATCGGCGTAGTCGTCGCCCGAGAGCCCGACGAGCGCCGGCAGGGCCGCCACCGACAGCAGCGAGCCGGTGCGGGCCACGGCGTTGTTGATGCCGCTGGCGAGCCCGGCATACCGGTCCGCGACCGCGGCGAGCACCGCCGCCGTGAGGGGCGAGACGAGCAGCGCGAGCCCGAGCGCGAAGACGACCATGCCGGGGACCACCCCGACCCATCCGGTGCCGCGCCCGATGCCGACCATGAGCACCGTCCCCACACCGCAGACGATCGGGCCGACGGTCATCGGGATCCGCGGCCCGATCCGGTCGGCCAGCGCCGCCGCCCGCGTCGAGAGCAGCAGCAACGCCACCGTCACCGGCAGCCCGGCCAGCCCGGACGCGGTGGCCGACCACCCGGAGGTGACCTGGAGCTGGATGACGACGAAGAGCATGACCGCCCCGAGCGCGCCGTAGACCAGCAGCGTCATCGCGTTCGCCGCGGAGAAGACCCGGGAGCCGAAGAGGTGCAGCGGCACCAGCGGGTGTGACGCCCGCCGGCTCCACAGCAGGAAGGCCATCGCTGCGACAGCCGTCACCACCCAGGCCAGCACGAGCGCCCACGTGGCAGACTCTGCGGCGGTGGTGAGCGCCCACGTCGAGGCGCCGAGGGTCACGACCACCAGCGCCGACCCGACGAGGTCGAAGCGGCCGCTCGACTCGTCGTCGCGGCTCTCCGGTGCCGACCACCACGCCAGCGCCATGACGGCCAGGCACAGCGGCACGTTGATCGCGAAGATCCAGCGCCAGCTCGTCGTGTCGACGATCGCGCCGCCCAGCAGCGGCCCGATCGCGGCGGCGATCCCGGAGACGCCGGCCCAGGTGCCGATGGCGGGCGCCCGGTCGCCGGGGGCGTAGCTGGCCTGGATCAGCGCCAGCGCGCCCGGCGTGAGCAGCGCCGCCCCGATGCCCTGCACGAGCCGGGCGGCGATGAGCTGGCCTGGGTCCTGCGCCAGCGCGCACAGCGCGGAGGCGACCATGAACCACGCCATGCCGATGAGGTAGACCCGGCGGCGGCCGATGCGATCACCGAGCGCACCGGCGACGAGCACGAGGGAGGCGAGCGAGAGCAGGTAGCCGCCGACCACCCACTGCAGCTGCGGCAGCGAGGCGGACAGCGACTCACCGATGGTGCGCAGCGCGACGTTGACGATCGACCCGTCGAGGATCGCCACCCCCGACCCGAGGGTCACGGCGGCGAGCATCGCCCGGCCGCGCGGCGAGCGCCGGTCCAGATATCCACCCTGCGGCTGATCCGTCACCGGCTCAGCGTAGGGCTCCCGGTGACGGGATCCGTCCCGCGGGCGATCCGCCGCCAGGGCGCGGGAGCCATCATGGGGGTATGCGCTCTCGACCTCTCTGGATCGCTCTCGTCGTGCTGCTGGCCCTGGTGGCGGTGGACCTCTACCGCGACGGCTCGCGTCTGGCGGCGGTGGGCTACGGTGTCATGGCTCTCGGCATCGCCTGGTGGACCTCACCCTGGCGGGGGCGCGGGGGCCCGCGACAGCAGGAGGTGGAGGCGATGGCGCAGGACGATCCGCGCCGGGCCGTGGTCGTCTACTGGCGGCCGGGGTGCGGCTTCTGCGCCCGGCTCAAGAGCAGCCTGGGGCGGCTGCGCGACCGGGCCACCTGGGTCAACATCTGGGCCGACGAGGAGGCTGCGGCCTTCGTGCGCAGCGTCAATGACGGCAACGAGACGGTGCCGACCGTGGTGATCGACGGCATACCCCACACCAACCCCGACCCCGCGCTCGTGCGCGAGCGGCTGGAGGCCGTCGGGAGCGGGCCCGCGGGCTGACCCCGCCGCCCTCGAGCGCCGCGGCGACCCTCTCGCGCACCGCCTGTCGCAAGGCTGCGACACCCGGTCGCCGGACCGGTACTGAACTGCGATGATGGCGCGATATCGGGGACCTAGCGTCGTTGGTGAGGGCAGGCACCAGGCCGGCCCGCATCACCGGAGGAGACATCATGACGCGCACCACCAGCACCCGTTCCACCGTCCGCCTCGCTGCCCTGGGCGGCGCCCTCACGCTGGCGCTCACCGGGTGCCAGGTCAGCTTCGAGGGGGACACCCCGCTCGGGGACGGGCCGTCGGAGTCCGCCTCCCAGGAGGCCACCGAGGCGCCTGAGGAGACGGGGCCTGAGGAGACCGAGCCGGAGGAGACCGACCCGGAAGAGACCGAGCCGGAAGAGACGGAGACGGACGCCGAGGACACCGACGCCGATGACACCGACAGCTACGGCGAGGGCAGCGGCACCTCGACCGAGGCCGATGAGGAGGGCGCGGACCACAGCGACGACGGCGTCCCGGCACCTGGCTCGGTCTTCGACGTCGGCGACACGGTGACCACGCACGTGCAGGCACTGGAGCCGGGGGAGGAGCTCTATGGCCGCGCGACCCTGGCCACCACGGTCACCTCGATCAGCATGGGCGACGGCTCGCTCTTCGCCTCGGCGGCCAACGCCGAGGAGTTCCAGGGGTTCTCGGAGTGGTACGTCCAGGTCGAGCACGAGTGGCTCACCTTCGAGGGTGAGCCGCAGGCCAACATGGTGCCAACGTTCGTGGGCTACACCGACTCGGGCCTGGAGGTCCGGGCGGTCTACAACGCGACCGACCTGTCCGGCATCCCGGGGTGCAGCATCGACCTGCCCCCCACGGAGGACCGCGGGGTGGGTGAGACGGCGTCCGACTGCAAGGTCTTCGCGATCCCCGACGGCCTGACCCTGGAGTCCGTGGGCTGGCAGGGGGACGACAAGATCGATGGCGACGGCGTGGCCTCGGACAACCCCTACTACGACGACCCGGTGCTGTGGGTCTCGCGCTGACCGTGGTGTGCCGCGCCCGCTCTCGCCCGCGACGCGGGCGACGGCGGGCGCCGGTGCGCGCCCGAGTGGGGTGCGGCTCATGAGTGACCGGCCCCGGGTCCTGCTCGTCGACGACGACGCGACGATCCGCGAGCACCTGGCCCCCGTGCTCACCCGCAGCGGGCTCGAGGTGGTGACCGCATCCCACGGCGCCGAGGCGCTCGACACGATCGGCCGCGACCGCCCCGACCTGGTCATCCTCGACGTCATGATGCCGGTGCTCGACGGCCGCGACACGCTGCGCCGGATCCGCGCGGAGCACGAGTGGCTCCCGGTCATCCTGCTCACTGAGGTGGGCGAGTCCTTCGAGCGGGCGGCGGCTCTCGACGAGGGGGCCGACGACTATCTCAACAAGCCCTTCGGCCCGCAGGAGTTGCTGGCCCGCATCCGCGCCGTGCTGCGCCGCTCGGGTCCGGGTCGGGCGCCGCTGTCGGCCGCTGAGGGGCTGCGTGCCGGGGACCTGCGGATCGACCGGCCGGCCCGCCGGCTCTGGCTCGGGGGTCGCGAGCAGCAGGTGACGCCGCGTGCTTTCGCGCTGCTGGAGTTCCTCATGTCCCACCCCGACGAGGTGTTCAGTCGGGATCGGCTGCTGCAGACCGTGTGGGGTTTCGATGCGATCGTCACGACGCGCGCGGTCGACCACCGGGTCGCCGAGCTGCGCCGGCTGCTCGGCGATGACGCCGCCAGCCCTACCTGGATCGAGACGGTGCAGGGGTTGGGTTACCGCTTCATGCACTCCGTGGAGCGCGGATGAGGGCCCGAGGTGGTCCGGAGCGGTCCGCCCTGGCGTCGGTCCTCCTGGTGCTCGCGCCCGCGGCGCTGGGGCTGGCCGTCAGTGTCCTCTGGGACGCGCTCGCCGACCCGCCACGGTATGCCGTCACGGGCGGTCTTGCGTGGGTCCCCGCGATGGCCGGGGTCGCTGCGGCGCTGGCGCTCGGCCTGTGGGTCGTGTCCGGACGGCGGGCCCGGGAGCGGGAGCAGCAGCGGACCGAGCAGGCGCTCGCGGACCAGGGAGCGCGGCAGCGACGGCTGCTGCACCGGCTGGACCACGAGCTCAAGAACCCGATCCAGGGCATCCGCACCGCGCTCGCCGACGAGCCGTCGGACCGCCAGCGCAGCAGCATCGAGGTGCAGTCGCGGCGGCTGAATCGACTCATGAGCGACCTGCGCAAGGTGGGGGAGGTCGAGCACACGCCGCTGGAGCTCGGCCCGGTCGACCCCTCGGAGCTCGTCGCGGAGGCGGTCGACGCCCTGCGCGAGCTGCCGGGCGCCGACGAGCGCGCGATCAGCGTCGCCCTGCCGCAGGCGCCGCGGCCGCTGCCCAGCTTCACCGCCGACGGCGACCTGCTCTTCCTCGCGCTGTCCAACGTCCTCGCCAACGCGCTGAAGTACTCCGCGCCCGGTGACCGGATCGAGATCCGCGGGCGCGAGTCCGACGAGGTGTTGGTCGTCGAGGTCGCGGACACCGGCATGGGCATCCCGGCCGAGGAGCTGGAGACCGTCTGGGAAGAGCTGGGCAGAGGCAGGGAGGCGCGGGGGATCGAGGGTTCTGGGCTGGGCCTGCCCCTGGTGCGGGCCATCGTGCGGCGACACGGCGGTGAGTGCACGCTGGAGTCGTGGCACGGTGAGGGCTCGACGGTGACCCTGCGGCTCCCGCTCGCGACCCCGACCGCCGCGCGCTGAGCCACGCCGAGCCGAGCCCCCTCCACCCGCACCGAGCGCGTCGTCTGTCCACTCCAGCAGCCTCGTCTGTCCACCTCAAGAGCCTGGACTGTCCACTCCAAGAGCCTGGACTGTCCACTCCGGCAGCCTCGTCTGCGCGAGCCCCCGGCCCGTCTCCTCCCCGGCGCCCAACCTGAGCAAGGCTGCGCACGGCATACCCGGTCGAGAAGGACGCGTCAGGTGCGCAACCCGTCCCCAGGTCGGCCTTCCGTGCAGACGAGGCTCTCGGACCGTGCAGACGAGGCTCTCGGTGCGGGGAGGGGGGCGCGTCGCGGGGTGGGCCGCGGCCTGAACGTGCCGGGCAACAGGGTCGCAACGCGCGCGACCTAGACTGGCGGCCATGTCCAACCTCTCGCGCGAGGACGTCGCGCACGTCGCCATGCTGGCCCGGATCCAGCTCGAGGACACCGAGCTCGACCGGTTCGCCGATCAGCTCGACCAGATCGTCGACTGGGTCGGTCAGGTCGGCGAGGTCGCCTCGGCCGACGTGCCCCCGATGTCGCACCCGATGCCGCTGACCAACGTCACCCGCCCGGACGAGGTGCGCCCGAGCCTGACCCGCGAGCAGGCCCTGGCCAACGCCCCGCAGGCGGAAGACGACCGCTTCGCGGTGCCGCGCATCCTGGACGAGGAGTGAGATGAGCGACGTCACCAGCATCGAGAGCGACCTCACCCGCCTCACCGCCGTCGAGATGGCCGACCGGCTCGCCGCCGGGACGCTCACCTCGGTCGAGCTGACCCAGGCCCACCTCGACCGCATCGAGCGGCTCGACCCGGCCCTCAACGCCTACCTGCTCGTCGACGCCGAGGGCGCCCTCGCCACGGCCCGCGAGGTGGATGCCGCCCGCGCCGCGGGGGAGGAGCTGCCCCGCCTCGCCGGCATCCCGGTCGCGGTCAAGGACATCGCCTGCACCGAGGGCATGACGACGACCGCGGGCAGTCGGATGCTGGAGGGCTTCGTGCCGCCCTACGACGCCACGATCGTCACCCGGCTGCGCCACGCCCGCATGCCGATCCTCGGCAAGACCAACATGGACGAGTTCGCGATGGGCTCCTCCACCGAGCACTCCGCCTTCGGCCCGACCCGCAACCCGTGGGACCTCTCCCGCATCCCCGGCGGGTCCGGCGGCGGCAGCAGCGCGGCGGTCGCGGCATACCTCGCGCCGCTGGCGATCGGCTCTGACACCGGCGGCTCGATCCGCCAGCCCGCGGCCGTCACCGGCACCGTCGGCACCAAGCCGACCTACGGCGCGGTGAGCCGCTACGGCATCATCGCGCTCGCGTCGAGCCTGGACCAGATCGGCCCGTGCGCCCGCACGGTCGCTGACGCGGCGCTGCTGCACGAGGTCATTGCCGGGCACGACCCGATGGACTCCACCTCGATCGACGCGCCCGTCCCCGACGTGGTCGCCGCGAGCGGCACCGCCGACCTGACAGGTATGCGGATCGGTGTCGTCCGGGAGATCAGCGGCGGCGACCACGGGTTCCAGCCGGGGGTGCAGGCCCGGTTCGACGAGGCGCTGGAGCAGCTGCGCGCGCTCGGCGCCGAGATCACCGAGGTCTCCTGCCCCCACTTCGGCTACGCCATGGCCGCCTACTACCTCATCCTCCCCTCCGAGGCGAGCAGCAACCTCGCGCGGTATGACGCCATGCGCTACGGCCTGCGCGTCACCCCTGACGGCAGCCCCAGCGCCGAGCAGGTCATGGGCGCCTCCCGCGACGCCGGCTTCGGCGAGGAGGTGAAGCGCCGGATCATCCTGGGCACGTATGCCTTGTCCAGCGGCTACTACGACGCCTACTACGGCCAGGCGCAGAAGGTCCGCACCCTCATCGCGCGCGACTTCGAGGCCGCTTTCGAGCAGGTCGACGTGCTGGTCAGCCCGACCGCACCGACCACGGCGTTCAGGATCGGCGACAAGACCGAGGACCCGATGGCGATGTATCTCAACGACATCGCCACCATCCCCGCCAACCTCGCCGGCGTGCCCGGCATGTCGATCCCGTCCGGCACCGCCGACGAGGACGGCCTGCCCGCCGGGGTGCAGATCCTCGCCCCCGCGATGCAGGACCAGCGCCTGTATGCCGTCGGCGCGGCGCTGGAGGCCAAGCTGCGCGAGGCGCACGGCGGCTACGTCATCGAGCAGGCTCCCGAGATCGAGGTGGAAGCGTGAGCACCCACACCCGCGACGCGGTCGTCAGCTTCGACGACCTCATGACCCGCTACGAGCCGGTCATCGGCCTCGAGGTCCACGTCGAGCTGGGCACCGCGACCAAGATGTTCTGCGGTTGCGCGACGGAGTTCGGCGCCGAGCCCAACACCCAGACCTGCCCGGTCTGCCTGGGTCTGCCCGGCGCGCTGCCGGTGGTCAACGGCACCGCGGTGGAGTCGGCGATCCGGATCGGGCTGGCGCTCAACTGCCAGATCGCCGGCTGGTGCCGCTTCGCCCGGAAGAACTACTTCTACCCGGACATGCCGAAGAACTTCCAGACCAGCCAGTATGACGAGCCGATCGCCTTCGAGGGCCACCTCGACGTCGAGGTGCCGCCGCGCGAAGGAGTCGACGAGGAGCCCTTCACCTTCCGGGTCGAGATCGAGCGGGCCCACATGGAGGAGGACACCGGCAAGTCCACCCACGTCGGCGGCGCCACCGGGCGGATCCACGGAGCGAGCCACAGCCTCGTCGACTACAACCGTGCCGGCATACCGCTCATCGAGATCGTCACCAAGCCGCTGACCGGCGCCGGTGACCGGGCGCCCGACGTCGCCCGCGCCTACGTCGGTGCGCTGCGCGACCTGCTGCGCGCGCTGGACGTCTCGGACGTCAAGATGGAGCAGGGCTCGTTGCGCTGCGACGCCAACGTCTCGCTCATGCCGACCGGGTCGCAGGCCTTCGGCACGCGCACCGAGACCAAGAACGTCAACAGCCTGCGCTCGGTGGAGCGGGCGGTGCGCTACGAGATGACCCGGCACGCCGCGGTGCTCGACGCCGGCGACGCGATCCTGCAGGAGACCCGGCACTGGCACGAGGACACCGGCATCACGACCTCCGGGCGGCCCAAGTCCGACGCCGACGACTACCGTTACTTCCCCGAGCCCGACCTGGTGCCGGTGGCGCCGAGCCGTGAGGACGTCGAGCGGCTGCGCGCGACCCTCCCGGAGAACCCCGCCGAGCGGCGCCGACGGCTGCAGGGTGAGTGGGGGTATACCGATCTCGAGATGCGCGACGTCGTCAACGCCGGAGCGGTCGAGGTGATCGAGGAGACGGTCGCCGCGGGTGCGACGCCCGCCGCCGCCCGGAAGTGGTGGATGGGCGAGCTGGCCCGCCGCGCGAAGACCGCGGGCGAGGACGGGGGGTCGGTCGATCTGCTGGATCTCGGGGTCACCCCGGCTCACGTCGCCGAGCTGGACGGCCTGGTCACCAGCGGCCGGCTCAACGACTCGATGGCCCGGCAGGCGCTGGAGGGCGTGCTCGCGGGGGAGGGCACGCCGACGCAGGTCGCGGATGCCCGCGGCCTGGAACTGGTCCAGGACGACGGCGCGCTGCAGGCGGCGGTCGACGAGGTCATCTCCGAGAACACCGACGTGGTCGAGAAGATCCGCGGCGGCAAGGTGCAGGCCGTCGGTGCGCTCATCGGCCAGGTGATGAAGAAGATGCGCGGCCAGGCCGACGCCGGCAAGGCCCGGCAGCTCATCCTCACCACCCTCGGGGTGGACGTCTGACCAGCGGCTGCAAAGTTCTCGCGACCCGGGCTAAACATGTGGCCCGGGTCGCGGCGTCTGGTGGGTATGCGGCAACTCGCCGTGGATGTGCAGACCACCACCTCAGGGGAGGACGAACGATGACGTTCAGCACCAGCACCAGGATCAGGACCGGCGCCGCCCTCGGCGTCGTGGCGGGGCTCTGCCTCGCACCGACGGTCGCGATGGCCCAGGACGACATGGAGACCGTCGGAGGGGTCAACTACTACTCCAGCGGGACGACGGTGGACGGCCTCACCGCCAGCGGACCCTTCCTCGGCTGCGACAAGGAGCCGACGTTGGCCGCGTGGGAGCTGCGCAACGGAGGCGATGCCGCCGTCGGTGTCCGCTTCGGGCAGTCCAACACCCACTGGGTGCCGGCCGGTGGGCGCATCGTCGGCTACACCTTCCTGACCAACACAGACGCGGACGGCCGGCCGGCGGTCTTCTATCCGTTGGAGATCAACGGGTATCCCTCGGGTCTGGTCGCCACCAGCGACGCCCCGTGCCACGACTGGAGCGGTGAGGAGGCCCTGGTGGAGCACGACTTCCCCGACGCCCCGGCCGCGAACTTCTACGAGTCGAACCCGCCCCAGTGCTGCGGTGCCGAGCCGGACCACGACGACGAGCAGCGCGGTGGCAACGAGGGCCCGGCTGACGACGGGGCCGAGCAGGACGAGCAGCGCGGTGGCAACGAGGCGCCGGCCGAGGGTGAGAGCGGTCAGGACGAGCAGCGCGGTGGCAACGAGGCGCCGGCTGCCGGCGAGAGCGGTCAGGATGACGCGGCTGCGGTGTCGGGTCCGCGCATCGAGACGGGCACCGTCGCGACCGTCGAGCGCACGGCGCCTGCCGGACCCGGCACGGCCTCCCGGGTCGCGTTGGTCGTCGGCGTCGTCGGCGCCCTGACGATCGGGCTCGCCCGGCGCGTGCCGGGTCGTCGCTGAGGCGCCCAGATGCGCACGGTTGCCGCTGCCGCACTCGCCGTCGTGCTCGCGGGCACGACGGCGGGGTGCGGCAGCGGGCCAGAGCCCGGGTCCGGCGCGACTCCACCGGCCACGTCCACGGACGCGGCCACGGCGACCTCGGCGCGGTCGCCGGCCACCGCCGCAGGGAAGACCTCGGGCGGACCGGACGACTCGGTCGTCACCACCGGCGACGTCGAGTCGGCCGCGGTCGAGGACGAGGTCGGGGCGGCGAAGACCGAGCCCGAGCCGGTCACCCCCGAGGTGCCCACCTCGCTGAGCCTCGCGGGTGTGGGCAGCTGGGAGTTGTGGGCCGCCGGCACGACCGCGGAGGGCATCATCAACCCGCCGGCCGGGACGGTGCAGTGGTATGACGCCTCGCCCCGCCCCGGTGCGGCAGGCATCGCCGTCATCGCCGGGCACGTGACCACGGCGGGTGCGCCGGACGTCTTCGCCGACCTCGCTCGCGCGGAGGTGGGAGGCGAGGTCGTCGTCCGGGACGCGGCGGGGGTCCAGCGGGAGTTCGAGATCACCGCGGTCCGGTCGGCCGACAAGGACGAGATCATGGTGGACCCTGCGGTGTGGGGGCCGAGCGAGGTCCCGCGACTCGCGATCGTCACCTGTGACGCGGCGTCGCCCGTCGAGGCGGGCGGCCACCTCGCGGCCAATCTCGTGGTCGAGGCGGTCGCGACCGGCGGCTGAGCAACCATGGGCGACGCCCGGTGGGGGCTGGGGCAACCATGGGCGACGCCCGGTGGTCGTAGGGTGCGCTCATGAGTGTCGTCGCGGCCGTGCCGGAGCAGCTGCTGCCCTACCTCGAGCCGGTCGACGGGGTGGAGGTCGTGGCCTACGACCACGAGGACCGCGACACCGTGCCCGGGGGCGGTCGCGACGTCGACGTGCTCGGCATCGCCATGATCGCCGGCCCCTGGCTGACGCGGATGGGCCAGATCCCGGGGCTGCGGGCGGTCGTGCTGGCCTCGGCCGGCTTCGAGCACGCGCTGCCCCACCTGCCGGACGGTGTGCAGATGGCCAACGCCGTCGGGGTCCACGACACCGCCACCAGCGAGCTGGCGCTCGCGCTCGTGCTCGCGGCGCAGCGTCAGCTGCCGCACCACGTGCTGCGCCAAGCGGAGGCGGTGTGGGACCGATCGGCGCCCGGCCCGTGGCGCTCGCTGGCCGACTCCCGGGTGCTCGTCGTCGGCTACGGCGGCATCGGCCGTGCGCTCGCCCGGCGCCTCGTCGCGGCCGAGTGCGACGTGGTCGCCGTGGCCAGCACGGACAAGCCCGGTGACGATCTGGTCGAGCAGGTCCACGGCATCGACCGGCTGCCCGAACTGCTGCCTCGCGCCGACGTCGTCGTGCTCACCCTCCCCCTCACCGACCGGACGCGCGGTCTGCTCGGCGCCGAGGAGCTGGCGCTGCTGCCGGATGACGCGCTCGTCGTCAACGTGGCCCGCGGGCCGATCGTCGACACCGACGCCCTGCTCGCAGAGTGCGCGGCCGGTCGGCTCCGGGCGGCCGTCGACGTCACCGAGCCCGAGCCGCTGCCGGACGGCCACCCGCTGTGGAGCACCCCCGGCGTCCTGGTGGTGCCGCACGTCGGCGGGGCGTCCCCGGCGTCGCTGCCGCGGATGGGTCGCTACCTGCATCGCCAGCTGACGGCATACCGTGAGTCGGGAGAGCTCGACCACCGGGTCGACCCGGGCGGTCCACCCACGCGATAGCAGGAGGAGCCCATGCCCACACTCGTCCTCATCCGGCACGCCAAGGCCGAGTCCAGGGTCGCCGACCACCGAGGAGACCACGAGCGCGAGCTCGTCGAGCGGGGGCATCAGGACGCCGCAGCGCTGGGCGACTGGCTGCGGCAGGAGGGTCTCGCCCCACAGCTGGCTCTCGTCTCCACGGCGGCGCGGGCCCGCCAGACGCTGAGCGCCGCGCTTGGCCACGACCTGGTGGAGATCTGGCCGACCCGGCGCATCTACGACGGGGGAGTCGACGGGGTCGCCGAGGCGGTCCAGGAGGTCCCCGACGAGGTCGCGGTGCTCTGGGTGGTCGGCCACGAGCCGGTGATGTCGACCCTCGCGTGGGACCTCGCCGACGAGGAGGAGGAGCGCGACCTGCGCGCGGACCTCGAGGTGGGTCTGCCGACCGCGTCCGCGGCCGTGCTCGAGGTGCCGGTGCCGTGGGCCGACCTGGGCTACCAGTGCGCCCGACTGGTGGGCCGGCATACCGCGCGCTCCGGTAACTGAACGCCAGGTGACGTGGAATTAGGCACGTGGCCCTGGCGCCAGGGGTCTGGCCGACGTGATCTACTCGGCCGCCGGCAACTCGGCCGACGAGCACTAGTTACAACAAGGACATCTACGCCTGGAACTTCGAGGTGGGTGCTCCGCGCTACGTCAACCTCTTCGGCAACGTCTTCTACTGGAGCGGTGTCGCACCGCACGCGAGGCACGCGGGGCCGCCACCGACGCACGGTGGCGGCCCTGGGGCATACCTGCGGGGTGGTCGTAGCAGGTCCGGGCGACAAACCTGGTGAGGTATGTCGGTCGGCCGGGTTAAAGTCCACTCTCGTGCCAGCAGTGATCACCGGGCGGGGGCTCCGCAAGACCTACGGCGACGTCGCCGCTGTCGACGGCATCGACTTCGAGGTGCAGGCGGGGGAGAGCTTCGGGCTGCTCGGGCCCAACGGCGCGGGCAAGTCCACGACGATGCGGATGATCGGCGGCACGCTGTACCGCAGCGGGGGAGAGCTCGACGTCCTGGGCATGGACCCGGCGGCGCAGGGCCCCGAGGTGCGCGCCCACCTCGGCGTCATCCCGCAGCAGGACAACCTCGACGAGGAGCTGCGCGTGCGCGAGAACCTCGTGATGTATGGCCGCTACTTCGGGCTCTCGCGCTCCTTCCTGGCGGCCAAGGCCGACGAGCTGCTGGAGTTCGCCCAGCTGGAGGGGCGGGCTAAGGACAAGGTGAGCGCGCTGTCCGGCGGCATGAAGCGGCGCCTGACGATCGCGCGCGGGCTGGTCAACGAGCCGCGCATCCTGCTGCTCGACGAGCCGACGACCGGTCTGGACCCGCAGGCGCGGCACATCCTGTGGGACCGGCTCTTCCGGCTCAAGGAGGCGGGCACGACGCTGGTCGTGACGACGCACTTCATGGACGAGGCCGAGCAGCTGTGCGACCGGCTCATCGTCGTCGACCACGGGCAGATCATGGCGCAGGGCTCCCCGGCGGCGCTCATCCGGGAGCACTCGACCCGCGAGGTGCTCGAGCTGCGCTTCGGCTCCTCCCGCAACGCGCAGGTGGTCGAGGCGCTCGAAGGCGTCGGCGTCCGCAACGAGGTGCTGCCGGACCGGATCCTGGTCTACACCCCCGACGGGGAGTCGGCGCTGGAGGAGGTCACCCGGCGCGGTCTGCACCCCGTGACCTCGCTGGTGCGGCGCAGCTCGCTGGAGGACGTCTTCCTGCGGCTCACGGGGAGGTCGCTCGTTGACTGAGGTGGACACCACCAGGCTCGCCTACTCCGGGCGGGCGCCGGCGCACGCCGACATGGCGGTCCGGGCTCGGCGCTTTGGCATCTGGTTCTACGCCGAGACCGTCCTGCGGGGGATGCGCGCCTTCGCGCTGCCCATCGCCCTGTATGCCGTCGCCCAGCCGCTGCTCTACATGGTCGCGCTGGGCGTCGGGCTGGGTGAGCTGGTCGACCGGGGCAGCGGCCCGGTCGACGGCGTCGACTACCTCGTCTTCGTCGCTCCCGCGCTGCTGGTCTCGACGGTGGTCATGTCGGTGACAGCGGAGATGACCTATCCGGTGATGTCCGGCTTCAAGTGGATGCGGCTCTACTACGGCCCGGCGGCCTCCCCGCTCACGCCCGGGCAGATCGCGCTCGGGCACCTGGTGGCCGTGATCATCCGCTTCGTGCTGCAGGGCGGCGCCTTCTGGCTCATCATGCTCGCCTTCGGGGCGGCGCCCTCGGGCTGGGCGATGTCGGCGCTGGTGGTGCCGATCGCGGTGCTCACCGCGACCGCCTTCGGGGCGCCGCTGCAGGCCTATGCCGCCACGATCGAGGACGACGGCTATCAGTTCGCCTTCATCCAGCGCTTCGTCGTCATGCCGATGTTCCTCTTCGCCGGCACGTTCTTCCCGCTCTCGGCCATGCCGGTCTATCTGCACTGGATCGGCTGGATCTCGCCGATCTGGCATGGCACTCAGCTCGCTCGATGGGCGTCCTACGGTGCGGAGCTGTCGGCCACGATGGCGGTCGTGCACCTGGCCTTCCTTGTCGGGTGCACCGTGCTCGGGGTCTGGTGGGCCACCCGCGTCTACACCCGGAGGTTGACCTCGTGAGCGCCGCTCCGGTGAGCTCGACGCCGAGCCGGCGCAGCGGCATACCTCGGGCATTGGCGGGGCTCGCCTCCGGCAACGTCGGCGCGGTCCTCGAGCGCAACCTGCGCGTGATCCGCAACCAGAACTGGATGGTGCTGCTCTCCGGGTTCTTCGAGCCGGTCTTCTATCTGCTGGCGATGGGCATCGGCATGGGCGCGCTCGTGGGCGAGGTGAGCGGTCCGGGTGGGCGGCCGATCGAGTATGCCGCCTACATCGCCCCCGCACTCCTGGCGACCTCGGCGATGAACGGCGCGATCTACGACTCGACGTGGAACGTCTTCTTCAAGCTGCGCTACGGCAAGCTCTTCCAGGCGATGCTGCAGACCTCGCTCGGGCCGCTGGACGTCGCGATCGGCGAGATCCTCATGGCGCTCTTCCGCGGCTTCCTGTATGCCCTGGGCTTCCTCGGCGTGATCACGGCGATGGGGCTGGTGACGTCATGGTGGGCGCTGCTCATGGTGCCGGCGGCGATCCTCATCGCGTGCGGTTTCGCGGCGTTCGGGATGGGCGTGACGAGCTATCTGACGACCTTCCAGCAGATGGATCTCATCAGCTTCGCGTTGGTGCCGATGTTTCTGTTCTCGGCGACGCTCTACCCGATCGGCGTCTACCCGGAGTGGATCCAGTGGGGCATCATGGCGATGCCGCTGTGGCACGGGGTGGAGCTGATGCGGCAGCTGTCGGTCGGCATCTTCACGTCGATGACGTGGGTGCACTGCCTCTACTTCGTCGGGATGAGCCTCATCGGGCTGGCCTTCACGACGGTGCGGCTGCGCAAGCTGTTCCTGCGCTGAGCGGGCGGGCCGCCTGGGCACCGTCAGGCGCGGTCGGAGGCTGACTCAGCGCAGCCAGCTGGTCATCTCGCGCACCCGCCGCCCGGCCCGCTCCAAGGGGTGCGCCTCCGCCGCGGCCTCGCGACGGCTCGACGCCTCGGCGTGGCGAGGTGTCTGGGCGCTGTCGCCGGTCGTGACGGTCTTCGGCTGACCGGAGGGCCCGTGCTGCGTGGCGAAGCCGACGACGTAGATCTGGTCCACCTGGGTCTTGAGCTCGTGCACGAGGGCGACGTAGGCGACCTCAGGCTCGACGCCCTCGGCGACGAGATCGTCGAAGGTCGACCGGAGCGCCTCCTGCAGGGGGCGCTGGATGCGCTCGCGGGAGGCGGCCATCGCGCTCACCTCGTGAGCCACCGTCGTCACGATCGCACCCGAGCGGAGCGATCCCATCGCCGCGGCGTATGCCGTGAGCGTCGCCCAGGCGGCGCCGCTGTGGTCGTGGGCGACGGCCACCAGCGCCGGGCAGCCGCGGCCATCGAGGTATTCGTCACGCACCCGGTCGCCGTCCCCGACGGCGCGGAGCACTGCCAGGTCCACCCCGTCGGGCACGGTCAGGAGCCCGTCGGCGATGGCGTCCGCGCTGGTGACGATGACCAGGTCGCCAGGATCGGTGTGTTCGGTGATGAGGCGCTGGACCGACGCAGGGTCGTGCTCGCCTTGGCCCGGTCGGGGGACGAGCACGATGTCGCACCGGCTGACCGCCTCGGCAGGAGGGACGACCGGCAGCCCCTCCATCTCGGCTCGGCCGGCGAGGCGGCTGTCGGGGTCGGTGCCGATCCAGACATCGACACCGCTGTCGCGCAGGTTGAGCGCGTGTGCGGCGGCGAGTGCGTCGAAGCCGAGGACGGCCACCTGACGATCCTGGAGCAGAGTGAGATCGGCGCTGTCCGGGTCGAGGGTTGTCACGGGCGCCACCTTACGTGCGGACGATTGGTCCGGCGCGGTGGCCGGCATGGTGCGGTCTCGTCGGTGGGACTGCGAGGTCTCAGGCGTCGGGCGCATGGTGGACGTGACAGACCGGATCTGCCGAGAGTCGGGCTTAGGCGGTTCTGCCACCTACCCCGCCGCGCGCCGGATGGCACGGTTGACCAACCTATCGTGCTTCGATAACATCGAAAAACGATAGGGTCAGCCATGTGGCCCTTCCAACAACTCCGAGGGGCAGGCCATGACCACCACCCGAACCAACCGTGACCGTCTGCGGTTCGACCGTCTCGACCAGCTGGCGACCGTCGCCTTGCTCTGGCTGGTCGTCGGCGCCGCTGCCGCCTACCCCCTCTTCATCACCCTCGACTGGGCCCTCCGTCGGCAGGTCACCCTGACGGGGGTCCCCATCAAGGTCGACAAGGGGGCCGCCGGTGCAGGCGAGGTCGTCGGCGGCATGACGGAGGCCCACGTGCTCGTGGGCGAGGTCAGCGCGGGCCATCTCGCCCTGCTCCTGGTAGGCCCCGTGCTGGCCGTGGCGGCCGCCGTCTGGGGCGCATTGCTCGTCGGGCGGTTCCTGCGCGACCTCGCGGCCGGCACCCCTTTCGAGCGCACCAACGTCACCCGGCTGCGGGTGATTGCACTCCTGCTCATCCTGGTCCCGGTCGGCGCCGGTCTGGTCTACAGCATCGCAAGAGCGCAGATCCTGGACGCAGCAGGCGCGTTCAGCTTCATCGTCTCCTTCACGCCCGCCTGGCTCGTCGCCGGCCTGCTCGTCGCAGCCGTGGCCCAGGCATTCGCCGCCGGGTCCCGGCTGCAGCACGACGTCGACGGCCTGGTCTGATGCCGCCGGAGGAGGGCCACAGGATCCTCTGCCACCTCGACGAGCTCCTGGCGGCCCGGGGAATGACGGTCGCAGCCCTCGCCGACGCCGTCGGCGTCACCCCGGTCAACATCTCCGTCCTGAAGAACGACCGCGCCAGGGCTATCCGCTTCTCCACCCTCACCGCGATCTGCGACGTGCTGGGCTGCCAGGTCGGGGACCTGCTCAGCGTCGAAACCTCTAAGGGAGAGCCAAGGCCAGAGCCTCAGACCCTTCAAACGTAGTAAGGCAGGTCGGACGTGCGCGAGTGCCGCCAGGAGCGTGGTCGCATGCTATCGCCCCAAGGCGGCCGGTCCGCACGCTATTGCTTGTTATGCACGTGATCTTCCGGGAGATTTCGACCAGCCGGTGTGGCTGATGGTCGAGGGACCGGGAGGTCGTGACATGTCGGGTCTGGATCCGTGTCTGGTCAGGTCGCGAGGGCCCTCGGGCGAGGTGGTGCTGCGGGTCGGGGTCGGCTGCGCGGACGAGTACCTGGACTTCCTGTCCGGGCGGTGCCGGCCGAACACGGTCCTGGCCGCGGCGTACGACCTGAGAATCTTCCTGTCGGTGCTCGGCAAAGACCCGGCCGAGGCGGTCCCGGCCGACGTGCTCGCCTTCATCACCGCCCAGCGCACCGGCCGTCCTGCCGGCGTGGTCCAGGGGCTGCCCGCCGACGGCGGAGGCGGGGTGGGGCCGGCCACGGTCGCCCGGCGGGTCTCCACGATCTCCGGGTTCTACGCCTTCTTGCAGGTTCGCGGGGACGTGGTCACCAACCCGGTGCCCCGGGGGCTGCCGACCCGCAGGGAGAGATCCCGCCCCTCCCAGGGCGTGCCGTTGACCAGGCGGGTCCGGTCCCTGCCGCGGATCCTGGCCCCGGCCGATGTCGATGCCCTCACCGGCGCCCTGCGCACCCACCGGGACCGGGCCATGGTCGCGGCGATGGTGCTCGGCGGGCTGCGCCGCTGCGAGGTCCTGGGCCTGCGCCTGGAGGACTTGCGGGTTGCCGAACGGCGGGTGTTTATCGCCGAGGGCAAGGGCGGGCGGCAACGCATTGTGCCCGTCTCGGCCAGGTTCTTCACCGCGGTCGCCGACTACCTGGCCATCGAGCGACCCGCCGACGCCGCGACCGGCCGGTTGTTCGTCGTGCTCAAGGGACCCACCCGCGGGCAGCCGCTGACCGTGCGCGGTATCGATCAGGTCCTGGCCGGTGCCCGGACGCGTGCGGGCCTGTCCCACGGCACCTGCCACGAGCTGCGGCACACCTGCCTGACCCGGCTGCGGGAGGCAGGGATGGCCCTGGAGGCCGTCCAGGCCCAGGCCGGTCACGCCTCGATCGAGTCCACCCGGATCTACCTGCACCTGGCCGACGACTGGCTGGCCTCCCAGTACCGCAAGGCCGCCGAGGTCATCGACGCCCAGGTCTTCGCCGGCGTCCCCGGCGTGCACGCGACACCGCCGCCGGGCGCCGGTGAACGGCCGGCGCTGCCGGGGTTCCGGAGGCTGCGATGAGCACCACCCTGCCGGTCCGGTTCGACCCCGCCCAGGACCAGCGCGGCGGCGCCGCGCCGGTCGCGACCTGGGACCAGGTCGCCGCCGAGCTGCCTCAGGTCGCGGCCACCATGCGGGCCTACCTGACCCAGCTGGCCTGCGTGCTGCGCCCGGGCAGCGTCAACGGCGCCGACCAGTCGCTGCGCTGCTTCGCCACCTACCTGCTCACCCACACCCCGACCCTGACCTGCGTGGCCGACATCGACCGGTCCACGATCGAGGCCTACAAGCCGTGGCTGGCCGCCCGCCCCGGCCGCGGCGGGACCCCGTTGGGCCTGGCCACCATCGCCGGCCGGCTGGGCACGCTGCGGATGTTCTTCATCCGGATCGGCGAGTGGGGCTGGGACGACGCCCCGGCCCGGGTGCCGATGTTCTCCGGTGACCTGCCCCGCCAGGACCGGCCCCTGCCCAAGGCGCTGGACGACCCGAGCGCCGCGCGGCTGCTGCGCGCCGCCCAGGCCCAGCCCCGGATGCTGCTGCGCGTCACCGTGGAAGTCCTGCTGCGCACCGGCCTGCGAGTCAGCGAGTACACCGCCCTGCCCGCCGACGCTCTCGTGCACATCGGCACCGGACCCTGGCTGCATGTGCCGGTCGGCAAGCTGCACCAGGACCGCTACCTGCCCTTGCACCCGCACGTGCTCACCCTCATCCAGGACTACCGGGCCACCCACGTCGACCCCGCCCACCCGCTGCTGCTCCCGAGAGAGAACGGCCGGGCGCTGGACCGGCACACCGTCACCCGGATGATCAACAAGGCCGGCGCCGCCGCCGGCCTGGCCCACATCCACCCCCACCAGCTGCGCCACACCCTGGCCACCCAGGCCATCAACCGCGGCATGTCCCTGGAAGCCATCGCCGCGATGCTGGGCCACTCCTCGATGGACATGACCCTGCGCTATGCCCGCATCGCCAACCGCACCGTCGCCGAGGAGTACTTCGCCGTCACCGACAAGGTCGACGCCCTCTACACCGACCCCGCCCACCTGCCCGCCGACGCCCTCGGACCCAACATGGCCCGGCTGCGCCGCGAGCACTCCCGCATGCTCGGCAACGGCCACTGCACCCGACCCCCCGAGCTCGACTGCGCCTTCGAGTCCATCTGCGAGACCTGCACCTTCTTCCAGACCACCATCGCCTTCCGCCCCACCCTCCAGGCCCAGCACGACGACGCCCACGCCAAGGGCCAGACCCACCGAGCCCAGCTCTTCGGCAAACTCCTCAACGATCTCGAGAACGGCGAAGCATCATGAACCGCCCCCACCCCCATCACGTGCATAATGCCGCACTGAGGACGCTAGCCTGCGGCGCGTCCGACATTGCCGCTCCGGTCGGTGTCTCGAAGGTCCAGGTTTCCGCGGCGGTTGGTGGAGTGGCTGCGTGCTGTTCTTACACCCGGGCCTTCAGTGGGCGGGCGTGGTCGTGGACCTTGTCAAGGTGGGGCAAGTGCCTGGCGCGTCCGGCCCGAACCCCGTTGGCGATGACGAGGACCTCGGCCAGCTCGTGGATGAGTACGACGGCTGCCAGGCCGAGGACGCCGAAGAGGGCCAGCGGGATCAGGACCGCGATCAGGGCCAGGGACAGCACGACGTTCTGCAGCATGATGGCCCGGGTGCGGCGGGCGTGGTCGAACGCGAACGGCAGCAGGCGCAGGTCATCACCCATGAGGGCGACGTCGGCGGTCTCGATCGCGACGTCGGTGCCCATGGCGCCCATCGCGACGCCGACGTCTGCGGTGGCCAGCGCGGGAGCGTCGTTGACGCCGTCGCCGACCATGGCGGTGGGTCCGTGGGCGCGCAGCCCGGTGACTACCGTGGACTTGTCCTCGGGGCGCAGGTCGGCGTGCACCTGCTCGATGCCGGCCTGTTCGCCCAGGGCCGCGGCGGTGACCTGGTTGTCGCCGGTGAGCATGGCCACGGTGTAGCCGTGGTCGCGGAACCGGGAGATGACCTCGGTCGCCTCCGGCCGCAGCTCGTCCCGGACGGCGATGGCGCCAACCGGGTGGCCGTCGACCTCGACCACGACCGCGGTCGCGCCGGCCTGTTGCATACCGGTCACGGCCGAGGAGAGGTGACCGGGCTCGATCCAGGTGGGCCGGCCCAACCGGACCCGCGCGCCGTCGACGGTGCCGACCAGCCCGGCGCCGACGACCGCCTCCACGTCCTGCGCGGCGGGGACCTGGTCGGTGGCGGCCAGGATGGCGGCGGCGAGCGGGTGCTCGCTGCGGGCCTCCAGCGCGGCCGCCCACGCCAGCACCTGGCCTTGGTCGTGGCCCGGTGCGGTGGCGACGTCGATCACGGCCGGCCGGTTGCGGGTCAGCGTGCCGGTCTTGTCCAGGGCGACGGTGCTCACCCTGCCTAGGGCCTCCATCGCGGCGCCGCCCTTGACCAGGATCCCGCGGCGGCTGGCCGCGCCGATCGAGGCGACCGCGGTGACCGGCACGGAGATCGCCAGGGCGCAGGGAGAGGCCGCCACGACCATGACCAGGGCGCGGTGCACCCAGACCGAGGGGTCACCCAGCAGGGCCCCGAGCAGGACCGTCAAGACTGCGGCGACCAGGATGCCGGGCACCAGCGGGCCGGCGACCCGGTCGGCCAGCCGCTGGGTGGCGCCGCGGCGGGACTGCTCGGCCTCCACCACGTGCACGATGCGGGCCAGGGAGTTGTCCTGCGCGGTGGAGGTGACCTCGACCTCGAGGGCGCCGGTGCCGTTGATCGACCCGGCGAAGACGTCCTGACCAGGTCCGGTCTCCACCGGCATGGACTCGCCGGTGATCGCCGAGGTGTCCAGGCTGCTGCGGCCGGTCCGCACCCTCCCGTCGGTCGCCAGCCGCTCCCCCGGCCGGACCACCATGACGTCCCCGATCACCAGCTGTCCGGGGTCGACCAGGAGCTCGCGGCCGCCGCGCAGCACGGTCGCCTCCTTGGGCACCAGGTCCAGCAGGGCCCGCAGGCCGTGCCGGGTCCGGGCCAGGGAGTACTCCTCCAGGCCCTCGCTGAGGGAGAACAGGAACGCCAGCGCGGCGGCCTCCTCCACCTGCCCCAGCAGGGTCGCCCCGACGGCGCCGATCGTCATCAGCAGGCCGACACCCAGCTTGCCGCGCGCCAGTCGTCGCAGCGCACCCGGGACGAACGTGGACCCGCCCACCAGCAGCGCCGCGGCAGCCAGCACCAGCTCCGCGATCGCCCAACCCGCGAGCCCGGCGAGTAACCCGGCCCCCAGGAATGCACCGGAGAGCAGACCCAGCTGTACCTCGCGCACCTGCCAGAGCCGGGTGACCGGCTCCTCGACCTCACCACCGCCGGTGGGAGGCGGCGGGGCGATCTCGCACCCGCACGCGTCCACGAGGACCTCCCGCTGCGGGGTCTCCTGGCCGCTCACACCCCCTCCTCCTGCCCGGCGTGGGTTCGCAGCTGGTCCGGGGCGGGATTGCCTTCGGTCCCGACGCCGTAGTTCGGGCACAGGGCCACCGCGTACCCCGAGGAGGCGAGCAGCCGCTCCGCGGCGTCGAGGACGCCCAGCAACTCGGGCGCACTGGTCAGCGAGAACATCGAGGCGCGGCCTTCTGGCCGGGACACGACCAGGCCGCAGTCGCGCAGGCACGCCAGGTGCGCGCTCACCGTCGACTGCGCCAGCCCCAGATGCTCTGTGAGGTCCCGGACGCGGTGCTCGCCCAGGGTCAGGTGCTGCAGGATCGCCAGCCGGGAAGGGTCCGACAGGCCGTGGAACAGCGCCGCCGCCACCACCAGCCCGTCACTCCCTGCAGGCGCCGCCGGCACGCTCATGCCGTCCGATGTCATCGTCATCCGGCGATAATAGCGCACCTTGCGGGTCGGTGCCGGCACCCCTCATTGTTCTGGCCCAGCAGACCTCGCCACATAGCAGTCACGGTTCAACTCCCGCCCGTTAGCCATACGTCGCCACCGGGCCCACCGCCGGAGCGCTTGCGGGCTGCTCGGGATGCACTCATCTGCCGCACTGAGCGTGGCCGCACGCTACTGCCGCGGAGCGTAGGACGCACGCTATGCCGGGGCCCGACCTCATCGGTTCTCCTGATTGGCGGTCCAGAGGCCGAAGGAGGTTCCGGTCGGGTCTCTATAGATGCCGAACCAGCGATCGTCGCCACCTAGCTCAGTCCGACGACGCTGGATCGTCCCTCCGTTCTGAGCGATGGCAACGAAAGCAGCCTCGAGGTCGTCGACCTCGAAGTAGATGCGGGTGCCGCCTGTTGAGGGCTTGACCGGCTCGAGCGAACGCTGCAGCCCTCCAATGGCCACGCTGTCAGCCTTGATGATCCAGTAGTCCGCTCCCAGCGACGTATCCGCGAAGGCTGGCTCGAACGTCCACGCCCACAGGCCGCTGTGGAAGTCTTGAAATCGCTCGGGTTCCGCTGTCTCGATCTCCCACCAGACGATTCCGCTCATCCCTGGATGCTAGCCAGACGAGCCGTGACCGGGCGTCGGAGTATCCCGCGAGGGGCTACGGCCGCCATCCGCTCCTGCCGCACTGAGCGTGGCCGCACGCTACTGCCGCATGCGTCGCGCCATGGACCGCCGCTCGTAGAGTGGAACTTTTCGAGACTGTGCAATGCCCCAGTCAGCTTTCGCCGGCCGACCTGGCGCGCTGTCTCAGCTCAATCCTTCTGGCTCATGCGCCGCGTCTGGAGCCAGCGGGTGAAGAACAGGAGCCCTCCGGCAAGGATGAGCAGACTGTCAACGGCCAGTTGGAAGTCCCCGGTTTTGGCCAGGTGGAAGTCCCCACCCTCTGCGGGTTGATCAGGGGGTGGGCAGCTCACCTCCTCGGCGTGCGTGTGCTTGGCGCATGCGGTAGGACTGGCCGTTGGTGAGCACGGTGGTGGCGTGGTGCAGGAGGCGGTCGAGCATGGACACTGCGGTGGTGTGCTCGGGCAGGAACCGTCCCCAGTCCTCGAAGGAGTGGTGGGAGGCGATGCCGAGGGATCGGCGTTCGTAGGCGGCGGCGATGAACCGGAACAGCAGCTGGGCGCCGGTGTCGTCCAGGGGCGCGAAGCCGATCTCGTCGACGAGGACGACGTCGTTGCGTAGCAGGGTCTCGATGGTCTTGCCGACGGTGTTGTCGGCCAGGCCGCGGTAGAGCGTCTCGACCAGGTCGGCCGCGGTCAGGTACCGCACCCGGTGGCCGGCGAGGACGGCGGCGTGACCCAGGGCGATGAGGGTGTGCGACTTCCCTGTGCCGGCGGGCCCGATGAGCGTGACGTTCTCCCTGGCCCGGACCCACTCCAGGGACGTCAGGTACGCCCAGGTCGGGGCCGGGATCGAGGAGGCGGCCAGGTCGAAGTCCTCGATCGTCTTGAGCACCGGGAACGCCGCGGCCTTGAGGCGTGCTCGCTCGTTGGAGGCGTCCCGGGCGGCGATCTCGGCCTCGACCAGTGCCCGTAGCACTTCCTCGGGCGACCACCGTTGGGTCTTGGCCGTGACGAGCAGCTCGGGGGCGAGCTGTCGCATCGCGGCCAGCTTGAGCCGGCGCAGCCCCGCGGTCAGGTCCGCATCCAGCACCGGCACGGTTGAGGCGCTCACGAGGACACCGCCTTCGGTGCCGGGGCGTACTCGGCCAGCGACCGTCCCGCAGTCGTGGGCAGGTCGAGGACGAGAGCGTCCCCGGCCGGGCGCGGGGTCGGGAGCCCGGTGCCGGCGGCCAGGATCGAGCGGACGTCGGCCGCTTTCCACCGCCCGAACGCGGTCGCTCGCTCGAGCGCGGCGACCATCGTGGCCTCGCCGTGGGCGGCGGTCAGGGTGTTGAGCTCGGCCAGCTCGGGACCCAGGCGGGTGTGCCCGGCCCCGGCGGCACCGGCGATGAACGCCTGCGCGGCCGGGCCGAGCGCGCAGAACTCTTTCTCCGCCGCGGACCGCGGGCGGATCGCCCGCACCGGTGCCGCGGGGCGGGCACCGCCGTAGTGCTCGTCCAGGACCGAGGCATCACCGGGCGCCACGAGGGGGTGCTCGGCGTGGACCTCACCGGTGCCGGGGTCCAGGACGAGCACCCGGGTGCCATCGACGAGCACGCCCACCTGGGTGCCGATCAGCGCGGTCGGAACCGAGTACCGGGCCGAGCTGAGGCGGATCGTGGACAGCTTGTCGACCTTGCGGGTGACCGGCGCCGGGCCGATGACCGGGCGCAGCGAGGGCAGCTCGGTGAGCAGGTCGACCTCGGTGGCCAACCGGTCGGACGGGACCGCGCAGGTCTCGGAATGGACCGCGGCGTTGACCTCCTGGCACCATGCCGCTGCCCGCTCGTTCGCGGCACCGAGGTCGGCCAGGACCCGCGCGGCGCCGGCGGCCAGGCCACCGGCGCCGGCGTGCTCGAGCAGCAGCGGCAGGGCCAGGTCGTCCTTGCCGTACCGGACCAGGTTCTCCACGATGCCCTTGGACTCCGGGTCGGCCGCCTCGCAGAAGTCGGGCCGGAACCGGTAGTGCGTGGCGAAGCGGACGTACTCAGCCGTGGGGACGACCCGGTTGGCGACCACGCCACCCTTCAGGCAGCCCATCCGGTCGGCGAGCACCACTCTTGGTGTGCCGCCGAGGACCTCGAAGCACTCGGCCAGCATGGCCATCGTCGTGGCCGCCTTCTCGTCGGCGGCGAGGCGGACGAACCGGAACCGCGACCAGGCCAGCACCGCGGCGAAGACGTGCACGCCGCCGATCACGCCCCAGTCGATGACCAGGTGCTCACCCGGGGACCACGACGCCGGCCGGTGCCGGCGTCCGTGCTCGCTGCGGTACCGCGTCTTCTCCTGGGCGACGAGGCGGCGGAAGTTGCGCGCCGAGCCCGTGAACCCCGCCGCGCGGGCCCTGGGCAGCAGCCGCTTGGCACTGATCCGGCCCCGGGTGTCTTTCACGTCCCCGGCCACGAGCGCGCGCACGGCCTCGTAGTTCGCCGGCCGCGGCGCCCTGACCGGGCGGCCCTGACCGGCGGTGTGACGTTCCACGACCCGCTTGACGGTCTTGTGCGTGGTGCCGCAGATGTCGGCGGCCCCGCGGTAGGTGCCCACCTTCTGGTAGGCGGTGATGATGTCCAACTCTTCCCTCATGTTCTTCAATGGAGCTCCCTGGGCGGTGCGGTGACTGGCTAGACACCGCCACCGTTCACCGTCCAGGGGCTCAGCTCATGGACGACACGAGCAGAGGGTGGGGACTGTTTACTTGGCCACCAGCGGGGACCTCACGTGGCCACCAGTGGGGACTTTGCCACGGCCATGGACAGCAGACCCAGGCCGGTGAGCAACCAGGGCACCGGGTCCAGCAGTTCGGACCCGCCTCCGCCGGTGTCGGTCTCATACGTCACCCAACCGGGACCGCGCCGGTGGAGCCAGGCCACCCAGAGCAGCGGAAGCGCAGCGCCTGCGAGCACGAGTGGCCAGCCCCGTCCGCGGGTCACGATCCCGGCCGCCCCGAGGATGAGGACCGCCCCGGGGAGGACGAGCATGCCGATGCTCGGCAGTGACGCGGCCCCAAGTCCGAGTGCCGCGCCGCCGACCAGCCAGAGCATCAAGGCGCCCGGCCCGCTCCGATCCCTGTCTCTGCGTGTCATCGGGTACCGCCTGTGATCGCGGCGGCCGTCCGGCTGAACTGCTCCAGGTCGGTGAGCACGTCCTCGGTCCCGGTCCCGTCCCCGCGCAGGTCGCGCAGCAACTCCAGTCCGAGGAAGCCGGCCACCACGGCGTGCGCGACGACAGGCGGCCGGAGGGCTGTGCGCAGCGGACGAGGTATGAAACGCTCCGCCACCTGCGAGACGAGCTCTTCCCAGCGGTCGATGCGCTCAGCCACGCCCGCCTTCAGTCCAGGGCTCGTCGGCGCCCCGGCAACCAGCTCGACGAGCACACGCAGGTCGCCGGAGCGTAGGTCCTCCGCGGCGATCGTGCGGCCGAGACGGGCGAGCTGGTTGGGGGTGCGCGCGGACAGGAGCGGCTGGCGATAGGCGGCCATCCTCCGGTCGCTCACCTCGTCGAGCACCGCGAGGAGCAGGTCGGGCACGCCGTCGAAGTGATAGAAGAGGCTGGCCTGTGAGCAGCCCGCGAGCGCCGCGACCGAGCGGGCGCTGGTCCGGGAGAAGCCCTCCTGGACCAGATTCGCGCGCGCGGCCGCGACGAGCGCCTCCCGCGTAGCTGCACCGGTCCGGTTGGTCCGGCGCCTCGCTCGCTCCGAACCTGTCCTCTCCGTTGTCGCAGTCGTCGTCACCGCCGGTTCCGTCGCCACGATGACTCGCCTCCTCACGCTGGCCTTGCCTCCACCTTAGCGTGCTGTCTGAGCGACTGCTCAAACTCTCGGCAGGCGTGCGTCCACTCCCCCCGGTAGCAGGCGGCTTGGGGCTAATAGATAGGAGTTCACTCTCCTGCCGCACTGAGCGTGGTCCGCACGCTCCTGCCGCACTGAGCGTGGTCCGCACGCTACTGCCGCACCAGCCGGTGTCGACAGCTGGGCCGTACGTCGCACTACGCATCGGAAGGCGGTTGAACGTCCGAACGGGACTCGCTATGCGCGGACCACAGGTACATACTGGGACATGACCCTCCACCCCGGATACGCGCTAGCGGCTGACGACTCCCTCGAGGAGTTGGACATGGGTGGCGGCTCCGTGCTTTCCATGAAGGTCACCGCGCGCGAGTCCAACGGCCTCCTCACTGTGATCGCTGGGCTCGTCGAGACCGGAGGGCCGCCGCGGCACGTGCACGAGGCGGAGGATGAAGTCGTCATCTGCCTCGAAGGTTTGCTGAACTACGAAGTCGGTGACCGGAGCGGAGCGCTTCACCCCGGCGGCCTAGTGTGGTTTCCGCGACACGTCCCCCATGCCGTGGCCAATCTCGCCGGCGCACCCTGCAGGTTCATTACGGTCGTGACACCCGGTGGAATCGAGGACTTCTTCCGCGCCCAGCGTGACTACCTGTCGGGGTTGGACAGCCAGAATCCCTTTGATCCCGATGCCTTCGGCCAGGTGCCCGGCAGCGAGACACGAACCATCGTCGGGCCGCCACTAGGTTGAAAAATTGCGCCCCTAGCCAGTGCGAGCGCTCCGTGTGCACGGCAGCCCGGCGCTCCGCACACGAACTGAGGAAACAGTCATCGCACCGTCGCCCAGGCGAGGAATGACCGGACAGCCGCCGACAACTCACCAAAAGACGCTCGGCGATGATCTGAACACCGAGTCACCGCCGACCCAGATCACGTTCCACTCCACAGGCCGCCGGGGACGGCCCGAGCGCACAACGTCTCGCCATTCACCGTCCGGACGACCAGCAGCTTCCGGGGAGTCCACGCCACCAAGTCCCATCCGGTCATGCCGCGAGCCGTGCGGAGGCTGAGCTGCGCGGCCCCAGCCTGTCAGAGCGCCCCGTGGTTGGGGGGCAGTCCCATCTCCTGGCGGGCTGAGTTGACGATCTCCCGGACGAAATCGGCCTTCCTTCGGGTGTAGTCGGGCCCCCAAACACCGGCCGCGACCAGGTCCCGCTTGAGGTCCTCGTATCGCTGCACGTCGACGGGATGGGACCTCAGCCAGCTCGCGAACAGACGCATGTGAGCCTCAGGCCACTGGGCTGCCGTGAAGAGATGCCCGATCGCATCGCGTCGTCCAACGGCGGGATGGAAGATCGCCCAGTGGTCCCCGACCTCCACGGCCGCAGTCCAGTCCATCGGCAAGAGCGGCTGCATCGCATCACTGACGCTCCGTCCCTCTGGTAGACGCAGTACCAGATCAATGACCGGTTTCGCAGACAACCCCGGCACGGAGGTAGAACCGGCGTGCTCGATGACCCACTCTGGCCCGAGCACCTTGCGCAGCGACCGTGCCACCTCCAGGAACTTCGCTGCCCATGAAGGGTCGTGAGGCACCAGGCGCTCTTCCGGATACCGCTCAACCCACGTCACGTGATGACGATAGGGGCCAGCACGGACAGGCTGTCGGACACGCTCATCTGCCGCATGGAGCGTGGTCCGCACGCTACTGCCGCGCGGAGGACAGGGGACGGCTACGCCCGTGCAGGTTGGTGGCGACGGCGGTCTCGCTCAGCCCTGCCCGCTCGACGTAGCTCACCGCATGAGTCGTTGACAGGCCGATCAAAATTCTGCTCTTCTGCAGGCAAGAAGCCATCGATCTAACCTAAGGAGCACTGTGACCTCCCTGCGGACCCATAATTGGGGTGACCCGGACCGGCCAGCCCTGCTCCTGGTCCATGGCCTCACCGAGGCCGGAACCGCCTGGCCTCACGCGGTCGAACGGTGGTCGCCGACCTGGCACGTCCACGCCGTCGACCTGCGAGGCCACGGAGGATCACCCCGCTTCGACACCGCCGCCGCATCGCGCATGCTCGACACCTTCGTCAACGACCTCGTCGAGACCCTGCGCGCACTCGGACCGGCGACCGTGATCGGCCACTCTCTCGGAGGACGCGTCGCCGCCATCGCGGCGACCAGAGCGCCGGACTTCGTCCGCGCACTCGTCCTTGAAGATCCCGCCCTCACGCAGGGCACCGTCACCCCGCCCGGCTTCGCAGACGAGCAACACACCTTCCTCGACCGGTTCGACAACCCGGCTGACGCAGGGAGGGAGAAGGTGCTCATGCGACGCAACACGACCTGGACGGACGACGAGATCGACCGGTGGGCCGAGTGCAAACCGCACGTTGACCGACACATGATCGACCAGCTCGAGCTCGGCCAGGTCAATGCCAGCGACGTGTTTACAGAATTGAGGTGCCCCACGCTCGTCCTTTACGACGCCGACGGTCCGTTCGCCAAGCACTCGGTCCCCACCAGCAACCCCAGCGTTGACGTCCGATACCTCGACGGTGTCAGCCACTGCATCCGTCGAGACGACCCGACCACGTACCACGCCATCGTCGACCCATGGCTGGCAAACCACGGCCGCTAGCAGATGTCCACGACACGTCCGCTCATGCCGCACTGAGGACGGCTACGATCGTCCAACTTTGCCGCTGGTTGCCTAGGGGGTCAGCATGGCGGTGACCGCGTTCAGTTGTGGGAGGTCGTGCACCGTGGGGACCAGGATGCAGGTCATCCCGGCCATGACCGCGCCGCCGTCGCTGGCTGGGGTGTCGCCCACGTAGATGGTGTCTGCGGGCAACGTGCCTAGGCGTGAGGCCGCCAGGCGGAAGATGGCTGGGTCGGGTTTGACGAGTCCTTCCTCGAAGGAAAGTACGACCGTGTCGAGGTAGGGCAGGATGCCGAGCTCGAGCAGGCGCGGGCGCAGGTCTAACGCCGTGTTGGACATGAGCCCAACCTTCGTACCAGCAGCCTTCAGGATCTTCAGCAGTTCAATAGCGCCGGGCACAGGGACCCAATGGTCAGACATGACGTCATACAGGGCCTGCGCCAGCGCTGGGGCGCACGGCGTTTCCTCGGTGGGACCGTTTTGAAAGGCGCGCCGGTGGGTAGTCGGTTCCAGATCCCAGAAAGTGTCGGGGTAGCGGATGGCTGCGCGGGTCCACACTTGGCGCAGGACGGGGAGCACGTCTTCCGGGTCGATGGTCTGTCCCGACTCGACGGCGGCGTGGTGAAGCCACGCCTGGCTAGGTAGCGGACGAGAGACCACTGCGGACATCCGCTACTGCCGCCGGCCGCGTGCTGGGCTCAGGGGTCAGGCGGGGCGAGACAGCTCGTGCTCGACAGCTCGACGGATCCAGGCCGAGACTGAACGATCGTCGGCTTCTGCGGCGCGCTTGACTTCCTCGAGCAGATCCGCTGGGAAGCGCACCGGCACGGGCGTGCTCAGTGGACGCTTGCGACGACGCGGAGGTCCCTGGGGCTCCTGGTTGCGCGGGTCAACGTAGAACTCGTACTCCTGCTCCGGCGTCATCGGCCGGCTGTCGTCAGTGCTCATCACGGTCCCTCCGGTACGTAGCGGCGAGGCCCGAAGACGCCTCGTAGCAGCCGATCGGTCGGCACTTGCTCGGATCGCCCGACCGAGATGGAGCCAGCGGCACGATGAGTACTCGCCCACTGACTTCCGCGAGCATCAGCCAGTGAGCGGGCGGCCTGGCCGGGTAGAACAGCGGGTCGCTGCTCCACGCATCGATCACGTCGTCCATCCCCAGGTGCGGATGCTTGAACAGATGAGCGGCTTGCCTGTCGATCTCGAAGGGCTCGTTGTCATCGAGCGCTTCCAGGTCGAACGGGTCGCTCATACGCCAAGTGTATTACAGACGACTACGCACGCACATGCCGCGCGTCGCGCGGTCACAGTTGCAGATGGATTCGCAACGCTTCGTCGACCGCGGCCATGAGGCGGTGCGACACCCGGCCTACCGCAGAACCGACCCGCTCGACGGCGACGGAGCGCACCTGCTCCGCCTGGGCCTTGGAGTCCACCCGCAGTCCTGTCTCGTCGGCTGGCAGCAACACCTGGAACGGGAAGATCCGCTCCACGTTGCTGGTCACGGGCACGACGGTGACTACTCCACGACCGAGTCGTTCAGCCATGGTGTTCGCCCGATCATTACTGACGAGCACCGCGGGCCGCCGCTTGTTGGCCTCGCTGCCGCGCACCGGATCCAGATCGACGAGAAGGATCTCACCGCGCAGCATCGGTCAGCCCGTCCGAGGACGTTGACGCCCACGCGTCTTCGTCCCCTGCGACGGCCCACTCCTCCCAGGCGGCGGCATAGGCCGCCTCCAGCTGCGGGTCTTGCAGGCGGCGGATGGCCTGCTGGACGGCAGCGGACCTCGACTCGAGGCCAGCTTCTTCGACGTAACGGTCGAGGGCCGCGAGGTCTTGCTCGCTCAGACTCACACTCACCTTCATGCATCGATGCTACCCGAGTAGGATGGTATTTACTACCTCAGTAGCAGCATCCGGTCATGCCGCCCGGAGGACGGCTACGCTCGTCCAACTTTGCCGCTGGTTGCCTAGGGGGTCAGCATGGCGGTGACCGCGTTCAGTTGTGGGAGGTCGTGCACCGTGGGGACCAGGATGCAGGTCATCCCGGCCATGACCGCGCCGCCGTCGCTGGCTGGGGTGTCGCCCACGTAGATGGTGTCTGCGGGCAACGTGCCTAGGCGTGAGGCCGCCAGGCGGAAGATGGCTGGGTCGGGTTTGACGAGTCCTTCCTCGAAGGAAAGCACGACCGTGTCGAGGTAGGGCAGGATGCCGAGCTCGAGCAGGCGCGGGCGCAGGTCTAACGCCGTGTTGGACATGAGCCCAACCTTCGTACCAGCAGCCTTCAGGATCTTCAGCAGTTCAATAGCGCCGGGCACAGGGACCCAATGGTCAGACATGACGTCATACAGGGCCTGCGCCAGCGCTGGGGCGCACGGCGTTTCCTCGGTGAGAACGTTTTGAAAGGCGCGCCGGTGGGTAGTCGGGTCCAGATCCCAGAAAGTGTCGGGGTAGCGGATGGCTGCGCGGGTCCACACTTGGCGCAGGACGGGGAGCACGTCTTCCGGGTCGATGGTCTGTCCCGACTCGACGGCGGCGTGGTGAAGCCACGTGTCGAGTGAGTCAGCGACCACCAGCGTGCGATGAAAGTCGAAGATCACACCGCTGAAAGACATACCCCCATAGTCAACGACTGGTGCCGAAGGCGGGTTCGGGACACGCACTCTTCTGCTTGTTATGCACGTGATCTTCCGGGAGATTTCGACCAGCCGGTGTGGCTGATGGTCGAGGGACCGGGAGGTCGTGACATGTCGGGTCTGGATCCGTGTCTGGTCAGGTCGCGAGGGCCCTCGGGCGAGGTGGTGCTGCGGGTCGGGGTCGGCTGCGCGGACGAGTACCTGGACTTCCTGTCCGGGCGGTGCCGGCCGAACACGGTCCTGGCCGCGGCGTACGACCTGAGAATCTTCCTGTCGGTGCTCGGCAAAGACCCGGCCGAGGCGGTCCCGGCCGACGTGCTCGCCTTCATCACCGCCCAGCGCACCGGCCGTCCTGCCGGCGTGGTCCAGGGGCTGCCCGCCGACGGCGGAGGCGGGGTGGGGCCGGCCACGGTCGCCCGGCGGGTCTCCACGATCTCCGGGTTCTACGCCTTCTTGCAGGTTCGCGGGGACGTGGTCACCAACCCGGTGCCCCGGGGGCTGCCGACCCGCAGGGAGAGATCCCGCCCCTCCCAGGGCGTGCCGTTGACCAGGCGGGTCCGGTCCCTGCCGCGGATCCTGGCCCCGGCCGATGTCGATGCCCTCACCGGCGCCCTGCGCACCCACCGGGACCGGGCCATGGTCGCGGCGATGGTGCTCGGCGGGCTGCGCCGCTGCGAGGTCCTGGGCCTGCGCCTGGAGGACTTGCGGGTTGCCGAACGGCGGGTGTTTATCGCCGAGGGCAAGGGCGGGCGGCAACGCATTGTGCCCGTCTCGGCCAGGTTCTTCACCGCGGTCGCCGACTACCTGGCCATCGAGCGACCCGCCGACGCCGCGACCGGCCGGTTGTTCGTCGTGCTCAAGGGACCCACCCGCGGGCAGCCGCTGACCGTGCGCGGTATCGATCAGGTCCTGGCCGGTGCCCGGACGCGTGCGGGCCTGTCCCACGGCACCTGCCACGAGCTGCGGCACACCTGCCTGACCCGGCTGCGGGAGGCAGGGATGGCCCTGGAGGCCGTCCAGGCCCAGGCCGGTCACGCCTCGATCGAGTCCACCCGGATCTACCTGCACCTGGCCGACGACTGGCTGGCCTCCCAGTACCGCAAGGCCGCCGAGGTCATCGACGCCCAGGTCTTCGCCGGCGTCCCCGGCGTGCACGCGACACCGCCGCCGGGCGCCGGTGAACGGCCGGCGCTGCCGGGGTTCCGGAGGCTGCGATGAGCACCACCCTGCCGGTCCGGTTCGACCCCGCCCAGGACCAGCGCGGCGGCGCCGCGCCGGTCGCGACCTGGGACCAGGTCGCCGCCGAGCTGCCTCAGGTCGCGGCCACCATGCGGGCCTACCTGACCCAGCTGGCCTGCGTGCTGCGCCCGGGCAGCGTCAACGGCGCCGACCAGTCGCTGCGCTGCTTCGCCACCTACCTGCTCACCCACACCCCGACCCTGACCTGCGTGGCCGACATCGACCGGTCCACGATCGAGGCCTACAAGCCGTGGCTGGCCGCCCGCCCCGGCCGCGGCGGGACCCCGTTGGGCCTGGCCACCATCGCCGGCCGGCTGGGCACGCTGCGGATGTTCTTCATCCGGATCGGCGAGTGGGGCTGGGACGACGCCCCGGCCCGGGTGCCGATGTTCTCCGGTGACCTGCCCCGCCAGGACCGGCCCCTGCCCAAGGCGCTGGACGACCCGAGCGCCGCGCGGCTGCTGCGCGCCGCCCAGGCCCAGCCCCGGATGCTGCTGCGCGTCACCGTGGAAGTCCTGCTGCGCACCGGCCTGCGAGTCAGCGAGTACACCGCCCTGCCCGCCGACGCTCTCGTGCACATCGGCACCGGACCCTGGCTGCATGTGCCGGTCGGCAAGCTGCACCAGGACCGCTACCTGCCCTTGCACCCGCACGTGCTCACCCTCATCCAGGACTACCGGGCCACCCACGTCGACCCCGCCCACCCGCTGCTGCTCCCGAGAGAGAACGGCCGGGCGCTGGACCGGCACACCGTCACCCGGATGATCAACAAGGCCGGCGCCGCCGCCGGCCTGGCCCACATCCACCCCCACCAGCTGCGCCACACCCTGGCCACCCAGGCCATCAACCGCGGCATGTCCCTGGAAGCCATCGCCGCGATGCTGGGCCACTCCTCGATGGACATGACCCTGCGCTATGCCCGCATCGCCAACCGCACCGTCGCCGAGGAGTACTTCGCCGTCACCGACAAGGTCGACGCCCTCTACACCGACCCCGCCCACCTGCCCGCCGACGCCCTCGGACCCAACATGGCCCGGCTGCGCCGCGAGCACTCCCGCATGCTCGGCAACGGCCACTGCACCCGACCCCCCGAGCTCGACTGCGCCTTCGAGTCCATCTGCGAGACCTGCACCTTCTTCCAGACCACCATCGCCTTCCGCCCCACCCTCCAGGCCCAGCACGACGACGCCCACGCCAAGGGCCAGACCCACCGAGCCCAGCTCTTCGGCAAACTCCTCAACGATCTCGAGAACGGCGAAGCATCATGAACCGCCCCCACCCCCATCACGTGCATAATGCCGCGCTGAGCGTGGTCCGCACGCTACTGCCGCGCGTCGCGCGGTCACAGTTGCAGATGGATTCGCAACGCTTCGTCGACCGCGGCCATGAGGCGGTGCGACACCCGGCCTACCGCAGAACCGAACCGCTCGACGGCGACGGAGCGCACCTGCTCCGCCTGGGCCTTGGAGTCCACCCGCAGTCCTGTCTCGTCGGCTGGCAGCAACACCTGGAACGGGAAGATCCGCTCCACGTTGCTGGTCACGGGCACGACGGTGACTACTCCACGACCGAGTCGTTCAGCCATGGTGTTCGCCCGATCATTGCTGACGAGCACCGCGGGCCGCCGCTTGTTGGCCTCGCTGCCGCGCACCGGATCCAGATCGACGAGAAGGATCTCACCGCGCAGCATCGGTCAGCCCGTCCGAGGACGTTGACGCCCACGCGTCTTCGTCCCCTGCGACGGCCCACTCCTCCCAGGCGGCGGCATAGGCCGCCTCCAGCTGCGGGTCTTGCAGGCGGCGGATGGCCTGCTGGACGGCAGCGGACCTCGACTCGAGGCCAGCTTCTTCGACGTAACGGTCGAGGGCCGCGAGGTCTTGCTCGCTCAGACTCACACTCACCTTCATGCATCGATGCTACCCGAGTAGGATGGTATTTACTACCTCAGTAGCAGCATCCGGTCATGCCGCGCTGAGCGTGGTCGGCACGCTACTGCCGCGCTGAGCGTGGTCGGCACGCTACTGCCGCGCTGAGCGTGGTCGGCACGCTACTGCCGCGCTGAGCGTGGTCGGCACGCTACTGCCGCGCTGAGCGTGGTCCGCACGCTACTGCCGCTTCCCGCGTAGGTCAGGTCCTCCGACTCGCTGATGAGTCGCCTGCCGGGTGGTGTCCGGCGGCGCCGATGATGGTCCGGACGTTGCCTGGGTCGCGCGGGTTGGACCGCTTCCCGCGGTTCGACCTCAGCGGCTCGCCCAAGCCGCCGCTGCAATTCGGCTGTGTCAGGGCCACAATGGCGGCATGTCGCTGAAGGAATTCCGTGCGGCCCTACGCGGTGCAACGTACCGCGCTGACATTCCTGAAGTGGTCCGCCTTGTTGAGGAGCGTCCGTGGCCGGAGGAGGTGCTTCAGCTCATCGGTGACGCTGTCCTAGTCGCGCTCACCTCTGGATCTTCCAGCGCACCTGGCCTGGCCAGAGCCTGCATGGCACGACTGCAGGCGAGGGGGTGGGAGGGCGACGACGACCTGGCCACCGCACTGATGGCTGGGCTCGGCGATGGCCCCCACCCGCTGCTGAGACCGGTCGCGATCGATGTGGACGAGCTCGCCAGCGTGCGCGAGGGCGACCCCACCCACGGAGGCGGTCGCGTCGATCTCACCACCGGGCAAGTATGGCCCCAGTTGCTGTACGACGATTTCCTCGCGGACGACAGTGAGGACGAACCCGGCGAGGAGGACGGCTCGCGATGGCTCTGGGTTGCCCCAGTTGGTTCACGAGCCGGCTATCGCGACATGGAAGTCTTCATCGGGACGCTGGATGACCATCACCTGACCGAGGTTCTGTCGACTGCGATCACCGGACGAGGTGCGTTCCGCCGGTTCAAGGACGCGCTTGCGCGCCACCCTGAAGTCGCTGATCGCTGGTATGCCTTCAGTGAGGACCGCGTCCGCGGCCGCGCCAGGGCATGGTTGGCCGCCAAGGGCTATACGCCGCGTCCAACGCGAGGTCCGTCACCGCCCTGACGTCAACTCGATCGCGAGCCGCTCATGCCGAAGTGCGCACGAGGGGCTGCCTGGAGCCCCCAGATCGGCTGCCATGGCCCCGACTCTCAGGCGGGGAAGACGCCGCTGGAGAGATATCTGTCACCGCGGTCGCAGACCACAAAGACGATCGTGGCCCCCTCGAGCTCCGTGGCCACCTGTAGGGCGGCCCAGCAGGCACCGCCGGCAGAGATGCCTCCGAAGATGCCCTCCTCGCGAGCCAGCCGGCGAGCCATCTCCTCGGCGTCCGCCTGGGCCACCTCCACGGTCCGGTCCACCGCTGATGGGTCGAAGATGCTCGGGACGTATGCCGGTGGCCAGGCGCGGATGCCCGGGATCCGCGAGCCTTCGGCCGGCTGCGCGCCGACGATCTCGATCTGCGGGCTGCGCGACTTCAGGAACCGTGAGACCCCGGTGATGGTCCCGGTGGTGCCCATCGCGGACACGAAGTGCGTGATCCGTCCACCGGTCTGATCCCACAACTCTGGGCCCGTCCCGTGCTCGTGGGCACGTGGATTGTCCGGGTTGCCGAACTGGTCCAGGACCCGTCCCCGGCCCTCCTGCTTCAGCTGCGTCACGACGTCGCGGGCCTGCTCCATACCGCCCTCGGCTGAGGTGAGGACGAGCTCGGCGCCATAGGCCCTCATCGTCTGGATGCGTTCGGTGGAGGCGTCCTCGGGCATGACGAGCACGAGTGGATAGCCGCTAATCGCCGCCGCCATCGCCAGTCCGATCCCGGTGTTGCCGGACGTGGCTTCCAGCAACGTGTCGCCGGGCCTGATCTCCCCGCGCTGCTCGGCGCCCCGGATCATGCTGATCGCCGGTCGGTCCTTCACCGAGCCGGCCGGGTTGTTGCCCTCCAGCTTGGCCAGCAGGACGTTGCCGCGCTGCTCCTTCTCCGGCCCAGGAAGGCGCTGCAGACGCACCAACGGCGTGCCGCCGATGACGTCCTCCATCGTGGGGTAGGGCCCAGGATCGCTCACCGGCCGGAGTCTACGGCGGCCACGCGGCGCCGCCACGACGCAGCCCGGTCGTGCGACGGCATACCCGCCACCGCAGTGTCACCTCCGCTGCCACGTGGCGAGCCAACCTCGACGTCTGAGCGCGACGGCATACCCGCAGGTCACGACACCAGACTTGACCCGACGTCAACCTCGGCCGTTGGCGCTGACGTCTCGGCAGGCCGCTAATCTCTTCGCCATGAGCCAGACGACGTCGTCCACCTCGTTCGCGGTGACCGAGCAGCCCGAGCGGCGCAGCGCCGAGGAGATCGCCCAGCTGCTCGAGAGCCCGGGCTTCGGCAGCATCTTCACCGAGCACATGGTGCTCGTGACCTGGAGCAAGGACGAGGGCTGGCACGACGCGCGGGTGGTGCCCTACGGCCCGATCCCGCTCGACCCCTCCGCGGCGGTGTTCCACTACGCCCAGGAGATCTTCGAGGGGATGAAGGCCTACCGTCATGAGGACGGCACCGTCTGGACCTTCCGCCCCGAGCGCAACGCCGAGCGCATCAACAACTCCGCGCGGCGCCTCGCCATGCCGGAGCTGCCGCCGACGATCTTCCTCGACGCGATTAAGGAACTGGTGACGATCGACCAGGGCTGGGTGCCGCCCGCCGGGTCGGGGGAGACCTCGCTCTATCTGCGCCCGTTCATGATCGCCACCGAAGAGGCGCTGGGGGTGCGCCCGAGCAACCGCTACCTCTTCGCCGTCATCGCCTCGCCCGCGGGCGCCTACTTCTCCGGCGGGCTCAAGCCGGTCAGTCTGTGGGTCAGCGACCAGTACGTCCGCGCCTCGCAGGGGGGCACCGGCGCCGCCAAGTGCGGCGGCAACTACGCCGCCTCGCTCGCCAGCCAGGCCGAGGGCATCGAGCACGGCTGCGACCAGGTGGTCTTCCTCGACGCCGCGGAGCACCGGTATGTCGAGGAGCTCGGCGGCATGAACCTCTTCTTCGTGTATGCCGACGGTCGGGTCGTCACGCCCGAGCTCACCGGCACGATCCTCCCGGGGGTCACCCGCTCCTCGCTCATCGACCTGCTGCGTGAGCGAGGGCACCAGGTGGAGGAGCGTCGCTTCACCATCGACGAGTGGCGCGATGGCGTCGCGAACGGCGAGATCGCCGAGGTCTTCGCCTGCGGCACCGCAGCCGTTATCACGCCGGTCGGGCGGCTCGCGTGGAGCGGTGGCGAGCTCGACATGCCGAGTGAGCACGAGGTGACCGAGGATCTGCGCTCCGAGCTGCTCGACATCCAGTACGGCCGCGCCGAAGACCGGCACGGCTGGCTCTACCAGCTGGTCTGAGCCTCAGGCTCGTGCCGCGATCGTGTTCTGCTGGCGCGTTGCAACCTCACACGAGAACACGATCGGCATACGAGTCCGGGCGCTCACTCAGGCTGCGGCGACGCCAGCGCGTCCAGCGCTCCCAGCAGCCGCCCGCGTAGCGCGTTGGAGCGCACCGTGAACCCGCGCTGGGCCTCGGCATACTCCCGCTTGCCTTCCGGCGTCTCGATCCGCACCGGCTCGTAGCCCAGGTCGCGCAGGTCGTAGGGCGCCGCGCGCATGTCGAGTCCGCGGATGTCGCGGGCCAGCAGGAAGGCCTCCAGCGTGAGGTCGCTCGGCACCGCCGGGGCCAGCTTGAACGACCACTTGTAAAGATCCATCCCGGCGTGCAGACACCCCGGCTGCTCCAGCTCGAGCTGGCGCTCGCGGGTCGGCGCGAGCGTGTTGAGCGGGGCCGCCTCGGGCGTGAAGAAGCGGTAGGCGTCGAAGTGCGAGCACGCCACCTGGTGGCCCTCCACCACGGCGTCGGTGCCCTCCCGCCCGAGCCGCAGCGGCCAGTCGTGGCGCGTCGCGTCGTCGCGATAGACCATCGCCCACTCGTGCAGCCCGAAGCACCCGAAGCGGCCCGGTCGCGACAGCGTCGCCGCCAGCAGCTCGCGCACGAAGGTCACCGTGCGCCCTCGCCTCGCGACGAACCCCGCCACGTCCAGGTATGCCGCACCCGCCGGGAGACCCGACGCGGTCCCGTCGCTCACGGCATACCCGCTCCAGGTCGCGCGCTCGGGTGCGTCCGCCAGCGCCATGCCGGGCCCGGGGTGCCAGCGCGCGAGCTGTCCGGGGCGGAAGGAGTAGTACTCCCACAAGAAGTCGTCGACCGGGTGGGTGCGGCCCTCGACCCGGCGCGCGAGCCGGGCCTCGGAGAGCTGCTCGACCGCCGCCCGGTGCGCCTCGGCGCGCGGGCGCCACTGGCTCTTGGGGAGCAGCACGGGCGCGGTGGTGGTGACGGACATCACCGCCGAGAGTACGCCGGACGTGAGATCATGGAGGTGGCCGCCACGACCCCGGCGGATCCCCGGACGAGACACGTCGTACCCGGCACCGACGACGACGTGGCGCGCCTCGGGAGGGGCGTCGACATGGCCATCATCTCCTGGATCGTCCTCATCTTCTCCGGTGTGCTGGAGAGCGTCTGGGCCGCTGCGCTCACGCGCTCGGAGGGCTTCTCGCGGCTCTGGCCGACGGTCGTCTTCGGCGTCGCGCTCGCCTTCAGCATGGCCGGCCTCGGCTGGGCGCTGCGCACGATCCCGCTCGGCACCGGGTATGCCCGTGGGTCGGCATCGGCGTCGTCGGCACCGCGCTCTACGGCATCGTCGCGATGGACGAGCCGGTGAGCGTCGCCCGCATCCTGTGCCTGGTCGCGATCGTCGGCGGCATCGTCGGTCTCAAGCTCACGACCACCGGCCACTAGCGGCGACGGGCGCGGCATACCCCACGTTCTGGACAGCGGATTCTGGGCGACGGGCACCAGAATCCTGCGTCCAGACCTGACGGCTCTAGGCTGGCCACATGCGTATCTGCCGCTTCACCGACGGTGACGACCCCCGCTTCGGCCTCGTCGACGGGGCGGGGGACCGGATCGCCGAGATCTCGGGCGACCCGCTCTACACCAAGATCGACCTCACCGGCGAGACCTTCGAGGTCGCCGACGTGCGGCTGCTGGCGCCGGTGATCCCCCGCAGCAAGGTCGTCGCGATCGGCCGTAACTACGCCGACCACGCCCGCGAGATGGGCAACGAGCTGCCCTCCGAGCCGATGATGTTCTTCATCCCCAACACCTCCGTGTGCGGGCCCGACGACCCCGTGGTGATCCCCGACTTCGCGACCGAGATCTCGTATGAGGCCGAGCTCGCCGTCGTCATCGGCCGGATGTGCAAGGACGTGCGCGCCGAGGACGCCGGCTCGGTGATCTTCGGCTACACCGCCGCCAACGACGTCACCGCGCGCGACCTGCAGCGCGGCGACGGGCAGTGGGCGCGGGCCAAGGGCATGGACACCTTCACCCCGCTCGGGCCCTGGGTCGAGACCGACCTCGACATCTCCGATCTCGCCGTGCGCGCCACCGTCGATGGCGAGGTGCGTCAGGATGGCACCACCGCCGACATGCACTTCGACGTCGGGCAGATCGTCGCGCACGCCTCGGCCGCCTTCACGCTGTTGCCGGGCGACGTGCTCCTCACGGGCACCCCCGCGGGCGTCGGGCCGATCACCGCAGGTCAGCGCTGTGAGATCGAGGTGGAAGGCATCGGCGCCTTCTCCAACCCCTTCGTCGCGGCGAGCTCCGACTCCGAGAGATGACCGACGCTCCGATCGGGGTCTTCGACTCCGGCTTCGGCGGGCTGACCGTCGCCCGCGAGATCCTCGACCAGCTGCCGCGGGAGTCGGTGCTCTATCTGGGCGACACCGCGCGCACGCCCTACGGCCCGCGGCCGGTCGCGGAGGTCCGTGAGTATGCCCTCCAGTGCCTGGACCGGCTCGTCGACCACGGGGTGAAGGCGCTGGTCATCGCGTGCAACAGCGCCTCCGCCGCGATGCTCGCCGACGCCCGCGAGCGGTATGACGTGCCGCTCGTCGAGGTGATCCGGCCCGCCGTGCGGCGGGCCATGGCGGTGACGCGCAACGGGCGCATCGGCGTCATCTCCACCGCGGCCACGCACCAGTCGCGCGCCTATGTCGACTCCTTCGTCGCGGCGCCGCCGAGCGTGTCGGTGATCAGCCAGCCGTGCCCGCGCTTCGTCGAGCTCGTCGAGGGCGGGGTCACCAGCGGGCCGGAGGTGATCGAGGTCGCCCAGGGCTACCTGGCTCCGCTGCAGGAGCAGGACATCGACACCCTCATCCTCGGTTGCACGCACTACCCGCTTCTCACCCAGGCGCTGCAGTACGTCCTCGGCGAGCAGGTCACGCTCGTCTCGTCCGCTGCGGCGACCGCCGCCGACCTCTTCCGGGTGCTCACCGACGGCGACCTGCTGGCGGGGGCGGACGGCATACCGGTGCATCAGTGGTTGACCACGGGCGACCCTGACGGCTTCCACTATCTGGCGCGGCGCTTCCTCGGGCCCGAGGTCGACCGGGTGCACCGGGCGTTCGTGGGGCGGCCGGAGGAGTGGGGCTGAGGATCGCGCCGGAAGGGACTGGCGCATCGTGCGTGTTGCGACATGCACGTGATGACGAGCGACTCGCCGCAGGGCATCGGTGTCCTGTGCGCGACACGCTGGAGGCCGGGGCGTGGATGCGCTGTCTGATCAGGCAGCCACCCGGGCGGCGGCGCGCTATCCTTCAAGGCTGCCCCTGTCACGTCATACCGGAGAGTGAGGCCATGCCTGCTGGCTGTCCCGCGCGCGCGACCCAGCGCGCCACCCGCGGCTCGACCGCGACGGTGGTCGCATGACGACCGCGATCATCCTGCTGCTCGTCGGCATCCTCGCGATCGGTCTCATCATCGCGGCGAACGGCTACTTCGTGGCCCAGGAGTTCGCCTACATGTCGGTGGATCGGCTGCGGCTGGAGGCCGAGGCGGACAAGGGCGATGCCGCGGCGCAGCGCGCCCTCTCCGTCACCCGGCGCACCTCCTTCATGCTCTCCGGCGCCCAGCTCGGGATCACCGTCACCGGTCTGCTCATCGGGTATGTCGCAGAGCCGCTCGTCGGGCGCGGGCTCGCCGGACTGCTGGGCGGGACCGGGGTGCCCGAGGCGCTGAGCATCTCGGTCGGGACGGTCGCGGCGCTGGCGATCGCAACCGTCGTCCAGATGATCTTCGGCGAGCTCTATCCCAAGAACCTCGCGATCGCGAACTCCGGGCCGCTGGCCCGGATGCTGGCGCGGTCCACCCTCATCTACCTCAGCCTCTTCGGCTGGCTCATCACGGTCTTCGACTGGTCGGCCAACACTCTGCTGCGGCTGGTGCGGATCGAGCCGATCCACGACCTCGACACCACTGCGACGGCCGAGGACCTGGAGCGGATCGTCGCCGAGTCCCGCGACAGCGGTGACCTTCCGGCCGAGCTGTCGGTGCTGCTGGACCGCATCCTGGACTTCCCGGACCAGGACGTCGAGCACGCGCTCGTGCCGCGCCCCCGGGTGGACGTCATCGATCCGGACACCACCCTGCGCGAGCTGCGCGAGCTCATGGCGCAGGGGCACACCCGCTATCCGGTCGTGGACGCCGACGCGCAGCCGGTGGGGGTCGTCGACCTCGTCGACCTGCTGCGCTCCAGCGGCGAGGGGACCGCGGGTGACATCATGCGCGAGCCGATGATCGTCCCGACGCTCATGACGCTGCCCGACGCCGTCGCCGAGCTGCGCCGTTCGGGCCACCAGCTGGCCTGCGTGGTCGACGAGTTCGGTGGGTTCGCCGGCGTCCTCACGATGGAGGACCTGGCCGAGGAGCTCGTGGGCGAGATCACCGACGAGCATGACGACGAGGTGCCCGAAGGCATCGTGGCCGCCGACGACGAGCACGTCTGGCGGATGGATGGTGACGTGCACGTCGACGAGGTCGAGCGGGCGATCGGGCACGACCTGCCCGAGGGCGACTACGAGACCCTCTCCGGCCTGGTCATCGCCGAGCTGGGGGCGCTGCCCGGGGTCGGCCAGGTCGTCGTCGTCGAGCTGCCCGAGGATCCCTCCGAGGTCGTCCTCGACGAGCGGGTCACCCGGGCCCTGGAGATCGAGGTGCGCGAGATCGAGCGGCACGTGCCCAGCGCGGTCACCGTCCAGCTCGTCGAGCGGGCGATGACCCGCGAGGACGAGGCCGCGGACGAGCCGGACGACGGCATACCGGAGCATCAGACGCACGCCGACGACGCCTCGACCGACAAGGAGGACCAGCGATGAACGGCCTCACCGTCGTGCTCGTGACGATCCTGCTGATCGTGCTGAGCGCCCTCTTCGTCATCGTGGAGTTCGCCCTGCTCGGAGCGCGCCGCAGCCGGCTCGAGGCGGACGCTGAGCACTCGCCCTCCGCGCGCGCCGCGCTGCGCAGCCTCAACGAGCTGACCGTCATGCTGGCCGGTGCGCAGCTGGGCATCACGGCGTGCACCTTCGCGCTCGGGGCCGTCACCAAGCCGGCGCTGGACTACTGGCTCGGGCCGGTGCTCACCGACCTAGGCATCCCGGGGTGGATCGCGGGCGGCACGTCCTTCGCCCTCTCGCTGCTCTTCGTCACCTTCCTGCACCTGGTGGTCGGCGAGATGGCGCCCAAGTCGTGGGCGATCGCTCACCCGGAGCGCGCGGCCAAGCTCATCGCGCTGCCGATGCGAGCCTTCATCACCGTGACCCGCCCGCTGCTGGTCTGGGTCAACTCCCTGGCCAACGCCCTGGTGCGGGCCAGCGGCGTCGAGCCCGTCGACCGTGCCGCCGTGGGTGGCCAGGACGCCGACACCATCCGGGTGCTCGTGGACCAGTCGGCCCGGGAGGGCGCCCTGGAGCAGACCTACCAGGAGCAGATCTCCGAGGCGATCGAGCTGGAGGCGTTGACCCTGACGGACGTCGCACCGGAGACCCTCGATCTCGCCGCCGTGGGGTCCGCCGCGAGCATCGGCGAGGTGTGGCAGGTCGCCGCCCGCACCGGCCACAAGCGCATCCTCATGCTCGACGACGACACCGCCGACCCGCGCGTCATCCACGTGCGCGACACGCTGCTGCGCGACGGCGGGGCAGGGGCGGCCGAGCTGGCGCGCCCCGCCCTGGTGCTGCCGGCGGACACGCCGGTCTACGAGGCCTTCGCCACGATGCGCGAGTCGGGCGAGCAGCTGGTCGTGCTGCGGCGCGAGGGCCGGCTCGTCGGGCTGGTGAGCATCTCCGACATCCTGGCGCGGTTCCTCCCGACGGCAGACCGGACCGGCTGAGGGCGGGCGGCCCAGACCCGCCCCGCGGACGGCTCCGAGCCGCCCCGCGGGCGGTGCGCGCGACGAGGCTCGACGCAGTCAGACCCGCCACGCAAACCCTCCGTTGGCCCGTCGGACGTCCTTTCCTGATCTACTGTCCACCGTGCGTTCATCCGGCAACGAGTCAGACGAGGTGACCCGGTGACCCAGCAGGACTTCCAGCAGGTCGAGAAGGCAGCGGGGAAGAGCAGGGCCGAGGTCGGGCGGATCGGCGTCGCCGCGCTCTTCCTCGTCGGCGTCATCGTCTTCACCGGCGCTGTCTTCAACGACGTCGAGCAGGCCTACCTGCTCATCGCTGCGGCGGTGATCGGCGGCTACATGGCGATGAACATCGGCGCCAACGACGTCGCCAACAACGTCGGTCCGGCGGTCGGCTCGATGGCGATGACGATGGCCACCGCGATCGGCATCGCCGCGGTCTTCGAGGCCGCCGGCGCGATCATCGCGGGCGGCGACGTCGTCGACACCGTCAAGAACGGCATCATCAACCCGGACCGCATCGGGGATCCGCAGGTCTTCGTCTGGGTCATGCTCGGGGCGTTGCTCGGCGCCGCGGTCTGGCTCAACATCGCCACCTTCCTCGGGGCGCCGGTCTCGACGACGCACGCCATCGTCGGCGGCGTGCTCGGCGGCGGTGTCGCGGCCTCCGGGTGGGCGATCGTCAACTGGGGCGTCATGGGCTCGATCGCCATGAGCTGGGTGATCTCACCGGTGGTCGGCGGCCTCATCGCCGCGGGCACCCTCTACTTCCTCAAGCGCACCGTCCTGTTCACCGATCGGCCGCTTGACGCGGCGCTGCGAGTGGTGCCGCTGCTCATCGCGGTCATGGCGGGGGCGTTCGCGACCTACCTGGCGCTCAAGGGCCTGTCCAACCTCATCGACATCTCCTTCGTCGTGGCGCTGCTCGCCGGGGTGCTCATCGGGATCTTCACGTATGTCGTGGTGCGGCCGATGGTGGCGCGCGCCATCCCCGGGTTGAGCCAGGACAGCGAGGGGGTCAACAGCCTCTTCACCATTCCGCTCATCTGCGCCGCGGCCCTGCTCAGCTTCGCCCACGGCGCCAACGACGTCGCCAACGCCGTCGGCCCGCTGGCCGGCATCGTCGAGGTGCTCGGCACCGGCGACGCCGGGGGCGAGGTCGGCATCCCGTTGTGGGTGCTCGTCATCGGAGCGCTCGGCATCTCGGTCGGCCTGGCGCTCTTCGGACCCAAGCTCATCCGCACGGTCGGCAGCGAGATCACCGAGCTGGACCGCTCGCGCGCCTTCTGCATCGCCCTGGCGGCGGCGCTCACCGTCATCGTCGCCAGCCAGCTCGGGCTCCCCGTCAGCTCGACGCACGTCGCACTGGGCGGGATTTTCGGTGTCGGCTTCCTCCGGGAGTTCCTCGAGAGCCGGATGAACCGCGCCATCGAGAAGGTGCTCGGCCAGCACCGCGACGACACCAACCTCGCGGAGGTCGAGCGGATGCTCGCGGAGTTCCGGGAGGCCCGCCCCGAGGACAAGCGCCAGATGCTGGACCGGCTCCAGGCGATGGGCTCGGACGCCGTCATCACGGCCGCGCAGGGCAAGAAGCTGCGCAAGGCCCTCAAGCGTCAGCTCGTGCGTCGCTCGCACATCCTCAAGATCGCCTCGGCCTGGGTCATCACCGTGCCCGTCGCGGCCACCCTCTCGGCGCTCTTCTTCTTCGCGCTGCGCGGCATGATGCTGCCCTGAGCCGGCGGGTCGGGTCTGTCGGCGGGTGTCCGGCACGATGGACACCATGAAGCTCACCGTCGTCGGCTGCTCGGGCTCGGTGCCCGGCCCGGGCACGCCGGCCAGCTGCTATCTCGTGCGCGCACTCGATGCGGACCGCGAGTGGCGGGTGCTGCTCGACCTCGGCTCCGGTGCCCTCGGTGAGCTGCAGCGACACGTCGACCCGATGACGCTGGACGCGGTGCTGCTCACCCACCTGCACCCCGACCACTGCCTCGACCTCACCGGGCTGCACGTGCTGCGCCGCCACGGCCCGGCCCCGGCGACCGCCGAACTGCCGGTCTGGGGTCCGGCGGGGGTGGCGGAGCGGATGGCGCGGGCGCACGGTGCGCAGTCCGCCGAGCCGATGACGGGTATGACGTGGGGCGAGTGGTCCGACCGCGTCGCCGTGAGCATCGGGCCGATGACGATCACGCCGTATGCCGTGCGCCACCCGGTCCCCGCGTTCGGGCTGCGCGTCGAGGCCGCTGGGCGGGTGCTGGCCTACACCGGCGACACGGACAGCTGCGACGCGCTGGGCCCGCTCTTCGGCGATGCCGACCTGGCCCTGGTCGAGGCGGGCTTCAGCGGCGAGGCCGACCCACCGGGCATCCACCTCACGCCGACGCGGGCGGCGGCCGCTGTCGAGGGAGCGGGGAGGGTGGCGCGGGTGCTGCTCACCCACCTGCCGCCGTGGGCGGACCGGGAGGCCGCGCTGGCCGAGGTGCGGGCCGGAGTCGACGGGGAGGTGATGCTGGCCGAGGTCGGCGAGACGTGGCAGGTGTGAGTCGACGACGATAGGGGGATGGCCCGACGCATCGTCATCACCGGTGGTGGCACCGGACTCGGGCTGGCCTGCGCCCACCGTCTGCTCACGGACGAGGTCTCGATGGTCCTCGTCGGCCGCCGGGGTGAGGTGCTGGAGCGGGCGCGGGGTCAACTGCTCAGCGGTCACGAGGGCGCCGACGCTGCGGTCGCGGCGAGCGGGGCCGCTGCCGGAGGCGAGGATGAGTCGAGCGGGGCCGCCGAAGGAGCGGAGGGGGAGACGAGCGGGGCGGAGATCCACACCGCGGTGGCCGACCTCACCGACCCGGATGCCGTCCAGGGTCTCGCCGACGAGCTGTGCGGCGGGTTCCTTACGGTCCGGTGACGGTCGGCCCGCTGCGGGGGCGTGAGCCGCGCAGAGGCGCGATGATGGAGGCATGGTCCTGACTGCCGATGCCCCGTCCGAGGTGAGTGACCGACCACGCCTGCTGCGTGCCGCGGCGGCTGGGATCGCTACGGGAGCGGCGACCCTGGGCACCGCCGAGCTGCTCGCGGCCCTGTGGGTGAGGGTGCTCAACTCGGGCGGCACACCCTCGCCGCTGCTCGCCGTGGGCGGAGCCTTCGTCGACCGCACCCCGCCGTGGCTCAAGGACTGGGCGATCGAGACCTTCGGCACCGCGGACAAGCTGGCGCTCGGGGTCGGTATGGCGCTCGTGCTCACCGCGGTCTGCGCCGGGATCGGGCTCCTCGCCGCCCGGAGCCGGACGGTCGGGATGGTCGTCTTCGCGGTCGTCGGTCTCATCGGTCTGGCGGCCGTGCTGTCCCGCCCGGCCTCAGGCGTCCTCGACCTGGTGCCCACCGCGCTCGGCGTGGTCGTCGGCGGGCGGGTGCTGTCGTGGCTGCTGCCCGGCGAGCCGGCCCGGCCGTCGGGGCCGCACCGGGCGGGACCGGGGCCGTCGGGCGTCGACCCCTCACGGCGCAGCGTGCTCGCGGCCGCCGGCGGGGTGACGGCGCTAGGCGTGCTCGGGATCGTGGCTGGGCAGATGCTCTCGACCGCGGGACGAGCGGTGAGTCGGACGGCGGAGGCGCTCGGACTGCCCAACCCGGTGCGGACGGTGAACGTGCCCGACGGTGCGGCGAGCTCGGTGACCGGGCACTCGGCATACCTCACGCCGAACGACGACTTCTATCGCATCGACACCGCTCTGCGGGTGCCGCGCGTCGAGGCCGCCGACTGGTCCCTGCGCGTCACGGGGATGGTCGACGAGGAGATCGAGATCAGTTATGCCGACCTGCTGGCCGAGGAGCACGTCGAGGCGCTGGTGACGCTGACCTGCGTGTCCAACACCGTGGGGGGCGACCTCGTCGGTAACGCGCGGTGGCTCGGCTGGCCGGTGCGCGAGCTGCTCGCCCGTGCAGGAGTCAGCCCGGAGGCCGACATGGTGCTCTCCCGCAGTCAGGACGGCTGGACCGCGGGCACGCCGATCGAGGCGCTCACCGACGACCGCGACGCGCTGCTGGCCGTGGCGATGAACGGAGAGCCGCTGCCGCGCCAGCACGGTTTCCCGGTGCGGCTGGTGGTGCCGGGGCTCTACGGCTACGTGTCCGCGACGAAGTGGGTGACCGAGCTCAAGGTGACGCGATTCGATGCGGACGAGGGCTACTGGACGCCCCGCGGCTGGTCGGCCCGTGGCCCCATCAAGACGGCGTCACGGATCGACGTGCCGCGTCAGGGTGGTGACCTCACGCCGGACGGGGACGGTACGGTCACCGTGGCCGGCGTGGCGTGGGCGCAGCACCGGGGGATCGACCGGGTCGAGGTCCAGGTGGACGACGGGTCCTGGCAGGAGGCCACCCTGCTGGAGGAGCCCAGCATCGACTCGTGGCGGCTGTGGCAGGTGGCGGTGGCCGGGGTGGAGCCCGGGCAGCACCAGGTCCGCGTGCGGGCCACCGACGGGACGGGCGAGACCCAGACCGACCAACCCGCCGCGCCGGCGCCGAACGGCGCCAGCGGGTGGCACACGGTCGACTTCACGGTCGACTGACCTCCGCGCCGTCGTCGCCAGCGAGGCCAGGGGCGATCCCGTGGCCCATAGCTCCACCGGGCGTCGCGAAGGGTTGCCTCAGACCCGACCGGGCGTCGCGAATGGTTGCCTCAGACCCGACCGGGCGTCGCGAATGGTTACTCCCTGCTCCGACCCCGGCTCAGGTGAGCGCCGGCTCAGGCGCAGTCTCGGCGTCGGTCCACGGCTGCTCCGGCCGGGCTCGAAGCAGCGAGGCGCCGCCCCACGCCAAAGCGGCCATGAGGACCGTCGCGCCCACCGTGACGGCGAAGGCCGGCGTGTGCCCGCCGAGGTCGGCGAGCCGACCTGCGAGGCCGGCGCCGACGGCATACCCGGTGCCGGTGCTGGCCGCGAGCGTCGTCATCGCGGCGCCGAGGCGCCGCGCGGGCGTGGTGCGCTCGGCGAGGGTGAAGGCTGTGATCATCGACGGGGCGATGGCCACGCCGAGGGCGAGCAGGGCCAGGGCCAGGGTGCCGAGGGAGTCCACGGCGAGCAGCGGGAGCCCCAGGAGGACCAGTGCGGCGCCGAAGATCCGGAGCCGGACGACGTGGCCGATCGACTCGGGGAGCGCCACCACTGCCAGGCCGGCGACGACGCTGCCGATTCCGAGCAGTCCGTGGAGCAGCCCGGTCAGACCGGGCTGGCCGGCCTGCGTGGCGAGGACCGAGGTGCCGGTCTGGATCGATCCGAAGACCATGCCGATGCTGAGTTGGATGCCGGCGAGCACGAGCAGGGTGGGGCTCAGCAGGCGGCTGACCTCGCCCGGTGCCGTCGGCGCGGCTGCGCGGACGAGCCGGACCGTCGGGTGCAGGGCGAACCAGGTGCCGAACGCGCCGAGCAGCAGCGCGGCCACCACCAGCGAGGTCACCGGAGCAGCGACCGCCACGATGACTCCCACGAGCGCCGGCCCGAGGACGAAGGACGCCTCGTCAGCCGCGCCCTCGTAGGAGAAGGCCGCGTCCATCGTCCGGGCGTCGGCGCGGGTGGACGCGGTGCTGATCGGACGCCACCGCACCCGCGCCATCGTGCCGACCTGGGGCACGAAGACCCCGGCCAGCGCGGCGGTCACCGGCAGCGGCCACCACGCGTCACCGGGCTGCGTCGCGAGGGTCAGCGCCGCGAGCATGAGCAGCCCGACGGTGCCGAGCACGCTCTGCACCAGCAGCACCGGACGCTGGCCGAGCCGGTCGCTCAGGCCACCCGCGACGGGGGAGCCGACCGCGTTGGCGACGGCGAGAGTGCCCGCGGTCACACCGCCGGCGGTGTAGGACCCGGTCGCGGCCGACACGGCGAGCAGCGCCGCGATCTGGGACATCGCCAGGGGCAGGCGGCCGAGAAAGGCGACGACCACATACAGGGGGCCGGTCAGGCCGAAGAGCTGTCGATAGGACTGAAGGGGTGACACAGGGTATGCCTCTCGCGCGGTCCGTGAGCACGGACGCGCGCGCCGTCCCAGCCACCCGGCGCGCAGAACCCTTGTCAAGCCCGTCCAGTGTACCGCTGCAGAGCGTGCGGTCGGTCCACGCAGACGCGCGGCCAGTCCAGTAAGAGTCCCGTGGAGTGGTGGGGTTTGGGTGGCCGGTGTGGTGCCCTGGTGTGAGGGGGTCATCGGCGAGATGCTCGGTGTGTACCGCCGAGTACTCACCAGAGGAGATCTCACCGATGACCCTTCCCCAGTCTGCCGTGTCCGACCTGTTGGACGCACTTCGTGCCGGTGACGGCGTGGACCTGGTCCGCGAGTCCGTCCGCATGGTCCTGCAGGAGCTGATCGAGACCGAGGCGACCGAGACCATCGGCGCCGGCCGCTACGAACGCACGGACACACGCGCGACCGAGCGCAACGGGTCCCGGCCCAAGCTGCTCACGACCAAGGGCGGTGACGTTACGGTCGCGATCCCCAAGCTGCGCACCGGTAGCTTCTTCCCCTCGATCCTGGAACCGCGTCGGCGGATCGACCAGGCGCTGTACGCGGTGGTGATGGAGGCCTACGTCCACGGCGTCTCGACCCGGTCGGTGGACGACCTCGTGGTCGCCCTGGGCGGGACCGGGATCTCCAAGTCCGAGGTGTCGCGGATCTGCGCGGGCCTGGACGAGGTCGTCGGCGCGTTTCGCACCCGCCGGCTGGACCACGCTCGCTTCCCCTACGTCTACCTGGACGCGACCTACCTGCACGTGCGCACCGAGGCCGGGATGGTGGTGTCCAAGGCCGTCGTGATCGCTACCGGCGTCACCGAGCACGGCCGCCGGGAGATCCTGGGCCTGGACGTCGGGGACAGCGAGGAGGAGATCTTCTGGCGGGCGTTCCTGACCGGCCTCAAGAAGCGCGGCCTGGGCGGGGTGCAGCTGGTGATCTCCGACCAGCACGCCGGCCTGGTCGCCGCCCTCACCCGCGTCTTCCAGGGCTCGGCCCACCAGCGGTGCCGGGTCCATTTCATCCGCAACGTCCTGGCTCACGTGCCCAAGGCCGAGACCGAGATGGTCGCCGCGGTGTTCCGGACCATCTTCGCCCAGCCCGACCTGGGATCGATGGGCAAGCAGTGGGACAAGGTCCGCGACGACCTCGCGGCCCGGTACCCCAAGATCGGGCCGCTGATGGACGACGCGAAGTCCGAGGTCCTCGCGTTCGCCGCGTTCCCGCGTGAGCACTGGCGCAAGATCTGGTCCACCAACCCCCTCGAGCGCTTGAACAAGGAGATCAAGCGCCGCTCCCGCGTCGTGGGCATCTTCCCCAACGAAGCCGCCATCATCCGCCTCATCGGAGCCGTCCTGATCGACACCCACGACGAGTGGCAGGTCGACGAACGCCGCTACCTCTCCGAAGCATCGATGGCCAAGATCTACAAGACCAGCAATACTGGAACCGTCGCCCTCGAAGAAGGCGACCGGTAGGCAACGAGCATCACCTCAAAGCCCACCACTCAGCGGGGCTCTGTCCCAGTCCACGCAGAACCTGCGTGCAGAATGCGCGCTCGGTGCGTGCAGAATGCGCGCTCGGTGCGTGCAGAACGCGCGCTCGGTGCGTGCGGAACGTGCGTCCGGTGCGTGGACTGGGGCAGACGAGGCTCTTGGAGTGGGCAGGCGAGGCTCTCGGTCGGTGAGCGGGGAGGTCAGGCGATGATCTGCTGGCCGCCCCAGCGTTGCGGCGAGACCCGGCCGGCCTCGACATCGGCCCAGGCCGCGGCCAGGCGCGGGGCCACCTGGGCGAGCTGCGGCGCGGGCAGCACGTAGGGCAGCCGCACCCAGCCGTCCAACCCACCCCCGGAGGCGAAGTTCGGACCGGCGGCGAGCGCGAGGTCGTAGCGGCGGGCGGCCGTGGCCAGCGCCGTCGACCCGCTGCCGGTGGGCAGCGCGCACCAGAGGGCCATCCCTCCGCGGGGGACCTGCACCCGCCACCCAGGCAGGTGCTCGCGCAGGCCCGCGAGGAGCAGGTCCCGGCCCTCACGGAGGCGCCGACGCTGCTCGGTCAGGATGTCGTCGGCGCGGTCGAGCAGGTGCGTGACCGCGAGCTGCTCCAGCACCGAGACGCCCAGGTCCAGCCGCAGCCGGCTGGCCGCCATCGCCTCCAGCCGGGCGCGCGGCACGCGCATCCAGCCGACCCGCAACCCGCCCCAGAGCGACTTGCTCGTGCTGCCGACGGTGATCGAGTCCGGCACGTGCCGCGCCAGTGGCTCGGGCACGACGGTGCCGTCCAACGGCAGGTCGACCAGCGACTCGTCGATGATCGGCACGACTCCCGCCGTGCGGAGCACCCGCCCGACCTCCGCGCGCTGGGACCCGGACATCAGCGCTGCGGTGGGGTTGTGGAAGTCCGGGATGAGGTATGCCGCTCGCGCGCCACTCTGCCGCAGGGTCGCGGCCAGCGCCGCCGGCTGCCAGTCCTGACGTTCGTGGTCGATGGGGTGGGCCACCAGGCGGGCCCCGGCACCCTCCAGGGTCGCGATGGCGTTGGGATACGTGGGCAGCTCGACGACCACCCGGTCGCGGCGGTTGACGAGCGCCCGCCCGGCGATGGCGACCCCGGTGAGTGCGCCCGGCACGATGATGATCTGCTCGGGCGCGGTGGCCAGGCCCCGATCGGTGTAGCGCTGGGCCAGGCGCTCGCGCAGCACCGGCAGGCCGCCGGGGTAGTAGCCGGTGCCCGGCAGGTAGGCGCCGAGGTCGGCGAGGGCCAGTTCGTAGGCCTCCGAGGTGCCGGCCGGCGCCGCCGAGGCCGTGCAGGTGAGGTCGAGTGCGCCGTCGTGCAGCGCGGTCGGGGTGAGCAGGTGGTCGACCCGGCCACCGGGGACCTCGGGCACGCGGACGATGCTGCCCGAGCCGCGGCGGGTGACGACATACCCCTGGGCGCGCAGCTCGGCGTAGGCCCGGGTCACCGTGGTGCGGCTCAGCCCCACGGGGCCGGTGAGGTCGCGCTCGCTGGGCAGGCGGGTGCCCTCGGGGATCCGGCCGTCGACGATCGCCTGGCGCAGCGCGTCGCCGAGGCGGGCGTAGGACGGGCCGGGCAGTGTGGAATCCAGCGACGGGGCGACGAGCTCGGCAACGCGGGCGGCGGTGACGGAGCGAGGCATACGACCACTGTGGCCGTGATTGGCCTGGTCGTCCATAGCCACTTGGTGGCCACTGGACCGCAAGTGGCTATGGAGGAAGGGGCCACTTGCGCCGCATGGTGGAGGGCATGAGCATGATGACCCTGATGGGAGAGACGTCGCGACGGGCCGTGAGCAGCGCCCGCAACCGGGCCCACGACCCGCGCCGCCAACTGGCCCCGCTCGGGCCGGTCGAGCAGCTCCGGGCCGGCCGCCTGCCCCGCCGACTCGTGCAGCTCGCGGTCGGGCTGTGGCTCTATGGCGCCTCGATCGCGCTCATGGTGCGCGGCGTGCTGGGCAACATGCCGTGGGACGTGCTCCACCAGGGCATCGCCCGGCACATCCCCCTCAGCCTGGGCACCATCATCATCGCGGTCTCGGTCGTCGTGCTCCTGCTGTGGATCCCGCTGCGCCAGCCGCCGGGCCTCGGCACGGTCGCCAACGCGCTGCTCGTCGGGGTCGCCGCCGACGTCACCCTCTGGATGCTCGCGCCGGGCGAGGGATGGGGCGCGCGGATCACGCTGATGGCCCTCGGCGTGCTGCTCAACGGCGTGGCCAGCGCGATGTACATCGGCGCCCAGCTCGGCCCCGGCCCCCGCGACGGACTCATGACCGGACTCGCGCGGCGCACCGGCTGGTCGCTGCGCCTCGTCCGCACCGGGATCGAGGTGACCGTCATCGCCCTGGGTTGGCTGCTCGGCGGTGTGGTCGGCGTCGGCACCGTCCTGTATGCCGTGGCGATCGGCCCGGTGACCCAGGCTCTGCTGCCGTGGTTCACCGTCGAGCTCGACCGAGAGCCTCGTCTGCCCTGACCGAGAGCCTGGTGTGGTCACTCCGAGAGCCTGGTGTGCCCACTCCAGCAGCGTCAGTGCTGGCGCAGCGCGCTGATCAGCTCGTCCTTGGTCATCGAGGAACGGCCCTCGATGCCGATCTCGGCGGCACGCTCCCGGAGCTCGTCGACGGTGCGCTCTTCGTAGTCGCTCGCCTCCCCTCCCCGCTCGCCGACCTCCGAGCGGGAGGTGTTGGCGGCGGCGTTGGCGATCCGCGCGGCCTTCTCCTTGCTCGCGCCGTCCTCGCGCAGCGCTTCGTAGACCTCGGCGTCCTTGACGCTCGGACCTGGTTCGTCCTTCTTCTCGGTGGCCATGCCCTCCACGGTATGCCGTGCCAGAGTGGACCGCATGGCGATCGACCCGACCCAGACCGACCGTCCCGTCCGACTCGGCGTGCAGATCCAGCCGCAGCACGCGGCATACCCCCAGATCCGTGACACCCTGCGCCGCGTGGAGGAGGCGGGGGTCGACCTGGTGACCACCTGGGACCACTTCTTCCCGCTCACGGGCGAGCCGGATGGTCTCCACTTCGAGTGCTGGACCACGCTGGGTGCCTGGGCCGAGCAGACCTCGCGGGTGGAGATCGGCGCGCTCGTGACCTGCAACTCCTACCGGAACCCCGACCTGCTCGCCGACATGGCGCGGACCGTCGACCACATCAGCGAGGGGCGGCTCTTCCTCGGGATCGGCTCGGGGTGGTTCGAGCGCGACTACGACGAGTACGGCTACGACTTCGGCACCGCGGGCTCCCGCCTCGACGACCTCGCTGCGGCGATGCCGCGGATACGGGAGCGGTGGGCCAAACTCAACCCGGCGCCGGTGCGGGACATCCCCGTGATGATCGGCGGCGGAGGGGAGAAGAAGACGCTGCGGATCGTCGCCGAGCACGCGACGATCTGGCACTCGTTCAGCGACGCGCCGACGCTGCGGCACAAGCTGGGCGTCCTCGATCGGCACTGCAGCGACGTCGGTCGCGACCTCAGCGAGATCGAGGTGTCGGTGGGGGGCGGATCGCTCGACGGACCGGGGCCGGGGCAGGCGGCCCAGGAGCTGTATGCCGAGGGAGCCCGGCTCTTCACGGTCACCACGAGCGGTCCGGGCTATCCGCTCGACCAGCTCGACGCGTGGCTCGCCTGGCGCGACGAGCGGAGCGGCTGAGGCAACCCTTCGCGACGCCCGGTGGGGGTGTGGGCAACCATTCGCGACGCCCGGTGGGGGTGTGGGCAACCATGCGCGACGCTCGGTGGGGAGTGGGGGACCGAGCGCCTACGCTGGCTGCCATGACCTCACGCCACGACGGCCGCAGCGCCGACCAGCTCCGCGAGATCCGCATCACCCGCAACTGGCTCGACCACGCCGAGGGCAGCGTGCTCGTGGAGTTCGGGAAGACCCGGGTGCTGTGTGCGGCCTCGTTCAGCTCCGGGGTCCCGCGCTGGCGCAAGGGCAGCGGCAAGGGCTGGACCACGGCGGAGTACGCCATGCTGCCGCGTTCCACGCACACCCGCTCCGACCGCGAGTCGGTCAAGGGCCGCATCGGCGGGCGCACCCACGAGATCAGCCGGCTCATCGGCCGCTCGCTGCGGGCGGTCGTCGACCTGGATGCCTTGGGGGAGAACACCATCCAGCTCGACTGCGACGTGCTCCAGGCCGACGGCGGCACCCGGACGGCCGCGATCACCGGGGCCTACGTCGCCCTCGTCGACGCCGTGGAGTCCGCTCGGGACAAGGGACTGATCGCCAAGAAGGCCGAGCCGATCACCGGCTCCGTCTGCGCCGTCAGCGTGGGCGTCGTCGAGGGTGAGCCCGTGCTCGACCTGGATTACCCGGAGGACTCCACCGCTGAGACCGACATGAATGTCGTCATGACCGGCGACGGCCGCTTCGTCGAGGTGCAGGGCACCGCCGAGGGCGTGCCCTTCGACCGGGAGCTGCTCGATGCCCTGCTCGACCTGGCTGCGGAGGGGTGCAACGAGCTGACCGCCCGCCAGGCGGCGGCCTTCGGTGGCGACGACATGGGGGGCTCCGACTCGCACGCGGCCGGCGCCGACGTCGACCAGGGCCCTCCGACGTGGTGACGGAGCCGGCACCCGCCGCGGACCGCCCGCGGCAGGTCGTCCTCGCCACCCGTAACCAGGGCAAGGTGAGCGAGCTGCGCGAGATCCTGGCCGACGTGCTGGAGCGCTGCGGCCTCGAGCTGGTCGGCCTGGACGCCTTCCCCGACCTCGAGGAGGTCGTCGAGTCCGGCGTCACCTTCGCGGAGAACGCGCTGCTCAAGGCGGGCGCGGCGGTGCGCGCCACGGGGCTGCCGGCGCTCGCCGACGACTCCGGGCTCGCGGTGGACGTGCTCGGCGGCGCTCCCGGCATCTTCTCGGCGCGGTGGTCCGGCCCGATGGCGCAGGCCACCGGCACGAACACCGACGAGGCCAACAACACCCTGCTGCTGGCCCAGCTCGCGGACGTGCCGGATGCCCATCGGGGTGCCGAGTTCGTCTGTGCCGCAGCGCTGCTCGTGCCGATCGAGGGGGAGGAGGCCGCCGCTACCTCCGCCGTCCGCGAGGGTCGCTGCCGGGGAGTCGTCGGTCGTGAGCCACGGGGCAGCAACGGCTTCGGCTACGACCCGTTGCTCGTCCGCCCCGACGGACGGACCCTGGCCGAGCACAGCGCGCAGGAGAAGCACGCGATCTCCCACCGCGGGGAGGCCTTCCGGGCCCTCGCCCACGACCTGGAGGTCCTGCTCGGCTGAGCTGCCGTCGGCCCTGCTGAGCCCCGGGCCCCGACACAAGGCACTCGAAGTGACCACGGGATAGCACGACCGTCATCGGCATCTATGGCGATGACGGTCGTGCTATCCCGTGGTCACTCCCGGTGTGAGGTGCGGTCACTCCCGGGCGAGGTACGGGGAGGGGCGCGCGACCCCATACCCTTGTGCCTGACCCGTGGTCAACACCGACAAGAAGGACCCCATGGCGCACCAGTGGCGCGGCGTGATCGCCGAGTATGCCGACCGTCTCCCCGCCTCGATCACCGAGCACGTGATCACGCTGCGCGAGGGCGGGACGCCGCTCATCTTGGCCGAGCACCTCTCCGAACTGGTCGGGGCGCAGGTGCACGTGAAGTACGAAGGCCTCAACCCCACGGGCTCATTCAAGGACCGCGGCATGACGGGGGCCATGAGCGACGCCGCCCGCCAGGGGGCCAAGGCGGTCATCTGCGCCTCGACCGGCAACACCAGCGCCAGTGCCGCGGCCTACGCGACCAAAGCGGGTATGACGTGCGGCGTCCTCGTCCCGGACGGCAAGATCGCGATGGGCAAGCTCAGCCAGGCGGTCGCCGGGGGAGCGACGCTCATCCAGGTCCAGGGCAACTTCGACGACTGTCTCACGGTGGCCCGCAAGCTGGCCGAGGTCTATCCCGTCGAGCTGGTCAACTCGGTCAACCCGGCTCGCATCGAGGGGCAGAAGACCGCGGCCTTCGAGGTCGTCGACGCCCTCGGCGACGCGCCGGACATCCACTGTCTTCCGGTCGGCAACGCCGGCAACATCACGGCCTACTGGAAGGGCTACACCGAGTACGCCGACCCCGCCGCCCCGGGCGCCGATGGCACCGCGCCGGCTACCCACCGGCCCGCCATGTGGGGCTTCCAGGCCGCCGGCGCCGCGCCCATCGTCCAGGGCCACCCGGTCGACGACCCCGAGACGATCGCCACCGCCATCCGGATCGGCAACCCCGCCTCCTGGGCCCAGGCCGAGGCCGCCCGCGACGAGTCGGGTGGCGTCATCGAGGCGGTCACCGACGAGGAGATCCTCGCCGCGCACCGGCTGCTCTCCTCGCGCGAGGGCATCTTCGTCGAGCCCGCCTCGGCCGCCTCGGTCGCCGGTCTGCTCAAGCGCCACGCCGCCGGGCAGGTCCCGTCCGGCGCGAGCATCGTGTGCACCGTCACCGGCCACGGTCTCAAGGACCCGCAGTGGGCGCTCAAGGGGGCCGACGGCAGCGACATCGACCCGGTGCGCGTCACGGTCGACGTCATGAGCGTCGCCGGCGCCCTCGGGCTGGAGTGATGGCCGACCTCGTCACCGGCGACCGGGTCGCGGTCCGCGTCCCCGCCAGCACCGCCAATCTCGGCTCGGGCTTCGACAGCGTGGGCCTCGCGCTCGGGATCTGGGACCGGTATGCCGTCGAGGTCGTCGACACCCCCGGTCACCTCGAGGTGGTGCTCGAGGGGGAGGGTGCCGGGGAGCTCCCGACCGACGAGACCCATCTCGTGGCGCGGCGACTCCGCGAGGCGCTGCAGGCCTGCGGGGTGGGGTGGTTGGACGGCTACGGGCTGCGTCTCACCTGCGGCAACACCATCGCCATGTCGGCCGGGATGGGCAGCTCGGCCACCGCGATCGTCGGCGGGCTCGGGCTGGGCTTCGCGCTCGCCCGCGGCGGCGAGCTGACCGAGGCCGACCTGGGCATGGTCAACACCCACGCGGGCGTCGCGGAGGGCCATCCCGACAACTCCTCGGCCTCGGTCTACGGCGGTCTCACCGTCTCCTGGATGCCCAGCGCCCACGTGGTGCGCACCGCGCGCCCGCAGCTGCACCCCGAGGTGGTGCCGGTCGTCCTCGTGCCGGCGGCCCAGCGGCTGGACACCGCGACGGCGCGGGCGGTGCTCACCCCGCAGGTGCCTCGCGCCGACGCGGTGCGGCAGGCCGGTCGGTCGGCGCTGCTGGTCCACGCGCTCACGAGCGAGCCGGCGCTCCTGCTGGACGCGACGAGCGACTGGCTGCACCAGGAGCAGCGCCGTGAGGTCTATCCCGTGACGATGGGCGCGGTCGACACCCTCCGGGCCCTCGGCCATGCCGCGGTGGTCTCGGGCGCGGGGCCGACAGCGCTGTGTCTCACCACGACCGAGCTGGTCGAGACGGTCGTCCAGGAGGCCAAGGGGTGGGGCCGCGGCTGGCAGGTGTTGACACCTGGTGTCCCGGAGGTCGGGTTGCAGGTCGCCGCGACCTGATCGTCGCGGACCCGACTCAGCGCAGGTCGGCCGACCGGATCCCCGCGGTGAGCGCGGCGGCATATTTGCGCTGGCCCACCGCCGTCGGGTGGAAGTCCGCGGCGCTGATCCAGGGATTCGGCGCGTTGGCGCCGTGCCGGTCGAAGCGACTGGTGAGGTCGACGTACTGGAAGCCGGCGCGCTCCGCGGCCGCCTCGATGGTGGCGTTGAGCTCCACACCACCGGCATTGATGGCTTCCTGCTCGGCGACCGAGACGTTGCCGAGGGCGCCGAAGTCGGGCGTGAAGAGGTTGGGGTAGCCGGTGACCACCACGTGCGCGTCGGGCGCCGCGTCGGCGACGGCGGCGAAGGTCTGGTCCAGCGCGCCGGGCAGCAGGGTCTGGATGAGGCCGCCGGACACCGCGATCGCGCCGGCGCACTGCTCGTCGGAGCCGAACAGGCAGGCGCCGATGGTCTGGGCGAAGCCGATGTCGTTGCCCCCGATGGAGATGGTCACCAGGTCGGTCTCGGCATCCAGCGCAGGCAGCTGGTAGGCCAGCAGGTCGGCCGTCGTGTCGCCCGAGCAGGCGGCGAAGTCGTCCAGCGCGATGCGTTTGCGTCCGTCGAGCAGCAGCGGGTGCGCGAGCTCGGTCTGGCCGCAGGGGCCCATCTCGACCGAGGTCGAGAAGCCGGCGGCGAAGGAGTCGCCGAGGGCGTCGTAGACGACCTCCTCGGGAGCAGCCGCAACTGGTACGGCCACCGTGAGCGGGAGGGCCACCGTGAGAGTTGTCAGGGCGACCACGGTCCGCCCGGTGAAGGTTCTCATGGCGAGAACTTACCGCCGCGGAAGGCGGCGCAACAGGCAATTCTGGTGAAAGTCTCGACAATGAGACACATGGTGCGGCGTGGGGCCGGGAGGTTGCGAGTCGCTCGAAGCACTTCATCCCGTGACCTTTTGAGACTCTTCGACATGCACCTTCGCGACCCCAAAATTCAGCCGCTGAGCGGATCCGTGAGGTGAGGGGTATGCCGTCGCCCGCCGACGGCATACCTCTCACCGCGTGGTCCGCCCGAGGGTCCCGGCACCGTGACCCGCCCGGACCGCTCGTTAGGCTGAGGTCCGCGCGCTCGTGGTGGAACTGGTAGACACGCAGGATTTAGGTTCCTGTGCCCTTGGGTGTGCGGGTTCGAGTCCCGCCGAGCGCACACTCCTGTGCCGGTGCCTGTGCCACAGGCGTTCGTCCGCGCACCCCTGTGGCACAGGCAGGTGCACAGCCGCACGCCCAGGTATGCCGTCAGCCGGTTGCGGGGAGCTCCACGCCGAGCTGCTTGGCCAGGGAGGCGACGTGCCCCTTGGCGCGGACGTTGTACTTCGCCACCTCGATCACGCCGTCGGCGTCGATGACGAAGGTGGACCGGATGACCCCGATCACCGTCTTGCCGTAGTTCTTCTTCTCGCCGTAGGCGCCGTAGGCGGTGAGCATCACCTTGTTCTCGTCCGAGACGAGCGGGAAGCCCAGGCCCTCCTTCTCCGCGAAGGTGGCGAGCTTGGCGACCGGGTCCGGGGAGACGCCGACGACGGCATACCCCTCTCGCTGGAAGATCGCCTCGTTGTCGCGGAAGTCGCACGCCTGCGTGGTGCAGCCGGGGGTCATGGCGGCGGGGTAGACGTAGAGGACCACCCTGCGGCCGGCCAGGTCCGAGAGGCTGAGCTCACCACCGTCCGCGGTGGGCAGCGTCCAGGCGGGGGCGCTCTGACCAGGCTCGAGGCGCGACATGGAGGTCCTTTCATCGACGGGTGCGGTGCTGGATGATCGTCTCAGACCGCAGCGCCCCCAGCCACGACAGGATGACCCGTGATCATCGACCAGGCCGTCTACCGCGCCGGCCGGCGCCAGCCGTGTGAGTCCCACGACCTGGCCCGCGCCCTCGCCGAGCTGCGCGCCGCCGGTGCGCCGGACGACGACTTCCTCTGGATCGGGCTCAAGGACCCGACCGACGAGGAGTTCGCCTTCGTCCGGGAGGCGCTCGAGCTGCACCCGCTCGCGGTCGAGGACGCGCTGAGCGGCGACGAGGGGGCCAAGCTCGAGGCCTACGACGGCAGCCTCTTCATCGTCGTCAAGACCCTCGGCTACGACCCGAGCACCTCGGACATCGAGACCGGTGAGGTGAGCGTCATCCTGGCGCCGCACATCGCCGTGACGTTGCGCTACGGAGAGGTGGCCCCGCTGCGCGGGGTCCGCGAGCGGATGGAGCAGGACGAGCAGGAGCTGCTCGCGCACGGGCCGCTCAGCGTGCTCCACGGGGTGCTCGACACGGTCGTCGACACCTACACCGAGATCGACCAGGAGGTCGCCGTCGACCTCACCGACATCGAGCGGGACGTCTTCGGCGGCGGGAATCACACGCATTCCTCGACGATCTACCGGCTCAAGCGCGAGGTGCTGGAGTTCCGGCGCGCCGCGGTGCCGCTCAAGCCGGTGCTCGCGGCGCTCACTGACAAGGGTGGGCTGGTGCGGAGCAAGGAGCTGCGCCTGCACTTCCGTGACGTGGCGGACCACCTGCACCGGGTGCTGCAGGACGTCGAGAGCTACGACAAGCTGCTCACCGACATCCTGTCCGCCCACCTGTCGCAGGTCGGGGTGCAGCAGAACTCCGACATGCGGCGCATCTCCGCCTGGGCCGCGATGATCGCGGTGCCGACGCTCGTCGCGGGCATCTACGGCATGAACTTCGACCACATGCCGGAGCTGCACTGGCTCCTGGGATACCCGCTCGCGGTGGCCGTCATGGTGGTCGCCGTGCTGCTGCTCCACCGGGCTTTCCGCCGCTCCGGCTGGTTGTGACGCTGACCTGCCGTTCTGCGCGGCCCGGAGGGGTTGGCGTGCGTTATCGTCGTCGGAGGAAAGTGCACCGACCCACGAACCGAGGGAACCTCTACCCATGGCGAACAAGCAGCCTGCCCGCTCCGTCAAGGAGATCGAGGCCGACCTTGCGGCGACCCGGAGCCGTCTGGCGCGCAGCGTCGACGAGCTGACCTACCGCGTGAGCCCGGACACGCTCAAGGCCAAGGCGCTCGCCTCGCTCAAGGGCAAGGTCGACGAGGTCGCCACGGACGCCGACGGCAACCCCAGGTATGACCTGCTCGCGATGACCCTCGGCGGTGTCGCCGCCGCGGCGATCGCCCTCGGCGGCGCGCGCCGCATCTTCTACCGCGGCTGACCTGCCCCGCGCCTCGGCTGCGCCGGGCGCGCGATCGTGACCCGGTCGTGACCTTCCCGCTCCCTCCGCGCGGCGTCCCCTGGGCGTAGACCCCTCGAGACGAGCCGTCATGGGCCCGGTCATCGACGGCGAGCTCGTCGTGCACCCGGTGACGCTGTCGGGCGACCGCGGGCTCGTCGCACCGGCCGGGCTGCGCTACGGCATGACGCTGGAGGAAGTCCGGGCGGCGCTGCCGGGGCGGAGGAGACCACCGGATCGCTCGGGACGGCGGTGCGCCAGGACGGCATCACGGTCGAGCTGCGGATGGACTACGGGCCCGGCTACGAACGCGCCTGGCTCATCACCTGGTCGACCGGCCAGTGCACCCCCTGACCGGCCGCCTCGTCTGCTCGCTCCGGCCGCCTCGTCTGCTCGCTGCGAGAGCCTGGCCTGCTCGCTCCGGGAGCCTCACGTCAGCGGGCCATGGACTCCGGTGACAGGTCCAGGCGTCTCAGCAGCTGGGCGTTGAGCGCGACGACGATGGTCGAGGCCGACATGAGGATCGCGCCGACACTCATCGGCAGCACGAACCCGACCGGCGCGAGCACACCGGCTGCGAGAGGCACCGACACGAGGTTGTATCCCGCGGCCCACCAGAGGTTCTGCTGCATCGTGCGGTAGCTCGCCCGCGACAGCTCGATGACCGACAGGACCGAGCGCGGGTCAGAGCTGGCGAGCACCACGCCCGCCGATCCGATCGCGACGTCCGTGCCCGCGCCGATGGCCAGGCCGACATCGGCCTGAGCCAGCGCCGGGGCGTCGTTGACCCCGTCGCCGACCATCGCCACGGACCGTCCCTCGGCCTGCAGCTCGGCCACCCGGGCCGACTTGTCCTCCGGTCGGACGCCGGCGAAGACCCGGTCGATCCCGAGTTCGGCGCCCACGGCGTCGGCGACCGCCTGGGCGTCCCCGGTGATCATGACCACCTCGACGCCGTCGGCGTGCAGGGCGTCGATCGCCTCGCGTGAGTCTGGGCGTATGCCGTCGGCCAGGCGGAGCGCGCCGATCACCTCCCCGGCGGCGACCACGTGGAGGATGATCGCGCCGTCGGCGCGCCACTCCTGCGCCACCCGGAGCTCGGCGAGGCCCTCCTGGTCGAGCAGGTAGGGGCCGCCGACGTGGACCTCGACCCCCTCGACCGTGGCGCGCACGCCGACCGCGGGGGAGGAGGAGAAGTCTGCGGCTCCCGGGATCTGGAGGTCGCGCTCGCGGGCGGCCCGCACGATGGCGCGAGCCAGGGGGTGCTCGCTGTCACCCTCGGCCGCGGCGGCGAGGCGGAGCACGTCGTGCTCGGAGCGGCCACCTGCTGGCTCCACGGCGGTGACCGCCGGCTCACCCTCGGTGAGGGTGCCGGTCTTGTCGAAGAGCACGACGTCGATGTCGCGCATCGCCTCGAGCGCCAGCCGGTCGGTGACGAGGATGCCGTTCTTGGCGGCGCGCTCGGTCGCGATCGAGACCACCAGCGGGATGGCCAGGCCCAGCGCGTGCGGGCAGGCGATGACGAGGACGGTGATCGCCCGGACCACGGCCGCGTCGGGCATCCCGAGCACCGACCAGGCGACCGCGGTGATGATCGCGGCGACCAGGGCGAACCAGAACAGCCACCCGGCCGCGCGGTCGGCCAGCCGCTGCGTGCGCGTGGAGGAGGCCTGCGCGTCCGCGACCAGCCGCTGGATGCCGGCGAGAGTGGTCTCGTCCCCGGTCGCGGTCACCTCGACCCGCAGGCCGGAGTCGGTCGCGACCGTGGCCGCCACGACCTCCTCGCCGCGCTCACGGCGCACCGGCGTCGACTCACCGGTGACCATCGACTCGTCCATGCTGGCCGAACCGTCGACGATCCGGCCGTCCGCAGGCACCGATGATCCGGGACGCACGAGCACGACGTCGCCGACCCGGAGGTCGGCGGGGCTGACCGTGACGGTCGCCTCACCCTCCACCCGCTCGGCCTCGTCCGGCAGCAGCGCGGCCAGGCTGTCCAGCGCCGAGCTGGTCGCGGCCAGCGAGCGCATCTCGATCCAGTGACCCAGCAGCATGATCACGACGAGCAGCGCCAGCTCCCACCAGAAGTCGAGGCTGGCGTCGAGGACCCCGAGGGTCGCGCCCCAGGAGGCGAGGAAGGCGACGGTGATCGCCATCCCGATGAGCAGCATCATCCCTGGCTGTCGGGACCGCAGCTCCGAGACAGCGCCGGTGAGGAAGGGGCGGCCGCCCCAGGCATACATCACCGTGCCGAGGACCGGCGACACCCAGGTCAACCCTGGCATGTCCGGAAGCGGGTAGCCGAGCAGGTGCGCGAAGGTGCCGCTCGCGACCACGGTCGGGATCGCGAGCGCCAGCATGATCCAGAAGAGCCGGCGGAACTGCGCGACGTGATCGCCGTGGCCACCATGTCCCTCGTCGTGACCACCATGTCCGTCGCCGTGATCGGCGGAGCCGTGGTCCGTGGTCGTGGGGTTGGGTCGGTGCCCGCCGTGGACTGCCGCGGGAGAGTCGTCGTGAGTGTGCTGATGCGGTGCCCGCTGCAGGTCCTCCATATCGTGAACATATACCCCATAGGGGTATGCGTCAAGCCTGCCTCCCCGGAAGGGGTGGTCGGTCGGGCGAGCCGGGCTCGCGGTCAGGGGGCGCTCGTCTCCAGGGTGAGCACGCGGCGGCCGCTGGTGACGTGCGTCGGGGTGACGAGCGCGATGGCGCGGCCGGTGTCGAGGCCGGGGGAGACGCGCACGGTGTCGCCTCGTGAGAAGCCGGTGACACCGCGCGGCAGGTCGGCGCGCACGCTCGACCCGCCGGCCGACAGGACCAGCGTCTGCCCACCCTGCCCGGTGGTGCCGACCCTCGTCACCCGCGCGGCCTCGGTCGGTGCTCCGGGCCGGCGCACCCAGCGGGGCGTGAAGACGAAATACTGCACCAGGCCCATGAGCACCAGCAGGCCCGCGGCGTTGACGACAGCAGGGCCCAGGCCCCGCTCGAAGAGCGCCCGCTGCACGAGCACGTAGGCCACGAAGACGACGAGCACGGTCGTCACGACGAGCAGTCGCGACCGCCAGGCTGCCGCGAGGAGCAGCGCCCGTGCCTCCTCGTCGGTGACCGGCGCGCTGCTCACGCCCGCTCCGCTTCCTCCGCCAATTCCGCCGGCCTGCGGGGCCCGATGACGTCCTGCAGCACGCCCCGTGAGGTCCGGCCGCGCACCAGCACGATGCGTTCGCCCGGGGTGATGCTCGGCGCCGCCCAGATCTCGTCGCCGGGCCGCAGGCCCACGGCGGAGTCGGGGCGCCAGGTCACGGTATGCCGCTCGCCCCGAACCGTGATCCACCCCTGGTCCGTGCCGGTGATCACGCCGCGCTCCAGCGAGGTGGCGTCGGCACCGGGCTCGCACTTCCTGCGCCGACGGCCCTCACCCCACCCCCACATGGGCACGAAGAAGCTGGCGAAGAGGACGCCGTAGATCGCGGAGGAGCGCCAGCCATCACCGATGAACCACACGCCCATGACCGTCATGAGCGGAAACAGGATGAGCCACATCGGCAGCAGCGTCCGCCACAGCGGCCCGGTCGCACGGCGCAGTGCGGCCAGGGCCTCCTGCTCGTCACGCACGGCCCGGACAGGGGTTCGGCCGCCGTCGGCGCCGCTCATCTCAGCCGACCTCGTCACGGGCGGCGACGAAGGCCGCCACGCACGCGCGCACGTCCTCCTCGGAGTGCGAGGCCGACAGCTGCACCCGGATCCGGGCCTGGCCCTTCGGCACCACGGGGTAGGAGAAGGCGATGACGTAGACCCCGCGCTCCAGCATCGCGTCGGCGACCTGGCTGGCCTTCCGGGCGCCGTCGTCGCCGGGGAACATCACCGGCACGATGGCGTGCTCGCCCGGCAGCAGCTCGAAGCCCGCCTCGGTCATGAGCGACCGGAAGAGCTCGGCGTTGCGGCGCAGCTGGGCCCGCGGCTCGTCGCTGTCGCGCGCGATCTCGAGCGCCTTGAGCGACCCGGCGACCACGGAGGGCGCCACCGCGTTGGAGAAGAGGTAGGGGCGGGCCCGCTGCTTGAGCAGGTCGACGACCTCCTGCGGGCCGGCGACGAAGCCCCCGCTGCCGCCGCCGAGGGCCTTGCCGAGGGTGCCGGTCACGATGTCGACCCGGTCGATGACCCCGCACGCCTCGTGCGAGCCGCGCCCGCCCTCCCCGACGAAGCCGGTCGCGTGGCTGTCGTCGACCATGACCATCGCGCCGAACTCCTCGGCCAGGTCGCAGATCTGCTCCAGCGGGGCGAGGTAGCCATCCATCGAGAAGGCGCCGTCGGTGACGACGAGGACCCGCCGTGCCCCGGCGTCGCGGGCGGCCTGCAGCTGGGTCCGCAGGTCGTCCATGTCGCGGTTGGCGTAGCGGTAGCGCTGGGCCTTGGACAACCGGACGCCGTCGATGATCGAGGCGTGGTTGAGCTGGTCGGAGATGATCGCGTCGTCCGGCCCGCAGATCACCTCGAAGATCCCGCCGTTGGCGTCGAAGCAGGAGGGGAAGAGGATCGAGTCCGCCATGCCGGTGAAGTCGGCGATCGCGCGCTCGAGGTCACGGTGCTGGGTCTGGGTGCCGCAGATGAACCGGACCGACGCCATACCGAAGCCCCACTCGTCGAGCGCCTGCCGGGCCGCCGCGACGACGTCGGGGTGGTCGGCGAGGCCGAGGTAGTTGTTGGCGCAGAAGTTGAGCGCCTGGCCCTGGGTCGTGCCGAGGTGCGCCGACTGCGGCGTCGTGATCTGGCGCTCGGTCTTGGTCAGCCCGTCGGCCTCGATCTGCGCCAGCTCGGCGGCGAGCTGGTCCTTCACGTCTGTATACATCGGCTCTCCTTCAGCTCCAGTCCATGATGACCTTGCCACCCTCGCCCGAGCGCGCCGCGGCGAAGGCGTCCTCCCACTGCTCCGCAGGGTAGCGGTCGGTGACGACAGACCTGATCCGGTCGCGCAGCAGTTCGGATGTCTGGAGCATGGCGGTCATCTTGTACCACGTCTCATACATCTCGCGGCCGTAGATCCCCTTGAGCGTGATCATGTGCGAGATGACCTTGCCCCAGTTGATCGCGAAGGGCTCGGCGGGCAGGCCGAGCATCGCGACGCGGGCCCCGTGGGTGCAGTTGTCGATGAGCTCGGCCATGGCCGCCGGGTTGCCGGACATCTCCATGACCACGTCGAAGCCCTCGGTCATGCCGAGGCGCTCCTGGGCGGAGGCGATGCGCTCGTGGGCGACGTTGACGCCGAGGTCGGCACCCGCCGCGCGGGCCAGGTCGAGGCGGGAGTCGGAGACGTCGGTGACGACGACGTACCGTGCGCCGGCGTGCCGGGCGATGGCCGCGGCCATCACGCCGATCGGACCGGCACCGGTGATGAGCACGTCCTCGCCCTCGAGGGGGAAGGACAGTGCCGTGTGCACGGCGTTGCCGAGCGGGTCGAAGACGGCGCCGAGGTCCGGGTCGACGATCTCGGGCTGGATCCAGACGTTGGTATGCGGCACCACGACGTAGTCGGCGAAGCACCCGTCGCGGTTGACGCCGAGGTTCGAGGTGCGCACGCACATGTGGCGCCGCCCGGCGCGGCAGTTGCGGCAGGTGCCGCAGACCACGTGCCCCTCGACCGAGCAGCGCTGGCCGACCTGCTGGCCGTAGCGGTCGTCAGTCGGCACCCCCTCGCCGAGCTCGACGATCTCGCCGTAGAACTCGTGCCCGACCACGAGCGGCGGCCCGAGCATGGAGGCGGCCCAGTCGTCCCAGGCCTCGATGTGCAGGTCGGTGCCGCAGAGTCCGGCGCGCAGCACCCGGATCTTGACCTCGCCAGGGCCAGGCGTGGGCTCGGGGACGTCGGTCAGCTCCAGGCCGGGCCCGGCGCCGGGCTTGATGAGGGCACGCATGGCTCTATCTTGACGCATGGGTCAAGCCGCGACGTCCCCACCGAGCGTCGCGAATGGTTGCCCTGCACCCCACCGGGCGTCGCGAATGGTTGCCCTGCAGCCCACCGGGCGTCGCCTGTGGTTGCTTCTGACCCGTTGCCCGGTGCCGGACCCGGCGAGCGCGCCACTACGGTGGCGGCGTGAGCTGGGAGACGCGCGTCGGGTGCTATGTCTGGGTCGAGCGTGACGGAGCGGCCCTGCTCACCCACGGGCGCGGCGGGTGGATGCCCGACGGGCGCGCCCTGCGTCCCGGATGGACGCTCGTCGGTGGGGGTATGGAGTGGGCCGAGAGCCCCGAGCAGGCGGCGGTGCGGGAGGCGCGCGAGGAGAGCGGCTACGACGTCGCGGTGCACGAGCTGCTGACCGTGCAGTCCCACCCGATCGCCGCTCCTGATCGAGCTGTGGCGGGATCGCCGCCCCTCACCCTGGTGGACGTGGTCTTCCGCGCCGAGGTCGTCGGTGGCGCGCTCGCGGCGGAGCGGGACGGCTCGACCGACGACGTCCGGTGGGTCCCGCTGGAGGAGATCGACTCCCTGCCGTGCTCGACCGTCGTCGACCGTGGCTGGCGGGCAGCGGGCGGGCCGGGGCTGCGGCAGCCGCTGCTGCCGGACGGACACCCGGTCGACGAGGAGGCCATCGGCCGGATCCGTGCGCAGGTCGACGCGAGGACGCCCGAGGGGGTGCTGGTCGTGGCGATCGACGGGCCCAGCGGGTCGGGCAAGACGATCCTGGCCACCGCCCTCGCGCGCGACCTGGGGGCACCCCTGGTGCAGATGGATGATCTCTACGCCGGGTGGGACGGCCTCGCCGACGCTCCCGCCCGCCTGGCCGAGCAGGTGCTGGAGCCGCTCGCGCGTGGTGAGCGGGCGGCATACCGACGTTGGGACTGGCACGCGGACCGGTGGGGTGAGGAGGTCGCCCTCGATGTTCGCGCAGGTGGCGTGCTGGTCGTCGAGGGCTGTGGGAGCAGCGTCGGTGCGGCGGGGGAGCTGGCCGACGTGCGCGTCTGGGTGGATGCGGACCGTGGCGTGCGGATGCGGCGGGGGATCGCGCGGGACGGGGAGACCTTCCGGCCGCACTGGGAGCGGTGGGCCGCTCAGGAGGAGGCGGTCTTCGGGCCGGACGGCACGCGCGCCCGCTCGGACGTCGTCATCGACACGACGACCCCCGGCTGACCGTGGAATTCGACCACGGGATGTGTCGCCATGGCACGAGATCCGGTGGTCGAATTCGGGGGAAGGGGGATGTGCTCGCGGGTGAGCTGCGCCGATTTCTGGTCCGACCCGACCCGGTGGTAAAGTTCTTCGCTGTTGCGCGCCTATAGCTCAATTGGCAGAGCAGCTGACTCTTAATCAGCGGGTTCGGGGTTCGAGTCCCTGTGGGCGCACCACCACGAAAGGCGTCCTGACGCAGGTCAGGGCGCCTTTCGCATGCGCGGCGCAGGCATGCCGCCCGCTCGCCTCACGCCGCCCAGGCGGCGGCGATGAGCCGGCGCAGGGCGGTCTCGTCGATGTCCTCGAGCTGGTTGACGTAGATGCAGCCCTTGCCCAGCTTCGTCGTCCCGAGGGCGTCGACCAGGTCCTCGTGCGAGCCGTAGGACTGCAGGCCGTAGAGCGTGATCGCGCCCTTGCGCGGGGAGAAGCCGACGCGCATGGTGTCGCCCTCGCGGCCGGTGGCGTACTGGTAGTGCGCCTCCCCGAAGCCGACGATCGACGGGCCCCACATCCGCGGCGGCGCACCGGTCACGTCCTCGAAGATCTCCAGCAGGCGCAGCCCCTGCTCGACCCGGCGCGGCCAGGGCAGCTGCTCGATCCAGTCGCGCGCCGAGTCGCCCGAGGGCACGGTCTTCGCCTCCGCCGATCTGCCCGCCGCGAGCGGCGCCTCCCCGCGATCCGTGGCCGTCCACGAGGCGTGCCCGCCGTCCAGCGCCAGCCCCTCCTGCCCCATCGCCTCCTGGAGGCGAGCCAGCCCGACCTTCCCGACCCCGTGCAGGTGCAGCAGGGCCGTGCGCGACTGCCCGTCGAGGTCGGCCAGGGTGGTGAAGCCGGCCTCCGCCAGGGCCGAGCGCATCGGAGCGGACAGGCCTGGGGTCTCGGCGATCGTCATCCTCATGAGCAGGAGCCTAGATCTCGGCACCGACAGACCTGGCCGACCGGCGCCGCCCCGACCGTGCACGCCCGCACGGGGTCGCGCCGCCCTGCCCCTGTCGGACCCGCGTGCCAGACTGGCCGACGTCACCGACAGCACGCACGAGAGGGCGCGATGAAGACCGACTGGAAGGCCGTGGGCAAACGGACCCTGGCCGAGTTCACCGGCGACAAGGGCACCGACCTGGCCGCCGCGCTGACCTACTACTCGATGATGTCGATCTTCCCGATGATCCTGGCGATGTCGACCTCGCTCAGCTTCATCGACCAGGGTGAGGCCACGACGGAGGCGATCAGCGACCTGGGCTCGGAGCTGGGCCTGCAGCAGGACACCATCGACACCATCACGGCCTACCTCGCCAGCATGAGCGAGAGCGAGGCCGGAGGCATCCTGCTCATCGTCGGTCTGCTCGGCTCGCTCTGGTCGGCGTCGAACTACGTCAACGCCTTCAGCCGGATGATGAACACCGTCTACGGGGTCGACGAGGGACGGCCGATCTGGAAGCTGCGACCGTGGCTGCTCGCCCTCACCGTCCTGGTGATGCTCATGCTCATGACGATCGTGCTGTCGGTGACCCTCTCGGGCACCCTGTCCGAGGCGATCTTCGGTCTCGTCGGCCTCGACGAGACCGCCACCACGGTCTGGAACATCGCCAAGTGGCCGGTCATCCTCGTCATCCTCATGACCATCGTCAGCTTGCTCTACTGGGGCACCCCCAACGTCCGGCAGCCCAAGTTCCGCCTGCTCGCGCCGGGCGCGATCCTCGCCGTCATCATGGCGATCCTGGCCGGGGCGGGCTTCTTCGTCTACGCCATGAACGCCGGCAGCTACAACGCCACCTACGGCGCCCTCGGTGGTGTCATCATCCTGCTGCTCATGGTCTGGCTCATCAACACCTCGCTGGTCGTGGGGGCCGAGCTCGACGCCGAGATCGAGCGCGGCAAGGAGCTCGCCGCCGGTATGGCGGCCGAGGACGAGATCCTGCTCCCGCCGCGCGACGTCGAGGGCACGGAGAAGAAGGAGGAGAAGCAGGCCGAGGCCGTGCGCGAGGCCAGGAAGATCCGGATGCGGGCCGCGCAGGAGCGGCGAGACGCTGGGGAGCCGGTCGGTCTCCCCGGCCGCGGCACCGACTGAGGTCGCCCGCCGGTCCGCAGATTTCGGGGCACGCCGCTCGGCGCGCTAGGATGATCCGCGTTGCCCTGACGGCGTGAGCCGTGAGCGGATCAGCATGGTGGGCGTAGCTCAGCAGGTAGAGCATCGCGTTGTGGTCGCGAGGGTCGCGGGTTCAAACCCCGTCGCTCACCCCAGCAGGTGGCCTCGGTCCTTGCCGGACCGGGGCCATCAGTGCGTCTGCGGCTGCTTCTGGTCGGAGGTATGCCGTGCCGCGATCTCCTTGAGCGTCTCGCTCTCGAGCCCGGGCTGCTCGCGGAAGACCGCCTCGCGGTAGTAGCGCAGCTCGGCGATGCTGTCGCGGATGTCACCCAGCGCGCGGTGGCCGCCGGTCTTGGTGGGGGAGGCGTAGTAGGCCCGTGGGAACCACCGCCGCGCCAGCTCCTTGATCGAGGAGACGTCGACGATCCGGTAGTGCAGGTGCGCCTCCAGCTCGGGCATGTCCCGGGCGAGGAAGACGCGGTCGGTGCTCACCGTGTTGCCGCCCAGCGGCGCCTTGCGCGACTCCGGCACGTGCTGGCGGATGTAGTCCAGCACCTGGCGCTGCGCGTCCTCCAGCGTCGTGCCCCCCTCGAGCAGCGGCAGCAGCCCGGACTCGGTGTGCATCGCCCGGACGAAGTCGCCCATCTGGTCCAGCGCCTCCTGCGGCGGGCGGATCACCACGTCCACCCCGTCACCGAGCACCGTCAGCTCGGAGTCGGTCACGAGGCAGGCGACCTCGACCAGGGCGTCGGCCTCGGTGTCGAGGCCGGTCATCTCGCAGTCGATCCACACGATCCGGTCAGCACTCACACCCCCAGGGTATGCCGCCGCCCAGGTAGCCTCGGCCCGTGACCTTCCAGCCACAGACCCCTCCGACGTCGGCGCCGCAGGCCGGTGGCGGCGACTGGCATCAGGTGATGACCTTCCAGCCCACCGCGCCGGCGCCTCCGAACGCCACGCGACGCCCGATGATCCGCCGGGTGCTGCTGTGGAGCCTGGTCATCACCGTCTTCGGTCTCGCCGGCCTCGCGATGACCGCGATCGTCACGACCGCCGTCGGTGTGCAAGCGGCGACCCTGGGCCTGGTGACCGCCTCGCTGGCGCTGGGGATCGTCATACCTCTCTTCATCTGGGTGGACCGCCTCGAGGCCGAGCCCGCGCGCCTGCTGTGGTTCGCCTTCCTCTGGGGCGCCCTGGTCTCGACCCTCGGTGCGGTCGTGCTCAACGAGCTCGGCGTCGCGTTCTTCGCGGGGGTGCACGCCGACCCGATCGTCGTCGGAGCCGTCCTCGTGGCGCCGCTGACCGAGGAGTTCATGAAGGGGCTCGGGGTGCTGCTCATCTTCTGGCTGGCGCGGCGCGAGTTCAACGGCGTCACCGACGGAATCGTGTATGCCGGGATCGTCGCCGCCGGCTTCGCCTTCGTCGAGAACATCATCTACCTGGGGCAGATCTTCGTGGAGGCAGGACCGGTCGGACTCGTCGGCATCTTCATCATGCGCTGCCTGGTCAGCCCGTTCGCGCACCCGATGTTCACCGTCTGCATCGGCCTCGCGCTGGGGCTGGTCACCCACCGGCGGCGGCTGAGCTCGATCCCGATCGTGCTGCTCGGCTTCGCGGGCGCGGTCTTCCTGCACGCGCTGTTCAACTACAGCGCCGTCGCGGCCTCGGACAACTACCTCGTCCTCTTCGGGCTCGTGCAGGTGCCGCTGTTCATCGGCTTCATCGGCGTGCTGGTCTGGGCCCGGCAGCGGGAGTCTCGGATCCTGCGCGACACGCTGACCAGCTACGGCATGGCCGGGTGGTACACCCCCGCCGAGGTCGCCATGCTGGCCAGTCACGGCGAGCGCCGACGCGCCCGCGCCTGGGCCAAGGGCGTCGGCGGCCGGCCGGCGCAGCGGGCCATGGAGGCCTTCCAGGACGAGAGCGGCGAGCTGGCGATGGTGCGCAAGCACCTCAACCACGACGGGCCGGACCCGGTGTGGCTGCATCGGGAGCGGGCGCTGCTCGACACCATCACGGCGCACCGGCGGGTCTTCGTGCCCGCCGCCTGAGCACTCGGGGGCGCGCGCCCCCGGCAGGACTCGAACCTGCAACCACCGGATTAGAAGGCCGATGCTCTATCCATTGAGCTACGGGGGCCGGAGTGTCAGTCTAGGCGGTGGCCTCTAGGATCGGCGCCATGACGACGGGTCCAGCGGGGGTCAGCGCACCGCTCACCGGGCTGCGCGGCCAGATCGACGAGGTGGACCAGCAGATCCTCGATCTGCTCGCGCGACGGTTGGAGCTGGTGGCCGAGGTGGGGGAGGTTAAGGGCCGCTACGGGCTGCCGATCTACGACCCCGAGCGCGAGCGCGCGATGATCGCGGGGAAGCGGGCGGTCGCCGAGCAGCGGGGGCTACCGCCCGACCTGGTCGAGGACATCCTCCGGCGGTGCATGCGCGAGGCCTACACGCACGAGAAGACCATGGGGTTCACCCGCCAGGCGCCCGACCTGGGGCCGATCGTCGTCGTGGGGGGGCGAGGCAAGATGGGTGCGCTCTTCGGGCGGATGTTCGAGCTGTCCGGGTATGACGTGCGCGTCGTCGAGCAGGGTGACTCACCGGAGCAGGTGGCGACGTCGGTGGGTGACGCCGGGATGGTCCTCGTCTCGGTGCCCATCCACGACACGGTGCAGGCGATCCGGGCCCTCCCGCCGCTGCCGCGCGACTGCCTGCTGGTCGACCTGACCTCGACCAAGCGGGCCGTGATGGCGACGATGTTGGAGGCCCACGCGGGGCCGGTCCTCGGCCTGCACCCGATGTTCGGCCCCGACGTCGACAGCTTCGCCAAGCAGGTGGTCGCCTACGTCCCGGGGCGCGCCCCGGAGGCGAGCGCCTGGCTGCTGGACCAGGTGCGCCTATGGGGCGCCCGGCTGCACGAGGTGGAGGCGGACGAGCACGACCACGCCATGGGGCTGATCCAGGCGCTGCGCCACTTCTCGTCCTTCGCCTACGGCTGGCACCTGGCGCACGAGGACCGCGACCTCGACACCCTCCTCGGGCTCTCCTCGCCGATCTACCGGCTGGAGCTCATCATGGTCGGCCGCCTCTTCGCCCAGGACCCCGAGCTCTACTTCGACATCATCACCGGCTCCAGCGACGCGCTCGAGCTCATCGAGCGCTACCACCAGCGCTACGGCCGGGCGATCGAGCTGCTCCGCACCGGCGACCGGGAGGCCTTCGTCGCGCAGTTCGGCGAGGTGGAGGAGTGGTTCGGCGACCACGCCGAGCGTTTCCTCGCCGAGTCCAAGACGTTGCTCGCGCACGCCGACGCGACCCGCACCTGAGCCTGCGCGGCGGGTTGTCTTGGTGCTCGCGGGCGGGCACGTCACACTGTGGTCGTGACTTCTGAGCCTGCTGCGCTACTCGCTGCTGTCGAGCGGCTGCGGACCTGCGCCGAGCAGGTCACGCTCCCGCTCGAGCTGGAGGGTGCGGAGGCCGCGCGCGCGTCGCAGCACGAGCTGCAGCAGCAGCTTGACGACTACGTGCTGCCCCGCCTGCGCTCGCTCGACGCGCCGCTGCTGGCGGTGGTCGGCGGGTCCACCGGCGCCGGGAAGTCGACCATCGTCAACTCGGTGATCGGCCAGGAGGTCTCTCGGCCAGGGCTGATCCGCCCGACGACGCGGGCCTCGGTCCTCGTGCACCACCCCGACGACGCCCGGTGGTTCACCGACACGCGGGTGCTGCCCGGCCTGGCCCGGGTGCAGGGTGATGCCGACTCGGTCGAGGACCCGGGCTCGGTGCGGCTGGTCGCCTCCGACGCGCTCGAAACCGGCCTGGCCCTGCTGGACGCCCCGGACATCGACTCGGTCGTCCGGGCCAACCGGGAGCTCGCGACCCAGCTGCTCGCCGCGGCCGACCTGTGGCTCTTCGTCACCACGGCGTCGCGGTATGCCGATGCCGTCCCCTGGGACCTGCTGCGCGCCGCGAGCGAGCGCGGCACCTCCGTCGCGATCGTGCTCAACCGGGTGCCGCCGGAGGCGATGGAGCAGGTGCGGGTCCACCTCGCCGCCATGCTGCGCGACCAGGGGCTCGGGCAGTCACCCATCTTCGTCATCCCCGAGGACGACCTGACGCAGGGGCGCATCGCGGACCGGCACAGCGAGCGACTGCGCGGCTGGCTGCAGTCCCTGGCCAGCGATGCCCGCGCCCGCTCCGTCGTCATCCGCCGCACGCTGTCGGGCACGCTGGCCTCGCTGGAGGAGCGCGCCCAGGTCGTGACCCGGGCGGGCGCCGACCAGCTCGCGGCGCAGGCGACGCTGCGCGAGGGTCCGCAGGTGGCCTACGACGAGGCGCGCTCCAGCGTGGGTGAGGGGATCCAGGACGGCTCGCTGCTGCGGGGCGAGGTGCTGGCCCGATGGCACGAGCTCGTGGGCACCGGGGAGTTCTTCCGGTCCGTCGAGGCGGGCATCGGCCGCTTCCGCGACCGCCTGACCTCCTTCTTCACCGGCAGGGAGGTGACCTCCGAGCCGCTCGGTGAGGCACTGCATACCGGTGCTGCCGCCCTCATCACCTCCCACGGCCAGGTCGCCGCCCGCACCGCCGCGCGGGCGTGGTCGCAGCAGCCGGGAGGTGCCGGACTGGTCCAGGCCCACCCCGAGCTGGGGAAGGCGTCGCCGGACTTCAGCGAGCGCGTCGAGCGGCTCATCCGCGACTGGCAGCGCGACATCCTCGCGATGGTCACCGAGGAGGCCGGCGACCGGCGCGCCACGGCGCGCTACCTCGCGTTCGGCGTCAACGGGCTGGGCGTGCTGCTCATGTTCGTCGTCTTCAGCGCCACGAGCTTCATCCCGACCGGTGCCGAGGTGGCGGTGGGCGCGGGGTCCGCCGCCCTCGCGCAGCGGGTGCTGGAGGCGGTCTTCGGCGACGAGGCCGTGCGCCGCATGGCCGCCCGGGCGCGCGAGGCTCTGATGGTCAAGGTGCAGGAGCTCTACGCCGAGGAGCGCGCGCGCTTCGACCGGGCGCTGGAGCAGGACGTGCCGGTGTCCGCGGACGCCGTCGACGAGCTGGAGTCGGCCGCGGCCGAGGTGGAGGAGAAGCGATGATCGGCCGTCAAGGGCAGGGGCGCGAGGTGTCCGTGTCCGAGCGCTCTGAGAAGCTCGGCTCGGCGCTGCAGACCGGGGGGAGCGAGCTCGAGCCCGCGGCGGTCGAGGAGGCCGAGGGCGTGGTGCGCCGCGTCGGCGAGCGCTGGGCGATCGCCGGAGGGCGCACCGTGGTGGCGGTGGCGGGCGCCACCGGGTCGGGCAAGTCCAGCATCTTCAACGCGCTCGTCGGCGAGGACGTCGCGACGATCAGCCCCCGCCGCCCGACGACGGCCGAGGCCGCGGCGGCGGTCTGGGGCGAGGAGGAGTCCAGCGAGCTGCTCGACTGGCTGGGCGTCAGCAACCGGCACCACGTGGCGATGACCGAGCCCAACGCCGGGCTCGACGGCCTGGTCCTCGTCGACCTCCCCGACTTCGACTCGCGCGAGCTGAGGCACCGGCAGGAGGCCGACCGGATCCTGGAGCGCGCCGACGTCTTCGTGTGGGTCGCCGACCCGCAGAAGTATGCCGACGCCCGGCTCCACGACGACTATCTCCAGCCGCTGCGCCACCACGACGCCGTCATGCTCGTGGTCCTCAACCAGGTGGACCGGATCCGGGAGGAGGGCGGCGTCGAGCAGATCACCGCCGACCTGCGCCGTCTCGTGCAGGCCGACGGCGCCGGCGACCACGAGGTCATCGCGACCTCGGCCCGTCTCGGCACCGGCATGGACGACCTGCGCCAGCGCATCGGCGCGGTCGTGGGGGCCCGCAACGCGGCCGAGGCGCGGCTCGTCGCCGACCTCCGCTCCTCCGCGACGCAGCTCGGGGAGGGCGTTGCCCCGCAGACGCCCGAGGTCGAGCAGGAGGTGGAGGGCCGGTTGCACCGTGCCCTCAAGGTCTCCTCCGGGGTGCCGGTCGTGCTCGACGCCGTCGAGAAGGACTACCAGCGGCGCGCGATGGCCCGCACCGGCTGGCCGTTCACGCGCTGGGTGGCCGGCTTCAAGGCCGACCCGTTGCGGCGGCTGCGCCTCGGTGACGACACCCCGGGCGAGGCGGGGATCGCTCCCTCCGACGTGCGCGCCGTGCTGGGCCGCTCGTCGCTGCCCAGCCCCACGCCGGCGGCGCGGGCCAACGTCCAGCTGGCGACCCACGAGCTCGGCGAGTCGGTCGGCAGCACACTCCCGCAGCGGTGGGCGGCGGCCGTCCTCGAGGCCGCGAGCCCCGAGGAGGACACTCTCGCCGACGCCCTCGACCAGGCGATCGTCGGAGTGCCGCTGCGCACGCGCACGCCGTTCTGGTGGTCCGTGCTCGGGGTGCTCCAGATCGTCTTCGCCGTGGTCGCCGGGATCGGGCTGCTGTGGCTCGCCCTGCTCGTCGTCCTCGGCTGGCTGCAGCTGCCGGTGGACGCGCCGTTCTGGGGCCCGGTGCCGATCCCGCTCGCGCTGCTGCTCGGCGGTCTGCTCGCCGGGCTGCTGCTGGCCGGCGCGTCACGGATCGCGGCCGGGATCGGTGCGAAGCGACGACGCGGCCACGTGGAGGACGTGCTCGACCGCGCCATCGCCGAGGTGTCCGACCAGCACGTCCGCGGCCCCGTGCGCGCCGTCCTCTCCCGGCACGACACCACCCGCACGCTGCTCGACGCCGCCGCCGCCTGACCGGCAGCCTCGCCTGTTCGGTCCGGCAGCGTCGTCTGCTCGGTCCGCGCGTCGTCCACATCCCCCGGTGCGGCAGGTCTGTTGTCCACAGATCTGGGTATGCCTCTGGTCGCGGTGTCCTCGACCGCGGCAGGCTGCGAGCAGGCCTCCAGATCTGGCAGGCCGCACCATCTCAGGAGGGGACAAGCACATGATGAACGAACCCACGATGACCGTCTCGGGCAACGTCACCCGCGACCCCGAGCGCCGGGTCGGCAAGGAGAGCGGCAACGACTTCGCCGTGGTGCCGATCGCGGTCAACCGACGCAAGTTCGACCGCTCCGCCGGCACGTGGGTCACCGCCGGCACCACCTTCGTGGACCTGCTGGCGTTCGGCCCCAAGGGCGCCACCGCCCTGGCCAGCTTCAAGAAGGGCGATCCGGTCATCGCCCACGGCCGGGTCTCGCTGAACGAGTGGCGCACGGACACCTCGTCGGGGGCTCAGCTGGTGATCGACGTCGACAGCCTGGGCCACGACGTGACCTTCGGGGTGAGTCGCTTCAGCAAGGGCTGGGTGAGCTACGACGGTGACCGGACGGCCGACTACGACCCCAGCCCGCAGGGCGGCATGGTGTCGGCCCTCGACGAGCGTGCCACCCGGGACCAGGAGCCGGGCCACGCGGCCGTCGACGTCGAGCATCCGGAGACCGGCGAGCTCATGGACGACGGCCCGGAGATCGACGTGGACGAGGACGGCGTGGTCCAGGACGACCACCAGGCCGACGGGGTGCTCGCCAGGAGCGCCTGACGCGGTCGGCGCCCGGGGCGAGGGGCCGCTCCCGAGGATTCGGAGGCGGGCCCACCGCCCCGATACCCTTGCGGGCATGGCCGAATTCATCTACACCATGACGCGTGCCCGCAAGGCGCACGGCGACAAGGTGATCCTCGACGACGTGACCATGTCCTTCTACCCGGGCGCCAAGATCGGCGTCGTGGGCCCGAACGGCGCGGGCAAGTCGACGATCCTCAAGATCATGGCGGGTCTGGACCAGCCGTCCAACGGTGAGGCCCGGCTCTCGCCCGGCTACTCCGTGGGCATCCTGCTCCAGGAGCCGCCGCTGAACGAGGAGAAGACGGTGCTCGGCAACGTCCAGGAGGGCCTGGGCGAGATCAAGACCAAGCTGGACCGGTTCAACGAGATCGGCGAGCTCATGTCGGAGCCGGATGCCGACTTCGACGCGCTGATGGCCGAGATGGGGACCCTCCAGGAGGAGATCGACCACGCCGACGCCTGGGACCTCGATGCCCAGCTGGACCAGGCGATGGACGCCCTGCGTTGCCCGCCCGGCGACAGCGACGTCACCGTCCTGTCCGGTGGTGAGCGCCGCCGGGTCGCGCTGTGCAAGCTGCTGCTCTCCAAGCCCGACCTGCTGCTGCTCGACGAGCCCACCAACCACCTGGACGCCGAGTCCGTGCAGTGGCTGGAGCAGCACCTCGCCAGCTACCCGGGCGCCGTCCTGGCCGTGACCCACGACCGCTACTTCCTCGACAACGTCGCGCAGTGGATCGCCGAGGTCGACCGGGGCCGGCTCTACCCCTACGAGGGCAACTACTCCACCTATCTGGAGAAGAAGCGCGAGCGCCTGGCGATCCAGGGCAAGAAGGACGCCAAGCTCGCCAAGCGCCTCGAGCAGGAGCTGGAGTGGGTCCGCTCCAACCCCAAGGCCAAGCAGACCAAGAACAAGGCCCGCCTGGCCCGCTACGAGGAGATGGCCGCCGAGGCCGAGCGCACCAAGAAGCTCGACTTCGAGGAGATCCAGATCCCGCCCGGCCCACGCCTGGGCAACCAGGTCATCGAGGTCAAGGACCTCACCAAGGGCTTCGGCGACCGCACGCTCATCGACGGACTGTCCTTCACCCTGCCCCGCAACGGCATCGTCGGGGTCATCGGCCCCAACGGCGTCGGCAAGACGACGCTCTTCAAGACCATCGTCGGTCTGGAGGAGCCCGACTCCGGCGACGTCAAGGTCGGCGAGACGGTGGAGATCTCCTACGTCGACCAGTCCCGCGGCGGCATCGACGCGGAGAAGTCACTGTGGGAGGTGGTCTCGGACGGGCTCGACTTCATGCAGGTCGGTCAGGTCGAGATCCCGAGCCGGGCCTACGTCAGCCAGTTCGGGTTCAAGGGCCCGGACCAGCAGAAGAAGGCCGGCGTGCTCTCCGGCGGTGAGCGCAACCGCCTCAACCTCGCGCTCACGCTCAAGGAGGGCGGCAACCTGCTGCTGCTCGACGAGCCGACCAACGACCTCGACGTCGAGACCCTCGGCAGCCTCGAGAACGCCCTGCTCAACTTCCCCGGCTGCGCCGTGGTCATCAGCCACGACCGGTGGTTCCTGGACCGGGTCGCGACGCACATCCTCGCCTACGAGGGCACTGAGGAGGAGCCCGCGAACTGGTACTGGTTCGAGGGCAACTTCGGTGCCTACGAGGAGAACAAGGTCGAGCGGCTCGGTGTCGAGGCGGCGCGCCCGCACCGGGTCACCTACCGCAAGCTCACCCGGGACTGACCTGTCCCGCCGCTCCCGGCCCCAGCCACCGTTGCCGCCGCGCGACGGGCTGGGGCCGGCGCGCGTCCGGATGCCTCACCCCAGCCCGGAGGAGGCGGTCCGCTGGCCGACCGTGCTCGCCTTCCTCGCCGAGCGCGCGGGTGATCACGACGGGGTATGCCGTCGCGTCGCCGACGGCGAGGTCGTCCTGGGCGACGGCACTCCGGTCGGGGAGCGGACGGCATACCTCCCGGGCGGGTCGGTCTTCCTCTATCGCGACCTCCCGGAAGAGGTGACCGTCCCCGGCGCGATCCCCGTCCTGCTGCGCGACGACGAGACCGGGCTGCTCGCCGTCGACAAGCCGCCGTTCCTCGCGACCATGCCGCGCGGCAGTCACGTCGCACAGACCGTCGTCGTCCGGTTGCGGCACGCGCTCGACCTCCCCGAGCTGGCGCCGGCGCACCGGCTCGACCGACTCACCAGCGGGGTGCTCCTGCTCACCACGCGGCGCGAGGCGCGCGGCCCCTACCAGCGGCTGGTCCAGTCGGGTGGGATGCGCAAGAGGTATGACGCGCTCGCCCCCGTCCGCGACGACCTGCGCCTACCGGTGACGGTCACCAGCCGCGTCGTCAAGGAGCGGGGTGAGCTGCAGGCGCGGGTGGTCGACGGTGAGCCCAACGCGGTCACCCAGGTGCAACTCGTGAGCGCGGCTGCCGGGCGCGGCCACTACCGGCTCACGCCCACCACGGGACGCACCCACCAGCTGCGGGTGCACCTGGCCGGGCTCGGCATACCCATTGAGGGCGACCCGCTGTATCCGCAGGTGCGCGACGTAGCGCCCGACGACTTCTCGACGCCGCTGCAGCTGCTGGCGTCCGAAGTGTCCTTCGACGATCCGGTCACGGGGGAGCCGCGAGCGATCCGATCCGGCCGCACGCTTCCCGTGCCGGGCCTATCGGGCTGACCAGCTGCCGCCGAGGTCGTCAGCTGCGCCGGCCGAGCAGACCCAGCAGCGGTGACCCGGCCCCGACGAGGAAGCCGAGGTCGTACCAGTTGCCCGCGCGCGCCAGGTCGTAGAACGGGAAGCGCTCCCAGGCGCCGAAGATGTGCGCGATGAGGATCACCCAGGCGGTCAGTCCGTTCCAGATGCCCCACAGCAGGTCCTGCCACCACATGCTCGATCCTCTCCTCGGGTGGGCGCGCCGGTCACGGTGGGCGCCCGCTGCCTCCAGAATGCGCGATCAACCTGTGCCGGACCTGTCCCGCGCGTCCGGAGCGAGCAGTCGGGGCTGCCGGAGCGAACGGGCGAGGCCGCCGGATGACAGACTCGCGCGCATGACCCCACCTGACGTGGACGCCGCGGGCCTGCACACCTCGATGACGGACGTGCCGATCGGGCACTACGCGCTCGTCGGTGACATGCGCACGGCGGCGCTCATCTCGCCCGAGGGCAGCGTGGACTGGCTGTGCCTGCCCCGCTTCGACTCCGCGTCGGTCTTCGCCAAGCTGCTCGGCACCGAGCAGGACGGTCGGTGGCTCATCCGGGTCTGCGGCGACGGGGCCCACGTGGAGGAGCGCGACTACCTCGACGGCGCCCTCGTGATGCGCACCCTGTGGCGCGGTCCCGAGGGCACGGCCGACGTCCTCACCTGGATGCCGCACACCGATGGCCGCTCCGACATCGTCCGCCGGGTTCGCTGCCTGTCCGGCCAGGTCGAGCTCGAGCACGAGCTGGTGCTGCGCTTCGACTACGCCACCCTGCACCCGTGGGTGCATCGCACCACGGTCACCGACCCCGACGGCGGCGAGGAGGAGGTGCTCAGCGCGGTCGGCGGCCCGATGGCCGTCATCCTGCACGGCCCGCTCCCGGACGCGGTGCCCGAGGACCGGGTGCACCGCGGGCGGCATACCCTCACCGAGGGTGACGAGGTGACCTGGGTGCTCACCGGGCAGGAGTCCTGGAAGCCGCTCCCGACGCGGATCGATGTCGACGCCAACCTCGAGGAGACCCTGCGCGAGTGGCGCGCGTGGACCGGCCGGATCGACGCGAGGGGCCCGTGGGCCCGCCAGATCGCCCGCTCACTCATGATCCTGCGCGCCCTCACCCACGTCGACACCGGTGGGATCGTCGCTGCGGTGACCACCTCGCTGCCGGAGGACCCGGGCGGCGAGCGCAACTGGGACTACCGCTACACCTGGCTGCGCGACTCCGCGCTCACCCTCCAGGCGATGATGAACCACGGCTTCGACCAGAGCGCGGAGGCGTGGCGCTCGTGGCTGCTGCGCGCGGTCGCCGGGCACTCCGACCAGCTGCGGATCATGTACGGCATCGGCGGGGAGCGCGACCTCACCGAGCGCGAGCTCGACCACCTGCCGGGGTACGCCGGTTCTCGCCCGGTCCGCGTCGGCAACGGTGCGGCGGGGCAGTACCAGGCCGACGTGGTCGGCGAGGTCATGCTGGCCCTCGCGCAGCTGCGGGACGGCGGGGTGGAGGAGGACAGCTACTCCTGGAGCGTGCAGAAGCTCATGCTGAGCGCGCAGGAGCAGTGGGTCGACGAGCCCGACCACGGCATCTGGGAGATGCGCGGTGACCAGCACTTCTTCACCCACGGCCGGGTCATGGTGTGGGCCGCCTTCGACCAAGGGGTGCGGGCCGTCGAGGAGCACGGGCTGGACGGCGACGTGGAGCGCTGGCGCGAGCTGCGCGACCGGGTGCGCGCCGAGATCGAGGAGCGCGGCGTCGGGCCCGACGGGGCGTTCCGTCAGACCTACGGCAACGAGGAGGTCGACGCCTCGCTGCTGCAGATCCCGCACACCGGCTTCTGCGCCTATGACGACCCCCGCATGCTGGCGACGGTCGACCGGTTGGAGCAGGACCTCGTCGACGACCACGGCTTCCTGCACCGCTACCGGATGACCGAGAGCGGCAACATGGACGGGCTGGAAGGCGGCGAGGCGCCGTTCCTCATCTGCACGTTCTGGCTGGTGGAGCAGTATGCGCGGACCGGTCGCCTCGAACAAGCCGAGACGCTGATGGCAGCGTGCGTGGACGCGGGCGGCCCGCTGGATCTGCTGGCCGAGGAGTACGACCCGGTCGCGCGACGGCTCTGGGGCAACTACCCGCAGGCCTTCAGCCACCTGGGCCTCGTGCGCGCGGCCGAGGCCATCGCCGAGGTCCGCGGCGACGCCTGACGCACCGGACGCGCGTTGGTCTCGCACCGGACGCGCGTTGGTCTCGCACCGGACGCGCGTTGGTCTCGCACCGGACGCGCGTTCTGCGCGCGCATCGTGCGTCCGGTGCGTGCATAACCTGCGTCCGGTGCGTGCATAACCTGCGTCCGGTGCGTGCATAACCTGCGTCCGGTGCAGAGGGCGGGGCCCGGGGCAGCCAGCCCAGCCGAGCCCAGGTCGGCCAGCCCAGCCGAGCCCGGGTCAGGTGAGGCCAGGTCAGGGCAGGTCGAGCGAGGTCAGCGCGGCTCAGCTCTTGAGCCGCACCATGCCCTCCTGGCCGACCGTCGCCAGGAGCGTGCCGTCGGCGCCGAACATATGGCCCTGCCCAAGGCCGCGTCCGCTGCTCGCCGAGGGGGAGGACTGGGTGTAGAGCACCCACTCGTCCACCCGGGCCGGCCGGTGGAACCACATCGAGTGGTCCAGGCTGGCCGGTCGGAGCCGCGGGTCGCCCCACCCGATGCCGTGGCGGCGCAGGATCGGCTCGAGCAGCACGTAGTCCGAGGCGTAGGCCAGGATCGCGGCGTGCAGGAGCGGGTCGTCCGGCAGTTCCCGCGGGATGCGCATCCACACCGACTGCTCGCTCGGGCCGGGGTCGGCCGGGCCGAGCAGCAGCGGCTCGGCATGCCGGATCTCGACCGGCCGACGCCGCGCGGCCATCTTCGCCACCGGGTGCTCGACGCGCTCGAGGATCTCGCGGTCGGAGCGGAGCCCCTCCGGCCCCTCCACCTCGGGCATCCCCAGCTGGTGCTCGAGGCCGTCCGCCTCCTCCTGGAAGCTCATGATGATCGACATGAGGATGCGGCCGTCCTGCACCGCATGCACCCGCCGGGCGCTGAAGCTGCGGCCGTCACGCATCCGCTCGACGAGGAAGCGCAGCGGCCGGTCGGCGTCACCGGGTCGCAGGAAGTAGCCGTGCATCGAGTGGATGAGCCGCGGCCTCGACGCGGCCTCCGTGCCGGCCCCGTCGCTCACCGGCTCGACCGTGCGCCCGGCCGCGACGAGACACTGCGCCAGCACCTGCCCGCCGAACACCCGGCCGTAGGGCATCGGCTGACTTCGCCCGGCGAAGACGTCGCCCCGCGACTCCGCCAGGTCCTCGCCCACCCCCTCCGGCGACGCCACGCTGATCGTGGTCTCGCCCTCGCGGCGCAGGTCGAGCACGTCGAGCAGGTCGTCGATGGGGTCGTCCAGAGGTCCGTCGCTCACAGGACCGCAGCCTAGTGACCCAGCCGACGCGTGCCGACGTCGCCCACCGGTGTCGCCGTCGAGTCGGGAGTCGCCGGACCGTGCTTGCTCCCGGTCAGGTCCGCCGTCGCGCCCAGCGGCGCCCCAGGTGCGCGCGAGATGATCGACGGTATGCCGTCCGCCCGCCGCCGCGCCGCCCGTGCCGGGGTCGTGGTGGTCACGGTCGGCGTGCTGGCCGGTGGTCTGGCCCTCTTCTGGCGACCGGTCACCGAGCAGGTCGCCGAGGTCGCCGCCCCGTGCTCGGTCGTCGTGGACGGCGAGCGGATCGGCTTGGACCGGGACGAGGCGAGGGCCGCGACCGCTGCCGCCGCAGGAGGCGGGAGCACCGAATCGCCGCCGGGCGACGGCGCCGACCCATCGCCCGACGACGGCACCGACCCCCCGCCCGAGGCGACCACCTCCGGGCCGGACGGATCCGCGGACGGTGGAGACGGCATACCGGACGGGGTGGTGGAGGCGATCCGCGCGGCACGGGTCGAGACCGCCCTCACCTGCCGCACGCCCGAGCCCGTGGCCTCCACCGAGGAGCTGACGGACACGGGCCTCACACCGCGGGCGCAGTCGGTGCTCGACGAGCTGCAGGCGACTTTCGGCGACCTGCCGACGGGAGGCTTCGCGCCCGGCGGGATCGACTCCGGCCACGGCGCCGAGTCCACGCACTACGACGGCCGCGCCGTCGACGTCTTCTTCCGACCGGTGACCGAGGCGAGCCGGGACGACGGGTGGCTCGTGTCGCAGTGGCTGGTGGCCCGGGCCGACGAGCTGACGGTGCAGTACGTCATCTACGACGACCACTGGTGGGGTGCGCGCCAGTCCGGCCGCGGCTGGCAGCCCTACCGCGCCCCTGGCGGCTCGGACGACCCCGTCCTGCGCCACCTGGACCACGTGCACGTCGACGTCGTGCGCGGCGGAGCGTGACACCGCCCGTCTTCGGAGGAGTGCTTCTCACCCGTCCGCGGCATCCCGCTGCGGCGGCCTCGCGTCGTCAGCTCGAAGGTGCCTGTCGCCGGCAGGTCGTCGAGTTCCATGCCCACCATGCTGGCCCGCAAAGACGTTGCGCCCCCTCACTCGGACCGACAGGATCGGCGCCGTGGGATTCGCCGACTTCGTCCGCTCGGGCAACCAGGCCGCCGATCCGGCCCGCTACGAGCTGGAGAACGCGGCGATCGACCGGGGCGGGCTGGTGTGGGCCGCGCTCGCCGAGCTCGCGCCGTGGGAGGGGCGGGTGCTCCTCGACCTCGGCTGCGGGTCAGGGTTCTGGCTGCCGCGGTATGCCGACGGCCGCCAGGTCATCGGGGTCGAGCCGGACCCCGACCTGCTCGATCTCGCGCGCGGTCGCCCCGGTGACGCGACGGTGGTGCACGGCTCGGCGGAGGAGCTGCCGCTCGACGACGCCTCGGTGGACGTGGTGCACGCCCGCTTCGCCTACTTCTTCCCCACTCCGGGCTTCGATCCGAGCCCGGGGCTGCGGGAGGTCGCGCGGGTCCTGCGCCCCGGCGGCGCCCTCGTGGTCATCGACAACGACACCGAGCGCGGCGAGTTCGCGCAGCTGCTGCGGGCGAGCCCGTGGGCAGCCGGTCAGGGTCAGGACACGTATGCCCGGCGCTGGTGGGCCAGGCAGGGAGCCTCGACCACGTCGGTGCTCAGCTCGTGGGAGTTCGACTCGCGCGCCGACCTCGAGGCCGTGCTGGCGCTGGAGTTTCCTGCCGAGGTCGTGGACCCCTGGCTCGAGGCTCATCCGGACCGGCTCGGCCTGAGCTACGGCTACCTGCTGCATACCTGGACGACGCCGGGCACCCCCGAGCTGTCCACATGAGCAGCCGAAACCTCCTCATGACGCGGACAGGTCCCTGGTGTGAGGAACCTCCGGCTGCTCATGTCTCCCAGAGGGGGGTCAGCCCACGACGATGACGTCGAGCGTGCGCGGGCCGTGGACGCCCTCCACGCGGTCCAGCTCGATGTCGCTGGTGGCGCTCGGGCCGCTGATCCAGGTGAGCGGCCGCGCCGGGTCGAGCAGCGCCACCGCGTCGGGCACGTCGTGGGCGACCTGATCGGCGCGCACCACGCAGATGTGCTGGTCGGGCACCAGGGTCAGGGCCCGACGCCCCTGGTCGGCGGTGTGGTCGAGCACGATGGTGCCGGTGGTGGCGATGCCGACCCGGGCAGCGGTGACGATGGCATCGATCCCGTCGAGCTCGTCGGGGGTCAGCACCGCCCCCTTCTCCCCGGCGTCCGCGCGCAGCGTCAGCCCCGCCTCGTGGGCGTCGGCGACCCAGCCGGCCTCCAGCCCGTCCGGCACCAGCACGGTGTGCGCGCCCGCCCGGGCCAGTGCGGCAGCGACGGCGATGCCCACCTCCTCGGCGGAGCACCGCGTGACGGTGGCGCGGTAGTCGGCGACGGTGTCGACGAACAGCTCCAGCGTCGCCTCGGGGGACTCGGCCGCCGCGGCGATCACCGGCACCGGTCCGCGCGCGCCGCGCTCGGTGGTCACGTCGCTGGTCGCGGCCCGGAGCCGGCCCAGGATCTCCTCGCGCGCCGAGGTCATCGCGACTCCTCGCCGGACTCACGGGCGACCCGGGGCTCGGGCGAGGGCGCCAGCCCCCCGCCGTGCGGATCGGGGGCGGCTGCCGCGTCCTCCGAGGTATGGGTGCGTGCCCACCACTGCCGGAACGTCTCCGTCGGGGGAGTGGGCGCGTCGCGCGCCTGGGTCCAGGCGCCCAGACCCGGCACCGACCGGATGGTCCGGTCGCCGAGCAGCCGACCGCCGATCGTGGCCGCCTTCTGCGCGGCCTCCAGCCGGCGGTGGTCACCGAAGACCCAGGAGGCCGCGCGCATCCCCGCCGCCTCGACCGAGCGCCCCGAGGACTCGTCGACGACCTGGGTCCGCAGGTGCACGAGCAGCGACGGGATGTCGATGCGCACCGGGCACGCCTCGAAGCAGGCGCCGCACAGCGAGCTGGCGTAGGGCAGGCTCTTGTCGACGTCGGAGGACACGCCGCGCAGCTGCGGGTTGAGCACCGCCCCGATCGGCCCGGGATAGACCGAGCCGTAGGCGTGCCCGCCCGCCCGCTCGTAGACCGGGCACACGTTGAGGCAGGCCGAGCAGCGGATGCAGCGCAACGCCTCCCGGCCGATCTCGTCGGCGAGCACCCGGCTGCGGCCGTTGTCGAGGAGCACCACGTGCACCTCCTGCGGCCCGTCGCCGGGAGTGACGCCGGTCCAGGTGGAGGTGTAGGGGTTCATCCGCTCGCCGGTGCTCGAGCGCGGCAGCAGCTGCATCATGGTGGCCAGGTCGCCGAAGGTCGGCAGTACCTTCTCGACCCCGACGATGCTCACCAGGGTCTGCGGCAGGGTGAGGCACATCCGCCCGTTGCCCTCGGACTCGACGACCACGAGCGTGCCGGTGTCGGCGACGGCGAAGTTCGCCCCGGACACCGCGACCTTGGCGCGCAGGAACTTCTCCCGCAGGTGCAGCCGGGCCGCCTCGGCCAGCCGAGCCGGCTCGTCGGTGAGATCGTCGGGGGCAGGGCGACCCACGCCGCCCATCTCTCGGGCGAAGATCTCGCGGATCTCGGCCCGGTTGCGGTGGATCGCGGGCACGAGAATGTGGCTGGGACGGTCATGCCCGAGCTGCACGATGAGCTCGGCGAGGTCGGTCTCCCAGGCCGCGATCCCGGCCTCCTCCAGGGCCTCGTTGAGCTCGATCTCCTGGGTGGCCATCGACTTGACCTTGACCACCTCGTCGGTGTCCTTCGCGCGCGCGACGTCGATGACGACCTGGTTGGCCTCAGCCGCGTCGCGGGCCCAGTGGACGATCGCCCCGCGGGCGGTGAGGTTGGCCTCCAGCTCCTCGAGGTAGTCCGGGAGGTGGTGCAGCGCCTCGTCCTTGGCCGCCGCGCCCGCCACGCGCAGCGCCTCCCACTCGTCCACCTCGCCCACGACGGCGGCCCGCTTCGCCCGGATCGTCTGGGTCGCGTGCGCGAGGTTGCGCCGCTGCTGGGTGTTGTCGAGGGCGTCCTTCGCCGCGCGCTGGAACGACGGCATACCGAGGAAGGTGGCGGTGGTGGCCTGCGCGGGCAGGCCGCGGGTGGCGGTCATGACGGGACCCCTTCGGTCGAGGCGAGGATCTCGGCCAGGTGCACCGTCCGGACGCCCGAGCGCTGCCGGTCAAGGACGCCGCCGATGTGCGCCAGGCACGAGTTGTCGCCGGCGACGAGGACCTCGGCGCCGGTCTCGCGCACGTGCCGCGCCTTGTCGGCGCCCATGGCGATCGAGGTGTCGGCGTTTTTCACCGCGAAGGTCCCGCCGAAGCCGCAGCACTCCGTCGCGGCGGGCAGGGCCACGAGATCGATGCCCCGCACCGCGCGCAGCAGCTGCAGGGGCTTGTCGCCGACCCCGAGCATCCGCAGGCTGTGGCAGGTGGGGTGGTAGGTGACGCGGTGCGGGTAGGAGGCGCCGACGTCGGTCACGCCGAGGACGTCGACGAGGAACTCGGACAGCTCGTGCACGCGGGGCGCGGTTGCCTCGACCTCGGCAGCCAGGCACTGGTCCCCGGCGCGCCGGGCCAGCATCTCGTGCTGCTCGCGCACCGACCCGACGCACGAGCCGCTGGGCGCCACGACGTGGTCGAACGCCCCGAAGACGTCGACGAAGCGGCGCACGAGGGGAGTGGCGGCGTCGGCATACCCCGTGTTGGTGAACATCTGGCCGCAGCAGGTCTGCTCGCGCGGGAAGACCACGCGACACCCGAGGCGCTCCAGCAGCGTGACGACCGCGCGTGGCGCCTCCGGCCACATGGTGTCGTTGAAGCAGGTCGCGAAGAGCGCGACGGTGACCCCCTGGCCCGGGGGTGCGGCGCTCGCCGACGAGGCGGCCGGGGTGGTGGCGGTCATCGCCTCTCCTAATGGTCAGACCATTGCTGGGGGCTCACGCTACGGCTAGGATCACCCCACGTCAAGACTCGCGAGCCCGTGCCGCGAGGCCGGAGCGACGAGGAGCTGTGATGAGCGAGCTGCCGACGCCCCGCGCCTTCGAACAGGTGGTGGGCTGGGTCGAGGAGCAGATCCTCTCCGGCGAGCTCGCGGTCGGTGACGTCCTGCCCGCCGAACGCGACCTCGCGCGGACGCTCGAGGTCAGCCGCGCGGCGGTCCGGGAGGCGGTGCGGACGCTGCAGGCCCAGGGGGTGCTCCGCTCGAGCGTGGGTGCGGGGGGCACGGGAGGCACGCGGGTCGCGGGGCTGTCGTCGGGCGCGCTCACCCGGGTGCTGCGGATGCACGTGGCGCTGGCGCACTTCCCGCTCGACGACGTGCTCGAGGTCCGGGTCGCCCTGGAGCGGCTCTCTGCCCGGCTGGCCGCCGCCCGCCTGACCTCGGACGACCTGGCCTCGCTGCAGTCCTCGCTCGCCGCGATGCGTGCGGCGCGATCCAGGGAAGAGTTCAACGACGCCGACGCCGCCTTCCACGTCGCGATCGCCGAGGCCGCCGGCAACCGGCTGGCCGCGGACACGACCGTGGCGATCCGGGAGTCGGTGCACGGCCTGCTCATGGCGGGCTTAGCGCGCCTGGCCGGCGACGACTACGACCGCATCCGGGCCGAGCTCGTCGAGGAGCACGAGCAGATCAGCGCCGCCCTGGCGCGTGGGGAGGCGCAGCGGGCCGAGTCGCTGCTCGAGGCGCACGTCCGCACGGCGTGGACCCGCGTGCGCGGCGGACTCGCCGACGACGAGGCGCGCCGCCCGCCGACCGGGCCAGAGCGCAGGGAGCCTGGCCAGGGACAATAGCCGCATGACTTCCTCCCTGCCCGACGTGCCCGAGGTCGCCAGCGTCTTCCCGATCACGGTGCGCTGGTCGGACCTGGACGCCTACGCGCACGTCAACAACGTGCAATATCTCCGACTCTTCGAGGAGGCTCGCGTCTATGCCTTCAAGGCGTGGTTCGGGGCGGACCGGGACCTCATCGACGAGGGGATGCTCGTGGTCTCGCAAGCGATCGACTACCTGCTCCCCCTGGACTTCGCCTACGCCCCGGCCAGGGTCGCGGTCTGGTGCGGCGGGGTCGGGGGCGCCTCCTTCGAGCTCGGGTATGCCGTCGCCGGGGCTGAGGGGGACGACACCGTCTATGCGCGTGGCCGGGTGAGCCTGGTGGCCTACGACCTGCGGGCGCAGCGGCCGCGCCGGCTCGGCGCGGGGGAGCGGGAGGCGCTCGCCGCCGTGACCGCGCCGAGCCCGGTGCTGCGCAGCGACCGCACCCCGGGTGGAGGGTCGCGCGGGGAGGGCGCGTGAGCGGGGCAGGCGCATGACGACCGGAGCCGAGCTGCGCCTTCCCGACGGCGAGAGCCTCGCGGACCTCGCGACCTACGTGCGCCGTGCCGCGCGGCTGGATGGTGACGGGGCGATCCGGCTGCAGGCCTCGGCAGGCGTCCGGCCGGTCCTCGCGGCCTGGGTGTGCGTCCTGCCGGGCCACGGGCTGCTGCGCTCCGGGCTGGTGCTCGGCCTGCGCACGATGGCGCTGGCGGGGTGGGACGACGGGCACGGAGGGGGGAGGGACGTCGGCGCTGGTTCCGACGCGGCTGGCACGCCCCGCGCGACGGGGCTCGACACGACCGTGCCGCTCGCCGGGCTGACCGACCGCTTCGCGCGCCGCGCCGCGACCGGTGACGCCTCCACCACGCTGCCCCTGCCGCCGACCACGCTCGCCCCGGCCTGGGCCGCGCAGTCTCCGCCGCGTGGGGGGTGGGAGCCGATGGGTGGGATTCCGGCGGCGGAGCTGGCCGAGGTCGCGCAGGCCGGGATCGCCGAGGTCGCGACCGGCGCGCCCGAAGGGTCCGGCGCTGCGGCGGTCGAGGGGCTGCGGGCCCGGGTATGGGCCCGGCCGATGGAGTCGTGGGGCGTGCCGGCCGGGGCGGCGCTGGCCGTCCATGCCCTCGGGTTCGCGCGGCCCGAGCACGCTACCGTGCACCGCAGCGGACCCTGGTGGCGGGTGTCGACGCCCATCGGGCACGTGGTGCTGCGGCCGTGACGGGCGCGATCGGTGACCTGGTGCCCGGCCCGCCGGAGGTCCTGCTCGAGGCGTGGGACCTGGAGGTCGACGGCGAACCGCGCTCGGGTCACATGTCGACGGTGTGGCCGGTGCGGGGAGGCTCGGGTGGGGAGTGGGTGCTCAAGGTCACGGACGCGCACCACCGGCCGACCGGCGAGGCTGCGGCGCTGCGCGCGTGGGGCGAGGCGGGTGCTCCGGTCGTCGGCGTGGTGCGGGACGAGGGGCGTGCGCTGCTCCTGGAGCGCCTCGACGCGACCCACGACCTCAATGGCGTGCCCGATGCGCAGGAGGCGGACGAGGCGCTGGCCGACCTGCTCGCCGGGCTGGCCGGCGTCCCCGCGGGCGACCTCTCCGTGCCCCGGCTGGCCGACGAGGTGACGCGCATGCTCGCCGGCATCGAACGGCATACCGAGGAGGCACCGGGGGTGCTGCCCGAGCTGGAGGTGGGCCGGGCGAGGTCCGCGCTCCGCGAGCTGCTCGCCGACCTGGAGGCGCCCGGGGCCGAGCTGGAGCTGCTGCATCTTGACCTGCACTACCTCAACGTGCTGGCCCCACTGGAGTCCGAGTTCGAGACCGGGGGGACCGGGGCCGTGAGCGCAGGAGCGCGGTGGGTGGTCATCGACCCGCTGCCGCACGCGGGGCTGCGCGAGATCGAGGTGGTCGCGGCCCTGCGCAACCGCTGGGACGACGCCGTCGCGACCGGGGACGCCGACGGCGCACTCCGCCGCAGGCTGGCGCTGCTGTGTGAGCGGGCCGGGCTGGATCTGCAGCGGGCGACCCACCTGGCCCAGGCCGTGGCCGTCGACAACCTGCTCTGGCTGCTGCCGCGCGAGCCGGACTCGCCCTTCGTGCGCCCCTACGAGGTGCTGTCGCGCTGGTGAGGACTCCCGCGCTGACCTCCGCCCGCCGACGCGGTGAGGATGGGTGCAGCTGGACCGATCCTCCCCGGGATCGGGGTGCCGACGCGGTGAGGATGGGTGCGAGTGGACCGATCCTCCCTGGTATGGCTCGTCAGTCCGGGCGCGTCCGGCGGCTCGTGTCGGGGTGCAGCGCCAGGAAGAGCGACCACGGCTCGGCGTCCGGGTCCCGCGGGCGGTCGTGGAACTCCATGACCAGCTCGTGGAGCCGACGCCGGAACTCGGCCAGCTCCTCGGTCGGCAACCGCAAGCCGAGCCGCGACATGGTGACGTCGGTGCGGTCCGGGGGGACCTGCGCCAGCTCGGCGACGAAAGCCTCGACCATGCTGGTCGTGATGGCCGGAGTGCGGGCATACCAGGACCGGCCGGTCGCGCGATAGGGGATCTCGCGTGCTCCGCGGCGGCCCCGCCGCGGCTCCAACGCCTCGAGGAAGCCGGTGTCGACGAGGGTGCGCACATGGTGCAGGCAGGTGGCGGGGTTGAGCTCGAGCGTCTCGGCGATCTCGCGGTTGCTGAGCGGCTGGTCCAACGTCAGCCGGAGGATCCGTAGCCGCAGCCCGGAGGCCAGCGCCCGAGCCTCGGCGTCGTTGGCGTCGAAGGGTGGCTCCACCGCCGGCCGTGGTCGCGGCGTGGCGGAGGACTCGTCCCCCGCCGAGGTCACCGCAGCGCCCCGGAGCGGCGCATGAGCTCGCCGAGGAGATGGGCATACCCTCGCGCGTCGTCGATCGCCCGATGGGTGTGCGCGACGTCGCCCAACCACTCCGGCGGGAGGGTGTGCGGGGAGATCTCGCCCACCGGGCGGCCCAGGACCGCGGCGGCGTAGCTGCGCAGGCAGAGCGCACCGTGGTCGAAGAGAGTGTCGGTCTCGTAGGGGCCCATGGTGAGGCCGTAGCGGGTGAAGCGGCGCAAGTAATGGTCGATCCACGGTCCATCGAAGGCGATCGGCGAGGCCGCGAAGGCCCGTGGGCGTGGCAGGGCGCCGATCCAGTCGATCCAGCGGTCCATGACCTGTGGGACCGGTTCGGGGTCGGTGGTGCACGCGGCCCACGCCTCGGGGTGCTGCTGCTCGAACCACGCGAGCGTGTCGGGGTGGGGAGCGGTGCCCGGCAGCGGCTCGAGGACCGCCTCGAAGACGCCGACCTCCTCGCCGGTCGGGCGCACGGCCACCGAGGCGAAGGAGCGCATCGAGTTGGGTCCGGGCCACGGGCCGTCCACCTCGATGTCCGTGACGACATATACCCACTCGTCCGTGCCGGGGTCTGTCATGGCACCATCCTGGCAAAGTGATTGACAAAAATCAATCACTTGTCGCAGGATCGACGCTGTGACCCCCTCCCGCTCCGCCAGCCTCTGGCGGCACCACGACTTCCGTCAGCTCTGGATGGGCGACACCGTGTCGGTCTTCGGGGCACAGTTCGTCGGCTTCGCGATGCCGCTGATGGCGGTGCAGCTGCTGGGGGCGGACGCCTTCCAGATGGGGCTGCTCGCTGCCCTGGAGTCGCTCGCCTTCCTGCTCATCGGCCTGCCCGCAGGGGCCTGGGTCGACCGGTGGCGCAAGAAGCAGGTGCTCGTGCTCGGCGATCTCTCCCGCGCGGCGCTGCTGCTCACCCTGCCGGTGGCCTGGATGCTCGATGCGCTGACGATGTGGCAGGTCTACGTCGTGGCCTTCGGGGTCGGGTGCATCACGGTGTTCTTCGACGTCGCCAACCAGTCCTACCTGCCCGAGATCGTCGAGGGCGATCAGATCAGCGACGGCAACGGCAAGCTGCAGGCCAGCCAGCAGGCGGCGATCGTCGTCGGCCCCGCCGCCGCGTCCGTCCTGGTCCGCCTCCTGGGCTCACCGCTCACCATCGCGGTGACCTCGGTCTGCATGGGGCTGTCGTCGCTCTTCGTCAGCCGGATCCGCCACGAGGAGCAGGCGCCCGACCCCGAGGCGCGGCGCCCGCTGGTGACCGAGATCCGTGAGGGTCTGGGCTTCGTGCTCGGCCATCCTTTGCTGCGCCGGATCGTCGCGTGCACCGGGCTCACCAACTTCTCCTCCAGCGGCATCTTCGCCCTCTTCGTCCTGTATGCCGTCACCACCCTCGGGTTCTCCGAGACCACCCTCGGTCTGGTGCTGTCGCTCGGGGCGGTCGGCGGCATCCTCGGCGCGGTGACGTCCGGGTGGTTCGGCCGGCTCGTCGGCGAGGGCCGCTCGATCCCCATCGCCTCGCTGCTGGGCAGCCTCGCCCTGCTCACCGTGCCGCTCGCCTCGATCCTGCCGCCGGTGCCGACGCTGCTCATGGGCAACCTGCTCATCTCTTGGGCGGTGGTCGTCTACAACGTCGTCCAGGTGAGCTTCCGGCAGCGCTTGTGCCCCAAGCCGTTGCTGGGCCGGATGAACGCCTCGATCCGCTTTCTCGTCTGGGGGCCCATGCCCATCGGCGCCTTCCTCGGCGGGGTGCTGGGGCGCCAGCTGGGGGTCATCCCGACGCTCTGGATCTTCGCGGTCCTGTGCGTCCTGGCCTCGCTGCCGGTGCTGCTCTCGCCGCTCATCGGCATGCGCGACCTCCCCCGAGAGCTGGACGCGCTCGCCGACGGCGACGTGGAGCAGCAGCCGAGTCCAGCGTCGGAGTAGTCGGATGGTCCGGACGGCGTGCGGGGTGGCGCCGTGCCGAATGAGTAGTGCTTCGGGGCCAGCTGAGTAGTCACGGTGGGTGCCGGGTCGTGGGGTCCAGGAGTAGCCTGATCTGGGGTAAGGCTTCCCCTGCCGTGAGTGGGTGCCGATGGTCGATGCGCAGCAGTCGGAATCTGCCGGTGGCGCCGGATCTGTGGTGGTCCGGGTGCTGGGCCCGGTGGGGATCACGGCTGCCGACGGTGGCGAGGCGAGCCTGGGGCCTCGGTTGCAGCGGTTGCTGGCCGCCCTGGTGCTGGATCAGGGCAGTGCGGTGTCGGTGGATCGGTTGCTCGACGTGGTGTGGGAGGGCGCACCGCCCGCCGGGGCGAGCACCACTCTGCGCACCTACGTGACGCGGTTGCGTCGGGTGCTCGGTGGGGAGAACGGCGGCGTGGTCCGGCAGGGGTCGGGGTATGCCCTCGGGCTGTGGGTGGTCGTCGACGCCGCTCTCTTCGAGGCAGACCTGCAGCAGGCGAGCGATGCGCTGACCGCGGGAGACCTGCCCCCGGCCGACGCGGCGGTGGCGTCGGCGTTGTCGCGGTGGAACGGCCGACCCCTCGGTGACCTGGGGGAGGAGGAGTGGGCACGGTCCGAGGTGGCCCGCTTGGACGAGCGTCTGGCCGTGGCGCAGAGCACCCAGGTGGAGGTGATGCTGGCCGACGGGCGCGCCGAGGAGGCGGTGCAGCTGGCCCGCCGTCTCACCCACGAGGGGCCACTGCGCGAGCCTCCCGTGGCTCTCCTCATGCGCGCCCTCCACGCGGCGGGGGAGCAGGCGCAGGCCGCCGCCGCGTTCACGGCATACCGCGACCGGCTCGCGCAGGAGACCGGTCTGGATCCCTCTCCCGAGCTGCGCGACCTGGAGCGCAGCATCCTGGCCGATGATCCGGTGCTGCGGTCCCAGCGCGGCCGGATGCGGGGGTATGACCTGGGAGACCGGCTGGGTGAGGGGACGTATGCGGTCGTGCGCCGGGCGGTGCAGCCGGCTCTCGGGCGGGAGGTCGCCGTCAAGATCATCCGGCCGGCGTTGGCCAACCACCCGGACTTCGTCCGTCGCTTCGAGCACGAGGCGCGCCTGGTCGCGCGGGTCGAGCACCCCAACGTGGTGCCGCTCTACGACTATTGGCGGGAGCCCGGTGCCGCCTACCTGGTGATGCGGCTGATGTCAGGAGGGTCGGTGGCTGACGCTGTCCGCGACGGTGGCCCGATGCCGGTGGATCGCGTGGTGTCGGTCGTCGAGGACGTCGGCGGCGCCCTGGCCGAGGCCCACCGGGTCGGGGTCGTGCACCGCGATGTGCGCCCGGCGAACCTGCTGCTGGACTGGTCGGACACAGCCTTCCTCGCCGACTTCGGGATCGCGCTGTCGGGTTCGCCGGAAACGGTGGACGGGGTGCCGCTGCTGTCCCCGGACTACGCCGCGCCTGAGGTGCTGCAGGGGGCATCCCCGGGCGTCCCAGCGGACGTCCTGGGCCTGGCGCTCACCGTCTATCAGATGCTCACCGGGCACCGGCCCTTCATCGACACCGTCGACCGGGAGGCGATGGTGCGGCACCAACTCTTGGACCCGCTGCCGGCGATCCGGACCGAGCGGCCCGACCTTCCCGCTCCGGTCGACGACGTCATCGCCCGGGCTACCGCCAAGGATCCTGAGGCTCGACACGGCAGCGCGGCCGAGTTCGTCGAGGAGGTGTGCGCGGCGCTGCTGCCACGACGGGCGGTGCCGCGGGTCGTCGGGCCGCTGCCCAACCCGTACCGCGGCCTGCACGCCTTCGACGAGGCCGACGCGCACCGCTTCTTCGGGCGGGAGCAGCTGGTCGCGCGGCTGGTGGACGAAGTCTCCGAGCGTCGCCTGGTCATGGTCGTCGGGCCGTCCGGATCGGGCAAGTCCTCGGTGGTCCGCGCTGGCCTGGTGCCGGCGTTGCGACGCGGCGCGGCGCCTGGATCAGGGCAGTGGTTGATCACGACGATGACGCCCGGGGACGATCCCTCCCGGTCCCTCGGCGCCGCGTTGCAGCGGCTGTCTGTCCAGGAGCAGAGCTCCTGGACTGCGCTGCTGCATCAGGAGGGCGGTCTGGCACACGCGGTGACCCATATCGCGCCGGAGCAGGGTGACGTGCTGCTCGTCATCGACCAGTTCGAGGAGCTCTTCGCGCGTCCGGAGGCCGAGCAGACGCGGGTCCTGGGCGAGATCGCCGCCGCAGTCTCCGCCCCCGGGTCGCGGTTGCGGGTCGTCGCCACGGTGCGCGCGGACCGGTATGACGAACCCTTGCGGCATCCCTCTATCGCGCCCTTCGTGACGGCCGGGACGGTGCCGGTCGCCCCGATGGAGGCCGAGGAGCTGGAGCGGGCCATCGTGGAGCCGGCCCGCCGGCTGGGGGTGGAGGTCGAACGATCCCTGGCGGCGGACCTGGTCGCGGCGGTCACCACAGAGCCGGCGACGTTGCCGCTGCTGCAGTTCAGCCTCACCGAGCTCTTCGCCCGGCGTCGGGACGGCGTCATGCGCCTGGCGACGTACGAGGAGCTGGGCGGACTGGCCGGGTCCGTCGCCTCCCGGGCGGAGCAGGTGCTGGATCCCGCGCACCACCGTGACGACGCCTCCGTCGCACGCGTCGACGACCATGTCGACGACCGTGATGAGCGCATGGTGGCGGCACGGCGGCTGTTCGCGCGTATGGTGACGCCCGACGCGGGTGGGGCCGCTTCGGCGCGCACGGCCCGGCGGCGCGACCTGACGATGGATGAGCAGAGCCGCGACCTGCTCGACGAGCTCGTGGAGGCGCGCCTACTGAGCACCGATGTCGACCCGCAGACACGGGAGCCGACGGTGCGGGTCGCGCACGAGGCGCTGCTGCGGGAGTGGCCCCGGCTGCGGTCCTGGATCGAGGAGGACCGCACCGACCTGCGGGTCCTGGCCGACGTCGAGGCCCGGGCCGCGACCTGGCAGGACAGCGGTCGGGAGCCGGCCGAGCTGGCCCGCGGGCCCCGCCTGGGCCTGGTCACCGACCTGGCCGAGCGTCGACCGGACTGGCTCAGCGACTCCGAACAGGCCTGGGCCACCGCCTCGACCGGCGCGGCGACCGCCGCCGCTGAACGGGATCGTCGAACCACCCGCCGCCTCCGTCGCCTGCTTACGGCAGCCGCCGCCCTCCTGGTCCTGGCGCTCGTCGGCGGCGGACTCGCGCTCCAGGCCCGCAACCGCGAAGCCGCCGCCGCCCTGGCTGCGGATGTCAGCAGGTTGACCGCCCTGTCCGGCCGCGAGATCGCGACCGAACCCGACCGTGCCATCCTCCTCGCCCTCGCCGCGCACCGACGAGCGCCCTCCAACGAGACGCTCACCGGCATACACCGCGCCATCGCGACGCAACCCCGCGTCCTGTCCATGTATGCCAGCCCGGATCTGACGTTGCTCAATACCACGGGAGAGGTGGCCGTGATGGGGGTCAGAGGGTCGGCGTCCCTCCAGTTCCTCGATGGTCACGATGGCCGCCCCTTGGCGGAACCGGTGGAACTGGACGGTGAACCGGAGTGGTGGGCGATCTCTGCAGATGGGGAGACAGCGGCAGCATTGCTCGACATGGAGCGGGTGGTGGTCGTCCGGGTGGACGAGCCGGACGTGGTCTCCGAACTTCCCCTGAACGGGTATTACCGCGGACTCGCGGTCAGTGCTGATGGCGCGCGGATGCTGGTGTTGGAGGACACGACAGCGCTGATCGTCGACACCGACACGGCGGAGGTGGTCGCGCGCCGCGATCTCGATCCTGCGCCAGAAGCGGACTACTCGTTGCGGGTGCAGATGTCGCCCGATGGGCGACGGGTCATGGCTCAGGTAGCCAGCGTGGCCACCACGGGCTCGGCCACCATCTACGACGCGGGAAGCATGGACGTCGTCGAGGAGTTCATGCTCGACGCACCGGACAACGACGCCGTGGCACTGAGCGATGACGGCACCGTGGTCCTGGGTGGAGCGGACGGGGTCGTGCGCGTGGTGCGCCCGGGCGAGCGCGACCAACCGGTTGAGCTGGCCGGCCACCTCGGCCTCCTTGTCGCGGTGGCCGTCAACTCCTCGGGCGATGTGGCCAGCGCCGCGTACGACGGCTCGGTGCGGGTCTGGCCCGCAGGGAGCACTCTGGCTTCCTCTGAGTTCCGATGGGGATGGGCGGACTCCCTGGCGATCACCGACGACCAGCGCGTGTCGATCACGTCCTCATCACGGGGGGCAGTGGTCCTCGAAAGCGGGATAGGCCAGTTGGCCCTGGAAAGCCACGACGTCGACGGCATCCCGGCGGTAGACGCCCGGTCAGAGATCTTCGTCGAGGAGGTCGGTAGCGAACTCCGGCTGCGAGCACTAGAAGACGGCGCCACCGTGGCCACCATCGATCGAGATGAGATCAACGACGAGGAGGGGAGCTACTGGAGGCTCAACGCCTTTCCTTCTCCGGACGGAGACTGGATCCTCTGCATCGTTGGCAGTTCCATGTCACAGGCCAACACCGTCGTGGTGCAGTCGTTGCAGGACCCTGATGTCCGCCACATCGCAGACCTTGACGACATCGTGGACGCTCTCGGTATGGAGGACATGGGTTCCACGTTCGCCCTACGTCCCGGTGACGGCGGAGATCAGATCGTGGCGTCCCTGCCGGACACTCGCGGCGAGCGGGTACTCGGGCGTCTTTCCTTCCCCGACCTGGAGCTGCTCGCGGGCCCGGTCCGGCTGAGTTCAGCCGCGGGCAACGTCATGCTGATGCCCAACGACGGGGTGGCGACGGTCGGCAGCGACCTCCGTGTTTTTGACGCCGACCTCACCATGGTCGGGGAGCCGATCCCGCTCCCCGGAAGCCTGCAGGCCCACCAACTCCGTGACCGGACGGTCGCCATGGTGGGCACGGCTGGGGAGGTGGCTCTCGCAGACCTGGACGACGGCTCTGTGAAGCGGCTCGAGGACCTCGAGGGCTGGCTGTCGGACGTCGCCCTGTCTCCTGATGGCTCACTCGCGGCGGTGACGATGTACGAAGGGGGCATCCAGCTCATCGACGTGGATTCTGGCGATCAGGTCGGTGCCACTCTCGTCCCGCCCGACATCCCGCTGGGTCAGGCCCCGCCCGGGGTGCGGTGGGACGACGACGGCAAGAGCGTGTGGTACTCCGGTGGCGGCGCGCCGATCCGGATCCACGCCGACCCGTCAGGCTGGCCCGAGCTGGCCTGCAGCATCGTGCACCGGGAGCTGACCGCCGAGGAGTGGGCCCGCTTCGTCGACCCGGACTCGGACCCAGAGCCCCTCTGCTGAGCCGACCGGCCGCACGATTTGCCGTGACTGGCCGCGCGGTATGCGGTGACTGGCCGCGCGGTATGCGGTGACTGGCCGCGCGGTATGCGGTGACTGGCCGCGCGGTATGCGGTGACTGGCCGCGCGGTATGCCGTCGTTCTGCGCAGAACGCGAGTCCGGTGCGCGCATACCGTGCGTCCGGTGCGCGCATACCGTGCGTCCGGTGCGCGCACACCGTGCGTCCGGTGCGCCGGTGGCATGGTGAAGGCCCGCGCCTCCCCGGATGCAACCCCAGGGGGAGGGGCGGGCCTTCAGCTGTCGGCCGGTCACGGGCGACCGCGGTGATCGCTGGTCAGGCCAGCGGCCGCAAGGGGTGGCCAGGACGGGCGATCCGGTCCCGCAGCGCCGCCCACCAGCCGGCAGGCGGGTCTGGGACGGTGCGCCCCCGGTCGCGAGCGGCCAGGCGGGCTGCCAGGTCGCGCTCACGCTCTCGGGCGATGGCGCGTGCCTGCATCACGTTCAGGTTGCTCATGTGACTCTCCTCCTCTCGCCACTCGTCAATGGACCATCGGGCGTTTGTGGCTCCCGCCCGGACGGACGGGAGCGGGACGGGTCGGTGCGGTGCCGCTGCCGAGCTGCACCGCCAGGCCGAGCAGCGGCAGCATCCCGGTGGCGACCTCCGGTCGTCCCAGTGCCGAGCCGACGATCGCCGGCCCGAAGATCAGTACCGGGGCGATGGCCCTGACCACCGTCCCGGGACTCGACGTGGTGCGAAATCCCATGTCTCCTCCTTCGGGAAGGCTCCTGGTGAGGAGCCGTGGTGTCACCGTCCTCCCCGGCCGTTGCAGTTTCGTTGCACTGCAGGTCAGCAGAGGTATGAGCGGTGAATGGATATCCCCGTTGCAGGGGCTCGCGTCCCGGGAGTCGGCCAGGTCTAGCCCCGATCTCGACGGTCGCCGGACGCAGGCGTGATGACGCCGCGACCTGTGGACTCGATCCAGGAGGCCTCGGCCCCGTGAGGGGTCGCGAAGATCACCTGGTCAGGTCGGGACCGTGATGAGAGTGGGGCACACCGACGAGGCGTCGGCACCGTGCCACCAGAGGGGGCACGTGCTGCAGGGCGAGCGCCTGTGGCGCATCGCCGCTCGACGTCAGTCGCTGACGACCTAGAGGCCGATCTCGGCTTCCAGGACCGCGATCGGTCCTTCGCCCCCGGTGGGAGGAGGCATCGCCGACGGAGTCGGAGCATCGAGTGAATGGTGACGCTCTCCGTCGATCGTCAGCAGGAAGAACTCCGGGGCCATCTCGATCTCCTCCCTTCGGCGTGCGGGGACGCCGGATGCGTCCCGAGGTCTCCACCGTCCCAGCCGCCGACGGGCCACCGCAACAGCTTTTTGCCGGGTGTGGTGCGGATGAGCAGTCCCCGCAGGTGACCTGGGTAGTTCGCGCGGCGATCTCCCGGCGCGACCAGGCCGCATACCCTGACCTCATGGACGCCGCCCTGCTCACCAACGTCGCCCTGGTCCTGCTCTTCGTGCTCATCGGCGGCGTCTTCGCGGCGACGGAGATGGCGATCGTGTCGCTGCGACCCTCGCAGGTCGACGACATCGAGCGCTCCGGCCCGCGCGGTGCGAAGATCGCCGAGCTGGTGCGCGACCCCAACACCTTCCTCTCCGCGGTCCAGGTCGGGGTCACCGTCGCCGGGTTCTTCTCCTCGGCGTTCGGAGGAGCGACCATCTCCCCGTCGGTCTCGGCGTGGCTGCAGGGACTCGGTATGCCGGAGTCCGTCGCCGACCCCGTCGCCCTGGTCGCGATGACGCTGGTCATCGCCTACCTGTCCCTCGTGCTCGGCGAGCTGGCGCCCAAACGGCTGGCGATGCAGCGCTCAGCCGGCTTCACCCGGGCGCTCGCGCCGCCGCTCGGCTTGTTCGCGACCCTGCTGCGGCCGGTCATCTGGTTCCTCTCCGCCTCGACCAACCTCGTGGTGCGCCTGATCGGAGGAGACCCCGACGCGACCAGCGAGGAGATGACGATCGAGGAGCTGCGGCGCACGGTGGAGGACAACCGCGACCTGCGCCCCTACAGCCGCGAGATCCTCTCCGACGTCTTCCGGGCCAGCGAGCGCACCCTCGGTGACGTGCTGCGACCCCGGCCGGACGTGGAGTTCCTCCAGGCCGAGGCCAGCATCGCTGCGGTGGTGGAGCCGGTCCGTGCGAGCGGGCACAGCCGCTACCCGGTCACCGGGGAGAGCGTCGACGACATCGTCGGGTTCGTCCACATCCGCGACCTGCTCACGCTGACCGAGACCGAGCGGGAGCAGCGCACCGTGGCCGAGCTGGCACGGGAGATCCTCGCGCTTCCCGTCACCAAGCCGGTGCTCGCCACGCTGTCAACGATGCGCTCGGAGCAGCAGCACCTGGCGCTCGTGGTCGACGAGCACGGCGGCACCGAGGGGATCGTGACCATCGAGGACCTCGTGGAGGAGGTCGTCGGTGAGATCTATGACGAGTACGACACCCACCCCGACCCCGAGGACTCGCTCGTGCACGCCGGCGGCCGGGCGGTGGTCTCCGGGAGCCTCATCGTCGAGGAGCTCGAGGACGCGCTCGAGCTGCAGCTGCCCCGCGGGGGCTACGAGACGGTGGGCGGGCTGGTGCTGGACCGGCTGGGTCGCCTGGCCGAGGAGGGCGACGCGGTCGTGGTGAATGGCATCCGCCTCACCGTGGTCGGGCTCGACGGGCTGCGGATCACCGAGGTCGAGGTGGTGCGCGAGCGCGGCCCGGAGCCCGCTGAGAGCTGACGTCGCCGTTCAGGGGCGGGCGAGACTGCATACCGGTGCGGGTGCTGGCGACACAGGCGTGCGCGGGAGAACGCCTGTGTCACAGCCACACGCACCAGGGGGTGGCGTGAGGTCTAGGCCAGCGCCGCTTCGAGCGCCGCCTCGACGTGCAACCGGGTGGTCGGGAAGAGCGGCACGTCGACGTGCTCGGGGCCGATGAGCAGCTCGATCTCGGTGCAGCCCAGCACGATCCCCTGCGCGCCGCGCTCGGTCAGCCCTGCGATGACGTCCTGGTAGGCCGCGCGCGACTCCTCCCGCACGACCCCCTGGCACAGCTCGTCGTAGATCACCCGGTGCACCACCGCGTGGCCCGGCTCGTCGGGGACGAGCACCTCGATGCCGTGGCTCGCGAGCCGGTCGCGATAGAACGCCTGCTCCATCGTGAAGGCCGTGCCGAGCAGTCCCACCCTGGTCATGCCGGCGCGCTGCACCGCGGCGGCCGTGGCGTCGGCCAGGTGCAGCAGGGGTATGCCGATCGCCGCCTGCACCTGGTCGGCCACCTTGTGCATGGTGTTGGTGCAGATGAGGAGCAGGTCGGCCCCGGCCGCCTCGAGGCCCGCCGCCCGGGCGGCGAGGAAGTCGCCCGCCTCGTCCCACGCGCCGGTGACCTGCAGCTGCTCGACCTCGGCGAAGTCGACCGAGGCGAGGACCAGCCGCGCCGAGTGCAGGCCGCCGAGCCGCTCCCGGACGCCCTCGTTGAGCAGCCGGTAGTACTCCGCGCTCGACTCCCAGCTCATCCCGCCGAGCAGGCCGATCGTCCGCATCTGAGTCGTCTGAGGCGCCATGGCGTGAGCCTATGCACCGGGTGTGCCAGCCTCGCGCACCGGCGCGGGCGACGGCATACCGCGGCGGTTCAGCGCTCCTCGACCGGGACCTCGATCTCGTAGGACCCGACCACCGTGACGCCGTCCGAGTCGTAGAGCGGCACCTCGAGCGGCTCCGTCTCCCGCTCGCCCCAGGCCTCCCACTCGGCGACGGTGCGCGGCTGCTCGCCGGTGCGCTCCTTGAGGGCGGCGCGGTCGAGATAGCCCGTGACGAGGTCGTCGCCCCGGACCTCGAGCAGGTCCGGCTGCCCGAACGGGCTCGCCTTGCCGTAGGTCTGGCCCCGGGCGTTGACCCCGAGCGGGATGCGGTCTATCTCGACCGGCTCGACGAGCATCTCCCACGGCGCGTCGTCGCTGACCTGCACCAGGAAGGGCTGATCCGCGTCCTCGACGGGCAGGTAGTAGCTCAGCGGGTAGGTCCGGTAGGCGGCCTCCTCGAGCTCGCCGAGCTCTCGGCACCAGGCCTCGATGCCCACGTCGGCCCAGAGCACGTTGGCGTCCTCGGAGCACTCCACGAGCAGGCGGTAGGCCTCCGTGCCCGCCGGCCGCTCGACCGCCGAGAGGTCGACCTCCTGCACGCCGGCGCCCTCGATCACCTCGCCCTCGGCGAGCGGTGTGGACCCCAGGATCGTGCCGGGGGAGCGGTTGCTGAACTCCACGCCCGGAGCCGTGGTCTCCGTGCTGCCAGCAGGTCCGAAGGCCTCCTCATCCCCTACGACCTGGGTGAGACCCCATCCGGCCAGGACGATCGCGAGGGCCCCCGCCGCGCTAGCGGTGGCGAGCCGGCGGCGGCGTCGCACCACCCGCCCCTCGATCTGGCCCAGGCGGTCGCCCGCCTCGGGGAGCTGCGGAGGCAGCGCCTTGAGCTGCTGGCTGATCTGCTCGGTGGTCGTCATCGCACCGTCTCCTCTCGCTCGATGGCTGAGCGCAGGGTCGCCAGGCCCTTGGCGGTCTGACTCTTCACGGTGCCCTCCGAGGACCCCATGATCCGCGCGGTCTCGGCGACCGAGAGGTCGTCGAAGTGGCGCAGCACGACGCACTGTCGTTGCCGCACGGGCAGGGAGCGCAGGGCTCGGGCGAGATCCAGCTGCTCGGGTATGCCGTGCTGCGGGTCACCCGCAGCGGCGTCCCCGTGCGCGGGGTCGCCCGAGCGTGCTGCTGCGCTGCTCAGATCGTCGGTCGGTCGCTCGCCGCGCCACCTCCGGGACCACCAGCTGGCGTTGGTCCGCACCATGATCCTGCGGACGTAGGCCTCGGGCTGCTCGTCCTGGATGCGCCGCCAGTGCGGCCAGGCCCGGGACAGCGCCGTCTGCAGCAGGTCCTCGGCGGTGTGCGGGTCGCCGGTCAGCATCCACGCGGTGCGCAGCAGGGCCGGTGACCGCGTGGTCACGAACTCGCGGAAACCCAGGGGTTCACGCGTCATCGCCCATCCTTTCGCTCGGGGGCTCTGACAGGTGAACCGGCTGGCCCCCCGGATCGGTTGCCTCGGCCGGAGCACAACGTGCCCCACGGTTGCGGGGACCCTCACGGTGCTGGAGAACTCCTCCATCACTCGCAGGCCCCCACGGAAGTCGGAGGGGCCCACGGTTCTCGGACACCCCCACGCATGTCGCGCTGCCCCACGGTTCTTGGACACCCCCACGGCTGCGGTCGTGGGGGTGTCCGGTATGCCTGGGGCTGTCCTGCAACCGTGGGGCCAAGCGGGAGATCTGTCCGTCAGGAGGCGTGGGGCTGACGCGTGACCGCGGGGCTGACGCGTGACCGTGGGGCTGACGCGTGACCGTGGGGCTGACGTACGGGCGTGGGACCGGCGCGTGGCCGTGGGGCTGGCACGCCAGCGTGGGGCCCTCAGGGCTGGGCGAGCCCGGAGCCTCGGTCAGCGGGTCAGCCGAGCCAGACGGTGGTGTCCTGGGTGAGGAGTTGCCGCCCCTGGTCGTCCCGGTGGAGCCGGCCGCTGCAGACGAGCACCTCCGCCTCCTCGGATGCCGGCAGCACGACCGGGTCCGCACCGAAGTTGGTGACGACCGTGATGGGCCGGTCTTCCTCGTCTCCCCGCGCGTTCCGGAAGGCGACGACGTCGGGACCGAGCGGCATACCGCCGAGCTCGGTGACCCACTCCAGACCCCCGACACCGAGGTCGTGCTCGCGGCGCAACCGGAGCAGCGTGCGGTAGAGCTCGAGGGTCGAGCCCGCAACACCCTGCTGCCGATCCGCAGCCAGCGAGCCGTAGAGGAGCGGCTGGGGCAGCCACGGCTCGGCGTCCGCGCGCGTGCCGAAGCCGAAGAACGGCTCATCAGCCACCCACGGCATCGGGATGCGGCAGCCGTCGCGCCCCGTCTCCTCGCCCTGGGTGCGGTGGAAGGCCGGGTCCTGCCGCACCGCGTCGGGCACGGCGGTGTGCTCGGGCAGGCCGAGCTCCTCGCCGTTGTAGAGGTAGGCCGAGCCGGGCAGTCCGAGCATCATCGCCGTGGCGGCGCGGGCGCGGCGCAGACCGAGGACGGCGTTGGGCTGCGGGTCATCCGCGGCGATGCCGTTGGGGCGGGGCTGCCCCACCGGCAGGCCCAGCCGGGAGGCGTGCCGCACGACGTCGTGGTTGGACAGCACCCAGGTGGTGGGGGCACCGACCGCGTCGGCCGCCTCCAGCGACGTCTCGATGATGTCCCGCTGCTCCGCGGCGCGCCACGGAGCCTGCAGGTAGTGGAAGTTGAACGCCTGGTGCATCTCGTCCGGGCGCACGTAGTCCATCGTGCGCTCCTGCGTCGGCAGCCAGGCCTCGGCGCACAGGATCTTGTCCTGCGCCGGGTCGCCCTCGGGGTTGGAGGAGTCGAGCACCTCGCGCCAGCCGCGGTAGACCTCGTGCACTCCCGGCTGGTCCCACATCGGGCCCAGGTTGGCGTGCGCCATCGGCTCGCCGCCGTCAGCCATGACGGCCCGCTCCTCCCAGTCCGGGAGCTCAGGGTCCTTGACGAGGGAGTGCGCGACGTCGACGCGGAAGCCGTCGACCCCGCGGTCCAGCCAGAAGCGCAGGATGTCCTTGAACTCCTCGACCACCTCGGGGTTGTCCCAGTTGAGGTCCGGCTGCTTGGTGTCGAAGAGGTGGAGGTACCACTGGCCGGGGGTGCCGTCGGGCTCGGTCACGCGGGTCCAGGCGATGCCGCCGAAGATGCTCTTCCAGTTGTTCGGCGGCTCGCTGCCGTCGCCCCGGCCGTCGCGGAAGATGTAGCGCTCGCGCGCGGGGCTGCCCGGCTCGGCCGCCAGGGCCTCCTCGAACCACGCGTGCTCGTCGCTGGTGTGGTTCGGCACGAGGTCGATGACGACCCGGATGCCGGTGGCGTGCGCCTGCTCGATGAGCGTGTCCGCCGCAGCCAGGTCGCCGAAGACCGGGTCGATGTCGCGGTAGTCCGCGACGTCATACCCCGCATCGGCCATGGGGGAGCGGTAGAACGGGCTGATCCAGATCGCGTCGACCCCGAGGTCGGCGAGGTAGGGCAGCCGGGAGGTGATGCCGGCGAGGTCGCCCACGCCGTCGCCGTCGTGATCGGCGAAGCTGCGCGGGTAGACCTGGTAGATGACGGCGTGGCGCCACCAGGGCGCGTCGTGAGACTCGGGTGCATGGGTCACGAGGGGCAACGGTATGCCGCCGCTCCCCGGTGCGCCGAAATCGCCGCCTCCACCTGGGACCGGACGTACGCTGGGCGCGCATATCGCGCGGCCGGTCAGCGCATTTCGCGCGGCCAGTCGGCGCATTTCGTGCGGCCAGTCGGCGCATATCGCGCGGCCAGTCGGCGCATTTCGCGCGGCCAGTCGGCGCATTTCGCGCGGCCGGTCAGGGCATTTCGCGCGGCCAGTCAGTCCTCGGCGAGGGTGTTGACCATGGCCTGGGCGGCGTGCGCCATGTAGCCGCGCATCTGCTGCTCGTCGAGCGCGTCCATCCGGTCGGCGACGGTGTCGATCGCGGCGTTCATGTGGTGCAGCCAGCGGTCCCGCTGGGCAGGAGTGACGCGAAAAGGCATGTGCCGCATACGAAGTCGCGGATGACCACGCTGTTCGGAGTAGGTCGTGGGGCCACCCCAGTACTGCTCCAGGAACATCCGCAGCCGGACCTCGGCAGGCTCCAGGTCCTCCTCGGGATAGAGGTCGCGCAGCGGCGGGTCCTGCGCGACGCCCTCGTAGAAGGCGTGCACGAGGTCGACGAAGGTCTGGTGCCCGCCCACCCGTTCGTAGACGGTGGTCGGCGCCGCGGCATCGGGGTCGGTCTGCTGCTCGGTCACCTGCCCATCGTGCCAAACGCGGGTGGACCTCAGCGGTGGAGGACCTCGATCTCGAACTCCTCGTAGTCCTCCACCCAGATCGTGAGCTCATCCGGCGCCGGGTACTGGGCGTAGGAGAGGTAGGTCCGGCTCGTCACCGCCTGGTCGGTCCAGCTCGACCACCAGCCGTTCGTCGCCCACAGCTGGTCGGCGGGCTGGCCGTCGACGAGGAACCGGATCCTGCCGATCCCCTCGGTCGTGATGCGGGCCCCGACCTCCCCGGGCGGCAGGTCGACGGTGACGCGGCCCTCGTCGTCGAGGTCGTCCGGTCCGACGACCTCGATCGTCTCGTCGAACGGGCCGGTGTCCCGGAACGGATCGGTCGGTGGGGGAGACGTCCCCGCAGGCCAGGAATCGTCAGGCACCTCGGCGGCCGCGAAGTCGAAGTCTTCGTAGGGGACCTTCTCGTAGGCCACGAGGACGGCGGAGGGCTGGCCACTCGTCGCCGGGGCGGAGGCGACCAGCGGCTCGTCGCCGGGCGGCGTCCCGTCGTTCCACGGCTGGCGCAGCGCCTCGGCGAGCGTGGCGCCGTCAGGCACCCCCCAGACCGGCACGAGCCGCTCGCCCCGGCCCATCAGACCCTCGGACCAGAAAGGGGCCCAGGTGTCGGTCGGTGCCACGAGCAGCACCCAGATGACGTCGGGCCCCACATCGCGCGCGGACTCCAGCTCGCGGAGGTGGCCGTCCTGCGGCAGCTCCCAGGCGCCGGCCAGACGGCGGCCCACGACGAGCTCGGGCACCTCGGCCGCGTCGGCACCGACCGCAGCCACGGCCGCGGTGTCCACGGGACTCGGCGCGGCGTCGGTCACGGCGATCTGGAGGTGGTCGCGGTTGCCGTCGGCGAAGACCTCCACCACCGAGGTGCGCTGCTGCCCCGCCTCGGGCAGCACGCTCTCGGGGATGGCGAAGGTCCGCTCGCTGCCGGGGCCGTAGACCAGCCACTGACCCTGCCGGACGTCCGGGTGCTGATCCTCCCAGGCGGGATTGCCGCCGCCCCAGGGTGCGGCCACATCTCCGTCGTCGGTGACCGGGACACCGTCGACGAGGACGGTCACGGCTCCGGTGCGTCCGGCCCAGACCCGGATGGTGCTCGTGGCGCTCAGCGTGGCCGCGCCGATCAACCGCTCACCCTGGAAGAACGTGTCGAGGGCAGGGGCCTCCTGCTCGATCAGCACGGCGTCGTCGGGTACGACGGGAGCATCGAGGCGACTCCCCTGCGGCAGCGGCGTCCGCACAGCGTTCTCTCGCTCGATGTAGAGGCCGATGACGGCCTCACCCTGCGGCGGAAGATCGCCGGTGACCTCGATCTCCGCCGTCCCGCGCGGCGGCAGGGTGACGATGTGCGACGCGGTGACCGCCGGCCGACCCTCACGGCCCGCGCACGGAAGCGTGATCTGCCGCCCGTCGACGGCGGCGCTCGCCTCCGGTCGCTGCAGGTTGGCATCTTCGGCCGGGGGCATGTCGCACCACAGCACGGCGAAGGTCGCCGCGGCGTCCGTGCGGCTCAGGTCGAGCTCGGTCGGTGCGCCGGCGTCGAGCTGCGCGCTCTCGACGAGCCGCAGCCCCATCGGGTTGTTCGGCGGGTCGCCGTCGGGCCGCAGCTCCCAACCCGCGTCGGTGAGGTCGACGCCGGCCGGTCCTTCGCCGATGCTCACCTGCTCGGCCGCGGGCTCGTCGTGCTGACCCGTGCTCACGGCATACCAGCCCAGGACGAGCACCAGGGCCGCCGTGGCGGCGGCCCACCACCATCGACGTCCGCCGGCCGACGCCCGAGAGGGTGACGGCGCGGCCGCCAGCTCAGGCATGAGCTCGTCGTGGAGCCGCGCTCCGGTGAGCGCGTGCTGGTCGGCGACGGCGGCGATCGCGACCTCGACACCAGGCTCCGAGGGTATGAGGCGTGCCACCTTCTCCGGCGGTCGCCGGACCGCGCGCCCGATCTCGGCGTCGCTCGCCGCAGCGACGACGCGCAGGGCGAGCGCCGCGCGCGCCCGGGCGGGCAGCGCCCGCAGGACGTCGCCGGCGTCGCGGGCGGTGACCGGCACGGTGTCGCGGTTGCGGCGGGGCCGGGAGCGCAGGAAGTGCCGCACGAGATCCTCGCGGAGCCGGGCCTCTCGGGTGTGTGACGAGGCACGACTCAAGGTCAGCACCACGAGCCGGGTCGCGGCGCCGGTGTCACTGGTGAGTGCGGCCGCGAGGCGGTGCAGCCCGGCGCCGTGGGCTGCGATGAGCTCCTCGGCGCCGGAACGATGGTCCGCCGGCGTCCCTGCCATGTCCATAGTCTCGCAAAGGAGTCAGCGGTCCGCCGGGGCGAGCACCTCGAGCGTCAGGCTGCCGCCGTCGTAGCCTTCGACCCGGATCTGCAGCTCGTCGCCGGGCTCGACCCGGCGTTCGAGGAAGGCCGCCACGAGCTGGGTCGTCTCCTGGTCGCTCCACGCGGTCCACCAGCCGTCGTCGCGACGCACGGACATCAGGCGCGAGGTCGTGTCGAGGGAGGAGCCGTCCGCACCGTCCGCGGTGACGCGCAGCCGCCCCACGCCGGTCGAGGTGGCCCGCAGGAGGCTGGCGCCCTCAGGCACCTGCAGACGGGCCCGACCCTCGTCATCGAGGTCGTCCAGGGTGAGGGTGGCGACGACCTCGGGCTCGGCCCGGAGCACCGCTTCGGCGGAAAGAAGCTCGGAGACCGGGCGCGCGCCTTTGTGCTCGAACTCCTCGTAGGACACGGGCACGTAGGCGGCGACCACGCCGGACGATCCGTCGTCCTGCGCCGGGAGCCCGACCCGCACCCGGCTCGTGGCGGTGAGCTCGGTGCCGTCCTGCTGCAGGGCGACGCCCACCAGCGCGTTCTCGGGATCGCCGCATCCGCGCTCGAGCCGGTCGTCGGCGTCGACCGTGATCGTCGCCATCCCGCCCGCACCTGGCTCGACACCGGGACAGGCCGCCAGCCAGGTCACCGCCTCGCCGTGGACCTCCTCAGGCAGCTCGAGCTCGGCCACGGTGCCGTCCGCGGGCAGCTGCCAGGCGGCGAGCCGCCGCATCCCGCCGAACCACTCGTCGACCCCGTCCGGCACGGCGCCGGAGTCCAACGGCGCGACGGCGGCCTCCGCCGGGGCCAGCCCGGCGACGTCGGTGACCCGGACCTGCCACGGCTGACCGTGGGCGGTGCCGGCCGAGATCCGGACCGGTTCGCGGCGGGCCGTGAGCTCCGCAGGCAGGGGGATGCTGAGGCGCTGGCCTGCCGTGAAGGCGCTGAAGGCGCCGTCCCGCAGCGCGGGGTCGGCCGACGCCCACGCCTGCGGGTCGTCGCCGTCGTCAGTCAGCAGCTCGCCGTCGACCCACACCTGCATCCGCCCCGGCACCGAGGTCCACAGCTCGACCGTGCTGTCCTCGCCGGGGGCGGCCACGACGGTGCTCGCGACCATGAGCGCGCCCTCACCCGTGGTCACCGGCTGGGGGCTCAGCGGCGAGTCCTGAGTCAGGCTCACCTCGCCGTCACCCACCTGCGGAGCGGTGGGAAGGGGCTCGGGCCAGCCGGGGAAGGGGTAGTCCGACACCGTCGACTCCTCGTAGATGCCGAGCACCGCCTCCGCCCCTTCCGGCAGGTCGCCCTCCCAGGACGCCGCCCAGGCCTCGCCCGTCGGCGGCAGGGCTGCCGGGTCGACCTCCGCGGCGTCCGGCGTCCTCTCGGCGGGGAGGCAGGCGGCGGTCACGTCGACGTCGTCCAGCACCAGCACGGGCGGCTGGATGGCCGGGTCGTCGATGGCCGGGCCGGTCTCGCACCAGAGCACGGCATACCGCTGGGTGCCGCTCGGGGGGGAGGGCAGGCTCACCGGCCCGGCCGAGGCCAGCTCCACCGTCTCCAGGAGGCGCAGGCCGTCGGCATACTCCGGGGGCTGGCCGTCCGCGAGCTCCCAGGTGGTGCTGGCGACGCCGCGGTCTCCGTCCCGGGCCGGGTCGGTCGCGGTCGGCTCGGGCCAGGCCTGGGTGGCGACGACGGCCGCCACGGCGGCAGCCGCGACACCGGCGGCGGCGATCCAGCCGGTCCGGGCGCGCCGGGCCCGTCGCTCCGCGCGGAGCGCGTCCAGCAGGTCGGCGGGTGCGGGCGGCGGGTGCTCGTCGGCCATCACCCGCAGCGTGGCGCGCAGATCCTCGGTCGTGGGAGCCATCATCGACCCCTCCCTTCGCTGGCGACGTCGTCGTCCAGGTGGGTGCTGATGCGCAGCGCCCGCATCGCGCGGGCGTGGTGCGACTTCACGGTGCCGGGCGAGATGCCCATCGTGGTCGCGGTGTCCTCGACGGTGAGGTCGTGGAAGTAGCGCAGCACCACCACGGCCCGTTGCTGCGCCGGCAGCTCCCCGACCGCCTGGGCGAGGTCGAGCTGCGCCTCGGGCGGGACGTCGTCGCCCGCCGCCTGCTCAGGGAGCTGCTCGGTCGGCACCTCGCCGTGCCAGCGCCGTCGCCGGTCGGTGAGGAACTCGCGGAGCAGGATCGTGCGGACATAGCCCGCCGGGTTGTCCGTCACTCGGTCCCAGCGGCGCCAGGCCCGGAGCAGGGCCTCCTGCAGCAGGTCGTGCGCGGCGTGCGGATCCCGGGTGAGCAGCACCGCGGTGCGGTGCAGCCCGGCGTTGTGGGCGAGCACGAACTCGCGGAACGGTTCGGTCGTCATGCGGGCACCTCCTACCCTGTCAGACGACCCAGGTGGCCCGGACGGTTGTCATCGGACGGGCGATCTGCGCTGATCCCGGTCGAGCGCCGCTCAGGCCTGCGCGTCGCCGAAGGGGGTGATGCGGGGTCCGCGGACGCCCTCGTGGTCGAAGCGCTCCTTGGCGCGCTCCCGGATGACCCGGGGCACGCCCCACTGCTCGCCGGGGCGGCACTTGGCGAACATCCGCAGCGTCATCGTGCCCCCCGAGACCGACTCCACCCCGGCGACGCTCGGCTCCTCGAGGAGCTTGTCGCTCAGCTCGGGATCGGCATACACCTCCGTAGCGATCTCGCGGAGCATCGGTATGACGCGCGCCGGGTCCTCGTCGTAGGCGACCGGGATGTCGATGGTCGCCATCGCCCAGCCCTGGCTCTTGTTGCCGATGCGCAGGATCTCGCCGTTGCGGACGAACCAGACGACTCCGCTGGGGTCGCGCAGCCGGGTCACCCGCAGCGTCACCTCCTCGACGGTGCCGGTCGCCTCGCCGGTGTCGACGAGGTCGCCGACGCCGTACTGGTCCTCGATGATCATGAAGATCCCGGACAGGAAGTCCTTGACCAGCGACTGGGCGCCGAAGCCGATGGCGACGCCGCCGATGCCGGCCGAGGTGAGCAGCGGGGCCAGCGGCAACCCGAGCTCGGCCATGACCATGAGCAGCGCCACGATGGCGATGACGAAGGTGGCGATGCTGCGCAGCAGCGACCCCATCGTCAGGGCACGCTGTCGGCGCCGCTCCTCCCGCACCCCGGTGGCATTGTCGAACATCCGCTCCAGGGAGGAGCGCTCGTGCTCGTCGGCCTTGGCGACGGCGTTGTTGACCACGCCGCGGATGGCGCGGTGCGCGGCCCACCGGGCCACGACGGCGAGCAACACGATGAGGGCGAGGCGCAGCGGCGTCCCCACCAACCACTCCGTGGTCGAACCCCAGCTGTCGAAGGGCCAGTCGATACTCGTCATGCCGTCATTGTCCAAGGTGCGCGGGGGCACGGACCGCACGCCCCGCGCGCCTGGTGCCCCGCACGGTGCGGGGCCTGAGAGACTGGGCGCAGACATCCGATCCGTGAGAGGTAACCCCGCAGTGACCGAGAGCACATCCCGCCTGGACGACCTAGCGGCCGCCTACGGCATCGCCACCGAGTTCTGGGACTGGCAGGGCCGGCACGCGCAGGTGCCCGCCGAGACGGTGGTGGCGGTCCTGGCTGCCCTCGGGGTCGACGTCAGCGGCGACTTCGTGGAGCGGGAGCTGGCGCGGGTGCAGGAGCGACCCTGGACCCAGGTGCTGCCCCCCATCACCGTGGTGACGCAGGGCAGCGAGGTCGAGGTCCCCGTCCACCTGACGTCCGGGACCCAGGCGCAGGTGCGCCTGGTCCTCGAGGACGGCACCACCCACGAGGTGCAGACCCGGGGCAAGGCGCAGACGCGCACCGTCGGCGACGCGGAGCTGAAGCGGCACCTGCTCGACCTGCCGACCGACCTGCCGCTGGGGTGGCACACCGTCGAGGTCGCCGCAGCCACACAGCGCTGGAGCATGCCGCTGGTCGTCACGCCGGCCGTGCTGGACCTGCCGGAGTCGCTGCGCGAGGACGGCACCCAGGCGTGGGGCCTGATGACCCAGCTCTACGCCATGCGCTCGGCCGCCTCGTGGGGCACCGGCGACCTCGCCGACCTCGGCGACGCCGGGGCCTGGGCCGCCGGCCTCGGCGCCGACTTCGTGCTGGTCAACCCGCTGCACGCGGCGGAGCCGACCGGTGAGATGGAGCCCTCGCCCTACCTGCCCACGAGCCGCCGGTTCGTCAACCCGATCTACATCCGGGTCGAGGACGTCCCGGAGGTCGCCTATCTCTCGGCCGCCGAGCGGCAGCTCATCGAGTGGCACGCCGACGACGCCCAGCGTTACCTCGGGCTGGACATGCTGGAGCGCGACGCGGTCTGGTATGCCAAGGAGGCGGCGCTGCGGATGATCTTCCGGCAGCGGCGCTCGCTGCGGCGCAGCCGCGCGTTCCACGCCTACGTCGAGCGGGAGGGCCGCGGCCTCGTCGACTACGCGACCTGGTGCGCGCTGTGCCAGGTCCACGGGACCAACTGGCGCGAGTGGCCGACCGAGCTGCAGCAGCCGCAGAGCCGGGCGGTCGAGTCCTTCCGCGAGAACCACGCCGAGGAGGTCGAGTTCCACTGCTGGTTGCAGTGGGTCGTGGACGACCAGCTCGGCCGGGTGCAGCGGGACCTGCTCGACACGGGGATGTCGCTCGGCGTCATCTCCGACCTGGCCGTGGGGGTGCACCCGGGCGGAGCGGACGCCTGGGGGCTCGGCGACGCGCTCGCGCGCGGCGTGACCGTGGGGGCGCCGGCCGACCAGTACAACCAGCTCGGCCAGGACTGGTCGCAACCACCGTGGCGCCCGGACAAGCTCGCCGAGCTGGGCTACGCGCCATACCGCGACATGGTGCGCGCCGCGCTGCGCGACAGCGGCGGCCTGCGCGTGGACCACGTGATCGGGCTGTTCCGGCTGTGGTGGATCCCGCAGGGCGCCAAGCCCTTCCAGGGCACCTACGTGCGCTACGACCACGAGGCGATGGTCGGCATCCTGCTGCTGGAGGCGCACCGGGCCGGCGCGGTCGTCATCGGTGAGGACCTCGGCACCGTCGAGCCGTGGGTGCGCGACTACCTCAAGGAGCGCGGTGTCATGGGCACCTCGATCCTGTGGTTCGAGCGCGACTGGGACGGCGACGGCGGGCTGCTGGACCCCGAGGCCTACCGCGAGCTGTGCCTGGCGACGGTCACGACGCACGACCTGCCGCCGACCGCGGGCTACCTCGAAGGGGTCCACATCGAGCTGCGCTCGCGGCTCGGGCTGCTCGACCGGTCGCTGGAGGAGGAGCTCGCCGAGGACCGCGCCTCCCAGGGCGAGGTGCTGGCCGACCTGCGCGAGCGCGGTCTGCTCCGCGAGGGCGCCGGGGTGCCCGATCAGGTCGAGGCTCTGCACTCCTTCCTCACGCAGACGCCGGCCAAGCTGCTCGGCGTGAGCATCAGCGACCTGGCCGGCGACAAGCGGGTCATCAACCAGCCGGGCACCGACGAGGAGTACCCCAACTGGCGGGTCCCGCTCGCCGGCCCCGAGGGCCGCCCGGTGCTCCTGGAGGAGCTCTTCACCTGGCGCACCGCCCGCCGCCTCGCCCGGACCGTCAACGACGGCCTCGCCTGACCCGCACCGGACGCGCGCTCGTCCCGCACCGGACGCGCGGTAGTCCCGCACCGGACGCGCGGTAGTCCCGCACCGGACGTGCGGTAGTCCCGCACCGGACGCGCGTTAGTCGCGCACCGGACGTGCGGTAGTCCCGCACCGGACGTGCGGTAGTCCCGCACCGGACGCGCGTTAGTCGCGGTGGCGAGCGGCTCTGCGCATCTGGCGGGTCACGAAGATCTGCTCGAGATCCACCGACGGGGTTTCCGCCTCGAAGGGGATCCTCCTTCGTTCTCCCTGCCACACTGCATACCCCCTGATGGGTGTGGGCGGCGGCCCACCTTGGCGCTTCACGCGACCCGCGATCCCCTCGGCATCGTGCATGATCTCGTCCGTCGTCCAGCGCACGCCGCGCAGACCGATGTTCGTCAGAGCGGTATGCCGTGTCTCCTCGCTGGCGAGGCGGTGGCGCACAGACTCCTCTGCTGGGACGGTCGGGGACATATCGAGGAAGTACTTGCCCAGGCCGTCGGCCTCGAGGAAGGTGCCGCTTCCGGACAGGAGTCCGTCCACCCTGGCGAGGAAACGGTCGTGGTCATCGAAGATGTCGACCTGAGCCAGCGGCAGGGACACGCCCTGCTCGTAGAGGGAGATGAAAGAGAAGGACTCCAGCCAGGTCTCGCGGCGAGGGTCGCTCAGTGCCACCGCAGCGAGCGCCTTAGGCCGCCCAAGCCAACGTTTGTGCAGGTGAAGCTCGCGGAGGAGCGAGGGGCGGGTCACGAGCTCTCGGCGGAGCGCATCGTCGATGAGCGCTGTTCCGTGAGCGAGGCGCCTGGTGCGCGCAGCGTCGGCGATGGTCCGCAGCGGAGTCGTGGTGCGCAGACCTTCCACCTCGGTCACCGGGATCCTGACGGAGTCGCTGTGGTGGAGGGTGACTCCGGGTTCGCGGCGGGAGCGCTGAACGGACTCCACAGCCGTGATCTCGACCGGTGCCATTGGCGAGATGCTGATAGCCAATCCGTGGAGCAGGGCGGCGCTGCTGTGGCTGGCCACGTGCCCGGGGAATCGACTGAGTTGGTGCCGCAGCCGGAGCAGGTGGTCTGCCTGGGTCCGCTCCCACTCCTCCTGATCAGGACGCACCGGCGTCAGGGGTGCGTACTGCCCCCGCGACAGCCGGACGACCTCGCCGAGATGCACCCATTCGTCGAGCTGGCGTCGACTGATTCCGAGTTCGCGGCAGAGTTGGGGAGTGAACGGCGTCGGGAGGGTGCTGGGATCCACGCTCCCACGGTGGGGCGTCGCGAGAGCACGAACCAGGTCATGGCCGAAAGATGTGGACGACGGAGACGCTGGCCGGATGGATGTGGATGCGGACGCTCACGTCGACTGGCATGTACCTATTGCGCGTCCGGTGAGTGACGAACGCGCGTCCGGTGCAGAAGTGGGGGCGGTCAGGTGGCGCTGGTGGCGCTGGTGGCGTCGGCGGTCTGGGCGCGCAGGGCGCGGGCCACGGCGTCGCGGTTCTCCGCGATGGTGCGGCGCAGGCTGTTGGAGGCGTCCGGGTGCGCCGAGAGCCACGACTCGCTGGCCTCCAGCAGGGCCGGTGTGGCTAGCGCCAGCGGATAGAAGCCCACGGCGAGCGACTCGGCGATGTGGTGCGTCCGCTCGTCCCAGACCTGGGCGATGACGTCGTGGTAGCGGTCCAGATACGGCTCCAGGAGCTCCTCGTCGTGGACCCGGCCGAAGCCCAGCGCCATCGCCGCGAGCACCGAGTTGGAGAGCCCCGCGGTCTCCACCGCGTCCACCCAGGCCTGCTCCTTCGCCTCCGGCGTGGGCCGCGCGGCGAGCGCCCGGGCGGCCTTCTCGTGGCCCGTCGCGGTGTTGTCGCGCTCCCGCTCGGCGGCGATCTCCTCCTCGCCGACCGCGCCGGCGGTCGCGAGCGCGGTGAGCAGGGTCCAGCGCATGTCCTGGTCGACGGTCAGCCCGTCCAGTGTGCGCTCACCGGAGAGCAGCCCCCGCACCGCCGCGACGTCGTCGGACGACTGCGCGAAGGACACCCACGCGGTCACCAGCTGCAGCTGCGCGTCGCTGCCCGCCTCGGCCTGCTCGGCGCACCGGCGCAACCCGGAGGTGAGCTGGGCGACGACGGCGTCCCGGTGCGCGGGCGCCGTGTAGGTGAGCGCGGCCGCGCTCACCTGCTGGATGAGCACCCGCAGCAGGGTCGAGTCCGTCTCACCGGGCAGGGCGTCGAGCACGAGGGTGACGTAGTCGCTCGCCGGCATCTCGCCGTCCCGCGTCATGTCCCAGGCCGCGCCGAGCACCAGCGCCCGCGGCAGCGACTCCTCGAAGTCCCGGATGTGCCCCAACGCGGTGGTCAGCGACCGCTCGTCCAGCCGGATCTTGGCATACGCCAGGTCGTCGTCGTTGACCAGCAGCAGGTCCGGCATGGCCGTCCCCACCAGCTGCGGCACCTCGGTCCGCTCCCCGTCGACGTCGAGCTCGACGCGCTCGACCCGGCGCAGCGCCCCGTCGGTCATCGAGTATGCGCCCACCGCCAGCCGGTGCGGCCGCTGCGTCGGGTGCTCGGCCGGCGTCGTCTGGAGGATCGCGAGCGAGGTGATCGTGCCGTCCTCGGCGACCTCGATCTCCGGGCGCAACGTGTTGACGCCCGCCGTCTCCAGCCAGACCTCGCTCCACGACGACAGCTCACGGCCGCTGGTCGCCTCCAGCTCCACGAGCAGGTCGCGCAGGGTCGTGTTGCCCCACGCGTGCTTGGCGAAGTAGGCCCGCAGCCCGTCCCGGAACGGCTCGCGACCGACATACGCGACGAGCTGCTTGAGCACGGACGCACCCTTGGCGTAGGTGATGCCGTCGAAGTTCACCTCGACCGCCGCGAGGTCGACCATGTCGGCGGCGACCGGGTGGGTCGAGGACAGCTGGTCCTGCTTGTAGGCCCAGGCCTTCTCCGCGGTCCCGAAGGTGGTCCACGCATCCGCCCACTGCGTCGCCTCGGCCTGCGCCGTGGTGGAGGCCCACTCGGCGAACGACTCGTTGAGCCACAGGTCGTCCCACCAGGTCATCGTCACCAGGTCGCCGAACCACATGTGCGCCAGCTCGTGCAGGATCGTCAGCGCGCGTCGCTCGACGATCGCCTCGGTGACCTTGGACCGGAAGACGTAGTTCTCGACGATGGTGACGCACCCGGCGTTCTCCATCGCGCCCATGTTGTACTCCGGCGTGAAGATCTGGTCGTACTTCGTGAAGGGGTAGGCGCAGTCGAACTCCTCCTCGAAGAACGCGAACCCCTTCTTCGTCACGTCGAGGATGTTGTCGGCGTCGAGGTATGCCGTGAGGCTCTTGCGGCAGAACACGCCCAGGGGGACGTCGCCGCCGCGGGTGCTCACCTCGTCGCGCACCACGTCGTAGGGGCCGGCGACGAGCGCGGTGATGTAGGAGGAGATCCGCGCGGTCGCGGGGAAGGCCCAGGTCGCGATCTGGTCGGCCGGCACCCCGTCGGCGTTGCGCGCGTCCGCAGCCGCCGTCGGCTCCGGCGTCGGCTCGTTGGAGATGACCTGCCAGTGCGCCGGTGCGGTGACGGCGAAGGCGAAGGTGGCCTTGAGGTCGGGCTGCTCGAAGACGGGATACATCCGGCGGCTGTCCGGCACCTCGAACTGCGTGTAGAGGTAGACCTCGCCGTCGGCCGGGTCGACGAACCGGTGCAGCCCCTCACCGGTGTTCATGTAGGCGCCGGTCGCCTCGACGGTCAGCTCGTTGCGCCCGGCCAGCTCGGGCAGCTGGATGCGGGAGTCGGCCCAGACCTGCGCCACGTCGAGCTCGGTGCCGTTGAGCACGACCCGCTCGACCGAGGGGCCCACGAAGTCGATCCAGGTGGACTCGCCGGGACGCTCGCAGCTGAAGACCACGGTGCTGCTCGTGGCGAAGGTCTCCGGACCGCAGGTGAGGTCGAGGACGACGTCGTAGGACTCGGTCTGGATGAGCGCGGAGCGCGCGGCGGCCTCGTCACGGGTCAGGTTGGTGCCGGGCATGCAGGTTTCTCCTCATCGAGCGGGGGGCTGGGGCCGGGGCGAGCTCCAGGGTATGCCGTGTCACGATGGTCGCATGACGCATCACGAGTCCTCGGTCCAGCCCGGCGCAGGGTCGACCACCCACGCCGAGATGTTCTTCGACCCTGCCTGCCCCTGGGCCTGGATGACTTCGCGCTGGCTCATGGAGGCTGCCCAGGTGCGCGACCTGGAGATCACCTGGTCGGTGATGAGTCTGGCCGTGCTCAACGAGGGCCGTGACCTCGACCCCGGCTACCGCGAGATGCTCGACCGCGCCTGGGGCCCGGTGCGCACCATCATCGCCGCCACGGACGACCTCCCCGCGGACGAGGCCAACGAGCTGCGCAAGAAGATGTACGACGCCTACGGCCAGCGCATCCACCTCGAGGGCCGGGGGACCGACGAGGCCGAGGCCATCACCCGTGAGGTCGTCGAGGAGCTGGGCCTGGACCCGGCGCTCGCCGAGGCCGGTGCCAGCGAGGAACGCGACGAGGCGCTGCGCGCCAGCCATCAGCGGGCGATCGACCTCGTGGGCGACGACGTCGGCACGCCCGTCGTGTCGGTCGAGGACGTCGCCTTCTTCGGCCCGGTCGTCACGCCGGCTCCCAAGGGCGAGGCGGCCGGGAAGCTCTGGGACGGCTGCCTGCTCGTCGCGGGTACCCCGGGTTTCTACGAGATCAAGCGGACCCGCACCGTGGGCCCGGACTTCAGCTGAGCCGCCGAGGGCGAGGAGAGCACGACATGCGCGTTCACATCGGCGGCGACCACGCCGCCTACGAGATGCAGCGGGACCTCGTCTCCTGGCTGGCCGAGCAGGGCCACGACGTCGTCGACCACGGCCCGGTCGACTATGACGCGCAGGACGACTACCCCGTCTTCGTGCTCCGCGCCGCCGAGGCAGTGGCCGCCGACCCCGAGTCCCTGGGCGTCGTCCTGGGTGGCTCGGGAAACGGGGAGCAGATGGCGGCCAACAAGGTCGCGGGCATCCGCGCGGCGCTCGCCTACAACCCCGAGCTGGCGCGCCTGACGCGCGAGCACAATGACGCGCAGGTGGTCTCGCTCGGGGCGCGGATGCATACCCTCGAGGAGGGGCGCGCCATCGTCGCCGCCTTCCTGGAGACGGCCTTCTCCGGTGAGGAGCGGCACCAGCGGCGCATCGACATGATGCTGGCCTACGAGGCCGACGGCACGGTCCCGCCGCTGTCCTGACACCGCACGATGCGCTGACAGCAGGACCCCCGCCCGGGTGATCCGGGCGGGGGTCCTGTCGGTGTCACGGGGGACTCAGGCGTTGTCGTCCTCGTTGCTCTCGCCCTCGACGCCGCCGAGCTGGTCGGCCCGGTCGTTGGCGAAGTCCTGCGCCTTGTCGACGTGCTCGGAGTGCTTGCCGCCGGTCTTCTCGTCGACGAAGTCGCCGCCCTGCTCGATGCCCTGGTCGACCTTGTCCTCGTGCTGACCGGCCAGGTCCTTGGCCTTGTCCATGAAGCCCATCTGTGGATAGTCCTCTCGTTGGGGCGGACGCTCCGGTGCGAAGCGCCCATCTCGCGGCTCCACTGCACCACACTCGTGCGGCGGTGTCGACCGCAGGGACGGTGCGGACTCGCCGCGGCGGCGCCCCCCGTGGTGGCTCCGCGCGCCTCAGCCGCGCAACCGCCAGGTGACCTCGACGGTCGCCACGACCTCGTGGTCGTCGGCGTCGACCGGTGGGCCTGCCGCCGAGGTCATCGCCATCCGGGTGACCGGTCCGGGGCGGTCCGGGGTGGTCTCGCGGATCCGCAGGGCTGGTCCCAGCGCCCGGTCCACGAGCGCGGCGTAGTGCTCGGCCCGTGCCCGGGCGTCGGCGACCGCGGCCTCGCGGGCGCGCTCGTGCAAGGGCGCGATGTCGGTCACCTCCGGGCGCAGCTGCTCGACCGAGAGGGCGTCGCCGACCTGCGCCGCCAGGTGCGCGATGAGGTGACCCGCGGCCGCCGGGTCGGCGCTGCGCACCCGCAGCGACTGGTATGCCGTGTGCCCCGCCGCGCCGCCGCGCGTCGTGCGCGCGTGGAGACCGAGCCCGTGGGTGCGCACCCGCTGGTCCGGCAGCGCGGCGGTCGCCGCCTCGGAGGCACGGGTGAGGGCGTCGAGCGAATCGGTGACGGTGCGGCCGTGGCCCTCGAGCCGCAGGTCGATGACCAGGGCATCGGGCGCGGCGCCAGCCCTGCCCGTTCCGGTCACCACGATGCTGTCGGCACCGGCCGCGGCCTGCCGCCCCATCTCGTCCTCGTCGCTCATGCGGGACAGCGTAGGGCTCGGCGGTGACAATGGTCTCGTGAGCCGCAGGTGGGTGCTCCACGTCGACATGGACCAGTTCCTCGCGGCGGTCGAGCTGCTGCGCCGGCCCGAGCTGGTCGGCCGTCCCGTCGTGGTCGGGGGCCGGGGTGACCCGACCGAGCGCGCCGTGGTGTCGACCGCGAGCTACGAGGCACGGGAGTTCGGGGTCCGCTCCGGTATGCCGTTGCGCGTCGCCGCGCGTCGGTGCCCCGAGGCGGTCTTCCTGCCGGTGGACTTCCCGGTCTACGAGGCCGCCTCGGAGCAGGTCATGGAGACGTTGCGGGCGGTCCCGGGGGCGGTGGTGCAGGTGCTGGGCTGGGACGAGGCCTTCGTCGGGGTGGAGACCGACGACGTCTCGGCCACCGCGGTGGAGGTCCAGGCTGCGGTCCTGGAGGCCACGGCCCTGCACTGCTCGGTGGGGATCGGCGACACCCTCGTGCGCGCCAAGACCGCGACCGACTTCGGCAAGCCCCGCGGCACCTACCAGCTCACCGAGGAGACGTGGCTGGAGGTGATGGGTCCCCGATCGACGACCGCGTTGTGGGGGGTCGGCACGCGCATCGCCACCCGCCTGGAGTCGCTCGGCATCACGACGGTCACCGAGCTCGCGCACGCCGACGACACGGTGCTGCAGGGGGAGTTCGGCCCGACCAGCGGCCCGCGGCTGGCCGAGCTGGGGCGCGGTGGGGGCGCCGCCTGGCCCGACGACACGCCATGGGTCCCGCGTGCGCGGGGGCGGGAGACGACATACCAGGAGGATCTGGTGGGACCCTATGAGGTCCGAGAAGCGTTGCGAGAGCTGGCGATCCGGGTGATGGAGGACATCCGCGAGGAAGGGCGGCCGGTGCAGCGGGTCTTCCTCAAGGTGCGCTTCGCGCCGTTCTTCACCTTCACGCGTGGACGCAAGCTGCCGGAGCCGACCACCGACCCGGAGGTGCTGGCGCGCACGGCCTTCGCACTCTACGAACGGCTGGAGGACGATCGGCCGGTGCGGCTGCTGGGCGTGCGGGGGGAGCTGGTGCCCCCACCGGGCGGATACTGACGCGGCGTGATCGGATGGGGTCATGAAGATTGGCATCATCATCGGGTCCCTCCGCGAGGGCCGCAAGGGCGAGAGCGTCGGACGCTGGGTGGCCGAGCAGGCCGCGGCGCGCGCGAGCGACACCGAGTTCGAGGTCATCGACCTCAAGACCTTCGGCGTGCCCCTCCTAGAGTGGGAGAAGGTGCCCGGCGGCGCGAAGAAGCAGTATCCGCACGAGTCGGTGCTGGCCTGGAGTGCCGCGATCGACGCCTGTGACGGCTTCGTGCTGGTGACGCCGGAGTACAACCACTCCGTCCCGGGCGGTTTCAAGAACGCGACGGACTGGCTCTACCCGGAGTGGCAGGGCAAGGCGGCCGGGATGGTCGGCTACGGATCTGAGGGCGGGGTCCGGGCGATCGAGCACTGGCGGCTGATCCTGGCCAACTACAGCATGGTCGTCGTGCGCCAGCAGGTCTCGCTGTCGACCTTCGCGGAGTTCGACGGCGCCCGGGTGACCCCCAACGACCGGCGCCCGGACGAGCTGTCGACGTTGCTGGATCAGGTCGAGGAGGCCGCGCGCCGCCAGCAGTCCTGACCGGCGCGGTGCCCTCGTGGAGCGGGTGACGGGAATCGAACCCGCGTAGCCAGTTTGGAAGACTGGGGCTCTACCATTGAGCTACACCCGCGCGGCCCGTGGAGCATCCTCGCGAGGGATCGCGATGTCCTCCCCGGTGGGCCGATCACGTAGTCTAAACCCTTGCCTGTCACGCGATCTCACGTGGCCGCGAGACGGGGTATGGCGCAGCTTGGTAGCGCGTCCGCTTTGGGAGCGGAAGGCCGCCGGTTCGAATCCGGCTACCCCGACCACCTAGCATGGTGACGATTCGCGTGTGCGCCCGCGGCCAGACCGCGAGCCCGCGAGCACGACATACCCCCGACATGACAAACGGAGCACCAGCAGTGAAGAGCGCTGTCGAGACCCTGACCCCGACCCGGGTCAAGCTGACCGTCGAGGTCCCCGCCGCCGACCTCCAGCCCCGCCTGGACGCCGCCTACAAGAACATCGGCGCGAACGTCCAGATCCCGGGCTTCCGGAAGGGCAAGGTGCCGCAGCGGATCATCGACCAGCGCTTCGGCCGCGGCGCCGTGGTCCAGGAGGCCGTCAACGACGCGCTTCCCGAGTACTACACGCAGGCCATGCAGGACAACGACCTCACGCCGCTGTCCCAGCCCGAGGTCAACCTCACCTCGCTGCCGATGGAGGAGGGCCAGGACTTCGCGTTCGAGGCCGAGGTCGACATCGTGCCGCAGTTCGAGCTGCCCGACTTCTCCGGCATCGCCGTCGAGGTCGACCCGGCCGCCGCGAGCGATGACGATGTGCAGGCGCGCGTCGACAACCTGCGGGAGCGCTTCGGCAGCCTCAAGCCCATCAAGCGCAAGGCCAAGACCGGTGACCACCTCACCATCGATCTGACCGCGAAGATCGGCGACGAGGAGATCGACAGCGTGACCGGCGTCTCCTACGAGATCGGCTCCGGCACCATGCTGGACGGGCTCGACAAGGCGCTGCGCGGCACCAAGACCGGCGACACGGTGGAGTTCACCTCCCCGCTGGCCGGTGGGGACCGCGCCGGCGAGAAGGCCGATGTCACGGTGACCGTGCAGGCCGCCAAGGAGCGTGAGCTGCCCGAGCTGGACGACGACTTCGCCCAGCTGGCGAGCCAGTTCGACACCATGGACGAGCTCCGGGCGGACCTCGAGCAGCAGGCCGAGCAGGGCGCCCGCTTCGAGCAGGGTGTCGCCGCGCGCGACAAGGTCCTCCAGGCCATGCTTGAGATGGTCGAGATCCCCGTGCCCGACAGCCTCGTCGAGGCCGAGGTGCACCGTCACCTCGAGGGTGAGGACCGGCTCGAGGACGACGAGCACCGTGCTGAGGTCACCGAGTCGACCACCAAGGCCATGCAGACGCAGTTCTTGCTCGACGCGCTGGTCAAGCGGGACGAGGTCGAGGTCGAGCAGGGCGAGCTCATCGAGTACATCATGATGACCGCCCAGCAGTACGGCATGAACCCGCAGGAGTTCGCCCAGCAGATCGACCAGCAGGGTCAGATCCAGGCCATGGTCGCCGAGGTGGGGCGCCGTAAGGCCCTGGCCAACGTCCTGGAGCAGGCGACCGTCACCGACACCGACGGCAACGCGGTCGACCTCGACGCGATCGAGGGTGACGACGACGCCGACGACGAGGCCGCCGAGGAGGTCGCGCCCGGTGACCAGGTGGTCGAGGCTGCCGAGGCCGAGGCCGAGGTCGACGACGACGCCGACGTGGACGCCGACGCCGACGCGGAGGCGGAGGCGCCCGCCGCGAAGGCCTGAGTCACGGCATACCTGAGCTTGGGGCGACCTGAGCGCAGAAGTCGCCCGTCGGCAGCGAAGGATCCGCTGTCGACGGGCGACTTCTGTGCTCAGGTGCGGGACGGGATCCGGCCTGCGGCCCGAGAGGTATGGCGTCGCTCAGGGGAGGGCGTCGACGGCGCGCTGCGGGGCGCGCACGGCGGGCGTCACGGCGCGCTGCTCGTGCAGCGCCAGGGCGACGACGGTGCTGACGACGAGCGCCATGCCCAGCCACTGGGTGGGCTCCGGGCGGCTGCCGAAGGCCACGACGCCGACCAGCGCGGCGGTGAGGGGGAAGGCCAGCTCGGCGAGGGTGGCGCGCGAGGCCGGGGTCCGACCGAGCGCGCGGTAGTAGAGGATCATCGCCGCCAGGCCGGGGAGCAGCGCGAGGGCGAGGATCGACGGGGCGGCCGAGAGGGGGACGGCCAGCGGCGTGCTCGTCAGCCCGGCGATCGCGGCCAGCGTCGCCAGCCCGACCGCGAAGCGCAACGCCGCGAGGTCGACGAAACGGAGCTCCGCGCTCGCGCGGCGCCCCAGGACCGTGCCGCAGGCCCACAGTGTCGCCGCGCCGAGGGCCAGGAGCGCCGCCTGGGCCGAGCTGATGCTCACGGCGAGCGGATCGGCGAAGGTCATGAGCCACGCCCCGACGAGCGCGGGGAGCAGGAAGAGCAGATAGGACCGGCGCAGGCGCTCGCCGAGGAGCAGCGCGGCCAGGGCCAGGGCGATGAGCGGCTGCAGCTTCTGCAGCACCTGGGGCGTGATCGGGTCGCCGAGGCGGAAGGCCGCGGTGAAGAGGGTCGTCGCGAGGGCCGAGCTGCCCGCGCCGATGACGAGGACCGACAGCTGGGTGCCCAGGCTCGCGGCGCGGAGTCGGCGCACGGCCGGCACGAGCCAGGGGAGCAGCAGCAGGGTGAGCAGCACGTGCTCCCAGAAGACGATGGCCAGCGACGGGAGCTCGCGGGCCAGCGGCTCGCGCCACAGCCCGGAGAGCCCCCAGAGCGAGGCGGCCAGGGCGACCAGCCAGGTCCGGTCGGAGCGAGAGATCTGCGCAGCCACGCTCCCCAGCCTCGCAGACCGGCCCCACCGCCCACCCACCCCGTCCGCACCGGACGCGCGTGCCGCTATGCGGACCAGCCGTCCGGTCAGCGGAACGGGCGCTCGGTGTGTCACGAACGGGCGCTCGGTGTGTGACGAACGTGCGCTCGGTGTGTGACGAACGTGCGTCCGGTGCGGGGGAGGGGGAGTGAGTGGGTGGAGGTGAGGGGACCCCGAGTGCGCTCACGGCGAACACAGCGGCCGGTGGGGAGTTTCGGGTCAGGGCCGGACGTTAGGGTCATGGACAAGCGACCGTGCCGCCGACGGCAGTCCCGTGACCGGGAGGGCTCACCCCGAGCCGCCCAGCGGGCATCGACGGCAGACCCTGACGAAGCGAGGGAAGCAGCACATGACCGACGACATCTCGATGGCCGAGCGCCCGGCGGTGGCCGGGCTCGACGACCAGATCTACAACCGGCTGCTCAAGGAGCGGATCATCTTCCTGGGGTCGGAGGTGCGCGACGACAACGCCAACGCCATCTGCGCGCAGCTGCTGCTCCTCGCGGCCGAGGACCCCGAGAAGGACATCTGGCTCTACATCAACTCCCCGGGTGGGTCGGTGACCGCCGGCATGGCGATCTTCGACACCATGCAGTGGATCCCCAACGACGTCGCCACCGTGGCGATGGGCCTCGCGGCGTCGATGGGCCAGTTCCTGCTCTCGGCCGGTGAGCGTGGCAAGCGCTACGCCACGCCGCACGCCCGCGTCATGATGCACCAGCCCTCGGGCGGCATCGGTGGCACGGCGTCCGACATCAAGATCCAGGCCGAGCAGATGCTGCACATCAAGAAGCAGATGGCCGAGCTCATCGCCGACCACACCGGTCAGTCCGTCGAGCAGATCACCAAGGACTCCGACCGGGACCGCTGGTTCACGGCCACCGAGGCCAAGGACTACGGCTTCGTCGACCACGTCTACGAGCGCGCGGGCGACGCCCCGGGCGAGCAGACCTCCTGACCGGCCGCGAGCGAGAAGAGATGACTGACATGACCCACCTGCCCCACGCCGGCGCGACGGGCCGCCTGCACGTCCCGGCCCCCAGCAGCCGTTACATCCTGCCGCAGTTCGAGGAGCGCACCTCCTACGGCACCAAGCGCCAGGACCCCTACACCAAGCTCTTCGAGGACCGCATCATCTTCCTCGGCGTGCAGGTCGACGACGCCTCGGCGGACGACATCATCGCCCAGCTCATCGTGCTGGAGAGCCAGGACCCGGATCGCGACATCCTCATGTACATCAACTCGCCCGGTGGCTCGTTCACCGCGCTGACCGCGATCTACGACACGATGCAGTACATCAAGCCCGATGTGCAGACCTTCGTCATCGGCCAGGCCGCCTCTGCCGCGGCCGTGCTGCTCGCTGCGGGCGCCAAGGGCAAGCGCTTCGCGCTCCCGAACGCCCGGGTGCTCATCCACCAGCCGGCGCTGATGGGCGGCGACTACGGCCAGGCCTCGGACATCGAGATCCAGGCCAACGAGGTGCTCCGGATGCGCACCTGGCTCGAGGAGACCTGGGCCCTGCACTCGGGCAAGACGGTCGACGAGGTGCGCACGGACATCGAGCGCGACAAAATCCTCACCGCCGCCGAGGCCAAGGACTACGGCCTCGTCGACGAGGTCCTCGCCTCCCGCAAGGCCTCGCTCGACGACTGAGGCACGACGCAGCACCGCGCACCCGGCGCGACCACACCGGCGGCCGGCTCCCCACCCGGGGAGCCGGCCGTCCGGCATACCAGGGGGCTTTCCTCACTCCCGGCGAAGCCCGCCCTTCCTGCTCAGGTATGCCGTGTCCCCCGTTGCGCTGTCAGCGGATCACGCGGCCAACACGCGGGCCCCGTGGGTAAAACCGTGCCGAGAGGGGGTCGGGCAAGGTAGCGTCTAGGGGACAGGGCGAGCGCGCCTCGCCCCGACCGATTCCCAGACGCAGGAAGGACGGCCGAGTGGCACGCATGGGTGAGAGCAGCGAGCTGCTGAAGTGCTCTTTCTGCGGGAAGAGCCAGAAGCAGGTCAAGAAGCTGATCGCCGGGCCCGGCGTCTACATCTGCGACGAGTGCATCGACCTGTGCAACGAGATCATCGAGGAGGAGCTGGCCGAGTCGACCGATCTCGGGCTGGGGCAGCTGCCCAAGCCACGGGAGATCTTCGAGTTCCTGCAGTCCTACGTCGTCGGCCAGGACCCGGCCAAGCGGGCCCTCGCAGTGGCGGTCTACAACCACTACAAGCGGATCCAGGCGGGGGACGGCGCCAAGGGGAGCGGCGGCGACGAGTCGGTCGACATCGCCAAGTCCAACATCCTGCTCATCGGCCCGACGGGCTGCGGCAAGACCTATCTCGCCCAGACCCTGGCCAAGATGCTCAACGTCCCGTTCGCCATCGCCGACGCGACGGCGCTGACCGAGGCCGGCTACGTCGGTGAGGACGTCGAGAATATCCTGCTCAAGCTGATCCAGGCCGCCGACTTCGACGTCAAGAAGGCCGAGACCGGGATCATCTACATCGACGAGATCGACAAGATCGCCCGCAAGAGCGAGAACCCCTCGATCACCCGCGACGTCTCGGGGGAGGGCGTGCAGCAGGCGCTGCTGAAGATCCTGGAGGGCACGGTGGCGAGCGTGCCGCCGCAGGGGGGCCGCAAGCACCCGCACCAGGAGTTCATCCAGATCGACACCGGCAACGTCCTCTTCATCGTCGGCGGCGCCTTCGCCGGCATGGAGAAGATCATCGAGTCCCGCACCGGCAAGCAGGGTCTTGGCTTCGGCGCCGAGCTCAAGGCCGCCAAGGACGCCGGGGAGCACTTCGGCGACGTGCTGCCGGAGGACCTCATGAAGTTCGGGCTCATCCCGGAGTTCATCGGGCGGCTGCCGGTCATCACCACCGTCGCCCCGCTCGACCGCGACGCGCTGGTCAATATCCTCACCGAGCCGCGCAACGCGCTCGTGAAGCAGTACCAGAAGATGTTCGAGATCGACGGCGTGGAGCTGGAGTTCGAGCACGAGGCCCTGGAGGCCATCGCCGACCAGGCGCTGCTGCGCGGCACCGGCGCGCGCGGGCTCCGGGCGATCCTCGAGGAGGTCCTCCTTCCGGTGATGTTCGACGTGCCTTCCGATGAGGAGATCGCCAAGGTCGTCATCACCCGCGAGGTCGTGGCGGAGAACGTCAACCCGACGATCGTGCGCCGGGACGTCGCGCCGCGCAAGCGCCAGCAGCGCAAGGAGAGCGCCTGAGTCTCGCCCCCCGCAGGGGTCCAGACCCCGGTGGAGGTATGCCGTGACGCCGGCCAGGAGGTCGGCTGCTCCGCGCGGTCCGCGTCGTCCGGGAGAGCCGCCCACGCCTTCCGCCCCGGCCCAGGTCTGCCCGGGTCGACGTCTGTCTCAGCCCAGCCGGGCGATCCCCACGCCGAGCACGTAGCTCGCCGCCCCGATCCCCACGAGCAGCAGGCTGAGGGTCGCCACCGCGAAGGCGAGGCCGTCTCCGGCCAGCGTGTCCTCCCGCACCAACCGGTCGTGCACGTGCCGGTAGCGCCGCGTCGCCCGCACGTAGGCCCACCCGGCCCCGAACACCCCTCCGGCGCCGAGCAGCACCGCCCCGGTGAAGCCCAGCGTGTCGCCGGAGAAGCGGGCCAGGGCCGCCGCGACGACAGCCAGCGCGAGGCAGGTCCGGCGCCAGGCCAGCAGCGTGCGCTCCGGCTGCAGGCCGGGGTCGTAGTGCTGGGCCTGCGTGGGCGTGCTCATCCGAGCCGGACCAGGAAGCCGACCGCCACCAGCAGGGTCGCGAACACGACGCCGATGGCGATGAACGGTCCGATCGCGAGCGAGGGCAGCGTGCGCCCGGCCCGGATCGCGCGCTCGACGCGCAGCCAGCCCACCCACGACTGCAGGGCCGCGAGCACGCCCAGCACGATGAAGACCGTGGCCGCCGCCAGCCGGTAGCCGGGGTCGATCGGCACGTCGAGCGCCTCGAGCGCCACCCCGGCCGCGAGGAAGGCCAGCGACGTGCGGATCCAGGCCAGGAAGGTCCGCTCGTTGGCCAGGCTAAAGCGTGGATCGGGGTCGGTGCCGAGGGCGTAGACGAAGCGCGGGAAGCGCTGGTCGCCGCCCGGCTCCTCGCCGTCCTGCTGCTCTGTCATGACACACCTCCGTCGGCCCGCCACCGCTGCCGCAGCACGACATATCCCACCAGGCCCGCAGCCAGCAGCGCCAGCGCCGCGATCGCCGGCAGCGGTCCGTCGAGCGACGGCGCCCCGGCGAGCACCCCGGCCAGCCCCCACACGAGCAGGGTGAGGGCGGCGACGACGGCGGTGCGGACGGCATACCGGAGGACGACGGCGCGCGGGAGAGTCGCCTGCGGCGGCACCGACGCGGCGAGCGCGGCGCTGGCGTGGACGAGCAGCAGGCTCCAGGCCGCCGGGAGCAGCGCCCAGTGCCACGTCGCGTCGACCCCGGCCCACCAGGCGGCGACCGACCAGAGGATGAAGACGGCCGGCATCGCACCGTTGGGCTGATAGACCACCAGGGCCCCGAGCACCACCGTGCCCACCCAGGCGACCGGGCCCGCGGCGTCGGCGGCGACGAGCGAGAGCGCGAAGAGCACCGCGCCCGCCAGGGCGACGAGCCGGACCCGTTGGTGGCTCGGGCTGGCGGAGCGGAGGTTGAGCCAGTGCTCGGTGAGCTCGCCCATCTCAGACCCCCACCCGGCGGCCGCGGTGGGCCAGCTCGCGGAGCACGACGTCGAGGCTCCCCGGCCCCAGCCAGGGCACCACGGCGACGCCCTGGGCCTGGATCGCCCGGATCTCCCGGTCGCGCTCGAGCAGCCTGATCCGCCAGGCGGTGCGCGCGAGCGCATCCCGGTCGGCGCGGGGTATGACGTCGTCCCCGACCTCGACGAGCGCGTCGACCACGACGACGGAGAGTCCGCGGGCGGCGAGCATCGCCGCCTGGGTGAGCGCGTCGGGGGAGACGAGGGCGGAGATCATCACCACGAGGGTCCCGTCGCGGACCCCGAGGTGGACGCGCCGCGGGTCCGTCTCGTCGTCGACGGCGGGCACGACCCGGCTGAGGGTGTCGAGGATGCGCACCCCGTGCCGCGTGCCGGTGCCGATCGGGACGGTGAGCGGGGTGCGGGCCGAGAGCACCCGCAGGCTCACCCGGTCTCCTTGCTGCAGGAAGTGCTCGCTCACCGCGGCGGCCGCCCGGACGCTCCGGTCCAGCGAGCTGGCCCCGCCCTTCACGCCGCCGGAGCGGCCGAGGTCGTAGTGCGCGTCGACGAGGACGGCGACGTGGGTGTCCTGGTCGGCATAGCTCGAGGTGACGTGCAGCTCGCCGGTGCGGCTGGAGCGGGGCCAGTGGATGCGCCGCAGCCGGTCACCGACCTGGAAGGGCCGCAGCGACGCGAACTCGCTGCCCTCGCCCGGCCGCGACGACCGGTGCATGCCGACCAGCCCTCGTGGGTGCGGGGCGGGCGCGGAGGAGTCGAAGGCCGCCGGCTGGGGCAGCACCCGCAGCCCCTGGGCGTCCAGCGACAGCGGTCCCCAGCGGTAGGCCCCCCACGCGCTGGCCGCCCCGACCTGCATCGGGCCGATCCGGCGGGTGCCCCACCGGGTCGCGCGGATGCCGACGAGCAGCCGGCGGCGGCCGTCGATGAGCGGGCCCTCGACGTCGACCACCGAGGCGGTCCGTTGGGTCACCTGGTCGTCGGCGTCGAGCACCTGCTTGGCCCGCTCCCGCAGGACCGCCTTGACGAAGGGGGCGGGGGAGAGTGCGGCGGCCAGCACCTCCGCTCCGTCGACCGGCTCGATGTCGGCCACGGCCAACGCCTGCTCGCCCTCGCGGATCTGGGCGTGGGAGAGCGCGAAGCGCGGGTCCGGCAGCTCCTGAGGACGGGTGACCAGGCTCCATCCCAGGACGATCGCCAGCGGGGCGGCCAGCACGAGCAGGTCGGGTCGCCGGAAGAGCAGGGCGACGGGCGCCACGAAGAGGATCAGGGCCATGCAGCGGGCCAGGGCGTGCGTGGGCCGCCACGCGTCGAGCTTCTCGATCGCCGCCATGGGCGCCGGTCAGGCCGAGGCCGAGGGCCGCTGCGCGTCCTCGTCCGTGGTCGAGGCCCCGGTGCGGGAGCCGGGGACGGGCACCTGGCCCAGGGCGGCGGTGACGACGGATGACCCGCCCGTGTCCGACATCCACAGCTCGGGCTTGATCGAGATGCGGTGGTCGAGCACGGCGTGGGCGACCGCCTTGACGTCCTCGGGGGTGATGTAGTCGCGGCCGTGCACCACGGCATACGCCCGGGCGGTGAGCATGAGCGCGAGCGAGCCGCGCGGGGAGGAGCCGACGAGGACCGCCTTGTGCCGACGGGTCGCCGCCGCGAGCTCGACGCAGTAGCGGGAGATGTCGTCCTCGACCGGGACCGTCTCGATCGCGGCCTGCATCGCGGCCAGGCCCTCGGCGTCGGTGACGGGCGGCAGCTGCTGGTCCTCGGTCTGCCGGGCGACCCGCCGACGCAGGACGTCCCACTCCTCCTCGGGGGAGGGATAGCCGAAGGAGACCCGCATGAGGAAGCGGTCGAGCTGGGCCTCGGGGAGCGGGTAGGTGCCTTCGTACTCCACCGGGTTGGCGGTCGCGAGCACGTGGAAGGGCTGCGGCAGGGCGAAGGTCTGGCCCTCGACGGTGACCTGGTGCTCCTGCATCGCCTCCAGCAGCGCCGACTGGGTCTTGGGCGGGGTGCGGTTGATCTCGTCGGCGAGCAGCAACCCGGTGAACAGCGGTCCGGGGCGGAAGGCGAACTCCGTCTGCTTCTGGTCGAAGACGAAGGACCCGGTGAGGTCGGAGGGGAGCAGGTCGGGGGTGAACTGCGCCCGGGTGAAGTCCAGCCCCAGCGTCTGGGCGAAGGAGCGTGCGGCGAGCGTCTTGCCCAGCCCGGGGTAGTCCTCCAGCAGCACGTGCCCGCGCGCCAGCACCGCCGTGAGCACCAGCGTCAGGGCATCGCGCTTGCCGACGACGGCCTGCTCGACCCGGTCGAGCACCTCCGCGGCCCGGCGGGAGACGTCCTCGGTCGTGAGGGCCACGGTGCTGGTGTTGGTGCTGGTCTGGCTCACAGCTTCTCGACTCCTTCGATGGCGGTATGCAGTGCGCTCTTGCTGCGCTTGCGCGCGTCGGTGGGTGGGGCGGCGAGGTAGCGCCACAGCTGGGGGTCCATGACGCGCTGGGCGTCCTCGGGATGGGTCTCCAGGTCGATGTCGTGCAGGGCGCGCAGCCGCTCGGCGGCCAGCTCGCGGATGACGGGGTAGATGTCGTCGCCGCGGTCGTCCCGCTCCAGGGCGTCGCGCAGGTCGCGGCGCAGCCGCACCAGCCGGTAGTCCATGACGTCCGGGGGAACGGCTTCCTGCCGGGGCGTCGAGACCCAGTAGGCCTGGTCGACGTCCTCGCCGAGGCGGGCGACGGCATACAGGGTCAGCGTGGCGACCGTGCCACCGAGGAGCACCACGAGCACGGCAGGGAGGAGGCCGTAGGGCAACGAGCCGATGAACCACAGCCCGGCCCCCAGGCCCAGCGTGATGATGGTCGCGGGCACCAGGCTGCGCCGCAGGTCGCGCGGGAGCCGGGCGAGCGGACCGCTGCCGGGGGTCACCGGCCGCCCTCCCCGCCCGCGGTGCGTGCGTCGTCCGCGAGCCGCTGCGCCTCGGCGGCGCGCTCGGCCTCGGCGGCCCGGATCTGCTCGTCGAGCACGCGTTGGCGCAGGTCCTCGTGGATCCGCTCCAGCGCGGCGATCGCCTGGTCCCGCTGCTCCTCGGTGACCGGGTGGCGGGAGAAGCGCGCCTCGCGGTAGGCCGCGGACAGCGACCCGATGGCGTCGGGATCGACCTGCCAGCGGCCCAGCACCCGGGTGGTGAGCTCGGCGGCGGTCTCGGACGGGTCGTCGCGCAGGCCCGAGCGGCGGGCCGCCTCCTCCAGCGCGACCCAGCACGCCACGACCGCGTTGCGCGGGTCCGACTCCGAGAGCGCGCGGTAGCGCACGTCGTCACCGCTGGCCTCGAGCAGGGCGACGAGCTCCTCGTCGTCCTCCGGGGTGAGCGCGAGCGGCTCGCGCCGCTTCCGGCCCAGCAGCAGCTTGATCACCATGAGGATGACCGTGACGACGATGAAGAGGAAGCCGATGAGCAGCCAGTCGACCGCCGGCTCGGCTCGCCCTTCGGGCTCGGCGCCCGCGCTCGGCGGCGCCTCGGCGTCGCGGGTGATCTCGATGGGGTCCATCGAGACCGGGGGAGCGCCCCAGGTGCCCTGCGGCGGCCCGACGAGCGTGCTGCCGCTGCTGGAGCCCCAGAGCAGCAGGGCCAGAGCCCCGATGGCAGCGCAGAGCGCGACGACCACCGTCGGTGTCAGACCCCTGCGCATGAGGGTCAGCCTAGGCGGGTGCCTCCGCCAGGGCGACGTCCTGGACCTCCAGCGCGTCGCCAACGGAGAAGGTCAGCTCACCGGTGACCTTGCCCGCGGCGCGCAGGTCGGGCAGCGCCGCGCGCACCCGCTCCAGCTCCTGCTCCGGCGCGGTGACGGTGGCCTCGCTGATCGGGGTGCGCATCTTGACCTTGGCCTCCGACTTGGCGCGGCGCAAGCCGGCCAGGGCCTGGCCCACGGTGCCGAGCAGGCCCGGGTCGCCCCCCTCGGCCGCGGCCGACAGCTCGGCCGTCACCGGCCAGGGCTGGGTATGCACCGAGCTGCCCTCCTCGTGCCACCACGACCAGACCTCCTCGGCCGCGAAGGACAGCACCGGGGCGAGCAACCGCAGCTGCACCGAGAGCGCCAGCCGCAGCGCGGCCCGGGCCGAGACCGTCTCGGCGGTCGGGTCGGTGGTGGGCCCGTCGGCGCTGAACTCCCCGCCGTAGGCCCGCTCCTTGACCAGCTCGAGGTAGTCGTCGCAGAAGGTCCAGAAGAAGGACTCCGTGACGTCGAGCGCGGTGGAGTAGTCCCAGCCCTCGTAGGCCGTCGTCGCCCGGGAGACGACCTCGGTCAGCGAGGCCAGCATCGCGCGGTCCAGCGGCTCGGTGACCAGCGCGGGCTCGTCGCTGCCCTCGGGCAGCTCGCCGAAGCCGAGCACGAACGTGCTCGCGTTGAGCAGCTTGATGGCCAGCCGGCGCCCGACCTTGACCTGGCCCGGGTCGTCGACGGTGTCGACGCCCGGCCGTGCGGCCGCGGCCCAGTAGCGGACCGCGTCGGTGCCGTGCTGCTCTAGCATCCCCAGCGGGGTGGTGGCGTTGCCCTTGGACTTGCTCATCTTCTTGCGGTCCGGGTCGAGGATCCAGCCGTTGAGGTAGGCATCGGTCCAGGGCACGGAGCCGTGCTCGTGGTGGGCGCGGACCATCGTCGCGAAGAGCCAGGTCCGGATGATGTCGTGGCCCTGCGGGCGCATGTCGAAGGGGAAGATCGCCTCGAAGAGCTCGGCGTCCGAACCCTCGCCGTCGCCACCCTGCGTCGGCCAGCCGCCGGCGATCTGCGGCGACAGCGAGCTGGTGGCCCAGGTGTCCATGACGTCGGTGTCGGCGGTGAAGCCGCCCGGCTGGTCCCGCTGGTCCTCGGTGAAGCCGTCGGGCGCGTCGCTCACCGGGTCGACCGGCAGGCGCGACTCGTCCGGCACCAGCACGGTGTCGTGGTCGACCTCACCGTGGGCGTCCACGGCATACCAGACCGGGAAGGGGACGCCGAAGAAGCGCTGGCGGCTGATGAGCCAGTCGCCGTTGAGGCCCTCGACCCAGTTCGTGTAGCGGCTGCGCATGAAGGCGGGGTGGAAGTCCACCTCCTCGCCGCGGGCGATGAGGTCGGCGCGCAGCTGCTCGTCACGGCCGCCGTTGCGGATGAACCACTGACGGCTGGTGACGATCTCCAGGGGCTTCTCGCCCCGCTCGTAGAAGTTGGCCTTGCGCTGCGTCGTCGTCGGCTCGCCGTCCAGGTCGCCGCTCTCGCGCAGCGCCTGCACCACGGCCTCACGGGCGGAGTGGACGGTCTTGCCGGCGAGCTGCTCGGCATAGAGCGACTCGCCGGGGCCGCCGGCGATCCACTCCGGGGTGTCGGCCTGCAGCCGACCGGAGCGGGTGATGACCGACCGGGTGGGCAGCGACAGCTCACGCCACCACTGCACGTCGGTCATGTCGCCGAAGGTGCAGCACATCGCGATGCCGGCGCCCTTGTCCATCTCGGCGAGGGGGTGGGCGAGCACCGGCACCTCGACCCCGAACAGCGGCGAGGTGACCGTGGTGCCGAAGAGCTCGGCATACCGCTCGTCGTCCGGGTGCGCGATGAGCGCGACCACCGAGCAGATCAGCTCCGGGCGGGTCGTCTCGATGTGCACCGGGGTGCCGTCGGGGCGGTGGTAGGCGACGCGGTGATAAGCGCCCGGATAGTCGCGCGCCTCGAGCTCGGCCTGGGCGACCGCGGTCTGGAAGGTGATGTCCCACAGGCCCGGGGCCTCGGACTGGTATGCCTCACCGCGCGCGAGGTTGCGCAGGAAGGCCTGCTGGGCGACGGCGCGGGAGCGGTCCTCGATGGTGCGGTACTGCGTGTTCCAGTCTATGGCGAGCCCGAGGCGGCGGAAGACCTCCTCGAAGGCCTGCTCGTCGAGCAGGGTCAGCTCCTCGCAGAGCTCGATGAAGGTGGCCCGCCCGACCGGCACCTGGTCGGCGGCCTTGAGCGCCTTGCCCTCACCGCCGCGCTGGGGCGGGGTGAAGTCCGGGTCGTAGGGCAGCGTCGCATCACCGCGGACGCCGTAGTAGTTCTGCACCCGCTTCTCGGTCGGCAGGCCGTTGTCGTCCCAGCCGATGGGATAGAAGACGTGCTTGCCGGTCATCCGGTGGTAGCGCGCGAGGCAGTCGGCCTGGGTGTAGCCGAAGACGTGGCCCAGGTGCAGGGTCCCCGACGCCGTCGGCGGCGGGGTGTCGACCGCGAAGATCTGCTCGCGCGGACCGGCCAGCGCCGCCTCCCGGTCGAAGGCGTAGACGTCGGTGTCCTTCCATACCGCGACCCACTTCTCCTCGAGTCCGTCGACGGACGGGCGCTCCGGCAGCTGGGCCGGGCGCGGGGGAGCGAGGTCGCGTGAGGTCATGCCCGGTATTCTCACAGACTGCGGAGTATGCCTTCACCGTGGTTTGTCGGCGCGGGGCCGGCGTCCTCAACGATGACGTGGCGGCAGGTGTTCCCCAGTCGTGTCACGTTTTGGTCACGATCGGGGTATGTCGTTGACCAGTCCGGTCTTGTAGCACACCGTGTGACGCATGTTGCGATCTATTCCCCTGTCCATGGCCGAGGCGGTCGAGGATCCCCAGTGGGTCCAGAACCTCGAGTCCGGAGTCGACTCGGCCTTCGAGGCCATCACCTATTGGTCCGGCGTGATCATCTTCTTCACCATCCCAGGCATCCCGATGCCGTTCGTGATCATGTGGCTGCTGGCGGCAGCGGTCATCATCTCGATCTACTTCGGCTTCATCCAGTTCCGCGGCATGAAGGTCGCCTGGGAGACCGTCCGCGGGAAGTACTCCTCGGCCGACGACCCCGGCGAGATCCCGCACTACCAGGCCCTGACCTCCGCGGTGTCCGGGACCGTGGGCCTCGGCAACATCGCCGGTGTCGGCGCGGCCGTAACCCTCGGCGGTCCGGGCGCGACCTTCTGGATGGTGCTCGCCGGACTCTTCGGCATGGCGACGAAGTTCGCCGAGTGCACGCTGGGCGTGAAGTACCGCGAGATCCGTGCTGACGGAACGGTCTCCGGCGGTCCGTTCAAGTACCTCCCCGTGGCCTTCAGCAAGTTCCCCAAGTTCCTGTCGGTCGGCCTCACCGGGCTGTTCGCCGTGGCGATCCTGCTGTTCGGCGTCGGTGGCGGCAACATGTTCCAGGCCAACCAGACGTACTCCCAGGCGCTCGAGGTCACGGGTGGTGAGGACAGCTTCATGGCCTCCACGTCCGCGGCGCTCATCTTCGGTCTGGTGCTCGCAGCCGTCATCGGCGCCGTCATCATCGGCGGGATGAAGTCGATCGGCCGCGTGACCTCGACCCTGGTGCCGCTCATGGGTGGTATCTACGTCCTGGCCTGCCTGGTCGTGATCCTGTTCAATATTGCGAACATCCCGGCCGCTATCGGCGAGATCCTGGGTGGTGCCTTTACCGCCGAGGGGGTCACCGGTGGCTTCGTCGGAGCGTTGGTCGTCGGCCTGACCCGGTCGGCCTTCTCCAACGAAGCCGGTCTCGGGTCCGCCCCGATCGCGCACTCGACCGTCAAGACGCGGCGGCCGGTCTCCGAAGGCTTCGTCGCAATGTTCGAGCCCTTCATCGACACCGTGCTGATCTGCACCATGACCGCGCTGACCATCATCTTCGCAGACACGCAGTTCTACGCCGACGAGCGCCTCAAGACCTTCGATGGCTCTGACACCTACGAGGAGGGCTACGCGCCGTCCGGGGTCGCGATCACGTCGGCGTCCTTCGAGGAGCACATCAGCTGGTTCCCCTACGTCCTGGCGATCGCCGTCGCGCTGTTCGCAGTGTCGACGCTCATCACCTGGTCCTACTACGGCCAGCGCGCCTGGAACTACCTCTTCGGCGACACCAGGACCTCGACGCTGATCTACCGTGTCGTCTTCCTGACCTTCACCGTCGCGGGCTGCATCCTGACCTTCGGTCAGGTGCTGACCTTCGCGGACAACTTCCTGTTCGTCTGCGCCTTCGTCAACCTGCTCGGCGTCTACATGCTGCTGCCGGTCATCAAGCGCGAGATGAACGAGTACCTCGCCGACCGCCAGAGCGGCAAGCTCGCCGAGCTCGGCAAGCTGGACGCGGACAAGGAGATCGCGGTGGCGGACCTCGCCGAGGGCAACCAGGTCCGTGACGCCTCCGGCAAGAACGCCCTCGCCGACCCGGACGACGACGGCTTCGGCGCGGGTGGCGCCACCGTGCCGCGCGACCGCCGCTGACGGCATACCGCAACGGCTCGAGGGCCGGGAGCAGCCACGTGCTGCTCCCGGCCCTCGGTCGTCCCGGCGACCCGCGCGAGTCGGACGGTTCAGCTACGCACGGCCCAGCCCCTGCCCGCAGCCGCCCCCGGTCCCGCCGCCACGCCCGTCCCCACCGGCTCAGCTACGCACGTGCGTAGCTGAGCCGTTTCGGGTCGGCGCGCCGTCGGCACGGGCTCCTCGTGGCGCGGTGCGGTTCACGAGGATCGGCGCCAGGGCTGCTCGGGGAAGTGCTCCGCGACGCTGGCCGGCGCCCACGCGGGCAGCGGCTTGTCGTAGCCCCGCTCGGCCAGGACGCCCGCGATGCGCCGGACCGTCGCCCACGGGGTGGCGTGGATGTCGGGGCTGCGCACGATGACGACCCGCCATCCCCGACCGTCCAGCCATTCGCGGCGATCGATGTCGTGCCCCCACTGCCTGGGGTCCTCGGCGTGGTGCCTGCCGTCGTACTCGATGGCCACGCGCAAGTCGGGATAGCTCAGGTCCAACCGGTACCGGGTGAGCCCGTCGTCATCCACCAGACTCAGCTGGACACGAGGCTCGGGAAAGCCGGATAGCACCAGCAGCAGGCGCAGTCTCGTCTCCATCGGGGACTCCGCACCCTTCCGCACGAGGGAGGCCGCCCGCCGGGCAAGCCGGGTGCCGGACCGCTGCGCCGCAGCCACGAGCTCGTCAGGGCGAACGCGGCGTCGGTGCACCAGGGAGTCGCCCAGCACCACCAGGTCGACCAGATCCAGATGCTCGGCGAGGTCGAGAAAGGTCTGCACCGGCGTGGTGACGCGGATGCCGCGGTGGGTCTTCGTCTGCATCGCGGTGTTGACGTGCCACTGCAGGCCCTGCCGCCGCCGCCGATCCTCCGGGCTTCGGGCGCTCAGATGGACCAGGGGTGACTCCGGCACCGCCGCGCCGTAGATCTGCGCGGCGGTGGTGTGGCTGATCACGCCGCCAGGTGCGACCAGCAGGGCTGCCTGTGCCATCAGGCGGGCGTCCAGGTCGACCGTCGCGAGGATCCGTACGCTCCCGAACAACCGCCGGAACCTCGGCCCGTCCAGGGCGTGCTTGCTCAGACCCGCGGCCAGTCCAGCCTGGCGCAGGAAGGGTCGCGAGAGATCGAGATCCGAGTCTGGTGAGCTCATGACTGCTCACGGTGCCCCAGGAGCGGTGGGTCCGACAGAACTTATCCACAGGGTCCTGTCTTCGTCCCACCGGCCCGCCCACCCCGCCGCCACGCCCACCCCGCCGCCACGCCCGCCCCGCCGCCACACTCGTCCCGTCGCCACGCTCGTCCCCACCGGCTCAGCTACGCACGTGCGTAGCTGAGCCGGTTCGGGTCGGCGTGTCGTCGCCCGCGGCGGCGGGTAGCATGGGGGCACAGGCGCTCGAGCCGTCATCAGCGGTGAGCCTGCGGCAGAACGGCCACCGCACGCCAGCGGATGTGCTCACTAGACCCGCACGGGTAGGCCCGTCACAGCTCACACGGAGCGGCGCGCCGCGCCCCGGTCAGCACGCACCGACCGGGAGCGACGCGTAAACGAGGTGGTACCGCGGTGCCGGCCGGGCTGCATACCCGGGCAGTGTCGTCCTCGTCGTTGGACACGAGTTGATGACGCCGATCAGGAGCCGCCCACCCCATGGCCTACCCCCAGACCAGCGCCGGAGCCGACGCGCTGACCTCCTCTCCGCGCTTCCCGGAGATCGAGCAGGCCGTGCTGGCCTACTGGCGCGAGCACGGCACCTTCGCCAAGAGCGTCGAGCAGCGCGACGCCGGCGAGGACGGCGCCAACGAGTACGTCTTCTACGACGGCCCGCCCTTCGCCAACGGACTCCCGCACTACGGCCACCTGCTCACCGGCTACGTCAAGGACGTCGTGCCGCGCTACCAGACGATGCGCGGGCGCCGGGTCGAGCGGCGCTTCGGCTGGGACACCCACGGGCTGCCCGCCGAGCTCGAGGCGATGGACCAGCTCGGCATCAAGACCAAGGACGATATCCTCGGTCTCGGGATCGAGGCGTTCAACGCCAAGTGCCGCGAGTCGGTGCTGAAGTACACCGACGAGTGGCAGGACTACGTCACCCGGCAGGCGCGCTGGGTCGACTTCGAGCACGACTACAAGACGCTCAACGTCGACTACATGGAGTCGGTGCTCTGGGCCTTCAAGAGCCTCTACGACAAGGGGCTGGTTTACGAGGGCTTCCGCGTGCTGCCCTACTGCTGGAACGACCAGACGCCGCTGTCCAACCACGAGCTGCGGATGGACGACGAGGTCTACCAGGTGCGCCAGGACCCGGCGGTGACCGTCGGCGCCCGCCTGCTGCCGAGCAGCAACGACGGGGTGCCGGACGACGATCTGCTCACCGGCGCGCTCGCGCTCGTCTGGACGACCACCCCGTGGACCCTCCCGGCGAACCTCGCGATCATGGTCGGCGAGGACATCGAGTATGTCGTGGTGAGGGCCCCGCTGCCGGGCGCCGGTGAGAATGAGGCGCCGCAGCGCTACCTCATCGCGAAGGAGCGGCTCGCGGCCTACGCGAACGAGCTGGGGGAGGACCCGGAGGTCCTGGCGACCTACACCGGCGCCGAGCTGGCCGGGCGCTCCTACGTGCCGCCGTTCAGCTACTACCAGGGCTGGGAGCGGGCGCACCGCCTCGTCGTCGCCGAGTTCGTCACCACGACCGACGGCACCGGCCTGGTGCACACCGCGGGCGCCTTCGGTGAGGACGACAAGGTGGTCACCGACCGCGAGGGCATCGAGCCGGTGATGCCGGTCGGCGCCGACGGTGCCTTCCTGCACCCCGTGGACGAATACGCCGGGATGCTCGTCTTCGACGCCAACGCCCCGATCCAGGACCACCTGCAGGCGGCGACGCGCCACCAGCTCGGCGACGGGCCTACCGGATCCGAGGCGCGGGAGCAGGGCAGCGTCACCGAGGGCACCGTGCTGCTGCGCCGGGAGAGCTACGCGCACTCCTACCCGCACTGCTGGCGCTGCAAGCAACCGCTCATCTACAAGGCGGTGTCGTCGTGGTTCGTCGAGGTGACGGCCTTCAAGGACGACATGCTGCGCACCAACGAGCAGATCACCTGGGTGCCGGAGCACATCAAGCACGGGCAGTTCGGCAAGTGGCTGGAGAACGCCCGCGACTGGTCGATCTCGCGCAACCGCTTCTGGGGCAGCCCGATCCCGGTGTGGCGCAGCGACGACCCGGCCTACCCGCGGATCGACGTCTACGGCTCCCTGGAGCAGATCGAGGCCGACTTCGGCGAGCTCCCGCGCGACCGGGAGGGAAACGTCGACCTGCACCGGCCGTTCGTGGACGAGCTGACCCGGCCCAACCCCGACGACCCGAGCGGGAAGAGCACCATGCGCCGGGTCGAGGACGTGCTCGACGTGTGGTTCGACTCCGGGTCGATGAGCTACGCCCAGGTGCACTACCCGTTCGAGAACGCCGACTGGTTCGAGCACCACTTCCCGGCGGACTTCATCGTCGAATACATCGGCCAGACCCGCGGCTGGTTCTACACGCTGCACATCCTCGCGACCGCGCTCTTCGACCGGCCGGCCTTCTCGACCTGCCTCTCCCACGGGATCGTGCTGGGCAGCGACGGGCAGAAGATGAGCAAGTCGCTCAAGAACTACCCCGATGTGCGCGACGTCTTCGACCGCGACGGCGCCGACGCGATGCGCTGGTTCCTCATGAGCAGCCCGATCCTGCGCGGCGGCAACCTCATCGTCACCGAGCAGGGGATCCGCGACGGCGTGCGCCAGACGATGATCCCGCTGTGGAACGCGTGGTACTTCTTCGGCCTCTACGCCAACGCCGCAGGCTACGAGGCGCGCTGGTCGACCGCGTCCGAGCACCAGCTCGACCGCTATGTGCTCGCCAAGACGCGGGAGTTCGTCGAGGCGGCGCAGGCGGCCTACGACGGCAACGAGATCGCGGTCGCCGCCGAGGTGATCCGCGACTTCGTCGACGTGCTGACCAACTGGTACATCCGGCGCTCGCGGGAGAGGTTCTGGGCCGAGGACGAGGCTGCGTTCGACACCCTCTACACCGTGCTCGAGAGCACCTGCCGCGTCGCCGCGCCGCTGCTCCCGCTGCTCACCGAGGAGGTATGGCGTGGGCTCACCGGTGGCGAGTCGGTGCACCTCACCGACTGGCCGGAGGTCGGCGACCTGCCGGAGGATCCGGAGCTGGTCGCCGCCATGGACACCGTGCGGGAGGTCTGCTCGACCGCCCTGGGCCTGCGCAAGGCGCAAGGGCTGCGGGTCCGGCTGCCGCTGCCCCGGCTCACGGTGGTGCTTCCGGACTGGCAGACCCTGGTGCCTGACAACCGTGCACGCGGCAGGATGGTGACCGACGCCATCATGGAGGAGGTCAACGTCCGCCAGTTCACGGTGCTGGACGCCAACAACCCGGACGCGCTCTCGGACCTCCAGGTCGAGCAGCGGCTCACCGTCAACGCCCGCGCAGCGGGCCCCCGCCTAGGCAAGCAGGTGCAGGCCGCCATCAAGGGTTCCAAGTCGGGCGACTGGGCGGTGGCCGAGGACGGCACGGTCACCAGCGGCGGCATCGCCCTGGAGGAGGGCGAGTTCACCCTGGAGACGGTCGTGGGCGGGTCCGCCGACGACGCCTCGTCGACGGTCACGGCGACGCTCTGCGGGCGGGGCGGCGGCTTCGTCGTGCTGGACACCGAGGTGACGCCGGAGCTGGCCAAGGAAGGGCTCGCCCGCGACCTGGTGCGCGCCGTGCAGGGCGCCCGCAAGGACGCCGGGCTCGACATCAGCGACCGGATCAGCCTCACCGTGGTGGGTGACGACGACGTGTGGGAGGCCGCGATGAGCCACCAGCAGCTCGTCATGAGCGAGACGCTCGCGGTGCAGTTCGGTGCGGCAGGCGCCGGGCAGGCGCTCCCGGACCAGAACGGTGCGCACCGGTCGAGCGCGACGCTCGACGGCGGACGTACCGTCGAGCTCATGATCAGCACGCTCGCGACGGAGGCACGATGAGCGACACGACGTCCGGCGACGGATTCTTCGTCGGCGACGACGGCAGCACCGAGCTCCCGCTCGACCCGGGCAGCGCCCTGCCCCCCGCCGACGTGACGTCGGTGGCTGGGCGGGGATCTGCGGCCACCGACGCGACGCCTCCGGAGGTGCTCGCGCGCTATGCCGAGGTGAGCGAGGCGATCCTCGCGCGCACCCCGGAGCACATGCCGGAGCCGACCCTGCACCGGGTGGCGCGGGTGATGGAGCTCATGGGAGACCCGCAGCGTGGCTTCCGGATGGTCCACCTCACCGGGACCAACGGCAAGACCTCGACCGCGCGCATCGTCGAGCGGCTGCTGCGCGAGATGGGCCTGCGCACCGGTCGCTTCACCAGCCCGCACCTGCACGACATGCGGGAGCGGATCAGCACCGACGGCGAGCCGGTGTCGGTCGAGGCCTTCCTCGCTGCCTACGACGACGTGCTGCCCTTCGTCGAGATGGTCGATGCCGAGAGCCTGGCCGCCGCCGACGAGGCGGACCGGGTGCGGATGACCTACTTCGAGGTGCTGGTATGCGTGGCGTATGCCGCCTTCGCCGACACCCCGGTCGACGTCGCCGTGGTCGAGGTCGGCCTCGGCGGGGTGTGGGACGCCACGTCGGTGGCCGACGGCGACGTCGCGGTCGTGACGCCGGTGGCGCTGGACCACACCCGGCTGCTCGGCGGCACGTTGGAGGAGATCGCGACCGAGAAGGCCGGGATCATCAAGGACGACGCGATCGCGGTCGTCGGCGTCCAGGAGCCGGAGGTCGTGCAGGTCCTCAGCGACCGGGCCGACGCGGTCGGGGCGCAGCTCAAGGCCGAGGGCGTGAGCTTCGGCGTGCTGGAGCGCGAGGTCGGGGTCGGTGGGCAGCAGCTGTCGGTGCGGGGTCTGGCGCGGGACTACACCGACCTCTTCCTGCCGCTGTTCGGCGAGCACCAGGCGCACAACGCGGCGATCGGGATCGCCGCGGTCGAGGCCTTCGTCGGCGGTGGGGAGCAGCCCCTCACCGACGAGGTGGTGCGCGGTGGGCTGGCCGACGTCAGCTCGCCCGGGCGGCTGGAGATCGTCCGGCGCTCGCCGACCGTCCTCGTCGACGCGGCGCACAATCCGGCGGGCGCGGCGGCGCTGGTCGAGGCCTTGCGGGAGTCCTTCACGTTCACCCGGCTCGTCGGGCTGCTCGCGGTGCTCGAGGACAAGGATGCCGAGCAGATGATCCAGGCCCTGGAGCCGGTGCTCGACCACGTCGTGGTGAGCCGCACGACCTCGCCGCGGGCGATCCGGCCGCAGCGCCTGGGCGAGCTGGTGGCGGAGTACGTCGGCGAGGACCGCGTCACCGTCGTCCCGGACCTGCCCGACGCCCTGGACACGGCGGCCGGCCTGGCCGACGAGGGCGGGGTCGGCGGCGCGGTGCTGGCGACCGGCTCGATCACCACCGCCGCCGAGGTCCGGATGCTCCTGGGCGTCACCACCACCTGACCGGCAGCCTCCTCTGCCCACTCCGGCAGCCCGGGGTCGTCCGCCCCAGGAGTATGCCGTGACCTCAGGCGCGCAGTGGACGCCAGGTCACGACCTCAGGCACCCGGACGGTCCCGAGGCCGGGCGCGCGACAGGTGAGCTGTTCGGCCGCGGTGACTCGCTCGACGATCACGGCGCGCCACCCGCCATACCCCTGCACGTCCACGTCCAGCTCCCAACGGGCCACGACCGAGTCCTCGCTCGTGTCCTCACCACGGTCGTCGCGCTGCCCAGCCTGAGCCGCCGCCCGCCAGTCACCCCCGACGGGCACCGCCACCGGCGGTCCACTGGCCCGCGCCCCTCCCCATGGCACCGACCAGCGCTCCATGGCCGCACTCACCCCCGCCTGCTCGATCCGGTCCGCGCCGATGCTGCCGCGCAGGTGCTCGACCGCCGGTGCGCCGTCGCGATGTCGCCGCACGACGTCCGCCGCCCCGTCGGCGTCCACTCCTCCGTAGCAGGCGCCGTCCGGCAGGACGATGACGTTGGCCGCGAAGCGGTCGCCCCCGGTGTGCGAGCACTCCCACGTCTGCTCCGGCCAGTGCCGAGCCAGGGCGGCCGCGACGGGTCGACCGCGCACCGCGCAGCAGACGTCCTTGCGGCCATGGGTGCACACCAGCAGCAACGGCTCGTCGAGCGGAGCGGGTGCGGCTGTCGGCTCTCCCGAGGCCTGCTGCTCGACCGCGTCGACGACGCCGAGGAGCTCCGCGCCCGAGGCCCAGGTGCCGCGCACCACCCTGGCGCCGACCGCCGCACCCGGGTCGACGGCATACCACCTCCACGGGCCGCGTCGACGCGTCAGCTCACCCGGTCGCCGGATCAGGAGCACGCGCGCCGACGCTGCGGTGGCGCGTTGCACCAGGTGGTCGCGGACATCGGCCGGCAGTGAGGTATGCGCGTTCGGGCCCCACCCGCCTCCGGTCTCGACCAGGACCAACCGCGGCTGCGGGGGCGCGGTGCCCGTCATGACGTCCCCGCGCCCGCGCGCTGCGTCGGAGCAGCGGGTCCGCATCGTCACCGGGAGGCGTCTAGTGCCGACACGGTCGCGATCCCACGCCGCACCAGCCCGCGGGCGAGGTCGAGCGTCTCGGCGTCGTCCAGCCCGGCAGCGTGGCCGAGCGCCCGCGCCGTGACCGGCGCTCCGTCGAGCAGGAGCTCCAGCGCTGGTCGGTATGCCCTCGGCAGGCTCAGCCCCGCGACCCGGGACCGCAGGGTGACGCGTCCGTCGGCCTCGGAGAGTGTCGGCACCAGGTGGCGCCGCAGCACCAGCTCGGTGTCGGGAGCCAGCGCGTCGGCTGCGGCGAGCTGGCGCAACGGGCGCACCGGCGCTGGCCGCTCGGCGGTGAGCCGGGTGCGGTGCAGCGCCTGCGCGACCGCAGCGGCCGGCATCTCCTGCACGGCGCGCACGAGGGCCTCCCGCACCACCTCGACATCATCCGCGATCGCCCCGGGGTCGTCGATCTGCGTGCCGAGGGGCAGGCTCTGCCGGACCTGGTCCGCGTCACCCAGGCCCCGGGATGCCAGGTCGAGCAGTTGCGTAGCCAGGTGATGCCGCGTCCAGGCGTGCACGCCGATGGTGAGGTGGGCGCTGATCTCGCCCTGCGCCCGGGCCGAGTGGATCCAGCCGCGGGGCAGATAGAGGCAGTCGCCGGGCCGGAGGGTGGTCTCGAGGAACGGCTCCTCGTCCGCGCGCGCCCGCACCTGCTCGGTCCGGTCGGTCCAGGGTTGAGTGCGCAGCGGCTGGTCCAGCACGGGCTCGCGCAGCGACCAGCGTTTGGTGCCGTGCACCTGCAGCACGAAGACGTCGTGCACGTCGTAGTGGTCGTCGAACCCCTGGTTGGCCGCCGGAGTGATGTAGGCGTTGACCTGCACCGGGCTGCCGAGGTCGGCCGCGAGGTCGGCGGCGAAGTCCCGGATCGGCCCCCAGGTGCGGTGCAACCCCTGAAGCACCAGGGTCGCGCCGTCGTCGAAGAGGCGCAGCAACCTGCTGTCGTCCACCTGGTCCGGCATCGCGGCGCCAGTGCCACCGCTCGCGGTGAACGCCGATTCCGGCAGCGTCGAGCCGTCCTTGGCGACGCGCAGGAACGGTGTCCGGAGGCCGCGATCCGAGACGAGTTCGTCGACGGCATCGAGGGAGAAGAGGTCGTCGAAGACGTCGCCGCCGCGGTCCTCGACCCCGGCCAGGTATGCCGTGCGCCCCCAGTGCTCCGCCCCGAAGTCCCCTGTCGCCGAGGCCCCCACCAGCCGGGTGAGGGCCGGTCTCCCGGCCCTCACCTCAGACGTGTCGGCTTCTATCACTGAGCGGAACCGTCGGCTCCGCCGTCGCCACCGGGGCCGGCGTGGCCGTCTGCTCCTCCGTCGGCTCCGCCGTCGCCACCGGGGCCGGCGTGGCCGTCTGCTCCTCCGTCGGCTCCGCCGTCGCCGCCAGGGCCGGCGTGGCCGTCTGCTCCTCCGTCGGCTCCGCCGTCGCCGCCGGGGCCGGCGTGGCCATCGGCTCCTCCGTCGGCTCCGCCGTCGCCGCCAGGGCCGGCGTGGCCATCGGCTCCACCGTCGGTGCCGGCCGTGCCCTCCTCAGCCTCCGGTACGTCCTGGAAAGGGTCGTTGTCCTGAGTGCTCATCCCGTCCACCTGTCTTGGTTGGTGCCTCCGAGCCGCGAAGCCCGCGACCCTGGTTCCGAGCATCGTGTGCGATGCCTGCGACCGCAACCTGGAGGAGCTAGTCCTGCGCGGCGAGCCAGGCGTCGAGGTCCTCGCGGGCCTCGGCATCGCGCTCGACGAGCATGTCGCGCATGAGCTGGATCTCCCCGGTCTGCGCGTTGACCATCCGCTGGGCCGCCGCGACGACCTCGGGCTGCGTGGCGTCAGCCAGCGCCGCCTCGGCCATGTCCACGCCTGCCAGGTGGTGGGTCGTCATGAGCTGCAGGAAGAGCACCTCGGCCTCCTGGCCGGAGGCGTCCGTGAGGGCCTGGATCTCCGTGGGCGTCGCCATACCAGGCATCGAGACTCCGGCCGGCAGGTCCATCTGGCCCCCCATGTCCGACTCACCCTCCATGTCGCCACCCTCGCCCGCGGTGCTCCCGGCCATGTCGTGACCGGCCATCGAGTCCTCCGTGGCCCCGTCGCCCCGTGCCATGGCGTCCATGCCCATGTCGGCCATCGGCATCCACTCCATGGGCTCCCCGGCCCGGGCCCGCGGCAGTCCCCAGTCGTCCAGCCAGGTGGCCATCATCCCGCGCTCGAAGGCCTGGTTGTTGCCGATGTCCACCGCCAGCCGCCGGGTCGCCTCGTCCTCGGTGCGCTGCATGACCAGCATCGACATCTCGACCGCCTGGGCGTGGTGCTCGCTCATGTCGCGGGCGAACCCGGCGTCCACCCCGTCGTCCGGGGGCGAGGGCCTACCGAAGGAGAGCCACCCCAGGAGCACCCCCAGGCACAGCGCGGCGACCGTCACCACGGCGAGGGCGGGGGCGCCGAAGGACCGCCAGCGTTCCCGCGCCGGAGAGGTCCCCCGGTCTGCCACCGATCCCTCGTCCTGATTCACCGGCGCCTCCCGCGCGTCATTCTCGGGGGAGTCCCCGGGCGTCCCGGTCATGGCCGCTGCACCTGGTCCTGGGTCACGCCGTTGCTGCACAGCGCGCCAGGCTCCGGGGTGTCCTCACCCTGGCGGTACTCCCGGATGAACGCCGTCAACGTCCGCTCGTCGGCCGTGTCCAGCATCATCTGGTGCGACCACGAGGTCGCGACCACCGGCGACTCCTGGTCCGCGTCCGGGCTGACCAGCATGTATTCGTCCTGGCCCAGCTCCTCCAGGACCGCGACCTGGTCGGCCGGGAGGTCAGGCTGGTAGGTCAGCCACACGGTCCCATGCTCCAGCGAGTGCACCGCGTGCTCGTTGGGCACTTCCTCGTTGTAGACGCCGCAGTCCCACCAGGCCGGGTGATGGGGACCGCCGACGGGCGGGTTCTCCGCGTAGTCGATCGGCTCCGTGGAATGCTCGCCCCCGGTGTAGTCGAAGTCCTCGACCCCGGACAGGTCGACCGTCGTTGGCGAGTCCCGCACGATCGCCAGGACCACCGCGCCCACGACCGCGGCGATGACCACCGCTGCCGTCCCCCAGATGAGGACGCCGCGCCGCCGCTCGGCGGCAGCCCCCGCCTTCTGGATCTTGGCCGCCTTCGCGGCGCGGTCGGTGGCCGCAGGGCTGCGGTCAGGTCTCGGCATCGGGGTGCTCCTGGTGCGGGACGGTCGTCGTCGGGACACGCTCAGGGTATGCCGTGTCGCTGGCGGGTTGCTGAGAAGCCTCCCAGGGTCGGTCTGGGAGGATGAGCGGGTGATCCCTGGCACCCTCACCCGACGTCTGTGTGCCACGACCCTGGTGGCCCAGGCGATGTCGGTCTTCTTCGGCGCGCTCGTCGCGTGGCGCCTGGGGCAGACGAACGACGACCCGCGGGCCACGACATACCTCTGGGGCGGTGTCGCCATCGCCGTGCTGTGCGTCGTCGCCGCCGGCGCGCTGCGCGGACGCGCAGGGATCGTGCTGGGCTGGCTCGCCCAGCTGCTCACGCTCGCCACGGGTCTGGTGCTGCCGGCGATGCTGCTCGTCGCCGGGATCTTCGGCGGCCTGTGGTGGCTCTGCCTCTCCCAGGGCCTGAAGCTGGACCGGCTCACCGCCGAGCGCGCCGCGGTCGAGGGTGAGCAGGCGGATACCCACTCCGACGTGGACGACGAGCAGGACGGCAGCTGACGTGGACTTCCTCACCGCGATCGTTCTGGGGATCGTCCAGGGTCTGACCGAGTTCCTCCCCATCTCCTCCAGCGCCCACGTCTCCATCGTCGGTCGGCTGCTGGGGCAGTCTGACCCGGGCGCCGCGTTCACCGCCATCACCCAGCTGGGCACCGAGGCCGCGGTGCTCATCTACTTCCGCCACGACATCGTGCGCATCGTCCGTGCCTGGTTCGCCGCGCTCGCCGGGCGGATCCCGCGCACCGACCCGGACGCCGTTCTCGGCTGGTGGGTCATCCTCGGCACCTTCCCCATCGGCATCCTCGGCCTGCTGCTGCAGGACTGGATCGAGACCGACCTGCGCAGCCTGTGGCTGACCGCGACGATGCTGCTCGTCTTCGCCTTCGTCGTCCTCGCCGCCGAGCGGGTGGGCACCCAACGGCGCGAGCTCTCGCAGCTCACCTGGAAGCACGGGCTCGCCTTCGGCTTCTGGCAGGCGCTCGCGCTCGTCCCCGGCGTCTCCCGCAGCGGCGGCACCATCGCCGGCGGCCTGTTCATGGGCTACACCCGGGAGGCGGCGGCGCGCTACTCCTTCCTGCTCGCGATCCCGGCCGTCCTCGCCTCCGGCGGCCTGCAGGTGTCCAAGGTGGTCACCGGCGACGCCATCGGCTCCGGCGCCGCGTGGGGGCCCATCTGGGTCGCCACCGCGCTCGCCTTCCTCGTCGGGTATGCCGTGATCGCCTGGTTCATGCGCTATATCACCACGCACACCTTCACGCCGTTCATGATCTACCGGATCGTGCTCGCCCTCGCGCTCTTCGCCCTCCTGGGCACCGGCGTGCTGCAGCCCTGACGGCCGCCCCGGCGACACCGCATACCCTGGAGCCGTGACCGACACGCAGACCGACCGCTCGCTCGTCCTCGTCAAGCCCGACGGCTACCGCCGGGGCCTGTCCGGGGAGGTGCTCCGCCGGATCGAGGCCAAGGGCTACACCCTGGCCGCGCTCGCCGTCGTGACCCCGACCCGCGAGCAGCTCGCCGAGCACTACGCCGAGCACGAGGGCAAGCCGTTCTACGAGCCGCTGCTGGAGTTCATGTCCTCCGGCCCGGTGACCGCGGCCATCATCGAGGGGCACGGCTGCATCCCGGGCTTCCGGGCGCTCGCCGGGGCGACCGACCCGACCGCCGCCGCCCCGGGCACCATCCGCGGCGACCACGGCCGCGACTGGGGCCTCAAGGTCCAGCACAACATCGTGCACGGCTCCGACAGCCCCGAGTCCGCCGAGCGAGAGATCGGCATCTGGTTCCCCGAGCACACCTGAGCCGCCCGGTCGGACCCGCCGGACGGCGCACGGCCAGCCGGATGAGGGTCGGCTCGCTCCACGCGCGACCCAGGCAGGTCCACCTCGATGACTGCGCGCAGCCGCGGCCGGTCGGCGTCGGCCCGCTCGATCCGGCCGCAGGTACTCCCGCACCAGCCGTCGGGACGTGAGCCGCCCGCGGTCCAGCTGCTGCTGCAGCTCGGCCACGCCGAGCGTGACGGTGCCGCGGGCCTCGTCCTGCGGCGCGGCCACCCTCGCGCAGGCACCGACCCCTCGCCTCTCCCGCCCGGGTGAGGTCACGATCTGATGTATCTGTCGGCGCAGGGGGTGCTCTGAGTGGTACCTGACCCCTAGGCTGGTCCCGCAGGGGCGAGCTGTGCGAGGAGGCCCTGAATGCCGCACCACGACGACTTCGTCCTCGTCCTGCCCCCGGAGATCCTGCGTCGCTACGACGCGCGTCTCCTCGATCCGGAGACCGCGCCGCGGCCGCGCGACGGTTCCGTGCCCTCTCCCACGGCATACCTCAACGGGCGGCTGCTCGTGCGCGGGCTGCTGGGGGTGTCGGCGCCGGACCGGATCGCGCGGCTCGAGGGCGCGCTGCGCGAGGCCGGTCTGCCCGTGCGTCTCCTCCCGGACGCGCGGGAGGAGTCCTTCTCCCGGTGGCTGAGCGGCGTGCTGGACGGCGAGGGCTCGGGGCGCGTCACGCCACAGGACGCACCGCGCGGTGCGATGGACCAGGGGTGGGAGGCTCGGATCACCCAGCTGGAGGCCAAGGCGCAGATCGGCCGGCTCTCCCTCGCCGAGCTCGACCGCGCCTCCCAGACCCGGGTCCACGTGCGGACGGACGAGGGCGCCGAGGGTGCGCCCGACCCGTGGGAGCTGCTGCTCGTGGCGCGCGAGGCCGGCGTGGACGTCGTGGACCTCGAGCACCTCGTCATCCCCGGCGGCGGCAACGGGATGTACTGGGGTGGCCAGGGCAACGGGATGTACTGGGGTGGCCAGGGCAACGGGATGTACTGGGGTGGCCAGAGCACCGGCCACACGGTGGTGGTGGCCGGGCGGACACCGGTCAGCGTGCCGCTGCCGGACCCCGCCGCGCACCTGCCGGAGAAGCGAGCCACGCGGCGGCCCGTGGTCGTCGTCCCGGACACCGGGATCGGCGCACACCCGTGGTTCGGTGCCTCGTCCGGCGTGGAGCAGCTGGACATGCTGCTCGACGCCGACCTGAGGCGGGCCCCCGGCGAGGTCGATCCGGAAGGGAGCGGGGTGCGGCAGGACCTCAGCGGCGTGCTGGACGCGCTCTCGGGGCACGGCACCTTCATCGCGGGCATCATCCGTCAGCAGGCTCCCGCTGCGCGCGTGGTCGGGCTGCCCGTGCTGGACAGCGCCGGGATCGCGGCTGAGGGCGATGTGCAGCATCTGCTGCGTCAGTTGCTCGTGGGGCACGAGCAGGCGCGGCAGGAGGGCTGGACCGACTTCGGCGCGAAGGGCGGCGTGATCGACGTGCTCAACCTGTCGCTGGGCTTCTACCACCAGGACGGCGAGCGGGAGGAGCACAGCGTGCGCGAGCTGATGCGCAGCTTCGCGGCCTCAGGGGTGCTCGTGGTCGCCGCGGCGGGCAACCAGGGCACCCGCACTCCGCTCTATCCCGCCGGGTGGGGGGCCAAGGCCGGGGTGACCCCCGGTGGTGACGAGCCGCCCCTGGTCGCGGTCGGTGCGCACAACCCGGACCGGAGCAGTGTGGCGCTCTTCAGCAACTCCGGCCCGTGGGTGACGACGCACCGGCCGGGCGTCAACGTCGTCAGCACCCTGCCCGAGACCCTGAACGGCTCCGGGGGCCCGGCCTGGTCCACCCGGGTGGACGGTCACCACCGCAGCACCGCCGACCCGGACGATCTCTCAGGAGGGTTCGGGGTATGGAGTGGCACGAGTTTTGCCGCCCCCTGGCTGGCCGGGGAGCTGGCCGCCCGACTGGATCCGGAGGACCTCGACGACACGGGGACCGAGGCCATGTGCCGCCGCGCCCGTGCGGCGCTCGGCGCCACCCTGGGGTGGACGTGATGCTCACCGACGACAGCGAGGAGACGGCGGCCCAGCGAGAGGTGTCGCTCGGCGACCGTGCCGGGGAGTGCTTCGCCCGCTACCGGCAGGGGCAGACCGAGGCGCTCGGACAGCTGGTTGACCTCGCCTCCCCGGTGCTGTGGCAGGTGGCCCGGGCCCACGGGTGCGACCGGGAGAGCGCCCAGGACGTCGTCCAGGACGTCTGGCTGCGCCTCGTGGACCACGCCGCCGACATCCGGGAGACGGGCGCGGTGCTCGGGTGGCTGGTCGTCTCGGTCAAGCGCGACAGCTGGCGGGTGGCCCGGCGCTCCCGCCGCACGGTGCACGACGAGTCCGGCACCGTGGACCCCGGGGAGACGACGGTCGGCCCCGAGGCCCTGGCCATCCTCACCGAGCGCCAGGAGGCGCTCTGGCGAGCCGTCGGCGGGCTCTCGGACCGCTGCCGTCAGCTGCTGCGGATCGTGGCCTTCTGCGACCGCCCGGACTACGACGAGGTGTCGGCGGCCCTGGGCATGCCGCGCGGCAGCATCGGCCCCACCCGGGGCCGGTGCCTGGACAAGCTCCGGCGTGCTCTCGCCGACGACCCGAGGTGGGTGGGTGCATGAACGACGACAGCACAGCAGGAGCACTCGCCCCGCTGGACGAGACCGACGCCGCGCTGCTGCGTGAGCTGCGCGAGACGGTCGACCGCCTCGACCCCTGCCCGGCCGGCCTGATGGATGACGTGAAGTTCGCGCTGACCGTGCAGGCGCTGCAAGCCGAGGTCGCCGAGCTCACGCAGGAGCCGGCTGCCCTGGTGCGCGGCGAGGACGACGACCCCGACCAGACCGCCACCATGACGTTCAGCACCGACAGCGTCAGCATCATGCTCACTGTCACGCCGGGTCGTGGCGGCGCGCGCGTCGACGGGTGGTTGACCTGCGACAGCGCCGACGTGGAGCTGCTCCGGCCGGACGGCAGCGGTGAGCGCACCGATGTCGAGGACGGGCGGTTCGTCTTCGTCGACGTGGCGGCCGGACCGACGCGCCTGGTCGTCCACCCGCCGCTCGCCCGCCCCGTCGTGACCCCGACGTTCGCCCTCTGACGTGTCCGGGGCGGAGTCGGATCGGGCCCGCGCCTCACCGGTCGCCGAGCTCTTCGACCGGGGGCGCAGCGCCAACGTCGGTGGTCGTCCCGCCGATGGAGAGCGGTTGCTGCGTCGGGCCCTGCGCCTGCTCTCCGCCCTCCCGGAGGACCGGCCGGTGCCCGGCTTCCGGTCGCTGGGTGGGGGCGACGCCGGGGTGCCCGAGGCACAGGCCCGGCTGCTGCTGTCGCTGAGCACGGCCCTGGTGCAGCGGCGGGGTGCCGAGCCCGCGGTGGCGACGGCCGAACGCGCCCTCGCGCTGGCCCAGGACGGCGTGGTGCAGGACCCCGAGGTGCGGGCCGAGCTCGTCGCGAAGTGCCGGCTGCAACGCGCGATGATCGCCGGTCGCACGGGTCATCTCGAGGAGGCGCTGCGGCAGCTGGACCTCGCGCTGGACGCGGTCGACCACCTGGGGCCGCTGGACCGCTACCAGCTGCTGCTCTCGCGCGGTGCCGTCCGCAGCGACGGCGCCGACCCGGCCGCGGCGGAGGAGGACTTCACCCGAGCCGCCGAGCTGGCGCGCGAGCACGGGCTCACCCAGCACGAGTTCATGGCGCGGCACAACATCGCCCAGGTCGCGTTGCTGCGCGGCGACCTGCCGCGCGCCCTACGCCTGCACCGTGAGCTGGAACGGCTCGGCGTCGACGCCTCCGTGGCCGTCGCCCAGCACGGGCGAGCTATCGCGCTGCTGCGGGCTGGTCTCCTGGAGGAGGCGCTGGAGCTGCTCGGTCAGGCCGCCGCCGCAGCCACCACGAGCGGGGAGTGGCTGCTGGCCGGGGATATCCAGGTCGACATGGCCGGGGCCTACCTCGTCCTCGACCGGTCCGAGGAGGCGGCCGAGGTCGCGCGGCGGGCGCGGCGCGTGCTGGTGCGCCGCGAGGCGCCGGGGCTCTACCGGCGCGCCGAGCTGCGCGTCCTCGAGGCCCGGCTGCAGCGGGGCCACCGCCTCGCGGAGGTGGCGCGGCGGGCGCGCCGGCTCGCCGAGGGATTCTCCCTCGACGGCGACCAGGTCGCCACCGACCTGGCGCACCTGCTCGCCGCCGAGGTCGAGCTCGCCCGTGGGCAGCCGGACGCGGCGCTGGAGCAGCTGCGCCAGCTGTCCAAGCTGACCCGGGTCGGATCGCTCAGCACCCGCATGCGTGCCCGCCGCGTCCTCGCCGAGGTCGCGCGCGCCCACGGCGACGTCACCAGCGCGCGCCGGCACCTGCGGGCTGCGCTCCTCGACCTCGTCGAGACGGTCACCGCGAGCGCGAGCCTGGAGGTCCGGGCCGCCACCCACCTCTACGCCCGAGATCTCGCGGAGCTCGACCTCGACCTCGCCGCCGGCGCCCCGCGCGGCACCCTGCTGGCGCTGGAGCGGTGGCGGGAGGCGGCCAGCCGCACCCCGGCGGTGCGCCCGCCGGAGGATCCCGAGCTGGCCCGCCGTGTCACGGTGCTGCGACACCTGCACCAGCAGATCGGCGACGATCCGGGTCGCGCCACGGCGCTGCGCGGCCGGGTGCGCGAGCTGGAGCGGTCCGTCGCGGCGCTGTCCTGGTCGGCTCCCGGCAGCACGGGCGTCCGCGAGGCGGTGACCCGGCGCGGGCTGGCGCGGGCCCTCACAATGGTCGCGGCGCAGGAGGCCAGCCTCGTCTATCTCACCGAGCGCCGGGGTGCCCTGGCGGCGGTGGTGGCGCGGGAGGGCCGCTGCCAGCTCGTCGAGCTCGGGCCTACCGGCCCGATCCACGAGGCGGCGCAGCGCCTGGTCGTGGACCTGCAGACCTGCGCCCGGGCCTATGGAGGGCCGATGGAGGACCGGCTCCGGGCCTCGCTCGCCCGGTCGCTGTGGTCGCTGGACGCCCTGGTGCTCGCCCCGCTGGCGGTCGAGGGCCGCGTGCTCGTGGTGCCCACCGCAGAGCTGGTCCCGATGCCCTGGGGCGCGCTGCCGAGCAGACGCGGCCACCCCACCCCGGCCGCGGCCAGCCTGACCTCGTGGTCGGAGCGCGCCGTCGCGGTCACCCGGCCCACCGTCCGCGCTCTGTCCGGCCCGGGCCTGACCCGTGCCGACGGCGAGATCCGCGCCGTGGCGGACGTCTGGTCCGACGGCGGGAGCACGGCGTGCGCGCGAGGCGACGACCTGGCCGAGGCACTGCATACCTCGGACCTCGTGCACGTGGCCGCGCACGGGCGGCACCGCGACGACAGCCCGCTCTTCTCCTCGCTCGACCTCGCGGACGGCCCGTCCTTCCTCGCCGACCTCGAACGCTCGTCGATCCGCGCCACCCAGGTGGTGCTGTCGGCCTGCGACTCCGGCCGGGCGCGGCACCGCGGCGGCGCGGCGGCGCTCGGTCTCGCCGCCGGGTTGCTGGCGCTCGGGGTGAGCAGCGTCGTGGCGGCGCCCTGCCGCATCCCGGACGAGGTCGCGGCGGATCACATGCCGCGCTACCACCGGTTGCTGGCGGGTGGTGTGCCCGCCGACGAGGCGCTGGCCCTGGCAGCCCTCGACGCCCATCCGCTGGCCGGGGCGTTCACCGCGTGGGGCGCCCCCTGGCGCGCCGGAGGGAGCGGTCGCACCGGCTGACTACGATGCCGGGGTGAGCACCTCGCGCGCCCCGGGCGGACCCTCGCTGCTCGGCCGCGACCTCGCCATCGACCTCGGCACCGCCACCACGCAGGTGCACGTCCGTGGCCGGGGGATCGTCCTCGACGAGCCGACGCTGGTGGCCGTCGACACCGGGACCGGCCGGATGGTGGCGGCGGGCGCGGCCGCCTACGAGATGCTCGGTCGCACCCCGGAGCGGGTGCTGACGATGCGCCCGCTCGCCGACGGTGTCATCACCGATGCGGAGGTCACCGAGCAGCTGCTGCGCCACTTCGTCGAGCGGGTGCGGCCGACCCGGCTGGTGCGGCCGCGCACGGTCGTCTGCGTGCCGAGCGGCATCACCGCCGTCGAGCGCCGGGCCTTGGAGGACGCGGCGATGCGGTGCGGGTCGCGACGGGTCTACGTCGTCGAGGAGGCAATGGCGGCCGCCATCGGGGCCGGGGTGCCGGTCTCCTCGGCCACGGCGAGCCTGGTCGTCGACATCGGTGGCGGGACGACGGACGTCGCCGTGCTGTGCCTGGGCGGCGTGGTCAACGCGCGCAGCCTGCGGGTCGGGGGCGACGAGGCGGCCGAGGCGGTGGTCGAGGGGGTGACCTCGACCCACGACCTGCTGCTGGGGGAGCGCTCAGCCGAGCAGATCATCCGGCAGGTCGGGTCGGTCTGGCCGCTGGCGGAGGAGCTCATCACCCGGGTCCGCGGACGCGACCTCGCCACCGGGCTCCCGCGCACGGTCGAGCTCGGCAGCGAGGAGGTGCGCCGGATGCTCGAGCCGGTCACCGCCCAGGTCGTCGAGGTGGTCCGCTCGGTGCTCGACGTGTGCCCGCCCGAGCTGGCGGGCGACCTGCTCGACTCCGGGGTCACGCTCACCGGCGGTGGGGCGCTGCTGCGCGGCTGGGCCGAGCGGCTGCGGCACGAGCTCGGCGTGCCCGTGCGACTGGCCGACGACCCGGAGCACGCGGTCATCCGCGGGGCCGGGACGTGCGTGGACGACATGGCGGCGCTGCGGCAGGTGCTCGCGGGCGCGCCCCGGCGGTGAGCGGTATGCCGCGCCCGCTCACCGTGATCGCCGCCGGGCTCACCGCAGCCACGGCCGCGGTGCTGGTCCTCGACCTGGCCCGGCCGGCGCTCGCCGAGCCGGTCCGGGAGGGCGTGGCGACCGTCGTGGCCCCGGCCCAGCGGGTCGTGGCCGGCTGGAGCGACGGCGACCTGGCCGCCCTCACCGCCGAGCGCAACGCGCTCGCCGCGGAGGTGACGCGGCTCGAGGAGCAGCTGCGCGACACCGAGGAGCTCGGGCGGCTGGAGCGGTCGACGACCGCGGCCCGGGTGGAGCAGCGGATGCTGCCGGCGCGCGTCGTGGCCTTCTCCGCGACCACCACGCCGGTCGGTGGCCGCACGGTGACCCTCGACGTCGGGCGCGAGGACGGGGTCCGGGAGGACCTCACCGTCGTGAGCGTCGACGGGCTGGTCGGCCGCGTGCTGCGGGTCGCCCCCCGGAGCGCGGACGTCCTGCTGCTCGGCGACGCGGGTGTCGTCGTGGGGGTCCGCCACGGCCCCGAGGGAGCGCTCGGGAGCGTCTCGGCCCGACCCCAGCCCGGCCTTCCGGCGCGCGGTCACGGCGAGCTCACCCTCTCCGTGCTGGGCGACAGCGCGGTCGAGGTCGGTGACGAGGTCACGACGCTCGGGAGCCCCGACGACATCCCCTACGCCCCCGGCATCCCGCTGGGGACGGTCACGTCGGTCGACCCGGACCGCGGTCAGCTCTCGGCGACCGCCGTCGTCACGCCGCACGTGGACGCCGACACGCTGGACCTCGTCGCCGTCGTGGTGGCCGAGGGGGAGGGACCGTGAGGGGGATCGGCACGCTCCTCGGCGTGCTGGTCCGTGGCCTGCTCCTCGTGGCCGCGGTGCTCCTGCCCAGCGCGTGGCCGCCGGGACTGGCCCGCCCCGACCTCGTGCTGCTCGTCGTCGCCGCGGCCGCGCTGCTGCACCGCCCGCAGACCGGGCTCCTGGTCGGACTGGCCGGTGGGTGGCTGATCGACCTGGTCCCGCCCGGGGCCTCGCCGCTGGGTGCCAGTGCCCTCACGTATGCCGCGGTCGGCCTCGGGCTCGGGCTGGTCCGCCGCGCGTTGGTGCTCTCACCGGTGCTGCCCTGGGTCGCGACCGCCGTGGCCGCCGCCGTCGTCCTCGGCGTGCGCGGCGTCACCGCGGCGGCGGGGGTCGGGCAGGCGCTCCTCGTCGACCTGGCCTGGTCGTGGGGCATGACGCTGCTCGTCGCCGTGCTGCTCCTGCCGGTGCTCATGGGGCTCGAGCGCCGGCTCACCACTCGAGGCTGGGCATGAGCCGCGTCCGGCGGGGGCGTGGCGGCCAGGTCCGGGTGCCGAGACCGGGTCTCACCCCGCCCCGCGTCCGTCGTCGTCGCTCCACCCGCCCGTGGTGGGCCGTCGTCGCCGCGGTGCTCGTGCTCGGGGGACTGCTCGTGGGCCGGCTGGGTCAGGTGCAGCTGGGGCGGCACGACGAGCTGGCCACCGAGGCGGCGCAGGTCAGCACGCGGGAGATCACGACGCCAGCGCTGCGCGGGAGGATCCTCGCGGCGGACGGCATACCCCTGGTCACCAACGCGGCCACCTCGGTGGTCACGCTGCCGCCCGAGCTGCTCCTCGAGGACGAGGAGCAGACTCGGGAGCTGGTCGGCGCGGTGGCGCGGACCCTGCGGCTGCCCGAGGACGAGCTCCTCGGGCGCACCCGGCTGTGCGGGATCGAGGGCGCCCCGCCGGTGCCGTGGTGCTTCTCCGGCTCCCCCTACCAACCGGTCCCGATCGCCTACGACGTCGACCCGGTCACCGCCCTCGCCCTGCTCGAGCGGCCCGAGGACTTCCCCGGCGTCGAGGTGCAGACGCTCGCGGTGCGCGACTACCCCGCGCCGGAGGGGGTCAACGCCGCGCAGCTGCTCGGCTATCTCGGTCGGCCGACCCAGGCGGAGGTCGACGCCTCCGACGGCGGCGTCGACGGGCAGGCCTGGCTGGGGCGCGCGGGGCTGGAGGCGGTCTACGACGACCGGATCCGCGGCATACCCGGCCGGACGACGGTGACCGTCGACCCGCGCGGCGTCGTCACCGGGCAGCTCGGCCGCACCGATCCGCAGCAGGGGGCGGACCTGCGCACCCACCTCGACGTCGAGGTCCAGGCCGCCACCGAGACCGCGCTGGTCGAGGCGGTGCGCGCGGCCCGGCGGGCGGGTGCCCCCGCGACCAGCGGCGCGGCGGTGGTGCTGCGGCCCGACACCGGAGCGGTCCTGGCGGCGGCGAGCTTCCCGACCTACGACCCAGCGATCTGGACGCGCGGGGTGAGCGCCGCGGAGTACGAACGGTTGCTCGACGCCGATCGGGGCGCACCCCTGGTGAACCGGCTGCTGGGCGAGACGTTCCCGCCCGCGTCGACCTACAAGGTGGTCTCGCTGCCCGCGGCGCTGCAGACGGGTATCGACCCCGTGGCCGACTACGCCTGCCCGGGCGCGGTGAGCATCGCCGGGCAGCGGTTCACCAACTACGAGTCCGAGAGCTACGGACAGCTGAGCCTCGAGGAGGTCCTCGAGGTCTCCTGCGACACCACCTTCTACCGCTGGGCCTACGACCACTGGCGCGAGCAGGGCGGGCTCGCGCAGGAGTCCGACGCCGCCGACCGCTTCATCGCCGTGGCGCGCGGCTTCGGCCTGGGGCGGCAGACCGGGGTGGACCTCCCCGGTGAGGAGGCGGGCACCGTGCCCTCGCGCGCGTGGAAGCGGGACTACTGGGAGGCGACCCGCGAGGAGTCCTGCCGCCGGGCCGAGGCGGGCTATCCCGAGGAGGAGGACGAGGAGCGCCGTGACTTCCTTGAGCAGCTGGCGCAGGAGAACTGCGTCGACGGGTGGCAGTGGCGACCCGGCGACGCCGCCAACGTCGCGATCGGCCAGGGCGACGTCGCGGCGACACCGCTCCAGATGGCGGTCGTGTATGCCGCGATCGCCAACGGCGGCCGGCTGGTGACGCCGCAGGTCGCCGATGCCCTGGTCCGGCCCGACGGCACCGTCGTCGAGGAGCTGACGGCGGGCGACCAGGGGAGCGTGTCGCTGGACGCGCAGACCCTGGTGATCGTCCGGGACGGGCTGGAGCGCGTCACGACGGACGGGACCGCGGCCGCAGCCTTCGCCGGGTGGCCGCACGTCGACTACCCCGTCGCCGGCAAGACCGGCTCGGCCGAGTCCTTCGGCCAGGAGGCGACGTCGTGGTTCGCGTCCTACGGCCCCGTTGACGACCCGGAGTATGTTGTCGTCGTGGTGGTGGAGCAGGGCGGGCTCGGCGCCGACGCGGCCGCGCCGGCGGTGCGGCAGATCTGGGAGACGCTGCGCGCCGAGGCTCCCTGAGCCGTCACGAGCGCGGTTGGGAGGGGTGCGGCGGGTTGCCGTAGGGTCGACGTCGTGAGCGAGTCGACCTCTCCCGACCCCATCAGCCCTGAGCTCCGCGCCGATGTGCGCCGGGTGTCCACCATGCTGGGCCAGTCCCTCGTGCGGCACCACGGCCAGGGTCTGCTCGACGCCGTCGAGCGGGTCAGGCTCACGACGAAGTCGAGCAAGGAGGGCGACGACGGCGCGGCCGAGGAGGTGCGGCAGGTGCTGGCCGAGCTCCCGCTGGACCAGGCCACCGAGCTGGTGCGGGCGTTTTCCTCCTACTTCCACCTGGCCAACGCCGCCGAGCAGGTCCACCGGGTGCGGACCCACGCCGCGCGGGCCGAGGAGGACGGCTGGCTCACCTCGGCGGTGCGCGACGTCGTGGACGCCGGCGGCCCCGAGCTGCTGGCCAGCACCGTCGCCGAGCTCGACATGCGCCCGGTCTTCACAGCGCACCCGACCGAGGCCTCGCGGCGCAGCATCCTCACCAAGATCCGGCACCTGTCGGACCTGCTGGCCGCGCCCACCAAGCCGGAGAGCCTGGCCCGGCGTCGCCAGGACCGCGCGCTCGCCGAGCTGGTCGACCTCATCTGGCAGACCGACGAGCTGCGGCAGAACCGGCCGACGCCGCTCGACGAGGCCCGCAACGCGATGTACTACCTCGACGAGGTCCTCACCACGACGATGCCGGCCCTGCTCGGCCACCTGGGTGACCTCCTCGCCGAGCACGATGTGCGCATGGACGACGCGCGCCCCCCGCTGCGCTTCGGCAGCTGGATCGGCGGCGACCGCGACGGCAACCCCTTCGTCACCCCCGCCGTGACCCGCGACGTGCTGCGGCTGCAGGGCGGGCACGCGATCGGCGTGGCCCTGGCGCTCGTGGACGTGCTCATCTCGCAGATCTCCTCCTCGACGATCGTCGTCGAGGTGGAGGCCGAGCTCGAGGAGTCGCTGCGTCAGGACCTCGCCCACCTGCCCGGCCTGGACAAGCGGGTGCTGGAGCTCAACGCCCAGGAGCCCTACCGGCTCAAGCTCACCTGCGTGCGGGCCAAGCTGCTCAACACCCGCAAGCGCTTCGACCAGGGGACCCCGCACGAGGAGGGGCGCGACTACTCCTGCGTCGACGAGATCGTCGCCGACCTGCAGGTGGTGGCCGACTCGCTGCGGCGGCACGGGGGCGGGCTGGTCGCCGACGGCCGGCTCGCGCAGGCGACGCAGACGATCGCGGCCACCGGGCTGCACCTGGCCACCCTCGACGTGCGCGAGCACTCGGAGAAGCATCACGAGGCGCTCGCCCCGATGCTGGACGCGGCGGGGGCGACGGGTGAGGAGGGCTACGACGCCCTCGACCGCGACGCCCGGCTGGAGCTGCTCGGCGAGGAGCTCGGCTCCCGACGTCCGCTGCTGACCCGGGCGGCACCCCGGGAGCAGACCCTCGCGGTCTTCGACGAGATCCGGCAGGCGGTCGCGACCTACGGGCCGGATGTCGTCGAGACCTACATCATCTCGATGACGCAGGGCCCCGACGACGTGCTGGCGGCCGCCGTGCTCGCGCGGGAGGCGGGTCTGATCGACCTGCACGGCGACGCCAGCGGCGAGGGGGCCTTCGCCCGCGTCGGCTTCGCGCCCCTGCTGGAGACGATCGACGAGCTGCGGGGGGCTGCGGCCCTCGTCGACGCCATGCTCTCGACGCCCGCCTACCGCGAGCTGGTGCGGCTGCGCGGTGACCTGCAGGAGGTCATGCTCGGCTACTCCGACTCCAACAAGCAGGCCGGGGTGCTCACCAGCCAGTGGGGCATCCACCAGGCGCAGCGGGCCCTGCGCGACGTCGCGGCCAAGCACGGGGTGCGGCTGCGGCTCTTCCACGGGCGCGGTGGCTCCGTCGGCCGCGGTGGCGGCCCGACCTACGACGCGATCCTGGCGCAGCCCAGCGGCGTGCTCGAGGGCGAGATCAAGTTCACCGAGCAGGGCGAGGTCATCTCCGACAAGTACTCCCTGCCGGCCCTGGCCCAGGAGAACCTCGAGCTCTCGCTCGCGGCCGTCCTGCGCGCCAGCGCGCTGCACCGGGACCCGCGCACCACCGCCGAGGAGCGCGAGCGCTACGGCGCGGTGATGGACACGGCCAGCGATGCCGCCTTCGCGGCATACCGTGAGCTCATCGAGGACGAGGACCTGCCGGCCTACTTCGTCGCCGCCACCCCGGTGGACCAGCTGGGTGCGCTCAACATCGGCTCCCGGCCCAGCAAGCGGCCAGACACCGGAAAGGGGCTGGAGGGGCTGCGCGCCATCCCGTGGGTCTTCGGCTGGACCCAGACCCGGCAGATCATCCCGGGCTGGTTCGGGGTCGGCTCCGGGCTCAAGGCCGCGCGGGAGGCGGGCCACGGGGACACGCTGCGGGAGATGCTGGACCACTGGCACTTCTTCCGGTCGGTGATCTCCAACGTCGAGATGACGGTCGCCAAGACCGACCTGTCGATCGCCGCCTACTACGTCGACACCCTCGTGCCCGAGGAGCTGCGGCACATCTTCGCGACCATCCGCGAGGAGTTCGAGCTCACCCTCAGCGAGCTCAAGGCGCTCACCGGTGAGGAGCACCTGCTCGACGACCAGCCGGTGCTCAAGCGCACCCTGGCGGTTCGTGACAACTACCTCGACCCGATCTCCTACCTGCAGGTCGAGCTGCTGCGCCGGCTGCGCGAGCGCGCCGAGGGGCAGGACGGCTCGGCGACGACCGACGCTGCCGGCGACGAGGTCGACGAGCTGCAGCGGGCGCTGCTGGTGACGGTCAACGGCGTCGCGGCGGGTCTGCGCAACACCGGCTGAGCACCTGGCCGCAGATGAGAGTCGTCTCGTAAGAAGGGCCCGACACCGCTGAGGGCGAGGCGGGCGGCGCCGCGATCGAGATCGACGACAGCGACGACGACGACGGCACCTGGGAGGTCGAGGTCAGCCTCGACGCGACCGACGCGGGGGACGACGACGTGGACGTGCTGGTCGATGCGGTCAGTGGCGCGGTGCTGCAGACCGAACGCTGAGGCCGGACCAGCCGTGCGCCGGGCGCGTGAGAGCATCGGCCCATGCCTGAGGGACACACGCTGCACCGCCTGGCCCGAGCGCTCGACCGGGCCTACGGCGGCACGATTCCGCAGGTCAGCAGTCCGCAGGGGCGATTCGCCGCGGAGGCTGCGGAGCTGGACGGCAGCACCCTCGAGCGCTCCTGGGCGCACGGCAAGCTGCTCTTCGTCGACTTCGCGCAGGGGCGCACGGTCTATGTCCACCTCGGGCTGATCGGGAAGTGGTTCGTGCTTCCGGTGGAGCCGCCGGGCAGCGAGCCCGCGGCGACCGGGCAGGTGCGGCTGCGGCTGCTCTCCGAGACTCACGTCGCCGACCTGCGCGGCCCGATGGCCTGCCAGGTGGTCGACGAGGCCGAGGTCGACCGCCTGGTGCGCCGCCAGGGACCGGACCCGCTGCAGCCGGTGACGGAGGTCAACGACCCGGACGAGGCATACCGCACGATCTCGCGCTCGGGCAAGACCGTCGCCGAGCTGCTCATGGACCAGACGGTGCTCGCCGGCGTCGGCAACATCTATCGGTGCGAGCTGCTCTGGCGGCACCGGCTGCACCCGCTCAAGCCCGGGCGCTCGCTCAAGCGGTCGTCCTGGCAGCTCATCTGGGACGATCTGGTGCGGCTCATGCCCTACGGCGTCCGCACCGGCACGATCATCACCCTCGACGACGTGCTCGAGGACACCGCAGCGGCGCTCGGGCGGGGCGAGGTGCCCGACGTCCCGCGCGAGTTCGCGGTCTACCAGCGCACCGGCCTGCCCTGCCTGCGCTGCGGCGCGACCGTCCGGCACAAGACCATCGCGGGCCGCAACCTCTTCTGGTGCGGCGGCTGCCAGCGCCGCACGTAGGGCACAGGTCATCCCCACCCATACCTCGGCCTCAACGCCAGCCTGCACATGAGCAGTCGAAAGTGCCTCGCGCAGGGGTTCTGGCTCACGCTTGAGGCATCTTCGACTGCTCATGCGCCGCGCCGCTGCGGGGCCTGTGGATAAGGTCGGCGGCCGGACCACGCCTCCGGCCACACTGGCGCGCATGGATGCCACGACGAGGGAGCGGGTCGTCCGGCGGCTGCTGGACGCGCACGGGTCGGTGCTGGCGGCGTCGGCTCTGCGGCGCGCGGGGTTGAGCTCCAAGGACGTGCGTGCGGTGGTCGCGGAAGGGCTGCTCATCCGGCTGCGCCGAGACGTGCTGGTGGAGCAGCAGACCTGGGAGGCCAGTGCGCCCTGGGAGCGACACGCTCTCCGTGCCCGAGCCTGGGCAGGGGCGATGCCGACAGCGGACCTGCAGCCCGGGGGCGTAGCGCTCAGCCACCAGAGCACCTTGGCGCTGCATGACGTCGCCGTGTTCGCCGTCGACGACCTCGTCCACGCCAGCCGACTGCAGCACGGGCGGGGCCACCGGAGCGACGGGTTGTGGGTGCACTCCCCGGTGCCGTTGGAGCACGCGACGCTGCTCGACGGTATGCCGGTGGTGCCTCCGGCGCTCGCGTGCCTGCAGGTGGCGGCGCAGCACGGGGTGGAGTCGGGCCTGGTCGCGGCGGATTGCGCCGTCCGGACCGGCCAGGCCACCGTCGGTGCGATGAAGGCGCTGCTCCCGCTGGCCTGCCTCAAGCCCGGGCGGCCGCAGGCGCGTCGCGTCGTGGAGCTGGTCGATGGGCGGCGGGAGAGCGCGGGTGAGTCCCGAACGGCCTGGCTGCTGCACTGCCTCGATCTCCCGCGAGCGATCCCGCAGGTCGAGGTGCGAGACCCGAGCGGGGTGCTGGTGGCGCGGGCCGACTTCGTCCTCGACGGCACCAGGGTCGTGGTCGAGTTCGACGGGCGGCTGAAGTATCACGACCACGCCGCCCTGGTCGCCGAGAAGCTCCGGGAGGACCGGCTACGGGAACTCGGCTACGAGGTGGTCCGGCTCACCTGGGAGGACCTGGATCACCCGGGCCGGGTGCGGGCCAAGATCCTGGCAGCTCTGGCCCGGTCACAGACCCGGCCGGCCAGCTGAGCGTCATGAGCAGCGCAAGGTGCCTCATGCACGGGATCGGGCCCACGCACGAGGACTCTTCGACTGCTCAGGCGCCTTATCGCTCCCAGACCTGGGCGCGCCAGACGTAGCGGGGAGGACTGGCGTCGCCGTCGCGCAGGATCATCGTCAGCAGGTCGCGCGGGGAGGGGTAGTCCGCACCCAGGGCCGCGAGGTACTCCCGGTGGGCCTCCAGCGAGGCGACCCCGCGGTCGAAGCTGTCGGTGACGTCCAACTCGTGCGTCGGGGTGTGCCCCGCGGAGGAGGCGATCCAGCGCACGCCGTCCCACGGCTCGTGCTCCTGCTCCACGAGCTCGGGGAAGATCCACCGGTTGCCGGCGGCGGCCACCGCGTCGATGACGCTCAGCCCCACGGCCCGGTGGTCGGCCTGGTTGAGCCCGCCGTTCGGGAAGGTCTCGGCGTGCGAGATCGTGGTCACCACCTCGGGCCGCACGTCGCGGATGACCCGCGCCAGCTCGCGGCGCAGCCGCAGATCGGCCTCCACGACGCCGTCGGAGAAGCCCTCGAGGAAGCGCACGTCCTCCACGCCCACCTCCCGGGCCCCGTCGCGCTCCTCCTGCTCACGCAGCGGGCCCGCCTGCTCCGGCGACATCGTGCTGATGCCAGCCTCGCCGCGGGTCACGAGCAGGTAGGTCACCTCCTTGCCCTCGTCGGTCCAGCGAGCGACGGCCGCCGCCGTGCCGTACTCCAGGTCGTCGGGGTGCGCCACGATGGCCAGCGCACGATGCCAGTCGGTCGGGAAGGTCTCCAGGCTCATGCCAGCATCTCTAGCACGGCTGCCTCCAGGTCGCGCGTGCGCGCCGCGGGCGAGCGGTGCCGCTTGCGGGCCACCTCGCCGATCGTCGTGCCGTCCTCGTAGAGATCGATGACCCGGGGGTCGATGTAGGAGCCCTTGGCAATGGTCGGGGTGTTGCCGAGGTATGCCGCCACCTCCTCGACCGCCGCCTTCACCGCCCTCTTCCGGGAGGCCTTGGTGTCGCCCGCCTCCGCGGTCAGCGCCAGCGAGGTCGCCGCCAGGACCGTCGCGTGCCAGGTCCGGAAGTCCTTGGCGGTGAGCTCACCACCCAGCAGGTCGTGGAGGTAGAGGTTGACCGCCGCCGCGTCCAGGTCAACCCACCGCCGGCCCTCCTGGTAGGCGAGCAGCCGGTCGCCGGAGCGCCGGCGCCGCATCCGGTCCAGCGCGGCGATGACGTCGGCGTCGTCGATCTCGATGGTGTGCTCCACGCCGGACTTGCCGACGAAGCGGAAGACGAGCACCGGCCCCCGGGCCCGCACGTGCCGACGCTCCAGCGTCGTCAGCCCGAAGCTGCCGTTCGCGTCGGTGTAGGCGTCGCTGCCGATCCGGAAGTAGCCCAGGTCCAGCAGCCGCACCGCGACCGCCTCGGCGCGCTCGAGCGGCATACCCTCCTGCTCCAGGTCGTGGGCGACCCGGCGCCGGGCGGTCGGGAGCTGCGCCGCCGCGGCCAGCACGCGGTCGAACTTCGCGCGGTCCCGTTGTTCGCGCCACCGGGGGTGGTAGAGGTACTGCCGACGTCCGGCGGCGTCGGTCCCGACCGCCTGAATGTGCCCGCGGGGATGCGGGCAGATCCAGACGTCCTGCCAGGCGGGTGGGATGGCCAGCGCCTTGATCCGCCCCACCTCCTCGTCCGGCAGGCGCTCCCCGGCGGCGTCGAGGTAGGTGAAACCGCGCCCGGCCCGGCGCCGGGTCCAGCCGGGGGAGGAGGGGGAGACGGTGCGCAGCCGCGGCATGGCCCAAGATTAGGGCGGATGTCGCGGCGCTGATACTCTGAACGACGCCGTCAGAACGGCCGCGGATCGAGAGTGCCCCGGTGAACAGGCCCGGGTTGGCGCCGCGCAACGCATACGAAGGAGTCGCCCATGGCGATCGACACTGCCGCCAAGCAGGACATCATCAAGGAATACGCCACGACCGAGGGCGACACCGGTTCGCCCGAGGTCCAGGTCGCGCTGCTGACCGCCCGCATCAAGGAGCTCACCGAGCACGCCCGCGAGCACAAGCACGACCACCACAGCCGCCGCGGCCTGCTGCTGCTGGTCGGCAAGCGCAAGCGTCTGCTGCGCTACCTCGAGGAGATCGACATCGAGCGCTACCGGTCGCTGATCAAGCGACTCGGCCTGCGCCGCTGACACTTCGCAGGGGAGCGGTTCCCGTCACGGGAACCGCTCCTTTGCGTATGAGGTGGGGGGCCGACGCGCGTCCCTCACCTGCAGGACCGGCCGGGCACAACGATGATGCCCCGCGCCGTGAGCAGAGTTGAGCAGAAAAGGAGGGCCCATGGAGGGTCCAGAGATCACCTTCGCCGAAGCCGCCATCGACAACGGCTCCTTCGGCACCCGCACCGTCCGGTTCGAGACCGGGCGCCTGGCCAAGCAGGCCGGCGGCTCCGTCACCGCCTACCTCGACGACGACACCATGCTGCTGTCGACCACCACCGCCAGCAAGCACCCCAAGGACCACTTCGACTTCTTCCCGCTGACGGTGGACGTCGAGGAGAAGATGTATGCCCTCGGCAAGATCCCGGGCAGCTTCTTCCGCCGGGAGGGTCGCCCGTCCACAGACGCGATCCTCACCTGCCGGCTGATCGACCGCCCGCTGCGCCCGACCTTCGCCAAGGGCCTGCGCAACGAGGTCCAGGTCGTCATCACCGTGTTGTCCCTCAACCCCGAGCACCAGTACGACGTGCTCGCGATCAACGCGGCCTCCGCGTCCACCCAGATCTCCGGCCTGCCCTTCAGCGGCCCGATCGGCGCGACGCGGATCTCCCTCATCGACGGGCAGTGGGTGGCCTTCCCGAACTTCTCCGACGCCGAGCGCTCGACCTTCGACATGGTCGTCGCCGGTCGCGTGGTCGAGGGCGGTGACGTCGCGATCATGATGGTCGAGGCCGAGTCCACCGAGGCCACCTGGGACCTGGTCAACTCCGAGGGCAAGCAGGCCCCGACCGAGGCGGTCGTGGCCCAGGGCCTCGAGGAGTCCAAGAAGTTCATCAAGGTCCTGTGCGAGGCGCAGGCCGAGCTCGCGGCCAACTCCGCGAAGGAGGTCCAGGAGTTCCCGCGCTTCCTCGACTACGAGGACGACGCCTACTCCGCCGTCGAGGAGGCCGTCTCCAGCGACCTGGCGCAGGCGCTGCAGATCGCCGGCAAGGCCGAGCGCGAGGCCCGCCTCGACGAGATCAAGATCGCGATGAAGAGCAAGCTCCTCGGGCTGCACTGGGACGCCGCCGGCGACTCCGACACCTCAGAGGACGCGCCGTTCCACGGCCGCGACAAGGAGCTCGACGCGGCCTACCGCGCGGTGCAGAAGAAGCTCATCCGCGAGCGCATCCTGCGCGACGAGGTGCGCATCGACGGCCGTGGCCTCAAGGACATCCGCGCGCTGTCCGCCGAGGTCGAGGTCATCCCGCGGGCCCACGGCTCGGCGATCTTCGAGCGTGGCGAGACCCAGATCATGGGCGTGACCACGCTCAACATGCTGCGCATGGAGCAGCAGCTGGACACGCTGTCGCCGGTCTCGCGCAAGCGCTACATGCACAACTACAACTTCCCGCCCTACTCGACCGGTGAGACCGGTCGGGTCGGCTCGCCCAAGCGTCGCGAGATCGGCCACGGCGCGCTCGCCGAGCGGGCGCTCATGCCGGTGCTGCCGACGCGCGAGGAGTTCCCCTACGCGATCCGTCAGGTGTCCGAGGCGCTGGGCTCCAACGGCTCGACCTCGATGGGCTCGGTCTGCGCGTCCACGATGTCACTGCTCAACGCGGGTGTGCCGCTGCGCGCGCCGGTCGCGGGCATCGCGATGGGTCTGGTGTCGGCGGAGGTCGACGGTTCCACGCAGTATGCCGCGCTGACCGACATCCTCGGCGCCGAAGACGCCTTCGGTGACATGGACTTCAAGGTGGCCGGCACGACCGAGTTCGTCACCGCGATCCAGCTGGACACCAAGCTCGACGGCATCCCCGCCGACGTGCTGGCCGGTGCCCTGACCCAGGCCCGTGACGCGCGCCTGCACATCCTGGACGTCATGAACGAGGCGATCGACGCCCCGGACGAGATGAGCCCCTACGCCCCGCGCGTCATCTCGGTGCGGGTCCCGGTCGACAAGATCGGCGAGGTCATCGGCCCGAAGGGCAAGATGATCAACCAGATCCAGGAGGACACCGGCGCCGACATCTCCATCGAGGACGACGGTACGGTCTACATCGGCGCGACCGACGGCCCCTCGGCCGAGGCGGCGCGGGCCGCGGTCAACGCGATCGCCAACCCGCAGATGCCGGAGATCGGTGAGCGCTTCCTGGGCACCGTGGTCAAGGCCACGACCTTCGGCGCGTTCATCTCGCTGCTCCCGGGCAAGGACGGGCTGCTGCACATCTCCGAGATCCGCAGGCTCGTCGGTGGCAAGCGCATCGACGCGGTCGAGGACGTGCTCTCGGTGGGCCAGAAGGTCCAGGTCGAGCTCAAGGAGATCGACCCCCGCGGCAAGCTCTCGCTGGCCGCGGTCGTCGACGGTGAGCAGGCGGCCGCCGAGGCCCCGAGCCAGGGCGGCGACGCTCCGGCGGCGGAGCCGCAGGAGGCCCCCGCGAGCAGCCGGGCCGACGAGGCCGAGGCCCCCGCCGAGCCGGTGGCCGCGCAGGGCAGCGACGCCGACTCCGAGGAGGGCTCCCGCGAGGAGGGTGACCGTCCGCGGCGGCAGCGTCGTCGGCGCGGTGGCCGTGGCCGTGGTGGCAACGGCGGCGACCAGGGTGGTCAGCAGGACGGCTCCGACGAGGGCTGAGCCGTTGGTCAGACACTGACCCGCACAGCACGAGGGCGGGCCCGGATGATCCGGGCCCGCCCTCGGCGTGTCTGCGGTGTCGGCGTGGAGGTCAGGCGGCCGCCTTGCGGCGGATGCGGGGTGCCGGGGTGCCGACGTGCCAGCGCATCTCCATCTGGGTATGCCCCGTCGCATCGGTCACGGGGACCCAGGTGAGGATTCGGGTGGGGCGCTTCTGCGGCAGCGAGCGGACTGTGGTCATGGGGGCCACCTCCCTGGTGGAGTCAAGTTGTTAACTTTCTGTTCACCTAAGGTACACGAATCCGCCGCCTTGCGGTAGTGAAGCGGAGGTGCGGCGTGTCATGTCGGTGCAGGTCTGCGGGCCGCAGCGGTGGGGAGATGAACGAAAGGTGAACGCCACGGGGCGTGGCGGCGTCAGCGAGGGGGGTGGGTGGTGCCCTGAGGTTCGGTGCTGCTCGACGCCGGGGGACCGGCCGTCCGCGCGAGCGCCGAGAGGCCCGACTCCAGCGGGCCCCGGAGTCCGAGGGCGCTCACCAGTGCGCCGAGTGTCACGGTGAGCCCCGCCTGCAGCGGGAAGCCGGTGGCGGTGTCACGCGCCAGCAACCCCTCGTCGCCCAGCGGGCTCGCCATGAGCAGGACGTGCGCGGTGTAGAAGGTGAGCGTCATCCGTCCGGCACCGGAGAGGATCGCCCAGGGCACGGTGGGGATGAGTCGGACCGCGGCCAGGCAGAACCCCAGGGTGAGCACAGCGGTGCCGGTGGTGTGGGCCAGGTCCACGATGCTCCCGGTATGCGGGCTCCAGACCCCCAGCCACCACCACGAGTCCGCGGGGTGGGTGCCGTGCAGCCCCTCGCGCAACTCCCGCGCGAGCGCCGACCAGGAGCCCAGCGGCATACCGGTCAGCAGCGCCTCCCGGACGCCGGGCGCACGGGTTACGAGCGCGGACACGGCGAGCGCGACCGTGGCCAACCAGGCGCCGACGAGCAGCAGGGTGCGGATGAGGCGCCACCGGGTGCCCTGCGACTGCAGGGCCCGCCCCACGGCGAGGCCGGCGAAGAGGTAGGTCGCCCAGGTGAGGACGGGGTAGTAGCCGGTCACGAGCAGCTCGGTGGCCGTCTCCACCGGCGCGAGCAGCAGCGTGGCGAAGGACGGCACCGCGAGGGTGGGCTCCGGAAGCCACCCGCGCAGCAGGAGACTGACGATCGGGCTGAGCAGTCCCCACCCGATCGCGAGCCAGGTCAGGCGCCGCGCACCCCAGCCGAGCACGGGCAGCGCGCAGCAGAAGAGGACGCCGTAGTAGACCAGGATCACCGCGATGCCGGAGCTGAACATGCCCAGGAACAGGCCGATGAAGGCGACGCCCGCGGCTCTCAGGAGGAGGTGGCGTCGGAACGGCCCCGGGTCGCGCCGGGTCGCCGCCAGCGGGCTGACGAAGGCGAGGCTGACTCCCGCCAGCACGGCGAACAGTGCCGAGGACCGGCCGGCCACGAGCTGGAAGAGCGCGTCGACGTCACCGGGCCCGGGGCCGTTCTCGTCCACCAGGTGCGCGGCGAACATCCCGAGGAGCGCGAGCAGGCGAGCCAGGTCGACCCCGATCACCCGCGCGCTCGGCATACCCACCCCACTATTGGCTCACGAGGAGGTGTCGGCCACCAGCCGGACCTCTCTGGCGGTGCGACCGTCCTCGGCCACGACCCGCTCGCGCCAGGCGCCGTCCGGCTCGAAGCCGGCGGCACGGAGGAAGCCCCGCGTGCCCTCGGCGTCGGCCAGCACCCAGGTCGCGACCGCCTCGAGCCCGACGCGCGGCTGGGCGGCGCGCAGGGTGTCGACCGCGGCGTTGAGCAGCCGGGAGCCGTGCCCGGCCCCCCGGGCCTCGGGGTGGACTCCGCCGTCGAGGATGACGCCGGCGGAGTCACCGTCCAGGCCCGGCTCGTCCTCCGCCGGGCCGACCGCAACATACCCGGTGACCTGCGGTCCTGCGCACGCGACGAGGAGGCGGTGGCGGGGAGAGGGGGGATGCTCCAGCGACTGGCGCCAGACCGTCGCGAAGCGCGGGCCGGTCAGCTGCTCCAGGACGTCGGGGTCGAGGATCGCGGCGTACTCCTCCTGCCAGACGAAGGCCTGCACGAGGCCGACGGCCGGGGCGTCGTTGGGGCGCGCCGTCCGGACGCTCGCGTCGGCCTGGGGCGGCTGCTCGTGCGGGTGGCTCACCGCGCCAGTCTCGCATCCTGGGCATCTGTGACACTTCATACGTCGAATGACGCATCCAGCGTTATACAACGGAGCGCATCTCTGGCACACTGGTGTCATGTACGGCAACGACTTCGCGCAGGGAGACGATGCGGACACGGCGGCCTCGGCACAGGTGCCGACGCCGCTGAACGCCGCCGAGACCGAGGACTACACCGAGGCGCTCGCCGAACACCTCGCGTACTTCGACCGCCTGGTGCAGGACGATCAACGGATCGAGCCTCGAGACGCCATGCCCGAGGCCTACCGCGCGACCCTCATCCGGCAGATCGCGCAGCACGCGCACTCCGAGATCATCGGGATGCAGCCTGAGGGCAACTGGATCAGCCGGGCGCCGAGCCTGCGCCGCAAGGCCATCCTCATGGCCAAGGTCCAGGACGAGGCCGGGCACGGGCTCTACCTCTACTCCGCCGCGGAGACCCTCGGGGTGGACCGTTCCGAGTTGCTGGACAAGCTGCACGCGGGGAAGCAGAAGTACTCCTCGATCTTCAACTACCCCACGCTGACCTGGGCGGACGTGGGCGCGATCGGCTGGCTCGTCGACGGCGCCGCGATCATGAACCAGGTGCCGCTGTGCCGCTGCTCCTACGGCCCCTACGCCCGCGCGATGATCCGCGTGTGCAAGGAGGAGTCCTTCCACCAGCGGCAGGGCTTCGAGATCCTGTGGGTCCTCGCCCGGGGCACCGAGGAGCAGAAGGCGATGGCGCAGGACGCGGCGGACCGCTGGTGGTGGCCGGCGCTGATGATGTTCGGCCCACCGGACTCGGGCGAGGCCGCCAGCAACGGGCATACCGCGCAGAGCATGGCGTGGGGCATCAAGCGCTTCTCCAACGACGACCTGCGGCAGAAGTTCATCGACATGACCGTGCCCCAGGCCCAGAAGCTCGGGCTCACCCTGCCGGACCCGGACCTGCGGTGGAACGAGGAGCGCGGCCACTGGGACTTCGGCGCGATCGACTGGGACGAGTTCTGGCGCGTGCTCAAGGGCGACGGGCCCTGCAACGAGCAGCGGATCCGCACCCGGGTCGCCGCGCACGAGGAGGGCGCGTGGGTGCGCGAGGCCGCCGCCGCGTATGCCGCGAAGCACGCCGCCGGCACCGGCGCCGAGGAGGTCGCGTGAGCGGGGAGAACGCGCAGGGCTGGCCGCTCTGGGAGGTCTTCGTCCGGGCCAAGCGCGGGTTGGCGCACGTGCACGCCGGCTCGCTGCACGCCCCGGACGAGGAGATGGCGCTGCGTAACGCGCGCGACCTCTACACCCGGCGGCAGGAGGGCGTCTCGCTCTGGGTCGTCGCCTCCGAGGCCATCACCGCGTCCAGCCCGGACGAGCGGGACAGCTTCTTCGACCCGGCCGCGGACAAGGTCTACCGCCACCCGACCTTCTACGACGTGCCGGAGGACGTGGAGTACCTGTGAGCGAGCATCATGCCCACTACCTGCTCGGCCTCGGTGACGATGCGCTCATCTACGCCCAGCGGCTGGGGGAGTGGCTGACCCACGCCCCGCAGATCGAGGAGGACATGGCCCTCGGCAACGTCGGCCTCGACCTCATCGGTCAGGCGCGTGCGCTGCTCACCCACGCCGGCGAGGTGGAGGGTGCGACGCCGGTGCGCGACGAGGACGACCTCGCGATGCTGCGCGACGAGCGCGAGTTCCGCAACGTCCAGCTGGTCGAGCAGCCGCGCGGCGACTTCGCGCACGAGATGGCGCGGCTGCTGTGGTTCTCCAGCTATCAGTGCGAGCTGTATGCGCGTCTGGTGCGCCTGCCCTCGGCGGACGACACCCTCCTCGCCGTCGCGCAGAAGGCCGTCAAGGAGGTCGACTACCACCGTGACCACGCGACCCAGTGGGTGCTACGGCTCGGTGACGGCACCGAGGAGAGCCACGCCCGGATGCAGGCCGCGCTGGAGGCGGTGCACCCCTATGTCGCCGAGCTGGGCGAGGACCACGACGCCGCCCGCTGGGCCAGCGAGCAGGGGATCGGCGTGCTGCCCTCCAGCCTCACCGGGGCCGTCAACGACCACGTCGCGGGCGTGCTCGCCCAGGCGACGCTGACGATGCCCGACCCGCCCCGCTGGCACGCGCGCGGCGGGCGTGAGGGCCTCCACTCCGAGACGATGGGCTACCTGCTCGCCGAGATGCAGCACATCCACCGCAGCCACCCGGGCGCGACGTGGTGAGCGCCTCGCTGACCGGCGCCGATCTGGTCAGCCGGGAGGAGCGCGTCGAGCGCGCCGTGCGGGAGGTCCCCGACCCCGAGATCCCGGTCATCACGATCGACGACCTGGGCGTGATCCGGGAGACCGAGTGGGTCGATCGCGCTGACGGGCGGTCAGGACGCCACCTCCGGGTGACGATCACGCCGACCTACTCGGGGTGCCCGGCGATGCACGCCATGGCCGAGGGCGTCGTCGAGGCCGGGCGGCGCCACGGCATACCCGTGGAGGTCGTGACCCAGCTCTCCCCGGCCTGGACCACGGACTGGATGAGCGAGGCGGGCCGCGACAAGCTGCGCCGCTTCGGGATCGCCCCGCCGACCGGCGAGCGGGCGCATACCTCTGGTCCGGTCGGGCTGACCCTGCAGCAGCGCGTGGTGGCCTGCCCGCAGTGCGGCTCCGACGACACCGAGGAGGTCGCGCGCTTCGGCTCCACCGCGTGCAAGGCGCTGCGCCGCTGCCGGTCCTGCCGCGAGCCGTTCGACGAGTTCAAGACGATCTGATCGCCCGGGGGCTCCGCCCCCGGGTCCCCCCGCAGCTGGGGCTCCGCCCCAGACCCCGACCGACCCGACCACCTGTTCCCCGTGGCTGGGGCTCCGCCCCCATCCACCCCCGCAGCTGGGGCTCCGCCCCAGACCCCGACAGGAGCGATTCGTTGAGCCTGATTCAGCAGCCGACCCGCCGCCGGGCGACCTTCCACGACCTCACCGTGAGCCGGGTGGACCGGTTGACCGACGAGGCGGTCGCCATCAGCTTCGCCGTGCCGGAGGAGCTGCGCGAGGAGTTCCGGTTCGAGCCGGGCCAGCACCTCACGTTGCGGGCGACCATCGACGGTGAGGACGCCCGCCGGTCCTACTCGTGCTGCATCTCCCGCGGGCAGTCGCAGGAGTCCGGCGAGGTCCGGGTCGCCTCGGCGCACGTGCCCGGAGGCGTGATGTCGAGCTGGCTGCAGGAGCACGTCAGTGCCGGCGACACCCTGCAGGTCATGACCCCGATGGGCTCCTTCACCTGCCCCACCGACCCCACCGCCACGAAGCACCACGTCGGGGTCGCCGCCGGGTCCGGCATCACGCCGGTGCTCTCGCTGCTGACGACCGTCCTGGAGGAGGAGCCGGGCTCCCGGGTGACGTTGGTCTTCGGCAACCGCCGGACCGACAGCATCATGTTTCTCGAGGAGCTGATGGACCTCAAGAACCGCTTCCCCGGTCGGTTCACCCTCCTCAACGTGCTCTCGCGCGAGGCGCAGGACGCCGCGCTGCTCACCGGCCGCATCGACCGGGACAAGTTCGAGGAGCTGCTCGCGACCTTCATCCCGGAGGACGAGGTCGACGAGTGGTACCTATGCGGTCCGCTGGGCCTGGTCGAGACTGCCCAGCAGGTGCTCGCCGAGCGCGGAGCCGACCCGGAGCACGTGCACCACGAGGTCTTCCACGTCGACGACGCCGGCGCACCGGTCGCCGACTCCGACGCCGCGCCTCGCGACCCCGGTGCGCCACCAGAGGCAGTCGCGACCGTGACCCTCGACGGCCGGACGACGACGGTGCCGATGCCGACCCGGGCCGAGACGATCCTCGCGGCCACCCTGCGTGAGCGCCCCGATGCGCCCTTCTCCTGCACCGGCGGCGTGTGCGGCACCTGCCGCGCCAAGGTCGTCGACGGTGAGGTCCGGATGGAGCGCAACTACGCGCTCGAGCCGGACGAGGTCGAGCGCGGCTACCGGCTCATGTGCCAGTCGCACCCGGTGAGCGAGCAGGTCACCATCGACTACGACGCCTGAGGGACGAGCGACGCCACCCGGCGTGTCGTGCACAGGGCAGAGGTGCTCTGCGGCGTGTCGCACGCCCAGACGTGCAGCGCGCAGCACGTATCAGGCAGCACGCATTCAGTATCACGAAGCGACACCGAGCACACCTCGGTCTCAGGCCCGGCCGCGCTGGCGCAGCACCCACTCGACCTCCATCCACGCCGTCTCGGCGAAGGTGGGCAGCGCGACGCCCAGGTCGAACACGGCGGCCGTGTCCAGGACCATCGGCACCCGCCAGGGCAGGGCGACAGACTGCCGCAGCGAGGATGAGCCCGCCGTGCCCGAGGGTGCCGCCACCACACGGGGGACGGGAGAGACGCCGGCGGCACGCCATACCTCCTGGGCCAGCTCGCCCGCTGGACGCGGGCCGGCGTCGGCGACGTTGAGGACCCGCTGGCCCGGCGCGGTGGCGCAGGCGAGCACGGTCCGGGCCAGCACCTCCGCCGAGGTCGTGGACTCGAGGATCTCGGGCCGGTCGACCACGACCTCCTTCGGTGGCGGGCCCGGCGCGACGAGGTCGAGCACCGGTGGCGTCCGGAGCTGTCGGACCCAGGGCCCGTGGATCTTGCTGGGGCGGAGCACGCTCACCCGCTCGCCGCGCTCGAGCAGGACACGCTCGGACTCCGCCTTGCCCGCGCCGTAGCCCGCGGCCGAGCGCACCCCCTGGCCGGACCAGCCCATCGTGGGGGTGGACTCCGGGACCGGTCCGGGGAGGTCGATGCCCGCGGGAGAGTTGAGGTGGTGGCCCCGGGCGTCGACATAGACCGCCTTGGCCGAGAGGTATGCCGTGCCGCCGCACCGGCGGGACAGCTCGGCCAGTCCACGGGCCTGGTGGGGGCGGTAACCCTGGCCGTCCACCAGCAGGTCGACACCGTCTCTCACCAACCGCGCGGTCGCGGCTGCGTCGTCCCGGTCGACGGCGGCGAACCGGATGCCGAACTCCGCTGCGCTCGGGGGCAGGTGGGCCGGGTCCCGTCCGGTCACGGTCACCGACCACCCGGTGCGGGCCAGGTGCAGGGCGGCGAGCCACAGGCTCCCGGTGCCACCGAGGACGAGGGCGTGGGCGGGCATGGGGGCACGCTAGGCCATCGCCCACGCGGGAGCAGCGGCCCACCTGTGGACGACGGTCGTGGCCGCCTCCGGGCGCCTAGGCTCGGTGTCGCGGCACCGACCCGCCCCGGGTGGACGGCAGCGCTGCCGCAGACGGGAGCGCGCGAGGGAGGGGAGCGGATGACGAGGGCGTACGGCGGGCGCAGGATCGCGGACGTGGTGAGCTGGCCGGTGGGCAGGGTCGGGCTGTGGCGTCGGCTCACGGCGCTGTCGGAGCTCGCCTGGGACGTCGACTCCGGGCTCGACGGCGTGTGGATGCCGGGAGACTGGTGGGGGCTGGCGCGGCTGCGCGTGCCGCGCCGACCCGGCGCCCGGATGACCGTGCCTCCGGCGGTCCTGACGACCCTGGAGGAGGACGACTCCTGGGACGTGCTGACTTTCGCGGACCGGCTGGAGCTGGTGCCCGGTCGCAGCCTGCGGGAGCAGCTGGGCGGAGCCCCGGCCGGCCCCTCCGTGCCAGGCGCGGTCCTGGCGCAGTGGCGGGTCGTCGACGCACGCAGAGGCGGGCCGCTGCCGGGTCGCAGGCGGAGCAGGGATCCGCTGGCGCGCTGGTCGCTGGAGCTGCAGGGCCCACCCGGCCAGCCGAGTCTCCGGCTGCAGGGCCGGTGGGTGACCCTGGCGTGGATCGGCCACCTGTGCGGCTGGCCGGACCCGGTCAGTCGGTGAGGTCGTGCCAGTGCAGGTCGAGCTGGCCGAGCAGGTTTCGCAGCAGCGGCAGGCTGAGGCCGACGACCGCGTGGTAGTCGCCCTCGATGCCCGTCACGTAGGGACCGCCGAGGCCGTCGACGGTGAAGGCCCCGGCGACGTGCAGCGGCTCTCCGGTCGCGACGTAGTGCGCGATCTCGGCGTCGGAGAGGTCGGCGAAGTGGACCACCGTCGAGGCGGTCGCCCCGAGGGTGGCGGCGCTGCCGCTCACCCGGTCGTCGATGAGCCAGTGACCGGTATGCAGCGTGCCGCTGCGCCCGCGCATGCGCTGCCACCGCTCGATGGCGGTCTGGGAGCAGTGCGGCTTGCCGTGGATCTCGCCGTCCAGCTCGAGGACGGAGTCGCACCCGAGCACCAGGGCGTCGAGGTCGTGGTCGCGGCTGACCTGCTCCGCCTTGGCCCGGGCCAGGGTGAGCGCGACATCGGCGGCGTCGAGCTCGCCGTGCTGCTCCTGGGCCGCGTCGATGACGGCGTCCTCGTCGACCCCGGAGACGAGCACCTCGGGATGCACGCCGGCCCTGGTCAGCGTCGTGTGGCGGGCCGGGGACGCGGAGGCGAGGACCAGAGGGATCACGGGGCTCAGCCTAGTGGCCCGGGATCGGCGGTGCCCGGGCGCAGACCGTGCGGCCGGTCGGCGTGAGGTGGCAGGATCGGGCGGGTGACGGCATACCTCGCCTTCCTCCGCGCGATCAACCTCGGCGCCCGGCGGAAGTTCGGCAAGGACGACATCGTGCGGGTGACCACCGCGGCCGGCTGCACCGACGTCGCCACGCACATCAACACCGGCAACGTGCGCCTGCAGACGCGCCTGCGCTCGCGGCGGCGCCTCGAGGGGGTGCTCGAGTCCGCCTACCTCGCCGACCGGGGTTTCGCGGTGCCGACGATCACGTATGCCGTCCCGGAGTTCCTGGATCTCGTGGCCGACGTCGACGAGCTCGGCGCGGGGCACTCCGGCCAGCACCACGTCTGCCTGCTCAAGACCGAGGTGTCGGCGCAGCAGCGGGCCGATGCCGAGCGCCTCGGCGACGGCGGAGAGCGTCTGGTCATCCGTGGTCGCGCGGCCCACCTGCTCATCGGCGACACCTTTCACGGCGCGTCGCTGAGCAACGATGCGGTCGAGAAGGTCCTGGGGGGCACCGTGGCCACGACGCGCAACGCCCGGGTGATCCGGGCGATCGCGCAGCAGTGGTGCTGAGGCTCAGAGCTCGCCCAGCACCGCCGCCCGGAGCGTGTCCAGCCCGACGCCCCCGATGTCCAGCGCCCGCCGGTGGAAGGCGGTGAGGTCGAAGTCCTCACCCTCCCGGCGGCGGCACTCCTCGCGCAGCTCCAGCCACAGGCGCTCGCCGATCTTGTAGCTCGGCGCCTGCCCCGGCCAGCCGAGGTAGCGGTCCAGTTCGAAGCGCAGCGACTCCTCGTTCTCGTGCGCGTGGGTGGTGAGGAACTGCCACGCCTTGTCGTAGGTCCACATCCCTCCACCGACCTCGGCCGGCGCCTCGAAACCGCAGTGCACGCCGATGTCGATGACCACGCGGGCCGCCCGCAGCGACTGGCCGCCGAGCAGGCCCATCCGGTTGCCCGGGTCGTCCATGTAGCCCAGGTCCGCCATGAGCCACTCGGCATACAGCGCCCATCCCTCGCCGTGCCCGGAGGTCCACGACGCCAGCCGCCGCCAGCGGTTGAGCAGCTCGGAGCGGTAGACCGTCTGTCCGATCTGCAGGTGGTGCCCGGGCACGCCCTCGTGGTAGACCGTCGTCAGCTCCCGCCAGGTGGAGAAGCGCGTGACGCCCTTGGGCACCGACCACCACATCCGGCCCGGGCGGGAGAAGTCCTCGCTCGGTCCGGTGTAGTAGATGCCCCCGGTCTGGCTCGGCGCGATCATGCACTCGATCCGCCGGACCGGCTCCGGCACGTCGAACTGCGTGTCGGTCAGCTCCGCGACCGCGGCGTCGGCCCGCTCCTGCATCCACTCGCGGAGCGCGTCGGTGCCCTCCAGCACATAGCGCGGATCCTCGTCGAGGATCGCGACGGCCTCCTTGACGCTGGCACCCGGCCGGATCTGCTCGGCCGTCTGTTCCATCATCGCGGTGATCCGCGCCAGCTCCTCCTGGCCCCAGCGGTAGGTCTCCTCCAGGTCGATGTCGGCGCCGAGGAAGCTGCGCGAGTGCAGCCGGTAACGCTCCTGGCCGCAGGCGTCCGACTCCGGCGCCTGTGGCGCGAGCTCGTCGGTCAGGTATGCCGCGAGCGCACCGAAGGCGCGCTTGGCACCGTCCACGGCGCTCGCGAGGTGGGTGCGGATCGGCTCCGGCTGACCGGCGCTCTCGTCGGTCAGCGCATCGAAGCTGCTCGCCTCCTCCCCGGACTGGTCACGGCACTGCTCGGCGACCGCGCGGACCTGGCGCAGCGGCGCCACCTGGCCCTGGCCGGCGGACCAGCGCAGCGCGGAGAGGTACTGCTCGATCGCCGTCGGCACGGCCTCCAGCCGCGCGATGAGGGTCTCCCAGTGCGCCTCGGTGTCCTTGGCCATGAGGTCGAAGATGTCGCGGACCGCCTGCGGCGCCGAGGCGATGACGTTGAGCTCCACCGGTGCCTCCCCGGCGAGCACGAGATCGAGCGACTCCACCTCGAGCCCGAGCCGCTCGCGCAGCGCCGCCGCGGTGACCCGGTCGGTGTCGTCGACCGGCGAGGCCCCGTCCAGCAGCTGGAGTGTCTCTGCGGCCAGGTCACGACTCGCCCGCAGCCCCTCGATGGACAGGTCGTCGATGGCGTGGTCCTGCCCGGCGACGCCGAGGTAGGTCGCCTCCAGCGGGCTCAGGGCCACCGCGGCGTCCAGATGCGCCTCGGCGATGCGGTCGATGTCGGTCAGGTCACGGCTGCTCGCGCTGGTGGTCACCAGAGCAACGTACCGAACGCTTCGGGGATGGTGGCGGCATGACCGCCGCCGACACCTGGGACCCCGCGCACTACACCCGGTATGCCGCGGAGCGGGACCGCCGGAGGCGGACGCCGAGGTCACCGATCTCGTCGCATGGGCCCGGGACGACGACGATCCAGTCGACCTCGGCGTCACCACGGCCACGCTCCAGTGGGTGGCGGGGCACCTGACGCTGCTGGCGGATCTCGTCGCCCGCATCAGGCCCGGTGGCGTGCTCGCGATGACCGTGCCCGGGAATGTCGACGAGCCGAGCCACACGCTGCGGCGCGAGCCGGCGGGTCGCGCCCCCTACGCCGCCCATCTCGAAGGGATCGCCAGCCCAGCCTCGCACGACCCGGCCGGCGCTCCAGGCGCTGCCGGACGACCTGCGGCAAGACTTCGCCGAGGAGTTCCGGGCGGCGCTGCGCGCGGCCTACCCCCGCACCGACGCCGGCGTGGTGCTCCCCTTCCGCCGGGTCTTCGCGGTGGCGCTTCGGCATACCGGGACACTGGGGTCATGACCGCCCACGATCGCGCTGGATCCCGCCCCGGGGCACGGGGTCACCATGCGGACCGCGTTCGCCGCCGCGATGGGCGACATGGCCGCCGCGGAGCAGGTGGTCGCGGCCCGGTGCCTTCCGGCGCGCTTCCACGACCCCCTGGCCCGGCGGCTGGAGCGGCAGCGCGCCTGAGCCACGCGGCGCCAGGGACAGGAGCCCAGGAACGCTGCCATGGCGCCCGCTGCCCCTGTGTGCCAGGGTGTGCGGATCACGTCGCGTGGGGAGGCATCTGATGTCACCGGACCAGATCGGGTTCGCACTCATCATCCTGGGACTGTTCCTGCTGCTGGGCAAGGTCATCCGGGTCAAGGTCGGGTGGGTGCAGAAGCTCTTCCTCCCGAGCTCGATCATCGGCGGCTTCCTGCTGCTCCTGCTCGGGCCGCAGGTGCTCGGCCGGATCGGCGCGGTCCCGGAGAACGGCCTGTTCACGGGATCGATGCTCGAGGTCTGGGGAGCCCTGCCCGGCCTGCTCATCAGCGTCGTCTTCGCCACGATGTTCCTGGGCCAGGACCTCCCGACACCGAAACGGGCCGGCAAGCTCGTCGGGCCGCAGCTGGCCCTCGGCGTGGCGATGGGCTCCGGGCAGTATGTCGTGGGACTGCTCCTCGCGGCGCTGGTGCTCGTGCCCCTCTTCGCCGCCGAGCCGATGGCGGGGGCGCTCATCGAGATGGGCTTCGAGGGTGGCCACGGCACCGCGGCCGGCATGCGGCCGGTGCTGGAGGAGATCGGCTACGAGGAGGGCGCCGACCTGGCGGTGGGCATCGCCACGATCGGGATCGTGGCCGGCATCGTCATTGGCATCGCCCTCATCAACTGGGGGGTCCGCACCGGACGCACCGAGATCCTCACCGGTGACGTCAAGGCGTCGGTCGAGGAGCAGAAGGGCCTGTTCCGCAAGGACGAGCACTACCCGGCCGGCACGATGACCAGCCGCCCCTCCTCGGTGGAGCCGCTCTCGCTGCACATGGCCCTGGTGTCGGTCGCGATCCTGCTGGGCTGGTGCGTGCTGGAGGGCCTACGCTGGATCGAGGCGCAGACCTACGGCACCATCCTGCTCAACGACGAGACGCCGCTGGAGATCTTCGCCTACGTGCCGCTCTTCCCGTTGGCGCTGCTCGGCGGTGTGCTCATCCAGGCCGTGGCGGCCCGGGCCGGGGTGGACCACCTCATCGACCACCAGATCATGCTGCGGATCCAGGGATGGGCGCTGGACTTCCTCATCGTCGCGGCCATCGCCACCCTCTCGCTGGAGGCCATCGGCGCCAACATCTGGTCCTTCCTGCTGCTGGCGGTCTGCGGCATCGCGCTCAACGTCGGGCTGTTCCTCTGGTTCGCCCCCCGCATCATCGGCCGCTACTGGTTCGAGCGCGGCATCGGCGACTTCGGGCAGTCGATGGGGGTCACGGCGACCGGTCTCATCCTCATGCGGATCACCGACCCGGACGCCGAGAGCCCCGCCTTCGAGGCGTTCGGCTACAAGCAGCTGGTCTTCGAGCCGTTCTTCGGCGGCGGGCTGGTCACCGCCCTGGCGGTGCCGATCATCTTCCTCTCCGGCCCCTGGCCGTTCTTCTCCGTCATGCTCGTGCTCTTCCTCGTCGCCCTCGCCGCCGGGTGGTTCATCTTCCGGCCGCGCGCGACCGCCGAGCGCGAAGAGCTGCGCCGCCAGGGTGAGGAGGGCGCGGACGCCGTCACCACCGGCTGACGCCGGCGCGGCTGCGTCAGCGCGGCAGCGCGGAGGCGCGCCAGCCGTCCGGCCCCACGGCCGGCCGGGGCCGGGCGAAGCGGGCCCGGGCGGTCCACAGGGTGCTGGGGCGCCGCGCGCCGTCACCGGACGCGGCCGCCTCACCGTCCGAGGCCGCGGCCAGCACAGCGGTGAGGGCCGCCACCTGCTCGGGCGTGGGGTTGCCGCGCACCACGCGCACCACCGGCTGGTCGCCGCTCACAGCGGGATGTTCCCGTGCTTGCGCGGAGCCCGGTTGGACCGCTTCGAGCGCAGGTGCCGCAGTGCCCGCGCCACCTCGACCCGGGTGTGCGAGGGCTCGATCACCGCATCCACGTAGCCACGCTCGGCGGCGATGTAGGGGTTGGCGAGCGTGTCTTCATACTCCTGGATCCGCTTCGCGCGCTCGGCCTCGACGTCGCCTCCGGCGTTCGCGACCTCCTGCAGCTGCTTGCGGTAGAGGATGTTGGCCGCGCCCTGCGCGCCCATGACGGCGATCTGCGCGGTGGGCCAGGCCAGGTTGATGTCGGCCCCGAGGTGCTTGGACCCCATGACGTCGTAGGCGCCGCCGTAGGCCTTGCGGGTGATGACCGTGACCAGCGGCACGGTGGCCTCGGCGTAGGCGTAGAGCAGCTTGGCGCCACGGCGGATGATGCCGCCGAACTCCTGGTCCGTGCCCGGCAGGAAGCCCGGGACGTCGACGAAGGTGAGGATCGGGATGTTGAAGGCGTCGCAGGTGCGCACGAAGCGCGCGGCCTTCTCGGAGGCGTCGATGTCGAGCGTGCCCGCCAGCTGCATCGGCTGGTTGGCCACCACGCCGACCGAGCGCCCCTCGACCCGGCCGAAGCCGACGCAGATGTTGGGGGCGAAGAGCTCCTGCACCTCGAGGAACTCGCCGTCGTCGAGCACGGTCGTGATCGCGGTCTTGATGTCGTAGGGCACCCCTGCGGAGTCCGGGACCAGCGTGCTGAGCTTCTCGTCGTCGGCGCCGACCTCCTCGTCCGGCTCCTCGTCGTAGGCGGGCGCGTCCTCGAGGTTGTTCTGCGGCAGGTAGCCCAGGAGCTCCTTGACGTAGTCGATCGCGTCGTCCTCGTCGCTGCCCATGTAGTGCGCCACGCCAGAGGTGGAGTTGTGGGTGCGCGCCCCGCCGAGCTCCTCGAAGGTCACGTCCTCGCCGGTCACCGTCTTGATGACGTCCGGGCCGGTGATGAACATGTGCGAGGTCTGGTCGACCATGACGACGAAGTCAGTGATCGCGGGGGAGTAGACCGCACCACCCGCGCACGGGCCGAGGACCAGGGAGATCTGCGGGATGACGCCGGAGGCGTGCACGTTGCGCTTGAAGATCTCGGCGTAGAGACCGAGCGCGACCACGCCCTCCTGGATCCGCGCACCGCCGGAGTCGTTGATGCCGACCACCGGGCAGCCGATCTTCATCGCCAGATCCATGACCTTGACGATCTTCTCGCCGAAGACCTCGCCGAGCGAGCCGCCGAAGACGGTGAAGTCCTGGGCGAAGACCGCGATCGGGCGACCGTCGACGGTGCCGTAGCCGGTGACGACCCCGTCGCCGTAGGGCCGGTTCTTCTCCTGGCCGAAGGCGGTGGACCGGTGCCTCGCGAAGGCGTCGAGCTCGGTGAAGCTCCCCTCGTCGAGCAGGGCCTCGATCCGCTCCCGGGCGGTCATCTTGCCCTTGGCGTGCTGCTTCTCGACGGCCTTGGCCGAGCCGGCGTGGACGGCGTCGTCCACCCGGGCGCGGTAGTCCTCGAGCCGCCCCGACGTGGTGCGCAGGTCGGGCCCGGGCGCGTCGTGATCGTCGGCGCCGGCGCTGACGGTGTCGCTGTCGGTCATGCACACAACTTAGCCTTGACGGCATGCGACGTCAGCCCTGGGCCACGCCGGAGTGGCACGACAGCCTCGGCTCGACCAACACCGAGGCGCTGGCCGATCCGCGCCCGGGTCGGGTGGTCGTCGCCGAGCACCAGTCGGCCGGGCTCGGGCGTCGTGGCCGGGTCTGGGAGTCCCCTCCCGGCACCGGTATGGCGATCAGCGCGGTCCTCCCGCCCGTCCCGTCGGTCGTGGCCGGCTGGGTCCCGCTCGCCGCGGGCCTGGCGGTCCGGTCGGCGCTCGCCGACAGCCGCTGGCCGGTCAGCGCCGTGCTCAAGTGGCCCAACGACGTGCTGCTGGAGTCCGGTCCGCGCCCCGGCAAGATCTGCGGCATCCTCACCCAGGTCGCCGCCACGGGGGCGGTGGTCGTCGGTGCCGGGGTCAACGTCGACCACGAGGCCGACCAGCTTCCGGTGCCCACGGCGACCTCGTGGCGGCTGGCGCGCGGGGGCGCGGTGCTGCCCGACGGCGCGCGTGAGGCCTTCCTCGAGGACTACCTGCGCCACCTCGCGACCTGGCACGCCGGTCTCGAGCAGGAGGACCGCGAACCGGTGCGGACGGCATACCTCGACGCCTGCAGCACGCTGGGGCGGCGCGTCGCCGTGCTCCGCCCGGACGGCGGCCGCACCGAGGGGCGGGCGGTGTCGGTCGACGAGGACGGCGCCCTCGTGGTCGAGGGATCCCAGGGTGGACGTGGCGTCCACCATGCGGGCGACGTCGAGCACGTGCGCCCCCAGTAGCCTGCCCTCATGGACGCACGGACGATGCTGCAGCTGACCCGTCACCCCGGCGCCGAGGGGCACGTGGTGGAGCTGACCCTGGACCGGCCGGCGGCGATGAACGCCGTCTCCACGGCCTTCGCCGAGGAGATCACCGCCGCGACCGCCGAGCTGGCGGCCGACGCCACCGTCCGCGCGGTGGTGCTCACGAGCAGCCACGAGCGGGCCTTCTGCGTCGGCGCCGACCTCAAGGAGCGCAACGGTTTCACCGACGCCCAGATGATGGACCACCGGCTTATCTCCAAGCTCGCCTACCGCGGCGTCCTGGACCTGCCGGTCCCCGCGATCGCCGCCGTCGAGGGCTTCGCCCTCGGGGGAGGTATGGAGCTCGCCCTGTCCTGCGACCTGGTGGTCGCGGGCGAGGGGGCGACGTTCGCGCTGCCCGAGGTCGGCGTCGGCGTCATCCCCGGCGGTGGGGGCACCCAGCTGCTGACCCGGCGGGTCGGCTGGTCCCGGGCGGCGTCGATGATCTTCACCGCCCGGCGGCTCGCGGCCCCGGAGGCCCACGACCTGGGGGTCGTCGACGAGCTGGTCGGGCCCGGCACAGCGCGCGAGCGGGCTCTGGAGCTCGCCGCGACCATCGCCGGCAACAGCCCGGTCGCGGTGCGCAACGCCAAGCGCGCGATGCGGATGGGCATGGGCACCGACCTGGCCGCCGGCCTGGAGATCGAGGACGGCGCCTGGCGGGCGACGGCCTTCAGCGGCGACCGCGCGGAAGGAGTCGCCGCCTTCGCCGAGAAGCGCGCACCGCAGTGGCCGGGGCGTTGACACACGCCGCATACTGGCCACCCCGGGTGCGGGAGGAGGAGACGCCGTGACCAGAGTCCTGCTCGCCGAGGACGACCCCACGATCTCGGAGCCGCTCGCCCGCGCCCTGCGCAGGGAGGGCTACGAGGTGACCCTGGCCCCCGACGGGCGTGCCGCGCTGTCGGAGGCGGTCGGGGAGCCCGGCCACGACCTGCTCGTCCTCGACCTGGGGCTGCCCCTGCTCGACGGCGTGGAGGTCTGCCGGTCGCTGCGCGACGCGGGCGTGCGCATGCCGGTGCTCATGCTCACCGCGCGCACCGAGGAGGTGGACACCGTCGTGGGCCTGGACGCCGGCGCGGACGACTACGTCACCAAGCCCTTCCGGCTCGGGGAGCTGCTGGCGCGGGTCCGCGCTCTCCTGCGCCGCGGCCCCGGCGCGGCCCCGAGGCCGTCCGGCGCCTCGCTGCGAATGGACATCCAGGCGCGTCGGGTCTTCGTCCACGACCGCGAGGTCCGGCTCACCACCAAGGAGTTCGACCTGCTGCGGGTGCTCATGCGCGAGGAGGGCCGCGTCGTCTCCCGCGAGGTCCTCATGCGGGAGGTCTGGGACACGTGGTTCGGCTCCACCAAGACGCTGGACATGCACGTCTCGGTGCTGCGCCGCAAGATCGGTGACGACGCGCACAACCCGCGCCACATCGTCACCGTCCGGGGCGTCGGCTTCCGCTTCCAGAACGACCCCGGGAGCGACGACGACCGTGAGGGTCCCGACGACGCCTCCACCGAGGCCTAGGGACGCGCGCCATGCGGTCCGTGCTCCGCGAGCTGTCGGTGCGCATCGTGCTCACCCTGGCGGGCCTGGCCCTGCTCCTCGGCGGTCTGGCCGCCTGGGTGCTGCGGGAGGTGCAGGCCGCCCGCTGGGACGCCGGCGGTGGCGCGCTGCCCGACTGGGTGCTGCTGCTCGTGCTGCTCGTCACCGCGGCGCTCGTGGCGCTCATCGGGGTGCCCACGGCGCGGTCCCTGGCCGACCGGGCCTCGGAGCGGGTCGCCGGGCCGCTGCGGCTGCTCGCGCACCGGACCGACGAGCTCGCCTCCGGCGGTTTCGCGCTCGACCCCGAGGCGCGACCGGGGCGCCTGGTCGAGCCCGAGCCGTGGAAGGCCGGGATCGCCGAGATCGACGCGGTCGCCCGCGAGGTCGACCGGCACCACAGCACCTTCGCCCGGGCGCTGGTCTTCGAGCGGTCCTTCGCCGCGGACGCCTCGCACCAGCTGAGGACCCCGCTCGCGGCGCTGCTGCTGCGGCTGGAGGAGATCGCCCAGTCCGACGACGCCGCCGTGGCCCGCACGGAGGCCGAGATCGCCATCGGCCAGGTCGAGCGGCTCACCGGGGTGGTCGACGAGCTGCTGCAGCGCACCCGCGCCGGGCACGCCTCGGGCGGGGCCGTCAGCGCGGCGGACGCGGTGCTCGCCGGGCTGGACGAGGAGTGGACGCCGGCCTTCGAGGAGGCCGCCCGGTCGATCGAGCTGACCTGCGAGCGCGGCGTCATCGTCGAGGCCAGCGCCTCGGCGCTGTCGCAGGTGCTCAACACCTTGGTCGAGAACGCCCTGGTGCACGGGCACGGGCGGGTGCGGGTCCACGTCGCCCGCTCCGGCCCGTCCGCCGTCTTCACGGTGGGCGACGAGGGCCCGGGTATCCCGCGCGACCTGGCGCGCACCATCTTCGACCGCGGTCAGACGACGGGGCAGGGCACCGGGCTGGGGCTGGCCGTCGCCCGGGAGACGGCCGAGTCGCTCGGCGGTCGGCTGGAGCTGGTGGAGTCCACGCCCCCGGTCTTCGCCTGCTACCTGCCCCTCGCGACGACGCCGTGACCGCGCCGCGGCCGGCCGTCCAGCTCCAGCTCGCCGCGGAAGACGAAGCGGCGGTAGGCCCAGAACCGGAAGAGCGTGCCGAGGACCAGGCCGACGCCGTTGCCGGCGATGTTGTCGGCGAGCTGGCTCTCCAGCCCGAGGACGTAGCGGGAGAAGCCGAGACAGGCGAGCGCGATGCCCAGCCCGATGACGTTGAAGACGACGAAGAGGCCGAACTCGTGGGCCACCGGCTCGCTGCGCCGGTGGCGGAAGGTCCACAGCCGGTTGCCGAGCCAGGAGAAGATGGTGGCCCCCGAGGTCGCGACGGTCTTGCCCCACAGCGGCGAGCCGTCCATCGGTCCCTCGAGCAGGCCCGGGACGCCGAAGACGAGGATGTTGTAGAGCGCCGTGTCGAGGACGAAGGCCAGGGCACCCACGGTGCCGAACTTCGCGAGCTCGGCCACGAGGACCTGGTAGGTCGCCCGGGCACGGGCGATCAGACCGGCGCTCGGAGGGGTTCCCACAGGGCGGCAGTCTAGGCCGCGCCCCTGGGTAGGCTTGCGCGGGTGACCGCAGCGATCCCCTCCACCCCGACCCGCGCCGAAGGAGGCTTCCCCGTCGTCGGCATCGTCGGCGGCGGCCAGCTCGCCCGGATGTGCCAGCCGCCTGCGGTGGGCCTGGCGATCACGCTCTCGGTCCTCTCGGAGTCGGAGACGGCCAGCGCAGCGCTCGTCGTTCCGCACAGCCCGGTGGGCGAGCACACCGACCTGGCGGCGGTGCGGGAGTTCGCCGCCGCCTGTGACGTCGTCACCTTCGACCACGAGCACGTCCCGCAGGAGGTGCTGCTGGCGCTGCAGGAGGAGGGTGTGCAGCTCCACCCGAGCCCCCAGGCCCTGGTCTTCGCGCAGGACAAGCTCGCCATGCGCCGCCGCCTCACCGAGCTCGGCCTGCCCTGCCCGCGCTGGGCGCAGGCGCGCACCGCGGCGGACGTGGAGGCCTTCGCGGAGCAGGTGGGGTGGCCCCTGGTCGCCAAGGCTCCCCGCGGCGGCTACGACGGCAAGGGAGTCCTGGTATGCCGCTCGCTCGCCGACGTGCAGCCGTGGCTGACCGAGGTCGGCACCGGTGGTCTCGCCGACGGCGTGCTGCTGGAGGAGGCCGTGGACTTCTCCCGTGAGCTGTCGATCATGGTGGGCCGCAGCCCGTCGGGGCAGGCGGCGACCTGGCCGGTCGTGGAGACCGTGCAGGCCGGCGGGATCAACACCGAGGTCCTCGCCCCGGCCCCCGGCCTGGACGACGACCTGGCCGCCGCGCTCGCGGAGGGCGCCCTGCGCATCGCCGGTGAGCTGGGCGTGACCGGGGTCATGGCGGTCGAGGTCTTCGAGGTGACGGATCCGACGACGGGTGCTGCTGCATACCTCGTCAACGAGCTCGCGATGCGCCCGCACAACAGCGGCCACTGGAGCATCGACGGCGCGGTGACCAGCCAGTTCGAGCAGCACCTGCGGGCCGTGCTCGACCTGCCGCTCGGCGACCCCTCGGCCCGGGCCCGGTGGACCGCCTCGGCCAACGTGCTCGGTGGCGACTTCCCCGAGCTCTACGGCACCTACAAGCACCTCATGGCCCGCGACCCCGGGCTGAAGATCCACCTCTACGGCAAGGGCGTGCGCCCGGGCCGCAAGCTCGGGCACGTCACCGTGTGCAGCACAGATGACGCGGGCGACGACCAGTTGGCCGCTCTGCGCGAGCGCGCGACCCATGCCGCCGACTACCTCCAAGGAGTGGTGACCGAGTGAGCACGCAGCCGCAGCAGGGTGCCGACCGGCCGCTCGTCGGCCTGGTCATGGGCAGCGACAGCGACTGGCCGGTCATGGAGGCGGCCGCGCTCGCGCTGGAGGAGTTCGGCGTGCCCTACGAGGCCGACGTCGTCTCGGCGCACCGGATGCCGACCGAGATGATCGACTACGGCCGCTCCGCCGCCGACCGCGGACTGCGGGTCGTCATCGCCGGCGCCGGGGGAGCGGCGCACCTGCCGGGCATGCTCGCCTCGGTGACCGTGCTGCCGGTCATCGGCGTCCCCGTGCCGCTGAAGCACCTGGACGGCATGGACTCGCTGCTCTCGATCGTGCAGATGCCCGCGGGCATCCCGGTGGCCACGGTCTCGGTGGCGGGGGCCCGCAACGCCGGGCTGCTCGCGGTGCGGATGCTCGCCGCGGGGGAGGGTGACCGGGCCGCCCGGTGGCGCGAGCAGCTGGCGACCTTCGCCGACGACCTGCGCGAGCAGGCCCACGCCAAGGGCGAGAAGCTGCGGGAGCGCCGGGCGACGGACTGACCCCTCCGGTTGACGCGCGCGTTAGGCTTCCGCCATGAGCGAGTTCGACCTGTTCCGGATCAACGAGGACCACGAGGCCCTGCGCGAGGCCGTCCGTGAGGTGGCCGACGAGCAGATCGCGCCGCACGCCGCGGCGGTCGACGAGGAGAGCCGCTTCCCGGACGAGGCGTTGAAGGCCCTCGTCGCGACCGACTTCCACGCCCCCCACATCGCCGAGGACTACGACGGCGTCGGCGCCGACGCGCTCGCGACCTGCATCGTCATCGAGGAGGTCGCGCGGGCCTGCGCCAGCAGCTCGCTCATCCCGGCGGTCAACAAGCTCGGCACCATGCCGCTCATCCTCGCCGCGAGCGAGGAGGTCAAGTCCCGCTACCTGCCCGCGGTGGCCCGGGGCGAGGCGATGTTCTCCTACGGCCTCTCCGAGGCGGGGGCGGGCTCGGACACCGCCGGGATGTCGTGCAAGGCCGAGGAGCAGGGCGACGGGTCGTTCGTCCTCAACGGGCAGAAGTCGTGGATCACCAACGCCGGCGTGAGCGAGTTCTACACCGTCATGGCCGTCACCGACCTGGATGGCCCGCGGGGGCGCAACGTCACCGCCTTCGTGGTCGAGAAGGAGGACGAGGGCTTCACGTTCGGCGCGCCGGAGAAGAAGCTCGGCATCAAGGGCAGCCCCACCCGCGAGCTGCACTTCGACCACTGCACCATCCCCGGTGACCGCATGGTCGGTGGCCGAGGGGAGGGCCTGAAGATCGCCCTGCGCACCCTCGACCACACCCGCGTGACGATCGGCGCCCAGGCCGTGGGCATCGCCCAGGGGGCGCTGGACTTCGCCCTCGGCTACGTCAAGGAGCGGCAGCAGTTCGGCAAGGCGATCGCCGACTTCCAGGGCGTGCAGTTCATGCTCGCCGACATGGGGATGAAGCTCGAGGCCGCCCGGCAGATGGTCTACGTCGCCGCGGCCAAGTCCGAGCGCGGCGACGCCGACCTGCCGTTCTTCGGCGCGGCCGCCAAATGCTTCGCCTCGGACGTGGCGATGGAGGTCACCACCGACGCGGTCCAGCTGCTCGGCGGCTACGGCTACACCAAGGACTTCCCGGTCGAGCGCATGATGCGCGACGCCAAGATCACCCAGATCTACGAGGGCACCAACCAGATCCAGCGCCTCGTCATGGGCCGGCAGCTGCTCCAGGGCTGACCCGGCCGTCGCCGGGCCGGCTCAGCCGTCCTCGGAGGCGGCGTCGTCGTCACCCTGGTCGTCGCCGTCGTCACCGCTGTCGTCGGTCCCGCCCTCCCGGGGGATCGCCTCGCGGCTGACGATGAGCAGGCCGCCGTCCTCGGCGCGGGCGACACCCAGTGTCTCGTCCTGGGTGATGACCGAGCCGTAGGCGTAGCTCACGACCGCGCTCACCTGCGCGGTGCCGTCGCCCGACTCGGTGGCCTGCACCTCGCTGACGCTCACGTCGCCCAGGCCCTCGGCGATGTCGCTCGCGAGCCAGGCGTCCGCGCTCATGCTCTCCCGGGCGGCGGCATACCCGTCGCTCTCGAGGGTGGCGTAGAAGTCCTCGACGAATTGCTCCGCCTCGGCGGCGCCCACCGGGCTGGTGTCGACCTGCCCGCTGTCCTGGCTCGCGTCGTCGCCTCCGCCGAGGCCGGGGCCCGAGCCGGTCGCGATCGTCCACACGAGCCAGCCGAGCAGGGCGAGCAGCGGGATCGCCGCGAGCCACCCGAGCCAGGTCCCGCGGCGCGGTGCCGCACGACGCGGCCGGTCGGTGGCGGCGTAGGAGCGGCGCGACGGTGCCTCGCCCGCCGGCCTCGCCCCTGCGGGCGACGCGCCCGGCGGCGGCGCCGCAGGTGGCGGCTGGGCGCTTCCCCGAGTGCGCGCGAAGGTGCGGGTGGGGTCGGCCTGCGGCACCTGCTCGGTATGCGCCTCGGCCCCGCTCGCCACGCCTCCGGCCACGGCGGTGGGCCCGCCGCCGCGCGGTGCGGCAGCGGTGTCGCTGTCGCCACCCCGCGCGACCGAGTCCAGTTCGCGGGCCGCGTGGGCGGCGTCCCAGCGGGCCCGGGGGTCCGGATCCATCATGCCGGCGAGCACGGGCTCCAGGGCCCCGGCGTGCTGGGGCGGGCGGACCTGCCCGCCCGCGATGGTGTGCAGCTGGGCGACGGCGTTGGGGCGCTCGGGGAAGGGGCGTTCGCCCTCGACCGCGGCATAGAGGGTCGCGCCCAGGGCCCACACGTCGGAGGCGGTGCTCGGGTCCTCACCGCGCGCGAGCTCGGGGGAGAAGTAGACCGCGGTGCCGGAGACGAAGCCGGTGCGGGTGAGCTGCGGGTCCTCGTCGGCGCGGGCGATGCCGAAATCCGTGAGCTTGGCGTCGCGACCCGACTCACCGGCGAGCAGCACGTTGGCCGGCTTGACGTCGCGGTGCAGGATGCCGGCCCGGTGCGCGGCGGCCAGGGCGGTGGCGAGCTGCGCGCCGATCGAGGCGACCTGCGCCACGGGGAGCCGCGCGCCGTCCGCGATGAGCTCGGCGAGGGAGTGCCCGTCGACGTACTCCATGACGATCCACGGCGACCCCTCGTGCTCGAAGGCGTCGTAGACCCGGACGACGTGCTGGTGCGCCAGCGTCGCGCTGGTGCGTGCCTCGCGAAACCCGCGGTTGAGCAGGACCTCGGCGTCGGTCTCACCCGCGACCCGCTTGAGCGCGACCTGGCGGCCGAGGTTCTCGTCGGTCGCGAGCCAGACCTGACCCCCGCCACCACGACCCAGCGTGCGCACGATGCGATAGCGCCCGGCGACCAGCGTGGGGTCCTCACCCACGGGCGTCTCCCGCGTGGTCTCGGGCTCTCCGGGGGAGCCGGAGTCCCGGCGGGTCTCGTCGCTGTGGCTGTCGGGCATGGTCACCTCCGTGGGCACAGGGTAGTCGGCGGGCGGCCGACTACGGCTCGACCGTGATGGCCTGACCCTGGCGCAACGCCGTGAAGAGCTGGGTGGCGCCCTGCTCGTCCCACAGCACCGCGCTGCCCACCCCGGTCTGGTAGTTGGCGTCGGCCACCGGGACGGTCACCGAGTTGCCGGAGCCGGAGGCCACGGCCCGCATCGCCCAGGCCAGCCGCCCGGCCTCGACCATCGAGGTGTCCTCGCCCAGGCGGATCGCACCCCCGGTGGCCGTGCCTACGTCGTAGAGCCGCCACGGCACGAAGACCGTCTGCGGCGTGGCCATGCGGTCCACGAGGGCGGAGAGGAACTCGCGCTGGCGCTCGACCCGCCCGATGTCGCCCCGCGGGTCGCTGTAGCGCATCCGCACGTAGCCCAGGGCCTCCTCGCCGCCGAGCTCCTGGCACCCGGCGGGGAGGTCGATGTGCGCCCGGTCGTCCTGGATCGCCTCGTCCAGGCACATCTCTACCCCGCCCACGCCGTCGACCACGTCGACGAAGCCGCCGAAGCCGATCTCCATGTAGCCGTCGATCGGGAGCCCGGTGGCCCGCTCCACGGTGTCGACGAGGAGCTCGGGCCCGCCGGAGGAGTGCGCGGAGTTGAGCTTGTCCCAGCCCTGGTCACGGATCTCGACGTAGCTGTCGCGCGGGAGGCTCACGAGCGTCGGGTCGCCGAGGGTGGGGACGTTGAGCAGCATGACGGTGTCGGCCCGATGGCCCTCGGTGAAGCCGGTGCCGAAGTCGCTCTGCTGCTGCTCGGTCAACTCCTCGCGGCTGTCCGTCCCGACGAGGAGGTAGGTGTCGCCGCTGGCCGCGGAGGGGCGGTCGGAGGCGTCCGGGGTGGCGTCGACGCGGTTGATGCTGCCCCACACCAGTGCGACGACGACGATCATCGACACGAGGTAGGCCACGACGAGGAAGGCGAGGAAGGCGACGACGCGGCGGATGCCGTAGCGCGGTCGGCGAGGTCGGGGCGGGCGACCCCGCCCCCCGCCACGCGGCGCGGGCCGGTAGTCGCCGCGATCGTCATACCCGCCGCTGTCGCCATAGCCCCGCTCGTCGTCGTACCCGCCGCGGACGTCGTAGCCCTGCTCGTCGGCATACCTGCGCCCGCCCTGCGGGACGTGCTGGGTCGGCTCGCTGCCCGACCCGCGACCCTCGCGCGGGGTGCGGGGCAGGGGGCGGGTCCAGTCGTCCTCGGGGTGGTTCGGCACGATCAGACAGCCTACGGCCTCGACCTTGCCGAGCCCTGGGAGGCTCGTCGGGGTGCCGCGGGCGGGTAGCCTCGCCCGGGTGGACTACCCGCCCGTCTCCGTGATCATGCCGATCCTCAACGAGGAGCAGCACCTGGAGGGGGCGGTGCGCTCGGTGCTCGCCCAGACCTACCCCGGCGGCCTCGAGGTGGTGCTCGCGGTCGGACCGAGCCGCGACCGGACCCGCGAGGTCGCCGACCGGCTGGCCGCGGCGGACCCGCGCGTCGTCGTCGTCGACAACCCGACCGGCCGCACCCCCGACGGGCTCAACGCCGCGATCGCCGCGAGCGCGCACGACGTCGTCGTCCGGATGGACGGGCACGGCGAGCTGAGCGAGGGCTACATCCGGCGCGCGGTCGAGCTGCTGGAGGAGACCGGTGCCGCCAACGTCGGCGGCATCATGCTCGCCGAGGGGACCGGCGACATGCAGGAGGCGGTGGCCCTCGCCATGCGCTCGCCGCTGGGCATGGGCAGCGAGCGGTTCCACACCGGCGGCGAGGCCGGACCGGCCGACACCGTCTTCCTCGGGGTCTTCCGCCGCGACTGGCTGGAGCGGGTCGGCGGCTACGACCCGGCCTACACCCGGGCCCAGGACTGGGAGATGAACCACCGCATCCGGGCGGCCGGAGGCACGGTCTGGTTCACCCCGGAGCTCACGGTGAGCTATCGGCCGCGCTCGACCTTCCGCGACCTGGCGCGCCAGTTCTACGGCAGCGGGCAGTGGCGCCGTCAGGTGGTGCGGGCGCACCCGGAGTCGGTCAACGCGCGCTATCTCGCGCCGCCGGTCGCCGTGGCGCTCATCGCGGCAGGGGCCGTGGGCGGGCTCGCCTGGCGGCCGCTGTGGGTGCTGCCGCTGGGGTATGCCGCCGCCGTCACCGTCGGCGGCGCCTGGGTCGCCCGCGGCCGGGCTGCGGGTGTCGTGGCGCGGATGCCCGCGGTGCTCGCGACCATGCACCTGACCTGGGGTGTGGGTTTTCTGCGCGGGCCGTCCCGCTGAGCGCGCGGGGGAGCGGCCGGCTCAGCCCTCGGTGGGGGCCTGGGGCTCGGGAGTGGGCTCGTCGACGGCGACCGTCAGCGGCGGCTGCGTCTTCTCGACGACCTCCTCGACGCTGACGCCCGGGGCCACCTCCCGGAGCACCAGGCCCTCCGGCGTGATGTCGATGACCGCCAGGTCGGTGATGATGCGCTGCACGACCTGGAGGCCGGTGATCGGCAGGTCGCACTCGTCGACGATCTTGAAGGAGCCGTCCTTGGCGACGTGGTCCATGAGGACCACGACCTTCTTGGCGCCCATGACGAGGTCCATGGCGCCGCCCATGCCCTTGACCATCTTGCCGGGGATCATCCAGTTGGCGATGTCGCCCGCGGCGGACACCTGCATGGCCCCGAGGATGGCAGCGTCGACCTTGCCGCCGCGGATCATGCCGAAGCTGGTGGCCGAGTCGAAGAAGCTCGCGCCGGGCCGGACCGTCACGGTCTCCTTGCCGGCGTTGATGAGGTCGGCCTCCTCCTCGCCGTCGAAGGGGTAGGGGCCGACGCCGAGGATGCCGTTCTCGGACTGCAGGACCAGCTCGACGTCGTCCGGGACGTAGTTCGGCACGAGCGTGGGCATCCCGATGCCCAGGTTGACGTAGTCGCCGTCGTGCAGTTCCGCGGCGGCGCGCGCCGCCATCTCCTCACGGGTCAGTGCCATGGCTCAGGCCTCCTGGGTGGCGTCGGCTGCGGGCTGTCCGGCGGGCCGAGCCCCCCGGGTGGTGCGCTTCTCGATGTCCTTGGCGGCGGCCTGCTCCGGGCTGAGCGCCAGGACCCGCTGGACGTAGATGCCGGGCAGGTGCACCTCGTCGGGGTCGATCTCGCCGGGCTCGACCAGCTCCTCGACCTCGGCGACCGCGACGCCCGCGCTCATCGCGCAGAGCGGGTTGAAGTTGCGGGCGGACTGGTTGAAGACGAGGTTGCCGTGCCGGTCGCCCTTCGCGGCGCGGACGAGGCCGAAGTCGGCGAAGATCGAGTGCTCAAGCACGTAGTCGCGGGTCTGGTCCCGGACGGTGAACTCGCGCGTCTCCTTCGCCGGCGACTCCTTCACCACCGCGCCCTCGCTGTCGTAGCGCCACGGCATACCCCCCTCGGACACCTGGGAACCGACGCCGGTGGGGGTGAAGAAGGCCGGGATGCCCGCGCCACCGGCGCGCATCTTCTCCGCGAGGGTGCCCTGCGGGGTGAGCTCGACCTCGAGCTCGCCGGAGAGGTACTGCCGGGCGAACTCCTTGTTCTCCCCGACGTAGGAGGCGATGACCCGGCGGATGCGCCCGGCGCCGAGCAGCAGGCCCAGCCCGGCGCCGTCCACGCCGCAGTTGTTGGAGACGACCTCGAGCTCGGCGGTGCCCTTCTCCAGGACCTGCTCGATGAGGACCGTGGGGATACCGGCGAGCCCGAACCCGCCCACGGTGACGGTCATGCCGTCGGTAAGCCCCTCGAGCGCCTCGGCTGCGGAAGTGACGACCTTGTCCATGCCGGTGAGGTTACCGGCCTGCGGTGGAGGCCTCCCCTGCGGCCCCCGGGCGGTGGTCGACCCCCTCGGCGACCAGCCGCGAGTCGTCCGTCGCCGGAGCTGGTCCCCGCACGAGGACCGCGGAACCGCCGGTGGCCAGCACCTGGAGGACCTGGCGTACGAAGAGGCCCGGGTCGGTGCTGGTGAGCAGCGTGCGGGCTCCCTCCGGCAGGGGGGCGAGGCCGTCGAGCAGGGCCTCGTAGTCCACGCGGTCGCCCTGGGTCACGAGGGCCACGTCGGCGCCCTCGACCTCGTCCCAGGCGGTGAAGTCGTCGGCGAAGCTGGACAGCTCGGCGGCCTCGTCCATGACCCCTGAGCGCAGCTCGCCCTCGAAGACCCGGGCCAGACCCGGGAGCGCCACGGCGACGACCTCGTCGCAGTCGTCGGCGATCTCGCTGTCGGGGTCGGCGGTGACGAGCACGTCCGCGCCCTCGTGGGCGTCGACGGTGAGGGTCGCCCCGACGGACCAGACGGCCAACGCCCAGTAGGCCAGCCGCCAGTGCGGCGCGGGCAGGTCGACGAGCACCACCGATCCGGGCTGGACGTCCAGCCCCTCCTGGAGCGCGTTGGCGGCCTTGGCGGTCCAGGTCCGGAGCACCTTGCGGGAGATCTCGATGCGCTCCCCGGCGGACCCGGAGGTGTCGTCGTAGTAGGTCAGGGCCGGTCGCGTCGGGTCGGCGGCGACGGCCGCGACCAGGACCTCGGAGGGGAGCTGCACGGACCCACGCTAACGGGTCGTGTTGCGGCCGGAGCAGTGACCGGGGCAGGCTGGGCTGCCGTGGGAGTGCTCCAGCGTCGCGTATGGCGACCGGGCTACCCGGTGGACGTGGGGGCGACCTGGGGGACCCTGCGCCGGGGTGCCGGCGACCCCTGCTGGTCGGTCGTGGCGGGGGCGCTGTGGCGGGGGTTGCGGACCCCCGCAGGCGAGGCGACCCTGCGGCTGCCGCGTCGTCCCGCGGACGACGCCGTCGTCGCCGAGGCCTGGGGACCCGGGGCGGAGTGGGCGCTGGAGCGGCTGCCGGTCATGCTGGGCGCCGACGACGACCCCTCCGGCTTCGTGCCCCGGCACCCGCGGGTGGCCGAGGCGTGGCGCCGCCACCCCGGGTGGCGCGTGCCCCGCACCGGGCTGGTGCTGGAGGCACTGGTCCCCGCGGTCGTGGAGCAGAAGGTCACCGGCCAGGAGGCCTTCTCGGGGTGGCGTCGGGTCGTGCGGCGGTACGGCACCGAGGCGCCCGGACCCGGCGGGGCGCTGGGGCTGCGGGTGCCTCCGTCGCCGGAGGTGCTGCGCGGCATACCGTCCTGGGAGTGGTTGCGGGCCGGGGTCAGCCCGCAGCGCGCCGACACGGTCGCGCGCGTGGTCCGCGTCGCCCACCGGATGGAGGAGGCGTCGGGTATGCCCCCTGCCGCCGCCCGCGCGCGCCTCACGAGCATCGCCGGGGTCGGGGTCTGGACCGCGGCGGAGACGGCGCAGCGTGCGCTCGGCGACCCCGATGCGGTGAGCTTCGGCGACTACCACGTCGCCGCCAACATCGGCTGGGCGCTCACGGGGGAGCCCGTCGACGACCACGGGCTGGTCGAGCTGCTGGCGCCCTACCGCGGGCACCGCTACCGCGTGCAGCGGCTGCTGGAGCTCTCCGGTGCGATGCGCCCGCGGCGGGGCCCGCGTATGGCTCCGCGGGCGCACCTGCCGATCAGCCGATTCGGTGGTCGCTGACCGGGCTCTCGACCTCGGGTATGCGGTCGCCCACCTCGACCTCGCAGACGAGGTCCTCGCCCGCGAGCGCGATCTCCAGCCGGGCGGCGACCCGACCGGCGAGCACCGGGTCGGGGGCGTGGACGATGAAGCCCGTGTCGGGCGACCCGGTCAGGGCGGCGTCCTCGTGCCCCAGGAGCGCCAGCCGGAGCGCGCGGCCCGCGCGGTCCGCCACGGCGTCGGGGCCGACGGGGGCGATGCCGACCCGGTCCGCGGCATCGCTGCCAGGAGGGGCACCCAGGGCGGCCCGCACCGCCTCCCGGTGGCCGAGCGCGAACCAGTCTCCGGGGCCGGTGCGCACCAACGACGCCGCGCCGAAGAGGTCCTGCGGATCGTCGAGGTCCAGGCCGCGCAGGAGGGCGGCCCCGATCCCGGTGGACTTGCCCTTGACCAGATCCGCGGCAGCGGCGATCTCGTCCGCGACCGCCCGGGCCGTGACCGCCAGCGGACGCCCGTCGGCGTCGGTCCCGCCGCGGAGGTCGTCGAGGGCGCGGACGCCGTGGGCGCCGAGCGCGAAATCGGTCTGCCCTTGGCGCCACGGCCGGCCAGCGGTGTCGCTCAGCACCACCCCGAAGCGTGCCGAGGAGCGTGCCTGCAGGGCCTCGTGCACCGACCGGGCGGCCGCGTCGGGGTCGTCCGGCAGCAGCAGCACCCCGCCGGCATCCCCGGTGTTGGAGGCGTCGACGCCCGCGGCGGCCAGGACCGGTCCGGCGACGGACTCCACGATCTGAGTGAGCCCCCCGGGGCTGCGCCGTTCGGCGACCACGCGGACGGTCTGGTCGCGGACGGCCCGCTCACGCAGAGACTGATCGGGGAGCTCTGGATCGAGCCCGGCCCGGCGCAGCCCGTGCGCCTTGGAGACGAGCTTGCTCGACACCACGACCACGTCGCCGTCCTGCAGCCCCCCGTGCTCGGTCAGGGCGTCCAGGAGCAGCGCGGCGAGGTCGGCACCGGCCGTGATCTCCGGAAGCCCGGTGAGCGGCCACACGTGCAGGCCGCTCACCGGGCGTGCCCGTCCCCCGCGCCGAGCTCGGCAGCGAGGTCGAGAGCGGCGGCGGCGATGCGCGCCGCGCCCGTCTCGTCGCGCATGAGCAGGTCGAGGGAGCGCAGCCGCAGGCGGGAGGGGTAGCCAGCGCGGGCCCCGTCCGGGGCGTCGGCGTCGTCCACGAGCCACCCGTCGAGCAGGTCGGCGTAGAGCCCGGCGACACCGGCGGCGCTGACCTCGACCCCGAGGGGGGCGAGGCAGGCTTCGGCGTGGCCGCGCACCGGGCGACCGGACAGGATGGGGCTCACCCCGACCACCGGCGCGCGGGTGCCGCGGACCGCCTCGCGGAGCCCGGGCACGCCGAGGATGATCCCGATGGAGACGACGGGGTTGCTCGGGGGGAGCAGCACGACATCCGCCGCGCGGATCGCGTCGAGAACGCCCGGGGCCGGAGCGGCCGCCGCCAGGCCGGCGACCGTGAACCGGTGCGCCGGCAGACGGGCACCGTGGCGCACCCACCACTCCTGGAAGTGGATGGCGCGCTCACCGTCCCCGCCGTCCCCGTCGGCCACGACGACGTGGGTCTCGATCGGGTCGTCGGTGGCGGGCAGCAGCCGGACGCCGCGCTCGGGGAGCCCCCACCGAGCCGCGATCCGGGAGGTGACCTCGGAGAGCGGCACCCCTCTGGAGAGCCACTGGGTCCGGGCCAGGTGCGTCCCGAGGTCGCGGTCGCCCAGCCCGAACCATCCCGGACCCACCTCCAGCGCCGCCAGCTCTCCCATGACGGCGTGCGTGTCGCTCTCGCGCCCCCAGCCCTGGCCCTCGTCGACCCCACCGCCGAGCGTGTAGACGACGGTGTCGAGGTCGGGGCAGACGCGGAGCCCGAAGAGCGTGATGTCGTCGCCGGTGTTGCCTACCACGGTCACGGTCGAGTCGGCGAGGGCGGGGTCCGCCCGAAGGTGGTGCACGAGTCCACGGGTGAACCGGGCGCCCCCGACACCCCCGGCCAGAACGGTGATCTGCATGGCCCCCATTGTGGGTGCTGGGGGGCGTCTAGCAGATCTGGGGTTGACTATGGCGGATGACACGCGTGTAATTCAGGTGTTGTGACCTTGCGTCGAGGGCAGTCGGGCGGTCGGGTCGCAGCCGGCGAGACACGTGTAGGCGAGAGGTCGAGGAGGAGCCATGCACGAGCTGGAGCTGATGTCGTTGATGCACGGGATCGACGAGGTCGAGGAGATGTCCTGGCAGGAGCGCGCCCTGTGCGCGCAGACCGATCCGGAGGCGTTCTTCCCGGAGAAGGGTGGATCGACCCGCGAGGCCAAGAAGGTCTGCGTCGGGTGCGAGGTGCGCGCCGAATGCCTGGAGTATGCCCTGGGCAACGACGAGCGCTTCGGCATCTGGGGCGGTCTGTCCGAGCGCGAGCGACGCAAGCTGAAGAAGCGCGCTGTCTGAGCGGGCGCCGCACCACGCGCCTGCATCCATGACGACGCCCGGACCTGAGAGCTCAGGCGCCGGCGCCGCCCCTTCCGGGCGCGCCGCCGTCGACGACGTCACCGCCGTCATCCTCCTCCCTGCGGTCGACGACGCCGACCCGCCCGACGCTGCACCGTGCAGCACGACGACCGAGCTCACGGAGTCGGTGGAGGCCCTGCTCGCGGCGCTCGCTGGCCAGGCCCGGCGGCCGCAGCGTGTCGTGGTGGTCGGCCCCGACCCGGAGGGTGCCCTCGGGAGCCACCGCGGCGATCGGAGTGCCTCCGAGGCAGCGGTCCCCGTGGTGGCCCGGGAGTGCGGGCGCTCACGCCGCGAGCAGGTGGAGGCCGCTCGCGAGGCGGCACCGCGGCACGACGGACACTGGTTCTGGTTCCTCGCTCCCGATTCGCGGCCGGATGCCGGCGCCCTGGCAGCGCTGGTCGCAGCTGTCCGACGCAGCAGCCGCGTCGGTGTCGTCGGGCCCAAGCTCGTGCGCGCCGACGAGCCCCGCCTGCTGCGCTCGCTCGGGCACCACCTCACGCCAGCCGGCCGGATCGCCGATCCGACCGGGGCGGCCCTCGTCGACCAGGGGCAGCTCGACCTGCGCCAGGACGTGCTGGGCGTCCCCCTGCCGGGCGCGCTGGTGGGCGGCGCGACGCTCGAGCACATAGAGGGTCTCGACCAGGCCTTCGAGGCTGACGGGGTGGAGGGGCTGGACCTCAGCTGGCGCACCCACCTCGCCGGGCGGCGCGTCGTCGTCGCGCCCGACGCGGTCGTGCGTCAGGGGGAGGAGGGCCTGGGCGTCGTCGACCCGACGCGCACCCGCGTGCGGGTCCGGCAGCTCGCGCTCGCCCGCTGCTCGGCCTGGGCCGCGCCCTGGCGTGCGCTCGGGGTCGCGGTGACCAGCCTGCTCGCCGCCGCGCTCCTCCTGTTGGTGAAGCGCCCGCGGGAGGCGGCTCAGGAGTGGGCCGACGTCCGGGCCGTCCTGAGCCCGGCCCGGGGCTGGGGCGCCCGCCGACGCTTCGCGCGTCGGCGAGAGGTGAACCCGCGTGACCTCGTGGGCCTGCATGCTCCGGCGGCCACCGGGTGGCGGGACACGCTCGACGCGGTGGGGGAGGCGCTGGACCCGCGCGCGCGGCGTACCAGCCAGGAGCCGGGACGGCCGCGCGGTGGCCTTCGCGGCGGCCTGGAGAGCGGCCCCGTTTCGGACGAGTTCGCGCAGCTCGACGGTGAGACGTCCCGCCGGCGCCGGTGGAGCTGGCCTCTCGCGCTGGCCGTGCTCTCGGCCGCACTCCTGACCGGCTGGCTCGGGCGGGACCTGTGGGGAGGGTTGCGGCCCTCCGGGCTCGGGGTCGTCGGGCCCGAGCTGGGCCCGGCCACGACCGACGCCGCCGGCCTGTGGGCGTCCGCCACCCAGGGCTGGCGTGGGGGTGGTCTGGGCGAGAGCTCGGTCCCCGAGAGCTGGCTGGCGCCCGCCGCGGCGCTCACGGCCGTGCTCGGTCTGCTGCCTGGTTCCGCCGCGACGGCGGCCGGCCCGACCCTGACCTGGATGCTCGGGCTCGCGGCTCCGCTGAGCGTCGTGACGGCATACCTCGCCCTCCGCCGGAGCACCCACCGCCGCTGGCTGCGCGCGGGTCTCGCCCTGGGGTGGGGCGCCGCCGCCCCGCTCTCGGTCGCGGTCGGCCAGGGACGCGTCGGCCCGGCGGTGGTCCACGTCCTCGCCCCGCTGCTGCTGGCCGGGCTCGTGGTGCTGGCCGGGCGACAGGGAGGCGTGCGCCGCACGGCCGCGACCTTCGCCACCGTGCTGGGGGTGGCGATCGCCGCGCAGTGGGTCCCGGGGGTGCTCGTCGTGGCGAGCCTGGCGGGGCTGGCCCTGATGCTGCTCGGCCGGGGCGGCGCGCGGTGGCGGGGCGTGGTGCTGGCCACGCTGCCGTGGGCAATGCTGCTCCCGTGGCTCCCGGCGCTGGCCGACCCGCTGCGCCTGCTCGGCGGTGCGGGCGCCACCTCCGCGACCGCGCTCCTGCCGTCGGTGGCCCAGCCCTGGCAGCTGATGCTGCTGCATCCTGGAGGCGGCCTGGACGCGACGACCTGGGCGGCCACCCCGCTCTGGCTGACGGTGCCGCTGTGGCTGGCGGCGCTCGGTGCCCTGCTCCTGCCCGGCCCGGCCGGACGCCGTGCCGGGGTGCTGCTGGCTGCCGCCCTCGTCTGCCTCGGCGGCGCGCAGCTGCTCGTGCGCACCTCGCTGGGGGTGCTTCCCGAGGATCATCCCGAGGCTGGCCTGTCCGTCGTGGCCTGGCCGGGCACGCTGCTGTCCCTAGCCGGTGCGGCACTGCTCCTGGCCGCGGCCCTGACGCTGGACCACCTGGTGCAGCGTGCCGATCGCGGGCCGCACACTCGCGCGCAGGGCGACACTCCCACCGAGGGGGGCCAGGAGCCCACGGCACCGCGGCGGCGACTCCTGCCGGTCGCCCTGGCTGTCGCGGTCGTGCTCCCGTGGCTCCTCACCGCCGCATGGCTCCTGGCTCCCGCGGCCGACGACCACGCGCTGCAGCCGGCCACCAACCCACTCCCGGCCGTGGCGGCCGAGCAGGCGCGTGGACCGGGGGCGCTGCGCACCGTGACTCTGGACGCGACCGCGGACGGCAGTGGTGTGCTCGTCGATCTGCAGGGCGCCGAGCCGGAGCCCGCGCGCATCCTGCGCGACCGCACCATCGAGCTGGTCGGCACCTCTGCGGAGACGGGGCCCGTGGAGGAGGCGGTGTCGGAGCTGGTCGCCGGTGCCGGTCCCGATGAGGTCAGTCGTGCGCTGGTCGACCTGGGCGTGGGCTACGTCGAGCTGCGGGCCGGCGAGGACCACCCGGTCGCCTCTGATCTGGATCGTGTCTCCGGACTGACCCGGGTCTCCAGCCCGGCAGGATCGGTGCTCTGGCGGATGGCCGAGGGTGACCCGGCGCGGACCCGGGTGGTCGGTCCGGACGGTGCGACGATCGACCGGATCGACGCGACCGGCCCGCACGGCGCGGCCCAGGCGGACCTCACCGGGCTGCCGGAGGGGTCGCGGCTCGCGGTGGCCGAGGGGGAGGGGTGGGCCGCCGAGGCGGTGGTCCGGATCGACGGCGACGAGGTCGCTCTCGAGGGGACGAGGGACACCACGCTCCCCGCCGGTGAGCACGAGATCACCGTCGACGTGCGGAGCCGATGGCTGCCCTGGCACCTGGTCGCGCTCGCCGTCGCGGCGGTGACGGGCTTCCTGGCCCTGCCCTTCGGGCGGGCGGAGACCGACCCCGAGGAGGAGCCATGAGTGGCGGGCGACCGGAGCCTGGCCCTGTCGAGCGGCCCGAGGAGGAGGTGCCCGGCGATCTGGATGGTGCGGACGCGAGCGGGGTCGCCCCCGCGACCGGTGAGACGGAGGGTCCGCCTGCCGAGACAGCTGGTGCTTCCGTCGCGCCCGCAGCGGCTTCTTCGGTCGGCCCTCGGGCTCGTCGCGAGGGTGCCCCCTCGCGGGCGGCGCTCGTTCGGCTGGGCCTTGCTGCGGTGGCCGCGGCTGGGCTGATCTGGTGGAGCACGACGGGCTCGGCCTGGGGTCCCTTTCCCGACGACAGCACGTCGTCGGAGGGCCAGGACGGGATCGCGGAGGCAGCCGACCGGGACGCTTTGGTCCGGAGTGCGGCCCTGGCCTGCCCGGGCAAGCCCGACGGTCCTGCCGCGCAGGTCGAGGCGCGCGCCGCCGTGACACCCGGTGTGCTCGTCGAGGGACTGGCCGAGGGCTCCGAGGGCTCCGACGACGGGTCGACCGCGATCCTGCGCGTCCGCGCGGATGGCTCGGCGACCGGGGACGGCAGCGTGGCCCGCGATGACGGCGTCCGGGACCTGGAGCTGGTCTCCGGCGAGGGGGTCGTGCTCGTGGCCGGTGCGACGACGGCGCCGGGCCTCACGGCGTCCCAGGTGGCTGTCGGGACGGAGCCAGGCGGACGCGGCGCCGCGCTCACGAGCTGCGCGGAGCCACAGGACTCCCAGTGGCTGCTCGCCGGGGGCTCGGGGGGTGGACGGGCCGAGGAACTCGTCCTCACCAACCCGGGCTCCGACCCGGTGCAGGTCGACCTCGACGTGCGCGGCGTCGACGGGCCGGTCGACCTCACCGGCGGCGCCGGGATCGTCGTGCCTCCGCAGGCCCAGGTCGTCCAGCTCCTGGATGCCCTGGCCCCGGGAGTGGAGGCACCCGCCGTCCAGGTCACGTCCACCGGAGGCCCCGTCGCGGCGCACCTCACAGATCGCTACCGGGACGGGACCACGGACCTCGGTCTCGATGTCACGAGTGCCGCGGCCAGGCCGGCCCGCGACCTCATCGTGCCGGGGCTTCCCCGCAGCGAGGCCGGAGGTGAGCACCGCCGGACGCTCCGGGTCGTGGCCCCGGAGGCGGAGGCCCTGGTCGAGCTGCGCGCCCTGACCACCACGGGGGCCGTCGTGCCTCCGACCCCCGCCTTGCGGGTGCCGTCGGGTGCCACGGTGGAGCTCTCGCTCGACGACCTTCCGGACGAGGCGGTGGCCCTACGGCTACGTTCCGACCAGCCGGTCACGGCGGCCGCATCGCTGGCGGTGCTTCCGTCCGGCGACGAACCGATCGTGAGCGACGATGCCTCCGCCACCACCGCACCTCCCAGGAGCACCGAGGACGCTGGAGCCACGAGCACCCCCGACAGTGATGGCTCGACCGCCGCGCCGGGCGACGGCGACTCCGGTGGCTCGACCGCAGCGCCCGGCGACGACGCTGCCAGCACTGGTGGCACCGGCGATCCGACCGCCACCACCCAGGGGGCGGGTGAGGACACGTCCAGTGGCGGCACAGACGCCGCATCAGAGCCGTTGGTGCGTCCCGCAGGTGACCTCGCCTGGGTCCCTGCGGTCCAGCTGGGGAGCGCTCCGATCGCCCTTCCCTTCCCCGACCCCGACGCGGTCCCCGACGCCGACGCGGTCCCCGACGCCGACGCGGTCCCTGGTGGGCGGCGCTCCCTCGTGGTGTCCGCCGTGGACGCCACGACTGCCCAGCTCATCTGGCTGGATCAGGCTGGGGGGACCGACGTCGAGGACCTCGAGCTGGAGAACGACACGAGTCGTCAGGTGGAGGTTCCCGCAGGTGCCGTCGCCGTGTGGCTGCGGCCGCTCGATCCGGAGGACCCGGGTGTCGTCGCAGCGGCGCATCTCACGGGAGCGGACTCCCTGGGGCCGTACGTCTCGGCCACCTCCCTGCCGACGGTTCCGTGGACCCGTGCGATCACCGGGATCGTCCCCGTCCGGCCGTAGCCACTGATCGACGTGATGGGTCGCCGCCAAGGTCGCGACCTCGCTGACGGTCAGAAGGGGGGTGTGTCGTCGGTGCGGTTCTGCCAGGGCGGCGTCGGTCGCTGGTCGGGCTGGGTGGTGCCCTGTGAGTGTGAAGGTGTGGTGTCCGTGGTCGCGTCGGGGTTGATCGGTGCTTCGGTGTCAGGACCAGCGGTCGCAGCTGGATGGTCGGGGGTGGGGAAGCCGAGGAGGCGTGCGACGGAGGCGTGGTGTTCGGGTGGGCCGTGCTGGCGTTGCCCGGTGGTGGAGCGGTGGGTGAGGGTGATCCAGCCGTGCAGGCGTGGGTGGTGTTCAGTGGCGCCGTGTTCGTCGTCGTGGTCGAGCAGGGCGGTGCCGGGGTCGCGGTGGGCGAGGGCGGCGTAGAGGGCGCGGCAGGCGAGGTCGAGCTCGTCGTCCGGGTCGGGGTAGGTGACCGGGTCGGGCGTGTGGTCGTGGTGCCCTGCTGCGTGGTCGGGACCGTCGGCTGCGGAGTCGGGAATGCTGAGGCTGTCGGGCGCCAGGTGTTCGGTGGTGACGGCGCGTCGCAGGTATTGCCGGTAGTCGTGGCAGCGGGTGGTTTCGGTCTGGCCGAGGAGGGTTTCCCAGCGGACGTCGCGGTTGGGGGCGAGGGCGCTGTGCCACCAGGCGGCGGTCTTGAGTTGGTGGCGGGCGATGTCTTTGAGGTCGAGGTTGGTCTCGGTGGTGGTCCCGTCGCCGGGGTGGGTCCAGGGGGTTTCGTGGTCGATCTCGCAGGAGGTGGCGGGGGTGCGGGAGCCGGGGGAGCGGGAGGTGAGGTCGGCGGCGACGATCTGGCGGCGCATCGCCGCGTCGGGTCGGTAGGTGGTGATGCTGCGTTCGATGAGGCGCCCGTCGGCGGGGTCGATCAGGAGCCGGGACAGGGTGGTGCCCGGGGTCAGGGCGAGCTCGCGGGCCTGCCCGGGGGTCAGGAACGCGGGGTGCCGCCCGAGGATCTCCGCGGCCCACTGGCGCGGTGGTCCCGACGCTGGCCCGTGCACTGGTGCCCCGGGTGGACGGGGCGATCCGGGTGCGTGGGATCCGGGTGGGGGTGCGGGGTCTGGGTCAGGTCGCGGGGTGGAGGCAGCGTGCTGCGCGCCTTGGGGTTCTCGGCAGGAGCAGGCTGGTGCCCCGGTCAGGGCGTCCCAGGGCACGACGACCTGGAGGTGGACGGCTGGTCGGGCGGTGATGATCTGCGCGATCCGGTCCGCGTCCTGCGGTGTGAGGAGGGGGTCTGGCCCCGGATCGTCCGGCCCAGACCGGTCACGTCCACGGTCAGCCTCTCCCGAGTCGTCTGGCCCAGACGGGTCCTGGCCACGGTCGGCCTGTCCCGAGTCGTCTGGCCCGGACTGGTCCTGGCCACGGTCGGCCTGTCCCGAGTCGTCTGGCCCGGACTGGTCCTGTCCGGAGTCGTCTGGCCCGGACTGGTCCTGTCCGGAGTCGTCTGGCCCGGACTGGTCCTGTTCCGGGTCGTCCTGCATCGGGTTGTCCTGCTGTGCGGTGTGTGGGTTGGCGGGGCCGGGGCTGGGTGAGGCCTCGGCCGTCTCGAGGGTGTGGGGCAGGTGGGGTATGCCGTGCAGGAGGAGGGTTTGGGCGATGTCGCTGCGGAGTTGGGCCAGGGTGCGTGCGTCGCCGCTCTTGCGCAGGGTGCGGGCGGAGCCGTCAAGGCGTTGGCTGATCGCGACCAGAGTGGTGAGGGGTCCGTTGATGAACAGGGTGGCGGTGGAGTCGTCGTCCACGCGGAGCCGGATGTGTCGTTTGTCCCGGGCGGTGCGTCGGCGTTGCCGTTCGTCATCGACGTCCTGCCCTTCGACGCGGACGGCTTCGCGTTCCAGGGCGGCCCAGTATTCCGCGGCGTGCCAGGGCCGGTCCAGCAGGGTCCCGTCCGGGGCGAGACGCTCGGTCACGGCGGTGTCGGAGTCTTGCCCGAACAGGCCGTGCGCGACCTGGGTCGCGTCGTCGGCGGCCAGGGAGCCGCACCGTTGCCAGTATCCGCGGACCATGGACCAGGTGACGATCCCGGCCCTCAGGCCCTGCTCGACTGCGTCGGCTCCCGGGGCGCACGCGACGCCGACGAGGTGTCGGGATTCCATGACGCCGACGCCGAGCTTCACGCGGAGCTCTTCGCAGGTCAGTCGTTTGGTCTCGGCGCGCCACTGGCGCCGTTGCCCGGCGGACAGGTCGTCCACCGCGGTGAAGCCCTTGTCCGCCAGCAGTGCCCGGCCCACGTGCGCGGCGAGGTCACGAGTCGCGACCAACAGCTCAGCCTCCAGCCCTGCCCGCCGAGCCGCGACCTGCGCCACCCGCACCAACGGATCAGCCACCTCAGGCCCCTCGCCCGGGCAGGGGGGACCGGCCGAATCGGCCGGGTCATGCTTGTCGGCGGGGGCGGGGGCCACGTCGCCCCCGTTGGTTACGTCGCGCCCATTGGCTACGTCGGGGCCGCTGGCCACGTCGCCGCCGCCTGGCGCGGCCGAGGCTGGGGCGGCGGGGAGGTCGATCCAGATCGGTCGGGGCGGCAACGGCAGGATCGTGACCGGTGATCGCGGCGCCAGCAGGGCACGGGCCATCACCCTCTCGGCCGGCGACTGCTCCCACCGGGCCCGCAGCCGCCCAGGCCCCAGATGCCGCGCCCCCAGGCACTGGCCCTCGAGACGTGCTCCCCCCATCCGCCGTGGTCCGACGTGTCGTGTCTTCATGACTGCTGCCCCCTCCCCAGGTGTCCGTCTGCCCACCACTATAGAACACATGTTCGAACAACGCAATCCTCTCCATCCCCCGGGTCGCGACCTCCCCCTGGGCGAGCACGCGGCATACCGAAGAACGCGGGCTCCTCGCTGGCCCGGCGATGCCGCGCAGAGATCGTGCGCGGCTCGACGTGACCACGTCCCGACACGACGAGGTGATCTCGTCCGGCAGACAGAGGCGCGCCTGCCTCGGAGTCAGTCAGAGCAGGTCGTCCGGGTCCTTGCCCAGCATCCGGGCGACCTGCTCGGTCACGACCTCGGAGACGAGTGCGGCCAGTTCGTCGTCGTCGGCGGCGCGGTGGACGAGCGGTCGGCGATAGACCACCAGCCGCGCGCTCACGCCACGTTCGGCCGGGAAGAGCCTCCCGAGTGCGACGCCGTGCTCCCACGGCGCCGGGTCGGACGGGGGCACCTCCTCCACGGCCAGCTCCAGCCCCAGCGGCTTGCCCAGGCGCTCCTCGAGGCGTTCGGCGGCCTCGAGGACGAGGTCGTCGAATCGCTCCTGACGGCTCGTCATGACCGGCACGGCGGGCCACGCCAGCGGGCCCCGGAGCCCCCTGCCGCGACGGTCCCTGCGCGTGCTCATGGAGGGGACCCTAGACGACGGCCGAGTCCCCGTCCGGCGGGGTGGCACCCACGGATCGTCGGTGTGGGCGCCTACAGTGTCCGGTGTGACCCTGACTCGCCAGTGCTCGAAGACGGCGTGCGTCCGCCCCGCCACGTCGACGCTCACCTACGTCTACGCGGAGCAGACCGCCGTGCTGGGGCCACTGGCGACGTATGCCGAGCCACACAGTTACGACCTGTGCGAGGAGCACGCCACCCGGCTCACCGCGCCTCGCGGCTGGGACGTCGTGCGACTCGAGCTCCCCGAGGGAGAGCCCCGGCCCCCCGTGGACGACCTCGCCGCCCTCGCCGACGCCGTCCGCGAGCATCGCGGCACGATGGTGCGCGTCGAGCCGTCGCGCTCGGGCGAGCCGGAGGGCGCCACGGTGACCGAGATCGCGCGCCGCGGACACCTGCGCGTGCTGCGTGACCGCTGAGCCGTCCGGAGGAGCCGTGCGACTCGCTGACGTCGTGAAGGCCTACGACATCCGGGGTCTGGTCCCCGAGCAGCTCGACCCGACCGTCGCGTGGGCCCTCGGTTCGGCCTTCGCCCAGGTCGTCGCCGGTCCCGAGGGGGAGGACGGTGTGGTGATCGGATGGGACATGCGCGACTCCTCGCCCGACCTCGCACGGGCCTTCGGCGACGGTGTCCGCCAGCACGGCATCGACGTCACGCTCATCGGGCTGTGCTCCACCGACGGGCTCTACTACGCGAGCGGGGCGCGGCAGCAGGCCGGTGCCATGGTCACCGCCAGCCACAACCCGGCCGGCTACAACGGCATCAAGCTCTGCCGACGCGGTGCGCGACCCGTCGGCCAGGACTCCGGCCTGCCCGAGATCCGGGACCTCGCTCAGTGGCTCCTCGACCGCGGCTCGATGCACGACCTGCCCACGGCGGCGGAGCCCGGGGCCGTGGCGGAGACCGATCTCCTCGCGGACTATGCCGCGCACCTGCACTCCCTCGTCAACCTGGAGGGGATTCGACCCCTGCGCATCGTCATCGACGCGGGCAACGGCATGGCCGGGCATACCGCGCCCGCCGTCCTGGGTCTGGAGGGCCTCCCGCTCGACGTGCGCCCGCTCTACTTCGAGCTGGACGGCACCTTCCCGCACCACGAGGCCAACCCGCTCGACCCGGCGAACCTGCGCGACCTGCAGCAGACGGTGGTCGACCAGGGGGCTGACCTGGGCCTGGCCTTCGACGGTGACGCCGACCGGGTCTTCGTCGTCGACGAGCGCGGTCGCGCCGTGCCCGCCGGCGCGATCACCTCCCTCATCGCCGAGCGCGAGATCGCCCGCGAGCTCGCCTCCGGGAGAGCCGCGCAGGACGTCGCCGTGGTGCACGGCTCCATCACCTCGCGCAGCGTCATCGACACGATCATCCGCCTCGGGGCGCGCCCGGTTCGCTCGCGCGTCGGTCACTCCTTCGTCAAGGCGGTCATGGCCGAGCACGAGGCGGTCTTCGGCGGTGAGCACTCGGCCCACTACTACTTCCGTGACTTCTGGTATGCCGACACGGGCATGCTCGCGGCGCTGCACGTCCTCGCGGCGCTGGGGGAGCAGCAGGCGCCGTTGTCGGCGCTCGTCGCCGAGCACGACCGGTACGTCTCGTCGGGGGAGCTGAACTCCCGGGTGCAGGACGTCGCGGCCACGACGGACCGCGTCCGCGCCTGGGGTGCCGAACGTGGTGCCGTCCCAGACGATTTCGACGGCCTCATCCTCGTGCACGAGGCAGCGGGCTGGTGGCTCTCGCTGCGACCGAGCAACACCGAGCCGCTGCTGCGGCTCACCGTCGAGGCGGACGACACTGAGACCATGGAGCAGGTCCGGGACGACGTCCTGGGCCTGGTGAGGCAGGAGGCCTGAGATGGCGCGACCCGACTACGACCCCTGGGTGCGGGAGATCCTGCGCTGCCCCGTCGGGCTGCACCCGCTCGTCGACGGCGAGGACGAGGACGGCGCGGCCTACCTCGAGTGCGCCGAGGACTGCGGCGCTCCTGGTCAGCGGCGCCGCTATCCCGTCCGTGACGGCATACCCGTCCTGCTCGCCGACGACGCCGTCGTCGTCCCCTCCGCCTGAGCGAGCCTGCGATGCCCTACATCGACGAGGCCCTGCTGGACGACGAGGGAGAGCTCGCCCGCAAGGACTCCCAGGACACCCTCCGCGCGCTGGCCTCCGCCGGAGCGCAGGTGCGCGAGGCCATCACCCTGGCCGAGGAGGCGGGGATCCACCGGCTGGCCGACCTCGAGCGGCCTCGCTCCGTGCTCGTCGCGGCGGTGGGTGGCTCTTCGATCGTGGCCGACGTGCTCGAGCTGCTGGCCGAGCCGGGCTCGCCGGTGCCGGTCCAGGCCCGTCGCAACCTCCCGCTGCCGGGCTGGGTCGGGCCCCTCGACCTGGTCGTCGCGGTCTCCCTGTCGGGCCGGGCTCCCGGGCCGCTCGCCGTGGCCGCCGAGGCCGCGCGCCGGGGCGCCATGCTGCTCACCGTCGGCGCGGACGACTCACCCCTCGCCGAGGTATGCCGTCGCGCCCGCGGCGTGCACGTCGGCGCCGGCATGGGGCGGGCGAGCTCGCGCACCGCGCTGTGGACCCTCCTCGCTCCGGTGCTGCAGGGGGCCGACCGGCTGGGGCTGCTCGAGGCCCCCGACGCGGTGCTGCACGCCGTCGCCGACCGCCTCGACACCCGGGCCGAGCAGATGCGGCCCTCCTCGGACGCCTTCGTCAACCCGGCCAAGGTGCTGGCCGTGCAGCTGGCCGAGACCGTGCCGGTGGTGCTCGGCGACGGGCCGCTCGGTGGCGTCGCCGCCGCCCGCGCCGCCTCGATGCTCGCGCGCACCGCGCGGATCCCTGCGACCTTCGGCGAGCTGCCGGATGCCGCCAGCGGCATCGTGGCCTGCTTCGACGGTCCCTACACCCCGATCGGCGGCCGGCGCCCCGGCACCTACGACGACGCCCGCATCCGGCTGGGTGACATCGACACCTCCGACTGGGAGCCGCACCACTTCTCCGAGCCCGAGGGCGACCTCATGGAGCGGCGGTCCGGCCCCGAGGGCCGGTCCAGGCCGCAGGACGACGTCTTCGCCGACCCCTACCTCGACGGTCCGGCCCCACCCCGGCTCGGGCTGCTCATGCTGCGCGACGCGCCCCCGGAGCCGGGCGGCGTCGACGAGGAGGCCGCCCGGGCGGAGGCGCTGACCGATGCGGTGCTCACGACGGCCCGCGAGGCCGGGGTGCGCGTCATCGAGGTGCGCGCCGAGGCGGGCGAGCCGATCGTCCGGCTCGCCGACCACGTGGCGGCCGTCGACTTCGCCGCCACCTATCTCGCGATCGGTCTCGGCCTGGACCCGTCGGTCTCCCCGCACGTCGCCGACCTGCGCGACCGCACGCGGTAGGACCCCGCGGGGCGGCGTCGGACCGCATACCCCTCCGACCTCCGAGGGACGTGGCACACTCGGCGCGTGAGCAGCGAGGCCCCAGCGCACGACCCGGACCCGATCGAACGGCATACCCGATCGCGCCGGGAGCGAGACCTGGAGGCGGGGATCGAGCGGGACTTCGGGCAGAACCTGTCCTACGGCGACTACCTCGACCTGCCGACCCTGCTGTCGGCCCAGCACCCCCTTGCGAAGCCACCGCAGCACGACGAGCTGCTCTTCATCATCCAGCACCAGACGACCGAGCTGTGGCTGCGCCTGGTCATCCACGAGCTGACCAGCGCGCGGGCCCTGCTCGCCGCCGACGACCACCGCCAGGCGCTCAAGCGGATCGCCCGGGTCAAGCACATCCAGGCCTCGATGACCGAGCAGTGGTCCGTGCTGGCGACGCTCACCCCGAGTGAGTACGCCACCTTCCGCGCCTTCCTCGCCACCGGCTCGGGGTTCCAGAGCTGGCAGTACCGCGCGGTGGAGTTCATGCTCGGCAACAAGAACGCCTCGATGCTCCAGGTCTTCGCGCACGACGAGAGCCAGCACACGGAGCTGGAGCGGCTGCTGCACGAGCCGAGCCTCTACGACGAGGTGCTCGCCTGGCTGGACCGGCGCGGGCACGGCATACCTCAGGAGGTGCTGGAGCGCGACGTCTCGCAGCCCTACCAGGCCCACCCGGGCGTGGTCGACGCGTTGAGCCGGATCTACGCCGACCCGCAGCAGCACTGGGCGGAGTACGAGACCGCGGAGGAGCTGGTCGACCTGGAGGACAACTTCCAGGTATGGCGTTTCCGGCACCTGAAGACGGTGGAGCGGGTCATCGGCAGCAAGCGTGGGACCGGCGGCTCCAGCGGCACGCCCTTCCTGCGACGCGCGCTCGACCTGACCTTCTTCCCCGAGCTGTATGACGTGCGCTCGGCCATCCAGGACCTCACCCCTGAGGGGTACCACGGGGGTGACGGTCGTGGCTGACCCGATCCCGGCCCCCACCCGCGCCGGCGCCCTCGCGCTGGACGAGCAGGACCCGCTCGCGTCCTACGCGGCACGCTTCGAGCCCGCCGACGGCGTCGTCGCCTACTTCGACGGCAACTCGCTGGGTCGACCGGTGGCCGGTGCCCCCGAGGCGATGGCGGCCTTCGTGCGGGGGGAGTGGGGCAGCCGTCTCATCCGCTCCTGGGACGAGGGCTGGATGACCTGGCCCGAGCAGGTGGGCGACCTGGTCGGGTCCGCGGCCCTGGGTGCCGCCCCGGGGCAGACCGTCGTCGCCGACTCCACGACGGTGCTGCTCTACAAGACGCTCCGCGCCCTGGTCGACCATCAGCTCACGCTCGACCCTGGACGCACCGAGCTGGTCCTCGACACCGACAACTTCCCGACCGACCGCTACGTCGCCGAGGGCATCGCCGCCGAGCGCGGCCTGACCCTGCGCTGGATCGAGGTGGACACCGCGACCGGGGTGCACCCCGAGCAGGTGGCGGAGGTCGTGGGCGAGCACACCGGGGTGGTCCTGGTCTCCCACGTGGCCTACCGCTCCGGTTTCGTCGCCGAGGCGGAGCAGATCACGCGGATCGTCCACGACGCCGGCGCCCTCGTGCTGTGGGACACCTGCCACTCGGCCGGGTCGGTGCCGGTGCTCGCCGACGCCTGGGGCTGGGACGCCGCGGTCGGGTGCAACTACAAGTACCTCAATGGTGGACCGGGCGCTCCCGCGCACGTCTACCTCGCGCGCCGGCACCACGACCTGCCCTCGTTGCGGCAACCCGTGCAGGGCTGGATGGGGCGCCGGGACCCGTTCCTCATGGAGCAGGGCTATCAGCCGGCGGCCGGGATCCGCTCCTTCGTCAGCGGCACCCCGCCCATCGTCGGGATGCTGCCGGTGCGCCTCGGGGCCGAGCTGCTCGCCGCGGCCGGGATCGAGCAGGTGCGCGGGAAGTCGCTGCGGCTCACCGACTTCGCCTGGGAAGTCGTCGCCTCCTGGCCCGACGACCTCGGCGTGGTCGTCGCCAGCCCCCGCGAGCACGCGCGTCGGGGCGGGCACCTCACCCTGCGGCACCCTGCCTTCGAGCAGATCTACCCCCGCCTCTGGGAGGCGGGCGTCATCCCCGACTTCCGGTCGCCGGACGGGCTGCGGCTCGGCCTCTCGCCACTGTCGACCCGGTATGCCGAGGTGTGGGACGGGCTGGAGGCCGTCCGCGCCGAGCTGGAGGCGGCCACCTAGGCTGAGTGGGTGAGCGACAGCACCCACTACGACCTGATCGTCATCGGCAGCGGTTCGGGCAACTTCCTGGTCACCGAGCACTTCGAGGGCCGGCGCACCGCCGTCGTGGAGGACCGCTTCTTCGGCGGCACCTGCCTCAACGTCGGCTGCATCCCCACCAAGATGTTCGTGTATGCCGCCGAGGTCGCCACCACGATCCGGGACGCCGGCCGGTTCGGCATCGACGCCACCCTGGACCAGGTCCGGTGGACCGACATCCGGGATCGGATCTTCGGCCGGATCGACCCGATCGCGCAGGCGGGGCAGGACTACCGCGTCGAGGCGGAGCACACCGAGGCCTACCTGGGCCGGGCGCGCTTCGTGGGGGAGCGCGAGCTGGAGGTCGACATCACCCGCGAGGGCGGGCACCACCCGGTCGGCTCGACGCAGCGGATCACCGGAGACCAGGTCGTCATCGCCACCGGCGCCCACCCGGTCGTGCCGGACATCGTGCGCGACTCCGGAGTCGAGTTCCTCACGTCCGACACGATCATGCGGATCGAGCAGCTGCCCGCGAGCCTGGTGATCCTGGGCGGCGGGGTCATCGCCTCGGAGTTCGCGCACGTCTTCTCCGCGCTGGGGGTCGAGGTGAGCGTGGTGACCCGGGGGGAGCGGTTGCTGCGGGCCCTGGACCGGGAGGTCTCCGCGGTCTTCACGGACCTGGCGCGGGCGCAGTGGGACGTGCGCACCGGGGTAGAGGTGACCACCGTGCGGGGCACGGAGTCGGGCGTGCAGCTCGGACTGTCGGACGGCACCGTCGCCGGCGGCGAGGTGCTCCTCGTCGCGACCGGGCGGCACCCGAACACCGAGGACCTCGGGTTGGATCTCACGGGCGTCCGGACCCACGACGACGGAAGGGTCGTGGTCGACGAGCACGGTCGCACGACCTGTCCCGGCGTGTGGTCGCTGGGTGACGCCAGCTCGCCGCACCAGCTCAAGCACGTGGCCAACCAGGAGGCCCGGGTGGTGGCGCACAACCTGGTCCACCCCGACGACCCGTGGTCCTTCGACCACGAGGCGGTGCCGGCCGCGGTCTTCACCCATCCGCAGGTCGCGACGGTCGGCCTGACCGAGGACGAGGCGCGAGAGGCCGGGCGCGAGGTGAGCACGAAGGTCCAGCGCTACGGCGACACCGCCTACGGCTGGGCGATGGAGGACTCGACCGGGCTGCTCAAGGTGGTCGGCGACGCCGCGACCGGCGAGCTGCTGGGCGCCCACGTCCTCGGACCCCACGCCAGCACCCTCATCCAGCCCGCGATCCAGGCGTTGGCGCTCGGGCCACAGGTGAGCGCGCACGAGCTGGCGCGGGGGCAGTACTGGATCCACCCGGCCCTGTCCGAGGTGCTGGAGAACGCACTGCTGGGACTGGAGGTGCCGCAGGCGCGCGAGGACGCACGGGACGCGACGTAGCATGAGGTCATGCCCGACACGACCACCGTGACGACGACGTCGGCCGACCACCAGGTCGCCGACCTCAGCCTGGCCGAGCAGGGCCGGCACCAGATCCGCCTCGCCGAGCACGAGATGCCCGGCCTCATGGCGCTGCGGGAGCGCTTCGCCTCCGAGCAGCCGCTCGCCGGGGCCCGCATCGCGGGGTCGCTGCACATGACGGTGCAGACGGCCGTCCTCATCGAGACGCTGGTCGCCCTCGGCGCCGACGTGCGCTGGGCCTCGTGCAACATCTTCTCGACCCAGGACGAGGCCGCGGCCGCCGTGGTCGTGGGCCCCGACGGCAGCGCGGACGACCCGCGGGGTGTCCCGGTCTTCGCCTGGAAGGGCGAGACCCTCGAGGACTACTGGTGGTGCACCACCCAGATCATGCTCTGGCCGGGGGAGACCGGGCCCAACCTCATCCTCGACGACGGGGGAGACGCGACCCTGCTCGTCCTCAAGGGCCGGGAGTGGGAGCGGCAGGGAGCGGTGCCGAGCCCGGAGGAGGAGGACCCCGAGGAGTGGCGGGTCATCCTCGAGACGGTGCGCTCCGGCCTCGCGGAGCACCCGGACCGCTGGACCCGGATCGCCGACGGCGTGCGCGGGGTCTCCGAGGAGACCACCACCGGGGTGCACCGGCTCTACCAGCTGCACGAGGCCGGGGAGCTGATCTTTCCGGCGATCAACGTCAACGACTCGGTGACCAAGAGCAAGTTCGACAACACCTACGGCTGCCGCCACAGCCTCATCGACGGCATCAACCGGGCCACCGACGTGCTCATCGGCGGCAAGGTCGCGGTCGTGTGCGGATACGGCGACGTCGGCAAGGGCTGCGCCGAGGCCCTGCGCGGCCAGGGGGCCCGCGTGATCGTCACCGAGATCGACCCGATCTGCGCGCTCCAGGCGGCCATGGACGGCTTCCAGGTGGCCCGGCTGGACGACGTCATCGGCACCGCCGACTTCGTCGTCACGGCGACCGGGTGCAAGGACGTCGTGACCGTCGAGCACATGCAGGCGATGAAGGACAAGGCGATCCTGGGCAACATCGGTCACTTCGACAACGAGATCGACATGGCCGGCCTGGCGCGGGTGCCCGACGTGCGGCGCACCGAGATCAAGCCGCAGGTCCACGAGTGGACGTTCGGCGACGGGTCCTCCATCATCGTGCTGTCGGAGGGTCGGCTGCTCAACCTGGGCAACGCCACCGGTCATCCGAGTTTCGTGATGTCGACCAGCTTCGCCAACCAGGTGCTGGCCCAGATCGAGCTGCACACCCGTCCCGCTGCCTATCCGCTGGGGGTCCACACCCTGCGCAAGGAGCTGGACGAGGAGGTGGCGCGGCTGCACCTGGGCTCGGTCGGTGCCGACCTCACCGAGCTGAGCAAGGAGCAGGCGAGCTATCTCGGGGTCGACGTGGCCGGCCCCTACAAGTCCGAGCACTACCGCTACTGAGCCGGGACGGACACCGGCGGATGAGCAGGAGGAACCCGTGACCGCGCGCGTACTCGTCGTCGACGACGATCAGGCCCTGGCCGAGATGCTGGGCATCGTGCTGCGCAAGGAGGGCTACGAGGTCGCCACCTGCGGTGACGGGGGCCGCGCGATGCCGATGTTCCGCGAGTTCCGACCCGACCTGGTGCTGCTCGACGTCATGCTTCCGTCCAAGGACGGCATCGAGGTATGCCGTGAGCTGCGGGCGGAGTCCGGCGTGCCGGTGGTGATGCTCACCGCCCGCACCGACACCAAGGACGTCGTCGCCGGGCTCGAGGCCGGTGCCGACGACTACGTCGTCAAGCCGTTCAAGCCGCAGGAGCTCCTCGCCCGCATCCGGGCCCGGCTGCGCCGCACCGACTCCGGGGACGACGCGCGGCTGCAGGTCGGCGACGTCCTCATCGACGTCGCCGGTCACGAGGTGACCCGGGAGGGCGAGCAGATCCCGCTCACCCCGCTGGAGTTCGACCTGCTCGTGGCGCTCGCCAGCAAGCCGACCCAGGTCTTCGACCGTGAGTCGCTGCTGGAGCAGGTGTGGGGCTACCGGCACGCCGGCGACACGCGGCTGGTCAACGTCCACGTCCAGCGGCTCCGGAGCAAGATCGAGAAGGACCCGGAGAACCCCCAGATCGTGGTGACCGTGCGTGGCGTGGGATACAAGGCCGGCCATCCCTGAGGCTGACGGCCAGGGGTCGCGCCTGCTGCGGTGGTGGCGCGGGTCGCTGCGCGTCCGCGTCATCACCTCGACCGTCCTCCTGGGCACCCTGCTGGCCCTGCTGCTCGGCAGCGCGATCTACCAGCAGGTGGCCGCCGGGCTCGTCGAGCAGGCCGTCGACTCGGCCGAGCGGGACGCCTCGCAGCAGGTCGCCCGGGCCCAGCAGGCCTTCGACTCCACCGACCGGCGCGACGACAGCGGGCTGCGGGAGCTGGCCTACGAGCAGACCGTGACGACGGCCGGCCCGGATCAGGACGACGGCCGGTGGGTGCTGCTCACCCCGGCCCTGCTCAACGAGGGTGACGCCATCGTGGAGTCGATGGCCACACCAGGGCTCGACGCGGGGGACATCCCTCGGTCGGTCACGGAGGCGATCGACGCCGACCCGGAGAACCAGCAGGTCATGGTCGTCCCGGTGGGCCTGGGAGAGGGGCAGGAGCCGCAGACCTCGGTCGTGGTCGGCTCCCGGGTCTCCCTGCTGCGGGCCGGGGCCTACGACCTCGTCCTCGTCTATCCGCTCATCCGCGAGCAGGAGACGCTCGACCTGGTCCGCCAGCTCTTCCTCCTCGGCGGCCTGGGGCTGGTCGGCCTCGTGGCCGGGCTCGCGTTCCTCGCGACCCGGATGGTGACCCAGCCCGTGGAGACGGTGGCGCAGGCCTCGCACGAGCTGGCGCTGGGACACCTCGACGAGCGGCTCCCCGTCGTCGGCACGGACGAGATCGCGCAGCTGGCGACGTCCTTCAACACGATGGCCGACTCCATCCAGCACCAGATCCGCGAGCTGCGCTCGCTCTCCCAGCTGCAGCAGCGCTTCGTCTCCGACGTCTCGCACGAGCTGCGCACGCCGCTCACCACGATGCGGATGGCGGGCGATGTGCTCCACGCCTCCCGGGAGGACTTCAGCGCGCCGGTGGCCCGCTCCGCCGAGCTCCTGGACCAGGAGCTCAACCGCTTCGAGGACCTGCTCGCCGAGCTGCTGGAGATCAGCCGGTTCGACTCCGGGGCCGCGACGGTCGAGCGGCACGAGGAGGACATCGTCCCCCTCGTCCGGGCCGCCGTGGACGGGGTCGAGGCGCTGGCGGCCCGCCTGGGCTCGAGCGTCGTCGTCACGGCCCCCCCGCAGCGGGTCGAGGTCTGCATGGACGGGCGCCGCATCTCACGCGTGCTGCGCAACCTGCTCACCAATGCCCTGGAGCACGGCGAGGGTCGGCCGGTCGAGGTGACGGTCGCGGCCTCGGCGGAGGTCGCGTCCGTCTCCGTCCGCGACCACGGCATCGGGCTGACCGAGGACCAGCAGCGTCAGGTCTTCGACCGCTTCTGGCGGGCCGATCCGGCGCGGACCCGGACGACGGGAGGGACCGGGCTGGGCCTGGCCATCGCGCTGGAGGACGCCCGCGTCCACGGCGGCTGGCTCCAGGTCGGGAGCAAGCCCGGGCAGGGGGCCTGCTTCCGGCTCGTGCTCCCGCGGTCGCACACCCACGTCATCGCCGAGCAGCCCGGGCCGGTGCCCAGCCCGGGCGCACCGGCCGACGCGCCCTCGGGCGATGGGGAGGCGCGGACCGGCCGGGACCGCGCCGTCCCGCCCGTCGTGCTCGCGCTCGCCACCAGGGAGGACCCCGCATGACGATCCGTCTCCGACGCACGACTGCCGCCGCCGCGGGCGCGCTGCTGGTGGTCACGGGGTGCTCCGGCGAGCTCCCCACGACCCAGACCCCCCGCGCCGGCCTGCCCGTGTCGGTGCAGACCGAGCAGGACGTCGACCGCTTCCTCGTCCCCGCACGGGAGGACGCCGAGGTCGACGAGATCGTCGAGGGCTTCCTGCGGGCCAACGTCGGCTTCGACGGGGAGAACGTCGGCACCGATGGGGAGAACGACGTCGCCCGCACCTTCCTCACCTCCGACCTCGCCAGCCGGTGGGTGCCGACCGCCAGTGTCCTCGTCTTCGAGGGGTCTCCCCAGGTGCAGGCGACCGCTGTCGACGAGGCGACGGTGGAGGTCGAGGTCGTCGGGCGCATCGATGCCGAGGGACGCCTGACCGAGCAGGCCGCCCGGACGAGGACCGAGACCTTCCGGCTCAGCATGGTCGGCGGCGAGTGGCGGATCAGCGAGTTCCCGGAGGGCTTCGGCCTGTGGCTCTCGCGCACCGAGCTTGAGCGCGCCTTCCAGCCGAGCACCGTGTCCTACCTCAACCCGCAGCGCGGCTATTTCGTGCCCGAGGTGCGCTGGCTGGCGGACGGCGTCGGTCTGCCGACGGCGCTCGCCCGGGCCCAGCTGGCGCCGCTTCCCGAGCACCTCGAGGGTGCGGTCCGCACCGCGGTGACGGACGGGCTGCGCCTCGCCAGCCCCTCGGTGCCTGTGGACGACGCGCGCGTCGCGACGGTCAACCTCCGGGGGGCGACCATCGCCCAGGAGGAGTCGGTGGCCGAGGACCTGCAGAGCCAGCTCGCCCACTCCCTGCTCACCCTCCCCGCCGTGAGCGGCGTCCAGGTGGAGATCGCGGGCCAGCCGCTGCCGCTGCCCGATGCCGAGGGCCCGGTGACCGCGACCACCGAGCTGCCCTACAGCGAGCTGCAGCGCGACGTCGACCGGGCCCTGCTGCGGGTGGGGGAGGAGCTGATCCTGGTCGACCCGACGCAGTTCCGGCTGAGCAACCTCGCGGCGGAGGAGTCCGAGGGCCTGGATCTCCCCGAGGTGGGGCTCTCGTGGACCGGGCTGGCCGTGTCCGACGACCTCGGCGACGTCGCTGCGGTCAACCTCGACGGGTCGGCGCTGCGCCGGTGGCGCGGCGGTGAGACCCACACCAACGAGGGCATCGGCGACGGCCTGACAGCGCCGGCGGTGGACGCGCAGGGGGCCTTCTGGCTCGCCGGAGTCCACCGCAGCAGCGAGACCCCCCGGGTGTGGGTCGTCGACAGCGAGGAGCTGGACTCCGTCGCCCGCCCGGTGGAGGCCGACTGGCTCCGCGACGACGACCGCGTGCACTCGCTGTCCGTCTCACCGGACGGCAGCCGGATGCTGGTGGTCCTGGGCGAGACGGAGGACACCGACCACCGGGTGCTGCTGACCGGGATCATTCGCGACGCCAGCGGCGAGCCACTGGGCCTGACCTCTCCCACCGACGTCGCGCCGAGCCTGGTCGACGTGACCGTCGCCCGGTGGGCGTCCATGGGCGAGATCGTCCTCGTCGGTCAGCGGCCCGGCGACGCCCAGCCACGCGCCTTCAGCCTGCGCCTCGGCGAGTGGCTGCAACCCCTGGGTGAGCTGCCGGGGCTGGTGGACGTCCTGCCGCTGCCGCGGTCGCTCGGGGCCCGGGTCATCGCGCGGACCGAGGACGGCGGGATCTTCTACCCCGAGGGGCAGCGCGGGTGGTTCCCCGCCCGCAACGGCGACGCCCTGGTGGTGCCGGGCGGCTGAGCCAGCCTGTGGACGTCCGTCCGCAGGTGAGCGGACGTGCCAGGCTCAGGTATGCCGTGGCGCCCCCTCGCCGATCTGCGTTCCCTGCTGGAGCTGGCCGCCCCGAGCGGATGCGGCGGGTGCGGCGTCTCCGGCACCCGCTGGTGCGACGCCTGCGCCACGACCCTGAGCGACACCCCTCCCCGGAGGTGGCGTCCGACGCCCTGCCCGCCGGGCATGCCACCCACGTGGGCCGGGCCGGCCTACGACGGCGTCGTCCGCGCCGCGGTCGTGGCGTGGAAGGAGCAGGACAGGGTGGACCTCGGACGGCCGCTCGCGGCGGCCCTGCTCCGCTCGGTCGAGGCCGCGCTGGGCGGCTCGCCCGCGCACCTGGCGGCCCTCGGGGCCGGGGAGCCCGTGGCAGTGCTGCCGGCGCCGTCGGCCCGGCGCAGCACCCGGGCGAGGGGTCGGGCCCCCGTCCTGGAGCTCGCGGTCGACGCCGTCGGGCGTGAGGCGGTGGTGGACCTGCTGCACCTCACCCGCACGGTGCGCGACCAGGCGGGGCTCGGCGCGGCCGCCCGTGCGGCCAATCTCGCCGGCGCGGTACGCCTCCGACCCGGCGCCGAGGGCCGGATCCGGCACCTGCCCTGCGTCGTGGTCGACGACGTCGTGACCACGGGAGCCACCCTCGCCGAGTGCGCGCGGGCGCTGCACACGGCCGGCGCGGGGCCCGTCGTCGCGGCCACGGTGGCGGCCACGGCCCGCCGGGCGACGCGCCGGTCGACCCCTCTACCGCCGGCGGAGGGGGCCGACTAGTGTGTGTCCATGGAGCACCTCGCGAGCACCGGCGGGGGGTGAGGCCGCACGGCACCAGGCGCCAGTGACGCCATACCCGACCCACCCCACGTCCCGCCATGGAGGACTTGATGGAACTGACCGTGACCGGCCGCAAGAAGGACGTCCCCGAACGTTTCCGCCGCCACATCGAGGACAAGCTCGACAAGATCCCGCAACTCGCGCCGAAGGTGCGCCGCGCCGAGGTCGTGCTCACCCACGAGGCGAACCCGCGCCAGGCCAAGGAGGCCGAGCGCTGCGAGATCACCTGCTACGTGCACCGCACCGTGGTGCGCGCCGAGGCCGCCGCTGACGACGAGTACGCCGCGCTCGACCTCGCCATGGGCAAGCTGACCGAGCGGCTGCGCCGCATCGGCGACAAGAAGCGGGTCAGCCACACCGGCAAGCACCGCCTGCCCTCGGTTGCGGAGGCCACCTTCGGCCTGCCCACCGAGCCGTTGGCCGGGGAGTCTGCCGAGGCCCCCGAGGAGTCCAAGAGCCCTGAGGAGAAGGTCGACGAGGCGCTGCAGACGCAGGGCAACAGCCCCATCGAGGTGCGTGAGAAGGTGCACGCCTCGGCGCCGATGACCGTGGGCGAGGCGCTGTCGCAGATGGAGCTGGTCGGGCACGAGTTCTTCCTGTTCCACGACAGCGAGGCCGACCGGCCCAGCGTCGTCTACCGCCGCCGCGGCTGGTCCTACGGCGTGCTGCGCCTCGACCTCGACGACACCGAGGGTGAGGGCGCCACGGCTGGCGAGCAGCCGGCGGCCGAGCCCGCCGCCTCCTGACCTGACCACCCCCGGCACCCCGGACCGCCGCTCAGGCGCCGGGGTGTCGGTGCGTCGTGGCAGGGTGTGCCCGTGACCACGTTGACGCAGGCCCAGGCCGTCCGGATCGCCCTCGCCGCCCAGGGTTTCGGTCGTCCCGGACGGGCGTCCACGAGCCCTGGCACCCGTGCCCTGCAGTCGGTCGTCGAGCGGCTCCGGGTGATCCAGATCGACAGCGTCAACGTGCTGACCCGCAGCCACTACCTGCCCTTCTTCTCCCGCCTCGGTCCCTACGACCGGGCGCTGCTGGACCGGCTCCGCGACGGCGCCGGAGTCCGCGGCGGGGCGCGCGCCGGGCGCGTCCTGGTCGAGCAGTGGGCGCACGAGGCCTCCCTCATCCCGCTCCAGACGTGGCCGCTGCTCGGGTTCCGGATGTCGCGACCGCGCACCCTCGCGTGGCGTGCGTCCCTGGAGGAGCAGCACCCCGGGCTGCTGGAGGCTGTCGCCGACGTCGTCGCCGGGCACGGGCCGCTCACGGCCCGTGAGGTCGAGGCTCACCTGCCGCACGGTGCGGGTCGCCGCCGCGACCATTGGGGGTGGAACTGGTCCGCGGTCAAGACCTCGCTGGAGTGCCTCTTCGAGACCGGGGAGCTCACCTCGGCCGCGCGGACGCAGCAGTTCGAGCGCCTGTATGCCGTGCCCGAGCGGGTGCTGCCGCCCAAGGTGCTGGCGCGGGGCCCGGGTCGGCCCGACGCCCCGGGAGAGCTGGAGTCGGTGACCGAGCTGCTGCGCCAGGCCGTCCGGGCGCACGGGATCGGGAGCCAGCGCTGCCTCGCCGACTACTTCCGCGTCCGCGGGCCCGTCGTCGGTGAGGCCCTGGCCCGGTTGGAGGCCGCCGGTGAGGTCGAGCAGGTGAGCGTCGCGGGCTGGAACCGCCCGGTCTACCTGGATCCCGCGGCCCGGCGGCCCCGACGGATCGAGGGCGCGGCCCTGCTCAGCCCGTTCGACTCCCTCGTGTGGCAGCGCGAGCGGGTCGAGCAGCTCTGGGACTTCCACTACCGCCTGGAGATCTACGTGCCGGCGCAGCGTAGGGTCCACGGCTACTACGTGCTGCCCTTCCTCCTCGACGAGCGTCTCGTCGGGCGGGTCGACCTCAAGGCCGCCCGCGAGGCCGGGGTGCTGCGGGCGCATGCCGTGCACTGGGAGCAGGGCGTCGACGTCGCCGCCGCCGGGCCGAGGCTGCTGGACGAGCTGGAGCAGATGGCCGGGTGGCTGGGCCTCGGGCGGGTCGATCTGCCCACCCGCGGCTGAGGGGCGGTCCCGCGGCGCCTCAGCCGCCGCCCCGCACCTCGGCAGCGGAGAGGAGCTCGAAGAGGACCGTGTCGTGGCGCGGGCCACCCGCCTCGTAGACGCAGGACTGCGCCTCGGTCCCCACGCGGCGGAAGCCGGCGCGCAGCAGGGCCCGCCTTGAGGCGGTGTTGCGCGCGTCGGTGGCCGCGCTCACCCGGTGGAGGCCCAGCGCCGTGAAGGCGTGGTCCGTCGCGAGCCGCAGCGCCGCCGTGACCGCACCCCGGCCACGGCCCCACGGCAGCAGCCAGTAGCCGACCTCAGCGCACCCGCGGGCGAAGGGATCGAGCAGGTCGAAGACGGAGATGAACCCGAGCGGGGCGTCGTCGCGGGCGTCGGCGATGCACCACGACACGCTCCGTCCGATCGCCATGCCGTGCCGCCGCTCCGTCACCCAGGCGGCGATCTGCTCCGGGTCCTGGGACGGCAGGACCGGTCCGACATAGGTCCGGGCCACCTCGTCGGTTCTGGCCAGCGCGGCGGCGTCCCGGGCGTCGTCACGCCACGGACGGAGCCGGATCTCGCCGTCCGTGAGCTCGGTCGCCTCCAGCCAGGGATGCGCCGGACGTCGCGGATCCTGCGGCGCGAGCGCCGAGATCCAGCCGTCCCGGGGGCCCTGGGCGCCATCCCGCCCCGGCAGCAGGCCGCGCACCGTCTGCGGCGCGGGAAAGCCGACGCGCCACGCCGTGCGCCGCGAGGCCCAGTTGCCGACCTCGGCGCGCCACCGCACCAGCTCCAGTCCGTCGAGCTCGAAGGCGTGGTCCAGCGCGAGCCGCAGCGCGGCGGTCGCGAGGCCGCGTGCGCGGAAGGCGGGGTGCACGGCATACCCCACCTCTCCGCCGCCGTGGCCGTCGCGACGGCACTCCATGAGGCCGGCGGCGGTCCAGGTGGCGCCCTCCGTGGCCGCGTCGCGTACCTCGACGACCCACTGGCGCGGGCTCGAGTCGGACGGGACACGCCAGCGGCGACCGGCGACGACGGCCCACGCCCGGGCGGCGGCATCGGTGTCGGTGTCGGTCCCCTCGCCCCAGCGGCGGTAGGCCGGATCCCGGCCCAGCTGGACGAGCATGGGGACGTGCTCGGTCGTCGGCGGGACCAGCCGGACCCCCTGACCGGTCCGGACCGGACTCTCGCAGCCGCCCTGCCCGGAGCCGTCGGTGGACATGACCGTTAGCCTAGATGGGTGCCGAATCTGTTCGAGAGAGTCCTGCGCGCCGGCGAGAAGTCCGCCCTGCGCCGGCTGGAAACCATCGCCAAGCAGGTCAACGCCCTGGAGGAGGACTTCGCCGGGCTGTCCGACGCGGAGCTGCGCGAGGAGACCGAGAAGTTCAAGGCCCGGCTCGCCGACGGCCAGACCCTCGACCAGTTGCTGCCGGAGGCGTTCGCCGCGGTCCGTGAGGCGAGCAAGCGCACCATCGGCAAGCGGCACTTCGACGTCCAGCTCATGGGCGGGGCCGCGATGCACCAGGGCAACGTCGCCGAGATGCGCACCGGTGAGGGCAAGACCCTGGTGGCGACGCTGCCGTCCTATCTCAACGCGCTCACCGGCCGGGGTGTGCACGTCATCACGACCAACGACTACCTGGCGCAGTACCAGTCCGAGCTCATGGGGCGCGTCCACCGTGCCCTCGGGCTGGAGACCGGCTGCATCCTGTCGTCGATGACGCCGGCCCAGCGGCGCGAGCAGTACGCCATGGACATCACCTACGGCACCAACAACGAGTTCGGCTTCGACTACCTGCGCGACAACATGGCGAGCAACCTCAAGGACCTCGTCCAGCGCGACCACTCCTTCGCGATCGTCGACGAGGTCGACTCCATCCTCATCGACGAGGCCCGCACGCCGCTCATCATCTCCGGCCCCGCGGACCAGGCGACCAAGTGGTACACCGAGTTCTCCAAGGTCGTGCGCCGGCTGGAGCGCGGTGAGGCCGGCGACCCGCTGCGCGGGATCGAGCCGAAGGGCGACTACGAGGTCGACGAGAAGAAGAAGACCGTCGGCGTGCTCGAGCGCGGGATCGAGAAGGTCGAGGACTACCTCGGCATCGACAACCTCTACGAGTCCGCCAACACCCCGCTCATCGGCTACCTCAACAACGCGATCAAGGCCAAGGAGCTCTTCACCCGCGACAAGGACTACGTCGTCATCGACGGGCAGGTCAACATCGTCGACGAGCACACCGGACGCATGCTGCCCGGACGCCGCTACAACGAGGGCATGCACCAGGCGATCGAGGCCAAGGAGGGGGTCGACATCAAGAACGAGAACCAGACCCTGGCCACCGTGACCCTGCAGAACTACTTCCGCATGTACGACAAGCTGGCCGGCATGACGGGGACCGCCCAGACCGAGGCGGCCGAGCTGCACCAGATCTACAAGGTCGGCGTGCTCTCGATCCCCACGAACCGGCCGATGATCCGGCAGGACATGGCCGACCTGGTCTACCGCACCGAGGAGGCCAAGTTCGACGCCGTCGTCGATGACATCGTGGGTCGTCACGAGGTGGGCCAGCCCGTCCTCGTCGGCACCACCTCGGTCGCCAAGTCCGAGTACCTCTCCGAGCAGCTGCGTCGGCGCGGGATCCCGCACGAGGTGCTCAACGCCAAGCACCACGAGCGGGAGGCCGCGATCATCGCCGAGGCGGGGCGCAAGGGCGCCGTGACCGTCTCGACCAACATGGCCGGGCGAGGCACCGACATCATGCTCGGCGGCAACCCCGAGTTCCGGGCGGTGGCGACGATGCACGCCCGGGGCCTCGACCCGCACGAGACCCCGGAGGAGTATGAAGCGGCCTGGGACGGCACGCTGGCGGAGGCCGAGTCCTCGGTCCAGGCCGAGCACGACGAGGTCACCGAGATCGGCGGGCTCTACGTCCTGGGCACCGAGCGGCACGAGTCGCGCCGGATCGACAACCAGCTGCGCGGACGTGCCGGGCGCCAGGGCGACCCGGGCGAGTCGCGCTTCTACCTGTCCCTGCAGGACGACCTCATGCGGATGTTCAACGCCCCCATGGTGGACCGGGTCATGGCCACCTCGGGGATGAAGGACGACGTGCCGATCGAGTCCAAGATGGTCTCCCGGTCCATCGCCAGCGCCCAGTCGCAGGTGGAGGCCCAGCACTTCGAGACCCGGAAGAACGTCCTGAAGTACGACGACGTCATGAACCGCCAGCGTGAGGTGATCTACGCCGAGCGGCGCCGCGTGCTGGAGGGGGAGGACCTGCAGGAGCAGGTGCGCCACTTCATCAACGACGTGGTCGCCGAGTACGTCCTCAGCGCGGGGGGTGCCGGTCTGGCCGACGGCATCGACCTGGAGGCGCTGTGGCTGGACCTGCGCACGGTCTACCCCGTCGGCGTGGCCATCGAGGAGGTCGTGCAGCAGGCCGGCAACCGGGCCGCCGTGACGACCCAGATGCTGGTCGAGCAGCTCACCAGTGACGCGCAGCACGCCTACGACGAGCGTGAGGCCGAGCTCGGCGAGCAGACCATGCGCGACGTGGAGCGGCGCATCGTGCTGCAGGTCCTCGACCGCAAGTGGCGCGAGCACCTCTACGAGATGGACTACCTCAAGGAGGGCATCGGCCTGCGCGCGATGGCCCAGCGGGAGCCGCTCGTGGAGTACCAGCGCGAGGGCTACCAGCTCTTCCAGGCGGTGATGGAGTCGATCAAGGAGGAGTCGGTCCGCTACCTCTTCCACGCCGAGGTCACGCCGGCCGAGCAGCCGGCGGAGCAGACCCCGAAGCAGCAGCTCACCTTCGTCGCCCCCGGCGAGGGGGGCGAGGCGCAGGCCCGCCGGGTCCGCGCCGACGGCAGCCACCCCGAGGGGGCCTCGGGTGCGGCTCCGGCGGCCGCGTCGGGGGGCAACCGGGCAGAGCGCCGCAAGGCGCGCCGCTCCCGCGCCTGAGGGCGCCCCTCCGGACCGGAGGGTGGCGCTCCGGACCGAGCGAGGTTCAGCCCAGGTCGAGGGCCGTGACGAGCCAGCGGCCGTCGACCCCGCTCATCCGCAGCGCGAGGGCCCGGATCCGCCCCTGGGCGCGCACGACGGCGGAGATCTCGCAGACCCCGTCGTCCGGATGACACACCAGCAGCGCCCGCACCAGCGGCGGCGGGTGCCGGCGGCCGCCCCGTCGCCGGGCCAGCTGTCCCCGTCGCGCCACCCGCTCGTGGACCTCGGGCGCCAACCAGCGACCGAGCTGCTCCGCGGGGCGGCTGCCGTCGCAGGCCTCCAGCATGGCCAGGATCATCCGGCGCGCCCAGGCCTGCGCCTCCGGGAGGTCGGCGGTCGTCGTAGCCTGTGGGCCGAAGTAGCTGTCGTAGGCCTCGCGCCTGAAGTCGACGGCCAGCGACCCCTGGACGTAGTCGCTGTCCGAGGCGTCGGCGTCTCCGGGTCGGTCCTGCCAGTCAGGTCCCACGGCGACGGGGTCGGTCGGTCGGGCCGGGGAGAGTCGCAGGACCCTGGGCGCGGGGCCGCCACGACCGTCGACGCTCATCGCTCGCCCTCGGCGAGCCGTGGCACGACGAGCTCCTGACCGGGGCGGATGAGATCGGGATCCGTCCCGATGAGGTCGCGGTTGGCGGCATACCACCGGGGCCACTCCTGCGCGATGTCGACATCCGTGGCCCCCGGGCCGAGGTGCCGCGCGGCGATCTCCCACAAGGTGTCGCCGCGGTGCACGACCACGGGCTCGGAGCTGGCCGATCCGTCACTGCCACCGCTGCTCACCAGGTCGACCGCGCCCGGGCTCGCGGGCACGGTCGCCGATGCGCCACGGGTGGGGGTCCACCCCGGGGTGGGTATGCCCTCGTGCCCCTCGTCCGGCGTCGCCCCGGCGGAGGTGTGGTCGTCGGCGGGTGCGAGCTGGGGCTCCAGCGGTGCGGAGACCGCGGGAGATGCCGCGGGGGATGGCGCGGCCGTCGCGGCCATCGGCACGCCGGCGCCCGCCAGGGCGATGAGTGCAGCACTGACGAGGCGCACCGGGCGGGTCGTGACCCGGGCACGAGCCCGCGCCCGCGGCGCGACCTCGAGGGTGGCGGCCGCCAGCACGGCCGTCGCCCACGCCGCGAGCAGCGTCGCGGGCGGCAGCAGGGCGGCCAGGAGGGCCTCGTCGGGAGCGACCCGGCCCAGTCCGGGCCAGGCCTGCACCGTGGCACGGGCCAGGCCGAGCGTCGTCGCGCCCAGGAACAGCGTCCCGGCGGCGCCGAGCCCTGCGGGTCGCCAGCGCCGCCACCGGCCCGGTCCACCTCTACGGACGATCCCCACGGTCATCGATCTCCCCACCTATGTGTCTGTTTACGTCTGTTTGCGTTCGTTTGACGCGATGATGGAGACGTTACGTCGGTCGCGACGACGTCGTCAAGCGGCTGTGGAACTGCGCACCGGCCCCTGCGCTCCTGGCACGATGGCGGGATGCGATGGCAGCAGCTGTTTGACGACCTGGCGGCCCAGCAGGAGGCGTGGGAGCGGGCCGAACAGGCCACCGAGATCGCCGAGCACACCCGGGCCGAACGCGGGCAGGTGGAGCTCGCCGACCGCCTCGCGGCAGCCGCGGGAGGGGTCGTGCGAGTGCGCGTCCGCGGGACGGGCTGGCTGGAGGGCGCTGTCGGGGACGTGGGTCAGAACTGGGTCCTGCTCGAGGGCGGCGCCGAGGTGGTGACCGGACGTGAGGTGCTGCTTGTGCTGACGGCCGTCCTCGCGGTGGACGGGCTCACGGTCCGTGCCGACCGTCGGCCGCGACGTCTCGACCTGCGGCATGCGCTGCGTGGCGTGAGCCGGGACCGCGCCAGGGTGCGGGTGCACCTCGACGACGGTGACCACCTCAGTGGCACCGTCGACCGGGTCCTTGCCGATCACCTCGACCTGACGCGCCACGCCGATGACGAGCCGCGCCGCGCCGGCGCGGTGCGCGGGGTGGTGTCCGTGCCCTATCACGCACTCGCGGTGATCCGTCGCCTGTGACGAGAAGAGGGCTGTGCGCGGGTAGGGGAGACGATGCCGCGGCGACGACCTACGTCAGGTCGCTGCTGCCCTGCTGGATGGATTCGCGGGTCTGGGCGTACATCCGCTGGATGTAGGCCTCGAGCTCGGAGTTCTCGACCCGCCACACGCCGCGGCCGCCCAGCTTGACCCCGGCCAGCTCGCCGGACCGCACCAGGGCCTTGACCTGGGACAGCGAGACGTTGAGCGTCTCCGCGACGTCGGTCAGCGTCAGGAAGCGTGGTCCGCTCACGGGCACATCCTTTCTTCGCCCACGTGGTGACCACGATGGTACGGAATCACGGGGGCCGCGATGAGCAGGTTGTGGACAGGATGCGCGCAGACGTGCCCGCGAGGGATACCGTGCCGTGGGAAAGAACGATCCGGGAGGGGACCACATGGGTGACACGACGTCGGCTGCGCCGGGTGAGGAGCCCCGCCGCGCGGTGCGCCGACTGGAGCGACCCGGCTGGCGGGACCTGCGCCTCGTGATCGGGGTGCTGCTCGTGCTCCTGTCGGTGGCGGGCGGGGCTCGGCTCGTCGCGGGCCTGGACGACTCCACACCGGTCTACGCGGCGGCCCACGACCTGCTGCCCGGCCAGCCGGTCGAGGAGGCGGACGTCGTGGTGGTCACCGTGCCCACCCGGATGGGCGAGTCGCTCACGCACTACGTCGACGCGTCGCAACCGCTCAGCGAGGACACCTACCTCGTCCGGACGATCAGGGCCGGAGAGCTCGTGCCCGCCTCGGCCCTCGGCACCGAGCGCCAGGCGTTGGACAAGACGGTGACCGTGCCGGTCGACGCGTCGGCGCTGGGCGGGTTGTCCAGCGGCTCGGTGGTCGACCTGTGGGTCAGCCAGCGCGACGACGACGCGGTCGGCGAGGCCTACCTCGACCCGGAGCTCCTGCTCGCGGGAGCGGTCGTCGACGACGTGCCGGAGCAGGGAGGCGCCCTGGGCACCTCCCTGGGCCGCGCCTCGGTGGCCGTCGTCGTGCCGGCCGACCGGGTGGGCGAGGTCATCGCAGCGGTGGACCAGGGCGCGCGCATCACCCTGGTGCCGGCGCCCCGGTCCGCGGAGGGGTCCGGTCGGTGACCCGCTCGCTCGCCACCGCCGTGGCACCGCGGTGGGAGGGGGCTGCCGCCACCCTGGTGGCGGGCTCGACCCAAGCCCACCTGGTGCGGCGCTGCGCCGACGTCGCCGAGCTGGTCGGGGTGGTCCGGGCCGGGCTTGCCGACCTGGTCCTCGTGTCCTCGGATCTGCGCGGGCTGGAGCGCGACGTCGTCGATGCCGTGCGTGAGGCAGGGGCCAGCGTGCTGGCCCTGCACCCCGCCGCGGACGGCGACCCGGACCGGGCGCGGGCGTTGCGCCGCTGGGGCGTGCGGACCGTCCTGGACACCGACGCCACGCCGGCGGACCTGGACCAGGCTGTCGCCGGGCTGTCGCTCGACCAGGACGCGGACGGCGGTCACGTCCGCCACGACGACGTCCCCGGGCGCGGCGGCCACGAGGGAGACGAGAGGGACTCGTCGGCCCCGCCGTCCGACGTGCTGCCCGGCGGGTCACCGGGCCGGCGACCGCTCATGGCGGTCGTCGGGACGCGGGCCGATGCGGAGTCCGGCGCCCTCCGCAGGGACGCCGACGGTGGGGACGACACCGACACCTCCGAGAGCGCCGACCTCCCCGACGGGGACTCTGTCGGCGACGGCGGCGTCGGCGACGGAGTCCCGGAGGACCCGCAGCGTCCGCCAGGCGTCGCGGAGGCCACGGTCGTGGTGGTGTGGGGTCCCTACGGCAGCCCGGGGCGCACGACGGTGGCGGTGAACCTGGCGGCCGAGCTGGCGACGCCGCTGCAGCCCACGATCCTCGTCGACGCCGACACCTACGGCGCGTCCGTGGCACAGTCGCTCGCCGTGCTGGACGAGGCCCCCGGGATCGCGGCGGCCGCGCGGGCCGCGGACCAGGACGCCCTGGACGACGAGGCGGTGCAGCGCCTCGCCCCGGAGCTGCGCCCCGGGCTCCGGGTCCTCACCGGGCTGCCCCGGCCGGACCGGTGGCCGGAGCTGCGGGACGCCTCGCTCGCCGACGTCCTCGACCGCTGCCGCCGCACAGCACGCTGGGTCGTCGTCGACGTCGCACCCCTGGTGGAGCAGGACGAGGAGCTGTCCTTCGACACCGCGGCACCGCGCCGCAACGGCGCGACGCTCACCGCGCTCGACGCGGCAGACGTCGTGCTCGTGGTCGGGGCCGGCGACCCCGTCGGGTTGCAGCGGCTGGTCCGGGCGCTGGACCGGCTGCCCGAGCTCACGGCCGCGCGCCGCGAGGTCGTCGTGACCCGGGTCCGCCCCGGCCCGGTGGGCCCGGAGCCGAAGCGCCGGATCCGCGAGACGCTCGACCGGTTCGCGGGGATCCGCCGCGTCCACGTCGTCCCGGACGACCGGGACGGTCTGGACGCCGCGATCCTGCATGGTCGGCTGCTGTCCGAGGTCCGCCCCGGCAGTGCGGCGCGCAGCGCGCTGGTCGACCTGGCCGAGGAGCTCGGTGGTGACGGGGGCTCCCGGACCTCTCGCCGGGCCCGCCGGGTGCGCTGGCGAGAGCGTGCCCGACGCTGACCCTGCCCGCCCACCCTGCCGCCCGAGCAGTCCCGCGCCACCCCGCCCGGCCCTCGGCGCCCGGGTCTGCGACCATGACCGGTATGCCCGGAGCGGACGAGTCGACATGGAGGTCCTGGTGACGACGGTGCGCTGCTACCTGCCGCTGGCCCCCGGGCAGCTGGCGCTGCTCCGCGACGACCGCCGGCTCCCCGGCCCGCTGCCAGCGACGGCGGTGACCGAGGAGCTGCGGTCGCTGGATCCGGGGGCGGACCAGGAGGAGGGGGAGTATGCCGCGGCCCAGGAGGCCGCCGGACGGTTGCGCGACGGGGGGTCGCCGGTGATCGTGGCCGCCGTGGATCTCGACGGCGCCGACGTGGCCACCCGGTCCGGCGCCTGGGTCGACGTCGCGGGGGTGGACCTGCCCCGGGTCGCCGCGCTCCACGTCGGCGACGACGTCGTCACCGGCGACCCCACGGCGCTGCCGGCTGCGGGGGAGGAGCTCGAGCTGTCGTGGTTCGACACCACGGAGCTGGCGCACGTCATCGACCTCGTGGAGGCGGTCCCGGCGCGCGACGACGGTCGCGGCCACGACCGGCACGACCGCCGCGAGACCGGAGCATCCGACGATCCGGACGATCACGAGCATGAGGCCTGACCCCGAGCCCCGGACCCACCCCTGACCGACGCCCCGCGACACGGAAGCGAGCTGACATGGACGCCATCGTCGACGTACCCACCCCCCTCAACGAGCCGGTGCTGGACTACGCGCCCGGCAGCCCGGAGCGCGGCGCCCTGGAGGCTGCGCTCGCCGAGATCGCCGCGACGCCGGTCGACCTCCCTCACGTCATCGGCGGCCAGGAGGTCATCGGCGACGGCAAGGCCATCGACGTCGTGCAGCCGCATGCGCACGCCGAGGTGCTGGGCACGTTGCGCGACGGCACCACGAAGGACGCGGCCGCCGCCGTCGACGCCGCGCTCGCCGCCGGGGCCGCGTGGCGCGCGATGCCCTTCGACGAGCGGGCCTCGATCTTCCTCAAGGCGGCCGACCTGCTGACCGGCCCGTGGCGGGCGCGGATGAACGCCGCGACCATGCTCGGTCAGAGCAAGACGCCACTCCAGGCGGAGATCGAGGCGGCCTGCGAGCTCGCCGACTTCTGGCGCTTCAACGTGCACTTCGGCCGGCAGCTGCTCACCGAGCAGCCGTTGCGCAACCCGCGGGGCTCCTGGAACCGGATCGACCAGCGGCCGCTCGAAGGCTTCGTCTACGCCGTCACGCCGTTCAACTTCACCGCCATCGCCGGCAACCTGCCCACCGCTCCGGCGCTCATGGGCGGTACCGTGGTGTGGAAGCCCGCGACCACCCAGCAACGCGCCGCGAGCCTCATCATGGAGCTGCTGGGCGAGGCCGGGCTCCCGGACGGCGTGGTCAACATGGTGACCGGCACCGGGCCGGCGATCTCCGAGGTCACGCTGGCTCACCCGGATCTGGCCGGCGTCCACTTCACCGGCTCGACGGCCGTCTTCAACTCCTTCTGGCACCAGATCGGGAGCAACCTGTCGACCTACCGCTCCTACCCGCGGATCGTGGGTGAGACCGGCGGCAAGGACTTCATCGTGGCGCACCCGAGCGCCGACGTCGACGTGCTGCGCACCGCCATGGTCCGCGGTGCCTTCGAGTTCCAGGGCCAGAAGTGCTCGGCCGCCTCCCGCGCCTACGTCCCGGCCTCCGTGTGGTCCCGGCTGCGCGACGACCTGGTGCAGACCACCGAGGGCATCCCGATGGGCGACGTGCGGGACCTGTCGGTCTTCATGGGCGCCGTCATCGACGACAAGGCGTTCGCCAAGCACAAGGACGTGATCGACCGGGCGCACGCCGACGACGGCATAGAGGTCATCGCGGGAGGTTCCTACGACGACTCCGTGGGCTACTTCGTGCGGCCGACGATCGCGGTCGTGGACGACCCGACCCACGAGATGATGACGACCGAGTACTTCGGTCCTATCCTCGCCGTCCACGTCTATCCCGACGACCAGTGGGACGCGATGCTCGACCAGATGGAGTCGGCGACGCCGTACGCGCTCACCGGCGCCGTCATCGCCCAGGACCGGGCAGCGGTGGGCGAGGCGGTCAGCCGGCTGCGCTTCGCCGCCGGCAACTTCTACATCAACGACAAGCCCACCGGGGCCGTCGTGGGCCAGCAGCCCTTCGGCGGGGCCAGGGCCTCCGGCACCAACGACAAGGCCGGGTCGGCGGCGAACCTGCAGCGCTGGGTCAACACCCGGGTCATCAAGGAGACCTTCGTCCCGCCGACCGACTACCGCTACCCGCACATGGGCTGATCGGGGCGTGCCCGGCTCCGGCTCAGTGACCGGGGCCGGGGCGCTGCTCCTGCAGCCACTCGGTGCCCACCTGCTCCTCGAGGCGCACGATCTCGCTGATCTGGACCGCGACGAGCTCCTCGATCCGGCGGCCGAGGAAGGGGATGGACGCCTCCAGGTCGCCGTCCACGACGTGGTCGGTGACGCCTTGGGGGTCGGTGGCGCCGCGACGCAGGTGCACGCCGCCGGTGAAGGTGACCGGCAGGCCGGGGAGCTCCAGGCTCATCGCGCCCTCGCGCTCACCGTCGGCGTCGGGGGATCCCCAGCGGACCGTCTCGACGACGAGTAGCTGCGGCCCGACGACGGCGCGGGCGATGTCGGGGACGCCGTCGCTGGGCAGGTGGCGTTGGGTGGTGACGGTGGTGCTGCCGTCCTGACCCCGGTCCACCGTGATGGTCTGGTCCAGTGCCCCGGAGCGCTGGCAGCGCAGCTCCTGGTAGCCGGCATCGGTCAGCATCTCGAAGGTGCGCTGCGGGTCGGCGGGGTGCGAGACCGTCTCGGTGATCCTCATGGGATCACGGTACGGCCCCCGGCACCTGCCTCGCCCGCAGGGCGCGCTGCATCGCGTGCAGGCGCCGCAGCACGACCCCCTTGTCGCTGGCCCTGATCCGATCCCGCCGGGTCCGGTCGGCGACCTGGTCGAGGAGGTCGCCGAGCTGCACCATCGTCTCGCCCGCCTGGCGTTCCCACTCGGTATGCCGTGCCGTGAGCAGCGGCGCCGTCGCGCGGAGCCGGGCGGCGACGGCGCGGCAGGAGGCGTGGTCCGGGGTGTGATCGGCACCGCCGATCGCGCCGACGACGAGGGGGAGCTCGGTCGGCTGCTCCTGGCCCGACGCCGCGTCGGCGAGGCGGTGGGCGAGCTGGTCCAGGAGGGCCTCGACGACCGTGGTGGCCTCGCCCCAGCCGAGGTCTGGGGTGAGGCCCGCGACCTCGTCGACAGCCTGCAGCAGCCGTGCTGTCGCGGCCGGCGCACCCTGCGCGGGCAGGGCGTCGACGTGCCGCGGCGGCCGGGTCATGGCCCCACTCTAGGCCGGACGAGGTCCGCCCGTCCGCGTCGTCCCCAGGCGGGTACGCTGGCTCGTGGCGCACGCCGTGGTGCGCCCGCGCCGGATCGACCCGAGGAGTGCATGTCCGTCATGTCGTCCACCGACACGCTGAACGACCGCTTCTACCAGCACCTGGCTCCGGCCGAGTTGAGCGGTCGCGATCCTGACCAGCGCACGGCGATCTCGCGCTCGGTCGCCGACCTCTCGGCGGCCCGTCCCTCCGGCGAGGCGGCCGTGCAGGTCGTCAACCCCACCGTCGACGACCAGGGCTGGACCAGTCGGCAGACGGTCGTCCAGGTGGTCACCGACGACATGCCCTTCCTCGTCGACTCCGTGCTCGGCGAGGTGTCCCGGCACGGTCTGGGCGTCCACCAGCTGCTGCACCCCCAGCTCGTGGTCGACACGTCCACCGGCGAGGTCGTGGACGCGGCCCCGCAGGACGCCGGTGCGGGTCAGCGCGTCGAGTCGTGGATCCACGTCGAGATCGACCGGGTGCCCGAGCAGGAGGACCGCGACGCCTTGCTGGCGGGACTGGAGCGGGTGCTCGCCGATGTCCGCCGGGCCTTCGAGGACTGGGGCAAGATGCGCCAGCGCGCCCGCGCGATCATCGCCGAGCTGGAGATCGGTCCTCCCCGGACGGTCGACCAGGAGACCATCAAGCCCACCGTCGACTTCCTCACCTGGATCGACGACCACCACTTCACCTACCTGGGTTACCGCGCCTACGACCTCGTGGAGAGCGACGACGGCGCCGCCCTCCAGGCGGTCGAGGGCAGCGGCCTGGGCATCCTGCGTGCGACCACGGACAAGAAGATGCCCCTGAGCGAGCTGCGCCCCGAGGCCGCCCGGACCGCTCGGGAGCCCCGGCTGCTCACGGTCACCAAGGCCAACACCCGGGCCACCGTGCACCGCTCGGTCCCGCTCGACTACATCGGGGTGCGCCGCTTCGACGACCAGGGCACGGTCATCGGTGAGCACCGGTTCCTCGGACTGTTCACGCAGAGCGCCTACGCCGAGTCCACGACCCGGCTGCCGATCGTGGGCGCCAAGGTCCAGAAGGTGCTGGAGGAGTCCGGCTTCGCCGCGGACAGCCACTCGGGCAAGGACCTGCTCAGCGTGCTGGAGGCCTATCCGCGCGACGAGCTCTTCCAGGCGCCGGTGGACCAGCTGGCACGGACGGCGGGCGACGTGGTCCGGCTGCTCGAGCGCCCGACGGCCAAGGCCTACGTCCGGCAGGACGAGTTCGGGCGCTTCGTCAGTGCCCTGGTCTACCTCCCGCGCGACCGCTACAACACGACCAACCGCAAGCGGGTCCAGGCCCTGCTCGAAGAGCTCTACGACGGCGAGCTCGCCGACTACGCCACCCGCGTCGGTGACGGCCCGCTGGCGCAGCTGCACTTCGTCATCCGCCTGCCCCAAGGCACGCAGGTCCCCCAGGTCGACGAGGAGGAGCTGCAGGAGCGGCTCTCCGCGGCGACCCGGACCTGGGTGGAGGGGCTCACCGACGCCGTGGCCGAGCACGTCGACGACGAGGGTGCCGCCGGAGACCTCGTCGCGCGCTACGCCGACGCCTTCCCCGAGGCCTACAAGGAGGACTTCGACGGGCGGACGGCATACCTCGACCTGCAGCGCCTCGGGCAGCTGCAGGAGGCCGGGGGGACGGTGCGCCCGCTCGTCTACCGCGCCGAGGGTGACGCGCCGCAGGAGCGCCGGCTCAAGGTCTATCGTCGCGAGGAGATGTCGTTGACCGACGTCCTGCCCGTCTTCGCCCACCTCGGGCTCGAGGTGACGGTGCAGCGACCCTACGAACTGCAGAGCGCCGGCTCGACCGCACACATCTACGACTTCGGCCTGCGCGCGCGGGACGCCTCCGTGTGGGAGGGGGACGAGCACCGGACCGAGGAGGAGGTCGCCGCGGCCTTCGAGGACGCCTTCACCGCGATCTGGGGCGGCGCCGCCGAGTCGGACTCGCTCAACTCGCTGGTCCTCACCGCGGGCCTCGACTGGCGCCGCGTGGTCATCCTCCGGACGCTGGTGCGCTACCTGCGCCAGGTGGGGACCTTCAGCCTCGACTACCTCGAGGAGGCGCTGGTCGCCAACCCGGGCATCGCCTGGCAGCTCATCGAGCTCTTCCAGGCGCGCTTCGACCCGGACGAGGAGTCGGGCGACGACGAGGAGGCCCGTGCCGCGCAGGAGGCCGACGTCGCCGACGACCTGGCGCGCTCCCTCGACGAGGTGGCGAGCCTGGACCAGGACCGCATCCTGCGCGGCCTGGGCGAGGTGGTGCAGGCGACGCTGCGCACCAACTTCTACCAGCGGGACGAGGACGGCGAGCCCAAGGCGTGGGTCAGCCTCAAGCTGCTGCCGCGCAAGCTCGAGCTGCTCCCGGAGCCGCGACCCGCCTTCGAGATCTGGGTCTACGCCCCGCGCGTGGAGGGGAGCCACCTGCGCTTCGGCTCGGTCGCCCGCGGCGGGCTGCGCTGGAGCGACCGGCGCGAGGACTTCCGCACCGAGGTGCTGGGCCTGGTCAAGGCGCAGATGGTCAAGAACGCCGTCATCGTCCCCACCGGGTCGAAGGGGGCCTTCTTCCCCAAGCAGCTGCCCGACCCGGCGCAGGACCGTGAGGCCTGGGTGGAGGAGGGCACCGCCGCCTACCGCACCTTCATCAGCGGCATGCTGGACGTGACCGACAACCGGGTGGGCGGGGAGATCGTCCCGCCGGAGCGGGTGGTGCGCCACGACGAGGACGACCCCTACCTGGTCGTCGCCGCCGACAAGGGCACGGCGACCTTCTCCGACATCGCCAACGCTGTGGCCCGCGACTACGGCTTCTGGCTGGACGACGCCTTCGCCTCGGGCGGCTCGGCCGGCTACGACCACAAGGGCATGGGCATCACGGCCCGCGGCGCCTGGGAGTCGGTGAAGCGGCACTTCCGCGAGCTCGGGCTAGACACCCAGAGCGAGGAGTTCACCGTCGTCGGCGTCGGTGACATGAGCGGCGACGTCTTCGGCAACGGCATGCTGCTCTCCGAGCACATCCGGCTGGTGGGTGCCTTCGACCACCGGCACATCTTCCTCGACCCCGACCCCGACGCCGCGACGTCGTATGCCGAGCGGCAGCGGCTCTTCGAGCTGCCCCGGTCCAGCTGGGCGGACTACGACACCTCGCTCATCAGCGAGGGCGGCGGGGTCTACCCGCGGAGCCAGAAGTCGATCCCGATCACCCCGCAGGTGCGCGAGCGGCTCGGCCTCGACGACGACGTCGAGTCGATGACCCCGCACCAGCTGCTCCGGGCCATCCTGCTGGCGCCGGTCGACCTGCTCTGGAACGGCGGCATCGGGACCTACGTCAAGGCCTCCACCGAGACGGACCTGCAGATCGGGGACCGCGCCAACGACCCCATCCGGGTCGACGGTGCCGACCTGCGCGTCCGGGTCGTCGGTGAGGGCGGCAACCTGGGGCTCTCCCAGCGTGGGCGGATCGAGGCGGCCCGGCACGGCGTGCACGTCAACACCGACGCGATCGACAACTCGGCCGGAGTGGACACCTCCGACCACGAGGTCAACATCAAGATCGCCCTCACCCCGCTGGTCCAGGACGAGGAGCTCTCGCTGGAGGACCGCGACGAGCTGCTGGCCTCGATGACCGAGGAGGTCGCGCAAAAGGTGCTGCGGCACAACTACGACCAGAACGTCCTCATCGGCAACGGCCGCCACCAGCGCGGCGTCATGGCGACCGTGCACCAGCGCCTCATCCGGTACCTCGGCGAGCACGCCGGGCTGGACCCCGAGCTGGAGTTCCTGCCCGACGAGTCCGAGTGGGCCCGCCGGGACGAGGAGGGCACCGGGCTGACCAGCCCCGAGTTCTCGGTCCTCGTCGCCTACGCCAAGCTCGGCCTCAAGGCCGAGCTCATCGAGACCGAGCTGCCGGACGACCCGGCCCTGCTCGACTCGCTGATCACCTATTTCCCCGAGCCGCTGCGCGAGCGGGCGCGCGAGCAGATCCTCGAGCACCCGCTGCGGCGCCAGATCGTCGTCAACGAGATCGCCAACGCCATGGTCAACCGGGGCGGGGTGTCCTTCGCCTTCCGCGCCGAGGAGGAGACGGGCGCGACGCCGGCGCAGATCGCCCGCGCCTTCCACGTGGTGCGCTCGGTCTTCGGGCTCGGGGAGTTCACCGCCGCGGTCGAGGCGCTCGACAACCAGGTGCCGACCGATGTCCAGACCGAGCTCTACCTCGAGGTGCGGCGCCTGCTCGACCGCGCGTCCCGGTGGTTCCTCTCCAACCGGTCGCTGTCCACCGGCATGGACGAGGAGATCGAGCGCTTCGCGGAGCCGGTGCAGGAGCTGGTGCCGCAGCTCGGCACGCTGATGCAGGGCGAGGAGCGCGAGCGCTGGGCCGAGCGTGTCGCCTGGGCGACCGAGCGGGGCATACCGGACGAGCTGGCGCAGGCGTATGCCTCGCTGCTGGACAGCTACTCCCTGCTCGACGTCGTCGAGCTCGCGCGGGAGCTGGAGCGCGAGGTCACCGAGGTCGCGCAGGTCTACTTCGGTGTCTCGGAGGCCTTCAAGATCGACGACCTGCTCACCCACGTCTCGCACCTGCCCCGCGAGGACCGGTGGTCCTCGCTGGCGCGGGGCGCGCTGCGCGACGACCTCTACGGCGTCATGCGCGGCCTCACCCGCACGGTCGTGGACCGGACGGACTCCTCCGACAGCACCGAGGACGTCGATGCCGAGGAGTCCCTGGGCCGCGTCCTCGACTGGATGACCGAGAACAGGGAGGCGCTGGTCCGCACCAGCCAGGTGCTGCGGACCGTCAGCGAGATGAAGCAGCCGGGGCTCGCGCCCCTGTCGGTCGCCCTGCGGACCCTCCGCGGACTGGTGCGGCAGGGCTCCGCAGACTGAGCCCTGCGACAATCGTCCGCGTGGCTTTTCTGCGGGAGACCTTGTCGCGCTCGTCGATGTCCGGTGCGGACGTGGACTGGGTGCACCGTCTGGTCGGCGACTGGCAGATGCTGGCCGACCTGTCCTTCGCCGACCTCACGCTCTGGCTGCCGGTGCAGCGCGACGACGACGTCGACCCGCACGTGTCGTCGTGGTTCCTCGCGGCGCACGCGCGACCCTCGACCGGGCCGAACTTCTACCACGACGACGTCATCGGGCAGACCCCCAGCCCGGAGCGCGAGCGCTGGCTCACCGAGGTGATGCGGACCGGGCGCGCCGTGACGCCGGAGGAGGTGGGGTTCGTCCGCGAGCAGTACGTCCCGGTCGTGCGGACCGGCCGCCCGATCGCGGTGCTGGTGCGGCATACCGATCTGCAGAACATGCGCCAGCAGGGGGGACTGGAGGTCAACTACCTCCAGATCAGCCAGCAGCTGTTCGGCATGATCGCCGAGGGCGCCTTCCCCATGGACCACGTGGCCACGGGCGTCGGTCGCGGGACGCCACGGGTCGGGGACGGCGTGGTGCGGCTCACGGCGGACGGGATCATCGACTACGCCAGCCCCAACGCGGTGTCCGCGCTGCGGCGGCTCGGACACACCGACCACGTCAACGGTGCCGACCTCTCCGAGATCGTCACCGACCGGCTGGTCGACGGCACCAGTGTCGACGAGACGGTGCCGCTCGTCCTCACCGGGCGCGCTCCCTGGGGCACCGAGATCGAGACGGGTGTCATCAACCTCACCCTGCGCTCGGTGCCGCTGACCCGGGCCGGAGCCCGCGTCGGGGCGCTGCTGCTGCTGCGCGACGTCAGTGAGATCCGTCGCCGGGAGCGCGAGCTGCTGAGCAAGGAAGCGACGATCCGGGAGATCCACCACCGGGTCAAGAACAACCTCCAGACCGTGGCCGCCCTGCTCCGACTGCAGTCGCGCCGGCTGGACGACCCGAAGGCGCAGGAGGCGCTCGCCGAGGCCGGGCGCCGCCTCGCCACCGTGGCGCTGGTGCACGACACCTTGAGCCAGGGCTTCTCCGAGCGGGTCGACTTCGACGACGTGGCGCGCAGCATCCTGCGGGCGACGGTCGAGGTCGCCTCGACCCAGGTCGTCGTCGGGACGACGCTGGAGGGGACCTTCGGGTGGCTGCGCCCCGAGGACGCCACGCACCTGGCGATGATCCTCGCTGAGCTGGTGCACAACGCCGTCGAGCACGGTTTCGAGGAGGGGGAGGCCGCCGAGGAGCCGGCCCGGCTGGTCGTGACGGCACGGCGCGACCGGCAGCACGGCCAGGAGCAGCTGCAGGTCACCGTGGCCGACAACGGTCGCGGCTACTCGCCGTCCCAGACCGGGCGCGCCGGCCTCGGGACGCAGATCGTCGAGGCGCTCATCACCGACCTGCGGGGACGCATCGGCTGGGAGACGACGCAGCCGCACGGGACCGTCGTGCGGTTCACCGTGCGGCTGCGGGGGTCGGGTTCCGGCTAGGCGCCGGAGGGGTCAGCTCGCGCGTCGGGCGCGGGCCTTGCGTCGCTTGAGGGCGCGGCGCTCGTCCTCGGAGAGGCCGCCCCAGACGCCGGCGTCCTGGCCGGTCTCGAGCGCCCACTTGAGGCAGGTGTCGATGACCGGGCAGGTGCGGCAGACGGCCTTGGCCTCCTCGATCTGCTGCAGCGCCGGACCGGTGTTGCCGATCGGGAAGAAGAGCTCGGGGTCTTCCTCCAGGCACGCCGCGCGGTTGCGCCAGTCCATCAGATGTTGCTCCTTGGTCTCGGCCCCGGGGGGGCGATGTTCGGTTCTCGTCCGCCGACGGCTACGCTGAAGTCACGTCGTGCGACGAGCCTCGTTGTCTTCGTCTGCTGCGAAAGATGCCCCGACAGGGAGGTCGGCACCGTCGTCTACTGCCTGTGCCAACGCCACGGCCAAGCGCAGTGTTCCCATCCTCCCATCGCGACACGCCGTAGCACAAGGGTGTCCCTCGCCGGACTTCGCCTAAGTGGGTGAGGCATCAGTCACAGTGACGCGACGTGATGCGTAGGGTGGTCGGGTCCGTCCAGCCCAGATCCCCACCCTCCCCACACACAGGAGTCGGTATGCCGCGTCCCACCCCGTCCTCGTCGTTCGCCGTCGTCGGTGCCCGCGTCGTCCCGATCGACGGTGACCCGGTCGACGACGGCGTCGTGCTGGTGCGTGAGGGCCGCATCGCCGCCGTGGGGGTGCGCGCCGAGGTCGAGGTGCCGGACGACGTCGAGGTCGTCGACGGCGCCGGCCGCTGGGTGCTGCCGGGCCTCGTCGACGCGCACGTCCACCTCGGCGTCTGGGAGGAGGGCGAGGGCTGGGCCGGCCTGGACGGCAACGAGACGACCGACCCGGTCATGGCTGCGGCGCGGGCGGTCGACGCGATCAACCCGCGGGAGCAGGGGTTCGACGACGCGATCGGCGCGGGCATCACGACCGTCAACGTCAACCCCGGGTCGGCGAACCCCATCGGCGGTCAGGCGGTCGCCCTCAAGACCTACGGAGGCGTCGTGGACGAGATGGTGCTGCGCAACCCCTCCGGCATCAAGGCGGCGCTCGGTGAGAACCCGAAGCGGGTCTACGGCGAGCAGAAGAAGACCCCGGCGACCCGCCTGGGTGTGGCGCTGGTGATCCGGAAGGCCTTCGCCGCCGCCCGGTCCTACCAGAGCAAGGTCGCCGCCGCGGGTGAGGACCCGGTCGAGGTCGACCTCGTGAGCGAGGCCCTGGCTCGCGTGCTGGACCGGGAGATCCCGTGGCGGCAGCACTGCCACCGGGCCGACGACATCGCCACGGCCATCCGGCTGGCCGACGAGTTCGGCTACCGGCTCGTGCTCGACCACGGCACCGAGTCCTACCTCGTCGCCGACCTGGTGGCGGAGAAGCAGATCCCGGTCCTCTACGGCCCCATGATCGTGAGCCGCTCCAAGGTGGAGGTGCGGCACCGCAGCCCCAAGGCGCCGGGCATCCTGGACCGGGCGGGCGTCGAGGTGTCGATCATCACCGACCATCCGGTCGTGCCCATCGAGTTCCTCATCACCCAGGCCGCACTCGCCGTGCGCGAGGGCATGGACCGGGACGCCGCGCTGCGGGCGGTGACGCTCCACCCGGCGCGCGTGCTCGGGCTGGAGGACCGGGTGGGGTCGCTCACCGTGGGCAAGGACGCCGACCTGGCGCTGTGGTCCGGCGACCCGCTCGATGTCCAGTCGCGCGTGCTGCGCACCTGGATCGACGGTGAGCAGGTCTACGCCTACGACGAGCAGACCCGCTCCGGCCAGGTCCGCCCCCGCTGACCAGCGCCACCGGGCGTCGCGAATGGTTGCTACGTGACCCACCGGGCGTCGCGCATGGTTGCTCTCAGTGTCCCGGAGTGACCAGGTGCGGCTGTCTCTCGGCCCGCACGCAGTCCGGGCACAGCCCGTGTCCGGGTATGCGGTCGAACAGGCAGCAGCCGATCCGCATGAAGGCCTCGCGCGGCTCTTCCATGGCGCCCCCGACCCCGTCCGGCAGCTCGGCGCGCGCCCGACGGCGGCCGCCGGTGCGCAGGGCCGGGTCCTCCAGGAGGGTGCGGGCGAGCTCCCAGGCCGCCGGGCCTGACCGCGGACGGGCGCGCGCGAGCACCCTCGCCGCCCCGACCAGGCTCGACGCAGAGTTGCTGCGCAGCACCTGCGGCGAGACCCGGCCGACCCGCGCACAGGCGGCGTCGAGATCGGCGAGGCTGCCGCGGACGACGACCTCCACCAGCCGGGCGGCGGCACCCGAGACGTCGGGGACGGCATACCCGCGCTCCCCGTCTGCCAGAGCCAACGGCACGGTGCCGCGGTGGACCGGTGAGCCGAGCAGGTTCGCCGACCCCAGGTCCGGCACCCAGGAGTGGAACATCGCGCTGGCGACGCCGACCGACCACAGCCGCGAGGCGAGCCCGATCTGCAGTGCCGACATGGCGACCTTGGGGTCGACGGCGTCTGTGGCCTGTCCGGTGCTCGAGGCCAGCGCCGCGCGCACCTGTGCCAGCCGCAGGCTGAGCGGCTCCTCGGACAGCATCTCGGCCCAGGGGACCGCGTCGGTGCCCCCGGGATCGGCCAGGGCGAAGAAGCCACCCAGCTCGCCGAGCTCGCCCAGCCGGTCAGTCATGGGTGCGCTCGCTCCTCAAGGAGGCGTGCAGACCAGGCTGCCGGAGCGTGCAGACCAGGCTGCCGGTCAGGAGGAGGCACCACCTTCGGCGGCGGCGTCGCGCCGGGCCAGGACGGCCCGGGCGGCGGCGAAGCGCGCGATGGGGACGCGGTAGGGGGAGCAGGAGACGTAGGTCAGGCCCAGCTCCTCGAAGAGCGCGATCGAGGCGGGATCACCGCCGTGCTCGCCGCAGACACCCAGCTTGAGGTCAGGCTTGGTGCTGCGACCGCGCTCGGCTCCGATGCCGACCAGCCCCCCGACGCCGTCGCGGTCGATCGACTCGAACGGATTGCTGGGGATGACCTCGTCGGCGACGTAGGCCGACAGGAAGCCGCCCTCGGCGTCGTCCCGCGAGATCCCCACCCCCGTCTGGGTGAGGTCGTTGGTGCCGAAGGAGAAGAAGTCGGCGTGCTCGGCGATCTGGTCGGCCACGATCGCCGCCCGGGGGAGCTCGATCATGGTGCCGACGGTGACGTCCAGACGCTCACCGGCAGACTCCAGCTCCCCGGCGACGGTCCGCTCGACGACCTCGCGCTGCGCCTTGAGCTCGGAGGCGTAGGCCACCAGCGGGATCATGATCTCCACGCCCGACGTCTCACCCTCGCGCTCGCGCACGGCCAGCGCCGCCCTGATGATGGCCCGGGTCTGCATCTCCGGGATCTCGGGGTAGAGCATCGCCAGGCGGCAGCCGCGGGTGCCGAGCATGGGGTTCTGCTCGTGCAGCCGCTTGACCTGGCTGAGCAGCGCACGGGCGGACGAGAGCTCCTCGGCGTCGCCGCCGGTCAGCTCCAGCCGCTGCACCAGCAACGACTGCTCCACCAGGTCGGGGAGGAACTCGTGCAGCGGGGGGTCGAGCAGGCGCACCGTGACCGGCAGGCCCTTCATCGCGGCAAAGATGCCTTCGAAGTCCTGCTGCTGCATCGGCAGGATCTGCTCCAACGCGGCGGCGCGGTCCTCCTCGGTCTCGGCAAGGATCATCTGGCGCACGGCGGGGAGCCGGTCGGGCGCCATGAACATGTGCTCGGTCCGGCACAACCCGATGCCCTCGGCGCCCAGCTCGCGCGCCTTGGCGGCGTCGTCGCCGGTGTCGGCGTTGGCGCGCACCCCCAGGCGGCGCACGTCGTCGGCCCAGTCGACGATCGCCTGGAAGTCCTCGTTGATCTGCGGCGGGACCAGATCCAGCGCGCCGGCGTAGACCTCACCGGTGGAGCCGTCGAGGGTGATCTGGTCACCCTCGGAGAAGACGGTGTCGCCGACGGTGAGGGTCCGCTCGGCCGTGTTGATGCGGATGCCGCTCGCTCCCGCGACGCACGGCTTGCCCATGCCGCGCGCGACGACCGCCGCGTGTGACGTCATACCTCCATGGGCGGTGAGCACCCCCTGGGCGACGATGACGCCGTGGATGTCGTCCGGCGTCGTCTCGTAGCGCACGAGGACCACCGGCTCGCCGGCCCCTCCATTATCGGCGGCGGTGTCGGCGTCGAAGACCACCTCGCCCACGGCGGCGCCGGGGGAGGCGGGCAGGCCCTTGGCGACCGGCGTCTTGCCGTGGTCGGGGTCGATCGCGGGGTGCAGCAACTGGTCCAGCTGGCCCGGGGCGACGCGCTGCAGCGCCTCCTCGCGGGAGAGGACACCCTCCTCGACCATGTCGCGGGCGACCCTGAGCGCGGCGGCTGCGGTGCGCTTGCCGTCCCGGGTCTGGAGCAGGTAGAGCGTGCCGTCCTCGACGGTGAACTCGATGTCCTGCATGTCCTTGTAGTGGGCCTCGAGGTCCGCCATGGTCTGCAGCAGCTGACGGTAGGCGTCGGGCAGGACCTCCTCCATCTCGCCGAGCGTCTTCGGGGTCCGGATGCCGGCGACGACGTCCTCACCCTGGGCGTTGACGAGGAACTCGCCGTAGAGCTCCTTGGCGCCGGTCGAGGGGTTGCGGGTGAAGCACACGCCGGTCGCGGAGGTGTCGCCGCGGTTGCCGAAGACCATCTGCATCACGTTGACGGCCGTCCCGAGGTCGTCGGAGATGTCGTTGGCGCGGCGGTAGACGCGGGCGCGGGGGGTGTCCCAGGAGTCGAAGACCGCGCCGACGGCCCGCTTGAGCTGCTCCCGCGGATCGGTGGGCAGGTCGCGGCCGAGCTCGCGGCGGGAGACGTCCTTGAAGGTGCGCACCAGCTCCTGCAGGTCCTCGGTGGTCAGGTCCGTGTCCTGCTCCACGCCGCGGCGGGCCTTGAGCGCGGTGAGCTCGTCCTCGTAGGCGTGGGGTGCGACGCCCTCGACCACCTCGCCGTACATCTGCAGGAAGCGCCGGTAGGAGTCCCAGGCGAAGCGAGGGTTGTCGGACTCGGCGCCCAGGGCGTCGACCGTGTCGTCGCCGACTCCGAGGTTGAGGATGGTGTCCATCATGCCGGGCATGGAGACCACGGCTCCGGAGCGCACGGACAGCAGCAGGGGGTTCTTCCCCTCGGCGTCGCCACCCAGGGTGCGGCCGGTGCGCTCCTCCAACCGCTGCAGCGAGGCCAGGATGTCGTCCCACAGCGACGAGGGCCACTCACCGCCCGCCTCCATGGTCGCGATGCAGGCCGCGGTGCTCACGGTGAAGCCGTCCGGGACGGGGATCCCGAGGCGCTTCATCTCGGCGAGGTTCGCCCCTTTGCCCCCCAACTGTGGGCGCATCGAGGCGTCGCCCTCGGCCATGTCGTACAGATAACGGGCGGACTCCACAGACATCGTGACTGCGCTCCTCGCGTGGTTCGCGGGGCGCCGCTGCCCCGCACGGTGATGGTGCCTCGAGCCTACCGCTGCCCGGTCACCTGCCCTGCGCCGCCTCCCACCGCTTCTGGACCAGCTCGATGACCCGCCCCGCGGCCTCCTCCAGGGCCAGGTCGGTCGTGTCGATGACGGGGCATCCGAGGCTGCGCTGGATGCGCGAGACCTCGTCGAGCTCGTCGAAGATCCGCACCAGCTCGGTGTAGCCGTCGCGGTGCACCCCCGCGCTGCCCATCGCGCGCACCCGACGTCCGCGGATCTGCTGCAGCCGCTCCGGGTCGAGGGTCAGACCGACGATCTTCCACCGGTGCACCTCCCGCAGCTCCGGCGGCGGGTCGATCCCCGGGACGAGCGGGACGTTGGCGGTCTTGTAGCCCAGATAGCCGAGGTACATCGACAGCGGCGTCTTCCCGGTGCGGCTCACCCCGATGAGGACGATGTCGGCCTCCCGCAGGTGGTTGGACAGGTTGCCGTCGTCGTTGGCGATGGCGAACTCCATCGCGGAGACCCGCTTGAAGTAGTCGTCCCCCACCCCCACGGGGCGCACCACCCGCTCCGGGGCCTGCCCGGTGACCGCGCTGAGCGCCGTCACCGCCGGCTCGAGCAGGTCGGCGTGCGCCAGGCCACGCTCGGTGCACAGCTGGTCCACCCGCTGCCGCAGCTCCTCGTCGACGACGGTCGAGAAGACGACGGTACGCACTCGGTCCGGGTGCATGCGGGAGAACGAGTCGTCCAGGCCCTCCAGGCTGGACTGCCGTGGGTGCCGCATGATGCGGACGTCGTGGTCGGCATACTGCGCTGCGGCCGCCCGGGCCACGCGCGCGGCGGTGTCGCCGGTCGAGTCGGCGATGATGTGGACCTCGATCGGTGGGCGCGCCATGGACCTGAGGGTATGCCGGTCGGCCGGCTCGGTGCAGGCCGCTCAGCGAGGCGTCAGAGCCGTCCGCGTCCGTGGACGTCCTCGGAGAGCCGGATGACGGCGTAGTAGAGCTCCAGGCTCATGCGGACGAAGGCGAGGTAGACCAGGCCGATGATCGGGGAGGCGATGATGAGCAGGAGGCCGAGCAGGGCCGCCCCGCCGCCCTCAAACATGGTCGTGAGTCCCGAGATCGCGATGCCGATGGTCATCAGGCCCACGAGCACGGTCGCGATGACGTAGACGATCTTGACGATGCTCGGCGTGACGAAGGTGTCGAAGTTGAAGTCGAAGAGCGCCATGAGGCCGCCCTGCTTCGGGCGGGGGGCACTCTGGTCTCCGGGCTGCTGTGTGGTCATGGAGACCACGCTAGTGGGTCAGGGTCGCGCGAGCGCTGACCCCGGGCCCGGCTCGTGCGTGCCACACTGCCCGGGTGCCTGATCCCACGCCACCGGAAGCCCCCGTCGTCGCGGTGGTCGGCCCGACGGCGACCGGCAAGTCCGAGCTGGGTGTCCGCCTCGCCCAGGCGCTCGCGGGAGAGGTGGTGGGGGCCGACGCCTCCCAGTTCTACCGGGGTATGGACATCGGAACCGCCAAGCTCAGTCCCGCTGCGCGACAAGGGATCCCGCACCATCAGCTGGATGTCCTGGACGTGCGCGACGAGGCGAGCGTGGCGGCATACCAGCAGGCAGCGCGCGCCGACCTCGCCGCGATCCGGACGCGCGGGAGGGTGCCGGTGGTGGTGGGCGGCTCCGGGCTCTACGTCCGGGCGCTGCTGGACCGGCTCGAGATCCCGCCGACCGACCCGGCCGTGCGGGACCGCTGGGAGGTGGAGCTGGGACGGGTGGGTGCCGAGGCGCTGCACGACCTGCTGCGCGAGCGCGATCCTGTGGCGGCTGACCGCATCGAGCGGCGCAACGGGCGCCGCGTGGTGCGCGCCCTGGAGGTGATCGAGTTGACCGGTCGCCCGTTCAGCGCGACCCTGCCCACCCGCGACCTGGTCGAGCCGACGGTGCTGCTGGGGCTGCGCGCCGACCGGGAGGTCCTGGACGCCAGGATCGACCGGCGCGCGGCGCGGATGTGGGAGCAGGGACTGCTCGACGAGGTGCGAGGGCTGGAGGCGCTCGGGATGCGCGAGGGGCGCACCGCCTCCCGCGCCGTGGGGTATGCGCAGGCGCTGCGCCAGCTGGACGGCGAGCTGAGCGAGCGCGAAGCGGTGGAGGACACGGCCGCGGCGACGCGGCGCCTGGCCCGCAGGCAGCAGTCGTGGTTCGGGCCTGACCCGCGCATCCGGTGGCTCGAGCACGACGCGCCCGACCTGCTGGAGCAGGCGCTGGCGGCCGTGGCCGCCGGCCCACGTGGCGACGGCGCGGACGCGCGCGGGTGAGACTGGGGGCGTGGACCTCGCCTCGCTGATCCGCGCCGCCTCCTCCGAGGAGCTGGACGCAGCTCTGCTCTGGCTCTTCTGGATCGCGAGCGCGCTCGTCGTCTCGCCCGTGGTCGTGCGGGCCACCCGAGGTCTGGTACCGGACGTCGTCGTGCTGCTCGTCCTGGGGTGCCTCATCGGCCCCAGCGTGCTCGCGGTCGCCGAGGTCGGCGCCGGGGTCGAGCTGGTCCGCGAGCTCGGGCTGGGCCTGCTCTTCCTGCTCGCCGGCACCGAGATCGACCCGGCGACGCTGCGTGCCCGCCAGGGCCGCCAGGCGATCCTCACCTGGCTGCTCTGCCTGGGGCTCGCGCTCGCGGTGGCGTGGGCGTTCATCCCGGACGCCACCTTCTCTGCGGCGGCGGTGCTCGCCATCGCGGTGACCTCGACCGCGCTGGGAGCGCTGCTGCCGATCCTCAAGGAGCGGGGCCAGCTGGAGACGCCGCTGGGCACGGCCGTGCTCACCCACGGGGCCGTGGGGGAGCTCATGCCGATCATGGCCATGGCCTTGCTGCTCTCCACCCGCAGCACCTGGGTGTCGGCGGGCGTGCTGCTCGCCTTCTTCGCGCTCGCCGTCGCCGTCGCGGTGGTGCCGCGACGACTCGTCATGCGGGTCCCCGGCATCCGGGCGGCACTGGTCGAGGGCGTCGACACGACCGCGCAGACCGCGATGCGGGTCATCTTCTGGCTGCTGCTGACGCTCATGGCCGCGGCGAGCGTCTTCGAGCTCGACGTGGTGCTCGGTGCCTTCGCCGCGGGATTCATCCTGCGGGCGGTGCGCCCGGAGGGCTTCCACGCGCTCGAGGAACGGCTGGAGGCCACCGCCTACGGGTTCTTCATCCCGGTCTTCTTCGTCACCTCGGGCATGAACGTCGACGTGGCCTCGGTGGCGCAGGCTCCGGTCCTGCTGCTGTCGTTCATCGTCATGATCCTGGTCCTGCGCGGTGGGGTGGTGTGGCTGCGCGAACGCGTCTCCCGCACCGGGTCCGGGCTCACCGACCCCGGCGACCGGCGCCGGCTCGCGCTCTATGCCGCGACCGGGCTGCCGATCATCGTCGCCGTCACCGAGCTGGGGGTCTCGCGCGAGCTCATGCCCGAGGACATCGCCGGCGTCCTCGTCGCCGCCGGCGCGCTCACGGTGCTCATCTTCCCGTTCCTGGCGCGGCCTCCGCGGGCCTGATCAGGCGCGGGTGATCCGCAGCACCCGGAAGCCCTTGCTGCTGGCCTCGCGGGTCACCCGGACCGGCCCCATGTGCCCGGGCAGGGTCTCCCCGAGCCAGCGCTGCAACGAGTCGGCGCCGAGGTTCTTGGACGCGACGAGGTATGCCGCCGCCTCACCATGGTCCGCGAGGCGTGGCAGCCACGTCAGCAGGAGCTCGTGCAGCGCGGCCTTGCCGACCCGGATCGGGGGGTTGGACCAGATGAGGTCGAAGCGCGTGTCGGCGGGGACGTCGTCGGGGCGGCTGACCCGGACACCGGTGCAGCCGAGCTGCTCGGCGTTGCGGCGGGTGAGGTCGAGGGCGCGCTCGTTGGCGTCGACGGCATAGACCGTGGCCGCCGGGGACTCCAGGGCCTGGGTGAGCGCCAGCGGGCCCCAGCCGCACCCGAGATCCAGGAAGGTGCCGCGCGGCGGCGGGGGAGGCGTCTGCTGCAGCAGGATCCTCGTGCCCTTGTCGATGCCGTCGGGGGAGAAGATCCCGGCCGCCGTCGTGACCTCGACCGACCGGCCGGCGAGGCGCACGCTCATCGGCCGCAGCGTGTCCGCCGACGCCGGCTGGGCCGAGAAGTAGTGATCGGCCGGTGGCGTCGGGTCGGGGGCCGGGGGGTGCTCGCTCATCGCCTTTAGTCTCGCACCTGGATCTCCTCCCGGCGGCGTCCGCCGGGCATGAAACCGGTGGCCCCAGGCGTTGAGGTGGTGAGAGGCTGGCGAGAGCCAGCGCACGGCATACCTCGTGCCGAACCCGAAGGAGACCATGGCTGCACCACGCTCACACACCCCGGACCCGACCGGCACCGACGGCGGGCGCGTGCTCGACCGCCGCGCCGCGTCGCTCATCGACGACGACGCCATCGACCTGCGCGAGTCCGACTGGGGCTCCTGGGGCGAGGGCGACCAGGACGCCCGCGAGGGGGCACCCGAGCGCACGCGCGACGGCGACCAGCTGGACCGCGAGGAGCGCGCGGCGCTGCGCCGCGTGGCGGGTCTGTCCACCGAGCTCGAGGACGTCACCGAGGTCGAGTACCGCCAGCTGCGGCTGGAGCGCGTCGTGCTCGCCTCGGTCTGGGAGGACAACGGCCAGACGACGCTCGAGGACGCCGAGAACTCCCTGCGCGAGCTGGCCGCGCTCGCCGAGACCGCTGGATCCACGGTGCTCGACGGCGTGATCCAGCGCCGCCAGAAGCCGGACCCGGCGACCTACCTGGGGTCGGGCAAGGCCGCCGAGCTGCGCGAGATCGTGGCCGCGGAGGGCGCCGACACCGTTGTCTGCGACAACGAGCTGGGCCCGTCGCAGCGTCGCGCCCTGGAGGACATCGTCAAGGTCAAGGTCATCGACCGGACCGCGCTCATCCTTGACATCTTCGCCCAGCACGCCAAGAGCAAGGAGGGTCGCGCCCAGGTCGAGCTGGCCCAGCTGCAGTACCTCCTGCCACGGCTGCGCGGCTGGGGCGAGTCGATGTCTCGCCAGGCCGGTGGCCGGGTTGCCGGCGGTGAGGGCATCGGCTCGCGCGGCCCCGGTGAGACCAAGATCGAGCTGGACCGCCGGCGGATCAACACCCGCATCGCCCGGCTGCGTCGCGAGATCGCCGGCATGAAGACCATGCGCGACACCAAGCGCTCGTCCCGCCGGGACCAGCGGGTGCCGAGCGTGGCGATCGTCGGCTACACCAATGCCGGCAAGTCCTCGCTGCTCAACCGGCTGACCGGCGCCGGCGTGCTCGTGCAGAACCAGCTCTTCGCCACCCTCGACCCGACGGTGCGGCGCACCGAGAGCGAGGAGGGGCGCACCTATACCCTCTCCGACACGGTCGGCTTCGTGAAGCGGCTCCCGCACCAGCTGGTCGAGGCCTTCCGCTCCACGCTCGAGGAGGCGGCCGAGGCCGACGTGCTGCTCCACGTCGTCGACGGGTCGCACCCCGATCCCGAGGGACAGGTGGACGCGGTGCACGCGGTGCTGGCGGAGATCGACGACGGCGTGGCGCTGAAGCTGCCTGAGGTCATCGCGGTCAACAAGGCCGACCTCGCCGACGCCGAGGTGCTGGACCGGCTGCGCGCGGCCTACCCGCGCGTCGTCATCTGCTCGGCGAAGACCGGCGAGGGCGTCCAGGAACTGCTGGAGACGGTCGAGGACGCGCTCCCGCGGCCGGAGATCCTCGTGGACGTGCTGCTGCCCTACGACCGGGGTGATCTCGTCGCGCGGCTGCACGACGAGGCGGAGATCCTGCGCGAGGAGCACACCGGCGCCGGCACCCGGCTGGAGGCCAAGGTCAACCCCGACCTGCACGGCCAGCTGGGTGCCTACGCCGTCTGACCGACACATTCGACCACCGGTTGTCGTGCCATGGTGCGAGGACCGGTGGTCGAATTCTGCGGTCAGGCGGGTCCGGTATGCCGCCAGCCGTCGCCGTCGCGCTCCAGGATCACCCCGGCGCAGGGCTCGAGGTCGGTGGCGAGGTCGGGCCGGCCCCAGGTCGCGAGGGTGGCCAGCAGCGCCCCGCCGTGGCTCACCACGACGACAGTCTCGCCGCGGTGCTGGTCGGCGAGGTCGTCGAGCACCGCACCGACCCGGCTGGCGATCTGCCGGGCGCTCTCGCCGCCCTCCCACGAGGCGTCCAGGTCGCCCCTGGCCCAGGCCCGCATGGTGGGTCCGGCCCAGCCCGAGTCGTGCCGGCTCCCACGGTGAATCCCCGGGTCGAACTCCTGGAGCCCCTCACGAGCGGTCGCGTCGACGCCCAACCGCGCGGCGATCACTTCCGCCGTCTGCACGGCGCGGGCGAGCATGGAGGCGTAGCCGTGGGCGACCCGCTCGTGGGCCAGTCGGTCGGCCGCGGCCCGGGCCTGCTGACGACCCTGGTGCGTCAGCGTGCCGCCCGAGCCGGTCGTGACCTCGGCCTCGTAGGTCGCCTCGCCGTGCCGGAGCAGCACGATCCGGGCGGGGCACTGCAGGTCGCTCACCGAGCCATCCTCGGGCCGACCCGCGCCTCAGTCGCCGAAGGAGTCCGACGCGAGCTCGGACTCCCCGTCGGCGATCGCGGTCACGATCCGGGCCGCGACGTCGTCGGGGTCCAGCCCGGTCGGCAGGCGCGGGGCGTCGCCGTGGACCGGGCGGTCGGCGAGGCCGGTCTCGGTATGCGGCGGCCGGACGTCCAGGACGCTCACCCGGGCGCGGCGCAGCTCCGTGCGCAGGGCGGCGTCGAGCGCCGTCAGGGCGGCCTTGCTCGCCGAGTAGGCGCCCATGCCGGGCATCGGCCGCTCAGCGAGGACGGCGCTCAGCTGGACCACGAAGCCCTCGGCCTCGGTCAGCAGCGGCAGGACCCGACGCAGCAGGAAGGCGGGGCCGACGACGTTGGTCGTGAAGACCTCCTCGATCACCTCGTCCGGGGTCTCGCTCAGTGGCCCGAACGCGGCGATCCCGGCCGCGTTGATGAGGCCGTCGAGCCCGCCGAACTCGGTGCGGGCGGTCTCGGCGAGCCGGTCGCCGGTCGTCGCGTCACCGAGGTCGCCCACGACGACCGGAGCCTCCAGGCCCAGGTCACGCAGCCGCTGCTCGTCCCGCCCGACGAGCACCAGCCTCACCCCCTGCTCGGCGAGGCGACGGGCGATGCGCGACCCGAGGGCGCCACTGGCACCCACGACGGCGACGCGCTGGTCGGACAGCTCTCGGTGCGGCATACCGCTACGCTAGACGCCGCGAGCGACGGCGTCCTGCCGGAGGGCGACGCGGTGGGCACCGGCGGTGTGACACCCTGACCGCCGTGACCACCGCAGAGCACGAGCGCCTCGCCGACTCCGACGACTCGCGCGCCGCCTGGCGCCACTGGGGGCCCTACGTCTCCGCCCGACAGTGGGGGACGGTCCGGGAGGACTACTCCGCAGACGGCAACGCCTGGGCCTCCTTCCCCTTCGACCACGCCCACCTGCGCGCCTACCGCTGGGGCGAGGACGGTCTGGCCGGCCTCTGCGACCTGGACGGCTACCTCAACCTCGGGCTCGCGGTCTGGAACGGTCGCGACGACCGGCTCAAGGAGCGGCTCTTCGGGCTGACCAACCCTCAGGGCAACCACGGAGAGGACGTGAAGGAGTACTGGTGGGCCCTCGAGGGCACCCCCACGCACTCGTACGCCTCCTGGCTCTACCGCTACCCCCAGGCGGCCTTCCCCTACGAGGAGCTGCTGCGGGTCAACGGCGAGCGCGGTGTCGGGGACGAGGAGTACGAGCTCGCGGACACCGGGGTGCTCGACGGGGACCGCTTCTTCGACGTCCAGGTCACGCACGCCAAGGCCAGCCCCAGCGACCTGTGCGTCGAGATCACGGCGACCAACCACGGGCCGGATCCCGCTGCGCTGCACCTGGTCCCGCAGCTGTGGTTCCGCAACACGTGGAGCTGGGGGCTCGACGAACGTCGTCCGCGGCTGTGGGCCGGCGACCCGCGCGAGGGGTATGACGTCGCGATCGTCGGCGAGCACCACGAGCTGGGTCGGGTGCGGCTCTCGGGGTCGGCGGGCCCGGGCGCCGAGGGTGCGCAGGCCCGACTTCTCTTCTGCGACAACGAGACCAACGTCGCCGCGCTCTACGGCGAGGGCGCCGTCCGGGAGGGGACGACGGCCTACCCCAAGGACGCGATCAACCGGGCCGTCGTCCACGGGCAGGCCGACGCCGCCAACCCGGACCAGGAGGGCACCAAGGCGGCCCTGTGGTGGGCTTTCGAGCAGGTCGCGCCGGGTGCGAGCGTGACGGTCCGGCTGCGGCTGACCGATCTGGACGGGGAGCCTTCTCCCGCAGCGGGATTCGAGGACGTCCTCGCCGCTCGCCGCCGGGAGTGCGACGCGTTCTACGCCGCGGTGATCCCCGCCGGCACGAGCGAGGAAGACACCCTGATCGCGCGCAGAGCGTTCGCGGGGCTGCAGTGGTGCAAGCAGCTCTACCTCTACGACCTGCGGCGCTGGATCGAGGGAGACCCGGCGCAACCGCCGCCCCCACCGCAGCGGCATACCCGACAGTTGGGCCGCAACACCCGCTGGCGGCACGTCAACCTCGCCGAGGTCATCTCGATGCCCGACGAGTGGGAGTACCCCTGGTTCGCCACCTGGGACCTCGCCTTCCACTGCGTCGCCCTCGCCCACGTCGACCCGTTCTTCGCCAAGTGGCAGCTGCTGCTCATGTGCCGCGAGTGGGTGATGCACCCCAACGGTCAGCTGGCGGCCTACGAGTGGAACTTTGCCGACGTGAACCCGCCCGTGCACCCCTGGGCCGCGTGGCAGGTCTACAGCATCGACGGCGGGCGCGACCGCGACTTTCTGCAGCGGATCGTGCTCAAGATGCTGCTCAACTTCCCGTGGTGGGTGAACCGCAAGGACTCCGAGGGCTCCAACGTCTTCGAGGGCGGCTTCCTCGGCATGGACAACGTCGGGCTGTTCGACCGCAGCGAGGCGCTGCCGGGCGGGCAGCGGCTGGAGCAGGCCGACGCCACGGCCTGGATGGGGATGTTCTGCCTCAAGATGCTGCGGATGTCGGCCGAGTTGGCGCGCGAGGACGACGCGTGGGACGAGGTGTCCACCAAGTTCCTCGTCCACTTCCTCGCGATCGCCGAGGCGCTGGACGACTTCGGGACGCACCACACCTCGCTGTGGGACGCCGAGGACGAGTTCTTCCACGACGTGCTCGTCGCTGACGACGGCACCGCGCACCGGATGCCAGTGCGGTCGATGGTCGGGCTGCTCCCGCTCACCGGCATCTCGATCGTGCCGGACTGGGTGGCGACCGAGCTGCCGGACCTCACCGACTTCTTCCAGGGGTGGACCGAGCGGCGCCCCGAGCTCGCCGACGCCCTCATCCACACCAACCACCAGGGGTATGCCCTGCGCACCCTCTCCCTCATCTCCCGCGACCAGTGGCAGGCGCTGCTGCGGCCGCTGCTCGACGAGGGGGAGTTCCTTGCACCGCACGGGATCCGGTCGCTCTCGGCGGCGCACCGGGACGGCGTGCAGGTCACCGTCGACGGTGCCCACCTGTCGCTGCGCTACATCCCCGGCGAGTCCGACTCGGGGATGTTCGGCGGCAACTCCAACTGGCGGGGGCCGATCTGGCTGCCGGTCAACGCGCTGCTGCTGGACGCGCTGCGGATCTACGGCCGGGGTGCCGGGGCCGGGGTGCAGGTGGAGTATCCCACCGGCTCGGGACGGCTGCTGGGGATGCCCGAGGTGGCGCACGAGGTCGAGGAGCGGCTGATCTCGCTCTTCCGCACGGGGCCCGACGGGCGGCGGCCGAGCACGCCCAGGCACCATCCGTCGGGGCCGCTGTGGGATGTCCACCCCACCTTCAGCGAGTACTTCCACGGCGACGACGGGACCGGGCTGGGCGCGTCGCACCAGACCGGCTGGACCGCGCTGGTGGCGCACTTCATCTGCGCGCCGGACGGCATACCGAACCGGTAGGGGGGCCAGAGGGGCACTGACAGGGACTTCCTGACCGCGCTCCGCCCCTCCTAGCGTGGGGTCCATGCACACACGAACGCTGGGGCAGGGTCTGCAGGTGTCCGCGATCGGCCTGGGGGCCACGGGGATGTCGATGAGATAAGGCCCCAACCCCGGGAGTCGGGCTCGGGGAAGGGGCGGTCGAAGCACGCGCCGAAGTAGCCGACATCGACCCAGGCCAGGTGGGTGACGATCCCGAGCATGCTGGTGCCGGTGGAGGTCAGCGGGCGCCGCGCGTCGTGCTCGCTCAGCCCCTCGACCTTCCAGAGCACCGCGTCCCGCCCGACCTGCAGGTAGCGGTGCAGGGTCTGCTTGCCGTCGTCCATGGGTCCGAACCTAGCGGTCGGCGCGAGCGGCTGACCGCGGAATTCGACCACGCCCTTGCGCGCCATGGCAGCAGAAGCCGTGGTCGAGATCGGGGTGATGCCGGGATAGCGTGCCCGGTATGGCGAGAGTCACCCAGCGCGCGCGGGTCACCCGGCTCCGGGCCGACGGGTCGGTGCGCGAACGGGCCGACGTGCTCGCGGGGGAGGAGCCGCTGGAGATCCGGGTGAACGGCCGGTCCTTCTCGGTCACCATGCGGACTCCGGGCGACGACTTCGACCTCGCGGTCGGCTTCCTGCACGGCGAAGGGATCGTCAGCTCCTGGGCCGACGTCGCCCAGATCGACTACCGCTCCGGCATCGGCGCCGACGGGATGCGCGACTACAACGTCCTCGACGTCCGGCTGGCCGAGGGCGTCGCGCCGCCGGACCCCTCGCTGCAGCGGTACGTCTACACCTCGTCCTCGTGCGGGGTGTGCGGCACCGCCTCGATCGACGCGGTGCGCCGGTCCGGCGCGCACGACCTGCGGGCCGACCGAACGGCATACCTGCTGGCAGAGGTGTTGGCGCTGCCCGACCGGTTGCGCGCTGCGCAGGCGCTCTTCGACCGGACCGGCGGCGTCCACGCGGCTGGGCTCTTCGTGCCGGGCGACACCGGGGAGGGCCTGGTGCTGGAGTGCCTGCGCGAGGACGTCGGGCGGCACAACGCGGTGGACAAGGTCGTCGGCTGGGCGCTGCGGGAACGGGGTATGCCGCTGCACGGCTCCGTGCTGCAGGTGTCCGGTCGAGCGTCCTTCGAGCTCGTGCAGAAGGCGGCGCTCGCAGGGATCCCGGTGCTCTCGGCCGTGTCGGCCCCGTCGTCGCTGGCGGTGGAGCTGGCCGAGCAGGTCGGCCTGACCCTGGTCGGCTTCAACCGGGGGGAGAGCCTCAACGTCTACACCGGCGGCGACCGGATCCAGTCGGGCTCTGCCTGAGCAGACGAGGCTGCCGGAGCGAGCAGGCGAGGCTGCTGGAGCGGACACACGGGGCTCTCGGAGTGAGCAGGCGAGGCTGCTGGTCGGTGGTTGTGGACGGCGTCGGCGGACGCGGGCGACACGGCATACCCTGAGGTCCATGCCCGCCGATGCCGCTCTCGACGACCTGCTGGCCGCCGCTGTCGGGGGAGTGGGCGGGGTCGACCGCCCCGGCCAGGCGCAGATGGCCCGGGCCGTCGAGCGCGCGGTGGAGCGGGAGGAGCACCTGCTGGTCCAGGCCGGCACCGGCACCGGCAAGTCCCTCGCCTATCTCGTGCCCGCGATCGCGCACGCGGTGCGCACCGGCAAGCCGGCCGTCATCGCCACCGCCACCCTGGCCCTGCAGGCGCAGATCGTCGACCGCGACCTGCCGCGGATCGCCGACGCGCTGGCGCCGCTGCTCGGCCGCCGCCCCACGTTCGCGCTGGTCAAGGGGCGGTCCAACTACCTCTGCGAGCACAAGCTCGTCGGCGGCTTCCCCGACGAGGACGAAGACGCGCTGCTCGCGATGGGGCAGGTCGACCGGGAGCGCTCGCGGCTGGGCGACGAGGTCACCCGGCTGCGCGCGTGGGCCGAGATCACCGAGTCCGGCGACCGGGACGAGCTCGTGCCGGGCGTGAGCAACCGGGCCTGGCGCCAGGTCTCCGTCACGTCGCACGAGTGCCTGGGCAGCCGCTGCCCGGTCGTCGGCGACTGCTACGTCGAGCGCTCTCGTGCGGCCGCGACCGAGGTGGACGTCATCGTCACCAACCACAGCTTCATGGCCATCGACGCCTTCGAGGGCCGCTTCATGCTGCCCGAGCACGACCTGCTCGTCATCGACGAGGCACACGAGCTCACCGACCGGGTGACCTCGACGATCACCGATGAGCTGACCGGGAGCACCGTGTCGGTCGCCGCCCGCCGAGCCGGCAAGGGCGAGGAGGCGCAGCGCCTGGCCGAGACGACCGACCTGCTCACCGAGACGCTCGAGGCGCTGCCCGAGGGCAAGGTCACCTCGCTGCCCGAGCGCCTCGTGAGCACCTTGCAGCTGGTCCGTGACGCCGCCCGCGCCACGCTGTCGGAGATCAAGCCGGACAAGGGCGCCGAGCCCGACGGCGGCACCCAGGTGGCTATCGCCGCCGTGCAGGACGTCTTCGACACCAGCGAGCGGGTGCTCAAGGAGGACGAGCTCGACGTCGTCTGGATCACGCACGAGCAGCGGCGCGGCAGCGTGCTGCGGGTGGCGCCCATGAGCGTGGCGATGCTCGTGCGCGACAAGATCTTCGACGAGCGCACCGTGGTGCTCACCTCGGCCACCCTCGAGCTCGGCGGCACCTTCGACGCCGTCGCGGGGACCCTCGGACTGCGTGGCGCAGGGTCCCCCGCCTGGGAGGGGCTCGACGTCGGCAGCCCGTTCGACTACCCGCAGCAGGCGATCGCGTATGTCGCAGCGCAGCTCCCGCCTCCCGGCCGGGACGGCGCGGGCACGGTCGTCTTCGACGAGATCGAGGAGCTGGTGCGGGCAGCCGGGGGCCGGACCCTCGGGCTCTTCAGCTCCCGGCGGGCTGCCGAGGCGGCGGCGGAGGAGATGCGGGCGCGGCTCGCCGACACCGGCATCACGGTGCGCTGCCAGGGGGAGGACCAGATGCCGACGCTGGTGCGTGAGTTCGCCTCCGACGCGACGACCTGCCTGTTCGGCACACTCTCGCTGTGGCAGGGCGTCGACGTGCCCGGGTCCGCGTGCCAGCTGGTCATCATCGACCGGATCCCCTTCCCGCGGCCGGACGACCCGCTCACCTCCGCCCGCACCGAGGCCATCGGGCGGATGGGCGGCAACGGCTTCATGGCCGTGTCCGCCACGCACGCCGCGCTGCGGCTGGCGCAGGGGGCGGGCCGGCTCATCCGGCGCGGCGACGACCGGGGCGTCGTCGCCTTCCTGGACTCGCGGATGATGTCGGCGCGCTACGCCGGCTTCCTGCAGCGCTCGCTGCCGCCCTTCTGGCCGACCTCGGACCGTGACCTCGTGCTCGGTGCGCTGCGGCGTCTCGACGAGACCGCGCCGGACCCGTTGCCCGTCGCCCACCCCGGGGCGCGCGGGATCGGTGGCGCGCCGCTGCCGACGACGGGTGAGCCCGTGCCGGTCGCCCGGTCGCCGCGCACCGCGGTGACCGGTGGCCACGCCTGGACCGATGAGCAGGACGATGAGCTGCGCGACGGCGTGCAGTCGGGGATCGACCTCGTCCAGCTCGCCGAGCATCTCGACCTGGCGCCCGACCTGGTCACCGCGCGCCTGGGGCAGCTCGGCCTGGAGCTGCCGGCATGAGGCGCGTGGCAGGCTGGACAGCCCGCGCCACCCGAAGGAGCACCTGTGAGCCCTGATCCCAGCGGGTCGGCCGTGCCCACCCTGGCGCTGGTCTCCGGGCCCGAACAGCTGCTCGCCGAGCGCGCCGTCGACTCCCTCGTGCAGCTGGTGCGGGCCGGTGAGCCGGACGCCGAGACCGTCCAGGTGCACGCAAGCAGCTACCAGGCAGGTGAGCTGCTGCTCCACGCGAGCCCGAGCCTCTTCGGCGGGTGGACCATCATCGTGGTCCACGACCTCGACGAGGCCGACGACGCCCTGGTGGAGGACCTGACGAGCTATCTGGAGCAGCCCGCCGACGCGGTCACCCTCGTGGTCCGGCACAAGACCGGCAACCGCGGCAAGAGAGTCCTGGACCGGCTCAAGAAGGACGGTGCCCGGGTCCTGGACGCCAAGGCGGTCAAGACCGAGCGCGACAAGCACGACTTCGTCACCGGAGAGTTCCGGAGCGCCCGGCGCAAGATCGCCCCGGAGGCCGTCGCGGCGCTGGTGCTGGCCGTCGGCAAGGACCTGCGCGAGCTGGCCTCGGCCTGCGAGCAGCTCATCCGCGACGTCGAGGGCCTGGTCGAGACCGAGGACGTCACCACCTACTACGGCGAGAAGGTCGAGACGACCGGCTTCCGCGTGGCCGAGGCGGCGCTCGTCGGCGACCAGGCCCGGGCGATGAGCCTGTTGCGGCACGCCATGCTGGGCGGCCTCGACCCGGTCCCGATTGTCGCGGTGCTCGCCATGCAGCTGCGACAGGTCGGCAAGGTCGCCTCCGCCGGCCGGGGTGGCTCCGCCCAGCTCGCGCGTGATCTCGGCATGGCCCCCTGGCAGGTCGACGCCGCCCGCCGAGTGAGTCAGAACTGGGACGGCGATCGCCTCGGCGCGGCGATCCAGGTGGTCGCCCGGGCCGACGTCGACGTCAAGGGCGGCATCCGCACCGCGGCGGCCGTCCGCAGCCCGGAGCACGCGGTGGAGCGTGCGGTGCTCGAGGTGTGTCGCCTGGCCCAGGGCTGAGGTCTGCGTGCAGGATGGGGTGGCATGGAGCGGCCACCGGGGTACCTCGCCGCCGTCGGACAGGCGCAGGAGCGGTATGCCGCGCTGCCCGCCGACCGGCCGGTGCGCCTGGCCAAGCGCACCAGCAACCTCTTCCGCCGGCGGACCGGTGAGGCGTCCCGGCTGGACCTGGGCGCCTTCACCGGCGTCCTCACGCGCCGAGCAGGGTCGCCCTCCGAGCCCGCCGCGGCCCTCGTCGGGGGCCTGACGACCTACGAGCAGCTCACCGCCGAGCTCCTCGGCGACCCGGCCATGCCTGCCATCCCCCTCGTCGTCCCGCAGCTGCGCACCATCACCCTCGGCGGAGCCGTGGTGGGTCTCGGCATCGAGTCCACCTCCTTCCGCTCCGGTCTGCCGCACGAGTCCGTGCTCGAGGCCGACATCCTCACCGGCGCCGGCGAGGTCGTCACCGCGCGGCCGGACGGCGAGCACGCCGACCTGTTCCGCGCCCTGGCCAACTCCTACGGCACCCTCGGCTACTGCCTCGGCCTCGTGGTCGAGCTCGAGCCGGCGCGGCCGTTCGTCGCCCTGCGTCACGAGCGCTTCACCGACCTCGACACGGCGATGGACGCGGTGCGCGAGATCATGTCCACCGGCACGCGCGCGGGGGAGCGGGTGGACTTCCTCGACGGGATCGTCTTCTCGGGCATGGAGAGCTATCTCACGCTGGGGCGCTGGGTGGACGCCGAGGAGGCGCGCGCCGCCGGTCTGGGCAGCCCCAGCGACTACACCAGCCAGCAGATCTACTACCGCTCGGTGCAGCACCGCCGCGAGGACCTGCTCACCGCCGCCGACTACCTGTGGCGGTGGGACACCGACTGGTTCTGGTGCTCCCGGGCCTTCGGCGCGCAGCACCCCGCGGTCCGTCGCGTCTGGCCGGCCCGCTGGCGGCGCAGCGACGTCTACTGGCGCCTCATCGGCCTGGAGCAGCGGTATGCCCCGCAGGCCCGGCTCCGGCGGGTGCGCGGGCTGCCGGCTCAGGAGCGGGTGGTGCAGGACGTCGAGATCCCGCTGGAGCGCACCGCGGAGTTCCTGCGCTGGTTCCTCGAGACCGTGCCCATCGAGCCGCTCTGGCTCTGCCCGGTCCGCCTCCGCGACACCTCGGCGGCGCGCCCGTGGCCGCTCTACCCGATGGAGGCCGGCCGCGACTACGTCAACGTCGGCTTCTGGTCGGCCGTCGACATCGCCCCCGGCGGGCGGGACGGCGACGTCAACCGGGCCATCGAGGCGAAGGTCACCGAGCTCGGCGGGCACAAGGGCCTCTACTCCACGGCGACCTACGACCGGGAGACCTTCGACGAGCTCTACGGCGGCCCGACCCACGCCGAGGTCAAGGCGCACTACGACCCCGACGGCCGGCTCCCGACTCTCTACGACAAGGCGGTGGGATCACGATGAGCACCCTCTCCGGCGCCCAGATCTTCGAGGCGCTCGTCGGGCCGGTCGCCGGCCTGGCGGTGGCGGCCTGGGACGGCTCGCGCGGCGGTGACCCCGAGGGCCGGGTGCTCCACCTGGACTCGCCCCGGGCGCTGGAGCACCTCGTCACCTCGCCCAGCAGCGAGCTCGGCCTGGCCCGCGCCTACCTCACCGGAGACCTGCGCATCGAAGGGATGGTCGAGGGCGACCCCTACCCCGAGATGGTGCTGCTGCGCGACCTGGTCACGACCAAGCGGCGCTCCGTGCGTGACCTGCCGCACGTCGCCCGCGCCCTCGGGCAGCTGCGGCCCCGCCCACCCGCGCTGCCCCCGGAGGAGACACCCACCCGGGCCCGCCGCCTCGCGGACGGGCTCCGGCACGGCCGTCGCCGCGACGCCGTCGCCATCGCGCACCACTACGACGTCTCCAACCGGTTCTACGAGCTGGTGCTCGGCCCGTCGATGACCTACACGTGCGCGGCATACCCCGGTGACGACGCGACCCTCGAGGAGGCGCAGGCGCACAAGCACGACCTGGTCTGCCGCAAGCTGGGGCTGGCGCCGGGCATGCGCCTGCTCGACGTCGGCTGCGGCTGGGGCCAGATGGTGCGGCACGCGGTGGAGCACTACGGCGTCACGGCGCTGGGTGTCACCCTGTCGCGGCAGCAGGCCGCCTGGGGCCAGCAGATGCTGGAGCGGCGCGGGTTCGCCGGCCGGGCAGAGATCCGGCACAGCGACTACCGCGACGTGACCGAGCGGGGCTTCGACGCGGTCTCCTCGATCGGGCTCACCGAGCACATCGGGGTGCGGCGCTACCCCGCCTACTTCGCCTTCCTGCGTGACCGGCTGCGCGACGAGGGCCGGCTGCTCAACCACTGCATCACCTGGGCCGACAACCAGCGGGCGCCGATGGCGCGGCAGGCCTTCGTCGAGCGCTACGTCTTCCCCGACGGCGAGCTCGCCGGATCCGGCACCATCGTGTCGCGCATCGAGGACGTCGGCCTCGAGGTGCGCCATCAGGAGAACCTGCGCGAGCACTACGCCCGCACCTGCGGCGCCTGGTGCGCGAACCTCGCCGCGCACTGGGACGAGTGCGTCGCCGAGGCCGGGCTCGGGCGGGCGCGGGTTTGGGGGCTCTACCTCGCCGGGTCGCGGATGAACTTCGAGCGCCGCGGTATGGAGCTGCACCAGGTGCTCGCGGTCCGCACCTCCGATGCCGGTCGCTCCGGGATAGGGCTGGGCCGGGTGCAGGTCTGACCCGGGACACCGGCGTCACGAGCGCAGACCACGACTTGGGCGAGTCGCCGCGGCGCTGCTACCGTTGCTCTTTGCGTGCGCGCTCGGTCGTGCGCGCATGCGCAGCAGCACCCCGCGCGTCGGAACTCGCCAGGGCATCCCCACGCCTCGTTCGTCCGGCCGCGCGGTCGTCGCCCTCAACGACACCAGAACCAACGACTGAAGCAGGAAGAGCTACGTGGCAAACATCAAGAGCCAGATCAAGCGCGTCAAGACCAACGCCGCGCGCACCGAGCGCAACCGCGCCTACAAGTCGGAGCTGCGGACCTTCATCCGCAAGTTCCGCGAGGCCGCGGACAGCGGCGAGCGCGGTAAGGCCGAGTCGGCCCTGCAGGCCGCCTCGCGCAAGCTGGACAAGGCCGTCACCAAGGGCGTGATCCACAAGAACCAGGCCGCCAACAAGAAGTCGGCGATGGCCAAGCGGTTCAACTCGATCGGCGCCTGAGGCCGCGCGATCGACCACGGCCCCTCTCCCGCTCCGCCGGGTGAGGGGCCGTCGTCGTTCGTGGCGCTGCGCTACCATGGGCGCACCATGGCGACCCGTCCCGAGCTTCTTCTTACCAGGCCGCGCTAGCAGAACGCATACCTGCGAGCGCGGCCAGCCCCTCCCACGTGAGGGGCTTTTGTGTGCACGCTGCACGACGACCTGGAACCGGCGGACCGCGACGAGAACGGACGAGAGCGACAGATGAGCGAGCGAACCCCCCAGCACCGCTACACCGCCGAGCTGGCGAACCAGATCGAGCGGCGCTGGCAGGACCGGTGGGAGGAGCAGGACACCTTCTCCTCCGCCAACCCGGCCGGGCCGTGGGCGGCCCCCGACGACCCTCGCCTCGCCCCCGACCGGGAGCACCGCGTCGTCATGGACATGTTCCCCTACCCCTCGGGCGCCGGGATGCACGTCGGGCACCCGCTGGGCTACGTCGCCACCGACGTCTACACCCGCTTCCTGCGCACCACCGGCACCAACGTCATGTATGCCATGGGGTTCGACGCCTTCGGCCTGCCCGCCGAGCACTACGCCGTGCAGACCGGGCAGCACCCGCGGGTGACGACCGAGGAGGCGATGGCGACCTACCGGCGGCAGATGCGGATGATCGGGCTGTCGCACGAGCCGCGGCGCACCTTCGCCACGATCGACCCCGACTACGTCCGCTGGACGCAGTGGATCTTCCAGCGCATCTACGACGCGTGGTACGACCCCGAGGCCGCCCCACGGGAGGGCTCCGGTCAGCGTGGTCCGGGCCGCGCGCGGCCGATCGCCGAGCTGGTGGAGGAGTTCGCCTCGGGCCGGCGTCCGACTCCGGGCGGGACTCCCTGGGCGCAGCTGTCCGGGCCCGAGCGGGCGCAGCTGCTCGATCACTTCCGGCTGGCCTACGTCTCCTCCGCCCCGGTCAACTGGTGCCCCGGTCTGGGCACGGTGCTGGCCAACGAGGAGGTCATCGACGGCAGGTCCGAGCGCGGGGACTTCCCGGTCTTCAAGCGCAACCTGTCGCAGTGGATGATGCGGATCACGGCGTATGCCGATCGCCTCACCGACGACCTGGACCGCCTGGACTGGCCGGAGAAGGTCCGGCTCATGCAGCGGCACTGGATCGGGCGCTCGACGGGCGCGGAGGTCGACTTCGCCGCGCCCACGACCGACGGAGGGACGGCGTGGCTCACCGTCTTCACGACCCGGCCGGACACCGTCTTCGGCACGACCTTCATGGTGCTGGCTCCCGAGCACCCGCTGGTCGATCGCCTCGTGCCGGAGTCCTGGCCCGAGGGCACCGCCGAGGCCTGGACGGGGTCACCCACCGGCGCAGCGACGCCGGGGGAGGCGGTGACGGCCTACCAGCGACACGCCTTGAGCAAGAGCGACGTGGAGCGGCAGACCGAGGGGAAGACCAAGACGGGTGTCTTCACCGGGGCGTTCGCGACCAACCCTGCGACCGGGGCGGCGATCCCCGTCTTCGTCGCCGACTACGTGCTCATGGGCTACGGCACGGGCGCGGTGATGGGCGTGCCGGGGCAGGACCAGCGCGACTGGGACTTCGCGACCACCTTCGGGCTGCCGATCGTCCGGACCGTGCAGCCGACACCGGACCACCCCGAGGACGAGGCCTACGGCGGCGACGGTCCGGCGATCAACTCGGCCAACGACCAGATCAGCCTTGACGGGATGGGGGTCGAGGAGGCCACGGCGGCGATCATCGCGTGGCTGGAGGAGCAGGGCAGCGGCCGGGCCACCGTGACCTACCGGCTGCGCGACTGGTTGTTCAGCCGGCAGCGCTACTGGGGTGAGCCGTTCCCCGTCGTCTGGGACGCCGACGGCGTGGCTCACCTGGTGCCCGACGACCAGCTGCCCGTGACGCTGCCGGAGGTGCCGGACTACACGCCGCGGACCTTCGCGCCGGACGACGCCGACAGCCAGCCGGAGGCGCCGCTGGCGCGCGCCGGTGACTGGGTGCACACGACGATGGACCTCGGCGACGGACGAGGCCCGGTGCCGGTGCGCCGCGAGACCAACACGATGCCCAACTGGGCGGGGTCGTGCTGGTACTACTTGCGCTACCTCGACCCCGCCAACACCGAGCTGCCGGTCGACCCGGAGGTGGAGGACTACTGGATCGGGCCGCGCGAGCATCCGGTGGCGGGCGCTCCGGAGGGCGCGGTCGACCCCGGTGGCGTCGACCTCTACGTGGGTGGTGTCGAGCACGCCGTGCTGCACCTGCTCTACGCCCGTTTCTGGCACAAGGTGCTCTTCGACCTGGGCTTCGTCAACTCGGAGGAGCCGTTCCGGCGGCTCATCAACCAGGGCATGATCGAGGCCTCCGTCTATCGCGACGCCCGCGGTTTCCCCGTGCCGGCGGCGGAGGTGGAAGAGCACGTTGAGCACGGGTCGGCGGCCCCGACCTACACGTGGAACGGCCAGCCGGTCACGCAGGAGCACGGCAAGATGGGCAAGTCGCTCAAGAACGTCGTGACCCCGGACGAGATGGTCGCCGACTACGGCGCCGACACCTTCCGCGTCTACGAGATGTCGATGGGCCCCCTGGAGCAGTACCGCCCCTGGGAGACCCGGGCGGTCGTGGGCAGCCAGCGGTTTCTGCAGCGGCTCTGGCGCAACATCATCGACGAGGAGACCGGCGAGGTCACCGTGACCGACGACGGTGACGCCCTCACCCCCGAGCTGGAGAGGGCGCTGCACCGGACCATCGACACCGTCCGCTCGGACTACGCCGCGCTGCGGACCAACACCGCGATCGCCCGGATGATCGAGCTCAACAACCTGCTGACCAAGCAGGACCGGGTGCCGCGGGCTGCCGTGGAGCCGCTGGTGCAGCTGGTCGGCCCGGTCGCTCCGCACGTCGCGTCCGAGCTCTGGGAGCGGCTGGGGCACGAGGACCTGGACTACACGCCCTTCCCGGAGGCCGACCCGGCGCTGCTGGTCGACGACACCGTCACTGCGGTCGTCCAGGTCAAGGGCAAGGTCCGCGACCGCCTGGAGGTGCCGGCCGACATCGATGCGGCCGACCTGGAGGCGCGCGCGCTCGCGAGCGAGCGGGTGCAGGGCTTCCTCGACGGCGCCACCGTGCGCAAGGTCATCGTGCGTGCCCCGACGCTGATCAACATCGTCGTCTGATCCGAGGTATGGCGCTCGCGCCTCACCCCCATGGGTGAGGCCGAGGCGGTTCCTGTGGATTCCCTGGGCCGGAGCGGCTACGCTGGGTCGGATACGTGACGCGAATGCGCCGCTGGCCTGAGGTAGACGGGTCAGTTGCGGTTCGGGGTGCAGCACCGGCAGTGGGAGCCGATGCGCACCTCGCTAATAGAACACCGGCACTTGCAGGGGTGCCGTCTGGGTGCTGTCCGTGCAGCACCGCAGGGGAAGGACAGGGTGTGACGACCCATCTCGAGGCCGCCGCGCCTGCCGTCGACGTCGATCCGACCGGACACGTCCATGGCGAGGCGCAGTCGTTGTCGCCGACCGCTCAGCTCACCCTGAGCGGCATCCGCCCCGAGCTTCAGGAGCGGATGCACCACTACTTCGAGGCCAGCTGCGACCGTACCCCGTGGGCGCGCGCCCTGGAGTGGGAGGGCGGGGCCCTCACCTACGCGGAGCTGGACCGGAGAGCCAACGCGATGGCCCACCACCTCATCGCTCTCGGTGCCCGCCGGGGCGGTCGCATCGGTCTGCTGCTGCCGCGGTGCACCGAGCTCTACGTCGCCCTGCTCGGCATCATGAAGGCCGGATCGGCCTTCGTGCCGATCGACCCCTCGTCCCCGGCCGACCGGGTCGCCTTCGTCGCCGGCGACAGCGAGCTCGACCTCGTGGTGTCTTGCGTGGAGCTCGAGGACTCCCTGCGCGAGATCACCGTGCCGACGGTGCTGGCCGACTCCCAGGACACCCGGGTGGCGCTGGCCCGGCGTCCGGGCGACCGACCGGCACCGGAGGAGCCCGGCGACGACCCGACCGCCTACGTCATCTACACCTCCGGCTCCAGCGGCCGGCCCAAGGGCGTCGACGTCGCGCAGCACAGCATCTGCAACTTCATCCACGTCATCAGCGAGGTCTACGACGTCCGCGCCGAGGACCGCGTCTACCAGGGCATGACCATCGCCTTCGACTTCGCGATCGAGGAGGTGTGGCCGACCTGGGCGATGGGCGCCACCCTCGTGGTGGGTCCCACCGACAGCCGCCGGGTGGGCCCTGGGCTCACCGAGTTCCTGGAGCAGCACCGGATCACCCTGCTCTACTGCGTGCCGACCGTGCTGTCCACGGTCACCCGCACGATCGACTCGATCCGGGCGGTCATGGTGGGCGGCGAGGCCTGCCCCGCCGAGCTGGTCGAGCGCTGGGCGCCCGGGCGCCGCATGCTCAACACCTACGGCCCCACCGAGGCGACCGTGACCTGCGTGTGGAGCGTCCTGCTCCCGAACCGGCCGGTGACGATCGGGATCCCGGTGCCCAGCTACACGGCATACATCCTGGACGAGCAGCGCCGCCCGGTCCCCGCGGGCGAGGTCGGCGAGCTGTGCATCGGTGGTCCCGGCGTGGCCCGGGGATACCTCGGCCGCCCGGACCTCACGGAGGACCGCTTCATCCAGCACCCGCACGACCCGGGCCAGGGGCGCATCTACCGGACCGGTGACCTGGCGCGGGTCCAGGCCGACGGCGAGATCGTCTATCTCGGACGAGCCGACGCCGAGGTCAAGGTCCGCGGGCACCGCGTCGACCTCGGGGAGATCGAGAGCGTCATGATGCGCGACCCGCGCGTCCCGACCGCCGCGGTCACCCAGCTGCCGGGGGACTCCGGCGGTGATCTGGCCGCCTACGTCACCACCGCCACCGCCGTGGCACCGGAGGACGAGCGCGCCTTCGTGCGCGAGCTGTGGAACGACATGCGCACCACGCTGCCGGGCTACATGATCCCCTCGTTCGTCGAGGTGGTCGACGAGATCCCGATGCTGCCGAGCGGCAAGGTCGACCGCAACCGGCTGCCCGCCCCGATCAGCACCCGTCTCATCGGCGGCAGTGGCGACCATGTCGCGGCCGAGGGTGAGATCGAGGAGTGGATGGTCGGCGTCTGGGCGCAGGCGCTCGAGGTCACCCCGGACCAGGTGTCCGTCACCGCCGACTTCTTCGACGACCTCGGCGGGCACTCGCTCTTCGCCGCGACGCTCGTCTCGGCGCTGCGCAGCGACCCGCGCGGCGCCTCGCTGTCGGTCATGGACCTGTATGCCGCGCCTACCGTCCGGCAGCTCGCCGCCCGGGCGGAGGAGCTGGGCGCCGGCGTCGTGCCGGAGGCGGGTGCGGTGGACCGACCCGCTCCCGCGTCGATGGTGCGGATCTGGGGCTTCGGGGTGGCGCAGATCGTGGCGATCCTCGGCACCGTGACCGTCGGTCTGAGCCCCATCGCGCTGGCGTACTGGTGGTTCGCGGGCGTGCCCACGGCGCAGACGCTGCAGCTGCTGGTCTTCCTCTTCCCGCTGTCCTACCTGCTGGAGCGCTGGGTCGGACCGCTGATCGTGGCCCGGCTCTTCGGGCACCGGCTGGCACCGGGGGAATACCCCCTCTACGGCTGGACCCACCTGCGGGTCTGGCTCGTGGGCAAGGCGATGAGCTTCTCGCCGCTGACGACGCTGGCTGGGTCGGCCTACGCCGCGCCCTACCTGCGATGGGCCGGCGCCGACGTACACGACGAGGCCCACCTGGGGACCGCCCACGTCAACCTGCCCTCGCTGCTGCACCTGGGCCCAGGTGCCACCGTCGGCTACGGCACCCACCTGGAGGGCTGGTCGATCGCGGACGGGCGCCTGCGGATCGGTGAGGTACGGCTGCACAAGGACGCCACCGTCGCCGCCAACTGCGTGCTCACCGGCCCCTGCTCGGTGGGTGAGGAGACCATCCTGCAGGAGCAGTCGTCGTTGGCGCCGGGGACGCACCTGGGCGCCCGCGAGCTCTGGCGCGGTGCCCCGGCGCGGCCGCTGGAGCGGCTGGAGGACCCGATCTTCGCCCTCATGGCGCGCTGCCGCCAGGCCCCCACCACGTGGGCGCCGGCGCAGCGGGCCAACTTCCTCGTCGGCATCCTGGCCCTGGAGCTGCTGCCCCTCGCGGCGCTGCTGCCGGTCGTGGCCCTGGTCTGGTGGGTGCTGCTGGCCAGCGGCGTCGGCTGGGCGCTGGCGGCGACGACCTTCACCGGTCCGGTCTTCGTCGTGACCTGCTGCGCCCTCATCCTGCTCATGCGCTCGTTCGGGCTGCCGCGCACCCCGGTCGGGGTGCACCACCTGCGCTCGCAGCTCGGGGTGGAGAAGTGGTTCGCCGACAAGCTGCTGGACTCCAGCCTGTCCCTGACCAACAGCCTCTACTCGACCCTCTACACGCCGCACTGGCTCCGCCTGCTCGGGGCCCGCGTGGGAGCCCGCGCCGAGGTGTCGACGATCTCCAACATCGACCCCGACCTGCTGACCCTGGGGGCCGAGTCGTTCGTCGCCGACATGGCCTCGGTGGGCAGCGCGACCTACTGCCACCACCACGTGGCCTTCCGCCCGACCCGGGTGGAGGAGCGCGCCTTCGTCGGCAACGCGTCCTACCTGCCCTCCGGGGCACGGCTGGGCCGCGACAGCCTGCTGGGGGTCGCCTCGACACCGCAGACCGGGCAGGTGCCGGACGGCACCTCCTGGCTCGGCTCGCCCGCCTTCTTCCTGCCGCGCCGGGAGATCTACGAGGGCTTCGGCGAGGAGCAGACCTTCGCGCCACCGCGCTCCGCCGTCGTCGCGCGCTACGTCATGGAGTTCTTCCGCATCGTGGTGCCGGCCTCCCTCCTCGCCATCTCCACCTTCGCGACCCTGCAGGGCGCGTCGTGGATGGCCCGCGCGGGCCTGTCGTGGTGGGTCATGCTGCTCGGTCTGCCCGTGATCGCCCTGGCCTGCGCGCTGGGTGTGGTGCTCCTCGTGGCGCTCCTGAAGTGGGTCCTCATGGGCCGCTACCGGCCGCGGGTGGAGCCGCTGTGGAGCAGCTTCGTCCGGCGCAGCGAGCTGGTCACCGGCATCTACGAGGCGGCGGCCGTGCCGGTGCTCCTGGACCCCCTGCGCGGCACCCCCTGGCTCGGGCCGCTGCTGCGGCTCTTCGGCGTCCGGGTGGGCCGGCGGGCCCTGGTGGAGACGACCTACGTGACCGAGTTCGACCTGGTCCGCATCGGGCCGGGCAGCCACGTCGGGCCGGCCGTATCGCTGCAGACCCATCTCTTCGAGGACCGGGTGATGAAGATGGATCACGTCACCGTCCGGCAGCATGTGTCGCTCGGCACGCGCAGCGTCGTGCTCTACGGCAGCGACGTGGCCGACGACGTGCACCTCGAGCCGCTCTCGCTCGTGATGAAGGGCGAGAGCATCCCGGCTGCCACCCGCTGGGCAGGCATCCCGGCCCAGCCGGCACACGAGGCCGGTCTCGCGCACGAGGAGGTCGCCGTATGAGCACCGTCACCACCGGCCCCGACCGCGAGGCCGAGCTCGTCCTCCAGCGGGGCGAGGAGCTCACCGACATCCCCCACGCCTGCGAGCCCGAGGAAGGCGACGAGGGCGCGGACGAGCTGGGCGGTGCCCGGCGTCAGCGGCTCATCGGCATCGACGCGGCGCGAGGGCTGGCGCTGCTCGGCATGGTTGCGGTCCACGTCTACACCGCCGACGCCGGCAACGGGTCGGTGAGTGTCCCCTGGCTCATCAGCTCCGGCGCCTCGTCGGCGACCTTCGCGGTGCTGGGCGGCATCGGCCTGGCTTTCATGAGCGGGCGCACGTCCCCGGAGCGTGCCCCCGTGCGCATCAGCGCGATCCGCATCGCCGTCCGGGCGGCCCTCATCCTCGCGATCGGGCTGCTGCTCGGTCTGGTCGTCCCCGTCGACACCGCGGGCGTGATCCTGCCCTACCTGGGGCTGCTCTTCCTCATGGCCGTGCCGGTCATCCGGTTGCGCCCGCGCACGCTCTTCCTGCTCGCCGCGGGCTGGCTCCTGCTCTCTCCGGTGCTGAGCCACCTGCTCCGGCAGAGCACGCCTGCCTTCGAGCGGCTCAACCTGTCGCCGGGGGACCTGGTCACGGACCCCGCCGGCTCCGTGCTCGCCCTCGCCGTCACGGGGCTCTACCCCGCCCTCACGTGGTTCACCTACATCCTGCTGGGACTGGGCCTGGGCCGGCTGGCGCTCGACGCCCGACGGTATGCCGTGGTGTTCGCGGTCGCCGGCGGCGCCCTCTCGCTCGGCGCGGTCCTCCTCTCCACACTGCTCCTCGGGCCGGTCGGCGGGCTCGACCGGCTGGCGCGCGGGGTCGAGGGCACGATGACGCTCGATGAGTTCACCTCCCTGCTCACCTGGGGCAGCGACGGGACCCTCCCGGCGACCTCCTGGTGGTGGATGGCCTCCGACGCACCGCATACCGGCACACCGCTCGACCTGCTGCGCACCTGCGGCATCGCGCTGCTGGTCCTCGGGGTCTGCCTCATGGCCGCCTCCGCGCTGCCGCGTGGGCTGCGGCTGCTCGCCGCACCAGGCAGCATGACCCTGACGCTGTACTCGGGCCATCTGCTGCTCCTGCTGCTCCCGCTCGGCGGGCTGCCCGAGCACCTGCAGTTCCTCTTCCACGTCGCGGTCCTCACCTCCTTCGGGGTCGTGTGGCAACGCCACCGCAGCCGCGGCCCGCTGGAGGCCTTCGTCGCCTCCGCGTGCCGCCGCGCCGCACCGACACCGGGTCGGCACCGCATCCCGCGGTGACCGGCCTGCTCCGGCGCCGCCGTCCCTGGGCCGCGATCTACCGCGGGTCCGCGGCCGTGCCGGGATGCGCCGAGGTATGGCGCCCGCTGCTGCGCGAGCAGGGGCTCCGGACCACCTGGGTCGGCCCGGGCGAGCGGCGGCAGCTCGGGGCGGCGCTGCGGGAGGGGCCCGCCCTGCTGGTCCATCCCGGCGGCGGGAGCCTGGAGGCGGAGTGGGAGCGGGTCGCGACCGATGCCGAGGCGGTGCGCGCCTACGTCCGAGGAGGGGGCCGCTACCTGGGCATCTGCCTCGGCGGCTATCTCGCCGGCTCCGACCCCGGCTACGCCCTGCTCCCGGGTGAGGTGGACCGCTGGGACCAGTCGGGTCAGGGCGTCGCGCTGCGCAGCGCGGTGGAGGACGTCGCCTGGCGTGAGGAGCGGCGGCAGATCTACGTCGAGGACCCGCCGGCCTTCGCCGTGACGAGCCGGGCCCGGGGCGACGTCGACGTCGTGGCGCGCTATCCGGACGGGGCGGTCGCCGCGCTCGCCGCGCCGCACGGTGACGGCCGGGTGGTCGTGTGCGGTCCGCACCCGGAGGCGGGGGCCGACTGGTTCGTCGACGACAGGTTGCCGGTCCCGGCTCCGACACAGGACCTGGCGCGCGAGCTGGTGGGTCTGGCCCTGCCCCGACCTGACTAGCGCCCGGTGGAGGTCGCGCTGTCGTCGACCACGGCGGGTGGGTCGCCGACGAGCGTGCGGGTGCGCAGCGAACCGCTGAAGGTCGAGATCAGCCAGCGGTCACCCTCGGGCGTGAGGGTGAAGGTGAGGGGCCGCACGACGATCACCTCGTAGGGCACGCGGTCCTCCTCCAGCCGGATCCGCGCCCGGTGCACGAGCGACACCTGCAACGGGGGGGTGGGCCCAGACGTGGCGGTCGCGCCGTCCGTCGCCGTCGCCGCATCGGTGTCCGTGGCCTGGTCGGCGAGGGACACCTCACCGCCGGAGACGCTCTGCTCGGCCACCACCTCGCCGGTGCGCGGCCGGGTGGCGTCGGTCGTGTCGAGGTCGTAGAAGCGCAGCAGGTTGACTACCTCCACGGCCTCGGCGTCGCCCGCAAGGGCGTCATCGACGTCGCTGCGCCACTCCGTGGCCGCGGTCTCGGTCATGGCCTCGACCAGCCCGGTCGTGAGGTCGTCCGCACCCGGGGGAGCCGCCTCGGGGTCGAGCAGGATCTCCGGGGTGGAGTACTCCAGCAGCAGGTCGCTCACCTGCTCGTAGGCGGCCTCGGCCCGATCGCCGTAGAGATCGCGCGCCTCGTCGGACACCACGGGTGGGTCGGCGAAGAGCTCGGGTCGCACGTCGTCCTGGAAGAGCGTGGTGCAGCCCGAGACGAGGGTGAGCAGCGCGGCCACGACGACGTGACCGCAGCGGATGTGGACCACGGGAAGTCTCCCTTCTCCGTCTGCGTGCGCCGACCCCCTGCATGAGCCAGCCACCTCACGATAGTTGAAACGGAGCGCAAGAGCAGGCCGACGTCCGGCAGCGGGCCGGACGCCGAGTGGAGATCACGGGTCCTGCCGGGGCATCGTGGGGGCCATGGATGTCGCCCTGGTCACCGACAGCTCCGCCTGCCTGCCACCCGAGACGGCGGCGCAGCACGGGGTGAGGGTGCTGCCCCTGCATGTGTTCGTCGGTGACCGGGGCGCAGCAGGGACGCGCGAGGAGACCACGCCCGAGGAGATCGTGGACCTGCTGCGGCACGGGCGCGAGCGGGTGTCCACCAGCCGCGTCTCTCCGGGCGAGCTGGAGACGGCATACCTCGGGCTGCGGCGGACGACGGGGTGCCGCGGCATCGTGTCGACGCACCTCTCGGCGGGCGTAAGCGGCACCGTCGAGGCGGCACGGCTGGCGGCCGAGGCGGTCCGTGACGAGGTCGAGGTGACGGTGATCGACTCGCGCTCGGTGGGTATGGCGCTGGGCTGGGCGGTGCTGGACGGCGCCGCGCGGGCCGCCGACGGCGGGGACCTGCGGTCGGTGGCGGATCTGGTGCGGGAGCGGCTGGCCGCGACGCGGGCGTGGTTCTACGTCGACTCCCTGGAGCACCTGCGGCGCGGTGGGCGGCTGGGGCGCGCCCAGGCGCTGCTGGGTTCGGCGCTGTCGATCAAGCCTCTGCTCACCATCGAGGGCGGGCAGGTCGCGGCGGCCGAGAAGGTCCGGACCCGCGCCAAGGCGCTGGCGCGGCTCGTCGACCTTGCCGCCGAGGAGTGCGCCCGGGTGGCGGACGGGGGCAGGGCGCCCCGGCTGGCGGTGCACGAGCTGGACGCGGCCGCGGCGGCGCAGGAGCTGGCGGACGTCCTGCGGGAGCGGACGGGGCTCGACGTCGAGGTCGTCGCGCTGGACCTCAGCGTCGGGGTGCACACCGGCCCTGGGACCCTCGGTGTCATCGTCGGGGCGCGGGGCCCGGACGGCGAGGGGTAGGCCGCGCGGACGGGAGACCTGAGGCTGCCGGCGTCCCTGTCCACATCCCTGGACCACACCCTCGCCTCGTCCACAGATGGGGAGGCGGGTCTGGAAGCCGCCCGAGAGGGTGCCTAGCGTCGCCTCTATGGGGATCGAGGGGGAGTCCGGCGCTCGGCACGAGGGAAGGCATCGCCCCGGACGCGTTCGTTCGGAGGCGCGGGAGCCTGAGCCCGGGCCAGAGGTCGAGTCGACCGGGTTCGGGTCCACGCTCGGGTCCACGTCCGGGCCCGAGCCCCACACCGTGGCAGGGCCCATGCCCAGCCCCGGGCCTAGCTCGGAACCCGTCCGGCTGGTCACCGTCCCGGACCGGATCCGCTCGGCCGACCTGGCGGTCGGGGTGCGGCCGGTCCGGGGCGTGCTCGTCCTGCTCGCGCTCGCGGCCTGTGTCCTCGGGGCGCGGTGGTGGTGGGTCGAGCAGGAGGCAGCCGCCGTCCCGGTGGGCGAGGCGGCGGTGGAGCACGCGGTGTCCGACCCGGGCCAGGGCGGGGGCGCCGACGGGTCGACACCGGCGACCGAGGCAGGAGACGGAGGAGAGGGTGTCGCCGAGGGCGGCGGGGGCGCGACCGATGGGCAGGGCGCGACGGGGCAGGGCGCGACGGGGCCGGGCGTGACGGGACAGGCCGGCGGGCAGACGGACGGGCAGGTCGACGGCGAACCCGGCACGGCGGTCTGGGTGCACGTCGTGGGCCAGGTCCGTGAGCCGGGGGTGGTCGAGCTACCGGCCGGGGCGCGGGTGGTCGATGCGGTCGAGGCGGCCGGAGGGTTCACCGACGAGGCCGAGGTCGGGTCGGTCAACCTCGCCCGCCCCGTGGTGGACGGTGAGCAGATCTGGGTGGCTGCGCCGGGCGAGGAGCCACCGCCAGGGCTGGCTGCCGGGACCGGAGGTGCCGTCGGAGGGCCCGCCGCCCAGGACGCCGCAGTTCCGGGTGCTCCTGCCTCAGGATCGGCTCCCCTGGACCTGAACTCCGCGACCCAGCAGGAGCTCGAGACACTCCCCGGGATCGGGCCGGTCACGGCGGGCAAGATCCTCACCTGGCGGGAGGAGCACGGGCGGTTCTCGGCGGTGAGCGAGCTGCTGGAGGTGAGCGGTATCGGCGAGCGGACCCTGGAGGAGCTCGAGCCGTGGGTGCAGGTCAGGGGGTGAGGAGGCCGCGGGACGGAGATGTCCGTGAGTGGCCTGCGCCGGCGGAGGGGCGACTCACACGGCTGCGGGCAGAGGGGGCTCGACAGGGCCAGGGAGGGGGCGAGCACGACCGGGTCGACGCCGACGGAGCGGGCCTGGACCTTCGCCTGCTGGTGCCCGCGCTCGCGGCCTGGGGCGTGTCCGTGGCGGTGCTGCCCCGCGGCGCGGGCACGGCGGCGGTCGTCGCAGGCCTCGCCGGGGCTCTCGCGCTGAGCGTGCTGGTGCAGGCGGCTCGACGGCAGGGCGGCGCGGAGGACGCCCGGCGACCCGGCGGTTCGGGGAAGGCCCGGCGACGCGGCGCAACGGAGGGCGCCCCGGGACCCGGCGGCCTGGGGATGGCAGGTGTTGCCGGGGTGGTCCGGGGTCAGCTCGCGCTCTGCGGTGCCGCAGTGGCTCTGGTCACCGGCACCGCGTCCCTGCACCTGGCGACGGCGAGCGCGGGGCCGGTCGCCGGCTGGGCGGCCGAGCGGGCGGTCACCGAGGTGCGGCTGGTCGTGACCACGGAGCCTCGGGTCGTGGAGCGCACGGAGGGGCGGCCCTCGCTGGTGGTCCTGGAGGGCCGGGTCGTCGAGGCGACCTCCCGGGGCGTGACGACCCGCCCCCGGACTCCTGTCGTGGTGCTCGCCACCTCGGGTCAGGGTTGGGAGGACGTGGCCTGGCGCAGCGAGGTCGAGGCGACGGGGAGGTGGGGCCTGCCGGACCAGGCGGGCCGACCGGTCGCGGTCCTCACCCCGCGAGGCCGGCCGGTCGACGTCCGCGCGCCGCCCTCGCTGCTGCGGGGCGTGGACCACGTGCGGGAGCGCTTCCGGCAGGCGGTGCAACCGGTGCCCGCGGACCCCCGAGGGCTGGTGCCGGGGCTGGTCATCGGCGACACCTCGCTCACCCCGCCCGACCTCAACCAGGCCATGCGCGACACCGGCATGACCCATCTCAGCGCGGTCAGTGGGAGCAACGTCGCGATCGTCGTCGGCGGGATCGCGCTGCTGGCCTCCCGATGCGGGCTGCCCCGTCGGTGGCGACTCCCGGTCGTCCTGCTCGGGCTGGCGGGGTTCGTGCTGCTGTGCCGGCCCGAGCCCTCCGTGCTGCGGGCGGGGGTGATGGGGGTGGTGGGCCTGCTCGCGCTCACTGGCGGTCGCCGACGTGCCAGCCTGCCGGCTCTGGCGGTCGCCGTGCTGGGGCTGCTGTGTCTCGACCCGTGGCTCGCCCGGTCCTACGGCTTCGCCCTCTCCACCCTCGCCACCCTGGGGCTGGTCCTCTTCGCCCGGCCGTGGGGGATGGCGATGGCCGGTCGCCTGCCCCGGTGGGCCGAGCTGCCGGCCCGGGCCGCGGCCGTCCCGTTGGCCGCGCAGGTCGTCTGTGCGCCGGTCATCGTGCTGCTGCAGGGGAGCATCACGACAGTGGCGGTGCTGGCCAACCTGCTCGCCGCACCACTCGTCGCGCCCACGACCATCCTGGGGGTGGTGGCCGCGCTCGTGGCCCCGCTGTGGCTGCCGGGCGCGAGCACGGTGGCCTGGCTGGCCGCGCTCCCGGCGTGGCTCATCGCCCGCGTCGCCCGGGTCTGTGCGCGGCTGCCGCTGGGGACGGTCGACTGGATGGACGGCCCGGCCGGTGCCTGGACCCTGGCGGGGCTGACGGTAGCCCTGTTGCTCACCGGACGCTGGTGGTGGGCCCAGCTCGTGCGTCGGCCACTGCGGTCCTGGGCCGTGATCGGGGCCGTGATCTGGACCGCGGCCCTGGTGTGGGTGCCCCTGCCGGGCCTGCGCTCGTGGCCACCGCCCGGGTGGGTGGTCGTCGGTTGCGACGTCGGGCAGGGCGATGCCTTCGTCCTCCGCAGCGGGGCGTCGTCAGCGGTCGTCGTCGACACAGGGCCAGACCCCGAGGCGGTCAGCACGTGCCTTCGCGCGCTCGGCGTGCAGCGGGTGCCGCTGCTCGTGCTCACCCACTTCCACGCCGACCACATCGACGGGCTCGAGGGCGTGCTGCGCGCCGCCCGGGTCGACGAGGCGCTCGTGAGCCCCGTGCGGCAGCCCGCCGACGGCGCCGCCGAGGCGATCAGCCTGCTGGAGCAGGCCGGGGTCCCGGTGACGGTGGCCCAGCCGGGCGACCTCGGCGCGGTCGGGGAGGCCCAGGTCCGCGTCCTCGGCCCGTCCGGCAGGCTCGCCACCCCCGACGCGACAGAACCGCAGGATGACCACCTCCCCGGGAAGGGGACTCACGGCGGGGAGGAGGGAGGGGCCGCCAACGACGCGAGCGTCGTCGTCCACGTCACGGTGCGCGAAACGCGGGTGCTGCTGGTGGGAGACGTGGAGTCGGCGGGTGCCCGTGCGCTGCGCGTGGCGCTCGACCAGCGCGCGGGGCCGGCCCAGCCCACGGCGTCCGGTGCCGGTGGTGGAGCCGCAGGCACCGGCGGCATGGAGGCCGGCCCGGGTGTCGGCGAGGTGGACGTGCTCAAGGTGGCCCATCACGGCTCGGCCGACCAGGACGAGGCGCTGTTGCACCTGCTCGACCCCGAGGTGGCGCTCATCGGCGTCGGGGCGGACAACACCTTCGGGCACCCGGCGCCCTCGACGCTCGGCCTGCTGGCGCAGGTGGGGGCGGTGGTGCTGCGCACCGACCTGCACGGTGACGTGGCCGTGGTGCGGGACGAGCGCGGGCGGCTGGCCACGGTGACCCGCGACGGTCGCTGAGCCGTGGGACGTGGGTGCTATCCCGCACCCGTCGCGACCGGGTGCGTGCAGGGGTCGCCGCCGAGCTCGCGGGCGCTCTCGCAGAGCGCGTCGAGGGTCGCGGCCACGGCAGGCACCCGCTGCAGGTCGGGGGTCGTCACCACCTGCACCATCCGACGTGACGGCGGCGACACCGGGCGGATCACGACATCAGGGTGGGAGACCGTGGTCAGGATCAGCTGGGGCACGAGGGCGACGCCCAGCCCGGCGGCCACGAGGCCGAGCACGGCCACGTAGTCCTCGGTTTCGAAGGTCACGTCCGGGTCGAAGCCGGCGCCGTGCGCCAGGGTGAGCAGGTGGCCCCGGCAGCGTGGGCAGCCCGCGATCCACCGGTCGGCCGAGAGGTCGGCCAGGTCGACCTCGTCCTGCGCGGCCAGCTCGTGGCCGCGGGGCAGCACCAGCATGACGGGGTCGTCCAGGACGTCCATGACGACGAGGCCGGCGAGGTCGTCCTCGCCGCGGCCGGCGTCCGTGCCCTCGTAGGAGAAGGCCACCGCCAGGTCCACCGCACCGGCGCGCACCGCCGCCAACGACTCCGGCGGCTCGGCCTCGCTGAACTGCACGGTCACCGCCGGGTGGCTCTGCCGCAGCCGGGCCAGCGCCCGGGGCACCAGGGTGGCCGACGACGACGGGAACGCCATGAGGCGCACCCGACCCGCCTGCAGACCCGCGATCGCGACCACCTCGGCCTCGGCCTCGTCGATCCGGTCCAGGATCTCCCGGGCCCGCACGGCGAGCAGCTGCCCCGCCTCCGTCAGCCGGACGCTGCGCCCGATCCGCTCCACCAGGGCGGTGCCGGCGCGCTGCTCCAGCCGGCGCACCATCTGTGACACCGCGGGTTGGGTGTAGCCCAGCGAGTTCGCGGCCGCAGTGAAGGAGCCCTCCTCCGCGATGGCACGCATGACCCGCAACCCTGCCGCGTCGAACATGCCCCAGAGCATACGGGGGCGGCCGCCTGCCGTCGCCGGTCCCTGCCCGCCTCGGCGACCTGTTCGTCACGTCCCCGCCCCCGACACCCGGGACGACGTTCACGTCGTCGTCACCTGCGGGGGCTGGAGTCGGAGGCGTGCTCCAGTCGCACCACGTCCCTCCGCCGCACGGTGTGACCGGCGACCCCGCCCTCGCCCAGCTCGAGGCCGCGCGGGCGACCGCCCACCACGGGCCCTCCGCCCGACGACCACGCCACGGTGCTGCGCTGTGCCTGTCCGGCGGGGGCTTCCGGGCGGCGCTCTTCCACCTCGGTGCGGTCCGCCGGCTCAACGAGCTGGGGGCGCTGGGCCGGCTGCGCACCATCAGCGCCGTCTCCGGCGGCGCGATCGTCGCCTCCCTCCTCATGCATCCCGACCTGGAGTGGCCCGAAGCGCAGGGGGATCCGGCTCCGGTCGGGGGGCTGGACGAGCTGGTGGCCGAGCCGCTGGCCCGGCTGTGCGGCCGCAACCTGCGCACCCCCGCGCTGCTGTCCCGCCTCCGGCCCAGCGGCTGGGCCCGCGCCGACGCCAGCGTCGGCGTGCTCGCCGACGAGCTGGAGCGCGTCGTCCCCTGGTGGGGCACCGACCTGCGCGAGCACCGCCGCGGCGGTCCGGCGATCCTCACCGGTGCCACCGAGATCGGGTATGGCGTGTCCTGGCTCTTCGCCGATCCCCGCTCGGTCGGTCCGCGGGGGCGGGTGGGCGACCACCGCCTCGGCTACGCGGCGCCGCCACCCGGGCTGCGCATCGTCGACGCCGTCGCCGCCTCCTGCGCCTACCCACCGTTCTTCGCGCCGCTGGAGCTCGACGGCGCCACGCTGGGCCTGGTGGGCGGCGTGCCCGACCCGGACGAGCCGGAGCCGGTCCAGGCCTCGCTCGGCCGGCGCATCCAGCTCGCTGACGGCGGCGTCTACGACAACCTCGGACTGGAGCCCGTCTGGTCCGACCACCAGACGGTGCTCGTGAGCGACGGTGGCGCCGTCTTCCGCAGCCGACCGGCCGGATCGGTGCTGGGCCGGCTGGGGCACCTGCTGGCCATCGCCTCCAGCGGCGGCCAGACGGCCCGGCTGCGCTGGTTGCGGGCCAGCTTCGCCGGGGGGCTGCTGGACGGGGCGACCTGGTCGTTGGAGGCGCCGGGGGCGGTGTCCCGGGTGCCGGGCCACGGGCCGGGTGGAGAGGTCCGCGGGGGTTACTCCGCCGACGTGGTCTCCACCATCAACCGGGTGCGCACCGACCTGGACGCCTTCAGCCGCGGCGAGCAGATGGTCCTTGAGCGTCACGGTTATCTCGTCGCGGACGACTCCGTGCACCGACACAGCCCGGCGACCGTCGCGCTGCAGGCCCCGCTCGACCCGCCCCACCCGGAGGTAGCCGGTCCGAAGGAGGCCGTGGCGATGCTGCGTGGCTCGGCCCGGATCACCGCGCTCGGGCGTCGCTGAGACCCGTCCGCGCCCCTTCCGACCGAGAGCCTCGTCTGATCACTCCGGCAGCCTGATCTGTCCGGTTCGGCAGCCTGGTCGATCCTCCGGGCGGGCACGCACAGGAAGCGCACAGCAGACGCACACGGACCGCACGGGGTGGCAGGATGGACTACACCCATGACGCCGACGACCTCTCCCCAGCTCACCCGCCTCGACGGCAGCCCCGTCCGCGTGCTCGTGGTCGACGACGAGCCGCAGCTCACCGAGCTGCTGTCGATGGCGCTGCGCTACGAGGGGTGGCAGGTCCAGACTGCCGGGACCGGGATGGACGCCGTGCGCGCGGCCCGCGAGTTCGCCCCCGACGCGGTGGTCCTCGACATGATGCTCCCGGACGTCGACGGCATGGAGGTGCTGCGCCGGATGCGGGCGCACGAGCCGGACGTGCCCGTGCTCTTCCTCACCGCGAAGGATGCCGTCGAGGACCGCGTCGCCGGCCTCACCGCCGGAGGAGACGACTACGTCACCAAGCCGTTCAGCCTGGAGGAGGTCGTCGCCCGGGTCCGTGCCCTCATGCGCCGCACCGTCGTCGTCGCCGAGGAGTCGAGCTCGGTCCTCGTCGTCGGTGACCTCACGCTCGACGAGGACAGCCACGAGGTGTCCCGCGCCGGCGTCGAGATCTCCCTGACCGCGACCGAGTTCGAGCTGCTGCGCTTCCTCATGCGCAACCCGCGCCGGGTGCTCTCCAAGGCCCAGATCCTGGACCGCGTCTGGCACTACGACTTCGGCGGCCAGGCCAACATCGTCGAGCTCTACATCTCCTACCTGCGCAAGAAGATCGAGCAGGGCCACGACCCGATGATCCACACCATGCGCGGCGCGGGCTACGTCCTCAAGCCTGCCGCGGGTTCCTGACCTTGGCGGCGACCCGTCGGGCCCGCTCGCTGCGGGCCAAGATCGTGACCTCGGTCGTCGCGATCTTCGCCTGCGTCCTGCTCCTGTCCGGCCTGGTCACGACCGTGGCGCTACGCCAGCAGCTCGTGGGCCAGCTCGACGACGACCTGCGGCTGTCGGCCGAGCGGACCAGCGGCGGGTTCGGCGACGGCGGTCCGCCTGCGGACCGTGACGACGAGGAGCCGGGCGGTATGCCGCAGCTCGGCCCTCGTCCTCCGGGCGGCGGCGACCGGTCGCTCACGGTGGTCGTCGAGGACGTGAGCAGCGATGTCCCCACCGTCTCGGTCAACTCGGTCGTGACGACGGACAACGAGTTCGCCGCCCTCGACGAGGAGCAGCTCGACGTCCTCGTCGCCGCCGTGGAGGACGAGCAGGGCGACGCGGGCCAGGAGGGTGACGTCGGCCCCTTCTCGGTGGACCTCGGCGCCGCGGTCGGCGACTACCGCATCCTGGCGACGCGCTCGGAGGGAGCAGGGGACTCCTTGGTCGTGACCGGGCTCCCGCTCGCCGGGGTGAGCGGCACCGTCCAGCGGGCCGTCATCATCCTGCTGCCGATGGCGCTGCTGTCGCTGCTCGCCGCCGGCGCGGGATCGGCATACCTGGTGCGGCGCAACCTCGCCCCCCTGGACCGGGTCGCCGCCACCGCTCGGTCCGTGTCCGAGCAACGCCTGGAGCGTGGCGCGGTCGTCGTGAGCGACCGCGTGCCTCAGGGCGCCACCGACCCGGACACCGAGGTCGGCCAGGTCGGGCAGGCGCTCAACGACCTGCTCGACACGATGGAGTCGGCGCTCTCGGTCCGGCACGACAGCGAGCAGCGGGTCCGGCAGTTCGTCGCCGACGCCTCGCACGAGCTGCGCACCCCGCTCGCATCGATCCGGGGGTATGCCGAGCTGTCCCGCCGCGAGACCGAGCCGGTGCCCGTCTCGGTCCAGCACGCGCTGCGCCGGGTCGAGTCCGAGTCGCTGCGCATGCAGGGGCTGGTGGAGGACCTGCTGCTGCTGGCCCGGCTCGACGCCGGCCGACCGCTCGAACGCGAGCCGGTCGACCTCACCCTCGTCTGCCTCGACGCCGTCAGCGACGCCCAGGTAGCCGGGCCCGACCACGCGTGGGCGCTGGACCTGCCGCAGGAGCCGGTCGAGCTGGTCGGCGACGAGGGGCGGCTCCGGCAGGTCCTGACCAACCTGCTCGCCAACGCCCGCACCCACACGCCGCCCGGGACCACCGTGACGACCCGGCTGCGGGTGCGCGGCGACCTCGTGGAGGTCGTCGTGGCCGACGACGGCCCCGGCATCCCCGAGGCGCTGCAGTCGACCATCTTCGAGCGCTTCACCCGGGGTGACGACTCGCGCTCGCGGGCCGCCGGGAGCACCGGCCTGGGGCTGTCGATCGTGGCGGCGGTCGCGCGGGCCCACGGTGGGCAGGTGCGCCTGGAGTCGGAGCCTGGGCGGACCGAGTTCGTGGTCAGCCTGCCGGTAGGTGAGCGCCCGTGACGCAGGCCTCGACCGACGCCAGTCCACCCGACCCCGCGCAGACCGTGCCCCCGGCGCGGCTCGTCGAGGAGTCCGGGTATGCCGAACTGCGGCGACTCGTCGGTGCCGGTGGCGTCGTGGCGCTCACCGGCGCGGGCATGTCCACCGCCAGCGGCATCCCCGACTACCGAGGACCGGACGGCACCCGTCGGGTGCAACCGATGCAGCACGGGGAGTTCGTGACCTCCGCGGAGGCCCGGCAGCGCTACTGGGCGCGGGCCTACGCCGGCTGGCAGCGGTTCGCCGCCGCGGCACCGAACCCGGCGCACGAGGCGGTCGCCGACCTCGAGCGCAGGGGTCTGCTGGACCAGGTGATCACCCAGAACGTCGACGGGCTCCATCAGCGGGCGGGCAGCCGGCGGGTGCTGGAGCTGCACGGCACGCTGGCGCGCGTCGAGTGCCTCGACTGTGGCGAGCCGGTGGTGCGCGAGCAGGTGCAGCGCTGGCTCGGCGAGGCGAACCCGGGCTTCCTCGACCACGTGCGCACCGACGGGCGGGTGCGGCCCGACGGCGACATCGCGCTGCCGGAGGAGCTGGTGGGTGGGTTCCGGGCCCCACGCTGCCTCGTATGCGGTGGCGACCGGCTCAAGCCGGACGTCGTCTTCTTCGGCGGGTCCGTCGCCAAGGAAGTGGTGGCACAGGCCTTCGACCACGTCGGGCGGGCGCGCACGCTGCTCGTGCTCGGCTCCTCGCTGCGGGTGATGAGCGGCTACCGGTTCGTGCGGAGGGCGGCGCGCGACGACATACCGGTGGCGGTGCTCACGCGAGGGGAGACGCGGGGCGACGCGGAGGCGACGCTGCGGGTGGATGCGCTCGTCGGTGACGTGCTGCCCCGCCTGGTGCGGGATCTGTCGGGCGGGCCGTCATAGTCTGGTCGTAGTCTGGTCGCAGCGGTCCGGCCCGGGCCGAGAAGGAGGTCAGGTCACGGTGATCACCTACGAGAAGCTGGGTGAGATGTACGACGCGGAGGTCGTCGACCAGGACGGCCACAAGGTCGGCGGGCTCGATCAGGTCTATCTCGACAACAGCACCGGCAACCCGGCCTGGATCTCGGTGCGGACCGGCTGGTGGGGCGGACGGCGGATCTTCTGCCCGGTGTCCAACGCGGTGGTCGACGGCGGCCACATCCGCGTGCCCTACTCGGTCGCCATGATCAAGGAGGCCCCGGAGATCCCCTGCGACGGGCACCTGACCGAGGACGAGGAGGAGCAGCTCTACGACTACTACGCCGTCGACCAAGGCCCGGCACCCTCGGCCTGAGGGTGCGGCGCCTGCCCCCGGTGAGGATGGAGGGGGCCGGGGGAGGCGCCGCGGTCGGTGGGGGTGACGCAGTCAGATGCGGCGCAGGACGGCGGTCACCTTGCCGAGGATGACGGCGTGGTCGCCGTCGATCGGCTCGTAGGACGGGTTGTGCGGGATGAGCCACACCTTGCCGTCGCGGTTGCGGTAGGTCTTGACCGTCGCCTCGTTGTCGAGCATGGCGGCCACGATCTCGCCGTTGACCGCCGTAGGCTGGCGGCGGACCACGACCCAGTCGCCGTCGCAGATCGCGGCGTCGACCATGGAGTCGCCGACCACCTTGAGCAGGAAGAGCTCTCCGTCGCCGACGATCTGCCGGGGGAGGGGGAAGACGTCCTCGACGGCCTCCTCGGCCAGGATCGGCCCGCCCGCAGCGATGCGGCCCACGAGCGGCACGTAGGAGGGGCGCGGGTGGGCGTCGTTGATCCCCGTCTCGTCGATCGTCTCGCTGGAGACCGGCCCGGGATCGGTGTCGCCACGCCGGTAGCCGGGCCCCTCGTCGCCGGGGTGGACCACCTCGATGGCGCGGGGCCGGTTGGGGTCGCGGCGCAGGTAGCCCTTGCGCTCGAGCGTCTTGAGCTGGTGGGCCACCGAGCTCGGTGACGTGAGCCCGACGGCGTCACCGATCTCGCGCAGGCTCGGCGGGTAGCCCCGGTGGTCGACCGAGTCGCGGATGACGTCGAGCACGCGGCGCTGCCGGTTGGTCAGCTCCGCCGCGCCGCCGTCGCGGTCCGGCATCTCGTGGATCGTGGCCATGGTCTCCATCCCCTCATCCGGGCCCCACCCTCTGCGCTCGCCGCCCGGCTGCGGCGCCGGGAGTGCATCATGCCTGGTCAGAAGGTATGTCAGTGGTGGGTGGTTGAGTTCCTGACATGAGCACAGCGTACGCCGGTAGCACGCCGCGGGCAAACATGTGTTCGGTCAGCGTGTCGACATCGTCGCACGCGTGTGCTATCAATAGGACAGACGTGCTATCGGAGATGTGTCCGAAGAGCACCTCGAGAAGGAACACGAGGAAGGTGATCCGCATGAGCACGGCCATCGCGCATGACATCTCGATCCCGCTGCCCGCTCCCAGGCGTCGGAGGGTCGCCCCGGGGCGACGTGGTCACCTGCGCCTCGTCGGTGCCGGGGAGCCAGCCCTGCCTCAGGCGCAGCGCGCGTCGACCCGGCCGACGACGCTGCGGCTGACGCGTCGCGGTCGGCTGGCGCTCACGACGACCGCCGCGCTGGTCGTGGCGCTCGTCGCGGTGTCGATGATCGGCCTGCTCGGACCCGCGGGGGCGACCACGTCGGTCGTCGTCGAGCCGGGAAGCACCCTGTCGCAGATCGCGGCGGAGCAGCTGCCGGACATGCCGCTGAGCCAGGCCATCACGGACATCCAGCGGGCCAACCGGCTGAGCACCACTTCGGTGGCGGCCGGTCAGGAGTTGATCATCCCCGGTCGCTGACCGTGCGGGAGCGAAGCGCCCTGGTTCTGGGTCAGGACGCCCGGCGCAGGGCGTCCCACACCACGGGCATCTGCTCGCAGGGGATGAAGTACCCGATGAGATGCGGGTCGAACATCAGCCCGGTCACGTCGGCCGACTGGTAGGCCTCGGCGGCGTCCACGACCTCCTCCGGGGGCAGAGCTATAGCGCGCAGGTCCTCGTCGGGGGCGACCATGCCGTTCTGGACGGCGAAGTGGCGGGCCCGCTCGGCGCTGGTGAAGGTGAGCAGCATCAACTGGCCCTCGATCTGGGCCGCGGCGGGGGATTCCGCGCCGGGGTCGCCGACCGCGATGAACCACCAGTGCGGCAGGTCCATCGTGGCGCGCCAGAGCGCGGTCATGCCCTCGTGGTCCTCGGGGCCGCTGACGCGGGCCGCCAGCCGGTCGGTCTCGGTCTCCTCCGGCTCGGCCAGCTGCCCGAGATCGGTGGTGCCGCGGCCGGGACCAGTGGCCGCTGGGGGCTGGTCGGGGGACGCGGGGGAGACTGGTCGCTGACCCTCGTGGACGGAGTCCGCCGCCACGTCGTCGGCCGAGGAATCCTCCTGGAACGGCATGTGGGTCGGGTCACTCATATCCTCTATCCGACCACAGGGAGCCGCCGGGGCCAAGCCGGGAGCGGCAGGGGGAGTGTGCGCGCGGGGCCGGCGGTCGCGCCATGATGGACCCATGACAGCCACCAGAGGAGTCAGCAGGGTCGCCGTCGTCGGAGCCGGGTCGGTCGGCGCCACCCTCGCCTACGCCATGCTCATGCGCGGGTCGGCGCGGTCCGTGGTGCTCCACGACGTCGACGCCGCCAAGGTCCGTGCCCAGACGCTCGACCTGCGACAGGGCCTGCAGTTCATGCCGGAGGCGCGGGTCGAGGGGTCCGACGACGTCGCCGTGTGTGCCGGGGCCGACGTCATCGCCGTGACCGCGGGCGCCAAGCAGCAGCCCGGACAGTCCCGGCTGGACCTCGCGGCCTCCACGGCCCGGCTGATGCAGACCCTCATGCCGCGCCTGGCCGAGGTCGCGCCGGACGCGGTCTACGTCATGGTTACCAACCCGGTCGACGTCGTCACCTACGTCGCGCAGCAGGTCACCGGCCTCCCGCAGGCGCGGCTGTTCGGGTCCGGCACGGTGCTCGACTCCGCCCGGCTGCGAGCCCTGGTCGCCCAGCACTGCGGGGTGGCGGTGCAGAACGTCCATGCCTACGTCATCGGGGAGCACGGGGACAGCGAGATCCCGCTGTGGAGCACGGCGACGGTCGGCGCGGTGCCCGTCACCAGGCTCACGACGCGCGAGGAGCGGGACCGGATGGCGCACGACGTCGTCCACGCCGCCTACGAGATCATCCAGGGCAAGGGCGCCACGAACTTCGCCATCGGTGCCTCCGCGAGCCGGATCGTGGAGGCCGTGCTGCGCGACGAGGGCCAGGTGCTGCCCGTGTCCACCCGGGTCGACGGCTACGCCGGCCTCGAGGACGTCTGCCTCTCCGTGCCGACCGTCGTCGGTGCCGGCGGCGCGGAGCGCCAGCTCGCGCCCACGCTCGACGACACCGAGACCGAGGGGCTACGCGCCAGCGCTGCCTCCATCCGTTCGGCGGCGCGCTCGCTCGGCTTCTGAGGCCGAGACCACGGCCACCGGACCCGTCGTGTCGTCCAGGTCGATGCTGTGCGGCACCACGCCACCCGGGCGCGCCGGCTGGCCGTCGCGCCGGTCCGTGGGGGTGCTCGCCGCCGAGGCCTGCGAGGTGGGCGCGCCGCGCAGGCGGGGACCCTGACCGTCGAGGGGGACGACGACCTCGTCGGCGCCGACGTCGACCGGCTCGCCGCGCACCACGAGGGTGACCCGGTCACCGACCTCGACCGCCAGCCGGACGGACTCCTGCTCCACGGTGATCCGCACCCGGGAGCCGTGCCACCGCATACGCCACGTGATCCTGGCCCACCCCTCCGGCAGGCGCGGGTCCAGCGTCAGCTCACCGCCGTGGTCGCGCATCCCGCCGAAGCCCGCGACGAGCGCGCTCCACACACCGCCGGTCGAGGCGACGTGCACCCCGTCCGCGGCATTGCCGTGCCGGTCGTCGAGATCGACGAAGAGCCCGGCGTAGAAGTAGCGCAGCGCGAGGTCGTGGTAGCCGACCTCGGCCGCGACGATCGACTGGACCACGGCCGACAGCGTCGAGTCCCCGGTGGTGATCGGGTCGTAGTAGTCGAAGTCGGCGAGCTTCTCCTCCGGCGTGAAGGCGTCCCCGGCGAGGTAGAGCGCCAGCACCACGTCCGCCTGCTTGAGCACCTGGTAGCGGTAGATGACGAGCGGGTGGTAATGGAGCAGCAGCGGCCGCTTGTCCTCGGGCGTCGCGTCCAGGTCCCAGACCTCGCGCTCCAAGAAGTGGCTGTCCTGCGGGTGCACCTGCGCCTGCGGCTCGAAGGGGATGTACATCCCCTCCGCCGCGCGCTCCCACTCCTCGACCTCGGCGTCCACGAGTGCCAGCCGCCGGCGGGCCCGGGCGAACTGCGCCGGGTCGGTCTCGCGCAGCTCGCGGACCGCCTCCACGGCCGACCGCAGGTTGAGCTGGGCCATGACGTTGGTGAAGAGGTTGTCGTTGACGATGGTGGTGTATTCGTCCGGTCCGGTCACCGCGTGGATGTGGAACTGCTCGGTGCCGTTGGACTGCCAGAAGCCGAGGTCGGCCCACAGCCGCGCCGTCTCGACCAGGATGTCGACGCCCTGGTCGAGCAAGAACTGCCGGTCGCCGGTGGCGCGGGCGTACTTCATGAGGGCGTAGGCCACGTCCGCGTTGATGTGGTACTGCGCCGTGCCGGCCGCGAAGTAGGCCGAGGCCTCCTCGCCGTTGATGGTGCGCCACGGGAAGAGGGCGCCGTACTGCGCCATCTCGGCGGCCCGCTGACGAGCGGCCTCGAGCATCCCGTGCCGGAAGCGCAGCGCGTTGCGCGCCGCCTGCGGGTGGGTGTAGACGAGGAAGGGCAGGACGTAGCACTCGGTGTCCCAGAAGTAGTGCCCGCCGTAGCCCGAGCCGGTGAGCCCCTTCGCCGGGATGCCGTGCGACCCGGCGCGCAGCGAGGCCTGACCCAGCTGGAAGAGGTTCCACCGCACGGCCTGCTGCAGGTGCGGCTGGTCCGGGATCTCGACGTCGGACTCGAGCCAGAAGCGTTCCCAGGTCTGCGCCTGCTCGCGCAGCAGCTCGGGGACCCCGCGCACGACGGCGCGATCGAGGGTGCGGGCGCAGCGGTCGGCGAGCTCATGCGGCGGCACACCCCGGGAGGTATGCACCGCGATCAGCTTGTCGATCCGCACCGGGCGTCCCTCGCGCGCCTCGACCCGGAAGACGTGCTTGGCCAGGTCCGGGTCGACGTAGGTCCGCTCGGTCCAGACGTTGTCGGTGTCGATGTGGTGCTGGGCCATCGTCGCGATGGTCATGCCCGAGTTGTGGCAGCGGTAGCCCAGCAGCAGCCGCTCGTCGCGGACCTCGTGGAGCACTGGGTCGAGCACCCTGTGCTCGAAGGACTCGGCCTTGCGCGGGTCCACGCCCTCACCCATCGCGGCGCTGCGCACGTGATACTCGTCCGAGCCGTCCTGACGGTTGAGGATCTGGCTGGAGATGTCGAGCGCGGCGTTGCCGTCGAGCATCTCGACCTCGAAGGTCATGACCGCCAGGTGCCGCTCGACCACGCCGGCCATCCGGGTCGTGGTGATCCTCACCCGCTTCCCGGCGCTGGTGCGCCAGACCAGAGACCGCCGGAGCAGCCCCGCGCGGAAGTCGAGCTCGCGCTCGTAGTGGTCCAGGTCGGCCGTCGAGAGCAGCAGCGGCTCGTCGTCGACGTAGAGCTTGATGGTCTTCGGGTCCGGGACGTTGACGATCGTCTGTCCGACGCGCGCCAGCCCGAAGGCCTCTTCCGCGTGCCGGATCGGCCAGGTCTCGTGAAAGCCGTTGACGAAGGTGCCGTGCGCGTGGGTGTCGCGGCCCTCCTCGACGTTGCCGCGCAGCCCGAGGTAGCCGTTGGAGACCGCGAAGAGGGTCTCGGTCACGCCGAGGTCGGCGGTCTCGTAGGCCGTCTCGACCAGGCGCCACGGCTCCAGCGGGAAGCGGGTGCGGTCCAGCGGGTCGACCGGGGCGGGCGGGCGGTGGTGGGAGGTGGCGGCCACGGTGCTCCTTGGTCGGACGTCGTCGAACGAGTCAGGTCAGATGAGATCGGCCAGATCGGCCACGACCTCGTCCGCGCCGGCCTCCATCAGTGTCGCGCGACCGGCGCCGCGGTCGACACCGATGACCCGGGCGAAGCCCCCGGCCGCCCCGGCCTCGACGCCGGACACCGCGTCCTCGACGACGACGCAGCTGGCGGGTTCTTGGCCGAGCTGCTCGGCGGCATACCAGAAGGTGTCGGGGCGCGGCTTCCCGGCGAGCAGCTCGTGCGCGGCGACGGTCCCGTCGACGACGACCGGGAAGCGATCGGCGAGGCCCGCGGTGCGCAGCACCGACGGGGCGTTCTTGGAGGAGGAGACCACGGCCATGGCGATCCCGCGGCGCTGCAGCGCGTCGAGCAGGGCCACCGAGCCGGGATAGGCGCGGATGCCCTCGGCCTGCAGCACCTCGTTGAAGAGCTCGTTCTTGCGGTTGCCGAGGCCGCACACCGTCTGCAGCTCGGGCGGGTCGGTGGGCGTGCCGGGGGGCAGGTCGATGCCGCGCGCGTCGAGGAAGGACTGCACGCCCTCGTAGCGCGGCTTGCCGTCGATGTAGGCGTAGTAGTCGGCGTCGGTGTAGGGCGCCATCGAGGTGGGTTGCTGGTCGAGCACGCGGGTGAACATCACCTCCCAGGCGCGCATGTGGACGTCGGCTGTGGGGGTCAGCACACCGTCGAGGTCGAAGAGGACAGCTGTCACGGAGTCCCAGTTCACGCAGGCCAGCCTAGGGGACGGGGTAGGTCGGGGCGTCAGCGATGGCGTGTGCCGGGCGAGCCTGTGGACGGCCGGGTGGGCTGTCGGGGGTGGCGGTTACGGTCGGGGGTATGCAGCAGGTGGAGCAGCAGCAGGTGGATCGCCAGGAGCTGGCCGGGGCGGCGCGCGCGGCGTTGCGGCGGTTGGTCGGCCGGGACGACGCGGACTTCCGGGATGGGCAGCTGGAGGCGGTGCGTGCGCTGGTGGAGGAGCGCGCGCGGGTGCTCGTGGTGCAGCGGACCGGGTGGGGCAAGTCGGCGGTCTACTTCGTGGCCACGTCGCTGCGGCGCGCCGAGGGGGCCGGGCCGACGATCATCGTCTCGCCGCTGCTGGCGCTGATGCGTGACCAGATCGCTGCCGCGGCGCGGGCGGGGGTGCGCGCGGTGACGATGAACTCCGCCAACGCCGCCGAGTGGGACGAGGTGCGCGCCGCCCTCGCCGCCGACGAGGTGGACGTGCTGCTCGTGAGCCCGGAGCGGCTCAACAACCCGCGCTTCCGGGAGGAGCAGCTGCCCGACCTCGCGGCCCGGTGCGGCCTGCTCGTCGTCGACGAGGCGCACTGCATCAGCGACTGGGGGCACGACTTCCGGCCCGACTACCGACGGATCCGGACCCTGCTGGACGGGCTGCCCGACGGCACCCCGGTGCTGGCGACGACGGCGACGGCCAACGAGCGTGTCGTCGGAGACGTGGTCGAGCAGCTGGGTGTGGGTGGGCGCGAGGTCCGCACCATCCGCGGGCCGCTGGCGCGAGCCTCGCTGCGGCTGGGGGTGCTGCCGCGGCTGAGCGCCGAGCAGCGGCTGGGCTGGTTGCTGGCGCACCTGGGCTCGCTGCCCGGCAGCGGCATCATCTACTGCCTCACCGTGTCGGCGGCCGAGGACGTCGCGGAGGCGTTGCGCGGAGCCGGGCACGAGGTGGCCTCCTACACGGGGCGCACCGACCCGGAGGACCGCGAGCGGCTGGAGGGGGCGCTGCGGGACAACCAGGTCAAGGTGCTGGTGGCCACGAGTGCGCTCGGGATGGGCTTCGACAAGCCGGATCTGGGGTTCGTGGTGCACCTGGGGGCGCCGAGCTCGCCGGTCGCCTACTACCAGCAGGTCGGGCGCGCCGGGCGCGCGACGGAGCGCGCCGACGTGCTGCTGCTGCCGGGCTCGGAGGATCGCGACATCTGGAACTACTTCGCCACGGTCTCGATGCCGCGTCAGGACCAGGCCGACGCCGTGCTCACGGCGCTGGCGGAGGCGCAGCGGCCACTGTCGACGCCGGCGCTGGAGACGATCGTGGACGTGCGGCGGACCCGCCTGGAGCTGCTGCTCAAGGTCCTGGACGTGGACGGGGCGGTGGAGAAGGTCCAGGGCGGCTGGGTCGCGACAGGGGAGCCGTGGGTCTACGACCGTGAGCGCTACACGCGGGTGGCCGAGGCTCGGGTGCGCGAGGCCGAGCTCATGCTCGCCTATCAGCAGACCGACGGCTGCCGGATGGCCTTCCTGCAGGAGTGCCTCGACGACGCGAGCGCGGCGCCCTGCGGGCGGTGTGACCGGTGCGCGGGGCCGTGGTTCCCCAGCGACGTCCCCGAGGGGGCCGTGGGCTCCGCGCGAGAGCGGCTGGGTGGCGTGGGCGTGCCGGTCGCGCCGCGGTCGCAGTGGCCCTCGGGGATGCCGCGGCTCGGCGTCGAGGTGAAGGGCAAGATCCCGCCGGCGGAGCAGGCGCTGGAAGGGCGTGCCCTGGCCAGGCTGTCGGACCTGGGGTGGGGGCAACGGCTGCGGGCGGTGCTCGAGCGCGGGCGCTCGGTCGCGGCCGAACCAGAGGGGCCCGAGGATCCCGATGAGCCCGTCGAGACCCGCGGGGCACCTGCGCCGGGGGAGCCGGTGCCCGAGTCGGTGACCCGCGCCGTGGTGGAGGTGCTCGCGGGCTGGGACTGGGCGCAGCGGCCGGTCGGCGTGGTGGCCATGCCCTCGCGCGGGCGGCCCGCCGTCGTCGGATCGCTGGCCGAGCAGATCAGCCAGATCGGGAGGCTGCCGCTGCTCGGGACGCTCGATCTGGCCCACGGCGGTCCGGTCGGAGAGTCGGGCGGCAACAGCGCCTTCCGGCTGGCGAACGTGTGGGACCGGATCGTCGTGGGTGCCGAGCTGCGGGAGACGCTGGCGGGCGTGCGTGGTCCGGTGCTCCTGGTGGACGACGTCGTGGACTCGCGATGGACCCTCACCGTCGCCGCCCGTGCCCTGCGGCTCGCGGGGGCGGACGGCGTGCTGCCGCTGGTGCTGGCGATCGAGGGATGAGGTCGGGAGGACCAGAGCTCGGCAGCGGTGAGGCCGACGGGTGCTCTGGCCACGCGCCGGGCCGGCTCTCAGCGGGGGTGGTGGGCCTGACGATCAGTAGAGGAAGAAGGGGAAGATGCTCGGGTCGTGGGCGTGCACGATCGCGAGGAAGACGACCGCGTCGAAGAGCAGGTGGATGAGCACGACATACGTGAGCGACTTCGTGCGGGTGAAGATATAGCCCTGCAGCAGCGCGAAGGGGATGGTGAGCAGCGGCCCCCAGGAGCGGTAGCCGAGCTCCCACAGGAAGGACACGAAGATCGTGGCCTGCAGGATGTTGGCGGTCCACAGCGGGAAGTGCCGCCGCAGCAGCGCGAAACAGATGCAGATGAAGAAGAGCTCGTCCCACAGGCCGACCGCGTTGACGCCGACGAAGAATCGCCCGAACTCGCTCGCCGTCTGGATGGGCGGCCAGTTCTGATAGCTGCCCGAGCGGATGAAGTAGACCGGCAGGATGAGGTAGCCGAGGACCGGGACGGCGATCACGTAGGCCCACTGGAGGCGTGTCCAGCGGCGGCCGGTGATCCAGGGGAACCTGATGGCCTGTCGCTGGTAGATCAGGCGGTCGACGAGGACGGGCGTGGCCACGGCAGCCGTCAGGACGAAGCCCAGCAGGAAGAACATGTCCCAGCTGATGTCGGCCTCCACCGAGGTGGTGGAGACGATCGCGATGCCCAGTGCGATGAGCAGCAGGTCGCGGAAGAGCTCCCGGTGCAGCAGGAAGGCCGCCACGAGGCTGGCGACGAGCAGCGCATAGCCGGCCCAGGGCAGGTGGATGCCGAAGAGCAGCAACGCGGACAGCGACACGCCGGCGGCGGGCAGGAGCGTGCGCAGACCCGGCACGGCGTCGGCGTCGGCGGGCGCGGCCTGGTCGGCGGTGCGGTCGGCGTCGGCGGAGGTCACGCACCCATTGTGACGGTGCGGCTCAGCCGTCCGCGCGGGGAGCAGGAGTCACGCTGGATCGCGTTGTCGTCCCCGACGGTCAGGTCAGCTCGATGGCCTTACCCCACCGACGGCGAGCGGCGGTCCCGTGGGGCTTCGGCGTCAGGAACTGACCGCGATCAGGGTGGAAGACGGCTTACCAGACGGCGCCTCCAGGCCCCACGCCTCGGCGAGCATGCGATAGCTCCGGCGCCGCATCTCGGGATCGAAGGTGTAGGTCGTGACGATGAGCTCGTCGAGCTTGTGCTGTGCGGCGAAGCTCTCGAGCTTGTCGACGACCACGTCGGGGGTGCCGACCATGCGGACCGACTGGTGCGCGTTGGCGAGCGGCAGCAGCTCGGCCGGGACCACGGCGGCGAGGCTCTCGACCGGCGGATCGAGCGGTGCCGGCTGGCCGGAGCGGATCCGGATGGCCATGAGCTGGGCGGTGGTGAAGAGATGCTCGGCCTCCTCCTGCGTCGGTGCCACGAGCACGTTGACCCCGGCCATCGTCGTGGGTCGGTCCACCTCGGCGGTGTCGGCGTCGGCCCGGAAGCGGTCGCGGTAGAGGCTCAGCGCCTCCCGCAGCTGGTCCGGCGCGAAGTGGGACGCGAAGGAGAAGGGCAGGCCAAGGGCGGCGGCGACCTGCGCGCCCCCCGTGGACGAGCCGAGCATCCACAGCGGGACCTTGGTGCCCTCGCCGGGGAGCGACCGGACGCGGGCACCGGGCCGCGGATCGCCGAGATAGCCCTGCAGGTCACGGACCTCAGCGGCGAAGTCGGGGAGATGCCCGCTGGAGCGGGAGAGCGCGGCGGCGGTCATCGGGTCGGTGCCAGGCGCGCGCCCGAGCCCGAGGTCGAAGCGGTCGCCGTGGATCGTGGCGAGGGTGCCGTAGTACTCCGCCACCATGAGCGGGGAGTGGTTGGGCAGCATGACGCCGCCGGAGCCGAGGCGGATGCGCTCGGTGGCATGAGCGACGTGGCCCAGGAGCAGAGAGGTGGCTGAGGACATGAAGGCCTCGGAGCCGTGGTGCTCGGCCATCCAGAAGCGGTGGTAGCCGAGCTGGTCGACCTCTCGGGCCAGGGCCACGGACTCCTCGATCGCGGTCGCCGGCGTCATGCCCTGCGAACGGGGCACGAGGTCGAGCACGGACAGCGGGACGCGCGGTGATGACATGTCTGGGTCAACGCGAACGGATGGCCAGGTATGCCGTGCCGGCGTCACCGGTGGGCCTGCCAGCGACCGGACGCGAGGTATGCGGTGCCGGCGTCACCTTCGCGCACAGGTATGCCGTGGCGGCGTCACCTTCGGGCAGGCCTACGAGCCGGCCCGTGCGGGCCGGCGTCGGGGCGGGGTGGTCAGAGGTGCCAGGTGACGGTGCCGCCGTGGAGGGTGGCGGTGAGGTCGTGGTGGTGGACGTGAGTGTGGTGCCGCCCGCAGAGCAGGGCGAGGTTGGTGGTGTCGGTGGGCCCGCCGCGGGCCCAGTGGGTGAGGTGGTGGGAGTCGCACCACTGGGGTGGCGCCGAGCACCCGGGGTAGGTGCACCCGCCATCCCGGACGGCGAGGGCCTTCCACTGGGCCGGACTGGCGAACCGTGCGGTGCGGCCGAGGGTGAGGGGTTCCCCGTCGGGGTTGACCCAGACGGGTGTCACATCGGCGGTGCAGGCGGCCTGGGCGGCGGCGGCCGGGGACACGTAGTCCCCGGTGGCCGTGGTCGCCGGCCCGGTTTGGGTGCCGGTGGCGGGGTCGACCGGGATGGTGAGGATGACCGCGGCGCGTGCGGTGGAGGGTGGCGCGCCGGGGTGGCCCAGGCCACGGTTGACGACGGTCATGAGGGCGTCGAAGCGGCGTTGGGTTGGGGTCCGGTCATCGGTGCTGGTGACGTGCCCGCGGGAGTCTTTGGTCGGGGCGGGCGCGGCGAGGGCGGAGGTGAGGATCCCGGTGATCGCGGCGGCGGCCCCGTCGGGGGCGTCGATCGTGAACCGGGTCAACCCGCGCCCGACCTTGCGGGTCGTGACCGACCGCAGTGCGTGCGCGGCACGCTCCCGCTCTTTCGGCATTTTCTCGTTCAGGAGTTGCTCGATCAGGGCGTGGCACACCTTCGCGAGCTCGGGGTCGGTCAGGTCTTTCCGGGCGGCGGCGTTGGTCGCGATGGTGGCGTAGGCCTCCTGCTCGTCGGGGTACAACGAGGAGGCGAGGCGTTTCATGGTGCGGGCGACGAGCGCGGCTCGGTGCAGCGGGATCTGCCCGGCTGCGACACCGTCGGCTAGTTGCGCCGTCGCGGGCGATTGGGAGGCGGTCACGACGTCTTTGATGTGGGCGGCGTCCGTGACCGACAGGAAGGGGCAGCGGACTCGGAGCCAGTCCACCAACGACAGGGCCGAGGCGGTGTGCAGGCCTCTGGCTGCGGCTTCTCGGGCCAGGGTGAACCCGAACGCGCCGAGCTGGGTGTGCAACGTGCCGAACGCGTCGATCGCGGTGGTCAGGTCGCTGTCCTGGACGGTGACCGTGTCCTCGGCGGTCAGGGTGGCCCGGGCCAGGCCGCGGCGGGCGCCGTCCACGCCTCGGGACAGCTCTTCGGTCGGGAACCAGTGCGGCCCACCGTCCAGGGCCAGGGCGACCTCGTCCATCAACGCGGTATAGGCGGACGGGTCCAGGTCATCGGTCGTGACGACCGCGTTGAACGCCGCGTCCTCCTCGGACCAGTCGACCTCCGAGACCCCGCCACCAGCGCCGCCGTGATCGCCCGAGCCGCTGTCGTGACCCGAGGCACGGTCGCGGCCCGAGCCACAGCCGCAGCCGTGTCCCGAGCCGCAGCCGCAGCCGTGGCCTGAGGCGCAGTCGTGGTCCGTGGCTGGCCGCGGGTCCCGGCCAGCGACCTCGGTGACATAGGCCCGGATGTCGGCCTCCACCTCCAGGGGCGCGGCATCCCACGCCGAACCACCCCAGGAAGCCCGCCCCGACGGCGCCCACACGTCCGCCCCCGGCTGGCTCCCTCCCCCTGATTGCTGCATACCCACACTCAAACACCCACCACTGACAAACCCCCTGACGTGCAACGATGCCGGTGACACCTGTCATCGCTCGGCGGTCGCGAGGGGTGGCAGAGTGGAGGCATGGGAAAGACGAGCCAGCGTGACGCCGCCTGGGCACGCTGGGGCTGGCTCTTCGGCGCGATCTGGTTGGGCTTCTTCGCCTTCCCGCTGCTGTTCATCTGGGGTGGCGACCGCGCTCTCCTCTGGCAGCTCGGGTCAACGGCGGTAATCGCCGGGTTCATCGTCGGCTACGTCGTCACGGTGCGGCGGACCACGCACCAGGTGGTGGACGGGGACTTCGCGGCGGCGCAGCGCGACGGGCTGATCGGTCTGGCTGCGTTGCTGCTGCTCGCGGTGGTGCTCGCGCTGCTCGTCGGCCCCAACGCGCTCACGGCGCTGCCCTTCGTCGTGAGCATCTCGGTGTTCTTCCTGCCGTGGCGCCTCATCTGGTTCACCTCCATCCCGATCTTCGTCGTCGGCCTCGTGGCGAGCGCCCTGACGTGGGGAGTCTGGCCGTCGGGGATGTACTGGGGCATCTCTCTGCTCGTGCTCGCCATCTCGGTGCTGAGCCGCTATCTGGAGGAGCAGCAGGAGGCCGCGACCGAGACCGAGGGTCAGCTCGCGCTCACGGCGGAGCGTGAGCGCGTCGCGCGCGACGTCCACGACGTCCTCGGGCACTCGCTCACCGTGGTGACGATCAAGACCGAGCTCGCCCGCCGCCTCGTCGACGCCGACCCGGAGCGCGCCAAGGAGGAGCTCGCGCAGATCCAGGACCTCACCCGCCAGGCGCTGGCCGAGATCCGCGCGACGGTCGGCGGGCTGCGGGTCGTGCGGCTGGCCGAGGAGGTCGACTCCGCGCGGATGGCGCTCGAGGACGCCGGGATCGACGCCGAGCTGCCGGTCAACCTCACCGTCGTCGACCCGCGGCACCGCATCACGCTCGCCTGGGTGCTGCGCGAGGCGGTCACCAACGTCATCCGGCACAGCCAGGCCGGGGTATGCGCGGTCGAGCTGGGGGAGAGCACCCTCCAGGTGCGGGATGACGGGCGTGGCGTTGGGGGCCAGGGTGAGGGGAACGGCATACGCGGGCTGAGGGAGCGGGTCGAGCAGGCCGGCGGCAGGTTGGAGATCGGACCGGGGCCCGACGGTGTCGGGACCCTGCTGGAGGTGAAGCTGTGATCAAGCTGCTGCTCGCGGACGACCAGGCGCTCGTGCGGGGCGCGCTGGCCGCGCTGCTCGATCTCGAGCGCGACATGGAGGTCGTCGCGCAGGTCGGGAGCGGCGACCGGGTGGTCGACGCGGTGCGCGACGCCGCGCCCGACGTCTGCCTGCTCGACATCGAGATGCCCGGCGCCGACGGGATCGCCGTGGTCGAGGCGCTGCGCGAGGCAGGTATGCAGACGCGGTGCCTCATGGTGACGACGTTCGGCAGACCGGGGTATCTGCGTCGGGCGATGGATGCCGGGGCGAGCGGTTTCGTCGTCAAGGACACTCCGGCGCCGGAGCTGGCCGAGGCGGTGCGGCGCGTGCACGCCGGGTTGCGGGTGGTCGACCCGACGCTGGCGACCGAGTCGCTCATCGGCGGGCCGAACCCGCTGACCGAGCGCGAGCGAGAGGTGCTGCGCGAGGCGCTGGACGGCGCGCCGGTGGCGACGATCGCGACCCGGCTCTACCTGTCGCCCGGCACGGTGCGCAACTATCTGTCGTCGGCGATCGGCAAGACCGGCTCCGCGACGAGGGTCGAGGCGGCGAAGTTCGCGGAGGACCGGGGCTGGTTGTAGCGCCGGTGCGTCAGTTGTCGTAGAGGCGGTTACGGGAGGTGAGGACCTCCAGCGGTGCGGCGGGCCCATCGATGACGGCGCTGCTCGGGATGGTGTTCCAGTCGCCGCCGTCGACGCTGACCTCGCCGCCGTACTCCACCGAGATGTAGGGCGCAACGTCCGCCGCGTCGGCGTATTCGTGCGTGATGTCGCCGTCGGGATAGGGGCCGCCCAGGCTCTTGGTCGGGCCGATGCTCGTGCCGTCGCCGGTCAGGTATGTCGCACCGATGAGGGTCGGGCGGATGCGCACCTCGTGGCCCACGATCGTCGTGGTGTCGATCTCGGAAGGCTCGAACCCGTCCTCCGGCCAGGCGAGTTGGAAGTAGACGGGCAGGTTGACCAGGGTTCGGCCGTCCGGAGGCTCGAGAATCGCCTGGGGGAGCGCGAAATCGGTGCGGTGGAACTGCTCGACGATCATCGCCTCGGTGAGCTCCTGGGCGGGCTCGCCGGAGCGGGCCGGCACGGCGTCAGTGAAGCAGGTGGGCGCCACCTCCTCCCAGCCGCCGGTCGGGCCGGAGGCATCGGCGGTGCGGCGATAGATCCAGGACCGCGGACCGGAGGACTCGGGGACGTTGTCCTCGCAGAAGGAGACCGCGAAGCCGCAGATCTCGAGACGGGGCTGCTCGGGGCTGTTCGGTGGCCGGCAGTCGATGACGGCGACGTAGTCGTACCAGGAGGTGGGGTTCTCAGAGTTACTCCCCGACGGCCACTCATCGGCCTTGTAGGCGACCTCTTCCCGCGTCAGGCCAATCTCTGCGCCGCCCCCAGTATTCTCGCATTCGAAGCCTCCGCAAGGAGGGTCGTCCACGGGAGAGGCAGGCATCAGTGCCGCCGCCAGGACGGAGCCGATCTGTAGGGCTTGGGCAGCGGCGGTCATTGCTCGATGGTTATCTCATCTATCAGCCAGCCGTCCTGCCATGACGTTCGAAAAATGAGGGTCGCGGCTTCGCTCTCCAATTCTCGGTCTGTGGGTTCGCCATCGCGGAGGTAAGGCTGCGCAATCTGCTCTAGCTCGATCGCTACTCGGGCCGAGTCCTCCATAAACATCGACTCGATCGGTCCAACAATGAAGGTGTCCTGAGCGAGGGACTGATTATTCTCTACGCCGTAAGTGACCGATTGCTCACGGTTGGCGCATGACTGGCAGCTGTCGGAGGCGAACTTCTCCAAGAGCCCGGCTTGGGGCTGCCGTCCTGTGAAGTTGACGAGCTCGATGTAGTGCTCGACGAACGCCTCCGCCCCTTCCTCCGTCTGCTCCATCGCCTCTGCTGGCATCTCGGGCGGCCCGGCGGCGGGGGCCTCGGTGCTCGCCTTCGCCTCAGTCGTCGCAGCCTCCTCCTCGGCCGGCGCCTGCGTCGCGGTCGTCAGCGCTTCCTCGGACGTGGGCGGTGGCGCCGGTTCGGCCGACCCGTCGCACCCGGCGACGACGACACCCGCCAGCATGACGGCAGCAACGATCACGGTGCGTCTCACGACATACCCCTCCTGAATCAGCCGGCCACGGGTCGACCGCGGCCGTCGGACCCTGCCAGTCTGCAACATGATCGAGAGCCTGCACCGTTGTCCACAGTAAAAGTTCGGTAAGGATCCACCCGGCGACTCACTCGACGAAGCCGACCTCCTGGACCAGCCACACGCCGTCCCATCGCAGCGTGAGGGCCATCTCCGCGGGCGCGCCGTCGTCCGCCAGTCGCTCGACGGACGCGTCGACCTGTGCCGTTGCGCCGGTGACCGCCGCCGAGATATCCGTCGTCCGGACGAAGCCCTCCGGCCGCCCCATCGCCCGCGCGGCGTCCTCGAGCCCGGCGCAGGTCCAGCAATCGTCGGTGCGCAGGCTGGCGGCGTAGGGGACGTAGCTGGTCTGGAACGCCCAACCCAGAGCGTCGAGGTAGTGCTCGGCGAACGCCGCGGCACCGGCTTCGGTCTGCTGCACCGCGACGTCGTGCATCTCGGGCGGCTCGCCGACCGGAAGGGGTATGTCGTCTGCTTCCTCAGTCGCGAGCGCCAGGTCTCCCGTTGCCGCCGCGGTCGTCGCGGTCTCCGGCGCCTGCGTCGCCGCCGCAGCTTCCGTCGCCCCCGCCTCCGTCGTGGCCGCGACCTCCGTCGTCGCGACGCCCTCCTCGATCGCGGCATCTCCCGTCCCGAGCGCGGCCTCCGACCCGGGCGGCGCGGCCGGGCGAGGGGAGTCGTCGCACCCCATCAGCGCAGCCGACCCCACGACGGCAGCGGCGACCCACGCGACTCTCCTCACGGCATACCCTCCCCGGACCGATCCCCGACGGACCGGGCCAGTCTGCACCATCCCCTCCGGTCGGCCGCGACGACGCCACCCCGGGGAGCCCTGGCACTGACCCACCAGTAAGGTCCTCCCGGGCGACCGTGACCCGCCCAGCCGCACTCCCGTGAGGATCCCTGATGCCCTCAGCCAGCTCCATCGTCGCCACGACTATCGCCGCGACGGTCCTCGTCGCCGGCACCGGCGTCGCCTACTCCGCCTTCGGCGGCGACACCCCGACCCGAGGTCAGGTCATCCGCGTCATCGATGGCGACACGGTCGACGTCCGCTACGGCGGCGACGACCACCGCATCCGCCTGCTCAACGTCGACGCCCCCGAGACGAAGCACCCGGACGAGGTCGTCGAGTGCCTCGGGCCGGAGGCCACGGACTTCCTCACCGAGCGCCTGCAACCGGGTGACGAGGTGCGGCTCGAGTTCGACGAGGAGCTGCTCGATCGCTACGGCCGCGAGCTCGCCGGCGTCTTCGAGGGCGGGGATCTGATCAACGCCGAAGTCGCGCGTGCCGGGCTCGGGGTGCCCGTGCTCTTCGAGCCGAACGAACGGTTCTACGACGAGGTCGTCGCGGCCTTCGAGGAGGCGCGGGAGAGCGAGGTCGGGATGTTCTCTCCGGACGCCGCGTGCACGCTGGAGGCTCGCGCCGAGCGGTATGCCGACTCTGTCACCTCGCTGGAGGGTCAGGCGGGGGAGCCGACTCCTGAGAACGTGGACGCGGCCGCTGCGGCCGCCGACGAGGGCACCGAGCTGCTCGCCCTCATCGACGCCGCCGAGCCGGGGTCGTTGGCCGCAGCCGGTATGCCGCGCGACAGCGTTTCCGAGCTGCGCTCGCGGGTGGCCGAGCTCCGCGACCGTGCCGCTGCGGTGGTCGAGGAGCGTCAGGCTGAGGTCGCCCGGATCGCCGAGGAGGCGCGTGAGAAGGCGGCTGCGAAGAAGGCGCGTGAAGAGGCGGAGGCCGAGCGCAAGGCTGAGGAGAAGGCTCGTAAGGAGGAGCAGGCCCGGCGGGCGGCAGAGCAGGCGGCGGCAGAGCAGGCCGCTGCCGAGGCAGCAGCCGCGGAGGAGGCCCGGCGCGCGGAGGCAGCGCCGCAGCAGCAGCCGGCACCCCAGCAGCCAGCGGCCCCCAACCCCGCTCCGGCGCCCGACCCGCAGCCGGCCCCGAGCCCGGAGCCGCCCGCGGCCCGCCCGGGTGCCGGCTACACCGGCTGCCGCGCTTACGTCGGCGGCCCCTACATCGACGACCAGGGCCGCGCCTACACCCCGATCGACTGCGAGACGAAGCAGCCGATCAACCCCTGATGGGTCGCGGGCCGGGGTGGCCCGCGCTGGCCGGTCCGACCCCGAAATCCGCGTCGTTCCGCGGCCGCTGAAGACGACCCGCGGCGGCGACACGCCACCCCTTGCATCTAGTAGCCCCCTCGCCTACGATCACCATATCTAGTAGTTACAAGCCTGTGGTTCGTCCACATCTTGTGCACAACCGGAGGGCGTGAAACCACACGTCATCCACAGACCGTCCCCAGATCCACCCACAGGGCGCCTGCCACGCAGGGGCTCGCACCGCGCTGCTGTCGGCACCACCGAGGGCAGCCACGACCGGCCGGTGACCGACCGAGAGGAGCGTGACATGCACTGCCCGTTCTGCCGTCACACCGACTCCAAGGTCGTCGACAGCCGCGTCCAGGAGGAGGGCACGGTCATCCGCCGGCGCCGGCAGTGCCCCGAGTGCGGGCGCCGCTTCGGCACCGTCGAGACGGCGACCCTCTCGGTCATCAAGCGCTCCGGCGCGACCGAGCCGTTCAGCCGCGACAAGGTCATCTCCGGCGCCCGCAAGGCCTGCCAGGGCCGCCCGGTCACCGATGCCCAGCTGCAGCTGCTCGCGCAGCAGGTCGAGGAGTCGATCCGCCAGCTCGGGCAGGCCGAGGTCGACGCGCACGAGGTCGGCCTGGCCATCCTCACGCCGCTCAAGGACCTCGACGAGGTCGCGTTCCTCCGGTTCGCGTCGGTCTACCAGGCCTTCGACAACCTCGACGACTTCGAGTCGGCGATCACGTTGCTGCGCGCCGAGCGCGACGCGACCTCAGACACACACCCCGCCTCACCAGCACAAACCACCTAACAAGCCAGGTATGTCAGTGCCGGGTGCTGCACTGCATACAGGACATGAATCCACCGCACGTCCCCACCAAGGAGAGCTAGTCATGACCGAGACGACCGGGTCGAAGACGCGCACGCGCAAGAGCGGCAAGGGCCTGACGATCGAGCGCATCTTCACCACGCCGGGTGTCCACCCCTACGACCAGGTCACCTGGGAGAAGCGAGACGTCGTCCAGACCAACTGGAAGACCGGCGACACCATCTTCGAGCAGCGCGGCGTGGAGTTTCCGGACTTCTGGTCGGCCAACGCCTCCACCATCGTCACGACAAAGTACTTCCGCGGCGCCGTGGGCACCGAGGCCCGCGAGACCGGCCTCAAGCAGCTGGTCGACCGCGTCGTGCTCACCTACACCCAGGCGGGCAAGGAGCACGGCTACTTCGCGACCGACGAGGACGCCGAGATCTTCGAGCATGAGCTGACGTATGCGCTCGTGCACCAGATCTTCTCCTTCAACTCTCCCGTGTGGTTCAACGTCGGCACCGCCAGCCCGCAGCAGGTCAGCGCCTGCTTCATCCTGTCGGTGGACGACTCGATGGACTCGATCCTCAACTGGTACAAGGAGGAGGGCTTCATCTTCAAGGGCGGCTCTGGTGCCGGCCTCAACCTCTCCCGCATCCGCTCCTCCAAGGAGTTGCTGTCTTCCGGCGGCACCGCCTCCGGCCCGGTCTCCTTCATGCGCGGTGCGGACGCCTCCGCGGGCACCATCAAGTCCGGTGGCGCGACCCGCCGCGCGGCCAAGATGGTCGTGCTCGACGTCGACCACCCCGACATCGAGGAGTTCATCGACACGAAGGCACGCGAGGAGGACAAGATCCGTGCGCTTCGCGACGCCGGCTTCGACATGGACCTCGGCGGCAACGACATCGTCTCGGTGCAGTATCAGAACGCCAACAACTCGGTGCGCGTCTCCGACGAGTTCATGCGCGCCGTGGAGGAGGGCACGGAGTTCGGCCTGACCTCCCGCAAGGACGGCTCGGTCATCTCCACCGTCGACGCCCAGGAGCTCTTCACCAAGATGGCGCAGGCGGCGTGGGAGTGCGCCGACCCGGGCATCCAGTACGACGGCACGATCAACGACTGGCACACCAATCCCGAGACCGGCCGGATCACCGCGTCCAACCCCTGCTCGGAATACATGTCGCTCGACAACTCCAGCTGCAACCTCGCCTCGCTCAACCTGCTGAAGTTCCTACGCGACGACGACACCTTCGACGTCGAGACCTACCAGAAGGTGGCCGAGCTGGTCATCACCGCGATGGACATCTCCATCTGCTTCGCGGACTTCCCGACCGACCCGATCGGTGAGACGACGCGCAACTACCGGCAGCTCGGCATCGGATACGCCAACCTCGGCGCGCTGCTCATGGCCACCGGCCACGGCTACGACTCCGAGGGCGGCCGCGCCCTCGCCGCGGCGCTCACCTCGCTGCTCACCGGCGCCGCCTACAAGCGCTCCGCCGAGCTCGCCGGTGTCGTCGGCGCCTACAACGGGTATGCCCGCAACGCCGACGCGCACAAGCGCGTCATGCGCAAGCACCAGGCGGCGAACGACGAGATCCGCACGCTGCACTCCATGGATGCCGCCGTGCACAAGGCTGCGACCAAGGCCTGGGACGCCGTCGTCAAGACGGGGGAGAAGCACGGCTACCGCAACGCGCAGGCCTCGGTGCTCGCCCCCACCGGCACCATCGGCTTCATGATGGACTGCGACACCACCGGCATCGAGCCCGACTTCTCGCTCGTGAAGTTCAAGAAGCTCGTCGGTGGCGGCTCGATGCAGATCGTCAACCAGACGATCCCTCGCGCCCTGAACCGCCTGGGGTATGCCGAGGAGACCATCGAGGCGATCGTCGAGTTCATCGCCGAGAACGGTCACGTCATCGACGCCCCCGGTCTCAAGCCCGAGCACTATGAGGTCTTCGACTGCGCCATGGGCGCGCGTGCGATCGCGCCGATGGGCCACGTGCGGATGATGGCGGCGACGCAGCCGTTCCTCTCCGGCGCGATCTCCAAGACGGTCAACCTGCCCGAGTCGGCCACCGTCGAGGAGATCGCCGAGGTCTACCTGCAGGGCTGGAAGCTCGGGCTCAAGGCGCTCGCGGTCTACCGCGACAACTGCAAGGTCGGCCAGCCGCTGTCCGACGGCAAGAAGGACAAGGACAAGAAGGCGGACGAGGTCGAGGCGCCGGTGGAGAAGGTGGTCGAGTACCGCCCCGTTCGCAAGCGGCTGCCGAAGCGCCGGACCAGCCAGACCACGAGCTTCGCCGTGGGCGGAGCGGAGGGCTACCTCACCGCCGGCACCTACGAGAGCGGTGACCTGGGCGAGCTGTTCCTCAAGTTCGGCAAGCAGGGCTCGACCCTCGCCGGCGTCATGGACGCCTTCTCGATCGCCGTCTCGATCGGGCTGCAGTATGGCGTGCCCCTGGAGACCTTCGTCGAGAAGTTCACCAACCTGCGCTTCGAGCCGGCAGGTATGACGGACGACCCGGACGTGCGTATGGCGCAGTCGATCATGGACTACGTCTTCCGCCGCCTGGCGCTGGACTACCTGGACTTCGAGACCCGGTCGTTCATGGGCATCCACACCGCGGAGGAGCGGGCCCGCCAGCTCGAGACCGGCTCCTACGCTCCGCTCGAGCCGTCGAACGACGACGACGACTACGAAGACGAGCTGGAGAACTACAGCCAGACCGCCGCCACCACGCCGGCCAAGAAGGCCGACAAGGTGGAGAAGGTCGCCGACCAGTCAGGTGCCGGCGCCGCTGACGCCCGCAAGGTCGACGCGGAGATCCACTCCTCGGCCGAGCTGCTCGAGCAGTTCCAGGGCAAGGTCGCCGACGCGCCGATCTGCATGACGTGTGGCACCAAGATGCGTCCGGCTGGGTCGTGCTACGTGTGTGAGGGTTGCGGGAGCACCAGCGGCTGCAGCTGAACAGCAGCCGTCGGCGGCCCGGGTCTGGTGGGACAGCCCGGGCCGTTGCCCGCTGGAAATCTCGATCGCCGAAACCAGCCATTCTTGAACGGGCTCCATGCGCGATCGGCTACGCTGAGCCGGAATCGAGACTCAGGGGTGCCATGAGTGGGACACAGAACACGCAGCGGTTGCAGCAGCAGCAAGTAGACAGGCTTCGAGCGAGCTCCGGCGCTACGCAGCACGTTGAAGACGTGTTGCGTACTAGTGACAAGGTCATTGCTAGGGTCACGGACGGAATATATCGGCAACCGGGATCCGCACTGCGCGAACTAATTGCCAACTCTTATGATGCGGATGCTACCTGGGTTCAGGTGCGTACCGATGCACCGCAATTCGATCGTGTGTCGGTGGAAGACAACGGGAATGGCATGACTCCCGAGGTTCTGATTGACGTCCTCCACAACATTGGAGGAAGCTCTAAACGAACGGAGCGAGGAAAGGCGTTAGGGGTATCCTCGTCAGTAAACGCTGACTACAGCCCCGGCGGGCGAAGGCTTATTGGCAAGCTTGGAATTGGGATATTTAGCGTATCCCAACTCTCCAGCAGTTTTCAAATCATCACAAAGACTGCTGGTGAAACGCATCAGACGGTTGCTAGAATTCAATTGCACCAGTACTCAGACACACGAATGGTTGAGGGAGAGGAACAAATAGAGGCCGGTCGTTTTCGAATCTGGCGCGAGCCAAGCTCCGATGCGGAAATCCATGGCACCACAATTTCCCTAACATCAATTCGGCCCCAGGCTCGCGAGACTCTGTCGTCGCGGTCAGTGTGGGCGGCAGTTGACGCGCCACCGGACCCAGATGCACCCAGAGCTGCAGTGAAAGCCCCCAAGTATCACATAGGTCGACTTGTTGGTGAGGGGCTCTACCATGGGCAGAAAGAGGCCGATCGATCATTGCCTTGGAGTGGGGAGGAGCTTAGGGACGGTCGGGCCATGATGTCGATGGTTCAAGGCTTAATGGACGAGGGTCGGAGCACATCGAATGTCCGTCTCTCGGAGATGTTTGACACATACCTTCAAACAATATGGAACCTTGGCCTGGCCCTGCCCCTCGAATACGTTGGTGGCTCACTGTACGACAAGACCGTGGGCGACTGGGGGCAATTCTTCCATTTGTCCAATAGTCGGCTTGGGACTGCCGAGCCGTTTAGTGAGATTACTTACGGAAAGACTCTCCGAGAGGTCGATCAGGTCCCCGATGTGGGGGGAGGTGACGAATTTCGAGTCACGTTTGACGGCGTCAGGATCGAACGACCGATCATCTTCCAGGGGATGCCCCGCACTCAGCATGTACTGCAGCAGCCTCTGATTTTTACTGGGCGAATGCGCGAAGAATTCATCGGTTTTGCGCATGAAGTAAGCGCTGGGCCACTAGAGTTCCACGCCTATCTGTGCTGGCATCCAAGGGTAGTCCCAGCGGATCACCAGGGGGCCCTCATCCGAATCTACGGCGCGAGCGGAACGCTGTTCGACTCAAGTTTTATGTCCTACAAGGTCGCTGAATTGACTCGACTAAGGCAGATATCTTGTGAGATATTTGTTACAGAAGGATTGGAGGGTGCCCTAAATATCGATCGGGAAAGCTTCAATAATGCTCACCCTCATACAATCGTCTTGACGCGGTGGCTACACAGCGCCTTGCGTCAGGTGGCCACTACCCAAAAGCGTCTAGCCGCGGAAGCACGCAGAATGCGAAAGGCAACAGACCTCGGCGCACAGCAAGATGCCTACGACAAAGTTATGCGACGAGCTGCGGAAATGGCTTCAGGTGGCGCCGCGGAGTGGTCTCGGGTTCAGCTTCGCAGCGAGTCGGAGGCGCCAGGCCAAGCTAGTGACGGAGTAGAAGTGATGTCGTACTCGCCACAGGCAGCCGTTGTCGAGGACGCGGGGACGCCTTCTGCTCGATCGCTGGCTCGTGCAGAGAGAGTGGTTTCGGTTCTTGAAGTGTACGGCGTTCTCGACGGCATGGGGTCGGCGCAACGTTCCGCCTTGTTTGGATCGCTGGTCGCCATTCTGGAGGAAATCTGAGATGACGCCTCTGGATGGTCCTTCGCAATCTGAAGAACTTCAAAGCCTTATCGGCTTAGGTCCAGCTGATATGGCTGTCCCCATAGACAGGCAATTCGCGCCTTGGCACCGTCCTCGCAAGCAGTACGTGCGAAGCGTGCAATGGGAGCGCGAGATCCGAGACTTTGTTAGGAACAATGTTAACCAGGGTTCAACGCTACATTATCTGGGATTACCAGGACCTGACTACATGGATTTGCATCACCTCTCGCAAGGGCTTGGCGAAGAGTATGGACTGACGATCCGTTATTTTGGTGTGTCAACGGAAGCCAATCCTAGGGCCTCGAATTACGCGCAGCTGAGTTCCACTGAGTTCACCCTGAAGCGACACCATCGGATCTCAAATGATTCCATGACGCATGGAGGGGACCTGCGCGACATTTATCACCTGAAGTCCGAACTGTCTGTGAAACTGAAGGACTGGGGCACATTCCATGTCGTCAATCTTGACCTATGTACGGCATTGAGCTCAACTTTCAATGGGGTCAATTACTTTAACGCGATTCAGTCGATAGTTGATCATCAATTGCAGGCCGACCATAGCCAGGTCTTTTTCGTGACCGCCCGCTTCGATGAAGATGCTGTGTCTGGAGAAGTGGCAGATAAGTTTGTCGAGCTTTCAGCGGAAAAGATCGGCCTGGAGGGAGGAGCGCTGCTTTCACAAGATGAACTAGTGAGTGAAATTGACGGCCGTTCCCAGATCCATGTTGCAGGCTTTCTTTCCTGGCTGGAGAATCGAGCCATCGAGCGCGGCTTCCAGGTGGCTTTAAGGCCAATATTCTGTTTTCGAACGGGCTCGGATTGGGGGAAGGCGGACATGTATTCAATAGCTGTCAAACTGAAACGTGTTGCTCGTGGGGTTTCGGACCCTGACGGATTGTCAAATATGGTCGTCCGAGAGAACACGGTTATCTCGACGGAAGCGTTCGCGGCGCGTATGGCAGGCGTGGAGAACGTTGATTGCCGAATGGCGGCGTCACTAGCTAGCATCAAGCGCAACGTAGACGACTCGGTTGCGCTTCTGTCAATGTTGGGGTACGACGTAAGTTCCTACACTGATTGGCTGCTTCGGGAGCATGTGAAATACCCCCTGGTTTGGAGCGGGTTTGACACGCGTGAGAAGAGCAATTGACTGTGGTGGTTGTCCATCCGTGGGGTGGACAAGCTGGTCACGGCGTTGAGCGGCTCTTCCCAGTTGTGCTGGGTGTCATAGGTTGATTCCCCCGCCGATGAGGTGCATTCGCAATGTGTAGTTGGACCGGTTCTGAGCCCCGGGCGAGTAGGCGGTGCAGTTCGATGAGGCCGTTGAATTTCCTATGTTTGTCAAGCAGCTTGTTCGGTGGCCGCAAGTGTCGACGGCGCGGCGTTCAGGTGTCGGTAGATCTGGCGGGCGAGGTAGCGCTTGAGCGATCGGCGGATCTCGCGGGTGGTGCGTCCCTGGGCGGTGCGCTTCTCGACGTATGCGCGGGTCTCGGGGTCCATCCGCATGCGGGTCACGACGGCCATGTGCAGCGCGCGGTTGAGCCGGCGGTCGCCGCCGCGGTTGATGCGGTGACGCACGGTGTTGCCGGATGAGGCGGGGATGGGGTTGACGCCGGCGAGGCTCGCGAACGCTGCCTCGGAACGGACGCGGCCTGGGTGTGACCACGCGGCGTAGGCGATGGCAGCGGTGACGGGCCCGATGCCGGGTTGATCGACCAGGGCCGCGGCCGGACTCGCTTCGATGAGCGAGGTCATCTGGCCTGACTTCGGCCACGTTGCGGAGCTTGCGAGGCCGCCAGGTCCGTGACGTGCAGGTTCAGGGCGTGGCAGCGTGGAAGTTGTGCACTAAGCAGGGTCACTAGAGTGTCGCGGTGGCCTACGTCCGGACGGTGAAGACGGCTTCCGGCAAGATGGCGGTCCAGATTGTGTGGTCGTCGACGAAGGGCTCGAGGCAGATCGAGCACTTGGGCTCGGCAGCCACGGACGCGGAGGTCGAGCTGCTCAAGGCTGCGGGCCGGCAGAAGCTGCTCGCGGGGCAGGGCGAGCTGGACCTGGGGATCCAGCCGCCGCCGGAGGCCGGTGGGCCGTTGCACATCACGGCGTCGCGGATGGGCCACCTGTGGGACTCGCTATCGATGGCTTACGACGCGCTCGGGTTCGACGCCGCGGTCGGCGATGAGGTCTTCCGGCAGCTAGTGCTCGCTCGGATCATCGAGCCCACCTCCAAGGCGGATGCTCCGCGTGTGATCGCCGAGGCCGGCATCGTCCCGGCTTCGGACCGCACGATCACCCGCCGGTTGCGGCTGTACTCGGCGATCGGGTTCCGTGAGCAGCTCGCCGAGGCGTGTGCCGCGCAGGTCAACCTGGGTCCGGCGACGCTGGTGCTGTACGACGTCACCACGCTGTACTTCGAGACCGATGAGGGCGACGGGTTCCGCGAACCGGGGTTCAGCAAGGAACGGCGCCTGGACCCACAGATCACCGTCGGCCTGCTGTCCGATGCCAACGGATTCCCGTTATGGTGCACGCCTTCGAGGGCAACAAGGCCGAAACGAAGACGATGCTCCCCACGTTGCGGGCGTTCATGGAGACCCACGGCCTGCACGACGTGGTGATCGTCGCCGACGCCGGGATGGTCTCCGAGGCGAACATGGACGCGATCGAGGCTGCGGGGTTGTCCTACATTCTGGGCGCGAAGATGCCCCGCGTCCCGTATGTGATCGACCAGTGGCGCAAGGACCACCCCGGGAAGGAGGTGCCCGACGGGCTCACGCTGACCGCCCGCTGGCCGGGCGGGCCGTCCACCAAGGGTCGGGACGTGACGACGTTCTACTCCTACGCCCACGACCGGGGCCGGCGCACGATCAAGGGCATCGAGACCCAGGTCGCCAAGGCCGAGGCAGCCGTGGCCGGCAAGGCGTCGGTGAAGCGCAACCGATTCGTCCAGCTCTCCGGTGGGACCCGCTCGGTGAACCGGGAGCTGGAGGAGAAGGCCAAGTCGTTAGCCGGTTGGAAGGCCTACGTGACCAACCTGCCCGACCCCGACGCCGACATGGTCATCGGGTCCTACCGGCGGCTGTTCCAGATCGAGCGGTCCTTCCGGATGGCCAAGTCCGACCTGCGCGCCCGCCCGATCTACCACCGCAAGCAGGACTCGATCGAGGCCCACCTGACCATCGTCTTCGCCGCCATGACCGTCGCTCACTGGATTGAGCAGACGACCAGCTGGTCCATCAAGCGCTTCGTCAAGACCGCCCGTCGATACCGAACAGTCAGCATCGCCGCGGGCGAGCACACGATCACCGCCGTCGACCCCGTCCCCGAGGATCTCGCCGAGGCCCTCGACGCCATCAAGGACCAGTCAAGCACGCACTAAATTGGCCGAACTCAGGACGTATGCGCGGGTCTCGGGGTCCATCCGCATGCGGGTCACGACGGCCATGTGCAGCGCGCGGTTGAGCCGGCGGTCGCCGCCGCGGTTGATGCGGTGACGCACGGTGTTGCCGGATGAGGCGGGGATGGGGTTGACGCCGGCGAGGCTCGCGAACGCTGCCTCGGAACGGACGCGGCCTGGGTGTGACCACGCGGCGTAGGCGATGGCAGCGGTGACGGGCCCGATGCCGGGTTGATCGACCAGGGCCCCGGCCGGACTCGCTTCGATGAGCGAGGTCATCTGGCGTGTGAGCTCGCCCAGTTCCTTGTCGGCCGCGCGGACACGCTTGGCGAGTCGGACGGCCTCGGCGCGTGCCACGCGGATCGAGACTTCCTCGGCACGGGCGCGCCACGCGGTGATCTCGCTGACCTGAGTGGTGCTGAGGGTGCCGCGGGCGTCGATGCCGAGGTCGACGATCCTCAGCAGCGCGAGCAGCGCGTTGATGGATGCGGTGCGCTCGTTGGTGATGTGCTCGCGCGCGGCGATGAGGATCCGCAACGCGGCCCGTTCGCCCTCGTCGTGGCGCGGCAGACGCAGTTGAGTGTCGTTCAACGGCACGGCCGCTTGGGCGATGCGACGTGCGTCAAGGGTGTCGGACTTACCGATTCCCCGGTTGGCGCGGGCGCTCATCCGCGGCGCCTCGACCACGGTGTAACCGGCCTGGGCCGCGCTGGAGCAGGTCAGGCACCTGTTCGGTGAACGTCGGTACCGGGCAGCCGTCCTCGCGGCACCGGCAGCGGCGCTTGCGGCACCGCAGCACGACCGGGGTGTCGAAGTAGGGCGCGTCGACCAGGCGGACCGCGATGGCTGTTCGCTTCAGCCACCGTCCCGCAGCCCGGAACCCTGTCGCGACTGGGACTCACTCGATGGTCACGGTGACTAGCACGATTTCATGCCGGACGGCGGTGACATGCAGGCCTCTCGAGTCCGACGAGAAGGTCGCAGTTGTGGCAGTACGCGCCTTTGGTGCCCAGGGCACGGCAGCGCGACGTAGGCTCAGACACGTCGAAGTCCTTGGTGCCGACGGCGCTCGAAAACTGGACGGTTTCGGCGGTCGAAGAGTGGACGGTCTCAGTCTAGGGATTCTTGTTCGGCCTTGATGCTGGGCAGGGTCTCGACGCCGCGGTCGCGTAGCCGGTAGGAGGCGCCTTTAAGGGCGATGACGTCGGCGTGGTGGACGATGCGGTCGATCATCGCGGCCGCGACGACCTGGTCACCGAAGACGCCTGCCCAGGAGCTGAATGGCAGGTTCGACGTCAGGATCAGGGAGGCGTGCTCGTAGCGGGATGAGACGAGTTGGAAGAAGAGGTTCGCGGCGTCCTGTTCGCAGGGTAGGTAGCCGACCTCGTCGATGATGATTTGCCCGTAGCGGCGTAGCCGGGTCAGCTCGGCGGTGAGGCGGCCGCGGTCGTGGGCCTCGGTCAGGCGGGTGACCCAGTCGGTGGCGGTCGCGAACAAGACCCGGTGCCGTTGCCGGGCGGCGGCGACACCGAGGGCGGTGGCCAGGATGCTTCTATGTCTGTCAAGCGGCGCGAGAGAACTCCCGTCCGACCGCCACTTGGGACTCGAGATGCCCAACCTCCTGGCGATCCTGGCCTTCGGCACACCGTCGGCGGCCAGCCTCCTGATCAGCGCCCAGTCCTCCATGGTGATCACACTCCAATCGTTGGCGGAGTGTCCACTTTTCGAGCGCCGCTACTGTCTATTTTTCAAGCGCCGCCGGCACTTGGCGATCGGGAGAAGGAGAAGTCCCCTGATCATTGACGACCTCGACCCCGTCCCCGCCCAGCGCATCGGCGCCGCGCCCTCACCCCACCCTCGAACACGAAGAGCCTGCATAGGCAAGACATTCGCGCTGTTGCACCTTTCTCGACAACGATCACTCTCTCCATTGCGTCGCAGCGCGGAAAAGTCGAAGAGCTCTACTGAGTCAACAGAGAACTCTAGGACGACGCCTCGACCGCGAGCCCGTGCCCTCGCGACGTCTGCGAGAAGATTGTTAGTACCCTGGTCCCACAGAATCAATTTGACATGAAGCCAAATCTCGGTATCTGTGGCCGAGGCGTGAGAACGAATGCTGAAGTTCTCGATAGCCCTCATCGATGGAAGGCGGCGGGAAAATTCCGTAAGCGCTCAGGGGAGTACTGGATCCGAGCCAAGACAGAGCCACGTCAAGAGGGATCCGGAATGCTAGGTAGTGCAACCTCTCGGCATCGTATTCCTGGGCGCGAATCAGGAGTCCATGTTGCATGTGGGGGCGGATATATTGAGATGGAACGCACTTCCGAAGGTCTATGAGTAGCCCATTCTTGTAGGTTCTGAGGCCTCTCAACTCCGTCCCGTTCTCTAAGACGTTGTTGCCATTTCCGCGAAGACCAACCGCGATTACGTAAACGTAATCATGATCGTTCCGAATTGGCCCGTGGTCGGGCATTCTGCCTAGGTCAGCCCTAACGCAGTGGAAGAACCGCTTGCTCCAGCGTAGATCATGACAGGCGAACCAAAGGGCAACCCATATGTTATCCACAACGTCAATCCACGTTGTGGCCCAACCGTAATGCTGGAGCAGAGGTTCCGCAGCGTAGCGCGGCACCCCCTTTGGCAATAATCTCTCCGAATGTCGTCGCGAGACACTAGGCGATCTGCCGACCTTGCCCGGATGTGGTGCCCATTCTCCTGCAGCTGAAACATGCTTCGCCACAGTTTCGGGGCGAAGTCCTGCTGGCTGACCAGGTCTTGGGCGAAAGGCAGCCGCCGGAATGCTCGTGCCGTACAGCTCAGACTGTCCACGTAGGAAAAAGTCGAACGGGTCCCGATCGGAATCGGAGTAGATGGCCTTCAGGTAGCCAACGCATCGGGTTAGCCACGCGATGTCGCGGACCTCTATGACTTCGACGCGGTCTCCGCCCCGGAACCTTACATATTCTGAACGAAGCTCAGTCGCGCTCGCAGTGGACTGATTCCTGGCAGCCTGTAGAACGGTTTGAATGGAGGTGGATGATATCCAAGTCATGTCTCAGCGTACCCCATCCTCGCCGACTTCATCCTCGGGACGTATCCGGCCCGATTTCCCGCTCCTAACTGCTATGTGAAGAATTCTAGGCGAGGCCGAGGCGAGTGCCATACCTCAAACGTTCTGCCACGACGAAGCCTAGCCCTTTCCCGAAACCAGTACGCGATTCCTCGGCAACCGCACCTGTCTGGTGACGGTCATGCTGGGACGCCGGTCGGGTGGAGGTTGGCAGAGCGACTCTCGTGTAGCGCCCTGGTGGGCGCGGAAACGCTAAACAGTAAGATCAAGTGGCAAATCGGAGATGTCGCGTAGCCGATTACCGCTGACCAAAGTCTCGAGCATGGTGATTGCCTCATCATTGCCACTGAATAATACAGCTTCTTCAAGTTCGGGGAGTGCAAAGTGATACACCATGTCGACGTCGCCAGTGCCCAAGGCGAGAGAGGCCAAGCGCGAAGGGGTCGGTTCTCCTGTGACGACCGAGATATGCGGGGTCCGTCCCTTGCGGTTCCTGATCATGTTCAGCGCTTCGCTGCGTGCGTTCTGGGCACGATCCGAGCGGAGGGTCCACTTGCATGAGACCACGGCGTGGATGATGCCAAAGCTCTGATTGGCATCGCGGATGATGGTCCGTCGGGCGCTCACTTCGTCGACGAGGCGCCGTTCCGCGTTGATGTGGTTATCCGGCTCTGGTTGTCGGACGACAAGCACGTCGGGGGAGATCTCATAACTATTGCCCAGCACTGAAGCCAACTCCCGCTGACGCTGCACCGCCGCTGCGAGGTCGTCCAGGTGCCGATATGGCTCGTACTGGGCTATGTGGTTGATGGCACGCTGGTTGCCCACCTGCTCAACTGACCACACGCCGGGACGGAGCATAGGAAAATCGCGAATTGTTGAGTCCAGGAAGGAGCGGACTGCCTGCTCAAACTGGGTTCCTGCCCTTTGTCCATCAAGCTTCTTGGCGACCGTTGGCGCGTCGAGCGCAGCGGCGATGTGGGCTGCAATGAATCGGCTGGTTGCTTGGGAGCCGTCGGCGTTGGAGGCGACTCCTGCCTCGTTGAGGCACAACGTATGTCGCTCAGTGAGCACTCGATGGAAGGCATTGCGGGTTTCCGTTAAATAAGCGGTCACGTCCGAAACCTAGCTGACGCGCGAGCGCGCCGAGGGGTCAGTGAAGGCGGCATGCCGATCGTGCGTAGCCTGACCAACGAATGCACGAAATCCGTTAAGCCTGTAGGCCGGACCTTCTGGTAGTTGAACGACATCCATCTCAAAATCTGACGATAGATGGTCGAGGCTCCGCTGGATGTCTCGGGCCGAGGCATTCGCTCCTATCAGGTCTACCAAGTCACTCACCGAGAGGGGGCGGTCACTGTCCCGCAAGGCTCGATAGATCGGATCCTGGACGGATACCAATGTTGGCCCCTGAGACACGGAGGTGGTGTGCCGGAGCGCGTGCAAGATGGACTGGCCGAGACGCTGGGCTAGCGGCGGAGGAAATGCGTTGCCGATCTGACGGTATTGAGCAGTCTTGCGCCCCGCGAAGCCCCACTTGTCCTGCGCTTCCCATCCCTGCAGGCGGGACACCATCGTTGTGGTTAGGCGGGGAGGCTGCGCGCGAAAGTGGGGAGCCGACGTCGAGGGTGCCTCGTCTGCGACTCCGCGACCGTCTACGTGAAGGAGACTCCAAGCCTTGCGTGCTCGTGTGGGGCCTAGGTCCGCGCCACCGTGCTTCTTGCTGCCTCCGACAATGGTCGGTCCAACGCCGTTGGCGGCCTCGGCCCATTCATGGGCGTGCGCCCAACCGTTTTCGCCCATGAGTTCGCGGAGGGTGTCACCAACTGTCGCCTGACAGTCGGTAGGCACAGGCCAATGGAAGTACGCGGAGTCCTCGGGCTTCAGGGCAACCAAGATGAAGCGCGGACGGAGCTGCGGAAGACCGAAATCGGAAGCTTGGAGCAGTCGCCAATCGGCGACGTAACCGAGCTCAGCAAGTCGATCGAGGACGGCCTGTCGGTACGCGGCGAAGCGAGGTAGGGATAGGCCTCGGACATTCTCGAGCATGAGAGCGCGTGGTCTCATCTCGGCGGCCAGCTCGACGGCCCAGGCGAAGAGATCGCGCTCGTCCCCAGTTCCTAGCTGCTTGCCAGCGACTGAGAAGGGCGGGCATGGCACTCCGCCCGCGAGAAGGTCCATCCCATGGAAGTCCGACGGGTTCCATACCGACCTGTCGGCAACGTCGCCCTGTCGAACGTCCCAGTGTGGCCGGTTGCTGCGGAGTGTCTGCGTGGGCCAGTGATCAAGTTCCACAGCGAGCTTGTGCTCGAAGCCGGCCTTTTCGAAACCGAGCGCCTGGCCGCCCGCACCCGCGCAGATTTCGACAACCGTCTCGCTCACGTTGCTCCTGCTCACTGGTCCTGCTGGCTCGATGCCTGGAAGGGTCTCCCCCTGATTGTGCCGCATGTTTCCTCCCTCATGATGCTGCCACACCGTGACAAGGTGTCGCACGTGTGTTCGATTACGCGAGCCAAGCGCAGTGCTCTGACACACCTCTGCGTGACAGGCTGGGGAGCATGGCGGACCATCTCAGCGCCGTGGGCAGGTCGCGGAACATGGCAGCCATCCGCGGTCGTGACACCAAGCCCGAGCTGGAGATGCGGCGACTTCTTCGCGCCGCCGGGGCGACGGGGTATCGGCTGCATCGCAAGGACTTGCCTGGTCGGCCCGACCTTGCGTTTCTCCGTTGGCGAGTGGCTGTCTTCGTCGATGGTGCCTATCGGCACGGTCATCCGGATGTGTGGCCGAAGGAGCGCGTGGCGAGCGATACTGGACGGAGAAGATCGCCCGCAACCGGCGCCGGGATGAGCGTGCGACTTCGGACTTAGAGGCGGGTGGCTGGGCAGTCGTGCGGGTCTGGGACCTCGACTTGCGGGCTGATCCCGATGGCTCGGTTGCGCGAGTCACCGAGGCCCTGCGTCGACGCGGATGGCAACCGCAGAGCGGTTAGCCTGTTTCGTCAAGCCACGCCGAGGCTGGCTGCCTCGATCGCCTCGGGGGAGAGCACGTGCTCGGCTGCCATGGTGGCAGCGCCCAGCACGCCAGCCTGCGCCCCCGCTTTGGAGGCTACGATCCGCAGGTGCTCGGTCGCCAACGGCAAGGACCGCTGGTAGACGACTTCCCGGATCCCCGCGAGCAGGTGCTCGCCGGCATCCGCCAGGCGTCCGCCGATCACCACGGCAGAGGGGTTCATGAGGTTGACCATGGTGGCGAGCACCTCGCCGATGTCACGCCCGGCCCGCCGCACCTCGTGCACGGCCGCGGCGTTCCCTGCGCGCACCAGCTCGACCACCCCTGCCGTCGAGTCGACCCCCACGCCTCCCGCCGCCAGGGCAGCAGCCAGCGCCGGCCCAGCCGCGATGGCCTCGAGGCACCCCTCGTTGCCACACCGGCACATGACGCTCTTGCCGCTGCTGACCCGCACGTGCCCCAGGTCCCCCGCCGTGCCCTGCGCGCCCCGCTGCAGCCGTGAGCCTGAAATGATCCCGGCGTCGATGCCGGTCGCGACCTTGACGAAGATCAGGTCGTCCACGTCCGGCAGGTAGGCGCCCCGCTCGTCCAGCGCCATGACGGTGACGTCGTTGTCGACGAGCACGGGCACGGCATACGTCCGCTGCAGGTGAGCGGGCACGTCATACCTGTCCCACCCCGGCATGATCGGCGGGTTGATCGGCCGACCGGAGGAGTGCTCGACCGGGCCGGGCAGCCCGATGCCGACCGCCGCCAGGTCGCAGACCGGGCGCCGCGCCTCCTCCAGCAGCTCACCGATCACCGTCGTCACCCAGCCGAGCACGACCTCCGGCCCCTCAGCCACGTCCAGGGTGGCCCGCCGCTCGCCGAGCACCTTCCCGCCCAGGTCGGTCAGCGCCGCCACGGCGTGCGTCGCGCCGACGTCGACCCCCGCCACGACGCGCGCCGCCGGGATCAGCGCGATGAGCGCCGGCGGCCGCCCGCCGGTCGACCGCGCCCCGCCCACCGGCGCCACCAGCCCCATCCGCAGCAGCACGTCGACGCGCGCCGCGATCGTCAACCGGGCCATCCCGGTCTCCTCCGCGAGCTGGGCGGGGGCTGAAGTGCGCCGGCCCCCATCCCCTGATCCGCTCTGGCGCCCCGAGTCGGATCGAACGCCTCTCGCCGAGGTCGCGCTCAGGGACGTCCTCCGAGCCAGTCGAGGTGCAGCGCAGGGGCTTCAGCCCTCTCCCTCACTCCACAACGCGAGTCTCGCCAGGCCAGCCACCCGACGCTGGCTCTGCTCATCGGGCGCATCGCGGAGCCGCCGAAGCCCGGAGGCGTCCGACAGCGCGCGCCACACCGGGCGGCACCACTCGAGCGCGTGATCTGGGTCGACCCCTAGTGGAGTTGTGCGCAGCCCGCAACGCGTCATGAGATCCGCCACTGGCACCTGGTGGTCATAGCTGGCTTCACCGTCCCGCGCACTCACGAGCGCGAAGAGCGCCCGGGCAGCCGTCACCAGGTCGTTCTTGTCCTGGAGGAGGCGTCCGGCGACGTGGCGCGCCACTTCCTCGTCGCTGCGCAGCCGACGCGCAGCAGCGGTGCGAAGCAACCGACCCTTGTGCTTACGCAGCAGCCCGACCTGCTGACAGCGTTCCCGAAGGTCCGCGACGGGCGGCGTCAGGTCCTCGCGGTTGCCCTTGCCGATCCAGTCGTTCGCGAACCCGAGGCCGCAAAAAATCTGCTCCACGGCAGCGGGCTTCATCCACCCCGCCTGAGTCAGAGGTATGCCGTCATCGCCAGCCAGCTCGATCAGGTAGCGGTAGGGCCGGGCAAGGGCGGCGAAGTCCTCGGCGGTGAGCTCGCCGTGCAGGGTCGCGTCCTGCGCGGAGCGGCACAGCGTCGCCAGCTCGCTCAGCACATCAGGCAGCGCTAGGTCTAGCAAGGGCTCCAAGGCGACTGGCCACTCGACCCTCTCGTCTCCCGACTCCAGTTCCGCCATCAGCTCGGCTTGCGTCATCCCCACGAGCCGGAGCCGCTCGTTGACCGACGCGGGGTCCTCATCGAACGGGTCCCAGCCCGGCGGCACCCACTCCCGCAGGTCGGGGTCCAGGGCCGCGAGCCCTCCGGCGCGGAAGGCATCCACCAACTCCTGGTGGCCGGGTGGGCCGCCGCAATCTTCGAGCGGCCCCGCCATCCGCGCCGCTGTGCAGACGGCGCTCGGTGCGTCGTCGTCCGTGTCCAGCGGCTGGACCTGTTCCACCTTGAGGGTGCAGGTCCAGTCGTCACCGAAGTCGTAGGTGTAGAACAGCCGGTCCCCGGGCGTCCGGAGGAGCTGATCGAGACGGACCTCGTCCTCGGGTTGCATCCCCTCGTCGTCCGGCTCGATCTCGTCCATCGGCGTCGTGAAGAACGGTCCGGTCCAGACCTGCTTGGCCGGGCCCGGCCAGAAGCGGTGCAGGTGCCCATCCAGCCAACCGAAGGCTGCCTGCAGGATCTCGTGCACCTCGTCCAACATGAGGTCGCCGCGCAGCTCGAGGCGACGCCATACCGGAGGCTTGACGTCGTCCACATCAACTCTCACGGTGATGACGGTGTCGATCTCGGGTGGTGCCGGAAGCGTCACCGGCTCCACTCTCGGTCGGGAGAAGAGACCGCCTCCCAGAGCCCCACCCGCGCCGACGACTCCGGCGAGCAGCCGCTGTAGCTCCCCCGGGGTCATCGAGGCGACGGCTCGCCGCATGTCGTCCGGCAGGTGGTCACTCACACTCGCTCCTCACGCTCGGTCACCCGGAGCCTACGGGAGCCGGACCACCGTCACGGATCTGCGGCCACACCTCAGAAGCTGGACGAACTCCCCGCGCCGCTGAATCCACCGCTGCTGTAACTCGCCGACCCACCGCTGCTGGCCTGCGTGATCTCGGTGGTGCCGTTCGACATACCGCTGCCGAAGGCAACCACGGGATAGAAGCCCCACGCCGGATAGGCCGTGCCGATGATCGAGGGCGCGGCCCGATAACCGGCACGCTCCTTGGACATCGCCGCGCGCAGCGTCTGGCGCTCGTCGTCGCTGCTCCCGACGGTCTCCACGACCCGGTCCGCCAGCGTCTCGAGGTGCTCGGTCAGCTCGTCCCGCGTGGCGCGTAGCCCGTCGAGGCCGTCGTCCGGCGAGAGCTGCGCGCTGCCCAACCGAACGCCGATCTCGTCCAGCCGGGCCAGCGCCGTCGCGGCGAACTCCCGCAAGGCATACGCCTCCGGCAGCTCGCGCACCTCGTCCTGCGCCTCCTCGGTCAGCAGCGGCTCAACCTTCTCCAGGTCCTCCCGCAGCGGCGAGACCTGACGCTCCCACGCGTCCGGCCACGACGTTTCCCGGTTGAGCAGGATCGCCGTGTCGGCGATCGCATCGTCCAGGTGGTCCAGCTCCCGCGCCTTGTCACGGTATGCCGTGAGCTGAGTCAGGACGTCCCTCCGGTTGTGCTTCGCCGGAGGCACCGCCTCGGCCTCGGCCCCGAGCTGGTCCAGCTCGCGCACCCCGCGCCGGTAGTCGTCCAGCCGACGGAGCACCTGGAAGCCGTAGCGCGACTCCTCGGGGATGCCAAAGGCATACCGCTCCGTCGCCGCCGCCTCCGCGTCGATGCTGGCCCGCCGCTCGCGCGCCTCGTCCATCATGGCGCGGCTCTTCCGCGACCGGTTGGCGCCGACGCCCCACCAGGTGCCGAAGCCGGCCAGCGCGGCGAGACCCGCCATGACCGGCAGCACGATGCCGCCCGCGGTGCGCATGAAGGGGGCGTTCATCCGCCCGGCCGCCTCCTCGACACCCGCGATGGCGCCTTCGCTCCACTCACCGGCGCGCAGGTCGTCCTTGGTCGCCTCCTGGATGTCTTCCTGGCTTCCCTCGCCCACCTCGCGGTTCTCGCCGAAGTAGGTGCCGACCAGCCGGCCCTCGGGGTCCACGGCGAAGAGGTAGAGGTCGTCGGCCCAGGTCTGACCGTCAGCGCTGAGCCACTCGGGCCGCGTCTCGCGGGCATGCGCCAGCGCTGCGTCGTTGAGCGCGTTCTCGTTGTTGTCGTCGGCATCACCGGCCACCGTCAGCACGGCCACGTCGGTCGGCTCGTAGAAGTCCACGTCCTCGACCGATGCCTCCACGGCAGCGACGTCGAGGATCCCCGCCTCGTCGTCGATCGTGATCGAGGTCGGTGCCAGCTCGGCCGGCTGCGAGGCGGTGTAGAGCGCCACGCTGCCACCCGCCACGGCGAGCAGTGCAACGCCTCCGATCGCTGCCCGCACGGCGTTGGGCACGCCACGGGAGGACGCGGTGGTCGTCGTGGCCTCTGGTGTGAACGTCATACCTCCACTGTGCCGAGAGGTGCGGGGACGCGCATCGGCCAGGCGAGGGATCTGGGTCCGTCGCGTGGCCGAGATCGTGGTGCACTGCCCCGACCGAGGCTCGCCGACGCGGGTTTGGTGCCCGCCACGACGGTGCCTACAGTGTCGCTCATGAGTGAGACCGGGGGAACACCTCAACCTGATGCGCCTCGTGAGCCGGCGAACCCGTGGGGGCCACCGCCCGAAGCTGCGCCGCGTCAGCCGCAGCGGCAGCCGGTCTACCCGGGCCAGGCGCCGGCGCCCTCGGGCGGAGGGTGTCGTGGGGCCGCAAGGGTGGTCGCTGGTGGTCCTCGGCGGGCTGTTCGTGGTGTTTGCGCTGATCCGGCTCGTGGCCGTGTTCGCGACGCCCGGGGGCGACATGGGCTACCGCATCGGGTATGCCTTCGGTCCCGCGCTGCTGGGTGCCGTTCCCCTCGTGGTGGGGTGGCTTCTGCTGCGCCGGCCCCGACGCTGAGCCGATCGCCCGTCCGGGTGCCGTCGCCCGGCCCACGACCTAGGTTGGGAGCGCACGGCATACCCGGATGAAAGGACGACGCATGGTCACCGACAACGGCCCCGAGCCGAACGCCTTCGACATCGAGACCGAGACGAGGGACAACTCCGCCTACCGCTCCGTGGCGTGGACGGGGAAGTACCTCCAGGTCACGCTCATGTCGATCCCGCCCGGCCAGTCCATCGGCCTCGAGGCACACCCGGAGACCGACCAGTTCCTGCGGCTCGACGCGGGGCAGGGCCGCTGCGTCATGGGCCCGGCCGAGGACGACCTGAGCTTCGAGCAGGACGTCTCGGACGGCTGGTCGATCCAGGTCCCCGCCGGCACGTGGCACGACGTCATCAACACCGGGGACGACGACATGCGTCTGTATGCCGTCTACGCGCCGACGCACCACGCCAAGGGTCTCGTGCAGGAGACCTTCGAGGACGCCGAGCGCGATGAGGAGTCCGGCAAGGACGTCCCGCCGGAGTGGACGGTGCAGCCCGGGTCGGGCGAGGAGGACCAGAAGGCCTGAGCCCGCTCGCGAGGGGCGTGGTAACTGTGTGTGGTCGTGGTAAGGCCGTGTCGCTATGACGGCACAGACTTACCACGACCTCACAGGGTTACCACGCCCTCGGGTGTGATCGGGAGCGGTCACCTGTCAGGGCGGGGTGGACCGTGCCGAGCGGGGTCGTGCGCCCGGACGATGTATCTGCAGCAGCCGGGGGGCCTCTCACTCCCGACCCGTGACCCTACCCTGGAGGCCCTCATGTCCTCGACCACGCCATACCGCCCGATCCGCCGACTCCACCTCGCGCGCGTCCTGGCGGCGTCAGCGCTGGTGGCCCTCAGCGCGTGCGGCGGCGAGTCCGCAGACTCCGGCACGTCGGACCCGGCCGCTGACGCCACCACCCCCGAGGCCGTCGAGACCGCCATGGAGGCCGTGGCCACCGCGACCTCTGACGAGGAGGTCGCCGCTGCCGCGGATGAGATGGCCGAGGAGATGGCGGCCGACCTCGAGGAGGCCCAGGAGGCCCGCGGCGGGGGCGGGGCGACCCTCACCGTCGGCGACGAGAGCTGGACCTTCGACTCCGTCCTGTGCGCGCTCGGCGAGGAGGAGACCGGGCAGGAGGGTGCGGAGTTCGTGCTCACGGGGATCCAGGACGGCGTGCAGCTCTACGTCACGATCGACGACTGGGGGCACTCGATCACGCTGGACGACATCGAGAACTTCGAGGAACCGACGGTCGCGCTGCGCTCGGCCGACGAGGGGGAGTTCCTCCAGCTGGACGGCACGCAGGTCAGCGCCGAGATGGCCATGATCGACTCCGAGTCCTTCGACCCGGCCGATGCCGTCGACGGCACGCTGGAGGGCAGCTGTCCTTGACCTCTGCCGCCGCGGCAGACCGTTGACCTGCAGCTCAGAGCCGCACTAGCCTCGGAGTGATCGTGCCTGACGCCCCGCGCGGGACCGCGGGGTGAGGGGAAGGGGAACGGCCGACCCCCGCACCGTGACGCGGGGGCCGGCCATCCCTCACCAGGTGGTCGGCTTCTCCGGCGTGTCAAGCCAGACCTCGAAGAAGGTGTCGAGGTCCTGGCCGGAGATGTCCGCGGCGAGCTGGCGATACTCCTGCGTCGAGATGTCTTCACCCGCGTAGTCGTCGATCACGGTGCGGGTCAGCTCCCAGAACGCCTCGTCGCCGATCTCGGCACGCAGCGCGTGCAGCATGGCCGCGGAGCGGCTGTAGATCGCCGGGTGGAAGAGGTTGAGCGGGCCGGGGTCGCTGAGCTGGAGGTCCCAGAACGAGCTGCCGGCCGGGGTCGACATGACGCCGTCAAAGCGCTGCTGCGCGGTGCGGCCGCCCTGCTCCTCCTCCCAGAGCCAGCTGCCGTAGGTCGCCCACCCCTCGTTGTGCCAGATGTCGGCCCAGCGGTTGACCGACACGTCGTCGCCGATCCACTGGTGCACGAGCTCGTGGGCCACCGTGGACTCGTTGGCACGGCGGGAGAAGAACGAGCGGGTCTGCGTCTCGAGGGCATACCCGACCGTGTCGTCGTCGACGATCGCGCCGTAGGCGACGAACGGGTAGTCGCCGAAGAGTCCCTCGAAGAAGGTCATCATCTCGCCGGTGAGCGCGAGGTTCTCCGAGGCCGACGGCGCCAGGTCGGCGTCGACGGCGTCGATGATCCGCACCCGGCTGGGCGTGCGGTACTCGTTGAGCACGTAGTTGCCGACCGACGCCGTCGCGAGGTAGGCCGCCATCGGGTCCGGCGCCTTCCAGGTCCAGGTGGTCCAGCCGTCCTTCGTGCGGTCGCGCACGAGCCGTCCGTTCGCGACCGCGACCAGGCCCTCGGGCACCGTGATGTCGAAGTCGTAGGTCGCCTTGTCGGTCGGGTGGTCGCTGGTCGGGAACCACGTCGCCGCGCCGTCCGGCTGGCTCACGACCATGGCGCCGTCCCGGGTGGTGACCCAGCCGTAGAGCGCGCCCTCGAGGTCGGTCGGCCGGCCGGTCGTGCCGCCGTACTCGACGATGACGCGCACCGAGCGGTTCTCGCGCAGGCCCGCGGCCGGCCGGATGGTGAGCTCGTTGCCGCCGTCCTGGGAGAAGTCCGCCTCTCGCCCCGCCACCTCGACGCGGGTCGCGGTGAGGCCGCGCAGGTCGAGGTTGAAGGTCTTGAGGTCCTGGGTCGCCTCCAGGAAGATCGTCGCCGTGCCCTCCAGCTCACCCGCCAGGGGTGCCGGAGCCGGCCCGGGCGGTTGGTAGCGCAGCTCCAGGTCGTAGTGCCTGATGTCGATGCCCCCGTTGCCCGCCTGCGGGAGATAGGGGTCACCCGCGCCGTCGGCACCCTCGACGAAGCCGGGATCAGCCTGGCGGTCGGGGGCTGCGGTAGCGGCGCTCGTCGCCAGGGGCGTGGCGAGCAGGGCGCTCGCGGCCAGGGCGGAGGTCAGCGTGCGGCGATGCATAGGGGCTCCTCAGACTCGGGAGGGCCAGCCTTCCCCGTCGCCGGGGCTGCGTCAAGAGGTCTTTCCTCGGTATGCCGCCCGCTCACCTCAGGCGCTGGCCGCCGGGTTGCGCGCTGGCTCGCGGGGGTGGCATGTCAGCCCTGGCCCCACGGTTGCCTGCCGCCCCACGGTCCAGGCGAAGTCCCCACTGTTTGAGCAGTGGTGGAAGCCAGCAACCGTGGGGCGAGCCGATCCCCGTGGGGCCATCTCAGCTCGGTACACCCGCCTGCGCGACTGCTGAGTCCCCACGGTTGCCTGCTAGCCCCACTGTTGCGCGGAGTCCCTACTGCTGGAGCCGTGGGGGCGCCGAGGAAGCGTGGGGTCCCTGGCGAACCGGAGGGACAGGAGCACAGGCATACCTCAGGATGAAGGTCCCGCGCCGACTCGTCCCCGGAGGCCCCATGAGGTTCAACCCACCGCCCACCTGGCCCGCGCCACCAGAGGGCTGGTTGCCCGACCGGTCCTGGTCTCCCGACCCCGAGTGGGGCCCAGCGCCTGAGGGCTGGTCCTTCTGGGTCGGCGACGACGGCTACCCGACGACCGGCCCGGCCGGCCACTACGGCGCCCCGGGCCGCAGGATCAAGCGCAAGGTCATCGGGGGAGCGGCCGCCGCCTTCATCGCCGGCCTGGTCCTGGCACCCGGCGGCACAACCGCCACCGACGCCGCGAGCACCGTCACCAGCACGGTCACCGCCACCGGCACCACCGAGACGGTGACGATCGAGCCTGAGCCTGCCGCCCCCACCACGGTCACGATCACCGAGCAGGCGGCCGCCGAGACCGTCGTCGAGACGGAGACGGCCACGGAGACGGTGGAGGTCACGCATACCGAGACGGTCGTGGAGTATGTCGAGGCCGAGGGAGGTGCCGGGGGCAGCGTCGGCTTCTACGACAGCGGCAATGGGAGTGGTGACAGTGGTGGCAGCGTCTACTACCAGAACTGCGATGCCGCCCGGGCCGCAGGTGCCGCGCCCGTGCGCGTCGGTGATCCCGGATATGGCAGCCACCTCGACCGCGATGGCGACGGGGTCGGCTGCGAGTGGTGATGCGGTCTCGGCCCCACGGTTCGGCTGAGTCCCCACGGTTCCGCTGAGTCCCCCCGGGGAGGTGCTGGCCCCACAGTTCAGCTGACTCCCCACTGCTACAACCGTGGGGGGCGGCCACCAACCGTGGGGCGCGCTGAGTTCCGTGGGGCACATAGCCCCTGTCCTAGCGTCTGCCCCTCCCCGTGATCGGTGAACCCTGTGCTGGCCGGGAGGGAGCGCCGGTGGCCGTAGGGTGCCGCCATGACCAGTCCCGAGGGCCCTCGCCCCCACAACGAGCGCGCGGCTGAGGACGCACGTCCCCGCCGTGGCGTGGCCCGGACGATCGGCGGCTGGCTCATGGTGGTCGTGGGCGCCCTGGTCATCGGCCAGGCGGTGCTGCAGGTGATGTCCGCGATCGTGGGCGGGGGAGAGGGCTTCGGCGGCCGGCTGGCCCTCGCGCTGGGACCGGCGATGTTCGGGATCATCTTCCTCGGCTTCGGGCTGGTGCTGCTGCGCCGGCCGACGCGGCGCCGGCCCGCCCCCACTGCGGAGTGACCTCGGTCTAGCACGACCTTCATCGGGAAAGACGCCGATGCAGGTCGTGCTATCCCGTGGTCACTCCCAGAGGAGGGGCCCGAGGGTGCCGAGGAGGACATGGAGGGCGAGGAGCCTCGCACCAGGTGTCCTGCGTCAGTGCCCGTGTGAACGATGACGGCGGTGGTATGAGCGCTCAGAGGGACAACGCTATCCGATGCGGTGCCCCGTGGGTATGCCGTCACGCGCGTCGCGTCGTCCAGGTTGCGGGAGTGGACGGGCGAGGCTGCTGGAGTGGGCAGGCGAGGCTGCTGGAGTGGACGGACGAGGCTGCTGGTCAGCGGGGTGGGGTGCTCTCGCGGAGCTCGACGACGCCCTCGACCCGGTGCACGCGGGGGGTGTCGGCCGGCTCCTCGACAGCCATCGCCATCGCGGCCCGGCCGATCTCCTCCAGCGGCAGCCGCACCGTGGTGAGCGCGGGGCTGACGTCGCGCAGCGTCGGGATGTCGTCGAAGCCGCAGATCGCCATGTCGTCCGGCAGGGTCAACCCGCCGTCCCGGCAGGCGGCCATCGCCCCCATAGCCATGACGTCGTTGACCGCGAAGACGCATTCCGGTCGGTCTCCGCCGGCGAGCACCTCCTGCATCGCGGCATAGCCGCCGTCCCGGGTGAAGGCGCCGTGGACGGTCCGGGGCTCCGCGCCACCGGCCGCGACGAAACCGCTCGCGAAGCCCTCCGTGCGGTCGACCGCGGTGAGCAGGCCCTCCGGCCCCGCGAGGACCGCCGCCTGCCGATAACCCTGCCCGGCCACCGCGGTCGCCAGCGCCTGGGCGCCGCCCCGGTTGTCGAGCACGACCGTGTCGACCTCGAGCCCCTCCTGGGTGATGCCCACGACCCGGGCACCGCTGTCGACGGTGCGGGCGATCTCGGTCTCCAGCTGGTCCTGATCCGGGCCGCCCTGCGACCGGCTGCCGGCGAGGATCACGGCCCGGGCCCGCTGCCCGCGCAGCACGGTGAGGAAGTCGATCTCCCGCTCGGGGTCGCGCCCGCTGGCGCACAGCGAGACGAGCAGCCGGTGGGCATCCGCCTCGGTCGCCACTCCCGCGGCGATGCTGGAGAAGTAGGGGTCGGAGATGTCGGAGACGACCAACCCGACCACGTCGGTGCGCCCCCGCGCCATCGCCTGCGCCTGGGCGTTGGGGGAGTAGTTGAGTCGCGCCGCCGCCTCGCGGACGGCCTGGGCCAGGTCGGGGCGCACGGTGCGGGTGCTGCCGTTGAGCGCACGGCTGGCGGTGGCGATCGACACCCCGGCCTCGGCGGCGACATCGACCAGCGTCGGTCCACGCTGCTTGCGAGCGCGCATGGGCGGGTCCTTCCAGGCGGTCACGGGCGTCCTGCGCAGTCTACGTCGCGCCGCCGCGCGCGGCGGCGGTCGACGGCATACCGACCCCCAGAGTGTTCCCTCGAAAGCCCCGTGCGGTAGGCGGCGAAAAACGGTTACCGACTCGAAGGAGAGAAACCATGGCGACGCGCACCCTGCGGATCGCGATGAATGGCGTGACGGGCCGGATGGGCTACCGTCAGCACCTCGTCCGGTCCATCCTGCCCATCCGTGACCAGGGCGGGGTCGTCCTCCCGGGCGGTGAGCGCGTCACCGTCGAGCCGGTGCTCGTCGGCCGCAACGAGGACAAGCTGCGCGCCCTGGCCGAGCAGCACGACGTACGCGGAGATGAGCTCGGTCAACCCCGTCGTCGTGCTCGCGGGAGCGCTCGCGGGTGAGGGCGACCCGGAGACCCTCGCCACGGCATACCTCGCCTCCGCGACCGGGTCGGCCGGTCAGCTGTGCACCGCCCCAGGCCTGCTCTTCCTGCCCGAGGGCGACGCCGGCGATGCCTTCGTCACGGCCCTCGCGGAGCAGGCGGGGGAGGCGGAGGGACAGCCGATGCTCACCGAGGGTATCGCCGGTGCGTGCAGCTCTGGCGCCACCGCCCTGGCGCAGCATCCCGGGGTGGTCGAGCTGGGCTCCGGGACGCCCGGCGACGGCGCGAACGCCCCGGCTCCCGCGTTCTACGCCACCGATCTCGCGACCTTCTCCCGCCGTGAGGAGCTCGGCGCGGAGGTCTTCGGCCCGGTCTCCCTCGTCGTGCGGTATGCCGACACCGCGGCGCTCGAAGACACCCTCGCCGGGCTCGAGGGTCAGCTCACCGCGACCCCGCACCTGGACGAGACCGCGGAGGAGGACCTGGGCGCGGCCCGCCAGCTGTCCCCGTGCTGGAGGAGTGGGCTCGTCGGCGGGTGGCCGACCGGTGTGGACGTAGGTCACACCACGATGCACGGCGGGCCGTTCCCGGCGACCTCGGACCCGGCAACGACCTCGGTGGGCACGCTCGCCATCGATGGCTTCCTGCGCCCGGTCGCCTACCAGAACCTGCCCGACGCGCTGCTGCCCGAGCCGGTGCGCGACGACAACCCGTGGGGCCTCACCCGGCTCGTCGACGGACGCCTCGAGCCGGGTGCGGCGCACACCAGGCACTGAGCCGCTGGGCGTGTCTACCTCACGGGCGTCCACCCAGCACCGGACGTGCGTTCGCCACCGACCCGATGAGCAGCGTCACGAACGCGCGTCCGGTGCGTCACGAACGGGCGTCCGGTGCGGGACGAACGCGCGTCCGGTGCAGAAGAGGAAGGGAGAGGGGCTGGCTCAGCCGCGCTCGTCGTCGCGCCGCGGGGGCGGCGGGGCGGAGTAGGGCTGGTCGGGGTCACCCTGCGGCTGCCCGTAGCCTTGGCCCTGGCCCTGGCCGTAGCCCTGGCCCTGGCTCTGTGACCCCGGCGGCGGGGGAGCGGAGCCGCCGCCCCAGCCCTGCTGCGGCGCGTCCTCGGGTGCTCGGCCGTACTCCTGGTCCGGCTGGCCGTAACCCTGCTGCGGCTGGCCGTAACCCTGCTGCGGGTAGGCGTGGTCGGTGCCGTAACCGTAGCCCCCGGCCGGAGCGGCCGCCGCGCGGTTGTCGCGACCGCGCCCGACGAGCCAGAGGATGAGGCCGATGATGGTCAGCAGGCCCAGCGGGAAGAGGCCGAGGATGGCGATGGCCCCGACGCCGGCGCCGATCATGGCGCTGAAGTCGAGGTTGGGTGTCAGGGCCGGGGAACCCCCGTCACAGCTGAAGGTGTGGTCGCCGGACGTGGTGGCCTGATAGGTCCCCACGATCGTCACGCCCTCGGTGCCACCCTCCAGGGACGAGTCGGCGGCCAGCTGACCCTGGCTCCCGTCGGGCAGCGTCACGGTGCACGTCGTGCTCGACCCGCCCGTCTCGTCGAGGACCAGGCGCAGGTCCCCCTCCTCCATCGGCACCGTGGCCTCGCCTCCCTGCAGGCTGGTCGCGTCGCTGCTGAAGTCGTCGACCATCCCCGCCGCGCGGCTGAACCCCCAGATCGCCACCCCTGCGGTGATGATCGAGAGCACCAGACCGACGATGAACATCCACTTGCCCGCGGTGGTCATCCCGCTGCGCCGTTTCACCGGCTGATTCCCATAGCTCATGGCCCGAGCCTAGCCTCCGGGACGCCCCGAGGCGTCGATCTCGTCCTGGTCCTGTCCATCCGGCTCGCCGTCGACCCACACCAGATCGCCGGACCGGACCAACTCGTCGATCTGCTCGGGGGTCAGTGAGGCGAGCTCCTCGTCGGTGAGCTCGATGTAGTCGCTGTCCGCCGGCGGTTGCCCTTCGTCGTGGTCGGGCGACCCAGATCCGGTCAGCTCGCCTTCCGCGCCGTCGTCACCGTCGCGGGCCTCGTCCTCCCACCACTCGTCGGCGCCCTCGGCCGGCGGTGCCGCGTCGTCGAGGGCGGCGTCGTCGAACTCCTCGTCACCACCGCCGCGCACGACGAGCAGCAGCACTCCGCCGATGAGGAGCATCGAGAGCCCCACGAAGGATCCGAGGGTGCCCAGCACGAGTCCACCGAGCCGCAGCAGGGCGTTGGCCGGCCCGACCTCAGGGGCGACGACGACGCCGCGCCCGGCGCACTCGATGTCGTGCTCACCGCTCTGTGCCGCCTGGAACGAGCCGACGACCTGGAAGCGCGCCAGCGCTGTGTCGAGGCCCACGCGGCGGCCCTGGTCTGCGAGCGACTCGAAGGGCAGCTCGCCGCCGGGACCGGTGATGGTGCAGGTGATCTGCTCGACCGGGGTGGGGGCGATGTCGCCCGGTGCGATGAGGCCGCCGGTGACGTAGAGGGTGCGGTCGTCGCCCTCGCTGAGCGAGACCGTGGCAACGCCGTCGAGCAGCTCGGCCGAGTTGCTCTGCAGGTGGTCCAGCAGCGAGCGGGTCGCCCACCCTCCGAGGAGGGTGACGACCAGCGAGACCACGGCCAGCAGCCCGCCCAGGCGCACCAGGTGGCGCCCCGAGCGCCGCAGCCGGGCTCGGCTGCGGCTGGGACGGTCCGGTGCATCGGGGGCGTCGGGGGACATGGGGAGAACTCTAGGCGGCACGGTCGACCTGACGTCGGGTACGGCGCGCCGTCAGCCCTGGCCGCGCTGCTCGGACTCCGTCGCCTGGCGCAGCACCAACCGGGTCCACGCCCCGACGTAGATCCGGTCGTCGCGGTCGATCTCGACGCGCTGGCCGGGCGAGAGCGGCGTGGTCGGCACCGGCTCTCCCACGACCCCGACGAAGGTGCCGTTGCTGCTGCCGAGATCCTCGATCCACCACCGCCGCCCGTCGCTGGTCAGCTGCGCGTGCCGGCGCGAGACGGCGCTGTCGGCGCCGGCGTCGACGTCCGGCCGGGCCCCGAGGCTGCTGGACGGGCGCCCGATGAGCGCGACTGAGCGCCGCACGACGACGACGTCGGGCACGCCGGCGCTCGGGCACGCCTCCTCGGTCTGCTGCACGGCATACCAGTCCGGGTCGATCCACACCTCCACCACCCAGGTGTCGGCCAGGTCGCGCGAGGGAGGGGTATGCCGTGGCCGCGCGTGCGACGCCGTCGGTGCCGGGTCGGGGGCCTGCTGCTCGAGGCCCTCCGGCCGGTCCTCCGGCTCAGGGGCGGGCGCCGGCTCGAGCTCTGGCTCGGGCTGGGGCTCCTTCTCGGCAGCAGGCTCGGGGGCCGCATCAGGTGTGGCCTCGGTCTCCGCCTCCTCCTCGCGCTCGAGCCCCGGCTCGGCCTCGGGCTCGGGCGCTGTGACAGGCTCGTGCTCCGTCACGGTCTCCCGCACAGGCGCCGGGTCGACGACGGGCTCCGGCTCGGTCTCCGGCTCGGCGTCCAGGGGCAGCGCGCCGGTGGTGAAGTCGTAGCCACAGCTCTCGCAGAACAGCGCGTCGGCGACGTTGAGGGCACCGCAGTGCGGGCAGGTCTGTGTCGGGGCGGTGGCCGGCGGCCCCAGGTCGAGCACCGAGCCCGCCGCGCCGTCACCGTCGGCTCCGGACATCTCACCCGGCACCGGCGGGGCCGTGGCCGGCGTGGCGGCCCGCAGCGGCGCCGCGCCGATGGGCGTCCCGCAGACGTCGCAGTAGTCGGTGGCCTCGGTGTCATGGCCCTCGGGGCAGACGACCATCAGCCGGGCCGGACGCGCGTCGTCTTGGTCGAGGCCGTGTCGAGCTCCATCTCGTCGAGCCGGTCCACGTGCCGCCGCAGCCGCACCCGGCCGGTGGCGGCGTCCTCGATGTCCACGACCCGGGACAGCCGCGAGGTGGCCGCCTCGTCACCGGTCTGCCGGGCCAGCTGCACCGCCCGCCCGAGCCGCGAGGTAGCAGTGACGTCGTCGCCCATGGCCTTGGCCTTGAGGCCGTCCTGGATCGCCGAGGCGAGCTCGGTCTGGCCGGTGTAGTGCGCGACCTCGGGGCTGATCTGGGCGGTGAGGACGTCGTCGGCGGACCACGCGGCCTTGACCAGACCCTGGGCCCGGACCTCACCGCCCACCACGAGCTGCACGCGGGAGGCCAGCTGCTCCTGCCCGACCGCCTTGGGCGCCAACCGGACCGCCACGTGGTAGTCACGCGTCTCGTCGCCCCAGGCACCGGTGTCGTAGCCGCCGGTCAGCGCGTTGACCTCCGTGCGTCGACCGGAGAGATCCTCCAGCGTGGGGCTCACCTGCTTGACGAAGAGCACCTCCGCCCCCTGCGGCGCCCAGACCCGCAGCTCGGCATCGCTGATGCCCTTGCCCATCGAGCTGGCCATGAGCGTCGCGAAGTCGTCGCTCAGCCCGTCCCAGGTGCGGATGAGCTCGACCCCACCCATGAGGGCCTCCGCGATGCGCCGGACCTCCGCGACCTGCCAGGCCGCCCCCAGGCCACGGCAGTCCGCCTGGAACCGGCCCCGGACCTGCTCCAGCGCCCAGCTCAGCTCCTGCGGGGTCTCGTGCTGGTTGGCGCCGTCGGTCAGCAGGATCGCGTGCTTCTTGGACAGCGCGGGCACGGTGCCGAAGAGCTGGGCCGCCGCGAGCAGCCAGCGCCCCATCGCCGTCCCTCCGCCGGGCTGCAGCCGCTGCAGCGACCGCTTGGCCTCGAGCCGGGTGAGATCCGACATCCGCGCCATCGCCGCGGACGTGCCGTTGGGATAGCACAGGGCCGCCTCGTGGTTGCCCGCCACGATGGCGAACCACACGCCGTCGACGATCTGGTCCAGGGCGGCGGACGCGGCATACGCCGCCGCCTGGACACCCTGGACGTCCATCGAGCCGGACACGTCGACGATGATGATCTCCCCGGCCTCGCCGGAGGAGCTGCTCATCGGCGCCACTGTCCCGGCGCCGCTGCACGTCACCGACACGATGGCGTGCACGTCGGTCCCGCCGTCGGGCAGGAACTCGTTCTGGTGCACGGTCGAGGTGAACTCAGCCATGGGCACCATCCTGCCTGTCGCCCTCACGGCGGGCGAGGGCGACCGTCACGTTGTCCGCACCACCGCGACCGTTGGCCCAGCCGACCAGCGCCTCCGCCAGCGCCAGCGGGTCGTCAGCCCGCTGCGCCTCGGCCCGCACGACGGCGGCCAGGTCTGCCGGCTCCGACGCGTAGTTCCACAACCCGTCGCTGCACAGGAGCACCCAGCCGGGCGCCGAGACGTCCTGCGTCGCGAGTCGGGGCCGGTGGTCGGGGGAGTCCGGCCCGAGCCAGCGGGTGATCGTGTGCCCGAGCGGCCCGGCCTCCGCCTCGGCGCGGTCCATCCCCGCCTGGATCTGCTCCTCGGCCATGGAGTCGTCGGTCGTGAGCCGCACCGGCTCTCCGTCGTCCGGGATCCAGTAGGCGCGGCTGTCGCCGACCGATCCCACGGTGAGCTCGGCGCCCTCGACGACTCCCGCCACGAAGGTGCACGAGGGTCCGCCGTCGGGAAGGTCGGTCGCGCCGGCCACCTCGGCCACGGCGGCCGCGGCAGCGTCTGTCGCACGCACCAGGCGCTCGCTGGCCGAGCCTTCCGCCTCCGTGAGCGCCGCCAGGGCGGCGTCTGCAGCAGCCAGGCTCGCCTCGTCGGAGCGGGGCGCGCTGGAGACGCCGTCGCAGACCACCAGAGCGGCGCGATCAGGTCGGCCGGGCGCACCGGTCTCGGCCCACACGGCCATGGCGTCCTCGTTGGAGGTATGCCGTAGGCCTCGGTCGCACACCGCCGCCACGCGAGAGCTCGGGGCCGCGCTGAAGTGGTGCCGTGGGTCGGGGCGCCGCTCGCCGCACTGAGTGCACCAGCCGTCGGCGTCGTAGGCGCCGCCGCAGGCCGCGCAGGTGCCGTGATCCTCGGGCTCCGGCGCCGGTGTCGGAGCCGGATCCGGGGGCAGATCACCACCGAGCACGAGCATCGGCTCGGGCAGCGGCGGCGGTCCCTCGCTGAACGGCTCGGGCTCCGGCACGTCTCCATCTGGGTGGGGGCCGTCCGGTGCGACGGGCTCCTCGGGCGCGACCGGGTCCGGCGGGTCGAGCGGGCGCACCTCTGGCTCGGCCGACCCCGGTGCGGCCTCTCCGGCCTCCGGCGTGCGGCCCGGGGCCGGGAGCGGCATCGTCGGGTCGTCGGGGAGCGCCTGCCCGGCCCCGTCGTCGGTCGCTCCGGATCGCTGCTGCTCGGTCATGTCCAGCTCCAGGGCCGGACCGCGTTGGCGCGGTCGATGAGCCCGGCCCGCTCCTGCGGGTCGGGGGTGTAGTCGGCGAGCACGTGGTACTCCTTCTCCAGCGCGCGCTGGAGCGCGTCCCGGGTCACGGGCACGTCCCCGAGGCGCCAGTCCGGCTTCTCGCCGTGCTGCGTGACCTCGGCGAGCGCCTGCTCGAAGATGGTGGCGTTGAACTGCGCCCGCTGCCGCGGGTCGAGGGTGAGGCGGCGCACCGACAGCATCGACTCGCGCAGGTCGGCCAGGCTGCCGCGGTGGCGCAGCAGCTCGGCCCGCAGCCATCGCGCCCGGGGGTGGGCGCGGCTGCTGGCCGGCACCGAGTCCAGCGCCTCGATCGCCCCGGGCACGTCGTCGCGGCCGAGTCGGACCCGGTGCAGACCGAAGGCGGCGGGAGCGACATACCCCGCGTCTGTCCGCCAGGCGCGCTGGTAGTCGAGCTCGGCCGCCTTGCTGTAGCCCCCGAGCTCGGTCGCCAGGGCGAGGGCGAGGCGCGGCGCGATCTCGCCCGGGAGGGCGTCGCGGACCGCCGCGAAGTGCCCGGCGGCCTCCTGGGCGCGGGCGGCGGCGTCCTCGCCCTCGGCCTGCGAGACGCCCCACAGACCCTGGACCCACGAGGCTCGCCAGTCCCAGGGATCCTCGGCGAGCAGCCCGCGCACCGCGTCGTCCACCCAGGTCCGCTGCCCCATCCGCACCCCGGCCCGGGCCCGGGCGAGGAAGACCTCGGGCGTCTCCTCGGGGGCGCGGCTCAGCGCCTCGTAGGACGCCATCGGGTCGCTGGTGGACTGGCCGGAGATCCAGTCCAGCATCGGGTCCGTGTCGTCCCGCTTGAGCTCGGGCAGCTCCCACCAGGCCAGCTGCTCCCCGGTCGAGACGGGCGGCTCGAAGGCCGGGCTGTGCGCCGAGAGCGTCGCCGGGCGGCCCTCGCCCTGGGCGGAGACGACCTGGCGCAGCACCCCGATCATCTGGGTCCGCAGCTCCTCCACCGTGAGGAAGCGGTCGTTCGGGTCGGGGGCGCAGCAGCGGGCGACGAGGCGGTAGAACGCGTCGTGCTCGGTGAACGCCGGCACCTGCGACATCGGGGGGAGGGAGTCGACGTAGTCGCCCTGGTAGCCGCGGAACTCGAAGGTCAGCACGCACAGCGTGCGGCCGATCGTGTAGATGTCGGAGGCGACCGACGGTCCCACCTCGGCGACCTCGGGTGCCTGGTAGCCGACCGTGCCGTAGATCGGGGACTCCAGGTCGTCCTGGCGGCGCACCCCGCCGAGGTCGATGAGCTTGATCCCGTCGCCCTCGTGGATGAGGTTGTCCGGCTTGAAGTCGCAGTAGAGCAGGCCCAGGTCGTGCAGGTGGGTGAAGGCCGGCAGCGCTTCGATGACGTAGGCGAGCGCCTGGTCGACGGGGAACGGCGTGTAGCGCCCGGCCTCGCGCATCCGGTCCTGCAGCAGCTGCTTGAGCGAGCGCCCGCCGACGAGCTCCATCACCGTGTAGGCGTCGCCCTCGTGCTGGACGGTGTTGTAGATCTCGACGATGAGCGGATGCTTGACCTGGGCGAGGAACTGCTGCTCGGCCACCGCCGCGTCGAGCGCGTCGTCGTCGCCGGTGTTGAGCAGCCCCTTGAGCACCACCCACCGGTCCGAGACGTTCTTGTCGCGGCCGAGGTAGATCCAGCCCATGCCGCCGTGCGCCAAGGCCCCGACCACCTCGTACTGCCCCGCCACCAGGTCGCCGGGGGAGAGCTTGGGGGTGAAGGAGTAGGGGGCGCGGCACTGCGGGCAGAAGCCCTGCTGCCGCCCCTGGGCCTCCCCGGCGCCGCGGCCCACGTCGGCACCGCAGACCGGGCAGACGCGTCGGTCCTCGGGCACCTGCGGGTCGTCCATGACCTTCTCGGTCGGGTCGGTCACCGGCACGTCGGGAACGTCGGTGAGGCCGAGCCCGAGGCGCGAGCGGCGCACCGCCGCGGTGGCGCGCTGCCGCCGGACCCGGGCGGCCCGCACCGCCTGCCGGGTCTGGCCGGGGGCGGGGGTCGCCGCGCCCTGCGCGGAGTCGGCCGTCGGGTCGGCCGCGCCGCCGGCCGCGTCACCGGCGTCACCGGTCGGCGCGCCCGTGCCCTCCTCGCCGTCCCTGTCCTGGGCCGCGCCGGAGCCCGGTGCCGGGGTGGGTCCCGGCTCGCCGGATGCCGAGGTGGACGCCGCACCGGCGACGGGCGTGGCCGCGACCGGGGTATGCGTGGGCTCCGGCGAGCCGCAGACGTTGCACCAGCCGTCCTCGTAGGAACCGGGGCACCCGGGTTCGAGACAGGGGTTCACAGCCGCACTCCCATCGTCCGCGCGAAGGCTTCCTGAGCCTGCACCAGCGCCTCGAGCCGGGTCAGGTCGGTGGGCCGGTCGGCGAGCAGTGCCGCGGACTGCTCGGCCAGGCTGCCGATGGCGGTCGCCGCCGCCTCGTCACCCGCCAGCGCCGCCCGCACCGCCGCCGCGCGCTCGGCGAGGTCGTCACGGCGACCCAGCGCAGCGGCATACTCCGACTGCGCCATGGTCAGGGCGCGCTCGACGCGCTCGAGCCGGCCGAGGTATGCCGTGAGCTCGGTCGGGTCCCCCGGCACCGGTCCGAGGGCGCTCGCGTCGGGGATGCCGAGGGTGGGCGCGGGCGCGACCGACTGTCGGGCGCGCCCGGCAAGGGCCCGGACGGCCTGCCCCCGGGCGGTGAGCTCGGCGACCTCACGGGTCGCCTGGGCGTGGTCGGCCTTGGCGTGGGCGCGGGCGGAGGCCGCGACGATGAGGTCGCGCTCCACGGTCGCGGCCTGTGACTCCAGCGGCCCGAGCAGACCGCCGACGTCGGCGCCGCGGCGCGCCCGCTCGGTGATGTCGTCGAGCCGGTCGTCGAGGCCGCGATAGGCCTCCTCCGCGGACTGACGGCGTGATCCGGGGATGAGGCGCACCTGGTCGGCGATCCGCTCGAGCTGCTGGCGCAGCCCGCGCAGCCGACCGGTGAGGTCGGGGTCGGAGCCGTCGAGCCGCAGCCGGGAGCGCAGCGAGGAGGCGAGCGAGTCGGATAGGCGGCACGCCTCGGGCAGCGAGACGGCCAGCGCCTGGGTGCCGCGGGAGCCCGGCTGCTCAAGGGTGCCCCAGACGAGGGTGGTGATCCGGCGCCGCTCGCTCTCGCCGACGCGGCCGCTGTCCCAGGTCGCCTGGATGAGCGCCAGCCGGTCGGCGACCGCCTGCCAGAGGGTCATCGACAGCGTGACGTCCGGGGTCACCCGCACCCGGTCGCCGGGGTCGTCGAGGTCGAGGGCGGCCTCATCCAGGGCCGCGAGCTCGGTGCGGCGCTGGTCCTTCCAGCGCAGCATCGCGTCGAGATAGGCCAGCAGCTCCCGGTCCGCGACGTCGGCCCCGAGCGAGCCCGGAGCGACCGGTGCGACGGCATACTGGCCGCTCATGCCGCACCCTCCCGGCGACGACGCAGGACCTCCAGACCGACCCCAGCGAGGGGGACGAGCCCCGCCAGGGAGAGCGCAACCCAGGTGCCGCCCGAGGCGTCGCGCGCACTGGCGGCCACGACCGCGTCGCGCGCCTGCAGCACCGACACCAGGGCATCGGCGTGGACGGCCTCCGTCTCATCCACCAGGCGCAGCGCCACCTCGGTGACCTCCTCCGGCGCGCCTGAATCCATCGCCTCCCCGAGCGCGGTGCGTGTCTGCACGAGAGCCACCTCCGGTGGCGCGTCGCCGAGCGGGCTCCACTCCGGGGACCAGTACCTTCCGTCCTCGAGCTCCCAGGCGTCGAGCGCATCGATGCCGAGCACCACCTCCAGGTCCCGGCCGGTGCTGTCGACCACCTCGTCGCGGCGATCCTGCGCCTCGTCGTGGCGTGCCGAGGCGTCGGCGAGGGTGCGGTCCACGGGGGGTGCCATGACGGCCACCAGCACGGCCGGGATGAGCGCTACCGCACTCACCGTCGCGGCCAGGCGGGCGCCCCGGCGGGCCAGCACGAGGGCGACTCCGCCGAGCAGCAGCACGCCGCCGACGAGCAGCACCGTGCTCCACGTGCTCGAGGTGTCCAGCGCCTCGCGGGCCCGTTCCACGTCGGTGCCGGAGACGGCATACCCCAGCCCTTGACGGGTCTCCTCCCAGCTGGTGGCCAGCTGGACCGGTCCGGCGTCGGGGTTCTCCAGCACCTGCGACGCCGTCTGCTCCACGTCGTCGAGCACGTAGCCGGGGAAGGCGTCGGCGAGCTCGGCCGCCTGCCGCGTCAGGCTGAGGCTGACGAGCTCACCACCGTCGCCGCGCGGCAGCTCCCGGTCTGCCTCGTGCAGGAGCACCTCGCGGTCCAGGGCGATGACCGCGTCGGCGGTGAGGACGTGGGCCCGGTCCTCGGAGGTGAAGGCCCGGACCGCGCTCGCGGGTGCCTCGCGCTCGGCCACGGCGCTGCCCGCGGCGAGACTGCCGGTGGCCAGGGCGAGCAGGGTCAGGGCCGTGCCGAGCGCCGGCACCCGCCGGCTGTTGATCTCGCGCGCCCCGGAGAGCAGGCGGCTGCGGCTCGACCGGGATGGCGTGGTCGAGCCGACGGACACCCGCTCCACCGTGCCGCCCTGACCGAGCTGGCTGGCACGACGGCGCAGCCGTCGCTCGGTCCGGACCAGCTCCCGCTCCGCGTCGTCGATCTGCCGCTGCCGCTGGGCGAGCTCCTCCTCGGCACGGCGGCGTTCCTGCGCGAGGCGCTCCTGGGCCCGCTGCTGCTCCCGCCGGGTGTCTTCGCGCAGCCGCGCCCGCGACTGCTCCAGCCCGGCCTTGAGCCGGGCCAGCTCCTCGGGGGTGGTGTCCTCGACGTCGGGGTGGTCCTCGCCCAGCACGAGCATCGGGGGCAGGTCGGGTGCTCCGCCGTCGCGCCCCGCGTCGTCGTCGTGGCGGGTGGGCCCGCTCATCGATAGTCCTGCAGCCGCCGGGAGATGCCGGTCCAGGCCAGCACCGAGGCCACGAGCCCGAGCAGCAACGCCGCTCCGGCGGTCACCAGCGCAGGCGCCCCGACCTCGGAGGAGACCGCGGACAGCTGCGTGTCGAGCTGCTCCTCCAGGGCGCCGGTGAGCTGCTCGAAGTCGGCCTCGCTCTCGGTCAGACCCGTGGAGTCCGCGCTCGCCGACGCGACAGATTCCCAACGCTCCGCGAGCACGGGGTCGCCGACGGCCCCCAGCGCCTCGCCCGCCTCCGCGGCCTCGGACTGCCAGGCGCTGTCGGTGCCGAGTGACTCGGCATACTGCGCGGCCCGGGCGTCGTGGATCTCCTGCAGCGCGGTCGCGGTGGCACCGGTCTCCTGCAGCTGCTCGTCGTAGCTGAGCGGGAGGGCCGCCGGGTTGGCCGACACGTAGGTCAGCCCTGCCGTGATGAGGGTGGCGACCAGGAGGGGGACGTTGACGATGCGCCTCGTGCGCAGCGCGAGGACCGCCATGATCGCGACGAGGACCACGGTGGACGCCGTGCCGACGGTCGTGGTGAGCATCGAGCCCGACCCCGCGCCGAGGTCGTCGACGTGGCGCTGAGCCGTCTGGGAGACGTCGTCGCGCACCGCGTCGGCTCCCGTGGACGCGGCCAGGTAGTCCTGCGCAGCGCTGCTGGCGCCGGTGCCCGCGCCGGTCGCGGCGCGCTCCGCCTCGACGACGAAGGTGGACCAGGCCTCACCTGCGATGCTCGCGTCCTCGCCCAGGGAGCCGAGATCCCGCCCGGCGGCGGCGACGGCCTCGTCGAAAGCGTCGCGGGCCTCCTCGGGGTCGGCGTCCGCCACCCGGGCCGCGCCGAGCTGCTCGGCCTCGGCGACCAGCACCACGGCGCGCTCGGCCGACACCCAGTCGCCCACGACCACGTTGGGCGCGGCCTCGACCCCGTCGGTCGAGAAGCTGCCGGTGGCGACCAGGCCCGTGAGCAGCGCCGCGGCCGCGGCCGCCGCCCGGGCGAAGCGCAGCAGCCGGGGCGTGGTCGACTGCAGCCGCTGGTCCCCGGCCGCACGCTGCGCGACCACCGGCCTGGCCGCGGCGGCCTGCTGCTGCGGTGCGCCCGCCTGCGGCGACGAAGGTGCGCCGGTCTGCGCGGCCGGTCGACCGGCCGTGCTGCCGGGCTGCTGGGTGGGCTGTCCGGTCACGGATCCTCCCGCTCGCCGCGTTCGGCGTCCTGACCGTCCGGCGCGTCCGGCTCGGTCGGCTCCCCGGCCCCCTCGCTGTCACCGGTGGCGCCCTCGACCGAGAGATCCACGGCGTCCCGGTCGTCCATGTCCTCCACCGTCAGGGTGCGGAGCATCGCCAGGTCGATCTCGGCCTCGTCCTCGCTGTCGCCGAGGTCGCGCAGCCGCCACGCGTGCCGGCCGATCGCGGCCTCGAGCAGGTTGCGGGCGAAGCGTCCGTTGCCGAAGCTGGGCCCGCGCGGGGTCGCGGCCAGGATCTCCCGGAAGCGCTCCAGCGCAGCGTCGTCCAGCTCGTAGTCCATCCCGCCGGCGAGGTGCTCGAGGATGGCGGTGAGCTCGTCGTCGCTGTAGTCGTCGAACTCGATGATCGTGCGGAAGCGGCTCTCCAACCCGGGGTTGGTCGCGATGAACTCCGCCATCGGCTCCGGGTAGCCGGCCACGATGACGACGAGGTCCTCGCGGTGGTCCTCCATCTCCTTGACGAGGGTGTCGACGGCCTCCTTGCCGTACTGGTCACCGCCCAGGCTGTAGGCCTCGTCGATGAAGAGCACGCCCCCGAGCGCGCTCGCGGCGACCTCGGAGGTCTTGACCGCGGTCTGCCCGAGGTAGCCGGCCACGAGCTCGCTGCGGTCGACCTCGACCAGCTGGCCGGTCGACAGCAGGCCCAGGGCGCGATAGATCCCGCCCACCAGCCGGGCGACGGTGGTCTTGCCGGTGCCGGGGTTGCCGACGAAGACGAGGTGCCGGGTCAGGGTGGCGACCTTGAGCCCGGCCTGCTGCCGCCGCGCGTCCATCTTGAGCAGCGCCACCTGGCGGTGGATCTCGCGCTTGACGGTGTCGAGGCCGATGAGCTCGTCCAGCTCGGCGAGCAGCTCCTCGACCGAGCGCTCCGGCTCGCCTCCCTCGTCGTCACCGGGCGTCGCGTGTGGTTGCTCAGGCACCCCACCGGGCGTCGCCTGCGGTTGCTCAGGCACCCCACCGGGCGTCGCGTGTGGTTGCTCAGGCACCCCACCGGGCGTCGCGTGTGGTTGCTCCGGAAGGGCCCCGGTCGCTCCGGGGGGCGCCGGCGGGACGGCCGGGTCCGGATGGAAGGTCTGGCTGCCCGCCGAGAGGTTCGTGAGCATGTCGCGCACCTGCTGCGACTGCTGCTGCGCCCGACGCAACAGATCCGCGCTCCAGGTATGCAGTGCGCCGGGGTCGGACGACATACCTGAGTTCGGCTGCGGCGCAGGGGGATCCGTGCTCGGTGGGGTGAGTCCGGCGGTCGGCGATCCCGGCGCGTGCGCGGGGGCCACCCCGGCGGCGGCGAGCTGAGGTCGGGCGTGCGAGAGCGCGCTCCCCACCGCGGTGGACCCGACGCCCGGCAGCGAGGCCGCCGCGGTCGCGACGTCCGCCAGCGCCTGGGCGTAGCCCGCCGCGCGCGGGCTGCGCTCGGCGACGAGCGTGGAGAGCAGCGGGGTCGGGATCGAGGCATACCGGCGGCCCTTGGGCACCGCCCCGAAGAAGTCGCTCGGGGGAAGGTCGAAGGCCTCGGCCCAGACCCGGTGGTTGGCGTTGGCCTCGCTGCTGTTCTCCAGCACGGCCGCGGCGAGGTAGCGGCCCTCGGTGCGGACCGCCTGCTCGTCCAGCCCGGCCTCGCGGCCGACCCGGGCGAGCAGGTCGACGGCGTCGGTCAGCTCACTCATCCGTGCCCTCCCTGCGGTGGTGCCAGCGGGTCGATGCCCGCCTCGTCTGTCTCGTCGGCCTGATCGGCGCCGTCGGCGTCCTCGGCACGCCCGTCCGCCGGTGGCTGCGGCACCGGGGCGTGGTCCTCCTCGGTCACCCGCAGCGCACCGCCCGCCCCGGGGGAGCCGAACTTCTCGGCGATGAACCGGCCCTGCGCCACCAGCTCCTGGGCATCCTGGCGATAGACCGCGTCGAAGACCCGGTCCATCGTCAGCCCCAGGAGGTCGAGCTGGTCGACCAGCACCATGAGCGAGGTCTTGGCGCCGTCCACGGGGCGGGTGTCGGCATACCGGCGGGGGAGGCGCTGGTAGGACCCGATGGCCTCGGGCAGGTAGTCGGTGGCGGTCGCGACGACGGTGTAGCCCAGGTCGCTGCCGCTGACCTTCTCCAACCGGGGCACGGTGTCGCGGACGGTGTCGATCACCCGCGCACCGCGGGCGACGACCACCGACGGCAGCGCCGCGGAGGAGAGCAGCTCCTCGGTCTGGTCGAGCGCGGCATACACGTCCTGCGCCGTGGGTGGCGGGGGCAGCGTGAGCCGGTCCGCCTCGCCCGCGCTGCTGGGTGCCCGACCCAGCATGCGGTCGAGCAGGTCGGAGAAGCCCACGTCAGCGGCCCTGGTTCAGTCCGCTGCCGCCGTCGAGATCCAGCTGGCCGCCGGCGAGCCGGGCGTCCGTGCGGCGGGCACGGTCGAGGTAGGTCCGCGACTTCTCCACCTCGCCCTCCAGCACGCCGATGGTCTGCGACATGCCGTCCAGCGCCTGCACGCGGAACTCGTCGATCGCGTCCATGGTCGCGTAGATGTTGGTGAAGGCCGCCTGCAGCTGGTCCAGCCCCAGGGTCGAGGAGGCGGCCTGCTCCTGGATCGCGACGGAGTTGTCGCGCAGCAGCTCGCTGGTGCTCTGGATCATCTGGGAAGTGGTCTGGTTGAGCGCGGTGATCTGGTCGAGCACCAGCTTCTGGTTGTTGAGCGCCTGCGCGACGAGGACGGCGGTGCGCAGCGCCGACACGGTCGTGGTGGAGGCGCGGTCGACGCCCTTGATGAGCTCGATGTTGTTCTTCATCACGATGTCGATGGCCAGGTAGTTCTGGATCGACACGGCGAGCTGGGTGAGCAGGTCCTGGTGCTTCTGCCGGACGTAGAACAGGACGTCCTCCCGGAGCGCCTTGGCGCGCTCGGGGTCGCTGCTGTCCATCTCGGCGATGGTGGCGGCGACCTTGGCGTCCAGCTGCTCGGCGATGTAGACGTACTGGTTGAGTCGGCCCATGGAGTCCCAGAGCTGCTGCTTCTCCATGTTCAGCGCCGCGTTGTCCTTGGACAGCTCGTCCTGGCCGCTGCGCAGGGCGTGCAGGATCGCGTCGAGGTGCTTCTCGGCGGACTCGTACTTCTGGAAGTACTTCGTCAGCCGGTCGGAGAAGGGCAGTCGCTCGAACCACTTCTTGACGCCGGTCGCCTGCGCCGGGTCGAGGTCCTCGACGGTATGCCGCAGCTCGGTCAGCGTCTGCGCGACCTTCGACTCCTTGGAGACGCCGCCCTGCTGGATGGCGCGGACCGGCGACTTGAGCAGCCGGTTGGACGTCTCGGCGGCGGCGCGGATGTCGGCGTCGCCCATGGTGCGGACGTCCGCGGCACGCTGCGCGAACTCCGGGCTCTTGGTCTCGGTCTGGGTCAGGCCCTGCAGGAACGTGTCGACCTTGGCATCCAGCGCGGGCATCGCCTCGGGGTCGACCTGGGGCGCCATCTTCGGCGCCGAGGTCTCGGCCACCGGCTCGGTGGCGGCCGGGGCGGTGAGCACCAACGGCTCTGCCGTGGGCTCCGGGGCGGCGAGCGGCTGCGGCTGGTCGGTCATCGTCTCTCCTCGAGGGCGCTGGGCGCGGGTCTGTCGTCGGCACCGGCCACGTCCCCCTGCAGGTCGTGCGGCACGCGAAGCCACGGTGTGACGCGCCCATTGTGTCGTGGGTTCCAGCCTCGCACATGGGGGCTACCTCCCGGCGTGGCATCTGTCACCCACCGGGCGTCGCGAAAGGTTGCTGTCGACCCCACCGGGCGTCGCGAAAGGTTGCTGCCGACCCGACCGGGCGTCGCGAGTGGTTGCTGCCGACCCGGCCGGGCGTCGCGAGTGGTTGCTCAGCTGGTCCGGATCGTGAGCGAGACGGTCACGGAGTCGCCGAGCTCGATGCGACCGGCCTGCCGCACCGCGTCCTTGAGCGGCACGTAGAAGGAGCCTTTCTGCGGCCAGAGCCAGGTCGTGAACGCCGTCTGGCCGACGCGTCCGGTCACCGGCACCATGCCCCAGCCGTAGGTCACCGCGCGCATCACCTGGGTCAGCCAGACGGACTCCTCCTCAGGCACGACGAGGAAGTGGAAGGGCGCCGGGCCGCGCCATTCGATCACCTCGCCGGTGAAGCGCAGGTCGACCGGACGCTCGTCGGCCTCGTCCCGCGCGTCCGGCTCGTGCGTGAGGTCGCCGTCGAGCCTGCCCTCCGGGGTATGCGCACCGCCGGCAGGTCGTCGTCGTCCCACTCGAAATCCGGCCGGGTGCGGTGGTCCGTCATGAGCGGCAGGCTAGCGCCGGCGCGGGACAGATGGTGTCCGCGCCAGGACGCCCAGGTGAAGACCCGTCGGTGGGGGAGGGCAGGTCGAGGACGCTAAGCCCCACGCTCGGAGGGTGGCCTCACGCTTGGAGGGTGGCCCCACGGTGAGGCGAGGCCCCCACTGCTGCGACCGTAGGGCGACCCAGGACGTGTGGGGGTCGCCACGAACCGTGGGGCGGGCCAGGAACTCATGGGGCCGCCCGCCCGGGAAGTGTGGGGCTATCCGACAACCGTGGGGCCACCCCACCCCGTTGCTCAGGCCCGAGGGTCGACCCTGACCGACGCCGGCAGGTCGAACCACCGCAGCGCCTCGACGTCCTCGCTGAGTCCCGGGTGCTCGCCAGCCCCAGGGCCCTCAGCACCCTCGACAGCACCAGACGCACCCCCGGCGCCACCTGACTCCACGTCATACCGTGCGACGCCTGCACCACCAGCACCAGCGTCACCATCACCAGCCTCACGCCCGGCACCTGCTGCGGCGAGGATCTGCCGCGCCTGGTCCAGGTGCTGCGCCAGCAACTCCTCCCCACCCGTCGGCCCGGGCTCCGGCAGGGTCACCGACCCGTCCGCGCCGAAGGCGATGTCGGGCAGCCGCACCGGGGGCTCGACGACCCCGTCACGGTGCCGCCACAGACCGGTGTCGGGGTCGAAGCCGTAGTCGTCGAGCAACCGCCAGCCGTCGCGGGCCACCATCCGCACGGCCTCGATGACGTAGTCGGCCACCGCATCGGAGATGAAGTAGTTGAAGTTGACCCGCACCCACCCCGGCTTGATCCCCTCGCAGCCGCCGCTGATCTCCCGCTCGAAGGCGTGCGAGCGCTCCAGGTCGATGCCGAGCAGCCGGTGGCCGTAGGGCCCGGCGCACGAGCACCCGCCGCGCGCCTGGATCCCGAAGAGGTCGTTGAGCACGGCGACGACGAAGTTGTGGTGCAGGTAGGACCGGTCCCGCCCGCGCACCACGAAGGACAAGATGGACAGGCGCTCGGCGTCGAGGTTGCCGAGGATCTCCAGCCCGGGTTCGGCCTGCCAGGCCGCCACCGCCCGCCGCAGGAACTCGTCCTCCCGCGCGCGGATCGTGTCCACCCCCACCGCCTCCTTGAGCCGGAAGACGAGCCCGGCCCGCACCGCCTCCACGATGGCGGGCGTGCCGCCCTCCTCACGCTGCGCCGGGTCGGCGAGGTAGGAATGCTCGGCCGGGTTGACGTAGGCCACGGTCCCGCCGCCGGGCACGTCGGGCACGCGGTTGGTGAAGAGCTCTCGTCGCGCCGCCAGCACCCCGGGCGTCGAGGGGCCGCCGATAAACTTGTGCGGGGAGAGGAAGACCGCGTCCTTGTATGCCGTGGGCCGGCCCGGAGGGTTCATCTCGACGTCCACGTAGGGTCCGGCGGCGGCGAAGTCCCAGAAGGCCAGCGCCCCGTGCTCGTGCAGGAGCTCGGTGATCGCGTGCGTGTCCGAGATGATGCCCGTGACGTTGGACGCGGCGGAGAACGACCCGATGACGAGGGGACGGTCGGCATACCGCTCGAGCTGGGACCGCAGGTCCTCGACGCAGACGTGTCCGTCGGCGTTCATCGCCACCTCGACGACGTCGGCGATGCTCTCCCGCCACGGGATCTCGTTGCTGTGGTGCTCGAAGGGGCCGATGAGCACGACCGGGCGCTGCTTCGCCGGGATGTGTCGGGACAGCTGGTGCGCGTCCTCGAGCGCCGAGGGGATGCGCAGGCCCAGGACACCGACGACCTTGGCGATGGCTCCGGTGCACCCCGAGCCGGTGAAGATGACGACGGTGTCGTCGTCACCGCCGACCGCGTGGTGGATCGCGGCGCGGGCGTCCTCGCGCAGCCGGGTGGTCTGCAGCCCGGTGCCGCTGGACTCGGTATGCGTGTTGGCGTAGCTCGGCAGCACGACGTCACGGATCGCGTCCTCGATGAAGGTGAGGGCGCGTCCGGACGCGGTGTAGTCGGCATACGTGACGCGGCGCCGTCCGTAAGGGGTGGTCATGACGTGGTCCTCGCCGATGACCGACTCCCGGATGCGGCGCAGGAGCGGGTGGTCGCCCGCGCTGCGGCCCGGTGCAGCGGAGGGCTGGCTTGACGTCTGCGTCATGCATCCCAGCGTGGCGGATCAGTCGCCGGGGCACAACGGGCTCATGGCCGCGTGATGCATAACGGCGCGCAATACCCCCAGGTCAGAGACCGCCCAGGCAGTGCCGGCGGCGCGGCGCCGGCCCTCAGCGATCGTCTCCTGGGGGTCGGAACGTGAGTCCCCGGACACGTGGCCGCTCGGTGCCCGGCGCGGGAGGGATCACGTCGCTGCCCCGGTGGTGGGTTGTCGCCCCCGGCCCCGGCCCGGTGGACGACGACTCCTCGCGTCGGCGCGACACCAGCCCGACGCCGATGAGGGCGACTCCGGCGGCGGCGCCCCCGCCGAACCACCACGCTGCCACCTCGTGCGCGGGATGCGGCTCGACCGATCCGGTCGTCAGCGCCAGGTAGGCATCGTCAGGAGTGCAGTCGACCGTCGTGGACCCGATCCACGGGGGCACGTCATAGCGTCCGATGCGACGCAACTCCTCTTCCCGGAGGCTCAGCACCGGGCCAGGCTCCAGGTCGCCGCGCAGGGTGCCTCCGGCGTCGTCGGTGACGGTGCAGCTGACGTCGAGATCGAGATCCGCCCCCGAGCCGGAGACTTGCCAGACGAGCAGCTCGCCGTCCGAGGACGGGCCGACGGTCGTCCCCTCGGCCTCGACCTCGACCGCCGAGGCCAGGGCCCGGGATGGACTCGTGGCCGCGGTCGTCGCGGCCACGGAGACCGGCAGGCAGGCCGCGACCAGCACCACCCCCAGCCGGACCCATCTCATCCTGCGACCCTACTCGGAATAGGGTGACGGGGCCGGGAGGTTTCATGTCGTGGGTGGCCCGCGCCACCGGCATACCCGCAGGAGGGATCCGTGGAAGGCACCGTGACGAAGGAGCGCACCGCGATGCGTCTGGACGACGCGAGCCGGCGCGCCGGGCTGCAACGGATGCGGATGGTCGCGACGGGCCTGCTGGTGCTCATGGCGGTGATCTACGTCCTCACCCACGACAGGGACGGGTTCTGGGGCTATGTCAACGCCGGCTCCGAGGCAGGCATGATCGGGGCGATCGCCGACTGGTTCGCGGTGACGGCGCTCTTCCGGCACCCGCTGGGCCTGCCGATCCCGCACACCGCTCTCGTGCCGCGCCGCAAGGACGACCTCGGCACCAGCCTGGAGCAGTTCGTCACCGACAACTTCCTCACGCCGGCGGTGCTGCGGGAGAAGATCCTCGACGCCCAGGTCGTACGGCGCCTCGGGGAGTGGCTGGTCGAGCCCGAGCACGCCGAGCGCGTGGTGTCGGAGGCGGCACCCTTCCTGCGACGGGCGGTCGAGCGGCTCGACGAGGAGGAGATCCGGGCCTTCGTCGACGACGTCATCCTGCCGCGGGTGCGGAGCGAGCCGCTCTCGCCGGTGGCAGGACACCTGCTGCAGAAGGTCGTCGAGGACGGCTCCCACCACGGGCTGGTCGACCTCGTGGCCCGCGAGCTGCACGCCTGGCTCGCCCTGCACCAGGATGAGGTGGAGTCGATCGTCCGGTCCCGTGCCCCCGTCTGGGCACCTACCTGGGTCAACGACCAGGTGACCCGTCGCGTCTACACCGAGGTGCTGCGGTGGGCCCGTGACGTCAAGGACGACCCGGACCACACCGTGCGGCACGCCGTCGACTCCTACCTCGCGGACCTCGGCCGGGACCTGCAGGAGGACGAACGCACCCGGGCGCGCTTCGAGACGCTCAAGGAACGGATGCTGGACCACCCACAGGTCAGTGCTACCGGTGTCGCGCTCGGGGAGACGTTGCGCACCTCGGTGCTCGACGCCCTCGACGACCCGCAGGGTCCGCTACGCACCCGCATGGCGGACGGCCTCGAGACCCTGGGTCGCCAGCTCGTGCGGGACGAGCGGCTGCGGGCGCGCCTCGACGCGTGGACCGCGGACACGGTGGTCAGCCTCGTGGAGAGGTACGGCCCGGAGATCACGTCGGTCATCTCGGGCACGATCCAGCGTTGGGACGCCCGGGAGGCGTCGGAGAAGATCGAGCTGCACGTCGGGCGGGACCTGCAGTTCATCCGGCTCAACGGCACCATCGTCGGCGCGCTCGTCGGGCTGGTCATCCACGCGGTCTCGCAGCTGCTCTGAGCCGTCACCGGCGCCGGGCGGCAACCACGCGCGACGCTTGGTGGGGTGCTGAACAACCATTTGCGACGCTTGGTGGGGTGCGGGGCAACCCTTCCCGAAGCCCGGTGGGGCGCAGAGCAACCACGCGCGACGCCCGGTGGAGAAGGGGTTGTGGATAACTTCTGCGCGGCGGGAGCGATGCTTGGCAGGCTCGGGGCATGAGCTTCGAAGACCTACCTTCTAACTGGCCGATCCGGCCGCTGCGCGATCCCGAGCTGGGCGCCGACGTCGTCGATCTCGTCGTCCGCGACGCCGACCGAGCCGAGGGGGCGATCGCCTTCCTGCTGTGCCGGGCCGACGGCACCCTGGCCCAGCCTCTCGTCGTCGGGGACCTCGAGGGGGAGGACCCGGCCCAGGTCGTGATCCACATGATGACGGTGCTGGCGCACCTTCCCGACACCACCGGATTCGTCCTGGCGCTCGCCCGGCCCCACGGCCTGGTCTCGGACGCCGATCGGCGGCTGCACCAGCTGACCTTGGAGCTGTGCGACGAGCACGGGCTGGTGCTCGTCGGCACCTACCTCGCCACGCACGCCGGCGTCACCCACCTCCCGGTGGCGGGCGGGCTGCAGGTGCGGCACGGGGCCGCCTGACGCACGGGCGATATTCGGTGGGCCCCGCTGGTTACAGTGGAAGGCGTGCCCGAGCCAGACCGACGTCGCGGGCGACCGCGCCGTCAGGGCGCCTCCGGTCGCCGCCGCGAGCACCCGCATACCACCCCGTCCAGCGAGCAGCGGGCGCGGGAGCCGAGGCAGCGCGACCCGCAGCGGCGTGCGCAGCAGCACCGCGCCCGCGAGGCCGCCGTCGCGGCCCGCCGGGCCGCCCTCCCGGCACCCGAGGCCCTGCACTACCCGCCGGAGCTGCCCGTCAGCGAGCGGCGGGCCGAGATCCGGGACGCGATCCGCGACCACCAGGTCGTGGTCGTAGCAGGGGAGACCGGCTCGGGCAAGACCACGCAGCTGCCGAAGATCTGCCTCGAGCTCGGCCGGGGCGTCGAGGGGATGATCGGGCACACCCAGCCTCGCCGGATCGCCGCCCGGTCGGTGGCCGAGCGGGTCAGCGAGGAGCTCGGGGTCGAGCTCGGCAGCCTCGTGGGCTATCAGGTGCGCTTCACCGACCGGTCCCGCCAGGACACCCTGCTCAAGGTCATGACCGACGGCATCCTGCTCTCCGAGCTGCAGCGCGACCGGCAGCTGCGCCGCTACGACACCCTCATCATCGACGAGGCGCACGAGCGCAGCCTCAACATCGACTTCATCCTCGGCTACCTCAGGCAGCTCCTGCCGCAGCGCCCCGACCTCAAGGTGATCATCACCTCGGCCACGATCGACGTGGATCGCTTCGCCGCGTTCTTCGCCGATGCCCAGGGCCGCCCCGCGCCGGTGGTCGAGGTCTCAGGACGTACCTACCCCGTCGAGATCCGTTACCGTCCGCTGACCCGGGAGGTCCCGGGCTCCGGATCGGACGGGGCCCCCACCGAGGTCGAGGTCGACCAGGTCACCGGCGTCGTCGAGGCCGTCGAGGAGCTGTGGACCGAGGCCTCCGGCCGGGACGGCAAGGGCGAGGACGTCCTGGTCTTCTGCTCCGGTGAGCGGGAGATCCGGGACGTCGTCGACGCGCTCGAGGGGCTGGACCTGCCGAGCACCGAGGTGCTGCCGCTCTACGGCCGGCTCTCCGCAGCCGAGCAGCACCGGGTCTTCGCCCGGCACGGAGGGCGGCGGATCGTCGTGTCCACCAACGTCGCCGAGACCTCGCTCACGGTGCCGGGGATCCGGTATGTCGTGGACACCGGCACCGCGCGCATCAGTCGCTACAGCCAGCGACTCAAGGTCCAGCGGCTGCCGATCGAGCCGATCAGCCAGGCGTCGGCCAACCAGCGGGCCGGCCGGTGCGGTCGCCTCGCCGACGGGATCGCGATCCGCCTCTACTCCGAGGAGGACTTCGAGGACCGCCCGGAGTTCACCGACCCCGAGATCCTGCGGACCAACCTGGCCAGCGTCATCCTCCAGATGACCAGTCTGGGGCTGGGCGACATCGAGAAGTTCGGCTTCCTGGAGCCGCCGGACTCCCGCCAGGTCGCAGACGGCGTCCGGCTGCTCACCGAGCTGCAGGCGATCGACCCGACCGCTCCCGCGCACCTGCCTCGCAAACGGCTGACCCCCTACGGTCGCGCCATCGTCGGCCTGCCCGTCGATCCCCGGCTGGCCCGCATGCTCATCGAGGCCGAGCGGCAGGGAGCCCTCAAGGAGGTGCTCGTCATCGTCGCGGCGCTGTCGATCCAGGACGTGCGCGAGCGGCCCGCCGACCACCAGCAGCAGGCCGACCAGGCGCACGCCCGCTTCCGGCGCGCCGGGGGTGTCGCATCGCAGGACGGCCAGGGCGACACGAACCGCGAGGGCGGCCAGGGCAGCAAGGGCGGCAAGGACGCCAAGGACGCCAAGGACGTCGTCGACAGCGACTTCCTCGTCGTCCTCAACCTGTGGCGCTACCTGCAGCAGCAGCAGAAGCAGCTCTCCAACAGCGCCTTCCGGCGCCGCTGCAAGGCCGAGTTCCTGCACTACCTGCGGGTCCGCGAGTGGCAGGACCTGCACACCCAGCTGCGGCGGGCGGTGAAGCAGCTCGGGATGGAGCTCAACCAGCACCCGGCGAACGCCACCCAGGTGCACGAGTCCCTCCTCACCGGGCTGCTTTCCAACGTGGGGATGTGGGAGCGCGAGGCCCGCGCCTACCTGGGTGCCCGCAACGCCCGCTTCGTGCTCCAGCCCGGCTCGGTCCTGCACCGCACCAACCCTGACTGGGTCATGAGCGCCGAGCTGGTCGAGACCACCCGCCTCTGGGCCCGCACCAACGCGGTCATCGACCCCGCCTGGGTGGAGCGTGCTGCGGCGCACCTGGTCAAGCGTTCCTACAGCGAGCCGCGCTGGTCCCGCTCGGCCGGCTCCGCGGTGGCGGACGAGCGGGTGACGCTCTACGGCATACCCCTCGTCGCGGGGCGCACCGTGCCACTCGCGCGCACCGACCCCGAGACCGCCCGCGACCTGTTCATCCGGCAGGGCCTGGTCGAGGAGGACTGGGAGACGCGCCACGAGTTCTTCCACGCCAACCGCCGGCTGGTGCGTGAGCTCGGTCAGCTCGAGGCCCGCGCCCGGCGCCGCGACATCCTCGTCGACGACGAGACGCTGGTGGAGTTCTACGACGCGCGCATCCCCGCGGAGGTGGTCTCCGGCGCGCACTTCGACACGTGGTGGAAGACCGCGCGTCGGCAGGACCCGCAGCTGCTCACCTTCACCGAGGAGCTGCTCGTCGGGGACGCGGGCGAGCACGTCAGCCAGGACGACTTCCCGACGCAGTGGCGTCAGGACGAGCTGACGTTCGGGTTGACCTACCAGTTCGAGCCGGGTGCCGACGCCGACGGCGTCACCGTGCACCTGCCGGTCGAGGTGCTCAACCAGATGAGCGGGGAGGGTCTGGACTGGCTCGTCCCCGGCATGCACGAGGAGCTGGTGACGGCGCTGGTCAAGGCGCTGCCCAAAGACCTGCGGCGCAACTTCGTCCCCGCCCCCGACCATGCGCGGGCGGCGCTGCGCGGTATGCAGGAGGCCGGCGTGGTGGGGACGGTGCCGGTGCGGGAGGCGGTCGCCGCGGAGCTCACTCGGCGGGGCCTGGCGCGGGTGAGGCCTGAGGACATGGCCTGGGAGCGCGTGCCGGACCACCTGCGGATGACCTTCCGCGTCGAGCGCGCGGTGCGGCCCTCGGGGCAGAAAGGACGCAACCGTCGGCGGGGCCGGGTGGAGGTGCTCGGCGAGGGCAAGGACCTCGCCGACCTGCAGGAGCAGCTCGCCGGTCAGGTGCGCACGACCATGGCGGCCGCCGCCTCTGGGGTCGAGCGCTCGGGGCTGACGGGGTGGCCGGCTGACCTCGACCCCCTGCCGGAGACCTTCAGCAGACAGGTCGGACCGCGGGAGGTGCAGGGCTACCCGGCGCTGGTCGACACCGGCGAGGCGGTGGACGTCCGGGTGCTCGCGACGCGCTCGGAGGCCGAGCGCGAGACCCGCCGGGGTGTGCGCCGGCTGCTGCTGCTCGGCACGACGCCGCCGTGGAAGCGGCTGCTCGCCCTGCTGTCCAACAGTCAGAAGCTCAGCCTCGGCCACAACCCGCACGGCTCGGTGCCCGCCCTGCTCGAGGACGCGCTGGCCGCGGCCGTCGACTCGGTCGTCGCCGAGCAGCCCGGCGCCACCGTGCGGACCCCGGAGCAGTTCGAGGCGGCGCTGGTCGGCGTGCGCCAGCAGACCGTGCCCCGGGTGCTGGAGATCGTCGAGTCGTTGGTGCCGATCCTCGACACGGCGCGCGAGGTGTCGCTGCGCCTGCAGCGGCTGGACGCCCCCGCCGCGGCGGACCTGGCGACCGATCTACGGCGGCAGCTGGATGCCTTGGTGAAGCCTGGCTTCGTGGCCGAGGTCGGCCACGCACGGCTGCCCCGGATGGTGGTCTGGCTGCGGGCGATGGCCGAACGTCTCGACAAGGGCGTGCAGGACCTGACCCGCGACCGCGAACGGATGGAGGACGTGCAGATCGTGCAGGAGGAGATCGACTCCTTCCTCGCCGGACTGCCGCCGCACCGCCGCCAGGACCCCGACGTCCTCGACATCGTCTGGTCCCTGCAGGAGCTCCGGGTCTCGCTCTTCGCACAGCGCCTGGGCACCCCGGCCCCGGTCTCGCCGAAGCGGATCTACGCCGCCATGGACCGCGCCGAGGCCGCCGGCTGACCGCACACCCCCGACTGGCCGCGCGATCTGTTGTGACTGGCCGCGCAATTTGTTGTGACTGGCCGCGCGATGTGTTGTGACTGGGCGCGCGGTGTGCTGTGACTGGCCGCGCGGTATGCGTCCGGTGCGTGCGGAACGTGCGTCCGGTGCGTGCCGAACGTGCGTCCGGTGCGTGTGGAACGTGCGTCCGGTGCGTGCCGAACGTGCGTCCGGTGTATGCAGTGCGTGCGGCTGGTCCGGATCTGGCAGAGTCGAGGTATGGCCTTCGAGACGCTGACCGCCCAGGTGCTGTCCGACGACCCCGAGCTCGCCGACTGGCGGGTCATGCTGGGGCGGCTGCACACGCGCTACCGCACTCCCGACTTCTCGGCGGGGGCGCGCTTCGTCTCGCGGATCGCCGAAGCCGCCGACGAGCTCGACCACCATCCCGACCTCGACCTGCGCTACCCGCACGTGACGATCTCCACGGTCAGCCACGACGTCGGCGAGCTCACCACACGGGATCGGGCCCTCGCGTCGGCGGTGAGCGCCATCGCGCGGGACTTGGAGCTGACGGCGGTCCCGGAGGAGGTCTCCGTGCTGGAGATCGCTCTGGATGTCATGGATGCGCCGTCGGTGGAGCCGTTCTGGGCCGCCGTGCTCGGTCACGACGAGACCGGTGAGCACCAGCTCGAGGATGGGGCCGGGCGCCTCGCGCCGATGTGGTTCCAGCAGATGGAGCAGGCACGCACCGAGCGAGGGCGCTTCCACCTCGACGTCAACGTCCCCCACGACCAGGCCGAGGCGCGGATCTCCGCGGCGCTCGCCGCCGGCGGGCGGCTGGTCACCGATGAGTTCGCTCCCTCCTGGTGGGTCCTCGCCGACGCCGAGGGCAACGAGGCCTGCGTCTGCACCCGGCAGGGCCGCGACGGATGAGGCTGCGGCGCTCCCAGGTGCTCGCGCTCGTGGCGGCGCTCATGGCGATCCTGACCTCGCTCGTCTTCGCCCTCACCACCAGCCTCGATCGGCTGTCCTTCCTCTGGTTGTGCGCCCTCATGGCCTGCCCACTCGTCGTCGCGGCACGACCCGTGCTGTCGGTGGCGATCACCGCGCTGATCGTGATGGTCGCCCTGGCCCTGCTGTCGATCGCCAGCGTGGGGTTCTTCTTCGTGCCGGCCGTGCTGTGCCTCGGGCTCGCGCTGTCCGTGGTGCGACGCGAGCAGCTGGATTTCGCCTGATGACTCGGGTGGGGCTGACCGGAGGCATCGGCTCCGGCAAGTCGACCGTCGCGGCCCGACTGGGGGTCCTCGGCGCGGTGGTGGTGGACGCCGACGCGGTGGCGCGCGAGGTCGTGGCTCCGGGCACCCCCGGTCTGGCCGAGATCGGGGCGCGTTTCGGACCGGACGTGATCGCGGCGGACGGGTCGCTGGACCGGGCGGGGTTGGCCGCCGTGGTCTTCGACGACGCTCAGGCGCGGCGCGACCTCGAGGCGATCACCCACCCGCGCATCCGGGCTCGCTCGGCCGAGCTCATGGCGTCCGCACCCCCGGGATCCGTGGTCGTGCACGACATCCCGCTACTCGTCGAGATGGGGCTGGCGCCCGACTACGACCTCGTAGTCGTGGTGGACGTGCCTGCTGCCGAACGCGTCCGTCGTCTCGTGGAGCTACGGGGAATGTCGGAGGAGGCCGCCCGTGCCAGGGTCGCGGCCCAGGCGACCGATGCCCAGCGGGCGAAGGTCGCCGACGTGCTGCTGGACAACTCGGGCACTCTCGCTGAACTGCACCGTGCGGTCGACCACCTCTGGGAGCAGTGGCTCCGCCCTGCCGCCCAGGGCACCTCCTGAGGGGGCCACCTCGCGACCCACTACACCTGCTGCTCGCGAACAACGGGCTGGTCGTCGACCAGCTTGAGGGGCAGATGCGTCAGCTGTCGCCCCGCTCCACCGCCGGCGAGATCCCGCCCGTGCTGCTGTGGTGGATGAAGGGCAGCATCGTCGCCTCGCACGTCGGCTGGTGGACCGCGGTGGTGGTCGGGATGGTGACGATGCTGCAGCGGCGCTGAGCGCGGCCGCTGCCCCCTACTTCGGAGTCAGTCGTCCGACGGAGCGGCGAGACCCAGGTGCGCCGCCGCCGCGGGCGGCTCCTGGCCCAGCACGTGCTCGGCGAGGAAGCCGCTGACGACGGCATACCAGACCTGGGCGTGCTGCGGCGCGAGGATCCAGTGGTTCTCGTGAGGGAAGTAGAGGAAGCGGTGCACGGTGGAGCCGTCCTCGGCAGCCGGTGCCCCGGAGCGTGAGAGCAGCTCGTACCACAGCCGGAGCCCCTCGCCGATCGGGACGCGGTAGTCCTTGTCGCCGTGGATGACGAGCATCGGCGTCACGATGCGGTCGACGAACTGGTGCGGCGAGTGCGCCTCGCTCATCTCCGGAGTCATCTCGCGCTGCCAGTAGAACGCGGCGTCCGTCGTGGGGCCGAAGCCCTCCAGCGCCCAGAGGGACGCGTGGGTGACGATGGCGCGGAACCGATCGGTATGCCCCGCCACCCAGTTGGCCATGTACCCGCCGAAGGAGCCGCCCATGGCGGCGGTGCGCGCCTCGTCGATGTCGTCGCGGCGCGCGATGGTGTCGGTGATCGCCATGAGGTCGGTGTAAGGCGCGTCGCCCCACGCTCCCCAGCCGCGCTGGATGAAGTCCTGGCCGTAGCCGGTGGAGAGGGCCGGATCGGGCAGCAGCACGGCATACCCCTGCGCGGTCATCAGCCAGGGGTTCCACCGCCAGGTCCAGGCGTTCCACGAGCCGAGCGGGCCGCCGTGGATCCACAGCAGCAGCGGGTGTCCGGACTCCGGGGCAGCGTCCTCGGGCAGGGCCAACCAGGCACGGACCCGGGTGCCGTCATCGGTGGTCGTCTCGACCTCCTCCAGGCGTCCCGGGATGCGGGGGCGCTCCGTGGGGCCGGGCAGCGGGGTCACCTCGCCGGTCGTGAGGTCGAGGCGCGCCACCTCGGGCGGGAAGAGGTAGGAGCTGCGCACGCCGTAGGCCACCTCGCCGTCCGGGGCCACGACGAGTTCGCTCCACGCGGCGTCGTCGTGCGTGAGCTGGGTGACCGCACCGGAGTCCACGTCGATGCGGAAGACCGGGCGCCGACCGTCGCTGTCGGCGAGCACGAGCACCGCCAGACCGTCCGGGGTCCACGCGACGGGTTCGCCCCAGTGGTCCCACTCGTGCGCCAGCGGGGTGGTGCGGCCGGTGGCCGTGTCGAGCAGGTGCAGCCGCGGGCGTGGAGGATCGGAGGGCGTGGTGACCCGGTCGATGACGATCACGGCACGGGCGCCGTCCGGGCTCACCGGGCCGGCGTACGCCTCGTGCCCCTCGAGGTCGACGAGCGGTCGGAGCTCGCCGCTCTCGAGGTCGATCCGCGCGATCCCTTCGCGCAGCTCGGCACGCGGGCCCGGCAGCGTCATCCCCACGAGCGCGAACGAGCCGTCCGGGGCCACCACGGGGCTGGGCTCGTGCAGCGGAGCCCGCAGGTCGCCGGTGAGCAGCCGCAGGTGCCGGTCCGGTGCCTGGTCGACCGTGCCGGGACGAAGAGCGGCCGCGGCGTCCTCGTCGGCGCCGCCGCCGCGGTCGGGGCGCGGCTCCTCGGGTGCGCCCTGCGGGTCCGGGCCCTGCTCGAGGGCGAAGACCTGCGGCTGCTCCGGGCCGAGGTCGTGGTCCCAGTAGCGGACGGGGTAGGACGAGTGCAGGATCGCGTCGACCCCGGCGTCCTTGCGGGCACGCGCCAGCCTCGCGTGCTCCCGCTCCGACCGGGCGCCCGGCAGGCGACCCGCGACCAGGAGCACCCGATCGGCCCCGCGCGCGCAGGTCACGCCGCCCACGCCGCCGGGGCGCCGCAACACCACACGGGCCTCCCCGCCGTGGGCGGGCAGGTGCCAGAGCGCCGTCTCGGGCTCGTCGTCGTCACTGTCGGGATCGGGGCGTGCCGAGGTGAAGTAGAGGTCGCCGGCGACGCCGAAGGCGGCTCCGGCCTCGCCCTTGGCGCTGCGGGTCAGTCGGTGCGCCGGACGCTCACCTGCGGGGTCGATCTGCCAGAGCGCCGTGGCATAGCCGGTGCCCTTCCGGTTGAGCGTGGCGACCGTGGTGACGAGTCGGCTGCCGTTGGGGCTCAGCGCGAGCCCCGAGACCCGGGGGAGGGCCACGTAGTGCGCGAGGTCGTGGAACGCTGAGGTAGGCGCCGTCGTCATACCCCTGTCCTATCACCCGGCACCGACTGACCACGGTCCGGACGCGCCCTCGCAGGTATGTCGTCGGTCGGCGGAATCCTGGGCGTCACCGCGACGTTGTAGCAGCAGACCGAGAGGAGACCACGTGACGACGCATTCGCCACTGTTCCGGCTGGAGGCCGACGCCGCCCGCCAGCCCCAACCCGCCCCGCTGCTGCTCGTCTCGTTGGACGGCTTCCTCGACGCAGGCCAGGTGCGCTCGAGCGTCGCGGACCACCTGCTCGACACGCTCGAGCACGAGGTGGTGGCGACCTTCGACACCGACGAGCTGGTGGACTACCGCTCGCGCCGTCCGCTCATGACCTTCGACAGCGATCACTACGCGGACTACGACGACCCCTCGCTCGTGCTCTACCGCATGATCGACGCGGCCGGGGAGCCGTTCCTGCTGCTGCACGGCGTGGAGCCGGACTACCGCTGGGAGGGCTTCGTCGAGGCGGTACGTCAGCTCAGCCTCGCCTTCGGGGTGCGCCGGATGCTCAGCGCCCACGGCATCCCGATGGCGGTGCCGCACACGCGGCCGGTGGGGTCCACGCGCTTCGCCAGCGACCCGTCCGTCCTCGGTGACTACACGCCGATCTTCGGTCAGGTCCGGGTCCCCTCAAGCGCCGACTCCCTGCTGCACCTGCGGCTCGCGGAGGCTGGCCTGCTCACCATGGGCGTGGCAGTGCACGTGCCGCACTACCTCGCCGAGACGCAGTTCGGGGACGCGGCGGTCGCCGCGGCCGATGCGCTCATGGACCTCAGCGGCCTGGTGCTGCCGACGGCCGACCTCATCGCGATGGCGGGGCTGACCCGCGGCCGGATCGAGGAGGAGCTGGCCGGCAACGAGGAGGCCAAGGAGGTCGTCGAGGGGTTGGAGCGCCGCTACGACCACTTCCTGGAGGGGCAGCGGCGCAAGAGCCTGCTCGCCGCGGAGGTGGCCAACCTGCCCAGCGCCGAGGAGATCGGTGCCCAGCTGGAAGAGTTCCTGCGCGACCCCGAGGCCGCCGAGGAGGCGGAAGACGGAGACGGAGCGCCGCCCCCGGACGCGCGGTGACGTCATACCCTCCGCTCCCCGACCGCCCGTGCCAGGATGGCACGGCATCCTGACCCCCACTCCTGAGGAGAGAAGACGTGGCTGAACCTGGATCCGAGACGGTGAAGGTGAACACCCCCGAGGCGGCGGAGGACGGGCCGCTGGACTCGCTCGCCAACGCCTTCGTGGGCAAGCTGCTGGACTTCGGCGTCGACGGGATCGGCCCGGTGGACTCCTCGGCCGAGGTCGTCGCCAAGGCCCGGTCCAAGCACGGCGCCGACGTCGAGAAGGCGATCGACGACATCGCCGGCGACCACATCAAGAAGGCGGCTGTCGGCGGCTTCGTCACCGGCGTGGGCGGCATCTTCACGATGCCGGTCGCCCTGCCCGCCAACGTGCTCGAGTTCTATACCCTCGCCACCCGCATGGTGGCCGGGATCGCCGAGCTCCGAGGGTATGACGTCACCACCAAGGCAGCTCGCGCGGCGGTCGTGCTCTCGCTGGTGGGGGCGGATGCCGACGAGCTCATGCGCAAGGCAGGCGTCACCACGGCCGCCGGGCTCAGCGGGTCGGGTCGACTGGCCACCCTGGCGATGTCCCGCCTCCCCAAGGCAGCGGCGATGATGGTCAACAAGGCCGTCGGTTTCCGCCTGCTCACCGCTGTCGGCGGCAAGGCACTGGGCCGGATCATCCGGTTCGTGCCGGTCGCCGGGGGTGTCATCGGCGCCGGTCTGGACGGCTACCTCATGAAGCGCATCGCCGATCACGCCCGCGCGGAGTTCGCCCCGCAGGACTGAGTTATCCACAGATCGCGAGCGGGCCCGTCACGACGGGCCCGCTCGCGGCAGTCTGGAGGCATGACTCTGCAGGAGCGCGGGGGGCGCTCGAACCCTCCCACCGACCATGACCCGTCCGTCCGCCTCGGGGGGATCCACCAGTTGCTGGCCGTGCTGCCGCACCTGATGGGCTACCGACCGGACCACTCGATCGTCCTCGTCGTCACCCGCCCGGCCGGCTCACCCCGCCCAGGGACGTCGGGTCTGGCCGTGGTGTGCACCGCCCGACTCGACCTACCCCCCGTCGAGCACCTCGGCACGGGGGTGGTCGACGCCCTCCTGCCGGCACTGAGCCAGGTCGCGGATGAGGGGCCCACGCTCCTGCACCTCTTCGGCTACGACCTGCCGGAGTCGGGGACCGGCGCGGACCGGGACGTCAGCGACGAGGCCGAGCGCGGGCTGGCACGGGTGGGGCGCGAGCTGGCGCGTCGCTCCGGATCGGTCCTGCACGACCTGGTGCTGCTGCGCGACGAGTCGCGGAGCCTGCGCGAGGTCGTGGCGTCCGGCGAGCCCGTCCTCCAGGGACACTGGATCGAGGCACCCGTCGCGGCTGACGTGCCCGCGACGGCCGACCTCGTCCTGCGCGGCCGATCGGCTGTCGGCTCCCGCAGCGACGTGGTCCGCCAGGTGCGCCACCTCGACGAGGGCGCCGTCTCCGAGACCGACCTGGCCATCTCGGTCCTGAGCCTGGCCCCTGAGCGGCTCGACGACGCCGAGGCGCTACGGGCACTCGCCGGCTGGGTCCTCGACGGCCGTGCGCCCTCGGCACGGCAACGGGCGTGGATCACCCTCGTCCTGCACGACACCCTCCTGCGCGACGCGGTCCTCGCCCGCTGGGCTCCCGCGGTCTTCCGGCTGGAGGACCTGCTCGACGCGGCGCAGAAGGAGGACTTCTGCAGATGGGTCCCCGCCTGGGAATCCTCGGTGACCACCCACGCGGGACTGGAGCGGCTGCTGGTGCTCGTCTCCCAGGTGCCGCGCAGTCTCGCGGCGCCGCTGCTCACGCTGACCGGGTTGATCTCCTGGGCGCGGGGGGAGGGGACCATCGCCAACGAGACGTGCGATCTCGCGCTCGAGGTCGATCCTGACTACAGCATGGCGACGCTCCTGCGCCGGGCTCTGTCGGGCGGGCTGCGGCCGCCCCGGCCGGGGGAGGCGAGCGGGCGCGACGGTGCAGGTCACCCCGGCAGGCGGCCCGCAGCCTGAGGTGTACCCTCGCCCGGAAGAGCAGTCACCGCAAGGAGGATGTCCAGGCCCATGTCGATCATCGTTGGCTACATTCCCACCCGCGAGGGCCGCGCCGCCCTGGCCGCCGCTCGCGCCGAGGCGCTGCTGCGCAAGGCCAAGCTCATCGTGGTGAACTCCCACCGGGGCGGACGAGACTTCGACGCGGGGGAGGCACGTCGGTTCGAGGAGGAGTTGGACTCCGTCCGCAGCGATCTCGACGGCGCAGGTATCGAGCACGAGGTGCGCGCTCTGGCCCGCGGCAACGAGCCCGCCGAAGATCTCATCGAGGTCGCGGGCGAGTCCGAGGGTGACCTCATCGTCATCGGGCTGCGTCGCCGGACACCGATCGGCAAGCTGATCCTCGGATCCAACGCGCAGCGGATCCTGCTCGAGGCGCAGTGCGCGGTCCTGGCGGTCAAGGCCGGCGAGAGCGACTGAGCCGGCTCGGGGGCCCCTGACCACGGACACGGGCCCGGCGTCGAGCCGCGTGTCAGGGCCGCGGGAAGGGGCCCGTGTCGGGTCCCGAACGGCGCGCCCTGGCGCGCTCGTCGGGGGCGCGGAATGCCCCACGGCCGCGTGGGGTCTTATAATGGTGGGTGTTGGGTGCCGCCACAGCACCGCACACCACTTCTTCATCACCGTCCGGGCAGTTCGTCATGCCCCGGCGACGCCGTTCCTGCATCGTCAGAAAAGAGTTGGTTCACCCCGTGACCGCCAGGACCTCCCGCACCAGCACGACCGAGCTGCCCGCGGCCTTCGAGCACGATGCCCTCAAGTCCCTCCTCGCGGTGGGCACCGAGAAGGGTTTCGTCGAGGCCGACCAGGTCAAGTCGGCCCTCGAGGCCGCCGACGTCACGGCGGCCGCCACCCAGAAAAAGGTGCTGCGCGTCTTCAGCGACCAGGCCATCGAGGTCCGCGGCGCTGAGCCGGCTCCGGCTCGCAAGCGGTCCACGACGCGCAAGAGCCCGGCGGCCAAGAAGGCGTCCCCTGCCGGCACGGCCACGAAGAGCTCGCGGTCGGGATCGTCCGCGAACACGGCCGACGGCGAGGCCGAGACCACCGGCGCGGCGACGGCAAAGAAGTCGACGGCCAGCAAGACCACCGCCGCCAAGAAGGCCTCCTCGAGGACCCGCGCGGCCGCCGACACGGCCGCCGGCGGAAGCACCCGCGCGAAGCGGACCACGGCCAAGGGCGCCAAGACCGCGGCCAAGGGCGAGGCCGCCGCGGAGGCCGACGCGTCGACGACGGACGAGGACGCAGAGCCCGACGAGGCCGATCTCGCCGACGGTGAGGAGTCGGGCAAGAACACCGACAACGTCGTCTCTCCGCCGTCCCCGGCGGCCAAGCAGAAGGCCCCCGGCAAGGACGACGACAGTTTCGTCGTCTCCACCGCCGACGACGACGACGCGCCTGCCCAGCAGGTGGTCACCGCCGGGGCGACCGCCGACCCGGTCAAGGACTACCTCAAGCAGATCGGCAAGGTGGCGCTCCTCAACGCCGAGCAGGAGGTCGAGCTCGCCAAGCGGATCGAGGCCGGCCTGTTCGCCGAGGACAAGCTCAACTCGGGCGAGAAGTTCGAGGCCAAGCTCAAGCGTGAGCTGTGGTGGATCGCCAACGACGGCAAGAACGCCAAGAACCACCTGCTCGAGGCCAACCTGCGCCTCGTCGTCTCGCTCGCCAAGCGCTACACCGGTCGCGGGATGCTCTTCCTGGACCTCATCCAGGAGGGCAACCTCGGCCTGATCCGCGCCGTCGAGAAGTTCGACTACACCAAGGGCTACAAGTTCTCCACCTACGCCACCTGGTGGATCCGGCAGGCGATCACCCGCGCCATGGCCGACCAGGCACGCACCATCCGCATCCCGGTCCACATGGTCGAGGTCATCAACAAGCTGGCCCGGGTCCAGCGTCAGATGCTCCAGGACCTCGGCCGCGAGCCGACCCCGGAGGAGCTGGCCGCCGAGCTGGACATGACGCCGGAGAAGGTGGTCGAGGTCCAGAAGTACGGCCGGGAGCCGATCTCACTGCATACCCCCCTCGGCGAGGACGGGGACAGCGAGTTCGGTGACCTCATCGAGGACTCCGAGGCGGTCGTGCCGGCCGACGCCGTCTCCTTCACGCTGCTCCAGGAGCAGCTGCACTCGGTCCTCGACACCCTGTCCGAGCGTGAGGCGGGCGTGGTCTCCATGCGCTTCGGCCTGTCCGACGGGCAGCCGAAGACGCTGGACGAGATCGGCAAGGTCTACGGCGTCACCCGCGAGCGGATCCGTCAGATCGAGTCCAAGACGATGTCCAAGCTGCGCCACCCCTCGCGTTCACAGGTCCTGCGCGACTACCTGGACTGAGCGCCGCCGCATATCGCGCGGCCGGTCACGGCATATCGCGCGGGCGGTCACGGCATACCGCGCGGGCGGTCACGGCATATGGCGCGGCCGGTCACTTCTCCGGCTTCTCGCGCCAGGGGCGCTCGAAGGGCAGCCGCCAGGTGAACGGCGTGATGAGCTGGTGGATCTGGTTGGGCCCCCAGGTGCCCTTCTGGTACGGCCGGACCACGGGCGGGTTCTCGATGAGCGGCTGGGAGATCTCCCAGAGCCGCTCGATGCCCTTGGCGGACACGAAGAGGGTCCGGTCGCCGCGGGCGGCGTCGTAGATAAGTCGCTCGTAGGCCTCCAGCACCGAGCCGGCCCAGTCGGTGTCCTGCATCGAGAACTGCATCGACAGCTTGTCCAGCTTCATCCCCGGGCCGGGGCGCTTGCCGTAGAAGCTCAGGGACATCCGCGCGCGGTCGGCCAGGTCGAAGGTGAGGTGGTCGGGGCCGTGGTCGCCGACCCCTGACCCGGGCGGGAACATCGACTGCGGCGGCTCCCGGAAGGCGATCGAGATGATCCGCGCCCCCTCCGCCATCTGCTTCCCCGTGCGCAGGTAGAACGGCACCCCGGCCCAGCGCCAGTTGTCGACGAAGCACTTGAGCGCCACGAAGGTCTCGGTCTGGGAGTCCTCCGACACCCCCTGCTCGTCGCGGTAGCCGACGTACTGCCCGCGGACGACGTCGCCAGGATCCAGAGGCAGCATCGAGCGGAAGACCTTGCTCTTCTCCCGGCTGATCGCGGCCGGCTCCAACGAGGTGGGCGGCTCCATCGCGGTGAACGCGAGGATCTGGAAGAGGTGCGTGACGATCATGTCCCGGTAGGCGCCGGTCTGCTCGTAGAAGGTGCCCCGCTGGGACAGGCCCAGGGTCTCCGGGACATCGATCTGGATGTGGTCGATGTGGTTGCGGTGCCAGATCGGCTCGAAGAGGCCGTTGGCGAAGCGGAAGGCCAGGATGTTCTGCGCCGGCTCCTTGCCCAGGAAGTGGTCGATCCGGAAGATCTGCTCCTCGTCGAAGACCTCGTGCAGCTGACGGTTGAGGTCCACCGCCGAGGCGTAGTCCGTCCCGAACGGCTTCTCCATGATGATTCGGCTGCGCTCGACCAGGTTGGCAGCCGCGATGGTCCCGACGGCCTTGAGCGCGGCGCGCGGCGGCACCGAGAGATAGTGCAGGCGGAGCAGGTCCTCACCCTCCAGCTCCTCTTCGCAGCGCTCCACAGCCGCGCTAAGCGCCTCGGGCCCCGCCGACCCGGGCACGTAGTCGAGGCGCTGAGCGAAGGCCCGCAGCGACTCGTCGTCGCACTCACGGACGCTGAACTCCGTGGCCGCGTCGGCGGCCAGCTCCCGGAACTCCTCGACCGACATGTCGTCGAGGGAGGTGCCCACGACCCGCAGGTCGTCGACGAGCCCGGAGAGGAAGAGGTGCAGCAGCCCCGGGATGAGCTTGCGACGGGAGAGGTCACCGGTGGCGCCGAAGAGGACGACGGTCAGGGGTGCAGTCATGACTCCACCCTCTACCCCGAGGGCGGTTCGCGCTACCTGCGGAGCACCCGGCGCAGCCCCTCGCGGAGTCCGTCCAGCCCGCTGCGGGGGATGAGCGCGGCGTTCGCCCGCTGGTTCCACGCGGTGGTATGACGTACCTCGTCCACCACTGTCCGCACGTCCTCACCCATGCGCTCGGCCTCGGCGTCGCTCAGGGCGGTCGACGCGGCATACCGTGACCGCTCCAGGGTGGCCGTCACCCGACCGAGGGCTTCCTCGCCACCGCCGTCCATCGCCGTCCCCCGCGTGTAGTAGCGCCGCATGTCGCGCGGACTGCGGGCGGGTGGCTCCTCGACGCCGAGGTCCTGCAAGGAGCGGGTGAGGAGCTGCCACTGCCCCTCGATGCGCTCGCCGGGTGTGCTCGCCGACCGGACGCCCGCCTCGCGGTAGCGCCGCCCCGCCCACGGCACGAGCATCATGAGCACGGCCAGCCCGAGCACCGCGAGCAGCAGCCGCCCGAGGGTCGGGAGCCAGTCGCCCAGGTCGTCGACCCAGGTGCGCTCCGCCGGGGCCGGCTCGGGTGTGGGCTCGGCGGTGGGGGTGACCTGCTGGGTGACCGTCGAGGTGAGCGCCTCGGAGTCGCCGGCGTCGTCCGTCGTGCGGGCGTAGGCCGGGGGCGTGCCGGCGCGCACCCCGGGGGTGGGCTCGAAGCGGGTCCACCCCATCCCGTCGATCCACAGCTCGGGCCAGGTGTGCGCGTCCGAGGCGACGACCTGTCGGGTGCCGTCGCTCTGCGTGGTGCCCGGCAAGAAGCCCACCGCCATCCGGGCCGGGATGCCCTCGTCGCGGGCCATCATCACCATCGCGGTGGCGAACTGGACGCAGTAGCCCTGACGCGTCTGGAGGAAGCCGCCGATCGGGTCGCCGGCGTCGGCCTGGGCGGCGGGCTCCAGCTCCAGGGAGTACTCGTAGCCGCCCTCGGTCCGCAGGTGGCTCTGGATGAGGACGGCCGCCTGCAAGGCGTTGGCCTCGTCGCCGACGACCTCGTCGGTCAGCTCACCGATCGCGTCCGCGGAGACCGGGTCGAGCTCGAGCAGCTCGGGGTCGAACTGCCCCGGGTCGACGGCGGCGTCGCCGATCCCGCCCGGCAGCTCACCGCCGGAGGCCAGCGTCAGGTAGGTCGCGTCGTAGGAGGTCGCGCGGCCCTGGAGCACCACCGTCGCGTCCTGCGGGTCGAAGCGGTAGCCGGCTCCGTCCAGCGCGAGGTACGTCAGCGGGCTCGGCGCGGCCAGGTGCGGGGGCTGCAGCTCGTTGCCGAGCACCTGGAAGTTGGACTCGTCGACCGGGACGTCCTCGCCCAGCCCGTCGGGGGCGGGCAGCGCCGCATCGGCCGGGAGCAGCTCGGAGGTCAGACGCTCGGGCGCCTCCCACCGACCGTCCTCGAAGCGCTGCGCGGCCGTGACCCGCAGCGGCTGCACGCTGACGGCGTTGGTGCGGTAGGTGAGCACGGGCGCCTGCGACTGGTTGCGCAGGTCCTGGGCGGGGTCCATGGTCTCGGTGAAAGAGACGTCGCCCGCGTCCGAGTCGACGCTGCGGGCGTCCGGGTTGCGGGCCAGCCCGCTGCCGAAGAACGTCGGCGGGAGGTGGGGGAGCATCGCGGCTCCGACCACGGCGGCGACGAGCGCCAGCACCGACGCGATCTGGGCCAGCCCGCGGTGGCCCCGCGGACCGTGCGACACGTCGGCGCCGCCCTGGCTCTCCTGCCGGTTGGCGGACGGCCAGGCGACGGTCAGTCGGCGGCCCTGCTGCACGATCATGAGCAGCCACATCACCGCCACCGCGACGAAGTACCACGGCTCCATCGCCTGCCCGGTGTTGGACACCGAGACGAGGAACCCGGCCACGAGCGGTATGCCGGCGCTCGCCGGTGCCCGCCCCGTGACGCCCATCGAGTCGACGGAGACGGCGGTGAGGGTGAGCACCGAGACCACGAGGAAGGAGACGCCTTCGGTGGTGGGTGCGGGCGCGGCATACGTCTGCAGCACGGTGCCCGCCTGTCGCAGCAGCGCCCCGACGGTCTCCAGGGTCTCCGCGGTCGGCAGCACCCCGCGCCACAGCGAGTCGCGCAGGAAGGTCACGGCGATGCCGGCCAGCCCCACCACGAGCTGGCCGAGGGCCACCACGGTCGGTGGCGCGTCGATGGTGCGCAGGACGGCGCCGGTGATCGCGACCAGCGCGACCATCGTGATCGCCGGGAACAGCCAGGTGTCCTCGCGCAGCAGGTCCGTCAGGGGCCAGGCCACCGACAGCGAGGCGAGCGCGGCGACCAGCGCCTCGGGCCACATCCCGCGCACGAAGGCGTCGTTGTCGAGCCTCACGCCGACCTCCCCGCCATGCTGCTGCCCGCGCCGGCGCCGATCGCGACCCACGCGTGCGCGATCTCGGTATGCGGTCCGCACACCACGGTGCGCCAGCCCGCGTCCGCGAGGGTCCGGGTGGCGCCCTCGGAGGTGCCGCCCTCCGCCCCGAAGCGTGCCGGGTCGAGCACGAACGCGAGGGCGCGCGACCCGGGCTGCCGGACCGCCGCGAGGTCACGCAGCCCCTCCTCGTCGTGCGCGACGACCGCCGCGACGACGAGGGCGCCGCCCGCGGTGAAGGGTGAGGCCGCGCCGGCCAGCCGATCCAGCCGGGAATCCTCCTCGGGCTGGACCCGCGCCAGCGAGTCCAGCACCGTGTCGAGGTCGATCTGGTGGTCGGCGGTGCCCTCGCGCATGGTCGCGTCGGTGAGCAGATGCACGACGAACCCGTCGGCCACGAGGTGCCGGGCGACCGAGGCGATGGCCGAGACGGCCCACTCGTAGGACGCCCGCGTGCCTGTGCCCGGATGCGCCGACGCGCGGGAGTCGAGCAGCAGCAGAGCGCGGCGCCGGGCCGGGCGGTCCTCCTGGCGCACCATGAGCTCGCCGCGGTGGGCCGTCGCGGGCCAGTGGACCCGCCGCAGCTCGTCGCCGTCGCGATAGGTGCGGATGCTCACGTCGTCCTCACCGTGGAGCGCGACCATCTGCGGCATCTCGCCCTCGCTGCCGCGGGAGGCGCCCCGCATCCGGTCGGCCCCCAGGGGGTGGATTCGGGGGAGCACCAGGACCTCGGAGCGGGAGGAGAGCTGCAGGGTGCGGAAGGTCAGGCCGAAGGGGTCGCGCTGGCGCAGCACGATCGGCCCGAGCGAGAAGGCCCCGCGATGCCGCGAGCGCACGGTGTAGCGCAACCGGCGCTCCTCGCCGCGGTCCATGCGCGGGAGGATGAAGCGCGGTCGGTCGCCGAGCTGGTAGTCCAGGTGCTCCTCGGCCAGGTAGACCGGCGTACGGCTGCCGACGTTGGCGAAGCGGACCTCGACCGCACCACGCTCGTCGGGCACGAGCCGGTCTGGGTCCGCCTCCCGGCGCACGCTCATCTGCGGGGTCCGCCGCGGCATGAGCAGCAGCATGAGGATCGGGAGCGCGACGAGCACGAGCCCGACGCGGGTGATGTCCTCGTAGCCGAGCAGCATCCCGGCGGCACCGAGCAGGCCGCCGACGACGAGGAAGATCCTGCCTCGGCTGGTGAGGACGCCCCACGGCGACGTCATCGGTGGTCCCTGCCCGGTCCGGTGGCGGTCCGGCTCAGCGGCCCGACGGCACCGAGGTGCGCTCGACCAGGTCGCGGACGATGTCCTGGGTGGTGTGGTGCCCGAGCGAGGCCTCGCCGGTGGGGAGCACCCGGTGCGCCAGCACCGGCACCGACATGGCCTGGACGTCCTCGGGGAGCACGTGGTCCCGGCCGGCGAGCGCGGCGTGCGCCCGGGCGGCGCGCAGCAGTTGCAGTCCGGCGCGGGGCGAGGCGCCCAGCCGGAGCATCCGGTGGGCTCGGGACGCGGCCATGAGCTCGACCACGTAGTGCCGCAGGGCCGGGGCAATGTGCAGGCTGCGGATGCTCTCGATCTGGGCCTGCACCTCCTCGGCCGTGGTCACGGCCGACAGGCCGTCCAGCGGGCTCACCTCGCCGTGCGACTCCAGCATGGCGATCTCCGAGCGGGCGGCGGGGTAGCCCATCGAGATCCGCGCCATGAAGCGGTCACGCTGCGCCTCGGGGAGGGGATAGGTGCCCTCCATCTCGATGGGGTTCTGGGTCGCCATGACGAGGAAGGGACGTGGCAGCTCGTAGGTCTCGCCGTCCACGGTGACCTGGCGCTCCTCCATCGACTCCAGCAGCGCCGACTGGGTCTTGGGGGAGGCGCGGTTGATCTCGTCGCCGACGACGACGTTGGCGAAGATCGCGCCGCGCCGGAATTCGAAGCTGCGGGTGTCCTGGTTGAAGACGCTCACCCCGGTGATGTCGCTGGGGAGCAGGTCGGGGGTGAACTGCACCCGGCTGACCCGGCAGTCGATGGCGCGGGCCAGCGCCTTGGCGAGCATCGTCTTGCCCACGCCGGGCACGTCCTCGAGCAGCAGGTGCCCCTCGGCCAGCAGCACCGTGACCGCGGTCGACACCACCTCGTCCTTGCCCTCGATCACGGTGGCGATGGCCCGGTGCACCGAGCCGGCCACGCGCCGCACGGCCTCGAGGTCGACCGCATCGGAGGCGGGGGAGATCGCAGACATGGACCGATCTTGCCAAACCGGGCGGTTCCGCGCGGCACGTGGTGCCGCCACGTCTCCCCACTGTCCTCCACCTGGGTGCGCGTCTCCGCTCCACTCGGGCGACGGCATACCTCCTGACCTGCGGGTATGCCGTATCGCCCGCGGCGCGGACCGGGCCAGGTCCGCGCCGCCCCTCCCGACGGTGGCATGCCCCCTCCACTGTCCACCACCGAGCTTGACCTGCATCTTTGTGGAGAATCGGCAGTCAAGAAGAGCGTTTCGATGGTCATGGTGGGGGAAAGTGGAGTAGTGTGGGGGCATCTGGAGGCGCAGCGACCTATCGAGCGAGTGAAGGGGGTGGTGCGAGTGCTCTTCCTCGGCACCCACACGCCCAAGCTCGACGACAAGGGCCGGATGATCCTGCCGGCGAAGTACCGCGACCGGCTCGCGGGCGGGCTGATCATCACCCGCGGCCAGGACCGCTGCCTCTACGTCTACGTCCCCTCGGACTTCCAGGACGTCGTCGCCAGCTGGCAGTCCAGCCCGACCTCGAACCGCAGCGTGCGGGACTTCCAACGCGTCTTCCTCTCCGGCGCGTCCGACGAGATCCCCGACAAGCAGGGGCGCATCACGATCCCACCGCTGCTGCGGGACTACGCCGGCCTCTCGTCCGCGTGCACCGTCATCGGTGCCGGCAACCGGCTCGAGGTCTGGGACAGCCAGGCCTGGGCGGACTACCTCGCGACCCAGGAGCAGGCCTTCGCCGAGCAGTCGGAGGAGGTGATCCCGGGGCTGATGTGAGTGTCCTGCCGACCACCCGACACCCGGCCTCCCCCCGTCCACCACGCCGCCCCGGCTCCTCTTCCCCGGAGCCGGGCCGCGCACCCGCTCCCGACCCGTCTTCCCCCGGGCCGGGCGCCCCGGTGGACGGTGGGGGACCAGGGGTCGGGACCCGGCAGCAGAGCACTCCGCGCACGGGGACACCTCATGGACACCGACGAGACCCTCCGCACGCAGGACCGGCACGTGCCGGTCCTGCTGCAGCGCTGCGTGGACCTGCTCGCCCCCGCGCTCCAGGACGACGGTGCGGTGCTCGTCGACGGCACCCTCGGGATGGGCGGTCACACCGAGGCGCTGCTCTCGGCCTGTCCCCGGGCCCGGGCGGTCGGGATCGACCGGGACCCGCAGGCGCTGGAGCTGGCGACCGAGCGGCTGGCCCCCTTCGGCGACCGCTTCACGCCGGTCCACTCGGTGAGCGACGACCTGCCGACCACGCTTGCCGAGCTGGGCCTGGCCCGCGCGCACGCCGTGCTCTACGACCTCGGCGTCTCCTCGCTGCAGCTGGACGAGCTGGACCGGGGCTTCGCCTACCGGGCAGACGCGCCGCTGGACATGCGGATGGACCAGAGCACCGGCCTCACCGCCGCCGACGTCCTCAACGACTACGACCCGCGTGACTTGGTGCGGATCCTGCGCGACTACGGCGAGGAGCGCTTCGCCCGGCCGATCGTCAAGGCGCTCGTGCGCCGCCGGGAGCAGGAGCCCTTCACCACCTCCGGCCCGTTGGTGCAGCTGCTCCACGACGTCGTGCCCGCGGCGTCCCAGCGCTCCGGGGGCCACCCGGCCAAGAGGACCTTTCAGGCGCTGCGGATCGAGGTCAACGCCGAGCTCTCGGTCTGGCGCAGCGGCCTCGAGGCGGCGCTGCGGGCCCTGTCGGTCGGCGGGCGGATCGCTGTCCTGTCCTACCACTCCCTCGAGGACCGCATCACCAAGCGCGGGCTCGCGGCGGGCGCCACCAGCTCGGCACCGCCGGACCTGCCCGTCGAGCTGCCCGAGCACCAGCCCTGGCTGCGGCTCCTCACCCGCGGTGCCGAGCGCGCCGAGGAGGCCGAGCGCACCGCCAACCCCCGCTCCGCCTCGGTGCGCCTGCGCGCCGCCGAGCGCACCCGGCATACCCCCGACCAAGCACCCGACCCCACCACCGAGGAGCCTGCATGAGCCAGATGACCGTCTCCGCGAAGCTCGGACGCGCCGCGCTGCGCGCCCCCCGGGTCGGTGCGCGGGTGGTGGACGCCTCGCCGACGTCGGGTGCCCACGGCTTCCTGCTGTTGTGCGCCCTCATCGTCGCCCTGACGTTCACCGGGGTGCTGCTCCTCAACACCGTCCGGGCCGAGGGCTCCTACGTCCTCAGCCGGCTGGAGGTGGAGTCGACCGCGCTGCACGACCAGAAGGTGACGCTGGCCGAGGAGCTCGCCGACCAGGAGTCGTCGGAGTCGTTGGCCAAGGCCGCGACGAAGCTCAAGATGGTGCCCTCGACCTCCACCGCGACCCTCCGGCTGTCCGACGGGTCCATCACCGGCGTGGCGTCCAAGGTCGACGGTGCGCGGACCCTTACCGTGGATCTGCCCTCGACGGGCACCGCTCCGCCGAAGGACGACTGATCGCAAGGGGTGACACCGTGGCAGCAGCGCGCACCGGGCACCGCCCTCGCTCCTCGCGGGCGATCGCGGCCGGGGTGGCCCACCCCGCCCGCCGGATGCGGGTCCTGCTCCTGGGGGTCCTCGTCGTCCTGAGCCTCTTCGCCGCCCAGCTGGTGCGCCTGCAGGGCCTGGACGCCGCGAGCGTCTCGGCCGCCGCGGTCGGTGAGCGCCTCGAGGTCAGGGTCATCCCCGCGGCCCGCGGCAGCATCACGGACGTCGACGGGGCCGAGCTCGCTGTGAGCGTGGAGCGGCGGCGCATCATCGCCGACCCGACCCTGGTCGTGGATTACGAGCGGCGCGAGGAGGGTCCGGACGGGCAGAGCCGGGTCGTGGGTGAGGGCTTCTCCGCCGCGGCCGACGTCGTCGCCGAGATCACGGGGGAGGACCGCGCCGACATCCTCGAGCGCCTCACCGACCCGCTCGGCGAGCAGTATGCCGTGCTCGTCGAGGACGCCTCGCCGCAGCAGTGGCAGGAGATCCTCGCGGCCGGCGTGCGCGGGGTGTCCTCCGAGGAGGTGATGCGGCGCGACTACCCGCTGGGTGAGGCGGCCGCGCCCCTCGTCGGCTGGATGGGGGCCGGCGAGATGCCGGCCGGCGGGCTGGAGCTCATCAAGGACGAGCAGCTCACCGGCGAGCCCGGGGAACTGGTCTACGAAGAGGGCAGCAACGGCGAGGTCATCAGCACCGGCCTCTACGAGGAGGACCCCGCCGTGCCGGGGCAGGACTACCGGCTGAGCATCGACGCCGACCTGCAGTGGAAGGCCTACGACGCGGTGCGGACCCGGGTCAAGGAGGCCGACGCGCTGTCCGGCTACGCCGCCGTGATGGAGGTGGAGACCGGGCGGCTCGTGGCCCTGACGAGCTATCCGAGCTTCGACCCGTCCGACACGACCCAGGACGCCGAGGAGATGCGCAACGCCTCGATCGAGGACGTCTACGAGCCCGGCTCCACCTCCAAGCTCATCACCGCGGCGGCGGCGTTGGAGGAGGGGATCATGGAGCCCGACACCCCCATCGAGGTCCCCGTGACGATGACGCGGGCGGGCTCGCGGTTCAAGGACTCCGAGCAGCACCCGGTGCAGCACCTCACCTTCTCCGGCGTGCTCGCCAAGTCGTCCAACATGGGCACGATCCTCTACGGCGAGAAGCTCTCCGACGAGCATCTCTACGACTGGGTGCGCGCGTTCGGGATCGGCGACACCTCGGGTCTGGGGCTGCCGGGCGAGTCCGCGGGGCTGGTGCCCGAGCCGTCCACCTGGAGCGCCACCACGCGCTACACCTTCATGTTCGGCCAGGGGCTGTCGAGCACCCTGCTGCAGCAGCTCAGCGTCTTCCAGACCGTCGCCAACGGCGGCGTCCGCGTCCCGCCTTCGATCGTCGCGGGCACGGTCGACGAGGAGGGGCGCTACACCGAGGAGCCGGTGCCCGAGGGCACCCGCGTCATCACCGAGGAGACGGCGACCACGCTGACCGACATCATGCAGTCGGTCCCGTCCAGCCAGGGCACCGCGCCGCTGGCCGCGGTCGACGGCTACCACGTGGCGGGCAAGACGAGCACCGCGACCCGGGTCGACCCCGACACGGGTCGCTACACCGGAGGCGTGACGTCGAGCTTCATGGGCTACGCCCCGGCCGACGATCCGAAGTATGTCGTCGCGGTCGTCATCCAGCGGCCGCGGCAGATCAGCGAGTACGGCGGCATCATCGCCGGACCGGTCTTCGCCGACCTCATGCGCTACACCCTCCAGCAGGAGGGGATCGCCCCGGCGACCACCGCGCCGGTGCAGGTCGAGCTCGAGTACGACCCCGAGGACCCCGCACCGGGTCGGGCGGGTGAGACACTGGGGGACATCGCCATCAAGGACGAAAGGACTGATGGGTGATCCCCCTGACCCTGGATGAGATCGCGCGCGTGACCGGCGGTCTCGTGCATCCGGCTGTCCCCTCCGACGCACCCCGCGTCACCGGGCCCGTCGTGACCGACTCCCGCGAGATCGGCCCCGGCGGGCTCTACGTCGCGCGCCGGGGTGAGGTCGCGGACGGCCACGACTTCGTCTCCGGCGCCGCCGAGCGCGGTGCCGTCGCGGCGCTGACCAACCGGATCGTCGACGACGCCGCGGGCCTGCCCTGCATCGTCGTGGAGGAGGACCCGCAGCGGCTCTCCGAACGCCCCGACCGGCCGCCCTACGACGCGGTGACCCGCGCCTTCGCCGCTCTGGGGCGCGAGGTCGTCGACCGGTGCACCGCCGCGGGCGGGCTGCGGATCGTCGCGATCACGGGGTCGTCGGGCAAGACCTCCACCAAGGACCTCATGGCCCAGGTGCTGGAGCGGCTCGGCCCGACCCTCGCGCCCGAGGCCTCCTACAACTCCGAGGTCGGGGTGCCGCTCACCGTGTGCCGGCTCACCGAGGAGACCGCCTACCTCGTGGCGGAGATGGGCGCCTCCGGCCCGGGGCACATCGCGCACCTCACCGCGATCGCGCCCCCGTCGGTCTCCGTGGTGCTCAACGTCGGGAGCGCCCACCTCGGTGAGTTCGGCTCCCGGGAGGCCATCGGCCGGGCCAAGTCCGAGCTCGTCCAGGGCCTCACCGAGGGCGGACTGGCGGTGCTCAACGCCGACGACGCCGTCGTCTCCGCCATGCGCAGCCACGCCGACGCCGTGGGCGCCCGCACCCTGCTCGTGGGCCGCTCCGAGGAGGCGGACGTCCGCGCGAGCCAGGTCGCACTCGACGGGAGTGGCCGCGCGACCTTCACGCTCACCGCACCGGACGCCCGCGACGGGGTCCGGGTGGAGTTGCGGGTCGTCGGTGAGCATCACGTCGGCAACGCCCTCGCGGTGGCGGCGGTCGCCCACGAGTGGGGTATGCCGTGGCCCGAGGTGGCGGAGGCCCTGAGCGACGCGCTGCCGCGGTCGCCGGGGCGGATGCAGGTCACCGAGCGTCCCGACGGGGTCACCGTCGTCAACGACGCCTACAACGCCAACCCCGACTCCCTGCGCGCCGCGCTGCAGACCCTGGCCGCGATGCGCCGCCCCGACGGGCGGACCGTGGCCGTCGTCGGCGGCATGCTCGAGCTCGGCGCCGAGAGCGATGCCGAGCACGCCGGGGTGGGGACGCTTGCGGCCCAGGTCGGCATCGACCATCTGGTCACGGTGGGTGACCTCGCCGAGCCGGCGGGCACGGCATACCGCGAGGGTGGGGGAGCCGCGACGACGCACGTCGCGGACCGCCACGCGGCGCGCACCCTCCTCGACGACCTGCTCACCGTGGGTGACGTCGTGCTGCTCAAGAGCAGCCGCGACTCCGGGCTCCGCCTCCTCGGGGACGACCTGGCGGAGGGTGGCCGCTGATGGTCAACGTCCTGCTCGCCGGCGGTGTGGCGATGATCTGCGCGCTCTTCGGCACCCCGCTGTTCATCCGGTTCCTCGTGCACCGCCGCTACGGCCAGTTCGTCCGCGACGACGGCCCGACCTCGCACCACACCAAGCGCGGCACACCCACGATGGGCGGTGCCGTCATCATCGGCGCGACGCTCCTGGGCTACCTCGTCTCGCACCTGCTGCTCATCCTGCTCGACGTCACCGGAGTGCTCGAGGTCACGCACTCGCGCTTCAGCCTGAGCGCCCTGCTCGTGCTCTTCCTCATCACCGGCCTGGGCTTCATCGGCTTCCTCGACGACTACACCAAGATCTCCAAGCAGCGCAGCCTGGGGCTCACCTCGGTCGAGAAGCTCACCGGCCAGACGATCGTGGCCATCGTCTTCGCCCTGCTGGCGCTGCTGGTGCACGGCGACAGCAGCCGGTCGCCGGCCTCGACCGCCATCTCCTTCGTCCGCGACACCTCGATCGACCTGGCCTTCGCCGGGCCGGTCCTCGGGGTGCTGCTCTTCATCCTCTGGGCCAACATCCTCATCGCCGGCGCCTCCAACGGCGTCAACCTCACCGACGGACTGGACGGGCTGGCGACGGGGGCCTCGGTCATGGTCTTCGGCGCCTACTCCGTCATCGGCATCTGGCAGTACAACCAGAACTGCCAGCTGGCGCCCGGGCCCAACTGCTACGACGTCCGTGACGCGCTGGACCTCGCCGTCGTCGCCTGCTCGGTCGCGGGAGCCTGCTTCGGCTTCCTCTGGTGGAACGCCTCACCGGCCAAGATCTTCATGGGGGACACCGGCTCGCTGGCGCTGGGCGGCGGCCTGGCCGGCCTGGCCATCACCACCCGCACCGAGCTGCTGCTCGCGGTGCTCGGCGGGCTCTTCGTCATCATCACCCTGTCGGTGATCATCCAGGTGACGTCGTTCAAGCTGACCCGTAGACGGGTCTTCCGGATGGCGCCCCTGCAGCACCACTTCGAGCTGCTCGGGTGGGCCGAGGTGACGATCGTCATCCGCTTCTGGATCATCGCCGGCATCTGCGTCGCGGTGGGCCTCGGCCTGTTCTACGGAGAGTGGGTGGCGAACCTGTGAGCGACCGGCTCGACCACCTCACCCACCGTGACGCCGACTGGGCCGGGCTGCGCGTGCTCGTCACCGGCCTCGGCGTGACCGGCTTCGCCGCCGCCGACGCGCTGCTGCAGCACGAGGCCCGGGTCGTCGTCCTCGACGCAGGCAACGGCGGCGAGACCCAGCAGACGCAGGCAGGCATCCTCGGCATCCTCGGAGCCGACGTGCGGCTCGGCCCCGAGCACGTGTCGGCGTGGCCGCTGCCGGAGACCGAGATCGACGTCGTCGTGACCTCGCCGGGCTGGCGCCCCGACCACCCGATCCTCGCCGCAGCGACCGAGCGCGGCATACCGGTCTGGAGCGAGATCGAGCTCGCCTGGCGGTTGCGGCCCCGCGTCGGCGCCGCCCCCTGGCTCGTGGTCACCGGCACCAACGGCAAGACCACCACCGTGCGGCTGCTGGAGTCGATGCTGCGCGCGGCCGGGCTGCGCGCCCTCGCGACCGGCAACGTCGGCACCCCGGTCCTGGACGCCGTGCAGCACCCCGACCCCTACGACGTCATCGCCGTCGAGCTGTCGAGCTTCCAGCTGCACTTCACCCACTCCATCAGCCCCCTCGCCTCCTGCGTGCTCAACCTCGCTCCCGACCACGTCGACTGGCACGGGTCCTTCGACGCCTACGCCGCGGCCAAGGCCACGATCTACGCCCGCACCCAGATCGCCTGCGTCTACAACGTGCAGGACCAGCGCACCGAGACCATGGTCGAGGAGGCGGAGGTGGTCGAGGGGTGCCGGGCGATCGGTTTCACCCTGGGGACCCCGGGCCGCTCGATGTTCGGGCTCGTCGACGACGTCCTGGCCGACCGGGCGTTCGTCGAGGAGCGGGCGACCTCGGCCGCGGAGATCGGCACGCTGGCCGACCTGGCGCGGGCCTCCGGCGGGGACGGCACCGCCGCTCCGCCACCGCACCTGGTCGCCAACGCGCTCGCGGCCGCCGCGCTCGGTCGCGCGGCCGGCATCACCCCGGCCGCCGTCCGCGACGGGTTGCGGGCCTTCCGCACCGAGGCGCACCGGACCACCGTGGTCGCCGAGCGCGACGGCATCACCTGGATCGACGACTCCAAGGCCACCAACCCGCACGCCGCGCTGGCCGCGCTGCGGGCCTACCCCGACATCGTCTGGGTCGCCGGCGGTCAGCTCAAGGGGGCCGAGGTGGACGAGCTGGTGGCCGAGGTGGCACCCCGGCTGCGCGGCGTGGTGCTGCTCGGCAGCGACCGCGAGCAGATCGCCGAGGCGCTGGCCCGACACGCGCCCGATCTCCCGGTCGAGGACGTCGGCGTCGCCGACCATGGAGACATGGCTGCGCTGCAGGGGTTGATGGATGACGTCGTGGCCCGCAGCGCTGCCCTCGCGCGGCCCGGCGACGTGGTGCTGCTGTCCCCGGCCGCGGCCTCCCTCGACATGTTCCCGAGCTACGGCAGTCGCGGAGACACCTTCGCCGACGCCGTGCAGCGGCATCTCGGGGAGGGCTCGTGACCGCCACCGTCACCGGTCGGCAGAACTCCCGAGCGGGTGCCCGTCCGGGCGCAGGACCCGGGCCGGCGCGGACCGGCTGGACCGTCGAGTCCGTGGGCGAGTGGCTGCGCTCGCCCGTGGCGCCCTACTACCTCGCGCTGGTGTCCGCCTCGGTGCTGACCGGGCTGGGGCTGGTCATGGTGCTGTCCGCCTCGAGCGTCGGGTCCTACCGCGCCACCGGCAACTCCTACGGCGTCTTCCTCGACCAGCTCGCCTTCGCCGTCGGCGGCGTCGTGCTGGCTGTCATCGGGTCCCGCCTGCCGGTGCGGGTGTGGCGCTGGCTCGCCTGGCCCGGCATCTTCCTCGCGGTCGCGCTGCAGCTCGCGGTCTTCTCCCCGCTCGGCGCCGACGCCTTCCAGGGCAACCGCAACTGGATCCAGGTCGGTCCTTTCGGCGGGCAGCCCTCGGAGTTCGGCAAGGTCGCCCTCGTCGTCTTCGGTGCGGCGGTGCTCGCCACCAAGCGCAAGGTCATGCACCGTCCGCTGCACGCGGCGGTGCCGTTGGTCTTCCCCTTCGGCCTGCTGCTCCTCGGCCTCGTGCTGCAGGGTCACGACCTCGGCACCGGCATGATCATGCTGGGCATCATCGTCGGTCTGCTCTGGGCGGCCGGCCTTCCGGCCCGGTGGTTCGTCGGGCTCGGCACGGTCGCGGCGGTCGGCGTCGGGGTGCTCGCCGCCGGGAGCGCCAACCGGATGCAGCGCATCCAGACCTGGATCGGGGGGATCTGCGACGACCCACAGGTCGCCGGCTGCTACCAGAAGGTGCACGCGGAGTATGCCCTGGCCGACGGCGGGTGGTGGGGCATCGGGCTCGGGGAGTCGCGGGAGAAGTGGGGGCGCCTGCCCGAGCCGCACAACGACTTCATCCTGGCGATCATCGGGGAGGAGCTGGGCCTGCCGGGGACGCTCGCCGTGCTCGGCCTCTTCGCGGTGTTCGCCTATGCCTGCTTCCGGATCGTGACACAGGCCGAGGACCCCTTCACCCGGCTCGCGGCGGCGGGGGTCATGGTGTGGTTCCTCGGCCAGGCCCTGGTCAACATCGGATCGGTCATCGGCATGCTGCCGATCATCGGCGTGCCGTTGCCGCTCGTGTCGTCCGGTGGATCGGCGCTCATCGCCGCCCTCATCGGGGTCGGGCTCCTGCTCGCGCTCGCCCGTTCGCTGCCCGGCGCCCAGGAGCGCATGGGCCAGCGCACCTCGACCCTGCGGCGCACGTTGGCGGCCCTCCCCGCCGGGCCCTCGGTCACCGCGGGCTCGCGCCCCGCCGGTGCCGGCTCGCGGCGGAGCCGGTCCGGAGCCAGCCGCGGCACCGCCGGTCGCACCCGCGCGGGCGGGACCCGCACGCGGGCATCTGGGGCATCGTCGGGCGGGGCCGGCGCCACCCGCCCGACACGGGGGAGCGGACGCAGGGGCGGACGCCGGTGACCGAGGATCACGTGCGCCCGCCTGCCGTCGTCCTCGCAGGGGGCGGGTCGGCCGGTCACGTCAACCCCTTGCTCGCGACCGCCGACGCGCTGCGGCGGCGGCGGCCCGACGTCGTGATCAACGTCCTCGGCACGGCCGAGGGCCTGGAGGCGCGGCTGGTGCCCGAGCGTGGCTACGAGCTCACCGTCGTCCCCAAAGTGCCCTTCCCGCGGCGTCCCGGCCCTGCCGTGGTGCGGTTCCCGGGCGCGCTGCGGCGTGCCGTCGGCACCGCTCTCGGGGCCGTGCGGGCGATCGACGCCGACGTGGTCGTCGGCTTCGGCGGCTACGTCGCGACGCCCGCCTACCTCGCGGCCCGGCGGGCCGGCATCCCGATCGTCATCCACGAGCAGAACGCCCGGCCCGGGCTGGCCAACCGGCTCGGGGCCCGCTTCACCGAGCAGGTCGCCACCACCTTCGAGACCACCGAGCTGCCGCACGCCACCCGCGTCGGGCTGCCGTTGCGCGAGGAGATCCGCAGCCTCGACCCGCGCGATGAGCAGGTGCAGGCGCAGGCTCGTGCCGAGTTCGGCCTGGACGCCGACCGGCCGACGCTGCTCGTGTTCGGCGGGTCCCTCGGTGCCCAGCGCCTCAACCAGGCCTTCGAGGCGGCGGCCGACGACGTGCTCGCGGCGGGGGTCCAGGTGCTGCACCTCACCGGGGCGGGCAAGGACATCGACGTGCCGCCGGACCGCGCCGGGGGCCCGCGCTACGTCGCGCTTCCCTACACCGACCGGATGGATCTCGCCTATGCCGTCGCCGATCTCGCGGTATGCCGCTCCGGTGCCGGCACCGTGTGCGAGCTGGCCGCCGTCGGCGTGCCGGCCATCTACGTGCCGCTCCCGGTCGGCAACGGCGAGCAGCGGCTCAACGCCGCCGACGTCGTCGCGGCCGGGGGTGGTCGCCTGGTGGACGACACCAAGGTGACCCCCGACTGGGTGAGGAGCACGGTCATACCTCTGGTCACGGACGCCGGCGAGATCTCACGGATGGCGACCGCCGCGGCCGAGCACGGGCAGCGCGACGCCGCCGACCAGCTGGCCGATCTCATCCTCGAGGCCGCGGGGCGCACCGCATGAGGACGGGGCGGTTCGACTTCACCGAGCCCGTGCCGCCCGCCGACGAGCTGGGGCCGGTGCACTTCGTCGCGATCGGCGGGTCGGGCGTGTCCGGTGTGGCGCGCATGTTCCTGGCCCGGGGGATCGCGGTCTCCGGATCCGACCGTGCAGACAGCCCGACCCTGCGGGCGCTGGAGTCGGCCGGTGCCCGGGTGCACGTCGGTCATGACGCCGCCCACCTGGGGCAGGCCCGCACGGTCGTCATCTCCGGGGCCATTCCCGAGGACAACCCGGAGCTCGCTGCCGCACGGGCCGCGGGGCTGCGCGTGCTGCACCGAGCCCAGGGAATCGCGGCCCTGCTCCGCGGTCGGCCCGCCGTGGCGATCGCGGGGGCGAACGGCAAGACGACGACGAGTGCGATGACGACGGCCGCGCTCGAGGCGGCCGGGGCCGAGCCCGGCTACGTCATCGGAGCCCCGCTGGCCGGCTCGGGCAGCAACGCCGCACCCGGCGCGCCCAGCGCACCACTCGTGGTCGAGGCGGACGAGAGCGACGGCAGCTTCCTCACGTATCGCCCCCAGGTGGCGGTCGTGACCAACGTGCAGCCAGACCACCTCGACTTCTACGGCGACGTGGCGGCCGTGGAGCAGGCCTACCGCGACTTCGCCGACACCCTCGCCGTGGACGGTCTGCTCATCACCTCCGCCGACGACCCCGGGGCCGCACGGCTCGCGGCGGAGGTCGCGGGCTCTGCGGTGCGGGTCGTGACCTGGGGCGAGTTCGCCGAGGCCGACGTCGTCGTCTCCGACGTGGGCACGGCAGGGATGACGGCGACCGGCACCGTGACCTGGCCCGACGACCTGGGCTCCGTGCCGGCGGGCACGTCGCTGCAGCTGCGGCTGCCGGTGCCCGGCACGCACAACGTGCACAACGCCGTCGCGGCCCTGCTCGTCGCCACCGCAGGCTTCGACCTGCCGCTGGACCGGGCGGTGGACGGGCTGGAGCGCTTCGCCGGCGCCCACCGCCGCTTCGAGCTGGTCGGTCGGCGTGCCGGGGTCGAGGTGGTCGACGACTACGCCCACAACGCGCCCAAGGTCGCCGCGGTGGTGCAGGCCGCCCGGAGCGCCGCCGCAGGGCGCAGGGTCGTGGTGGCCTTCCAGCCGCACATGTTCTCCCGGGTGCAGGAGTTCGCCGACGGGTTCGTCGAGGGGCTCGCGGCAGCCGACGTCGTGCTGCTGCTGCCGGTGTATGCCGCGCGCGAGCGGCAGGAGGACTTCCCTGGGATCACCTCGGCGCTGCTCGCCGACGGGCTGCGGCGGCATACCGCAGCGCCGGAGGTGCACGAGGTCGGCTCTGTCGCGGACGCCGCCCCCCGTCTGGCGGCGCTGGTCGGCCTTCAGGAGGCTCTGGTCGTCACGGTGGGAGCGGGGGACGTGACGCGGGTCGGGCCCGAGCTGCTGGAGCTGCTCGCAGACGCCCCGGACGAGACGGGGCGGGCCGCGCCGGAGGTGACGACGTGAGCCCCTCGTCCCAGGGCACGCGGCACCGGTCCACCGGCGCACGCACGGAGAGCTCCTCGCGCGCGACCTCGGAGGGACCAGGGCGGCGTGGGGTGCTCGCGCGTCTCGGTGGTGGCTTCGGCCGACTGCGCCGGCGCACCCTGCTGCTGTGGTTCGCCCTCGTGCTCGCGCTGGCTCTCGGGCTCGTCGTGCTCTTCTACTGGTCGTCCGCCTTCACGGTGCAGGAGGTCGAGGTCACCGGGGCCCGGGAGGAGGTCGCCGAGAGCGTCCTGGAGCGCGCGCAGATCCCGGTGGGCCGACCGCTGGCGCGTGTCTCGGAGAGCCGGATCCACGAGCGTGTGGTGGAGGACCAGCGGGTCCTCGGGGTCGAGGTCGAGCGTGAGTGGCCCTCGGGTGTGACGTTGGTGGTGACCGAGCGCGAACCTGCCATGGCGCTGCAGGGAGGGGGATCGACCTGGCTGGCGGATGGTGCCGGCGAGGTCTACGAGCAGGTCGAGGACCCGAGCAACAAGCTGCCCCTCATCGAGCTCCGCACGGATCCGCAGGACCTCGATCGGGCGACGGTGACCGGGCTGGCCGAGCTGTGGCGGCTGCGCCCCGACCCGGCCGAGCTGGAGGGCGACCTCACGCCGCCCTCGGTCGACCGGGACGGCGAGATCGAGATGGAGGTCGGTCAGGTGACCCTGGTGTGGGGGCCACCGACCGACAACGAGCTGAAGTGGAGCGTGGTGACCGCGCTCATCGGCCAGGAGACCATCGATCCGGAGGGTGGGCTGCCGATCACCATCGACGTGCGCATCCCGGGCACGCCTGTCGTCGACGGCCTTCCCGAATCGACCGACTGACCTACTCACGTTCTGGACAGAGGAATCTGGGGCCCGTTCCCCAGATTCCTCTGTCCAGAACCTCGAGCCTCGACCTTCGACCTGAAGTTGAGATTGACGCTCATCGGGGCTCACGACGTCGCGGCGTATGCTCGCGCTCAGGCACGCTCCGCATCGTCGTCGCCCATCGCACATCGCACCCGTTCCGAAAGGTCCACCGTGTCCGCAGCGCAGAACTACTTGGCCGTCATCAAGGTGGTCGGGATCGGTGGTGGCGGCGTCAATGCCATCAACCGGATGATCGAGGTCGGCCTCAAGGGGGTCGAGTTCATCGCCATCAACACCGACGCCCAGGCCCTCCTCATGAGCGACGCCGACGTCAAGCTCGACGTGGGTCGGGAGCTCACGCGCGGTCTCGGCGCGGGCGCCGACCCCGAGGTCGGCCGACGGGCGGCAGAGGACCACACCGAGGAGATCGAGGAGGCCCTGCGCGGTGCCGACATGGTCTTCGTCACCGCCGGTGAGGGTGGCGGCACGGGCACCGGTGGCGCCCCGGTCGTCGCGAAGATCGCCAAGTCGCTGGGTGCCCTGACGATCGGTGTCGTGACCCGTCCCTTCACGTTCGAGGGACGCCGCCGCGCCAACCAGGCCGAGTCCGGCATCGCGACGCTGCGTGAGGAGGTCGACACCCTCATCGTCATCCCCAACGACCGGCTGCTGTCCATCTCGGACCGCACCGTCTCGATGCTCGACGCCTTCCGCAGCGCCGACCAGGTGCTGCTCTCCGGTGTGCAGGGCATCACGGACCTCATCACGACACCGGGCCTGATCAACCTCGACTTCGCGGACGTCAAGTCCGTCATGCAGGGTGCCGGGTCCGCGCTCATGGGCATCGGCTCCGCGCGCGGAGAAGATCGCGCGGTGCAGGCCGCCGAGCTGGCGATCTCCTCGCCGCTGCTGGAGGCGAGCATCGAGGGCGCCCACGGCGTGCTGCTCTCCGTGCAGGGCGGCTCGGACCTGGGGCTCTTCGAGATCAACGAGGCCGCCCGCCTGGTCCAGGAGGCCGCGCACCCCGAGGCCAACATCATCTTCGGCGCCGTCATCGACGACTCGCTCGGTGACGAGGTGCGGGTCACCGTCATCGCGGCCGGCTTCGACGGGGGAGCGCCGCAGACGCGCAGCGAGGGCAACGAGCGCGCGCTCGGGCAGGTCCAGGCCGGGGGCGCCAACCGGCAGCAGCCCGGCCAGCCGCAGCAGGAGCGCCCGGCCAGCGCGCAGCAGGGTGCGGGCGCCGGTCAGGGAGCAACGGTCGGCCAGCGGCAGCCTCAGCAGGCAGCCCCCGCCCAGGGTGCGCCGCAGCAGCGGCGGAGCGACGGCGGCGAGGGGCAGCAGCAGCAGGACCGCCCCGCAGCAGCGCCGAAGGAGGGCGAGCGGGCTGAGGCGGGTCGGGAGGCCCAGCCGCAGCAGCAGCGCCCGGTGCAGCAGCCGCCGCGCCAGGTGACCTTCGAGGACTCCGACGACCTCGACGTGCCCGACTTCCTCAAGTGACGCTGCGCCGCTGAGGTCGCAGGTGCCCACGCCATTGCGAGGGCTGGCGGCACTGACGGCCTGCCCGCCCCGTTAACCTGCTCCCGTGTTCACCTGGCGAGAGCGGATCGAGCCCAGCGGTGACCGCTACGGCGTCGAGTGGGCGGTCACCGACCGGCTCGGTGGCTCCAGCCAGGGGGAGTATGCCGAGCTCAACCTCGGCGGTCACGTCGGCGATCTCCCGGAGGCGGTCGAGGCCAACCGGCACCGGTTCGCCCACGAGCTGGGGCTGCGGCTCGCCGACCTGCGCTTCATGGACCAGCAGCACGGGTGCGACGTCGCCCTCACGGCGGGGACCCGCGGTGAGGGGAAGGCCGACACGCCGCCGGCCGTCGACGCCCTCGTGAGCGACCGCACCGACGAGGCGCTCGTCGTGCTCGTCGCCGACTGCGTGCCGCTGCTCCTGGTCGACCGCACCGAGGGCCTGGTCGCCGCCGTGCACTCCGGACGGCCCGGCCTGCTCTCCGGCGTGGTGCCCGCCGCGCTCGCGGCGCTGCGCGACCTGGGGGCCGAGCAGCTCGAGGCCGTCGTCGGGCCCTCGGTCTGCGCCAGGTGCTACGAGGTGCCTGCGCAGATGCGGGACGAGGCGGCACGCAGCGTGCAGGCGGCGGTCGGCGTCTCGTGGACCGGCACCCCGGCGATCGATGTCGCGGCCGGGGTGGTCTCCCAGCTGGCGGAGGCGGGCGTGCCCGTGCGCTGGCTGCCGGGCTGCACCCGTGAGCGGGACGGCCTCTACTCCTACCGCAGGGACGGTGCGACCGGCCGGTTCGCCGGGGTCGTGCGGCTGCTGCCGCCGGAGCGGGTGGCCTGATATGACGCGCGTCGACGAGCTGCGTGAGCGGCTGCATACCGTGGAGGAACGGATCGGGAGCGCCTGCGCCGCCGCGGATCGAGCGCGGAGCGACGTCAGACTCATCGCGGTGACCAAGTACTTCCCCGGCGCGGACGTCGAGACGCTCGCGGGTCTGGGCGTCAGCGACATCGGCGAGAGCCGGGACCAGGAGGCGGGGGAGAAGGTCGCCGGTCTCCCTCGGGGCATCCGGGACGGGCTCACCGTCCACTTCGTCGGGCAGTTGCAGACCAACAAGGCCAAGCGCGTCGCGCGGTATGCCGATGTCGTCCAGTCCGTCGACCGGGCGCGGCTGGTGCGTGCGCTCGACACCGGGCGGGGGAGCGCCGTGGAGGACGGCGATGCGGCCGGGCCGCTCGACGTCCTTCTCCAGGTGGACCTCGGGGAGGGGGAGCAGGCCGGTCGCGGGGGCGTGCTACCGGACGGGCTCGGCGACCTGGCCGAGACCGTGGCCGAGGCCGACCACCTGCGGCTGCGGGGCGTGATGGCCATCGCGCCGCTCGACCTCGACCAGGACGGCACGCGGGCGGCCTTCGACCGCCTCGCCTCCCTCGGCGGCCGGCTGCGGCAGGCGCACCCGGACGCGGCCTGGGTGTCCGCCGGGATGAGTGGCGATCTGGAGCTCGCCGTGGCGGCCGGAGCGACACACCTGCGTGTCGGGACCGCAATCCTCGGATCACGCCCGTCCCACCGGTAGCGTCGGTCACGTCCGATCCACCCCACGGGAGTCACCCGTACGCACCAAGGAGCTCGCACAGATGGCCGGGGCACTGCGCAAGACCATGGAGTACCTCGGACTCGCCGAGTCCGACGAGCGCTTCGACGACTACGACTCGTACGACGAGGAGCCGACCGCGCGCTCCGGCGGGGCGACGGTGCACCCCTTGCACGAGGATCAGGACTCCCGCGAGCAGCCGGGCGCGGCTGCGGCACCCGCGCGGCAGGCCGCGCGCACCCCGGTCTCCCAGGTCGTCCGTCAGCCGGAGGTCGGCGAGTTGAACCGCATCACCACGATCCACCCGCGCACCTACAACGAGGCCAAGGTCATCGGTGAGGCCTTCCGTGACGGTGTGCCCGTCATCATGAACCTCACCGACATGGACGACGCCGACGCCAAGCGTCTCGTCGACTTCGCCGCCGGCCTGGCCTTCGGCCTGCACGGCTCCATCGAGCGCGTGACGAGCAAGGTCTTCCTCCTGAGCCCCTCCTACGTCGAGGTCGACGGGGGGGCGGCGAGCGAGGCTCCGCGGCCGACCCAGCAGGGGCCGTTCAACCAGAGCTGAGCAGCCGCCGACGCGTCGGCGCCCACACCCGGCTGAGAACGATGCTCAGACTGCTGACGTAGGCTGCTTCCCATGGTTGGCGATATTCTCGCGCTGCTCCTCCAGCTCTACATCTTCGTGCTCATCGCGCGGCTGATCTTCGACTGGGTGCAGGTCTTCGCACGGGACTGGCGCCCGCGAGGGCCCATCCTGGTCCTGGCCAACGGCATCTACTCGCTGACGGACCCGCCCCTGCGGGCGCTGCGCCGGGTCATCCCGCCGCTGCGCATCGGCGGCATCGCCCTGGACCTGGGGTTTATCGTCCTCATCATCGCGGTGGGGATCGCCCGGGGTGTGGCTGCGTCGCTGCCCTTCTGAGCCACCGGACGTCCTGGTCGCGCGGCTGACCTGGGCGTGAGGGTGCGTTAGAGTGAGCCTGGAAAACGTGCGACCGCACGTCGTCGTGCCTGCCCCAAGTCGTGACGGGCGGGATCGGTGACCCCCTGACAGAGGTGAAACATGGCGCTGTCCCCCGAGGACGTGATCAAGAAGAGCTTCAGCGCGACGCATCTGCGTCGCGGCTACGACGAGACGCAGGTCGACGACTTCCTCGATGAGGTCGTGGTCGAGCTCCGCCGTCTGGTGGCGGAGAACGATGGCCTCCGCGCGGACCTCGAGGACTGCCGCGCCAGCCGCGGGCTGGGCGGCGACGACACCCAGTCCTACCGGGCCGTCGGTGGCGGGGACGGCGGTGCCTCTGCCGCGGAGCTGGAGGACCTGCGGCGACAGCTGTCGGAGTGCCAGCGCTCCCGCTCCGAGCTCCAGGAGCGGGTCCAGGCCGCCGAGGAGCGCGCCGCCAAGGCTGCGGACTCCAGCGGTGACGAGGCCGCCGCGGCCGAGCTCGAGGAGTTGCGGACCCGCGTGGCCGCCGCCGACGCCAAGAGCCAGGAGGCCGAGCAGAAGCTCACCGTCGCCGAGCAGCGTGCGTCGCAGGCCGAGCAGGAGGCCGAGGCCGCCAAGCAGCGCGCGGACGAGGCGCAGGAGGCGTCCTCGGGCAACGACGAGCGCCTCGCCGAGGCCGAGAAGCGCGCCGCCGCCGCGGAGCGCAAGGCCGCCGAGCTCGAGAGCTCGCAGGCCAACGCCGCCGCCTCCTCGTCGGGCGAGGACCCCAGTTCGATCATCACCCTGGCGCAGCGCCTGCACGACCAGCACGTCGCGGAGGGTGAGACGACCAAGGCCAGGCTCATCGAGGAGGGCGACGGCTACAAGGCGTCCGTCGTCGCCGAGGCCGACCAGCACCGGACCCAGCTCCAGCAGGCCGGTCAGCAGGAGCACGACCGTCTCGTCGGCGAGGGGCAGTCCCGGCACGACGAGCTGGTGCGGACCGGTCAGGAGACGCACGACCGTCTCGTGGGCGAGGGCCAGACCAAGCACGACGAGCTGGTGCACACCGGTGAGACCACGCGTGACCAGCTCATCGGCGAGGGCCAGAGCAGCCGCGACCATATGGTCGGGGAGGCCGAGCAGAAGCGGGCCAGCATCCTCGACGACCTCAACAACCAGCAGACCTCGCTGAGCTCGAAGATCCAGGCCCTGCAGACCCAGGAGGTCGACCTGCGCGACCGGCTCCGGACCTTCCTCACCGACCAGATGGAGAAGCTGGACGGCGACCGCTCCTCGTAGGTCGCGAACGCCATACCGACGACGTCCCCGGCACCAGGTGCCGGGGGCGTCGCTGCGTGTCCCGCGTCCCCGCTCCTGCTCCCCGGCGCCGGGACACGCGAGGGCCGGGCACGTCGGCGTTGTCTTCGTGGCGTCGCTGATCTATCCTGCCGCCACCAACGCCGCCGCGGCCAGGCACTGGCCACGGGGGCGCAGCCCACGAACGAAGGACAACCGTGGCTACTACCGCGAAGCAGGGGGGCGCGGCCACGCGCTCGAAGGCACGATCCACGACGGGGAAGAAGGGTGGTCAGCACAAGGCGTTGAGCGTGCGGGACGGGGAGGACCCCTGGACCGCAGCCGAGCTCGCCGAGGTCCGCGAGGAGCTCGAGGGTGAGATCAGCCGGCTCCGGGCCGAGGTCGAGGAGGCCGAGCAGGACCTCGTCGACCTGAAGCGGAGCTTCGGCGACGGCGCCGGCGACGACCAGGCCGACGCCGGCGCGGCGACCTGGGAGAGGGAGCACGAGCTCTCCGTGACCAACAACGCCCGCGACCTGCTCGACCAGAACACCCAGGCGCTGGCCCGCATCGAGGCCGGGACCTACGGCGACTGCGAGTCGTGCGGCACCGCCATCGGCAAGATGCGGCTCCAGGCCTTCCCCCGTGCGAGGCTATGCATGACATGCAAGCAGAAGCAGGAACGCCGCTGACCGACCGGCCCCGCCGCCGCACCGGGCTCGTGCTGGCCGCGGCAGCGCTGTGGCTGGCGCTCGACCAGCTCACCAAGTACTGGGCCGAGCGTTCGCTCACCCGGGGTGAGTCGGTGCCCGTCGTCGGCGAGCTGCTCCAGTGGCACCTGACCTACAACTCCGGTGCCGCGTTCTCGCTCGGCACCAGCTGGACCGGGATCGTCACCACCGTGGCGAGCCTGGTGTCGATCGGAATCATCTGGCAGGCCTTCCGCACCCGCAGCCTGCCCTGGGCCCTCACCCTCGGGCTGCTGCTCGGCGGTGCCCTCGGCAACCTCGCCGACCGCTACCTGCGCCCGCCCTCGGTGGGGCTGGGTCACGTCGTCGACTTCATCCGGCTGCCGAACTTCCCCGTCTTCAACGTCGCCGACATCGGGGTGACCACCGCGGCCGGCCTCATCATCCTGCTCTCGCTGCGCGGCATCCGGGCCGACGGCACCCGGGAAGGGCAGGACGGTCCGGTCGAGGTCGCCTCATGAGTGAGGCGCGCGCCTTCAGCGTGCCCGAGGGCCTCGAGGGTGAGCGGGTCGACGCCGCGTTGGCCCGTCTCCTCGGGCTGTCCCGCTCCAAGGCGGCCGCCCTCGCCGCCGACGGTCAGGTCCAGGTCGGCGGACGTCTCGTCGGCAAGTCCGACCGGGTCAGCTCCGGCGACTGGCTCGAGGTGGAGCTGCCCCCCGTCGCGCCTCCGGCCGGCCTGGAGGTCATCGCAGAGCCGGTCGAGGGGATGCGGATCGTCCACGACGACCCCGAGATCGTCGTCGTCGACAAACCGGCCTTCGTGGCCGCACACCCGAGCGTCGGATGGACCGGTCCCACGGTCGTCGGCGGACTCGCGGCAGCGGGCTACCGGATCTCGACCTCAGGGGCACCCGAGCGGCAGGGCATCGTGCAGCGGCTCGACGTGGGCACCAGCGGACTCATGGTGGTCGCGAAGTCCGAACGGGCCTACACCGTGCTCAAGCAGGCCTTCCGTGAGCGGGTGGTGGAGAAGACCTACCACGCCCTCGTCCAGGGCCTCCCGGACCCGCACGAGGGCACCATCGACGCGCCCATCGGCAGGCACCCCGGGCACGACTACCGCTTCGCCGTGATGACGGGCGGCCGGCCCAGCATCACCCACTACGAGTTGCTCGAGGCGCACCGGCGGGCCAGCCTGCTGCAGATCCACCTGGAGACTGGGAGGACCCACCAGATCCGGGTGCACTTCTCCGCCCTGCGGCACCCCTGCTGCGGCGATCTCACGTATGGCGCCGACCCGACCCTCGCGCGCACCCTCGGGCTGGACCGGCAGTGGCTGCACGCCACCGCGCTGGCCTTCGAGCACCCCGGCAGCGGGGAGCGCGTCGAGTTCGCCTCCGCCTATCCCGAGGACCTCGACGTCGCGATGGAGCGCATCCGCGGCTGACCTGCCTGCCGCGGGTGGGGGGCTCGGGTAGCGTCGGTGCATGGGCCTTCTCGACCGCATCTTCGGCAGCTCACCGGCTCGGGGCAGGCAGTCCCGTTCCACCGGCGGGCGCGAGCCCGACCTCATCGCTGGCATGGATCGGCGGCCGATGCCCTCCGTGGACGACGCGGTCGCGGCCGAGGACGAGCGCGCCCTGGCCCGCTACCGCTACCTGCTGCGCACGGCTCCGCCGGAGCAGATCGAGCAGGCGCACGCCGAGGCCTACGCCCAACTGTCCGAGCAGCAGCGACAGAAGCTGCTCGCACAGCTCAGCCACGATCTCCCGCCCGGCGAGGCGCCGCGCACCGACCGACCCGACGAGCTGGCGCGGGCCGCGACCAGAGCGGAGCTGCGCAACCCCGGCTACCTCACCGGCCCCTCCTTCGCCGGACACGGCACGCTCTTCGCCGGCAACATGATGAGCACCATCGCCGGCGTCGTCATCGGGACCACGATCGCGCAGAGCTCCCTCACCGATCACGGTGCCGACTATGCGCAGTCGCCCGAGGCGGTCGAGTCAGGGGACCAGCAGGGTGAGCCTGCGGACGGCCCGTGGGAGCTAGAGGGCACGGGTGGCTCCGGGCAGGATGGGGTCGGTCCCGGTGGTGACCAGGGCGGCTGGGACGGCGGTGGCTTCGGCGACGGCGAAGGCTTCGACGTCGGGGGCTTCTGAGGCCGACACGCCGAGCGCGGCCCTGAGCAGCGACGGCGGCAGACGGGCGGGCGCCACGGCATACCTGTCGGTGGGGCGAACTAGGATCGGCGGTGATGTCAGCACCAAGCAGCCCCGTCCGTCGTGAAGACAACTTCGTCCACCTGCACAACCACACCGAGTACTCCATGCTCGATGGTGCAGCGCGGATCTCCGACATGTTCGAGAAGGCGTCCGAGCTCGGGATGCCGGCCATCGCGACGACCGACCACGGCTTCATCTTCGGGGCCTACGAGTTCTGGAAGACGGCGCAGCAGCACGACGTCAAGCCGATCATCGGGCTCGAGGCCTACGTCACGCCCGGCACCCACCGCACCGACAAGACGCGGGTGAAGTACGGCGACGGTGGGAGAGACGACGTCTCCGGTGGTGGCGCCTACACCCACATGACGCTGCTGGCGCGCAACAACAACGGTATGCACAACCTCTTCCGGATGGCCTCGCTGGCCTCGATGGAGGGCTACTACTTCAAGCCGCGCATGGACCGCGAGCTGCTGGAGACCTACGGCCAGGGGCTCATCGCGACCACCGGGTGTCCTTCCGGGGAGATCCAGACTCGGCTGCGGCTGGGGCAGTGGGACGAAGCCGTCCGCTACGCCTCGGACATGAAGGACATCTTCGGGGAGGACAACTACTTCCTCGAGCTCATGGACCACGGCATCCAGATCGAGCGGGTCGTGCGCCAGGACCTGCTCAAGCTCGCCAAGGAGCTGTCGCTGCCGCTGCTGGCGACCAACGACCTGCACTACACCCATCAGGAGGACGCCAAGGCGCACTCGGCGCTGCTGTGCGTCCAGTCGGGGTCGACGATGCAGGACCCGAACCGCTTCCAGTTCAACGGCGACGGCTACTACCTCAAGACCGCGGCGGAGATGCGCGAGGTATGGCGTGAGCTCCCCGAGGCCTGCGACAACACCCTCCTCGTGGCGGACCGGTGCGACATCTCGTTCACCGAGGGGGAGGGGCGCTACATGCCGCGCTTCCCCGTGCCCGAGGGCGAGGACGAGACCAGCTGGTTCATCAAGGAGGTCGAGGCCGGGCTGCACCGCCGCTACCCGGAGGGGGTCCCGGACTACGCCCGGAAGCAGGCGGAGTACGAGACCGAGGTCATCGTCGGAAAAGGTTATCCGGGGTATTTCTTGGTCGTCGCGGACTTCATCAACTGGGCCAAGAACAACGGGATCAAGGTGGGCCCGGGCCGTGGATCCGGCGCGGGCTCCATGTGCGCCTACGCCATGGGCATCACCGACCTCGACCCGATCCCGCACGGCCTGATCTTCGAGCGCTTCCTCAACCCCGAGCGCAAGTCGATGCCCGACTTTGACGTGGACTTCGACGACCGGCGCCGCTCCGAGGTGATCCGCTACGTCACCGAGAAGTACGGCGACGAGCGGGTCGCGATGATCGTCACCTACGGCACGATCAAGGCCAAGCAGGCGCTCAAGGACGCCTCCCGCGTCATGGGTTTCCCCTTCGCCATGGGGGAGAAGCTCACCAAGGCCATGCCGCCGAGCGTCATGGGCAAGGACATCTCCCTCGCCGGGATCCAGGACCCTCAGGACAAGAGGTATGCCGAGGCCGGCGAGTTCCGCGAGCTGCTCGCCGACGACGAGCACGCCGCGGAGGTCTACGACACCGCGACCGGGCTGGAGGGGCTGAAGCGGCAGTGGGGCGTGCACGCGGCGGGCGTCATCATGTCCAGCGAGCCGCTGCTCGACGTCATCCCGATCATGCGCCGCGACCAGGACGGCCAGATCATCACCCAGTTCGACTACCCGACGTGCGAGTCGCTCGGGCTGGTCAAGATGGACTTCCTGGGGCTGCGCAACCTCACCGTCCTCGACGACGCGATCCACAACATCAAGGACAACCGGGGCCAGGAGATCGACCTCGACGCGTTGTCCAAGGACATGACGGACGAGGCGACCTACCGGCTGCTCGGCCGCGGCGACACCCTGGGTGTCTTCCAGCTCGACGGCAACGGCATGCGCCAGCTGCTGCGGCTCATGCAGCCGGACACCTTCGAGGACATCTCCGCGGCGCTCGCGCTCTATCGCCCCGGCCCGATGGGCGTCAACGCACACACCAATTTCGCCCTGCGCAAGAACGGCAAGCAGGAGAACACCCCACTCGATCCGGAGCTCAAGGGAAAGCTTCAACCTGAGATGGAAGAAGCGCTGGCGCCCATCCTGGGCAACACCTACGGCCTGTGCGTCGCAGGCGACACGCCCATCCTCGACGCCGACTCCGGGGAGCGAGTTCCGATCGATCAGCTCGAGGAGAAGGTGAAGGAGGGCTTCTTCACCTTCGGGGTGGACGAGCGGGGCAAGGTCGTGCGTCGGCAGGTCACTCACTGGTGGCAGATGCCGGACAAGCCGGTGTTGACGGTCACGACCAACTCCGGTCAGCAGTTGCGCCTCTCCGCAGACCACCCGTTGCTGACGACCCGTGGCTGGATCAAGGCGGGAGAGCTCCGGCCAGGGCAGGACCGGATCGCTCGCCCCCGCGACGCTTTCGAGTTCACGACACCGTCATCCGTGACCCCGGACGAGGCGGCGCTCCTGGGATACCTCGTCTCGGACGGCTACCTCACGCTGTATGAGAACTCATTCATCAGCGCGAGCGCAGATCTGCGCGCCGAGGTATCCAGGTTGTGCGGGCGGCTGTTCGACGACACCTACCCAGTCGAGGACTGCCCCGACCGTCCGGCCCCCCGGATCCGCTGTGCGGCCGCTCGGGCGGGTTCGGGCAAGGGAGGGCACCCGCATCGAGGTCGGTTCAGCACCATCGGGATCAACACCTGGCTCCAGAGACTTGGGTACACCCAGAAGACGACATCCGCATACACGTTCGTGCCCGAGGTGATGAAGAGGGGCAGCCTGCTCGCGCGGCGCCGTCTGCTGGCAGCACTGTGGGATGGAGACGGCCATGTCGGGGCGAAGTTCGCCTTCTACAAGACGATCAGCGAGCGTCTGGCCAACGATGTCACCGAGGTGCTTGCCAGCGTCGGGATCCCGGCACGACTGCACCGCGCGGAGGAGTACGAGTCGACGAGGTCTGGCACTCAACAGGTGTGGATGGTGCATGTCTACGACGACCGCTTCTGGAGTCTCGTCACGCCACTCATGGTCGAGCAGCGCAAGGTCTCGGCGCGTGCCCGGCGACACATCGCGTCGCGCAGCCTGGGTCTCAACCGGCAGCGGATGCTCGAGCATGCGGCTGACGTGCTCCGCGAGGATGCGGCGCTGCCGACTCGGACGCGGAACGCCAGGGGTTGGGGTCCGGCCTCACTGTCGGGACTCCACCGGTATCTGTGGAAGCAAGGCCTCGTGGCTGAGCAGAAGACCAGCCACCCAGCCGACGGCGGGGGAGGCTTCTACCCCCTCAACGCCACGGCCGAGGCGTACCTCAGATCCATGGGTACCCCAGAGGATCGGTTCTACGCGTCCATGGACTGGACCAAGGTGACCGACGTGTCGGTGGGAGCGGCCGAGCCGGTCTTCGACATCACGGTGGACGACGTCCACAACTTCATCTCGAGCGGGATGGTCCTGTCGAACTGCATCTACCAGGAGCAGGTCATGGAGATCGCCCAGAAGCTCGCGGGCTACACCCTGGGCAATGCCGATCTGCTCCGGCGCGCGATGGGCAAGAAGAAGAAGTCGGTGCTCGACGCGGAGTACGTCCCGTTCTCGGAGGGGATGAAGGCCAACGGCTACACCGAGGAGTCGGTGGCCGCCCTGTGGGGCGTCCTGGTGCCGTTCTCGGACTACGCCTTCAACAAGGCGCACACCGCCGCCTACGGCGTCATCTCCTACTGGACCGGCTACCTCAAGGCCAACTACCCGGCCGAGTACATGGCGGCCCTGCTCACCAGCGTCGGCGACGACAAGGACAAGACGGCGCTCTACCTCGCCGAGTGCCGCCGCCTGCGCATCCCCGTGCTCCCACCGGACGTCAACGAGTCGATCGGCACCTTCGCCGCCGTCGGCGACGACATCCGCTTCGGCCTGCAGGCCATCCGCAACGTCGGGGCGAACGTCGTCGACGCGATCGTGCGCACCCGCGAGGAGAAGGGTGCCTTCACCTCCTTCGAGGACTTCCTGCGCAAGTGCCCCGCGGTGGTGTGCAACAAGCGCACCATCGAGTCGCTGTGCAAGGCCGGGGCCTTCGACGGTCTGGGGCACACCCGTCAGGGCCTGGTCACCGTCCACGAAAGGTATGTCGATGCTCTCGTCGACGAGAAGAAGCACGAGGCGATCGGGCAGGACAGCCTCTTCTCCGGCTTCGGGTTCGGGGACGACGCGGAGGGCGGGGAGCCGATGCAGATCGTCACCCTGCCGCCGGTGCCGGCGATCGAGTGGGACAAGACCGCCAAGCTCGCCTTCGAGCGGGAGATGCTCGGCCTCTACGTCTCCGACCACCCGCTCAACGGCATCGAGCACATCCTGTCCCAGCACGCCAGCGCCTCGATCCTGCAGCTCGTCGGTGAGGACGGCGCCAAGGACGGCGACTTCGTCACCGTCGCGGGTCTCATCACCAACCTGCAGCTCAAGCGCACCAAGAACGGCGATCCCTACGCCCGCGCGTCGGTCGAGGACCTCGCCGGGTCGCTCGACGTCGTCTTCTGGCCCAAGACCTACATGACCATCTCGACGATGCTCGCCGAGGACACCGTCGTCGTGGTCAAGGGCCGGCTCAAGAAGGACGACTCCACCGAGCTGCTGGCCAACGAGATGACGCTGCCCGACATCAAGACCGGCCCCCGCGGGCCGGTTGTCCTGACCCTCACGCCGACGCGGGTCAACGACGTGCTGGCGCACCAGCTCAAGGGAGTGCTCGCCAACCACCCCGGGGCCACCGATGTGCACGTCAAACTGCAGCAGCCGGGTCGCACGGTGCTCATCAAGCTCGACGAGGGCCTGCGCGTGACCGCGACGCCCGAGCTCTTCGGCGACCTCAAGGCGCTGCTCGGACCGGCCAGCGTCGGCAACTGAGACCCGCCGTCCCGGCGGCGACGGATGGGAGGCGGCGGCGAAGGCATACCCGGGGTAGCGTGGACCGAGTGACTGCTCGACCCGTTCCGCCCGCCGCCGCCCACGTGGACGTCCTCCGCTCCCACCACGGGGAGGACGTGGTCGATCCCTTCGAGTGGCTCCGGGACAAGAGCGATCCCGACGTGATCGCGCACCTCGAGGCGGAGAACGCCTACACCGAGGCGCGGACCGCGCATCTCGAGCCGCTGCGCGACCGCATCTTCGGCGAGATCAAGGGCCGGGTGCAGCAGACCGATCTGTCTGTCCCGGTGCGGCACCGCGACTGGTGGTACTACACCCGCACGATCGAGGGCGAGCAGTACGCCGTGCACGGCCGCATCGGCGTGGGTGAGTCGCCGGATCGTCCCGAGCTGGACCCGGGCTCGGCGCCCGACGGTGAGGAGGTGCTGCTGGACGGCAACGCGGAGGCGCAGGGGGAGGAGTTCTTCAGCCTGGGTGCCTTCGACGTGACCGCGTCCGGCGACCGGCTCGCCTACGCCGTCGACACCACCGGCGACGAGCGCTTCGACCTGCGGATCAAGGATCTGGGCACGGGGGAGATCATCGACGACGCGGTGCGCGGCATCGGCTACGGCACGGCCTGGTCGGCGACGGGCGACTACCTGTTCTACACCCGGGTGGACGACGCCTGGCGTCCCCACCAGGTCTGGCGACACCAGGTGGGGCGCCCAGCCGACGAGGACGTCCTGGTGCACCAGGAGGACGACGAGCGCTTCTGGATGGGCATCGGCACGTCGCGGGACGACCGGCACGTCATCATCGCGCTGGGGAGCAAGAACACCTCCGAGTTCCGGCTGCTCCTGGCCGAGGATCCGACGGGGGAGTTCGGCGTCGTCGCCCCGCGGGAGGAGGGGGTCGAGTATGACGTGGAGCCCGCCGGCGACAACCTCTGGATCGTGCACAACCGGGGGCACCGCGACTTCGAGCTCGCGGTCGCGCCGGTGGGCGCCACCTCCGCGCAGGAGTGGACGACGGTGCTGCCGGGTCAGGACGGCGTCCGGGTCAGTGGCGTGGATGCCTTCTCCGGACACCTGGTGCTGTCGCTGCGCCGCGACGGGCTGACCCAGGTGCAGGTGCTCCCGCTGTCGGTCGGAGGACGCCCGGTGGGGGAGGGCTACCAGGTCCCGGTCGAGGAGGAGGTCTACACCATCGAACCCGGCACCAACCCGACCTACGACTCCGACACCCTGCAGGTGCTCATCGAGTCGCTGGTGACCCCGCGCAGCGTCTACGACCTCGATCTCGCCAGCGGTGAGCTGGACCTCGTGAAGCGGCAGCCGGTCCTCGGCGGGTTCGACCCAGACGACTACCAGCAGCAGCGGCTGTGGGCGAGCGCCTCGGACGGCACGCGCATCCCGATCTCGCTCGTGGCCCGCCGCGACCTCCTCCCCGACGGCACCCACCCGGGACTGCTCTACGGCTACGGCTCCTACGAGATCTCGATCGACCCGGCCTTCTCGGTCTCCCGCCTGTCCTACCTGGACCGCGGGGTCGTCTTCGCGGTCGCGCACGTCCGCGGCGGTGGCGAGATGGGGCGGGGGTGGTACGAAGACGGCCGCATGGAGCATAAGGCCAACACCTTCACCGACTTCGTCGCCTGCGCGGAGCACCTGGTGGACAGCGGCTGGGTGGACCCGGACCGGCTCGGCGCCGAGGGGCGCTCCGCGGGGGGTCTGCTCATGGGGGCTGTCCTCAACCTGGCGCCCGAGCGGTTCCGCGTCGTCCACGCCGGTGTAGCTTTCGTCGACGCCCTCACGACGATCCTCAACCCGGCGCTACCGCTGACGGTCGGGGAGTGGGAGGAGTGGGGCAACCCCGTCGAGTCGGCGGAGATCTACCGACTCATGCGCACCTACACGCCCTACGAGAACATCCGCCCGGTCGACTACCCGGCGATCCTCGCGACCACCGGACTCAACGACACGCGGGTGTTCTACGTCGAGCCGGCCAAGTGGGTGGCGCGGTTGCGGGAGACCGTGACCAGCGACCCGCAGGCGCGCCCGATCCTGCTCAAGACCGAGATGGTCGCTGGGCACGGTGGCAAGACGGGCCGGTATGACGCGTGGAAAGAGACCGCCTTCGAGATCGCCTTCGTGCTCGACCAGCTCGGGGCGGCGGAGATCAGCGGCTGAGGGTGCAGGAGGGGGAGCCCTCGAGGGCGTCGACGGCGTCGCCCGCGCTGGAGCCCTCGGTGTCGGTGTAGGCGTCCTTCGCGGCGGTGAACCGCTCCATGTCGGCGGGACCCGCCGCCTTGTTCTCGGCCCAGGGCTCCTGAGCCTCCTGGAACGTGATGTCGCCCGCGTCGATGAGCAGTTGCTGGCCGAACCAGATGAGCGCGGCGGCGACGACCGCACCGATGACGGCGACCCAGGCCAGGCGTGGGCCAGCACCGGCTGCTTCTGGGGAGGAATGGCGTCCCGTGATGCCGGATGCTGCCATGTTTCGGTCGTGACTAGGGCATCGCGGCGGTTCGGCGACCCGCCACCCCCTCCCCAGACGCGCTGTCCTGCGCTACCATCGGCAGGGTCAACAACCGTAGATTTTCCGGTGGATTGCTAGTCAGGCAGTGAATCATCCTGCAAATCTGGCAGACTGCCGGATGAAGTCACCGACGAGCCGCACAGTGTGAGGAGACACCGCCGTGTCCGAACCGTTCAAGGTCACCTACGCCACCCTGACCGCCGACAACGAGGACCTGCACCGCGCCTACGAGGCCGGGGTGGAGACGGCGCGCGGCTGGCTCGGCGCGGAGATCCAGGCGCCGGGCGACCCCGACCCGGGTGAGCCGGTCGAGGTCCACAGCCCCGCGGACCCCTCCATCCTCATCGCCCGGGTCCGGGCCGCCTCGCCCCAGGCGATCGAGACCGCGGTCGCCGACGCACGCGCCGCCGGTCAGGAGTGGGCGGCCATCCCCTGGCAGGAGCGCCTCCCCGTGCTGCGTGCCGCGGCAGACCTCATCAGCGAGCGGGCCCATGAGCTGGCGGCGCTGATGACCATGGAGGTCGGCAAGAACCGGCTCGAGGCGATCGGCGACGTCGAGGAGTCGGCGGTCTTCTTCCGCTACTACTGCGACCAGGTGGAGGGCAACGGCGGGTTCGAGGCCGCCATGGAGCAGCTGTCCGACACCGAGGTGACGCGCTCCGTCCTGCGCCCGCACGGCGTCTGGGGAGTGATCAGCCCGTTCAACTTCCCCATGGCCCTGGCGGCCGGTCCGGCGGCCGCAGCCCTCGTGGCAGGCAACGCCGTCGTCCTCAAGCCCTCGGTCCAGGGGACCCATGTGGCCTGGAAGCTCTACGAGATCCTGCTGGAGGCCGGGCTCCCGGAGGGGCTCATGCAGTTCCTGCCCGGTGGGGACGAGGTCGGCAAGGCGGTCGTCGGTCACAGCGGCATCGACGGTCTCACCTTCACCGGCTCCTACGCGGGCGGGATGTCGGTCATCGACGCCTTCCGCAGCGACTACCCGAAGCCGGTCATCACCGAGATGGGCGGCAAGAATCCGACGATCGTCACCGCGAGCGCCGACCTGGGGAAGGCGGCGCAGGGCATCACCCGCTCGATCGCCGGCGCGTCCGGGCAGAAGTGCTCGGCGTGCTCCCGCGTCTACGTGGATCGGGCGGCGCACGACGACCTGGTGCAGGCCCTGGGGTCGGCGCTCGAGGACGTCGTCGTCGGTGACCCGTTGGACCGGGCCACCTTCACCGGCCCGGTCATCGACGCCGACGCCGTGGAGCGGTTCCGCGCCGCGGTCGCCCACGCGCGCGAGGCCGGGGGCACGATCGTGGCCGGCGGGGAGGTGCTGCAGGGCGCCGACGGGCTGCCCGGCTACTACGTCCAGCCGACCCTCATCACGGGGCTGCCCGCGGACGACGAGCTCTTCGAGACCGAGCTGTTCGTCCCGCTCGCCGTCGTCGCGCCGGTCGACTCGCTCGACGAGGCGCTGGAGCGGGCCAACGAGACGATCTTCGGCCTCACCGCCGGCCTCTTCGCGGGCGAGCAGGACGAGATCGACCGGTTCCTGGCCCAGATCGAGGCCGGGGTCGTCTACGTCAATCGCCCGGCGGGGGCGACGACCGGGGCCTGGCCGGGAGTGCAGCCCTTCGGCGGCTGGAAGGGCTCGGGCAGCTCCGGCAAGGCCGGTGGCGGGCTGCACTACGTGCAACTCTTCATGCGCGAGCAGTCCCAGACCGTCGTCGGGGCCTGACCCGACCGCACCGCCGGGCGACGCCACGGCCGCCCGCGCCGACACGACACCACACCCACCCGACCGGACCGACGGTCGAGCCACACCGCATACCCACGACTGTCGAGAAGAGAGCACACGATGACCGACACCGCTGTCGCCGAGCCGACCACCGCGTCCGACACCCCCGCCTGGGACGACCCGCAGCGCCCGGTCCCGGACCTGCGCACCGAGCTGCCCGGGCCGCGCACCCAGGAGGTGGTGGCGGGCGATCAGGCCGTGACCAGCCCCTCGCTGCCCCGCGCCTATCCGTTCGCGCCGCGCCGCGCCCGCGGGTGCCGCATCGAGGACGTCGACGGCAACCTCTTCCTCGACTTCAACGCGGGCATCGCGGTGAACTCCACCGGCCACGCCCACCCCGAGGTGGTGCGCGCGGTGCAGGAGCAGGCCGCGGACCTGCTGCACTACTCCGCGAGCGACTTCTTCCTGCCCGTCTACTCGCAGATGTGCCGGGCGCTCGCGCAGACCGCGCCCATGTCGGAGCCGGTCCGCGTCTTCCTCACCAACTCCGGTGCCGAGGCGGTCGAGGGCGCCCTCAAGCTGGCGCGCTACGCGACCGGGCGGCCTTACGTCATCAGCTTCTACGGCGCCTTCCACGGCCGGACCATGGGCGCGGTCTCGCTGACCAGCTCCAAGCCGAAGTACCACAAGGGCTTCGGGCCGCTGCTCCCCGGCGTCGTCCACGTGCCCTACGCCGACCCGGCGAAGGTGGCGGCTGGTGCCGATGCCGAGGACACGGCGACGTTCGACGCGCTGGAGACGATCTTCCGCCACGACGTGGATCCGCGAGAGGTCGCCGCGATCTTCGTCGAGCCGATCCAGGGCGAGGGCGGCTACATCGTGCCCGGCGAGGGCTGGATGCGGCGGTTGCGCGAGCTGTGCGACGAGCACGGGATCCTGCTCGTCGCCGACGAGGTGCAGTGCGGCATGGGGCGCACCGGCACCATGTGGGCGATCGAGCAGACGGGCGTGGAGCCGGACATGCTGCTGTCGGCCAAGGGCATCGCCTCCGGTCTGCCGCTGGGCGCCTTCATGGCCAAGGCCTCGCTCATGGAGAGCTGGGGCGTCGGCACCCACGGGTCGACCTACGGTGGGAGCCCGGTGCCGTGCGCGGCGGGCCTGGCGACGCTGCGCGTCATCGAGTCCGAGGGGCTGCTGGAGCACGCACGGACCGTCGGCGACCGGCTGCTGGCCGGACTGCGCGAGCTGCAGGCTCAGCATCCGCAGGCGATCACGGACGTGCGCGGCGTCGGTCTCATGATCGGCGTGGAGTTCGCCGACAGCGCGCTCTCCGCCGCGGTGCAGCAGGCCGCCTTCGAGCGCGGCCTGCTCGTGCTCGAGGCGGGCGAGACCGTCGTGCGGATGTCGCCGCCGCTCGTCGTGACCGCCGAGGAGGTCGAGACCGGTCTGCGCCTGTTCGGCGAGGCGGTCGCCGCGGCCGCCTCAGACCGGTGACGAGGATGATCCGCGGGTGAGCGCCCGCCACGTCTTCAGCCGCGGCGGTGCCGACCGCGTCGCCATCGACCACGGCGAGGGCGCGTGGCTGATCGACGTCGAAGGGCGCCGCTACCTCGACGCCGCGGGCGGCGCCGTCGTCGTGGGCATCGGTCACGGCGTCACCGAGGTGGTCGAGGCGGCCGCCGCCCAGGCATCCCGGGTCGCCTACGTCCACGGCTCGGCGTTCTCGACGCCCGCGCTGGAGGAGTATGCCGAGGCGCTCGCTCCGCTGCTGCCGATAGACGGGGCGCGGATCTACCCGGTTTCCGGGGGCAGCGAGGCGGTGGAGTCGGCGCTGAAGATGGTCCGCTCCTACCACCTCGCCCGTGGTGAGGACCGGGACGTCGTCATCGGTCGGAAGGGTTCCTACCACGGCAACACCCGGGGTGCGCTCGACGTGTCCGGGCGGCCGGGCCTCCGGGCGCCCTACGAGCCCTGGCTGTCCGTCGCCCGGCACACCACGACGCCGTACGAGTACCGCTGCGCCTACCCCGAGGACCACCCCGACGGCTGCTCGACGCGGCACGCTCTGGCGCTGGAGGCGCTGGTTGAGCAGATCGGGCCCTGCAGGGTCGCGGCCTTCGTTGCGGAGCCGATCTCGGGCGCGGGCCTGGGGGCGTGCGTGCCGCCAGCGGACTACTGGGCGCGGATCGTGGAGGTATGCCGTCGCCACGGGATCCTCGTCGTCGCCGACGAGGTGATGACCGGGTTCGGGCGGACGGGGGCGTGGTTCGCCAGCGAGCACTTCGGGCTGCGGCCCGACGTCCTGGTGGCCGGCAAGGGGACCGCCTCGGGCTACTGGCCCCTGGGTCTGGCGGTCGCCAGCGGTGCGGTGCACGACACGTTGCGCGAGGGCGGCTTCGTCCACGGCTACACCTACTCCCACCACGTCGTCGGCGCCGCCACCGGGCTGGCGGTGCTGCGGGTCCTGCAGCGTGAGGGCCTGGTCGAGGCCTCCGCCCGGCAGGGGGAGCGGCTGCACGCGGCGCTGCGCCGGGAGCTCGCCGACGTGCGCGTGGTCGGGGACGTGCGGGGCCGCGGCCTGCTGCAGGCGGTGGAGCTGGTCGCCGACCCGGCGACCCGGGAGCCCTTCGAGCGCAGCGAACGCGTCACCGAACGCGTGCTGGAGGCCTGCCGGGAGCAGGGGGTGCTCGTCTACCCGGGCACCGGCTGTGCCGACGGACGGCGTGGTGACCTGCTGCTGCTCGGCCCGCCGCTGGTGGTCACCGACGACGAGGTGGACCGGATCGCCGCCGGGGTGGCGCAGGGCATACGTGACGTGCTCGGCGATGTCGGTGCCGGCGGCTAGCGTTCGGTCCATGTCCTGCCTGTTCTGCCGCATCGTCGCCGGTGAGGAGCCCGCGCACGTGGTCCTGGACCGTGAGCACGTGGTGGGTTTCCTCGACGTCCGTCCGGTCTTCAAGGGCCACGTGCTCCTCGTCCCGCGCGAGCACGTCGACACCCTGACCGAGCTGCCGGACGCCCTGGTCGAGCCGTTCTTCGCCACGGTGCGCGAGGTCGCCGCGGTCGTGCGCGACGAGCTCGGCGCGCAGGGCACCTTCGTCGCGATGAACAACACCGTCAGTCAGTCGGTGCCGCACCTGCATGCGCACGTGGTGCCGCGGACGAAGGGGGATGGTCTCCGGGGCTTCTTCTGGCCTCGGGTGAGGTATGCCGACGGTGAGGCCGCGCGGTATGCCGAGGAGCTGAGGGCGGCTCTGAGCTGAGGCGGCGCGGTCAGGGTCCCTCCTCCCCGCGCAGGGCCGCGACCTCGGCCCGCAGCTCGCGCACCTGCTCGGTGAGCTCGGTCACGTCGGCGGCCGTGGCGGGCTGACGCGTGGGGTCGGGCTCCTCGATCCGCTCGATCAGCCAGGACGCCAAGCTGGCGGTGACGACGCCCAGCAGGGCGATCCCACACAGCATCAGGCCGACGGCGAAGAGGCGGCCCTCCGTGGTGACCGGGGCGAAATCGCCGTAGCCGACGGTCGTCACGGTCACCATCGACCACCACACGGCGTCCGGCCAGGTGGTGATGCTCGCGCCCGCGGCGTCCCTCTCGGCCTTGAGCACGGCGAGGGAGGAGATGAAGACGACCATGCCGCTGGCGGCGACGACGTAGAGCACCACGTGCCCCCGGAGGCGGTCCCCGGCGGCCTGGTGCAGCAGGGACAGGGCGGCGATCAGGCGCAGCGGACGCAGCGCGGGCAGGGCGACGGCGGCGAGGTCGATCGGGTGCTTGCGGACGAAACCCCACCGGTCCGGCGCGACGAGGAGCCGGTAGCCGTAGTCGACGAGGAAGGCGACCCACACCGCGTCCTGGACGATGACGCAGGTGCGGCGCACCCCCACCGGCAGGCTCGGGTCGATGATCGGGACGGCGAAGGCCACCAGGAAGACGAAGGCGAGCACGAGCATCGGCGTCTGGGTCCGCGACTCCCACCGTTCCAGCCGGTTCATGCCGCCATCCTCCCAGGCGCGCGCCCGGGGCACGGAGCGCGGCCGGGGCGCCGCCTCCTGCGCCCGGCCCGGCCGCGGGTCCGTCGGTGCCATCGGGGAGGGTAGGGCCATGTTCGCGCTCGACGGTCGTCGGCTGGTGTGGAGCCCGTCCGACCTCGGGGCAGCGCTGGACTGTGAGTTCTCCTTCCTCCGCGGTCTCGACGCGCAGCTCGGGTGGGCCGAGCCGCCCGCCACCGCACCCGATCCCATGGGGGAGCACCTGGCCGCGCTCGGGCAGCGGCACGAGGACGAGCTGCTCGCGGCCTACCGGGAGCAGGGCGAGGTGCTCGAGCTGGCGCGACCGCCGTGGCCCCCCGACGCTCGACGGGCTGCGGGAGTCGGCACAGGCCACCGTCCGGGCGCTGCAGGGCCCGGCCCGGACGCTGTCCCAGGCCTGCGTGTTCGACGGGGAGATGCTCGGCTTCGCCGACGTCGTGGAGCGGGCCGAGGACGGCTGGCGGGTGTGCGACGCCAAGCTGGCCCGCTCGGCATCGGCCCGGGCGCTGGTCCAGCTGGGTGCCTACGCCGAGCAGCTGCGCGGGCTGGGTGTGTGGACCTCGGTCACGGTCAGCCTGCTGCTGGGTTCGGGGGAGCGGCTCGACGTCGCGACCGCCGACGTCGCCGGGGTGCACGGCAGGCAGCGGGAGCAGCTGCGCGCCACCGGGCTGCGCACCGTCGCCGACCTCGCCCGGGCGACCGAGCGGCCGCCGGACATGCCTGCGGAGACCTTCGAGCGGCTGCGGGCCCAGGCGGCGCTGCAGGCGGGCACCCCACCCGGGGAGGCGGCATACGCCCTGCTCGGGACGGCCTCGTCGACCCTGGCCCTGCTGCCGGCACCCAGCGAGGGCGACCTCTTCTTCGACTTCGAGGGCGACCCGCACCACCACGAGGGGGACCGCTCCCGGACCGGGTTGCAGTACCTCTGGGGGACGACCGACACGGCGGGCAGCTACACCGCGGTGTCGGCGCACTCGTTCGCCGAGGAGCGTGCGGCCTTCGTGGCGTTCGTGGACGACCTGGGTGCACGCCGTCTACGGTGGCCGGACCTGCACGTCTACCACTACGCGCCGTACGAGACGTCCGCGCTCAAGGCGATGGCCATGCGCTACCAGGTGCGTGAGGAGGAGCTCGACATCCTGCTGCGCGCGGAGGTCTTCGTCGACCTGTATGCCGTCGTCCGCGGCTCGGTGATGACCTCGGCGCCGTCCTACAGCATCAAGGCGCTGGAGCCGCTCTACATGGGTGCCGAGCTGCGGTCCGAGGACGGCGTGGTCAGCGGCGACGCGTCCATCCTGGCCTACCACGAGTTCCGGCTCTGGGCGCAGGAGGACCCGGAGCGGGCCATGGAGCGGCTGGACGCGCTCGCCGACTACAACGCCTACGACTGCCGGTCGACCCTGGGGCTGCGCGACTGGCTGCTGGAGCGGGCGCAGGTGGCTGGTGTCCGTCACCTCGTCGTGCCGCGCGCCCTCGACGACGAGCCCCGGGAGGCGGCGCAGGAGCAGGACGCCCTCATGGCGGCGCTGACCGCGCGCTCCGGGCCCGACCTCCCGGCCGCACCCGCCCTCGATCTGCTGGCCCGTCGGCCGCCGCGGCTGCTCGGGCGGGAGGCGCTGCCGCACTCGGGTGACGTGGTCGAGGACGTCGTGTCGGCGCTGCTCGCGCTGGACCGCAGCTACCTCGCCATCCAGGGTCCGCCCGGCACCGGCAAGACCTACACCGGCTCGCTGGTGATCCGACGGCTCGTCGAGGAGCACGGCTGGCGGGTCGGGGTCGTGGCGCAGTCGCACGCGGTGGTGGAGAACGTCCTCGGCGGCGTCGTGGACGCCGGCCTGGACCCCGAGCCGGTCGGCAAGTCGAAGAACGAGACGCCCGACCGTCCCTGGGTCGACGTGACGGACACCGTCGGTGGCCGGGCGGCCTTCCTGGAGGACCACCGCGGGACCGGGTGCGTGCTCGGCGGGACGGCCTGGACGTTCTCCCACCTCGACCTGGTCCAGCCGGGTGGGCTGGACCTGCTCGTCGTGGACGAGGCCGGGCAGTTCGCCCTCGCGCCGACCATCGCGGTGGGCGCTGCGGCAGCCCGTCTGCTGCTGCTCGGCGACCCGCAGCAGCTGCCGCAGGTCAGCCAGGGCACGCACGCGGAGCCGGTGGACGAGTCGGCGCTGGGATGGCTGATGCACGGCGAGCCCACGCTGGACCCGGCGCACGGGTACTTCCTCGAGCAGACCTACCGCATGCACCCGGCGGTCACCGCGACCGTGTCGGAGCTGGCGTATGCCGGTCAGCTCGGGTCGGCGGCGCCGGCCGCTGCCCGGTCGCTCGACGGGGTGGAGCCCGGGCTGGAGGTCGTGCGGGTGGCTCACGCAGGCAACCGCAGTCGCCGGAGGAGGCCGCCGAGGTCGTCCGCCAGGTGCGGGCCTACCTCGGCGCGGCCTGGGAGGACCCGGCAGACCCCACCACGCCCCGGCCGCTCGGTCCCGCTGACGTGCTGGTCGTGGCGCCCTACAACGCTCAGGTGGTGCTCATCCGCGGCGCGCTCGAGGAGGCCGGGCTCGACGGGGTCCGGGTCGGCACGGTCGACGGGTTCCAGGGCCAGGAGGCGGTGGTCGCGATCCTGTCGATGACCGCGTCCTCGGCCGCCGACGTGCCGCGCGGCATGGGCTTCCTCCTCAGCCGCAACCGGCTCAACGTGGCGATCTCCCGCGCGCGGTGGAGGGCGGTGCTCATCCGCTCCGAGGCCCTCACCGCCCACCTGCCCTCGAGCGCCGACGCGCTGCTGCATCTCGGTGCCTTCGTCGCCCTGTGCGACGCCGGTGCCTCGCGCGCTGACGGCGACGGCGGGCGGGCCGGGTGAGCGTAGGGCGCTACGGACCCCTGACCGCGCGCGCCTATGACCTGCTGTCCGGTGAGCCGGTCTATGTCGTGGGCCGACGCCTCGCGATCCCCGCGCTGGGGCTGCGGCCGGGGGAGCGCGTGCTGGACGTCGGCTGCGGGACCGGGCTCAACCTGTCTGCCCTTATGCACGACGTTGGGTCCGACCGGGCTCGTGGTGGGGCTGGACCGCAGCGCCGCGATGCTCGGGCGCGCCGGCCGGCGTCGGACCGGGAGCCACGATGGTCGCCTGCGCCTCGTGGAGGGCGATATGACAGACCCGAGGGCGCTGGTGGAGGCGGCCGCAGGACACGCGTTCGACGCCGTGCTCTTCACCTACTCGCTGTCGCTCGCCCCCGACGCCGGCCAGGCGTGGCGCGCCGTCCGCGACGTGCTGCGGTCGGGGGCACGCGTCGGCGTGGTCGACATGGCCCGTCCCACGGGGAACGCGGCCTGGGCCTCGCCGCTCGCCCAGGCCGCGTGCTGGCTCGGCGGCGCCGACATCGACGCCCACCCGTGGACCGTCGTCGAGCCCGACTTGAGTGGCACGAGGTCCTGGAGCCGCTGGGGCGGGCACGTCCGGGTCTGCGTCGGGACCTGGGGTGGGTGAGGGGCGACGCCGTCGGCCGTGGGCCGGGCGCGGTGCCGCCGCGTTCCGGCTGAGCCGACCGGACCAGGTGCTGCTCGTCCTCGTGGTCGCGGCGGTCGGCTGGCTGGCCGGATCGAGGGGTGCGTCGACCGAGCAGGGATCGACGCTGGCCGGGTGGCTGGCCGGGGCCGGCGGTGCGCCCTGTGGTGCCGGGTTGGCGCCTCTCGGCGTCCTGATGGCGGCTGCCTGTGTGCTCGCCGTGGCGGTGAGCGTGCATGCCGTCAACGAGTTCGCGGACGCCGCCACCGACGCCCGCACCGTGCGGACACGCTTCTCCGGGGGCAGCGGCGCGCTCGCGGACCACGGGCTGCCCGCGGTCTTCGCCCTGCGGGTCGCTCTGGCTGCGGGCGGTGCCGCGGTGGTCGAGGTCGGGGTGGGGCTGGTGACCGGGTGGGTGAGCGGGCTCGTCGCGGTGCTCCTTCTCGTCGGGCTCGTCGGGGGATGGACCTACTCGGTGGGGCCCTGGCCCTGGTCGCGGCACGGCTGGGGCGAGGTGGTCAACGCGGTGCTCGGCGGCCTGCTGCTTCCGGCGACCGGGGCCGTGGTCGCCGGGGCGCCGCTCGGCTGGTCCGTGCTGGTCTTCGTGCCCTTCGCGCTGCTGACCTTCGTCAACCTGCTCGAGACCCAGTGGCCGGACCGCGAGGCCGACTGGTCCGTCGGCAAGCACACTCTCGCCTCGAGGCTGTCCGCGCCGGTGCTGCGACGCGCCGGCGCAGTGGCGATCGTCGCGGCATACCTGGTGAGCGTGGTCGTGCACCCCTGGCCGGTGGCAGCCGCCGGCCTGCTCGTCGCGCCGCTGTCGGTGTATGCCGTCGCCCGCCTCGGGCACGGCGCGCCCGGCCCGTCGGTCGCGGCCATGGTGCTCTTCCTGCTGCTGCACGGTGCCGCCTGGGTGCTCGCCTGAGCTCCCCCCGACGGCTCCGTTGCCGGGCGGACGCGTCGTCTGGACTGGTCTTGCGACACGCAGCACGCTCGGCGCGAACTCGAGGTCGGGTGGCGCCAACTGAGGTTCGCTGATCGGGCGGCGTCCCCGGGGCAGGGGAGTCCGCGCGGGGCCTCCCCGGTTGCGGGCGCCGCTCCCCGGTCTCAATCTTCCCGGGTCCATCACCCACCCACGTGAATCCCCGTTCCCTGAGGTGGGAGAACCAACCTGGCGGCCCTCGTGGCCTGGGAGCCCGGACAGCTCAATCGGATGACGTGAGGCCCCCGATGTTCGCACCGGGCGGTTGCCTTGCAGTCCGCTCACGCAACCACCTAGTGGTGCCAGCAGCCATGCCCCGCGACTTGGGCGTCTGGTGCACGGGGACCACGATCAGCGAAGCCTCACCCTCCAGGGACCACTTGATGGCGTGATAGACCGCTGACAGCGATTCGGTGCTGTCCACGGCGACCAGCCCAGGCGCCACAAGCCGAGCCTCGTGCCACGGCCCCTCCAGGTCAGGCAGCTCCTCCGAGGTCCACGCGAGATACACAGTCATGCCTTCATCTTTCATGACGTGTACGGATTCTTCTTGGCGTGATGCCTTCGCGCCCGCGCGGCAGCCTGACGGCACACCGGCCGCCCGCACCCAGCTCATGTCCGCTCGAGCCGCCGCGAGAGGTAGGGAGCGGTCGCGCTGCCCTCGGCCCTCGCGATGTCGGCCGGCATGCCGGTCGCGACAACCCGACCGCCGGCATCTCCTCCGCCCGGACCGAGATCGATGACCCAGTCCGCGGTGAGCGCGCTGGAGCTCGGTGGCGAGCTTGATGCGCTGTGCCTCCCCGCCGCTGAGCTCGGTCGCCGGCTGTCCAAGTCGCAGGTAGCCCAGACCCACCTCGCGAAGCGTCTGGAGGCTGCGTGCGGCGGCCGGTACGTCGGCCAGGAACGTGGCGGCGTCGTCGACGGACAGGTCGAGGACCTCCGCGATGCTCTTGCCGCGGTAGGTGATCTGGAGCGTCTCGGGGTTGTAGCGATCGCCGTGGCACGTTGGGCAGGAGCGTAGGTGCCAGGCAGAAACAGTAGCTCGACGGAGACGAATCCCTCGCCCTGACAGGTCTCGCAGTGGCCCCCGGCGACGTTGAAGGAGAAGCGGCCGGCGCCGTAACCGCGGGCCCGGGCCGCGTCCGTGGCGGCGTACACCTTCCGCACGGCATCGAACATCCCTGTGTACGTCGCGAGGTTGGACCGCGGCGTCCGGCCGATCGGGCGCTGATCGACCAATACCAGTCGGTCGAACGACTCACGAGCAGTCGGGTCCTCGGCCAGGACTTGGGTGACCAGGGTCGACTTGCCGGACCCGGACACCCCGGTGACGGCGCTCAGCACGCACAGCGGGATATCGACAGACAGGTCGCGCAGGTTGTGGCGATGTACGCCGGTCAGTCGCAGCCAGCCCTGCGGGGCCCGCGCATCGTGCACGAGCCGCTCAGCGCGACCGAACAGGTAGGCGCTGGTGACCGACTCAGTCACGTCCTCCAGCCCGCGACAGGGCCGCTGTGAAGCACTCGACCTCCGACCTCGCCCGCACCCGGGCCGATATCGACGACCCAATCTGCTCGCGCGGACACTTTCGTGGAAACATAAAGGCCCTGACCAGCGTTTGTGCTGGTCAGGGCCTCTCTTCGATCAGATGTCGAAGTACAGCTCGAACTCGTGCGGGTGCGGCCGCAGGCGCACCGGCTGGATCTCGTGGGCCCGCTTGTAGTCGACCCAGGCGCCGAGCAGGTCCTCGGTGAAGACCTCGCCCTCGGTGAGGAAGGCGTGGTCGTCCTCGAGCGCCTCCAGCACCTCAGGCAGCGAGGTCGGGAGCTGGGCGATGTCGGCCATCTCCTCCGGCGGCAGCTCGTAGAGGTCCTTGTCCACCGGCTCCGGCGGCTCGATCCGGTTCTTGATGCCGTCCAGGCCGGCCATGAGCTGCGCCGAGAAGCACAGGTAGGGGTTCGCCGACGGGTCCGGCACTCGGTACTCCACACGCTTGGCCTTCGCCGAGGCCCCGGTGATCGGGATGCGCACGCAGGCCGAGCGGTTGCGGGCGGAGTAGACCAGGTTGATCGGCGCCTCGAAGCCGGGGACCAGGCGGTGGTAGGAGTTCAGCGACGGGTTGGTGAAGGCCAGCAGCGCGGGGCCGTGGGCCAGCAGACCACCGATGTACCACCGGGCGATGTCGGACAGGCCGCCGTACCCGTTCTCGTCGTAGAAGAGCGGCTCGCCGTCCTTCCAGAGGCTCTGGTGCGTGTGCATCCCCGAACCGTTGTCGCCGAAGAGCGGCTTGGGCATGAAGGTCGCGGTCTTCCCCGCGGCCCAGGCGGCGTTCTTGATGACGTACTTGAACTTCATCAGGTCGTCGCCGGAGTGGAGCAGTGTGTTGAACTTGTAGTTGATCTCCTGCTGGCCGGCGGTGCCCACCTCGTGGTGCGCCCGCTCCACGTCCAGCCCGACCTGCGCGAGGTCCAGCACCATCCTGTCCCGGATGTCGGCGAAGTGGTCGACGGGAGGCACCGGGAAGTACCCGCCCTTGAACCGAGGCTTGTAACCGCGGTTGCCGCCCTCCTCGGAGCGCCCGGTGTTCCACGCCGCCTCGATGGAGTCGATGTGGTAGTAGCCACCGCTCGGGCCGGTCGCGAACCGCACGTCGTCGAAGACGTAGAACTCCGCCTCCGCACCGAAGTAGGCGGTGTCCGCGATGCCCGTGGACCGCAGGTGCTCCTCGGCGCGCCGCGCGATCTGTCGCGGGTCGCGCTCGTAGGGCTCGTCGGTGAAGGGGTCCACGATCGAGAAGTTCATGATGAGCGTCTTCTCGGCGCGGAAGGGGTCCAGGTATGCCGTCTGCGGGTCCGGGATGAGCTTCATGTCGGACTCGTGGATCGACTTGAAGCCTCGGATCGAGGACCCGTCGAACATCTGGCCGGTGTCGAAGGCATCCTGGTCGAACGACTCCGCCGGGACGTTGAAGTGCTGCATGACACCGGGCAGGTCACAGAACCTGATATCGATGAACTTGACGTCCTCATCCTTGATGAAGGCGAGCACCTCGTCGGCATTGCTGAACATTCCAGTTCCTCCTGTCGCGGACCAGGCGATGACTCGGGGTTTCGGGGTCCGGTAGCCACCAACCTACAAAGACGCGGTTTCCGCAGGGTCACTCGGGTGTTACGCCCGTGTTACACCCCGGTATGCCTGTGCGTGCGCTCGTTCGTCAGCGCCCGTTCCTTTCTGGCCGCTTCCTGCTCGCGCCCGGTGCGGGCGGCACTACGTGCCGGTGGGACCGTGCGCTCGTGCGTCAGCGCCCGTTCCTTTCTGGCCGCTTCCTCCTCGCGCGCCGCGTGGGCGGCACTGCGTGCCGGTGGGACCGTGCGCTCGTGCGTCAGCGCCCGCGAAGCGCGCGGCGGCTCGCACGCGGCGGCCGCGTGGGGTCCATGCCCGCCGGGATCGCGGGCTTGTTGCGGCTGCCGAGCGCCTTCATCCGCTGCTGCACGACGAGCGCCTCGTCGTTGCTCAGCGCCTTGGGATACTTCCGGATCGTCTTGACCACCTGGCTGAGCTGCGTCTGACCCTCGCCCTTGCCCACGACGATGGTGTGCACCGGGACCTCCTCGCCGACGACCCGGCCGACCTTGCGCGACTCCGCCTTGGCCAGCCGCTGGGCCGAGCCCCTCGGTCCTTCGGCGATGAGCACGACACCGGGCCGACCAACGGCCCGGAAGACCATCGCCGCGTTGTGCAGGTCCCGCATACCCCGCACCTGACCACCGGACTCGGCCGCGACCGGCTCCTGGTCGTAGTACCACCCGCGGCGCAGCTGCTGCAGGATCGCCGCAGAGGCACCGGGCTGTCCCTCGATCTGGGAGAAGGCGGCTCGCTCGGCCCGCCGGCCCAGGATGATGACCGCCGCCAGGAGCGCCAGCGGCACGCCGATGATGAGGCAGTAGACCACCTGGTCCAGCCACAGGCCCACGAGCACGGCCGCCACGAGCACCGCGAGCGCGGCCAGGGCCATCCACCACACCGCGGCCGGGTCGGCCTTGCGGGTCATGGAGAAGACCTGGCGCACCTGGGCGATCCGCCCGGGGTTGTTCGGATCCTTCGGCTTGCGGTTGCGGCCGAAGCGACGCTTCTTCGGCTCGGGCGCGGTGGTGGTGCTCGACATGGCGATCAGGATACGCGGGCGGTGGCCAGCTTCTGCTCCGCCGCGGCGACGAGCGAGGCCGCCTCCTGCCGCGCCGGGACGTCGGCCTCGGCCTGCTGCCGCAGGTGGGACAGGTGCTCGGGCACCTCCCGACCCCAGCGGCGCATCGCCTGGGCGTAGAGCTTGCCCGCGCGGTAGGAACTCCGCACCAACGGGCCGGCCATGACTCCCTTGAAGCCGATCTCCTCGGCGCGGTCGGACCAGTGCACGAACTCCTGCGGCTTGACCCACCGATCGATGGGGTGGTGCAGCTTGGAGGGCCGGAGATACTGCGTGATCGTGAGGATGTCGCAGCCGGCGTCGTGCAGGTCCCGCATCGCCTGGTCGATCTCCTCCTCCGTCTCACCCATGCCGAGGATGAGGTTGGACTTGGTGACCAGCTCGTTGTCGCGCGCCATCGACAGGACACGCAGCGACTTGTCGTAGGTGAAGGCAGGACGGATCTTCTTGAAGATGCGCGGGACGGTCTCCAGGTTGTGCGCGAAGACCTCGGGGCGGGCGTCGAACACCTGCTGCACCAGCTCGGGCACCGCGCCGAAGTCCGGGGGCAGGATCTCCACGCCGGTGGTCGGGTTGAGCTCGTGCACCTTGCGGATCACCTCGGCATACAGCCAGGCGGCGCCGTCCTTCTGGTCGTCGCGGGCGACGCCGGTGATGGTGGCGTAGCGCAGCTCCATGGTGCGGATCGACTCGGCGACCTTGCGCGGCTCCTCCAGGTCGAGCGGCAGCGGCCGACCGGTGGAGATGTCGCAGAAGTCGCAGCGGCGGGTGCAGATGTCACCGCCGATGAGGAAGGTCGCCTCGCGGTCCTCCCAGCACTCGAAGATGTTGGGGCAGCCGGCCTCCTGGCACACCGTGTGCAGGCCGCCGCTCTTGACCATCGAGTGCAGCTCCTGATACTCCGGCCCCATCTTCGCGGTGGTCCGGATCCACGACGGCTTGCGCTCGATGGGGGTCTCGGCGTTGCGCGCCTCGACGCGCAGCAGACGGCGTCCCTCGGGTGCGACGGTCACTGGTGCTCCCTCTTGATCGGTTGGTTGCCTGGTGGGGCAACGCTGCACACCCTCAGGGTATGCCCGTGCCCCGGTCGCGCGGACCGCGGCCCGTTCAGGCCTGAGGCGTCGCGCTTTGGTGCCCGGCGGTCAGTCGACGTCGGAACGCACGAACCGCCACAGCGCGAGGATGACGAAGATGCCGACGATGACGCTCAGGGTGAGCAGCCCGTCCTCGAAGCTGAGCGACTGCTGCACATCGCGACACTCTCCGTTGGGCGGGCACACCCAGGTGGTCCACTCGGTGCCGTCGCCGACCACGGCCATGACGTTGCGGCCGAGAGTCCATCGGGAGAAGGTCGGCAGCAGGCCTGCGGCCATGCCCTCGATCGTGACGGCGTAGGCCAGGACGAGGCCGACGACGGCGGCGCTGTGCCGCACGAGGAAGCCCAGTGCGGCGCCGAAGACTCCGGCGACGCCCCCGAGCAGCAGCACGCGCACCGCCGTCCAGACGATCGCGCCCCAGCCGATGTCGCTGACGTTGTCGTCGATGCCGTGCCAGCGGAAGACCGCCGGCACCCCGATGAGCACGAGCGTGACGCCGAGGGCCACGATCGGGAGCGCGGCCAGACCGGCCGAGAGGACCTTCGAGGCATACACCTGGAGCCGCCGCGGCACGAAGGTGAGCCAGGAGCCCATCGTGCGGTGGCTGAACTCCGCCGCCACGTGGGTCGACCCGAGGACGAGCACGACCAGCAGCAGGGGGACGGCGATGACCTCGAGGAGCTGCTCGTACTGCGCCTGGAGCGAGGGCAGCACGCCGTAGAAGTTCTCCGGCGTGGGCTCCTCCATGTATTCGCAGCCGAAGTCGATCTCCTCCCCGGTGCGCCGGCGCTCCGCCTCCTCGTCCTGCAGGCACATGGCCAGGTCGGCCTCGCCGTTCTCCTCCCAGTAGCGGACCTGCTCGTTGAAGATCGCGTCGGCACCGGCGCGGGCCCGCTCCAGCTGGGCCGCCTGCTGGTTGACGAACCACACGGCGGCCAGGCTGATGAGGGCCGCACCGATGAGGGCGAGCAGGAGGACCCGCCGCGAGCGCAGGCGCTGCAGCTCGACCCGGAGCAGGCGCATCATGCCGCATCACCGGGCAGCGGCCCGATCTGGCTCGGCAGGGCGTCGTCCTGGGTGAGCTCGAGGAAGATCTGCTCCAGCCCTCGTCGGCTGGGCACCAGACGCTCGACCCACAGTCCATGCCCGGCCAGGAGCCGGGTGATCTCGGCCGGCTCGGCGCCCGTCACCGTGAGCAGCCCCGACTGCTCGGCGGCGTCGGCCTCCTGCAGGGCGTCGGCGGCGTCGGTGCCCTGGGGCCGGGCCATCCAGTCGACGGTGAACCCTTCCTCGCGCAGGACCCGGGCCGCGGCGCCAGGGTGCGCGACGCCGACCTCGACGGTCTCGCCGCCGGCGCCGATGAGGGCCGCCACCGATCCGTGGGCCAGCACCCGCCCGCGACCGATGATCGAGACGGTGTCCGCGATCTGCTCGACCTCGGACAGGATGTGGCTGCTCATGAGGACGGTCCGTCCGTCGTCGGCGAGGCGCCGCATCGTGCGTCGGATCTCGTGGATGCCGGCCGGGTCCAGGCCGTTCGTGGGCTCGTCGAAGATGAGCAGGTCGGGCGACTTCAGGAGGGTGGCGGCGATCGCCAGACGCTGCTTCATCCCGAGCGAGTAGGACCGGAAGGTGTCCTTGCCCCGCGTGCCGAGCCCGACCTCCTCGAGGACCTCGCCGACGCGCGAGCGTGGGGTGCCGATCGCCTCGGCGAGCAGCACGAGGTTGCGCTCGCCGGTGAAGGAGGGGAAGAACTTCGGCGACTCGACGATCGCGCCCACCCGGTCGACCACCTGGGGGAGCCGCCCCGGCACCGGCGTGCCGAAGATCTGCATCGTGCCGGCGTCGGCGCGGATGAGCCCGAGCAGCATGCGGATCGTCGTGGTCTTGCCCGACCCGTTGGGGCCCAGAAAACCGTGGACCCCTCCTGCGGGCACGTCCAGGTCCAGCCCGTGCACCGCCACGCGGCGGCCGCGGACGGTGCGGTAGGTCTTGCGGAGTCCACGCGTGCTGACGGCCAGCCCCTCGTCAGCGACGACCTGGTCGCTCATCCTGCTCCTGTCTGCCGACCTCCGGTGGGCGGCCCCTGTCGCAGGGACCAGTCAAGCGTGGCTATGTCGCGAGCAGCGGAAGTGTTGCAGCGTGTCCCGAGATCGTCGGTGTGCGGGTGGGCCTCAGCGCGCCGCCGCGGGCGCCAGGAGCTGCTCCAGGTATGCCGTCGCGAGCGGGAGCGCCTCGGCGACCGTGACGTCGCGGCCCAGCTCCGCGGACAGCGAGGTCACCCCGGCGTCCGCGATGCCACAGGGGATGATCGCGTCCGCCCACCCGAGGTCGCAGTCGCAGTTGAGGGCGAAGCCGTGCATCGTCACGTCCTGGCTGACTCGGATCCCGATGGCGCCGATCTTGCGCTCCGGGCGACGGTCGTCGGCCGGCAGCCACACCCCCGAGCGCCCCTCGACCCGGACGGTGTCGACCCCGAGGTCACGGCATACCCCCATCATGACGTCCTCCAGACGCCGCACGTGAGCCACGACGTCGACGGGGGAGGGCAGCCGCACGATCGGGTAGCCCACGAGCTGCCCCGGCCCGTGCCAGGTGATCTTGCCGCCGCGATCCACGTCGATGACCGGTGTGCCGTCCAGCGGCCGCTCGTGCGCCTCGGTGCGCTTGCCCGCGGTGTAGACCGCGGTGTGCTCGAGCAGCAGGACCGTGTCCGGCAACTCGCCGGCCACGACCCGGGCATGGACGTCGCGTTGGTGCTCCCACGCCCGCAGGTAGTCGACCGTGTCGGGGGCGAGGCCGAGGTGCTCGAAGCGCATGGAGACACTGTAGTCGCCGCCCCTGGGTGACCTGTGGACAACTTCTGCGGGCCGACGCCGGATCGCGGGAGGCTGGCCGCATGGACGCTCCCGAGCTGCCCGGATACGACATCCTCGGCCCGTTGGGCGTCGGCGGCAGCGCCGAGGTCTGGCGGGCCCGACGACGCGCGGACGGGCTGGCGGTCGCGCTCAAGGTCGTGCATCCGGCACGCGGCGACGTCGAGGCAGCCCTCGCGGAGGCGGGTCTGCTGGCCGGCGTGCGGCATCCGCACGTGGTGCACCTCTACGACGTGCTGCCGCTGCCCGACCCCGAGCACGGTCGCGCCCGGCAGGTCGCGCTGGTCACCCAGCTCGCAGCCGGTGGCTCGCTGGCCCAGGTGCTGGCCCACCGGCACCTGCTGTCGCCGGGCGAGGTCGTCACGGTGCTGCACCCGGTCGCGTCCGCGCTGGCCGAGCTGCACCGGTGCGGTGTGGTCCACGGCGACCTGTCGACCGGCAACATCGTCTTCCGCAGCGACGGTATGCCGTTGCTCGCCGATCTCGGCGCGGCCCGGGTGGTCGGCGAGGAGGCGCTGCGCGGCGTCGGCACCGGGGCCGCCGACGGCATGGTCGCACCGGAGGTGGTCGAGGGCTTTCCCGCGACCCGGGAGTCCGACGTCTACCAGGTCGGGGCGCTGGCCTGGCTCTGCCTCGTCGGTGCGCATCCGGGGCCCGGCTTCGACCGGCGGCCGCTGGCCGAGGTGGCCCCCGACCTGTCACCGGTGGTGGTGGACCTGGTGCAGCGCTGCGTGGCACCCCAGCCGGAGGACCGCCCGGACGTCGACGAGGTCGGTGCCGCCCTGCTGGAGGTGGCGGCGCCCGAGCCGGTGGAGGTGGCGCCCGACGCCGACCCGGCCCACGGCGTCACCCAGCGCCTGCGCCAGGTCGCGCTGTCCGACGACGCGGAGCAGCCGCCGCGACGCAGGTGGTGGCAGCGCTCTCGCCGCGATCCCGTGCCCCAGGAGGAGCGGGCTCGGGAGAGGCGCCCTCGGGGTGCCCACCGGGCGCGGCGGGGAGAGGCCTCATCGACAGCGCGAGACGGCCGCGCGGCCACGGAGAGGGCCGAGGGCGGCGAGGCCGAGGTCGGGCGGCCCCTCGTCGTACGTGGGGTGACCGGGGCGATGGCGCTCGCTGCGGTCACCATGCTGGCGGTCGTGCTGTGGCCCACGGCCGACCCCGCCCCTGCCCCTCCTGCACGGACCGCCCCGTCGGTCGTCGAGCCTGACGCCGGGGCGGATGACGCCGAGGGGTCGCGCGACGCGGCGGGGGCGACGGGCGGCGAGGCAGAGCAGGACCTCACCTCCGCGTCCTCCTCGGACGTGGCGGCGGCACAGACCCCTGACGCATCCGCGAGCGACGGCGACGACACGGTGCTGGGAGTTCAGGTGCAGGCGCTGCTCGACCGTCGCGCGGCCGCCTGGCGAGCCTCCGACCCCACGCTGCTCGAGGGGGTGGTGGCTGCCGGCTCGGAGGCCGAGTCGAGCGAGACAGCCCAGCTGGAGGCTGCCGCTGCGACGGGAACGACCTACGGCGAGGTCACCTTCGACCTGGTCGAGCTGGAGGTGCTGCAGGAGCACCGGGACGCGCTGGAGGTGGAGGCGGTGATCGAGCGGTCGCCGGTGGACGTCAGCCGCGGGGGAGAGGTGGTGCTGGAGCAGCCGGCGCACACCGACCGCGTCCGGCTCGAGCTCGCCCGCTCCGACGACGGCTGGCTGCTCTCCGCCTGGGGATAGCCCTTCCACCGGGCACCGCTCGTGGTTGCCCCAGACCCGACCGGGCGTCGCGCGTGGTTGCCCTACATACGCCGGGCGTCGCGCGTGGAGGGTCGTCAGGCCGCGTCGGCCTGATCGACGACCCACCGTGCGGCATCCGTGAGCTCGGCGTGGTCGAAGGAGAAGCCGGCGCCGGTGAGCACGGTGGGCAGCACGTGCGCCGACGCGAGGATCTCGCTGGCCATCTCGCCGAGCACGAGCCGCAGGGCCAGCTCCGGCGCGGGCACGAATGCGGGCCGACCCAGCTGGCCCGCCAGCGCGCGGGTCACCTCGATCTGGGTCGCCGGGTGCGGCCCGGTGAGGTTGGCCGGACCGGTGAGCTCGGGGTGCTCCAGGAGGAATATGAGGGATCGCACGTGGTCGTGCAGCGTGATCCACGCCCAGACGGCGTCACCCCCGGCCAACGGGCCGGCCAGGCCCAGCCGGGCGAGCGGCAGCAGCCGCCCGAGGGCGCCACCACCGGGGGCGAGGACGATCCCCGTGCGCACGTGGGCGACGGAGGTCCCCGCTTCCTCAGCAGGGGCGGTGCTCTGCTCCCACTCCTGGCACAGCCGGGCCAGGAAGCCCTCTCCCGGCGCGCTCTCCTCGGTGAGGATCTCGTCACCGCGGTCGCCGTAGTAGCCGATGGCCGACCCGGACACCAGTCGCGGGGCGTCCTCGCCCAGCGCCGCGAGGGCCCGGGCGATCGTGCCGGTGCCGTCCAGCCGCGACGACACCAGCTCCTGCTTGCGACTGGCGGTCCACCGCTTGTCGCCGATCCCGGCACCGGCCAGGTGCACGACACCGTCGACGTCGGCGAGCACGTCAGGGTCGAGGTCGTCGACCGGTGACCAGCGCACCTCCGTCACGCCGTCCGGAAGCTCTCCGGTATGCCGCGGGGCGCGGCGCACCAGGTGGGTCACCTGGTCGCCGCGCCCGCGCAGCGCCTCGGAGAGGGCGGAGCCGATCAACCCGCTCGCGCCGGTGATAGCGACCCGGCGGGGGCCGGTGGGGTCGTCGTGTCCGCTCATCGTCCTCAGACCTCGAAGTTGCCGTCCTCGAGCCGCTGCTTCATCGTCGCGAGGAAGCGCGCGGCGTCGGCACCGTCGACGACCCGGTGGTCGTAGCTGATCGCCAGGTAGACCATGTCGCGGATCGCGATGGTCTCCATCCCGTCCTCGTCGGCCACGACGACCGGTCGCTTGACGACCGCGCCGGTGCCGAGGATGCCCACGTTGGGCTGGTTGATGATCGGCGTGTCGAAGAGCGCTCCGCGCGACCCCGTGTTGGTCAGCGTGAAGGTGCCGCCCGACAGCTCGTCCGGAGTCACCTTGTTGTCGCGGGTCCGTGCCGCCAGGTCGGCGATCTTGCGGGCCAGCCCGGCGATGTTGAGGTCCCCGGCGTCCTTGATGACGGGCACCAGCAGACCGCGCGGGGTGTCGACGGCGACGCCCAGGTGCTCGGCCGCGTGGTAGACGATCGTGTCGTCCTCGACGCTGGCGTTGACGATCGGGTGCTCCTTGAGCGCCTCGATCGCCGCCATCGCGAAGAACGGCATGAACGACAGCTTGGTGCCCTCACGCTGCAGGAACTCGTCCTTGACCCGCTTGCGCAGCCGGGAGATCTTGGTGACGTCGACCTCGATGACGGTCGTGAGCTGAGCGCTGGTCTGCAGCGACTCGACCATCCGCGTCGCGATGACCTTGCGCAACCGCGACATCTTCTCGGTCGTGCCGCGCTTGGCCTCGCTCTCGGCGCTCGCGCCGGAGGCGGGCGCCCCGCCACCGGACTCCGCAGGCGCGGAGGCGGGCTCGTCGGCCGGCTGCGCCGGGGTGTCATCCGCCTCGGCGGCCTTCGCGGCGTCGAGGACGTCCTGCTTGCGGATGCGGCCGCCGACCCCGGTGCCCTCGAGCGAGGCGAGGTCGACGCCGTGCTGCGCCGCGAGCTTGCGGACCAGAGGGGTGACGTAGGCGCTGACGTCCTGCCCGGAGGGCGCGCTCGACTGCGGCTGCTGCTGGGCGTCGGGCGTGCCGTCACCATCGGCGTCCTTGTGCGAGGTGGTGCCCTTCTCGGCCCCGGTGCCCACACCGACGGCCACGCCCTGGTCGTCGGCCTCGTCGCCCGAGGCGCCCGAGCCCTTCTCCGCCGACTCCTGCTCGGCCTGCTCCCGCTTGCGCTGCTCGTCGCCGAGGTCCTCGTCGTCCGCCGTGTCGGCCTCGCCACTCGAGGCAGCCTCGTCCGAGGAGTCCGACTCTGCGGAGTCCTGCGACTCCTCGGCCTGGGGCCGGTCGGCGGACCCGCCGCCGGAGCCCCCGTCCCCGCTGCCGCCGATGACGGCCAGCTCGCCGCCGACCTCGACGGTCTCGTCCTCGCCCGCGATGATCTTGGTGAGCACGCCAGCGGCCGGGGAGGGGATCTCGGTGTCGACCTTGTCGGTCGAGACCTCGAGCAGCGGCTCGTCGACCTCGACCTCATCGCCCTCGGACTTCAGCCACCGGGTCACGGTGCCCTCCGTGACCGACTCGCCCAGCGCCGGCATCGTCACGGTCTCCCCGTCGCCGGATCCGCCACCCGACGATTCGCCCGAGCTCTGCCCGCTGTCGGAGTCAGCGGACGAGCTCTCGTCGCCGGAGGACTGCGCCGCCTCGCTCTCCTCGGAGTCGTCCTCGGAGTCGTCGGAGCCCGCGTCATCGCCCCCGGACTCCTCGGCCCCGTCCTGCGCCGGCTCCTCATCACCCGAGCTCTCCTCGGAGCCGCCCCCGTCACCGTCGCCGATGACGCACAGGTCGGCACCCACCTCGACGGTCTCGTCCTCCTCGGCGAGGATCTCCTGGAGCGTGCCCGCCACCGGGGAGGGGATCTCGGTGTCGACCTTGTCCGTCGACACCTCGAGCAGCGGCTCGTCGACCTCGACGCTGTCGCCGACGCTCTTCAACCACTGGGTGACGGTTCCTTCGGTGACGGACTCACCGAGGGCGGGCATCGATACGCGTTCCGACATGTCTGTGACTCTCCTCGTCCGGGGCTTTGCAGTCTACGGGTGATCCTGCCGCTGGGTCAGGCGTGGTGCCACCGCGTCCGGCGGGGGCACGGCCGCCCCTCGATCAGCAGCTCGTCCGCTGGTCGTCGGCCATGGTCGTCATCCTGCCACCCGAGCCGAAATGTGGTGGCAGGCGGGCAGCGTGGCGTGTGAGGGTGGGGGCACATGTCCCCGACAGACAAGGAGGTGGCCGATGAACGACAAGCCGGTGTCGGACGACGTCAAGGCCAAGTTCCGTGAGGCGCTGGAGAAGAAGCAGGCCCACGGAGGGACGGACGTCTCGGACCACTCCGAGCACGGCAAGGTCGCGGAGGCCCGCGACGCCAAGACCTCGGGGAGTCAGCAGATGTTCCGCCGCAAGAGCGGCTGACGTCCGCCCGACGGACGGACGCGAGGGGCACTTCCGGCTCGGAGGTGCCCCTCGGCGCGTCTGGGAGGCGGTGGCTCAGGCGTAGGACCGCGCCAGGGCGACCAGGGAGCGGACCCCGGCCCCGGTGCCGCCCTTGGGGTAGTAGCCCCAGGCTGACTTCTCGTTGTAGGCCGGTCCGGCGATGTCCAGGTGGGCCCACGGGATCCGGGCGGCCTCCTCGCCCTCGCCACGGGTGCCCACGAACTCCTGCAGGAAGGTCGCCGCGACCATGGCCCCGGCCGAGCGCTCGCCGGTGTGCTTGAGGTCGGCAACCGGTGTGTCCAGGGTGGGGCGGATCTCCTCCGGCATGGGCAACGCCCAGGCCGTGTCGCCCGCCTCGGTGCCGAGCCGCACCACGGTGTCGCGCAGCTCGTCGTCGTTACCCATGACGCCGATCGTGCGCTCGCCGAGGGCGATGATGCAGGCCCCGGTGAGGGTGGCGACGTCGACGATGACGTCCGGCTGCTGCTCGGTCGCCAGCGCCAGACCGTCTGCCATGACGAGGCGTCCTTCGGCGTCGGTGTTGATGATCTCGACGGTGCGCCCGCCGCGCATCGTGACGACGTCGCCGGGACGCTGCGCCAGGTCCCCGGTCATGTTCTCCGCCAGACAGAGGTATGCCGTCACCTGGACCGGGAGTCCCAGCTCGGCGATGGCGAGGGTCGCCGCGGCGCAGGCCGCGGCACCGCCCATGTCCATCTTCATCGTCACCATCGACGCGCCCGGCTTGAGGCACAGACCGCCGGAGTCGAAGGTGATGCCCTTGCCGACCAGGCCGATGTGGCGCTGGGCGCCCTCGGGGGAGTAGCGCAGCGTGACCAGGCGCGGTCCGCGGCCGGAGCCCTGCCCGACGCCGAGGATCCCGCCGCAGCCCTCGGCAGCCAGCGTCTCCGGGTCCCAGACCTCGACCTCGACGGCGGTCTCGGCGGCCTGCTCGGTCACGGACGCGGCGAAGCTCTCCGGATAGAGCACGTTGGGCGGGGTGTTGACGAGGTCCCGGGCGTAGCAGACAGCCGTGACGAGGGCGTCCACCTCGGCGGCCGCGGCCTCGGCCTCGTCGCCCGCGAGACCGGTGACCGTGACCGACGCCAGGCCGGGCTTGGCGGACTCGGCCTTGCCGACGCCGTGGTGCTCGGCATACGTGTAGGCACCCAGCGCCGCGCCCTCGGCGACGGCGCGCGCCTCGTCGGGCCCGCTCTGACCGAGCGCGAGCACGGCGGAGGAGCGGCCGGCGAGCGAGCGGGCTGCCACCCCCGCAGCGCGGCGCAGCTGCTCCGTGCGCGGTGCCGGCCCGGAGGAGGTCACTCCGACCACGAGCACGAGGGGGGCGCTCACGCCGTCGACCCCGGCGAGCCGGGTGACCTCGTCGGCACCGCCCTCGGCGCCCAGCGCCGCCAGAGCATCGGTGACGGCAGCGGCGGCGGTCTCGTCGAGCCCGTGCCCGTCGAGCAGGTCCGCGCCTCCGCCCTGCTTACGGGCGCCGAGGACCAAGGCGTCCGCCTCGATCCCGCCGGGTGCGGTGTCGGTGAAGGTCACGGTGGTGCGCTGCGGCATGGCACGTCCTTGTCTGCGTCCTCGGGGACAGGTATGGGTCCCGAGACTAGGCCACCGGTCGGGGACTAGGCTGACCGGCCATGAGCGACCCCGCGACGAAGACGTCCCCGCTGCACGACCGGCATGTCGCACTCGGTGCGAAGATGGCCGACTTCAGTGGCTGGTCCATGCCGATCGAGTATCCCGGCGGCGGTGTCGTCGCCGAGCACACCGCCGTCCGCGAACGGGTGGGGGTGTTCGACGTGTCACACCTGGGCAACGCCCTCGTCACCGGCTCCGGAGCCAAGGACTTCCTCAACTCCTGCCTCGCGAACGATCTGAACCGGATCGAGCCGGGCAAGGCGCAGTACACCCTGTGCTGCCGGGAGGACGGCGGGGTCGTCGACGACCTCATCGCCTATCTGCGCAGCGACGACGAGGTCTTCCTCATCCCCAACGCGGCCAACACGGGCGAGGTGGTGCGGCTGCTCCAGGAGGCGGCACCGGAGGGCGTGACGGTCGAGAACCAGCACGAGGACTACGCCATCCTCGCGCTGCAGGGGCCGGCGGTGGACGAGGCGATGCAGACCCTGGGTCTGCCGACGGGTCACGACTACATGAGCTTCGTCGAGGCGGACCGGCAGGGTGTCCCGGTGACGGTCTGCCGCACCGGCTACACCGGCGAGCGCGGCTACGAGCTCGTCTGCCGCAGCGGCGACGTGCCGGCGCTGTGGGACGACATCATCGCGGCCATGGAGCCGCTCGGGGGCCTGCCGTGCGGACTCGGGGCGCGCGACACGCTGCGCACCGAGATGGGCTATGCCCTCCACGGCAACGAGCTCTCCGAGGAGATCACGCCGGTCATGGGGCGCACCGGGTGGGCGGTCGGCTGGGGCAAGGACACCTTCTGGGGCAAGGACGCGCTGGTGGCCCAGAAGGAGGCCAAGGAGTCTCGCCTGTCCCGCGGGCTGCTCGTGACCGGTCGTGGCATCCCACGCGCCGGGTGCCAGGTCCAGGACGTCGAGGGCCAGGGGGTCGGGGTCGTCACCTCCGGGACCTTCAGCCCGACGCTCAAGCAGGGCATCGCCCTGGCGCTCCTGGACCGCGGCATCGACGAGGGCACGCCGCTCGTGGTCGACGTCCGTGGACGCCAGGTCGAGGTGAAGGTCAGCAAGCCGCCCTTCGTGCAGGGCGGCGCCGCCGGCTGATCAGCGGGCGACCAGCGGCGCGTCGGAGAGGTCGATGACCCGGCCGACGATCACGGCGTGCACCCGCTGGCAGGTCGCCGACAACCGCTGGTTGGCGTGAGCGAGGAGCTCGACGACCAGTCGATCCTTCGGTGCCCCCGGGGCGGCGTCCCAGGTGGGCTCCTGGGTGACGATGACGGTGTCGAAGGGAAGCGCCCGGATGGCCACGGTGAGCTCGTCGAGCAGGTCCTCGATGTGGTCCATGGCCCGCTGCGGGTCCTCCCACAGGTCGTTCTCGTCCAGCTGACCCCACAGCCAGTCCGCGACGCTGTCGACCAGTACGGGGTGCCGGGAGCCCAGCAGCGCCTTGGTGAGGTCCCGGCTCTCCACGGTGGTCCAGGACGCGGGGCGGCGGGAGCGATGCCGCTGGATGCGGGCCGTCATGTCGGGGTCGTCGGTGTGCAGCGGTCGGTAGCGCGTGGCGACGAAGGTGACCTGGTCGTGCTCTCGCAGCAGCGACTCCGCGTGCCGCGACTTCCCGCTGCGGGTGCCGCCAAGGACCAGGGTGGAAGTCATCGGGCGCTGGGCTCCTCACGGGTGTGCAACGAAAGAGCCGCCCAGGGTCGGCGGCGCTGCCAGCATACAAGTGTGGGCCGCTCCGGTCGCGTTATGGGCCGGAGCGATCCTGTGGCGGCGGAGAACCGGAGCGCTCCTGGTGCCGCGGGGGGCGCGGGCGCGTCAGCGTCGACCGCTGAGGATGCTCCCGAGGACGTCGGTGAGGATGCTGCCGCTGGAGGAGCGGCCCTGCTGCCCGGTGGCGCCGCCCAGCGCCGAGCCGAGCACGTCCTGGAGCACCGAGGTGAGGTCGGTGCCACCCTGCTGCTGCGGGGCGCGGTCCCGGGCGTCGCTCTCGATCTGCTCGCTGCGCCCCTGGCCCAGGGGGCCGTCGGGCTGGCGCACGCTGTCCTCTCCGCCACGCGTGTCGGGCTGGCGAACACCGCCGGCGCCGCCCCCACCCTGCATCGCCCCACCGACCTGCTTGGCCAGCCAGGACAGCACGATCGGGGCGAGGATCGGCAGCAGCTTGCGCACGATCGACGACGTCTGGGAGCCGCTCATCCCACCGAGCCGGTTGACGACGTCGTCGGTGTTGCCACCGAAGACGTGCCCGACGATCTTCTCGCCGTCCTGCACGTCGATCCGGTCCAGCGTGGCCCCGCCATCGGCCAGACCGTCGTCGTGCCGGCCGAGGGCCTGGAGCAGGGACTGGGCGCCGTCGCGGCTCTCCGCGTTGGCGGTGAGCCCGCCGAGCAGCGCGGGAAGGGTCGCCTCCACGGCCTGACGGGTGGCGGCAGGGTCCTCGCCGATGGACTGCGCGATCTGGTCGGTCGGGATGGCGCGCATCAGCTGGTCGATCATCGGGTGCTCCCTTCGCCCCGGCCCCCGGGTGGAGCCGGTCTCGGGCCCGAGCCTAGGGCACCCGGCCCGGTCCGGCAGGTCAGCGGCGGACGAGCTCGTCGCCGCGGGAGACGGCGGGGCGGGGGATGCGGCTGCCACGCATCTGGAAGGCGCGGAGCACGACATACCAGGCAGATCCCTTGCCCGGCTCCTCGCCGAAGGCCTGCGTGAAGCGGGCCTTGGTGCGGCGCCACAGCAGCCAGCAGTCGATGATGCCGAAGAGCATGAGCGCGTAGGCGACGAGGAAGGTGCCCCCGCGGGCCCACGCGAAGGGCAGCAGGGAGACCGCCAGGACCGCGATCATCGCGGGGAGCAGGATCTCGCCGATGTTCCACCGCCGGTCGACCGCGTCGCGCAGGAAGCGTCGCTCTGGCCCCCGGTCGCGGGCGGGCAGGTAGCGCTCCTCGCCGTTGAGCATGGCCTCGCGGACCTTCGCGCGGTCGGCGCGGACCTTCGCCTTCTGCTCGGCGCTCATCGCCTTCTTGTCGACGACCAGGGGGCGCCGGTTGGCGCGCTCGGCGTCGCGCCGCTTCGGGGTGGGACGTCCCTTGCCGCCGGGGCGGGCAGGGTCGACCGGCTCCTGGGATGTCTCGAGGTTCGCCTCGGTCAGCTCGGTCGACTTCTTCCCGAAAATCACGCGGCTCAGTCTACTCGGAGCCGTGGGTGCGCCCGGTCGCACCGCTGGGTAGCCTTCGCCGGATGGACCACACCACCGGCCGCACCGCCGAGCTCACCGCCCGTGTCCGTGACCTGATGCCCGGGGTCCGCTCCGACCTGGAGGCGCTCACCCGGATCCCGTCGGTGTCCCTCGACTCGTTCGACCAGCGCCACGTGGACGACAGCGCCGCAGTGACCGCCGACCTGCTGCGCGGCGAGGGGCTGCAGGTCGAGATCGTGCGTGAGGGCGGGCGCCCGGCCGTCATCGGCCGCCTCCCGGCGCCCGAGGGAGCACCGACGGTCCTGCTCTATGCCCACCACGACGTGCAGCCGCCCGGGGACGACGCCGACTGGGACACCCCGGTCTTCGAGCCGACCCAGGTGGGGGATCGGCTGTATGCCCGCGGTGTCGCGGACGACAAGGCTGGCGTCATGGCGCACGTGGCGGCGCTGCGGGCGCACGGTGGCCGTCCGCCGGTCGGGGTGACCGTCTTCGTCGAGGGGGAGGAGGAGGTCGGCTCCGACTCGCTGCCGACGATCTTGGACAAGCATGGTGCGGCACTCCGGGCGGACGCGATCGTCCTCGCCGACTCGCACAACTGGAAGATCGGGGTGCCGGCCCTCACGACCACGTTGCGCGGCATGGTGCGCGTGACCGTCGAGGTGCGGGCGCTGGAGCACGGGCTGCACAGCGGGCTCTATGGCGGGGCCGTGCCGGACGGGCTCACCGCGCTGTGCCGCCTCATGGCGACGCTGCACGACGAGGTGGGCGACGTGGCAGTGGCAGGGCTGCGGACCTCCGAGGCGAGTGACCTGCCCTTCACCGAGGAGGAGCTGCGCGCCGACGCCGGCCTCCCCGAGGGGGTGCAGCCGATCGGCAGCGGCTCGCTGCTGTCGCGGATGTGGACGAAGCCGTCGGTCACGGTCATCGGCATCGACGCGCCGTCGGTCGACACCGCGGCCAACCTGCTCACACCGGTGGGGCGGGCGAAGGTCTCCATGCGGATCCACCCCGAGGAGGATCCGGACACGGCATACCAGGCGCTGGAGAGGCACCTGCTCGACCACGCCCCGTGGGGGTGCGCGGTGACGGTGACGCGGGTCGATGACGGGAGGGGCTTCGCCGCGGACGCGGACGGACCGGTGTATGACGTCGCCCGCTCGGCCTTCCGCGACGCCTGGGACGGGGTGGAGGCGGTCGACATCGGAGTCGGGGGTTCGATCCCCTTCGTCGCCGCCTTCGCGGAGCGCTTCCCGGACGCGGCCATCCTGGTGACGGGTGTGGAGGATCCGGACACCCGCGCGCACGCCCCCAACGAGAGCCTGCACCTGGGGGAGTTCGAGCGGGTGTGCGTCGCGGAAGCGCTTCTGCTGGAACGACTGGCCGAATAGGGCCATGATGAGGTCATGACGAATGAAGGTTCAACTAACGGGGCGGACTCGGGGGGCTCGTCGGGATACGTGAGCGACGGGAGCTACGAGCGCAGCGCACGCTACATCCCCGAGCGGATCACCCGCGACGGTCGCGACGGGTTCCCGGTCGAGCCGGGCCGCTACCGGCTAATCGTGTCGCGCGCCTGCCCGTGGGCGCACCGGATGATCTTGACCCGCAAGCTGCTCGGCCTGGAGGACGTCATCTCCATGGGCGTCTGCGGGCCGGTCCACGACGAGGACTCGTGGACCTTCGACCTCGACCCCGGCGGCGTCGACCCGGTGCTCGGCATCCCCAAGCTCAAGGACGCCTATGACGCCCGGCCCGGTGGCTACCCCGAGTCCGGGGTCACCGTGCCCGCCTTCGTCGACACCACGACCGGGCAGGTGGTCACCAACGACTTCCACCAGATGGTCAAGGACCTGGTGACCCAGTGGGGCGAGCACCACCGGGCCGACGCCCCCGACCTGTGGCCCGAGGCGCTGCGCGACGAGATCGAGGAGGTCTCCGACCTCGTCTACGAGGACGTCAACAACGGTGTCTACCGGTGCGGCTTCGCCGGCAGTCAGGAGGCCTACGAGGAGGCCTACGACCAGCTCTTCTCCCGGCTCGACTGGCTCAGCGAGCGGCTCGCCGGCCAGCGCTACCTCGTCGGCGACCAGCTGACGCTCGCCGACGTGCGGCTCTGGCCGACGCTGGCGCGCTTCGACGCGGCCTACCACGGGCACTTCAAGTGCAACCGGAGCAAGCTCACCGAGATGCCGGTGCTCTGGGCCTACGCCCGCGACCTGTGGCAGACCTGGGACTTCGGGTCGACGGTGAACTTCGAGCACGTCAAGGCGCACTACTACGCCACGCATCGGGACATCAATCCCACCGGCGTGGTGCCGAAGGGGCCGGACAGCAGTGGCTGGGACGAGCCGCACGGGCGCGGGTCCTTGGTCTAGTTGTCCCACGAAGTAGGCCCCGACCGGAATCCGGTCGGGGCCCCTTCGGTGGCTGAGGCAACCCCTAGCCACCAACCTCGATGTCGCAGTCGTCGCACGGCGGCAGTTCGAGTTCGAGCGTGCAAATCTGCTCGTCGACGGACTGCAACTCACCAGAACCGTTGTCGTACTGGTAGCTGTAGTCCAAGCACGCAATTCCGTTAGCAGAATTCCCGCTGCCGAGCACGAAGATGTACTTGCAGACTGTGGTGTTAGCCGGAACCGTGACTGTGGGGTAGTACGTCGGAGGAGTGTTGGTGCGGTTTGCGGCACTGATCGAATCGATCGAGACCACGATCTCTTGATCCGAGGTGTTCTGGAAGCAGAAGGTGTAGCGGTACGCCTTCTTGAACTCTCCTGAGTCACAACTGCCTCCGGAGAACTTGCAGGCCTGACCCTCCGCCGGGGGAATAACGGTGATCGGGTTGCACTCGGGTGATGTGTTGTTCGGCGAGCAGACGACATCATCGGCGCGAGCCTGGCTGCCGACAGCCACGACAGGAACGCTCCAGGCGGCTCCCTTGACGATTGTGCGGCGGGACGGGCCGCTGGAGGTGGTGCTCATGAAGTCTCCCCTAAGGATGGTTGATCGTTTGGCGCACACGGAGAAATACGCCAGCACGGGCATGCGGGTTGAACAATACCCACGCGAGGGTGTATGTCAAGCCAGTACGCCACGGTTTCCGCAGGTCGCGGCCGACGGAAACGCGCTCGTCGTACCCCGGCACCACGAGCGATACGATCGACCACCGTGACCGACCAGACCCAGCAGCCCGAGGCCGCCAACGAGACCGCAGGTCAGGACCTCGCCGACTCCACCTCCGACGCTTCCCTGCAGCGCAGCGTCATGCGCTCCGAGCAGATCGCGGCCGACCTCGAGACGAGTCCGAATCGTTATCGCATGCTCACCGGCGACCGGCCCACCGGGCACCTGCACCTCGGTCACTACTTCGGCAGCCTGCGCAACCGGGTCGCCCTGCAGGACAAGGGCGTCGACACCTGGGTGCTCATCGCCGACTACCAGGTCATCACCGACCGCGACACGGTCGACTCGATCCAGGAGCGGGTCTACTCCCTGCTCACCGACTACCTCTCGATCGGCATCGACCCCTCGCGCACCACGATCTTCGCCCACTCCCAGGTGCCGGCGCTTAACCAGCTGCTGCTGCCCTTCCTGTCGCTGGTCACCGACAGCGAGCTCCGGCGCAACCCCACGGTCAAGGCCGAGCAGGACGCCACCGGCGGCCGCCCCATGACCGGCCTCATGCTGACCTACCCGGTGCACCAGGCCGCCGACATCCTCTTCTGCAAGGCCAACGTCGTGCCGGTCGGCAAGGACCAGCTGCCCCACCTGGAGCAGACCCGCGTCGTCGCCCGCCGCTTCGACGAGCGCTACGGCCGGGCCGTTGACGGCAGCCAGCCCGTCTTCCCCGCCCCCGACGCCCTGCTCTCCGAGGTGCCCAACCTCCTCGGCACCGACGGGCAGAAGATGAGCAAGTCGAGGGGTAACGTGATCGAGCTGCGCATGAGTGCCGACGAGACGGCGAAGGCGATCAAGAAGGCGGTGACCGACGCCGACCGGCACATCACCTACGACCCCGTCGGGCGTCCGGAGGTCTCCAACCTCGTCCTGCTCGCCGCGCTCATCACCGGCCGCGACCCGCACGCCATCGCCCAGGAGATCGGTGACGGCGGCTCCGGCACCCTCAAGAAGGTCGTCACCGAGGCCGTCAACGAGCACTTCGCGCCGATCCGGGCCCGCCGCGCCGAGCTGGAGGCCGACCCGGGCGAGCTGCGTCGGGTGCTCACCGCCGGCAACGCGCACGCCAACGAGGTCGCCGACGCGACGCTTTCGGAGGTCCGCGAGGCGATGCAGATGGTCTACGCCTGAGGCCAGGGTCGGTGCCCGGTATGCCGCCCGCTCCCCGCGTCGTCGTCCTCGCCGACGCCTCCGGTGACCGTCTGCCCGTCGCCGCCGCGCGCGAGGTGGTCGACGGCTGGGCCTGCGCCGCACCACACGCCCGCGTCGAGGCGCACGCCTCCCACGACGGTGGCGCCGGCTTCGCGGCCCTGGTGGCCCGCGTCGCCACCGCCGCGGGCGCCCAGGTCGCCAGCCACCCGGTCGTCGTCACCGACCCCGCCGGGCGCGAGGTGCCGGCCGGCATCGTCGCGGTGGAGGGCGGCTGCAGCGACGGTGAGGGCGGCGCTGAGGGCGGCGCGACGGCATACCTCGACAGCGCCGAGGTCGCCGGACGCCACCTGGTCGACGACGCCGCGCTCGCCGATCCCGCCGGGCTGAGCAGCGCCGGCCTGGGAGAGCTGCTCACGCTCGCCCGTGGGCTGGGCGTGCCGCGCATCGTCGTCGGGGTGGGCGACCTGGCCTGCCACGACGCAGGCGTGGGGCTGCTCCGTCACCTCGGCGCGGGGGACGACCTCCGCGACCTGCCCGCCGTCCGGCGCGACTGGTCGACGACCCAGCTCGTCCTCGCCACGACCACCGAGTCCTCCCTCCTGGGTTTCCACGGCGCGAGTGCCACGCTCGCCGAGCACGGCGTCGCCCCGGACGTGACCCAGCGGCTGGAGACCGAGCTGGGCGAGCTGACCGACCGCGTCAACGCCGTGCTCCCGCCGCAGCGCGACCTGCTGACCGGCCTGCCCCGCCGCCCCGAAAGAGTGGCGGGCTCCGGTGCCGGAGGGGGAGTCGGCTACGCCCTGCAGCTCCTGGGCGCCCGCACCGACACCGGCGCCCGGCTTCTGCTCGACGAGCTCGGCGTCCGCCCGCGGCTGGCGGGGGCGCTGGTCGTGCTCGTCACGGACGCCTACGACTACACGACCGTCCACGACGGCGTCGTCGCCGACACCGCCAGGGCGGCGCTGGAGGTCGCGGCCCCCAGCATCGTGCTGGCCCGCGAGGTCTCGGTGGGTCGTCGGGAGGGGATGTCGCTGGGGATCAGCGGCTCCTACGCGCCGCGCGGCGAGGAGGGGCTGCGTGAGTTGGCCGCCCGGGTGGCGCGCACGTGGACCCCGGCTCCGACACCGCCGCCGGCCCCACCGTGGGCACCCCCGGCGTGACGTACCCTGGACCTGTCGGGAACAACCTCGCCACCGGGCGACGTTTCCACCCGTGAGGACCTGCCCGACGACGACTTTTCCCTCCTGAGAGGATTCGAGCGCATGACCGAGACGCAGACCACGAAGACGCACGGCGTGACCCTGAGCGACGTGGCCGCCGGCAAGGTGAAGAGCCTGCTGGAGCAAGAGGGCCGCGACGACCTGCGGCTGCGCATCGGTGTGCAGCCGGGCGGGTGCTCGGGCCTGATCTACCAGCTCTACTTCGACGAGCGCACCCTCGACGGTGACCTCGTCGCCGACTTCGACGGGGTCGAGGTGGTCGTCGACCGGATGAGCGCCCCCTACCTCGACGGCGCGTCCATCGACTTCGCCGACACCATCGAGAAGCAGGGCTTCACCATCGACAACCCCAACGCGGGGAGTTCCTGCGCCTGCGGCGACAGCTTCTCCTGAGTCATCACGCCGCTCGCGAACGCGAGCCCGCGGAACGCGAGCGCAGCGAGCTTGTTTCCGCGGAACAGGCGGAGTCGGGCGAGCGTAGCGAGCACCAGGCAGTCCCGGAGGCGGCGCGCAGCGCTGACGGGGGAAGATAGTCGCCATGCCGGTCGAGCCAGCCCCGTCGGTCTGGGACCTGACCTGCGCCGGGGCCGAACCGGGGGAGGAGCTCGTCGGCGTCGGCGCGGACCTGGAGCCGGGCACCATCCTCGCGGCCTACCGGGCCGGTCTCTTCCCCATGGGCCTGGGGGAGGGCGGCGGCGAGCCGATCGGCTGGTGGTCGCCTGACCCCCGTGGCGTGCTGCTGCCGGGCGATCTGCACGTGAGCCGATCCCTGCGGCGCTCCCGGCGCGGCCTGGAGACGAGCGTCGACCGCGACTTCGAAGGGGTGGTGGCTGGTTGCGCCGACACCCGCCGCGACGGAGGATGGATCACCCCGAGGATCGCGAGGGCATACCTCGGGCTGCACGAACTCGGCTGGGCGCATTCGATCGAGGTGTGGCGTGACGCTCGCCTCGTCGGCGGGCTCTACGGGCTGGCCATCGGCCGCCTCTTCGCGGGCGAGTCGATGTTCCATCGCGAGACCGACGCCTCCAAGGTGGCGCTCGCCGCACTCGTGGACGTGCTGGACGAGGACGGGGAGACCTGGGTGCTCGACGTGCAGTGGCAGACACCACACCTGCAGACCCTCGGGGTGCGTACGGTGGACCGCCTGAGCTACCTCGGGCTGGCACGCGCCGCAGTCGCCGCGGACCTGCCCTCCCGGTGGCGCGGCACACCCGGCGCGGAGGTCACCCACGTGAGACGATCGGAACGTGGTGGAGGTATGGTTTCACCACGGCACAACCGGTAGTTCCAACACGTGTGAGGTGGATCAGTGCAACGGCTTGAAGAGACTGAACCTCCGCCCCGTGGACGGTGGCGGATCGTCGCGGGTGCCGTGGCCGTCTCGTTGCTCCTGTCCGGGTGTGGAGAGGCGCTGACGCGGGGCTACCTGCCGGAGCCGGCGACCGAGGTCGGCCCGGACGTCATCGGCTTCTGGAACGCCACCTGGATCGCGGCCCTGGCAGTCGGCGTCCTGGTGTGGTTCCTCATCCTGTGGTCCGTCTTCGCCTACCGGCGCAAGCGTGATGACGAGGTCCCCACGCAGTTCCGCTACCACGTCCCGTTCGAGATCCTCTACACCATCGTCCCGATCCTCATGGTGGCCGCGATGTTCGGCCAGACCGTGAATCTCCAGAACAAGCTGCTCGACACCGAGCAGGAGCCCGACGTCGTGGTCAACGTCGCGGGCAAGAAGTGGAGCTGGGACTTCAACTACGTCAACGAGGACGTCTACGTCACCGGCGAGCAGGCACGTGAGCTCAATCTCGGCGAGGAGGGTCTCCCCGAGACGCTGCCGCGTCTGGTGCTGCCGGTCGACAGCCGCGTCGAGTTCGTGCTCACCTCACGCGATGTCATCCACTCCTTCTGGGTCGTCAACTTCCTCCAGAAGCTGGACATGGTGCCTGGCCGGGTCAACATCCTCCAGGTGACCACCACCGAGGAGGGCACCTTCGCCGGCAAGTGCGCCGAGCTCTGCGGCGCCTACCACTCGGAGATGCTCTTCGAGGTCGACGTCGTCTCCCAGGAGGACTACGACGCCTTCATCGCCGGCCTCGAGGAGGCTGGCAACACCGGGCAGCTGGGCCAGGATCTCGACCAATACGAACTGCAGCCGGATCAGCAGGACAAGCTGCCGCAGGGAGCTGACAACTGATGGCCATCACGACGCGTGAGACGCGCACCCGCCCCAGCCAGACGCCGACCGCGCTGCCCCAGCGCAGCTCCTTCGTCCGCAACGCGGTGAAGGTCCTGACGACGACCGACCACAAGGTCATCGGCAACCTCTACTTCGTGGCCACGATGGTGTGGTTCATCCTCGGCGGGCTCATGGCGCTGGTCATCCGCGCCGAGCTCTTCGTCCCCGGTCTGCAGGTCGTGGACAACCCTGAGATCTACAACCAGATGTTCACCATGCACGGCACGGTGATGCTGCTGATGTTCGCCACCCCGCTCTTCGCAGGCTTCGCCAACGCGCTGGTCCCGCTGCAGATCGGCGCTCCCGACGTCGCCTTCCCGCGGCTCAACATGCTGGCCTTCTGGATGTTCCTCTTCGGCAGCCTGATCGCCGTGGGGGGCTTCCTCACCCCGAGCGGCGCGGCGAGCTTCGGCTGGTTCGCCTACCAGCCGTTGGCCGGCCCGACCCACAGCCCCGGCCTGGGCGGCGACCTGTGGGTCATCGGCCTCGCGGTCAGCGGTTTCGCGACGATCTTCGGCGCGGTCAACTTCATCACCACGATCGTCTGCATGCGGGCGCCGGGGATGACGATGTTCCGGATGCCGATCTTCACCTGGACCGTGCTCGTGACCTCGATCCTCGTGCTCGTGGTCTTCCCGGTGCTCGCGGCGGCGTTCTTCGGCATGGCGGCCGATCGAGTCTTCGGCTGGAACATCTTCGATCCTGAGCACGGTGGCGCCATGCTGTGGCAGCACCTGTTCTGGTTCTTCGGTCACCCCGAGGTCTACATCATCGCGCTGCCGTTCTTCGGCATCATCTCCGAGGTCATCCCGGTCTTCTCGCGCAAGCCGCTCTTCGGCTACAAGACGCTGGTCATGGCCACGATGGCCATCGCCGCTCTGTCGGTCTCGGTGTGGGCGCACCACATGTATGCCACCGGCGCGATCCTGCTCGAGTTCTTCACCATCATGACGATGCTCATCGCAGTCCCCACCGGCGTGAAGTTCTTCAACTGGATCGGCACCATGTGGAAGGGGTCCATCAAGATGGACACCCCCATGCTGTGGGCGGTCGGATTCCTCGTGACCTTCCTCTTCGGCGGGCTCACCGGCGTCATCCTGGCCAGCCCGGCGCTGGACTTCCACGTCTCGGACACCTACTTCGTGGTGGCGCACTTCCACTACGTCGTCTTCGGCACCGTGGTCTTCGCGATGTTCGCCGGCTACTACTTCTGGTGGCCCAAGCTCACCGGGCACATGCTCGACGAGACGCTGGGCAAGGTGCACTTCTGGTTGCTGTTCGTGGGCTTTCACGGCACCTTCCTCATCCAGCACTGGCTCGGCGTCGAGGGGATGCCCCGGCGCTACGCCGACTACATGCCCGAGGATGGCTTCACCTGGATGAACCAGTTGTCGACCGTCTCCTCCTTCCTGCTCGCCGCCTCGATGCTGCCCTTCTTCTACGCCGTCTGGAAGAGCTTCAAGACGCCGAAGGTGACCGTCGACGACCCGTGGGGTTGGGGCATGTCGCTGGAGTGGGCGACGTCCTGCCCGCCGCCGCGGCACAACTTCGACCGGCTGCCGCGGATCCGCTCCGAGCGGGCTGCCTTCGACCTGCACCACCCGGAGATCGGCACCCTGGAGTCGGCCGAGCCGGACAAGGGCGTGGCCGAGCAGCTGCTCGGTGGCCCGGACACCGACCCTGACGGCCAGGTCGGCACCACCACCGGCGGCTACACCGGGAAGGACCACTCCTGATGCGCGCCGAGGTCAAGGTCTTCGCCGTCCTCGTCCCGTTCTTCGCCGTCGTGACGGTGATCTATGCCTACTTCACCGACCTCGGGGAGTGGGTCGGGATCATCGGGCTGCTGCTCTCGATGCTTTTCTCGGCCTGGATCGCGGCCTACCTCTGGCTGGCCGGGCGCAAGACCGACGACCGTCCCGAGGACAACCTCGATGGTGAGATCGCCGAGGCCGCCGGCGACTACGGCCACTTCGCGCCCTACTCCTGGTGGCCGCTGTGGCTGGGCCTGTCCGTCTCGGCGGTCGCGCTGGGCCTCGTGGTCGGGTGGTGGCTGTTCATCTGCACCGCACCCTTCCTCGTGGTCTGCATCCTCGGCTGGACCTTCGAGTTCTTCCGGGGCGAGAAGGCCGTCTGAGGTCTCCACTTCGACCGCGCGCACGGTTCAGCGCGAGCCTTCCGCACCGCACACACGCGTCCTGCGACCGCTCGCGCGTCCTGCGCGACCGGCCGCGCGGTCTGCCGTGCCGTCAGGGCAGCAGGATGAGCTTGCCCGTCGTGCCCCCGGCCTCGAGGTCCTCGTGCGCCCGCCGCGCGTCGGCGAGCGGGTAGCGGCCGCCCACGCGGACCTCCAGCTCGCCCTTGGCGATCGCGTGGAAGAGGTCGTCCGTGCGGGCCTGCAGCTCGGCCCGGTCGGCGACGTAGTGCGCGAGGGTCGGTCGGGTGAGGAAGAGTGAGCCCTCGCGGTTGAGGACCTGCGGGTCCACCGGTGGCACGGGTCCGCTCGCGGCCCCGAAGAGCACCATCATCCCCCGCGGTCGCAGCAACGAGAGTCCGGCGTCGAAGGTGTCCTTGCCCACGCCGTCGTAGACCACGTGGGCCCCCTCGCCGTCAGTGAGGCGACGCACCTCGTCGGCGAGCGAGACCTCCCGGTAGAGCACCGCCTCATCCGCGCCGGCTGCGCGCGCCAGGTCGGCCTTCGCCTCGCTCCCCACGGTGCCGATGACCCGCACCCCCGTGCGATGCAGCAGCTGGCAGAGCAGGAGGCCGACGCCCCCGGCCGCAGCCGTGACCAGGGCGGTGTGACCCGGCGCGGCCGGGAAGGTGCTGTGGGCGAGGTAGTGGGCGGTCAGGCCCTGCAGCATGACGGCAGCCGCGACCTCCAGGTCGAGGTCGTCCGGCACCCGGACCGCCTTCTTCGCGGGCAGCAGCACCTGCTCGGCGTAGCCGGTCCCAGGTGTCATGGCCCAGGCCACCCGGTCACCCACCTGGTGATCGTCGACGTCCTCGCCGACGCCCGACACGACGCCGGCCCCCTCGCTGCCGACGACGAACGGGGTCGGCAGCGGGTACGCCCCGGAGCGGTGGTAGATGTCGATGAAGTTGACCCCCGATGCGGCGACGTCGACGCGGATCTCGCCCGGTCCCGGCTCCGGCGTCTCGCGCTCGACGAGGGTCAAGGCCTCTGGGCCGCCGGTCTGCTCGACGATGATCGCTCGCATGGGAGCGACGCTATCGCGGCATGGCTCAGCGGGTCGCCTCGACCCACCGGTCCACGACCGCGGACGCGGAGCCGTCGTCGATGGCGGTGGCCGCACGCTGCATACCCTCGCCCACCAGGTCGTGCAGCTCGTCCTCGGAGGTCGGATGACGGCCACCCTCCCCGGCCTCGAGCAGGGCGAGCGCCGAGCCCGCGTTGAGCAGCACGGCGTCCCGCACGGCACCCTGGTCACCGGCCAGCAGCCGACGCGTGACCTCGGCGTTGTGCTCGGCGTCGCCGCCGCGCAGCGCATCGACAGGGTGCGTCGGCAGACCCAGCCGGGTGGGGTCGAGAGTCCAGTGCCGGACGTCGGCGCCGGCTCCCGCCCACCAGACCTGGCTGGTGGTCGCCGGGGTGACCTCGTCGAGGCCGTCGTCGCCGCGGAAGACCAGCGCCTGGGTTCCACGCCGACCGAAGACGTCGGCGAGCAGCGGGGCCATGCGCAGGTCGGCGCAGCCCACCGCGGCATAGCGCGGCTGCGCCGGGTTGGTGAGGGGACCGAGAAAGTTGAAGGCGGTGCCGATCCCGAGCTCGCGCCGCACCGCACCGGCATACCGCATGGACGGATGGAAGGTGAGCGCGAAGCAGAAGGTGATCCCGCAGCGTTCGGCGACCTGGGCGACCTCGTCGGGGGTGAGGTCGAGGCGCACGCCCAGCGCCTCGAGCATGTCGGCGGAGCCGGAGCGGCTGCTCGCGGCCCGGTTGCCGTGCTTGATCACCTTGGCGCCGGCGCCGGCCATGACGATGGCCGACATCGAGGAGATGTTGACCGTCATCGAGCGGTCGCCGCCGGTGCCGACGATGTCGATCGTCGGGCCCCCGGCGGTGAAGCGGTGGGCGTGCTCGAGCATCATGCTGGACAGGCCCGACATCTCGGCGGCGGTCTCGCCCTTGGCCCGCAACGCCGTGAGGAAGCCCGCGAGCTGCGCGTCGGTGGCCGTGCCGGACATCACCTGGTCCATGACCCAGCTCGCGGTGCGGGCCGGCAGGTCCTCGCCGCGGGTCAGGGCGGTGAGGACGTCGGGCCAGGTATGCGGCATGGCGGGGCTGGCGGTCGCGGCGGAGCTGGCGGCGTCCTCGACCGCTGGGGTCACCGGCGGGCCAGGTCGGCGACGGCGGCGGTCAGCCGCGCCTCGTCCAGCGGCCGGGAGAGCGCCGCGTCGGCCTGGGACCACGTGGCGAGCCAGCCGTCGCCCGGACGCCCGGTGAGCACGAGGATCGGCGGGCAGTCGAACAACTCGTTCTTGAGCTGGCGGCAGATGCCCATCCCGCCGTAGGGCTGGGACTCGCCATCGAGGATCAGCAGGTCGAACCCGCCCTTCTCGGCCTCGATGAGAGTCACCTCGGGGGTCGCGCACTCGACCCACCGCTCGATCGCGACGTCGTCGGCGGGGGAGTCGCCGACCGCGACCCGGACGGCGTCGCGCACGGAGCGGTCGTTGCTGTAGAGCAGGATCGACACCGACCGGCCACCCATCGGCGCGTCGGTGTCGGGCGACTGCGAGGGGGCAGCGGGAGTGGTCATGGCTCGATCCTACCGACGGTGCCGGGGCGGGACGAGTGTGGCCGCGCCGACGTCGACACGGGTGAGGCCCGGCAGGCACCACGACGGGTCGTAGGCGTAGACTGACGATCGTGGCGACGACACCTGCAGCAACGATCGATGACGCGCACGCGTTCCACGCGACGGCGCACGGCCCGGCCACCCGACCAAACATGGTGGCCGTGGGCACGATGGTGTGGCTGGGCAGCGAGATCATGTTCTTCGCCGGCCTCTTCGCGATGTACTTCACGATCCGCTCCGTCTCCCCGGAGCTGTGGGCCGAGCGGACCGAGTACCTCGACGTCGTCTTCGCCTCGATCAACACGATGATCCTGGTCATCTCCTCCGTCTGGTGCCAGTTCGGCGTGTGGAAGGCAGAGCGCGGCATCCCGCACCGGACCGGCAGCATCTTCCACATCGGCAACCCCCTCGGCGACACCGGCTGGGGCATGCGTGAGTGGTACACCCTCACCTACCTCTTCGGCGCGACCTTCATCGCCGGACAGGTCTGGGAGTACGCCACGCTCACCAGCGAGGGGCTCACCCCGACCGCCGATCCGTACGGCTCGGTGTTCTTCATCACCACCGGCTTCCACGGCCTGCACGTGACCGGTGGTCTCATCGCCTTCCTGCTCATCATCGGCCGCAGCTTCACCGCGAAGCGCTACACCCACGCGCAGGCGACGGGTGCGGTCGTGACCTCCTACTACTGGCACTTCGTCGACGTCGTGTGGATCGCGCTGTTCGCCGTGATCTACCTCCTGCGGTGAGGCTCGTGGCACATCGCGATGCAGCCGAACCCGCCCCCATCACCCGACCCCGGAAGGACCGCCGAGTGAGATCCCTCGCCGCCCGTCGCCGCAGCCCGCTGGCGCTGCTGGTGCTGCTGATCCTGGGCCTCGCCTTCACCGGCACCGCGTATGCCGCGCTGCAGCCGAGCGCTCCTCCCGGGACCGCCAGCACGACCGCCTCGGCGGACGACATCGAGGCGGGCGAGCAGCTCTTCCTCGGCAACTGCGCCAGCTGCCACGGCACCAACGCGGGCGGCAACGGCGAGGCTGGACCGTCCCTCTATGGCGTCGGTGCCGCCGCGGTCGACTTCCAGGTCGCCACGGGGCGTATGCCGCTTCCTCGCCCGGATGTGCAGGCTGCCCGCAACATCTCGCAGGTGAAGTTCTCCGAGGAGGAGATCGCCCAGCTCGCCGCCTACGTCGACTCCCTCGCGCCCGGCCCGGACGTGCCGGAGGCGGAGTGGTTGGACGCCTCCGAGGGCGACGCCGCCAACGGCGGTGCGGTCTATCGCACGAACTGCGCCATGTGTCACAACTCCAGCGGCACCGGCGGTGCGCTGACCCGCGGCAAGTACGCCCCGACCCTGATGGGCGTCTCCGAGCAGCACATCTACGAGGCGATGCTGACCGGCCCGCAGTCGATGCCGGTCTTCAACGACCAGAACATCACTCCGGAGGAGAAGCGGGACGTGATCGCCTTCCTCAAGAGCATCGAGGAGGGCGGCAACGACGAGGGTGGCCACACGCTCGGCAGCCTCGGCCCGGCCGGTGACGCGCTCTTCGCGTGGACGATCGGCATCCTGCTCTTCATCGGCGCTGCCGTGTGGCTCGGACGGAAGGCGGCCTGACATGACGACCCCCCACGACGACCACGGCACGGGCGACAACGCCCCCGCCGTCCGCGACGCCCACAGCGGCACCGACGGCATCGCGACCCAGGACCGCTTCGAGAACCCGGGTCTGCCCCCGCACGTGCCCCGGCGGGCCGACGAGGACCCCAAGGCCGCCAAGCGCGCCGAGGTCCAGGTGGTCACCCTCTTCACGATCTCGGCGGTCGCCTCGATCCTCTTCGTGGTGGCCTACTACGCGATCGACCCCCAGCTGAAGGGCTACGTCCTCGGCATCGGCGAGATGAACCTCTTCCACGCCGCGCTCGGCGTCACGATGGGGCTCTCGCTGCTGGGCATCGGCCTCGGCGCGATCCACTGGGCCAAGACCCTCATGCCGGACGAGGAGGTCATCGAGGAGCGGCACCCGCAGGAGTCGCCCGAGGACGACCGCCAGGCCGTCGCCACGATGCTCTCCCACGGCTGGCGCGGCTCCCAGCTCAACCGGCGCAGCGCCATCCTCGGCTCTGCCGGTGGCGCGCTCGGGCTCTTCGCCCTGCCGCTGGTGCTGCCCGTCGTCGCCGGGCTCGGCCCTCGGCCGCGCGAGGAGCTCTACACGACCAACTGGGTCGAGGGCATGCGGCTCATCATCGATCCGTCGGGCGCGCCGATCCGCGCGGCCGACGTCACCCAGGGGTCGGTCTTCCACGTCATGCCCGACGGCTGGGTGGGACACAGCGCGATGGAGGAGTACGGCGCCGAGGCGGTCATGACGGCCAAGGCCCAGGACCAGGTCATCCTGGTCCGCCTCGACCCGGCCAAGATCCAGAGTCAGAAGCAACGCGAGTGGGGTATCGACGGCATCGTCGCCTACTCCAAGGTCTGCACCCACGTCGGGTGCCCGGTGGCGCTCTACGAGCAGCAGACGCACCACCTACTCTGCCCGTGTCACCAGTCGACGTTCGACATGACGGACGACTGCAAGGTGATCTTCGGTCCGGCGAAGCGGGCTCTGCCGCAGTTGCCGATCACCGTCGACGGGGAGGGCTACATCGTGGCCGCCGACAGCTTCCGCGAGCCGGTCGGTCCGAGCTTCTGGGAGCGCGAGCGCCCAGGTCTGTTGGGAGTTGACGAGTCATGACGACACATGTGCCCCAGGGGGCCGGCCACCTGCGTGGCGGCGGATCCCCGTCCACCGAGGCGGCGGCGCCGCCCTCGCCGAGCTCGGCGCACCAGGAGTCCCCGGACGCCCGCTTCCCGAAGGCCCTGAACTGGGCCGACGAACGGGTCGGCGCGGCGAAGGGTCTGCGCTTCGGCCTCAAAAAGGTCTTCCCCGACCACTGGAGTTTCCTGCTCGGTGAGGTCGCGATGTACTCGATGATCATCGCGCTCATCACCGGCACCTTCCTCACGTTGTGGTTCGTGCCGAGCATGGGCCACGTGACCTATGACGGCGACTACGTCCCGCTCAAGGGCGTGGGGATGTCCGAGGCCTACGCCTCGACCCTCGACATCAGCTTCGAGGTCAAGGGCGGGCTGCTCATCCGCCAGCTGCACCACTGGTCGGCGCTGTTCTTCATCGTCGGGATCGCGCTGCACGCGGCGCGCGTCTTCTTCACCGGTGCCTTCCGCAAGCCCCGCGAGATCAACTGGGTCATCGGCGTGGTCCTCTCGCTGCTGGCCTGCATCGAGGGCTTCGCCGGCTACTCCCTCCCCGACGACCTGCTCTCCGGCACCGGCATCCGGGCCATGAACGGCTTCATGATGTCCGCACCCGTCATCGGCACCTGGATGACCTTCTTCGTCTTCGGCGGCGAGTTCCCGGGCGAGTCGATCATCCCGCGCCTCTACATCGCCCACGTGCTGCTGCTCCCGGCGATCATCGTCGGTCTCTTCGTGCTGCACCTGGCCCTCGTCGTCATCCACAAGCACACGCAGTACCCCGGTCCTGGGCGGACCAACAACAACGTCGTGGGCTTCCCGGTCATGCCGGTGTATGCCGCGAAGGCCGGCGGGTTCTTCTTCGTCGTCTTCGGCATCACGGCGCTGGTCTCGGCACTGGTGCAGATCAACGGCGTGTGGGTCTATGGCCCCTACGACCCGACCCAGGTCACGGCTGGTAGCCAGCCGGACTTCTACATGTGGTTCTCCGACGGAGCGCTGCGGCTCCTCCCAGGCTGGCTGGAGTTCACGCTCTTCGGCACCGTGTGGAGCTTCAACATCTTCCTCGGGTCCTTGGTGCTCCTGCCGCTCGTCTGGGCCGTCATGGGTGCCTATCCCTTCATCGAGGCCTGGGTCACCGGCGACAAGCGGGAGCACCACCTGCTGCAGCGCCCGCGCAATGCGCCGGTCCGCACCGCCATCGGCGCCGCGGCCATCTCGATGTACCTCGTGCTGGCGCTGGCCTGTGTCAACGACATCCTGGCGATCAAGCTGGGGTTGTCGATCAACGACCTGACGATCCTCTTCCGGACCATGTTCTTCGTGCTCCCGGTGATCGTCTTCTTCGTGACCAAGCGGCTCTGTCTCTCGCTGCAGCAGCACGACCGCGAGCGGGTCCTCCACGGCGAGGAGTCCGGTCGGATCGTCCGCACCCCGGAGGGCAGCTTCTTCGAGGTCCACGAGCCGATGGACCCCTACGAGAGGTGGACGCTCGTCGACTACGACGCGCATCAGCCGCTGGCCCTCACCGAGGGTGCCTCGGAGGACGAGCGCGGCGTCGCCCGGCGTCGGGCGCCGTTGGTCGGGGTGCGCAACGCCCTGTCGAGCTTCTTCTACAAGGACACCGTCACCCCGGTGACCCCTGCCGAGCTGGCTGCCGCCCATCACCACGGCGAGCACGACGCCCTGGAGCCCGGCACGAGCACTGTGCCTCAGCTGGGTGTGCCAGTCAACGACAGCAGCGGCGACGCCGACTTCGAGGACGAGCACGGCTCGGCCGTCCAGGCGCCGTCCCGCCATCACTGAGCACCAGCCGGAGGAGTTGCGCCCCGCCCCCCACGAGGAGGGCGGGGCGCAGCCGCGTCCATCTGCCGGAGATGCTGGCGTCGCCGGCCTCGACGTGCCAGGGCACCGGCACGGCCGACCGGAGATCGAGGAGACCCTGCTCCTGTCGCCCTCGGAGTTCGAGGAGGCGGTCGGGGACTCGCTCGACCTCGTCCCGCAGGAGCTCATGGACCAGCTCGACAACGTGGTCTTCCTCGTGGAGGACGAGCCACCGCCGGAGGACCCCGACCTGCTCGGGCTCTACGACGGAATCCCCCTGACCGAGCGCGACTGGGGCACCCACCTGCCCGATCGGATCTTCGTCTACCGCGGGCCGATGCTGCGGATGTGCCAGGACCGTGAGGAGCTGCTCGACGAGATCGCCATCACCGTCGTGCACGAGATCGCCCACCACTTCGGGATCGACGACGAGCGGCTGCACGACCTCGGCTGGGGCTGACCCACTCGCCCACCGGGCGTCGCGAATGGTGGTTCGGGACTGACCTATAGAGTGGTGGTGTGATTTCCGCCATCGTCTTGATCAAGGCCGAAGTGGGCCGCATCCCCGAAGCCGCGCAGCAGATCGCCGAGATCGACGGCATCAGCGAGGTCTACTCCGTGACGGGCGACGTGGACCTCATCGCGGTCGCGAGGGTGAACCGGCACGAGGACTTCGCGGATGTCATCGCCGACCAGCTCAACAAGGTCGAGGGTGTGCTCGAGACGAATACCCACATCTCCTTCCGCACCTACTCCTCGGCGGACCTGGAGGCCGGTTTTTCCCTCGGTCTGGATCAGTAAGACCCCCGGGCAACCATTCGCGACGCTCGGTAGATCTTTCAGCAACCCTTCGCGACGCCCAGTAGGTCTTTTAGCAACCCTTCGCGACGCCCAGTAGGTCTTTCACCAACGATTCGCGACGCCCGGTCGGGCTTGGGGCAACCATTCGCGACGCCCGGTCGGGAAAGAGGGGGTGGTGTCGTCGTCAGGCGGGGAGGGCGCCCACGGGCCGGTCGTGCGGCCGCTGCGGTGCCGGGTCCAGGACGTCGACCGAGCTCCACCCCTTGGCCTGCGGCTCCAGCGCCGCGCGGCTGGCTCCGGCGCCGCCGACCGGGCAGGTCCACTCGCCGTCCAGGTCCACGAGCCGGGTGCCGGGGGACTCCAGCCACCGCAGGATCAGCTCGGTCTCCTCGGGCAGCGCCCGCGGGGGAAGACCCGAGGAGTCGGGGATCTGCACCTCGGCGGTCTCACGCAACGCCGAGACATAGGGCATCGGGTCAGCGCCACGAGGGCTGACGCTGGTGCCGGCCAGCCGGCCGTGCCGCACGCAGATGAGCTCCCAGCCTCCCGCGTCACGACGGCGGGCCGCGATGAGCTCGGTGGCCTGGGTGAGCGGACGCAGGCGTTGGGCCCGGGCCGCCGCGCGCACCAGGGCCATCATCCGGTCCCGCAGCGTGCTTGCCTCCTCGAAGCGCTCTTGCTCGGCCAGGTCGTCAAGCCGCTCACGCAGGGCAGTGACCACCTCCTGGGCATTGCCGGCGAGCGCCTGCGCCGCCTGCGCGGCCACCTGCGCGTAGGCGTCGGAGGACTGAGCCCCGATGCACGGGCCACCGCATCGCCCGAGATCGAGCAGGACGCACGCCGACCCCGTCGGCGTCCGGGGGGACAGTCGGGTGGTGCACTGGCGCAACGGGACGACCTCGTGCAGCGCGGTGACGGCGGCCTCGGCGGAGCGCCGGGACCCGAACGGTCCGGCGTAGTGCGCGCCGTCGTCAGCGGCCTTCTTCACGACCGACAGCCGGGGGAACACCTCCTCGGTCAGCTTCACCCAGACCGACTTCTCCGGGTGCCTGGACCGGCGGTTGTAGCGCGGCTTGTGCTCGGCGATGAGTCGCAGCTCCCGGACGGATGCCTCTAGCGGTGTCGCGCACACGATGGGGGTGATCGACTCGGCCAGGCCCACCATCTCGGTCATCCGGCGGCGGGTCTCCGAGGCCGTGAAGTAGGTCAACGTGCGCCGCCGCAGGTCGGTCGCGGTGCCGACGTAGAGCGGCTGACCGTGGCCGTCGCGGAAGACGTAGACCCCCGGTGCCGAGGGCATCGCCTCGGCGAGGAAACGCTTGCGTCGCTGCGCCGTGCTCACCCGGGAGCTGTAGGACTGCAGCTCCTCCAAGGTGTGCACCCCGAGGTTGCCGACCCGCTCGATCAGGCCGTGGAGGACGTCGACGGTCGCGCGCGCGTCGTGCAGGGCCCGGTGGTCCGGCGTGGTCGTCGCGCCGAAGAGAAGGGCCAGGCTGGCGAGCTTGTGGTTGGGTGCCTCGTCCTTGTGCACCAGCTGGCGGGCCAGACGGACCGTGTCGAGCACGGCATACCCCGGCCAGGGGTGGCCGGTCTCGTGCGCCGCTGCCTTGAGGAAGGACACGTCGAAGCCAGCGTTGTGGGCGACGAGCACGCTGCCTGTCGCGAACTCGAGGAACTGCGGCAGCACGGTGGCGATGGGCGGCGCGTCGCCGACCATGCCGTTGGTGATGCCCGTCAGCACGCTGATGAACGGAGGGATCGGGGTGCTGGGTCGGACCAGCGTCTGGAACTCGCCCAGCACTGCGCCGCCGCGGACCTTGACCGCGCCGACCTCGGTGATCTGCGAGCCCGCAGGCGACCCGCCGGTGGTCTCGAGGTCCACGACGACGAAGGTGACGTCGGCCAGGGCGGTGCCCAGGTCGGCGAACGTCTCCTGCAAGAACGTCTCCTGCGCCAGCTGCATACGGACGAAGGTAGACGCGGCCTCCGACAGACCCGGGCAGGCAGGCCGCGATAGGTGCGGCACGAGGCCAGAAGGTGCCGCGGCGGAGGGGGAAGAGACAAGGGTGGGGCGAGGACGAGCATGAGCAGCGCGGAGGGCGGTGGCGCGAGGGCGGGCGTGAGCAGCGCGGATGCGGTGGCGCGAGGGCCGGCAGACGCAGCGGAAGGGACCGATGCGGCAGGTCTGTCGGTGGGCTCTCCTAACGTCGGTAGGCAGAAGGAGGTAGACCCATGACAACGTCATCGACGAACCCATCCACCGACGGCGGCTCGACCACCGTCATCGACTGCCGGACCTGTCCGGTGCGCGGCCGCCTGTGCGGAGACTGCTTCGTCCCGGTCCTGGGGCGGATGTGGCTGGAGGACCCGGCTCCCCGCCCTGAGGAGGTGCCCGACCGCTCGGCGCAGCGACAGCCCGGCGTCACCGACCACCCCGGTCCGGGACTGGCACCGCTGGACTCCGACGAGCTGGCGGCCGTCAGCGCTTTCGTCCGGGCCGAGCTCATCGCGCCGGAGGAGGCCCGAGGCGTCGGCGCACAGGTGACGCGGCGCTCGGCCGCGGGCTAGCGGCTGGCTGCTACCGGGAGCGGTAGATCTGCTCGATCTCCTCACCGAGCAGCTCGGTGATGCGGGCGCGCTTGAGCTTCATCGACGGCGTCAGCAGACCGCCCTCGACGGTGAAGTCCTCCTCGAGCACCGTGAAGGTGCGGATCGACTCCGCGCGGCTGACCGCCTCGTTGGCCTGGTCGACGGCGGACTGCAGCTCGGCGCGCAGCGTGGCGTCCTGCCGCAGCTCGGTGGGATCAAGGTGCGCCAGGCCCTGGCGCTGGACCCAGGAGGGGAGCATCTCCTCGTCGAGCGTGAGCAGGGCGGCGACGAAGGGCCGACCCTCGCCGACCACCATGCACTGGCTGATGAGGGGGTGCGCCCGCAGCCGGTCCTCCAGGGGGCCGGGGGAGACGTTCTTGCCGCCCGCAGTGACGATGAGCTCCTTGCTGCGACCGGTGATGCGCAAGAACCCCTCGGCATCCAGCTCGCCGAGGTCGCCGGTCCGGAACCACCCGTCCTGCAGCACCTCGGCGCTGGTCCCGGGATCGTCGTGGTAGCCGCGCATGACGCCGACACCGCGGACCTGCACCTCGCCGGCCTCGTCGACCCGCACCGCGACTCCCGGGAGCGGACGGCCCACGGTGCCGATCCGGATCATGTCCGGGGCGTTGACCGTCGCGGGCGCCGTGGTCTCGGTGAGACCGTAGCCCTCCAGCACCACCAGCCCGATCCCGCGGTAGAAGTGCCCGAGCCGCTCACCGAGGGCTGCGCCGCCGGAGATGGCGAACTGCACCCGACCCCCCATCGCCTGCCGCAGCTTGGCGAAGACCAGCCGGTCGGCGACGGCGTGCTGCGTGCGCAGGGCGATCCCGACCGTGCCTCCGTCGAGGGCGCGGCTGTAGCGGTCGGCGACGCGGGCGGCCCAGCGGAAGATGCGGCCCCGCCCGGCCGCCTCGGCCTTCTGCTCACCGGAGTTGTAGATCTTCTCGAAGACCCGCGGCACCGCGAGCAGGAAGGTGGGACCGAACCCGGCCAGGTCGTCCAGGATGGTCTTCGGGTCGGGGGTGTGGCCCATCCGCACGCCGCTCTGGACGCACAGGACCTCGATGAAGCGGGCGAAGACGTGGGCCAGCGGCAGGAAGATGAGGTTGGACGCTCCTGGAGCCACCACCACCGACAACCGCTCGGCGGCGTTCTCGGCCAGCGCCATGAAGTTGTCGTGCGTCAGCTCGCACCCCTTGGGGCGGCCCGTGGTGCCGGAGGTGTAGATGATCGTGGCGAGGTCGGAGCGTCCCAGCCCGGCCCGTCGCTCCGCGACCGCCTCCTCGGGGACGTCCGCACCGGCGGCGGCGAGCTCGTCCAGCGAGCCAGACTCGATCTGCCACACGTCGCGCAGCACCTCGGCGCCGTCGCGGGCCCGGGCGACGGTGCTCATCATGGCGGCGTCCTCGACGATGATGGCCACCGCCCGGGAGTCCTGGCAGATCCACCGGACCTGCTCCTCCGAGCTGGTCTCGTAGACCGGCACCGGCACCGCCCCGATGCTCCAGAGCGCAAAGTCGGCCAGCGTCCACTCCACCCGGGTGCGGCTCATGATCGCGACCCGGTCGCCGACCTCGATCCCCGCGGCCAGGAAGCCCTTGGCGAGCGCGACGACCTGCTCCTGGAGCTCTGCGGCGGTGACGTCCTCCCAGCTCCCGTCCCGCTGCACGGCGACCATGACCCGCCCTGGCTCGCGCTCGGCCCACCACGCGGGGTAGTCCCCGAGACTGCCGGTGCCGGTCGGGGGCACGAGCGGCGGGACGGACACCTCGGTCACGGGACCTCCAGGATCGGTGGCTGATGGTTCTGCACGGGTTCCCCAACCCTACCCGCCTCCCTGCTGGACGTAGGGTGGAGCGCGTGAGCATCTGCGTCGGCGTGGACATCGGTGGGACCAAGATCGCGGCGAGCGCGGTCTCCGACCATGGGACGATCCTGCACCAGGCCCTGCGGGAGACCCCGGCCCAGAGTCCCGACGACATCGTCACTGCGGTGGCCGGTGTCGTCGGGGACCTGCAGAACCAGCTCGGCGAGGACCGCCCGGTGCAGGCCGTGGGCGTCGCCTGCGCCGGCTTCATCGACCGCGCCGGTGACGTGGTGGTCTTCGCTCCCAACCTGGCCTGGCGGGACGAGCCGCTCCGGGCGCGGCTGGAGGAGGCCACCGGTCTGCCGGTCGTCCTCGCCAACGACGCCAACGCCGCCGCCTGGGGCGAGTTCCGCTTCGGCGCCGCGCGCGACGTCGAGGAGATGCTGCTCATCACCCTCGGCACCGGGGTCGGCGGCGGCATCGTCGCCGATGGGGAGCTGCTCGTCGGTTCGCACGGCATGGGTGCCGAGGTGGGCCACATGCGGATGGTGCCGGACGGCCACCGGTGCGGCTGCGGCAACAAAGGGTGCTGGGAGGTGTATGCCTCCGGCAGCGCCCTCGTGCGCGAGGCCCGGGAGCTCGTGTCCGGCGGCAGCCCGCACGCGGGTGCGCTGGCCGACAGCTGCGGCGGGGACCCCACCAAGCTCACCGGCGTCATGGTGACCGAGGTCGCGCAGGCCGGTGACCCGGCCGCGCGCGAGCTGCTCGAGGACATCGGCCGGTGGGCCGGGGAGGGTCTGGCCAGCCTCGCGGCGATCCTCGACCCGGCGCTGCTGGTCATCGGGGGCGGCGTGGGGGCGGCCGGCGACCTCGTGCTGGACCCGGCGCGCGCCGCCTTCGCGCGCCACCTCACCGGTCGCGGACACCGCGAGGTGACGCCGATCGTCCTGGCCGAGCTGGGCAACGAGGCGGGGATGATCGGGGCGGCCGATCTGGCGTCCCGCCGGGCGTGAACCGCACCCCGCTCGCGATCGGCATCGACGTCGGCGGGACCCGCGTCAAGGCCGGGCTGGTGGACGCCGCCGGGCGGGTGGTCGCGACCAGCGCACGGCAGACGCCGGGGCGCACCGCGGTGGCCGCCACGGTGGAGGACCTCGTGGTCGAGGTCGCCGAGGAGCTGCTGGCCGCGGCCGAGAGGTCCGGGCAGAACGTCGGCGCCGTCGGTGTGGGGGCTGCGGGCTTCGTCGACGCGCGTCGTGGCCACGTGGTCTTCGCGCCGCACCTGTCGTGGCGCGACGAGCCCCTGCAGGACCGGCTGGCCGCGCGCCTGGATCGCCCCGTCCTGGTCGACAACGACGCCCACGCGGCCGCTTGGGCCGAGCACCGCTTCGGTGCCGGCCGCGGGGAGTCGCACCTGGTGATGATCACGCTCGGCACGGGCATCGGAGGCGCCATCCTCACCGACGGGCGACTGCAGCGGGGCAAGCACGGGCTGGCCGGCGAGTTCGGGCATCAGCAGGTCGTGCCCGGTGGTCGCCGCTGCGAGTGCGGCAACCGAGGCTGCTGGGAGCAGTATGCGTCCGGCTCGGTGCTGCGGCGGGAGGGCCGCGAGATCGTGCGTGCCGGCGGTGACCACGCCGCCGCGCTGCGCGAGCTGTGCGAGGGCGACCCGGAGCGCCTGGAGGGTGAGCACGTCACCCGGGCGGCGCGGTCCGGGGACGCGGCCAGCGTGGAGGTGCTGGGCGAGGTGGGGCGCTGGCTGGGCCGGGGCATCGCCGGTGTCGTCGCGGCGCTGGACCCGGGCACCGTCGTCGTCGGCGGCGGCGTGAGCGAAGCCGGTGACCTCCTGCTCGGGCCGGCCCGCGCGGCGCTGAGCCGCCACCTCGTGGCCCGCGGGCACCGACCCGACCCCGCCGTCGTGCCCGCGACGCTCGGGGTCCGTGCCGGCATGGTGGGCGCGGCCGACCTCGCCGGACACCCGATCGCCGACACGATCGAGCACGAGCGCATCCAGTCGACGTAGGTGGTCATCTTCTGGCCCGCCACCTCGTGCGGCCAACGCCACTCCACCGGGAAGGGCAGCACCTGCGAGGTCGGGGCGAGCAGCACGTCGTGCTCGCCGAACCACGCCCGGACCCGCTCGCCCAGCCGCGCCCGGGCCAGCCGGGCCGACAGGACCCGGTCGGCGTCCAGGGCCAGGCCCCGCTCGACGTTCCACACGACCTCGGGCTTCACCAGCCCGTCACCCCGATGGGTCCGGACCACCTCGCGCAACCGCAGCGCCATGTCGAGCGCCCGTTGGGTGTCGAAGACCTCGTCGGCGTCGCCCAGATCCGGGGCCGCCTGCTCGACCCGCGCGCCTGCGCCGGCGAGCGCGTGCGACATACCCTCCACCGCCGCGACGACCGGAGCCTGGACCGGCAGGGCCAGACCGAGGTCGCTGCTCACCCCGACCCGCAGGCCACGCAGCGTCGCGTCGACCTCGGGTGGCGCGGCCAGCAGCGCCGCCAGCGCCGCACCGTCCGCGGGGCAGGGGAGCGGCACCCGCGGGTCGGGCCCGACCACGGCCGAGAGCATGAGCACGACGTCGTCCACGGTGCGCGCCATCGGGCCGGTCACCCCCAGCCAGGACCACGGGTCGAGGGTGGGCGCCACGGGGATCAGGCCGGCGCTCGGCCGGAGCCCGACGACACCGCAGAAGGACACCGGGTTGCGCAGGCTGCCGCCCATGTCGGAGCCGTCGGCGAGGGCCTGGATCCCGGTGGCCAGCGCCGCGGCGGCACCGCCCGAGGAGCCGCCCGCCGAGCGCGTGGGGTCGTGCGGGTTGCCGGTCGCGCCGAAGACCTCGTTGAAGCTGTGCGACCCGGCGGCGAACTCGGGCACGTTGTTCTTCCCGGTCGTGACCACCCCCGCCCGCTGCAGCCGTGCGACGATCAGGCCGGTCTCGGTGGGGACGTGGTCGGCGAGCAGCGGCGAGCCGAGGTGGTGCGCAGGCCGGCGGTGGCGTGGGTGTCCTTGTGCGTCATGGGTATGCCGTGCAGCGGCGGCAGCGGGCGCCCCTCGCGGGTGGCGCGCACCGCCTCCTCGTCGGCCGCCTTGGCGGCTGCGGCGGCCCGCTCCGCGTCGAGCGTCACGACCGCGTTGACCTGCGGGTTCACCGCGTCGATGCGGGCGAGGTGCTCCCCGAGGACCTCCCGCGCCGACCGGCGCCCGGAGCGCAGGTCGGCCGCGAGCTGCACGGCGGTGGGGGTGTCCGGGGAGGCGAGCAACGGCATACCGCACAGCCTGCTGCCTGCCGCGACGAGACGCCACCGCGACGGCGGCGGCTCGGCCGGCACGGGGGTGGCCCCCGCGCGTGCGCGGCGAGCAGGTGGGAGAGGATATGCGCCATGCCTCATCTGCGCGTCGCGAGTTACAACCTGCGTGGTCTCAAGGACGACGCCGACGCGGCGGCCCGGGTGGTGCGCGCCCTGGCCCCGGACGTGCTGCTGCTGCAGGAGGTGCCGCGCTACCCGGCCTCGAGCTATGCGATCGCCGCCTTCGCCCGCCGCTGCGACCTGCTCTGGTCCGGGCGGACCCGGCTGGTCAGCGGCACGGGGATGATGACCGGGCTGCGTGTCACCGCGACCGATTCCCAGGACCGACCGCTGGCCGTGGGGCTGCGCGAGAACCCGCGCAGCTACACCGTCGCCCGGGTCCGGCTCCCCGAGGGGCCGACGGCCACCGTCGTCTCGATCCACCTGCCGCTCGTGCAGGAGCAGCGGGTGCGGCACACCCGCACCGTGCTGGCCGAGATCACGGCCGACCCGACGCTGCCGCCGGACGAGCCGCTGGTGGTCGGCGGCGACCTCAACGAAGGTCGCGACGGCACCGCCTGGGGCACCCTCGCGGCGGAACTCTCCGAGGTGAGCGACGACCGGCCCACCTTCCCGGCGCACCAGGCGCACCGGCACATCGACGCGATCTTCGCGCGGGGCCACCGCGACGCGACGCCGGGTGATCCCGTCCTGCTCGAGGGTATGCCGCTCGCCGAGGCGAGCGACCACCTGCCGGTCTGGGTGGATCTGGAGGTCTGAGCACCTCCGGGCGGGAATGGCCACGCCCCGGCCCGGGCCAGCCACGCGCGGAGCGTGCTGCGGTCAGACGCGCGCGCCGTCGTCGCCGTCGGAGGGGTGCCGCCGCCGCGGCTGGCGCAGCACGAGGAGCACGAAGCCGGCCACGGTGAGCACGAGCCCGACGCTGGCCCACAGCGGGTCCAGCAGGGGGATGATCGCCGAGAGCACGACGAGCAGCGGCCCGAGCGCCAACCCGACGACGATCGCCCAGAAGTGCAGGTCACCGGCCGGCAGCGGCGGGGGAGGCGGGGGGACGAAGTGGTCGTCCTCCTCGGGAGGCTCGTAGGAGCGGTGGTCCGTGGCCATCCCGTCAGGGGTGGCGGGGCCCAGATGCCGTGTCGGTGGGCGCGGCTCTGCGGGCTCGCGCGGCTCGGCAGGCTCGTTGCGGACCTCGTCGCCTGCCGGGATCCAGGGCGGGTTGACCCTGCCGGTCTGCCCTGCCGCGCCGTCGCTGCGCAGCCCGGCCACGATCTCGTTGAAGGCGCGGTCGACGTCGGCGTCCCCCGGGCCGTCCTCCGGATGGCGGGGGGTGGTCACGGCCGGCCCTGCCCGGGAGCGGAGGCACGAGCGCCGGGACGCGGGGTCCGTGGCTGGCTGTTCAAGGCTCCAGTGTGGCACGCGCCCCGTCGCGCCGCGGTGGCGGTCGGCCTGCGCAGCGGTAGAGTCAGCGGGCATTCAGCCCCCTTGGCGGCGCCTCGGCGCAGGAGGAACCGACCCGATGATCTACTGGATCCTCAAGCACCTCTTCGTCGGTCCCCCGATGCGCGCCGTCTTCCGCCCGTGGATCGAGGGCAAGCACCACATCCCGGGGGAGGGCGCTGCCATCCTGGCCAGCAACCACCTGTCCTTCTCCGACTCGATCTTCCTCCCGCTCCTCGTCGACCGCCGGATCACCTTCCCGGCGAAGATGGAGTACTTCACCGGGACCGGCGTGAAGGGGTGGCTCACCCGGCTCTTCTTCACCTCCACCGGGCAGATCCCCATCGACCGGACCGGGGGCCAGGCCTCGATGGTCGCCCTCGAGCAGGGGCTGGCCGTCCTGCACCGGGGCGACCTCTTCGGGATCTATCCCGAGGGCACCCGCAGCCACGACGGCAGGCTCTATCGCGGCAAGACCGGTATGGCCCGGCTCGCCCTGGAGGCGGACGTCCCGATCGTGCCGTGCGCCATGATCGACACCGACAAGGCGCAGCCCACCGGGCAGAAGATCCCCAACGTCGTCCAGGTCGGTGTCCGCGTCGGTCGCCCCATCCATCACCCGGAGTGGGCCGGGCGCACGGAGGACCGCGACGTGCTGCGCCAGCTCACCGACGAGGTGATGGCCGAGCTGCAGCGGCTGTCCGGCCAGGAGTACGTCGACGAGTACGCCGCCACCGTCAAGGAGCGGGTCGCGGCCCGGGCCAAGGAGGCGCGCGAAGGTCTCGAGCACGCCCGGGACCGCGCCAAGGAGGGCATCGGGCACGCCCGTGAGCAGGCCCGGGAGGGCATCGTCGAGGCGACGGGCAAGGCCAAGGAGGGGATCGCCGGAGCCACCGGGCGCGCCAAGGACGAGATCGAGCAGCGCCGGGCGCGACGGCATACCGACGGCGAGACGCGGGCCCAGCCCGAGGAGTGAGCGGGGCAGGGATCACCCGCCCCGCCACGTCTCCTACCATGGGTCCGGTGAGCACCGACCTGACCGGCCTGGCCACCAGCGGTGGCCACGACATCGACTGGCCCGACCTGCCCGCGCGGCAGCAGCCGACCTGGGACGACCCCGCGGCCCTGGCCCAGACCCTCTCGGTGCTCTCCACCTATCCGCCGCTCGTCTTCGCCGGCGAGTGCGACCAGCTGCGCCAGCGCATGGCGTCGGTCGCCGCCGGTCAGGCGTTCACGCTGCAGGGTGGCGACTGCGCCGAGACCCTGGCCGACGTCACCGGCCCCAACATCCGCGACCGCATCAAGACCATCCTCCAGATGGCGGTCGTGCTGACCTACGGCGCCGGGATGCCGATCGTCAAGATCGGCCGCATGGCGGGGCAGTTCGCCAAGCCGCGCAGCTCGGACTCCGAGACCCGCGACGGCGTGACGCTGCCGGCCTACCGCGGCGACATGGTCAACGGCTTCGAGTTCACGCCCGAGGCGCGCCGCCCCGACCCCGAGCGGCTGCTGCGCTGCTACCACGCCAGCTCGGCGACCCTCAACCTCGTGCGCGGCTTCACCAGCGGCGGCTTCGCCGACCTGCGCAGCGTGCACGCCTGGAACAGAGGCTTCCTCGCCGGCCCGGCGCAGAAGCGCTACGAGCAGATGGCGGGCCAGATCGACCGGGCGCTGCGCTTCCTCGAGGCCTCGGGCGTCGCCGACGCCGAGGAGATCCGCCGGGTCGAGTTCTTCTCCGCGCACGAGGCGCTGGTGCTCGACTACGAACGCCCCATGGTCCGGCGCGACCACCGCACCGGCCTGCTCTACGACACCTCCAGCCACCTCGTCTGGGTGGGGGAGCGCACCCGCGACCTCGACGGGGCGCACATCGACTTCGTCTCCCGGATCCAGAACCCCGTCGCCGTCAAGCTCGGCCCAGGGGCAGACCGCGACACGGTGCTGGCCCTCATGGACCGGATCGACCCCGAGCGGACCCCTGGACGGCTGACCTTCATCACCCGCATGGGTGCGGGCCAGATCCGCGACGTCCTCCCGGCGCTGCTCACCTCGCTGGGCGACGACGCGCGGCACGTGGCCTGGGTCTGCGACCCGATGCACGGCAACACCTTCACCTCGCCGAGCGGGCACAAGACCCGGCGCTTCGAGGACGTCGTGGAGGAGGTCCGTGGCTTCTTCGACTCGCACGCGGAGGCGGGCACGCACCCGGGTGGCATCCACGTCGAGCTCACCGGCAACGACGTGACCGAGTGCGTCGGCGGGACGACGCCGGTCGACCTCGACGACCTGGGCCTGCGCTACGAGACCCTCTGCGACCCGCGGCTCAACCACCAGCAGAGCCTGGAGCTGGCCTTCCTCGTCGCCGAGATGCTCGAGCGGGGCGGGCACTGACGTGCCGGTGGCGGGGGCGGACAGCGCGGAGGAGCACCAGGTGCGGCCGAGCGGGTGCAGGCCCGTCGCCGACCTGCGCTCGGACACCCTGACCCGCCCCACGGCACCCATGCGGGAGGCCATGGTCTCGGCGCCGGTCGGCGACGACGTCTACGCCGAGGACCCGACCGTCGCCGCCCTGGAGCAGGAGCTCGCCGCGCTGCTCGGCCACGAGGCGGCGCTCTTCATGCCCACCGGGTCGATGTCCAACCAGGTGGCGCTGCGGCTGCACGCCGAGCCCGGGCAGGAGGTGATCACCGACCACCTGGCCCACGTCCTGCGGGCCGAGCTCGGGGCGGCCGGCGCCCTGTCCGGCATCACGACCCGCAGCTGGGTCGCCCACCGCGGGCTGCTCGACGTCGACACCGCGCTACAGGTCATGGTGCCCGACGGCGGCCCCTACCAGGTCAGCACCGCGTGCGTCGTGGTCGAGAACACCCACAACTTCGGCGGAGGCACGGTCCAGCCCCTGGACCGCATGCGACGGCTGCGCGAGGCCACTCAAGGCGTGGGCGTCGGCGTGCACCTCGACGGCGCGCGGCTGTGGAACGCGCACGTCGCCACCGGAGTCCCGCTGGCCGACTACGGCGCCTGCGCCGACACCGTCTCGCTCTGCCTGTCCAAGGGTCTCGGAGCGCCGGTCGGGTCGGTCCTCGTCGGCTCCGGCGCCCTCCTCGAGCGGGCCCGCGTCGTCCGCAAGCGGATGGGCGGAGGGATGCGCCAGGTGGGGATCCTCGCCGCGGCCGGGAGGTATGCCGTGCAGCACCAGCTCGCGCGCCTCGCCGACGACCACGCGCGGACCGCGCGCGTCGCGCTCGCGGTCGGGGCGGCATACCCGGACGTGGTGGACCCCAGTCAGGTCGAGACCAACATCCTGGTCCTGGACGTCGGGGCCGCCGGCTGGGCGGCGGCCGACTTCATCGCGGCGGCCGGGCAGGCCGGGGTCCACGGCTACCCGACCGACGGGCGGCACGCGCGCTTCGTGTGGCACCTCGACGTCGACGACACGATGACCGAGCACGCCGCCTCGGTGCTGCTCGACCTGCTGCGGGCGCGAGGGGCCGGCGCGGGATCGTGACCGGGGGAGAGGCAGGAGCACCGGCGGCGCTGCCGCCGGGCCAGCGGGTGACGCGCACCTGGCGCCCCTCCCACTACGGCCGGGTGCCGCACCTCGACGCCGACCGCTGGAATCTGAGCGTGGCCGGTGCCACGCGGGACGGCGGGATCACGCTGCTGGACTGGGAGGCGCTCGGCGAGCTCGACGACGTCGAGGTCGGTGCCGGGTTGCACTGCGTGGACCGGCACAGCGTGCCCGACCTGGTCTGGGGCGGGGTGCGGATGCGCGACGTCCTCGAGCTCGCCCCGCCCGAGGACGGCGTGGAGCACGTCGTGCTGGCGGCGGTCCGTGGCTACTCCTCCGCGGTGCTCCTCGAGGACCTGCGCCATCCCGACGCCCTGCTCGCCTATCGCGTCGACGGGGAGCCGCTGACTCCTGAGCACGGCTGGCCGGCGCGCGTCGTGCTCCCGCACCTCTACGGCTTCAAGGGGCCCAAGTGGGTCGTCGAGCTGGCCTACCACCACCGCGCCCAGCAAGGCTGGTGGGAGTCGCACGGCTACCACCCCCGCGGGCGGGTCGAGCAGGAGGAGCGCTGGGCGCACCAGGACTGAGGTGCTGCCCGCCGGTGCGTCCGCGCCGCGTGGGCCAGGCACCTGCCTGCTCCGGGACGGACCCGGTCAGACGACCGCCAGCACGATCTCGGTGCCGACCGGCACCTCCTCACCGGGCTCGACCGACTGCTCCCGTACGGTGCCGAAGAAGCCGCCGCGGACGTCCTCCCGGGTGACCGTCAGCCCCAGCTCGGTGAGCTCCTCCTCCGCAGCAGAGAACTGCCGGCCCACCACCTGGGGCACGGTCACCAGCTCGGGACCCTTCGACACCGTGAGGGTGACCGTGCTGCCCCGCTCCACGGCGCCCGATCTGGGCGACTGGCGCACCACGTCGCCGGCCGGCACCTCGTCGTCGAAGACCTCGTCGGGTGCCACCGTCACCGTGAGGCCGGCCTCGCGCAGGGTCTGCGTGGCCTCCTGCTCGGACCGGCCGGTCACGTCCGGCACCTCGACCGGGGCCGGGCCGTCGCTGAGGACGACGTCGACCGTCCCGCCCGGGGGCAGCGGCTCGCCGGCCTCGGGGGTGGTGCGCAGCACCCGCCCCTCGGGCTCGGACTCGTGGTGCTCGCGCGTCTGGTCGCCGAGCGCGAGGTTGACGCTCGCGAGCGCCTCCTGCGCCGACTCCAGCGGGAGCCCCGAGAGGGGCGGAACGGCATACCGCTCGGGGCCCTGGGACACGACGAGGGCGACGTCGGTGCCGTGCCGCAGCGTCGCGCCCGGCTCCTGGTCGGAGGAGATCACGACGCCACGCGCGACGTCCTCGGAGTAGGCGTAGCTCACCACGGGGTCCAGCTCCTCGGTCTCGAGGGACTGGCGGGCCTCCTCCTCGGTCAGGTCGGCGACGACAGGCATCGGCGAGTGCACGCCGGGGCCGGCCACGGCCCACCACACGGCGTAGCCGCCCCCGCCGAGCAGCGCGAGGAGCAGCACGGTGAGCAGGACCCGCCCACCGCGGCGTCGTCGCGGCGGCGACGCCGCCGGTCCGCCGGCCGGACGGCTGCCCGACGGGCGGTTACCGGTGGTCCGGGCGTAGTGGCCGTCGCCCGAGGGCGGTGACACGGGGATCGCTCGGGTGGAGCCTCCGCCGGCGCCGACCAGCTGCGTCTCATCGCCTCCCCGGGCCACCTCCTGGGTGCGCTCGGAGTCCGGCGGCGCCGGAACGGCGTCGAGCTCCTCGGGGTCGACGTCGCGCAGCAGGGCCCGCATCTCGGAGAGCAGCTGTCCGGCGTCGCCGGGGCGGTCCGAGGGGTCGGTCGCGGCGGCGCGCCGCAGCAGGTCGTCGACCGCCACCGGCACGGTCGGCACCGCCTGGCGCGCGCTCGGGACGCTGCCGTGCACGTGCTCGTAGGCGACCCGGAGCGGGTCCCCGCCGGGGAAGGCCTTGCCACCCGTGAGCAGCTCGAAGAGGAGCAGACCCACGGCATACACGTCGGTGCGGGTGTCGACGTGGCTCGAGTCGCGCTCGACCTGCTCCGGCGCGAGGTAGGCCGCCGTCCCCCAGAGCATCTCGGCGCTCGCCTGCTGGCCGGCTGCGGAGATCGCGCGGGCGAGGCCGAAGTCGGCGACCTTGACCCCGGTGCGGCGGCCGCCGGCGAGCAGGACGTTCTCCGGCTTGATGTCGCGGTGCACGAGGCCGCGGCGGTGCGCCTCGGTGAGGGCCTCGACGACCGGCAGCAGCAGCTCCAGGGCGGAGCGCGCCGACATGGGCGCCCGCGCCCGGATGACCTCGCGCAGCGTCGGCCCCTCGACGAGCTCCATGGCCAGGAAGACGACCTCCTCGTCCTCGCCCTGGTCGTAGACGTTGACGACGTGCGGATGCTGCAGCCGGGCCGCGGCGCGCGCCTCCTGGACGAAGCGGCGCACGAAGGAGTCGTCGTCAGCGAGGTCGGCGCGCATGACCTTGAGCGCCACGGGCCGGTCCAGTCGCAGGTCACGCGCCCGGTAGACCGTCGCCATCCCCCCGCGGGCGATCTCGGCCTCCACCTGGTAACGACCGTCGATGACGCGGTCGTACACGGTCGGGGGCGCCTCACTCACGTCCTGATTCTACGGAGCGGGCTCGCCGCCCCGTGGGAGGTGAAGGGGCTCGGTATGCCGTCTCAGAGGGTCGTCATGAAGTGCGTGATGTTGCGCACGTACTGCCGGGTGTCCGCGAAGAGGCCGTACTGCCGCACGCTCCCCAGGCCCTGGTAGTAACCGCCGATGGCGTGGTCGGTGGACCCTGCCGACCGCAGCAGGGTGCGCATGATGACCACGCCGGCCGTGACGTTGTCCTCGGGGTCGAGCAGGTTGAGCTCGCGCCCGATGATCGAGGAGGCCCAGTCGCCCGAACTCGGGATGACCTGCATCGCGCCGATCGCGTTGGCGGGGGAGACGGCCCGGTGGTTCCAGCCCGACTCCTGGTAGGACACGGCGACCATGAGGTCGGGGTCGACGCCGTGGCGCTCGCTGGTGCGGACGATGAGCTCGCGCATGGCGGCGCGGCTGGGCACGTCGACGGACGCGAGGTAGTCGCGGTTGGCCGCGGCCGAGCGGGCGACGCCGTCGCTGTAGCGGTAGTGCAGGAAGGTGTTCGGCACAGACTCGCCGACTTTGAGGTCGCCGATGGTGCTCTCGTCGTAGGGGCGGTTCAGCGGGGTGGGGGCCTCCGACGAAGACGAGCCGGAGGAGGACCCGGATGATCCAGGCAGGCGCAGCTTCTGGCCGGGGTAGATGAGGCGGGTGTTGCTGATGCTGTTGGTGCGGGCGAGCGCGGAGACGGTGGTGCCGTGCCGGGCGGCGATGCCGGAGAGGGTGTCGCCGGCACGGACGGTGACGGTGCCGCCGGAGGAGCGGCTGGAGGAGGACCCCGAGGAGGACCCGGACGAAGACGAGCCGGAGGAGGACCCGGATGATCCGGGCAGGCGCAGCTTCTGGCCGGGGTAGATGAGGCGGGTGTTGCTGATGCTGTTGGTGCGGGCGAGCGCGGAGACGGTGGTGCCGTGCCGGGCGGCGATGCCGGAGAGGGTGTCGCCGGCGCGGACGGTGACGGTGCCGCCCGAGGAGCTGCTCGAGGAACTGGCCGAGGAAGAACCGCCCGCGGAGCGACCGGGCTCCGGGGCGGCCGTGGTGCCTCCCTCGCCCGGGATGACCAGCCGGGCCCCGGGCAGGATCCACCGGCCGCCCTGGGGAAGGGAGTTGGCGCGCACGATCGCCTGGGGACTGACGTCGTAGCGGGCGGCGATGCCGTAGACGGTCTCGCCGGAGGAGACGGTGTGGGTGCGCTCGGACGGTGCGGTCACCAGGGTCGCGGTCGCGTGCACGCCGGTCGGGGCGACGTAGGCGTGCGAGGGCAGATCGCCGGGGGGCAGGGCGGCGAAGAGGGGACTCACGTCTTTTCCTCCAGTGACGGTGACGAGCGTGGGTGATGGCACAGGCGTGACTCGCGGGACACACGTGGGACAGGGGGGACAGCGTGGCCGGTGAGACACCAGGGACAGTACCCTCTCTCCGCAGGTCACGCCACCCTTCCGGCGTGTCTTCACACGTGATTGGATAGGACTGTGCTAGATGACACCAATGTGATTCCCGAGTGGCTGCCGGTCCCCGACGTCATGGACCGGACCGGCGCTTCGCTGCAACAGGTGAAGCGGTGGCTCCAGGAACGCGAGCTGGTCGGGCAACGGCGGGGTGAGCACCACGCGGTCATGGTGCCCAGCACCTTCCTCGTCGCCGACGGGCCGCTGCCCTCCCTGCGCGGCACGATCACCGTGCTGGCCGACGGGGGTCTCAGCGACGAGGAGATCATCGAGTGGCTGCATACCCCCGACGAGACGCTCTCGGGCGGAAGCGCCATCGCCTCCCTGCACGCGGGGGCCAAGACCGAGGTCCGGCGCCGGGCGCAGGAGCACGCCTTCTAGGGACTCCCGCTCTGCGGCGGGCGCGACCGGGTCGGCGTCAGCAGGGCGACCGTCCCGTCCGACCTCGTCAGGTCGCGCGGTCGGTGCAGATCGCGACGAGCTCGGTGAGGGCGCCGCGCCCTTCCTCGGTGAGCCCGTCGGTGGCCGCCAGGGCGTCGAGGGCCTCCTGCGCTCCGGCCGAGATCATCTCCTCGGTATGCCGCAGCGCACCGGACGCGACGAGCACCTGTCGGCAGGCATCCACGGTGGCGTCGTCGAGGTCGGGGTCGCCCAGGCTGGCCTCGACGAGGGCGGCGCCCGCGGCGTCGGCGTGCTCGAGCGCCTGGGCCACGAGCACGGTGTGCTTGCCCTCCCGCAGGTCGTCGCCGGCTGGTTTTCCGGTCTCGGCGGGGTCGCCGAACACGCCGAGCACGTCGTCCCGGAGCTGGAAGGCCTCGCCGAGCGCGGCGCCATAGGTGGCGAAGCGGCGGAGCGTCTGGGGTGACGCACCCGCCGCGAGCGCGCCGATGAGCAGCGGCTGCTCGACGGAGTAGCGGGCGCTCTTGTAGCGGATGACCGTGCGGGATCGCTCGATCCGGTCGGTGTGGTCGAGATCGAGCCAGCCCCGGGCTCCCTCGAGCATGTCGAGGAACTGGCCGCCCATGAGCTGGGTGCGCATCCGGTCGAACTCCGGTCGCGCGCGGTCGAGCGCCTCGGCGGGCAGGCCGCTGGTGCTGAAGGCCTCGTCGGTCCAGTTGAGGCACAGGTCGCCGGCGAGGATCGCGGCGGCGTGCCCGAAGCGCTCGGGGTCGCCGGTCCACCCGCGCTCCCGATGCAGCGTGGAGAAGGCGCGGTGCGCCGTCGGCCGTCCGCGTCGCAGGTCGCTGTTGTCCATGACGTCGTCGTGCAGGAGCGCCGCGGCCTGGAAGATCTCCATCGAGCTGGCGGCCCGGACGACGGCGTCGTCGTCGGGTCCGCCGAGCGCCCTCCAGCCCCAGTAGAGGAAGGCGGCCCGCAGTCGCTTGCCGCCGACGAGCAGGTCGGAGACGGCGTCGACGAGCGGCCCCATGGGGTCGCCGAGGTCGGTGAGCACCTCGCGCTGGTGCTGGAGGTGTGAGTCCAGCGCCCGCTGCACCCGCGGGCGCAGGTCGACGCCGTCCAGCGCGTGCGTCACGGATCCTCCTGGCGGATGGTGGTGCTGCGGACGGTGGTGCTCCGGGTGGTGGCGCTGCCGGCGATGCTGCACGGGCGGCATCCGGCACCGCGTCGACGCCGCCCGGTCGGGTGAGTCCCTGAGGTCGAGCCTAGACGGTATGGGGTGGATGGCCCGGGCCGCCCCCTCCCGCGGCCCGGGCCGTGGGTCCATGGTGCGGGGTCGCGACCAGGGGGGTGGGAGTTGTCCACAGGAAGGGTCGATCCTGGCCTGGGGGTTGAGTCTGTCGGCGCCGAGTCGTACATTTGTCGCACATCGAACACAAGTTCGATTCGATCTCGGTCCGGAAGGGCTGTGGTGCCCGGACGACAGGTGAGGAGAGCGTCATGAGCAGGAGGTATGACGAGCAGATCGAGGTCCGGTGGGGCGCGGCGGGTGAGCACGGGGTGCGGCTGGAGGGTGCCCTGCCGGGCGGTGCGCGCAGCACCGTCGAGGTCCCCACGCTCTTCCTGTGGCGCGGGCGGGTGCACGTGGTCCGCGCGGTGCTGGCCCGGTGGACTCAGCGGGTGCCGTGGTGGCGCATCGATCCCGACGCCGAGGTCGGGGCCGGCACCGAGGTCGACACCGAGGTCAGGGCCATGGCCGAGGTCAGGGCCAGGGCCGAGGTCAGGGCCGGGGTCGAGCAGATCGCGGTCGAGGGCAGGGCCGACGTCGATCGCGACCGGGCGACGAGACCCGAGCTGGAGCGGGTCGTCTGGCGGGTGGAGGCCGGCGCCGGCCGGTCCAGCGGCACCGGGGTCTACGACCTGGTGCAGGGGGAGCGGTGGCGCCTGGACCGCGTGACCGACTGAGACCCAGCACGACGGGCGGACGGCGCAGCACGACAGCACAGGCAGACAGCACGACAGGCGGACGGCGCAGCACGAGACAGGCAGCGGCGCGAGACAGATGGCGCAGCACGAGGACACGCGAGCGAGCAGAGAGGGATGAGCGAGATGACGATCACCGACGCGCGGCAGGAGGTGGCGGACCTGGTGCCCGGAGCCACCGCCGGTGCCGTTCTGGACCTGCTGGAGCGCTCCCGCGGGGTGCTCCTGCAGGCCTGCCACAGCAGCACGGCCGCCGAGCGCTACACCTACGCCCACCTGGCGGCGCTGCGGGCCGGGGCGGCCCTGCTCGCGGCCCGCACCGTCCCCACGCGGCGCAGCCGCCCGCGCAGCGTCTGGGAGATGCTCCCGACGGTGGCGCCCGAGCTGGCCGAGTGGGCCGTCTTCTTCGCCGACTCCGGCCGGCGGAGACTGGCGCTGGAGCGGGGTGCCGACGCCGTGACCGCCCGCGATGCCGACGACCTGGTGCGCTCCGGGGAGCACTTCCTGGAGCTGGTGCGGGCCGCGCTGCACCTGCCCTGCGAGATCCCGCTGCCCGACGAGCTGTCCCCGCTGGGTCACGGGTGAGCCCGGTGGGCAGCACCGACGACTTCGTCCATCTGCACGTCGCCTCCAGCGCGTCCATGCGCTACGGCGCCTCCCACCCGGTGGACCTGGTCGCCCGGGCGGCCGAGCTGGGGCAGCCCGCGCTCGGTCTGACCGACCGGGACGGGCTCTACGGCGCGGTGCGTTTCGTCCGTGCCTGCGGCGAGGCCGGGATCGCCCCGGTGCTGGGCGTGGACCTGGCGCTGGGCTCCTCACCGGCGCTCGACGGCCCGGGGTCAGGGGCGGGGTCGGGATCGGTGTCGGGCCGGGCGACGGCGTCGACGGCCCACGTGACCGGGCTCCGGTCCGGATGGGGTGCACCGGACAGGCGAGGTGACGGGGAGGGGTGGGGCACGCGCGGCGGCGACCGGATCGCCCCTGGTCGCGGCTGGGGAGAGACCGGGCCCGATGCGGGTCCGGAGCGGCGCGCGCCACGCAGCAGTCCCGTGAAGGGCGGTGCCTTGGTCGACGATCAGCAGCCGCGCGTGGTGCTGCTGGCCCGGGGGCAGCGGTCGGGCCTGGAGCCCGGGGTGGGGTGGGCCCGGTTGTGCCGGCTGGTCACCCACACCCACCTGGCGGGGGAGCGGTCGGTGCCGCGCACCACCCCCGAGCTCATCTCCCGCGCCGCGGCCGCGGTCTGCGGTGCGGCGCCGGTCGTCCTGCTCCTCGGACCCGACTCCGACGTGGGGAGGGCGGTGCTCGCCCGGCGTCGTGACCTGGCCCGGCGCCTGCTGCAGCGGTGGGTAGAGCTGGTGCCGCGGGGCGGGGTGCGGGTCGAGGTGGTCTGCCACGGGGGGCCCGAGGGCAGTCCCGGCAGTCTGGGCCACGCCAGTGCGCTCTGGGCACTCGCACGGGAGGTGGGGATCCCGGCGGTGCTCACCGCTGCGGTCCGGCACGCGCTGCCGGAGCAGGCGCGGGTGGTGGACGTCCTCGACGCCGCCCGACGCATGGTGGCGCTGGACGAGCGCCACCTCGATCGCGTGAGCAGCGCCGGCCATCTCGCGGGCACCGCCGCCATGCATGCCCTGGCCCGGCAGCTCGAGGTCGCCGGCGGTCCCGGCGCCCGGGCCGAGGTGCTGCTGCGCGACACCCTGTCGCTGGCGCTCGAGTGCCACCAGGACCAGCGTTCCGACCTCGGGATCGGTGCCGTCCACCTGCCGGAGCCCGAGATCCTCGGGGTGTCCGGGGTCGGTCAGGCGCACCAGGTGCTCACCGAGCGGTGCGCCCAGGCGGTCGCGACGCGCTATCCCGGGTCGACGACGGCATACCTGCGTCAGGTCCGGGACCGGCTCGACGACGAGCTGGGCGTCATCGCCGGGCTGGGCTACCCCACCTACTTCCTCACCGTGGCCCAGGTCTGCGACCTGATCCGCGACCAGGGCGTCCGGGTGGCGGCGCGGGGCTCGGGCGCCGGCAGTCTGGTGACCTTCCTGCTCGGCATCAGCGGGGTCGACCCGATGGAGCACGGGCTGCTCATGGAGCGCTTCTGCTCACCGCTGCGCGCCCAGTTGCCCGACATCGACATCGACGTGGAGTCGGCGCGGCGCACCGAGCTCTACGAGCTCATCCTCGAGCACTTCGGGTCCGAGCGGGTGACGTGCGTGTCGATGGCTGAGACCTACCGGGTGCGGCACGCGGTCCGGGATGTCGCGGCGACGCTGGGACTGCCGCCGGGAGAGATCGACGTCATCGCCAAGGCCTTCCCGCACATCCGGGCGCGCGACGCCCGCGCCGCCATCCGCGACCTGCCCGAGCTGCGACGGCAGGGTCTGGATGCCCCTCGGATGCAGCAGCTGCTGGAGCTGGTGGAGTCGCTCGACGGGCTGCCCCGGCACCTCGCGATGCACCCGTGCGGGGTGATCCTCTCCAACACCGGGCTGCTCGACCGCACCCCGGTCGAGGCGAGCTGGCTGGGCTTCCCGATGAGCCAGTTCGACAAGGACGACGTCGAGGAGCTGGGGCTGCTCAAGCTGGACGTGCTGGGCATCCGGATGCAGTCGTCGATGGCGCACGCGATCGAGGAGGTCGAACGCGTCGACGGGGTGCGCGTCGATCTGGACGACCGGACGCAGGTGCCCTTCGACGACCCGGACACCTTTGCCCTCATCCAGTCCACCCGCACCCTCGGCTGCTTCCAGATCGAGTCGCCAGGTCAGCGCGAGCTGGTCGGCAAGTTCGCCCCCGAGACCTTCGCCGACATCATCATCGACATCTCTCTCTTCCGCCCCGGGCCGGTGAAGTCGGACATGATCCGGCCCTTCCTGCACGCCCGGCAGGGGTGGGGCCGGCCGGAGTACCTCCACCCCAGCCTGGTGCCCTATCTGAAGCAGACCTGCGGGGTGGTGGTCTTCCACGAGCAGGTGCTGCAGATCGTCGCCGAGACGACCGGGGTGTCGCTGGCCCAGGCCGACGAGGTCCGGCGGGCGATGGGCAGCCCGTCGGGGCAGGACGAGGTCGAGGTGTGGTGGCGCGCCGCCGCGACCGCGCGCGGATACTCCGCCGCCGACGCGGACCGAATCTGGGAGGTGCTGGCTGCCTTCGCCTCGTTCGGCTTCTGCAAGGCCCACGCCGCGGCCTTCGCGCTGCCGACCTACCAGTCGGCCTGGTTGAAGACGCACCATACCGCCGCCTTCCTGGCCGGGGTGCTGACCCATGACCCCGGGATGTATCCCAAACGGCTCATCCTCGACGAGGCGCGCACCATGGGGGTCCACGTGCTGGGGCTGGACGTCAACGCCTCCGGGGCGACCTACCGGGTGGAACGGGTGGACGAAGCCTCCACGACGGTCGGGTGGGAGGCCGCGCCACCCCCGGGAGGACTGCGGCGCACACCCGACCGGGTGGACGCGACGATGGCGCAGATCGAGCGGCGGGCCGGGGGCTATGGCATCCGGCTCTCCCTCGCCGACGTCAAGGGGATCACCGACGACGAGATCGGTCGGATCGTCGCCGGTCAGCCCTACGACTCGCTGGCCGACCTGTGGCACCGGGCCCGCCCCAGCCGGCCGACGACGGAGCGCCTGGTGCTGGCCGGGGGTCTGGACACGCTCCACCGCGTCGGACGCCGGGCGCCGGGCAGGGGAGCGGGGCCTTCTGCGCCGGCCTCAGGGTCTGGCCGAGGGGCCCTCACCCGTCGGGACCTGCTGCTGCACGTGCGTGACCTGGAGCAGTGGTCCAGGCATGCGGCGACCGGGGCCGGCCGGAGCCGGGCTGGCCGGCGCCGCCCGGCCCCGACCATCGAGGCCGCGGCCGGGGAGATCGCCTCCCGCGCCGGTGCCCAGGCGCAGGGCCGCCGCGGCTGGCATGCCGCGCCCGGCGCGTCCTCCACCACCCAGCTGACCCTGGAGCTCGGCGACGATCCCGCCCCGCTCACGGGCAGCGGGCTCCCCGAGATGAGCGAGTCCGAGCAGCTGCGGGCCGAGCTGGAGGTGCTGGGCATGGACGTCAGCCAGCACGTGGTGGCCGGTTTCGGCCCCCTGCTGGCCGAGCTCGGGGTGATCCGGTCCCGCGACCTGCTGTCCCGCCGCGGCGGCGCCGAGGTGCTGGTGGCAGGAGCCAAGGTCGCCACCCAGACCCCGCCGGTGCGCTCCGGCCGCCGGGTCGTCTTCCTCACCCTCGACGACGGCACCGGCCTGTCGGACGCGACCTTCTTCGAGGACGTCCAGGGTCCGTATGCCGCGACCGTCTTCCACTCCTGGCTGCTGCTGGTGCGCGGGGTGGTGCGGCGCACCGGGCCGCGCGGCCTGTCGATCCGCGCGACCGCTGCGTGGGAGCTGGGCTCGTTGGCGCAGGCATGGGAGACCGGTGGGGTGGAGGCCGCCCGGACGCAGATGGCGCAGGCGGAGGAGACCGCCCGCCTGCTCGCCGCCCAGGCCGAGGCCGCCGCGCGCACCGAGGCCGAGGCGGCTGGCGCCCCGGCCGGACGCCGGGTGCTCGTCCACGCCTCCGGCTTCGCCCAGTCGCCCTACGCCGACATCAAGCCGGCCGGAGAGGCGACCCGGCAGCCGGGCAGCAAACTGTGGCACTCCAGCCCCGGGAGCCCCGGATGGTGAGGCCCGCCGCGACCACCTCCGATGCCGCGAGCTCGTCCGACGGGCCACGCGGTTGGGTCCTCCACGTCGACATGGACGCCTTCTACGCCGCGGTGTCGCTGCTCGCCGAGCCCCACCTGCGCGGGCAGCCGGTCGTGGTCGGCGGGGGGTGGCGCAGCGTCGTGCTGGCCGCGACCTACGAGGCCCGGGCCTACGGCGTCCGCTCGGGGATGCCGATGGCCACCGCGCGACGGCTGTGTCCCCCGGTCGTCGTCGTTCGCCCGGACTACGACCGATACACCCGGGTCTCCGAGGCGGTTATGGCCGTCTTCGCCGAGGTCACGCCCCGGGTGGAGCCGGTCTCGATGGAGGAAGCCTTCCTCGACGTCGCGACCGCAGGCCGTCAGTGGGGCAGCCCGGAGCAGATCGGGCGGTGGATCCGGGACACCGTCGCCGACGAGCAGGGCATCACCTGCTCGGTCGGCGGCGCCCCGTCCAAGGCGGTCGCCAAGATGGCCTCGCGGGCCGCCAAGCCCGACGGGATGAGGCTGGTCTCCCGCGGTGAGGTGGTGCCCTTCCTGCACCCGCTTCCCGTGGGTGCCCTGTGGGGCGTCGGTGAGTCGACCGAGGCCGAGCTGCACCGTCTCGGACTGCATACCGTCGCTCAGCTGGCGCACGTGCCGCTGGTGACGTTGCGGCGCGCCTTCGGGGAGCAGTCCGCGGCCCGATTGCACGCCCTGGCGTGGGGCATCGACGACGATCCGGTGGTGCCGTCCCGCCGGGAGCGCAGCGTCGGCTCCTCCGAGACCTTCAGCCACGACGTCGACGACCCCGACCAGATCCGGCGTCAGCTGCTCCACCTCGCCGAACGGACCGCCAGCCGGATGCGGCACGGCGGGGTGCTGGGCCGGACGGTCGTCCTCACCGTCCGCTTCTCCGACTTCACCACCATCACCCGCTCCCGGACGGTCACCGTCCCCACCGACGTCACCCGGGAGGTGCACACCACCGCGTGCGCCCTGTATGCCGCTCTCGGCCTGCAACGTGCCCGCATCCGCATGCTTGGGGTCCGGGTGGAGGGGATCACCGAGGCGGACCAGACGCTGGTGCAGGGTCGCCTGGACGAGCCGGAGCGCGGCTGGCGCGAGGCTGAGCGGGCCGCCGACCGGGCCGCCGCGCGATTCGGCCAGCACGCGGTCCGCCCCGCCAGTCTGCTGGCCGGAGGGCGGGCCGGGTGACCGGCGTGGACGCCCTGGCCCTATCGTCGTGGCCTGCGTGGACGCGGCGGCGGGAACTCTGGCTAGTGCTCCGCACGTTCACGGCATATCCTTGAAGAAAGACACCCTGGCGCCGGTGAGCGTGCCGCCGGGCCATGATTCGCACCACCGGAGGTGACCGTGCCGCTCTCAGAGCACGAACAGCGTGTTCTCGAGCAGATGGAGCAGGCGCTCTACGCCGAGGACCCTCGTCTGGCCAGCCAGCTCAAGCGTCCGGCCGCCGGCGGGGGCGCTGCCGGCCTCGACCGTCGTCGTCTCGCGCTGGGCGTCCTCGTCGCCCTCGCCGGCCTGGCCCTCGTCGTCGTGGGCGTGATGTCCTCGATGATCTGGGTCGGAGTCCTGGGCTTCCTCGCCATGGTCATGGGTGGGGCCTGGGCCGCTTCGCCCGCCCGCTCAGGCCGCTCCCGGCTGCGCGTCGTCGACCAGAACGGCTCGGCCGCAGCCCCGACCAGCCCTAAGAAGCCCCGTCAGGGCAAGAGTCCTGGCGGCTTCATGGAGCGCATGGAGCAGCAGTGGGACCGGCGACGGGAGCAGGGTCCCTGAGTTCCCCTCACCTCTCCGACGACCCGGGCCCTGCCCGGGTCGTCCACATTTCCGGCTCCGCCCCCGATCTGGGTGACCTGCTGCGCGCCGTCGCCGACGACGACCAGGACGCCTTCGCCACCCTCTTCGACCAGGTGGCGCCCCGCGTCCTCGGCCTGGTCCTGCGCATCGTCCGCAACCGGGCGGTGGCCGAGGAGGTCACCCAGGAGGTCATGCTCCAGGTATGGCGCCAGGCTGACCGCTTCGATCCCGGGCGCGGCTCCCCGCTGGCCTGGGTCCTCACCCTGGCCCACCGCCGGGCCGTCGACCGGGTCCGCGCCGAGCAGTCGCAATCCGATCGGTTGCACCGCTACGAATCCCAGCAGACGCCTGCCTACGACGCCACTGCGGAGGAAGCCGTCGGTCGCGTCGAAGCAGGGGCTGTGCATCGCGCCCTCGCCCAGGTGGGCGAGCCGCACCGCACGACCCTCGAGCTCGCCTACTTCGGCGGACTGACCCACCGCGAGGTGGCGCAGCGGTTGGACATCCCGCTCGGGACCGCGAAGACGCGGATCCGGGACGGGCTGCGAAAGTTGAGGACCAGCATGGGTGGAGGTGAGCAGGATGAGTGACGACGCACGGCGCGAGCCGTCAGACGAGCAGGCCACGGGCGGCGCCCCCGACCACGGGGACCCGCACGCGATGTGTGACCTCGCGGCGGCCTATGCCGTGGACGCGGTCGATGAGCAGGAGCGCGCGGCGGTCGAGGCGCACCTCCCCACCTGTGCAGCCTGCCGCGCGGTGGTCGACGAGCTCACCGACGACGCCGCTGCGCTCTCCGAGGGTCTGGAGGTTCAGCCCTCGGCCGAACTGCGCGCCCGTGTCCTGGACCAGGTCGCGGCCGAACCCCCTCGCGTCGGACGCCGTCGGACCCGGACCGCACGGCTCCCGGCCTCCCGATGGCTCGCCGTGGCCGCGGCAGCCGCTCTCATCGGCGTGGGCGCGTGGGGGGTCAACCGGACGCTGGAGCCCGACCCGGTCGATCAGGTGATCAGCGCCGAAGACGCGACGGAGCACACGGGAGACGCGGAGGTCGGCGAGGTCGTCGTCATCACGTCGGAGGACACCAACGGTGCCGTCCTCCTGCTGCCCGAGAGGCTCGCCGCCCCTGACGAGGGCAGCGTCTACCAGGCGTGGTTCGTGGGCGACGACGGCAGCGCCCGTTCGGCCGGCGTGCTCACCGAGAACGTGCTGGAGGAGGGCGAAGGCCGCCTGGAGGGAGCTCCGGAGGGCGCCGCTGCCGTCGGCCTCAGCGTCGAGCCGGAGGGCGGGTCGGACCAGCCGACCACCGAACCCTTCGCCGTCGTGCCGCTCGGCTGAGGCGCACGGCATACCGTGTCCTCCTGCGGCTGCGGCCCCGACGCAGCGTCCCCACGCGTAGCGAGGGAGCCCTGGCACGGGACGTCTCCGGCGCTCCTCCCCCTGCGAGGAACGCCGGAGACGCGTCTGTGGGCCGTGCGCGCGCGGCTCAGCTGGTGACCATCCGGGCGTAGACCACCGTGTTGTCCACGTGGTGCCCGGTCGAGTCGTCGAACTCGCCACCGCAGGTGATGAGCCGCAGCTCGGGGCCGGCGGTGGGTCCGTAGACGTCCACGGTGGGAAAGTCGGCCTTGGCGAACTGGTCCACGCGGTAGACCTCGTAGCTGACGGTCCGGCCGTCCTCGAGCTCCACCTCGGCGCGGTCACCCGGCGCCAACGCAGCCAGCTCGAAGAACACCGAGGCACGTCCACCCACCCCGGTGACGTGTCCCTCGATCACGGTCGGTCCCACCTCGCCCGGCGTGGGGGAGCCGTCGTACCACGCCGCTTCGTCGAGGCGCTCGCCGGAGGGCACTTCCAGCGTGCCGTCGGGCGCCAACCCGAGCGGGTGGAGCGGGCTGCTCACGCCGATCCGCGGTATGCGCACCGCGATCGGCTCCGACGGCGGCAGTGCCTCGACGGTGGAGTCGGCGTTCGGCGACGTCGCGGTCGCGGTCTCCGATGGCTCGATGCCGGCCGTCGGGACGTCCGTCTGCCGTCCGCGCGCGGTGTCCACCGGGCCGGGTGAGGCCTGGGCCGTGGTCGCGTCGTCGTCCGACGCGGCCATCGTGACCTCCGGGCTCGCGGAGGTCACGGCTGCCGCGTCGAGGGACTGCGTCGCCAGGTCTGGTGGCTCAGGACGCTGGCCGAGGAGGCCGGTGCCGAGGGCACCCACACCCACGACGACGGCCAGGCCGGCCAGGGCGGCGGCGATGCCGCTGCCGCCCTGGCCGGCTGGTGCCGGCGACACCTCAGGAGTCGGTGCGCCGACGCCGGTCGAGCGCGAGAGCGCCCGCTCCAGCGGTCAGAAGGACGGCGCCTGCCGCGATCAGGCCGCCGTGCTCCAGACCCGTCGGGTCGCCGCCCCCGGTCTGGACACCGCCCTCGGGCGCAGCCATCTGGCCGGCCTCGAAGGCCCCGCACAGCGCGGGGTCGGTGGCCTCGGACGGCAGGCTGTCGTCGAGGTCGGACATCTGCTCGCCGTCGTAGGCACCGGAGCCGTTGTGGTCGACGCCGTGGACGACCACGACGCCGTCACCGGCCGCGAGGCTCGCCGCGACGTCGTCCGGCACCTCGACGGTCCGCTCGTAGGTGTAGGTGCCCTCGGTCGGGAAGTTGGCCACGTCGAGGGCAGCCTCCGGGCCGGTGGCCGCATCGTTGCCGGTCAGCGAGACCGCGACCATGCCGTAGCTGTCGATCGCGTCGGTGACCCGGATGGCGCCGTCTACGCCGGTGCCCTCCATGCCGGGGTCGGGGCAGCTGTTGGTGCCTCCGATGTGGATGTGCTGGGCGTGCGGACTGCCCTCCAGCAGGCCGCTCACCTCGAGCTTGAGCCACACCTCGTTGCCGTCGACCTTCGCCCAGGCGGTTCCAGAGCCACCGGAGTCGTTGAGCTCGCCGAGGGTGCTCATGAGCTCGACCGGCGTGTGGTCGTCGGCTGCCGCTGGCGCGGCAGACATCCCGATCAGGGCGGGGATCGCCAGGGCGGCGGCTAGGGTCGTGCGCTTCATCGGACTACTCCTCCAGGTCGCGGACGCCGCCGCGGGTGCGGTGGCGTGTGAGGAGGGGTTCGGCACGGCTCGCCGAGCGGATGGGACATGTGAGGTGGATCACACGACCCACGGCGGGCTCAGGCTCGGTCGAGCACCACGGTGGTGACGACGAACAGCCCGATGAGGGCGAAGGCGGTGAGCAGCTCGATGAGGATGTTGGTGCCGACCGCGTGCAACGCGTGCCTCGTCGCCACCCAGGCCTCGGAACGGTCCCGGGTGCGGGCGAGCGACACGAGGAAGATGCCGAGCGGGAAGCCGAGGAAGAGCCCCACCACGGGGAGCACGAAGCCGAGGACGAGCGCGCACGCGACGCCGACCAGGAGGGTCGAGGTGCGCACCCCGGCGCGCTTCATCCGCTTGCCGGGGACGGCATACTGCAGCACCACGCCACTGACGTAGACCAGGACCGAGAGGCCGAGCAGGACCCAGCCCAGGGTGGACTGCTCGAGCAGTGCCCAGATGAGGACCGCGGCGAGCACGATGAGCAGCCCGGGCAGGATCGGGATCACGACGCCGACCACGCCCACGGCCATGAGCACGAGCAGCAGGATCTCGACGGGCTCCATACCGCTGATTCTGCCTCAGGTGCCGGCCGCGGACGAGACGACGCCCGCCCTCGTCGCGACGAGAACGGGCGTGGGGTAAGTCAGGGGTTGCGTCAGAGCGCCGGGGTCACCTCCGCGTCGAGACGGTGGGTCTCGTCGAGGATGTGGACGTCGTCCACGAGGCGCAGCTTGTCGAGGTGCTCCCGCCCATGGTGCGCGCAGAAGTGCAGCTCGAGGCCGTCCCCGATGCGGGCACGGACGTAGGCCTGGGCCCCGCAGCGGTCGCAGCGGTCGGAGGCGGTCAGCTCGGGGGTCAGAGTGGCGTTCACGGCGGTCTCCTCTCCATGTCCGGCCGCTTCGGGAACGACCGGAGATCACAGTCAAGCACGTCAACGTCGCGCTGCCGCGTCTTTGTGCCCGGGGCGAGGGGCGTTTCGCTCTGCGCGTAAGTCGAATCCGGGTCACGCGTCGGTCGCCGCGCCTGACCGGGCCTGTCGGTGCGGCGCGCTAGCCTGCCGGACGTGACCACCCAGGACTACTCCGCGCGGCACCTGCAGGTCCTCGAGGGACTGGAGGCGGTGCGCAAACGTCCCGGCATGTATGTCGGGTCGACCGACTCGCGCGGTCTGATGCACTGCCTGTGGGAGATCATCGACAACGCGGTCGACGAGGCCCTCGGTGGTCATGGTGATCGGATCGAGGTCGTCCTGCACCGGGACGGCTCCGTGGAGGTGCGTGACCGCGCCCGGGGCATCCCGGTGGACATCGAGCCCCGCACCGGGCTCTCCGGGGTGGAGGTGGTCTTCACCAAGCTCCACGCGGGAGGCAAGTTCGGCGGCGGGTCGTACGCCGCGTCCGGCGGTCTCCACGGCGTGGGTGCGTCCGTCGTCAACGCGCTGTCCTCCCGGCTGGACGTGGAGGTCGACCGGGCCGGCAAGACCTACGGCATGAGCTTTCGGCGCGGTGAGCCCGGCACGTTCGACGACGCACGGGCCGGGGCGCCCGACCCGGAGGCGCCCTTCAGCCCGTTCGAGCGCAGCAGCGAGCTGGCCGTGGTCGGCAAGGCAAAGCGCGGCGTGACCGGCACCCGGGTCCGCTACTGGGCCGATCCGCAGATCTTCCTGGCGAAGGCCGAGTTCGCCTACGACGAGCTGGCGGCCCGGGCTCGGCAGACCGCCTTCCTCGTCCCCGGGCTCACGATGGTGATCCGCGACGAGCGGCGGCTCCCGGGCACGCCCGGCGCCGACGGTCCGCACGAGGAGTCCTTCGCCTACTCCGGCGGGATCGCGGAGTATGTCGAGTACCTCGCCGCGGACCCCGCGGTCACCGACGTATGGCGGCTGCAGGGAGCCGGCACCTTCACCGAGACCGTGCCGATGCTCGACGAGCTCGGGCACATGGTCTCCCGAGAGACCGAGCGCGAGTGCGAGGTGGACGTGGCGCTGCGGTGGGGCACCGGCTACGACACGACGGTCCGCAGCTTCGTCAACATCATCACCACCCCGAAGGGCGGCACCCATGTCGCCGGGTTCGAGCAGGCGTTGACCAAGGTCTTCCGTAAACAGCTGGAGCTCAACGCGCGCAAGCTCAAGGTCGGCAGCGACAAGGTGGAGAAGGACGACATCCTCGCGGGGCTCACCGCCGTGGTGACGGTCCGTCTGCCCGAGCCGCAGTTCGAGGGCCAGACCAAGGAGGTCCTCGGCACCAGCGCGGTCCGCTCGATCGTGTCGCGGACGGTCGAGCAGGCGCTCACCGAGCGGCTCACGAGCAAGCACCGGGGCGACAAGGCGCAGGCGTCGCTGCTGCTGGAGAAGGTCGTCTCGGAGATGAAGTCGCGCATCTCGGCGCGGCTGCACAAGGAGACCCAACGGCGCAAGAACGCCCTGGAGTCCTCCTCGCTGCCCTCCAAGCTGGCGGACTGCCGCAGCAACGACACCGACCGGTCCGAGCTGTTCATCGTGGAGGGCGACAGCGCGCTCGGCACGGCCAAGCTGGCCCGCAGCAGCGACTACCAGGCGCTGCTGCCGATCCGGGGCAAGATCCTCAACGTCCAGAAGGCCTCGGTCCAGGACATGCTGTCCAACGCCGAGTGCGCCGCGATCATCCAGGTCATCGGCGCCGGCTCCGGCCGCTCCTTCGACGCCGACCTGGTGCGCTACGGCAAGGTCATCATCATGACCGACGCCGATGTCGACGGCGCGCACATCCGGACCCTGCTGCTCACCCTCTTCTTCCGCTACATGCGGCCTCTGGTCGAGGCGGGGCGGGTGTATGCCGCGATGCCACCGCTGCACCGCATCGAGGTCGCCGGGGGCCGCGGCAGGGGGCGGGAGCGCGAGTTCATCTACACCTACACCGAGGCCGAGATGCGGCGCACGGTCGCCTCCCTGGAGAAGAAGGGCCGCACGGTCAAGCAACCCATGCAGCGCTACAAGGGCCTGGGTGAGATGGACGCCGACCAGCTGGCAGAGACGACCATGGACCCGCGTCACCGCACGCTGCGGCGGATCACCCTGGCCGACGCCGCCCGCGCCGACGAGGTCTTCGAGCTGCTCATGGGCTCCTCGGTGGCACCCCGCAAGGACTTCATCGTCGACTCCGCCCACGACCTGGACCGCGACCGGATCGACGCCTGATCGTCCGGTAGACTGAGGGGTCGCCGTCGCGGCAGCGACGGCATCCCTTGGGACAATCCGATCCTGAGGACGATCTCGGGCGCCGCGACGCGCGCCTGGAGGTAGGTCCGGTCACGCCCCACGGCGTCGAGGCGAGCACCCACCTCGACCACCACCCGTGAAGAGGTGAGCCATCCGTGGCCCAGAACCCCCGTGCCGGCGCGTCCGGCAAGAAGAAGCCCCGCCACACCGCAGCCCAGAAGAAGGCTGCCCGCCAGGCACGTGAGAAGGCGGCCCGCGCCCAGCTCAAGGGTGGGCGCGGCGACCGTCGCAACTCCTCGCGGGACACCGGCGCCGGTCGCGACAGCAAGGGTCGCTGGCGGGACCGCGACGAGCGGGACCCGCGCGGCCGCGGCGACCGCGCCGAGCGGCGCGGCGGCAGCGGCGACGGCGAGGGCCGCGGCGGGTACCGGCGCGACGACCGCCCGGAGCGGCGGGGCGATCGCGGCGGCTACCGGCGTGAGGACCGGGACGGTCAGCGACGGGACGACCGCGGCGGCTACCGGCGTGAGGACCGGGACGGTTACCGCGGGGACCGCCGTGGCTACGGTGACCGCGCTGACGACCGCGGCGGCTACCGGCGGGATGACCGCAGCGGACATCGGCGGGACGACCGCGGCGGCTACCGACGCGAGGACCTAAACGGCTACCGCCGGAACGATCGCGGCGAGAGCGACCGCGGCGGCTACCGGCGTGCGGACCGGGACGGCTACCGCGGGGAGCCGCGTGACTACGGCGACCGGCGCGATGGCGCCCGTCGTGACCGCGGTGATCGCCGGGGCTACGAAGAGCACACGTGGCGGGCGCACCGCGAGGAGCGTGAGGGGCGACCCGCCCGCGGCCGGCACGAGGGACGCAGCTGGGACGAGGACCGCCGCCGCGCGCCGCGCGACGACCGGGGCGGGGATCGTCGCCACGCCGCTCGCGACGACCGCCCGCAGCAGCGCGGGCCACGGCCGGAGCAGCGGCGCGACCGCTGGGAGGATCGCAGCGCGGGCCGTGGCGGGCGCGGTTGGGACCACGACCGCCCCACCGACCAGGACGCTTTCGCCGAGGCGGAGGCCGAGCGGGACGCGGCGGATGCGGCATACCAGGATCGGCGCAGCGCGGTCGCTGCCGAGGACGCCTCGGCCCTGGTCGCAGAGGACAACGGCTTCGCCCAGATGGGACTGCGCGAGGAGCTGGTGAGCGCGCTGGCCCGGGTGGGCATCACGACACCGTTCCCCATCCAGGCCGCGACGATCCCCGATGCCATGGACGGTCGCGACCTGCTCGGCCGGGGCCAGACCGGGTCGGGCAAGACGATGGCCTTCGGGCTGCCGCTGCTGGACCGGCTGGCCGGTCGCCCCCGCGCCGTGCCGCACCGGCCCCGCGCGGTGATCCTCACCCCGACCCGCGAGCTGGCAATGCAGATCGTCGACGCGCTCGCGCCGCTGCTGCGTGCCGTGGACCGGCGGTTCGTGCTCGTCGCGGGGGGCATGTCCTACACCCCCCAGCTCAAGGCGCTCGAGAAGGGCGTCGACGTGCTCGTGGCCACCCCCGGCCGGCTCATCGACCTCATCGACCGCTCGGCGGCCGACCTGTCGGAGGTCGAGGTCATGGTGCTCGACGAGGCCGACCACATGGCGGAGATGGGTTTCGTCGAGGCGATCCGGCAGATCCTGGACCTCACGCCTCCCGATGGGCAGCGGCTGCTCTTCTCGGCGACGCTGGACCACGGCGTGGACCAGGTGGCGCAGACGTACCTGTCCGACCCGGTGACGCACTCGACCGACGACGCCACGGCCAGCGTCACCACGATGGACCACCACGTCTTCCTCGTGCATCCGCACCACAAGAAGCCGATCACGGCCGCGATCGCGAACCGTCCCGGCCGCACGGTGGTCTTCTGCCGCACCAAGCTCGGCGCCGACCGGGTCGCGACCCAGCTGCGCGAGAGCGGTGTCTTCGCTGCGGCGCTGCACGGTGGTCTCAACCAGGCGCAGCGCACCCGCGTGCTGGACGCCTTCAAGTCCGGGACCCTGCCGGTGCTCGTGGCGACCGACGTCGCGGCCCGCGGCATCCACGTCGACGACGTGTCGCTGGTGCTCCAGGTCGACCCGCCCGCCGACCACAAGGACTACCTGCACCGCTCCGGGCGCACCGCCCGCGCCGGTGAGGACGGCGTCGTCGTGACGCTGGCGCTGCCGCACCAGAAGAAGCAGGTCCGCCGCCTCCTCGACGCCGCAGGCGTCGAGGCCGACCCGCGCGCGGTCGCGCCGGAGGACCACGCGGTCATCGAGACCGCCGGGGGCTCCGTCCCGGAGGAGGGTCCGATCCCGCAGAGCCGGCTCGACGAGATCATGCGACCCAAGCGGCCCGCGGGTCGGCGCGGAGGCCCGGGCCGCGGCCCGGGCGGTCGACGGGGTGGCCCGCAGGCCGGGCGGGGCCACGGCGGCCAGGGTCGAGGCCCTCGCCAGGGCGGCGCCGGCCGCTCCTCGCGCGGCCGGTCCGACGGCGGGCGACAGGACTGGCGACCCCGCGGCTGACGCACGGCCTACGATCGACCTCATGGACCACGACGTCGTGGTGGTCGGTGGCGGCCACAACGGGCTGACCGCCGCTGCCTATCTCGCCCGTGCGGGCCGCTCGGTGCTGCTGCTCGAGCGGTCGCCGCAGGTGGGCGGCGCGACCGTGTCGGCGGAGGCCTTCCCCGGGATGGGGGCGCGGCTGTCCCGCTACTCCTACCTGGTGAGCCTGCTGCCGCAGCAGGTCGTCGACGATCTCGGTCTTCGGCTGCGGCTGGCGCGGCGCCGCTACTCCTCTTACACGCCGGTGCCGGGTGGGGACGCCGGCCTGCTCATCGACCATGGCGACGCCGAGGCCACCGCGCGCTCGTTCGCCGCGATCGGCGCCCTGGCCGACGCGCCGCGGTGGGATCAGTTCTACGACCGCGTCGGTCAGCTCGCCCGGTCCATCTGGCCGACCATGACCGAGCCGCTGATGCACCGGCGGGCGATGGCGCACCGGGTCGGCGACCCGGGGCTCGTCCGCGACTTCCTCGAGCGGCCGTTGGGCGAGGTCATCGAGGCCAGCATCGCGGACGACCTGGTGCGCGGCGTCGTGCTCACCGACGGCCTCATCAGCACCTTCGCGGAGGCCCACTCCGCGCACCTGCGGCACAACATCTGCTTCCTCTACCACGTCGTCGGCGGCGGCACCGGTGACTGGGACGTCCCGATCGGGGGCATGGGGCAGGTGTCCGGGCAGCTCGCGGATGTAGCCCGGGGCGCCGGGGCGCGCCTGCAGACGGATGCCACGGCGACGCGGGTCGACGACGGTGGCGTGACCTGGATCGACAGCGAGGGCTCCCAGCACCGCAGCGGCGCCGGGACGGTGCTCTGGGCCGCGGCGCCGGCGGTGCTCGACGAGGTCACGGGTGGGGCGTCCCTCGACCGGGAGCGGGTCGAGGGTGCGCAGGTCAAGGTCAACCTCCTGCTCTCCCGGCTCCCGCGGCTGCGCGACGCCTCGGTCGCTCCCGAGGCGGCGTTCGGCGGCACCTTCCACATCAACGAGACCTACGCCCAGCTGCAGCGGGCGCACGACGGCGCGCTGGAGGGGCAGGTCCCGGACCCGATGCCCGCGGAGATCTACTGCCACTCACTGACCGACCCGAGCATCCTCGCCCCGGACCTGCGGGCCAGCGGTGCGCACACTCTCACCGTCTTCACCCTCCAGACCCCGGACCGCCTGCTGGACGACGACCGCCGGAGCGCGCCGACCCGCGAGCAACTCGAGCGGTCGGTCCTCGATTCGCTCTCCTCGGTGCTGGCCGAGCCGATCGACGACGTGATCCTGCGCGACCGCGATGGCCGTCCCTGCGTCGAGACGAAGACCACCCGCGACCTGCAGGAGTCACTGGCCATGCCTGGGGGCAACATCTTCCACGCCCCGCTGGAGTGGCCTTGGGCCGACGACGACACCCCGCTGGAGACGCCGGCGCAGCGCTGGGGCGTGGACACGGCATACCCCGGTGTGCTGCTCGCGGGCGCCGGATCCCGGCGTGGCGGTGGCGTGAGCGGGCTCGGCGGCTACCACGCCGCCCGCGCCCTGCTCGAGCAGGACTGACACCCACCCCTGACCGGCAGCCTCGCCTGTCCGCTCCAAGAGCCTGCTCTGCTCACTCCGAGAGCCTGCTCTGTTCACACCGAGAGCCTCGTCTGCTCAGTCCGGAAGCCACGGACGCTGGAGCCCACGTCGACTCGCCGCGTCCGACCAGGTATGACGTCGGCTCAGTGTCCGAGGCGGGCGACGGCATACCTCGATGTGGCCGTCGTCGTGCGGGTGGCTGGGTGCGCGCCCACCGACGTGAGCCGATCGACCGCAACACCCATGGCGGGATGGAGCGGCTCGACCCGGCCACCGTCATCTTCGCCGACGACCGCGGACTCGCGAGGATGTCCGCCGGTCCGGGGCGGGCCTGGGCCTGGCCGACGGGTGCGACTGAGGCACTCAGACGGAGCAGGCGAGGCTGCCGGAGTGGGCAGGCGAGGCTGCCGGACTGAGCAGGCGGGGCTGCCGGTCACGGAAGGAGGGCGCTAGGAGTCGAGGGTTTCGGCGTCGCGCGCGTCGGGGTCGGGCAGGGCGGCGTCGTCGACCTCCGGGCGGCTGCGCAGGAAGAGCACGCTGGCCACGAGGCCACCCCACACGACCAGCATCGCGACGATCATCATGAGCACGGCGGACGTGGTCATCGTGCCTCCTCCTCGAACTCGGGCCAGGCGTGGAAGTCGGCATCGTCCCGGCCCCGCCACGGGATCGCCGTAAGGACCACGGCGCCGACGACGATGACAGCGATGGTGCCCCATCCGAAGGCGGTGAGATACCACGTCGGGTAGCCCTCGTAGCCCTCCCGCAGGAGCGTCCGGATCCGTTCGTAGAGCATGTAGCTCAGGAGCAGCGGCACGAGGACGCCGATGAGGGCATACCAGTAGCGACCCACGCGGAAGGTCGACACCGCGTTGAGGTGCGCCCGCAGCACCGGCGCCTTCCGGAAGACCCAGACGACGAGGATCGTCATGACAATCGCCGACACGACGATCCCGACGTTGTTGGCCCACTGGTCGACGGTGTCCAGGGCGATGAGACCGGAGGTGGTCGAGAAGAGCGCGATCGAGATCACCGCGCAGACCAGGCACACGGCGAGCGACGAGGCCTTCTGCCCCAGCCCGAACTTCTCCTGCACCGAGGCCGCCACGCCCAGCAGGATCGAGACGATCGAGGTGAATCCGGCCAGCACGAGCGCGCCGAAGAAGACGGCGCCGAAGACGTTGCCGCCCGGCATCTCGCTGATCACCGCGGGGAAGGTGACGAAGGACAGGATCGGTCCGGAGAGGCCCTCGAGCTCCCCGATGGTCGTCGACTGCTGGTGCGCGAAGAAGCCGAGCGTGGCGAAGACGCCGATCCCGGCGAGGATCTCGAAGCTGGAGTTGGCGAAGGCGACGACCAGGCCCGAGCTCGTCATGTTGGCCTTGCGCCGCTGGTAGGAGGCGTAGGTCACCATGATGCCGAAGGCGATGGAGAGGCTGAAGAAGATCTGGCTGTAGGCCGCGATCCACACCCCTGGATCACCCAGCGCAGCCCAGTCCGGGGTGAACAGGGCGTTGAGCCCGTCCGTCGCGCCCGGGAGCGTGAGCGCCCGCACGACCAGGCCCAGGAAGGCCAGCACGAGGAGCGGGATGAACAGGACGTTGACCCGTTGCACGCCCTTCGTGACGCCGAGCGCGATGATCGCCATGACGACTACCCACACGAGCACGAGCGGGATCGCGACCCCGGACACGATCGTCGTCGAGACCTCGGGATCGCCGACCTGGAGGTACTCACCCACGAAGAACCCGGCGGTGTCCTCGCCCCAGCGCAGGTCGAAGGCGAAGACGAAGTAGCTCAGGGACCAGGCGATGACCGCCGCGTAGTAGACCGCGATGACGAAACTCAGCACGATCTGGAACCACCCCAGCGCCTCGGCGGGGCGCGCCATGCGGCGGTAGGCCAGCGGCGCCGCGGCGCGGTAGCGGTGCCCGATGGCGTAGTCGAGGAAGAGGATCGGGATGCCGGCGGTGAGCAGCGCCACGAGGTAGGGGATGAGGAAGGCCCCGCCGCCGCTCTCGTAGGCGACGCCCGGGAAGCGCCAGATGTTGCCGAGGCCGACCGCGGACCCGACCGCGGCCAGGATGAAGCCGGTGGAGCTGGTCCAGGTCTCCCGCGGTGCGGTCGCCGCGCTGCGTCCGGTCATGTGATGGGTCCCCTCGTGTCGGACTGGTGGGTGAGTGCGGATCAGCCGGCGGTGCCGGCGAGGTGGTCGATCGCGTAGCCGTATCCCGCGACGCCCAGCCCGGCGATGACGCCGATCGCGACGGGGGACACGTAGGAGGTGTGGCGGTAGTGCTCGCGCGCGTGCGGGTTGGAGATGTGCACCTCGACGACGCGCACGGAGGTCGCCGTGATCGCGTCGAGCAGCGCCAGCGAGGTATGCGTGTAGGCGGCCGCGTTGAGCACGACACCGATGACGTCCTGGTCGGCGCCGGCCTCCTGGAGGGCGTCGACCAGATCCCCCTCGTGGTTGCTCTGCCGGCAGCTGACCTCGAGCCCGTGGGCCGCGGCCCGCTCGGCGCACATCGACTCCACGTCGGCGAGGGTCGTGGTGCCGTAGATCTCCGGCTCGCGAGTGCCCAGCAGGTTGAGGTTGGGCCCGTTGAGGACCATGATGCGGCGCGCCATGGGGCTAGATTCTCACATCGGAACGCTCCGGTATGCCGTGTGGCTACGCTCCCGGCATGGGTCCTGATCTCCGCCTGCCCGTGCTGGGGGTGGACGCCTGCCGGGCAGGCTGGGTGGGTGCCCTGCTCGCGGCCTCGGGCCACGGGACGCCGCACCTGGTGGTGGGGCCGACCGTGGCCGATCTGCTGCGCCATGTGGGAGAGCTGGCAGTGGTCGCCATCGACATCCCCATCGGGCTGCCCGACGACTCGCGCCGCGAGGCGGATGTGCAGACCCGCCGCTTCGTCGGCGGCGCCAAGGCCTCCTCGGTCTTCACCACGCCGGTCCGGGCGGCGGTCTACGCCCCGACCTACGCCGAGGCCAACGCGGTGAGCCGCGAGCGGGTCGGGATCGGCCTGTCCCGACAGGCGTTCGCGCTGCGGCGCAGCATCCAGGAGGTGGACGGGTGGTGGCGTACGGGCCCGCCCGCCCACGTCGTCGAGGTGCACCCTGAGGCCAGCTTCGCGATGATCACGGGCGCCGCCCTGACCTCCCGCAAGCGCACCGCGGCCGGTGCCGCCGAGCGGCGGGCCGCGCTCGCCTCGGTCGGGATCGGGGTGCCCGGTGTCGTCCCCCGGGGTGCGGCCGCCGACGACGTCCTCGACGCCTGCGCCGCGGCCTGGACCGCGCACCGCGTCGCGCAGGGGCGCGCCCGCACCTTCCCGGACGAGCCCGAGGTGTTCAGCGACGGCATACCCGCCGCGGTCCATGTATGACGTCCCCGCGGCGGCGCGGTGAGGTGAGGGTCGAACGCGGGTCACGGGCAGATCTCAATTCGGTCACGATCCCTTGACACCCCCGGGCCTGACCTGCAGTCTGTGTGAGAGCGCTCTCACCGATCGTCGGGAAGGGCGACCCACCACCAAGGGAGTTGGCATGCACAGCACGCGACGCAGGATGCTCCTCGCCACCACGGCCGCCGCCACCCTGGCGCTCGGCGCGTGCGGCGGAGGCAGTGACGACGGCGACGACACCGCCAGCAGCGCGGGCGGAGGTGAGGGTGGTGACATCACCCTCTCGGTCGCGACGTTCAACGAGTTCGGCTACGAGGACCTCCTCACCGAGTACGAGGAGCTCAACCCGGGCATCACGGTCCAGCACGTCAAGGCGGACACCGCCGACAACGCGCGCGCCGCGCTCCGCAACAGCCTGGGCGCGGACTCGGGTGCGGCCGATGTCGAGGCGATCGAGGTCGACTGGGTCACCGAGTTCAAGCAGTACCCCGACAAGTTCACCGACCTCAGCTCCTCCGAGGTGGAGGGACGCTGGCTCGACTGGAAGACCGAGGCGGTCACCCTCGAGGACGGCATGCTCCTCGGCTACGGCACCGACATCGGCCCGGAGGCGGTCTGCTACCGCGCCGACCTCTTCGAGCAGGCCGGCCTGCCGAGCGACCGTGAGGAGGTGGCGGCGCTGCTCGAGGGCGACTGGAAGAACTACTTCGAGGTCGGACGTGACTTCGTCGCCGAGACCGACATCGCGTGGTACGACTCGGCCGGCGCGCTGTGGCAGGGCATGATCAACCAGATCGAGCAGCCCTACGAGACGCCCGAGGGCGAGATCATCGCCGTCGACAACCCCGAGGTCCGCGAGCTCTACGACCAGGTGCTCGCCGCCTCGGTCGACGACGGGCTGTCCGCCGGACTCGGGCAGTGGAGCGCGGACTGGCAGTCCGCCTTCCAGGGCGATGAGTTCGCCACCATGCTCTGCCCCGCCTGGATGCTGGGCGTCATCGAGGGCAACGCCGCCGACGTGGAGGGCTGGGACGTCGCGAACGTCTTCCCCGGTGGTGGCGGCAACTGGGGCGGCTCCTACCTCACGGTCCCCGCGCAGGGCGACCACATCGAGGAGGCCACGGCGCTCGCTGCCTGGCTGACCGCTCCCGAGCAGCAGATCAAGGCCTTCGAGTCCAAGGGCACCTTCCCGAGCCAGACCGAAGCGCTGGACTCGGACACGCTCGCGGAGAGCAGCAACGCCTTCTTCAACGAGGCTCCGACCGGTGAGATCTTCGCCGACCGGGCCGAGGCGGTGACGGTCACACCGTTCAAGGGCCCGAAGTACTTCGAGATCAACACCGCCATGCAGGACGCCATCAGCCGCGTCGACGTGGACAAGACGGACGACCCCGACAGCAGCTGGGACAAGTTCGCCGCGGCCGTGGGCGACCTGCGCTGAGCATGACCGTCTCCACCTCCGCGCAGGCCCCGGCGCCGGCACCCGAGGGTGCCGGCCGCCGGGGCCGGGGAGGGTCCGGCCCCGGGCGTCTCGGGCGCCTGGACCACACCGTCTCGCCCTACGTCTACATCGCGCCCTTCTTCATCCTCTTCTTCGTCACGGGGCTCTTCCCGCTCGTCTACACCGGCTGGGTCGCTCTCCACGACTGGGACCAGATCATGGGGCAGGGCGCGTTCGTGGGCGGGCAGAACTTCGTCGACGTGCTCGCGGGAGACGACTTCTGGAAGGCGCTGGTCAACACGGTCAGCATCTTCCTGCTCTCCTCCGTGCCCCAGGTGCTGGCGGCACTGGCCGTCGCCGGCCTCCTCGACCACCGGCTGCGCGCCGCGACCTTCTGGCGGATGGGCGTGCTGCTGCCGTACGTCGTGGCGCCGGTCGCCGTCGCCCTCATCTTCTCCAACCTCTTCGCCGACCGCTTCGGGCTCATCAACACCCTGCTCGAGACCGTCGGGGTCGAGCCGGTGCGCTGGCACTCCGACCGGCTGGCCAGCCACATCGCGATCGCCACCATGGTCAACTTCCGCTGGACCGGCTACAACGCGCTCATCCTCCTGGCCGCCATGCAGGCCATCCCGCGCGATCTCTACGAGGCGGCGGCCATCGACGGCGCGAGCGGGCTGCGCCGATTCGTCTCCATCACCATCCCGATGCTGCGGCCCACGATGATCTTCGTCATCATCACCTCGACGATCGGCGGGCTGCAGATCTTCGACGAACCCAAGATGTACGACCAGTTCGGGCGCGGAGGCTCGGACGGGCAGTGGCAGACGCTCACCCTCTACCTCTACGAGCTGGGGTGGACCCGTGCCGACTTCGGCCGGGCCAGCGCGGTGGCGGTCCTGCTGTTCCTGCTCATCGTGGCGATCGGCCTGATCAACTTCGCCTTCAGCCGGCGCATCGCGAGCGAGGAGAGCCGATGAGCACCACGCCCGTGCCGGTCCCCGTCGACGGGGACGGCGACGTCGATGCCGTCGGGCAGTCGCGCCGCACCCGACGGCGCAACGGCGCGCGACGCCGCGCCGAGCGGCCCAGCTGGATCGTCTACGGCCTGCTGGCGGCGGTCGTCGCCGGGAGCATGTTCCCGCTGTGGTGGTCCTACCTCGTCGCCAGCCACGACTCGACCGTGCTGTCGCGCACCTCGTTCCCGCTCCTGCCCGGCGGCAACTTCCTCGAGAACGCCGCGACCGTCTTCGACACCGTGGAGTTCTGGAAGGCCACGGTCAACTCGATCATCGTCTCGACGACGGTGTCCGCGTCCGTGGTCTTCTTCTCGACCCTCGCGGGGTATGCCTTCGCCAAGCTGCGCTTCCGCGGCTCCGGTCCGCTGCTCGTCTTCGTCATCGCCACCATGGCGGTGCCGACACAGCTCGGCGTCGTGCCGCTCTACCAGGTCATGGCCGAGCTCGGCTGGACCGGCGAGCTCAGCGCTGTGATCGTGCCGGGTCTGGTGACCGCCTTCGGGGTCTTCTGGATGACGCAGTACCTGCGGCAGGCGGTCCCGACCGAGCTCATCGAGGCGGCCCGGGTCGACGGGGCGAGCATGTTCCGGACCTTCTGGCACGTCGGCGTCCCCGCGGCCCGACCCGCCGCCGCGATGCTCGGGCTCTTCACGTTCGTCGCCACGTGGACCAACTTCTTCTGGCCCTTCATCGTGCTGGGCCCGGCCAACCCGACCCTGCCCGTCGCCCTGCAGCAGCTGCAGGCGGCCCACTTCGTGGACTACTCGTTGGTCCTGGCCGGTGCCGTGCTCGCCACGATCCCGCTCATCATCCTGTTCGTCGTCGCCGGTCGCCAGCTCGTGTCCGGCATCATGCAAGGAGCCGTCAAACAATGACCACGCCCATCACCTTCCCCCACGGCTTCCTCTTCGGATCCGCGACCGCCGCCTACCAGATCGAAGGCGCGGTGTACGAAGACGGCCGGGCCGACTGCATCTGGGGGCCCTTCTCGGCGACCCCGGGAAAGGTGGTCGAAGGGCACACGGGCGCCGTCGCGTGCGACCATTACCACCGGATGCCCGACGACGTCGCACTGATGCGTTCGCTGGACCTGGACGCCTACCGCTTCTCGGTCTCGTGGGCGCGCGTCTGCCCCGACGGACGCAGCGTCAACGAGCAGGGGCTGGACTTCTACTCCCGGCTCGTCGACCAGCTGCTGGAGGCGGACATCCTGCCCTGGGTGACGCTCTACCACTGGGACATGCCGCAGGCGCTCGAGGAGAGGGGAGGATGGCCGGACCGCGGCGTCGTGGACCGCTTCGTGGACTACGCGCTCGCCGTGCACGAGCGCCTCGGCGACCGGGTGCGTCACCTGACCACCCTCAACGAGCCCTGGTGCTCCGCCTTCCTCGGGTATGCCGCCGGGATCCACGCCCCTGGCCGCACCGAACCGCAGGACGGGCTGCGCGCCGCCCACCACCTGCTGCTCTCGCACGGGGCGGCGGTCCGTGCCCTGCGCGAGCGGGATCCTGAGCTGGAGCTGGGCCTGACCCTCAACTTCACCGACGTGCAGCCCCAGGACCCGGAGTCCGCGGCCGACCGGGACGCCGCACGACGCCTGGACGGGATGTCCAACCGGTTCTTCATCGAGCCCCTCGTTCACGGCGCCTACCCGGCCGACGTCCTGGAGGACCTGGCGGAGCTGTGGCCCGACGACCTCGTGCAGGAGGGTGACCTGGAGACCATCGCGACGCCGATCGACGTGCTCGGGGTCAACTTCTACACCGGATCCATGGTCACCGGGGCGGCCCCGGAGGCGGCCGCGGCGGCGGCGCGGCAGGCGCGGGCGCACGACGGCCCCTCGCCCAACGTCGGGTCCGAGCACGTCGCCGTGGTGCGACGCGGCATACCGGTGACCGACATGGGGTGGGAGATCCAGCCGGACGCGCTGCGCGCCCTGCTGGTGCGGCTGCAGCGCGACTACACCGGACCGGCCGGGATCCGGCTCTACGTCACCGAGAACGGCGCGGCGATGCCGGACCAGCCCGACGGGGAGGGGTTCGTCGACGACCAGGACCGCATCGCCTACCTCGACGGGCATCTGCGGGCGGTGCACGAGGCCATCGAGGAGGGCGCCGACATCCGGGGCTACTTCGTGTGGTCGCTGCTGGACAACTACGAGTGGGCCTACGGCTACACCAAGCGCTTCGGCATCGTCCGGGTCGACTACGACACGCAGCAGCGGACGCCCAAGGCCAGCGCGCGCTGGTTCGCCGACGTGGCAGGATCTGGGGCGATCGCCTAGAGAGGGACACATGCCTGCACCGGCATCGCCGCGAGGACGCGGCTCGTGAAGGGTCGACGGCCGCCCACGCTGGAGGATGTGGCCGCTCGGGCGGGGGTCTCCCGCGCCACCGCGTCACGGGTGGTCAACCTCGACCCGCGGGTGCGGGAGGGGGCTCGCGAGGCGGTCACCGCAGCGGTCGCCGAGCTGGGCTACCGGCCGAACCGGGCGGCCCGATCACTCGTGGTGCGCGAGCCGGACTCGGTGGCCGTCGTGGTGCCCGAGAGCGACCAGCGGGTCTTCTCCGACCCGGTCATCATGAGCCTGTTGCGCGGCATCAGCACGGGCCTGGAGGAGTCGCCGCTGCAGATGGTGCTGGTCCTCGCCCGCTCGGATCGTGACACGGACCGTCTCGAGACCTGGCTGCGCGGTGGCCACACCGACGGGGCCATCGTGCTCAGCGCGCACCTGGACGACCGGGTGACCGCCGTCCTCAGAGCCCTCAGGCTGCCCACGGTCGTCATCGGCCGGCCACCCGGGGGCGACGGGCGGCTGCCCTACGTCGACCTCGACAACGTGAGTGGGGGACGCCTCGCGACCGAGCGATTGCTGGAGCGCGGCTGCCGCCGGATCGGCACCGTAGCCGGGCCGACCGACATGGCGGCCAGTCGCGACCGTCTCGCCGGATGGCGCTCCGCGCTGGCCGCGGCGGGCCGGCCGGACGACGCGGTCGAGCACGGCGACTTCTCGTCCGAGAGCGGACGGGTGGCGATGCGCCGGCTGCTGGCGGCCCACCCCGACCTGGACGGTGTCTTCGTCGCCTCCGACCTGATGGCCGCGGCCGGTGTGAGCGAGTTGCAGTCCTCGGGCCGATCGGTGCCGGGCGACATCGCCGTCGTCGGCTACGACGACTCCCCGGCGGCCCAGCTCACGCATCCCCGGCTGACCACGGTCGCGAACCCGGGCGACCGGCTCGCGGTCGAGGCCACGCGGATGCTGCGCGACCTCCTCGCCGGCGAGGAGGTCGCCTCACGGGTCCTCCCGACCCATCTCGTCGAGGGAGGGACGGCCTAGCGTGACCTGATCCGTCCTTCGCTCAACCCCGGCCGGGTGGCAACGCCGCAGGTCAGCGGGTATGTCAGTGCCTGGTGGTTGAGTCTTCTCATGGAGGCGATGGGCGGGCAGGAGCGGAACGGGCAGGACGTCTGGTGCCCTGAGACCGCGGTCGCCGAGCCCGTCGTCGAGGCCGGGGTGGATGGCGATGTCGTCGTGGATGGCGATGCCGACGTGGGTGAGCCGTTCGGTGGGGATCCGTGGGCGGGGTATGTGGATGTGGGGGCGTTGGGGCCGGGGGCGTATCGGGCGTTGATGGATGAGGTCGCCGCGTCCTACGAGGCGGGGCATGACCGGCCGGAGCAGGAACTCTCGGGTGGGGTGATCGCGGCGCGGCGGGGCCTGGGCCGGGCCTGGCTCACCCGGGATGAGGCGGTCACGGTCCTGGAGGAGGACCTGGTCGCCTCGGTCGAGGCGTTGGGTGAGGTGTCGACCCAGCTGGGTGCGGTGACGTTCACGATGGTCCGCGAAGCCCACGCACGGGGTGTGCACACGGCGTTGTCGTTGTCGTTGGTGGACTGGCTGCGGGCGAGGTGCCCGTGGACGTCGGTCCAGGAGGCGTCCCAGATCGCGGCGGTCGTGAAAGCGTCGACGAACCCGGCGATGGCCGCGATCGGGGACGCGGTCGCGGCGGGCACGGTCCCGGTGTACCGGGCCGCGCTGGTGGCCCGCACCATGACCCGACTGACGACGTCGCTGCAGGTCGATGAGTTGGGGGAGTACACGGCGATCGCGACCGCTGCGGCGGCGAACCGGGGCGTGTCGGACCGGGACCTGGCGAAGGTGTGCCACCGGCTGATCGAAGACCTGCTGGAGGGCAAGGCCCCGGGCGAGGCAGAGCGCACCGCGCACGAGCTGCGCCGCGTGTCGACCCGGACGATCGGGCGGGGGTCAGCGAGCTTGACGAGGTTCACGATCGACGCCCCCGCGGGGGCGGCGGCCACGATCACCGGGGTCCTGACTTCCGCGTTGGCGGCACCGGTGCCGGTCACTGACGGCCACGGGCACGTCGTGGAGGTGGATACCCGGTCGGCGGGGCAACGCCGCTTCGACGCGCTGGTCACGGTGATCGACCGGGGCCTGTCCAACCCGGGCGCTGGCCCCTCGACCGCCAGGGCGTCTGTGATGCTGCTGATCCCGTTCGACCCCCAAAAGGGTGCCCAGGGTGGGGGCCCGGCGTTCACCGCTGGAGGGGACTACGTCCCACCCCGCGCCGCCGCCCAGGCCGCGTGCACCGGGGACGTCACACCGGTATGGGTCTCGCCCGACGGGGAGCCGCTCGCGTTGGGGCGCACAGCGAGGTTCGCGTCCCCGGCGCAGTGGAAAGCCCTGACGGTGCGCGATGGTGGGTGCACGTTCCCCGGGTGCTCCGCGCTGCCGCAGTGGTGCGACTCCCACCACATCACCCATTGGGCCCGCGGCGGCGCCACGGACCTGACCAACCTCGCCCTCCTGTGCGGCAGGCACCACACCCACGTCCACCTGCACGACCTCACCGCGACCATCACCGGCGGCACCGTCACCTGGCACCTATGACCACCACGCCCCGAAGCCGACCCCACAGGGCCGGCCCCGCGGCACGCCCAGAGACGGTGTCAAGGAGGAGTTATCCGGACGTGAGGTCGGCCCGAATGCGGTCGAACAACTCGCCGGCCTCGAGCATGGCGGGGCCGTACCACGTGAGCAGCCGCCCGCTCACGAGCAACGTCGGGGTGCGGGTGAAGGCCTCGGGTCCGTCGTCGGGCGTGAAGGCATAGGGCTCATCCGGGAGCAGCACCAGGTCCGCTCCCGCGGCGTCCAGGTCGCTCAGCTCGACCTTCGGGTAGCGCTCCGGATGCTGCTCGTAGACGTTGGTCAGGCCCGCCCGGGCGAGCAGGTCGCCGGTGTAGGTCGCCGACCCGATCACCATCCACGGGTCGCGCCAGATCGGCACTGCGACCGTGCGGACGGGCGGCGCAGACCGCGGCGGGAAGGGGCGCAGACCGTCCGCCCCCTCGGGGCCGCCGCCGTCGAGGGGGATCAACCATCGGCCCTCGACCTCGTCGAGCCAGCCGGGTGCCTCCCAGCCGAGCACCTCGGTGAGGAGGGTGCGCAGCACGCGCAACGCGTCGTCCACGGACTCGATCACGCCGACCCAGACGGGTATGCCGTCGGCTCGCAGGCGCTGGACGTCGAGCTCGCGGTTCTCCTCCTGCACGCAGACGACGAGCTCCGGAGACAGGGACGCGATCGCGGAGCGGTTCGGGTTCTTGGTACCGCGCACGCGTGGGACGTCGAGGTCCGGCGGGTGGGTGCACCAGTCGGTGGCCCCCACGATCGCCTCGCGCCGGGTCGCCGCCAGCGCCTCGGTGAGCGAGGGCACCAGCGAGACGACCCGGGTGACCGGACCGTCCGGGAGGACGATCTCGTCGCCGAGATCGTCACGGATCCGCCTCATGCGGAGCCCAGCGTGGCCCCGTCCTCGACGCGGCCGCCCTCGTCGCCGAGGTGCGCCGCCCCGTCGACCACGACGTCGGCACCGAAGACCCAGTCGCCCTCGACCTGCAGCCGGGTCGCGCGCTCCAGCGAGGGGACGCCGGCCGGGAAGCGCGCGTCGAAGTCGCCGATCATGCCGTAGTGCGCCTTGGTGAGGTCCACGATCGGCGCGGGATCCACCGTCCGGCGCAGGCGGTAGGTCGTGTCGTCCACGGCATACACGTCCGAGCGCAGCAGGAGCAGCTCGTTGGTGGTCTTGACCGGCACGAAGCGCTCCCGCGTCACGCCGATGGCCACGGCGTCGTCGAAGAGCTCGATGGCCCCGCCCATCGCCGACTCGATCTGGATGACGGCGGTGGAGGCCTTGTCGGTGGGGTCCACGGTCTTGGCGTTGCGGATCAGGGGCAGCTCGAGCACCCCGTCGCGCTCGGCCAGCATGGCGCGCAGCCGCTCGAGGTCGAACCAGAGATTGTTGGTGTTGACGTAGGGGTGCTTGTCGGCGTCCATGAAGTGGACCATCTCCTCCTCCGCCGTCTGCGCGGTGTCGCGCAGGACGAGACGGCCGTCGGCGGTGCGGCGCACCAGGTGGCCACCCTTCTTGTCCATCTCGGTCCGGGGACAGACCTCGGCGGCGTAACCCGCGCCGCTCGCCGCGAACCACGCCGCCAGCCGCCCGTCCGGCACCGCGCCCAGGTTGTCCACGTTGGAGATGAAGGCATACCGGAAGCCGTGCTCCAGTAGCTGGTCGAGCAGCCCGCTGGCCAGCAGCGACGGGTAGAGGTCACCGTGGCCCGGGGGGCACCACTCCAGTCGGGGGTCGGCCTCCCACGTCACCGGGGCGAGGTCGTCGGCGCGCAGCTTGGGCTCCTGGCTCTGCAGGAAGTCCAGCGGGAGCTCGCCGACGGGCAGCTCGGGATAGCGCTCGAGCACCTCGAGGGTCGCGTCCTGGGTGGAGAAGCTGTCCATGAAGACGAGCGGGAGGCGCACGGCATACCGCTCCCGCAGCGCCAGCACCTGGCGCACCGTGATGTCCAGGAAGGTCAGGTCGTCACGCACGGGCAACAGGGACTTCGGCCCCGCGAGGCCCATCGAGGTGCCGAGCCCCCCGTTGAGCGTGATGACCGCGGTCCGGTCCAGCGCCGCACGCGCCTCCTCCTCGGAGACCTCGACGTCCTCGAGGAGGACGGCGGGGAGGGCGGGTTCGACGTCCGCCTCCGCGATGAGCCCCGTCGCTCCCGCGGCGAGGTTGTCGTAGTGCCGGGCGAAGGTGTCCCGGGCGGGCTGGCTCACGCCGGCCTGCTGCATACGGTCGAGGGCCTGCTCACGTCCCCTGGAGGTCATGGACCCAACCTATCGAGAGCAGCGCACCCTCGGGACATCAGCCGGTCCGGCCGGGCACCGGGAAGAGCACGGGCGTGGAGCGCTTGTAGGCCTCGTAGTCCTCCTGTCCGCCCCACCGCTCGTCGGCGCGGCGCTCCAGGGCTGGGACCCCGCTCGCGAAGCGGAGCTGGAGGTAGATGAGGACGGGGGAGAGGAGCAGGGCGCACTGCCACCCGGAGAGGACGGGGGCCGCGACGAGCGCGACGCCCAGCCACAGCAGGATCTCGCCCACGTAGTTGGGGTGGCGCGACCAGGACCACAGACCGGTGGAGATGAAGTCGCCCTCGTGAGCCGGGTCGGCCCGGAAGGCAGCCTTCTGCCCGTCCGCCACCGCCTCGACCGCGAACCCGGCGACCCACACGACGATGCCGATCACGCCGACGACGCCCAGCCCCTGCTTCGTGGTCGAGGTGATGGCGGCGTAGGCGGCCCCCGCGGTGAAGGTGACCCACAGCGCCTGCATCGTCCACACGAGCAGGAAGCGCGACCAGCTCTGCTTGAGCTCGTCGAAGCGGCCGTCCTTGCCGGCCCGCAGGATCCGGCGGAAGAGGAAGTTGCCGAGGCGCAGCGCCCAGAGCAGCACCATCGCGCCGAGGATCCAGGTCCGGGCGTCCCGGTCGTCGGTGAGAGCCAGCGCGAGCACCGTGAGCAGGCAGAAGGTGATGGACCCGGTGAGGTCGAAGAAGCGCTCGGTCTGCGCCAAGTAGGACGGCACGTAGACCGCCCAGTTGAGCACGTAGGCCACGAGGAGGAGCAGGACCATGAGCGGCATACCAGCCGCGAGGCGCTGGCCGCCGTCGGACCCGGCCAGGGCCAGCAAGGCACCAGCGAAGGCGACGGCCAGGACGAGGAGACAGCTCTTCACCGCGACGAGCCTACGGACGACCACGGGTGCGTGTGCGGTGGAGGTGCCCCGTTGACGGGCGCGTCAACCTCACCCGGGAAGTCCACTACCATCGGGAGAGAGCCCAGCCACTCGACGAGGAGACGCACGGTGAAGAACGACGCGGACCGAGCCCAGGACCCTGCCACCTCCGCCGACACCCGGAGCGAGAAGCCGGCGCTGCGCACCCCCAAGCACCCGGTCCGGATCGTCACCGCGGCCAGCCTCTTCGACGGCCACGACGCCTCGATCAACATCATGCGCCGGATCATGCAGAGCCAGGGGGCCGAGGTCGTGCACCTGGGTCACAACCGCTCGGTGGCCGAGGTCGTCGACGCCGTGCTCGACGAGGACGCCAGCGGGGTGGCGGTGTCGTCCTACCAGGGCGGCCACGTGGAGTACTTCGAGTACCTCGTCGACCAGCTGCGCGAGGCGGGTGCCGGGCACGTCGCGGTCGTCGGTGGTGGCGGTGGCGTCATCGTCGAGGAGGAGATCGCCCGGCTGCGCGAGGCCGGCGTCACGATCTTCTCCCCGGAGGACGGACAACGGCTGGGCCTCCCGGGGATGATCAACCAGGTCATCATGGAGTGCGACCAGGACCTGTGGGAGGTCGCCCCGGCGCAGGTGGACGACGTGCTCGCAGGGGAGCGGACCGCGATCTCCCGCGCCATCACCGGCGCCGAGCTCGGCTCGCTGCCCGAGGCGGACCGCCAGCGGTATGCCGAGGCGGCGCGGGAGCGCGGCGCGAGCACCCCCGTGCTCGGGATCACCGGCACGGGTGGGTCGGGCAAGAGCTCGCTCACCGACGAGCTGGTGCGTCGGATCAGGGTCGACCAGGGCGACCGGCTGCGGGTGGCGGTCGTGGCGATCGACCCCACGCGGCGCAAGGGCGGCGGCGCCCTCCTCGGTGACCGGATCCGGATGAACTCCCTCGGCCAGGGGCCGGGAGGCGCCGGCCAGGACGGGGACGGATCCGGGGGTGCACGGGGCGCGGAGACCCCCGTGGGTGTGCTGTTCCGGTCCATGGCCACCCGCGGCGACAAGGAGGTGCCGGAGGCGCTCCCGGTCGCCCTCGACATCCTCAAGGCGGCCGGCTTCGACCTCATCGTCGTCGAGACGCCCGGTATCGGGCAGGGTGACGCCGGGATCGTGCCCTACGTCGACACCTCGCTCTACGTCATGACCCCGGAGTTCGGCGCCGCGAGCCAGCTGGAGAAGATCGACATGCTCGACTTCGCGGACGTCGTGGCGATCAACAAGTTCGAGCGCCGCGGCGCCATGGATGCGCTGCGCGACGTCGGTCGCCAGCTGGTGCGCAACAGGGAGGCCTTCGGCAAGAAGCCGGAGGACATGCCGGTCTTCGGCACCTCGGCCGCGACCTTCAACGACGACGGGGTGACGGCGCTCTACCAGCACCTGCGAGACCTGCTGCGGGAGAAGGGACTTCAGGTCGAGGAAGGCACGCTGCCCGCGGTCGACGTGCAGCACAGCTCGATGATCCGGCAGGTCGTGCCGCCGAAGCGTGTCCGCTACCTCGCCGAGATCGCCGACACCATCCGGGGCTACCACGACGACACCGAGAGGTATGCCCTCGCCGCCCGCCGAGTCGAACGCCTCGCTGCCGTCGACGACGAGTTGGCAGCAGCCGGGAAGACCGACCACGGCGTGGACGAGCTCCTCGCCGCGGCCCGCAAGGACGTGCCCACCGAGGTCGAGGAGCTCATCGAGGGCTGGCCCGCGCGGGTGGAGGCGTACTCCGGCGACGAGCAGGTGGTCACGGTGCGGGATCGAGAGATCCACACGACCCTGACCAAGGAGTCGCTGAGCGGGAACCGCATACCCCGGGTGGCGCTGCCGACCTATGACGAGGTCGGTGCGCTGGTCCGCTTCTGGCGCGGGGAAAACCTCCCTGGCTTCTTCCCCTACACCGCCGGCGTCTTCCCCTTCAAGCGGGACAACGAGGACCCGGCGCGAATGTTCGCCGGCGAGGGAGACCCGTTCCGGACCAACCGACGGTTCAAGCTGCTCTCCGAGGGCCAGCCCGCGACGCGCCTGTCCACCGCCTTCGACTCGGTGACGCTCTACGGCCAGGACCCGGCGCAGCGCCCGGACATCTACGGCAAGGTCGGCACCTCCGGTGTCTCCATCGCCACCCTCGACGACATGAAGGCGCTCTACGACGGCTTCGACCTCGTCGACCCGACGACGTCGGTGTCGATGACGATCAACGGCCCCGCCCCCACCGTCCTGGCCTTCTTCCTCAACACCGCTATCGACCAGCAGCTCGAAGCCTTCCGGCAGCGCGAGGGGCGGGAGCCGTCCGGTGCCGAGGAGGAGGAGCTGCGGGCCTATGCGCTGCAGAACGTCCGCGGCACGGTGCAGGCTGACATCCTCAAGGAGGACCAGGGCCAGAACACCTGCCTGTTCACCACCGAGTTCTCGCTACGCATGATGGGCGACATCCAGCAGTGGTTCATCGACGAGGGCGTCCGCAACTTCTACTCGGTGTCCATCTCCGGCTATCACATCGCCGAGGCCGGCGCGAACCCCATCAGCCAGCTGGCTTTCACCCTGGCCAACGGCTTCACCTATGTCGAGTCCTATCTCGCCCGCGGGATGGACATCAACGCGTTCGCGCCCAACCTGTCCTTCTTCTTCTCCAACGGGATGGACGTCGAGTACTCCGTCATCGGACGCGTCGCGCGGCGCATCTGGGCGGTCGCCATGCGGGAGAAGTACGGCGCCAACGAGCGCAGCCAGAAGCTGAAGTACCACGTCCAGACCTCGGGCCGCTCGCTGCACGCGCAGGAGATGGACTTCAACGACATCCGGACCACGCTGCAGGCGCTCATCGCGATCTACGACAACGCGAACTCACTGCATACCAACGCCTACGACGAGGCCGTCACCACGCCGAGCGGTGAGTCGGTGCGCCGGGCCCTGGCGATCCAGCTCATCATCAACAAGGAGTGGGGCCTGGCGATGAACGAGAACCCCAACCAGGGGTCGTTCATCATCGAGCAGCTCACCGACCTCGTCGAGGAGGCGGTGCTCGCGGAGTTCGACCGGATCAGCGAGCGCGGCGGTGTGCTGGGCGCCATGGAGACTGGCTACCAGCGCGGCAAGATCCAGGACGAGTCGTTGCTCTACGAGCACCGCAAGCACGACGGGTCGCTGCCGATCATCGGGGTCAACACCTTCCGCCGGCCCGAGGAGGAGCGGGAGGACGTCGAGGTGGAGCTGGCGCGCGCGACGGAGAGCGAGAAGCAGTCGCAGCTGGAGAGGGTGCAGGCCTACCAGGAGGCGCACGCCGACGAGGCGCAGGAGGCGCTGGCCCGGCTCAAGGAGGCCGCGATGGCCGACACCAACGTCTTCGAGGTCCTCATGGAGGCCGCGCGGGTGTGCTCGCTCGGCCAGATCACCGAGGCGTTCTTCGAGGTGGGCGGGCAGTACCGCCGCAACGTCTGACGCCCTCTCACCGTCCACGGTGGGAGGGTGGGTCGCGGGTATGCCGTGCCCGCCGGCGTGCACAACGGCCCGTGCGATGCGTTTCCGTGCAGGTCGGGCGGCGATGTGCACGCCGGTAGGTCCGGCTGGACCCTCAGCGGCGCCGGCCGGAGCCGCTGGAGGTGCTGAAGGCCACGATCGAGCCGCCGGACGAGGCGCCCCCGCGCGAGCCGCCCTGGGAGCGTCGCCCCTGCCCCTGGCCGCGGGACTGACCGCCCTGGCCCCGGGACTGGCCGCCCTGGGAACGGCCCTGGCCGCCCTGGCCGACCTGGCCCTGGGACCGGCCCCGGCCGCCCTGGGAACGGGACTGCCCGCCCTGACGCTGACCCGAGCCGCGACCGGACCCACCCTGACCGGAGCGGCCCTGGCTGTTGCGCTGCTGGCCGCCGCCCTGGCCCTGGCCGCCCTGGCCCTGCTGCTGACCAGGGGCGGTGAGCACCAGGCCGCCCGGCACGAGCGTGCGCTCGCCGGGCGCGAGCTCGGCCAGGATCGGGTGCGAGGCGTGCGCCTTGGTGGTCCGGGGCTTGATCCCGGCGGCGCGGGTGAGGGAGCGCACGTCGCGGACCTGCTCGTCGGTCATGAGGGTCACGACGGTCCCGGCGGCACCGGCGCGGGCGGTGCGGCCCGAGCGGTGCAGGTAGGCCTTGTGCTCGACCGGAGGGTCTGCGTGCACGACGAGCGCGACGTCGTCGACGTGAATGCCGCGGGCCGCGATGTCGGTGGCGACGAGAGTGCTCGCGCGACCGGAGTGGAAGGCGTCGAGGTTGCGGGTCCGGGCGTTCTGCGCCAGGTTGCCGTGCAGCTCCACGGCGGGCACGCCTTCGCGGTTGAGCTGCTTGGCGAGCTTCTTGGCACCGTGCTTGGTGCGGGTGAAGACGACCTTGCGCCCCGGCGCGGACCCGAGGTCGGCCAGCACCGCGAGCCGGTCGGCGGCGTCGATGTGCAGCACGTGGTGCTCCATCGCGGCGACCGGCGACTGCGCCGAGTCGGCGTGGTGCGTCACGGGGTCGTGCAGGTAGCGCTTGGCGATGACGTCGACGCCGGAGTCGAGGGTGGCCGAGAAGAGCATCTTCTGCCCCCGCCGCGGCGTGCGGTCCAGGAGCCGCTTGACGACCGGCAGGAAGCCGAGGTCGGCCATGTGGTCGGCCTCGTCGAGCACGGTGACCTCCGCCTGCGAGAGATCGGCGTGGCCCTGGCCCAGGAGGTCTTCCAGGCGGCCGGGGCAGGCGACGAGCACGTCGACGCCCTGCTGCAGCGCCCGCACCTGCGGGTTCTGCCCGACGCCGCCGAAGACGGTGACGTGGGACAGCCCGGCCGCGGCCGCGAGCGGCTCGAGCGAAGCGGCGATCTGGCCGGCGAGCTCACGCGTCGGGGCCAGGATGAGGGCCCGGGGCGCACGCCCGCGGCGCCGCGCGGCGGCCGGGTCCGCCAGGAGGCGGGTCACCAGCGGCAGCAGGAAGGCGTAGGTCTTGCCCGAGCCGGTGCGGCCCCGGCCGAGGACGTCGCGTCCTGCGAGCGAGTCCGGAAGGGTGGCGGCCTGGATCGGGGTGGGGAAGGTGATGCCGCGCTCGGCGAGCACGGCGGTCAGGACGGTGGGCACGCCGAGGTCGGCGAAGGAAGAGGTCACAGAGTTCTTTCGAGACGTATGCGGTGTCTCACCCGGCGCGCTGGCGTCATGGGCGGCGCGACCTTGGTCGGGGGCAGCTCACGAGGTGCGGGCTGCGGGGGAACGGACGGTCCGAGGTGAGACGGTGCGGAACGCCGTGGGTCTCAGTCTACCCGATCCGGTCACGCGTCGGTTCCTGACCTGCGGCGTCGATCCTCGCTAGGGTGGGCGCACCCCGGACCCGCGATGCGAGGAGACCCATGCGCAGCCTCTACGTCGACGGCACCTGGCGGGACTCCGCCTCGAGCCGCACCCGAGAGATCACCTGCCCCGCGGACCGGGAGGTCGTCGCCACGGTCGCCGAGGCCGACGCCACCGACGCCGAGGCCGCGATCGCCGCCGCCCGGGCGGCCTTCGACGCGGGGCCCTGGCCGCATACCTCGACCCCGGAGCGTGCCGCCGTCGTCCGCGGCGTGGCGGACCTGCTCGAGGCCGAGCTGGAGGACGTCGCCCGGCTGGAGTCGCTCGACACCGGCAAGCGGATCGCCGAGTCCCGGATCGACATGCAGGACGTCATCGCCGTCTTCCGCCACTTCGCCGACGTCGTGCAGGGCGAGGCCGGGCGGGTCGTGGACACCGGCACCCCGACGGTCTCCTCGCGCGTCGTCCACGAGCCCGTCGGGGTCTGCTCCCTCATCACGCCGTGGAACTTCCCGCTCCTGCAGACCTCCTGGAAGGTCGCCCCGGCGCTCGCGGCGGGCAACACCTTCGTGCTCAAGCCGAGCGAGCTCACCCCCCAGACCGCGATCTGGCTCCTGGGCGCGCTCGAGCGGGTCGGACTCCCGGCCGGCGTCGGCAACCTCGTCACCGGCACGGGCGCCGACGTCGGCCCCACCCTCACCAGCCACCCGGACGTCGACCTCGTGTCCTTCACCGGGGGCGTGGTCACCGGCCGCACGATCATGGCGGCCGCCGCGCCCACCGTGAAGCGCGTCGCGCTGGAGCTCGGCGGCAAGAACCCCAACGTCGTCTTCGCCGACGCCGACCTGCCCGCGGCGATCGACAACGCGCTCACCGCGATCTTCCTGGACTCGGGCCAGGTCTGCTCCGCCGGTGCCCGGCTCGTCGTCGAGGAGAGCGTGCACGACGAGGTGGTCGACGAGCTGGTCCGGCGCGCCGAGCAGATCCGGATGGGCGGGCCGTTCGACGAGCGCGCCGAGACCGGGCCGCTCATCAGCGACGCACACCGCGCCAAGGTCGAGGCCTACGTCGCGGCCGCCGTCGAGGAGGGCGCCGTCCTGCGCTGCGGGGGCCAGGTCCCCGGCGGCCCGCTCGCGGTCGGGTGCTACTACCCGCCGACGATCCTCGACGACTGCTCCACGGGTATGACGTGCGTCCAGGACGAGTCCTTCGGCCCGGTGCTCACGGTGGAGACGTTCGCGGGGGAGACGCGGGACGCCGCCGAGGACGCCGCGGTGGCGATCGCCAACGACACGATCTACGGGCTGGCCGGCGCCGTCTGGACGCAGCACGCCGGCCGGGCCGAGCGGGTGGCGCGGCGGCTGCGGCACGGCACCATCTGGATCAACGATTACCACCCCTACGTGCCGCAGGCCGAGTGGGGCGGGATGAAGCAGTCCGGCATCGGCCGCGAGCTGGGCCGGGCGGGCCTGCACGAATACGTCGAGACCAAGCACATCTGGCACAACACCCGCCCCGCCCCCGCGGCGTGGTTCGGCGACGAACCCGGCAGCCCCGACGCCGCCGACACCCCGGACACCCCCGAGGAGCAGCGATGAGGACACGCTACGACTACGTCATCGTGGGCGGTGGCTCGGCGGGCTCGGCGCTGGCCAACCGGCTCTCCGCCGACGCGTCCACGACCGTCCTCGTCCTCGAGGCGGGGCGGGCGGACGTCCTGCTCGACCCGCTCATCCATATGCCCGCGGCACTGATGTTCCCCTCCGGCAACCCGCTCTACGACTGGGCCTACCAGACCGACCCGGAGCCGCACATGGACGGTCGCCGGGTGCCGCACGCCCGCGGCAAGGTGCTCGGCGGCTCCTCCTCGATCAACGGCATGATCTTCCAGCGGGGGAACGCCGGTGACTACGAGACCTGGGCCGGATTCGAGGGCATGGAGCACTGGGACTACGCCCACTGCCTGCCCTACTTCAAGCGGATGGAGACCTGCCTGGCCGGGTCCGACGCCTGGCGCGGCGGCTCCGGTCCCCTCAAGCTCGAGCGCGGGCCGGCCTCCAGCCCGCTCTTCCAGGCCTTCTTCGAGGCCACGACCCAGGCGGGCTACACGCGCACCGACGACGTCAACGGCTACCGCCAGGAGGGCTTCGCGCCCTTCGACCGCAACGTCTTCCGCGGGAGTCGGCTGTCCGCGTCCCGGGCCTACCTCCGCCCCGTGCGCGACCGCCCCAACCTCGACATCACCACGCTCGCGATGGTCACCGGGCTGCGGTGGCAGGGCACCCGGGTGACGGGGGTGGACTTCGCCCGCGCGCCGGGGCGGCGACGGCATACCGTCGAGGCGGGCGAGGTGATCCTGTGCGGTGGCGCCTTCAACAGCCCGCAGCTGCTGCAGCTGTCCGGCGTCGGCGACCCCGAGGTGCTGCGCGCCGCCGGGGTGGAGCCGCGGGTCGCCCTGCCCGGGGTGGGGGAGAACCTGCAGGATCACCTCGAGGTCTACCTGCAGCACACCAGCCTGCAACCGGTCTCGATCGCGCCGTGGCTGAAGAAGTGGAAGGCACCCTGGATCGGCGCGCAGTGGCTCTTCCTCGACAGCGGTGTCGGGGCGAGCAACCACTTCGAGGCCGGCGGCTTCATCCGCACCAACGACGAGGTCGCCTACCCCAACCTCATGTTCCACTTCCTGCCCATCGCGGTGCGCTACGACGGCACCGCTCCGGAGGGCAAGCACGGCTACCAGGTGCACATCGGTCCGATGAACTCCGACGTGCGCGGCCGGGTCCGGATCACCGACGCCGACCCCTTCCACCACCCGTCCATCCTCTTCAACTACCTCTCCACCGAGCGTGACCGGCGGGAGTGGGTGGAGGTGATCCGGGCCGCCCGGCACATCCTCGCCCAGCCCGCCTTCGCCGCCTTCGACGGCGGGGAGATCTCGCCCGGGCCGGGTGTCGAGACCGACGAGGAGATCATCGACTGGGTGGCGCAGGACGCCGAGACCGCGCTGCACCCGTCGTGCTCGGCGCGGATGGGCAGCGCGCGCGACGAGCTGGCCGTCGTCGACCCCTCCTCGATGCGGGTGCACGGCACCGAGGGGCTGCGCGTCGTGGACGCCTCGGTCTTCCCGACGATCACCAACGGCAACATCTACGCCCCCGTGATGATGGTGGCTGAGAAGGCCGCCGACCTCATCGCGGGCAACACCCCGCTGGCGCCCGAGCACCCGCCCGTCTTCCGGGCCGGTGCCGGTATGCCGCTCTACCCGCCGGGCGATCCCCGCAACGAGGCGTGGGACACCCGGGAGGAGGTGCCGAGCGCCCAGCGCGCGATGGCGCCGCACGAGGAGGATCTGTCATGAGCGCCACGCCCGCCGCCTCCGACTCCGCCGAGGAGACGGTCCGCCCGCCCTCCGAGCCGCGCACCAAGTGGACCGTGCTGGCGGTCTCCGGCGCCATCACCGTCGCCGTGGCGCTGTGGGCGCTCATCGCGCCGGAGCAGTCGGCCTCCGCGCTCGGCGTGGTCGTCGGCTGGACCTCGGAGTGGTTCGGGTGGTTCTACATCGCGCTGGCCACGGCCATCCTCGTCTTCGTCCTCTACCTCGGGGTCCGCCACTCCCGGGTCCGGCTCGGTCAGGACGACGACCGACCGGAGTTCTCCACCTTCGCCTGGGCCTCCATGCTCTTCGCGGCGGGGATCGGCACCGACGTCATGTTCTATGCCGTCGCGGAGCCGGCCTCGCAGTACCTCTACCCGCCCCAGGGCGAGGGCGGCACCGTCGAGGCCGCGCGCGAGGCAACGGTGTGGACGCTGTTCCACTACGGCATCACCGGCTGGGGGATGTATGCCCTCATGGGCATCGCGCTCGGCTACTACGCCCACCGGCTGGGCCTGCCGCTGGCGGTGCGCTCAACCCTGTACCCCCTCATCGGCAAGCGGGTGAAGGGTCCGATCGGTGACGCCGTGGACGTGGCGACGGTCATCGGCACCATCTTCGGCGTCGCCACCTCGCTGGGCATCGGCGTCGTCATGCTCAACGTCGGGCTGGGCGTGCTCTTCGGGGTGCCCCAGGGCATACCCGCGCAGATCGGCCTGGTCGTCCTGGCGATCGTCGTCGCCACCGTCTCTGCGACCACCGGGGTCGACCGCGGCATCCGCATCCTCAGCCAGCTCAACGTGCTGCTCGCCATCGCCCTCGCCGGCTGGGTGCTCATCACCGGCGAGACCGCCTTCCTGCTGCGCGGCATGATGATGAACGTCGGCGACTTCGTCTCGATGTTCCCCGGGATGACCCTGGACACGATGGCCTTCGACTACCCGGCCGAGTGGATGGGCTTCTGGACCCTCTTCTTCTGGGCCTGGTGGATCGCCTGGGCTTCCTTCGTCGGGATGTTCCTGGCCCGCATCTCCAAGGGACGGACCATCGGCCAGTTCGTCCTCGGCACGATGACCATCCCGTTCAGCTACATCGTCATGTGGGTCACGATCTTCGGCAACAGCGCGGTGAAGCAGATCGCGGACGGCGACACGGCCTTCGGCGAGGCGGCGGTCAACACGCCGGAGGAGGGCTTCTTCGCGCTGCTGCAGCAGTATCCGCTGGCCCTGGCCGTGGTGGCCCTCGCGACCTTCGTGGGGCTCCTCTTCTACGTCACCTCGGCGGACTCCGGCGCGCTGGTCATGGCCAACCTCTCCTCCGAGCTGCCACACGGCGACGACGACGCCCGGCCCTGGCTGCGGATCCTGTGGTCGGTCGCCACGGGTGTCCTCACGATCGCGATGCTCCTCGTCGGCGGGATCCCGGCGCTGCAGAGCGCAACGATCATCATGGGCCTGCCCTTCGCCTTCGTCATCATCGCCGTCATGGTCGGGTTGCACCGCGCGCTGGAGTCGGAGCGGGCACGCGAGGGCGCCCTGCAGAGCTCGCTGACCTCCTCGCTGGTCGGCCGGGAGTCCTCCGGGGTGCCGTGGCGGCTGCGCCTGGCCCGGACCTTCGGCACCGTCTCGGTCCAGCAGGCGCAGGAGCGGATGCGGCAGGTGGTGGTGCCCGCGCTGGAGTCGGTCCGGGAGGCCCTCGCCGAGCAGGACGTGGTCGCCGAGGTCGAGCTCGGCGAGCCCGACACCGGGTCCCGGATCGTGCAGACGGCGACGCTGCGGGTCGCCTCCGACGCCGGGGACTTCCGCTATCCGGTCCAGATCCGGCGCGCCCCGGCGCCGGCCTTCGGCACTCGGCGGCTGGATGCGCAGGATCTCACCACGCGCCTCGAGGTGGCTCAACCGATCGCTGGTGGCTACGACCTCATGGGCTACGACGTCGACGACGTGTGCCACGACGTCCTCGACCACTACGAGCGCTGGGCCGCGAGCTCGGCGATCGTCGCGGACGGGCGGTGAGCGGCGGCGGGGTCGTCCGGGTCGAGCGTGCCGGGCTCACCTTCGGGGCGTTCGCCGGGGGCAGGAGCGACGGGCCTCCGGTCGTGCTGCTGCACGGCTTCCCGCAGGACGCGAGCGCCTGGCACCGCGTCGCCCCGCTGCTGCACGAGCAGGGCCTGCGCACCTACGCCCTCCAGCAGCGGGGGTATGCCGACGGCGCCCGCCCGCAGGAGGTGGCGGCATACCGGATGGGCGAGCTGGTCGGCGACGTGCTCGCGCTGCTGGACCACCTCGGGCTGGACCGGGCGCACGTTGTCGGGCACGACTGGGGTGGAGCCGTCGCCTGGGCGGTCGCGGCCTGGCACCCGGACCGGGTCGCTGCGCTCACCGTGCTGTCCACGCCGCACCCGGCGGCGCTGCGGCACGCGGTCCGGCACGGTGACCAGGGCCGGCGCAGCTGGTACGTCGGGGCCTTCCAGCTGCCCGTCCTTCCCGAGGTCGCGATGGCCCGGATGCTGCGTCGCGGCGGGCTGACGCGCACCGGTCTGCGGCGCCAGGACGCGGATCGGTATGCCCGTCGCCTCGGCTCACGGGAGCGGTTGCGAGGTCCGATCCACTGGTACCGCGCCGCCGCCCGACCCGGCGACACCCCGCCGGTCGGCACGGTGCGCGTCCCCACGACCTACGTGTGGGGGAGCCGCGACCCGTTCCTGGGTCGGGACGCCGCCGAACGCACCGGTGAGCACGTGCGCGCCGAGGCCGGCGCGGGCGAGGGCTACCGCTTCGTCGAGCTGGCGGCCGGGCACTGGCTCCCCGAGAAGCGACCGGTCGAGGTGGCCGAGGAGATCATCCGCCGCAGCTGAGATGCGACGGGCTGTGGACGGGGCGGCAGGCCTGTCGGTCCGCCCGCCTACGCTCGACCCATGAGCACGCCGAACCTCTCGCCCGCGGACTGGGTGCTCCGCGTCGAGGACCGCGAGCTGCGGGCGGACGTCGGCGAGATGACCTTCCGCCGCGCACAGGGGTATGCCGACGGCGGCCGGGTGCGGACGCTGGTCACCGGTCCGGACGGGGCGGCTCTGGTGGGCACGGTGGTCGGCGGCGGGGGCAAGGTCTATCAGACCGTGGTGCGGGTGCGGGACCGGTCGATCGCCGTCTGGGCCGGGCAGTGCAGCTGCCCGGTGGGCGAGGACTGCAAGCACGCCGTGGCCGTGCTGCTCGTGGCGCGGGCCCGGCTGCGCGATGCGGCACCGCGGCGCTCCGGCTGGGAGGACGTGCTCGGCCCGCTCGTGCAGACCCCGGCGCAGCCACCGGGCGCGCGGCACCCGCTCGGGTTGCGGGTGTCGCTCACGCAGGGCCCGGGAGGCCGCGACGAGAGCGTCCGGCTCGGGCTGGCGCCGGTGCGGCCGGGGAAGAGCAAACCGTGGGTCGGGCAGGGCGTCGGGTGGGACGACCTCACCAACCGGTGGTCGCGGGTGGAGGTCGACCCGCGGCACCGGGCGCTGCTGACCCAGCTCGCCACCCTCGGCAAGAGCTCCGGCTTCGGCTACTTCTACTCCGGCGCCAAGGAGCTGCCGCTGGGTGAGATCGGCGCCGTGGCCTGGAGCGTGCTCCACCAGGTCGTGGCGGCGGGTGTGCCCCTCGTGCCCGGCCAGGGCGTGGAGGGGGTGCGCCTCGGTGCCGGGTCGGCGGCGGTCGGTCTCGACCTCGCGCGACGGGAGGACGGAGGCCTCGTGCTGCGTCCGGAGATCGACGTCGAGCGGGTCGACTCCTCCGCGCCCCGGTCGGGCCTGTTTCTCGTGGGTCGTCCGGCGCACGGGCTGGGTTGGCTCGACGACGCCGGCCTGTTGACGCTGTGGCCCCTGACAGGGGTGGTCCCGCCCGCCGTGGTGGGCCTCGTCGAGGCCGACCGCACGCTCGAGGTGCCGCCCGAGGAGGTGGATCGCTTCCTCGCGACCTACTACCCGGCCCTGGCCCGGCAGGTCGGGCTCACCTCGGCCGACGGGACCGTCGTCACCCCCAGCGACGACCCGCCGCGGCTGCGCCTGGAGATCACGCCCGAGCGCGGCCACGTGCTCCACCTGCGATGGACCTTCGCCTACGCCCTGCCGACGGTGAGCGGCGAGCCGCGCACCGTCGTTGTCTCGCTGGCGGAGGGGCCGGGCGATCCGCCGCGCGACGCCACCGCCGAGCGGAAGGCGCTCGACGTGGCCCTGGGGCTGGTGCAGGACGTCCCGTCGCTCGTGACGAGGGGCCGCGACGGAGCGCGGGCGCTCCGTCCGGTCGCCACCACGACCGAGCTCGCGACCGCGACCTTCGCCGCCGACGTCCTGCCGCGGCTGGAGGCGAGCGACCTCGTCGACGTGGTGCTGCACGGTGATCTCGCGACCTACGAGGAGGCCGGCGAGGCGCCGGTCGTGCACCTCGACACGACGCAGGCGCAGGAGGGTGACTGGTTCGACCTGCACGTGAGCGTCACGGTCGGTGACCAGCAGGTCCCGTTCGAGGAGCTCTTCGCCGCGCTGGCCCAGGGGCAGGAGATCTTGCTGCTGGACTCGGGGCTGTGGCTCCGCCTCGACCAGCCTGAGCTGCATGCCCTGCGGCGGCTCATCGAGGAGGCTCGTGAGCTCGTCGACGCGGGCGACGGACCGGCGGCGCCGGGTCAGGGCGCCGTCCGGCTCACCCCCTACCAGGCGGGGCTCTGGGAGGAGCTGGTCGAGCTGCGGGTGGTGGAGGAGCAGCACGGGCAGTGGCGGGAGCGGCTCGATGCGCTCCTGGCCCTGGGGGACGGCGACCGGGGGCACGTCGTGCCTCCACCGGAGCTGGAGGCGACGCTGCGGCCCTACCAGCTCGAGGGCTACCGGTGGCTCACCGGCCTGTGGGACGCCGGGCTGGGCGGGATCCTGGCCGACGACATGGGGCTGGGCAAGACGCTCCAGGCGCTCGCGATGGTGGTCCGCGCCGAGCACCGCGCCGACCTCGCGGAGGGGCCGGTGCTGGTCGTGGCGCCCACGAGCGTGGTGGGGGCGTGGGCGGAGCAGGCCGAGCGCTTCGCCCCGCACCTCGCCACCGCGACGATCACCGCGACCCGGCGCCGCCGCGACGGCGACGGGGACCTGGCGACCGCGATCGGGGCGGCCGACCTCGTCATCACCTCCTACACCCTGCTGCGGCTGGAGGCGGACGACTACGAGGCGCTGCCGTGGAGCGGGGTCATCCTCGACGAGGCGCAGTTCGTCAAGAACCGCCGTTCGGCGACCTACCACGCCGTGCGCCGGCTGGGTGCGACACGCACCTTCGCGATGACCGGGACCCCGCTGGAGAACACCCTCATGGACCTGTGGTCGATGACCTCGCTCGCGGCTCCGGGGCTCTTCCCCCGACCGGAGGCCTTCACCGAGCGCTACCGCAAACCCATCGAGTCGGGGGCGGCACCCGAGGAGCTGGAGCGGCTGCGCCGTCGGATCCGGCCGTTCATGCTGCGGCGTACCAAGGGGGAGGTCGCGGCCGACCTGCCGGACAAGATCGAGCAGTCGTTGTCGATCGACCTCCACCCCGCGCACCGGCGGATCTACGATCAGCACCTGCAACGCGAGCGGCAGCGCGTGCTCGGGCTGCTGGAGGACATGGACAAGAACCGCGTCCAGATCTTCCGCGCCCTCACCGTGCTGCGGCAGCTGGCCCTGGATCCCTCGCTCGTGCACCAGGAGCACGCGGGCCTGGCGACCTCGGCCAAGATCGCGGCGCTGGTCGAGCGCATCGTCGCGCTGGCCGCGGAGGGGCACCGAGCCCTGGTCTTCTCCACCTTCACGAGCTATCTGGCGCTCGTCCGGGAGGCGTTGGAGCGAGCCGGGCTCGACCACTCCTACCTCGACGGCAGCACCCGTGACCGGCCGGCGCGGATCGCCGAGTTCCGGGAGGGCGACCAGCCGGTCTTCCTCATCTCGCTCAAGGCTGGGGGCGTCGGGCTCACGCTCACCGAGGCGGACTACGTCTTCGTGCTGGATCCCTGGTGGAACCCCGCGGCCGAGGCGCAGGCGGTCGACCGGACCCACCGGATCGGACAGCAACGCACCGTCAACGTCTACCGCCTGGTCTCGACCGACACCATCGAGGAGAAGGTCGTCGCCCTGCAGGAGCGCAAGCGCCGTCTCTTCGCCTCGGTGGTCGACTCCGGTGAGTTCCGCTCCGGCGCGGTGACGGCCGCGGACATCCGGACGCTGCTCGAGGGATGAGGGAGATGCGCCGCAGGGCAGCGAACGCGCCCGACCCCGGCACGGTGGCCGGGCCGGGCGTCGCGAGCCAGCTCGACCACCTGGTGCTGGCGGTGCCGGACCTCGACGCAGGAATCGCCTGGTTGCGCCAGCTGACCGGTGTCGAGGCACGTCCCGGTGGCGCCCACCCCGGGATGGGCACCCGCAACGCGCTGGTCGCCCTGCGCGACGGCGTGGGTGGTGCGGCCTACCTGGAGCTGCTCGGCCCTGATCCGGACCAGTCGGGTGTGGCCGCCGACGACACCATGCTGGGTTTCGGTCACCTCGTCGGCGACGACGAGAGTACGCCCGACTTCGTGCCGAGGCTGCACGCGTGGGCGGTGCGGCCGGACGACCTCGACGCGACCGTGGCACAGGCCACGGCGGCGGGGATCGAGGTCGGTGTGCCCGCTGGGGCCTCCCGTCGCACGACGGCGGGCACCCTGCTGCGCTGGCGGCTGGCGGTGCCTCGCCCGCTCGGACTCGGGGGAGTCCAGCCCTTCCTCATCGACTGGGGCGGTGGCGCCCACCCCACCGACGACGACCTGCCCACGCTCACCCTCACGGGCCTGGAGCTGGTGCACCCCGACACCGAGCGGTCGGGCCAGACCCTGGCACTGCTGGGCGTCGACCGGCCCGTCGCCCCCGGTCCGGTCCCGCGGCTACGGGCCACGGTGGACGGCCCGGCCGGGCCGGCGCGGCTCTAGTCGTTGAGGCCGGTGCGCTCGACGCCTTGCACGATCCACCGCTGCAGCAGCAGAAACATCAGCAGCAGCGGCAGGATCGCGACGAGCGCGGCCATGAAGAGCTGACTGATCTGCGAGGTCTGGGCGGTGAGGTAGGTCGAGAGGGCGACCTGCACGGTCCACGCGTCAGGCGTCCGCCCGATGACCAACGGCCACAGGAAGGCGTTCCAGCTGCCGATGAAGGTGATGGTGCCGATGGCTGCCGCGAAACCCCAGGAGTTCGGGACGACCACCCGCCAGAAGGTGCCCCACCACGACAACCCGTCCAGGGCCGCGGCCTCCTCCAGCTCGCGAGGGAAGGACAGGAAGAACTGGCGGAAGAGGAAGGTGGCGAGGGCCTGGAAGAGCCCGGGCACGATGAGCCCGCGCAGCGTGGAGATCCAGCCCAGCGAGGACACGAGGACGAAGCTCGGCACGAAGGTCACCGCAGCCGGGATGAGCAGGGTCGCGGTGATCAGCCAGAAGACGACCCCGGACCAGCGGTAGGGGATCCGGGCCAGCCCGTAGCCGGCCATGCCCGAGAGCACCAGCACGCCGACGGTCTGGCTCACGGCGATCACGGTGCTGTTGAGCAGGGCCCGACCCATCGGGAGCGTGGTGTTCTGGAAGACCGCGACGAGATTGCCCCACTCCCACGTCGGCGGCAGCCAGTGCCACGTCGCCGAGGCGAGGTCCGCCTCCGTGCTCACCGCTCCGCGCACCAGGAGGTAGAAGGGGACGAGGAAGAGCACCGCACCCAGCACCAGGAGGACCCAGCGGGCGACGACATACCGGCGAGGTTCGTGCAGCATCTCAGTCCCTCCCGCCGAGCCGCAGCACCCGGGTCTGCAGCAGCGCGACCGCCGCGATGAGGACGGTGAGGATGACGGCACCGGCGCTGCCGTCGCCGAAGTTCTGCCCCGACCCCAGCGCGGTGTAGTAGAGGTAGACCAGCGGGGGACGGGCGTAGGGCGGATACGTGCCGAAGGTGGACAGGATCGTGTAGAACTCGTCGAACGCCTGGAAGGCGTTGATGAGCAGGAGCAGCAGCACCGCCGTCGAGGCGGGGAGCAGCTGGGGCCAGGTGAGGTGCCGGAAGACCTGCCATCCCTGCGCCCCGTCGATCGCCGCCGCCTCGTAGAGGTTGGTCGGGATCCGTTGCAGCGCGGCGAGGAAGAGGATCATGTAGAACCCCACCTGGAGCCACAGCCGGGCCGAGACGATGACGAGCCAGTACCACGGCGGGTCCGTCACCGACAGCCACGGGATGGGTGCCGCCTCGACGCCGAGGACGCCCAGCCCGGCGTTGGCGGCGCCGGAGCGCATCCCGGAGAAGATCGACATCTTCCAGATGAGCGCCGCCACGACGTAGGAGCAGGCGGTGGGCAGGAAGAAGACGGAGCGGAAGAACGCCTGCATCACCCGGGTCCGGGCCACGAGCAGCGCAGTGAGCAGGGAGGCCGCGAAGGTAATCGGCACGATGAAGGCCGCGAAGACCACGAAGGTGAGCAGCGAGCTGCGGAAGGCGCGGTCGCCCAGCATGTCGCGGTAGTTCGCCAGGCCGACGAACTCGGTGGGCGTCACCGTGTTGTAGGCCTCGAAGAAGGACAGGTAGATGCTCCAGCCGATGGGCACGTAGATGAAGAGGACGAGCCCGGCGACGAACGGGCCGACGAAGACCCAGAACCAGAAGGTGGCGCCGGCGGGCTGGCGACCGCGCAGCCGCGGCCGCATCAGGCGGTGACCCGCTCCAGCTCGGCCTCGACGATCGGCACCAGCTGGTCGAGCTCGGCCTGCGCGTCGGCACCGTCACGCACGATGCGATTCATTATGTCGCCCCAGGCGGTGGCGCACCTCGGCGTCCACAGCAGCGGCGTCTGGGCGTGGCCGAACTCCTGCACGTAGCTCGCCGCGTCGGCGGCCGGCCCCGAGGCGAGCACGTCGGCCTCGGGCACCAGGCTCAACCGGGACGGGACGTGGAAGCCGTAGGACGTGGCGAAGTCGAGCTGCTTGTCGGTCTGGTCCACCCACAGCCAGGCGGCGAAAGCTCGGGCGGCGTCGACGTCGGCGGAGCGGGTGGAGACGCAGCTGCCGTAGGCGCCGACCGGCACCGACGGGGCGCCGCCCTCCATGGTCGGCCAGGGGATCGCGCCGAAGTCGTCGCCCAGGGCGTCGGCGATCACCGGGAAGGTCCACAACCCGGTCCACTGCATCGCGGCGCGACCGGAGATGAAGGCCTCGGGGTCGAACCAGTCCTTGGCCTCGCCGAGCAGCAGCGACTCATCCGTCCACAGCGTCCGGAGCACGGTGAGGGCCTCGGCCGCACCCGCGGAGTCGAAGCCGACCTGGTCGTCATCGAGGTAGTCGAGCCCGGCGGACCAGAGCATGGGGCCGCCCATGAGCCCGGCGCCACCGTCGTTGCCGAGGAACAGGCCGGTGACGTCGTCCCGGGTCAGCTCCCGCGCCGCCGCCACCAGATCGGCGATCTGCTGCGGTGCCTCGATGCCGGCCCCTTCTAGCAGGCTGCGCCGGTAGACGAGCACCTGCATGTCGAGCACCTGCGGGATGGCCCAGATCTTGCCGTCGTAGGTCATCCGCTCGATGAGCGAGGGCGTGAAGTCGGCGAGGGCGTCGCCGAAGACGTCGCTCATGTCGGCGACCTGGCCGCCCTTGATCATGTCGATGGTCGGTCCGTTGCCGTACTCGAAGACGTCCGGACCGGCGTCGGTGAGCAGCGAGGCCGCCGTCGACTGGTCGTAGTCACCCGGCTTCCACGAGACGGTGACGTCCGCGTCGGCGTACGCGGCGGCATACCTCTCGACGGCCTGCTGGGTGCCCTCCTCGCCGTACTGGTGGTACCACTGAGCCAGGCTGGCGCGCCCTCCGCCGGTGCTGCCGCCCGCGTCGCCCGTGGGCGCGTCGGACCGGCCGGTGTTGTCGCCGCACGCGGCCAGGGCGGCGGTGAGCGCGGACGTGCCGCCGAGGGTGAGCAGGGTGCGACGACTCGGTCGGGGGCTCGGGCGTCGGGGCATCGCGTTCTCCGTGGGGCTGAGGGGGCTGACTCGTGCCAGCAGCATATGTCGCGGCCCGCTCTCGTGCGCGGGGTGACGTGCGGGGCGCCTGAGGTCACGATTTCGCAACAACGGCGAGCCGCAGGCAACACCCAGGGGGCCGGCAGCGTCTACTAGAGGACGACGCTGACGAAGGGGAGCTCGATGCGGCACCTGCGGTATGCCTTCGCGGCGCCACGAGCGTGGCGACCGCGCCTCGACGACGTGCCGCGCCGCGCGGTGGTCAAGGGCGGTATCGGTCTGGTGGCCGGTGCGGTCATCGGCGGCCTGGACGACACCTACGACCGGTTCGCCCTGGCCGAGCCCGAGCCCGAACCACAGCCCGAACCCGAACCCGAGACGTCGACGCCGGAGCAGGACACCGAGGCGCCCGAGCCCGAGGCGGAGCCGGAGCCGGTCGAGGAGCCCGAGCCCGAGGTGCCCGCCGAGCTGGCGCGCGGCAGCAGCGGCCCCGCGGTGACGGCGCTGCAGCAGCAGCTGGCCGCGAGCGGCTACTGGTGCGGTGCCGCCGACGGGGGATTCGGACACCTGACCCAGCAGGCGGTCTGGGCGCTGCAGAAGGCGCACGGCCTGTCCCGGGACGGCCTCGTCGGCCCCAACACCCGTGCCGCGCTCGAGACGGGCTACCGCCCGGCGCCGGCCTACGGTGGCGACCACGTCGAGGTGCACCTATCCAGCCAGCTCATCCTCGTCGTGCGCGGCGGCGCGACCTCGATGATCCTCAACACCTCCACCGGCGACGGGGAGCCCTACGAGTTCAGGGGCAACGACTACATCGCGCACACGCCGACCGGCGACTTCTCCGTGTGGCTGATGCACAGCAACGGCTGGCGCGACGGCGAGCTCGGTGAGATGTACCGGCCGATGTTCTACTACGGCGACTACGCCATCCACGGCTCCGCCTCCATCCCGCCCTGGCCCGCCTCGCACGGGTGCGCGCGGGTGTCGGTCGCGGCGATGGAGATGATCTGGGCGCAGGGCATGATGAGCATGGGGAGCCGCGTCGTCGTCGTCTGAGACGCTCCCGTCCGTGGCCGGCTTCCTCGACCCCGATCCGGGCTGGATCGTCATCGGCGGTCCGGACCACCTCACCTACGCCGTGCTGTTCGTGCTCCTCGCAGCCGGGCTGGTGCTGCTGCGTGATCCGGCGCGTCGGCACGCGCTCGCGGTGCGCCGGGCTCTCGCCGGCGTCGTCGTGCTCCAGCAGGTGACGCTCTACGGCTTCTACCTCGCCACCGGCTGGGATGCGGCGGAGTCCCTGCCGCTGCACATCTCCCGGGTGTCGGCCCTGCTCGGGCTGGCCTACCTGCTCACCGGTCACCGGCGCGTCATGGACGTCCTCTTCTTCTTCGGGCTGTGGGCCTGGGCGAGCTTCTCCTACCCCCAGCAGGTGCAACCGGCCGACCACGTCCTCGGCTGGAGCTTCTTCGTCAACCACGCGGTGACCCTCCTGCTGCCGGCCTTCGCCTGGGTCACGACCGACTGGCGTCCGACGGTGAGCGGGCTGCGGCGCGCCTTCGGCTGGTTCCTGCTCTACGTCGTGGTGGCGCAGACCGCCAACGCCCTGACCGGCGGCAACTACTTCTACCAACGCGAGCGTCCGCTGCTCCCCGGCGTGGAGCAGCCGTGGTACCTCCTGCTGTCGGTGCTCGCGACCTTCGCGCTCTTCTGGCTGGGGTATGCCGTGAGCCGGCTGATCCCGGAGCAGGAGACGCCCGAGGAGATGAAACGGCCGGGCCCAGTTTCGTAGAATTCCCGGATGAGCAGTTCCGGCGGACGTCACCTCCCCGCCGGTTACCGACCCGATATCGAGGGCATGCGAGCCCTCGCGGTGCTGCTGGTGATGCTCTACCACGCGGGGGTGCCCTGGCTGCCCGGCGGCTACTCCGGCGTCGACGTCTTCTTCGTCATCTCGGGCTACGTCATCACCGGCGTGCTGGCCACCGAGGTGCGGCGCACCGGCACCGTCCGCCTGACGCGGTTCTGGGCCCGCCGGGCTCGCCGCCTGCTGCCCGCCGCCGCGCTGGTGCTGGTGACGACCGCGCTGCTGAGCCTGTGGGTGATGCCGCAGGTGCGCTGGCGCGAGATCGGGTGGGACGTCGTCACCTCTGCGTTCTACGTCGTGAACTGGCGGCTCGCCGACCGCTCCGTGGACTACCTCGCCGAGGACTCCCTGGCCTCGCCCGTGCAGCACTACTGGTCGTTGGCGGTGGAGGAGCAGTTCTACCTGCTGTGGCCCCTGCTCATCCTGCTCGCGGTGGTCCTCGCCCGGCGACGCCGATGGCCGGTGATCCCCACCACCGGGGTGCTGCTGGCGCTCCTGGTTGTGCTGCCGTCGTTCGTGTGGGCGGTGCACCTGAGCCAGGCCAGCCCGCAGGAGGCCTACTTCGTCACCACCACCCGGTTGTGGCAGCTCGGGCTCGGAGCCCTCGTCGCGCTCGCGGGGGCCTGGTGGCAGCGGGTGCCGGTGCCGGTCGCCACCCTGCTCGCCTGGGCGGGCCCGGTCGCCGTGCTCCTCGGCGGGCTGCTCCTCGGCCCCCAGACGGCCTGGCCGGGATGGGCCGCCCTGGTGCCGTCCCTCGGGGCCGTCGCCATGCTCGTCGGCGGGGTCCGTGCCTCGCGCGACGCCGGCCCCACGTGGCTCCACGAGCTGCCCGCGCTGCAGTGGACGGGTGCCTTGTCCTACTCGCTCTACCTCTGGCACTGGCCGCTCCTCGTGCTCGCCGGCGCCGCCTGGGGTGGCCTCACGGTGACGCAGGGGCTGCTCATGGTCGCCTTCTCCTTCCTGCCGGCGGCAGCCGGTCACGTGCTGATCGAGCAACCCGTGCGGTATGCCCGTGGTCTCGCCGCGGCCCCCGCGGCCGGGATCGCGGTGGCGCTGGTGTGCACCGCTGGCGGCGCGGCGGCCGGGGGCTACCTGGTGGAGGAGGTCGACCGCCGGATCCAGGCCAACCAGTCCGACGAGAACGGTGGGGCACAAAGGCGTGGGGCGCTCGCGCTCACCGACGACGCAGCAGTGACCAGCGCGCCCGGGGACCCCGGTGCGGAGACCGGCTCACCGTCCGCACCGACGGCGCTGGAGGAGTCCGGGACGGCCGTCGGGGCCGAGGTCGGCACCGGGCGCGTCTTGGTGCCACCGGACGGGACCGCCGGGGCGCCCGGTCCGGCCATCGACTCCCTCGACCTCCAGCCGGCGTCGATCACGCCCGACCCGCTCGAGGCCACCCGCGACGTCCCCCAGCTCTACGAGGACGAGTGTGACGCGACCGGCGACGAGGTGGTGCGCTGCAGCTACGGCGACCCTGACGGCGAGGTCGTCATCGCCGTCGTCGGAGACTCCAAGATCGCCCAGTGGGTGGGCGCCCTCGACGTCGCGGGCCAGGACCGCGGGTGGCAGATCCTGCTGTACTACCGCTCGGCCTGCCCGTGGAGCGCGGCACCGGTGCCGTACGACGAGGAGGGTCGCGCCGAGGACTGCCAGGACTGGGGAGACGAGGTCGCCAGCCGTCTCATCGAGTCGGACCGGCCGGATGTCGTGCTCACCTCCTCGGTCAAGTCCCGGGGCATCGGCCCCGCCGGCGAGCTGAGCGTCGAGGCACTCTCTGACGGGATGGCGCAGCGGTGGTCACGGGTCGCCGACGCCGGGATCGAGGTCGTGGCGGTGGCCGACACGCCCCAGCCAGGGGGGATCCAGGTCTACGAGTGCGTGGCGGAGAACCGCGACGACCTGGAGACCTGCCAGATCAGGTTCAACCCGGGCAGCGGCACGCCGGCCCTGCTCGGGGCGGTCGCCCAGGTGCCGACCTCGACCTTCGTGACGATGAACGACTGGGTGTGCCCCGGGCGTGACGTCTGCCCTCCGGTGGTCGGCGACGTGCTGGTCTACCGGCAAGGCAGCCACATCACCGAGACCTACGCGTCCTCGCTGTCGGAGGTGCTCGCCGACCGGCTCGAGGCCGCGTTCGGCGAGCTCGCCATCGCGGGGCCCGGTCTCGACGGGGACGACACCAGCGGCTCCACGCGCGAGCGGGCCGAGACTCAACGGTAGGCAGCCTCGCCGGTGAGGGCCTGGCCGACGATGAGGGTGTGCATCTCCTCGGTGCCCTCGTAGGTCAGCACCGACTCCAGGTTGTTGGCGTGCCGCATGACTGGATACTCGCCCGAGATGCCGTTGGCCCCCAGGACGGTGCGCGCCGTCCGGCAGATCGCGATCGCCTGGGAGACGTTGTTGAGCTTGCCGACGCTGACCTGCTCGGGGCGCAGCCCGGGCCCGTCCTTGAGCCGGCCCAGGTGGAGCGCGAGCAAAGTGCCCTTGGCCAGCTCGCCGTGCATCTGCACCAGCTTGGCCTGGGTCAGCTGGAACCCCGCGATCGGACGCCCGAACTGCTCGCGGGTGAGGGCATACCCCAGCGCCGTCTCCAGAGCCGTGCGCGCCGCGCCCATGGCGCCCCAGACGATGCCGTAGCGGGCCTCGGAGAGGCAGGACAGCGGTCCCTTGAGGCCGGCCACACCCGGCAGCACGGCATCGCCGGGGAGCCGGACGTCCTCCAGCACGAGCTCGCTGGTCACCGAGGCGCGCAGCGACATCTTGTGGTGGATGCGGTGCGCGGTGAATCCGGGTGCGTCGGTCGGCACCACGAAGCCGCGGATCCCGCGGCCGCCGGTCTGGTCATCGGTCTGCGCCCACACGATCGCCACGTCGGCGACCGACCCGTTCGTGATCCACGTCTTGCCGCCGGACAGCACCCAGTCCTCGCCGTCGCGTCGGGCGCGCGTCGCCATCGACGCCGGGTCCGAGCCGTGGTCGGGCTCGGTGAGGCCGAAGCACCCGATCGCCTCCCCGGACGCCATCGGCGGCAGCCACCGCTGCTTCTGCTCCTCGCTGCCGAAGCGCCACAGCGCGAACATCGCCAGCGACCCCTGCACCGAGACGAGGGACCGGATGCCGGAGTCGGCCGCCTCCAGCTCGAGGCAGGCCAGCCCGTAGTCGACCGCGCTCATCCCGGCGCACCCGTAGCCGCTCAGGTGCATCCCCAGCAGGCCGAGCCGTCCGAACTCGAGGGCCAGCTCGCGCACCTGCGGCAGCTCTCCGGACTCGTACCACCCCTGGACGTGGGGGAGGACGTGCTCGGCGCAGGCCCGGCGCACGCTGTCGCGGACGGCGAGCTCGTCCGGCGAGAGCAGCGTGTCGAGGTCGAGCAGGTCGGTGCGCGGCGGGATGGGCATACCTCCATCATGCCGGTCGACCCGACGCTCCGGGGAGAGGCAGGATGAGGTCATGACCACACCCGAACGCGGCACCTCGATCCTGGGCACCGAGGTGCGTCGCGTCGAGGATCCCGACCTCCTGCGCGGGCGTGGCGACTTCGTCGCCGACGTCGAGGCCACCGACCCCGAGGTGCTGCACGCCGTCTTCGTCCGCAGCCCCGTCGCGCACGCCCGGTTGACCGCGGTCGACGTGACCGCGGCGCGCGAGGCCCCGGGGGTCGCCGGCGTGTTCACCGCCGACGACCTGGGGACCGACCCGGTGCCCCTCTTCGCCCAGATCCACGACCGGGTGCCCCGGACGGCGCTCGCCAGCGGGCGGGTCCGCTACGTCGGCGATCCCGTGGCGCTCGTCCTCGCCGAGACCCGGGCCGCCGCCGTGGACGCCTCGGAGCTGGTCAACGTCGACTACGAGGACCTCGAGGCCGTCGTCGACATGGAGGCCGCGCTCGCGCCGGACGCGCCGCAGCAGTTCCCCGAGTTGGGCACGAACGTCGTCGTCGTGGCACGCGACGACGCCGACGACGAGGTGGACGTGCTCGGGGGAGCCGACCTGGTGGCCCGGGTGCGGATGGAGAACAACCGGATGGCGGCGAGCCCGATCGAGGGGCACGGGATCCTGGTGCGGCCGCTCGTCGAGGACGGGGGGGAGTCGGATGGTGGGGAGCGCGTGGGGGCTGGGGAGGTCGTCGGCCTCGACGTCGTGCTCGCGACCCAGCACCCGCACACCGCGCAGCGCCTGCTGCGCCGGTGGACCGGGCTGCCGGCCGAGGCGATTCGGGTCCGCGCGCCGCACGTCGGCGGAGCCTTCGGCGGCAAGGCGGGGATCATCCCGGAGCACGCCGCGGTGGTGCGGGCGGCGACGCAGCTGCGCCGACCGGTCCGCTGGGTGGAGACCCGCTCGGAGTCGATGCTGTCGATGAGCAGTCGGGGGCAGGTGCAGTACGTCGAGGTCGGCCTCACCGCAGCTGGACTCATCACCGGGCTGCGCGCGCGAGTGGTCGGCGACTGCGGCGCCTACGCCGGCTTCGGCGGATCCTTCGCCAGCGGCTCGACCCGCACCATGTCCGAGGGGCCGTATGCCGTGCCGCGGCTGCGCTACGACGCGGTCTCGGTCCTCACCAACACCGCGCCGACGGGCGCCTTCCGCGGCGCCGGACGCCCCGAGGCGGCGGCCATGCTGGAGCGGGCGATGGACCACGCCGCCCGGGAGTGCGGGCTGGCTCCCGAGGAGTTTCGCCGCCGCAACTTCCTGCGCCCCGGCGACTTCCCCCACGACACGAAGTTCGGTGCTCACTACGACACGGGCGAGTATGCCGCCGCGCTCGACACCGCCCTCGCGGCGGTGGACGCCGACGAGGTCCGCGGCGAGCAGGAGCGCCGCCGTCGCGAGGGCGCCGGCTGGCAGATCGGGCTCGGCATCGCCAGCTACGTCGAGATCACCGGTTTCGGCGGCTCCGAGTATGCCGGGATCCGGGTGGCGGACGACGGCTCGCTCACCGTGATGGCGGGGACCTCGGCCCACGGTCAGGGGCACGCGACGGCGTTCTCGATGCTGGTGGCGGACCAGCTGGGGCTGCCGCTGGAGCGGATCTCCTACCTGCAGTCCGACACCGCCCAGGTGCGCTCCGGAGGCGGCACGGGCGGGGCCCGGTCGCTCCAGCTCGGTGGGAGCGCGGTGCTCGGCGCCGCGGTGGAGCTCCGCGACCGGGTCACCCGACTGGCGGCCGACGCGCTGGAGGTGGCCGAGGCCGACGTCGTGCTCGAGGACGGCCGGCTCGGGGTGCGGGGTGTGCCGGGCGCCGGGCTCTCGTGGGAGGAGCTGGTCTCCCGGGCGCACGCCGACGGGGAGGACCTGTCGGTCGACCACGACTTCCGGCAGGACGGCTCGACCTTTCCCTTCGGCACCCACGTGAGCGTGGTCGAGGTGGACGTCGAGACCGGAGCGGTCCGGCTGCTGCGGCACGTGGCGGTCGACGACTGCGGGACCGTGCTCAACCCCCTGCTGGTCCGGGGGCAGCAGCACGGCGGGTGCGTCCAGGGCATCTCCCAGGCGCTGTGGGAGCAGTTCTGCTACGACGAGGCCGGCAACCCGGTGACCGCCAGCTTCGCGGACTACTCGCTGCCGACGGCGGCCGACCTGGTGCAGCTCGAGACCTCGCTCACCCAGACCCCGACGGACCGGAACCCGCTCGGGGCCAAGGGGATCGGGGAGGCGGCCACGGTCGGCTCGACCCCCGCGGTGCAGAACGCCGTGATCGACGCCGTGGCCCACCTCGGGGTGCGGCACGTCGACATCCCCTGCACCCCCGAGCGCGTGCTCCGCGCGATCGACGAGGCACGGCGGGGCGAGCACGAGCCCTGGCGCGAGCCGCCGGCGATCTTCGCTGACCTGCCCGACCTGGACCGCATCGACGACGTCGACGTCTGAGCGGGGTCAGGACAGCAGAGGTGCGCCGGCGCGCCATACCTGCAGGACCGTGAGGTCGGCATCGAGGGCGACCATGTCGGCGCCGGCCCCGGCCTCGAGTCGCCCGGAGCCCAGCCCCATGGCGCGCGCCGGGATTGCGGTGGCGGAGGCGAGCGCCGCAGCCAGCGGCACCCCGGCGCGGACGGCGCCCCGGAGGGCACGGTCGAGCGTGAGGGCACGCCACTGCCGCACGGCAGCTGCCGCGCGCCTGAGCGGAGAGGGCTCAGAAGCCGGCGGAGGCCTCGTCGAGCTCGGTGACGTCGTCGGTAGAGAGCGCCAGGCTGGTCGCGGCGAGCAACGGCTCCAGCTGCTCGGGCCGGGACGCCGAGGCGATCGGGGCGGTGATCCCGTGCGCCAGCAACCAGGCCACGGCGACCGTCGCCGGCTGCACGTCGTGTCGCTCGGCGGATCCGCACGAGCGCGTCCACGACGCCCAGGCCGCCGGCGTCGGCATACCGTCGGGCGGCGCCACCGCGGGCGTTGCCCTCGAAGTCGGCGTCGGTGCGGTACTTCCCGGTGAGGAACCCGGACGCCAGCGCGGGGAAGCAGAACACCGCGAGGCCCAGCTCGGCCGCGAGGGGTCCCAGCTCGGCCTCGTAGACCTCGCGGGAGACGAGCGAGTAGCGGGGCTGGATCGCCGCGGGCAGGGTCATGCCGTGCTCGCGCGCGGTGTCGACCCACTCCCGGAGCCGTGCCGGCGCGTAGTTGGACAGGCCGATCGCCTGCACCTGCCCGGAGCGGACCAGCTCGTCGAAGGTCGCGACCTGGTCTGCGATCGCGACGGACTCGTCGTCGGCGTGCGCGTAGTAGAGATCGACGTGGTCGGTCTGCAGGCGCGTCAGGGACTCCTCGAGCGCGGCCCGCACCGTGTCGCGGGCCAGGCCCTGGCGCGTCGGGAGCTTGCCGACCTTGGTGGCGACGAGGACGTCGTCGCGCTCCCGGCCGGCCAGCCAGCGACCGATGATCGCCTCCGACTCGCCCCCCTCGTGGCCGTCGGCCCAGACGGAGTAGGCGTCGGCCGTGTCGATGAGGTTGCCGCCGCCGGCGGTGAACGCGTCGAGGACGGCGTGGCTCGCCTCCTCGTCGGCGGTCCAGCCGAACGGGTTGCCGCCGAGGTTGAGCGGGAAGATCTCCAGGGTGCTACCGGGCAGGGTGGCGATGGCGGTCTCCTTGATCCGAGGGTGGGGTCTGCTCCGCACTGTACGTCGGGATGCCGGAGCGCGCGCGTCGTGGGATAGTGGAGGTTGTCCAGGCTCTGTCCAAGGTATGTCGTATCTCGCCCAGGAGGTCTCGTGCCCTCTCCTCTCGCCCGGCTGCAGCAGGCGGCGGGGTCCGCGCTGCGCACCCGGGTCGCGGGGGAGGAGGCGCCGGAACGGGCGGCGGTGATCTGGGAGACCCCCGGGCCGCGATGGTTCGACGAGACCGACCCGGTGTGGCGGGTCCACGCCGACGCGGCGATGTTCCCCGGCGGCGTGGCGGCACTGCTGCTGCAGATGCTCCACCCCCTGGCGATGGCCGGGGTGGCGGGCCACTCGGGCTACCGCGGGGACCCCTGGGGACGGCTGCAGCGGACCAGTAGCTACCTCGCCACCACGACCTTCGGCACCGTCGAGCTGGCCCTGGAGACGATCGGACGGGTCCGCGACATCCACGAGCGGGTCCGCGGCAAGGCCGCCGACGGGCGGCCCTACCGCGCCTCCGACCCGCACCTGCTGCGCTGGGTCCACGTCGCCGAGGTCACGAGTTTCCTCGCCGGCTACCAGGCCTACGCCGGCACACCCCTGACCCCCGATGAGGCGGACCGCTACGTCGCCCAGGCCGGCGTGCCCGCGGCGCACCTCGGCGTGCTTGACCCACCGCGGTCGGTCGCCGAGCTGGACGCGGCGCTCGCGGCATACCGGCCCGAGCTCGAGGCCAGCGAGGCGGCCCGCGACGCCGCCCGCTTCCTGCTGCTCGAGCCGCCGCTCCCGCTCGTCTCGCGCCCGGGCTACTGGGCGATCGCGGCCGGGGGCGTCGCCCTGCTGCCGGAGTGGGCGCGGGCCGAGCTGCGGCTGCCGCGGTCGCCGGTGCTCGCCGGTGCGGTGCTGCGACCGCTGGGGCGGGTGAGCGCTGGCACGGTGCGGTGGGCCATGGCGGGCGTCTCCCGGGAGGCGGCGTGAGCCGGCAGCACGCGCTGGAGCTCGTCCTCGCGGACGAGGGCGACGCCGCGGTGCGGGCGCGCTGGGACCAGCTGGAGCAGGCCGGGCTGCCCTCGTTGGCGCGACACCGCGGCACCACCCACCGGCCGCACCTCACCGTGGTCTCCAGCAGTGAGCCGCCGCCCCCCGACGTCCTGGAGCTGGCCCAGCGCCGGTTCGGCGCGCTGCTGCCGGTGCGGTGCACGGCCGACGGGCTGGTCCTGCTCGGCGGACGCCGACGGGTCGTCGCCGAGCTCCTCGGCATCAGCACCGCAGCCCGCGCGGCCCAGGCCGAGTTGGTCCACGCCTGGCCCGGTGCGGACGAGCGCCCCTGGCTGCCGCACGTCTCGCTCACGAGGCGGGTGGACCGTGCGGAGGCGGGGGCCGCCGTGGAGCTGTTGGCGGGCGACGACGCTCAGGGCCCCGGACTCCGGGTCCGCACGCTGAGCGCCCTGCGATGGTGGAACCCCGACCGCGAGGTCGTCTCCCTCGTCGCCGGGATCGCGGCGTGAGCCGCGAGGTCCGGCTGGTCTACCCGCACCAGCTGCACCGGGCTCAGCTGCAGGTCGATCCCGGGACGCGGCTCGTCGTGGTCGAGGACGACCTGCTCTACCGGCAGCTGCCCTTCCACGCGCACAAGATCGTGCTGCACCACGCCTCGGTCCGGCGTTTCGTCGACCGCGCCCGCGACGAGGGGTACGACGTGGACCTGGTCGAGTCCTCACCCGACCGATCGTCCGGGGAGGCGCTGGTGCAGCTCGTCGAGCGTCTTGCGCCCAGCCGGGTCACGGTGCTCGACGTCGCGGACGACTGGCTGGGCCGCGACTGCCGCGACCAGCTGCGCGAGGGCGGCTACGAGCTGCGCCGCGAGGACGTCCTGGACACTCCGGCCTTCCTCACGACCCGGGAGCAGGTGCACGAGCAGCTGGGCGGTGGGGGTGCCCGCATGCAGCACTTCTACGCCTGGCAGCGACGCCGGCTCGAGGTCCTCATGGACGGCGACCAGCCGGTCGGTGGCCGCTGGTCCTACGACACCGAGAACCGCAAGAAGCTGCCCCGCGACCACCCCGTGCCGGACCCGTCCCTGGGCCCGGCACGACGGCATACCCGGGTCGAGGAGGCGATCGACGCGGTCCGTGAGGCCTTCCCCGACGCCCCCGGTGACCCGGAGACGTTCTGCTGGCCCACGTCGCCGGGGGAGGCAGACGCCGCCCTGCGCCGCTTCCTGGACGAGCGGTTCGCGCAGTTCGGGCCCTACGAGGACGCCATCAGCGTCGACCACCCGGTGGTCTTCCACGCCGCGCTCACCCCCGCGCTCAACTGTGGCCTCATCGACCCCGACCAGGTGCTCCAGCGCGCGCTGACCGCTGCGGACGAGCACGACGTCGACCTGCCGAGCCTGGAGGGCTTCGTGCGGCAGCTCATCGGGTGGCGGGAGTACATGCGCGCGACCTATCGGCTCTGGGGGCGGCGGATGCGGACCAGCAACGTCCTGGAGCACGGGCGCACGATGCCGGAGGGGTGGTGGACCGGGGAGACCGGGCTCGAGCCGGTCGACCTCGTCATCCGCCGCGCGCTGGAGCGGGGCTGGGTGCACCACATCGAACGGCTCATGGTGCTCGGCAACGCCCTGTGCCTGCTCCGCGTGCACCCGGACGAGGTGTGGCGCTGGTTCATGTGCCTCTTCGTCGACGCCTATGACTGGGTGATGGTGCCGAACGTCTACGCCATGAGCCAGTTCGCGGCCGGGGAGGCGATCACGACCAAGCCCTACGTGTCGGGCAGCAACTACCTCCGCAAGATGTCCGACCTGCCGCCGGGGGAGTGGCGTGAGGCCTGGGACGGGCTCTACTGGACCTTCGTGCAGGACCACAGGGAGGTCTTCGAGGCCAACAGCCGATCCGGCTTCGCCGTGCGCACCTGGGACGGCATGGACGAGGCGAAGCGAGAGGCGCACCGCGCGGCCGCGGCGCCCTGGCTCGGCCGCTGAGGACACCCTGAGGCTCGCAAGCGTCACCGTGCCGACGGCGTCGGGGTCGCTGACCTGACTGTCTGGACAGAAAAATCTGGGGAACGGGCCCCAGATTCCTCTGTCCAGATCTTCGGGGCCCCAGGGGTATGCCGCGTCAGCCGTTGGCGAGGCGCGCGGGGAAGCCCCCGGTGGCGATCGGCGACCACCGGGTGGGCGGGATCCGCAGCAATGACGTGCCCTGATCCCGCATCGCCTGGCGGTACTCCTCCCAGTCCGGGTGCTACCCGGAGATGCAGCGGAAGTAGTCGACGAGCGGCTCGATCGCGTCCTCGCCGTCGAGGACCTCGCACGCGCCGTCGACCTGCACCCGGGCGTCGCCGAAGTCGTCGGAGAGCACGAGCACGCTGACCCGCGGGTCGCGCCGGACGTTCTTCGTCTTGACCCGCTCGGGATAGGTGAAGACGACGATGCGCCCCTGCTCGTCGACACCGCCGGTGACCGGCGAGGCCTGCGGCATCCCGTCCTGGCGCTGCGTGATGACGACCAGCTGGTGCCGGGGGCGGACGAAGTCCAGCAGCTCGTCGAGGTCGACCCACGTGTTCGTCGCCATGGCGCGTGCCATGGCACCCAGTCTGCCAAGTCGCCTCCGCGGCGCCACCCGGGCTCAGCGACCGGCGAGCTGCTCCACGATCCCGGCCAGCAGCGCGGTCTGCCGAGGGATGCCGCTCACGAGCACGTGCTCGTGCCGGGCGTGCGGCCCGGCGCCGATGCCACCGAGCCCGTCGAGGACCGGCAGCCCGAGCGCCGCCACGAAGTTGCCGTCACTGGCGCCGCCCACCGGCTGCTCGCCCACCTCGACGCCGAGGTCGGCGCCCGCCGCGCGCACCAGGTCCAGCAGGTATGCCGTGTGCTTGGTCGGGTTCATCGGGGGGCGGTTGCGGTCGATCTCGACCTCGAGCCGGCAGCCCGGATCGGTGGGTCGCAGCGCCTCGAGCGCGACGACGACCCGGTCCTCCTCGGCCGGGTCCTGGATGCGGACGTCGACCTCGCAGCTGGCCGTCCCCGCGATCACGTTGCGCCCGGTGCCTCCCTGGATCGTCCCGACGTTGACGGTCGTCTCCCGGCCGCGGTCGGCGAGGGCCACGACCTGCGGCACGAGGCGGGCCAGCTCGTGCACCGCGCTCGCGCCAGCGTCGGGGTCGAGGCCCGCGTGGGCCTCGATGCCGTGGACCGTGAGGTCGGCGAAGACCATCCCCTTGCGCCGGACCTTGACATCGCCGCCAGCGCTCGGCTCGGTGATGAGCGTCGCCAGTGACTCCCGTGCCGCGCGTTCCAGGTGCGGCCGGCCCGCCCGCGACCCGATCTCCTCGTCGGCCGTGAGCAGCAGCCGCACCGCGGGGTGCGGGACCCCCAGCTCGCGCAGGGCGCGCACCATCCACACGGTCTGCACGATGCCGAGCTTCATGTCGAGCACGCCCGGGCCGGTGAGCCGGTCGCCGTCGCGGGTCAGCGGCCAGCCCGCGAGGGTCCCCTCGGGCCAGACCGTGTCGTAGTGCGCCAGCGACAGCACGGTGCCCTCGACCCCGTCGCTGCCGGACCAGGTCAGGTCGAGCACGTCGCCGTAGCTCCCGCCGTCGTGGCGCTCGCGGGCGACGGGCTCACCGAGACGCCCGACCAGGTGATGCTCGAGCCGCGGCAGAGCCAGCTGCAGCAGGTCGCGCCGCCGGCTCGGGGTCTCCCACGAGACGAGGAGCTCGACGTCGGCGAGCACCTCAGCCAGGTGCGCCTCGACGACGTCGCGGACCAGCGCGGCGTGGGTGCTCGTCATACTGCCACGGTATGCCGTCCCGTCCCACGGTTGGCGTGGTGCCCCATGGTTGGCGCCTCGCCCCACTGGTGCAGCCGTAGGGCTGGCCATGAACCGTAGGCCCCGAGGTGAACCGTGGGGCCAGCCAAGAACCGTGGGGTCGGGCTGGGCACGCCCCACGGTTGGCGTGGTGCCCCATGGTTGGCGCCTCGCCCCACTGGTGCAGCCGTAGGGCTGGCCATGAACCGTAGGCCCCGAGGCGAACCGTGGGGCCAGCCAAGAACCGTGGGGTCGGGCTGGGCACGCCCCACGGTTTGGCGTGGTGCCCCAGGGTTGGCGCCTCGCCCCACTGGTGCAGCCGTAGGGCTCGCCACGAACCGTGGGGCTGGCCCCAAGACCCGTAGGGCTGGCCCCAAGACCCGTGGGGCCGGCCACGAACCGTGGGGTCTCGCCCGGCCGCTACCCCCTCTGCCGACCTGGGCACGGCTCTGCACCGGTTGCGCCTCTCTCGACCTCGCATTGCGTGCACATCCGTGCCCAGGTAGACAGTCCCGCGTGGTGACACTCCCGAGAAGTCTGGCCGACCACCCCGAGCTGCAGAAGAGCCTGCACGACCTCTATCGACACCTGCACGCCCACCCTGAGCTGTCGATGCAGGAGCACGAGACGGCGGCGCTGGTGGAGGAGCGCCTGCGCGAGCTCGGGTATGACGTGTTCCGGTGCGGCGGGACCGGCGTCGTCGCGGTGCTGCGCAACGGCGAGGGGCCGGTCGTGGCCTTCCGCGCGGACATCGACGCGCTGCCGCTGGCCGAGGAGACCGGCCTCGAGCACGCCTCCCGGGCCCGGGGGACGCTGCCCGACGGCACCGAGGTGCCCGTGATGCACGCCTGCGGCCACGACACGCACATCACCTGCGCGATCGGGGCGGCCGCCCTGCTGGCGCACGACCGCGAGGGGTGGGCGGGCACCGTCGTGGTGATCTTCCAACCGGGCGAGGAGACCGCAGCGGGTGCGGCCGCGATGCTCTCCGACGGACTGTGGGACCGGGCTCCGCGCCCCGAGGTGGTCTACGGCCAGCACGTGTGGCCCGGGCTGACGGGCACGATCGACATCTCCTCCGGACCGGCGATGAGCTTCTCCGACGCCTGGAAGATCACCGTGCACGGGCGCGGTGGCCACGGCTCGCAGCCGGAGGCCACGATCGACCCGGTCGTCCTCGCTGCCCACATGGTGGTGCGGATCCAGAGCCTCGTGAGCCGCGAGGTCCCACCCCAGCAGCCCGCCGTGATCACCGTCGCGACCTTCCACGCCGGGCTCAAGGAGAACATCATCCCCAGCCGGGCCGAGTTCACGATCAACGTGCGCACGCTGGATGAGCAGGTGCGCGAGCACCTCCTGGCCGCGCTGCGTCGGGTGCTCGGGGCGGAGGCGGCCGCGAGCGGTGCACGCGCGCCCGACATCGAGGAGCTCTACACCTTCCCGCTGCTGACCAACGACCCCGACGAGACCGCCCGGGTCGTCGAGGTGCTGCGCGCCACGCTCGGCGACGGGCAGGTGAGCGAGAAGCCGGCGGTCATGGGCAGCGAGGACTTCGGGGCGCTGCCCGACGCCCTCGGCGTGCCCGGCGTCTACTGGTTCTTCGGGGGTATGCCGCAGGAGGTCGTCGACGCGGACGACACCCCGAGCAACCACTCGCCGCTCTTCGCCCCGGTTCTCGAGCCCACGCTCTCGACCGGGGTCGAGGCGGCATACCGCGTCCTGCTCGCCCGCCTCGTGCGGAGCTAGCGCTCAGCGCCGCACCGGGATGACCCGGATCCCCTCCGCCTCGGACAGGACGACGACGTCCTGATCCCGCACGCCGTCGGCGGCGAGCGCGCTCAGCAGCACCTCGGCGTCCCAGGCCGGGGTGTCGGTGTCGGTGCGCTCGACCACCTGCGTGCTGGCCCCGGTGTGCTGCGCGATCGTGTCCGCGATGGCCGGGTCGGCGGCACCGACCAGGAGGATGTGCGCGCGACGCGCCGGGCGGGCGGCTGCCGCCTCCGGTTCCGGCGCCTCCGCCCGGTCCTGGCGGAAGACCGACCAGTGGTAGGTCGCCAGCACCGAGGTGGTGGCGAGCACGCCCAGGGCGAACCGCGTGCGGCGTAGGGACTCCGGGCCGAGCGTCCCGGCGAGCGCGTCCTCGAGCACGAGGAAGACGAGGACGAGCGTGGCGACGACCGACGCCACGGTCGCGACCCCAAAGAGCAGCAACAGGTAGGTGCGCCGCGACGGCGACCCCAGCTCTGCGCCGGGGTCCTGCGCCCGCGCCCGCTGCGCCTGCGCCCAGTGCCGCCACCAGACGGGCAGCCCGACGGCGAGCAGCACGAGGGCGGCGATGAGGGCGTTGACCGCGCTCCCGCCGACCAGCAGGTCCGAGCGTCCGGTGGCCGCCTCGACGACGGTGACGATGACCATCGTCAGGCCGGCCGCGCCGGCGATCAGGCCGATGCCGGACAGGAGGTACTCGTAGACCCGGCGCACCTCGGTGCGGGTCTCGCTGCCCTCTCCGAGCAGGTCCTGGTGATACCACCAGACCGTCAGCCCGACCACGACCAGGCCGAGCTGGGCCGGCGCGGGGTCGAAGTGGACCGTGGCCGACCCCGCTACCGGGTCGCCGACCAGCCACACGAGCACGTCGTAGAGCAGCAGGCTGGAGCCGACGACCGCGGTGACCAGGCCGCCACCCACCCCGACCAGGAGCACGATCATCAGCCAGGCCGGGTCGCGCGGGCCCCGCACGGCCCGGGCGGCCCAGTGGACCACCCAGACCACCCCGCCGACGAGGGAGATCACGCCTGCCCGGAGCAGGTCGTCCAGCGGCGGGGTGACCATCGACCCGACCGGGCCGAGTAGCGCGCGACCGGAGGCCGCGGTGAGCTGGATCAGCCCCACCGCCCCGGTGACCAGGCCGATGAGCGAGCCGAGCAGGTCCAGGGGCCGCACCGCGAGCGAGGGGCCACCCGCCTGCCGCAGCGCGACCAGGCGGTGGGTCAGCCAGACGGAGGTCCACACCAGCGCGAGCGCGATCTCCTGCCCGTCGAGGTCGCCGTAGGTCTGGACGCCCAGGAGGCCCGTCAGCGTCCCCTGCCACCCCCCCATCGCGGTGACGAGCGAGACCAGCCCGACGATGAGCAGGTAGGCCGACCACCCCACCGAGCTGCGCTCGGCAGGGTCGTGGCGCAGCCGCTCGCGGGTCCACCAGGCCAGCACGAACCACAACGGGAGGGCGATGAGGGTGAGGGTCAGCTGGAGAGCCAGGGTGGTGTCGTCACGGATGAGGGTGTCTCCGCCCGACGGCAGGACGTCGTCCAGGGCCCTGCCGAGCAGGCCGGTCACCCCGGAGGCGGCGCCCATCAGCAGGCCGAGGAGCAGGAGGTACTGGAAGAAGCGGCGCACGGAGGAGCCCGAGGGCGGGGCCCCGGGGGCTCCCCCCGCCGACCGACGGCGCGCGAGGGTCGTGGCCAGACCTCCCAGGACCACGAGGAGGGCGACGACGACCAGGAGGCCGAGGATCACGGCGACTCACCGTCCCCGGTGCACCGGTGCAGCGGCCACGGTAGTCCGGTCAGCACCCAGCCGTCGACACTGCGGCGCAGCCGGAACGTCTCCTCCTCGGACCATTCGTCCACGGCGACCGGCCCGCTGTCGGCATGGACGAGCTCGATCCGGACGGTGGCCTCGTCGCCGTCGACCCGGGTGTCTCGCAGGACGACGCGCGCATCCCCGTCGACCCAGAGCACGTCGAGGTCCTCGGTCGTGCATCCCTCGTCCGGGTCGAGGTAGGACGTCGCGGTGTCGAGGTCGTCGTCGTAGAGCGCCTGGACGTAGTCCTGGACCGCGCGTTCTGGCGATCCTTCCGGGAGCTCGGCCGCGGGGCGCACGGCGGAGAACACCCCCGCGCCGACCGCGAGCAGCACCAGGCCCGCGACGACACCCACCAGCACCCGCAAACCCCTGCTCTGCATGCCTCAGTCTCCCATCGTGGTGCTGACCGGCTCGACGGCGCGCCGGGAGCGCGTAGCGTGGGCGCGGACCGACAACGCATGTAGGTGTCGTGCGGCGCGACGATGACGCGGACCAGTCCACTGGCGGTCCTGCGGGCCGGGTGCTCGTCCTCACCAACCCGGGTGGGGGCTCGGCGGAGGAGGATCAGGTCGAGCGGGTGCTTCGGACCTTGGAGCAGCACGCCGCGTCGCGCGGGTGAGGTTCGCCCTCGACCTGCGGCAAGGGACGGCATACCGAGCGCGAGGACGTCACCCTCACCCGCGGGCGCGAGATCGTCGTCGAGGGCGACGAGCGCAAGGACGCTTCCGGGTCGACACCGACGGCGAGGTCGCGGACGACCGGATCCACCGGCGCGTCTGGCGCATGCACGAGCACGAGTGGAGCCTGCGACTCGCGCGCGCGGAGTGAGGCCCCGGATGTGAGGATGGGCGGATGCCTCGCGACCTCGACATCACCCTCTTCGGAGCGACCGGTTTCGTCGGCCGCCTCGTCGCCGAGCACCTGGCGCGGACCGCGCCCGATGGCGTCGTGGTCGCCCTGGCCGGACGCTCGGAGGAGAAGCTGCGCGGCGTCCGGGCCGACCTGGGCGCCGTCGCGGCGCACTGGCCGATCGTCGTCGCCGACTCCGGTGACGAGCAGAGCCTGCGCGCGCTCGCCGCACGCAGCCGCGTCGTGGTCAGCACGGTCGGCCCCTACCTGCGCCACGGCATACCGCTGGTGGAGGCGTGCGCGCAGGAGGGGACCGACTACGCCGACCTCACCGGCGAGGTGCTCTTCGTGCGCGAGGCGATCGAGCGGTGTCACGAGACCGCGCGGGAGACGGGCGCACGGATCGTGGTGTCCTGCGGCTTCGACTCGGTGCCCTCAGACCTCGGGGTGCACCTGCTCCACCGCGCGGCCGAGGCGGACGGCGCCGGCGGCCTCACCGACACGACGATGTGGCTGCGGCACGCGAGCGGCGGCTTCAGCGGCGGCACGGTCGACTCGTTCCGGACCCAGCTGCAGCAGGTCGCCGGCGACGCCCAGCTCCGCCGGGTGATCGCCGACCCGTTCGCGCTCAGCGGCGGACGGTCCGGCGCCCCGGGCCAGCGCGACGTCTGGCGACCGTTCGTCGAGCAGACCTCGGGCTCGTGGGCCGCGCCGTTCTTCATGGCGCCCTACAACACGCGGGTGGTGCGGCGCTCGGATGCGTTGCTCGACGGTGGCTATGGTCCGCGGTTCCGCTACCGCGAGCTCGTCGCGACCGGCCGGGGGTGGCGGGGTGCGGCCAGGGCGCGCGCGGTCGTCGCCGCCGTCGGCGGGCTGATGGCCTCGCTCTCGACCCCGGGGCTGCGCGTCGTCGCCGATCGGTTGCTGCCCTCGCCGGGTGAGGGCCCGACCAGGGAGCGTCGGGAGGCGGGCTCCTTCCGGACCGAGACGATCACCACCACCGAGGACGGCAGCAGGTATGCCGCGACCGTCGCCGCCCAGGGTGATCCCGGGTATGCCGCCACTTCGGTCGAGCTGGGTCAGGCCGCCCTGGTGCTGCTCGCCACCCGCGGTGAGCCGGATCGCGAGGGCGGCGTCCTGACGCCCGCGGTGGCGATGGGGGACGAGCTCGTCGCCGCGCTGCGCGAGCAGGGCTTCACCCTGGAGGTCGAGCGCCGGTAGCCGGCCCCTGGCCGCGGAGTCCCGAGGGCTCCCACTCTGCGCCCGACGGCCACGGGGTCACCACACCGCCCGTGACGGGCCGGCCCGTCATTCCGGCGGCGACAACGCTGCCAGCATGGGCGCCGCCGCTCGTCTGACCGCAGCCTCGAGAGCTTCGCCCGGCCGGAGGTAGGTGTCGGCAGGAGGCCCGGGAGGCGGGACCGGGCTTCGGCCTCCGGGGCCCTTTGTCGTCAGCGCGTCGAGCAGACCCAGCCTGAGCGCTTCGTCGGCGGCGACCACGTGGCGGCCGTCGACGAGCCGCTCTGCTGCGTCCTCGCCGACCAGCCGGCCCAGTCGCCAGCGGGTGAAGCCGTCGACCACCATGCCGTGCTGGCCGAAGGGGAAGACCAGGGCCGGTGCGCCCACGCCGACGCGGGCGTCGCAGGCGGCCATGATCTCCACGCCGCCGCCGGCTGCCCCGCCCTCCACCAGCGCGACGACCCGTCGGGGCACGGTATGCAGCGTCAGCAGCGCAGCGACGACCGCGTCGACGAAGTCCGTGGCCCGCTCCGGCGCGGACCGGGCCCACGCGAGGGTCGCCAGATCGGCCCCGGAGCAGAAGTAGCCGCTCGCGCCGACGACATACAGGGGAGCGGAGGTGTCGCCACCCTCCTCGGCGACCACCGACGCCAGCTGTCGCCACATCGACAGCGTGAGGGCGTTCCTGCGCCTCGGGCGGTCGAGCTGCACGGCGGTGCCACGAGGGTGCTCCACCAGCCGCACCACACCGTCGTCAGCGTCCTCGACCATGGCGCCCACTCTAGGGACCGCCACGTCCCAGACATCCCCCATCGTGCGCGGGCAGGAAGGACTACCGCCTGACCGTCGAGGGCCGGGTGCGGCTCGACGAGGGGCTCGCCGCCTGGCGTGAGCTCACGGACACCCTGGACCCGGACGACGAGAGGTGAGGGTGATGGAGGAGCGAGACGGGCTCGCGGAGGGCAGGCCGCACGAGAACAACGGGGCCACCACCGGTGCCTGCGCCGAGGGGGGCGCCCGGTGACTCGCTGCCGTATGCCGGTCAGCCCTACTTCTGCAGCGAGTACGGCGGGATCTGGTGGGTGCCCCAGTCGGCGCGTTCCGACGCGGACGCGACCCAGGACGCGGGTGAGTCGTGGGGCTGTGGCGACCGGGTGCGCGACCAGGAGGAGTTCTACGCCCGCGCCGGGGGGCTCACCCGCGTGCTCGACCGCGATCCGCTGATGTCCGGCTACTGCTACACCCAGCTCACCGACGTCTTCCAGGAGAAGAACGGGAGCCTGAGCGAGCGCACGTCCGTTGAGAGTTCAGCGTATGGGGTCTGTCGAGCTGGGCACGCACGTAGCGGACCGGGTCGCCTACGTCCTGCGCGTGGTGCTGGCCCTGTGCGGCATCGTCGTCGTGACCGGGATCGCTGCTGTCGTCGGGTTTGTCGGGGGCGTCTTCCTCGATCTCGGTGAGGCCAGCGACGCCGCCGAGCGTCGGCGCGCCGAGACCGAGGCGGCGCTCGAGGCGCTTCCTGGGGTGGTCGAGAGCGAGGCGAGGACGACCAGCCTGGGCAAGGGATGGGACCATGACGCGAGGGCGACGCTCGCCCCGGACCTGGGAGACGCCGAGCGGGGCGAGCTCAGCGCGGGGCTGGGGGAGGTGCCCTTCGGCGGGTCGGTGGACCTGACCATCGAGGATCATCGGTCGGAGCTGACCGGGCGCTTTGCCCCCACCCCGGAGGTCGTGGACTGGTGGTATGCCCTCGCCACGGAGCTGGAGCAGGGCGAGGGCACCGGTTGGGTCCGGTGCGTCGCGGACTGGGAGGAACTGACCTGCCAGGTGGACTACTCCACCGAGGAGGACGTGGCGACGGCGGTGTCAGGCGTGGGGACGGGTCAGCTGGAGCAGTGGGCGGCGGCCCGGTCCGACAGCGGCGTCGAGCCGGAGATCGCGATCGTCATCGGTCTCGGCAGCGATCGGGTGCTGCTGCGCTCGCTGGAGGAGCTGCGCGCCTTCTGCTGCTGAGACGTCGCCGGGCGCTGCTGTTGGGCGTCAGCCCTGCTCGAGCATCAGCCCGTCGAAGTAGGCCGCGAGCTCGTCGTGCGCGGTGAGCGGGAGGATCGCCGAGACGTACTGGTCGGGGCGGACCACGACGACGACCCCGTCACGGGACAGCGAGCGCTCCTCGAAGATGTCGACGTCGGTCCACGCGCTCGGCGGGGCCGCGAAGACCTTCTCCCAGTCCATGAGCCCCAGCGACCCGCTGCGCGGCCGGAAGACCTCGGGGACCCGTGTGATGTCGACGTCCTCGTAGGGCTGCTGGTAGACCACCTTGACGTCGAAGACGGCGTCGGCGTCGGCCCCGGCCGGGGTGTACCGGCTCATCGGTGACGCGGGGGAGGAGGCCCACTCCGCCCACTCGGCGAGCGCCGAGGGCTCACCCGCAGCCGGGGCGTCGGCGAAGGCATACACCCGCCAGCGACCATCGGCCCGCGCGTGGTGACCGAGGTGGACGGCGTTGCCGTCGCAGACCCGCACGACCTCGACGGACTTGAAGCGCTTGCCCAGCGGGAAGCCCTCGGCGAGGCCCTGGTGCTCGCCGTCCGCGACCAGGTCGGAGGCGGCGTACTGCGTCATGAAGCCGGAGGGGAACTCGGCGGTGCCGAGGTAGAACGTCGCGAGCTCGGAGGGGTCGGTGATGTCCTCCGGCTTGCGGGCCATGAGCGAGGACCACTCGCGGTCGAAGTCGATGAGCTGCTGGGCGACCGGCTGCCGCTCCGCCGAGTAGGTCGTCAACAGCGACTCGGAGCTGAGCCCGGTGAGCACGTGGCCGAGCTTCCACCCGAGGTTGAAGCCGTCCTGCATCGAGACGTTCATGCCCTGGCCGGCCTTGGCGCTGTGCGTGTGGCAGGCGTCCCCGGTGAGGAAGACCCGGGCGGTCCGGCTGTCCTCCTCGCCCTCGGGCACGTCGTCGAACTTGTCGGTCACGCGGTGACCGACCTCGTAGACGCTGTGCCAGGCGACCTCCTGCACGTCGATGGAGTAGGGGTGCAGGATCTCGTTGGCCCGGACGATGATCTCCTCGACCGGGGTCCTGCGGATGCTGCGGTCGGCGTCCTCGGGCGACTCGCCGAGGTCGATGTACATCCGGGACAGGTAGCCGCCCTCGCGCGGGATGTGCAGGATGTTGCCGGCGGCGGCGTTGATCGCGCACTTGGTCCGCCAGTCCGGGAAGTCGGTGTTGACCAGCACGTCCATGACGCCCCACGCGTGCCGCGCCAGCTCCCCGACGTGCCGGCGGCCGATCGCCTCGCGCACCCCGCTGCGCGCGCCGTCGCACCCGGCGACGTACTTCGCGCGGACGGTAACCTCCTCGCCCTCGCGCTCCCCGGCGACGTGCCGCAGCGTGACCTCGACCGGGTGCTCGCCCTCGTCGTGGACGGTGAGCCCGACGAACTCGACACCGTAGTCCGGCACGATCCGGCCGGGGCCACGGGCGGCGGCCTCGGCGAAGTAGTCGAGCACGCGCGCCTGGTTGACGATGAGGTGCGGGAACTCGCTGATCTTGAAGCCGTAGTCCTCGGTCCGCGCGGTCCGCACGATGCGGGTCGGGTCGTCGGGGTCGGGTCCCCAGAAGTTCATGTAGGCGATGTTGTAGGCCTCCGCGACGATGCGCTCCGCGAACCCGAAGGCCTGGAAGGTCTCCACGCTGCGCGGCTGGATGCCGTCCGCCTGACCCAGCGGCAGGCGGCCCTCCCGCCGCTCGATGATCCGAGTCGATACCTGAGGGAACTGCGAGAGCTGCGCCGCCAGCAGCATCCCCGCCGGTCCGGAGCCCACGATGAGCACGTCGCACTCTGGCGGCAGGTCAGCGGGCCGGTCGACCCCCGTGCCCGCCGCCTCCTCGACGCGCGGGTCGCCCGAGACGTAGCCGTGGTGGTGGAACTGCATGGGCTGACTCCTTCGTCGACCGTGCGGGAGACTGGTCCCGCCCTGCGCGTGCCGCCGATCATATACAATCCCGGCACCTGCAACAGTGAGAGGGCCGATGACGACCGACGCAGCGCACCCCCGTGACGACGACCCGCGGTTCGCCGGGCTCCCGTGCCGCCCCGGCAAGATCATCGCCGTCCACCTGAGTTACGGCTCGCGCGCCGACCAGCGGGGCCGCCGGCCCGAGCACCCCTCCTACTTCCTCAAGCCCGCCAGCTCGGTCACCGCCTCCGGCAGCACCGTCGAGCGCCCGGCCGGCACCGAGCTGCTCGCCTTCGAGGGCGAGATCGCGCTGGTCATCGGCACCCCCGCCCACCACGTCACGGCGGAGGAGGCGTGGTCGCACGTCGGCTGGGTCACAGCCGCCAACGACCTCGGGGTCTACGACCTGCGCGCCAACGACAAGGGCTCCAACGTCCGCTCCAAGGGCCGCGACGGGTATACCCCGGTCGGCCCCTCGCTCATCGACGCTGCCGCGGTCCACCCCGACGCGCTGCGCGTGCGGACCTGGGTCAACGGCGACCTGGTGCAGGTCGACACCACGGCCGGGCTCATCTTCCCGCTCGCCCAGATCGTGGCCGACCTGGCCCAGCACCTCACCTTGGAGCGGGGCGACGTCATCCTGACCGGGACCCCGGCCGGCTCCTCGGTCATCGAGCCCGGCGACGTGGTCGAGGTCGAGGTCGACGCGCCCTCCTCGCCGGACAGCCCGACGAGCGGGCGCCTGGTCACCACGGTCGTGGCCGGGGAGCAGGACTTCGACGCCGACCTCGGGTCGCTGCCCTCGGTCGACGACACCCAGCGCGCCGAGGCCTGGGGGTCGCGGGAGGCGGCCGGGCTTCCTGCCGACGACGCTGGGCAGGAGACCTCCGGCTCCACCCTCGACCCCGAGCTGCGCGCCAAGCTCCTGGAGGCACCGACCGCCGGGCTGTCCCAGCAGCTGCGTCAGCGGGGCCTGGACGACGTCACCATCGACGGCGTGCGGCCGATGCACCCGGGCGCCAAGCTCGTCGGCGTGGCCCGCACCCTGCGCTTCGTCCCGCACCGCCCGGACCTCTTCGCCAGCCACGGGGGCGGCTACAACGCGCAGAAGCGCGCCTTCGACGCCGTCGGCGAGGGGGAGGTCATCGTCATCGAGGCCCGGGGCGAGGCCGGCTCGGGCACGCTCGGCGACATCCTCGCGATCCGCGCGCACGCGGCCGGGGCGGCCGGCATCGTCACCGACGGCGGGGTCCGCGACCACGACGCCGTCGCCGCCGTGGGGATCCCGGTCTACTGCGCCGGGGCCCACCCGGCGGTCCTCGGCCGCAAGCACGTCCCCTGGGACGTCGACCTGACCATCGCCTGTGGCGGCACCACCGTCCAGCCCGGCGACATCCTCGTCGGTGACGCCGACGGCGTGCTCGTCATCCCGCCCGGCCTGGCGGCGGAGGTCGCCGACGCCGCGCTCGCCAAGGAGGCCGAGGACGCCTGGATCGCCGAGCGGGTCGCCGAGGGGCACCCGGTGGACGGCCTCTTCCCGATGAACGCGGAGTGGAGAGCGAGGTACGACGCGTGGCGGCAGCAGGGCTGAGCGAGGTCGAGCCCGCCGGGCTGAGCAAGTCGCAGCGGGCATACCAGTGGATCAAGGGCGGGATCGCCCGGCAGGAGCTGGCCCCGGGCTACCGTCTCGTGCTCGCCTCGATCGCGACCGAGCTCGACATGAGCGTCGTGCCGGTGCGCGAGGCGCTGCGCCAGCTCGAGGCGGAGGGGCTGGTGACCTTCGAGCGCAACGTCGGGGCCCGGGTCTCGATGGTCGACGACTCCGGCTACCGCCACAGCATGGCGGCGCTCGCGGTGCTCGAGGGCGCGGCGACCGCGCTGGCGGCGCCGCACGTGAGTGCGACGGACGTCCGCGCCGCGCGTGACGTCAACGCCCTGATGATCCGCACCCTGGAGGACTTCGACCCGCGCGTCTTCACCCGGCTCAACGAGGAGTTCCACGCCACCCTGTATGCCCGGTGCCCCAACCCGCGGCTCGTCGAGCTCGTCGCGGGCGAGTGGGCCCGGCTGGGCCACCTGCGCGACTCCACCTTCAGCTTCGTGCCCGGCCGGGCCCAGGAGTCCGTCGCCGAGCACGAGCAGCTGCTCGCGCTGATCGAACGGCAGGCCCCGGCGGCGGAGATCGAGACCGCCGCACGGCGGCACCGGTGCAACACGCTGGAGGCCTACCTCGAGACCTGTCCCGACCCCGACCACCCGGGCGAGGCCCCCGCCTCGCTTCACCTCGACGGCACCGTGCCCACCAGGAGGACTGAGCGATGACCGAGACCGCCACCAGCGGGGCGACCCGGCACCGGCCGGACGACCTGCCCGACCGCATCCAGCACTACATCGACGGCGAGCTCGTCGACTCCGTGGACGGCGCGACCTTCGAGGTGCTCGACCCCGTCTCGAACGAGACGTACCTCAGCGCGGCGGCCGGCAAGCAGGCGGACGTCGACCGTGCGGTCGCCGCCGCCCGACGGGCGTTCACCGAGGGCCCGTGGCCGGGGATGCTGCCGCGCGAGCGCAGCCGGGTGCTGCACCGGATCGCCGACCTCGTGGAGTCGCGCGACGCCCGGCTCGCCGAGCTGGAGTCCTTCGACTCCGGCCTGCCGATCACCCAGGCGCTGGGCCAGGCGCGGCGGGCGGCGGAGAACTTTCGCTTCTTCGCCGACCTCGTCGTCGCCCAGGCCGACGACACCTACAAGGTGCCCGGCCGGCAGATGAACTACGTCAACCGCAAGCCGATCGGTGTCGCCGGTCTCATCACGCCGTGGAACACGCCGTTCATGCTCGAGTCGTGGAAGCTCGCGCCGGCGCTGGCCACCGGCAACACCGTGGTGCTCAAGCCGGCCGAGTTCACCCCGCTGTCGGCCTCGCTGTGGGCCGGGATATTCGAGGAGGCGGGCCTGCCGCAGGGGGTCTTCAACCTGGTCAACGGGCTGGGGGAGCAGGCCGGCGATGCCCTGGTCAAGCACCCGGACGTGCCGCTCATCTCGTTCACCGGCGAGAGCAGCACCGGGGAGCTGATCTTCGCCAACGCCGCGCCCTTCCTCAAGGGGCTGTCGATGGAGCTCGGCGGCAAGTCGCCCGCGGTCGTCTTCGCCGACGCCGACCTGGAGGCCGCGGTCGACGCGACGATCTTCGGCGTCTTCTCCCTCAACGGCGAGCGCTGCACCGCCGGCAGCCGCATCCTGGTGCAGCGGGAGATCTACGACGAGTTCGTGGAGCGGTATGCCGCGCAGGCGCAACGGGTGGTGGTCGGTTACCCGCACGAGGAGAGCACCGAGGTCGGGGCGCTGGTCCACCCCGAGCACTTCGACAAGGTCATGAGCTACGTCGAGATCGGCAAGGGTGAGGGCCGCCTGGTCGCCGGTGGCGACCGCCCCGAGGGCTTCGAGACCGGCAACTTCGTGGCGCCGACCGTCTTCGTCGACGTGCCGTCGGACGCCCGGATCTTCCAGGAGGAGATCTTCGGCCCGGTCGTGGCCATCACCCCCTTCGACACCGAGGAGGAGGCGCTCGAGCTGGCGAACGGGGTGAGGTACGGCCTGGCCGCCTACATCTGGACCAACGACCTGCGCCGCGCGCACACCTTCGCCCAGTCCGTGGAGGCGGGCATGGTGTGGCTCAACTCCAACAACGTGCGCGACCTTCGCACCCCCTTCGGCGGCGTCAAGGCCTCCGGCCTCGGGCACGAGGGCGGCTACCGGTCCATCGACTTCTACACCGACCAGCAGGCCGTGCACATCACCCTGGGCGCGGCGCACCACCCCACCTTCGGGAAGGCGCAGCGATGACCAGCGACCAGACCGGCAGCACCGACCGGGTCCGCACCTCCTCGGGCTACTACGTCTCCCAGGAGGCGCCGATCCGGACCGACGACCCCATCCCCACGCCCTCGGCGCCGCCGCCGGACATCCTGCGCTGCGCCTACATGGAGATCGTCGTCACCGACCTCGCCGCCTCCCGCGCGTTCTACGTCGACGTCCTCGGGCTCACGGTGACCGAGGAGGACGAGCGATGTGTCTACCTGCGCTCCATCGAGGAGTTCATCCACCACAACCTCGTGCTGCGTCAGGGGCCGGTCGCCGCGGTCGCCGCCTTCTCCTACCGGGTGCGCAGCCCGCAGGAGCTGGACCGGGCGGTCGACTTCTACACCGAGCTCGGGTGCCGGGTCGAGCGCCGGGCCGAGGGCTTCACCAAGGGCATCGGCGACTCGGTCCGGGTCACCGACCCGCTGGGCTTCCCCTACGAGTTCTTCTACGACGTCGAGCACGTGGAGCGCCTGGCCTGGCGCTACGACCTCTACACCCCCGGTGCACTGGTGCGCCTGGACCATTTCAACCAGGTGACGCCCGACGTGCCCCGGGCCACGAAGTTCATGCAGGACCTGGGCTTCCGCGTCACCGAGGACATCCAGGACGACGCGGGCACGGTGTATGCCGCGTGGATGCGTCGCAAGCCGACCGTCCACGACACCGCGATGACCGGCGGCAACGGCCCGCGGATGCACCACGTCGCCTTCTCCACGCACGAGAAGCACAACATCCTGGCGATCTGCGACAAGCTCGGGGCGCTGCGCCGCTCGGACGCCATCGAGCGCGGCCCGGGCCGGCACGGGGTGTCCAACGCCTTCTACCTCTACCTGCGCGACCCGGACGGGCACCGGGTCGAGATCTACACCCAGGACTACTACACCGGTGACCCGGACAACCCCGTCATCACCTGGGACGTCCACGACAACCAGCGCCGGGACTGGTGGGGCAACCCGGTGGTGCCGTCGTGGTACACCGAGGCCTCCCTCGTGCTCGACCTCGACGGCAACCCGCAGCCGGTGGTCGAGCGCACCGACGACTCCGAGATGGGCGTCACCATCGGTGCCGACGGCTTCTCCTACACCCGCCGGGACGAGGACGAGGAGATGCCCGAGTGGAAGAAGGGCGAGTACAAGCTGGGGCACCAGTTGTGACGAGGGAGGACCACGGATGCTGACACCCGAGCAGATCGCCACGATCGCCGAGGAGCTGGCCGAGGCGGACCGCACGCACTCGGTCGTCCCGCGCATCACGGCACGCTACCCCGAGGCGACCATCGAGGACTCCTACGCCATCCAGGGCGTGTGGCGTGACCAGAACCTCGCCGCCGGTCGCCGGCTGGTGGGCCGCAAGATCGGGTTGACCTCCAAGGCGATGCAGCAGGCCACAGGGATCACCGAGCCGGACTACGGCGTGATGTTCGACGACACCGTGCACGCCTCGGGCGCCGAGATCCCGGTCGACCACTTCTCCAATGTCCGCATCGAGGTCGAGCTCGCCTTCGTGCTGGCTCGGCCGCTGTCCGGGCCGGACTGCACCCTCGAGCAGGCCCTGGACGCCATCGACTACGCCGTCCCGGCGCTGGAGGTCCTCAACTCGCACATCGAGCTCGAGGGCCGCACCATCGTCGACACCATCAGCGACAACGCCGCCTACGGCGCGATGGTGCTCGGTGACGAGCGCCGGCGCCCGGACGAGATCGACCTGCGCTGGGTCCCCGGGGTGCTGTCCCGCAACGGGGAGGTCGAGGAGACCGGCGTGGCCGCGGGTGTCCTCGGGCACCCCGCGACCGGGGTGGCCTGGCTGGCCGACAAGTTCCACCAGCACGGCGCCCGGCTGGACGCCGGCGAGATCATCCTGGCCGGGTCGTTCACCCGGCCGATGTGGGTGTCCCGCGGGGACGACGTGCACTGCGACTACCGCGAGATGGGGACCGTCACGTGCCGCTTCGTCTGACGCCGACCTTCCGCGACGTGCTGGCCTCCCAGGACCGGCCGATGGTCGGCATGTGGGTCAGCTCGGGCTCACCGCTGGTCGCCGAGATCGCCGCCGGCTCCGGTCTGGACTGGCTGCTCATCGACATGGAGCACGCCCCCAACGGCCTGGAGTCGGTGCTCGCGCAGCTGCAAGCGGTGGCGGCATACCCCGTCGTGCCGGTCGTCCGCGTCCCCTCCGCCGACCCGGTCCTCCTCAAGCAGGTGCTCGACCTCGGCGCGCAGACCATCCTCGTGCCCATGGTCGACAGCGCGCAGGAGGCCGCCGACGCCGTCGCGGCGGTCCGCTACCCGCCCCGCGGCAGGCGGGGCGTGGGCTCGGCCCTCGGCCGCTCGGCGCGGTGGAACCGCGTCGAGGGCTACCTCCAGCAGGCGCAGGAGCACGTCTCGCTGCTCGTGCAGATCGAGTCCGAGGCCGCCGTCGAGGCGGCGGCCGAGATCGGGGCGGTCGACGGCGTCGACGCGGTGTTCGTCGGGCCCAGCGACCTGGCGGCGTCCATGGGCGTGCTGGGGCAGCAGACGCACCCGGACGTGCGGGCCGCCGTGCTCCGGACCTTCGACGCGGTGCGGGCGGCGGGGACCCCCGTGGGCGTCAACGCCTTCGACCCCGCCGTGGCGGACGCCTACCTCGAGCAGGGTGCCTCCTTCGTCCTGGTCGGTGCCGACGTGGCGCTGCTCGCCCGCGGGTCGGAGGCGCTCGCGGCGCGCTTCATCGGCTCCGGCGGGGAGGACATCGACCGGTCCTGACGGCCCGCCCCCCGCCAGCACCTATAGTCGAGGGGTCCGGTGCCGCTGCGCGCCGGTGCTCGAAAAAGGAGCACGGAGCCGCGCCCGGCGCGGGAGACACATACGACCTCGATCCCGTCATGTCTCCAGCAGAGGGAGCTCGTATGCCCAGCGTCTCCGCCCACGTCGCCCACACCCTGGCCCGCCACGTCGACCACGTCTTCGGGGTCATGGGCAACGGCAACGCGCACGTCCTCGACGCCCTTGAGCGCTCGAGCGACGTGCAGTTCACCGCGGTCCGCCACGAGGCCGGGGGAGTCGTGGCGGCGGACGCCCACCAGCGTGCCAGCGGGCGGATCGCGGCTGCGACCTCGACCTACGGCGCCGGCTTCACCAACACGCTCACGGCGCTGGCCGAGGCGGTGCAGGCCAAGGTGCCGCTCGTCCTCGTCGTCGGCGACGGCCCGACCTCCGGCCCCCGCCCCTGGGACGTCGACCAGATCGCGCTGGCCTCCGCGGTGGGCGCCCGCACCTACACGGTCGGGCGGACCGACGCCGCGGCGACCACGGTCATCGCCATCGAGCACGCCCTGACCTACCGGGTGCCCACCGTGCTGGCGGTGCCCTACGACGTCGCCCGCCTCGAGGCCGGGCCGGTGCCCGAGGTGCCCGCCCCGCTGACGCCGGCGCCCCGTGAGCCCGTCGGCGACTTCGCCGCCGGCTCCATCACGGAGATCGCCACCGCCCTGGCCGGGGCGCAGCGGCCGCTGCTGCTCGCCGGGCGTGGGGCGTGGCTGGCCGGCGCGGGGGAGGCGTTGGGGGACCTCGCCGACGCCACCGGCGCGGTGACCGCCACCACCTCGCTGGGGCGCAACATCTTCCCCCGGGCGGAGTACGACCTGGGGGTGGCCGGCGGTTGGGGTGCCGAGGGGGCGATGGGCCTCGTCCGCGAGGCCGACGTCGCGGTCGTCTTCGGCGCCTCGCTCAACCAGTTCACGATGCGCTTCGGGGCGCTGCTGGCGCCCGGCACCCGCATCTTCCAGGTCGACGTCGCGCCGGCGGCCACCCACCCTCACGTCGGGGGCTACGTTCAGGGTGATGCGGCCATCGTGGCCGGGGCGGTCACCGCGCAGCTCGGCGAGCTCGGCCACGCGCCCGGCGCCTGGCGCGAGTCCGTGCCCGTCGCCGAGCTGCGCGCCTACCACCCCGGGGAGGACCTCGCGCCCGACGGCCGGTTGGACCCGCGGTCGGTCGCCGTCCGGATCGGCGAGCTGCTGCCGCAGGACCGGGTCGTCGTCTCCGACGGTGGGCACTTCATCGGGTGGGCGAACATGTACTGGCCGGTGGCGGCGCCCGACCGGATGATCATGGTGGGCACCGCCTTCCAGTCGATCGGCCTGGGCTGGCCCTCGGTGCTCGGCGCCGCGCTGGCACGCCCGAATGCGACGGTCGTGCTCACCACCGGGGACGGCGGCGGGCTCATGGCCCTGGCCGACCTGGAGTCGGCGGTGCGCGTCGCCGGCGGGTCCGGGATGGCCGTGGTGTGGAACGACGGGGCCTACGGCGCCGAGGTCAACCTCTACGGGCTGCAGGGGCTGGCGCTCGCGCCGATGCTCATCCCGGAGGTCGACTTCGCCGCGCTGGCCTCCGGTGTGGGCGCCAGAGGCGTCGTCGTGCGGAGCCTGGCCGACCTCGACCAGCTCGCCGACTGGGCGGCGCAGCCGGCCGACGATCGCTCGTTCCTCGTCCTCGACTGCCGGGTGTCCCGCGACGTCGTCGCGCCCTACCAGGAGGAGATCATCCGGGTGAACAGCTGACACCACGGATGTCGCTCACAGGCGGCTCGCCTCCTCGAGCAGCTCGAGCACGTGCCGGTAAGGCTGGCCGGTGGCCCGGGTCATGCCGATCTCGCAGGTGCGGTTGCACGAGACGAAACCCGGCTTTCGAGAGGTGTCCCGGGCCACGACGAGGGCGACCTCGGCGGCCTCCGCCGCGGTGGCCGAGGCGGTGAGCTCGGGGTGCAGCAGACCGCGGTCCCCGGCGAAGGCACAGCAGCCCCAGGACACCGGCACCACCACGTCGGTCGAGACCGCACGAGCCAGCGCCACCAGGGCCTCGGTGCTGCCGGACCGCTCGGAGGAGCAGGTGGGGTGCACGACGACGGTGCGGTCGCCGCGACGTACGGCGAGCCGGGGGAGCACGGTGTCCCGGACGAAGTCGACGGCGTCCACCACCCGCAGCTCCGGCGCGCGCTCGGCGAGCATCACGACGAGGCCCTCGGCGCAGGAGGACGCCTCGACCACCACCGGCAGCCGGCCACCCTCGGTGGCCTCCCGCAGGGCCGGGACGACCCGGTCGACCATGACGGCATACCCGTCGTCCAGCCCCTTGGACTTCCATGGGGTGCCGCAGCACAGGTCGCGGATGCCGGCCGGCGTGCGCAGCGGGACGTCGGCGCGCACGCACAGGTCGACGAGTGCACCGGTCGCCCCGGAGGCCAGGTCGCCGCGGTGGCCGCCCGGCTCGGTCCCGAACATCTCGCCGATGCAGGTGCTGAAGAGCACGGCGGCGGGGGAGGCGGGGTCGAGCTCACGGCGACGCCGGCCGCCGCGCGGCAGGCGCGGGTCGTAGAGCGGCACGGCGTCGGCGCCGGCCACCGCGCGCACCACCCGCGTGGCAGCCACCGGGACGCCGGAGGGCACCAGGCGGGCCGCACTCAGCGCCAGCCCGCCCAGCGGCGCGACCGTGCCCCAGGCCCGCGCCGCCCCTGCCCAGGCCGCCTGCGCCGTGCGGGTGGCGGACTCCCTGCGCAGCCTCCGGGTGAGAGCACCCGTGTCGATGCGGACCGGGCACGCGCTCTGGCACATCCCGTCGACGGCGCAGGTCTGGTTGCCGTCGTAGTCGTAGTCGCGCTCGAGGGAGTCGGCGAGCGCGTGGTCACCGGCGGCGCGCGCGGTCTGGATGTCGCGGCGCACCACGATGCGCTGGCGCGGGGTGAGCGTGAGGTCCTTGGACGGGCAGACCGGCTCGCAGTAGCCGCACTCGACGCACCGGTCGACCTCCTCCTCGACCGGCGGCGCGGTCTTGAGGTCCTGCAGGTATGACGTGGGCTCGTCGGAGAGGACGGCCGCCGGGTTGAGCAGTCCACGTGGGTCGACGAGCCGCTTGAGCTGCCACATGACGTCGTAGAGCTCGTCGCCGTACTGCCGCCGGACGAAGGGGGCCATGATGCGGCCGGTCCCGTGCTCGGCCTTGAGCGAGCCGCCCTGGCCCAGCACCAGGTCGACCATGTCCTCGGTGAAGGCGGCGTAGCGGCGCATCGCATCGGGGTCGTCGAAGCGCTCGTTGAGCAGGAAGTGGACGTTGCCGTCGCGGGCGTGCCCGAAGATGACCGACTGCTCGTAGCGGTGCGTGTCGAACAGCTCGGTCAGCGCGACGCAGGTCTCCCCGAGCACGTCGACGCCGACGACGACATCCTCGAGCAGCGCGTTGGTGCCGGCGGGGCGGGCCTCGGCGACGGCGGAGAACAGCCCCTTGCGGACCCTCCACAGCGCGGCGCGTTCCCGGGCGTCCCGGGTGAGCCGGGCAGGCTCGGTCAGTGCCAGCCCGTCGAGGGTGGCGGCCGCCGACGCCAACGTGGCGTCCAGCTCGGCGGGGGTGTCGCCCTGCCACTCGACCAGCAGCGCGGCGTGCTCCTCGATGGCGAGGGAGGCGATCTGGGGCGGGCAGGCCGGGTCCTGCTGGGCCACCCGCAGCGACGCGGCGTCGAGCAGCTCGGCGGTGGCGACGTCGGTCCCGGCCAGCGCGGGGACTGCGCCGGTGGCCTCGGCGATGGTGTCGAGGACGAGGAGACCGGTGGCTACCTCGGGGTGGACGGGCACGGTCGCCAGGACGGCGGAGGCGACGAAGCCGAGCGTGCCCTCGCTGCCCACCATGAGGTGCACGAGCATGTCGAGCGGCCGCTCGTAGTCGAGCAGCGCATTGATGCCGTAGCCCATGGTGTTCTTCATCGAGAACAGCCGCCGGATGGTCGCGACCGAGTCCGGGTCGGCGAGCACCTGCCGGCGCAGGGCCAGCAGCCCGGCGACCAGCTCGGGCTCCCTGGCCGCCAGCTCCGCCTCGGCGTCCGGGGCGCCCGAGTCGATGACGGTGCCCGAGGGCAGCACGAAGGTCAGCGACTCGAGCGTGGCGTAGGTGTTGAGCTCGGTGCCGCAGTGCATGCCGCTCGAGTTGTTGGCGATGACGCCGCCGAGCGTGCAGGCGCCCTCGCTGGCCGGATCCGGCCCGAGCTTGCGGTGGTAGGGCGCGAGCCGGGCGTTCACCGCACGCACCGTCACCCCCGGCTGGACCCGGACACGGGCCCCGCCGTCGAGCACCTCGACATCGGTGAAGTGCCGGCGGGTGTCGACCAGCACCGCGTCGGTGACGGACTGCCCGGAGAGGCTGGTGCCGCCGGAACGGAAGGTGATGGGCGCGCCCACGCGGTCGCAGGCGGCCATCACCGCGGCCACCTGGCTCGCGGAAGTGGGGCGGACGAGCAGCTCGGGCGTCAGCAGGTAGTGCGACGCGTCGTGCGCGAGCGCATGCAGGTCCAGCGGCCGCCGGCTGACCGCGCCGTCTCCCAGCTGCTCGCCGAGCGCGCTCTCGAGCCGGCTCCAGGGGATCTCCAGGGTCGTCCGCGGCACGCCCGTCATCCTAGACCGGCACCGCCCCCCGGCGCCTCACGGTGCGCAGGAAGTCCAGGTGCGCCTCGTAGGCGTCGAGACAGTCGTGGATGACCTGCGCGCGGATGAACTCCATGACGTCGTCGTCCTGCCCGCCGTCGGCGAGGTGCACCTCGAGCCTGACCGAGCAGGGGCGCGAGCTGTATGTCGCGACCGTCGGCACCGGGGACACATCGGTCTGGGTGCAGGGCCGCATCCACGGAAACGAGCCCTACGGCCTCGACTCCTCGCTGACCGTGCTCAAGCCTCTGGCCACGCCGCCTAAGGGTGGCTCAGCCGGTCGCGCGTCGCAGCACGCTGATCGAGCCGCCGGACTCGAGCACCGCGAGGTGCACCTCGTCGACCCGGGTGAGGCCCGAGGCCCGGAGGTGCTGGTCGAGGATGGCGTGCGAGACGCGCGCGCGACGCATCGGGCGCTCGAGGACCTGGCCGTCCTGCACGAGCACCACCGGGTCGTTGTCCGCCACGTCCCGCGCCGCGCGGGAGCGTGCGGCCGCGCTGGACACGGCATACTGCAGCACCACGAGGACGACGAGACCGACGGTCGCCTCGACCATCCGGTCGCTGAGGATGGCGCTGGCGACGAGCGAGCCGGCGGCGACGTTGGTGAGGAAGTCGTAGGTGGTGAAGGAGGCGAAGGTGCGCGTGCCGAACAGGCGCGCCAGCAGCACGATCGCCAGGAACATCACCACGGTCGTCAGCACGGTGCGCAGCAACAGCTCGGCGCTCCAACCGGTCTCGGGGGTCACCATGTCGCGTGCGGCGTCGAGGAGCGTCTCCATCGCACCAGCGTGACAGCCGATCCGCCGCGTCGCCATGCCGGTCGGTCCCCGTCGCAGGACGGGACCGCCGAGGCGGGGTCAGTGCCGGCCGAAGAGCCAGGAGAGCAGGCCCGGACGGGCGGGCTGCGCAGGTGCCGTGTCGTCGCGCGAGCCGGCGCGCTCGGACCGCTCGACCTCGCCGAGGTACTGCGTCCGCGCCCCGGCGACGCGCCCCTCCGGCGTCGCGAAGGCGACGTGCTCGACGTCGATGTCACCGCTGCGCAGGTCGACCTGCTCGCTGAGGTAGCGCAGCAGCACCACGAAGGTGGCGGCGAAGGGGACGGCCAGGAAGGCGCCGATGACTCCGAAGAGGGTGCTGCCGCCGGCGACCGCGAGCAGGATGATGCCGGGGTGCATCTGCATGCTGCGGCCCTGGAGGGCCGGTTGCAGGACGTTGCCCTCGATCTGCTGCACCGCGATGACGATCGCCAGCACGATCAGCGCCTGGGTCGGCCCCTGCGTCACCAGCGCCACCAGCACGGCGATGCCGCCCGCGACGACCGCGCCCACGATGGGGATGAAGCCGCCGAAGAAGGTGAGCACGGCCAGGGTGAGGGCGAGCGGCACCTGAAGGATGAGCAGGCCGATGCCGATGAGCACGGCGTCCACGGCACTGACGATCGCCTGGGTGCGGATGAAGCCGCCGAGGGTCGTCCACATGCGGGTGAGCACCTCGGTGAGGTGGCGGCCGGTGCTGCGGCCGGTGGTGCGTCGCAGCCAGGGCAGGAAGCTCGGCCCGTCCTTGAGGAAGAAGAACAGCAGCACGACCATGAGACCGAGGGTCACCAGGGCGGAGCCGACGACGCCCAGACCGGAGGCGACTGCACCGGCGGCCACGCTGCTGCGCTCCTGCAGCCAGGTGATGGCGGTGCCCAGGTATTCGTCGATCTGCGCGTTGTCGAGGTTGAGCGGCGGCCCGCTGATCCAGGCTCGCACCTCGTCGACCCCGCCTCTGGCCTGCTCGAAGATCTCGCGGGACTGCGAGGTGATCGACGGGGCGAGGGCGCCGAAGACGCCCACCAACAGACCCACGGACAGCAGGAGCGTGAGGACCGTCGCGAGCGTGGGGTGCAGCCCGATCCGTCGGCCGAGGGCGACCACGGGGGAGAGCAGGGTCGCGACGATGAGCGCGAGCAGGATCGGGAGGACGCCGAACCAGACACGGTCCAGGATCCACCAGGCGAGCCAGAGCGCGCCCGCGACGATGATGCCGCGGAGTGCCCACGCGGTGACGAAGGTGAAGCCGTCGCCGATGACCCGCATCCGGTCGGTGCCGACGTTGGTGGTCGGCTCGGGCGTGCCCGAGGGGCGGGTGGAGGCGCCGGGAACGGTCGGAGGTCGATGCCCGGGCTGGTCCGCGGGCGCTTCGGGGGTGACCCGGAGCGCGGCGACCGCGCGCGCCTCGTCGGGCAGGTCGTGGTTGGGCATGGTGCTCCTGTCGTGTCGAGATGCCGTCGTGGCCGGTCTGTGTTCGCGTCTCCGGCCCCTGGTGCAGCCGCCTCCGCAGCATAGGCGCCGCGGCACCGGGGACGGGCGTGCCGTCCTACCGCCGTGCGTCGAATGCCTCGCGGATCTCGCGTGGGATGCGCCCGCGGTCGGCGAGGGCATACCCCTGGGCGCGTGCCCACTCCCGGATCTGCGCCGCGCTGGCCGGTCGCCCCGAGGTGAGCGGAGCGGCCTCGGTCTCGACGTGGGTCTCCTCGCCGGCGTGGGCGAGCGCGGCGGCGAGGAAGCGGTAGGTCCACTCCTGGGCGAGGGCCCGGGTCTCGCAGAAGATGATCGGGACGGTGGGGAAGCGGGCCTGGCACTCGCCGAGCGCGTCGGCGACGACCGCGGGGCGGAGGTGCTCAAGCTTGAAGACCGCGGAGTAGCGGTCCTCGACGACGACGGCCGCGGTAGGGAGTGATGAGAGGTCGGCGAGCAGGTAGCGCATCTTGCCGGTGGTCAGGGTGGAGACGAGGTCGACGAGGCTCTTGCGCTCGACCGAGGCGAGCACCCGGCCGGCGACCTCGATCGCGTAGTCGCCCGCCGGCAGCCCCTCGCGGCGGGTGGTGACCTGCTGGTGGTCGAAGGACCAGGCATACCGCTCGTGGCTGTCGACGACGATCTCGAGGGTGGGTATGCCCGAGCCGCGCGCCGTGGGGAGGCTCACCGCGGGGCGGGCCTGCTTGGCGGTGCGCGCGGTCTGCCAGAAGACCGCCTCGCGGCCGCGGACGCGGGTGAGGACGAACTGGGAGCGGTTCTCCCGGCCCCGGTCGAGGACGAGGTCGATGCTGGCGCCGCGGCGGACGCAGGATCGGGTGGGCACGGTCTCGACCAGGTCCGGGTCGGCGGGCCAGCCGGTGGCGCGGTGGCAGTAGACCTTCCCGGTCCGCGGCCAGGTCTCCCTTGCCTTGAGCACGACGCCCTCCGGCCCGAGGGGGATGCGCAGCAGGTACGGCAGTCGCGAGCCGTCCTCAGGGTTGTGGGCGATGAGGAAGTCGTCCGGCACGGCTTCAGGGTATGCCGTTTCAGGCGCGTGCCTCTGGTACCTGGACCTGGACGCCGTGTCTGCGCGCGGTGCGTGCCGCGCGCGCATCGCGCGTGATCCAGGTGCCTGCGTGGCGCAGTGCCATGGCGGCATACCAGGCATCGGTGATGGACATGCTGTCGCGCCAGCCCCATGCGCGACGCACGTCGGCGGGGTCGTGCTCGACGGCGAAGCCAGCCCGTAGGTGGTGCTCCACCAGATGTCTGGCGACATCGGCGGGGAGCGCACGACGTTGCTCGATGGCGCGAAGAGCGCCTACGACCTCGGCGTCGAAGTGAGGTGGCACCACGACGTCGTCGGCCGGCTCGAAGGGCGGGACCAGTCCGGTCACCATGTCCACCCAGGCGGAGGCGTCGAGCACGATCACGACAGGCCCATCTCCTCGCGTGCCTGAGCCACCGCCGCCGCGGTGTCTTCCGCTGTGAGGCCGACGATGGGGGGATTGGCTCTGATCTCGGCGAAGAGGCGTTCCCGCCGGGCAGTGATGCTGTTTGCCTGGAGGTCCTTCTCGATGAGTTCCTTGAGGTAGTCGGACAGGCTCAACCGACGGCGTGCGGCCTCGGCCTTCGCCGCCGCAGCAAGGGCCTCGTCCACGGAGCGGATCTGCAGGTTCGTGCTCACACTCATCAGAGTACAGCTCCTGCATGCGATTGCATGCGTCCAATCGTCTCGGCGGACATCTCAGCGAGCGCCCACCTCGGCCAACGCACTTGTCCGGTCGGCGTGCATGCCCGCCGTGCCGGCCGCCGGCACCAGCGCCGGGAGCAGACCGGTTGGCCCGCGCTGGAGCCGCTGATGTCGCGCAGCGCGCCACCGGCGTCCTCGATCCGCCCGCCCGTGCGGTGCAGGGCGCGCGAACCCTCCGTCATCTCCTGCGGATCTCCCCCCGACGAAGCCAGACATCCCTCTCCTCGTGCTCTCGCTCTCGGTCGGCCTCACAGGACAGGCGGACCCCGGGCGGCTCCCACGTCGTGCCACGCTGAGGCGATGGACGACATCGCCTGGACCCGCACGCGCGAGGAGCTGACCGCCGAGATCGGAGCGCTCGGCGACGACGAGAGCCTGCTGCTGGCCGAGCCCGACCCGCCGGGTGCCATCGGGCGCTACGTCCAGGTCTCCCGGCTCGGTGACGACCTGCTCTGCGAGTGCGTCTCCGCCGCGTATGCCGACCTCTCACCGGAGCAGACCGCTGCCCTGCAGCGCGCCGGGTGGTCCGACCCCGCCCGGCAGCCGCGCGGCGCGACCAGCGAGAACCACGTCTTCTGGGGTCGGGTGGAGGATGCCGCGGCGAGCGCCCACATGCTGGTCGCGGCGCTGCAGACCCTGGGCACGGGCATACCGGACGACGGGTGGACCTGGCAGCGGGTCAGCTGACCGTCGCCCACGCCGGACCGCGATCGGCTGCAGGAGGCGGTCGAGGTCATGGCGCCGGCCACGGTCGCCGATCAGGACGCGGCTTTTCACCCCCGGGTCGGCTCACCGCGCGAGCGCCTCGGCGCGCTCTTAGCGTGGAGGGATGCGAGCACTCACATGGCAAGGACTCCAGGACGTCTCCGTCCGGTCAGTCCCCGACCCCGTCCTGCAGGACCCGACCGACGCGATCGTGCGCGTCACCTCGACCGCGATCTGCGGCTCCGACCTGCACCTCTACAACGTGCTGGCGGCCTACCTGCACCCCGGTGACATCCTCGGGCACGAGTTCATGGGCGTCGTCGAGCAGGTGGGTAGCGCCGTCGACACGCTGGAGGTCGGCGACAAGGTCATCGTCCCGTTCAACGTCAGCTGCGGGAAGTGCTGGATGTGCGAGCGCGGCCTCTTCGCCCAGTGCGAGACCACGCAGAACGTCGACCAGGGCACGGGCGCGAGCCTCTTCGGCTACACCGACCTCTACGGATCGGTGCCCGGCGGGCAGGCCGAGCTGGTGCGGGTGCCGCACGCCGACTTCCTGCCGGTGCGGGTCGACCCCGCGCTGGCCGACGAGCGCGTGCTCTACCTCACCGACATCCTGCCCACGGCGTGGCAGGGCATCGAGTATGCCGACGTCGAGGAGGGCGGCACCCTCGCCGTCATGGGTCTGGGCCCGGTCGGGCAGCTGGCCGTCCGCGCGGCCCGGCACCGTGGCCTGCGGGTCATCGGCGTCGACCGGATCCCGGAGCGCAACGCGCTGGCGGCCGAGTGGGGCGCCGAGGTCGTGGACCTGGACTCGACGAAGAACGTCGGCGACGCGATCCGTGACCTGACCGACGGGCGGGGCGCCGACGGCGTCCTCGATGCGGTCGGCATGGAGGCGCACGGCAGCCCGGTGCTCGGTGCCGCGGTGGCGGCGGCCAAGCGCCTGCCCAAGCCCCTCGCCCGGGCCGCCATCGAGACGGCCGGTGTGGACCGGCTGGCAGCGCTGCACAGCTCCATCGACGCGGTGCGCCGCGGCGGCACGGTGTCGATCAGCGGCGTCTACGGCGGCATGGCCGACCCGATGCCGATGATGGAGCTCTTCGACAAGGGCGTGCAGATGCGCATGGGGCAGTGCCACGTTCGCCGGTGGACCGACGAGCTCTACGACCTCGTCAGCGGTGCCGAGGACGTGCTCGGGCTGGAGGACCTGGCCACGCACCGGGTGCCGCTGGAGCAGGCGCCGGAGATGTACAAGACGTTCAACGACAAGCAGGACAACTGCCTGAAGGTCGTGCTCACGCCGTAGGGGCCGAGCCCGGGCCGCGCTGGTTGAAGCGCTCCGCGGCCCGGCGGCCCAGGGTGGTGAGCCGGCTCACCACGCCGGATCCCAGCTGCTGCGCCGCGGTCCGCCCGCTCACCGGGCGGGCCGCGTCGCGGTCTGCGGGGGCGCTCGGCAGCAGCCGCGAGGTCAGGCCCATGACGCGGATGGTGGTGGCGGGCAGGAGGCCGTGCACCCGCATACCGATCTTGGCCAGCGGGGTGAGGACGACCATGGGGCGGCCGGCCAGGACCCCGTCGACCATCCGGTGCGCCGCACGCTCGGCGTCCATCGACAGCAGGGGGAGCGAGGCGGCCGGGGCGAACCAGGCATACTCCGCGGCGCGGTCTCCGGTGAACTGCGCGTTCTCGTGCGAGCCGGTGCGCATGAGGCCGGGCACGATCGTCGTGGCGGTGACCCCGGTGCCGGCCAGCTCGCTGGCCAGGCCCTGGGTGAGGCCCGTGGCGCCGAACTTGGCGGTGGAGTAGGGCAGCAGGTGCGGCGGGGCGACGACGCCGCCGATGCTGGAGACCACCCCGAGCCGGCCGTGGCCGCGCTCGCGCATGCCGGGCAGCACCGACCAGAGGGTGTTGAGCGGGCCCATGAGCATGGTGCCGAGGGCCTGGTCGAAGTGGTGGAAGGTCATCGTCTCGGCCGGGCCGACCTGGATGATGCCGGCGACGTGGATGGCGACCTCGACCGGCCCCAGGTCGCTCTCGACCTGCGCCACCCAGGCCTGGACGGCCTCCCGGTCAGCGACGTCGCACTCGTAGGCGTGGACGCGGCCGGCTTCCGCCCCGGCCTCCTCCCGGGCGCGGGACTCGGCGATCTCGGCGCCGCGGCGCGTCTCCTCGAGGTGGCGGGCGCAGACGGCGACGTCGTAGCCGCGCTCTGCGAGCTCCTGGGCGACCAAGAGCCCGAGGCCGCGGGAGCCTCCCGCGACGAGGGAGACGGGGCGGGGGGTGACGGGGGTGCTCATCACCTCAGGCTAGGAGGAGGTGAGGTATGCCGCTGGCTGAGACGACGGGGGCCGGGTCCGACTCGGCGCCCTCCGCCCAGCGTGGTGGACGGTGCCTTCAGCTAATGATCCCGTGGCGCATGTTCCAGGAGCGCGCGGTGGCGTACCCGTCATAGATGGAGAAGGCCCACGCAGCCAGCCACACAGGAATCAACAGCCATCCGATGAAAGGGATCAACATGGCGATGCCGAAGAAGGCGACCGTGCACAGAATGAGTATTCCTCGGCCGACGCGACCACCCAGCATCGTGCCGAGGCCCGCGATGAGGGCGGACGCCAAGGCGTACAAGACGGGGTTACGAGATTGCACCTGCAGGGGGTAGTGCATTCCGGGCGGCGGCCCCCAGGCCTGCTGCTGCACGGCGGGCGGCTGTGCTGCCGGTGACTGCGGTTGGTGTGGGTCGGCCCACTGGCCCTGCGGTCCGGTTGTTTCGTCCGGTACATGTGGATATGACATTCCCCTGGTCCTCTCCAAGAATGTCCCGTCGGCGTCATGGATTCCGACGGCGGACAAGGGAAGAGTAGCGAGGAATGTCTACGCTGGGAAGGCCTCGGCGCTGCTCTACAGCCGTGCGTCGAAGGCCGCGCGGATCTCGCGTGGGATGCGCCCGCGGTCGGCGAGGGCATACCCCTAGGGAATCGATGATCTGGAGGCTTCTGCGGGTGTGAGGGGGTCGGAGGCCTCGCTGGGGGTGTGCTGGCCGCTGGGCTGGGGTCGTTGACTGGCCCTGTGCCCCTTGGCTCGGGGCTCCGGGACTGGTTTGGGGCAGGCTGGCGCCTGGCCCTCACCCGGTCAGGGCGAGGGCACGAGCGCGCATCAGCCAGTTCGCCGACGCGAACAGCACGTGCAGGTGGTTCAGGTTCTTCGCGATGCCCCGGTACCGGGTCTTGGCGAACCCGAAGTCACGCTTGACGATCAGGAACGGGTGCTCGACCTTGGCCCGCACCGAAGCCTGGGCCGAAGCGATGACCCGGTCCTGGACAGGCATTCCCCGCAGCGCGCCCTTGCGGGGCGCGATCCGCCACGCGACCCCGGACAGGCCAGCCTCGGCCACCTCCGGTCGCGCGTGCGCGCCCTGGTACCCCGCGTCGGCGTACACGACCTCATCATCAGCCCGGACCAGGTGGACCACCTGGTCCAGGTCATGCACGTTCGCGCCCGTGCAGGCCACCGAGTGCACGTACCCGGTACCCGCGTCGACCCCGATGTGCGCCTTCATCCCGAAGTACCACTGGTTGCCCTTCTTCGTCTGCCGCATCTGCGGGTCCCGGGCCCCGGAGGCGTTCTTCGTCGACGACGGCGCCGCGACGATCGTGGCGTCCACGATCGACCCGCCCCGCATCACCCACCCCTGGGCCTGAAAGATCTCGCCCTGCTCGGCCAGCAGCTTCTCGCCGAGGTCGTGCTCCTCCAGCAGGTGCCGGAAGTGCAGCAACGTCGTCGCGTCCGGGACCTGGGCGGTGGCGAAGTCCAGACCCATGAACTGGCGCATCGCGTAGGAGTCGTAGATCGCTTCCTCCACACCCTCATCCGAGAGGGAGAACCAGACCTGCAGCAGGTACATCCGCAGCATCCGCTCCAACGGCACCGGCTTACCGCCCCGCTGCCCGGCCCGGTCCCGGTAGTAGTGCGGCTCGATCACCGCGACCCACGCCCGCCACGGGATCGTCGCCTCCATCTGCGCCAGGAACTTCTCCCGGCGAGAGACCCGCCGCCGGTTGCCGTACTCAAGATCGGTGAAAGAGGGCTGCTCGTTGACCACACCCCCCATCATCCCGCCCAACCACCCACCCCACGCCGACGCCACCCCGACCCCGCCAATAGATCAGCGCTTCCCTAGGCGCGTGCCCACTTCCGGATCTGCGCCGCGCTGGCCGGTCGCCCCGAGGTGAGAGGTGTGGCCTCGGCCTCGACGTGGGTCTCCTCGCCGGCGTGGGCGAGGGCGGCGGCGAGGAAGCGGTAGGTCCACTCCTGGGCGAGCGCGCGGGTCTCGCAGAAGACGATCGGGACGGTGGGGAAGCGGGCCTGGCACTCGCCGAGCGCGTCGGCGACGACGGCGGGGCGGACCCGGTCGAGCTTGAAGACGGCGGAGTAGCGGTCCTCGACGACGACGGCCGCGGTGGGCAGGGAGGAGAGGTCGGCGAGCAGGTAGCGCATCTTGCCGGTGGTCAGGGTGGAGACGAGGTCGGCGAGGCTTTTGCGCTCGACGGAGGCGAGCACCCGGCCGGCGACCTCGATCGCGTAGTCGCCCGCCGGCAGCCCCTCGCGGCGGGTGGTGACCTGCTGGTGGTCGAAGGACCAGGCATACCGCTCGTGGCTGTCGACGACGATCTCGAGGGTGGGTATGCCCGAGCCGCGCGCCGTGGGGAGACTCACCGCCGGTCGCGCCTGCTTGGCGGTGCGCGCGGTCTGCCAGAAGACCGCCTCGCGGCCGCGGACGCGGGTCAGGACGAACTGCGAGCGGTTCTCCCGGCCGCGGTCGAGGACGAGGTCGATGCTGGCGCCGCGCCGGACGCAGGATCGGGTCGGGACGGTCTCGATGAGGTCCGGGTCGGCGGGCCAGCCGGTGGCGCGGTGGCAGTAGACCTTTCCGGTGCGCGGCCACGTCTCCTTGGCCTTGAAAACGATCCCGTCCGGCCCGAGGGGGATGCGCAGCAGGTACGGCAGCCGCTAGCCGTCCTCAGGGTTGTGGGCGATGAGGAAGTCGTCCGGCACGAGGTCAGGGTATGGCGTCCCGCATTATCGACCGGGCGCAGGCCGGTGGCCCGGCCCCTCCAGGGGCCGGGTGTGGGGCGGGGTCATCGCAGTCTCCACCGGACACCGGTGGTGTCGACGTCGGCGGTGGTGTCGTGCTGGTGGACCCAGGTGTGGTGGCGGGGGCAGAGGAGGGCGTAGTTGCCGAGGTCCGAGGGGCCGCCGCGGGCCCAGTGCACGACGTGGTGCGCGTCGCACCAGGTCGCGGGCACGTGGCACCCGGGGAAGGTGCACCCGCCGTCGCGGTGAGACAGCGCTCGCCGCTGACCCGGGGTGACGAGTGTCTTGGCCCGGCGCAGGTCGAGGATCTGCCCCTGGGTGCCGAGCACGGCGGAGATGATGTCGGCCTCGCACGCCAGCTGACGCACCTGGTGCGCCGGGCTCCTTAGCCTGGATCCACCGATGGGGTGAGGGCTAAAGACGGCGTGGGGAAGTGAGAATGCCCCTCTGACTTGGGAAGATACGACTTGTCTAGAGCACGTATCACCCAACCCGGAAGGGCATCTCGTAGATGCAACTCTCTCATACCCTGCCCGTGGCCTCCGCGACGTTCGATGACCCCAACCTCGTGTCGGCCGCTGGGCTGGTCCCGGTCATGGCGCTGGCCGAAGAAGCCGGTCTGCGCGCCCTGGGTGATGAGCACCTGAGTCTGCCGACCGACAAGGGCGCCAACGCCGGGGCGAAACTGGCCGCCCTGGTGGCCGGGATGGCCGCCGGCGCGGACAGTATCGAGGACTTGGGGCTGTTGCGCCACGGCGCGATGGGCAAGGTCTTCGACCGGCCCTACGCTCCCTCCACGCTCGGTTCGTTCCTGCGCGCCTTCACCTTCGGACACGTCCGCCAGGGCGACGCGGTCGCCTCCCGCTTCACCCTGGCCCTGGCCGAACAGAGCGGGTTGCTCGGTAAGGCCGGCGACACCGGGACGGTACTGCTCGATATGGACGACACCATCGTGGAGGTCCACGGCTACGCCAAGCAGGGCGCCGGGTTCGGGTACACCGGGGTCCGAGGCCTGAACGCGCTGCTGGCCACCGTGACCACCGACCAAGCCGCCCCGGTCATCGCCGCCCAACGCCTGCGCAAGGGCTCCGTCGGCTCCTCCCGCGGAGCGCTCCGGCTCGCGACCGACGCCCTGGCGCTGGTCCGGCGCAGCCACCTGGCCGCACGACCCGTGCTGCTGCGGGCCGACTCCGCGTTCTACTCCGCCACCTTGGTGGGCGCCGCCATCAAGGCCGGGGCGCAGGTCTCGATCACCGTCCGGCTGGACCCCGCGGTCAAACGTGCCATCGCCAGCATCGACGACGACGCCTGGACCACGATCAGGTACACCGACGCGATCTACGACGAGACCACCAAGACCTGGGTCTCCCGGGCAGAAGTCGCCGAGGTGCCCTACACCGCGTTCACCTCGGCCAAGAAGGCCCAGCAGGTCACCGGCCGGCTGGTGGTGCGCCGCATCCCCGACCTGAACCACAAGGCCAAGGACGGGCAGGCTTCCCTGTTCGACACCTTCCGCTTCCACGCCTTCTTCACCACCACCCCGGTCACCGAACGAGGCACCGTGGCCGCCGACCAGGTCCACCGGGGTCACGCGATCATCGAGAACGTGCACGCCGACCTGAAAGCCTCCGCCCTGGCGCACCTGCCCTCGGGCACGTTCACCGCCAACGCCATCTGGCTCATCGCCGCGACCATGGCCTTCAACCTCACCCGCGCCGCGGCCACCCTCACCGGCAGCACCCAGCTGGCCAGGGCCACGACCCCGACGATCCGGCGCAAGCTGATCAACCTGCCCGCCCGCATCGCCTCCTCCGCCCGACGACTGCACCTGCACTTGCCCCGCGACTGGCCATGGCAGGACGCGTGGACGGCGCTCTACGCCGCCCTCCTGCCCAACCCGGCGCCCGCACCGACCTGAGCACCAGCCCTCAGTCCCTACCAGCAGGAACCCCAGTGGAAAAGCCGGGCAGACCGGCAGCTCCCACCTGCCCTCACCGACACCCAAGCCTCCGTCGTCCTCCGGGCCGTCTACGCAGCCAGTCTCACCAGCTCATCGGTGGATCGAGGCTTAGGTAGTCGCGGAACTGGCTGCGGTCCTGTCCGCTGAACATCCGTGCCGGGCGCGCGGCATCGGGGGTCGCCATGTCACGCAGGTCCGCGATGCCCAGGTTGGTCGCGTTGTGCAGGTATGCCGTGCCGGCCAGCTCGTGCTCGTCCTCGGCCAGCGTGACGACGAAGTCGGTGAGGTAGTCGCAGTAGCCCCGCACCTGCTCGAGCGGGTGTAGGGCGGGGTGGTTGCCGTAGCAGTCGATCCGCACGAGCACGTCGCTGTTCTCTAAGCGCTCCGCCTCGCCCCACTGCTTGAGCTCGACCACGAGGTATGACGCGCGTCCGGTCTCCGGGTGCTGCGCGGCGAGGACGACGGCGCGCTTGCTGGTGAGCGGCAGCTGCTAGTCGACGAGGATCTTAACGTCGCCAAGTCCCGCATCGATGAGGTCGGCGCGCAGCCGGGGGAGGGGGGCTGCGCGCCAGCACGTCCTCTCGGCCCACGCCCGTGGCGGCCCGTCAGATAAACCGACCCGCGCGAGACCAGCACTGTTGCCCCCGGCCACACGACGGATGGACGGAGACGGATCTGAGAGGCTTGCGCCATGGGCCGCATATTGAGCGTCTGGCCAGACGATGACGAACTGGATCTTCTCCGGGATGTCGAGCGCCGCGAGGTAAGGCTCGCTCTGCGTCGTCCGCGGGGCGACGTGTCGAAGGTGAAAGCCGCGATTTTCTGGCATGACGACCACGCGATGGTGATCGCCCGAGCGGAGCCGTCAGGGACCACGGGTGACTTGGACTACCTGTTTCGATTCTCTGAGGCTGTGTCCGTTCAGGGTTGGACCACGGACGATGTCAGTTCCGGAATGACGACGGCTCAACTGGCGCCTTTCAAGTCCAAGGGGGGTGTCCTGGGTGAGGCGGCCACCCGCCGGGTCCTGCATGCACTGACAGATTGGCCAGAGTCGCAGCGCGCTCTGGACAGATGGCTGCGGGAAAGTGACACAAGGACTGCATGGGCCGACTCCGGATGGCTCCCGGAACAAAGAGAAGGCACACTCCTTGCGCTGAAGAGCGCAAAGATGGACGCGGGTGAGTTGATGGAGGAGGAGCGGTGGGGTGTGGAATCTGTTAACGGCGTTTTTCTCCCACCAGCGCCGCGCGAGGATCCAATCATCGACCATGAATTGCGAGTTTTTCTCGGCGCTAAGCGACGAAAAGAAAATGGCATTGGATTCGCCGAATTCGAAGACGACCAAGGTCGCACGCTTCGCGTGTACAATGTCAATCGGACGCGAGTCGAGGGCGAGGTTGGGGCGGATCTCGTGTATGTGAACTTGGAGCGCAAGAGCGCGGTGCTCGTGCAGTACAAGCGAATGCAGAAGGAGGGCGAGGATTGGATTTACCGCCCGGACGAACAGTACGAGAAGCAAGCCTTGCTCTTTCGCCAATTCGAAAGAGCGATAAGGCGGGTTCCGGTGTCGGAACCAAGTTCCTTCCGCCTCAGCAATTCCAGTTGTTTTTTTAAATTTTGTCGCGCACACACGTACGACGTTGACGACTATAACTTGGTTCCCGGTTCGTATGCGGCGAACGACTACGTGGACCTTCATCAACAGGCCGATTCGTCATATGGGCCGCAAGGGGGTCGTAGGGTTCTTGCAGATAGTTTTGGATCCGGTCTGACCAACACTCTGTTTGCTGACTGTGTGGCGTACGGTCTGATCGGAACACCTGCACTCAGCATGACTCAGCTGGAGACGCTTGTGCGAAAAGCGACCCGAGCATCCAGTGCGACGGTCCTGGCGTTGTATAACGACCCGGTTGGTCACAGACCGGGGCTAGACCGGAAGGTCTCTAGAACGTCCGCAGTGCCTGATGCCCTTTTCTAGAGACCGAAGGTACCGGATGAGGTGTTCCAGTTGCTTCCTGGAGCGGCCCTGTCTCACCCCTCTAGTGCGCCCGCATGGAACGCTACGTATGCTCACGTGGAGCCACTACAACGAGGTGAGGGGAATGAGTGGACGCGTTTGAGGTGCATCGGCAGCTCATCCAGGACTACAAGTCCTTCACCGAGGGGTTCGTCGACATCCGTGACGAGCGGATCCGCGAGCGCGTCGAACTCGAGAGCGCCGGTGGAGCCCAGTGGCCAGACCCCTGGCTGTCCCTCAACCCGAGTTTTCAGCCGGGCGGCAACGTCAGCGACCTCGTTGCGGAAGGTCTCCTCCACGCGGACTGCACCGCCATCTTCGCCGACAAGCGAAGCGGTCGACCCGTGTCGTTCTCCCTCTACAAGCACCAGCGAGAGGCCATCGGCGCCGCACGCACGGGAGCGTCCTACGTGCTCACGACCGGTACCGGTTCCGGGAAGTCCCTCAGCTACATCGTGCCCATTGTCGACCGGGTGCTGAGGTCGCGGAGCGGTCAGGGCATCAGAGCCATCGTCGTCTACCCGATGAACGCCCTGGCGAACAGCCAGCGAGAGGAGCTCGACAAGTTCCTGCTGGATGGCTTCGACAAGCCGTCTGTTACCTACCGGCGCTATACGGGCCAGGAGTCCCAGGAAGAACGGGACGCCATCCTGAAGGACCCCCCGGACGTCCTTCTCACCAACTACGTGATGCTCGAGCTGATGCTGACCCGGCCGGACGAGCGCGAGCTCTTGCGCAGGCACGCAAGGGGCTTGGAGTTCCTGGTTCTCGACGAGTTGCACACCTACCGCGGTCGTCAGGGCGCCGATGTGGCGATGCTCGTCCGGCGTCTGCGTGACCTGTGTCAGGCCCACGAGACCCTGCAGTGCGTCGGTACCTCGGCGACCATGTCGAGCGGCACCACGACGCGTGAGCAGCAGGAGGACGTCGCGAAGGTTGCCTCAAGGATCTTCGGGACGCAGGTCAGGCCGGACACCGTCATCGTGGAGACGTTGGAGCGGGCCACCCACGGTGACCCGCATGACACAGACGCGCTGGCGCGTGCCGTCGAGGCCCGCGGCATCGCCGAGCTGTCCTGGACTCCCACATACACCGCCCTTCGCGAGGACGCCCTGGCGTCATGGATCGAAGACTCGTTCGGTATCCAGGCGGAGCCGGGCAGTGATCGGCTGGTGAGACGTCCACCGACGACCGTAGAGCGGGCGTCCACGGATCTGGCTGAGCTCACCGGTCTACCAGCCACTACCTGCGCCATAGCGCTGAGAGCAACTCTCCTCGCGGGGTCGCGTGCCCGCAGCAGCGAGACCCACCGCCCCCTCTTCGCCTTCCGGCTGCACCAGTTTCTCTCCAAGGGAAGCTCGATCTTCACGACCGTCGAGCCACCGGAGCAGCGGGAGATCAACTCCGACTACGCCACGGTGACCGGGAATCACGAGGAGAAGCGCCTCTACCCACTGGCCTTCTGCCGTGAGTGCGGCCAGGAATACCTGATGGCGGTGCTCAAGAAGGATCGTGGTGAGCGGTTCGAGGCCCGCCACCAGCTGCGACCCGGTCAGGAGGGTGAGGGCTACCTCTTCGTCAGCGACGAACGGCCGTGGCCCTTCGACCCCATCGTCGAAGACAGGCTGCCTGCGTCGTGGCTGGGAGGTGCCCGTGGCAACACGGTCATCGACTCCCGGCGCAAGGACGTGCCGGTCAGGTATGTGATAACACCTCAAGGAGACGCGACCCGGGCGAGTAGTAACGCTCCCGCACCCGAGGGATCCACGGTCGCCGCCTGGATCCCGGGGACCTTCCGCTTCTGCCTGCAGTGCGGCGTGACCTACGAGGGCCTGCGCTCCAGCGACTACGGCAAGCTGGCGACCCTGGACCAGGAGGGCCGCAGCAGCGCGATGAGCGTGATCGCCACCAGCATCCTGCGCGCCCTGCAGGGTGTGCCTGAGCAGGAGCTTCCAAAGGACGCCCGAAAGCTGCTGACGTTCGTCGACAACCGCCAGGACGCCTCCTTGCAGGCGGGTCACTTCAACGACTTCGCTCAGGTCGTGCAGCTGCGCGCCGGTCTCTACAAGGCACTTGTCGCCAGCGGCGAGGACGGACTGGACCCGGTGGACGAGCTGGGTCGCGCCATCTCCAAGGCACTCGACCTCAGGCCCGAGGAGTATGCCGTCGCCCCCCAGGCGCTGGATCTAGAGCCCGCTCGGCGGGCCCTTCGACTGGTCCTCGAGCACCGTGCCTTGCGCGACCTTCAGAAGGGGCTGCGGGTCACGCTCCCCAATCTGGAGCAGACGGGGCTGCTTCGGATCGCTTACCCGACGGTCGAGATTCTCGCGGGTCGGACTGACCTGTGGGAGGACGCGCACCCCCGCGTGCGAGACCTCGCCCCTGGTCAACGCCGCGAGCTGATGAGTGTCCTCCTTGACGAGTTCCGTCGCGTCCTCGCCATCGATGCCGAAGGCCTCATGCAGGACCGGATGGACTCCCTCGTCCGCCTCAGCTCGGCCCATCTGACGGGAGTTCTCGCGTTCATCGAGACCGAGATGGTGCCCATCGGGCTCGCGGTCGCGGAGTCCGGGCAGAAGGGACAGGTTCGGCACGTCCTGACCCTGACCGGTCGAGGAGCCTACGGGCGGTGGTTGCGGCGCAACGAGTCGCTGCCCGGGATGACCGTCGCAGAGGCCGATGATGTCATTCATTCCCTCCTGGACATCCTCGAGCGGCACGGCCTGATCACCAGAGCGCTCGAGCGCGGACTCAAGGGATACCGGTTGAGCGTCGGGACCATGAGGCTCTTCGCAGAAGACGGCAAAGCCGGAGCGCCGGATCCTCTTCGTCGCACCTTCGGGGCGGAGCAGGCACCGCGGGTCGTGGGGTTCTTCCGCGATCTCTACCGGGACGCGGGGACCGAGCTCGGCGGGCTGCAGGCCCGGGAGCACACTGCCCAAGTGAGGGCCGACGTGCGTGAGGAGCGGGAGAAGGAGTTCCGCGCCGGAGACCTCAAGCTGCTGTTCTGCTCACCCACGATGGAGCTTGGAGTCGACATCGCCTCGCTCAACGTGGTCGGACTGCGGAACGTCCCTCCGACGCCGGCCAACTATGCCCAGCGCAGCGGTCGGGCCGGACGCAGCGGGCAGCCAGCGCTTGTGGTCACGTACTGCGCCTCGGGGAACAGTCACGACACCTACTACTTTGAGCGCTCCGACCGGATGGTCGCCGGCAAGGTCGACCCGCCGCGGTTGGACCTGGCGAACGAAGACCTTCTGCGTTCGCACGTTCAGGCGATCTGGCTCGGCGAAGCCCTGTCGGCGACCGAGTCGGGGCTGAGCAGGTCCATGGCCGAGGTCGTCGACGTCACCCTCGACGACTACCCGCTGCATGCCGAGCTTGCCGGTGTCCTCGCCGACCCCGACGCCCGGAAGCGGGCACGGGTAACCGCACGAGGCGTTCTGCGCCCGCTTGAGAAAGAACTGGCGGAGTCGTCGTGGTGGGAGCCGGAGTGGGTCGACCGCGTGGTGGATAGTGCGCCGGCCCAGTTCGACGCCGCCTGTGACCGTTGGCGCGACCTCTTCCGTGTGGCTGAAGGGGAGTTGCAGGCCGCCCACCAGCTGATCTCGGACTTCTCCAAGGACAAGGACGAGCGCGATCAGGCGGAGCGCCGCTACCGCGAGGCGCGACAGCGGATGGAGCTCCTGCGCAACGAGTCCGATACCCGCGGTCAGTCGGACTTCTACACCTACCGGTACCTCGCGTCTGAGGGCTTCCTCCCTGGCTACTCCTTCCCTCGCTTGCCTCTTGCCGCTTTCATCCCCGGCCGGCGAGGGGACCGCGGCAGCTGGCTGCAACGCGGCCGGTTCCTCGCCATCTCGGAGTTCGGACCCAACTCGCTGATCTACCACGAGGGCTCTCGCTACCAGGTGACGAACATCAGCCTGCCCCGAGCGGCAAACAGCTCCGGCGACGCCGAGGTCGTCCGGACCTCTCTCAAGGTCTGCGAGGCGTGCGGCTACCACCACACCGAGCTGCTGCTCGAGATGTGCGAAAACTGTGGTGAGCCACTGCGGCACAAGTGGAATGAGCTTCTGCAGCTGCAGACCGTCATGACCCGGCGGCGGGAGCGCATCAGCGCGGATGAGGAGGAGCGCAACCGCGTCGGCTTCGAGCTGCGGACCACCTACCGCTTCACGCCCAGGGGCTCACACCCCGGTCGCGCCACGGCGCGGATCCTCTCATCGCAAGGTGAGGCAGTTGCGGTCGTTGACTACGGGGACGGAGCAGAACTCCGAGTCACGAACCTGGGCCGACGCCGTCGCGCGCACGATGATGTGCACGGCTTCTACCTCGACCTGGTCAAGGGCCAGTGGCTCGCTGAGACGAAGGCAGGGGAGCAGCGCGAGCTCGACGAGGACGGGTTGCAGGCGCAGCAGGACGTGAAGACCAAGGTTCGTGTCGTGCCTTACGTGGAGGACCGGCGCAACGTCCTCATTCTGCGGTGGACCGAGCGGCGCAGCCAGACCGAGGCCGTCACCCTCCAGTTCGCGCTGGAGCGTGGCATCGAGGTGGGCTTCCAGCTCGAGGACTCCGAGCTCTCCAGCGAACAGCTCCCTGACGCGGACGAGCGGGGCCGCATCCTCCTGGTCGAGGCCGCAGAGGGCGGGGCCGGCGTCCTGCGACGTCTCCAGGCCGAGCCCGGCGCACTTGCCACCGTGGCTCGGGAGGCGCTGAAGCTCCTGCATGTGGATCCCCACACAGGAGAGGAGACGCGAGACGCGTGCGTGCGTGGCTGCTACAGGTGCCTCCTCTCCTACGGCAACCAGCTGTGGCACGAGCAGATCGACAGAAGATCCGCGGTGCCACCGCTGATGGCGCTCGCTTCCGGGGCGACGCACCCGGACGATGAGCCGGAGAGGGCCGAAAACTCGGGTGGCGATGAGCATCTCCCCCTGGGGGGACGAGCCGGTGCACTGGCGTCGCTGCTCCGCTTGCACAGACTGCGCCTCCCCTCGTCGAGCGCAGTCGAACGGGAAGGCGTCCGGATCGACATGTTGTATGACGGGGCGATCCCGACCGCGGTGATCCTCGAGAGTGATGACGTCAGCCCGCCCAAGCAGACAGCGGCGCTGGAGTTTGCCGGCTACAACGTGCTCCGGATCGGTACGCACGATGACCTCGCAAAGGTGATCCGGGCCAACCCCGGCGTGTTCGGGGTGCCCGAGCGGCCGATCGAGGACGATGCCCGCCCCGAAGGAGCGAACAGGTGAACACCGCGACAGCACACAGGTATGGAGCCGGCACCCTGGTGCGGGCGAGGGGCCGCGACTGGGTGGTCCTGCCGGAGAGCGACGCCGAGATGCTGGTGCTGCGTCCGCTCGGTGGAGGTGTCGACGACGTCGCCGCCGTCCTGCCCGCCCTCGAGAGAGTGCTCCTCGCCTCCTTCGACGCGCCTGACCCCACCGACCTCGGCGACGACCGCAGTGCCCGCCTCCTGCGTGACGCCCTGCGCATCGGGTTTCGGTCCACCGGTGGCCCGTTCCGGAGCCTGGCCTCACTAGCCGTCACTCCGCGCCCCTATCAGCTGGTGCCGCTGCTCCTGGCGCTACGGCAGGAGACGGTGAGGCTTCTGATCGCCGACGACGTCGGGATCGGGAAGACCGTCGAGGCGGGTCTGGTCGCCGCCGAGCTCATCGCGCAGGGCAGCGCCCGAGGGCTCAGCGTTCTGTGCCCACCCAGCCTCGCCACCCAGTGGATGGGTGAGCTGGAGGAGAAGTTCGGCATGCAGCCCGAGCTGGTGCTGCCCGGAACGGTGCGACGCCTCGAACGTGGGCTGTCCCACGGAGAGTCGATTTTCGAGCGTCACCCTGTGACCGTCGTCTCCACCGACTTCATCAAGGGCGAGCGGCGCCGGGACGAGTTCCTGCGCTCAGCGCCGGAACTCATCATTGTGGACGAGGCCCACTCGTCGGTCAACGACGACACCGGCGCCGGCGGCTCTGGACGCACGCAGCGCTACCGGTTGGTCCGCGACCTCGCCGACCGGGCCGACCGTCATCTGATCCTCGTGACAGCGACACCGCACAGCGGCAACGAGGGTGCCTTCCGCAACCTCATCGCCCTGCTCGACGAAGAGCTCAAGACGGCCGATCTCGGCACCGAGGCTGGTCGCCGGGCCCTCGCCGACCACATGGTGCAACGCCGTCGGGCAGACATCCGTGGCTACCTGCAGCAGGACACGAAGTTCCCCTCCGACCGACAGGTCCTCGAGCTCGCCTACACCCTCAGCCCGCGCCACCGCGACCTCTTCGACGACGTCCTCGCTTACGTCAGGGGCCAGGTGCAGGACCAGAGCGGGACACGTCTCCAGCAGCGCGTGCGGTGGTGGTCGGCGTTGTCCCTTCTTCGGTCGGCGGCGTCCTCCCCTGCGGCGGCTGCAGCCACCCTCGAGACCCGGGCCGCGTCGATGAAGGCCGAGGACGTGAAGGCCGCCGACCGGCTCGGCAGCGCCGAGGTCCTGGACCAGGCCGAGGACGACGCCCTGGACTCCGCAGACGCCACCCCCGGGGCCATCACCGTCGACGAGACCGGGTCGGCGGAGCGGAGACGCCTGCGTCAGATGCAGGAGCGGGCCGAGACTCTCGTCGCGGACTGGCAGGACGACGCCAAGCTCGCACTGCTGACCAAGCACCTCCGCAAGCTCATCGCGGACGGCTACCACCCAATCGTCTTCTGCCGGTTCATCCGCACCGCCCACTACGTCACCGACGCGCTGCGCTCGTCCCTGCCCAGGACGGTCGAGGTCGAGGTCGTCACGGGTGAGCTGGCGGCCGAGGAGCGTTCCGGTCGGGTCGCCGACCTGTCCCAGCGCGCAGGCGACGGTGCGAAGGTCCTGGTCGCCACGGACTGCCTGTCCGAGGGTGTCAACCTGCAGGAGGACTACCAGGCCGTCGTCCACTACGACCTGGCCTGGAACCCGACCCGCCACGAGCAGCGGGAGGGACGGGTCGACCGTTTCGGCCAGCCCGCCGACGTCGTCCGGGCCACCCTGCTCTACGGCGAGGACAACGGCATCGACGGCATCGTGCTCGACGTGCTGCTCCGCAAGCACGAGGCCATCCGCAAGGCGCTCGGCATCTCAGTCCCTGTGCCGCCTCAGAGTGACCAGGTGCTCGCGGCACTCCTCGAGGGTGTGCTCCTGAGGGGTGGTCAGGGGGAGCTCGCGCTCGACTTCGGCGATGAGTCCAAGGCGGCCGTGCTCGAGGAGGAGTGGCGGAGCACCGCGCACGCCGAGAAGGCCAGCCGCACTCGGTTTGCCCAGTCGAGCATTCACCCGGACGAGGTGCAGGCCGCCCTAGAGGCCGGCCGGTCGGCGCTCGGCGACCCTGACGACGTCGTCGGTTTCACCGACACCGCCCTGCAAGAGCTGGGTTCGACGGTTACCGCTCGTGACGCGACCGGGTTCACCGCTGACCTGCGAGAGCTTCCCGTCGCCCTGCGTGACTCCATACCGGGCACTGCCGGGCTGCGGACGTTCGCGACCGATCTCCCCGCGCCCAAGGGAGCGGCGGTCCTGCAGCGCACGGACCCCACCGTCGGGGCGATCGCACGACACGTGTTGGACGGGGCCCTCGACCCCGCTCTGCCCGATCGCGACCGCCCCGCCCGCCGCTGCGGCGTGGTCGTGTCTACGGATGTCTCAGCCGCCGCGGTCTTGCTCCTTCTCCGGGTCCGCACCCACGTCACCCTTCCTGGCAAGGACGAGGCCTCCACCCAGGTGGCCGAGGAAGCCCGGGTGGTCGCGTTCCGCGGGACGCCCGCCGACCCCAAGTGGTTGCCGTCGGACGAGGTCGAGGAGTTGTTGAGCACCAGACCGTCGGCCAACGTGCCGCCCGACACCGCGGCCAACGTCCTGCGGGGAGCGATCGACGCCTTGCCCACACTGCAGGCGGAGCTGGACCGGATCGGTCACGACGTGGCCGAGGACCTCAGGTCGGCCCACGCGACGGTCCGTCGCGCTGCGCGTGGTGACCGGGCTGGTGCGCTGTCACTCCGAGGTCTCCAGGTCGAGCCGCAGCTCCCGGTCGACGTGCTGGGCGTATACGTCTACCGCCCGGCAGGAGGAGCGCGATGAGTGCGGTGCAGTCGCTGTCGTTGGTGGGCGGTGTCGTTCCGCCGTCGCTGGTCGACCGGATCATCGCGGGGGAGGTGTCTGACCGTTCGAGTCTGTCGGCGCGTTCGTATCACCTGGTAGGCACGGAGACGGTGCGCGACGCGGCGTCGCGTGCGTGGGGCTATCTGCGTGGTGCATGGGTAGCGTGGCGCGAGCACGATGCCGCGCAGCGGGTGGGGGCGGGGACTGGGCCTGCGCGTGAGCGCTGGTTGTTGCCGTTGCTTCGGGAGCTGGGCTACGGCCAGGTGCCCGCCCTGCCATCTGGGTTGTCGGTGGAGGGTTCGGACTACCCGGTGTCCCACCGGTGGGAGCACGTGCCGATCCACCTGCTGGGGCCGGGGGTCGACCTGGACCGTCGTAACCCTGGGGTGTCCGGTGCCGCCCGGGCGCCGCAGTCGATGCTGCAGGAGCTGCTCAACCGTAGCGACGAGCACCTCTGGGGCCTGCTGAGCAACGGGTTGCGCCTGCGACTCCTGCGAGACTCCACCTCTCTGGCCGGGTCGGCCTACGTGGAGTTCGACCTGGAGGCCATCTTCGACGGGGAGCTGTATGCCGAGTGGCTGCTGCTCTTCCAGCTGTGCCACGAGTCCCGGGTCGAGAAGCGCGGCGGGGCCGAGGCGTCGCCAGCGGACTGCTGGCTGGAGTCGTGGCGCGGCGAGGCCGTCGACGCCGGCGGTCGGGCGCTGGAAAAGCTTCGTTGGGGTGTCGAACTTGCGCTCGACGCGCTGGGTGAGGGTTTCCTGTCGCACCGCGACAACCGGTGGCTCGTGGTGGCGCTGCGCTCCGGCGAGCTCAGTGATCGTGATCTTCATCGTGCGCTGCTGCGGCTGGTGTACCGGATGTTGTTCGTCTTCGTGGCCGAGGACCGTGACCTGCTGCTGGTCCCCGGGGAGGCTGAGGGGCGGGACCGGTACGAGCGGTTCTTCTCCACCTCCAGGTTGCGTCACGTCGCCCGGGTCCGGGCGGGGGGTCCGCATGCTGACATGTGGCAGGCGCAGCGGCTGGTCCTGGCCGGGCTGGGCGGTGACGGGGTTCCGCAGCTGGCACTGCCAGCACTCGGTGGGGTCTTCGACCCCGACTGGCGCGCGGTCGTGCCGGCGGCGGCGCCGGACCAGCAGGACCTGCTCCTGGGGGCCGAACTGTCCAACCAGCACTTCCTGACGGCGGTCCGGGCACTGGCCTGGGTGTCGGGTGCTGATGGGCGGCTGCAGCGGGTCGACTACCGCAACCTGGGGGCGGAGGAGCTCGGCGGCGTCTACGAGTCGTTGCTGGAGCTGGTGCCGAGCGTGGATCTGGATGAGCGCTCGTTCACACTGACACACCTGGCGGGCAACGAGCGCAAGACGACCGGATCCTACTACACGCCACCGGGCCTGGTGTCGGCGCTGCTGGACACCGCGCTGGACCCGGTGCTCGACGACGCTGTGCGAGGGGTGATCGACCCAGCGGAGGCCGAGCGCCGGTTGCTGGCGCTGACGGTGTGCGACCCGGCCTGCGGCTCAGGTGGTTTCCTGGTGGCTGCGGCGCGGCGGATCGCGCAGCGGCTGGCGCGTGTGCGCTGCGGGGATGACGAGCCGACCCCGGCGCAGGTGCATCACGCGATGCGGGACGTGGTCGGACGCTGCATCTACGGCGTGGACCTGAACGACCTGGCTGCGGAGCTGGCCAAGGTGTCGCTGTGGCTGGAGGCGATGGAGCCGGGCAAGCCGCTGGGATTCCTCGACGCTCGGATCCGGGTCGGCAACGCGCTGCTGGGGACGACGCCGGCGCTGCTGGCCGGTGGTGTCCCGGAGGTGGCGTTCAAGGAGCTCCTGGGCGATGACAAGACCTACGCCACCCAGATCCGCAAGCGCAACCGTGCCGAGGGCGGTGGGCAGGACCTGCTGTTCTCCGGGACTGGCGGGGGGACCGCTGAGCTGGCTGCGGAACGGCGGCGTCTCATCGTCACGACCGATGACATCGACGCCAGCCGGCGGCAGGCGCAAGCGTGGGCGGAGTACGAGCAGTCGGCCAACGTGCGGCACGCGCGGCTGCACGCCGACGCCTGGTGCGCCGCGTTCGTCTGGCCCCTCGAGCCCGGTGCCGCCCTTGCCCCGACGAACGCCGTGCTGCGCCAGCTCGAGCACGACCCGTCAGACCCGGGCCTGGCGGACACCGTCGCCCAGGTCGAGGACCTGACCCACCAGTACCAGTTCTTCCACTGGCACCTCGAGTTCCCCGAGGTCTTCGGCGACCCCACCAGCCCGGCGCCCCACGGCCCAGAAGGCTGGTCCGGCGGCTTCTCCTGCGTGCTCGGCAACCCGCCCTGGGAGCGAGTCAAGTTGCAGGAGCAGGAGTTCTTCGCGGCACGTGACCCCCAGATCGCCAAGGCCCCGAATGCTGCCGCCCGAGGCCGACTCATCAAGGCACTAGAGGAAGAGGATCCGTCCGTCTTCGAGGCGTTCACGGAAGCGAAGCGCTATGCGGAAGGGCAGAGCGCCTTCCTGCGCCTGTCGGGGCGATACCCGCTCAACGGCCGCGGTGACGTCAACACCTACGCCGTCTTCACCGAGCTGTTCCGCAGCCTCACGGGCGCGCAGGGACAGGCCGGCGTTATCGCGCCGACGGGGATCGCCACGGACGCCACCACGCAGTACTTCTTCAAAGACCTCGTGACCACGTCGTCATTGGTGGCGCTCTATGACTTCGAGAACGCACGTCCGATCTTCGACGGCGTGCACCGAAGCTTCAAGTTCTGCCTCCTCACGATGAGTGGCCGATCGGCAGCGACTCCTGCTGCCTCCTTCGCCTTCTTCCTCCACGATCCGGGAGACATCCCGAGTTCGGAGTTCGAGCTGACCCCCGACGAAATCACCCTCCTCAACCCCAACACCGGGACGTGCCCCATCTTCCGTACCCGTCGCGATGCCGAGATCACTCTCGGCATCTACCGCAGAGTGCCCGTCCTCATCAACGAAGGGGATCCGGACGGCAACCCGTGGGGCATCTCGTTCATGACTATGTTCCACATGTCCAACGACTCCCACCTCTTCCACACGCGCGATGAGCTCGAGGACGACGGCTGGGAGCTCGACGGCAACGTCTTCGTCAAGAACGCTGGGGGGGGGGGCTGACTCGGATGCTGCCCCTGCTTGAGGCCAAGATGCTGCACCACTACGACACGCGCTGGGCCACCTACCAGCCGGACGGCTCGACACGCACCGTTACTCCGGCGGAGAAGGCCGACGACGCCTTCCACATCATGCCGAGGTACTGGGTGGCCGAGACCGAGGTCGACCGCAAGCTCGACGGTCGGTGGGACAAGACCTGGCTGCTCGGTTGGCGCGACATCTGCCGCGCGACCGACGCCCGGACCGTGATCACCACCGCGATGCCGCGAACCGCTCTTCCGCACAAGATCCTCCTGGCGCTGCCTGGACGGGGACGGACAGAGCACCAGGCCCTGTGGTCCTCTTTCGCGTTCGACTACGTGGCCCGCCAGAAGTTGGGTGGGACGTCGATGGCGTACTTCACGTTCATGCAGCTGCCTATGCCCTCCCCGCTGCAGATCGAGAACTGCGCGGTCACTCTGGACCTTCCCGCCAACGACTGGATCAGCCAGCGGGTGGACCGTCTGAACGCACGGCCCACGATCACCAACGCCGAAGAGCGAGCCCTCTGGCGGGCTGAGCTCGATGCGTTGGTCTGTCACCTGTACGGGCTCGACCGCGACGAGGTCGACTACATCCTGGAGACCTTCCCCATCGTGCGGCGCCAAGACGAAGGGGCCCACGGTGAGTACCGCACCAAGCGCCTAATCCTGGCCGTCTACGACGCCATGGACCAGGCCCGTCGCACCGGGCAGCCCTACACCTCGATCACCGTGGAGGCACAATGACCGTCCAGCGCATGCTCCCGCTGTACGAAGCCAAGATGGTCCACCACTACGACCACCGCTGGGCGACCTACGAACGCAACGGTCAGGTGCGAGATGTGCTCCCCGCCGAGAAGATGGATCCCACATTCGCCGCACTCCCGCGCTACTGGGTCCGGCAGGAAGTCGTAGAGGGTCGCCTGACAGATAGGTGGAGCAGCTCTTGGCTGTTCGGATGGCGTGACATCTGTCGTTCAACTGATGAGCGCACTGCGATCTCGAGTATGGAACCAGAGGGCGCCTCGCCTGAGGGTGGGACTCTGCTGTGCTTACCCAAAGAGACTCCGGCTCTCAGCGGGACGGTCCTTACCGCGAATTTCAACGCCTTTGTGTTTGACTTCGTTGCACGGCAGAAAGTGGGGGGGACGCATCTTAAGTACTTCACGATGCGCCAACTGCCGACTCTGTCTCCAGAGATCGTGAGAGGCCCCGTGCCTTGGGGCACAGGGCGCCTCGACGACTGGATCGTCGACCGAGTCATCGAACTTGTCTTCACCGCCCACGATATGCGCGCCCTCGCCGAAGAGCTAGGTGATGACGGGGAACCGTTCATGTGGGGCCCCGAGCGTCGGTTCTGGCTGCGCGCGGAACTCGATGCGGCGTTCTTCCACCTGTACGGCGTCGACCGCGAGGACGTCGACTACATCATGGAGACCTTCCCCATCGTGAAGCGGAAGGACATCGCTGCGCACGGTTCCTTCCGCACGAAGGAAGCAATCCTGTCTATTTACGACGCGATGGCAGACGCCATCGAGGCGGGTACGGAGTACGAGACGGTGCTCTCACCACCGCCCGGTGAGGGTGCACGTCACGCGGCGAAGGAGCAGGCCTCATGAGCGACGCGCAGTGGGAGGAGTTCGTCCGTTGGGGAACGCTGGTCGCTCAGCACGTCGATCTGGAAGCCGAGGAGCATTCATCAAAGCGCGGGATCGCCGGCGACCTGGCCGCTGCAAGGGAGCAGCTGCTTCACGGTGACGACGTCTGGAGCGAGTCCCTGTTCGGTGCCCTCAAGGGCAGCAACCTCATCCACTGGATGTCCGTATCGCGCATGCAGCGCGGGGCCGAGGCCGCGCCCGAACTCTTCGCGGACGCTGTCCGCGTCCTGTGGGCGGATGAACCGACTGCGTTGGGCCTCACCGAGTTCGAGAAACGTATCCGTCGGGCGATGGAACTGAGCCCCGGCAACGTCACGGCGCTCGGCGCCCTGCTGCTGATGACTCGGGATCCGGAGAGCTACCCGCCCTACCGGCCCACGCCGGTTGAGCGCTGGCTCGAGGTCGTCGATGGAGGAGGGCACGCCTCTGCACCGGTCGACCGCTACCAGCAGCTGCTCGACCTCTGCGACGAGCTCCTGCGCCGTGGGCAGGGCAAACTGCCGATCCGGACCCGGTTGGAAGCCCAGGGTCTGGCCTGGACCCTGCTGAAGTGGGACGTCGACCAGATGACGCTTCCCGAGCGCGACGCGGCTGCGCTCGCTGCGTGGCGAGGGGACACATTGTCCGACACTCAGGTCGATCGAGGCGCCGGCTCGGCCCCCGAGCTCGAGTCAGCCGCGTGGATCGTGCTCTCGGCGGGTCTGAAAGGCGAACCATCTCCACTCACCGGCGCTTCGACGGCATGGACGTTCAGAGCGGCTGCGGACCTGCACGAGCGGCTGCAGCACGACCCCGGCACCGGTGGTTTCATTGACAAGCTGACAGTGCAGGTCACTGACGCCCCGGCCGACACGGTCCTCCTGGCCGCCGAGCTGGTATACCTGCAGTGCGTCGCGCTGTTCGACCTCAAGCCGGAGACGAAGGCAGCCCGCGTCCAGGCCGTGCTCGACCTCCTGCCCGAGAAGCCGGTCCTGCCTCCCGCTCTGCGCGAGCCCCTGAACGCGGGCGGCGCCTTCGCCGGGGGGCAGGGGTGGCACGCACAGATCGCACGTCACATCGAGTGGCTGACCGAGTTCGTGCAGGAGTGGCTCGACCTGGACCCCAGCCAGCGGTCCGCGGCCTTGGCGGACCCGATCCACTTCGCCGAGGTGACCAGCCGGGTTTCCCCGGGGGCGACAGTGTCGATGGAGCCCGCGCTGAACTACCTGGCCTGGCCCGGACACCACTACCCCGTCGTCAGCAGCATCCACCGCCGGAAGATTCGCGACGCCTTCGCCCACCGGATCGGCGGGCCCAGCGGCAAAGAACCACTGGACATCACCCGAGACCTCGTCAAGATCCGGCACGTCCACGAGCAAGAGACCGGCACGTTCGCGGAGTGGTACTCCACGCCATACGTCGAGGAGTGGAACCCGACCAGCGAGGTAGCGCGTCGTGCCTGGCTGGTGCGCCCGCACCCGGGGGACCGTCCGCTGGTGCAGCGTTGGCTGACAGGCGGGTACGTCTCGCTCAAGGGCGAGCACCTGGGCAAGGTGCCGGGCGGTGCGGACCAAGCGACGGTCCAGGCTGCGGTGGACGCGGGCTACCAGCACATCGACTACTCGCAGCGCAAGCAGCTGACGTCGGAGTACCACGCGTTCCTGACCTCGATGCGCGAGGAGGACGTGGTCGTCACGGTCATCGAGGGCAGCGTCTACGTGGGCACGATCGTGGACGAGCCGGTCTACCGACCAGACCCGACGGGCCGCGTGCAGCGTGGAGTGCAGTGGAACAAGCGGGGGTTCTCGCTCGAGGGTCTTGGAGGCCTGCGAGGCAAGCAGGGCACGGTGGTCGACGTCACTGACTCCCTCTCCCAGCTGCTGCCGCTGCTGGAGAGCGCCGGCCCCGAGGAGGTCGACGACGGGGCGGTGGCAGAGGCCGGTGTGCCGGAGCTCCCACCCGTGAGCGACGAGCTGGCAGCCGATCTGCACATGCCGGTCGCCGCGCTGCAGGAGATCGTCGACGTCCTGCAAGACCGGCAGCAGATCGTGCTCTTCGGGCCGCCGGGTACGGGGAAGACCTACCTCGCTAAGAAGCTGGCCGACTTCTTCGTCGGGCAGGACGACACCAGCCGCGCTCGGCTGGTGCAGTTCCACCCGTCCTACAGCTACGAGGACTTCTTCGAGGGCTACCGTCCCGGCGTCTCCGCGCATGGACAGGCGGTCTTCAACCTCACCCCGGGCCCGCTACGCGAGCTTGCGTCACTCGCCGAACAGCCGGAGAACCAGTCCCAGCCGTTCGTCCTCATCGTCGATGAGATGAACCGCGCCAACCTGGCGAAGGTCTTCGGCGAGCTCTACTTCCTGCTGGAGTACCGCGGAGAGGCGGTCCGTCCGCAGTACAGCGACCGGCCTTTTCGCCTGCCTCGCAACCTGTTCATCATCGGCACGATGAACACGGCCGACCGCTCCATCGCCCTGATCGACGCCGCGATCCGTCGCCGCTTCGCCTTCCTCGAGATGCACCCGGCCGAAGAGCCCGTGCGGAGCGTGCTCACGGCATACCTGACCGCCCGAAACCTCTCCACCGACCGCGCCGAGCTTCTCGACGCGCTGAACAGCGAGATCGGAGAGGACGAACGGGACCTGCAGATCGGTCCCAGCTACCTGATGCGTTCCGCCGCGGCCACCGAGGAAGGGCTCCGCCGGATCTGGCGCTTCGACATCCTGCCGCTCCTGGAAGAGCACTACTACGGGCGGCTGAACCGCTCGGGGGTGCACACGCGGTTCGGACTGGACGCTTTGCGGGCACCGGCGAAGGGTCAGGAGCCGGTCGCGGAGGCCCCGCAGGAACCGCCGTCGGAGGTGCCTGAGCCATGAGCACCTGGCCGGTGACACTCGACGAGCTGGACCGTGAGGGTGTCGTGCGCTCCCTCTCCCACGTCGAGGCCGCCGCGCTGGCCGGGGCGAAGCTGGTCGAGGTGCGCCCGGAAGGTGGACAGACCTGGAGGCTTCTGCCGGCGGGCAACGTGGGAGCGACCCGCGTGGGGGACAAGCAGGTCCAGGTCCTGCCGAAGGGGCGGGTGGGGGTCGCTCATCTTCTCTTCCTGTTGGGCTACGCGAAGAACCCCAGCTTCCGCGAGGAAGACGTGCTGGGGGTGCAGGACGATGACCTGTGGCCCGCATTGGCCGAGTCTCTGGCCCGGCAGACAGAGCGCGCACTCAGCCACGGCGTGCTGCAGGGCTATCGCACGACCGACGACAGCCTCCGCACGGTCCGTGGACGGATCCGGATCGGGGACCAGCTCGCCCTGCGGCAGGGGCAGCTGCTGCCCCTCGAAGTGACCTACGACGAGTTCACCGTCGACACCGTCGAGAACCGGCTCCTCCGCGGGGCGCTGCGACGGATGCTCGCCGTCCCGCGTGTTGACCGGGAGGTACGACGACGACTCGTCCATCTTGACGCGAGGCTGGAAGGTGTGGCGTTCCTGCTTGCTGGGGAACGCGTCCCGAGATGGACCCCTACCCGTCAGAACGCCCGCTATCAGCCGGCGCTGCATCTCGCAGAGATCGTGCTGCGCAACGTGTCGGCGTCGGCTGGGCAAGGAGAGCTGCCTGTCGCGTCCTTCGTCGTGCCAATGGCGAAGGTGTACGAGGACTTTGTCACGACCGCGCTCACGGAGGCGTTGCGGGGGATTCCCGGTCGAACGGAGGCACAGTACCGGGGCTGGCTGGACGAGCCGGCTGTCGGGCGCCGTCATGGGGCCATCCGGATGGACGTCGACATCGTGCACCTCGATCGTGCGGGACGGCCGCAGGTCGTCTACGACGCGAAGTACAAGGCGGCGAGTCCCAAGGGGGAGTACCCGAACGCCGACCACTACCAGATGCTGGCCTACTGCACCGCGCTGCAGGTGCCGGTTGCGTGGTTGGTCTACGCCCAAGGCGTGGCGGCCCCCGCGCGTCGCAGGGTGCGGCATACCGGCATCAGCGTCGTCGAGTACCCGCTGGACCTGTCGGCGCGGCCGCGTGCGCTCCTGGAGCAGGTGGCTGAGCTGGCCACGGTGAGCACCACTATCCAGGAGACGAAGACCGCATGACGATCCCGGACTTCCAGACCATGATGCGACCGGTGCTTGCCCACCTCGCCGACGGCGACGTGCGGCACTCGAGGCGGGTCAAGGAAGACATGGCCGAGGCGTACAGCCTTACCCAGGAGGAGCGGGAACGCGGCTCTTCGACTTTGAGTGTGGTGGGGCCCTGACGTAGGGCTCGCGGCCCTGCGCCAGCATGGGTGTTGTCTAGGCATCCAAGAGCGAGGACCGCGAGCGTGCACCAGCGTACGTTCGACGTCGATGCGGCGTCGATCTTGTTCAATCTGTCCGGGTACCGAGTCGTGAGCGCCGGCCCTGCTGTCGGCGACCAACCGAGGCAGGTGGTGATCGAGACCGTCGTCTGCGAGCGTGCCTGCCCGTCCTGCGGGGTGCTGTCCTCGCGGGTCCAGGCGCGCCCGACCCAGCACGTGAAGGACGTGACCTGCGGCGGGCAGCCGCTGGATGTGGTCGTGCGCAAGCGGCGGTACGTCTGCCGTGAGGCGCTGTGCCCGCGGCGCTCGTTCACCGAGGAGACCGAGCAGCTGCCGGCGCGGGCACGGGTGACGACGCGGCTGGCCGAGCAGGTGATCTCCGCCTGCCGGGCCGAGCCCCGCGCGGTGTCCCGCGTCGCGGACGAAGCGGCCTTGTCGTGGCCGACGGTGATGCGGATGCTGACCACCACCGTGGACCTGGACACCGGCGTGGACCGCCGGCACGTGGCGCGCCTGGGGATCGATGAGCACCGGTTCCGCACCGTGCGCTACCTGCGCGACCCCGACACCCAGACGGTGAAGCGGGTCGAGCCGTGGTCGATCGTGTTCACCGACCTCGATGACGGCGCGATCTTGGACGTCGTCGACGGCCGCCGCGGCGCGACGGTCAAGGCGTGGTTGGGTGCCCGGCCCCGGTGGTGGCGCCGGCGGGTGCAGGTCGTCGCACTGGACATGTCCAGTGAGTTCCGTGCCGCCGTCCGCAAGGCGCTGCCCCGGGCGAGGGTCAGCGTCGACCACTGGCACGTGGTGCGCCTGGCGAACGAGATGGTCACCAAAGTGAGGCGGCGCCGGGTGTGGGAGTTGCACGAGCGCCGTGGCAGGGCGTGCGATACCCCGTGGAAGTACCGCAAGCTGCTCACCTGCGCTGGCGACCGGCTCACCGTCCGTCAGCGGACGAAGCTGCAGCAGATCCTGGCCGAGGACGTCGAGCTTGCCGTCGCGTGGGGCATCAAGGAGCACGTCCGCCAGGTCCTCACCGCCCGGGACACTCCCTCGTTCCAGCGGCATTGGGCCGCCCTCGAACGCGCCGTCCGAGCCACCCACCTGCCCGAGCCGGTCGCACTGTTCCGCACCCTGAAGGCCTGGCGTCGCGAGCTCCTCACCTTCTGCCGGACCAGGATCACGAACGCGAGAACGGAGGCGGCGAACCTGACCGCCAAGACGATCAAGAGAGTCGGCCGCGGCTACCGCAACCACGACAACTACCGATGCCGCATCATTGGCTACGCGCCCCGACCCATCGCGGCGTGAACACCCGGCACCACGCTCAAAGTTGAAGAGCCGGGAACGCCTGCTACCCAGCGGCAAGCAGCGGGTCATGGACAACAGGGTGAGCTGGGCCCTCAGCTACCTGGTGCAGGCCGGCCTCGTCGAGCGACCGCAGCGGGGCCAAGTGCGGATCACCCAGCTCGGCACGGATGCCTTGGCCGCCAACCCCGAGCGGATCGACATGAAGACGATGGAGGCATACCCGGGGTACAGAGCGTTCAAGGAGAGGACGAGAACTGTCCTGCCGGCGGAGTCGCCCGACCCGCAGACGGTCGCGGAACAGACATCAACACCACTGGAGCAGATCGAGACGGCGGTCGCGCAGAGCCGCTCCGCTCTGGAGACGGAGGTGCTGCAACGTGCGCTGGGACTGAGCCCCACCGGCTTCGAGGACCTCGTGATGGCCCTGCTCGAGGAGATGGGATATGGCCGCCTGGGCACGATCGAGCGGACCAGTGCTTCCGGGGATGCGGGTGTGGACGGCATCATCAGTCAGGACCCGCTTGGGCTGGACCGGATCTACGTACAGGCCAAGAGGTATGCGGCGGACCGGTCGGTGGACCGTCCGAAGATCCATGAGTTCGCCGGTGCGCTGCTGGGCAAGCAGGGTGACCGAGGCGTCTTCAACACCACGTCGAGCTTCACCGCCGGGGCCCGCCTGGAGGCCGAGCGAATCAACGCGCGGATCGAGCTGATCGACGGGTCGCGCCTGGCGGGGCTGCTGGTGCGCTACGGCGTCGGAGTCCAGGTGCAGCAGACGATCCTGCTGCACAGGATGGATGAGGACTTCTTCGAAGGGCTCGGGTAACCAGATGAGCACGGGGTCCGTCTACGATCCCTCCATGACGGGTGTGGGTCAGGCAATAGAGGTATTCGACGCGGGTGACGGGTTGCTTCTCTTCGGAAGCGAGAGCGCAATCGAAGTCTTCGATGCTGGGGCGGGGGTGCAGTCCAGGCCGATCTCGCCCAAGGATCTGGCTCGGGTGAGCGGACACGCTGGGGCAGCCGCAGGCAAGCTGATGGAGCAGGGCGGGCGCTGGGTCAAGCTGACCGCCGACTCCGCGAGAGACGCGAAGGCTCTCGGTGGGGTCGAGAAGCTGACGTCCGGCGTGCTGCGTGGAGACAAGGGCCGCATCGTCAAGCACCTCAATTTCGAGAACCTCGGGCGTGGCGCTGTCCTCACGCCGGCGGCCCCGGCCGTCCTCGGAGCGATGGCAACCCAGTACGCGCTGGAGGCGGCGCTGGACGACATCACCGCATACCTCGAGGTGATCGACCGCAAACTCGACCAGCTGCTGAAGCAGCGCAAGACGGAGACGCTGGGTGAGATCGGTGGTGTCACCCTGGCGATCGACGAGGCGGCGGCCATCTACTCCCACACCGGGATCGTCTCTGGCGTGACGTGGTCGAAGGTAGAGGGCCTCGCCTTCACTCTTCAGCGGATGCAGTGGGAGGCAGTCGAGCAGCTGCACGAGGTGGCGAAGAACGTGCAGTCCTCGGCCGGAGACGCGGACAAGTCGGCGAAGTCTCTCGCACAGGCGCAGGAGGACGCCGAGTTCTGGCTGGGCGTGCTGGCGCGCGCCATCGCTTTGCAGGACCGCTACTACGTGCTCGAGCTGGCGCGCGTGGCGGAAGAGGACGTCATGCAGCTGGAGGCCCACCGGCAGGGGATCGCGGTGGCTCGCGCTGAACGCGTCCGACGCATCACCCGCGGTCTGCAAGCTGTGTCCAGCGCCGTCATCTCAGCCGCTGCCCTCACCAACGTCGCCAAGGTCGCCAACCCGATCGCCGCGCCGAAGGTGGCGCGACACGCGAACGGTCTCAGCGTGGATATATCGTCCTTCGCCCAGCACGCAAACCTTGATCTTGGCGTGTTGGGCGTCGTCGACGAGACCCGGTGGGCCGCCGCCGCGCGTGAACTCGCGGGCGAGGCGACCGCCGCCCTCGGCGCGGCTGGATCGGGGGTTGCCGCACGCGCACGAGCCGCAGGCCAGTCCCTCGGGTCGCGGCGTGACGAGCGGATCCTTCGCCGCGCGCGGAGGATTGAGGAGAAGCGCGGCCACAGGGAATAGCCCCTGCCCTGTTGGCGCGCCGCTAGAGTCGTTGTATCCCCGCACGAGGTGCACCCTTGATGTTGGAACCCAGCCAGCATCCAGTGACGACATCACTGCTGTGCTGAGCCACCAGACTGAGGAGACGTGCCCGAATCTGAGTCGCTGAAGCGCCTAGGTTCACGGTTGCGACGCGCAGTCTATGTCCTTGAATGACTGCGGTGACATCGATGTCCGGTGTGCCTTCCGTCCGGGGATACAGCAGCAGACCATCGACGGAACCAGCCACACCGTTACGTCCCTCCTGCGTTCGGATGGATGCGTAAATTTGGTACAGATGGGCCGACTTGAAGTTGCACTGAGGCCCTCGGAGCGACGAGTCGTCGTCCGGTCGCTCCTCCATGAAGCCGTAGGGATACCAACTCTGTCCGGCGGCGGTCGGCGCAAGCCACCGCAGACCCTCGACGTCCAGCCGCTTGGCGAGAGCGCGCATGTCGGCGGGGGACTGGGTGCGCCCGTGCAACGCGAGCACGGCGACCGGCGCGTCCTCCTCGCCCCAGCACTCCGCGCCCGCGGCGAGGTTCGGGTTCTCGGCGGGTCGCGGTCGTGCCGGGGCCGCGGAGCTGGTCACACCTCGATCGGTTCGAGCTGGCCCATGATGTGGCTGCGCTCGGACTCGAACTGCGGCGGCAGCATGAACGCCTGGCCGAGCTCCTCGGGAGACTCGTCGCAGTCCCAGCCACCCTCGTCATGGGTGACGGCCAGCTCGAAGATGGCGCCACCAGGCATACGGACGTAGTGGGACGTGAAGTAGGTGCGGTCCTTCAGCTCGGAGATGTCGGTGTAGTCCGGCGCCCTCGATGTCTACCTTGACCTGCTCCTGGTTCTCCAGGACGCAGTGGCGACCCGCCCGACGGCCGTCGCGGTGCGCGGATGCTCAGGCGACCCAAGGATCGACGAGCTGGATGCCGGTCAGCTCGAAGTCCCTGGTGTTGCGCGTCGCGCAGGTCGCGGCGTGCGCTCGACAGATCGCCGCGATCTGCGCATTAGCGGTGCTGATCGGCAACCCCGCCTGTTCTCGTGCCGCGAGCACATCTGCGTAGTGATCTGCGGCTACATCATCGAAGGCCAGGACGGCGCGGGTCCCTCGGTAGGGCCGGATCGCATGCTCGAGTTGGCTGCCCAGCACCGTCTTGCGCCGGCCATCCGGCAGGCGGCGCACGCCCGCGAGCAACTCAGCAAGAGTGATCGACGTGATGGCAACCTCTCCCGTGATCGTCTGCAACCACGCCAGGACACGTCCGTCAGGCTGCGGCCGGAGCGCCTCGGAGAGGACGTTGGTGTCGAGGACGATCACCCGAAATCTGCCGCTCGGGCGCGGTCGGTTCGTTCAGGGACGGGGAGGTCCCCGAAGCCGCCGACCTCCCGCGCGGCCGAAAACAGTGCGAGCCCGATGTTGGGGGGTTGCGTGCCTGCCGTGAGGATGTGACGGGCTTCGGCCTCCATCGACCGGCCGTGCTCCCTCGCCTGAGCAGCCAGCCGCTCCTTCACGGACTGGTCGAGGCCCCGGATGACGATGGATGCCATGGCGCTCTCCTCTCGTGGATATCATCAACGATATCATCGGGATGGATCGGAGGCTGGACCCCACGGGCACCGACCCCTGGACCGGCTGTGGACGGCATGCCTGGGGAGGCAGGGCTGATCGACCTGTGTCACAGCCGGAGCTGAGCGGGTCGTGGGCACCTTTCTCTAGAAGATCGATCAGCGGCCCGCCGCCACGGCGCTGAAACCTAGGCGCCGGATCGCCTCCGCGAGCCGTTCGTCATAGGTCACCACGCCGAGCAGGTCGTCCTCGAGCATCAGCGCGGCCGCCAGATGGAGTGCGTCCACCGAGCGGAGCGCGGGTGGATCGAGGCGGCCTGCCTAGCACTTCTGATCTGCCGTCCCCGGGCCTTGCCTTGCTATGGGTCGTGTCTACGCCCGGCGGTGGGCGCGGCAGGTCCGGGCTCGGCCGCACCCTGCACGGCCGAGCCCGGACGGCATACCTGCCTCAGCCGTCGAGCGACACCCGCACCGGTGAGCTGAAGAAGCCGCCCTCCAGGTCGATCGAGGTCGGCACGGCGTCCTCGGGGATGTCGTAGAGCAGCACCCCCTCGACCCGGTTGCCGGGGTTGATCTCGGTGAGGAAGAGGCTCTCCTCGTCGAGCAGCCACGACGAGGACGAGGTCGAGTGCTGGCGGTCGGAGTCGTCGATGAGCTTCTGCTCGCTGTCGAGGAAGTATTCCGCCGAGTCGCCGGTGTTCTCCACCGTCACCATGACCTTGACGAACTGGCCCTGCGCCTCCTCGCCGAACATGTCGTCGCCGATCTGCGCCAGGCCGCCCTCGACGTCGGTGACGCTGACCTCGAAGTCGCCGATCTGCACGAGTTCACCCAGCTGCGGGTCGTCGCTCGCCCCCTCGGCCGGCTCCTCAACCGGCTCATCCTCGGCCGCGTCCTGGGTGTCCTCCTCGTCGGCGGCCGACTCCTCCTCGGCCGCCTCTTCCTCGGCAGCGGGCTCGTCGGCCGTCGATCCCGACGAGCTGGCCGACGAGCCCGTGCCTTCCTCGGCCGAGTCGCTGCTCGATGCCGAAGGCTGTGCGGCGACGTCGGCGAAGTCCCCTCCGCCGCCGATCACGCCGATGGTGACGAAGATCCCGAGCGCGGCGAGGATGCCGGTGATGATCTTGTGCCGGGCGAACCAGCTGCGCTTCGGTCGGTCTGGGGCAGCCGACGGCGTCTGCGACGGGTCGGTGCCGGGCTGTGGGGTCTGGTCTGGGGTGCTCATGGGAGCCTCCTTGGTGCTCGCGGGATGGACGTCGTCCAGTCCATCCGTGGGCGGCGGATCTCTCATCGTCCGATCGGTCATACCTCGCCGGCCGATCGGGCAGGGATGCCGCGGCGAGACCGACCGACCGGGTGAGGGGTATGTCGGCGCCCACCCCTAGCGTGGGCGCCATGGATCAGGGGAGCCTCGGACGACCGGCGTCGCGGGACCGTGGTGTGCGCTACTGGCTGCGCACGGTGGCGCTGATGTTCGCCGCGCTGATGGTCACCGTGCTGTCGGTCGCGTCCGCCGAGGAGCGCAACCGGCTCTGGGACTGGACCGGGGTGATCGGGGGAGCCGCGGACGCGGTGCAGGTGCTGTCGACGCTGGTCGCGCTCGGTGCCCCGCTCCTGCTGCTGATGCGCCGCAAGGACCTCGCCAACACCGCCTGGGCCCTGGGGTTCCTGCAGCTGGTCTTTCCCATCGGTCCGGTGATGGCCCTGGTGCTGCCGCAGGTGATCATCCGGGAGAAGAACCGTAACGAGGCCGAGACGCTGGCCTTCCTGCACGTGCTGGGCGGCACCATCTGGTTCATCCGCGACTCGCTCGGGCCGACGCCCGACTCCTCGCTCGTCCGGTTCCTGTCGGCCCCGTCGGGCGTCACCACCGATCCGGTGTCGTTCAACGTGTATGCCGCGAGCGTCGTCTACCTCATCGTCATCGTGCTGCCGGTGGCCGTGGGGTTCTGGTTGCGGGCCCGGCACGAGATCGACGACACCCGGCAGGAGGTCGAGGTGGAGCGGGCGACGGCGGGTGCGCTGTCGGCCGAGTTGTCCCGCCAGGGGGAGCGCGAGCTCATCGCCCGCGAGGTGCATGACGTCATCGGGCATCGGCTCTCGCTGCTCGTGCTGCACGCCGGGGGGATCGAGGTCGCGGCCGGCGACGATCCGGAGTTGCGGGAGAGCGCCCGCGCCGTCCGCGACAACGCCCAGCGCGCGATGGACGACCTGCGCTCGCTGGTCGGGGTGCTGCGCGACCCGGGCTCCGGCGCCGGCGAGGTGCCGCTGTCGCCGGTGTCGGTCCGCTCGCTCTCGCAGCTGTCGTCCGTCATCGACGACATGGCCGATGCCGGGGTGCCGGTCTCGTCCACGGTGTTCCTGCACTCGGCCGACGAGGCCGATCCCGTGCTCGCGCACTCGGTCTACCGCATCGTCCAGGAGCTGCTCACCAACGCCCGCAAGCACGCGCCCAACGAGCTGGTCCGGCTGCGGGTCACCGGTGGGCCGGGGGAGGGTATCCGCATCGAGTCGACCAACGTGGTCGACAGGGCCGTCGCGGTCGGGGGACCGGGGTCTGGTGCGCCGGGAATCGAGACCTACGCGTCTGGGCCGCCAGGGTTTGATGGGCCCGGGTCTGGGCTGCGGGGCATCGATGAGCGGGTGCAGATCCTCGGCGGCACGAGCGAGGTCAGCACTGACGGTGGTCGCTTCCACGTGACCGTGACCCTGCCCTGGTCGGGGGATGCGACATGACGGCGCAGGAGAGTCTCGACCATCAGGCGGGGGAGCGCCCCGTGCGAGTGCTGCTGGTCGACGACGACCCGATGGTCTGCTCCGGGCTGCAGATGATCCTGACCCGCGGCAGCCAGGGGCGCATCGACGTGGTCGGCACGGCCTCGGACGGCGACGAGGCGGTGGGTGCGGTCGAGCGGCATCGGCCCGACGTCGTGCTCATGGACGTGCGGATGCAGCGGCTCGATGGGCTGACCGCCACCGCGCGGGTCCGTGCGCTGCCCCGCCCTCCCGAGGTCATCGTGCTGACGACCTTCGACAGCGACGACGAGCCCTTCAGGGCGGCCGCCGCCGGTGCCAGCGGCTTCCTGCTCAAGACGGAGTCACCGGACGACCTGGTCGCGCACGTGCTCGCCGTCGCCGCCGGGGAGGGCGCGGTCTCCAAGCGCACGGCGCGACAGTTCATGCAGCACCTGCACACCGTGTCCTCCTCCCCGGAGTGCGTCGAGGCCCGCCAGGGGCTCGCACGGTTGACCGACGGCGAGCGCGAGGTGGCGACCCTGGTCTCGCAGGGGCTGTCCAACGCCGAGCTCGCCCAGCGAAGGCACGTCAGCGAGAGCACCGTCAAGACCCAGCTCTCCTCGATCCAGACCAAGCTGGGCGTCGACAACCGCATCCAGGTGGCCGTGCTGGTGGCGCTCGCCTCCGTCTGAGATAGAGCTATCCCAGATTCCTGGGATGGTGCAGCGTGACACGGGGTGTCAGGGTCGATCTCAGAGCCGCGGCGACGCGGCACGGGGATGACGACCGACACCCAGGAGGCTCAATGGACCCCAGAGCGAGGCGAGGCACGCCTCAACCCACGTCCAGACCGGGCCGACCGGCCCTACGCCGGGCCGGTCCGACCGTGAGCGCGATGCTGCTTCTGGCCGCGTGCTCCGGGGGTGGCGACGAGGCAGCCTCGGAGCCGGTCGACGACGAGACCGTCGCCGCAAGCAGCGCCGCGGACGCGACTGGGGAGGAGTCTGCCGGCGAGGGCGAAGGAGGCGCGCAGGATGACGCCGCGTCGGACTCGTCCGGCGGCACGGAGGAGGACGGTTCCGGGTCGGGGGAGCTGGAGGCCGCCGACCCCGGTGAGGACATGCTGAGAGTGCTCCTAGATGACCCGCAGGCCTTGTGCGACACGCTCGACGAGGCCGAGCTGCGCTCGGTCGTGGGTGACTTCGTGGAGCTGCGCCCCGACGAGGTCACCGAGGTCGACAGCCTCTGCTCGATGAGGGACGACCGTCGCGAGGTGGGCCGGGTCTGGATCCAGGCGGACTGGAGCGAGCTTGAGTTCCTGCACAGCATGGCGGTCGACCCCTACGAGCCGTGCCAGGTCGGTGACTACGACGCCGTCTGCCAGACCGACACCGGCAACCCCGAGATGGCGAACGGGTGGCCCCACGTGGCGATCCGGGTCGGCAGCATGGGAGTCGAGACGCAGGCGCCAGACCCGGAGACGGCGCGGCAGCTGGCCGAGGCCGTCATGGAAGACGTACTGGCCCAGGGTGGGTAGGTCTCAGTAGGCTGAGGCATGGCCCGGATGCCCAGAGCGAGCCCGAATCTCGTGCGGCGCCAGCTCGCGGGGTATGCCTCGGACGAGCTGACGTGGGCGGACTTCGCGGCGGCCGCCGGCGAGGCGCTCTCGCGGGCGGTGCCGGTCGACGCCTCGGTCTTCTCTCTGATGGACCCGCAGAGCGGGATGCTCACCCACACCGTCCGCTCCGGGATCGACGACTCCCAGGACGAGCTGTTCATCCGCCTCGAGCTCACCCAGGCTGACCCGATCAGCCTGCTGTCCTTGGCCCGCAGCACCGACGGTGTCGGTGTCCTCGCCGATCATGTCGGACGCGACCCGCAGCGCAGTCTGCGGGTGAGCGAGCTGCTCGCGCCGCACTTCGACCTCGAGCACGAGATGCGGTCGGTCGTCCGCTCCGGCGGGGGTCTCGTGGCCGCCTGCGGCTTCTACCGCGCCCCGGGGAGGTCGGGCTTCACCCCGGACGAAGCCGCGCTACTCTCCTCCGTCGAGGACCTGCTCGCTGCTGGCGTCCGCGCCGCGGCGGCCCGCGGGCCCGCTCGGGGATGCGACCTCGCAGAGTCAGGCGCTGCCGTCGTGGTGCTGGGCCCCGAGGGGCAGCTGTGGGAGTCGACCGCCAGGGCCGCGGCATACCTCGACGAGCTCCGCTGCGGTCCGGGCCAGCACGGGCCTGTGCTGGTCCGGATGGTGGCTGAGGCGTGCCGGCTGCGGAGCGAGGGCTATGACGTCCTGCCCTCGGCCCGGGTCCGCACGTCCGCCGGCCGGTGGTTGCTGGTCAGCGCCGCGGAGCTGCGCGGTGGCCCCGGTCCGGCGCGGATGGCTGTCACCTTCGAGCCTGCGGACATGAGGCATACCCTCGACCTCGCGCTGGACCTGTATGACGTCACCGAGCGCGAACGGGTCGTCGCGCGGCAGGTGGTGGAGGGCGCCAGCACGGCGACCATCGCTGCCAGCCTGTCCATCAGCGCCTACACCGTGCAGGACCACCTGAAGTCGATCTTCACCAAGGTGGGGGTCAGCAGCCGTCGCGAGCTGGTCCGCGTACTGACCCGGTGCTGAGGTGTCCTCGCCACCCTGAGGGCGCCGACCCACGCGCACGCCGCGACAGTTCATGCAGCCCATGCACACGGACTTCTCCTCCCAGACCGAGCTGGGCGTCGGCCTCGCGGCCGACACGCTGAGCTCGCGGTCAGGTACGTCGACAGCACCGGGGTGAGGTGGAGACTGCGACGACCCCGCCCCCGCACCCGACCCCACAGGGGCCGGGCCACTGGGCTGCGTCATCGGTCGATAGTTCGGCCTTGACAGGACAGCACCAGCACAACGCGTAGATTTGGGGCCATGACCGACAACTCCGACCAGGGCGGCACCCTCTCCGAGGGTGGCTCTGGCTCCCTCAACGACGAGACGATCCGCGGTGGCGCCGACGCCGTGCCCGAGACCCCGGACACCAACGACACCGGTGCCGACGACGCCACGGCCGAGGACGACCACAACCCTGAGGGCGACGACGCGAGCTCCGGCCGAGGCCGGCAGAGCGCCACCGAGGAGGACTGAGGTCAGGCGACGGTGAGGGTGACCTCGATGTTGCCCCGGGTGGCGTTGGAGTAGGGGCACACCTGGTGGGCCTGCTCGACGAGCGTCTCGGCCTCCGCGCGCTCGACCTGAGGGAGCGTGACCTCCAGACCGACGGCCAGGCCGAAGCCACCGTCACCGTTCGGGCCGATGGAGACATCCGCCACGACTTCGGAGTCGGTCACGTCTGCTCCAGCACGCTTGGCGACACTACGCAAGGCGGAGTGGAAGCAGGCGGCATACCCGGCGGCGAAGAGCTGCTCGGGGTTGGTGGCGCCCCCGGCGCCGCCCATCTCCTTGGGTGCGCGGACGTCGGCGGACAGGATGCCGTCGCTGGACTCGACGTGGCCGTTGCGGCCATCACCGGTGGCGAGCCGCCGAGCGTGCGCGACCTCGGCTCCCGGCTGCACCTCGACTCCGGCACCCTCACCCCGCTGCTCAAGCGGATGGAGACGTCCGGTCTCGTCCGGCGGGTGCGCGACACCAGGGACGAGCGACGGGTCCTGGTCTCGGTGACCGACCGCGGGTGGGCGCTGCGCGACGAGGTCGCGGACGTGCCCGCCCGGCTGGCCGAGGGGATGGACATGACCGAGGAGCAGGGGCGGACCCTGCGGTCGCTGCTCGACCAGGTCATCGGCGCGCTGGAGGACGACCGGCCGCAGCGGCCCGGCATCACGGGATCGAGCGACCCCGCAGCAGGGCGCGGAAGTAGATGACCGGCTCGACGTAGCGGTCGAAGGCCCACAACGCGCGGGACGGCTTCGTCAGGTCCACGACGCGGGTCGTCGGCGCCGGCCGACCCGCCCGGTCGAACTCGGCGAGCAGCAGCCGGCGGCGGTCCACGGTGATCGGGATGATCGTGTAGCCGTCGTAGCGACGCAGCGGCTCTCCGAGCCTGGCCGCCCGGATGTTGTCGGCGAGCACCTCGACCTGACGTCGCAGGGCGCCCCCGGACGGCCGCGTGGCCAGCGCGGCCGCGTCGCCCAGACTCCACACCCGCGGTGCGGACCGGTGCGCCAGCGTCTCGGGGTCGACGTCGATCTGCCCGGCAGAGCGCTCCGAGGCCAGCGACTCGAGCCAGGCGGCGCCACGGTACGGAGGCACCACGGCGGCGAGGGACACCTCTTTCAGCACGGTCCCGGTCTTGTCACCGAGGGTGAGCGTCTGGGCCAGGTGGTCCACGGCCGCGACGGTGGTGCCGCGGTGCACACTCACCCCCAGGCGCTCCAGCCGGACGCGGAGCTCGGGGTCGACGAAGGGCACGTCGAGCACGTCGGAGTAGGGCGTCACCAGGTGGATGTCGAGGGCCGGGAGCACGCCGCGCTCGCGCCAGAGGTCGGCGGCCAGGAAGAGCGGCTTCAGGCCGGTTCCGCCGCACGGCGAGGGCTCCGGCGGGAGGGCGAAGACGACCCGGCCGCGCGACATACCGTCGATCGCCGTCCACAGTGCCGTCGCCTGCGACTCCAGGTGCGCGGTGACCGCCCAGCCTGCGGACATGGCCTCGGCCAGCCCGGGGACCGCGTCGAGGTCCTCCTCGAGCCCCGGCGCCAGCACGAGGTCGCCGTAGCCGACCCGATCACCGCCCGCCAGCTCCACCTCGCGGTCCTCGGGGTGCACGGCCACGGCGCGTTGGCGAATCCACGTGCACCCGGACGGTATGACGGACCCCGTCTCCCGGGTCAGCTCGCCCAACGAGGCCTGGCCGCCGGCGACGTAGTTGAGCAGCGGGCGGAAGAGGTGCGGCCGGTCGTCGCAGACCACGGCGACGTCGCGGGCGCCGATCCGCCGCAGCCGCGCCGCCACCGCGATGCCCGCGTTGCCGCCACCGACGACGACGACGTCGTGCCAGGCCATGGGTGCTCCCTTCCCGGGGCGCGCGCCCTCGGTAGGCGCATGGGTGCTGCGGCCATCGTCTCCCGGCGGCTCGCGCAGCGCACCCCGAAGTCGGCGACAGATGTCGGACCCCAGGACTACATTGACCTCGTGAGGCAGGACGACCACGACCCCGGCGCCGGCCGCGCCGCCCACTGAGGTATCGACCTATGCACCGCATCTTCACGACCAGCGTCGCCTCGGTCTACCCGCACTACGTCACCAAGGTCGAGCGCAAGGGACGCAGCGAGGCCGAGGTGCGCGAGGTGATCGAGTGGCTGACGGGCTTCGACGACGCCGAGCTGACCCGGCACCTCCAGGACGGGTCGACGTTCGAGGAGTTCTTCGACTCCGCCGAGCTCAACCCCCGGGTCGACCAGATCACCGGCTCCGTCTGCGGGGTGAAGGTGCAGGAGGTGGAGGACCCGCTCATGCGCCGCATCCGCTACCTCGACAAGCTCGTGGACGAGCTGGCCAAGGGCCGGCCGATGGAGAAGGTGTTGCGCTCCTAGGCGACGACCTGCGCCGGGTCGTCGAAGGTGGGGTGCTTGCTCCCGACGTCGCGGGCGACTGCCAGGTGGCCGCCGAGGTAGGCCGCCGCCCCCGATGCCCCGGCCCCGCCGATCGCCAGGACGGCACCGAGCCGGTGGTGGCCGGCGCGCCGGGCCAGCCAGGACGCGGTGTAGGCGGTCGCGGCCAGACCGTTGCCGGCCGCGTGCACCAGCCCGACCCGCTTGTCCCGGGGGCCGGTCTCCGACCACTCCGCCCACCCCGACCAGGCGGTCGGTGCTGCGGTGAGCAGCCCGAGGCCCACCAGGCGCTGCGCGGCCGGGGCGGCAGCCGGGCCACCCACGAGGTCGAGGACCGTCGCCGAGGTCCAGGACCCCATCGTGAGGTCGGTCAGCAGGGGGTGCAGCGCATGGCCGAGCCACTCGCCGCGCAGCACGCTGCCGACGGTGCCCGACCCGAAGACGGAGGCGATCTTGGGCTCGATGACCTGCACCGGGCCGTCCAGCGCCTCGGTCTGCTCCAGCTGCTTGGTCCACCGGACGATCGGCGGCATGGGATGGGACTGAATCTGCTCCATCACCACATCGTCCGTCCGCTCGCGTCCGGGCGCACCCTGAGACCGCTTCCGAGGGGACGCACTCCGAAGGGCGGCACCCTCTACGACGGCTCCATCTCCACCCTCGCGCGGGTGCTGGCACGATGGGGCGGGTGAGCGACACCACCGCGACCCCGACCGACGCACCGGCGCGGCTACGCCCCCGACTGCTCGTCTTCGACGTCAACGAGACGTGGTCCGACATGAGCCCCCTCGCCGCCCGGTTCGAGCAGATCGGCGCGCCGGGCAGCCTCGCGGCCACGTGGTTCGCCTCGCTGCTGCGAGACGGCTTCGCGCTCACCGTCACCGGTGACAACCCCGCCTTCGCCGACCTGGGCCGCAGCGTGCTCCGCGGCATGCTCGCCGGTCCGGTGCCCGAGCACGAGCTCGGCGCCGCGGTGGAGCACGTCATGGCGGGCTTCGGACAGCTGGAGCTGCACCCCGACGTCGCGCCGGGGCTGCGGGCGATCGCCGAGCTGGGGGTGCCGATGGTCACCCTGAGCAACGGGTCGCCCACCGTCGCGCAGGCACTGCTCGAGCGCGCCGAGGTGCGCGACTGCGTCGACCACCTGTTGTCGGTCGAGGACGCGGCGCGGTGGAAGCCGGCCCCCGAGGCCTACGCCCACGCCCTGGAGGTATGCCGTACCCCACCCGGTGAGGCGATGCTCGTCGCCGTGCACCCCTGGGATCTGCACGGGGCGAGCGGGGCGGGTCTGCGGACGGCGTGGATCGAGCGGGGCGGCGCGGCCTACCCGGGCCACATGGCGCCGCCGGAGCTCACCGCCACCGGGATCGACGACCTGGCCCGGGTGCTCGCCGAGTTGCCTGTCCAAGACGGGGCGACCCAGCCGTCGCGATGACGGCGCTGGGCCGGGACGAGCGGCGGCGGCTGCGCGAGTCGGTCGGCGAGGCGGAGCGCCTCGGCCCCGTCGCCCCCGTGGTCCGTCAGCACCGCGCCACGGTGCGGGCCGACGCCGAGCGAGCGGCGGCCATCCTCCGCGCGCGGCACGTGAGGCTCCGCTGGCGCGGTCGTGGCGGCCCGGGTTGGGCCGTCCTCGCCCTCGGCCCTGACGACAGCGAGCTGCTCGGCCGGGTCGGTGCCGCAGCATCCCTGACCGGTCTGGGCCCCGGGGAGGAGCAGCTCCTGGACGACCTCGCCGTCCGGGCACCGGAGGCCGCGCGCGAGACCAGGGTCTTGCTGGGGCTGCGGCGGTTCGTCAGCTCCGCCGACCGCAGGCGACGAGCGGTCGATGAGGCCCGCTGGCTCATCGAGGCCCACCAGCGATGGGGGCAGGAAGGCGTCCCCGCCTGGCTCGGTCGGCTCGAGGCGGAGAGCCGCGAGCCCGCCCTGCCCGTGCCGCCCTCCGCGGCGCTGCACCCGGAGGTGGGTCTGCGCGATGACCTGGGCCCGGCCGCCCCGCACCAGGAGGTCGTCCCCGTGGACCACCTGGCCTCGCTGCCGGACACCCTGCCCGGCCTGGCCACCGTGATCACCCGGTCCGAGGAGGCCCGGGCGCAGACGGTCACCGCCGGTGAGCAGGTGCGCGCCACCGCGGTGCGAGACCTGTTGGCGCAGATGCCCGTCGACCGGCTGCGCGAGGCCACCGGGGAGCGGCTGCGCATCACCGCGCTCACGGAGGCCGGGGTCACCACCGTCCAGCAGGTCCTCGACCGAGGCCCCACCCTCGACTCCATCCCCGGCGTCGGGCCGGTCACCGCCCAGCGGATGCGCGGCGCGGCGCACACCCTGCGCACCCTCGCCGTCGAGGACGCCCCGATCCGCCTCGACCCCGACGACCGGTCCCCGGAGGCGTCCCGGCTGCTGGAGCGGCTGCATACCTGGGAGGTGCTGCGGCAGAGCGCCAAGGCGGCCGACGTCGTGGCGCTCGCGCAGGCGGTGCTGCCGCTGGCCGACCGGATGGTGCCTGGAACAACCCACCTCGCCGTGCTCGGGGAGCAGCCGGTCGCCGCCCTGGTCGAGCTGCTCGAGGACGTCCAGGCGCAGGCCACCGGCCTCGAGGAGACCCTGCACCAGATCGCCCGGGCCGACCCGTGGGCCGACTTCGCCGCCCGGCCCGCTGCCTACTTCGCGCTGCTCTCCGAGCTGGGGCTGGTGGAGGAGACCGGCACCTACGGCGACCTGCCCGACGACGTCGTCGAGGCCGTCCGCGCCCAGGAGCTCGACACCTCTCTCCTGCGGGTGTCCCTGCGCGGCTACCAGAGCTTCGGCGCACGCTTCGCCCTCGTCCAGCGCAAGGTGGTCATCGGCGATGAGATGGGCCTCGGCAAGACGATCGAGGCACTCGCCGTCCTGACCCACCGCGCCACGGAGGGGGCGCGCTGGTTCCTCGTGGTCTGTCCGGCCGCGGTGATCAGCAACTGGATCCGCGAGGTCGACGCCAAGACCGACCTCGTGCCGCGTCGGCTCCACGGCCCCGCCCGGGAGCAGGAGCTGCGCCGCTGGCAGACCGAGGGGGGAGTGGCGGTGACGACCTACGGCACGCTCGGCGCCGTCTGGGCCGACCTCGACGGCTTCGAGACCGACGCCCTCGTCGTCGACGAGGCGCACTACGTCAAGAACCCCGAGGCCCAGCGCTCGCGGCGGGTCTCGGCTCTCATCCGGCGCACCCAGCACGTCATGCTGCTCACCGGCACCCCGATGGAGAACCGGCTCTCCGAGTTCACGACCCTCGTCGACTACCTGCAGCCGGACCTGCTGGAGGGTGCCGGTCGTTCTCCGGTCGAGTTCCGCCACCGCGTCGCCCCTGTCTACCTGCGCCGCAACACCGAGGACGTCCTCGTCGAGCTGCCGGAGCTGATCGAGGTGGACGAGTGGCTGGAGCTCACCCACGCGGACGAGTCGGCCTACCGCGAGGCCGTGGCGTCCGGCAACTTCATGGCGATGCGGCGCGCGGCGTTCGACGCGGGTATGGCGTCGGCCAAGCTCGCGCACCTCCTCGAGATCGTGGGGGAGGCGGAGGACAACGGTCGCCGGGTCCTCGTGTTCTCCTTCTTCCGCGACGTGCTCGACCGGGTCGGGTCGCTGCTGCCCGGGCGGGTCTTCGGGCCGCTCACCGGATCGGTGCCGCCGACCGAGCGGCAGCGGGTGGTCGATGAGTTCTCCCGCGCCGAGGGCGGTGCCGTCCTGGTCGCGCAGATCCAGGCCGTCGGTGTCGGGCTCAACATCCAGGCTGCCTCCGTCGTCGTCATCTGCGAGCCGCAGCTCAAGCCCACCACCGAGTGGCAGGCCATCGCCCGGGCTCGCCGGATGGGCCAGCTGCAGTCGGTCCAGGTCCACCGGCTGCTGGCCGAGGACAGCGTGGACGAGCGGATCGTCGAGTTGCTCGCCACCAAGACCTCCACCTTCGACACCTTCGCCCGAGTCAGCGAGACCGCGGAGAGTGCGCCGGAGGCCTTCGATATCAGCGAGGCCGACCTGGCCCGGCAGGTCGTGGCGGCAGAGCGGGCGCGGCTCTTCCCGGAGATGGCGGGGGAGGCGCCAGCATGAAACCATCGTGCGGGCGCGCCCGTCGGAGAGGGTGCACGTGCTTCGCAATACCAAGGGGATGAGACAGCATGGGGACACGTCAGTCGATCGCGGTCCTGACGGCGGCGCTCCTCGTGACCGCCTGCAGCGGTCAGGGAGAGTCTGAGCAGGCGGCGCAGGACGCGCCGGAAGACAGCACAGCGACGTCGGCGTCGACGGCTGAGCCCGAGGCGGGCGCCACCTCGGCCCCTCCCGCGGCGGGAGCATCGCAGCTGGTGCCGATCGAGTGGCCGGACGCGCCGCGCGACCTGACCGACGTCGAGCAGGAGTTCATGTACGAGCCCGGCCCGTTCGCCGGCGACGCCTACGACGAGGGCGCGGCCTACGAGGCCGTGCTGGCCAGCGGGGCGGAGACCACGCAGGAGTGGCAGGAGGCGATCCAGGCGCAGGTGCAGGGTGACTACGCCGACGACGTCAAGGCGGCGATCCTCTTCGACCCCTCCCTCAGCGAAGGCTCGGCCGAGCCCACCGAGGGTGATGGCCCGGAGCCCGAGGAGGAGCAGGTGGGCACCAACCACTTCGCGATCGTCCTCGATGCCAGCGGGTCGATGGCGGCGCAGGCCACCGACGGGACCAGGATGGAGGAGGCCACCGCGGCGGTCGGCGACTTCGCCGAGCAGCTCCCGAGCGGATCCACGGTCAGCCTGCGCATCTACGGTCACGAGGGAGACAACAGCGACGCAGGCAAGCAGGAGTCCTGCGCCTCCAGCGAGGTGGTCTTCGAGGGCGAGGCCGACGACGACGCGCTGGGCGACGTCCTGGCCGAGGTCAGCCCGGTCGGGTGGACCCCGCTGGCGATGGCCGTCGAGGACGCGGCCGACGACATACCGGACGATGCGACCGACGGCATCGTCTACGTCGTCACCGACGGGCTGGAATCGTGCGGGGGCGACCCGGTCGAGGCCGCGGGGGACCTCGCGGCGACCGGAATCGAGCCCATCGTCAACGTCATCGGCTTCCAGGTGGGCGACGCCGACCAGGAGGCGCTGCGCTCCATGGCCGAGGCCGGTGGTGGCGAGTTCACCGCTGTGGGCTCCGGTGCGGAGCTGGAGGAGTACTGGACCGAGGAGTACTCCCGGATGATGGACGCCTGGAGCGCCTGGAGGCGGGCCGAGCTCGACCGCATCACCGCCGAGGGAAGGGCCAATATGACGGAGGCCACCGACGTCGGCCGGCGACTCATGGACGGTGCCACCGAGGAGGGCCGACGGGCTCAGGATCTGGCCAACCGGCTCAAGCGCGAGGACGCAGTCGACTACGACACGGGCAACGCCGTGTGGATGTGGGCCTATGACCGCAAGAACGCCATGTGGAACTGGGCCTACGAGCGCAAGAACTCCAACTGGTCGGCGGCCTACGACGAGAAGAACACGAGCTGGACAGAGGCCTATAACCTCGGAAACAGCAAGTGGTCCGAGTACTACGAGAAGAAGTACGACAACTGAGTATTCACGGGTCTGCCCGAGCTGCGCACAGTCACTGCGGTGGCAGGGCGCACTGCACAGTCCCACCGGGAAGCCGATGCCGATGGGTGGCGACCCAGTGGTAGATCGCCGCCGCGGGCTCCTCGAGTAGCCGGGAGTCCAGCACCTGCCCGAGCAGTGGCAGCGGCGGCGTGCTGCGCCGCAGGATCTCGGCCCAGGCGTGGTGTCCCCACGCGATCCGGCCGCCGGGGAGCAGCACCGGCATCTCGACGACCGACCGGTGCTCGTCCACGCCCAACGCGGCGAGGTCCTGCGCCTGCAGCGAGGAGACGTCGACGTCGGCGCCCAGTCGCGGGATCCACCGCGAGCACAACGTGCAGAACCCGCAGTCGGCGTCGTACAACGCCAGCGCGCGGGTGAGGACTGGTGTCGAGGTCATGCTCCAGTATCACCGCACGCACCTGCGCGCTGCGCACTCATGGCGACACGAGCCGGCGCAGGGCGATCTGCGCCACGACGCGATAGGCCAGCACGACGGGAGCCCGGCCCTCGATCACCAGGCCCGCCCGCGTGCCGCCGTCGCTCGTCGGCGCGACCGTGTGGTGCAGGCGCAAGCGCACGCCCGGGGGTCGGACGACCCACGACCAGGCGCCCGACGCCGCATCCACCTCGGTGACGGTGAAGCGCACCGGCATACCCAGCACCGCGGTGACGGTGCCGCGGAGGCCCGCGCGCAAGGGCGTGGACCCATGACCCTCGGTCTCGACCCGGCGGATCTGCGGCGCCCATGTCGCCCAGGCCTGCGGATCCGCATACCGTGCCCAGACCACCCTGGGGGAGGCCCGTCCAGTGACGGTGATGCTCACCTGCACGGGCCACACTCTCCGTCGTCGCGCACCATCGACCCACGATCCCACGTCCTGGTCGCGCCACCGAGCGCTAGGCTCGTGTCACAGGAGGTATGCCGTTGCTCATCCGACTCCTGGTGCTCGCGCTCCTGGTGCTGGCCGTCGTGCTGGTGCTGAGGAAGCTCTCGCCCGCACCTCCCGTCACCCGTGCTGTGCTCGAGCCGGAGCCGCCCCCTGCCGATCGGCACGTGGAGGCGGTCGCGGCGGCCCGGGAGGCGGTCCAGCACGCCGAGGCGGCGCACGCCCGCGCCGTGGCCACGGCGCAGCGGCGTCTCGACGAGGCGCAGGCGCTCCCCGAGTCGGACGCGCGCGCGAGCCAGATCGTCCAGGCCGAGCAGGACCTCGCCCGCGCACAGGCCGACACCGAGGAGCTCGACCGGGCCCGGATGACCCTGGAGGACCTCGAAGGAGCCGGCCCCCTGCGCCGGGATCTGCCCTCCGCGCCTCAGGAGACGGACGACCGGGCCGGTGAAGAGGTGGACGACGACGGCGACGGCGAGACGGAGGGGCCCCGCTGAGGTCGGGCCGCTGACCGCGCCGACAACGCGGCACCCTGCAGCACCAGCCCTGCGAGCAGCATCCCGACACCCAGGGTGCTGACGACACCGAGACGCTCCCCGAGCACGAGCACGCCCAGGCCGGTCGCGATCACCGGCTCCGCGAGCATCAGCGTCGTCACAGGCCCGGCGGGCAGGCGCGCCAGGCCGCGGACGAACAGCAGATAGGCCGCGGTCGTCGTGAGCAGTCCCAGATAGAGCGCGAGGGCGATCCCGGGGGCTGCCGCCAGCCAGCCGAGCGGCTGGGTGAGGAGCACCGGCAGCAGCAGCACCCCGCCCAGCCCGAACGCCGACGCCATGACGGTTGACGGCTCCTCACCCGCGTTCAGCTGCCGTTTCGCGATGACCGTGTATCCGGCATACCCCAGCCCGGCCAGCAGCGCGAGCAGCACGCCAAGCGAATCCACCGGGGCCGACGTCCCGCCTCCGGCCACGAGCACGGCGAGGCCCAGCAGGCACAGGCCGGTGGAGAGGCCCCAGGCCCGGGTGGGGCGTTCGCCGAGCAGCAGCAGCGCCAGCAGCCCGGCGAGCACGGGGCCGCTGCCGATCGTCACCAGGGTGCCGACCGCGACCCCGGTCTGGCTGACAGCCGCGAAGAAGCACACCTGGTATGCCGCGGTGCAGGCCCCCGCCATCAGCCCGGCTCGCGTCCGCCACAGTCGCCCTACGTCCGACCATCGGCCCCCGACGAGGGGGAGAAGGGCGACCAGCCCGGCGCCACCGACGACCAACCGGGTCGCACCCACCGCCAGGGGACTCGTGCCGGAGGGGCCCAGCGCCTGAGCGGTGCCGGTGGTCCCGAAGAGCACGGCCGCCAGGAGGACCACGGCGACCGGCATCCACGGGGTCGCCGGTCTCACCCGCCCACCAGCCGCGTCGCCAGCTGCGTCGCGTGCGCCAGCCGGGTCGGCTCCCGCTCCAGCCCGGCCCGCGCCATCGCCCCCTCGAGCAGGAAGCTCAGGTGCTCGGCCAGGCTCGGGACGTCCTCGACGGTGTCGATCTCCCGAAGGTGGCCGGCCAGGATCTCCTCGACCTGCTGCTTGTGCGCGCGCACCACAGCGCGTCCCGGGTGGTTCGACGGCAGCTCGGCGGCGGCATTAAGCAGCCCGCACCCGCGGAAGCCGGCCTGGTAGGCCGTGGCCGCGTGGTCGCCGTAGGCGTCGAAGACAGCCAGCACCCGCTCGGTTGGCGTGGTCGCCGTCGCCAGCCGGAAGGCATACAGCTCTAGCCACTCTGCGTGGCGGCGCTCGAGGTATGCCTCGATCAGCTCGTCCTTGGAGGCGAAGTTGTTGTAGAGGCTCATCTTCGCGACGCCGGCCTCGCGGGTGATGGTGTCGACGCCGGTCGCGGTCACGCCGTCGGCGTAGAAGCGTGCCGAGGCCGCCTCCAGCAGGCGGTGACGCGCTGACGCGCGAGCCGCATCCCACGTCCGCTGAGCCATGACTCCTCCTCTAGATAGACCGATCTGTCTATCTCATGGTGCCACAGCCTGTAGGAAGTCGAAAGCCCGGCCGGACATCGTCTCCTCGACAGCCCCTCACGACAGGAGAAGGATCGATGAACTCGACCACGGCAAACCTCACGCGCTGTTGCACCGGAGGCGTACTCGCCGCGACCCTGGCCACCGCCGCCCTTTCACACGCTGCACGCCTGGGTCTGGCAGGGCAACCCCGCAGGCGTGTTCTCCCCGACGAACCCCGACGTCAGCTGCGAGTAGCTGCAGTCGCGGCCTGTGGCACGAGCTCGATTCGCCTGCGCACGCGGGTCTGCCTCGTTGTCCACAGATGTGGATTCGTCCCTCAACTGGACGCCCTCGCCGGTGCAGTGTTGGAGGATGGTGAGGGAGATGTGGACCGCTGTTCTTTCCGGCCTGGTGGGTGCAGGCACCAGCGCCCTCGCAGTCTTCGCTCTGGACGGGATCCTGGGTGCTCGTGCTCTCCGGCTGGCGGGCCACTGGCGTGGTCAAGCCACCCTCCTCGACGATGGCGACCCAGCCGTCGCGAGCTTCAATCACTACGCGCGCACGTATGAGGCGATCGCAGCTTCCCGAGAAGTGATCGGCGCCCCGGGGTTCGGCTACGCGACGGTATTTCCGGCCGGTGTGTTGGCTGTCGTCTTTACGCTCTCCCGATCAATGATGGACGGTGCGTCGTGGGACGGGGTGGGGCTGGCATCTTTGGCCCTCCTGCTGGGCGCCGGCGCGTTCGTGACCGGAGTTCTCGTCCACGTCGCGCGCGAGAATGTCCGCCGCCGCTACGAGTTCCGGACCAGTTTCATGGTGAGTCGGGTGGGATCCGACTCGTTGAGCGTCTTCTGGTGCGCGCTCGTGGCGGGCCTCATCGGTGCTGGGGCGCTGGTCTTCATGGCAGTCACGGTCGTCAGCCCGTGGGGCCGGAACCTTTACCAGGAGCGGGGTTGACCTGACCGTCGGCGGTGACCGGGTGCTCGTCGATCGCCTCGGCGGTCGCTCCGGGTGCCGGTGCCTGGTGCGGGCGCGGGTCGAGGTGGATCCCGGCGATCATGCACCGCACCGACCCTCCGGCGAGCTCGATCGTCGGGATGTCGACGGCCACGATCTCGCAGGAGCGCTCGATGGCCTCGGTCTGCTCGGGCGTCAAGCTGCGCCGGGCGCGACCCGACATCGCCATGACATGACGCTTGCGCCCGTCCGCGGTCCGCCCGCACAGCTCCACGGCGTTGCCGGCGAACTCGCGCACCTGCTCCTCGGAGATCTCGACGACCTCGCGCCCGTTGACCGCGAGCCGGGCGCGTACCTCCTCGCGCCGCTGTGCGTCCGGGATCATGCCCAGCGCGATGAGCGCCACCTCGGTGCCGATGCAGGCGATCACGTTCGTGTGATAAACCCGCACCCCGTCGGCGTCGACCGCCTCGAACGGCATCGGCTCGTAGTTGAAGTCGCTGCAGAAGCGCTCAAGCACATGGGTGTCCGCGCGGTGGCTGACGGCGGTGTAGGCGACCCGGGAGACGTGGTCGAGCACCATCGCCCCCGTGCCCTCGAGGAAGATGCCGTCCGGCTCCAGCCCGGAGTAGTCCACGATCGTCTGCAGCCGGTAGTCCGCCTTGAGCATCTCCAGGATGTCGCCGCGCCGCTCGTGCCGCCGGTTCGAGGCATACATCGGGTAGACCGCGACGTAGCCGCCCGGGTGCGTGGACAGCCAGTTGTTGGGGAAGACGCTGTCGGGCCGGGCGTGGTCCTCGTCGGTGAACACGTGCACCCGCACCCCGGCGTTCCGCAGGGCCTGCGCCACCGCGTCCATCTCCGCCAGAGCCTGCGCCGACGTGGCCGCGTCCGACTGCCCCTGGGGCACGTCGTGCTGGAAGGCGTTGTCGGCCGCCGTCGCGGGATTCGGCACGAACTTCTCGGCACGGATAAGGATGACTGCGGAAGGGGCCTGGGCGCTCACGGCCGCAATGTAGACGATGACGGTCGACCTCGGCACCTCGCCCCCGGGCCGCCGCCCCGTCGCGCCAACGGAGATTTCCTCGCCCGGTGTCGATCGGCACGCCTCTCGTCCGACATGCCGGTGAGGTTGCGACCGCGGCCTGCCACCTGAGAGGAAAGTGAGCGACGATGAAGTATCTGGTGCTGCTGATGGGTTACGGCGACATGCCGAGCTGGGAGGACCTGTCCGGGGAGGAGCAGGCGGCCGGCATGGCGCAGTTCGAGGCGTTCGACGCGGCCTGCGAGGAGCGTGACGGAGTCGAGATCCTAGCGGGCGAGTCCCTGGCGGAGGGGGACACGACGACGACCGTGCGCACTCGCGGAGGCCAGCGCACGGTGACCGACGGGCCGTTCGCCGAGGCCGTGGAGCACCTGGGTGGGTTCTATCTCCTCGAGGCGCCCGACCTCGACACGGTCCTGGAGATGATCGCCGTCCTCCCCGACTTCGACATGCAGATCTCCCCGGTCGTCGACCCGTCCTGACGTCGCTCGTGTCGGACACGCTCGACCGTGTGGTGCGCGAGGAGTGGGGGCGCCTGGTCGCCCTCCTCCTCGCGCGCCACCGGCGCCTGGACCTGGTCGAGGACGCCCTCGGCGACGCCGTCGAGGCCGCTGCGCGCCAGTGGCCCCGGGACGGTGACCCGGAGAACCCCGGCGCCTGGCTGTATGCCGTGGCTCGACGTCGCGTCCTGGACCGGGTCCGCGCCGAGGCGATGGCGCGGCGTAAGCATGCGCTCATCGCCACCGATCTTGACCGTCGGGGAGCGCCCGCCCAGGTAGGCGCGGCGATGGCGGACCCCGGCGACCTGGTCGAGGACGACCTGCTGCGTCTGGTCCTCATGTGCGCCCACCCCGCGCTCGCCCCCGAGGCCGCCAGCGCCCTCAGCCTCCGTCTTGTGCTGGGGGTCAGCACACATGACGTGGCTCGGCTCTTCCTCGTGCCCGAGCCCACCATGGCCGCCCGCCTCACCCGCGCGAAGAAGAAGATCGTCGCGGCCGGCATCCCCTTGGCCGTGCCCGGCACCGACGCCCTCCCCGAGCGGCTGGCCACGGTCGCCCAGACCGCCTATCTCGCCTTCACCGCCGGGTATGCCCCGGGCAGCGGCCCCGATCCCGTCCGGGTCGAGCTCGCGGGCGAGGCGGTGCGCCTGGTCCGGATCGTCCGCGCCCTCCGGCCGGACGACGCAACCCTCACCGCGCTCCTCGCGCTGGTGCTGCTCCAGCACTCCCGGCGCGACGCCCGCATCGAGGACGGGGACCTCGTGCTGCTCGCCGACCAGGACCGCTCTCGGTGGCGTCGGGAGGAGATCGAGGAGGCCAGATCGCTCCTCACCGCGCCCCAGCTGGCGGCACCGCTCCCGGTCCAGGCGGCCTCCTACCTCCTCCAGGCCCACATCGCGCTGGAGCACGCGATGAGGGCGCGGGCGCAGGACACCCGCTGGGACCGGATCGTCGCCCACTACGACGTCCTGCTGCAGGTCGATCCGACCCCCGCCGCCCGGCTGGCCCGGGCGGTCGCCGTTGCCGAGGCGCAGGGCCCGCGGGCCGGCTTGGTCGCCCTGGACGGCCTCGACCTCCCCGGCAGCCACCGGCTCGCGGCCATCCGCGCCGAGCTGCTCGCCCGAGCGGGGGAGCAGGCCGCGTCCGCCGCCGCCTTCGACGACGCGATCTTGTTGTGCCGCAACGACTCTGAGCGACTCCACCTGCACCGACGACGCGCTGCCCTGGACATCTGAGCGAGCGCTAGGCTTTATCCGTGGCCCTGAGCGTGCTGGATCTCTTCACCGTCGGCATCGGCCCCTCGTCCTCGCACACCGTCGGGCCGATGCGGGCCGCCGCGCAGTTCGCCCAGGGGCTGGCTGACGACGGGCTGCTCGGCTCGATCACGCGGGTCCGCGCCGAGCTCTTCGGCTCGCTCGGAGCCACCGGTCACGGCCATGGCTCGGACCGCGCCGTGATCCTCGGCCTGCTGGGCGAGGACCCGGAGACCGTCGACACCGCATCCGTGCCCGACCGGGTCGCGGCGGTGCGCGCGACGGGACGGCTGCGTCTGCTCGGCGGGCCGGAGGTGGCGCTCGCCGAGGACGACCTGATCCTGCACCGGAGGCAGGCGCTGCCCGGCCACCCCAACGGGATGCGGTTCGAGGCCTTCGACGCCGCGGGCACTCTGCTGCGGCGGGGCACCTACTACAGCGTGGGCGGTGGCTTCGTCGTGGACGAGTCCGCCGTCGGCGCCGACCGGATCGTCGATGACGACACGCCGCTGCCCCACGCCTTCAACACCGGCCGGGAGCTGCTGGCGCAGTGCGCTGCCGCAGGGGTGGGCGTCGCCGAGCTCGTGCGCCGCAACGAGTCAGCCTTCCGGCCGTGGGAGCAGACCCGCACCCAGCTGCTGCACCTGTGGGCGGTCATGCAGGAGTGCGTGGCCACCGGCATCCGGCAGGAGGGCGTGCTGCCCGGCGGGCTCAAGGTGCGCCGCCGAGCGCCCTTGCTCCACGCCCGGTTGCAGCAGGAGGGCTCGCCCGACGACCCCTGGCACGCCATGGACTGGATCGACCTGTGGGCGATGGCGGTCAACGAGAAGAACGCCTCCGGCGGTCGCGTCGTCACCGCCCCCACCAACGGGGCGGCCGGGATCATCCCCGCCGTCCTCCACTACTACCGGCACCTCGTCCCGGGTGCGGACGACGACGGCGTCGTCGACTTCCTCCTCGCCGCCGGCGCGATCGGCATCATCATCAAGGAGAACGCCTCGATCTCCGGGGCCGAGGTCGGCTGCCAGGGCGAGGTCGGGTCCGCGTCCGCGATGGCGGCCGCCGGTCTCACCCAGGTGCTGGGCGGCACCCCCGAGCAGGTCGAGAGCGCCGCCGAGATCGGCGTCGAGCACCACCTCGGCCTCACCTGCGACCCGGTCGGTGGGCTCGTCCAGATCCCCTGCATCGAGCGCAACGCTGTCGGCGCGGTCAAGGCGGTCCATGCCGCGCGGCTCGCCCGCCACGGTGACGGCACGCATACCGTCTCCCTCGATCAGGCGGTGAAGACGATGCGGCAGACCGGTAAGGACATGAAGGTGAAATACAAGGAGACCTCGCGCGGCGGCCTGGCCGTCAACGTCATCGAGTGCTGAGGTGCGCCAAAGACAAGGCTTCGGCAAAGAAAATGGACTGAACTCTTCCCTGCCCGTGCCTCCGCCTAGCGTCCGAGCATGCAGCCCGCTCGCCGCAGCCTGATGGCCGCGCTCGTCGACGCCGACTGACCACGACAGGTGCTGCCGGCCGCGGAGGGGTCGGCGACCCGGGCGAGCTCGTCGCCCGGGTCGAGGAAGTCGTCGCCCTGAGCACGGTGGTCAAGGCCAGCGACGAGGACCTGGACCTGCTCTACCCGGGCGTCCCGCCCGACGAGGTGCTCCGCCGGTGGTGGGACGACCTCGGCTCGGCCATCCCTCGGGGACCTGCGAGAGAGCCCTAGCAGTCAGCGGTGACGGCCGGGCCCTCCCAGCCCGGTCGCCACCTCTCCCACCCGGGTCTACAGCAGGGCACCCCCGATGAGGAAGCCGATCGCCACGGAGAAGCTGATGGCGAGCACACCCGGCAGCAGGAAGGGGTGGTTGAAGACGAACCGCCCGATCCGGGTGCTGCCGGTGTCGTCCATCTCCACCGCCGCGAGCAGCGTCGGGTAGGTGGGCAGGACGAACAGCGCCGAGACCGCCGGGAAGGCCGCGACCGCTGCGACCGGCGCCACCCCGAGGCCGAGCGCGGTCGGCATGAGCGCCTTGGTCGTCGCGGCCTGCGAGTAGAGCAGCGCCGCGGCGAAGAAGAGCACGACGGCCAGCAGCCACGGCTGGTCGCGCAGCAACCCACCAGCGAAGTCTTCGATCTCGGCCTGGTGCGCCGCGACGAAGGTCGTGCCGAGCCAGGCGACGCCGAGCACGCAGATGCTCGCGCTCATCCCCGACTTGAAGGTCGACGCTGAGAGGATGTCGCTGGGGTGGACCGCGCACGCCAGGACGATCGCGGCCGCGATGCCGAGCATGAAGGCGATGATCGCCTGGTCCCGGCTCATCACCGGCTCGCTGATCAGGCCCACCTTGTCGCTGATCGCGGTGGCGTAGGCCATCACCGCCACCAGCCCGAGGAGGAAGATCAGCACGGAGCGCTTCGCCGCCGGCTTGATCTCACGAGCAGACGCGCCACGCTGGGCGATGACACCGCGCTCGAGCCGCTCCCGGTAGACCGGGTCATGCTCGAGGGCGCTGTGGGGGTTGGCCCGGTCGATTGCCAGCATCACCAGCGCCGTGAGCATGCACGCGACGAAGGTCGACGGGACCGCCACGGCGAGCAGCTCGAGGTAGCCGACGCCCTTCGGCTCGAGGACGGAGGAGAAGAAGACGACCGCCGCCGAGATCGGGCTGGCGGTGATCGCGATCTGCGAGGCCACCACGGCCACCGACAGCGGCCGGCTGGGGCGGATGTTGTTCTCCTTGGCCACCTCGGTGATGACCGGCATGGTGGAGAAGGCGGTGTGCCCGGTCCCGGCCATGAAGGTCATGAGGTAGGTGATGAGTGGTGCGAGGAAGGTCAGGTGCTTGGGGTTGCGCCGCAGCACCCGCTCTGCCAGACCGACGAGGTAGTCCATCCCGCCGGCCACCTGCATGGCGGCGATGGCGCAGATGACCGCCATGATGATCGAGATGACATCCAGCGGCATGTCGCCGGGGGTGACGCCGAGCAGGGCGAGGACGAGCACACCGAGCCCGCCGGCGAAGCCGATGGCGATGCTGCCGAGCCGGGCCCCGAGGAAGATCGCGGCAAGGACGACGAGGAGCTGTACCCAGATCATCGCGCCGCCTTCGGGTCGTCGACGTCGTCGAGCGTGAGGGGCTTCATGAGGTTGTCCAGGGAGAGGATCGAGTCGAGCTCGGCCTCGCTCATCAGGCCCCTCTCGAGGACGATCTCGCGCACCCCACGCCCGCTCCGGGCAGCCTCGCGACCGATCTCGTCGCCGGCCTCGTGACCGATGACGTCGTTGAGATAGGTGACCACACCGATCGAGCTCGTGACGTAGCCGAGGCAGACGTCACGGTTCGCGGTGATCCCGTCTACGCAGGTCTGCGCGAGTACCGTGCAGGCATTCGTGAGCAGGGTGATGGACTCGAAGAGGGCCTGACCGATGACCGGCTCCATGACGTTGAGCTGGAGCTGACCGCCCTCGGCGGCCATCCCGATGCAGGTGTCGTTGCCGATGACCTTGAAGCACACCTGGTTGACCACCTCGGGGATGACCGGGTTGACCTTCGCCGGCATGATCGAGGACCCGGCCTGGCGCTCGGGGAGGTTGATCTCGTTCAGCCCGGCGCGCGGACCGGAGGAGAGCAGCCGCAGGTCGTTGCAGATCTTCGACAGCTTCACCGCCAGGCGCTTCAGGGCGGCGTGGGCCATGACGTAGGCGCCGGTGTCGCTCGTGGCCTCGATGAGGTTCGGCGCCGGCACGCACGGGCGGCCCGTCACCTGCGCGAGCAGCGAGACCGCGAGCGCGGAGTACCCGGGTGGAGTGTTCAGGCCGGTGCCGATGGCAGTCGCCCCGAGGTTGAGCTCGAGCAGGAGGTCCCTGGCGGAGTCGAGGTGACGCTGTTCCTCGCCAAGAGTGACGCCGAAGGCGGTGAACTCCTGCCCGAGCGTCATCGGCACCGCGTCCTGCAGCTGGGTCCTCCCCATCTTCAGCACGTCGGAGAACTCCTGCCCCTTCGCGGCGAACGAGCGCTCCAGGTGAGTGAGCGCCTGCGCGAGCTCACCGATCATCGAGTCCAGCGCTAGTCGGAAGCCGCACGGGTAGGCGTCGTTCGTCGACTGGCTGCGGTTGACGTGGTCGTTCGGGTTGACAACGTCGTACCGGCCGCGCTCGTAGCCGAGCCGCTCGAGAGCGAGGTTGGCGAGCACCTCGTTGGTGTTCATGTTGACCGAGGTCCCGGCACCGCCCTGGAAGACGTCGATCGGGAACTGGTCGAGGCACCGACCGTCGTCGAGCACGTCGTCGCACGCCCCGACGATCGCGTCCGCGATCTCCTGCGGGAGGGCGCCGAGCTGGGCGTTCGCCAGCGCCGCCGCCTTCTTGACCCGCACCATGCCGAGGACCATCTGCGGCACGTCGCTGATGGTGGTCCCGCTGATTGGGAAGTTCTCCACCGCCCGCACCGTGTGCACACCGTAGTAGGCGTCGTGCGGCACCTCCAACGGCCCCAGCAGGTCACGCTCCGTGCGAGTTCTTGCCATCCGAACCACCATCCGCGAGTAGGTCCGTCGACGATCAGTCGACTACTACAAACTGTAGCAATGACGTCGCGACACTCATCCCCCGGTGGCATGACGAAGGGGGTGGCCGGCCGGCCACCCCCTTCGCCTGTGTCAGCTCCCGCTGACCGTGAGCCTCAGCCCTCAGCACCGTGATCGGCGCAACGTCCGGCGTGCCGCCGAGGAAGACCAGGGAGACGAGCAGGTCGTTCCACACCCAGAGGAACTGGAAGATCCCGAAGGACGCCAGCGCCGGGCCGATGAGCGGCACAAGCAGCTGGAAGAAGATGCGCACGTGCCCCGCACCGAGTCGCCCGGCCTCAGCGCCGCCTGGTAGGTCTCTAGCGTGTAGCTGCCCGGGCTGGTGAAGGAAGTCCACCAGCCGGTGTTGTTGATGTCGCGCTGCTCCCGGAAGGAGGTGACGAGCAGACCGATGGTCGGCAGGGTCCACAGCGCGGCGATGGCGATCGCGACGAGCGAGGCGCCTGGGCTGGAGAGGAAGCTCTCGGCCTGCGAGGCAGAGCCCGAGGCCGTCCGGCGCCTCTTGCCCGGTGTCTTGCCGGTGCCCGCGGCCGACGTCTTGTCGCCAACCCGGGTCTCCTCGCGGACCTCCTCGTGGATGTCCTCGCCGTCGACGGGGTTGGGGATGGTACCCAACAGGCGTCCTTCCGCATCTGGATGACGTTGTACGTCACGATCGGGATGACCAGCAGGAAGAGCAGCACCGCGAAGGCGGCCGCCAGGCCTGGTCGGTTGTACCGGAAGAGGGCGTCGCTGACGACCCGCGTCTGACGTCGTCGGGGCGGGTCGGGGAGACCCCCGGCCCGCCTCGACATCAGAGGGAGGACAATCGCCATGAGCACCCCAGAGACGCTCGGCCTCATGCTCTGTGCGATCGCGATCTTCGCGGTCGTCTTCATCGCCATCCCGCTGCTCGCCGCCCGCTTCAGCGGTCGGACCGGTGAGCGCATCCAGGCGGCAAGCTTCGTGCTGCCGACCCTGCTCTTCATCCTCGTGCCGGTGCTCGCGACCGGGATCGGGTTGTTCTACGCGCTCGTCGTGGACTGCACCCCGTGGGAGAAGGTCGCCAAGTGCGCCCAAGGTAAGGCTTCGGCAAAGAAATCGACCGAACTCTTCCTCTGCCCGTGCCTCCCGCCTAGCGTCCGAGCATGCAGCCCGCTCGCCGCAGCCTGATGGCCGCGCTCGTCGACGCCGACAACGCCGGCTGACCACGACAGGTGCTGCCGGCCGCGGAGGGGTCGGCCGGCAGCCCTACCTCACCGGGCGTCGCGAAGGGTTGCTCCTGACCCCACCGGGCGTCGCGTGTGGTTGGATCATCTGCCATGGATCGGGCCCCCGAGATCCACTTCGCCCATGCGCACGGCTCGTCGATCGCCTACGAGGTCTACGGTGACGGGCCGGTGACGATCTGCGGGGTCCCGCCGATGGCGCAGAACATCGAGCTCGCCTGGGAGTCCCCGGTGATGCGGCGGATGTTCGAGCGCTTCGCGGCCTTCTCCCGGCAGGTCGCCTTCGACAAGCGAGGGACCGGTATGTCGGACCGCTCGCTCGATCTGCCCGCCCTGGACGAGCGGGTGGACGAGTTGAGCGCGGTCATGGACGCCGCGGGTGTGGATCGCGCCTTCATCCACGGCGTGTCCGAGGGCGGGCCGATGGCCATCATGTTCGCCGCGACCTATCCCGAGCGGGCCGAGGGACTCATCCTCGAGGGCAGCGCGGCGTCGCTGCTCTCCGACGAGGAGCGCGCCGCCCGGGCGGACCCCGCAGTGCGGGAGCAGGCGCTCGTCCGCCAGCGTGCCTTCATCGACGGCTGGGGCACCCCGGAGTCGCTCACGGTGTCGCTCTTCGGTCCCTCGCTGCTCGACGACGAGGAGTTCTGCCGATGGTGGCCGCACTACGAGCGGCACGCCGCCAGCCGCGACGCCATCGTCGAGCTCTTCCGCCACAACGGTGAGATGGACGCCCGCGGCGTCCTTCACCGGGTCGACTGCCCGGTCCTGCTGGTGCACCGCACGGACGACCAGATCGTGCCGGTCTCACGGGCACACGAGACCCTCGATCTCTTCCGCGAGGCGGGCGCCGACGTACGCCTCGTCGAGCTGCCGGGGCACGACCACTTCACCTTCGCCGGTGACCCCGACGCGGTCTGCGACGCCATCGAGCAGTTCACCACCGGCTCGCTCGCCGCCGGTCGCCCGGAGGCGCGCAGGCGGCATACCGTGACGGTCCGGGTCCTGGGTGGCTTCGAGGTCCTGGTCGACGGCGCGGCCGTGCCACTCGCGTCGTGGGGCTCGCGGCGGGCGCGGACCCTCCTCAAGCGGCTCGTCGTGGCGCGCGGCTGGCCGGTCACCCGGGACGAGCTCATCGAGCTGCTGTGGCCGGGCGAGCGCTCGGACCGGCTCACCGCGCGCCTGTCGGTCCAGCTCTCAGCCGTCCGCCGCATCCTGCACGGCGCGGTGATCGCCGACCGCTCCACGGTCCGTCTGGACCTCTCCGCTGTCGAGGTCGACCTCGAGGCCTGGTCGCTCCTGTCCGACGACACCGAGGTCGTCGACCGGTATGCCGAGCTCCTCCCCGAGGACGCTCACGAGGAGTGGGCTCGCGGCGCTCGCGACGCCGCCCGGGACCGGTTCGTGGCGGCCGCCCGCCGCCTCGCCGACGCGGCCGACGACGAGCGAGCCGTCGACCTGCTCCGGCGCATCCTCGAGGTCGACCCCTACGACGAGGCGGCGCACCGGGCGCTCGTGCGCTGGCTGCGCCGGGCCGGGCGCCAGGGTGAGGCGGCCCGCGCCCAGGAGCGCTACGAGAGCGCCATGGACGAGCTGACGCGCTGACCCTCTCCGGCACGGTGGCCGACGTGGGTCCGCCGGGCCGGCCGTCGACCAGAAGGTTTCCGAAAGGCTGCGCCTGGATGCTGAGGGCATGGAGACGCAGACGAAGACCAGCCCACGCGACCGTTTCGCCCACCTCCCCGACGGCGAGGGGGTGCACTACCACTTCCTCAACCACCTGGCGACGGTCAAGGTGCGGGCGGGGGACTCGGCCTCGGGCATCGGCGCGGTCGAGTTCGCCGCCCCGCGCGGTTTCGGCCCGCCCCTGCATGTGCACCGCGAGGAGGACGAGCTCTTCTACGTCCTCGAGGGGCGCGTCCGGTTCGAGCTCGATGGCGGCGCGTCGGTCGTGCACGGCGAGCCGGAGAGCTGCCTGCTGCTGCCGGTCCACGTGCCGCACACCTTCTGCGTGGAGTCCGACACCGCGCGGATGTTGACGGTCTTCGCCGGTCGGCGGTCGGCGCCGAGCTTCGACCACTTCGTCGAGACGCTCGGTGTCCCCACCGCGGAGGCGACCCTTCCGACCCCGGTCGAGATCGACCCGGGGGTGGTCGCCCAGGCTTGCGCCCAGCACGGGATGGAGGTCCTCGGGCCGCCGCCGTTGGCCTGAGGACTACCTCGGGCTGGCGACGGCAGCGATGGGGGCACTGGCCGGGACGCCCGACCCGTCCCGTTTGTCGTTGGTCTCCGGCAGCTCGACCGCCACGCCGTTGCCCGATGCGGCCCGCGGGGGAGCAGCGCCGGCCCAGCCCAGGATGAGCGCATCCTCGCCGCGCAGCAGGCGGTGGCAGCGCACGCCGCCGGTGGCCCGACCCTTGGTGGGGTAGGCCCACAGGTCCGTGACCTTCACCGAGCCGGTCTGGCTGCCGGCCGGCGACCCCGACGACCCGGCGACGGTCACCACGACGTTCTCCGCCGCGGTGTCCACGGCCGCGAAGCCGATCACGCGACCGCCCTCGCCCAGCTTGATCCCGGCGATGCCTCCGCCCGAGCGCCCCTGCGGCCGCACCAGACCGGCGGAGAAGCGCAGCAGGGCGGCTTCCGAGGTGATGAAGACGAGCTCCTCCTCGCCGCTGCGCAGCTCGACAGCGCCCACGACGGAGTCGCCGTCCTTGAGCGAGATCACCTCGAACGCGTCGCGGTTGCCGGGGTAGTCCGGATTGACCCGCTTCACCACGCCCTGCGCGGTGCCCAGCGCCAGACCCGGGCCCTCACCGGTGAGGCTGCACAGCCCCAGCACCTGCTCGCCCGGCGGCAGGTCGACGAAGGCCGAGACGGGCGCACCCCCGGAGAGGTTCGGCGCCCCGGCCGACGGCGGCAGGGCGGGCAGCTCGACCACCTGCAGGGTGACCACCCGCCCGGCGCTGGTGAGCAGCCCCACCTGACCGCGCGCCGTCGCGGCCACCGTCGAGGTGATGACGTCGTGCTTGGCCCGGCGCCCGCCGCCGTCCCCGCTCTCGAGCGGGTCCTCGCCCGCGGTCCGCGCCAGCAGACCGGTGGAGGACAGCAGCACCCGGCACGGGTCGTCGGCGACCTCGAGCTGCATACCCGCCGCCTTGCCCGTGGCGCTGGGGGCGGCCGAGGACGACGCCGAGGCCCCGTCGCTCTCCAGCAGCACGGTGCGCCGGGGCGTCCCGTGCTCGGCCGCGACGGCGGCGAGCTCGTCCGAGACGAGCTTGAGCAGCAGCTGACCGTCGGCCAGGATCGCCTCCAGCCCCTCGATCTCGCGCTGCAGCTCATCGCGCTCGCCCTCCAGCTCCAGGCGGGAGAACTTGGTCAGCCGCCGTAGCGGGATCTCCAGGATGTCCTCGGCCTGCGTCTGCGACAGGTCGAAGACCTGCATGAGCCGGGTCCGGGCCTCGGCCGCGTCGTCGCTGGAGCGGATGAGCTGGATGACCTCGTCGATGTCGAGGATCGCGACGAGCCGTCCCTCGACGATGTGCAGCCGGTCCTTCTTCTTGCCCAGCCGGTGCTCGGTGCGCCGCCGCACGACGTCGGTGCGGAAGTCGACATACACCTGCAGCAGGTCGCGCAGCCCCAGCGTCCGCGGCTGTCCCTCGACGAGCGCCACGTTGTTGATCCCGAAGGACTCCTCCATCGGGGTGAGCTTGTAGAGCTGCTCCAGCACCGCCTCGGGGTTGAAGCCGGTCTTGATCTCGATGACCAGGTGCAGACCCTTGGTCCGGTCGGTGAGGTCGAGGATGTCGGAGATGCCCTGCAACTTCTTGCTCTGCGCCAGCTGCTTGACCTTCTCGATCACCTTCTCCGGCCCGACGAGGTAGGGAAGGTCGGTGACGACGATGCCCTTCTTGCGGGGTGTGACGTTCTCGATCCGCACGGTCGCCCGCGTCTTGAACGATCCGCGTCCGGTCTCGTAGGCCTCGCGGATGCCCTCGAGTCCGACGATCCGCCCGCCGAGCGGCAGGTCCGGGCCGGGCACGAAGCGCATGAGCGCCTCCAGGTCGGCGTCCGGGTGCGCGATGAGGTGCCGGGCCGCGCCGATCACCTCGACGAGGTTGTGCGGCGGCATGTTGGTCGCCATGCCGACCGCGATCCCGGTGGCCCCGTTGACCAGGAGGTTCGGGAAGGCCGCCGGCAGCACCTCGGGCTGGAAGAGCTGGTCGTCGTAGTTGGGGACGTAGTCGACGGTACTCTCGTCCAGGCTCCCCGTCATGAGCAGCGCCGCCGGCGCCATCCGCGCCTCGGTGTAGCGGCTCGCCGCGGGGCCGTCGTCCAGCGAGCCGAAGTTGCCGTGCCCGTCGACCAGCGGCAGCCGCATCGTGAAGGGCTGGGCCATGCGCACCATCGCGTCGTAGATCGCCTGGTCCCCGTGCGGGTGGTACTTACCCATCACCTCACCGACGACGCGGGAGCACTTCACGTGTGCTTTGTCCGGACGCAGCCCCAGCTCGGTCATCCCGAAGAGGATCCTGCGCTGCACCGGCTTGAGCCCGTCGCGCGCGTCGGGCAGCGCCCGGGAGTAGATGACCGAGTAGGCGTACTCCAGGAACGCGCCCTCCATCTCCTCCTGCACATCGACCTCGAGGATGTTCTCCTCGACGTCGAAGAGGTCCTCGCTCTGCGGGCGCTTGCGGCGGGCCATCGGTTCGGTGCATCCCTTTCGGTGGGTCGGTGCTTCGCTTCGACACCGGTCGTGCGGCTGGCTGGCACCGCGCACACGACCGCGCCGCGCCAGGCATCGTTCAGGGTATGCCGCCACGCCCGGTCGACGGGGGAGGCGCGGCGACACCGGTGGACGAGGCCGGGATGCCCCAGCTGCTCTGCCTGGGCCGGTCCGGAGAAATCTGCTGCGCCCGCCCCTGCGGAGGCCGTACGGTGTCGGCATGTCGACCTTCGCGCCCGTCATCGAGGAGCAGGGCGCCCTGCCGCCCGGCGCGACCGTCCTGCGGGAGCACCCGGGTCTCACGGTCGCCGTCGACCCTGACATGGAGCTGCGGACCGCGGCCGCCCTGCTCACCCGGGAGGAGAGCTCGCAGGTCGTGCTGGCCTCGGGTCCGGCCGCGCAGCTGGCGCTGCCGCCGGCACCCACGCTGGCGCAGGTCCTCGACGGGCTGGCCGGGCTGGGGCTGCGCTTCCACGGGGCGGACTGCCTCTACTTCGTCCCCGAGCGCGAGCGCGCCGCTCTGCTGGCCGAGCCGACCCCCAGCCATGTCCGGGAGCTCTCTCCCGAGGACGCACCGGCCTTCGCGGCGTTCGTGCAGTCCTCCACGACGGAAGATCTCGACGAGGCCTACGTCGAGCTGGACCACTGGCTCGTCGTGGGGGCCTTCGACGGCGGTCGCCTCGTTGCGGCGGCCAGCGCCTACCCGTGGCGCGACGGCACACTGGCCGACATCGGCGTCATCACGCTGCCGACCGCACGGCATCAGGGCCACGGGGTGGCGCTGGTGCGTGAGATCTGCCGGCGGATCATCGCCCTGGGCTACGAGCCGCAGTACCGCTGCCAGCTGAGCAACGACGCCTCGCGGTCCCTCGCTCCCCGCGCGGGGCTGGCGCTCTTCGGCACCCGCGACGTCGTGGTGGCCGAGCCCGTCGCCTGAGCCGGCCCGGGCGCGCTGGCACCGCCGCACCCATCTCGCGAGCACGGTGCCGACCATCGCCGAGCGGCACCACTACGCTCGCCGTCATGAGCAGCGTTCTCTTCACCGGCGGCATGGTGGTCGACGGCACCCTGGCCGAGCCGTCCGTCGCCGACCTCCTCGTCCGTGACGGCCGGGTGGCCGAGATCGGTCCTGACCTGGGCGCCGAGGCCGACACCGTGGTCGACTGCAGCGGCCAGACCCTGACGCCCGGTCTCTTCGACTGCCACGTGCACTTCATGCTGGAGCAGCCCAGCGTGGTCCGGGCCCTGCAGACGCCGTTCAGCCTGCCGTTCTTCCAGGCGGCCGACCGGATGCGGCGGACCCTCGCCACCGGCATCACCTGGGTGCGCGACGCCGGAGGCTCCGACCTGGGCGTGGCGGAGGCGGTGCGGCGCGGCCTCACCGCAGGGCCTCGTATGCAGATCGCGATCACCATGATCAGCCAGACCGGCGGTCACGGCGACGGGTGGCAGGTGTGCGGAGCCCACGTCGACCTCATGGCCGAGCATCCCGGGTGCCCGTCCGGGGTCGTCGACGGACCGGTCGAGATGCGCAAGAAGGTCCGCGAGCTGATACGTGCCGGCGCCGACGTCCTCAAGGTCGCCACGAGCGGCGGCGTGCTCTCACCCCGCAGCAACCCTCTGCACGGACACCTACGCGACGACGAGGTCGAGGCGCTGGTGACGGAGGCCACCGCCGCGGGGCTGCACGTCATGGCGCACGCCCAGGCCACCGAGGGGATCAAGACCGCGATCCGTGGGGGTATTCGCTCGATCGAGCACGGGATCTACCTCGACGACGAGGCGATCGAGATGATGCTGGAGCGTGGCACCTGGCTGGTCCCCACCCTCCTCGCGCCCCGCGCGGTGCTCGCCCAGGCCGACGCTGGCGAGCCCCTGCCAGACGCCGTCGTCGCCAAGGCGCGCATGGTGTCCGAGGCGCACGACGACTCGGTCCGGCGGGCGATCGCGGCGGGAGTGAAGGTCGCGATGGGCACCGACTCCGGCGTGGGGGTCCACGGCACCAACCTCGACGAGCTGGCGATCATGCGCGATCTGGGCATGAGCGAGGTGCAGGCCTGGCACGCGACGACCCAGGTGGCCGCCGAGCTGCTAGGGGTCGACGAGGAGCACGGCACGCTCGAGCCGGGCAAGGTCGCCGACGTCGTCGTGCTCGACGGTGGGTATGACGATCTCACCGGCCTGAGCGACCGGGTCCGCTCGGTCTGGCTCGCGGGGGAGCGGGCTCCGGTCTGATGCGAATGCTCGACGCGGAGGCGGTGCGGGCCGGTCTCGACCCGCCGGCGCTGGTGGCCGCGCTGGGTGACGCCTTCCGGGCAGCGGACGTGACGGTCCCCGACCGCGCGCTCCAGCCGCTGGGCCAGGACCCGGAGGCGACGCTGCTGCTCAAGCCCGCCTGGGGCCTGGACGGCTGGCTGGGGGTCAAGGTGGCCACCCACCACCCGGCGAACGGCGCCCACGGACTGCCCGCCATCCACGGCACCTACGTCCTTCTCGACGAGGCGACCGGCGCCCCCGCAGCGGTCCTCGACGGCACCGAGCTCACCCGGTGGCGCACCGCTGCGGCGAGTGCCCTCGCGGCCGAGCACCTCGCCCCGGAGGAGGTCGGCGAGCACCTGCTCGTCGGCGCGGGCAACGTCGCCGCCGCCGTGCCGGCCTGCTACGCCGCGGTCCGCGACGTGGGGCTCACCCGGGTGTGGGCCCGCGACCCCGACCGGGCCGCGGAGCTGGTCGACGAGCTGCGCGCGCAGGGGTATGCCGCCGACGTCGCCCGCGACCTGCGCGCCGCCGTGCGCACCGCGGATGTCGTCACGACCGCCACCTCGGCGACCCGGCCCCTCGTGCTGGGCGAGGACGTCCGCCCCGGCACCCACGTCGATCTCGTCGGCTCGTTCACCCCGCAGATGCGGGAGGCCGACGAGGCCCTGATGACGGCCGCCCGGGTGGTCGTCGACGTCCCCGAGGCACGGCATACCGCAGGAGAGCTCACCGGACCCCTCGAGCGGGGCACGCTCACCGCGCGGGACGTGCGGGTCACGCTCGCCGACCTCGTGACCGGGCGGGAGCCAGGACGTCGCTCGCCCGACGAGATCACGGCCTTCGTCTCGGTCGGCACCGCGGTGGAGGACCTCGCCGCCGCGGCGCTCGTGGTCCGCACCCTCGGGGCCGGCGGAGATCGCCGTCACTGAACGGGCGCCGGGCCCGAGCGGGCGCAGCGCCTACAGTGTCGCCGCATGGACACCGGACGGCTGGCGGAGCGCTACCTCGAGCTGCTCGCCGACGACCGCCCCGTCACCGGTCTCGACGCCGACCTCGAGGGCGTGAGTGACGACACGGACCGGCAGCAGGCGCAACGGCTGCACGACCTGGCGGTGCGGGCCCGGTCGCTGCGTGAGCTCGGCCGCCGCCGCGAGACCGAGCTGCGGGCGCTCTACGACACCGTCGCGGACCTGTCCGCGCTCAAGGACCTCGACGACGTGCTCGCGGCGATCGTGCGCCGCGCGCGCTCGTTGCTCGGCTGCGACGTGTCCTATCTGTCGTTCAACGACCACGACGCCGGATACACCTACATGCGGCATACCGAGGGGATCCACTCCGAGGAGTTCCGCCGGGTGCGGCTCGGCTTCGGCGAAGGGATCGGCGGGCTCGTCGCCCAGACGGCCCGGCCCTACCTCACGGCCGACTACTTCGCCGACGACCGCTTCGAGCACACCACCAGCGTGGACAGCGCGGTCCGCAGCGAGGGACTCACGGCGATCCTGGGGGTCCCGCTGCTCCTGGGGCGCACCGTGACCGGGGTGCTCTACGCCGCCAACCACGACGCCCGGCCGTTCGGCCGTGAGGACGTCGACCTGCTGAGCTCGTTCGCCGGTCACGCGGCCCTGGCTCTCGAGAACGCCCGCCGCACCGAGGCCACGCAGCGGGCGCTGGCCGACCTGCAGCAGACCAGCGAGCTGCTCCGGCAGGCGGCCGAGGGGTCCCAGCGCGCGTCCGACGCCCACGACCGGCTCGCCGCGGTCGTGCTCCAGGGCGGGTCGCTGCAGGACGTGGCCGACGAGCTCCACGACGTGCTGGAGGAGCCGGTGCTCATCGTGGACGCCCGGGGCACGACCCTTGCCGCCGGCGGCGCCCCGCCGTTGTCGGAGGCGGAGGAGGCGCGGGTACGCCGTTCGCTGGACGACAACCGTGCGCACGTGGCGGGCGGCGTCAGCATCGCCCCGGTCTGGGCCGGCGGCGCCCCGCTCGCGGCCGTCGTCGTGCGGACGGAGGTCGACGACGTCTCCCGGCGCATCCTGGAGCGGGCCGCGTCGACGGCCGCGCTGCTCATGGTGGTGCAGCGCAGCACGTCCGAGACGGAGACCCGGCTGCGCGGCGACCTGCTGGTCGACCTGCTCCTGGGCCGGTCCGGCACCGGATCGCTCAGCGCCCGTGCCAGCGTGCTGGGGGCCGACCTGACGCGACCGCTGGCGGTGCTCGTCGTGGAGGGCGCCGACGCACAGCTGCGCCAGGCCTGCGGCGACCTCGCGGCCGGCGCCTCGGGTCTGCTGTCGGAGGTCGGGGACCGGTTGGTCCTCGTGGTCGCCGACCGCGACCCGGTGCAGACCGGCCGGCAGCTGGTCGGTGACCGGGGAGCGCAGGCGGGCCCCGGTCCCGGTCGAGTCGCCGTGGGACGGTCGCGCCCGACGGTCGGCGCCGCCGGACCGGTCACCGGGGTGGACGGGGTCCGCGACGGGTATGCCGAGGCCACCCGCTGCCTCGACGCGCTGCTCTCCCTCGGCCGGCGCGGTGACGTCGCCGACAGCGCGACCCTGGGCTTCGTCGGCCTGCTCCTGGGCAAGGGGGACCCGCGCGAGCACGTGCGCGACCGGCTCGGTCCGGTGCTCGACTACGACGCCGAGCGCGGCACGGCCCTGGCCCACACCCTGGAGGTGTGGCTGGCCCAGGACCGACACCTGGCCCGCACCGGGGAAGAGCTGCACGTGCACCCCAACACCGTCACCCAGCGGCTGGACCGCGTGGGCCGGCTCCTGGGGGAGCGGTGGCAGGAGCCGGAGCGGCTGCTCGAGCTGGGGCTGGCCCTCCGGCTGCGGCGGATTCTCGCCGACTAGTCACCCCTGGACGTCTGGTGGTGCAGGTCCGTGCATCCCGGGCGTTCCCCCGCGCACGCCTGTGGCACGAGGAACGGCCCAGTCAGCCGCGGCCGGCGGGAGCGTGCTCCCCGTCGTCGGCGCCGAGCGTGTCATCGGGGTGGTCGTCCTCGGGCCGGTCCTCGGGGGAGCGGCCCCGGCGTCGGGCCAGCAGGTCGACGACCGTGCCCCAGACGCCCCGCCGGAAGAGCAGGACCACGATGATGAAGACCGAGCCGGTGATGATGCCGATGCCGTCGAAGCCGGAGCTGGCGAGCTGGTCCTCGAGCAGCACGATGATGAGGGCACCGATGATGGCGCCCCACAGGGTGCCGATGCCGCCCAGGACGGTGATGAGCACGACCTTGCCCGACGTCTGCCAGGACACCTCCTGCAGCGACACGAAGCCGTGGCTGATGGCGAAGAGGCCGCCGGCCAGGCCAGCCAGGCCGGCGGAGAGCACGAAGACCATGACGCGATAGCGCTCCACGTCGTAGCCCAGCGCCCGGGCCCGGGCCGGGTTGTCGCGGGTCGCCACCAGGACCCGACCGAACGGCGAGTGGACCACCCGCCAGGCGCACCACATACCCAGCAGCACGAGGGGGAGTGCCGCGTAGTAGAACCAGAAGGCGTCGGTCTCGACCGCCTCAATCCCGAAGAACGTGCGCGGAACGCCCTGCAGGCCGTTCTCCCCGCCGGTGACGCCACGCCACTGGTTGACGATGAAGAAGAGCATCTGCGCGAAGGCCAGCGTGACCATGGCGAAGTAGATGCCGCTGCGTCGCACGGTCAGCAGACCGATGGGCAGCGCCAAGGCCATCGCAAAGAGCGCGCCGGCCAGCGCCGCGACGGGGAAGGGCACCCCCAGCTCGATGGCCACGATGCCGGCGACGTAGGCCGAGCCGCCCCAGAACGCGGCGTGCCCGAAGGACAGCAGCCCGCCGTAGCCGAGCAGCAGGTCGAGTGCCATCGCGAACAGCGCCCAGCAGGCGACGTCCATGGCGATGGGCGGATAGATGAACCAGGGGAGCGACAGGGCGAGCGCGAGCCCCACGGCCAGCAGCAGCCAGCTGCGCAGCGGGCGGCCCAGCACCGGGGCGTCCAGGCGAGCGGTGAGCGAGCTCATGCGTTCTCCTCCCGTCCGAAGAGTCCGGCCGGCCGGATGAGGATCACCAGGGCCATGAGGACGAAGATGACGATCTGGGACAGCGCGGGCGCGTAGGCCTGCCCAAAGGCCTCGACCAGCCCGACGAGGAAGCCGGCGACGACCGCGCCGACGATCGACCCGAGGCCGCCGATGACGACGACCGCAAAGAGGATGATGATGAAGCTGGAGCCCATGTCGGCCGTGATCGCCCGGAACGGCGCGGCCAGCACCCCGGCCAGTCCGGCCAGCGCGATGCCGAAGCCGAAGACGGGGGCCACCCAGCGGTTGACGTCGATGCCCAGCGCGCGGGTCAGCTCGGCCCGCTCCGTGGAGGCGCGCACGATCATGCCGATGCGGGTGCGGGTCATGAGCAGCCAGACACCGGCGCACACCAGCAGCGAGAAGGCCAGCACGAACAGGTGGTAGACGGGGAGCCGGATGTCACCGAGGTAGAACACTCCGGTGAGGACGTCGGGGCGTTCGTAGGGCAGGCCGGAGACGCCGTACTGGCGCTTGACCAGGTCGACGAGCAGCAGCGTGAGGCCGAAGGTCAGGAGGAAGTTGTAGAGCGGGTCGAGCTGGGCCAGCCGGCTCACCAGCAGCCGCTCGATGACGACCCCGAAGAGGAACATGAGGATCGGCACCACGACGAGGGCCACCCAGAAGTTCATCCCGACCAGGTCGAGGAGCACCGCCGCGGTGACCGCGCCGAGCATGTAGCAGGCGCCGTGGGCGAAGTTGACGACGCCGAGGACGCCGAAGATGATCGCGAGCCCGAGCGCGGCCAGCGCGTAGAAGCTGCCGGCGGCCAGGCCCTGGATCGTGTACTGCAGGAACTCGTACATGCCTCTCCTCGGGCGGGGGGCGATCCCGGGGCGGTCGGTGCCGACCGCCCCGGGGAGGATGACTGACGGGGCCGGGGAGGGCTACTCGCCCATCTCGCAGGAGGACTCCTCCAGCGGCATGAAGGCCTCCTCCGCCGGGATCGTGGAGATGATCTCCTCGTAGTCCCAGTCCTCGCTCACGGCGTCGGGGGCCTTGACCTCGGCCAGGTAGACGTCGTGGATGACCCGGTGGTCCTCGGCGCGGATCGTGCCGTTGCGCAGGAAGACGTCGTTGACCTCCTTGCCCTCGAGGTTGCCGATGATGGTGTCGGTGTCGTCGGTGCCCTCGGCCTGGATGGCCTCGAGGTACTGCAGCGCCGCCGAGTAGCTGCCGGCGTGGGCGAAGGAGGGCCGGGTGTCGGTCTCCTCCATGAAGCGATCGGCCCACTCGCGGTTCTGCTCGTCGTAGTTCCAGTACCACGCGTCGGCGAACTGCACGCCCTCGAAGGCCTCGACCCCGAGGGAGTGGATGTCGGTGATGAACATCAGGCCGACGGCCAGGCTGATGCCGTCCGCGGCGTAGCCGCCCTCGTTGAACTGCTTGACCAGGTTGATGAGGTCGCCGCCGGCCTGCATGGTGCCGATGACGTCCGGCTCGGCGCTCGCCGCCTTGGTGAGGAAGGTGGAGAAGTTGTCGTTCGGGAACGGCGTGGCGATGTGGTCACCGATCGTGCCTCCGGCGCCCTCGATGGCGTTGGTGAAGGAGGCGTCCATGTCCTGCCCGAAGGCGTAGTCCGGGTAGATGATCTGCCAGTCCGCACCGCCGTTCTCGGTGATGGTGGTGCCGGTCGCGTTGGCCAGCATGTAGGTGTCGTAGGCCCAGTGGAAGGTGTACTTGTTGCACTGGTCGTTCGTCAGCGCGGTGGTGCCGGCGGTGACGTTGAGGTGCAGCTTCTGCTTGGCCTCGGCCTGGGTGGAGACGGCCAGCGCGGCCGAGCTCGTGGGCACGTCGAGGATGACGTCGGCGCCCTCCCGGTCGTAGAGCTGCTGGGCCTCGGTGTTGGCCACGTCGGGCTTGTTCTGGTGGTCGGCGGAGACGACCTCGATCTCCTCGACGACGGCGTCGTCGCCATACTTCTCCTGATAGTCGGCGACCGCCATCTCCACGGCGACCACCGAGTTGGGTCCGGACAGGTCCTTGTAGACACCGCTGGCGTCGTTGAGGACGGCCAGGACGACCTTGCCGTCGCTGAACTCGCCCTCACCTCCGCCCGGTCCGCCCTGACCACAGGCGGTGAGGGTGAGCGTCCCGGCGGCCATGGCCGCCACGGTGGCGCGTCTTGTGCTCTTCATGCGTCTCTCCCTTGAGTGCTGGTGCGAGGTGGGTGGATCAAGGTATGCCGTCACATACCGAGGTACTCGAGCAGCTCACCCTGTCGCGTGGTGAACTCCTCGTTGTCGAGGTCGGCCGCGACCGCGCCCTCGGCGAGGACGTAGTGCCGGTCGGCCACGGTGGCCGCGAACTTCACGTTCTGCTCGACGAGCAGCACCGTGGTGCCCTGCTCCTTGACCTCCAGCAGGATCTCCCTGATCCGCTGGACGATGACCGGGGCCAGCCCCTCGGTGGGCTCGTCGAGGAGCAGCACGCGGGCGCCGGTGCGCAGGACGCGGGCGATGGCGAGCATCTGCTGCTCGCCGCCCGAGAGGGTGGTGCCGGGCGCGCGGCGACGGTCGGCCAGGACGCCGAAGGCGTCGTAGACCCGATCCAGGTCCCAGGCGCTCTCCCGGTCCACGACCGGGGGAAGGGTGAGGTTCTCCTCCACCGAGAGCGAGGCATACACGCCGCGGTCGTCCTGCACCCAGCCCAGCCCCCGGCGGGCCCGTTGGTGCGGGTGCGCCTTGGTGATGTCGGTGCCCGCGAGGCTCACGGTGCCCCGGATGTCCCGGTGCAGTCCCATGATCGAGCGCAGCAGCGTGGTCTTCCCGGCGCCGTTGCGGCCGACCAGGGTGACGACCTCGCCCTCGCCGACGCGCAGGTCGACGTCGCGCAGCGCCTGGGCGTCGCCGTAGAACGCGGAGAGGCCGCTGACCTCGAGCATCGACTCAGGCATGGCTCTCCTCCCCGAGGTAGGCGCTGATGACCCGGTCGTCGTTCCGGACCTCGTCGTAGGTGCCACGCGCCAGGACCTCACCGGCCATGAGCACGGTGACGTGATCGGCGAGGCTGCCGACGACGTGCATGTTGTGGTCGACGAAGACGACCGTGCGGCCGGAGGCGATCTGACGCACGAGGGCGATGGTCCGGTCGACGTCCTCGCGTCCCATGCCAGCCGTGGGCTCGTCGAGGAGCAGCACCTGCGGGTCCATGGCCAGGACCAGGGCCATCTCGAGGGCGCGCTTCTGGCCGTAGGCCAGCTCGCCCGCGTGCCGGTCGGCCAGGCCGGTGAGCCCCACCTGCTCGAGCAGGTGGTCGGCCTGGTCGCGGTACTGCGCCAGCAACCGGTCGGAGCGCCAGAACCGCATGCCGCCCCCGGCCATGCCCTGCAGCGCCAGCTCCACGTGCTCGCGGGGGGAGAGGTTGTCGAAGAGGCTCGTGATCTGGAAGGAGCGGGCGACGCCCAGGTGGGCGATGTCCTCGGGCTCCTGGCCGGTGATGTCCTTGCCGTGCACCGTGATGGTGCCCTCGGTCGGCTTGAGGTAGCCGGTGAGCAGGTTGAACAGCGTCGTCTTGCCGGCGCCGTTGGGGCCGACAAGGGCATGCACCTCACCCTCCACGACCTCCAGGTCGACGGAGCTCACGGCGCGGAAGCCGCGGAAGTCCTTGGTGAGGCCCCGGGCGGACAGCGCCACCGTGCGCGTCCCGGTGCGGGCGTCGTCGCTCATGGGCACCGACAGTAGGTGGGCCGGGCACCTGCTCCTATGTGGCCAAAGCACACAATTGACGCGGTGGAGATGGGCGTGCGTCACATGGACAGCGCCGATGTGGCGGGTGAGGATGCTGGTCGGACGGCTGGCGACGCCCAGGTTGCCGCCGCCGACCGAGAGGACGTGAGTCATGACGACGCGAACCGTGCTGGTGACGGGTGGGGCCAGCGGGATCGGTGAAGCCGTCGCCCGGCGGGCCGCCCGCGACGGGCACCGCGTCATCGTGGCCGACCGGGATGCCGAGGCGGCCGAGCGGGTCGCTGGCGACGTCGGGGGCGAGGCCTGGGTCTGCGACCTCTCGGACACCGGTGCCCTCGAGGAGCTGACCCTCGAGTGCGACGTGCTCGTCAACAACGCGGGGATCCAGCGGGTTGCCCCGGTGCACGAGTTCGTCCCCGACGACTTCCGGCTCATCCACCGGCTCATGCTGGAGGCGCCCTTCCTGCTGGCGCGGGCGGCGCTGCCGCACATGTATGCCCAGGGCTGGGGGCGGATCCTCAACATCAGCTCGGCTCACGGGCTGCGGGCCTCGGCGTTCAAGTCGGCCTACGTGTCGGCCAAGCACGGGCTCGAGGGGCTGTCGAAGGTCATCGCGCTGGAGGGGGCCGAGCACGGCGTCACCTCGGTCTGCGTCAACCCCGGCTACGTGCGGACGCCGCTGGTGGAGGCGCAGATCGCCGACCAGGCCGCGACGCACGGCATCGGCGAGGATGAGGTTGTCGAGCAGATCATGCTGACCCGCTCACCCGTCAAGCGGCTGGTCGAGCCGGAGGAGGTCGCCGCGCTGGTGGCCTTCCTCATCTCGGACGACGCCGGCATGGTGACGGGCACGTCATACACGATGGACGGCGGCTGGACCGCGCAGTAGCCGTCACCGGCCCACGCCGACGGGCGGACCGGTGACGACCTCCGCGCGCCCGGGTCAGCGGGAGGACGCCTGCCGGAAGCGGTTGACCGCCAGCGGGATGAAGATCACGAGCAGCAGCACCGAGCCGGTGAGGACCGTGATGACGGGGTTCTGCATCGGCCAGGTGTCCGGTGTGGGCGCCGAACCGGCGTTGCCGAAGAGCTCCCGGGCCGCCTGGACGAGGGCGGAGATCGGGTTCCAGTTGGCGATCGTCTCCAGCACCGAGGGCAGGTTGGATGACTGCACGAAGGCGTTGGAGATGAAGGTCAGCGGGAAGAGGATCATGAACGACGCGTTGTTGATCACCTCTGGCGTCGGCACGATGATCCCGAGCAGCACCATGACCCAGCTGAAGGCATAGCTGAAGAGCAGCAGGATCGCGACGCCGGCGAGGAAACGCACCCACCCGTCGGTGAACCGCCACCCGACGGCCATCCCGCTCAGCATCATGATGACCATCGAGATGGCGTTGAGCACGAGATCGGCGTTGGTCCGGCCGAAGAGCACCGACGAGTCGTGCATCGGCAACGTGCGGAACCGGTCGATGATGCCGTCCTTGAGGTCCTGCGCCATCTGGAAGCCGGAGAACGTCGACCCGAAGAGCACCGTCTGCCCGAAGATGCCGGCCATGAGGTAGTTGGTGTAGTCGCCGCCCTCGATCTGGATCGAGCCGCCGTAGACCTGCGAGAAGAGCAGCACGAACATGATCGGCTGCAGCACCGCGAAGAGCAGGATCTCGGGGTTGCGACGAAACTTGATGAGGTTGCGCCAGGTGACGGTGCGGACGTCGCTCGCCCACTGGGCCAGACCCGATCCACCCGCGCCCTCGACGCTGCGGGAGGGCCGGGCAGTCGTCTGGGGGGTCATGCGACCTCCTCGGTCTCGGTCTCGTCGGCGTGCTCCCGCCCGGTGAGGGCCAGGAAGACGTCGTCGAGGGTGGGGCGCCGCATGCCGGCGTCGTGCAGCTGCACCCCGGCCTCACCCAAGGCGCCCAGCACGCGCTGCAGGGTCTCGGGTCCGCCGGAGACGGGCACCGACAGGGTGCGTCCCGCGGCGTCGGACTGCACCTCGTCGGCGCCGAGCCGGGTGAGCACCTCGCGTGCGGTGGGGCCCTGGGCGGCGTCCACCAGGGTGACGACGACGCGATGCCCGCCGACCTGGGCCTTGAGCTCGTCCGCGGTGCCCTCGGCGATGACCTGCCCGTGGTCGATCACGCTGATGTCGTCGGCCAGGTAGTCGGCCTCCTCGAGGTACTGGGTCGTGAGGAGCACCGTCGTGCCCTGCCCGACGAGGTCCTTGATGACCTCCCACAGCCCGAGCCGGCTGCGGGGGTCCAGCCCGGTGGTGGGCTCGTCGAGGAAGAGGATCTGCGGGTTGTTGACCAGGGCGCAGGCGAGGTCGATGCGCCGCCGCATGCCGCCCGAGAAGCCCTTGACCGGCCGGTCGGCGGCGTCCACCAGGTCGAACTGCTCCAGCAGCTCGACCGCGCGGGCCTTGGAGCGCGAGGAGCCGAGGTGGTAGAGCCGCCCCACCATCTCGAGGTTCTCCCGCCCGGTCAGGTGCTCGTCGACCGCGGCATACTGCCCGCTGGCGCCGATCACCCGACGCACCCCCTCGGGGTCGGCCAGCACGTCGATACCGGCGACCGTCGCGGTGCCGGAGTCGGGGCGCAGCAGCGTGTTGAGGACCTTGACGGTCGTGGTCTTGCCGGCGCCGTTGGGCCCGAGCAGCCCCTTGACAGTGCCTTCCGGCACGGCGAGCGAGAGCCCGTCCAGGGCGTGCACGTCGCCCGAGCGGGGGTGGTAGGTCTTGCGCAGCTCGTGCGCCTCGATGATGGTCACGGGGACCCCACGGGAATGCTCACGAGTGAAGGCTATGCCGTGGCTCTGACAGACCCGAACCGGTGAGTCAGACCACCTGTGCGACCGCGGTCCCGTCCGGGCGCTCAGGGGAAGCGGCTGATGCCGTGCGGATCCGTCACGATGTCCACGTCGTGTGGTGTGTCGACGAGCAGGGCATCGAGTGCCCGGGCAGTCGGCGGGGCCTGAATGTCACCGCTCGCATTGCAGGCGAAGAACAAGAAGTCGCAGCGGATGATCTGTTCGCGGTCCAGTCCTCTCCGGTGATGTCCCGGCTCCAGAGCTCCTGGCCGGTGTGTTCATCGACCCCCGCCACACTGACCTTGGTCGCCTCAGAAAATGCGAGGAGGCCTGTGGTGTAGTCGACGGTCGCATTGCCCGAGCCCTCGCACACGAGGACGATGCGGGAGACATCGTCCGTCGCCCCGCCACATAGTCCGGCTCCTCGCCTCCGCCACAACTCCTCGCCCGAGTCCAGATCCAACGCCATGAGCTGGTGGTCCGCCACAGGGATCTCGAGCGAACGCACGACCTCGACACCCGCCGAGTCGATGGCGACGAGGTCCACCCACGGTCCCTCGTAGCCGCCTTGAGCGAGGGCGATGAGATGACCGTCGAGAAGCGAAGGGGAACGGACCCGCGTCGCGCCTGAGAGATCCCTCGTGATGCGCCACCTCTCGTCTCCGGACGTCTCATCGATGGCCGCGAGCTGCAGCGCTGTGGACGGCTCGTCGTTCTCAGGCTCGACGTACGTCACCAACTGGCCGTCTATCGCGACAGGGTTGGAGAGAATCTCAGCTTCCCACCTCCACAGCGGTGCAGGCGCGGGCTCCCCCCGCTCGTGACCTGCCTGTGACACAGGCGTGGGCGGACCAACGCCTGTGTCACCACCACCCGCACAGGTATGCCGTCACCCTGGCGGTCTGCTCCGCTCCGGCGGGTCAGCGGCCCAGCCAGGCGAGCGCAGCCGCCACCATGGCGCGCACCCCGGTGTCGAGCATGGGCTGCAGCACCGGGGCGAACTGCGGCGCGTGGTTGTCGGGGAAGTCCTCGTGCTCAGTGCCGCGCTCCTCCGCCGCCGCCCAGGCCGCCGGGTCGAAGGCCCCGAAGCCCCAGTAGCAGTACGGCGTCCCCCAGGCGTCCGGCAGCTCGGAGAAGTCCTCCGACCCCATCTCGGGGGTGAAGACCCGCACCTGCTCGGCGCCCAGCTCCGCCTCGAGCGCTGCCCGCACGGTCTGCGTCGCCTCGGGGGAGTTGTCGGTCACCGGCAGGTGGTCGAAGGTCTCGACCAGCGGTGCGGGAGCGCCCCAGGCGTCCGCCTCGGCGCGGGCGGTCCGCCCGATGAGCTCCAGGCAGCGCGCCGCGACCGCTGCGTCGTAGGTGCGTACGGTGCCCTCGATGACCGCCTGCTCCGGGATGATGTTGGTCTTCGTCCCGGCGGCGATCCTGCCGACCGTCACCACGGCGGTGGCCTGTGGCGAGACCTGCCGCGCGACGATCGTCTGGAGCCGCAGCACCAGCGAGGACGCCATGACCACCGGGTCGATCGCCAGGTGCGGGGCCGAGCCATGGCCACCCCTGCCGCACAGCGTGATCCGGAAGTCGTCGCAGCTGGCCATGATGGGCCCCGGAGCGACCTGCACCGACCCGGCCGGTCCAGGCAGGACGTGCTGGGCCAGCCCCACGTCGGGTCGGGGGAGGCGGTCGGTGAGCCCGTCGGCGACCATCGCCTCCGCGCCGTTGAACTGCTCCTCCGCCGGCTGGAAGACCGCCACCAGCGTGCCGCCCCAGTGGTCGCGCCCCTCCAGCATGAGCCGGAGCGAGGCCAGCAGCGTGGCCACGTGGGTGTCGTGCCCGCAGGCGTGCATGACGGGCACCTGCTCGCCGGCGGCGTTGGTCGTCGCGACGGTCGAGGCGTAGTCCAGCCCGGTGTCCTCGGCCACCGGGAGCCCGTCCATGTCGGCCCGCACGAGGACGGTCGGCCCGTCGCCGTTGCGGATCACCGCCGCGACCCCGGTCCCGGCGATCCCGGTGACGAGCTCGACGTCGCCGGCCCCCGGCATACCCCGGATCTCCTCCACGACGCGCGCCGCGGTCTCGTGCTCGGCCATCGACAGCTCGGGGTGGGCGTGCAGGTGCCGGTAGAGGTCCTCGACCCAGGGGCGGATCGTCGGCAGCGGCTCGAGGACGGCGCGGGTGCTCATGCAGGGAGGGTATGCCGCCGCGTGGCACGCTACGTCCCATGACCCCCAGGGTGATCCACACCGGTCAGGCGATGGTCGACCTCGTGCTCGAGGTCGGGCACCTGCCCGAGCGGGGCGGCAACGTCATGGCCGACTCCGCGACCAGGTATGCCGGGGGTTCGGTGACCATCGTCGTGGCGGCCGCTCGGAGCGGGGCCGAGGCGGTGCTGGCGGGCGCGGTCGGCACCGGGCCGAACGGTGACCTCGTGCGCGAGGTGCTGGACGCCGAGGGTGTGGGTGTCAGCGCGCCGCCGGTCGCCGATCTCGACACGGGCGTCTGCGTCGTCCTCGTCGAGCCGAGCGCCGAGCGGACCTTCGTCACCACCCGCGCGGCCGAGCGGCGGATCACCGAGGATTCGCTCGCCACCAGCGCTCCCGTGGCGGGTGACCTCGTGTGCGCCTCCGGCTACACCCTCCTGCCGCCGACCCGTGAGCCGCTGCTGGCCTGGCTGGAGAGTCTGCCCGAGGGCGTCGAGGTGGTGCTCGACCCGGGTGCGCCGTTCTCCACCTTCGACGACGAGCTGGTCGAGCGGGTGCTGGCGCGCACGACGATCTGGACGTCCAACGCCGCCGAGGCCCGCGACCTGACCACGATGTCGATCACTGATTCTTCTGCCATGGCGCACAAAGACACGGTCGACAATGAGGCGACGTCGAAGTCGACCACCGGTTCTGCTGCCATGGCGCGACAAGCCGTGGTCGAATTCGCCGGTCAGGGCGGGGCGAGCGAGGGGGCGCCGGACCTGGTGACGCTGTGCGACGCCGTGGCGCGGCGGCTGCCGGACGAGGCGCTGGTGGTGGTCCGCGACGGGCCGCGCGGGTGCGTCGTCCGGTCCTCCGGGACGACGACGGTCGTGGCGGGCTTCCCGCAGCAGCCGGTCGACACCAACGGTGCGGGTGACACGCACACCGGGGTCCTGTGCGCCGAGCTGGCCCAGGGCCGTGACCTGGTCGAGGCGGCCCGCCGGGCCAACGCGGCCGGAGCGATCAAGGTGACCCGCCGCGGCCCGGCGACCGCCCCGAGCTCGGACGAGGTCGATGCCTTCCTCTCGGCCGCTCCCTGAGTGAGTCGCCCGGTGATCCGGCCGTGCGATAGGCGACGACCAGGACCGCCACCCGCAGCCCGAGCGATGGGCTCGGTGGGGGAGGTCACGATCAGGTCACGATCCCCGGTCCTGGGCAACCTGCGGGGGGCCCTGGACATCTAGGAGGTGAGGTCGGCGCGCAGGGGGCGCCGTCCCACCACCTCCGAGGACAGGGGCACACGATGGGCACCACCGCACAACCGACCAGCACCTCCCACCGAAACCGCAACGGCAGCGCCGTCGCGGACGCCCTGGTCGAACCCGTCCGCCACGCGCCCGAGGTGCAGCTGGCGCTCTCGGCGCTCCTCGTCGTCCTGGCTGGGCCGGTCGCTCAGGCCATCGCCCCGACGAGCGCGGTGGTCGCCGGAGCGTCCGCCATCCTGCTGGTCGTGGGCCTCGTGCTCGCCGTCCTGGCCGCCGTCGGCCTCCTGCGCAGCCGCTGACGGCGGTCCGCAGACCGCGCTGACCCTGTGGTCCGCAGACAGCCCGGCCGGTCAGTGCCGAGCAGCCGGTCAGTGCCGAGCGGGCGGTCAGTGCGACGCGTGCGGTCAGTGCTACGCGTGAGTGGTCGGTTCAGCGCGCTGGCGGTCGGTGCCCCGCGGGCAGCGCCTCACTCCTCCCACGGGCGACCGAACCTCCCGTCGTGACCCACCTCCTCCACCGGTCGCCGCCCGCGACGGAGGGACGGGGAGCGCCGGTCGGTCGCGCCGTACCCCATCGCCACAACACCCACGATGCGCCGGTCGTCCGGTGCCTGCATCGCGGCGAGCGTCTCGGCCTGGCGTCCCGGAGGCACCCCGAACAAGAGCCCGGCGAGCCCCTCGTCGACGGCGGTGAGCAGCAGGAGCAACGCGGCCATGCCGGTGTCGACGTCCCAGTAGGGGACCGGCCAGTCGGCCTCGTCGCGGTCGGCCTGCCCCTTGTCCGGCTCGGCGTAGCGGTCGAGGTAGGTCTCCTTGTCGGACAGGCACAGGATGAGACAGGGCGCACTCCGGACCCCGCGCAGCCAGGAGTCGGCGCGCTCGGCCGCCTCGGCCCCGGTGGCGGCGGCCCAGAAACGGTGGCGGTCGGAGGCCTCCGTCAGCACCACGAAGTCCCACCCTTGGGAGAACCCGGCGCTGGGCGCCCGGATCGCGTGCCCGAGCGCGCGGCTGATGATCTCGCGCGGCACCGGACGCGCCGGGTCATAGGCACGGACCATCCGGCGCCGACGCACCACCTCGCGAAACTCCATACCCACAGATGCTGGCACAGGGCACCGTCAGCCCCGGGTGGGATAGTGGAGCCATGAGCGAGCCCGATCCCGTGCCACCGGGCTATCCACGCGAGTGGGAGGCCGACGTCGTGCTCTCCGACGGCAGGGTCGCGCACGTGCGCCCGATCCTCCCGTCGGACACCGAGGCGCTGCACGCGTTCCATGCGGCGCAGTCCGAGGAGTCCATCTACCTGCGCTTCTTCGCGCCGATCAAGCGGCTGTCCGACAAGGACGTCCACCGCTTCACCCACGTCGACTACAGCGACCGCGTCGCCCTGGTGATGTTCGTCCGCGACGACCTCGTGGGGATCGGGCGATACGACCGCCTGGAGCCAGGTGGCACCGAGGCCGAGGTCGCCTTCAACGTCTCCGACCACCACCAGGGCCGCGGCATCGGGTCGGTGCTCCTCGAGCACCTGGCCGACATCGGCCGCGAGGGCGGCGTCACGCGCTTCGTCGCCGACGTGCTGCCGCAGAACCGCAAGATGATCGGGGTCTTCCGCGACGCCGGCTTCGAGGTGACGCACGCCTTCGACGACGGCGTCATGGCGGTGTCCTTCGACATCGAGCCCACCGACGCCTCCCGCGCCGTCCGGCTGTCCCGCGAGCACCGCTCCGAGGTGCGCTCGGTCCGGGCGGTCCTCCACCCGGAGTCCGTCGCGGTCGTCGGCGTCAGCCGGCGCGAGGGCACGATCGGTCGGGCCTTCTTCGACGACATCCTCACCGGCGGGTTCACCGGCACCGTGCACGCGGTCAACAGCCGCGCCGAGCCGGGCACGCTCATCAGCGGCTGCCCCAGCGTCGCGTCCGTCCGCGACATCGAGGGCGGGGTGGACCTCGCCGTGATCGCGGTGCCGGCCGAGGACGTCCTGGCCATCGTGGACGAGTGCGCCGACGCCGGTGCCAAGGCGCTGGTCGTCGCGAGCGAGGGCTTCGCCGAGCGCGGTCCCGAGGGGCGGGCGCTGCAGCACGAGCTGCTCGTGCGCGCCCGGCACTACGGCATGCGGGTGCTCGGCCCCAACAGCTTCGGGCTCATCAACAACGACCCGCAGACGCGGCTCAACGCCTCGATCGCCCCGGCTCACCAGCTGCCGCCGTTCGGGACGTTCGGGCTCTTCAGCCAGTCTGGCGGGCTCGGCATCGCCCTGCTCGCCTCGGCGCGCCGACGCGGCCTCGGCATCTCCACCTTCGCCTCCGCGGGCAACCGCATCGACATCTCCGGCAACGACCTGCTGCAGTACTGGATGGACGACGACGCGACCTCCTCGGTCGGGCTCTACCTCGAGACGATGGGCAACCCGCGCAAGTTCACCCGGATCGCGCGCGAGCTTGCGATGCGCAAGCCGGTCATCGTCGTGAAGTCCGGCGTCGGTCAGTTCGCCGTGCCGCTCGGGCACCGGGTCCGCGCTACGGGGGAGCGCCCGGAGATCTTCGGCCAGATGCTGCGCCAGTCCGGCGTCATCCGGGTCGACAACGCGCACCAGCTCTTCGACGTCGCCCAGCTCGTCGCCAACCAGCCGCTGCCGCGGGGCCAGCGGGTCGCGGTCGTGAGCAACAACGACGCCCTCGGGTCGCTCGCGGCCGATGCCGCCTCGAGCCGGGGCCTGGAGGTGACCCACGGCCCGGTGACGGTCTCCGCGGAGGCGCTGCTGGAGGAGTTCCAGCAGGTCGTCGAGGGGGCGCTCGCCGACGACGCGGTGGACTCGCTCATCGCCTGCTTCATCCCGCCCGTCGCCGACATCGACCCGGAGGTGGTCGAGGCGGTCGGCGCGGCCGTGGCCGGTCACGACAAGCCATGTGTCGCCACCTTCCTGGGTATGCGTGGCGTCACGCCGGGCTCGGGGGTCCCGACCTATCCCATGCCCGAGGATGGGGTGCGGGCGCTCGCCGCCGCCACCCGGTATGCCGAGTGGTTGCGTCGCGACCACGGCGAGCGGGTGCGCCCCGACGGACTGCGCCGCACCACCGTCGCAGAGATCCTCGAGGCGGCGCTGGCCCAGTCGCCGCGAGGCACCGAGCTCACCCGCGCCGAGGTCGAGCAGGTGCTCGGCGCCTACGGCATCTCCGTCTGGCCCGTGGTCCCGGTCCACTCCGACGACGAGGCGGTACGCGCCTACCAGGAGCTGCGCGGCACGGTGGTCCTCAAGGCCACCTCGCCGGTCCTGCAGCACCAGCCCGGACAGGGGTGGATCCGCACCGGGCTGCGTCACCCCAAGGCCGTGGGTGCGGCATACCGTGACCTCGACGCCCTGCTCGCGCCGCTCGGCGCCGAAGGCATCGCGATGCAGCAGATGGCTCCCTCGGGGGTCCCCATCGAGGTCAACTCGGTGGAGGACCCGCTCTTCGGCCCGGTGGTCGGTTTCGGCGTGGCGGGGCTGCCCATCGACCTGCTGGGCGACGAGGCGCACCGGTTCCCGCCGCTGACCGACGTCGACATCACCGAGATGATCGGCTCGATCAAGGCCGCTCCGATGCTCGACGGCTACCGCGGCGCGATGCCGGTCGACCACGGTGCCCTGCACGACCTGATCGCCCGGGTGTCCGTGCTGGCCGACGACCATCCCGAGCTCGCGCACCTGCGGCTGAATCCCGTCATGGCGCACCAGGACGGCGTCGACGTGCTCGGGGCGACGATCCGGGTGGCGCCGGCCCCGACGCGGGCGGACGCCGAGCGGCGGGCACTGCTGTCGGAGGTCTGAGACGATGACCCCATGCCCCGCCGTGTGACGTCTCCGCTGCCCGACTCGCTGCTTCAGGACATCGAGGCGGCGGGCTACCTGCCGGCCGTGGTCCACGACGTCGTCGCCACGGCGGTCGGGCGCGACCAGGTGGTGACCCACCTGGTGCACGCGGAGACGACCTTCGACGAGCTGGCCGTCCGCAACCACCTGACCGTCCTCGTCGTCACCGACCGGCGGCTCGTCATCGCGCACGCCGACGACCACGAGGGTCCGGAGCGGCAGCGGATGGCCACCGCCACGAGTGAGACCGTGCCGCTGCGGGCGGTGCGCGGGGTCATGTTGACGCACGTCGTGCCGGACCCGGAGACGTATGACGGTGGGCTGGCGGGGCGGGCCATCACCCTCACGCTCGGGTGGGGTGCGGTGTCGCGCGTCGACCTGCTCCCGGCCGTGTGCGAGGACCCGCAGTGCGAGGGAGACCACGGCTACGAGGGCACCGTCTCCAGCGACGACATCTCGCTGCGGGTGGCGGCCGACACCGACGGAGTCGAGCGGCTGGAGCAGGCGCTGGCCTTCGCCAGCGAGCTGTCGGCGCGCCTGGGGCACTGAGCTCGTGCCGTCCTCGGACACGGGACTGAGCAGCGACCCCGCGCGACCGGGCGGCGTGCCGGGCGACGCCGTCGTGGCCGCGGCCGCGGCGGCATACCAGCCACCCGAGCCGGGCACCGGACTGGCCTCGGTGCTTCCGGCTGCGCTCGCCGCACTCGGGGTGGCCGACCTGCCGGAGGGCGTCGCGCCGGCAGACTGGTCGCTCCCCGAGACGCGCGCGGTGGTCGTGGTCCTCGCTGACGGGCTCGGCGCCCGGCAGCTGGAGCGGCGCAGCGGTCACGCCCGCACGTTGCGCGGGTGGGCGACACCGGACGGGGCGGGCAGCTGTGCCTGCGGCTTCCCCTCGACGACCGCGTCCTCGCTCACGAGTCTGGGCACCGGCCGCGCCGTCGGGGAGCACGGGATCGTGGGGTGGCAGACCAACTTCCGCGGCAGACTCTTCAACCACCTCGCCTGGCAGGACGGCCCGGACCCCGGGTCGCACCAGCCCCTGCCCACGCTGCTGCAGCATGCCGCGCGCCGCGATGTCGCCACGAGCACGGTGTCCTGGCCGCGGTATGCCGGGTCCGGGCTGACCCGCGCCTCGCTGCGGGGCGGCGGCTTCCTCGACGCGACCAGTCATGTCGAGCGGACCCTCGGCGTGCTGCAGGGCGTCGCGCAGGCGGGGCGTCGGGGCCGCGCGCTCGTGTATGCCTACTGGGACGAGATCGACAAGGCCGGCCACGTCCACGGTCCGGACTCGCTGGAGTGGGGCGAGGCGGTCGAGGCGCTCGACGGCTGGGTGGCCGCGCTCGTCGACCGGCTGCCGGAGGACACCGTCGTCGTCGTCACCGCCGACCACGGGATGATCGAGGCACCGCACGCGCTGCGTCGTGACCTGGCGCACGAGCCGGTGCTGGAGGAGGGGATCGACCTGCTCGCGGGCGAGCCGCGGGCCCCGCAGGCCTGGTGCCGCCCCGGCGCCGCCGACGACGTCGTCGCGACGTGGCGCGAGGAGTTGGGGGAGAGCGCGATCGTGCTGGCCCGGGACGAGGCGATCGAGGCGGGGTGGTTCGGACCGGTCCCGACGGCATACCGCGAGCGGATCGGCGAGGTCGTCGTCGCGATGCTCGGCCAGGCGACCCTGCTCGACTCACGCCAGCTGCGATCCCAGGTGCTGGCCCTGCGCGGCCACCACGGCTCGATCAGCGACGCCGAGACGGCGATCCCGCTCCTCATCGCGACCATGTAGCCGCTCGTCGGCCCTCCGCCCACCCGCCCCACGCCCAGTCGGGTGGTCCGTAGACTGCTGCGGTGGCTGAGCTCGTGTTCTTCACCGGGACGATGGACTGCGGGAAGTCGACCCTGGCTCTCCAGATGGACCACACGCACGCCCAGCGTGGGCGCGCGGGGTTGCTCTTCACGCAGCACGACCGCTCGGGCGAGGCGGTCCTCTCCTCCCGGTTGGGGCTGACCAAGGGTGCGCTCGAGGTCGGCGACGACCTGGACTTCTGGGACCTCGTCGCCGACCAGCGCACCAACGGCCGTCGCATCGACTACCTCATCTGCGACGAGGCGCAGTTCTACCGTCCCGAGCAGATCGAGCAGCTCGCCCGACTCGTCGACGAGATGGGGATCGACGTGTATGCCTTCGGCATCACCGCGGATTTCCGCACCGCCCTCTTCCCGGGCTCCCAGCGCCTCATCGAGCTCGCCGATCGGACGCAGCAGCTGCAGGTGCAGGCGCTGTGCTGGTGCGGCAAGCCGGCCACCGTCAACGCGCGCGTCGTCGACGGTGCGATGGTCGTGGAGGGAGAGCAGGTCGTCGTCGGTGACGTCGGAGGGCCCGAGGAGGGCGAGGATGCCGAGGTCGGTGAGCCGGGCCCGGCGAGGCACGCACCGGTCGTGGAGTATGAGGTGCTCTGCCGGCGTCACTACATGCGCCGCATGAGTTCGGCCGCGGCCCGTGCGGCGTCGCTCTCGCCGGACACCCTGCCCTTCGACCTCGACCTCTGCCCGCTCCCCACGCCAGAGATCTGACGGGCCAGCGCGGCATACTCCCTCGGTCGCAGCACACCGCGCGGCCAGTCACGGCATACTGCGCGGCCAGTCACGGCATAGTGCGCGGCCGGTCACGGCATATCGCGCGGCCGGTCACGGCATATGGCGCGGCCAGTCACGGCATATCGCGCGGCCAGTCAAGGCATATCGCGCGGCCAGTCGGTCTCACTGGCGGTCGCGGGAGCCGAACATGATGTCGTCCCAGCTGGGGACGCTGGTGCGCCCCTTACGGCCGGACCGCTGCTGTTCGCCGGACTCGTCGCCCGTCGGCTGCTGGCCTTGGCCTGCCTCGTCGGCGGGCGCGTCCTCGGGCGAGCCTGCCTCGTCGGCGGGCGCGTCCTCGGGCTCGGCTGCCGCGTCGTCGCCGTCGACGGGGGCGCCCTCGTCCTCGCCTGACGCGTCCCCGGGTGCCGGCGCGGGAGCTGCTTCGGCCTCGTCCCCGGCCGCGATCGCGGGGTCGTCCGCGTCCTCGGACGGCCCGTCTCCCTCCTCGACGTCGTGGGACTGCGGATCTGCGTCGGCCGAGGCCAGCTGCCCTTCTGACGCCGCCTCTGCCACTGGAGACTCGCTGCCGACCATGTCTGGCTCGTCCTCGGGCTCGACGTAGTCGACGTAGCCGGGCTCGTGGTAGCCCTCGTCCTCGTCCTCACCGGTCCCGAAGAACTCGTCGAAGGTGACCTCCTGCGGGTCGTGCCGGGTGCGCGCGAAGGTGCCCTCCGGCTCGTGCGCGTCCTCCGCAGTGTCCGTCGCCGCGGCCACGGGGAGCCGGAGGCCACGCCGCTTGCGGGCCCGGCCCTTGCCCCGCCCGACGGCACGCTGCGCCTCCTCGGGCGAGGGCGGCTCCGGCCGCGGCTGGGCCTCGGCGCCGTCGGACTCCGTCGCCTCGGGCGCGCGGTCGTCGTCGGCGCCCCCGTCGGTCGTGGGCTGCCCGGCCCCGGCCGACTCCTCGGCATCCTCCGGCGACCCGACCGGCGCCACGGACTCGGTGGCGGAGCCTCGCGGGTGCGCCGCGGGCGGATCGCCCATCGTGTCCGGGTCGTAGGGCAGGTCCTCCAGCGGCAGGACCTCCTCGGGCATCGCCTGCTGGCCGGGCACGTGGCCCGGGTCGTCCTCGGTCTTGCGCGTCACCTGAGAGCGCCGACCGCGACGCTGCCGCCGCTCCCGCATCGTCGCCATGAGATCGGCGGCCGCCTCGTCCTCCCCGTGGGAGGCGCCGAGCAGCGGGTGCCCCTCCAGGCCTCCGGGAAGGGCCTGCTCGTCCTCGCTGAGCCACCGGGCCTCGTCGTCCAGCGCCTCCAGCAGGCGCGAGCGCACGTCGTAGTGCCACGCTCCCCGCCGCTCACGGCCACCGGCGCCGAAGGCGACGATGACGGTCCACGGCCCGTGCGCCTCGCCCCGCGCGGCGTCCCAGGACACGGCGGTGAGGTCGACGCCCCGGCTCTGCAGCCGCTCCCGCACGCGGCGGTCGAGCGTGTGTGATCCGTCGGTGCGACCGCTGGCGCGCACCGGCGAGCGCTGCGCCAGCCCCACCACGTGCTCGCGCTCGGCCAGCACGGGCCCCTCGAAGCGACGCACCCGTTCGAGGTCCCAGCCGGTGGAGGCGGCGACGTCCTCGGCGGGCTGCCCGGCCCGGATCATCGCCTGCACGTCGCGCGGGCTCACCGTCGCGGCGGGGCCACCGACGCCTCCCTTCGCCGCGCCTGGCCGCGGGCGCAGCGCGGCGCGCAGACGGTCGTCGACGCGCACGGCATACTGCGTGCCGTCGTCGCCGGTGAGGACCAGGCGACCACCCTCGTCGAGCTCGACGAACTGGAGCTGCTGCATGGTTCACCACTGTGCCACCCGCGCCTCGCCCTGGGCGGGAGGGCACGCCGCCACGAGCCGCCGGATACGCTGGACCCGCCATGATCGCCGCCTCCGCTGATGTCCGTCTCGCGCTGGACATCGTGGGCATCTTCGTCTTCGCCCTTTCCGGCGGCCTGGTCGCCGTCCGCGCCCGCCTTGACCTCTTCGGCGTCGCGGTCCTCGCCTGGGTGAGCGGCCTGGGCGGCGGCATCATCCGCGACGTCTTCCTCGGCGACGTCCCGCCCGACGGCATCAGCAACCCCTGGTACGTCGTGACCGTCCTCGCGGCGGGTCTGGTCGTCTTCGCCTTCTACGGGCTCTTCGTCGACCTCTCCCGGCACCGGCCCAAGCTGCGGCTGCACCGCATCAGCCAGGCGGTGAAATACCTCGACGCGGTCGGCCTGGCCACCTTCGCCGTCGCGGGAGCGCTCAAGGCGGTGCTGCTCGGCGCCCCGCCGCTGGCCGCGATCTTCGTCGGCGGCATCACCGCCGTCGGCGGCGGCGTCATCCGCGACGTCCTCGTCGGGCAGGTGCCCGAGGTGCTCCGCCGCGAGCTGTATGCCGTGCCCGCGCTCCTCGGGGCGGCGATCGTCGTGGTCGCGGCCGAGCTCGGCGTCCTGTCCTACCTCGCCATCTGGCTCACCACGCTGCTCGTCCTGGGCATCCGCGTGGCCGCCATCGTCTTCGACCTGCACGCACCTGTGCCCACATCACCGTCCAGAGGAGAAGCCTCATGAGCAACCCCATCGCCGATCCGACCGAGCCCGACCCGACCGTGAGCCAGCCTGGCCCCGACGCCGCCGGAGGCGCCATCGGCGACGCCGAGGAGGAGGTGGTGGCCGAGCTCGAGGAGGTGCTCTCGGAGTCGAGCGACCACGACCTCTACCCCTACCAGGCCATCGTCCTCACGAGCTTCGGGGGACCGGAGGGCCCGGAGGAGGTGATGCCCTTCCTGCGGCGCGTCACCGCAGGCCGTGGCATCCCCGACGAGCGGCTCGAGGAGGTCGCCGAGCACTACCTGCACTTCGGCGGGAAGAGCCCGATCAACGACCAGAACCGCGCGCTCATCGAGGCGCTGCGCGCCGAGCTCGACCGGCGGGAGATCCCGCTCCCGGTGTTCTTCGGCAACCGCAACTCCGAGCCCTTCCTCGCCGACGCCTTCCGCGAGGCCTATCAGGAGGGGATGACCCGGCTGCTGTCGATCACGACCAGCGCCTACTCCTGCTACTCCTCGTGCCGGCAGTACCGCGAGGACATCGCCGCGGCGCAGCAGGAGCTGGCCGACGAAGGCCGGCAGGTGCACGTCGACAAGGTGCGGCAGTACTGGAACCACCCTGGCTTCTCCGGCGCCAACGCCCGCATCGTGGGCGAGGCGGCCCGCCAGATGCACGAGCGCACCGGCGTGGTGCCGCACCTCGTCTTCGTCACCCACTCCCTCCCGATCTCGATGGACGACACCTCCGGGCCCGGCGACGACGAGGGCAACCTCTACTCCGCCCAGCACCGAGAGCTGGCGGCCGCGATCACGCGCGAGCTGGCCGCCACGCTCGGCGAGGAGGTGGGGCACGACCTCACCTACTGCTCCCGCTCCGGGCCCCCGAGCCAGCCCTGGCTCGAGCCCGACGTCAACGACCACCTGCGGCAGCTCGCCGAGCGGGGCGTCCAGCACGTCGTCCTGGCTCCCATCGGCTTCGTCTCCGACCACATGGAGGTCGTCTTCGACCTCGACACCGAGGCGCGGGAGACCGCCGACGAGCTCGGCCTCGACCTGCTCCGCGTGCCCACCGTCGGCACCGACACCGAGTTCGTCATGGGTCTGGTCGACCTCGCGGTCGAGCGGGGCGCGCAGGCGCGCGGCGAGGAGGTCGCCACGCCGACCTGGCCGGGCGAGGAGCCGCGACCTGCCGTCTGCCGGCCCGGGTGCTGCCCCAACCTGAGGGTCGCCAGGCCCGCCGCCTGCGGGAGCGACTGATGTCGGCGCCGGGGGGAGCGCCCGACCCGCGGCGGGTGCCCGAGCCGGAGCGGGTGGAGCTGCGCGAGCTCGCCGTGCAGCTCGTCGCCGAGGCCGGCGCGATGATCCGCGACGAACGCCCCGACCGCCTCGGCGTCGACCACACCAAGAGCAGCGAGCTGGACGTCGTCACCGTCATGGACACCCGGTGCGAGACCTTCCTGCGCGAGCGCCTCGCCGCCGCGCGCCCGCACGACGGCGTCCTCGGTGAGGAGGAGGGCCTGGTCGCGGGCAGCTCCGGCCTGTCCTGGGTGGTGGACCCGATCGACGGCACCGTCAACTACCTCTACGACCTCCCGGCGTATGCCGTGTCCGTCGCCGTGGTCGTGGGCGACCCCACCACGCCGGGGGCCTGGGCACCGGTCGCCGGTGCCGTGGTCAACCCGCGCACCGACGAGGTCTTCCACGCCCAGGCCAGTGGGGGAGCCGTGGTCGAGTCGCGCGGCGGCACGCTGCCGCTGCACGTCAACGACCCCGAGGACCTGGCCGCCGCCCTGCTCGCGACCGGGTTCGCCTACGACCGCGAGCTGCGGCGGGGGCAGTCGGCGATCGTCGCCGACCTGCTCCCGCGGGTCCGCGACGTCCGCCGCCTGGGTGCCGCCGCCCTCGACCTGTGTCATGTCGCGGCGGGCCGGGTCGACGGCTACTGGGAGCGCGGCACCCATGCCTGGGACCACGCCGCCGGGCTCCTGGTCCTCACCGAGGCCGGTGGCACGGCGTCCGGGATCGGCGCCGACGACCCGCCGTCGGTGGACCTGGTCGTGGCGGGCGGCCCGAGGTTCCAGCCCCTGCTCAGGGCGGAGATCGAGCGACTCTCGCAGGGTCTGGCTCCCGGCTCCACCTGAGCTTTCCCTGACCTCTCGTGAACCCCTCACCTGAGCTCTCCCTGACCTCTCGCTGACCTCCTGACGCGGCGCCCCGGCATACCGCCTCGCGTTCAGGGGGGTGGATAGGGCAGAATCCGCGCGACGCCGCCGACCACCCGGCACCGCCGGGCACAAAATCGGGGGCTGCGGCGTTCACGACGGCGAGACCACACGGCAGAGGCGAAAGGCGATCCAGATGGCGACGGATTACGACGCACCACGCAAGAACGATGACGAGCTCAACGAGGACTCCATCGAGGAGCTGAAGGCACGGCGCAACGACAAGTCCTCGGGCAGTGTCGACGTCGACGAGACCGAGCAGGCCGAGGGCTTCGAGCTCCCGGGGGCGGACCTGTCGGACCAGGAGCTGTCGGTGCACGTGCTGCCCCGGCAGCAGGACGAGTTCACCTGCTCGCGCTGCTTCCTGGTGCACCACCGCAGCCAGCTGGCCAAGGAGGTCAGCGGGCTCCCCGTCTGCACCGAGTGCGCGGCCTGAGGCCGCTGGGGACGCCGCCCGCGCCCAGCGCGGGCGGCTACCCTCGGTGACGATGATGACGGACACCTACCCCCCGCTCGTCCCGGTCGCGCTGCAGCGCCTGGACGACGGTCTGCCGATCCCCGCGCAGGCGCGCCCCGGCGACGCCGGGGTGGATCTGCATACCCGCGAGGACGTCGAGCTGGCACCGGGGGAGCGCGCGCTCGTCGGCACCGGGGTCGCGATCGCGCTGCCGCAGGGGTATGCCGCGTTCGTCCACCCCCGCTCGGGGCTCGCCGCCCGCCACGGCCTCACCGTGGTCAACGCGCCGGGCACCGTCGATGCCGGCTACCGCGGTGAGATCCTCGTCAACCTGCTCAACACCGACGCCCAGGAACCGGTGCGGCTCACCCGCGGCGACCGGATCGCCCAGCTGGTGGTCCAGCCCGTGGTGCGCCCTGACTTCACCGTGGTCACCACCCTGCCGGCCTCCGAGCGCGGCGCGGGCGGTCACGGGCACACCGGCACCACCTCCACCCCCCACCCGGCGACCGCCGGCACGACCCTCTCGAAGGACTGACCTGCTCGTGGCACTCTTCGGCCGACGCAAGACCAAGGACCTCACCGACGACGAGCTGCTCGCCCTCGACGAGGAGGAGGTCGAGGAGTCGGCCCGCCCCGACCCCGCCGAGGGCGAGCCGGGCGTCGACCGCGACTGGGTCCGCGCCGAGGACGGTCCCTACGACATCACCGAGTGGCACGACCTGGACGGTCGCATCGACCTCGGCGCACTGCGGCTGCCGGCCGCCAAGGGGATGCAGCTGCGGCTGGACATCGAGCAGGGCAGCGGCCGCGTCATCGGCACCACCCTGGGCTTCGGGGCGTCGCAGGCGCAGATCCAGGTCTTCGCCGCGCCGCGCACCGACGGCCTGTGGGACGAGCTGCGCGCCGAGATCGCCCGCGGCCTGGTCGACTCCGGTGGCGCCGCCGAGACGGTGACCGGGCTCATGGGCAAGGAGCTGCGCGCCCGGATGCCTGGTCGCGCCCCCGACGGGCGGGTCGCCTACCAGCCGGCGCGCTTCCTCGGTGTCGACGGCCCGCGGTGGTTCCTGCGCGTGGTCATCGGCGGCCCGGCCGCCACGGACGACAACCAGGCGCGCGGGATCTTCTCCTACGTCCGCCGGATCGTCGTGCGCCGCGGTGACGAGCCGCGTCCGCCGCGTGAGGTCCTGACCCTCACCCCGCCGAAGGGCTTCGCCGAGGCGGTCGCCAAGGAGGCCGAGGCCAAGCGGGCGCAGCAGGCCGCAGCCAAGCAGGCCGCCGCGCAGGAGGCGGTCCGCAAGGCCCCGTCTGCCGCGGGCAGCAGCGACGCCAGCTCGGTGGCGGGTATCACGCCGCAGGCACCCGGTGTCGGTCGGCACCGCCCGCCCCAGCCGGCCCCCACCGACGCGCCCAAGGCACCCAGCAACCCCGACTTCACGTGACCGGGACACCCGGCACCGAGGAGCCCGCGACGGTCGAGGAGACCGTCGAGCAGGTCATCCGGCGGCGCATCAGCGACGCGCTCGGCGGGTGGTACGGCTCCCTCGAGACCGCGCTCCCGACCGTGGCCTTCGTCGTCACCTGGCTGGTCACCGGCGCCGTCCGCCCCGCCGTCATCGGGGCGGCCGCGCTGCTGGTCGTGCTCGCGCTCGTGCGCGGCCTGGTGGTCGGCGGGTCCTGGCGCTTCCTCGGGTCGGCCGTCTTCGCCACCGCGATCGCGGCCTTCTTCGCGCTGCGCTCGGGCCAGGCGGAGGACGCCTTCCTGCCCGGCATCCTCGTCAGCGGGGCGTATGCCGTGCTGGCGCTCGTCTCGATCCTGGCGCGGTGGCCGCTGCTGGGCTTCGTGGTGGCGGTCGGGGACCCGGACTTCGCGGAGCGGCCGACGGCCTGGCGGCGCGACCCCGGCCTGGTGCGGGTGTGCTCGCGCCTCACCTGGGTGCTGGTCGCGCTCTTCGTCATCCGGGTGGCGATCATGCTGCCGCTGTATCTCGCGGGTCAGGTCGCCTGGCTCGGGGTGGCGAAGATCGCCCTGAGCTGGCCCGCCTATCTGCTCGCCGTCGTGGTCATGGGCTGGCTGCTCGCCGTGGGCCGCACCCCGGCGCAGCCGACGGACGCCGAGAGCGGCACCGCCGCGATCGACCCCTCCACGGACCGGTGACGTGAGCGTCGACGTCGGCGACGAGCTGGAGCTGACCGTCGGTGACGTCGCGCACGGGGGGCACTGCGTGGCCCGCGTCGGGGACAGTCCCGAGGGGCTCGTGGTCTTCGTGCGGCACGCGCTGCCGGGGGAGCGCGTCACCGCGCGCGTCACCGAGGTCGGTGGTGGCAGCCGCTTCCTGCGGGCCGACGCGGTGCAGATCCACGACGCGGCACCGGGTCGGGTCGGCCCGCCGTGTCCCTTCTCCGGGCCGGGCCGGTGCGGTGGCTGCGACTGGCAGCACGCCGACCTAGAGACCCAGCGTGAGCTCAAGGCACAGGTGGTCGCCGAGCAGCTCGAGCGGCTCGGTGGGTTGACCCGCGCCGAGATCGGGGCCCTCGGCGCCGACGGCACCCTCACGTGCGAGCCGCTGCCCGGAGACGAGGACGGGCTGCGCTGGCGCACCCGCGTCGAGGTGGCGGTGCGGCATACCCCGGGCGGGCCGGTCCGGTCGGGGCTGCGGGCACACCGCTCGCACGACGTGGTCCCAGTCGACGACTGCCGGATCGCCGCGGCGGGCATCCTCACCACGGGCGTCTTCTCCGCCCCGGATCGGCTCGTGCCGGCGACGACCTCGCGATCGCGGACCAGCGATGTCGTGACCGCGCTCGACGCCGTCGCCCCGGCGGTCGGAGAGCCGGTCGTCGTGCCGCTGGCCCCGCCACCCGCCCCGCGCTCCCGCGGCCGTGGTCGACCTCGGGGCGCCTCCCGGCGGGGCGCCCGCCGCCCGCCGGCGCCGGTCGGGCCGGTCCCCGAGGTCACCGAGCGGGTCGGCGGGCACGACTTCACGCTGTCCGCCAGGGGCTTCTGGCAGGTGCACCCCGGAGCGGCCGCGACCTTCACCCAGCAGGTCCTCGCCTGGCTCGAGCCGCAGCCGGGGGAGCGGGCGCTCGACCTGTATGCCGGCGTAGGCCTCTTCGCGGTGCCCCTCGCCGAGGGCGTCGGCGAGGGAGGCAGCGTGCTCGCCGTGGAGGCGGACGTCGAGGCGACGCGGTCCGCGCAGCGGCACCTGGCGGCATACCCCTGGGCGCGCGCGAGCGCCGAACCCACCGAGCGCGCGCTGGGCCGGCTGGTCGACGCGGGGGAGCGGACCGATCTGGTCGTGCTCGACCCGCCGCGCACCGGGGCGGGTGCCGAGGTCGTCCGCGCGATCGCGGCCCTGCGGCCCCGAGCCGTGGTCTACGTCGCTTGCGACCCCGCCGCCCTGGCCCGCGACCTGACGACGGCGCGGGAGGCGGGGCTGGCGCTGGAGGCGCTGCGGGTGCTCGACGCCTTCCCGATGACGCACCACGTGGAGTGCCTGGCGCTGCTGCGGCCCGATCCCGCGGCACCGGGCGCACCTCAGGGCGACCTCACCTGACGGCAGAGCCGCCGGTGCGGCAGGATGGGCGCCACGGAGGCGTGGCGCGTTGCGGCGGGCAGCCTCGGTGAGTTATCTTGATGTCAAGATAAAGAGCCAGTGAGCGAAGGAGCGACCCACGTTGAGCACCCATCCGAACAGCTTCGATGCCCAGGGCACGCTGGAGGTGGGCGACGCCAGCTACGAGATCTACCGGATCGGTGGTCTGGAGGGCGCCGATTCCCTGCCCTACTCGCTCAAGGTGCTGCTGGAGAACCTGCTGCGCACCGAGGACGGCGCCAACATCACCGCCGACCACATCACCGCCCTGGCGGGCTGGGACGCGAACGCCCAGCCGGACACCGAGATCCAGTTCACCCCGGCGCGCGTCATCATGCAGGACTTCACCGGCGTGCCCTGCATCGTCGACCTCGCCACGATGCGCGAGGCGATGGGTGACCTCGGCGGCGACCCGACCCGGATCAACCCGCTCGCCCCCGCCGAGCTGGTCATCGACCACTCCGTCATCATCGACGTCTTCGGACGCCCGGACGCCTTCGAGCGCAACGTCGAGATCGAGTACGAGCGCAACGAGGAGCGCTACCAGTTCCTGCGCTGGGGCCAGACCGCCTTCGAGGACTTCAAGGTCGTGCCGCCCGGCACCGGCATCGTCCACCAGGTCAACATCGAGCACCTCGCCCGCACCGTCATGACCCGCGACGGCGTGGCCTACCCCGACACCTGCGTCGGCACCGACAGCCACACGACCATGGTCAACGGCCTGGGCGTGCTCGGCTGGGGCGTGGGCGGCATCGAGGCCGAGGCCGCGATGCTCGGCCAGCCCGTCTCGATGCTCATCCCGCGCGTGGTCGGTTTCAAGCTCACCGGGTCGGTGCCGTCAGGCGCCACCGCCACCGACGTGGTGCTGACCATCACCGAGATGCTGCGCGAGCACGGCGTCGTCGGCAAGTTCGTCGAGTTCTACGGCGAGGGCGTCACCCAGGTGCCGCTGGCCAACCGCGCCACGATCGGCAACATGAGCCCGGAGTTCGGGTCGACCTGCGCGATCTTCCCGATCGACGACGTCACCCTCGACTACCTGCGCCTCACCGGCCGGTCCGACGAGCAGGTCGCGCTCGTCGAGGCCTACGCCAAGGAGCAGGGCATGTGGGCCGACCCCGGCAAGGAGGCGCGCTACAGCGAGTACCTCGAGCTGGACCTGTCGACCGTCGTGCCGTCCATCGCCGGGCCGAAGCGCCCGCAGGACCGGATCGAGCTGTCCCGTGCCAAGGAGCAGTTCTGCTCCGACCTCGCCAACTACGCCGAGGACACGCCGCTGTCGGCCGTCGACCACGAGCTCGACGACACCTTCCCCGCCTCGGACGCGCCCTCGCACGACGCCAGCGACGCCGCCCAGCAGGCGGCGCGGCCGATGCGCAGCGGCCGGTCCAAGGACGGCTCCACCCGCCGCGCGTCCAAGCCGGTCGAGGTGACGATGGACGGCGAGACCTTCGAGATCGACCACGGCATCGTCGCGATCGCCTCGATCACCTCGTGCACCAACACCTCCAACCCGTCGGTGATGATGGCGGCGGCGATGCTGGCCAAGAACGCCGTGGAGCGCGGGCTCACCGTGGCCCCCTGGGTGAAGACCTCGATGGCCCCCGGGTCCAAGGTGGTCACCGGCTACTTCCACAAGGCGGGCATGTGGCCGTACCTGGAGCAGCTGGGTTTCCACCTGGTGGGCTACGGCTGCACCACGTGCATCGGCAACTCCGGCCCGTTGGTCGAGGAGGTCAGCCAGGCGATCAACGACAACGACCTCGCGGTGACCTCGGTCCTGTCCGGCAACCGCAACTTCGAGGGCCGGATCAACCCGGACGTGAAGATGAACTACCTCGCGTCCCCGCCGCTGGTCATCGCCTACGCCCTCGCCGGCACGATGGACTTCGACTTCGAGGCCGAGCCGCTGGGGCAGGACGCCGAGGGCAACGACGTCTTCCTCACCGACATCTGGCCGGCCCCCGAGGACGTCGAGGCCACCATCGCCACCTCGATCAGCCGCGACATGTTCACCGAGGACTACAGCGACGTCTTCGCCGGCGACGAGCGCTGGCAGAGTCTCGACACCCCCGACGGTGACACCTTCGAGTGGGCCGGTGAGTCGACCTACGTCCGCAAGCCGCCGTACTTCGAGGGCATGGGCGCCGAGCCCGAGGCCGTGGAGGACATCTCCGGGGCGCGCGTCCTGGCGCTGCTGGGTGACTCGGTCACGACCGACCACATCAGCCCCGCCGGGTCGATCAAGGCGGACAGCCCGGCCGGGACCTACCTCTCCGAGCACGGCATCGAGCGCAAGGACTTCAACTCCTACGGCTCGCGCCGCGGCAACCACGAGGTCATGATCCGCGGGACCTTCGCCAACATCCGGCTCAAGAACCAGCTGCTGGACGGCGTCGAGGGCGGCTTCACCCGCGACTTCAGCAACGGCGGCGGCCAGACCACGATCTACGACGCCGCGCAGCGGTATGCCGAGGCCGGCACCCCGCTCGTGGTCCTCGCCGGCAAGGAGTACGGCTCGGGATCCTCGCGCGACTGGGCGGCCAAGGGCACGCGGCTGCTCGGGGTCAAGGCGGTCATCGCCGAGTCCTACGAGCGGATCCACCGGTCCAACCTCATCGGGATGGGCGTCCTCCCGCTGCAGTTCCCGGAGGGTGAGAGCGCCGAGAGCCTCGGGCTGGACGGCACCGAGACGTTCGACATCGCGGGTGTCACCGGCCTCAACGACGGGTCCACGCCGGACACCGTGAAGGTTACCGCCACGCGGGAAGGCGGCGAGACGGTGGAGTTCGACGCCGTGGTCCGGATCGACACCCCCGGCGAGGCGGACTACTACCGCAACGACGGCATCCTGCAGTACGTCCTGCGCTCGCTGGCCACCGCCTGACGCGAGGCGCGAGAGCGCGCTGCACCAGGGCGCCCCGCCGGTCACCACGACCGGCGGGGCGTCGTCGCACGGAGCCGGGACGGCATACCTGACGGGGCCGCAGAGCAGGGAAGAGGACCCCATGGACCTGGTGGTGCTGGCGGCGGGCGCCGTGCTCATCCTGGCGGTCCTCGCCGCGCGGGTCTCGGAGCGGGTGCGGGTGCCGGTGCTTCTGCTCTTCCTCGCCCTGGGGATGGTGGCGGGGTCGGAGGGCCCCGGGGGTATCGCCTTCGACTCCGCGGATCTCGCGCAACGGATCGGGACGCTGTGCCTCGTGGTCATCCTCTTCGCCGGCGGTCTCGACACCGCCTGGTCCTCGGTGCGCTCGGTGGTGGGGCCGGGGCTGCTGCTGGCGACGGTCGGGGTGCTGATCAGCACCCTCATCCTCGGGACCGCTGCGTGGTGGCTCCTCGGGTCGTACACCGATGTCGATCTCGGCGGCGACGGCATCACCTGGACGGAGGGGCTTCTCGTCGGAGCGATCGTGGCCTCCACCGACGCCGCGGCGATCTTCGGGCTGTTCCGCTCCGGCGGCACGCAGCCGCGCCGGAGGCTGCGGTCGCTGCTGGAGCTGGAGTCGGGCACCAACGATCCGATGGCCGTCATCCTCACGGTCACCCTGCTCAGCATCGTCACGCGTGGCGAGACCAGCCTGCTGGCCTCGCTGGGTGGCATCGTCCTCGGGATCACCGTCGGCGTCGTGCTCGGCCTGCTGCTGGGGCTGCTGTCGGCGGTGGGGGTGGATGCGCTACGGCTGTCGATCGCCGGTCTCTATCCCGTGCTCTGCCTCGGGGTGGCGCTCACGACCTACGGTGCGGCGCAGGCGGTGGGCGGCAATGGCTTCCTCGCGGTCTACCTGTGCGGACTCGTCCTGGGCAACCGGGTGCGCTCCCACCGGCGGCTGATCATCCAGGTGAGCGACGCCCTGGCCTGGCTGGCCCAGATCACGATGTTCGTGACCATGGGGCTACTGGTCTTCCCCTCCGAGCTGGTGGAGGTCGCCCCGGTCGGCATCCTGCTCGCGCTCATCCTCATGCTGCTGGCCCGCCCGGCCAGCGTGGTCCTGTGCCTGCGGCCGCTCGGGTTCGCGTGGCGCGAGACCGCGTATGTGTCGTGGGCCGGCCTGCGAGGAGCCGTCCCCATCGTGCTCGCGACCTTCCCGGCGACGCTCGGTCTGGCCGAGGCGCGCGACATCTTCGAGGTGGTGTTCTTCATGGTCGTGGTGTCCGTGCTGGTCCAGGGCACGACCCTGGTGCCGGTCGGCCGCCGGCTGGCGCTGGAGGAGGCACCGGGCGGCTAGCGCCGTGGCTGGTGAGGCTGCTCGAAGTAGGCCATCGTTCACTCCGCGGCCCGGTGTGCTACGTAGGTGCTACGCTGGTGCCATGACGACGATCAGTCAGCGTGAGCTGCGCAACAGCAGCGGAGAGATCATGCGCGGGCTGAGCGCGGGCCAGGAGTACACCATCACGAACCGCGGAAAGGTCGTCGGTCGTCTGATCCCCGCGTCGGGCTCGGTACTGGACTCCTTGGTGACGCGGCCTGCCACCCGGCGCGGGGGATGGAGCCGGATCCCGCGGGTGACCCGGACCGAGACGACCCAGTCCGTCCTGGACGAGCTGCGCGCGGAGGGCTGATGGTCGCGCTGCTCGAGACGTCCGCGATCGCGAAGGTCGTCGTGGACGAGGCCGAGTCCGGGGCCATGGTGGACTGGCTCGACGACCAGGACGCGTCGACCTCTCTGGTGATCTCGGCGCTCGCTGTCGTCGAACTTCGCCGGCTCGCCCGGCGCCTCGACGTCGATCCGGCGGCGGTGGTCAGCGTTCTCGCGGGGGTCGACGTCGTCCCGGTGACCGAGGCGATGCTGCACCACGCGGCGACTCTGCCGCAGCCATACCTGCGGACCCTCGACGCGGTCCACCTGGCGACCGCCCTGGCGATCGAGGCGCACGAGCTGGTGACGTATGACGCCAGACTCGCGGAGGGGGCGGTGCAGGAAGGTCTGAGGGTGCGGGCGCCGGCGTGACGGCATACCCCTGCGCGGTCACCCGGAAGGAGGCTCCCCTCAGCTGACGCCCTTCGGACGCGGCCGCTTGACCGGCTTGCCCGCCTTCTTGCCCACCTTCGCGGCGTGATCGGGCACCGGGTGCTGCAGCGAGCGCGCGGTGCGTTGGTATCCGGTCGACTCCGGCCGCTCGGGGAGCGAGAGCTCGGGCTGGTCGATCTTCTGGTAGGGGATCGAGGAGAGCAGGTGCGCGATCATGTTGATCCGCGCCGAGCGCTTGTCGTCGGAGGCGACGACGTTCCAGCGTGACTCCGGGATGTCGGTGTGGACGAACATCTCGTCCTTGGCCCGGCTGTAGTCCTCCCACCGGGTGAGCGACTCCAGGTCGGTGGGGGAGAGCTTCCACCGGCGCATCGGGTCCTGCAGGCGGGAGCGGAAGCGCAGCTCCTGCTCGGCGTCGGAGACGGAGAACCAGTACTTGCGCAGGATGATCCCGTCGTCCATGAGCATCCGCTCGAAGATCGGCGTCTGCTGCAGCCACCGCCGGTGTTCCTCGGGGGTGCAGTAGCCCATGACCCGCTCGACGCCACCGCGGTTGTACCACGACCGGTCGAAGAGCCGGATCTCCCCGGCGGCCGGGAGGTGCTCGACATACCGCTGGTAGTACCACTGCGTCGTCTGCCGCTCAGTGGGTGTCGGGAGCGCGACGATCTGCGCCTGCCGAGGGGAGAGGTACTCCGTCACCCGCTTGATCGCCCCGCCCTTGCCGGCGGCGTCCCGCCCCTCGAAGACGACGACGAGCCGGTGGCCGGTCTCCTTGAACCACGTCTGCATCTCGACGAGCTGTTCCTGCAGCCGGATCAGCTCGGCCTCGTAGACCTTCTTGTCCAGTCGTGGGACGGTGCTCTTGGGGAGCCTCTTCGCCGACGTGTTCTTCCCGCCCGTCTTCTTAGCCATCTGCCCATGCTGCCACTACGACGCAGAGTAGGGAAGGGTCGAGGTCGAGGGGCGGTGTCGGTCAGGACTCCAACGGGGCGTGGTGGTCCCGCCCCGCGACACCGCGACGCCAGTAGCCGTCGACGTGCACCGCCGAGCCCTGATCCGCACCGAGACCGAGCTCGGTGGCCGCGCGGCGCACCTGCACCATCGCCCCGGCCTCGCCGGCGGCCCAGACCGAGCAGCCCGGGCCGGGCGGCGGATCGAGCTCGCGCAGATGGAGGGCGAGCGCGTCCTCGTCGTCGCCGAGCAGCCAGGTGAGGGTGACGCCGTCCCGGGTGGGCAGGTCGATGACCGCGTCCGCGCCGGGGACCTGCACGGCGACGTGCAGTGGCGTGTCCTGCGGCGCCTCCTCGATCCATCGGGCCAGGGCCGGGAGGGCGGTCTCGTCCCCAAGGCAGACGTAGCGGGTCGCCTCGGCCGACTCGATCACCGAGCCCCGGGGTCCGAGCAGCCCGACGACGTCGCCGGGGGAAGCCTGCTGCGCCCAGCTGCTGGCGGGCCCGGTGCCGTGGACGACGACGTCGAGCACGAGGCCCTGCGTGGCCAGGTCACTGTCGGGCTCGTGGACGGCGCGCACGGTGTAGTCGCGGGTGACGGGGCGCTCAGCGCCCTCGGGGAGTTGGGGCCGGTCGTCGACGATGGTGGGCAGCGTCAGCTCCCCGGAGGTGGGGTGCGGGAAGGCGACCTTGACGTGGTCGCCGACCGCGAGCGGCACCCACGGTGTCGGGACTGGCGGCGGAACACCCGCCGGGTCGATTTAGCACACGAGGCTGCCGGACTGAGCAGACGAGGCCGCCGGATCGAGCACACCAGGCTCTCGGTCGGGGATGGGAAGGGATGGGAGGGGGTGGGGAAGTCGGGTGGAGGTCTCAGGGTGGGGCATGGGGGTAGAGAGTCGTACACTTGTTCGTATGAACAGCGGACCTCCCGGGTGGCCCGACCGGGTGCCCCCGGCCGGGGTGCCCGGGTGGGAGCAGGCCGCGGTGTCCTGGCTGCTCGACCAGTGTCCGGCGGACTACCGGGCGTATGCCGCATGGCGGCGGCACCCCACCGCGCTCGCCTGGGTGGCGACCCGGCACCTGGAGGCGCAGCTGGAGGCGATGCGCGGTGCCTGGCGCGACGTCCGCCCCGAGCTCGGCCCGGCGCTGCCCCCGGGGAGCCTGGGTGACGTGCTCGAGTCGTTGGCCCGCGAGGGGCTGCGGCTGCGCGCCAACCACCGGTCGGCCGGGCTGCTGCTGGAGGCGCTGCGGCTGCGGGCGCCGGTGGCGTGACGGCGTGTGCCTACGATCGAGGCATGACCTACGGCTTCAGCCAGTTCGACGTCTTCTCGACCCGCACCGGCGAGGGCAACCCGGTCGCCGTCGTCCACGACGCCGAGGGCCTGGCGACCGAGCAGATGCAGCGCTTCGCGGCCTGGACCAACCTGTCGGAGACCACCTTCCTGCTGCCGCCCTCGGACGAGGACGCCGACTACCGGGTCCGCATCTTCACCCCGACGACCGAGCTGCCCTTCGCCGGGCATCCGACGCTCGGCAGCTGCGCCGCGTGGCTCGCTGCAGGAGGTCGCCCCCGCGACGATGACGAGATGGTCCAGCAGTGCGGCATCGGCCTGGTCTCGGTGCGGCGTCGGCACGACGGGCTGCTGGCCTTCGCGGCGCCGCCGCTGCTGCGCTCCGGCCCGGTCGAGGCCGACCTCGCCGAGCGGGTGACGGGCATCCTCGGGCAGCCACCGGTCTCGCTCGCCTGGGGCGACAACGGCCCGGGTTGGGTCGTCGCCGAGCTGCCCAGCGCGCAGGCCGTGCGTGCGCTCGTCCCGCACTTCCCCGAAGGTGAACAGCTCGACCTCGGCGTCTTCGGCCCGGAGGGGGAGGGGCCCGAGGGCGGTTACGAGGTGCGCGCCTTCTTCGCGGACCAGACCGGGCGGCGGGAGGACCCGGTCACCGGCAGCCTCAACGCAGCCATCGCGATGATCCTCGCCGAGCGGGAGCCGGGCTGGCGGCGCTACACCGCCGCGCAGGGCACGGCCCTCGGCCGACGCGGCCGCATCGAGGTCGAGCGCAACGGTGACCGGCTCTGGATCGGCGGGCACGTGGTGCCCAGCATCACCGGCAGCCTCCGGCTGCCGTGAACGACCACCACCGCCGCGTCAGGACAGGGTGAGGCGCTGGCTCAGCGCCCGGCGGAAGGCGTCCACGTCGCCCCCCAGCGCGTCCAGCTCCGCGGCGTCGAGCAGCACGGCATACTCGCCCCCGGCCTCCCGACCCAGCACCACCGGCAGCCCGCTGTCGCGCGCGGCGACCTGCTGCTCGGGGGTCAGCTCGTTGCGGTGCCGCAGGTCCACCGCCACCTCGAGCCCGGCGACCATCGCGTCCCAGTCGCGGCGACGCCGGACCCGTCCGTGCGTGATGTCGCACAGCGAGCAGTGGGCCGTGCCCCGCACCTTGCCCCAGACGTAGGCGAGCTCGCCCAGCGGCCCACCGTCGGCGTCGTAGACCCCCACGACCTCGGTCACGCCACCTGTCGCCATTGCCACCACCGTACCGGCACCGTGGCGGGGAGCCCTGCGCCACTGCGCGTCCCGACGCGCCGGTTACCGTCGTGGACATGCCTCGCCGAGTGCTCGTCACCGATGCCGACTCCTTCCTCGGTCCCGCCGCGGTCGAGCGGTTCCGCGCCAAGGGCGAGGAGGTGGTGGCACTGACCGAGCCGCTCGCCTCCCGCGCCGCGACGGCCACCCTGGTGGCCGAGCGCGGCCCGTTCGACGTCGTCGTCGCCAATCTCAAGGCCCCGATCACGGTGGCCCCGGTCGGCGAGCACGACGACGCCACGCTCGCCACGCTCTTCGGTCGCCTCGTCGATTCGCTCTTCTGGCTCTTCACCGCCTGCCTGCCGGAGACCGTGGCGGACCCAGCTTCCAGGCCTCGCTGCGCGAGGCGGTTCCGGCCCGGCGCCTCGGCTCCGGCGCGGAGGCCGCCGCCGCGCTGTGGTGGCTGGCCTCCACGGAGGCGTCCTACGTCGTCGGCCAGGTCCTCACACTCGACGGCGGCTGGAGCCTGGGGTGATCCCAGGTCGTTCTCAGCGGTGGGCACGTAGACTGTGCTGGCTGGAACGACGCCGCCGACGCCGGAGGATGATCCCGTGGCCCTGATGCGCACCATCACCGGACCGTCCGACCTCAAGCGGTTGACGCCGCGTCAGGTGGATGCGCTGGGGGAGGAGATCCGGGACTACCTCATCTCCTCGGTGTCGCAGACGGGGGGCCACCTCGGCCCCAACCTGGGCGTCGTGGAGCTCACGATCGCGCTGCACCGGGTCTTCGACTCCCCGCGCGACACCCTGCTCTTCGACACCGGCCACATCTCCTACGTGCACAAGCTGCTCACCGGTCGGCACGACCTGTCGACGCTGCGCAAGCAGGGCGGCATCTCCGGTTACCCCAGCCGGGCGGAGTCCGACCACGACGTCGTCGAGAACTCCCACGCCAGCTCCTCCCTCTCTTGGGCCATCGGCATCGCGGCCGGACGCAAGCTGCGGGGCGAGACCGACCGGCATACCGTCGCGGTCATCGGTGACGGCGCGCTCACCGGAGGCATGGTCTGGGAGGCGCTCAACAACATCGCCGACCAGCCGGACCTGCCGCTCATCATCGTCATCAACGACAACGAGCGGTCCTACGCGCCGACCCGCGGCGGCATGGCTGACTACCTCGCGTCGCTGCGCGCCACCCAGGAGTACGAGCACGTCCTCTCCTGGGGCAAGCGCCAGCTCACCCGCACGCCCGTGGTCGGCAGGCAGGTCTACGAGACCCTGCACGGGATGAAGAAGGGGCTCAAGGACATCGTCAGCCCGCAGGGCATGTTCGAGGACCTGGGGCTGAAGTACCTCGGCCCGGTCGACGGGCACGACGTCGAGGCGATGGAGACCGCCCTACGCCGTGCGCACGACTTCGGGGGAGTGGTGCTGGTCCACGTCCTCACCGAGAAGGGCCACGGCTACGACCCCGCCACCGCGGACGAGGCGGACCGCTTCCACGCCGTCGGCAAGATCAACCCCGAGACCGGGCTCCCGCTCGAGCTCTCCGGACGGTCCTGGACCGACGAGTTCAGCGACGAGCTGGTGCGCCTGGGCAAAGAGCGCGAGGACATCGTGGCGCTCACCGCGGCCATGCTCATCCCGGTCGGCCTGCAGCCCTTCGCCGAGCGCTTCCCGGGCCGCGTCTTCGACGTCGGCATCGCCGAGCAGCACGCCGTGGCGATGGCCTCGGGCCTGTCCTTCACCGGTCTCCACCCCGTGGTCTGCATCTACGCGACCTTCCTCAACCGCGCCTTCGACCAGCTCCTCATGGACTGCGCGCTGCACCGGCAGGGCGTCACCTTCATCCTCGACCGGGCCGGGATCACCGGGTCCGACGGCGCCAGCCACAACGGTATGTGGGATCTCACCCTCGTCGGCATCGTGCCGGGCATCCGGGTGGCCGCCCCGCGTGACGGCGAGCAGGTGGCGCTCGCCCTGCGCGAGGCCGTGGATATCGACGACGGGCCGAGCGTCGTGCGCTTCCCGAAGGGCACGGTCAGCGCGCCCATCGAGGCGGTGCGCCGGGTCGGCGGGCTCGACGTGCTGCGCGATGTTGCCGACGTCGAGGACGATCCTGACGCGCCCGTCGACCTGCTGCTCGTCGGCGTGGGCTCCATGGCCCAGCCCGCGCTGGAGGTCGCCGACAAGCTGGCGGCCGAGGGCCGCCGCACCATGGTCGTCGACCCGCGCTGGGTGCTGCCCGTGAGCGAGGAGCTCGTGGAGCTCGCGCGGACGGTAGGGCACGTCGCGGTCATGGAGGACAACATCGTCGGCGGGGGCATCGCCAGCGCCCTCACCCGGGCGCTGCGCGAGGCGGGCGTGGGCACGCCGGTGCACGGCTACGGCATACCTCAGGAGTTCCTGGACCACGGCTCCCGGGGGCAGGTGCTGGAGCGGATCGGCCTCACCCCGGACCAGGTGGCCACCTCCCTGTCCGCCGCCCTCGCCTGACGATGACCCTGGCCGCGGGCCGGGTCGCGCTCGTCGTCAACCCGGTGGCCCGGAAGGCGGCGCGAGCCCGGCGCGAGGTCGAGATGGCTTGTGCCGCAGCAGGACTCCCCACCCCGCTCGTGCTCACCACCACCGTCGAGGACCCAGGTCCCGGCCAGGCCCGCGCGGCGCTGGACGCCGGGTGCCGGCGGGTCGTGGTCGCCGGCGGCGACGGCACGGTGCGGCTGGTGGCGGGAGAGGTGACCCGAGCGGACGACGGCGAGCTCGGCATCGTCCCGGCCGGCACCGCCGACCTCGCGGCGCGCAGCCTCGGCCTGGCGCGGCGTCCGGTCCGTCGGGCGGCCCGCGTCGCGGTCTCCGCCCCGGCCCGACCGGTCGACCTCGGTGTCGCCGAGCTGACCCGGGCCAGCGGCGAGTCGGACCTCGAGCCCTTCCTCGTCGTCGTCGGGGTCGGCCACGACGCGCAGATCCTGGCCGGTCTCGATGCCCGGGCCAAGGCGCGGGGCGGCTGGCTGGCCTACGTCACCCCTGGACTGCGCCTGCTGCGCCGGGTGGACCGGCCCGTCACCGTCCAGGTCGACGACGGGGACGGGCCGATGCCCGCACCGGTCGCGGACGACACGAGGGATGAGCACCAGGAGCGGGTCTGGACCGTGCTGGTCGTCAACGCCGCCCGGCTCCCGCTCGGTGCCCGGGTCGTCCCCGCGGCCCGCCCCGACGACGGCTTGCTCCACCTGGCCCTGGTGGCTCCGCGATCACTGGTGGACTGGGCGCGGATCGCGCGCACCGGCTGGGGCGGACGGCACAGAGACGACGCGGCGCTGCGGTATGCCCGGGGCCGCGTCGTCACGCTGAGGATGCCGGACGCACCCGTCCAGGTGGACGGGGACGTCGTGGCGGATATCGTCGGCGCACGGGTCGAGATCCGACCGGGGGCCCTGCGGGTCGCCGGGGCTCTCGGCGGTGCCGTCCCGCAGACCGAAGGAGCCTGATGGACCCTCGAGCGATCCAGATCACCTCGCTGACCTCCGGATGGCGCACCGACGCCGACGAGGAGGCGCGCATCCTGCAGATCCTGGCGGACGTGCCGCGCGGCCAGCTGGACGGCGTGCTGGCGGACCTCGACCTGGACCGGGTCATCGGCGACGTCGACGACCACGTCTGGGGCCCGGACCACCGGACCGCCCTGCTCGACCTGCTGCTGCGCGAGCGGCGGGAGGAGCTGTCGCTGCCGGTGCTCGCCCGGGTGATCGCCGCCCTGCACGCAGGCCCCACCCCACGCAGCCACCAGGAGGCGATCGCCGACGTGCTCGTGGGCCTGGAAGGTCGCCGGTTCCACGACCTGAAGTACCGCCTCAACGCCGCGCGGGATTACCACGACCTCGAGCACCTGATCTTCTCCGACCTCGACGAGGACCTCCAGGACCGCGTCCTGGAGCACATCGCCGAGCAGGCCACCGTCGACCCCACCTCCGACCTACGCGTGCTCTGCGACATCGACGACACCGTGCGGGCCATGCTGCACGACCGCCGCTACCCGCGTGGCACGGTCTATCCCGGCGTCGTCGAGCTGCTCACCGAGCTGGACCACGGTGCCGCGGCCGACGAGGGCCGCGTCGGCGACATCACCTTCGTCACCGCCAGGCCGGGCGGTCCCCGCGGGCTCGTGGAGCGGTATACCCGCAACGACCTCGCCGAGCTGGGCCTGCCCCCGCACTCGGTGCTGGGCGGCTCGCTGCTCAACCTGCACACCAAGAACGCCATCGCCGAGCGCAAGATCCAGAACATGGAGCGCGACCACCTGCTCTTCCCGGAGTGTCGCATGGTCTTCATCGGCGACAGCGGCCAGGCCGACGGCGACGTAGGTGCGCAGATGCGGCGCCGTGCCCCGGACCACGTGGTCGGCACACTGCTGCACGACGTGACCGGCCTCGACGAGGCGGCGCGCGCGGCGTGGGCGGAGCAGGGCGTGCACGTCTTCGACACCTACGCCGGCGCCGCGTCGCACGCGGTCCGCCTCGGCCTGTTGACGTCGGAGCAGGCGGCGACCGTGGCCCGCGCCACCCGGCAGGGGCTGGACTCCGTGGCGCTGGAGATCGACCAGCGTCGCCACCTGGAGAACGTTCTGGAGCGCGAAGAGGAAGCGCTCGGCCTAGGCTGAGCAGGCCGCTCCCCGCACGGCGTCCGTCGCCGACCGCACTCACGCCCGGAGTTCGCCATGCATCTGTCCCGACGCTCATTCCTTGCTGCCCTGGGAGCGGCAGCCACCCCCGCGGCCCTCGGCGGCTGCGCCGGATTCTCGACCGGTGGGGGAGGCGGGCAGGTCGACGGCACCCTGACCTTCACCACCTGGGGCACCGACGCCGAGCTCGCCGGCTTCCGCTCCGCGATCGCCGCCTTCGAGGAGGCCAACGACGGCGCCACGGTCACTCTCAACGCGGTGCCCTACCAGCAGATGTTCACCAACATCGACGCCCAGCTGCAGGCGGGCAACCCGCCCGACGTCTTCCGGGTGCCCTACTACACCTTCGGCAGCTACGCCGGGCGCGACCAGCTGCTCGACCTCTCGCCCTACCTGGCCGGCGACGTCGCAGACCGGTTCACGCCGCAGGCGTGGGCTGCCGTCCAGAGCGGAGGATCCCCCTTCGGCGTGCCGCACCACACCGACACCTCGGTCATCCTCTACGACGTCCAGGCGCTCTCGGACGCAGGGATCGACACAGTGCCCGAGACGATCGAGGACGCGTGGACCTGGGAGGAGTTCGCCGAGGTGGCGCGCCGGTTGCAGGAGTCGCTTCCCTCGGACCGCTCGCCCTTCGCCTACAACTGGCAGGGCAACGGCGTCACCCGCTGGCTCAGCTGGCTCTTCGAGGCCGACGGTCGCTTCCTCGAGGATGACCTCCTTACGCCGGCCATCGACTCCGAGGCCGGCGCCGCGGCGGTGGAGTTCACCTCGAGCTTCTTCCGCGAGGGCCTCGTGCCGCGCAACAACTCGATCAGCTCCTCGACCTACGCCGCGGACAGCTGGTTCGCCGGGACCGTGCCGATGGTCTTCGCCGGCGCCTTCCTGCTGCCCGATGCCGAGGAGACCTACGAGCGGGAGTGGGCGGCCACCTTCCCGCCGCGGCGGGAGCGCTCCGCGGGCGACTTCGGCGGCAACGCGCTGGTGGCGACCTCGCAGACCGAGCAGCCAGAGCTGGTCGCCGCCTTCCTGGAGTTCGTCACCCAGGCCGAGCAGATGCGCGACTTCTGCGCCACCTCCTCGCTGCTGCCGACGCGGGCCGACCTCGTCGAGGACGGCATCGAGTTCGACGTGCGACCCGAGCTGTCGCAGGTCTTCCTGCAGCAGTCCGGTGCGGTGCTGCCACAGGACTCCGGCCAGGTGGCCTCACCCGACATGTCCTCGATCATCACGGTGCTGCAGGACGGGCTGGAAGCGAGCTTCCTCGGTGACGCCGACGTCGAGGCGACCCTGACGGCCCTCTCCGACGGCATCGCCGACGCGACACAGTGACCGCGCGCGCTCGGGAGGCGCTCGCGGGGTATGCCTTCGCCGCGCCGACCCTGCTCCTTCTCGGCGCCTTCGTGCTGCTGCCGCTCGCGGGCGCCATGGCGATCAGCCTGCAGCAGACCGACGGCTTCGGCGAGGGCACCTTCGTCGGTCTCGACAACTACCGTCGGCTGGTCCAGGACCCGGTCTTCTGGCGAGCCACCCTCAACACCGGGCTTACACCGTGCTCGTGACCCCGGCCGCCATGGCGATCGGTCTGGGCCTGGCGCTGCTGCTGGACTCGGCGCTGCCCGCCCGCGGGGTGCTGCGCTCGGTGCTCATCCTGCCGATGGCCATCTCGGGGGTGGCGACCGCGCTCATGGGCGTGCTCATCTTCGACGAGAACAACGGCTTCTTCGCCGAGGTCGCCCGCAGCCTGGGGCTGCCCGGTGTGGATTGGCAGACCCACGGCCCGGCCGCGTTCGCCTCCGTCGTCATCATGACCCTGTGGTGGCGGGTGGGCTTCAACATGCTCATCTACCTCGCCGGCCTGCAGGGGGTGGCGCACGAGCTCTACGAGGCGGCCCGCCTGGACGGCGCCAACGCCTGGCAGCGGCTCCGGCACGTCACCGTCCCGCAGCTGAGTCACCAGTCGTTCTTCCTGGTGATCCTCAACATCATCTACTCCTTCCAGGTCTTCGACATCGTCTTCGTCATGACCGGTGGGGGACCGGAGCGGGCCACCATCGTGCTCGTCACCTACGCCTACGACACGGGGTTCGTCACCCGGGACCAGGGGTATGCCGCCGCGATCGGCGTCGTCCTGCTCGCGGTGACCCTGGTGGTCACGGCGGTGCGGTGGCGGGCGCAGCGGCGCCGGGAGGAAAGCGAATGAACGGGCGGACGCGTGGGCCGGTCGCGCGGCGCCGGATGGGTGCGGCGGTGCGCTTCGTCGCGGCCCTCGGGGCGGCGGCGGTCATCCTCTTCCCGTTGTACTGGATGGTCGTCGTGGCCTTCTCCAGCAGGTCGTCCCTGGCCGGGGGCGGCCTGCGGATGTGGCCGGCGCAGGTGACGTGGGACAACTTTGGCCGCGTCGTCGAGGACTTCCCGGTGCTCACCTGGTTCGGCAACTCGGTGGCCATCGCGCTGGTGACCTCGGTCATCATCGTGCTCGTCAACCTGCTGGCGGGGTATGCCTTCGCGCACCTGCGCTTCCCGGGCTCGGGGGCGCTGCTGCTGCTGGCGCTGTCGACGCTCATGCTGCCCGTGCAGGTCATCATGGTGGGGCTATTCCAACTAGTGACCGGGCTCGGCCTCTACGGCAGCTACTGGGCGGTCATCCTGCCGACCGCGGCGTCCGCCTTCGGTGTCTTCCTGGCCCGGCAGTTCATCCTCACCATCCCGCGCGAGCTCATCGAGGCGGCCCGGATCGACGGGGCGACGCACCTGCAGATCTTCTGGCGCATCGTGCTGCCGTTGTCGCGCCCCCTCATCGCCGTGCTCTTCTTCATGAGCATGCTCCAGACGTGGAACGACTTCGCCTGGCCGCTCATCGCGCTGCGCGAGAACGCGCTCTACACGCTGCCGGTCGGGCTGCTCTTCCTGCAGGGGCAGTTCGGCCCCGACTACGGCGCGACGATGGCCTTCGCCCTCATCACGGTGGCCCCGATGGTGCTCGTCTTCCTCCTCGCCCAGCGCTGGTTCGTGCAGGGCTTCTCCCGGAGCGGGTTGCGCTGATGGGCACCGTCGAGGAGAAGTGGTGCGCCTCCTGCGGCAGGCGGATCGAGTGGCGCAAGAAGTGGGAGCGCAGCTGGGAGCAGGTGCGCTACTGCTCGGGCGCGTGCCGTCGCCGGGGCGTCCGCCCGGTCGACCGCGAGCTCGAGGAGGCGCTGCTGGACCTGCTCGACGCCCGGTCGGCGTCGGCGTCGGTCTGTCCCTCGGAGGCCGCGCGCCGGGTCGCCGGACGCCAGGGTGAGGGCGGGGCGCCGACGAAGAGCGCCAAGGGCGGCCGGTCCGGTGGTGACGACGCGAGCGAGGATTGGCGAGTCCTCATGGAGCCGGCGCGGCGCGCCGCCCGGCGCCTCGTCGTGCGCGGCCAGGTCGAGATCACCCAGCGGGGTCAGGTGGTCGACCCCTCCACCGCCTCCGGGCCGATCCGCGTGCGCCGTGCCCGCGGTCAGTAGTAGACGGCGAGCGGTCCGTCGGGACCGTCGATGACCCGGACCGGCGTATGGAAGACGCGGGTCAGGGTCTCGTCGGTGAGGATGTGCTCCGGCGGGCCGAACTCGGTGATCGTGCCGTCGTTCATCGCCATGATGTGGTCGGCGTAGCGCGCGGCGAAGTTGATGTCGTGCAGAACGATGACCACGGTGCGGCCGAGCTCGTCGGCGGCGCGGCGCAACTGGCGCATCATCTGGACCGAGTGCTGCATGTCGAGGTTGTTGAGCGGCTCGTCGAGCAGCACGTAGTCGGTGTCCTGCGCGAGCACCATGGCGACGTAGGCGCGTTGCCGCTGGCCGCCGGAGAGCTCGTCGAGGTAGCGGTGCTCCAGGCCCCCGAGGTCGAGGAAGTCGATCGCCTCGCTGATGTGCCGCTCGCACTCGGGCGTCAGCCGTCCGCGCGAGTGCGGGAAGCGCCCGAAACCGACCAGCTGGCGCACCGTCAACCGGGTGATGAAGTGGTTCTCCTGGCGCAGCACCGACAGGATCTTGGCCACGGCCTGGGACGGGGTGTTGACGACGTCATGGCCCGCGACGGTGATGGTGCCCTGGTCCAGCCGCAGCAGTCGACCGATCATGGTGAGCACCGTGGACTTGCCCGCGCCGTTGGGGCCGATGAGCGCCGTGATCCCCCCGGCGGGGATCTGCGCGGTGACCGGGCCGATGAGCGTCTCGGTGCTGTAGGTCTTGGCGACGTCGGTGAGCTCGATCACAGGCGGCCCTTTCGCAGGATGTAGACCAGGAAGGTCACCCCACCGACGAGCTCGATGATGATGGTGACCATGCCCTGGGCGTAGAACACGTGCCGCAGCACGAAGTAGGCACCGGACAGCACGACATACCCCAGGCAAAAGGCCATCGGCAGCAGCAGGCGGTGGCTGTAGGTGTCGGCAAACTGGTAGGCCAGCATCGCGACGAGGAAGCCGAGGAAGGTCATCGGCCCCACCAACGAGGTGGTCATCGCCATGAGCACCGACACGAGGAAGAGCACGGTGATCACCTCGCGCTTGTGGTTGAGCCCGAGGTTGTTCGTCGCGTCCCGTCCGAGCGCGAGCACGTCGAGGCGGCGGGCCCGCCACCACAGGGCGCCGCCGGCGAGGAGCGCGATCGGTATGGCGTAGGGCAGGTAGGCCGCGTCGGCGTTGCCGATGTTGCCGAACAGGCGGGCGGTGAGGATGTCGAACTCGCTCGGCGTGAGCAGGCGCTGCATGAAGGTCGACAGCGATCCGAGACCACCACCGAGGATCACGCCGACGAGCAGCATGATGTGCAGGTTGCCGAAGCGGCCCGACAGCAGCCAGCCGTAGAGGATGGTGGCGACCACGACCATGAGCAGGGCCTGCACGAGGAACTGCGTCGTGCCCGTGACCATCGCGACGCCGGAGGCGCCGAGGAAGAAGACCGCGCCGGTCTGCACGACGATGTAGAGCGCCTCGAAGCCCATGATCGAGGGCGTGATGATGCGGTTGCTGGTCGCGGTCTGGAAGGACACGGTCGCGAAGGCGTGGCAGAAGGCCACCACGAGGATGACGCCGATGCTGGTCGCCCGCAGCTCGGCGATCCGCCAGAAGCCGTCGCTGCCCACAGGCATCGGGTTGTCCCAGGCCAGGATCCCGGCCGTGAACCCGACGGCGAGCAGGGTCAGCAGCACCATGACCGCGGCATACCGGATCCGGTCACGACGGTCGACGAGAGGCCGGGTGCCGCGGGCGGGTCCCGACCTCGGGGCCTCGGCCGACGCGGCGCCGGCCTCCGGCGCGACGGGGGGCGTGGTCCGGGAGGCTCGCTGCTCGACCTGCTCAGACACGGCGCTGCCTGATGACGAGCAGGGCGATGAAGAAGGCGGCGCCCAGGACGCCGAGGATGAGGGACACGGGCACCTCGAAGGGCATGATGATGGTGCGACCGATGAGGTCGCAGACCGTGACCACCCAGACGCCGAGCAGGCACACCCAGGGCAGGTTGCTCCTGAGGTTGTCTCCCCGGATGAGCGAGACCACGTTGGGCACGATGAGGCCGAGGAAGGGCAGGGCGCCGATGACCACGGTGACCACGCCGGTCGCGACGGCCACCATGGCCACCCCGACGAGGATGACCCGGTCGTAGTTGACGCCGACATTCGTGGCGATGTCCTTGCCCAGGCCGGCGAGTGTGAGCCGGTCGGCGATGAGGAAGACGAGGACGGTCACCACGAGGACGATCCAGAGCATCTCGTAGCGGCCCCGGACCACCGAGGTGAAGCTGCCGGCGAACCAGATGCCCATCTGCTGCAGCATGTCGAAGCCCAGCGCCAGGTAGGTCGAGACGGCGCCGACGACGGCGCCGATCATGATGCCGACGATCGGCACGATGAGGGAGGAGCGCAACGAGACCCGGCGGAGGAAGGCGAAGAAGATCATCGTCCCGACGAAGGCCATGACGACCGCTCCGGTCATCTTGGTGAGCAGGCTCGCGCCCGGGACGAGGATGAAGACGAGCAGCAGACCCAGACCGGCCCACTCGGTGGTGCCGGTCGTCGTGGGCTCGACGAAGCGGTTCTGGGTGAGCAGCTGCATGACCAGCCCGCACATCGACATCGCTGCTCCGGCGAGCACCAAAGAGATGGTGCGGGGCACCCGTGTGATCGCGAACATCTCCCACCCGTCCTGCCCGGCGGTGATGTCGTAGACCCCGACCGAGAGCGAGAGCGCGAGCAGTGCGGCCGTGGCGACCAGGGCGACCACCAGAGCCCACGCCGAGGACCCCCGGCGGCGGCCAGGGCGGCCGGCCGGGGGTCCTGCGGAGGTCGACGTCGTCGACGAGGTGCTGGGCGTCACGGTCAGCGGGCGGCGCCGCCCATCGCGTCGGCCATGTCGTTGAAGATGGTGGTGTAGGCCTGGATGTCCTCGGTCAGGTAGAAGTCGGCCGGCAGGTAGACGATGTTGCCCTCGGTCACCGCGGTGACATTGGCCAGTGCCTCGGACTCGGCGATGAGCTCCTCGGCGCTGGAGTACTCCTCGCCCTCGGCGGCGACGGCCGCGTCGCGGTCCATGACGATGATCCAGTCCGGGTTGGACTCGGCGATCGCCTCGACCGAGATGTCGTCGCCGGTGTGGCCGCTGCCGCCCTCCTGCTCCAGGGCCGGGGTGAGACCCAGGACGTCGAAGACCGGACCGATCGCGCGGCCGGTGCTCGGGGCGACGTAGCCGATGTCGCCGCCGGAGGTGATCAGCCCCATGACCGTCTGCTCGCTGTCGTAGGCCTCGGTGGCCGCGGCGATGGACGCCTCGAACTCCTCGACCAGCGCGGCCGCGTCCTCCTCGTGCTGGACGGCCTGGCCGGCGAGCTCGATCTGGCGGATGAGCTCCTCGTCCAGGGGGTTGGTCTCGTAGTCCGTGGTGGTGTCGACGATGGCGGCCTCGGGCACGAGCGAGGTGATGTCCTCGTAGAAGTCCTGGAAGCGGTATCCGGTGAGCACGAGGTCGGGGTCGGCGGCCACGATGGCCTCCAGGTCGGGCTCGCCGTGGTTGCCGAGGTTGACCACGGAGTCGTCGCTGGCGTAGCCGATGTCCTTCGGGAAGATGTCCAGCGGCGCGGCCACGACCGGGACGCCCCAGGCGTCGAGGGCGCGAACGACGCGGTTGTCGGTGACCATGACCCGCTCGGCGGGGACGGGGACCTCGACGGTGCCCTGGAAGTCGGTGACCTCGACGGTGCCGGCAGCCGCCTCCTCCTCGGGGGCGTCGGTGTCGGCGGAGCTGGACTCGGTGCTGTCGTCGCCACAGGCGGCGAGCGTCAGCATGGCGGCGGTCGCGGCGGCCACCAGGCCGTAGCGAGAGCGGCGCAGGGACTGCATAGCGGTACTCCTCAGATCTCAGGTGAACGGGGACGCCCCGTTGTCGACGAGGTAACCCTAACCTAAGTTCTGTTTCGCGATGACATGTGCCCCAAATCAGAGCGCAGCCGCGACCGCCTCCGCGAAGAGCTTGTCACCGTCGGCGACGCCGGGGTCGAGGCCGCGGCCGACGAACCAGGTCGCAACGTTGGCGCAGTCGCGGTGCAGCAGGTCCGCCCCGCGCGGGTTGGCGACCACGTCCACCACCTGAGGAAGGTCGATGACGACGAGCACCTCCCCGTGCACGAGCAGGTTGTAGGCCGACAGGTCGCCGTGAGCCCACCCCAGGTCCGCCAGGCGCAGCACGGCCTCGCGGGTCTGTGCCCACAGGTGGCCCAGCAGCTCGGCGTCCGCGGGTGTCTGGGCCAGCCGGGGGGCGGCCACGCCGTCGTCGGTCCCGACGAAGTCCATGAGGATCTCGGTGCCGTCGAGGGAGACCGGGTAGGGCACGGGCACCCCGGCAGACCACGCGGTGCACAGCGTCTCCCACTCGGCGTGCGCCCAGCGGCCGCTGGCGACCTGTCGGCCCCAGGCGGTGCCCTTGGCCAGCGCGCGCTGGTCGCGCGAGCGGCGCACGCCGCGGCCCTCGGTATACGTCGTGCTGCGGTGGAAGGACCGGTGCTCGGGGTCGCGGTAGCGCTTGGCGGCGAGCAGGCAGCTACCCGCGGCGCCGGCCGTCGCGGCCGCGCGCTCGAGCAGGAAGACGTCGGCTTCCTTGCCGGTCTTGAGAACGCCGAGCTCGGTGTCGATCGCGCCCGAGTCCTGGATCACCCAGCCCGGCACCGGGTCGGGCCCGCGGCAGCCGGCCTCGACGTCCCAGTAGGTCGTCAGCCGTTGCTCGGGGGTGAGGTGGTCGGCCGCGTCGAGCGGCGTGTAGTCGAAGACGAAGAACGGGTCGATGTCACCCGTCGAGGGGGACGGTGATGCGTGCACTGGTGCTCCTGCAGGAAGAGATGGGGGTCGTGGGACCGGCAGCGGTCAACCTCATGACGCTCCCTCCTTCCTGCTCGGAGCGCGCCGGGCGCGCGCTCGTGCCATCAGGATGGTCCGCCGACGCGGGACGGGCAACGGGTTTTCCGGCTTGACCCGCACCGCCGCCGGCTGCAGCCTGGAGGGCATGTACCTCATCGTGGTCAAGTTTCCGGTCCGGCCCGAGTCTGTGGACCAGTGGCCGCAGATCGTCGCCGACTACACCCGCGGCGTGCGGGAGGAGGAGGGCAACCTCTTCTTCGAGTGGTCGCGCAGCCTGGAGGATCCGCACGAGTTCGTCCTCGTCGAGGGCTTCACCAACGAGGGAGCCGGGGCGCACGTCGAGAGCCCGCACTTCAGTGAGGGCATCGAGGCGATGCGCCAGCACCTCACCGCGACGCCGCAGATCATCTCCCGTCAGGTCGAGGGCGACGGCTGGGACTCCATGGGCGAGTTGCGGATCGACTGACGCGAGGTATGCCGTGGCGCCGGCTCAACTGAGCGAGCGCTCGGCCTGCTCCTCCTCGGGGATCTCGTCCTCGAGGCGGGTCAGGACCGTCTTGCCGAGGACGGCGACGACCACCAGCCCGACGAGCACCGCGAGCAGCCCCATGAGCGTGCTCGTCGTCAGCGCGAAGACGCAGTAGCCGAGCAGGGCCACGACCGCGCCGGAGATCGCGTAGGGCAGCTGCGTGGTGACGTGCGTGATGACGTTGCAGCTCGCCCCGGTGCTGGACAGGATCGTCGTGTCGCTGATGGGGGAGCAGTGGTCGCCCCACACCGCGCCGGCGAGCACCGCGCCGAAGGCGGCGAGCAGCAGCTCGTCACCGCCCTGCACGTTGATCATGATGTCGCCGGCGATCGGCAGCAGGATGCCGAAGGAGCCCCACGACGTGCCGGTCGAGAAGGCCATCGCCCCGGCCAGGACGAACATCACCGGGATGAGCCACTGCACGGGCATGTTGGCGCTCTCGACCAGCCCGCCGAGGTACTCGCCGGTGCCGAGCTCGCTGATGAGCGCGCCGAGGATCCAGGCCAGCACGAGGATGTAGACGGCCGGCAGCATCGACTGCACGCCGTCCCAGACGCCCTTGCCGAAGGTGGAGCCGGAGAACTTCGGGTCCGAGGTGGTGTAGCGGGTGTAGTAGTACAGCGCCGAGACCAGCCCCAGGACGGCGCCGTAGATGAGCGCCTCGGTGACGTCGGTGTTGGCCATGACGTCGAGGGCGCCGACCCCCTCGGCCGCGACGTAGTCCTCCGAGCCGGTGAAGCCGCGGTAGCCGGTCCACACGATGCCGCCGAGGACGCCGGCGACCAGCAGGAAGAACGGGATGACGAGCGCGCGCTTGTGGCCGGGCTCGTGGATCGGCAGGTCCTCGGCGATCTCGCCCGGGATCTCCTGGGTGGCGTCGTAGGTCTGGCCCTCGGTGATGGCGCGGCGCTCCTCGCCGCGCATCGGGCCGAAGTCCATCTGCAGGATGACCACGATCCACACCAGCAGGATCGCCGCGATGGCGTAGTAGTTCATCGCGGCGGCCCCGAGGAAGGCCCCGACGTCGCTGACGCTGAGGCTGGACATCGCCACGATCGGCGCCATGATGCCGATGATGCTGGCGCCCCAGCTGGAGAAGGGCACGAGGACGGCGACCGGCGCCGAGGTGGAGTCGATGAGGTAGGCGAGCTTGGCCCGGGCGACGTGGTGCCGGTCGGTGACCGGTCGGGCGACCTGGCCCACTGCGAGGGCGTTGAAGTAGTCGTCGATGAAGATCGCGATGCCGAGGGTGGCACCGAGGCCCTGCGCCCCCCGACGGGTCCGGATGCGCTGGATCGCCCAGTCGGAGAAGGCCTGGCTGCCTCCCGACATGAGGATGAGCGAGGCGATGATGCCCAGGGAGATCGTGAAGATCAGGATGTAGACGTAGTAGGTGTTGACCGCCCCGTCGGCCCAGAAGATGCCGGCGAAGGAGGTCCAGACCAGTCGGAGCGTCTCGAGCGGGTTGAAGTCGGCCACCAGCAGGGCGCTGGCGAGCACGCCGGCACCGAGGCTCAGCAGGACCTTCTTGGTCGCGATGACCAGGATGATCGCGACGACGGGTGGCAGGACGGTCAGGATCGGCAGGTTCTCAGCCATGGGTGCCTCCTCGGGGCTCAGGCTCGATCGTGTCAGCGTAGGCCAGGCTGCTCCGCCGTGTCAGACATCGGCGCGGCGGCGGTTGACCAACCGGGTGCGGATGGTGGCGATGACGACCACGGCGAGCACGCCGTAGAGCAGCCAGGTGATCCAGCTGCTCACGAGGACGCCGTAGTTGCCGTTGGACGAGAGCAGCGCCTCCCGCAAGGACCCCTCGGCGAGCGGACCGAGCACCATACCGATCATGAGTGGCGCGAGCGGCACGTCGTAGCGCCGCATGACGAAGCCGACCACGCCGATGAGCAGCAGCAGGTAGAGGTCGAACTGCGCGGCTGACAGGGCATAGACGCCCAGCCCGCAGAAGACGGTGATCCCGGCGTAGAGGTAGGGCGGTGGGATGAGCAGCAGCTTGGCCCACAGCTGGGCGAAGGGCAGGTTGATGACGAGCAGCACGACGAGCGCCACGAAGAAGCTCGCGAGCAGCGCCCACACCAGGTCCGGGGCGCGGTCGAAGAGGAGCGGGCCGGGTTGCAGACCGTACTGCCGGAAGGCGGCCAGCATGATGGCCGCGGTGGCCGAGACGGGGAGTCCGAGCGCGAGCAGGGCTCCCATCGCGGTGCCGGTCGTGGCGTTGCCCGCCGCCTCCGGCGCGGCCAGGCCACGGATCGCACCCTTGCCGAAGGTCGGCCGGGGACGGCGGCGGTCGATCCGGCGCTCGATGTCGTAGGCCATGAAGGTCGGCACCTCTGAGCCGCCGACCGGGATGATACCGAACGGCAGACCGATCGCGGTGCCGCGCGCCCACGCGGGGGCCGCCTCACGGAACTCGGCGCGCGAGAGCCAGGCCCGGCCGCTGGTCTTCATCGCGACCGTCTTGGGGTCGCGGCGCACCCGACTGGCGATGTGGAAGACCTCGCCGAGGGCGAGCACCGCCACCGTGACGGTCACCAGGGAGATGCCGTCGAAGAGCTGGGCCGCGCCGAGGGTCGAGCGCTCCACCGCCGAGATGCCGTCCATGCCGACCGTGGCGATGCCGAGCCCGATGACGAGTGAGGAAACCCCCTTGATGACGGAGTCCCCGACGATCGAGGAGGTCGCGACGAAGGCGAAGATCGCCAGCGCGAAGTACTCCGCGCTGCCGAACGAGGCGGCGAAGTCGGCGAGCACGGGCGCGACGAAGACGACGACCACGGCCGCGCAGAAGCCACCGATGAAGGCGCCGAGGGCCGCGGTGGCCAGAGCCTGCGGTGCCCGGCCGTCCTTGGCCATGCGGTGGCCCTCGAAGGTCGACGCTATCGCCGAGGCCTGCCCCGGCGTGTTCATGAGGATCGCCATGGTGGAGTCGCCGAAGAGCCCGCCGAAGTAGACCCCGGCGAACATGATGAAGGCCGCCGTGGGCTCCAGGGCGAAGGTCATCGGCAGCAGGAGGGCGACGGCCATGGAGGACCCGAGACCAGGCATGACGCCGACCGCGGTGCCGAGCAGGCAGCCGACGACGACCCAGAGGAGGTTCATGGGGGTAAGGGCTCCGGCGAAGCCCTCCATGAGCAGCGACAGGGACTCCATCTCAGAACACCCCGAGCACGCCGGCCGGCAGGTTGAGCCCGAGTCCCATGGCGAAGAGCAGGTAGATCACCGAGGAGACCACGAGCGCGAGGCTGGCGTCGAAGAGCGGCCGCCGCGAGCCGATCCCGCGGGCGACGCACCAGAAGAGCAGGGCGGCGGCGAGGATCCAGCCGAGCAGCTCGATGGTGAGGGCGAAGGCGAGGAAGCCGCCGATGCACCAGGCCACGGCCTGCCAGTCGGTGAAGGTGCGCCACTGCTGGTCGCCGGTCTCCTCCACCGGTTCGGGGTGGCGCAGGTAGTGCACGACGAGCAGCGCCGTGAGCAGGTATCCAGCCACGATGAGCAGGATCGGGAAGAACCGCGGGCCCGGGAAGTCGGTGCCCTCCGGGACGTCCATCGTGAGCACCCCGACGAGGAGGAAGGTCATGAAGGCGCCCAGCAGCGCGGGGAAGACGAGCCCGGAGCGACCGTGCCAGAAGCCACGGTCGGTGAGGTCGGTGTCGACGGCCGTCCGGTGCGGCGGCGGAGTCTCCTGCAGCCGAGGTTCGGTCTGGGTCTGCGGGCCGGTGTCCCGGCCCCGGTCCTGCCCGCTCATAGCCCCAGCTCCTCGACGAGTGCCTCGTTCCGTGCGATGTCCTGCTCGAGGAAGTCGAGCAGCTCCGGACCGGTGAGGAAGACGTCGGTCCACTTGTTGCGCTCCATCGCCTCCTGCCACTCCGGGCTCTGCGCCGTCTCGGTGACGATGGCCTCGAGCTCGGCGAACTGCTCGTCGGTGATGCCGGCCGGGGCGAGGAAGCCGCGCCAGTTGGTCATCGCGACGTCGTGGCCCTGCTCGACCAGGGTCGGCAGGTCGATGCCGTCGACCCGCTCCGGGGAGACGATGGCCAGCCCGCGCATCCGTCCCGCCTCGATCTGGTCGGCGAACTCGTTGTAGCCCGAGACGGCCGCCCGCGCGTCGCCGGAGGAGAGCACCTGGATGGCCTCGCCGCCGCCGGACTGCGGGAGGTAGGTGATCTCGGTCGGGTCGATGCCGACCTTGATCGCGAGGTCGGCGACGATGAGGTGGTCCAGTCCGCCCGCGGAGCCTCCGGTGAAGGGGAAGGCCGACGGGTCCTGCTCCCAGTCCGCGATGAGATCGTCGATCGTCTGGTAGGGCGAGTCCGCCGGCACGACGATGATGTCGTACTCCTCGCTGACCCGCGCCAGCGGTCGCATGTCGGTCATCTCGACGGGCGAGTCGTTGAGCGCGATGGCGCCGGCCATGACGGTTCCCGTGGTGAGCAGGTTGGTCGCCTGCCCCTCGAGCGTGGAGAACTTGCCGAGCCCGATGGTGCCGCCCGCACCCGGGATGTTGAGCACCGTGGCGTTGTTGACGATGCGGTTGGCCCGCATCGCCGCCTGCTGCTCCCGGGTGAAGGTGTCCCAGCCACCGCCCGCGCCGGCCGGGGCGATGAGGGTCAGGGTGGAGCGCAGGTCGTCGCTCTGCTCGCTCGACCGCGCCGAGACCGTCGTCGCCCAGCCGACCACCAGCACCGCGACCACGGCATACACCACCATCCCCCACCGTGGCCCGGACCTGCCCCTCCGTGCTGCCGTGTCCATCTCGCTCCTTCGCTGGTCAGCGCCTGCCGACTACTATCACTGACGTAGCGTCAACGCACAAGGAACCGACGCTTCTAGACCGATGAGGACGGGGGCCGCGATGACCGTGGTGCTGGCATGGACGACGACACCGGAAGGGCACGCGGCGCAGGAGACTGCGGTCGCCGAGGCGCGGCGACGCGGGCTGGGGCTGGTCGTGGTGCCCCTGGGTGAGGAGGCACCCGACGAGGCGGCGATCGAGGCGGCAGACCTCGAGGTCCGGGTCCACCAGCCCGATCGGCGCGACCGTGACGTCGTCGGCGACTTCCTCGACATCGCAGGTGAGGAGGACGCCTCGCTCATCGTCATCGGGGTCAAGCACCGCTCTGCGGTGGGCAAGCTGCTCCTCGGCTCGGCCGCCCAGCAGATCCTGCTCGAGGCGGCCGCCCCAGTCCTCGCGGTCAAGGCTCCCCGCTGACCCCTGCGCGCACCGGACGCACGTTCTGCACGCACCGGACGCACGTTCTGCACGCACCGCCCATCGCGCCGGGAGGGGCACGTGACAGGCTGGGTGCCGTGACTGGTGCTCTGGACACCCAGCAGATCCTGACCCTCCTGCAAGAGGTCGCCGCCGAGGTGATCACCCCGCGCTTCCGGGCGCTCGCCGACGACGAGATCGGCACCAAGTCCCACCCCGGTGACCTCGTCACCGTCGCCGACCGCGAGGCCGAGGTGATCATCACGCGGGAGCTGCGGACGGCATACCCCGACGCGGTGGTGCTGGGGGAGGAGGCCTTCGCCGACGACCCCTCCTCGATGGAGCGCTTCCGGGTCGCTGAGCACGCCTTCACCGTGGATCCGGTCGACGGGACCCGCAACTTCGTGCACGGATCGCCGGACCACGCCGTCATGGTGGCTGAGACGCGGGGCGGTGAGACCGTCCGCGCGTGGATCTGGCAGCCGCAGCACGAGCTGGCCTACGTCGCGGAGAAGGGCGCCGGCGCCACCCGCAACGGCGAGGGTATGCCGTCACTCACCGCCGGAGCAGACCCCTCCGGCTGGCGCCTGCGGTCCTCGGCGCCGCGCCGGGTGGGGGAGTCGGTGGCCGGGTCCCGGCCGATGGAGCTGTCCTGGCTGAGCTGCGGCATCGACTACCCCAAGCTCGCCGAGGGCGTCTGCGACGCGATCGTCTATCACGGTCGCCAGCCCTGGGACCACGTGCCGGGCGCGCTCATCGTCAGCGAGCTGGGCGGCGTCGTGGGATCGCCGGAGGGCGAGGCCTACGGTCCGCGCAGCACGCCGAGCGCGCTGCTGGCGGCGGCGACCCCGCAGGTCTACGAGGGGCTGCGACCGGCGCTCTGAGACGGACCACCGGCGCCGTCGCGAGGCGCCCCCGCGTGGCCCGGGTGATCATCGGCCTCCCCGGCCTCGTGCTCGGTGGTGTCGTGGACGGCGGCGCGCAGCGCCAGCTCGCGCGCGAGCGTGGTGACCTGCTGCTCCAGCTGCCGCATCCGGCGGTAGGAGGCGGCGACGTACCCGAGGAAGACCACGGTCAGGCCGTAGAGCAGCAGGTCCGCGCCGCGCCCCACCCCGAGCAGCTGGGCGACCTGGGTGAGCAGCCGTGGAAAGAGGATCGCCATCGCGGCGAGCACGACGAAGGCGACGAGCAGCAGCCGGCGCACCGCCTGGTGCCGGACCCCGGCGGTCGACCGGGTGAGCATCGCGGTGACCACGACCACGCTGGCCAGGAGCACCACCTTGATCACAGGTTGGTCGAGCACGTCGGCTCCTCTCGGGCGGCGGGGCGGGCCTGGGTCATCGGCATCGTCATCGCGCCAGCCTCACTTGAGGATGGTGTCGACGAGGATGTTGACCGAGTTCATGAGCGACTGGCCCTTGGCGCGGCTGTAGTCGGTGTAGAGCACGTGCACCGGGTGCTCGGCCCAGGGGAGCTTCGTGCGCCCCAGCTGCAGCACGATCTCGGTGGCGTGCGCCATGCGGTTCTGCCGCAGGTTTAGCAGCGACGCGGCGTCGCGCCGGATCACCCGGAGCCCGTTGTGCGCATCGGTGAGCTTCAGCCCGGTCTGCTGGTTGGTCAGCCAGACCGCCGCCTTCAGCACGAGCTTCTTGAGCAGGCCCGGTCGGGTGCGCTTGTCGAGGAAGCGCGAGCCGAAGACGATCGCCAGGTCCTCGTCCTTGGCCCGCTGCACCATCTCGGCGGCGTCGGCCGGTCGGTGCTGTCCGTCGGCGTCGAAGGTGACGAGGTATGCCGCGTCCGTCGCGTCGAGGACGTAGCGCATCCCGGTCTGCAGCGCGGCCCCCTGCCCGAGGTTGAACGGGTGCTGCACGACGACCGCGCCGGCCGCCCGCGCGCGCTCCGCCGAGGCGTCGCTGGACGCGTCGTCGACACAGACGACGTGCGGGAAGAGCTCGCCCGCCTCGGCGAGCACCTCCTCGATGACACTCGCCTCGTCGAAGAGGGGGATCACCAACCAGGCATCCTCCTGCACGGGCGCTAGAGTCATGCCTGCATTGTCCCTCACCGACCTGCCTGGGAGCTGGCATCACCACCTCGACACGCATCGTGGACAGCGCCGACGTCGCGGACAGCGCGACCATCGGCGACGGGAGCTCGGTCTGGCACCTCGCCCAGGTGCGCGAGGACGCCGTGCTCGGGACGGGCTGCGTCGTCGGCCGCGGCGCCTACATCGGCACCGGCGTGCGGCTCGGTGACGCGTGCAAGGTGCAGAACTACGCCCTCGTCTACGAGCCCGCGCGCCTCGGGCACGGGGTCTTCATCGGGCCGGCCGTGGTGCTGACCAACGACACCTTCCCGCGGGCCGTCAACCCCGACGGCTCGGCCAAGTCGGCCAGCGACTGGGAGGCCGTCGGCGTCACGATCGAGGACGGTGCCGCGATCGGGGCCCGTGCCGTCTGCATCGCCCCGGTGACCATCGGTGCCTGGGCGACGGTCGCGGCGGGGGCGGTCGTGGCGCACGACGTGCCCGCCCACGCCCTCGTCGTGGGGGTCCCGGCGCGGCAGGTGGGCTGGGTCGGCCACGCCGGCCGACCGCTGGAGGCGACCGGCACCCACGGCGAGTGGCGCTGCCCGCAGGAGGGCACGACATACCGTGAGCAGGACGGCACCCTGACCCTGGTGGAGGGCGAGGGTGCCACAGACCCCGCCACGTCCCCGTGACCACCCCTGACCCCACCCCGCAGACCCCTGAGGAGACCGATGAGTGAGCAGCCCATGATCCCCGCCGCCAAGCCGATCATCGGCGAGGACGAGCGGGCCGCCGTCGACCGGGTGCTGCGGTCGGGGATGGTCGCGCAGGGGCCGGAGGTGGCGGCCTTCGAGGGGGAGTTCGGCACGCAGCTGGTGGGTGGGCGGACCTGCGTCGCGGTCAACTCCGGCACCTCCGGGCTGCACCTGGGGCTGCTCGCGTGTGGCATCGGGCACGGCGACGAGGTGATCGTGCCGAGCTTCACCTTCGCCGCGACGGCGAACGCGGTCGCCCTGACGGGGGCGACGCCGGTCTTCGCCGACATCAGCCCGGACACCTTCAACCTCGACCCGGAGTCGGTCCGGGAGGCGCTGACGGAGCGGACCACCGCGGTGATGCCGGTGCACCTCTACGGTCACCCGGCGGACATGGACGCGCTGCGGGCGCTGACGGCCGAGCACGGCATCCAGCTCTTCGAGGACGCCGCGCAGGCGCACGGCGCGACCTACCACGGCAAACCGGTCGGGCGCTTCGGCTCGTTCGCGATGTTCAGCCTCTACCCGACCAAGAACATGACCTCGGGCGAGGGCGGCATGGTCGCGTGCGCCGACGACGAGATCGCCCGCGGGGTGCGGCTGCTGCGCAACCAGGGCATGGAGAAGCAGTACGCCAACGAGGTGATCGGCCTCAACAACCGGATGACCGATATCCACGCGGCGATCGGGCGGGTCCAGCTGACCAAGGTCGGTGCCTGGACCCAGGCCCGGCAGGAGAACGCCGCGACGCTGGACGAGGCGTTGGGCGGGATCGACGGCGTGGTGGTGCCTCCGGTGCGCGAGGGTTGCACGCACGTCTACCACCAGTACACGATCCGGCTCGCCGGGGCCACGGCGCAGGAGCGCGACCAGGTGGTCACCGCGCTGCGCGAGGAGCACCGGGTGGGCTGCGGGGTCTACTACCCCACGCCGAACCACGAGCTGGTGTCGCTGTCGCGCTTCGCGCCCGACCATGAGCTGCCCGAGACCGCGCGGGCGGCGGCCGAGGTCGTCAGCCTGCCGGTGCACCCCTCGCTGACCCAGGCCGACCTGGAGCGGGTTTCGGACGCGGTGGACGCCGTCGTGGGAGCGGGGGCGTGATGGAAGACGGCACGACGATCCGCATGGGGCTCATCGGGCTGGGCTCGATGGGGCGACACCACGCGCGGGTGATCCGTGAGGTCGAGGGGATGGACCTGGTCGCGGTGGCCGATCCCTACGGCGACAAGCACGGGGTGGCCGGCCCGCTGGCGGTGCTGCCCGATGTCGAGGCGCTCATCGGCGAGGGGATCGACGCCGCGATGGTGGCGGTGCCGACCTATCTGCACGAGGAGGTCGCGCTGGCGCTGGCCGAGGCCGGTGTCCACACGATGGTGGAGAAGCCGATCGCCGCGACCGCGGAGTCGGGGGAGCGCGTGGCCCGCACCTTCGAGGAGGCCGGGCTGGTCGGAGCGGTGGGTTATGTCGAGCGGTGCAACCCGGCGCTGCGGGAGATGCGGCGGCGGATCGAGGCCGGTGAGCTGGGCGAGGTCTACCAGATCACGACGTCCAGGCAGGGCCCGTTCCCCGCGCGGATCGCCGACGTCGGCGTGGTCAAGGACCTCGCGACGCACGACATCGACCTCACGGCGTGGATCGCGCAGTCGCCCTACGTCAGCGTCGCCGGCCAGGTGACGCACCGGTCCGGTCGCGAGCACGAGGACATGGTGGTGGCGACCGGTCAGCTCGAGAGCGGCATCATCGTGTCGCACATCGTCAACTGGCTCTCACCCCGCAAGGTGCGCGAGACAGTCGCCACGGGGGAGAACGGGTCGTTCGTCGCCAACACCCTCTCCGGCGACCTGACCTTCGTCGCCAACGGCGACGTGCGCAGCGAGTGGGACGGCGTCTCGGTCTTCCGGGGCGTCTCCGAGGGTGACTCGACGCGGTATGCCATCGCTCGCCGGGAGCCGCTGCGGGTGGAGCAGGAAGGCTTCCGGGACGCCCTCTGGGGTCGCGACTCCGACATCGTGTCGATGGCCGACGGGGTGCACACCCTCAAGGTCGTGGAAGCGGTGCTGGAGTCCGCCGCGACCGACCGCACCATCACTCTGTGACCACCCCACCCCTCATCCCACCGGGCGTCGCGCATGGTTGCTCCAGACCCGACCGGGCGTCGCGAATGGTTGCCCGACGCGCCTTTCCGGACAGAGGATTCTGGGGCCCGTTCCCCAGAAGCCTCTGTCCACTTCCTGTGGCCCCCGGCGACTGTGAGTGGTTGAACCGTGCGTGAGCGCAAGCCCCTCGTCGTCCTGGCGTCGCGGATCTACGCCCCCGAGGCGGCGGCTGCGACCTTCCGGCTGTCGGCGTTGGTCCGCGCCCTCACCGATCGCGCCCGGGTCCGCGTCCTGACCACGACGCCGCCCCCGGCTCTGCGCCCACCACGGTCGAGGCTCGGTGGGGTCCAGGCCAACCATGCGCGACGCTCGGTGGGGGGTGAGGCCAACCATGCGCGACGCTCGGTGGGGGGTGAGGGCCAGCAGGAGGAGGGGCGCGCCAGCGCGGCAAGGGTGGAGGTGTCGCGGTGGCCGGTGCTGCGCGACGCGACCGGGTATGTCCGTGGCTACCTGCCCTACCTCTCCTTCGACCTGCCGCTCGCCCTCCGGCTGCTCACCGGTCCACGCCCCGACGTGGTCGTCGTGGAGCCGCCGCCGACCACGGGCGCGGTGACCCGGGTCGCGCTCGCGCTCCGAGGCGGGATCCACGGGCGAGGGATCCCCTACGTCTACTACGCAGCCGACGTGTGGTCCGACGCGACGGCCTCGATGGGTGCACCTGCGCCCGTGGTCGGGCTGATGCGTGCGGTGGAGCGCTTCGCGCTGCGCGGGGCGGCGCACGTCGTCGCGGTGAGCGACGGGGTCGCCGAGCGCGTGCGGGCCCTGGCCGAGCCCGGGGCACCGGTGACGGTCGTGCCCAACGGGATCGACACCGACGTCTTCACCCCGGACGGCGAGGTCCACGCGGAGGCGCCCGGCACGCCATACCTCGTGTATGCCGGGACCGCCTCGGAGTGGCAGGGCGCCGAGGTCTTCGCCGAGGCGATGCGCGCGGTGGTGCGGAAGGTGCCGCACGCCCGGCTGGTGTTCCTCGGTCAGGGATCGTCCTGGCCGGCGTTGCAGCGCATCGCGGGCGAACTGCCCGTGGGGGCGATCGAGCTGCGCCCCCTGGTGCCGCCGGAAGAGGCTGCGGCGTGGCAGCGCGGCGCCGCGGCGGCGTTGGTGAGCGTCCGCCCGGGAGTGGGATACGACTTCGCCTATCCGACGAAGGTGGTCGCGGCGCTGGCGTGCGGGGCGCCCGTGGTCTTCGCCGGGCCGGGCCCGGCCGCGGCGGACGTGCGCGGCCACGGGCTCGGGGCGGCGGTGGAGCACGAGCCAGGGGCCGTGGCCGCAGCGATGGTGGCCGCCCTGCGCGCCTCGCCGGACGAGCAGGAGCGCGCCCGTCGGGTCGCGTGGGTCCGGGAGCACCGGAGCCTCGCGGCGACCGGCGAGGGCGCGGCGGCCGTGGTCCTCGAGGCGTGGGAGGGTGAAGGGGCGCCGAGGAAGGACCGACCATGAGCAGATGGGGCAAGGAAGGCGAGCGTCCGGGTGCGCCGGAGGCGCAGGACCAGCTGGCCGACCAGGGGGTGACGAAGCGGCGCCCGTCGGCGGCGACCACCGCCCGCGCGGTCCAGAACTGGGTCGACCAGACGATCGACCAGGCGCAGCGGCAGGGTGCCTTCGACGACCTCCCGGGAGCGGGCAAGCCGCTGCGCGACGTCGACACCCGCACCGATCCGGACTGGTGGGTCAAGAGCCTGATCCAGCGGGAGCAGCTCGATCTCTCGGGCGCGATGCCCGGCGTGATGCAGCTGCGCCGCGAGAAGGCGGCCTATCCGAAGGCGCTCTTCGCCCTTCCGGACGAGGCCGCCGTCCGGGCCGTGGTGGAGGACTTCAATGCGCGGGTGCTCGCCGACCGCCGACGTCCGCACGCCGGGCCGACGTCGCCGCCGGTGGTGGGACGGCTCGACGTCGAGCAGATGGTGCAGGCGTGGCGGGAGGCCCGCGACGCCTCCTGAGGGTCCTCGGGGCGGTGCCACGGTGACCGCCCAGGTCACGGCTACGCTGGGCGGCGATGCTCGCTCTGTGGCGCACCGTCCGCCAGCTCCTGACGGTCCTGCCCCCCGGCACCAGCCGTTTCATCATCGGCTTCGCGGTGCTGCAGAGCCTGCTCGCCGTCCTCGACGTCGCGGCCCTCGGCCTGCTCGCGATCGTGCTCACCCCCATGCTCACCCAGCGCAGCGCGGCGCTGCCCGTGCTGGGCATCGAGCTGTCCGAGCCGGTCGAGTTCGGGATCGTGCTGCTCGTCGTCGGCGGGCTCATCAGCACCAAGTCGGTCTTTGCGATCCTGCTGCAGTGGTGGGCGACGCGGCGCTTCGCGCGCTTCGAGCAGGCGCTGGGGGCGCAGTTGCTCGAGACCACCTTTCGTGCACCGTGGGCCGAGCGGCTGCGCCGCAACTCCACCGACCTGGTCCGCTCCACCGACGTCGGGGTCGGGGCGACGGTGGCCGGGGTCATCATCCCGTTCTGCCAGCTCTCGGGTGAGGTCTTCACCTTCCTCGCCGTGCTCGTGGTGCTCCTCGTGGCCCAGCCGGTGCTCGCGACGGCCACGATCCTCTACTTCGGCCTCGTGGCCTTCGCGCTCTACCGCGTCGTGCTGCGGCGGGCGGTGCAGGCCGGCAAGGACAACCGCAACTACTCCGCCCGCGCGGTGCGCCTCGTGACCGAGATGGTGCACTCGCTCAAGGAGGTCACGCTCCGGGACAAGTCGCAGGAGGTCGCCACCGTCGTGCTCCGGGCCCGGCGCCGCGCCTCGCAGGCGCGAGCCAACCAGACCTTCCTCGGTGCCGTCCCGCGCTACGTCCTCGAGGCAGCGCTCATCGGCGGTCTGGTGCTGGGCGGCGCGATCGGGTGGCTGCAGGACGGGGTGCCCGGCGCGTTCACCGCGATCGCGCTCTTCGGGGTGGCCGGCTTCCGGCTCGTGCCCTCGCTCACCCGCTTCCAGACGATCATGGGGCAGACGGCTGCCAACATCCCGTTCGCGACCCAGGTTTTGGAGGAGATCGACCGTGGCCGCCGGTATGCCGAGGCGGATCGGACGGGAGGCAACGCGCCGCTGCCGGACGACGCGCGCACGTTGCGCCTGGACGGCGTGACGTTCAGCTATCCGGACGCCGCGGAGGCGGCCGTGCGCGATGTCTCCCTCACCCTGCGGTTCGGCGAGACCCTCGCGCTCGTCGGGGCGTCCGGCTCGGGCAAGTCGACCCTCGTCGACCTCGTCCTCGGCCTGCTGCAGCCGGACTCGGGACAGATCCTCGTCGACGAGCAGCCGCTGCCGGACGTCCTCAAGGCCTGGCGGTCCCGCGTGGGCTACGTGCCGCAGGACGTCGCGCTCTTCGACGCCTCGGTCGCGCGCAACGTCGCGCTCTCCTGGGACGATGACGGCATCGACGAGGACCGCGTCCGCCGCGCCCTGGAGCGGGCGCAGCTGCTGGAGGTCGTCGAGGCCCGGCCCGACGGCATCCACGCGCCCGTGGGGGAGCGCGGGCTGGCCCTGTCCGGGGGTCAGCGGCAGCGGCTCGGGGTCGCGCGCGCCCTCTACACCGACCCGCTCGTGCTCGTCATGGACGAGGCCACCTCGGCGCTCGACACCTCCACCGAGCGGGCGGTGACCTCGGCCATCCGCGAGCTGCACGGCCAGGTGTCCGTCATCGTCGTAGCGCACCGGCTGGCGACCATCCGGCACAGCGAACAGGTTTGCTTCATGGACCGCGGCGAGCTGGTCGCCACCGGCACCTTCGACGAGGTCGTCGCGCAGGCTCCCGACTTCGCCGTGCAGGCGGCGCTCGCCGGCCTCGCGGACGAGAGGAAGGACTCATGAGCCCCCAAGGACCCCGTCTGCCATCGGTCGAGGGCCGGGCTCCGCGCGTCGCACTGCTCGTCTACAACGACGCCCACGCCGACTCCCGCGTCATCAAGACCGCCGAGAGCCTGCGGGCTGCCGGTGCGCAGGTCCGGATCTTCCCCGTCGCGCGGGCCGGGTATCCCGAGGGCCCGGGGGTTGTGGGCGACGGGATCGCGGTATGCCGTGCCCGCGAGTTCGCGCTCGCGCGCCAGGCCCCCTGGCTGCTCGATCTGGCGCGCCGGGTGACCGGTCGTCAGCCACCCGCGGCGGTGCCTCAGCCACCCGAGGCACTGCCGCAGGCGCCAGGGACGCCCGCGCCCACCGACCACGCACCCGACGACCACGCACCCGCCGCCTCGGCCCCCGCGGCGGGCGAGCGGCATACCCCCGCCGCCCCTGGCGCCGCGCCGTCGGAGCCGCCGCAGCCGCCGCTGCCCGAGCCCCTCTTCGACCTCTGGCTGCGCACGTGGCGGACCGCCAGCCTCGGACTCTACTGGTGGGACGCCGCCCGCGACGCGATCGACTTCGACCCCGACGTGGTGCACGCCAACGACGGCAACACCCTCGCCCCCTCCTGGTGGATCACGCAGCGCACCGGGGCGCGCCTCGTCTACGACGCCCACGAGCTGTGGCGGCACCGCAACGTGCGCCAGGACCGGCCGGTCGCGCCGCACGTCGAGGCCCTGATCGAGTCGACGGTCATCCGACAGGCGGCCGGTGTCATCACGGTCAGCCCGTCGATCGTCACCTGGCTGCAGAAGGCCTACGGCCTGCCGGAGGCGCCCACCCTGGTGCGCAACGTGCCGCGACCGGCCGTGGGCAAGGCACCGGGCCGCGAGCAGGGCCGGCTGCGCGCGCTGGCCGGGCTCGGCCCGGAGCAGCAGGTCATCGCCTACGGCGGCCGGATCACCACCTCCCGCGGCATCGAGGAGACGCTGGAGGCGATGACCCACCTGAGCGCCCAGGTGCACCTGGTGCTCCTGGGCTACGGCGAGGCGGGCTATCTCGCCGGGCTGCGCCGCCGGATCACCGACCTCGGGCTCGACGCTCGGGTGCACTTCGTGGGAGCGGTCGCCCCGCACGAGGTCTCGACGGCGCTGGCCGACGCGGATGTCTCGGTCGTCTACGTCCGCCCCATCTGCCTCAGCTACCGCTACAGCCTGCCCAACAAGCTCTTCGAGTCGATCCACGCCGGGATCCCGGTGGTCGCCGCGGACCTGCCCGACACGGCGGCGCTGGTCCGCGAGCTCGGCGTCGGCGAGATCTTCGCGGCCCAGAGCCCCCTCGACCTGGCGATGACGATCGAGCAGGTGCTCGCCGACCCGGCACCGTACGCCGCGGCCGCGCGGCGCGTCGCGGACGGGCTGACCTGGGAGGGGGAGGAGCAACGGCTCCTCGAGCTCTACGCGCGGGTGCTGCGCGGGTGAGCGGCCCTCGCGACCCGCGTCCCCGGCTGCTCGTCATGGCCTGGAGCCCGCTGCGATCCGACGCGCGGGTCCTGCGCCAGATCCGACTCTTCGCCGACCGCTACGCCGTGACGACGATCGGCTACGGCGAGACGCCAGACGGCGTCGTGGAGCACCTGCGCCTGCCCGACCACGTCGTCCACTGGCACAAGGACCGCCGGCTCCTCGCGTTGCGGCGGTTCGAGACGGCATACCGCACCGCGCCGGTGACCGTCGCGGCGGCGGAGCTGCTCGCGGACCAGCGGCCCTTCGACGTCGTGCTGGCCAACGACGCCGACACGCTGCCGCTCGCGCTCGACCTGGCTCCCTACGGCGGGGTGCACCTGGACCTGCACGAGTACGCCTCCCGGCAGAGCGAGGAGTCGTGGCGGTGGCGGGTCTTCGTCGCGCCCTACTACCGCTGGCTGCTGCGTAGGTATGGGCGCGAGGCCGACTCGGTGAGCACGGTCGGGCGCTGGCTGGCGCGGGAGTACCGTCGCGAGTTCGGCCTCACCTGTGCGGTGGTGCCCAACGCCGCACCGTATGCCGATCGCGCACCGACGCCGGTCGGCTCGCCGCTGCGGCTGGTGCACTCGGGTCTCGCCCGTCGGGGCCGGAGCCTGCACGTCATGGTCGACGCCGTGCGCGCGTGCGAGCGCGACGTCAGCCTCGACCTCTACCTCATGCCCAACGACCCGGCCTACCTGGAGCAGCTCCGGTCCTCGTGCGCGGATCTGCCGCAGATCCGCTTCCACGAGCCGGTGCCGCCCGAGCAGCTGGGCGACGTGCTCGCAGCGGCTGACCTGGGAATCTTCGTGCTGCCGCCGGTCAACTTCAACTACAGGTTCACCCTCCCCAACAAGTTCTTCGACTTCGTGCAGGCCCGGCTCGGGATCGTTGTCGGGCCGAGCCCGGAGATGGCCGACCTGGTGCGACACCATCACCTGGGCATCGTGCTCGACGACTTCACGGCCGCGGCGCTGGCAGTGGCGCTGGACGCCCTGACCGACGAGCAGGTCGCGGGCTACAAGGCCGCCTCGGACGCCGCGGCTCGCGAGCTCTCGGCGCAGGTGCAGGTGCGCGGCTGGGTGCGTGCCGTCGACACCCTCTCCGCCCGGGTGGGCGGCTGACCCCACGGCGGGTCCTCAGTGCGGGGGGCTCGGTGCGGGGGCAGCGTTCAGGGGATCCAGCGTGGCGGAGGTCGTCAGGAGCAGGGAGGTGGCGGCGGCCCGTGAGGAGACGCCCAGGGTGGCGTAGATGCTCATGAGGTGGGTGCGGACGGTCCCCTCGGAGATGCCCAGGGAGCGGCCGATGGCGCGGTTGGTGCAGCCCTGGGCCGCCAGCTCGAGGACGGCGCGCTGCCGGGGGGTCAGGGCGGCCACACCGGTTCCGTGCTGCAGGTCACGGACCGACTCGGCGCGGTGGAAGGCCATGAGCAGGTGGGGGCGCAGCAGCTCGACCAGGAGGCGGTCGTCGTCGTCGAAGTCCGGTCCGTCGTGCCGCACGCACAGCAGGCGTAGGGTGCGGCCGGGCGACCCGCGGCCCCAGACCGTCATCATCTCGAACTCGGGAGGAGGGCCGTCCTGGCTCTCGACCCACATGCGGTAGAAGGGCGTCTCGTGCCACTGGCGGCGCGAGTAGCGGTCCGAGCCGAGGTACACCCCCGACAGGTCGCCGGTGCGGTCCGGCAGGGAGCAGTCACTCTGCCAGTACTGCTCCCAGAAGGCCAGCTCTGCCGGGTCGTCGGGGTCGACGGCCACCTCCTCGTCACTGCTCTCGTGGTCGACCTCCTGCAGGAAGTGGTGCCGCCGACGCGCGCTGTCGACGTCGTTGAACCCCACCGCGTCACACTGCAGCACGCGCCGCACCCCCTCCAGGAGTCCGAACGGCAGGCCAGCTCCCGGCCCGTCCTGCTGCAGCACCTCGTGCAGCTGCCACAGCTCGTCGAGCGTCCGCACCCTGCGCGTGACGGGGGCCGACATGGGCTCCTCCTCGCTTCGCTGCCCACCTATTCTGCCAGCCCCTGAGTCGGCGCACCAGGGTTCGAGGACTACGACGAACGTCGTATACCGCCGCCGCCCAGGTCCCGGCAGCGTGGTGGTGGTCAGCGCGGGACCCGACAGCGGGACCCGACCGAGAGAGGAAAGACCATGTTCACGACCACCACCCGACACACAGCCCTGGCCGCCGGCGCGGCGGTCGCCATCGTCGGCGCGCTGCTGGCCCCCACGGGCGCCGCCGCCGACGACGCCACCGCCGACGACCCACCGGCACCCCAGGTCAGCGTCCTGTCCCGACACGCGGACTTCCCCGACGACATCACGATGTCGATCAGGCGTTCGCTGGACGGAGGGCCGACCCAGGTGCTCAACCTGCGCGACCCCGGCCACGTCGTGGTCGCCCGGGTCGAGCTGGCCCCTGGGGCCGCCTTCCCGTGGCACACCCACCCCGGCCCGGTCGTCATCTCGGTGGCGGAGGGCGAGCTAGTCTACCAGCAGAGCACCGACTGCCGGAAGCGCACCTACGGCCAGCAGACGGCGCTCGTCGACCCGGGCGACATCGTCCACACGGCCTGGAACGACGGGGACGTGCCGACGGTCCTCTACGCCACCTTCTACGACGTGCCGGCCGACGGCGCCCCGACCATCCCGGCGGACCGCCAGGACGGTTGGTGCGAGGGTCAGGTCGTAGCGGGACGCAAGGCGCTCTGATCGACGGACGGACGGGCGGAGGGCACGCGTCGGGGCGGCGACGCCTCGCGTGTGCCACCCGGTCAGGGGTGCAGCCGGGCGCCCTTCAACACCTTGTCGACACCGTTCTTCGGGCCGTGCACCGCCAACCCCACCAGATCCAGGTCGGCGCCGCCCACCGCCTCGACCACGGCGCGGTTGGCGGCGTCGTGGCCGGTGCTGAACATGTCGGCGGTGTAGACCGCCACCGGCAGTCCACGGTTGAGCGCCCGCTCGCGGGCCGACCGCAGGGTCTCGGCGGAGGCCTCGAAGACCAGCACCGGCATACCGAGGATCGGCAGGTAGGCCTGCCCGTCCGCGTCGGCGTACGGCTGGCCGACGAGCTCGGGGAGGTCCGCGGCGATGCCCGAGGAGAGGAAGGCGGTGACGTTGAGCCGCTGCCAGGTGGCGAGGTCGTCGCGCACGGCGACGGCGATCTTGGTGGCGAAGGGCGGCGTGAGCAGGTCGTCGTCGGTCATGCACCCAGCGTGCTGCCGAGCGGCCGGACCGTCTTGTACGTCCTTGATCCCGGCTCGGATCTCAGCGGTGGGAGTGCTGGTAGCGCCCGGGCGTGGTGCCCAGGAACGCCCGGAAGTGCCGGGTGAGGTGCGCCTGGTCGTAGAAGCCGGCGTCGATCGCGACCTGCCCGGCGGGCAGACCGGTGAGCAGCATCCGTCGTGCGTGGTCGAGTCGGCGACCGAGCACATACCGGTGCGGTGGTATGCCGTAGCTCGCGGAGAAGGAGCGCACGAGGTGCGGGACGCTGACCTCCAGCTCGGTCGCCACCGTGGCCAGCAGGTCGGGGCCGAACGGGTCGGCGTCCAGGCGTTCGCGCGCCCGCAACGCCAGGAGCTGCGTCGGTGGGCGCACGGGCGCGGCCCGGCGCGAGAGCAGGTGGGTGAGCCGCTCGCGGGTGAGGGCGAGCCCGCTCTCGGCCTCGACCAGGTCGTGCCGCAGCAGCGCGCGGTCCAACCGGGACACCCCGGCCCGGAGGGTGGTGTCGTCGAGGAAAGGGGCGTCGACCGCGCGCCCGACCAGCGCGGGGGCGAGCTGGTCCTCGGCGAGGTAGAGCACCCGCTTGGCGAAGCCGCCCGCGGTGAGAGCCCGGCCGTCGTGGGGCACGTGCGGTGGCAGGACCGTGACCCCGGACCGGGGCGGCGCCTGGCCGGAGCGCCGGTCGAGGGCGTAGCCGATGGCGCCGCGGTCCACGACCAGGACGGTCCACGTGTCGTGGGTGTGCGTCGGGTAGGCGTGGTCCTTCCAGGCGGCGTGGAAGACCTCCTCCACCCCGCGCAGCCCGGGCCGAAAGGCCTGCACGTGGTTCGGGGGTGGCTCCATCGCTCGATCCTCGGGGCAGCTCAGCTGCGGGTCGTGCGGTCACGCTCCAACGCGTCGAGCACCGCAGCTGCGGCGTGCCCATCGCCGTAGGGCGCGGCCTCGATGGGCGCGGGGCCCGGGCGGGAGGCAGCCTCGCGCACGGCGGGGCCGGGCTCGGCGAGGACGTTCCAGCCCAAGTGGACCGTCTCCACCCACTCGGTCTCGGTGCGGATGGTCGTGCAGGGGGTGCGCAGGGCGAAGGCCTCCTTCTGCAGGCCGCCGGAGTCGGTGATGACCCCGCGGGCCTGGCTGACCGCGCCGACCAGCTGCGGGTAGGGCAGCGGGTCGCGGGTGGTGAGCGCGCCGCCGTCGAGGTCGAGCCCCTGCTCGGTGGCCCGGACCCGCAGCCGCGGGTGGGCGAGCAGCACCACCGGGTGGTCGACCTGCTGCAGCGCCTCGACGGTCGCGCGCAGGCGAGCCGGGTCGTCGGTGTTCTCCGCCCGGTGGATCGTCGCGACGGAGAAGCCGCCCGGTGGCATACCGAGCATGTCGAGGGTCGCGCCGACGTCGGTGAGCTCGTTGCGCACCTGGAGCAGGACGTCGATCATGACGTCGCCCACGACGACGGTGCGCATCGCGAGACCCTCGGCCGCGAGGTGGTCGCGCGCCACCGCGGTGGGGGCGAGCAGCAGGTCGGCGGCATGATCGGTGAGCACCCGGTTGTGCTCCTCCGGCATCCGCCGGTTGAAGGAACGCAGCCCGGCCTCCAGGTGCGCGATCGGGAGGTGCAGCTTCACCGCCGAGAGCGCCCCGGCGAGCGTGGAGTTGGTGTCTCCGTAGACGAGGACCCAGTCGGGACGGTGCTCCAGCAGCACCTCGTCCAGCGCGGCGAGGATCGCGCCGGTCTGGGCCCCATGCCCGCCCGAGCCGACGCCGAGATGCACGTCGGGGTCGGGGATGCCCAGGTCGGCGAAGAAGACGTCGGAGAGCATCGGGTCGTAGTGCTGCCCGGTGTGCACGATGACGTGCTCGACGTCGCGCGCCGCGCACTCGCGGGCGATCGGCGCGAGCTTGACGAACTGCGGCCGGGCGCCGACGACGGAAAGGACCCTCACCTGAGCGACTCCAACCACCCTGCGATGGCGCGCCGGAGGTCATCCATCACCCGGGGAGCAGCTGCGGCAGCTTCTGCGACGATGGCCATGTCGACGGACTGGCTCAGGATCCGTTCCGTGGCCGGCCGGGCTACCGTATCGGCGGAGAGCTGCGGATGACCCATGCCGACGAGGATCCGCATGAGTTCGTCGAGGTGTGCGAGCCGAGCCGGGACCACCTCGGGATCGAGATCACGAGGGGTCATGTGCCGGTCTCCGCCAGGAGGGCGAGTTGGCGACGACGCAGGTAGGCCGTGTCAGCGTAGTCGCGCATCGCCCTCATCTGACGGGTCGCGAAGGCACCTGCTTCGCGCTGCAAGAGCACCTCACCGCGGGTGAGGGCGCGCTGACGGGCGACGGGGCCAGCGCGATCGAGATCCATGACATCCACCGCATCACCGAGCAGGCCCAGCAGGTCACTGGTCAGGCCGATGAGGTCACCGCGCGTGGTCCTGGTATCCCAGGCGACCGCGAGATCCACGTCACCGGGGGAGTTGTCGGTGGGCTCTGCGGCGCTGCCGAACAGCACGACCAGGGCGAGCCCGTGCCGCTGAGCAGCGTCGGAGAGGGAGCCGTCAGTGAGCGCGCGACGCAGTCGTGCCAGAGCTGCAGCCCCGTCGCGCGTGTGCGTCATCGACATGGCTGCCAGCCTAGAGCCTGCCCTCGAGGCGTCGCGATAGCGTGACCCGCGTGCGGGTCCTGGTGGTGACGACGTGGTGGCCGACCTCGTCGTCACCGGCGACCGGCGTCTTCGTCGCCCGTGACGTCGCCGCGCTCGCGACCCGGCACGACGTGCGGGTGCTGCATCTCGTCGCTCCCGGGCTGGCGGGACGGCCAGATGCTCGCCCGGACGGTCAGCTCGCGGGGATGGTGCTGACGGATTCGGTCGTGCCGGTGGAGCAACTGGTCATGGACGTCAAGCGGCCGGATCACGTGCTGCGGGCGGCGCGGCGGGTGCGTGAGCTGTCCAGGGGCGCTGACCTGCTGCACACGATGGCCATCTCGTCGCTGCTGCCGCTGGCGGGCTGGCGGCCCTCGGTGCCGTGGGTGCACACCGAGCACTGGTCCGGGCTGCTGGCTCCGGAGACCTTGACCCCGGCCCTGCGCGTGGCCCGCCGCGCCGTGCGACCGCTGCTCGCGCGGCCCGACGTCGTGGCCGTCGTGGGCGAGGATCTCGCGGCGGGGATGCGCCGCCTGCGCTCCGGCCCCGTCGAGGTGGTCCCCAACATCGTCACCGTGCCGGCCGAGCTGGCTCCCCGGAGGCGACCCGACGCCGACCTCGCCGGGCGCGGGGTGCTCGAGATCGTGGCGGTGGGTGGCCTCATACCTCGCAAGGACCCGGTGCGCGCGGTCGAGGCGGTCGCCGCCCTGCGGACCCGGGGGATCGCCGCGCGGCTCACCTGGATCGGCGAGGGCCCGCTGCGCGGGGAGGTCGAGCTGCGGGCGGATGCGCTGTCCGTGCCGGTGCGGCTGCCCGGCGGGGTCCCGCCGGAGGAGGTGCCGGGGCTGCTGGGGGAGAGCGATGTCTTCCTGCTGCCGACGCGCGCGGAGACGTTCTGCCTGGCCGCGGCTGAGGCGCTGGCGGCGGGTCGCCCCGTCGTGGTCGGTGACACCGGCGGGCCGCGGGAGTTCGTCGGTCCGCCCAGTGGGGCGCTGGTCCGGCCCGGCGCCGCGCCCGAGGCGTGGGCCGACGCGGTGGAGCAGGTATGGCGTGACTCCCGAGGCCTCAGTGCCGAGGAGATCTCTGGTCCGGTGGCGCGGCGCTACGGCCCGGGAGGGTATGCCCAGCAGGTGGACGGGATCTATCGGCGGCTCGTGGGGAAGGGCGGAGCGGTGTCCGGTCGTGGGTCAGGCGAGAGCCCTCCCGCTGAGGGCACCCGGGAGCAGCCCCTCGTCGACCTGGTGATCGCGCTGCACTCGGCCGATCGGCAGGTCGGCCGCGCGGTGCGCTCGGTGCTCGACGGCTCACCTGGCGTCGACGTGCGGGTGAGCGTGGTGGCCCACAACCTGGCGTTGAAGGACGCCCGCGCCGCGCTCGGAGACCTGGCCGACGACCCCCGGGTGCGGGTGCTCGAGCTGGCCGACGGCATACCGAGCCCGAGCGGACCCTTCACCCTCGGTCTGGACGCCGCCACCGCACCCTGGACGGCGATCATGGGGTCCGACGACACGCTGGCCCCGGGGGCGCTCGCCGGGTGGCTGGCGGCGGCCGATGGACTCGACCCTCAGACGCCGGTCGTCGTCGTGCCGCCGCTGCGTCTGGCGGGGCGACGCGTGCCGACGCCGCCGGTGCGTCCGGTGCGGCGTCTGCGGCCTGGGGGGCTGGATCTCGTGCGCGACCGGCTCAGCTATCGCTCGGCACCGCTCGGGCTGCTCTCGCGCGGCGCGCTCGCGCTGCCGGGCTCGCGGCTGCTCCCTGGTGCGTTCGTCGGGGGGGACGTGCCGATGGTGACCGCGCTGTGGTCGCAGGCGGAGGTCAGGTATGCCGCAGCCGCCCCCGCCTACGAGATCCACGAGGACGCCGGTGACCGGGTGACCTACGACCCGCGGCCGATGGCGCAGCAGCTGGCCAGCGTCGACGCGTTGTGGGACCTGCCTGTCGGCCAGCAGTTGACGGCGCCGCAGCGGCGTGCCGTGGCGACGAAGGTGCTGCGGATCCACGTCTTCGGCGCGATCCTCACGCGCGCCGACCCAACCTGGTGGTCGCCCGCGGAGCGCGAGGAGCTGGCACGGGTGACCCGGCGTGTGCTCGCCGAGGCACCCGGCTGCGCCGACCCGCTCAGTGTGGCTGACCACGACCTGCTGGCCGCGATCCTCGAGGTCTCGGTGCCGGCGGATCGGATGCTCGAGCTGGCCCGGGCCCGGCGCCGGCACGGGCATCCGCGGACGCTGCTGCCGTCGTCGTGGCGGCACGCGCTGCACCCGGAGGCCCCGCTGCGCTTCATGGCTGCCTCGCTGATCGCCTCGCGCCGGTGAGTCGCGCCCGCGCTTGAGCGTCGCCTCCACCTGAGTCTCGTCACGCTCGTGCGCCTGGTGGTGACACAGGCGTGGGCGGGAGAACGCCTGTGTCACCACCAGAGGCACAGGTATGCCGCATCGGCCGTCCCGATCGGCGCAGCCCCCCGGCCAGTGAGGGCATATCGCGCGGCCGGTCGGGGCATATCGCGCGGCCAGTCCGGGCATATCGCGCGGCCGGTCAGGGCATTTCGTGCGGCCGGTCAGGGCATTTCGTGCGGCCGGTCGGGGCATTTCGTGCGGCCGGTCACGGCATTTCGTGCGGCCAGTCCGGAAATGGGCAGGTCAGTGGCGGGGGAAGCGGGGGTCGAGCCAGGCGAGCAGGTGGTCCTCCACCTCGTCACGGTTGGTCTCGTGGAAGACCTCGTGGCGAGCACCGGGCCAGACCTGGGTCGTGACGTCCTTCATCCCGACCCGGGCGAAGAGGTCGCCCACCTCGCGCGCCGCGTCCGCTCCGCCGACCGGGTCGAGCTCTCCGACGACGAGGTAGACCGGCAGATCCTTCGGCATACCCGCCGCCGTGGTCTCCTCGCTCACCCAGCGCAGCCCGGTGAGCAGGTCACGGTAGAAGCCTGCGGTCGCGGTCGCGCCGGACAGCGGGTCGGCCTCGTAGGCGTCGACCTGGGCCTCGTCCCGGCTGAGCCAGTCCGAGCGGGTGCGAGGTCGCCCGAAGGCGCGGTGGTAGGAGCCGAAGGTGAGCGCGCTCATGAGGTGGCTCGTGGCACGCGGGCCGCGCAGGCGCGCCTCCAGCGAGGCGACCTGCAGACCGAGCAAGCCGTTCAGCCCAGGATCGCCCGCCGTGCCCGAGAGCACCAGGGCCGCGAGGCGGTCGCCGTAGCGCGCGGCATACGCCCGGGCCAGCAAGGAGCCCATGCTGTGCCCGAGCAGCACCAACGGCACCTCGGGATGCTTCCGCGAGATCTCCTCCGAGAGCGCGAGCAGGTCGTCCACCACCGCCGCGAAGCCGGCCTCGTCGCCGAGGTGCCCGAGCTTGCCGTGCTGCCCCCGCCCGGTCACGGTCTGCCCGTGCCCGCGGTGGTCCGGAGCGTAGACGGCATATCCGTCACCGACCAGGCGCTGCGCGAGGTGCTCGTAGCGCGCTCCGTGCTCCACCATGCCGTGCGCGATGAGCACGGCCGCGCGTGGGGAGCCGTCCGGGAGCCACCGGCGGACGCTCACGAGGGTGCCGTCGGCGGCGGTCAGCGAGAAGATCGAGGAAGGCATAGGGCACCATCTTGACCGATACCGCCACGTATCCTGTGGCAGGCACCCACACCTCTTCCAGGACGGAAACCTCTTTGATGAAGATCGCGGTCGTCGCGCTTGGCAAGATCGGGCTCCCGCTGGCGGTGCAGTTCGCCGATGCCGACGAGAACCACGAGGTCGTCGGGGTCGACGTCAACGCCGCCACGGTCGAGGCCGTCAACGCCGGCACCGAGCCGTTCCCCGGCGAGGACCACCTCGGCGAGAAGCTCGCCGAACTCGTCCCGGCCGGACGGCTGCGCGCCACCACCGACTACGCGGACGCCATCCCCGGCGCCGACGCCGTGGTGCTCGTCGTGCCGCTCTTCGTCGACGAGGCGACCGGGGCGCCCGACTTCGGCTGGATGGACTCCGCGACCCAGAGCCTGGCGCAGCACCTGACCCCAGGCACGCTCATCTCCTACGAGACCACGCTCCCGGTCGGCACCACGCGTGGCCGGTGGAAGCCGATGATCGAGCAGATCAGCGGGCTGACCGAGGGCGACGACGGTGGCTTCCATCTCGTCTTCAGCCCCGAGCGCGTCCTCACCGGCCGCGTCTTCGCCGACCTGCGGCGCTATCCCAAGCTGGTCGGCGGGCTCACCGAGGAGGGCACCCGCCGCGCCGTGGACTTCTACGAGGCGGTGCTCACCTTCGACGAGCGCGACGACCTGCCTCGCCCCAACGGCGTCTGGGACATGGGCAGCGCCGAGGCGGCCGAGATGGCCAAGCTCGCCGAGACCACCTATCGCGACGTCAACATCGGCCTCGCCAACCAGTTCGCCCGCTTCGCCGACGGCGCCGGCATCGACGTGCACCGCGTCATCGAGGCGTGCAACTCCCAGCCCTACAGCCACATCCACCAGCCCGGCATCGCGGTCGGCGGTCACTGCATCCCCGTCTACCCACGGCTCTACCTCTCCACCGATGCCGACGCCACCGTCGTCCGCAGCGCCCGCGAGGCCAACGCCGCCATGCCGGAGTATGCCGTCGCCCGCGCCGAGTCGCTGCTCGGCTCACTGGCTGGGCTGCGGGTCGTGGTGCTCGGCGCCGCCTACCGCGGCAAGGTCAAGGAGACTGCCTTCTCCGGGGTCTTCGGCACTGTCGACGCGCTGGGCGAGCGGGGTGCCGAGGTGCTCGTCCACGACCCGATGTACTCACGGGAAGAGCTCGCCGGCTTCGGCTGGACGCCCTACGCCCTCGGTGATGCGGTCGACGTCGCGATCGTGCAGGCCGACCACCCTGAGTACGCCACCCTCTCGGCCGCCGACCTCCCCGGTCTCCGGCTGCTGCTCGACGGGCGCCGGGTCACCGACCCGGAGCGCTTCACCGGCGTGCCCCGCCTGACGATCGGCGGGGGCGAGACGCCCGCCGCATGACCGGGGTGAGCTGGGGGGAGGCCCTGCCGGGTCTGGTCGGCATGGCGCTGCTCGTCGTCCTGCCCGGGTATGCCGTGCTCCGCTGCCTCGGCGCGCGTGGCCTCCTCGCGCTCGGTGCCGGCCCGGCGGTCACCGCCGGTCTGGCGGGCGTGCTCGCCGTCGGCTACGACCTGCTCGGCATCCCGTGGGGGCTGCTGAGCTTCGCCCTCGGCTCCCTCGGGGCCGTGCTCGTGGCGAGCGGCCTCGGGCTCTGGTTGCGCACGATCGCCGACCCCGCGGGCGTGACGGTCGCTGGGGAGCGGGCGCTACGGCACACCGAACGGGGGTGGTTGGCGCTCACCTGGGCCCTCGGCGGCGGCGTGATGGCCGCGGCGATGGTGTCCGGGATGGGGCGGGCGGACCAGCCGCCGCAGGCGTGGGATGCCGTCTTCCACCTCAACGCGCTGTGGTTCGTGCGCGAGACCGGCAACGCGAGCTCGCTGGGCGGGCTGGCACCGATGTACGCCGACCAGGCCGCGCCCTTCTACCCAGCCGTGTGGCACGCGCTGGTGGCGATCGCGCCGGGCTTCGACGGGGTGACCGAGGCCGCCAACGCCTCCTCGGTGGTCATCGGGTCGGTGGTCTGGATCGCCGGCCTGGTCGCCCTGGCGCGCGTGGTCTGGCCGGCGCGGGCGCTGCCCACGATCCTCGTGCCGGTGCTCGCCGCGACCTACGTGACCTTCCCGGCGATCGCGGTGTCGATGCTCGCGGTGTGGCCGTTCGCGCTGTCGACCGCCTGCGTTCCCGGCACGATCGCGCTGCTCATCGCGACCTTTCGGGGGGTGCTCTCCTGGCGGATGCACGTGGCGCTGTCGATGGGGCTGCTCTGGGCCGTCGGCGGCGTCGTGCTGGCGCACGCCTCGGGGTTGTTCAGCCTGGCGCTGCTGGCGCTCCCGCTGCTGGCGGTGCTGGTGCTGCGCCAGCTCCGGCGCCTCGTGCGGCGGGGGCGACCGCTGCTGGCCTGGGGGCAGGGCATCGCCTGGCTCGTGGTGGTGGTCGGCGCGATGACCTTCCTGCTCACCTTCCCGCCGGTGCTGGCGATCATGGACTACCAGCGTGGCGGGCAGGAGTCCTACTGGCCCGGCATGGGGTCGCTGCTCATCGACCACCCGCTGATCTACGTCTACAAGGTCACCTCGGTCAACCTCGTCGGCACCCTGCTCGTCTGGCTCGGCGTCGTGCTCGCGGTGCGGTGGCGGCACGCCCGCTGGCTCGTGGTCTCGCTCCTCGCGGCGGTGGTGCTGACCCTCCTCGCGGCGGGGCCGCCCGAACAGCCGCTGCGGATCCTCTCCGGCTTCTGGTACACCCAGGCCTCGCGCCTCAACCAGCTCGTCCTCATCCCCGCGATCATGCTCGCCGCGGGCGCGGGCGGGTGGCTCGCGGGAAAGATGGCGCGCAGCTTCGCGGTGCCGGTGCGGTGGACGGCGGGGTTGCTCGTCGTGGCGCTCGTCGTGCTGACGTCCGGGCTGCGCTGGACCACCCAGACGCAGATCATGTCCTCGACCTACACCTTCTACCCCATCGCCTGGGGCACCATCCTCGAGCCCGAGGAGATCGACATGATCGACCGGGCGGCACAGACCCTGCCCGAGGATGCAGTGGTCCTGGGGGAGCCGGTGGCGGGATCTCCATACCTCCTCCATCGCTCGGGCGTCGACGTCGTCTTCCCGCAGCTCAGCCCGATCCCCGACAGCCCGGAGCGCGACATCGTGCTGGACCGCTTCGACCGGTGGGCGGACGACGCGTCGGTGTGCGAGGCGGTCCGAGAGCTCGGGGTGACGCACGTGTATGCCGACGCGCTCGTCTTCGAGGACGTCGAGAACGCGAAGTGGGAGGAGACCTCACCCGGGCTGCGCAACCTCGACCCGGACGGGGGCAAGGGCAGCGGCGGCGGCGATGAGGAGGATTCCTGGACGCTGGTGGACGAGGGTGGTCGCGCCTCGATCTGGGAGTTCACGGGCTGCGCGTGACCAGAGCCCCATCGCATGAGCAGTCGAAGGTGCCTCACACGTGGGCCCTTGCCACCGTGTGAGGCACCTTCGACTGCTCATGGTCCGACCGCGCCGTCGCGGTAGATCAAGCTATAGTCTGAATATGACAAGAAAGAAGCGATCTGCTTCATTCAGGGCGGTGCTGATCGGAGATCTGCGGGACTCCCGGACCGTGAAGGATCGACGGGCTCTTCACCGTAGCCTGACCGAGGCGCTCGCGGGGGCAGACGAGGCGACGGCCCCCCTCGCGGCGGGATGGGTGACCGCGGGCGACGAGTTCCAGGCGGTTCACGCCCGGCTTGGCTCCGCGGTGCGATACACCCTGCTGGTGCGTCTGGCCCTGCACCCGGTCGAGGCGCGGTTCGGCATCGGCTGGGGCGGGGTGACTCTGCTGGACGAGCGCACCCAGGACGGGCCGGCGTGGTGGGCGGCCCGCAGTGCGATCGACGCCGTCCACACCCTCGAGGACGGCGCTGCAACCCGGATGGCCCGGACCGCCTTTCGCCGTGCCGAGGCGGCACACGCGCGCGACGCCGAGGCGGACGACGCCCATGCCGACGAGGTCGACACGCCTGACCTTGCCGGTGCCGATCTGGAGGCCGCGATCAACGCCGCGCTGGCCTGTCAGGACCAGGTGCTGGGATCGTGCGACGAGCGCAGCATCCGGATCCTGGGAGGGCTCGTGGCCGGGAGGTCGCAGCAGCAGATCGCCGTGGAGGAGGGCGTCAGCGCCTCGGCGGTGTCGCAGCGGGTCATCCGGGACGGCCTAGCGATGGTGCTGCGCTCGCACGAGCTCCTGGGGAGCCTGTGATGGTGGCGCTCGCTCTGGGCCTGCTCGGTCTGGCGTGCAGCGATCTGGCGGCCGGCCTCGCCCGTGCGGTCAGCGCCCGCGGGCAGGAGTACCAGCGCGTCGCACAGCGGCGGGTCCGGGGGCTGCAGGCGCTCGCCGGCCTGGTCGTGGTCGTGCTGGCCGCCTGGGCGACCGGTCTCTTCACCGACGACCGCGGGGTCGCCCTCACCGTGGTCGCCGTCGCGGGTGTCGTCGTCCTGGGATGGCAGGCCACCGGGGATCTGGGTGAGCAGCGACCGTGGGCCCCCTTGGCCGTGCTCGGTCCGGGGCTCGCCGGCCTGCTCCTGCTCGGCGGGCTGGGTGGCGACGCCTCGACCGGTGCGCTGGCGGCCTGGATGCACTGGGTCGACCTGCCCGGGATCGACGGGGTCGCGCCTGATCGTCTGGTGCTGCTCGTGGCCCTCGTGCTGGCCCAGCTCTCGACCGGCAACGTCGTCGTGCGCCTGGTGCTGCGGGCGGTTGACATCAGCCCGCCGGAGAGCGACGACCGCGACGGGCTCCAGGGCGGCCGGGTGCTCGGGCCGATGGAGCGGCTGCTCATCCTCGGCCTCGGGCTGGCCGGGGAGGTCACGGCGGCGAGCATCGTCATCGCGGCCAAGGGCCTCATCCGCTGGCCAGAGCTGTCCCGTGCCCGCAGCCAGAGCTCGTCCGACGGGCCGTTCGCGCCCGACCAGCCGGCGCCCTCGATCCACGAACAGACCGAGTACTTCCTCGTCGGCAGCTTCGTCAGCTGGCTCGTCGCACTCGGGAGCCTGGTCCTGGCCGCTCTCGGCTGACCGCTCGGCGTCCGGCCCACCGGGCGTCGCGCATGGTTGCCAGGAGCCCCACCGGGCGCCGCGCATGGTTGCCAGGAGCCCCACCGGGCGTCGCGCATGGTTGCTCCCTGACACACTGACCCCCGTGGAGTTCTACAGCGCCTACGACCAGGGCTTCGCCCGCGTCGCCTCCTGCACCCTGCCGGTCGCTATCGCCGACCCGGCCACCAACGCCGAGCGGACCATCGCGCAGGCCCGCGAGTGCGACGCCGAGGGCGTGGCGGTGGCGGTCTTCCCCGAGCTCGGGCTGACCGGGTATGCCATCGACGACCTGCTCCTGCAGGACGCGGTGCTCGACGCGACCCTCGTGGCGCTCGGGTCGATCGTCGAGGCCAGCCGGGAGTTGCTGCCGATCCTCGTCGTCGGTGCCCCGCTCCGGCACCAGCACCGGCTCTACAACTGCGCGGTGGTGATCCACCGCGGCGCGATCCTCGGTGTCGCGCCCAAGTCCTACCTCCCGAACTACCGCGAGTTCTACGAGAAGCGGCACTTCGCGGCGGGAGCCGGGACCGACGGCCAGACCATCCGGCTGCCCTTGGGCGAGGTCGAGGTGCCCTTCGGGCCCGACCTGATCTTCCGGGCCCTCGACGTCCCCGGTCTGGTGCTGCACGTCGAGGTCTGCGAGGACCTCTGGGTGCCGGTGCCGCCGTCCGCCGAGGCCGCCCTGGCCGGCGCCACGGTCGTCGCCAATCTCTCCGGCAGCCCGATCACCGTGGGCAAGTCCGCGGAGCGGCACGAGCTCTGCGCCCAGGCCAGCTCGCGGCTGCTCTGCGCCTACGCCTACGCGGCGGCGGGGGAGGGGGAGTCCTCGACCGACCTGTCCTGGGACGGCCAGACCATGGTCCACGAGCTCGGCTCGCTCCTCGTCGAGTCCGAGCGCTTCGGCCAGGGCCCGCACCGCAGCGTCGCCGACGTCGACCTCATGCGCATCCGCGCCGACCGCGCCCGGCAGGGCAGCTTCGACGACAACGCGCTCGCCCTCGGCGACCGGGTGACCCGCTTCCGCACGGTCGACCTCGTGCTCGAACCACCGCATACCGACATCGGGCTGCGCCGCACCGTCGACCGCTTCCCCTTCGTCCCCGACGACCCGGACGACCTGGCCCTCGACTGCTACGAGACCTTCAGCATCCAGGTCACCGCCCTCGCCCAGCGCCTGTCCGCGATCGGGGAGCCCAAGGTCGTCATCGGCGTCTCCGGGGGCCTCGACTCCACCCACGCCCTCATCGTCGCGGCGCGCGCCATGGACCGCGCCGGGCGCCCGCGCAGCGACATCCTGGCCTTCACCATGCCCGGCTTCGCGACCAGCGACCACACCAAGGACAACGCCACCGAGCTCGCGACCTCGCTCGGCGTGACCTTCGAGGAGATCGACATCCGGCCCATGGCGCGCCAGATGCTCGAGGACCTCGGCCACCCCTTCGCCGACGGCGAGCCGGTCTACGACGTCACCTTCGAGAACGTCCAGGCGGGCCTGCGCACCGACTTCCTCTTCCGCGCGGCCAACCAGCGCGGCGGCATCGTGCTCGGCACCGGCGATCTCTCCGAGCTCGCGCTCGGCTGGTGCACCTACGGCGTCGGCGACCAGATGTCGCACTACACCGTCAACTCCGGGCTCGCCAAGACGCTCATCCAGCACGTCATCCGCTGGGTCGTCGAGGAGCAGATGTTCGACGAGGTGACCGGGCGCGTGCTCACCTCGATCCTCGACACCGAGATCACCCCCGAGCTCGTGCCCGCCGGCGAGGACGGGGCGGTCCAGTCCACGCAGGAGAAGATCGGGCCCTACGAGCTGCAGGACTTCACCCTGCACCACGTCATCCGGTTCGGTATGCCGCCCAGCCGGATCGCCTTCCTCGCCTGGCACGCCTGGCGAGACGTCGAGCACGGTCCGTGGCCGCCCGGCTTCCCGGAGGAGGGTCGCAACGCCTACGACCTGCCCACCATCCGGCGCTGGCTGGTCCTCTTCGTCGAGCGGTTCTTCGCGTTCAGCCAGTTCAAGCGCTCGGCGCTGCCCAACGGGCCCAAGGTCTCCTCGGCGGGTGCCCTCTCGCCACGCGGCGACTGGCGCGCACCCTCGGACGGCAACGCCCGCGCCTGGTTGGATGAGCTGGAGGCCCACGTGCCGGAGGCGTAGGCCAGCCCGACTCGTAGCGCCTTCTTCTACTCGTGCCCGGTGGCAGCGCGACATCAGGGCAACAACGCGCCACGAGTGCCGCACGCCTCAGTCCGTCCACTGGCCGCGCGCGACCAGGACCTCCTTGAGCACATCGGCGCGGTCCGTCATGATCCCGTCGACCCCGAGGTCGAGCAGCCGGTGCATCTCGACCGGGTCGTTGATCGTCCAGCAGTGCACGAACTTGCCGATCTCGTGCGCCGCGGCCAGCGAGGTCGGCGTCACCACCTCGATCCCGTGGTGCTGCGGCGGCACCTGCAGCCCGTCCACCACGCGGAGCGCCCGCGCGGCCACCGAGGCGCGGATGAGCGGTGGCAGCTCGGCGGCGGCGCGGAAGCCAGCGGTGCTGCGCTGCCCGGCCGAGCTCACGACCGGCCGCGTGAGCCGCATCACCGCCGCCTCGCGCCGCTGGTCGGAGAAGCTGGTCACGCAGACCCGGTCGTGGGCGCGGGTGCGCTCGATGACGCGCACCAGCGGCACGATCGCGCCGGGTGACTTGATGTCGATGTTGAGCCGCAGCTCGGGCCAGCTGGTCAGCAGGTCCTCGAGCTGGGGCACCGGCTCCTGACCGCCGATGCGGGCCCGCGAGACCTCCCGCCAGGACAGCTCGGGGATGGCGCCCCGGCGGTCGGTCACCCGGTCCAGCGTCTCGTCGTGGAAGGCGACGACGACCCCGTCGCGGGTGGCGTGGACGTCGGTCTCGACATAGCGGTAGCCCAGGTCGACGGCCGCCTCGAACGCGGGCAGGGAGTTCTCCAGGCCGGCACCGCTCGGGTCGAACCCGCGGTGGGCCATGGGGATCGGACCGCGATGGTCCAGGTATGCCGTCCGCACAGATCGAGCGTATCGGCTGCGCGCGGGTGCTCCGGTCAGACGTCGGCGCGCGGCTCCTCGATGATCGAGGTCCCCCGGGCAGGGACGAGCTCGCCGACGCCGTCCAGCACCTCGTCCGGGCGGAAGGGATAGGACGCGAGCGTGTCGAGGCTGCTGATCCCGGTCGTGACCAGGACGGTATGCAGTCCGGCCTCCATCCCGGCGATGATGTCGGTGTCCATCCGGTCGCCGATCATGCCGGTGGTCTCGCTGTGCGCGCCGATCGTGTTGAGCGCCGACCGGAACATCATCGGGTTGGGCTTGCCCACGACATACGGCTCCCTCCCTGTGGCCTTGCTGATGAGCGCGCTGATCGCGCCGGTCGCGGGCAGGATGCCGTCGGCGCTCGGCCCGGTCGCGTCCGGGTTGGTGGCGATGAAGCGGGCCCCCTTCTCGATGAGCCGGATCGCCATGGTGATCGCCTCGAAGGAGTACTGCCGCGTCTCGCCGATGACGACGAAGTCGGGGTCCTTCTCGGTCATGGTGTAGCCGGCTTCGTGCAGCGCGGTGATGACGCCCGCCTGCCCGATGACGTAGGCCGACCCGCCCGGCTGCTGGGTCGCGAGGAAGTCGGCGGTGGCCAGGGCGCTGGTCCAGATCCGCTCCTCGGGCACCGGCAGGCCGGAGTTGTGGAGCCGGGCGGACAGGTCGCGGGCGGTGAAGATCGAGTTGTTGGTGAGGACCAGATAGGGAGTGTGGGTGTCGTGCCAGTGGTCGATGAGCTCGCGAGCGCCGGGCAGGGCGCTGCTCTCGTGCACCAGCACACCGTCCATGTCGGTGAGCCAGGCGTCGATGTCGTCACGGGTGCGCATGACCCCAGCCTAGGGCGGCGGCGTGAGCCGCAGGTGTCAGCGACCTGGGTGCCGCCTGGACGCTGCGTGCGCGCTCAACGCAGCCGCAGCGGCCCGTCGTCCGGTGGCTCCGGGGACGGCTCGCCCACCTCGCCGAAGGGCTGCACCGCGCGCTCGGCCGTGGTGAGCTCCGCGCTGGTGCGCCACATCGTCGGGAAGGCCGCCCGTGCTGCGGCCCGGCGCAGCGTGACGTCGTCGAGCGGGCGGCGGGAGGCGACCAGCACGACGTTGCCGTAGCGCTTGCCCTTGGCGACCTCGCGCAGGACCAGTTGCCCGACGTGGGGGAGCGCGGTGCGAAGCGTGGCACCGAGCCGCGTCACCCAGCGCAGCCCGGGCAGGTCGGCCGCGTTGACGAGCAGCAGGCCGTCCGGCGCGAGCACGCGCGCCACCTCCCGCGCCCACGCCTGCCCGGCGAGCGCGCCCGGCACCCGGCCCTCGTCATACGCATCGACGACGACGACCTCGGCCGAGCCGTCCCGCAGCCCCACGATCCCCTCCTGCCCGGTCTGGGGCCGGACCCGGATCCGGTGCCCGCGGGGGAGCGGCAGCTCGGCCCGGACTAGCTCGGTCAGCGCCGCGTCGGGCTCGAGCACGATCTGCGGCGAGCCGGGGTGGACCCGGTGCACCCACCTGGCAAGCGTCATACCGGCACCGCCGACGTGAGTCACCGCCAGCGGTGCCGGGTCGGGGCGCAGCGCCTCGAGCACCGTGGCGAGGTGCTCGACGTACTCGAAGACGAGCAGCAGCGGGTCGCCCGGGTCGACGTAGGACTGCGGGTGGCCGTCCCGCACCACCGTCGCCCCGCCGCGCTCGTCCCAGACGACCCCCACCTCAGATGTCGCGGAAGGTCTGGATCTCGGCGCCGAGCGCGTTGAGCCGGGACGCGAGATCCTCATACCCACGGTTGATGACGTAGACGTTGCGCAGCACCGAGGTGCCCGGCGCCGCGAGCATCGCCAGGAGGATGACCACGCCGGGGCGCAGGGCCGGCGGGCACATGATCTCGCCGGCGCGCCACTTGGTCGGGCCCTCGATCATCACCCGGTGCGGGTCCATGAGGTGCACCTTCGCGCCGAGCGTCGTGAGCTCGGTGAGATAGATGGCGCGGTTCTCGTAGACCCAGTCGTGGATGAGGGTCGAGCCCTCGGCGCACGCCGCGATGATCGCGAAGAACGGCAGGTTGTCGATGTTGAGGCCGGGGAACGGCAGCGGGTGGATCTTGTCCAGCGGCGCCTTGAGCGGGCCAGGCTTGGTCGTCAGGTCGACGAGTCGGGTATGCGCGTTCGAGCTGGGGTATTCCTCCGACAGGTCGCACTCGAAGCCCATCGTGTCGAGCACCGCGAGCTCGATCTCCATGAACTCGATCGGCACCCGGCGCACCGTGATCTCGCTGCCGGTGACGACCGCGGCAGCGAGCAGGCTCATCGCCTCGATCGGGTCCTCGGAGGGGGCGTACTCGATGTCGACGTCGATCTCCTCGACGCCGGTGACGGTGAGGGTGGTCGTGCCGAGCCCCTCGATCGTCACGCCCAGCTGCTGCAGGAAGACGCAGAGGTCTTGGACCATGTAGTTGGAGCTGGCGTTGCGGATGACCGTGGTGCCCGGGTGGCGGGCCGCCGCGAGCAGGACGTTCTCGGTCACGGTGTCGCCGCGCTCGGTGAGCACGATCGGCCTGCCCGGACGGTATGCCGTGTCGACCGTCGCGTGGTAGCTCCCGGTCGTGGCGGTGACCTCGAGGCCGAACTGGCGCAGCGCGATCATGTGTGGCTCGACGGTGCGGGTGCCGAGGTCGCAGCCGCCGGCATACGGGAGCTCGAAGGTGTCGAACTCGTGCAGCAGCGGGCCGAGGAACATGATGATCGTGCGGGTGCGCCGGGCCGCGGTCTCGTCCATCGCGTCGAGGTCGATCTTCTCCGGCGGCACGATCTCGAGGTCAGAGGAATCCGGGAGCCAGCGGATCTTGAAGCCGATGCTCGTGAGCACCTCGGTGATCCGGTTGACCTCCTCGATCCGGGCCAGGTTGCGCAGCGTGGTGCGACCCTTGTTGATGAGGGAGGCGCACAGGAGGGCGACCGCGGCGTTCTTGGAGGTGCGGACGTCGATGCACCCGGAGAGCTTGACGCCGCCGGTGATGCGCAGGTTCTGCGGGACGCCGGAGGAGACCTGGACGATCTCGGAGTCGAGCTTCTCGCCGATGCGGGCGATCATCTCGAGGGAGAGGTTCTGCTTGCCCTGCTCGATCCGGGCGACGGCGCTCTGGCTGGTGCCGAGGAGGTCGGCCAGCTCGGCCTGGGTGAGGTCCTTGTGGCGGCGGGCGTCGCGGATCAGCCCGCCGATGCGGGAGAGGTAGCTCTCGGTCATAGCCCACCACTCTAGATCACATATATGAGATAACGCTGAGTGAGAGAGTCCTTGCGTAGTCTGCCCGCCGTCACCGTCTCACAGATCGTCCGGCGTTGCGATGCTGGTCCCGGCGGGGTAGGCGGCATACGCTGGAGCGCGTGGTGAGCCGGATCTCTGACCAGCGACCGCGGAAGACTGCCGCGGGGAGCGAGGCTGTGCTCGACGCCGGGCTCTTCGCCCGGGCGCTCGAGGGGATCCGAGCCGCGCAGGTGCGACCCGAGATGGTCCTCGAGGAGGTGCCGGCCCCGACCCGCCTGGCGCCGCACGCGGTCGCGCTGTCCGGCGAGGTCGTGCCCTCCCATCTCGACGACGACGACCCCATCGCCACCGGACGCTTCGTCGTGCTGCACGACCCCGACGGCCCGGAGCCGTGGGAGGGCACCTGGCGTGCCGTGACCTATGCCAAGGCGCAGATGGAGCCCGAGGTCGGGCACGACCCCCTCGCCGGCCAGGCCGGCTGGTCGTGGTTGACCGACGCCCTCGACGACGCCGAGCTCGGCTGGACCGCGGCCGCCGGCACCGTCACCTGCGTGACCTCGGAGAGCTTCGGGGCGCTCGCGGACCGGGAGCCGTCGGTCGAGCTGGAGATCCGCGCCTCCTGGACACCCGTGCTCACCGAGGGCGACGAGCCGCGGGAGCTGGCGGCGCACCTGGGGGCCTGGGGCGATCTGCTGTGCACGCTCGCGGGGCTGCCGCCGCTGCCCGAGGGCGTGGTGGCCCTGTCGGGAGTTCGTCGCTGACATGGCGGCAGAGGCGACCCCCGAGCACGACGACCACGCCGAAGACTTCGAGCGTCTGGACTCCCCGGCCGACGGCATACCGGGAGTGGTCGACACCCCCGACGGTCTGTCGGCCTGCCTCGACGCGCTGCGCTCCGGCACCGGACCGGTCGCCGTCGACGCCGAGCGCGCGTCCGGCTACCGCTACGGCCAGCGGGCCTACCTCATCCAGCTGCGCCGGGAGGGAGCGGGCACCTGGCTCGTCGACCCGACGCCCTTCGAGGGGCTGGGTGAGCTCGACGCGGTGCTCGCCGAGGACGAGTGGGTGCTGCACGCGGCGACCCAGGACATCCCGTGCCTGGCCGAGGTCGGGATGCGTCCGCGCGCCCTCGTGGACACCGAGCTCGGGGCGCGGCTGGCCGGGTTGCCCAGGGTGGGGTTGTCGGCGGTGCTCGAGTACTACCTCGGCGTCACCCTGGCCAAGGAGCACTCGGCGGTCGACTGGTCGACGCGGCCGCTGCCCGAGCCGTGGCTGCGGTATGCCGCGCTCGACGTCGAGCTGCTCGTGGAGCTGCGCGATCGGATGGAGCGCGACCTGCGCGAGCAGGGAAAGTGGGAGTGGGCGCAGCAGGAGTTCGCGGCGCTGTGCCACTTCGTCGGGCCGCCCGGCACCGACGACCCCGACGCCTGGCGGCGCACCTCCGGGATGCACCGCCTGCGCAAACCACGGGCGCTCGGGGCGCTGCGCGAGCTGTGGTTGGCCCGTGACGCCATCGCGCGGGAGCGCGACGTGTCTCCTGGCCGGGTGCTGCCGGACAGCACGCTCGCCGAGCTCGCCCAGCGGATGCCGCGGCAGGCCGCCGGCCTCACCCCGGCCCGCCAGGAGCGCTCACGCAGTCGGCAGCGTCGGGCCGAGCAGGGGCTGCTGCGGTATCAGCGGACCTGGTTGGCAGCGATCCGGACCGCCGCCGAGATGAGCGAGGAGGAGCTGCCCGAGCCGAACCGCAAGAGCGACGCTCCGCCGCCGCCTCGGGCCTGGCCGGATCGCGACCCCGAGGCCGCCGAGCGGCTGGCGATGGTGAAGGGCGAGCTGGCCGACCTCTCCGAGCGGCTCGACATCCCGGTGGAGAACCTCATGACCCCTGACGTGGTCCGGCGGATCCTCTGGAAGCCTCCGGGTGGCCCAGGCTCGGGTGCGCCCGACGAACCTGCCGTGGATGCCGCTGCGGAAGAACTCGGTGCCCGGCCCTGGCAGCGCGAACTGGTGGTGCCGATCCTGCTCGCGGCCCTGGAGGCCCACCCCTCCTGACCGGGCCTCGCGAGTGGTTGCTCTCAGCGGGTCGAGTGCTCGTGTACGAGCTCGACCACGCGGGTCAGCACGTCGGGGTCGGTGTCGGGCAGCACGCCGTGCCCGAGATTGAAGAGGTGGCCCGGCACCCCGTCGCCGCGCCCCTCGTCGATGATCTCCCGGACGCGCGCCGCGAGCGGCTCCCACGGCGCGAAGAGGAGCGCCGGGTCGAGGTTGCCCTGCACGGCATACCTGCCGCCGGTCCGCTCGACCGCATCCGTGAGGCTGACGCGGTAGTCGACGCCGATGACGTCTGCCCCGGCGTCCGCCATGGCGGGCAGGAGCTCGCCGGTGCCCACGCCGAAGTGGATCCTGGGCACGCCGAGGTCGGCCACGCCCGCGAGCACCGCGCGGCTGTGCGGCTCGACATGGCGCAGGTAGTCGGCGCGGGAGAGATGCCCGGCCCAGGAGTCGAAGAGCTGCACCGCGCTGGCGCCCGCCTCGACCTGCACCCGGAGGAACGCCCGCGAGATCTGCGCGAGTCGGGCGCACAGGTCGCTCCACAGCTGGGGGTCGCCGTGCATGAGGGCCTTGGTGCGCTCGTGGTTCTTGGACGGGCCGCCTTCGACGAGGTAGGACGCGAGAGTGAACGGTGCACCGGCGAAGCCGATGAGCGGGGTGCTCCCCAGCTCGTCGACGAGGAGGCGGACCGACTCGGTGATGTCGGGCACGTGCTCGGGGGTCAGCTCGGGGAGCCGGTCCAGGTCGGCGCGGCCCCGGATCGGCTCGGCGATGACCGGGCCGGTGCCCGCCACGATGTCGAGGTCCACCCCGACCGCCATGAGCGGCACGACGATGTCGCTGAAGAAGATCGCCGCGTCCACGCCGTGCCGGCGCACCGGCTGCATCGTGATCTCGGCCACGAGATCCGGTGTGCGACAGGCGGTCAGCATCGGGACGTCTCGACGCAGCTCGCGATACTCCGGCAACGAGCGACCCGCCTGCCGCATGAACCACACGGGGGTATGCGGCACCGCCTCCGCCCGGGCGGCGCGCACCAGCACGCTGTCGGCGGGGTCCGTGTCAGATGCGGTGGCAGATCCCGTGTCAGGACCAGTGTCGATCTCGGTGGGCGAGGAGGCGGGGGACGTCACCGCACGAGTCTCCCACGGCATACCCCCACGGTTGGCGCCGTGCCCTTCGGCTGCAGCAGTGGGGGACCGCGTGAACCGTGGGGGAGCACACCAACCGTGGGGCGCGTGGTGAGGGCTACTTCGTGGTGCCCGACCCGGGCCGCTTGGACTCCTGGTCAGACCCCTCGTCCTCGTGCGGGGGTGTCGCCTGGGACGTGGTGCGGGCGGACGACGGCGACCGCCGGCGGCGCCACCACCACAGGACCGGCACCAGGACGAGAGCCAGCACGACGAGGAAGGGCAGCAGCGCCCCGAGCAGCGTGAGCAGCACCGTCACGGACGCGGCGAAGGCGTCCCAGCCCTGCTGCAGGCCGGCCACGAAGCCGGTGTCAGGCCGCGTCTCCTCCAGGTCGCCGGATTCCTCGGCCAGGTGCAGGGTGATGGTGGAGCGGGCGATGTCGTCGGACAGCACCTGCATGCGCGCCTTGAGGGCGTCCAGCTCGGCCTCGCGGGTCGACAGCTCGCGCTCCAGGCTGGCGATCGACTCGACGTCAGGAGCCTCATCGATGAGGTCGCGCAGCCGCGTGGCGCCGGCCTCGAGGGTGGCGATGCGGGCCTCGACGTCGCGGTACTCCGTGGTGACGTCGTCGGCGTTGCTGCTGGTGGACTGCACCTCACCGAGCTCACCCAGGCTGGCCACGACCGCGTCCAGCTCGGCCGAGGGCACCCGGAGCACGAGGGAGCCGTAGCCGTTGCGCTCCTCGGTGCCCGGCCGCACGTCCTCGGAGGAGACGTAGCCGCCGACGCCGGTCGCGGTGGCCCGAGCCCGCGTCACCGCGGCGCTCACGTCCTCCACGACGACCTCGAGCTCGACCCGGCGCACCATCAGCGGTGCCTCGCCGTCGCTGGCGACCGATCCTTCCCCGATCTCGGCCGCGGCCTCGGCGGCGCGGCTGCCGGACCCGTCGCCCGCCTCGTCCCCGGCTTCGGCCTCTGCCATGCCCTGCTCGGCGTCGGCGTAGTCCGCCGCGGCGTCGCTGCCCGCATTGTCGGCTCCACTGTCGGCACTGCTGCACCCCGTCAGCAGCGCGAGCAGCGCGGCCACCACGGCTGCCACGATCATCCTGGTGCTCATCGGTTCGCCTCTTCCTGTCCGGCCCGCACGGCGATCCCCTGCGGATCGTCGGTGCGACGAGACCATCCTGTCCGCGCGTTCCGCGGACGTGGTCACGATCACGTCACGATGCGCGGGGCAGGGGTCACGGATGGGTCACCTGCCCGCGATGAGACGCTGGGAGGTATGACGTCCTGGCTGGTCATCGGTGGCGGGATCAGTGGTCTCACAGCGGCGCTGGCGGTGCTCGAGCGGGATCCTGCGGCGTCGGTGACGGTCCTGGAGGGCAGCGACCAGGTCGGGGGCAAGCTGCGCGGGGCCAGGGTGGCCGGCCGCTCGGTCGACGTCGGCGCCGAGGCCGTCCTGGCCCGCCGCCCGGAGGCGGTCGACCTCATGGGGCGGCTCGGCCTGGCCGATGAGGTCGTACACCCCACCGCGGCACCGGCCCAGGTGTGGAGCCGGGGTGCGCTGCACCCGCTTCCGCGGCGCACGCTCATGGGTGTGCCGGCAGAGGTCGCCGCCCTGGAGGGGCTGCTCACCGCCGAGGAGGTCGGCCGCGCCGCGGCCGAAAACCCTGAAACCGTTGCGGCACAGGATATTTCGGTGGGTAAGCTCGTCTCGGACCGGCTCGGGCCGGCGGTCGCCGAGCGTCTCGTGGAGCCGCTGCTCGGCGGCGTCTACGCCGGCCACGCCGACCTCATCTCGGCTCGCGCCGCCCTGCCCGCGCTGCTGCGGGCCGCTGAGGAGGGAGAGCGCCTGCAGGACGCTGCGGCCAAGCTGTTGCCCGCGCCCACCGACGGCACCCAGACCCGCAGTGCCGCACCGGTTTTCGCAACGGTCCAGGGCGGGCTGCACCGGCTGGCCGAGGCGGCCGCGGAGGCCCTCACCGCGGCGGGGGCCGTCATCCGCACCGGCACCCTCGCGCGCGAGCTGCGCGCCCACACGGGTGGCGGCTTCGAGGTGGTGACGGGACCGCGGCCGAGCCCCACGTCATACCGTGCGGATCGGGTGGTCCTGGCCACCCCGCCCGCCCCGACGGCGCGGCTGCTGCGCGAAGTGGCGCCGCTCGCCGCGGACCGGCTCGCCTCGGTCGAGACCGCCTCGATGGCGGTGCTCACCCTCGCTCTTCGCACCAGCGACCTGGGCGACCTGCACGGGTCCGGCTTCCTCGTGCCCCCGGTGGAGGGGCGCACCATCAAGGCGGCGACCTTCAGCGCAACCAAGTGGGACTGGGTGCGCGAGCTCGGGAGAGCCGCCGGACCGGACGGTGAGGACGTCACCTTCCTGCGCGCCTCGGTCGGCAGGCACCGCGAGGAGGCCACGCTGCAGCGCTCCGACGACGAGCTGCTGACCGCTGCGCTCACCGACCTGGCGACGGCCCTCGGCCGGCCCCTCCCGGAGCCGGTGGACGCGCATGTCCAGCGCTGGGGCGGGGCGCTGCCGCAGTATGCGGTCGGTCACGTCGACCTCGTCACCGCCGTGCGCGAGCACGTCGCCCGCGTGCCCGGACTGGCCGTGTGCGGCGCGGCCTATGACGGCGTCGGGATCCCGGCCTGCATCGCCTCGGCCCGCCGGGCGGTCGCCGAGCTGCACCCCGCACAATGAGTGCCATGGCTGACTACTCGCACCCGACGCAGGAGCAGGCCGAGGAGATCAACGCCTCGATCCGCTACGCCGCCTACTCGGTCTTCCGCGCCGCCGCGCCGCTGCCCCCGGGCGCCGAGCGTGCTCCGCTCGTCGAGGAGGTCGCCAGCCTGCTGGCCGAGCTCGAGGGCGAGGGGCTCGTCGTGCGGGGGGTGTATGACGTCTCCGCCCTGCGCGCCGACGCCGATCTGCTCATCTGGTGGCACGCGGAGCGGGTCGAGACGGTGCAGGCGGCATACCAGCGGCTCCGGCAGACCCACCTGGGGCAGCACCTGGAGCCGGTGTGGAGCAACGTCGCGATCCACCGGCCGGCGGAGTTCAACCGCGGCCACGTCCCGGCGTTCCTCTCAGGCGCGGACCCGAAGGGCTATGTCTGCGTCTACCCGTTCGTGCGGTCCTACGACTGGTACGTCATGGACGCCGCCGACCGCTCCCGCATGCTGCGCGAGCACGGGGAGGCGGCGCGGGACTACAAGGACGTCCTGGCCAACACGCTCGCGAGCTTCGCGCTCGGCGACTACGAGTTCCTGCTGGCCTTCGAGGCCGACGAGCTGCACCGGATCGTCGACCTCATGCGCGAGCTGCGCAACACCGAGGCGCGGCTGCACGTGCGCGAGGAGATCCCCTTCTTCACCGGCCCCCGGGTGAGCTGGGAGCAGGCGGTCGCCTCGCTGCCCTGAGCCGTCACCGGCTCTGTCGGAGCCTCGTGCGACGCTGTCGGTATGCCTGAGCCCACTCCCGGGATCGACCCACCCACCATCGGCATCCTCGGCACCGGCTCGCTCGCGGCCGCCATCGTCACCGGCCTGTGCGAGGGAGTCGACGACGCCCCGCCGATCCTGCTCTCCCCGCGCAACGCCCAGGTCGGCGCCCGGCTGGCCGCGTCCTACCCGAGCGTGCAGGTGGCGACCGACAACCAGGCCGTCGTGGACGGTGCTGACACCGTGCTGGTCTGCCTGCGGCAGGCAGATGCGGGGCGGCTCGCCGACCTCACCTGGCGGCCGGAGCAGACAGTCGTCAGCGCGGTGGCCGGCCTGACCGCGCCGGCCCTGGCCGAGGCGGTGGCCCCAGCCACACAGCTGGCCCGCGCCGTCCCGGTCGTCGGGGTCGCGACCCGGTCCTGGTCGACGCCGCTGCGGCCAGCCGTGCCCGGCGCCGTGGCGGTCTTCGAGCGCACCGGGGGAGTGCTGCCCGTCGACGACGACGAGCAGTTCGACGCGATCTTCACCGCACTCGGCACGGTGGCACCGATCTTCGACTACCTCGGCGCCATCGAGGGCTTCCTGCGCGACCACGGTCTGCCGGCCGGCGGAGCGAGGACCCTGCTCGGGCAGAACGTCGCGCAAGTCGTCGGGCCGCTGGGTGTCGAGCCGGAGCCGGACTTCGTCGAGCTGCGGCGCGAGCACGCCCCACCCGGCGGCGGCAACGACCAGATGGCCACGCTGCTGCGCGAGGCAGGTGTGCCGCAGGCGACCCGCGCCGCCCTCGACGAGGTCTTCCGGCGGCAGACGGGTGGTGCCTGGGATTAGGCAGGCCTAGACCAGAGGGCCGCACGAACCGGTCCGGGCCTCTCCGGCTGCCTCAGCCCTGGCTGGGCTCCAGCGTCATCGCGATGCTGTTGATGCAGAACCGCTGGTCGGTGGGGGTGTCGTAGCCCTCGCCCTCGAAGACGTGGCCCAGGTGGGAGCCGCAGTTCGCGCAGCGGACCTCGACGCGGGTGCTGCCGAGCGAGTCGTCCTGGAGGTACTCCACCCGGTCCTCGGCCAGCGGCGAGTAGAAGCTCGGCCACCCGCAGTGGCTCTCGAACTTCGTCTCGCTGCGGAAGAGCTCGGTGTCGCAGGCGCGGCAGCGGTAGACGCCCTCGGTCGTCGTGTTCGTGTATTCACCGACGAACGGGCGCTCCGTGCCGGACTCGCGCAGCACGGCGTACTCCGCCGGGGTGAGCTGGTCACGCCACTCCTGCTCGCTCTTGCTCGTCGCGTAGTCCTTGGCGTCGGAGCCGGCGGCGTCGGTCGCGGGGGTGCTGTGGTGATGGGCCATGTCAGTGCCAACGAGCGAGCCTCCCGATTGCTTCCTGACCCCATGTTCTGGACAGGGGATTCTGGGACCCGCTCCCCAGAACCTCTGTCCAGAAGGGTCGGTCGGCGCCTGGAGCTCCCCCGTCGTGCCGCTAGATTGCGGGTATGCCTGCTGCCGCCACGACGTTGAGCGCTCCCGGCCCCGCGGGGGAGACTCGGGAGGTACGCCTGTCGAGCCCCGACAAGGTGGTCTGGCCGGCCACCGAGTCGGGTGCGGCGATCACCAAGGCCGACCTGGCGGCATACCTGCAGGCGGTCGCGGAGCCGATGTTGCGTGCCCTGGCCGACCGGCCCGTCACCCTGCAGCGGGTGCGCGGCGGCATCGAGGGGGAGGAGTTCTACTCCAAGAACCCACCCAAGGGCGTGCCCGAGTGGTCACGCACCACCACGTGCACCTATCCCTCGGGCCGCAGCCACCCGCAGCTGGTCGTCGACGATCTCGCGACCCTGCTGTGGACCGCCCAGATGGGCACCGTCACCTGGCACCCGTGGCCGGTCCGCAGCGGTGACAACGACCATCCAGACGAGCTGCGGATCGACCTGGACCCGCAGCCGGGCAGGGGATTCGCCGACGTCGTCGAGGCGGCGCGAGGCCTGCGGCAGGTCATGACCGACGTCGGTCTCACGCCCTTCGTCAAGACCACCGGCAACCGCGGCGTGCACGTCTTCGCGGCGATCGAGCCGCGTTTGGAGTTCCTCGAGGTGCGGCACGCCGTCATCGGCCTCGCCCGAGAGCTGGAGCGCCGCATGCCCGACCTCGTCACCACGGCGTGGTGGAAGGAGGAGCGCGGCGAGCGCATCTTCGTCGACTTCAACCAGGCCACGCGGGACCGCACTCTGGCGGCCGCCTGGAGCACGCGGGTTCTGCCGGGTGCGCCGGTGTCGGTGCCGCTGACCTGGGAGCAGCTCGGCGAGGTCGATCCCGCGGTGCTCACGCTGCACACCGTCCCCGAGTTCCTGGCCGAGCACGGCGATGCCTGGGCCGGGCTGCACGACGGTCCGGGCCTGATCGACGGCGCCTACGCCCTGTGGGAGGCCGACCTGGAGCGGGGCCTCGGCGAGCTCAACTTCCCGCCCGACCATCCCAAGATGCCGGGCGAGCCGCCGCGGGTGCAGCCGTCCAAGAAGGTCGCGGCCCACTGGGACGAGGACGGCAACCGGGTCGAGGGCAGCTGAGCGAGTCCCGCGTCCGAGTTGTTGGTCCCGTGAGAGTGAGGACCGTGGCGGAGCCCCACGGGACCTTCTGCGCTCCTCAGGCGGTGGTGGTCGCGAGGTAGAGGTCGCCCGCGCCCTCGATCCGGACCGGTCCCGCCCGGTCCACGAAACAGGCCTCGCCGCGGGACAGCGCCAGGCTCGCGTCGTCCGCCCGCAGGGTGAACTCGCCCGCCAGCACCAGCGCGATCGAGGGACTACCCGTCGCCACCTCGGCCGGCCCGCTCACCCGCAGCAGCTGCCACGGCACCGCCGCCCCGTTCGCTACCGCGCTCGGACGGTATGCCGTCACTCCCGGCGCGATGTCGACCGGCGCCAACCGAGGGGCCGGCCCGGGCGTGAAGTCCAGCACGCGCAGCAGCTCGGGCACGTCCACGTGCTTCCCGGTGAGCCCACCCCGCAGCACGTTGTCACTGGGGTTCATCACCTCGACACCGAGCCCGGACAGGTAGGCGTGGATGTTGCCGGGAGGCAACCAGAGCGCCTCACCGGCTGCCAACGACACGCGGTTGAGCATGAGGGCGACAGCGATCCCTGGATCGCCGGGGTGGTGGCGGGACAGCAGCCGGAGCAGATCTGCGTCCCGCTCGCGTGCACCGCCGAGATCTGTCGTCACCAGCGCCGCGACCAGGTCCGCGACCTGCTCCTCCCCGGACAGCAGCCACTCCACCGCGGCGGCCACACCCGTCTCGGCCTCGTGCGCGCAGGTCAGCAGCGCACGCCACCGGTCGAGCGCCGGCTCGTCCGTGCAGGCCGCCACCGCATCGAGCAGATCCGAGACCTCGCTGACCGGCCGGAAGCCGCACAACGCGTCCAATCCGTCCTCGACCGCGACGATGATCTCGGGCTTGGCCTGAGGGTCCTTGTAGGTGCGCTCTCGCGCGCCCCACGGGACCCCGTGCGCCTCCTCGCGGGCGAAGCCCCGACCTGCCCGCTCGGCGTCCGGATGAGCCTGCAGCGACAGGGGGCCCCCGATCGCGAGCAGCTTGAAGAGATAGGGCAGGTGCTGGCGGGTCTGCACCTCCCATTGCGCGAGGTCACCCCACGGCGGCTCCTCGCTCGCCGAGCCGCCCCAGTCACCGGCGGGGCGAGTCACCCGCGCCGGACCCGCGGCATGTGCTCCGAGCCACAGCTCGGCTTCGGGCTCCGATCCTTCCCTCCGGCCCAACGCGGCGCCGATACCGCCCGGTCTGCCCCACGGATAATGACGCACGACCCCCTGGAGGGGCATCAGCGGGCGGGCGGTCATGGCGATCCTGGCTCGGGCAGAAGGTGACGTCGCCTGAGCCTAGCGGCGATGTCGACAGGTGAGGGCACGGCATACCTGACCTCTGTCGGTGCCATCGGGCACACTTGCCTCGTGGACCTGCCCGTCATGCCCCCGGTCACGCCGATGCTGGCCAAACCGGCCGCGAGCCTGCCGCAGGGCTGGCTCTACGACCCCAAGTGGGACGGCTTCCGCTCGATCGTCTTCCGCGACGGCGAGGAGGTCGAGCTGGGCTCGCGCAACGAGAAGCCGATGACCCGCTACTTCCCTGAGCTGGTCGAGGCGGTCCGTGCCGAGCTGCCGCCGCGCTGCGTCGTCGACGGCGAGATCGTCGTCGCCACGGCCGACGGCGACCGGCTCGACTTCGAGCGCCTCAGTCAGCGGATCCACCCGGCCGACTCGCGGGTGCGCATGCTTAGCGAGGCCACACCCGCCGCGTTCGTCGCGTTCGACCTGCTCGCGCTGGGCGACGACGACCTCACGGGTATGCCGTTCCGCGAGCGCCGCGCCCGCCTCGCCTCGATCCTGCCGGAGGTCTCCACCGGCTCGGTGCACCTGTCGCCGCTCACCGACGACCCTGAGCTGGCGATGCGGTGGTTCGTCGACTTCGAGGGCGCCGGGCTCGACGGGGTGATCGGCAAGGACCCGGAGGCGGCCTACCAGGAGGGCAAGCGGATCCTCACCAAGCTCAAGCACACCCGCACCGCCGACTGCGTGGTCGCGGGCTACCGCACCCACAAGAGCAGCGACGAGGCGATCGGCTCGCTGCTGCTCGGCATCTACACCGACGAGGGTCGGCTCGCCCACGTGGGCGTCTCCTCCTCCTTCCCGATGAAGCGGCGGCACGAGCTCTTCGCCGAGCTGCAACCCTGGGTGGCCGACTTCGAGGGGCACCCGTGGGACTGGGCGGCACAGCTGCAGGCCGACACGCCCCGCAAGAGCGAGGGCTCGCGCTGGGCGGCGGGCAAGGACCTCTCCTTCACGCCGCTGCGCCCCGAGCGGGTCGTCGAGGTGAAGTACGACTACCTCGAGGGCGACCGCTTCCGGCACACCGCGCAGTTCGTGCGCTGGCGGGAGGATCGCGACCCCGAGAGCTGCACCTTCGACCAGCTCGACCAGCCCGTCGACTTCCCGCTCGCCGATGTGCTCCGTGCGCCGGTGACCCCGCAGGGGCAGGCGTGACCGGCACCGCGAGCCGCGCTGCCGTCGTCAGTGCCAGCGTGGCCGGTGGCGCGGCGCTCGGGGGCGCGGTCTCGATGGGCACCGCCACCTATTTCGCGCACCGGATCATCACGCCGGAGCACGAGAAGAAGGACGACGTCACCATCACCGACGTCGACCTCGACGCCCGGACCGTGACGCTGCGGGCCGATCCGCAGACGACCTCGCCCGGTCGCTACGGGCTGTGGCTCGACCACGGCGAGGGTCATGCGCGTCTCGGAGAGATGGTGGAGCCGGCGCACGAGGACGACGGCCCGGGCGGCCGCCGTCAGGCGACGGTGACCCGGGAACTGCTGGACGTCGACGCCGGCGAGCTCATGCCGGGGCCCGCGCGGTGGGACAAGTACTTCTACTGCGGCACACCGACGTCCGCGCTCGGCATCGACCACGACGACGTGCTCGTCACCTCCGACGTGGGTGACCTGCCCGCCTGGCGGGTGCCGCCGGAGCCGGCGACCGACCGGGGCGACTGGGCGATCCTCGTGCACGGTCGCAGCGCGCGCCGGGAGGAGACGCTGCGGGCGGTGCCGGTGCTCCACCGGCTCGGCTTCACCTCGCTGATCCCGATGTACCGCAACGACATCGGGGCACCTCCCTCCACCGACGGTCGCTACAGCCTCGGCCTCTCGGAGTGGCGCGACATCGACGCCGCGATGAGGTATGCCCTGGCGCACGGCGCGCAGCGACTCGTCCTCGTCGGGTGGTCCATGGGCGGCGCCATCGTGCTGCAGGCGCTCAACCGCTCCGACGTCGCGCACAAGGTGCAGCGGGTGGTCCTCGACGCGCCGGTGATCGACTGGGGGTCGGTGCTCGCGCACCAGGCGGACCTGCACTTCATCCCTCGCCCGATCGACCACCTGGCCCGCAGCCTGCTGCGGAGCAAGCTGTCCCGGCATCTGCTGCGGATCGCCGAGCCGGTCGACGTCGCCGCCACCAACTGGATCGACCGGGCCGACGAGGTCAGCCACCGCATCTTCATCATCCACTCGGCCACCGACGAGACCGTGCCCTTCGGCCCGTCGCAGGACCTGGCGCGGCGGCGGCCCGGCCTGGTGCAGACCTTCGTCTGGCCGCAGGCCCGGCACTGCCAGGAGTGGAACACCAACCCCGGCCTGTGGGAGGACCTCGTCGCCTCCTTCCTGCGCTAGGAGGAGCCGCATGAGTGAGCAGAGCACGTCCGAGTCGCAGAGCGGCGACAGCCGCTCCAGCGATGCTCCTGTCCAGGTCGGGCGCGGCCCGCTCATCGACGCCGAGGTCGATGCCTGGTATGCCGCACCGCCCGGCTCGCAGCGCTGGGTCCGGGGCAGCTTCATCACCACGCTCGATGGCCGCTCGACCGGCCCGGGAGATCTCAGCGGTGGGCTCAACGAGGGCTCCGAGGGGGATGCCGCCGCCTTCGGCGCACTGCGCCGGTGGGCCGACGCCGTCGTGGTCGGCGCGGGCACCATCCGCTCCGAGGGCTATGGGCCTCTCGACGAGGCGATGCTGGTCGTCGTGACCCGCTCCGGCGACGTGCCGGGCGACCTGGCCGACCATCCGCGCGTGCTCGTCGTGGGGGGCGACGGGTCGGACGTCACCTCCGAACGCGTGCTGCAGGAGTGCGAGTCTCGCGGCTGGGGCCGCATCGTGGTCGAGGGCGGTCCCGAGCTCTTCGGGCCGTGGGTGAAGGACGGCGTGGTGGACGAGCTCTGCGTGACCGTGCGGCCGGTGCTCGCCGGCGGCGACGGCGCGCTGCTCATCCCCGGTGGCGTCGAGCTGGAGACGTTGGCGGGGGAGGCGACCCACGTGCTCGAGTGGGCCGGTGACCTGCTGCTCCGCACGCGCCTGCGCTGACGGGCCGGGGCTCCTCTGACAGACTGCTCCGATGGGCACGAAGAAGTCGAAGACCAAGGACTCCAATGGCAGCAAGAAGGCCATGGCGAAGGTCAAGGACACGAAGAAGTCCAAGGCCAAGAAGGTCGAGTCCAAGAAGTCCAAGGGCACGAAGGCCAAGGACTCCGAGAGGAAGAAGCCGAAGGCGGCTCCTGAGCCCGATGCCGAGGCGAGCGGCACGCCATACACCGACGCCTTGAAGGTCACCGACGGCTTCAGCCTCGCCGACCTGAGTCCCCGGGCGACGCCGGCCTTCGACGGTGACAAGCAGGCCGGCAAGGACGCGCTGCTCGCCGCCGACGACGAGCTCGGCACGCTGCAGGAGCAGCTCTACGCCGAGTCCAAGGCAGGCGGTCGCAAGCGCGTGCTGCTCGTCGTGCAAGGGATGGACACCGCCGGCAAGGGCGGGATCATGCGGCACGTGGTCGGCGCGGTCGACCCCCAGGGGGTGGAGCTCACCGCCTTCAAGGCACCGACCGCGGAGGAGAAGCGGCACCCGTTCCTCTGGCGCATCCGCAAGGCGCTGCCCGGGCCGGGGATGATCGGCGTCTTCGACCGCTCGCACTACGAGGACGTCCTCATCGTGCGGGTGCACGACCTCGTGCCGCCGGCCCAGTGGAAGCGGCGCTACGCCACGATCAACCGCTTCGAGGAGAAACTCGCGGCCGACGGGGTCACCGTCATCAAGGTGATGCTCCACATCAGCGCCGACGAGCAGAAGGAGCGCCTCGCCGAGCGGCTGGAGCGCCCGGACAAGCACTGGAAGTTCAACCCCGGCGACCTCGACGAGCGGGCCTACTGGGACGACTACCAGGAGGCCTACCAGGCGCTGCTCGACCGCTGCAGCAGCGACGCCGCCCCCTGGTTCGTGGTTCCGGCCGACCGCAAGTGGTATGCCCGGCTCGCCGTGCAGCAGTTGCTCCTGGAGCACCTGCGCGGCCTCGACCTGGCCTGGCCGGAGGCCGACTTCGACGTCGCCGAGCAGCAGGAGCGCCTGGCCGACCTCTAGGCCCCGAGTTCCCTGACGTTTTCGACCATGGGTTCTCGTGCCATGGCGCGAGAACTCGTGGTCGAAATCCTCGGTCGGCGGCGAAGTCCACCGGCACAACAGCTTCTGGACACAGGAATCTGGGGAACGGGCCCCAGGAACCAACGTCCAGAACGTCAGTCGGCCGCGAGCTCCGGCTGCGGCGTCGCCTGCAGCACCACGACCGCCCGAGCGGGCATCTGGTGCGTCTTGCCGGTCTCCCAGGGCACGTCGTCGTCGAGGTTGTCGCCGCTGGTGTCGATGACGACCTGCCAGGTCGGGGTGTTCATCCCGTCCGGCACGGTGAAGTCGACCGGCTCGTGGTGGCCGTTGAAGAGCAGGAGGAAGTGGTCGTCCGTCAGCTCGCGACCCCGCTCGTCGGTCTCGCCGATCGCCTCGCCGTTGAGGAAGACCATGACCGCCTGCTCGTGGCTGTGCCACCGCTCCTCCGTCATCACCTGGCCGTCGGGGGAGTGCCAGACGATGTCGCCGAGCTCGCTCTGCCCGCCGTGCTCGGCGTCGCCGGCGTAGAAGCGCCGCCGCCGGAAGGCCGGGTGCTCGCGCCGCAGCGCGATGAGTGAGGAGGTGAAGTCGAGCAGCTCGGCCTGGTCGGGCGCGAGGTCCCAGTCCATCCAGGCCAGCTCGTTGTCCTGGGCATAGACGTTGTTGTTGCCGTGCTGCGTGCGGCCCACCTCGTCGCCGTGCGCGAGCATCGGCACGCCCTGGCTCAGCATGAGCGTCGCGAGGAAGTTCTTCTGCTGGCGCAGCCGCAGCGCTTCGACCTCGGGGTCGTCGGTCGGGCCCTCGACGCCGCAGTTCCACGAGCGGTTGTGCGCCTCGCCGTCGTGGCCGCCCTCGCCGTTGGCCTCGTTGTGCTTCTCGTTGTAGGACACGAGGTCGCGCAGCGTGAACCCGTCGTGCGCGACGACGAAGTTGATCGAGGCATACGGGCGCCGGCCGCTGTTCTCGTAAAGGTCGGAGGAGCCGGTGATCCGCGAGGCGAACTCGCCCATCGTCGCCGGGGCACCGCGCCAGTAGTCGCGGACCGTGTCGCGGTACTTGCCGTTCCACTCCGTCCACAGCGGCGGGAAGTTGCCGACCTGGTAGCCGCCGTCGCCGAGGTCCCACGGCTCGGCGATGAGCTTGACCTGGGAGATGATCGGGTCCTGCTGCACGATGTCGAAGAAGGCCGACAGCTTGTCCACCTCGTGGAACTGCCGGGCCAAGGTCGCCGCGAGGTCGAAGCGGAAGCCGTCGACGTGCATCTCGGTGACCCAGTAGCGCAGACTGTCCATGATGAGCTGCAGCACGTGCGGGCTGCGCATGAGCAGGCTGTTGCCGGTGCCCGTGGTGTCGTAGTAGTGCGCCTTGTCGAAGTCGACGAGCCGGTAGTAGCTGGCGTTGTCGATGCCGCGGAAGGACAGCGTCGGCCCGAGGTGGTTGCCCTCGGCGGTGTGGTTGTAGACGACGTCGAGGATGACCTCGATGCCCGCCTCGTGCAGCGTCTTCACCATCGACTTGAACTCGGTGACCTGCTCGCCGCGGTGCCCGTAGGCGGAGTAGCCGTTGTGCGGCGCGAGGAAGCCGATCGTGTTGTAGCCCCAGTAGTTCGACAGCCCCTTGTCCTGCAGGTGCGGGTCGTTGACGAACTGGTGCACCGGCAGCAGCTCGATCGCGGTGACGCCAAGCTGGGTCAGGTGGTCGACGACCGCGGGGTGCGCGACACCGGCATACGTCCCACGGATCTCCGGCGGCACCTCCGGGTGGTTCATGGTGAGGCCCTTGACGTGCGCCTCGTAGATCACGCTGTCGTGGTAGCCGTGGTTCGGTGGACGGTCATGGCCCCAGTCGAAGAACGGGTTGACCACGACGGAGGTCATGGTGTGCAGCGCAGAGTCATCCGTGTTGTATGACGTGGGGTCGCCGAAGTCGTAGGCGAACAGCCCCTGGTGGCCCCGGATCTGACCGGCGATGGCTTTCGCGTAGGGGTCGAGCAGCAGCTTGTGCGGGTTGAACCGGTGGCCCTCGGACGGCTCGTAGGGCCCGTGCACGCGGTAGCCGTAGCGCTGCCCGGGCTGGCAGTTGGGCACGTAGCCGTGCCAGACGTGCGCGTCGACCTCGGTCAGCGGCACGACCGTCTCGATCGCGCGGTCGTTGACCAGGCAGAGGTCGACGCCGGTCGCGTGCTCGGAGAAGAGCGCGAAGTTGGTGCCGCGACCGTCGAAGGTCGCGCCGAGGGGATAGGCCGAGCCGGGCCAGATCTCCATGGGTGGCCTTTCTGTCAGGTGGTGGTTCACGGGAGGGCTGACAGCGTCGTCACCAGCCATCCAGTCTACGGCGTCGACGAGGTATGCCGTGGTCCCGGCGGTCCTCGGCACGCCGCCGCGGGTGCCGGGGCTCGCGGGGCTACCGTGACGGGTGTGTCGACCGCACCGACGTTCCGGCGCCGGCTGCGCCGGACCCTCGCCCCGATCCCGGGGGCGGTGCCGCTGGTCCGGCTCACCGCCGAGACGGCGGTCGTCGCGTTCCGCTACCGCGCCACCGGCCTCGCGGCAGAGGCGGCCTTCTTCACCCTGCTGTCGCTCCCGCCGCTGCTCGTCGCGCTGGTCGCCGGGGCAGGCTTCGCCGCCGAGTGGCTGGGGCCGGAGACGCTGATGCGGATGAGCAGCGCTCTCGAGCGCTGGTCGCTGACCTTCCTCACGCCGGAGGCCGTCGAGGACGTCATCATGCCGACCTTCGAGCAGACGCTCACCGCCCGCCGCGGCGACTACCTGTCGGTCGGATTCCTCATCGCGCTGTGGTCCGGTTCGCGGGCGCTGCACATCTTCCTCGACGCGATCTCGATCATGTACGGCCAGGGCGGCGACCGCGGACCGGTCGGTGCCCGCGTGCTGTCGCTCACGGCATACCTCGCCTCAGTCGTGGTCATGGGCCTGACCCTGCCGCTGCTCCTCATCGGCCCGGGCTATCTGGTGCGCTGGCTCCCAGAGAGTCTGGAGATGCTGGTCGAGGCCTACTGGCCGCTCGTGGGGGTGCTCGGCCTGATGAGCCTCACGGGCCTGTTCCACGTGGCGACGCCGGCCCGTTCGCCCTTCTGGCGGGACCTGCCCGGTGCGCTGCTGACGGTCGTCTTCTGGGTCGTCAGCTCCATCCTCATCCGGCGCTGGGCCGAGCTCGCCGCGGGCGGATTCTCGGTCTTCGGCCCGCTCACCGCGCCGATCATCCTCATGGTCTACCTCTACTTCATCTCTTTCGCCGTGCTCGTCGGCGCCTCGCTCAACGCCGCGATCCGCCGGCTCTGGCCGCCGCCGGAGTATCGCGGCCCCCGAGCCCGCGTCAACGAGTGGTGGGAGGAACGCCGCGTGCACCGCGAGCTGCGGCGTGAGGAGCGTGCGCAGCAGCGCGCCGCCGCCGACGAGACCGTCGAAGAGGAGGAGCGGCGGCTCGCCGAGATGGACGGCATACCGGGCCCGCGGTGAGCCCGACGAGACACGCGCGGAGGTGATTTGGAACCGCGCGCGGCGTCGAGTAGTGTTTTCTCTCGCGCCGCTGGAAGCAGCGGAGCAGGCGGATGTAGCTCAGTTGGTAGAGCGCAACCTTGCCAAGGTTGAGGTCGCCGGTTCGAGCCCGGTCATCCGCTCTGAGGCACCACCACCAGATGCCTCATGGTGGAGTGGCCGAGAGGCGAGGCAGCGGCCTGCAAAGCCGTATACACGGGTTCGAATCCCGTCTCCACCTCGCGCTCGCGGTATCCTCCGCGTAGGGACGATTGGCGCAGCGGTAGCGCGCTTCCTTGACACGGAAGAGGTCACTGGTTCGATCCCAGTATCGTCCACCAGGACAGCAGGCCCCTGACCAGCGGATATGCCGGTCAGGGGCTTCTCTTGCCCAGCGCGTGTCATATACGTGTCATTCAACTGCGTGTGCCGTGTCCTGGAACCAAGAGGAGTTGTCTGCTGAGCAACTTCAAAGCTGTCTGTCGTAAGGCGGCAAGGGGGTTCGACGGGCTCCCCCTGAAGGTCACAGATCGGCTGCTGTCGGCTTCGAGGGCCGCCGACGACGGAGGCGGTGAGACGTTCTGATCAGGGGGGAAGTTGGGACGCACGCGCCGGGCACCTGCAGCGTCTCGACAGCGCCGACCGGCGACGGCGTGGGCTTTCGGCTGAGCGATGGGCGCCAAGATCCGCGCGCCAACCGGTAGGAGAGGCGGGCCAGCTTGAGCGGCCGGAACCTGGCTACACTCGCTTCCTCACCGTGATCGGCGGTCAGTGCGAACCGTTGCTGGCGGGTGCGGGGGTTGACGGCTCTGGATCGGTAAGGTTGTCACGCGGTGGACAACCCGCGTATGCCGCACCGAGGTCCCGATCGACCGCAAGACGAACCAGTCCCGAGGATGTCGACATGACTGTCAACGGCCAGTTGGAAGTCCCCGGTTTTGGCCAGGTGGAAGTCCCCACCCTCTGCGGGTTGATCAGGGGGTGGGCAGCTCACCTCCTCGGCGTGCGTGTGCTTGGCGCATGCGGTAGGACTGGCCGTTGGTGAGCACGGTGGTGGCGTGGTGCAGGAGGCGGTCGAGCATGGACACTGCGGTGGTGTGCTCGGGCAGGAACCGTCCCCAGTCCTCGAAGGAGTGGTGGGAGGCGATGCCGAGGGATCGGCGTTCGTAGGCGGCGGCGATGAACCGGAACAGCAGCTGGGCGCCGGTGTCGTCCAGGGGCGCGAAGCCGATCTCGTCGACGAGGACGACGTCGTTGCGTAGCAGGGTCTCGATGGTCTTGCCGACGGTGTTGTCGGCCAGGCCGCGGTAGAGCGTCTCGACCAGGTCGGCCGCGGTCAGGTACCGCACCCGGTGGCCGGCGAGGACGGCGGCGTGACCCAGGGCGATGAGGGTGTGCGACTTCCCTGTGCCGGCGGGCCCGATGAGCGTGACGTTCTCCCTGGCCCGGACCCACTCCAGGGACGTCAGGTACGCCCAGGTCGGGGCCGGGATCGAGGAGGCGGCCAGGTCGAAGTCCTCGATCGTCTTGAGCACCGGGAACGCCGCGGCCTTGAGGCGTGCTCGCTCGTTGGAGGCGTCCCGGGCGGCGATCTCGGCCTCGACCAGTGCCCGTAGCACTTCCTCGGGCGACCACCGTTGGGTCTTGGCCGTGACGAGCAGCTCGGGGGCGAGCTGTCGCATCGCGGCCAGCTTGAGCCGGCGCAGCCCCGCGGTCAGGTCCGCATCCAGCACCGGCACGGTTGAGGCGCTCACGAGGACACCGCCTTCGGTGCCGGGGCGTACTCGGCCAGCGACCGTCCCGCAGTCGTGGGCAGGTCGAGGACGAGAGCGTCCCCGGCCGGGCGCGGGGTCGGGAGCCCGGTGCCGGCGGCCAGGATCGAGCGGACGTCGGCCGCTTTCCACCGCCCGAACGCGGTCGCTCGCTCGAGCGCGGCGACCATCGTGGCCTCGCCGTGGGCGGCGGTCAGGGTGTTGAGCTCGGCCAGCTCGGGACCCAGGCGGGTGTGCCCGGCCCCGGCGGCACCGGCGATGAACGCCTGCGCGGCCGGGCCGAGCGCGCAGAACTCTTTCTCCGCCGCGGACCGCGGGCGGATCGCCCGCACCGGTGCCGCGGGGCGGGCACCGCCGTAGTGCTCGTCCAGGACCGAGGCATCACCGGGCGCCACGAGGGGGTGCTCGGCGTGGACCTCACCGGTGCCGGGGTCCAGGACGAGCACCCGGGTGCCATCGACGAGCACGCCCACCTGGGTGCCGATCAGCGCGGTCGGAACCGAGTACCGGGCCGAGCTGAGGCGGATCGTGGACAGCTTGTCGACCTTGCGGGTGACCGGCGCCGGGCCGATGACCGGGCGCAGCGAGGGCAGCTCGGTGAGCAGGTCGACCTCGGTGGCCAACCGGTCGGACGGGACCGCGCAGGTCTCGGAATGGACCGCGGCGTTGACCTCCTGGCACCATGCCGCTGCCCGCTCGTTCGCGGCACCGAGGTCGGCCAGGACCCGCGCGGCGCCGGCGGCCAGGCCACCGGCGCCGGCGTGCTCGAGCAGCAGCGGCAGGGCCAGGTCGTCCTTGCCGTACCGGACCAGGTTCTCCACGATGCCCTTGGACTCCGGGTCGGCCGCCTCGCAGAAGTCGGGCCGGAACCGGTAGTGCGTGGCGAAGCGGACGTACTCAGCCGTGGGGACGACCCGGTTGGCGACCACGCCACCCTTCAGGCAGCCCATCCGGTCGGCGAGCACCACTCTTGGTGTGCCGCCGAGGACCTCGAAGCACTCGGCCAGCATGGCCATCGTCGTGGCCGCCTTCTCGTCGGCGGCGAGGCGGACGAACCGGAACCGCGACCAGGCCAGCACCGCGGCGAAGACGTGCACGCCGCCGATCACGCCCCAGTCGATGACCAGGTGCTCACCCGGGGACCACGACGCCGGCCGGTGCCGGCGTCCGTGCTCGCTGCGGTACCGCGTCTTCTCCTGGGCGACGAGGCGGCGGAAGTTGCGCGCCGAGCCCGTGAACCCCGCCGCGCGGGCCCTGGGCAGCAGCCGCTTGGCACTGATCCGGCCCCGGGTGTCTTTCACGTCCCCGGCCACGAGCGCGCGCACGGCCTCGTAGTTCGCCGGCCGCGGCGCCCTGACCGGGCGGCCCTGACCGGCGGTGTGACGTTCCACGACCCGCTTGACGGTCTTGTGCGTGGTGCCGCAGATGTCGGCGGCCCCGCGGTAGGTGCCCACCTTCTGGTAGGCGGTGATGATGTCCAACTCTTCCCTCATGTTCTTCAATGGAGCTCCCTGGGCGGTGCGGTGACTGGCTAGACACCGCCACCGTTCACCGTCCAGGGGCTCAGCTCATGGACGACACGAGCAGAGGGTGGGGACTCCTACTTGGCCACCAGCGGGGACCTCACGTGGCCACCAGTGGGGACTTTGCCACGGCCATGGACACATGACGTCGGGTTGCCGGAGCCTGTGATGCGCCACATTCACGGCTACGAATCCTGTTTCTCCAGCCATAGGCGATGCTGGGTAGAGGTGGTCTCATGGTGTCACGACATCGTGGTCCTGGGGACCGGCGCATCTGAGGAGCAGCATGAAACCGTCAGCCTTCGCCTACTTCGACCCTGACACCGTTGAAGAAGCCGTGGAGCTGAAGCGCCAGCACGGCTCGGAGGCTATGTTCCTGGCCGGCGGCCTCAGCCTGATGCCGCTGATGAATCTGCGCATGGTGAAGCCCAAGGTGCTCATCGACATCAACAGGGTCGCCGACCTTGACGAGGTCACGACGAGCAACGGTTATGTCGAGATCGGCGCGACCGTGCGGCACCGTGCAGTCGAGACGTCAGACCTGGTTCGGGCCCATGCGCCACTCTTAGCCGAGGCCGCACCGCACATCGGCCACGCCGAGGTGCGGTTTCGCGGCACCTTCGGCGGGAGCGTTGCGTACGCGGACCCGGCCACGGAGTTCCCGACCGCAGTCCTGACGGCCGGCGGTCAGATCGTCGTCGTGGGTCCGGACGGCACGCGGACGATCCCGGCCGAAGAGTTTTTCACCGGCTTCGAACAGAATTCGCTGGCCTCGGAGGAGATGCTGGTCGCCGTGCGGGTGCCGTCAGCGGGTCAGGACGTCCGGGTGGGGTTTGTCGAGGTGTCCAGGAGGGCTGGCGATCGCCCGCTCGTCGCGTGTGGCACCCAGCTCACGGTGGCCGAGGACGGTCGCATCACCACGGCCCGCATCGGCCTGGCCGGAATTGCTGGCACCCCGGTGCGCGCGAGCGACGCCGAGGCCGCACTTGTCGGTGCCGAGCCGACCGACGGCGTGGTCGAGGAAGCCGCCCGGACGGTGGCCGACCTTGTCACCTCGGAAGGGGACATGCACGCCACACGGGCCTACCGACAGCACGTCGCCGCCATCCTCACCGCGAGGTCGATCAGGACCGCGCTGGGAAGCGGCCCGAGAGGAGAGAACTGATGAGCAGTGTCACGTCCAGAACCCCCGCAGCCGACACCGCATACCGTCGGCCGCTGAGCGCGACGGTCAACGGGCGGCCGGTCACCGAGGAGGTGGACACGCGGATGACCCTGGCTGACTGGCTTAGGGAGCGACAGGGGCTGCGCAGCGTCCACCTCGGCTGTGAGCAGGGGGTGTGCGGCAGTTGCAACGTGCTCCTCGACGGAGAGTCGGTGCGGTCCTGCCTCTTGCTCGCGGTGCAGGTGGAGGGCCGCCAGGTCGAGACGGTCGAGAGCCTGTCCTCGGACTCTGAGAACCTGCACCCCATCCAGCAGGCGTTCCAGGAGGAGCACGGCCTGCAGTGCGGGTTCTGCACCCCCGCGATGCTGCTGCGGACCAAGGAGATCCTCGCCGACGGCCGGGAGCACACCGACGACGAGGTCCGCGAGGAGATCTCGGGGATCCTGTGCCGGTGCACGGGGTACCAGAACATCGTGAACGCCGTCCAGTGCGCGCGTCGCAAGTTGTGCCGGCACGAGGAGGAGAACCAGTCATGAGTGTTCAGCACGAGGTCACTACGCCGACGACGGACGACTCGGGCCGGACCCCGACCCGGATGGGGACCGAGTCGGTGCCGGCGCCCCCGGGCAGCAAGTACAAGTATGTCGGACGCAGCATGAAGCGCGTCGAGGACCCGCGGCTGCTGGTGGGTCGAGGCGGATACATCGCCGACATCGACATCCCCGGCCTCAAGCACGCCGCCATTCTGCGCAGCCCGGTGCCGCACGCCCGGATCGTCTCGATCGACGCAACCGAGGCGCTGAAGATCCCCGGTGTCATCGCGGTCGTGACCGGCGAGGACTGCAAGGCGCAGATGAACCCGTGCATGAACTTCGGTCCAGAGACTATCCCGCAGTTCCCGCTGGCCGTGGACAAGGTGAGGTACGTCGGTGAGGCGGTCGCGGCTGTGATCGCCGACGACCGCTACCTTGCGGAGGATGGTGTGGACGCGCTCAAGGTCGAGTATGACGAACTGCCGGTCGTCGCGGACCCGCACGCCGCGCTTGAGGAGGGGGCAGCGCTGGTGCACGAGGGCCACGGCTCCAACCTGGCCTACGAGCGGACCTTCACCTTCGGCGAGGTCGACGAGGCGTTCGCCGACGCCGACATCATCGTCTCCGACCGGCTGCACTGGGGCCGCTCGGCCGGCACGCCGCTGGAGACGACGGGCGCGATCGCCCGTCCGGGCCTCAACGGGGTGCTGGAGATCTACTGCAACTCGATGAACTTCAGCTACTTCGTCTGGCTGATCGCGACGGCCCTGAAGAAGCCGAGTAACAAGATCACCATCCAACCTGTGCCCGCAGGCGGCAGCTTCGGCAGCAAGTTCACCGCCCACAAGGTCCCAACCCTGGCCGGTTTCCTGGCGCTGCAGGTGAACCAGCCCGTGGCCTACATCGAGGACCGGGCCGACCACACCATGAACTCCGACCACCATGCGTCGGACCGCTACTACGACGCCCGGCTGGGCCTCAAGGCGGACGGGACCCTCGTCGCCCTCGACGTGGACGTGGTCGACGACTACGGCGCATACCTGCAGTTAGGGGTCGGTACGCACGGCAACGCACTGTCGCAGTCGGTCGGTCCCTACCGGATCACCAACCTGCGCTACCATCTGCGGGCCGTGGTGACGAACAAATGCCAGCAGGGTGCCTACCGCGGCTTCGGCTCAGAGGTCCAGAACTGGGTCCTTGAGCGGCTCGTCGACCTCGCCGCGAAGGAGACCGGCCTGGTTGCCGAGGACATCAGGCGCAAGAACTTCATCCGCCCCGAGCAGTTCCCTTACAAGATCCCGGGTGGCAACCTCTACGACTCGGGCGATTACGAGAGGGTGCTGGACGAGGCACTCTCCCTCGTCGACCTCGCCCACTGGCGTGCCGAGAAGGAGCGGCTCCGCCGCGAGGAGGGCCGCTATATCGGCATCGGCCTGGTTTCCACGCAGGAACGCAGCGTCTTCAGCTCCACGGAGTTCTGGTACTGGTTCGACAAGCCTGCTTTCCCGATCACCTCCAGCCCCGAGAGCGCCACGGTCAGCATCGACCCCGCCGGCGAGTTCCAGGTTGTCCTGCACTCACAGGCGATGTGGGGCAACAGCCCCGAGACCGTCGCCGCCATGGTTGTGGCCGAGGAGTTCGGGATCGACCCGAGCAAGGTCAACATCAGGTATGCAGACACCGCTCACGCTCTTCCCGGCACGGGACCCGGAGGCTCTCGGTTCACCGTCATGGTGACTGGTGCCATCCGGGGCGCATCGCGCAAGTTGCAGCAAAAGATCGTGGATATCGCTGCCCACACGCTCGAGGTCCCTGCGGACGACCTTGAGATCACCGACGGGCGAGTCCAGGTCAAGGGAGCTCCGCAGGTCGGGCAGGCCCTGGCCGAGGTGGCCGCGACGGCATACTTCTTCGCGCTCAACCTGCCACCGGGGATGACCAGCGGACTGGAGGAGCAGTACACCTACGACCACCCGCTGACAACGCTCCCCTCGGACGACCGGAGCGACCTGGGCATCTTCTACCCCATCATGGGCCACAACTGCCATATCGCGGTGGTCGAGGTCGACCCGGACACTGGCGGCGTCAAGATCTTGGACTACGCCGCGGTTCACGACGCCGGCACCATCGTCAACCCGGTCACCCTGGGCGGGCACGTGACGGGTGGCACGGCGCAGGGGATCGGTACCGCACTGCTGGAGGAGCTTCCCTACGGTGAGGACGGCCAGTTCCAGGTCGGCCGGTTCCGGGACTATCTCATCCCGAGCGCGCACGAGGTCCCGTCGATCAAGCTGGGGCACGTCGAGACGCCCTCTCCGTATACGGAGTTCGGCATCAAGGGAGGCGGCGAAGGAGGACGCATGGCCACCCCCGGCGTCCTGTCGGCCGCGGTCGACGACGCACTCCAGGAGTTCGGGATGCGCGTGCGTGAGCTTCCGATCAAACCGAGCTCAATCGTGAGCACCGTGCTGGCATCGCGCGGGCAGACGGTCTGAGAGCCGCGGATGACGCACCGTTCCGCGACGACACCCCCACCTGGGTATCCCACCCCGCGGCAGCTGCAGGATGGCCTTCTCGACGTCGGCTACCTCGCTGGCGACGAGCTGGCCATGTCGGCCTACCTGGCGCTGGGGCTTGGCCGACCTCTGCTGCTGGAGGGCGAGAACGGTGTGGGCAAGACCGAGATCGCCCTGGCGCTGTCCAGGCTGCTCGACCGTGAGCTCATCCGGCTGCAGTGCTACGAGGGCATCGACGTCAGCCAGGCGCTGTACGACTGGAACTACGCTCGTCAGCTGCTAGCGGTCCGCGGCGGCGAGGGCTATGCGGACGTCTTCTCGGAGGACTTCCTCCTGCCTCGCCCGCTGCTGACCGCCCTGCAGCGCGGGTCGAGGGCGGTCCTGCTGATCGATGAGTTGGACCGGGCCGACGACGACTTCGAGGCCTTCCTGCTCGAGCTGCTGGCCGACTTCGCCGTCACCATTCCCGAGATCGGGCGGGTGGCTGCAGATGAACCACCGCTGGTCATCATCACGTCCAACCGCACGCGTGACCTTCACGGTGCGGTGCGTCGCCGCTGCATTTACTCATGGGTCGACCACCCCGACCCGAGCCGGGAGCTGGAGATCCTGCGTCTGCAGGTGCCGCACGTCCCGGACGCGCTCGCGCGGCAGGTCGCCGAGGCGTTGGGCAAGATCCGCACTCTGGACCTGGGGCGCAGACCGGGCGTCGGCGAGGCGGTGGACTGGGCCGCAGCGCTGCACATGCTCGGGGTCATGCGGCTGGACCGGGACACGGCTCGCCAGACGCTGTCGGTGCTGGTCAAAGACGCAGAGTCGCAGGACGTCGTGTTGGAGCACCTTGACGACGTGCTTGCCGAGCAACCTGCGTGAGCATGGCCCTCACCCAGGGACTCCATGCAGAGTCGGCGGCGGTTGACCTCGTGACGACGCTGCGCAGCCGGGGCGTCAGCGTCAGCCCCGCGCAGACCGTGACGTTCGTCCAGGCGCTCCAGCTGCTGCGGTCGCCCGACCTCATGCAGATCTACCATTCCGGTCGGTCCGTCCTGGCCACAGACGTTGAGGTCTACCCGCAGTACTTCGCCGCCTTTGTCCAGTGCTTCCTGGCCGAGGGGCTCCCACCCCAGCCCCCCTCTGCCACAGCGCCGCCGGCAGTCCACGTCGAGACCGTGGAAAGCCTCGGCGCACCCTCTGGGCAGGAGCGTCAACACTCCGAAAGCCTTACGCCGGCCCCCGTCGACTCCAGCGACTACGACCGGCTTCGGAGCGCCTCCTTCGCCGACTTGAGCGCTGACGAGCTTCGCCGCGCACACGCGCTCATTGACCAGCTACGCTCGGTCCAGATCGAGGCTCGGCAGGGCCGACGGCGTGTCCGGTCGGCGTCCGGACCCTTCGTAGACATGCGCAGCACGATCCGACGTTCGCTCGCCACCGACGGCGAGCCCATCCGCCTGACTGCACGACAGAGGCGACGACGGCCTCGACCCGTCGTGCTGGTCATCGACATTTCGGCGTCGATGTCACCCTTCGCGCTCGCCTGGATTCGCTTCAGCCACGCACTGAGCCGCGCGGGACACCGCGTCCGCGTCTACACGGCGGCTGTGCGCCTCACTGAGATCACCGGCAGTCTGCGGCCGACGTCGCCGGATCGCGCTCTCGCCCAGGCATCGGCCGTCATGACCGACTGGGACGGTGGCACCAGGCTGGCGACCTCCCTCAGCCATCTGACCACCACTGAGCAGCAACGCGCGCAGGTGCGCGGCTCGATCCTCCTCGTCTGCTCGGACGGGCTCGACCACGACCCTCCCGAGTCGCTTGGCCGCGCGATGCAGCATCTGGCTCTGCTGGCACACCGCATCGTCTGGCTCAACCCGCTCTCGGCCGATCCCCGCTATGAACCGCGTGCCGGAGGCATCGCCGCGGCCCTGCCGCACGTCGACACGCTCATGAGCGGCCACAGCGTCGATGCCCTTGACGCGACGGCGCGTGTCCTTCGGGGGCGGTGAGGGTGGGTCCTCAGAGCTCATCTACGACGGATCGGGAGGTGTCCGTGCGTGCGTGACGTGCTGGGTCCGTTGGTCGACTGGTGGAGGGCCGGCGAGACGGTCGCGCTGGGCACCGTCGTCGGAACGTGGAAGTCCGCGCCTCGGCAGGCCGGTGCCTCGATGATCGTCGGAGTGGGCGGCGAGGCGGTCGGGTCGGTCTCGGGCGGGTGTGTCGAGGGAGCGGTCTACGAGTTGGGGCAGGGGGTCATCGCCTCGGGTCAGCCGGTCCTCCAGCGCTACGGGATCTCCGACGACGACGCGATGGGGGTGGGTCTCACGTGCGGCGGAATCCTCGACGTCTTCGTCGAGCGCGTCAACCAGCGGCAGTTTCCCGAGTTGGGAGAGGTGGCTGCCGACATCGACAGCGGTCGTCCGGTCGCGGTCGCCACAGTTGTGGAGCACCCGTACGCGGACGTGCTGGGCCGGCACCTGGTCGTCCGCCCCGACGGCGCCGAAACCACGGGGACCCTGGGCACCGACCTAATGGACAACTCGGTCATCGACGACGCCCGAGGCATGCTGGCGCAGGGGCGGACGGCAACCCTGGAGTATGGACCGCAGGGAGAGCGCAGGGGTGAGGGTATGCGGGTCTTCGTGGCCTCCTACGCCCCACCGCCGCGCATGCTCGTGTTCGGCGCCATCGACTTCGCCGCCGCTGTGGCCCGGATCGGCGCGTTCCTGGGCTATCACGTCACCGTCTGCGACGCCCGACCGGTGTTCGCGACGAAGAGCCGGTTTCCGCATGCTGACGACGTTGTCGTCATGTGGCCTCATCTCTACACAAAGACCCAGATCGAAAAGGGCCTGCTCGATTCCCGCACAGTGGCCTGTGTGCTCACCCACGACCCGAAGTTCGACGTGCCGCTGCTCGAGGTGCTGCTCGGCATGGACGCACCGGACCTGGCGTACTTGGGAGTGATGGGCTCACGTCGCACGCACACGGACCGCCTCATACGGCTGCGTGAGGCTGGACTGACCGACCGGCAGCTCTCGGTGCTGCGCAGCCCGATCGGCCTGGACCTCGGTGCTCGGACGCCCGAGGAGACTGCGGTCAGCGTCGCCGCGGAGATCATCGCCCTGCGGTGGGGCGGGCAGGGAAAACCCCTGACGCACACCAGGGGAGCGATCCATCGCCACGGAGGCGTCTGAGCGTCCGAGTGTCTGCTGTGTTGCGGTGCGGGAGCGGACCCACCACGCGAGGGAAACGGGTGGGAAGCGACTGCGCGAGTAGCTGGACATGGGGGGCCTTCCGACGTGCGTTGCTGTTGAGCATCACTGTCACGACGCGCTCGGTCCTCGACAATGGGTGGACACACTGGCTTCGGGCTCGAGGGTGTGTGTGAGCACAGTCATGCTCCTCGGTCGTGGTGTCAGACTGTGAGGTATGGCGTCACGGACAAAGAGCCTGGAAGAGTTCCTCCATGGAGTCGCAGAGATCTCCTCTGCCGTCAACGAGCCGATATCGATACCGACACTGCTCAACCTGGTGGCTAAGACGGCTTGCGAGCTGCTGGGATTCGACTTCTGCGGTGTCTTCCTTCCGGACAAGAAGGGCGAGATCCTCGTCGTCGAGGGGTCGTACGGCTTCTCATCGACGTACATCGACGAGGTCAACGCACTTCATCCGATCGTGCTGCGCGAGGGGGAGGCTCAAGCGCCCTCTACTCGCGCTTTCTTGACCAAGCGGTCGGTGCAGGTGACGGACACCCGCACCGACCCGACCTTCGCACCATGGGGCGCAGGGGCTAGAGAGCAAGGCTTCACTTCGATGATCGCGGTCCCTCTGCTGGTCTCGGGCGGGGCGCTCGGTACGCTCAACGGCTACACCTCGGAGGGGCACAAGTTCAGGCCGGACGAGATAGACCTGGCCACGACGCTAGCGAACCAGGCTGCGATTGCGATAGCCGCGGCTCGGCTTCGCGCGTCGCAAGCGCGCACGATCGAAGATCTGCGGGGGCTCAACAACTCGTTGGAGCAGCAGCACCTGTTGCTTCGACAGGGCGCTGAGATTCACCAGCGACTGACTGATGTGGCGCTTCAGGAGGGCGGGGTCATCGGGGTCGCGGAGGTGCTCAGCGGTCTCTTGGGTCGGGCAATCCTGGTCCAGGAAGCCACGGGAAGATGGCTGGCTTCCGTCACCAGCGATGGGGACGGTGTCGACCTCCCCGAAGAAGCCGACAACGGGCTGCTGTCGTTCGCCGATGGGACTTCGACCGGTGCGGGGCGGGACTCGCTCCTGGAGGCATCCTCACACGAGGAGACGTGGGTCGTCGCGCCGGTCTGGCTGGGTGGTGAGCTCGCTGCCCGCGTCTGGGTGGCCGGGACTATTGAAGACCTCGACCTACTCGATCGCCGCGCGCTCGAGCACGCTGCCACCGTCCTTGCTTTGGAGCTACTGCGCCTCCGCACGGCCTTGGAGGTCGAATGGCGTACCGCTGCTGACCTCGTCAGGGACCTGATCCACGGCAACGCGTCCGACGCGGCTGCCTTGCTTCCGCGGGCCGAGCGGATGGGGCACGATCTTGACCACCCTCACCACGTGGTGGTTGCGCGGGCGGACACGAACTCCGACGACCTGGGCTCATCAGTGATCAACGCCGTGCGCTCCGCGGCGACCACGATCGATCCTCGACCCCTGATTGCGACGGCCGGCGCCCTTGTCGTTGCGCTGTGGCCATCAACCGAGCCACATGACGTCGCGGTAGTGGCAGACGCACTAAGGACCCGATTTCGCCGTGCCCGTCCCGGCGCCACCATGTCCGTCATCGTGACACCTGCTTGCCGATCGCTCCACGACTATTCGCGGGCCTACCGACTGGGGCGGGGGCTCGCCGATCTTGCGCATCGGCGCGGCGTGGTGAACGCGACCCTGCAGATTGGCGATCTAGGTCCGCTCAGTCTCTTGCTGCAGATTGAGCACACTGAAGAACTCACGGCCTTCTCCGACAAGGTGCTAGGCCCGCTCCGGACGTACGACGAACGCCGGGGTGCGTCGCTGGGTCAGACGATGGGCGCCTACTTCCAGAACAATCTCAACACTGCAGCCACCGCGGCGCAGTTGCACGTACACCCGAACACGGTGGGATTACGGATCCGTCGTGCGGAAGAACTGCTTGGGCTCTCCCTCACGGACGTGGACGCGATCCTGCTGATCGGCCTGGCACTCATGTGTGATGAGGTCGTCGGTGTCAGGGGCAGTTCCGGAGATTCTTGAAAGTCTGGGGCATCATGAGCAGCGGGATGAGCCACAGCCCGGAGATGATGACCAGCACCAACGTGGTGTAACCACGCTCAATCGCTGCTGCGACCAACGGCGTGCCGAGGACCACGACGAGATTGGCCCCGGCGTTGAGGACCCCCACCGCGGCGGCGGGCTGGTCAGGGCGCCACTTTTGTGCACGTGCGAGCGTGGCCGCGAACGGCAGACCTCCGGCCATGCCCACCGCGAACGTCGCAGCTGTTGCGACGGTGATGGTCGAGGGAATGGCCAAGACTGCGGTCCCGGCCGAGCAGATGACCAGGGAAACCACTGTCAGCAGTCGGACGCTTCCGGGATAACGACCGAGGACAATCCCGCCGATCGGTCGGCTGACGATCGTCAGCGCGAGGATGAGCGATGAGATCATTGAGGATGACGTGTAGGGGAGACCCCACCTACTTGTCAGGATCACTGCTGCCCAGTTTCCCAGGACCACGCTCAGTCCGAATGTCGAAGCGTGGACAGAGGTGAGTCGGTAGAGCTCCACATCGCGGAGCAGGTGCGGTCGGGGGCCTCGCGAACTCCTGGAGGAGGGTCGACGCACGCGGCCTGGCGGAACGACCAGCCAGGCTACGAGGGCGGTGCAGAGCGCGACCGCAATGCAGGTGATCCACGCGGTCCCCCAGCCGAGAAGGGTCTCCAACCGGGGCACGACAGCCAAAGCCAGTCCGCCGGAGCCGATCCCCAACCCGCCGAATACCCCCAGTCCTGCTGCGCCGGTCCCCGCCCGCCTCGCCAACTCGGCACCGGCGACGAACCCCACCGCGCTGCCTGCGCCCGCGACTCCACGTGCGACCACGGCGACGCTGACCGACGGCATGACCAGCGCGACGAGGTATGCCAGGGCAGTCACAGAAGCTCCGACCAAGGCGGCGCCTCGCACGCCGAACCGGTCAATGAGCTGCCCAGCCGGCAACTGCAGGCAGGCGTAGGTCACAGCGAACGTGGCCGTCAGCAGTCCTACCGTGACCAGCCCTGTGTCGTAGTGCCGAGCCAGTGTGCCGGCCCCCGCTCCTGCTGCGGTAAGACCCCATCCGCCCATGCCCGCCAGCAGGCTGGCGGGCAGGAGGAGCCTGCGCGAAACGCCGCCAGTGACCTGCGTCATGAGAGCGGCGCCTCAGGGCGGGTCAGGGAGCGTCCAGCTGGAGAGGTTCGTTCTTGCTGTCGACGTGCTCGACCGTGCTGAAGACCAACTCATCGGTCCCGATGTTCTCGATGTCGTGCAGGAGGAACTCGCCCGGCCCAAACTGGAAGTGACGGGTCTCACCAGCTTCGTACTCCACCTCGCGGGTCGTGCCATCGGATGTGTGCTGCCTGCTGCGTCCAGCGGTGACGGCCGTCCAGAAATAGTCAAGGACGTGGCGGTGCGCGTGCCAGCGTTCTCCAGGCTGGAGCCGGATCTCCCACACCCGGACACGATCGTTCTCGCTCAGAAGTCGAGACCCGACGTTTCCGTCGAAGGCCATCTGCTCGAACTCGTCCTTGATCTCGTCCGACCATCCGTCGAAGTTCTCGCCAACGAGTTCCCCCGCCAGCTGCAGATCCGTGAGGAACTTGGGTGTCGTCATGCCAATTACCACCTTGTCTTGTTCGTCGTCCGTCGGGGTAGCACGTCGAGGCTCAAGACGTGCTTGTCTTGGTTTTTGTTGGTTCGATGAGAACTCCTGGGCCGTAGAGGCCGAAGTCCAGGGTAGGGTCGCCAGGAGTCCAGGTGTTTCGGAACTGGGACCGCTCGCCCATCTCAGTCACCCGGTCCACGAGGAAGTCTCCGAGTGCGAGACGGTCTGGCTCCCAGTCCAGGAGGGATGCCGCGATATCTCCGTTGCCGTTCCCGAGGGCCTCGGCAAGCGACCACGCATCCGCCGCTGCTTTGGCAGTACCTGCGGCAGCGTGAGGACGACTGGCGAACGACGAATCACCGACCAGTGCGACGCGGCCGCACACCACTCGCTCCGAACGGATGTCGTAGAGCGCCTGAATGTATGGCTGCTCCGTGGCCTGCACGAGTTCCGCGGCTGCCGGTGACAAGAGTTCTGGCGCATCGGCCTTCATCTGCGTCACGTATCGGTCCTGAACCTGGCCGGGATGCACCGACACTGGGCGGGCGATGCCTTGCTTGTCCAACATCATCTCGTCCAGTTCTGGGCCCTCAGCGACGTTGCGGTACCAAACGTAGTTCATCAGCCGTTCACCAGCTGCAAATGCGTCGTTGGAAGCAGGTATCGGATACATGCAGATCTGGGTCGAGGGTCCGATCGAGTAAGTCAGGGCGTTCAGAAGCTCGGCGGTTTCCTGGGACAGTTGCCCTTCCGGGACGGTGCCGCGCCATCCGATGTAGCCGGCGTAGGTTTGGGCGGATCCAGGGTTGAGTCGCTGACGTCCCACAGAGGAGATCCCGTCAGCAAAGACGACCAGTTCTGCGCGTTCTTCCCGCCCACTCACGAACCTCACGGTCACGCCGGCCTCGTCCTGGCTGAACCCAGCGGCGTACTCACCGAGCACGTACCGTTGGGGATCGAAATCCTCATAGAGGGCGCGATACAAGGTGCTCCAAGAGCTGTACCGCCACTCGACCTCCTCCTCGTGAAGGATCTCGTTGTCCTTGCCCACATAGCGGACGTACTCCGTGGCCGTGCTGACATCTTCGGGCTTGCGGCTGCTGCGCTCGGCAAACCATCTCAACGTGTCAGGCTGCAGCACGATGCCTCCGCCCCGGTCAGTCAGAAGCTGAGGCGTCCGCTCGAAGACTGTGACATCGAACCCTAGGTCGCGCAGTAACAGAGCGGTGGTCAGACCGCCGACCGACCCGCCAATCACCAGTGCGCGTGTGCCGTCGAATCCTGTGGTCATCAAGTACCCCTAGGCGGAAATGAACTATGCGGTCAGCGCCGACGCTTCGGCGGCACTGGCATCAAGTATGGAAGTCGCCTTCATGCAGCGTCTATGGGTGGAAACACAGCCCTTGGCTGAAGCCCTGTGGTCCGGCATAGTGAGTCTTCGCCCCGAACCCGGCTACCGCCGTTGTGTCACGGAGAGCGTCGGCAAGACGACCGGGATTGCCTGCGCATCATCTGGGAGGGGTGGCCGTTGTCCGTCACGATCTGCGGACGGAGGCCCCGAGGGCCGGGAATCGAGGACGGTGCCACGAACAGGAGATCCGGGGAGTGCCTCTCCAAAGGTCCACCCGTGTTGCGACCTCGAGTGGCACCCGCCGCGCCACGGACACCCGTGCGGTTCGGCAGTTGGCCTGCTGTGCCATCCGAGGCCGGCCACGATCGCCCACGCCCACCACGGTAGTGACCGGGCGGCGGTGACGAAAGGGCTCAGGCCCCACTGCGCGACGAGGCCGAGCAGGCCCACAGGGTCAGCCCGACCTGCACCGCCCCGACCACCAGTAGGCGGCCCGGGAGGCCCGTGGCGGGTCCGCGACCAGGCTGTCGGTCATCGATCCGCCGAGACACGGGCGACGTCGGCGCCACCGGCACCCACCTCGCCGTTCGCACCGGGGAGGGCGAGCAGGTCCAGGTGTCCGACCCGCGCGCGCAGCACGCCGTCCCGCAGCTGCCGCTCGCGCGTGTCCCGCCACCCACGCACCACGGCAGCCAGGTCGGGGTCGTGCTCGACCGCGACCGCGGCCCGGTCGTCGACGTAGCGGGCCAGGAGCCCTTCATCCTGAGCGCCCAGGACCCAGTCCGTCGCCCGCGGCTCGACGTAGGCACCGCGCCTCCGCAGGGCCCGGGCCATCACCGCGGCCCCCTCCGGCCCCGGTCGGCCCTCACGCCGCTGGTGCGCGTCGAAGGCTGCCGCGACGACCGAGTCCGCAGGGTGGGAGGGCGTGAGCGCGACCTGCCCGGTGACGCTGAGGCTCAGCAGGGCCGCGTGTCCGGGCTCACCTGTCGGCGCGATCACACCGGCGAGCGTCTCGAGCTCCGCCGTTGACAGCAGGTCGAGCAGCGCTGCGCACGTCAGCAGGACCTCACCGTGCTGCGGCACCAGGGCGCCCAGCTCGTCCACGGTCGCCACCGCGCGCTCCGTCGTGACACCGTCGACGGCGTCGGCGCCGTCGGCCCCACCGAGCCCCAGGAGGTCGGCGTCGTGGTCGACCAGGACCCACCGCTGGAGGCCGGGCAGGCGGGGTGCGAGCCAGGCCTGGTTGGAGCCCGTGCCCGCACCGATGTCAACCACCACCAGCTCCTCGACCCCTCGCGCGCTCAGGTGGGCGATGAGCACGTCGAGCAGGTCGAGGGCGGCCTCTCGTGCCTGGTGGTCGGCACGCCGCCGCAGCGCCAGCCAGTCGGCCGGGACCGGGCGGGCTACCATCGCAGCACCTTCGCGATGTCCGCTGCGGTCGTGGCCCACCCGCGCAGCCTATCCCGGTGGGCGCAGGCGGCCGTCCGCCAGGCGGCGCGCAGGTCCCCGTCGTCCAGCCACCGGGCCAGGGCCCTCGCCCAGGCCTGAGGGTCGGTACCGTCGACGCCGGCGCCGGCGGCGGCCAGACCATCCCGCTCACCGGAGCCGCGCAGGGCCTCCATCGCGCCCGTCCCGGCCGTCACGAGCGCGGGTATGCCGTGCGCCAGCGACTCGGTCACCACCATCCCGTAGGTCTCGGCGGAGGACGGCAGCACGAGGAGGTCGACGGTGTGCCAGAGCGCCTCGAGCTCCTCGCCCTGACGTGGGCCGAGCACCCGGACGCGACCGTCCACTGCGTCCGCCCGGGCGCGCACGGCGTCGACGTAGCCCTGGTCCGCTCCTGCGGGCCCGACCAGCGAGGCGGTCCAGTGGCGGTCCAGGACCGTCTGGAGCGCGTCGAACAAGACCAGCGGGTTCTTCCTCGGGGTGATCGACCCGAGGAAGAGCAGGTGTGGCGGCGTGCTGCCGGTCGCGGGAGGCGCCGCCTGCGCGCCCGGCGGCACGGGGTGCACGTCGGTGACGCCATACCGGGTGATGAGGTCGTCGCCGGCCCACCGGCTGGTCGCGATGATGGTGTCGGCGGCCCGCAGGGCGGCTGCCTCCGAGGCGGCGAGCCAGTCCACCTCCTGGGCGCTCAGGCCGCCTTCGGCGGCCAGCGGCAGATGCACGAGCAGAGCGACACGCATCCCATGAGCCCGAGCCTGGGCGAGCTCCTCGGGCGCCGCCGAGCCGACGATGCCGTCGACGAGCACGTCGGTGTGCCGCCCCAGCGCCTCGCGCAGCGCCTGCCGGTCCTCCTCACCCGCCCGGGGCCAGGCTCCGGGGACGGGCTCGACCACCACCTCGACCCCGCTCGCGACGAGCTCGGAGACGACCCGGGCGTTGTAGTGGTTGCCGCCACTGGGGCCGGCGAGATCACCGGGCACGATCAGCGCGGGCGACCGACCACCCTCACGTCGTGAGGTCGAGGTCATACGTCACCCACGCCCGGGGGTGCTCGCGCACGACGACGCCGATGCCCTCGACGGCTGGGTCGGCACGCTCGGCCAGCGCGTGTGCGACGTGCGCGGCGACGGCCTCGGTCGTGCTGAGCCGGCCGGCGAAGGAGGGGTGCTCGTCGAGGTTCTGGTAGCGCAACGGGTCGAGGACCGCGGCGAGGTGGTCGCCCGCCTCGCCGATGTCGACCACCACGCCGTGCTCGTCCAGCTCGCGCCGACGCCAGGTGGCCTCCACGACCAGGGTGGCGCCGTGCAGCGCCTGGGCCGGGCCGAAGAACGGGTCGGGCAGGCTGTGGGCCACCATGACGTGGTCGGTGACGGTGAGTCCGAACATCGTGCTCCTCGTTGGTCAGGGGTGGTGCCGTCGGGCCACGTCGCCGTCAGCGTCGTGGAGGGGCGGGTAGGTCAGCACGACACACCCACCGAGGCGACCGGGGTGCTCGAGCTCCTCGAACGCGGCGGTGACCTCCGCGAAAGGGTGGGTCTCGCCGAGGAGGAGGTCGAAGGCGGGGTCGGCCAGCAGGTCGAGGGCGGTGCCGAGCCGGGCCGAGGGGTCCCGGCGGTGCCGGCGGGCGGCCCCGACGCGCGACACCTGGCTGGCCACCAGCCGCAGGCGGTGGGAGTGGAAGTCCTCGCCGAGCGGCACCTGTGGCGCCGGAGAGCCGAACCACGACAGCTCGACGACGTCGGCGTCCTCCCCGGCGAGCGCGAGGGCCAGGGCCAGGCCGGGCTCGCTGGCCGAGGCGTGGAAGACCAGGTCGCAGTCGGCGAGGGCGTCCGGGGGAGGCACCGCGTCCAGTCCGGCATCGCGCAGCTGCGCCCGCCGGGCGGCGTCGGCCTCCACCACCTGCAGGCGAGCGAGCGGGAAGCGGCGCAGGAGCAGGGCGAGCGCCCCGCCGATGAGCCCAGCCCCCACGACGGCCACCCGGTCACCCGCGCACGGCGGGGCGTCCCAGAGCGCGTTGAGCGCCGTCTCGGTCGGGCCGGTCAGGACGGCACGGACCGAGGGCACCTCATCGGGGACGCGGGTGAGGGAGTCGACGGGCACGACATACCGGTCCTGGTGCGGGTGGAGGCAGAACACCCGCGCCCCGACCCAGTCCTGCGGGCCGCGCTCGACCACCCCCACGGACAAGTAGCCGTACTTCACGGGGAAGGGGAACTCGCCCTCCTGAAAGGGCGCGCGCATCCGGTCGACCTGGGAGTCCGGCACCCCGCCGCGGCGCACGAGCATCTCGGTGCCCCGGCTGATGCCGCTGGTGACGGCCCGCACGAGCGCCTCCGACGGCCCGGGCTCGGGCAGGGTCTCGGCGCGCACCTCACCCGCGCCGGGCGCGGTGGCCCAGTAGGCGAGTGCCGTGGTGCCGGGTGCGGACCTCACGCCCGGGTCTCCAGCTCCACGACATCGCGGACAAAGGATGTGGCGAGCAGCACCAGCGACGTCAGGACGACAGCGACGGCCAGCGGTGCCGGCACGACCGGCACCAGGGCGATCAGCAGCGCGATGCCCTGGACGGCGGCGACGACCCGTCGGAACGGACTCGGGGCCAGGCCAGCGCGCAGCTCAGGACGCACCCAGGAGGCGAGCACGAAGACGTAGCGCATGGCTCCGATCGCCACGACCCACCACCCCAGCGTCACGCTCACCAGGATCGACAGCACCAGCAGCAGGGCGGCGTCGGACTCCATGTCCAGCCGCGCCCCGGACGGGCTGGCCGTGCCGGTCGCCCGGGCGAGCCACCCGTCCACTGCGTCGAGCAGCAGCGCGGCACCGACGACCAGGGCCACCATCCAGGTCCGGGCGGGCAGCTGACCGGCGAGGACGAGCACCGTCGCGGCTGCGACCACACCCGTGAGGGCCACCCGGCCCAGGGTGACCACGTCGGGGGGGCTGACGGCGGCGGGACGGCGCCGTACCAGGGCAGAGCTCGCTACCGCCGGCACCACCAGACCTGTGAGGACCGCCAGGATCCCGATGCCGACGCCGGGACCGACCCAGCCGACCAGCCCCACGCACAGCGCGAGGGGGAGGAGCACGACCCCGGACTCCACGACCTCGGCGCCGCGGAGCCGGGCCGCGGGCACCTGGGCGGACATCAGCTCGCGTCCGAGACGTCGGCCGCCAGCGTCGCGCGGGCGGCCGCAGCCGGCCGCAGGTCGAGCTCGGTGACGATGTCGTCCCCGAGCTGGTAGCGGCGCGCGGTCGGCCGGAGCGCGTCAGCGAGCAGATCCTGGCCGGTGACGCGCAGCCCGGGCACACCGTCCCCGATCAGCACCGGCGCGGTGGTGAGGTAGAGCCGGTCCACGACGCCGGCCTGCACGAAGGCGGAGACGAGGCGCCCTCCTCCCTCAACCAGCACGCGGTGCAGCCCACGTGCGGCGAGCAGCTCGAGGACGGCTCCCGGCTCCCATGGGCCGGCGGTGGGCCAGCGGACCACCTCGACGTGCCCACCCACCGGGCCGACCCTCGCCTCGCCGCCGACGACCCACAGCGTCGGCGCGGCGCCGTCGGTGAGCACGGAGGACTCGTTCGGGGTGACCGCGCGCGGGTCGAGCACGACCCGGGTGGGGTTCGGTCCGTCTACCGCCCGGACGGTGAGTCGAGGGTCGTCGCAGGCCGCGGTGGCTCCACCGACCACGACGGCATCCACGAGCGCCCGGAGCCGGTGCAGGTGCTCGCGGTCCTGCTCGCCGGTGACGAAGGCCGCGTCACCGGTCCGGCTCGCGATGAAGCCGTCCAGGCTCTGGCCGAGCTGGGCCAGCACCAGGGGGCCGTCGGCCCGGTTGAGGTCGCCGTAGCGCTGCGCCAACTCGCCGGAGCTGGGGATCCGGCCGGCCAGCAGCTGGGCCCAGTCATCACCGCCGGCCTGGTCGTGCCCCATGCGGGCGCGCTTAGTGGCCAGGTAGAAGGCGTTCTCCTCGCGCTCGGGCATGACCAGCGGCACCCGCTCCACCACCTCGATGCCGAGGGCGGTCAGTGCCTGCTCCTTGGCCGGGTTGGACGACAGCAGCCGGACCCGGCGCATACCGAGATCGAGCAGCATCGCGGCGCAGTGGTCGTAGGTGCGGGCGTCGGCGGGGTGGCCGAGGGCGAGGTTGGCGTCGACCGTGTCCACCCCCTGGTCCTGGAGGGCGTAGGCCCGCAGCTTCTCCGCCAGGCCGATGGCGCGGCCCTCATGCCCGCGGGCATAGACGACCGCCCCGCGCCCCGCCCGGGCCAGCAGACGCAACGCGTGCTGCAGCTGCTCGCCGCAGTCGCACCGGCGTGACCCGAGCGCGTCCCCGGTGAGGCACTCGGAGTGCACCCGCACCAGGGGTGGTGGCAGGTCGGGACCGTCGTCGTCGCGCACGCCGAGGCTGAGGACGACGTGGTCGATGCCTGTGTCGTCGCGGTATGCCGTCATCCGGAAGGTCGCGTAGTCGGTGGGGAGCCGGGTGTCGGCCACCCGTTCTACCCGCGGCGTCGCGTCTCTCACCTGTCTAACCATCGTGCACATTATGGTCGGGGGCGGCGATCTTCTCCTGCGGAGACGTCCCTGGGCCGGCGACGTGACACATGTGGCCGACCCGAGCAGAGGGAAGGTGACGGATGTCGATGACGGTGACCGACGACGGCGGCACGTGACGTCGCGCTGCAGCGCCTGCCGACCAGCGCGGGACGGATCATGCGGCTGGTCGACCGCATCCAGACCGGCGCGATCCCCGGCACGCTGGCGCTCTTCGTGCTCCTGGTCGCCGTGAACCCCGGGCCCTGACGCCTACCTGCCTCGTGCCGGATCAGCCGACCAGGGCGTCGACGCCGGCGACCGCGGCCACCGCCCCTGCCTCCTGCAGCTGCGCGCGCCGGGTGGCATCGTCGGCTACTCCGACCACCCGCACCCCGGCCGCGGCACCGGCCTGCACATCGGTCACGGAGTCGCCCAGGAAGACCGACTCCCCGGGACCGGCGCCGGTGAGGCTCAGCGCACGGAGCAGGAGATCGGGCGCCGGCTTGAGGTCGGCCACCCGCCCTGCGGACCGCCCGACCGTGTGCAGGCGGGCGCTCGTGCCCGGTCGGGCGCGGTCCAGCACCCCCGCGACGACGCCCGGGGTGTTGTTGGTGACCACCACGACGCTGGCGCCGCGCCCCAGGGTCTGGTCGATGAGATCCAGGGCACCGCCGCGGGGTGACACCCGGGCCGCCGCCGCGAGCTCCAGCTCGGTCACCAGTCGCTCCAGCGGCGGCAGCAACCGGGGGGAGTGCTCGCCCACCAGACGCAGACACTGCACGTGGTCCGCCTCGCCCTCGAGCCACCGCGCCAGCTCCGGGCCACCGAGCCTGCCCGCCTCCTGCCGCAGCCGATCGCCGACCTCCGCCCAGGCGGCGCCGGGGAAGAGCCGGGCGAGCGGCCCGTCGAAGTCGATCAACAGGGTGCCTGCGTCCTCGACCAGGCGTCGGGCGGTGTCCATCCGGCCGAGCCTACCCAGGCTGTGCCGGACACCACGGTGCTGCCGGGGCGGTGCAGGACCGCGGTCCCGGCCCGGTCGGTCGTCCCGCTGCTAGATTCGGCGGGGTGGCTGCGCCGCCAGCACCCCGCCCGTCGTCGGGTCCGCGCCTCCTGATGAGGTCGTTCCTCGCCCTCGTCCTCGCCGTGCTGGCCCACGGACTGGGCCTGCCCGGTGCCTTCGTCGCACTCGGGGGCGGTGAGCTGCCGGCCGGTCCCAGCAGGCAGGATGGGGTGATGAGCGTTCCAGCTGCCCAGGCCCGCACCCGATGAGCTCGCAGGACGGCGATCTCGACCAGAGCACCGAGCCGGAGGCCGGGGGCCAGGGCGACCACTACGAGACCGTCGAGGTCGGGGGAGTGGAGCGCCGCCTCGAGGAGGAACTGCACGAGGAGTTCAACGCGACCGTCTCCGAGGGCGAGGAGCGGCTCAAGCGGACCCACCGAGGACTGGTGGTGACCGGCCTCTTCGGTGGGATCGACGTCGGGCTGGGCATCATGGCGATGCTCGCGGTCATGCACGCCACCGGCAGCACGCTGCTCTCCGGCCTGGCCTTCGGGATCGGCCTGCTCGCGCTGCGCCTGGCGCACTCCGAGCTGTTCACCGAGGACTTCATGCTTCCGGTCAACGCCGTCCTGGCCGGGCACGGGACCTTCGGTCAGCTCTTCCGCCTCTGGTCGGTCACCCTGGTGACCAACCTGGCGGGCGGGTGGATGTTCATGTGGTTGGTGGTGTATGCCTTCCCCGAGTTCCACGACAACCTCATCAGCTCCGCGGTGGACTACGTGACGGCCGGCTTCACCATGGAGACGATCGCGCTGGCGCTGCTCGCGGGAAGCACCATCACACTGATGACCCGGATGACCCAGGGGGCCAGCTCCGATGTCATGACGGCGGTCATCTCCTTCATCGGCGGGCTGCTGGTGGTCGGCCTGCAGATGCACCACGGGGCGCTCTCCTCGGTGCTCATCTTCGGGGCGATGCAGGCCGGGGCGGAGATCACGGTGGGCCAGTGGTTGGGGTGGTTCTGGTGGGTCACCCTGCTCAACATGGTCGGTGGCCTGGTCATCATGACGGCGCCGCGGATCGTCCGGACGTGGGAGCTGGTCCGCGAGGAACGCGCCCGGCGCCTGTCCGAGGGCCAGGCTCACTAGGTGGGATGCCCGGTGGTCAGCCTGGCGACCGGATCAGGCGGTCCCCGGCCGACGCGCTGCTCTGCCGGGGGATGACGGGGAGACGCCGCAGCGGCGCCGCCTCACAGCTCGGGGGGCGCCTCGAACAGGTCGACCCGGGCCGGTGCCAGGATCGACCGGGAGACGTTCTTGAAGTCGAAGCGGTCGAGGATGCGCGCGGCGTCCTCGTCGCTGAGGTCGTAGGCGTGCGCGAGCATCCGCACGTGCTCGGTGTAGAACGCGTGCAGCTTGTCGACGCCCTTGATGAACTCCAGCTCCTTGGCCACCGGACGACCCTACGCAGACGACGTTGACGGGGAGATGGACGCAGCGTGAACTCCCCACGACCCGGTGACTGGACACGCGCAGGGCCGGTGCAGTGGGCTAGGGGCGTGACCTCTCTGCTGCACCTGCGCGCCGCCGGCACCTCGCTCGTCCTCGATCTCTCCGACGGTCTCCTCCCGGTGGTCCGCCACTGGGGAGCCGACCTCGGTGAGCTCACCGACGCCGAGTTGCAGGCCGTGGCGCTCAGCGGCCAGGTGGCCCGGGGGGACAGCCCGTTCGACCGCGCCGACCGGGTCAGCATCCTGCCCGAGCATGCCCGTGCCTGGCTGGGCCGCCCCGGCGTCGAAGGCTCGCGCCAGGGCCGGGACTGGTCCCCGGCCTTCCGCACCTCGGCCGAGCACACCGCGGTCACGACCGAGCCGGACGGCACCCAGCGGGTGGTCGTCCACGCGGCGGACGAGACGGCATACCTCGCCGTGGTGCACGAGCTGGAGCTGCACCCGGGCGGGCTGCTGCGCACACGCACCACGCTCACCAACACCGGCGAAGGGCCCTACGAGGTCGGCGCGATCCGCACCACCCTCCCCGTCCCGGAGCGTGCCACCGAGCTGCTCGACTTCGCCGGGCGGCACACCATGGAGCGCATCCCGCAGCGGCGACCCTTCACCGTCGGCATCCACAGCCGCGAGGTCCGCACCGGCCGCACCGGCCTCGACGCGGTGCACCTGCTCGCCGCGGGGGAGCCCGGCTTCGGCTTCGGGCACGGTCAGGTCTGGGCGGTGCACCTGGGCTGGAGCGGCAACCAGACGACGTATGCCGAGCGCCTCGCCAACGGCGGGCGCGTGCTCGGCGCGGGGGAGCGGCTCGAGCGCGGCGAGCTCATCCTGGCGGCGGGGGAGAGCGCCACCACGCCCTGGACGTATGCCGCGCACGGCACCGGGCTCGACGAGGTCGCCGCGCGCTTCCACGCCTGGCTGCGCGGCCGCCCGCACCACCCGACCCGGCCGCGCCCGGTGACGATCAACAACTGGGAGGCGACCTACTTCGACCACGATCTGGACCGGCTCACGGACCTGGTCGACCGCGGCGCGGCGGTGGGAGCCGAGCGCTTCGTGCTCGACGACGGCTGGTTCGGCGGGCGGCGCGACGACACCACCAGCCTGGGCGACTGGGTCGTCTCCGAGGACGTGTGGCCCGATGGGCTCGACCCGCTCGTCGAGCACGTGCACACGGCCGGCCTGGAGTTCGGGCTCTGGGTCGAGCCCGAGATGGTGAGCATGGACTCCGACCTGGCGCGCGCCCACCCGGAGTGGATCTTCTCCGCCGGGGGGCGGCGGGGGCTGGAGTCACGCCAGCAGCACGTGCTCGACCTCGGCCACCCGGGCGCCTACGCCCACGTCCGCGACCAGCTCATGGCGGTGCTCGACCGCTACGACATCGCCTACCTCAAGTGGGACCACAACCGCTATCTCAACGACGCCGGGCACACCCCCGGCGGCGAGCCGGGCGTCCGGGCGCACACGTTGGCGGTCTACGCGCTCATGGACGAGCTGCTCGCCGCGCACCCGGGCCTGGAGGTCGAGTCGTGCTCGGCCGGCGGTGGCCGGGTCGACCTGGGTGTGCTCGACCGGACGGTGCGGATCTGGGCCTCGGACTGCATCGACCCGCTGGAGCGTCACCAGATCCAACGCGGGACCTTCCTGCTGCTGCCGCCGGAGCTGGTCGGCACCCACGTCGCCTCCGGTGAGTCGCACACCACCGGGCGGCGGCACACCTTGTCTTTTCGCGCGGGCACCGCGATCTGGGGGCACCTCGGGATCGAGTGGGACCTCGCGACCGCCACCGAGGCCGAGCTCGCCGAGCTCACCGCCTGGGTGGCGCTGCACAAGGAGCACCGCGAGCTGCTGCATACCGGTCGGGTCGTCAACGGCGACCACCACGACGACGAGGTATGGGTGCATGGCACCGTCGCGCAGGACCGCTCGGCGGCGCTCTACCAGGTCAGCATGCTGCGGCGACCGATCACGACCGGGCCCGACCGGGTGCGGCTGCCCGGGCTGGACCCGGAGCGGCGCTACCGGGTCACGCTGGTGCGCCCCGGGGAGAGCGAGCCGCTCGTCGCGGGCCGCGGCGTCGTGCCGTGGGCGGTGGACGGCATCACGCTGCCCGGGCGGGTGCTGGCCGAGGCGGGCCTGCCGATCCAGCCGATGAACCCCGAGCACAGCCAGATCTGGCAGGTGGTCGCGGTCTGAGGAGCGGGTGAGACGACGGCCAGCGTGTGCCGGGCTGCCCAGGATGGGGCGATGAGCGCGGCGGGCAGCACCTGGGCCAAGAACTTCACCTATGCGGGGCGAGCGAGTTCGTCGAGCCAGCAGGGCGGGAGGAGTTGGCCGAGGTGATGGGCAGCGCGGATCGGGTGCGGGTGCTCGGGTCACGCCACTCGTTCAACCGGATCGCGGACACCACCGGCACCATGGTGAGCCGCGGGCGGCTCCCGGTCGACGTGACCGTCGACAGCGACCGGCAGCGCACCGGATCGAGGGGGCCGCGGCCTACGGCGGGGTCGCCCGACGGCTGCACGAGCTCGGCTGGGGGCTGCACGCCATAGCCTCGCTGCCGCACATCACGGTCGCCGGGGCGGTCGCCACCGACACGCACGGCTCCGGCGCTCATCAATAGCATGGAGGCGGGGCTGAACCCGCTCGGTGCGCGCCCGCACTGGGGCAAGCTCTTCGATGAGGCGGCGCTGGCCCGGCGGGTCGACGAGCTCTACCCCCACCTGGGGCGTCTAGGCTCGCTGCGACGACGCCTCGACCCGCGCGGGGCGCTGCGCGACGACTTCCTCGACCGCCTCGGGGTCTGAGCCACGCGAGCCCGCCGACGTCTGGCGCGCCGCGCGCCGAGGATCGACCCGACCCCACGAGCCAGGAGACACACACCGATGAGCGAGCTGATCTGGTCGCCCGCCGCCGACGACCAGCAGGTGGCGGTCGAGCTGGCCGAGGCCTTCCGCGTCGAGTTCGGCGGGGCCGCCGACGGGGTCTGGGCGGCGCCGGGACGGGTCAACCTCATCGGCGAGCACACCGACTACAACGGCGGCTACTGCCTGCCGCTCGCCCTGGCGCACCGGACCTACGTCGCGGTGCGGCGCCGCGACGACGGGCGGCTCCGGATCGCCTCGCGGCAGGCGCCGGGTCAGGCGTGGGAGGGTGCCGTCGCCGACGTGGAGCTCGGCTCGCCAGAGGGGTGGACGTCCTACGTCGCCGGGGTCGCTGCGATGCTGGGGGAGCGGGTCGGGCCGGACCTGGTGGGCGCGGACGTGCTCGTGGACGGGTATGTGCCGCTCGGCGCCGGATTGTCCTCCTCGGCAGCGCTGTCGTGCTCGGTCGCGCTGGCGCTGGCCGAGCTCGTGCCCGAGCTCGGCGGGCTGGACCGCGCCGAGCTCGCCGCCGCGTGCGTCCGTGCCGAGAACGAGGTCGCCGGCGCCGCCACCGGGGGCATGGACCAGAGCGTCTCGCTGCGGGCTGTGGACGAGCACGCGCTGCTGCTCGACTGCCGTGACTTCTCGATCACGCCCGTCGCGTGGACCCTGCCCGGGCACGAGATCCTCGTCATCGACACCCGCGCGCACCACTCGCTGGCCGACGGGCAGTACGCCTCCCGCCGCGCCGTCTGCGAGCGGGCCGCCGCTGCGCTGGGCGTGGAGTCGCTGCGCGAGCTGGAGGGTGAGGACGTCGAGGTGGTGCTGGCGGGTCTCGGTGACGACGCCGAGGCGGTCGCGCGGGTGCGGCACGTGCTCACCGAGAACTCTCGCGTCCTCGATCTCGTCGCCGCGCTGCGTGAGCGGGAGGCGGATCAGGTGGGTGAGCTCATGCTCGGCTCGCACGCCTCCTTGCGCGACGACTACGAGGTGTCGTGCCGCGAGCTGGACCTCGCCGTCGAGGCGGCGGTGGCCGCGGGCGCCCTGGGCGCCCGGATGACCGGAGGTGGCTTCGGCGGCTCCGCGATCGCGCTCGTCGCGCGGGATGGGGTCGAGGAGGTCGCTCGGGCGGTGGCGGACGCCTTCGCCGGCGAGGGCCTCGAGGCGCCGCACTTCCTCACCGCCACCCCGAGTGCCTCGGCGCACCGCGTCCGCTGAGTCCCTACGGACGTGGACAGAGCGTTCTGGGACCCGTTCCCCAGAAAGCTCTGTCCAGTTCTGGAGGAGTAGGTCAGGTGATCAGCGCCGCCGCCTGGCGGGCGATCTCACCCTCCTCGTCCGTGGGTATGACGAAACCCGCCACCGCGCTCGCCGGCGTCGTGATGCGCCGCTCGCCGTCGGCAGCACCCGGGACTGCGCCCGCCGAGTCCGCCGCGCCGTCCGCGCCCGCCACCCCCGCATTCGCGTCGGCGTCCAGCTCCACCCCGAAGCCGGCCAGCCGCTCCAGCACCGCCGCGCGCAGCTCGGCGTTGTTCTCACCCACGCCGGCGGTGAAGGCGATGGCGTCCAGCCGACCGAGCACCGCGGCATACCCCCCGATGTAGCGCAGCAGCCGGTGCACGACCACCCCGAAGGCGAGCGCCGCCGCCTCGTCGCCGGCCGCCCGACGCTCCATGACGTCCCTGAAGTCCGCCGACCCGGTCAGCCCGAGCAGCCCCGACTCCTTGCTCAGCGCCCGCTCGACGTCCTCGGTCGACATCCCCGCGACCCGCCCAAGATGCCCCGCGATCCCCGGGTCCAGGTCGCCCGGCCGGGTGCCCATGACCAGTCCCTCCAACGGCGTCAGCCCCATCGAGGTGTCCACGCTGCGCCCACCGCGCACCGCCGTCGCGCTCGCGCCGTTGCCCAGGTGCAGCACGACGCAGCACACGTCCTCGACCGGCCGCCCGAGCAACGCCGCCACCCGCCGCGAGACATAGGCGTGCGAGGTCCCGTGGAAGCCGTAGCGCCGCACCCGGTGCCGCTCCTGCCACTCCCGCGGCACGGCATACGTCATCGCCTCTGCCGGCATCGACTGGTGGAAGGCGGTGTCGAAGACCGCCACCTGCGGCACGTCCGGGAAGGTGCGCCGGGTCGCCTCGATGCCCTGCAGGTTGCCCGGGTTGTGCAGCGGCGCCAGCGGCACCAGCCGCTCCACCGCGGCCAGCACCGCGTCGTCGATGACGACCGGATCGGCGAAGTCCGCGCCCCCGTGCACCACCCGGTGCCCGACCGCGACGAGGTCGACCTCCTCCAGCGCCGGACCGTGCTCAGCGAAGGCCTCGGTCGCCAGCTCGAGCGCCCGCGCGTGGTCGGTCACGTCGACGCCGCGCTCGTGCGTCTGCCCCTCGACGGTATGCCGCAGCACACCTCCCTCCAGCCCGATCCGTTCGACCAGGCCCTTGGCGTGCGAGGTGCCGGTGCCGGGCTCGATGAGCTGGTACTTCACCGAGGAGGAGCCGGCGTTGATGACGAGCACCACCGGGGTGCCCGCCGAGGTCCGGGACGCGTCGGTCATGGCGTTCAGCCCTTCGCCTGGATGCCGGTGATGGCCACGGTGTTGATGATGTCGCGCACGGTCGCCCCGCGGGAGAGGTCGTTGACCGGCGCGTTGAGACCCTGCAGGACTGGCCCGACCGCCACGGCGGAGGCACTGCGCTGCACCGCCTTGTAGGTGTTGTTGCCCGTGTTGAGGTCGGGGAAGATCAGCACCGTCGCCCGCCCCGCCACCGGCGAGTCCTTGAGCTTGGTCGCAGCGACCGCCGGGTCGACGGCGGCGTCGTACTGGATCGGCCCTTCCACCAATAGCTCCGGCTCCCGCTCGCGCACCAGCTCGGTCGCGGCGCGCACCTTGTCGACGTCGGCGCCGCTGCCCGACCCACCGGTGCTGTAGGACAGCATCGCGACCCGCGGCTCCACCCCGAACTGCGCTGCCGTCCCCGCCGAGGAGATCGCGATGTCGGCGAGCTGCTCGGCGCTGGGGTCGGGGTTGATCGCGCAGTCGCCGTAGACGAGCACCTTGTCGGCCAGGCACATGAAGAAGACGCTGCTCACCACGGACACCCCCGGCGAGGTCCGGATCACCTCCAGCGCCGGCCGGATCGTGTGCGCGGTCGTCGTGATCGAGCCGGAGACCATGCCGTCGGCCTCGCCGGCGTGCACCATCATCGTCCCGAAGTAGGCCGGGTCGACGACGATGTCGTGCGCCTGGTCCGGGGTGACGCCCTTGTGGGCGCGCAGCTCGGCATACGTCTGCGCGAAACGCTCCCGCTGGTCGCTGGACTGCGGGTCGATGACCTGCGCCGCGTCGAGCCGCAGCCCCAGGCTGGCCGCCCGCTCGCGCACCTGTGCCTCGACACCCAGCAGCGTCAGCCGCGCCACCTTGCGCGCGAGCAGGGTGTCGGCGGCGCGCAGGATGCGGTCCTCGCCCCCCTCGGGCAGCACGACGTGGGCGTCCGCCGCGCGCGCCCGCGCCATGATCTGGTGCTCGAACATCAGCGGTGTCACCACCTGCGAGCGCCGCGCACCCGCGTCGTCGTCCTCAGCGGGCGGCAGCAGGCGGTCGAGGTCCACGTGGTCGTGCACCAGCGCCCGGGCGTGCTCGATCTTGCGCTCCGAGCGTGGCGTGATGCGCCCGACGACGTCGTGCATCGTCATCGCGGTATGCATCGTCCCCCCGTCGCAGCTGATGATCGGCAACTCGACGGCGAGCCCCTCGACGAGCCGGTCGACCTGCGGCGTCGTCGCGAAGCCGCCGTTGAGGACGATGCCGGCCAGCGTGGGGAAGGTGGTCGAGCGGTGCGCCAGGATCGCCGCGAGCAGCACCTCCTCGCGGTCGCCGGGGCAGATGAGCACGTGCCCCTCGCGCAGCCGGTCCAGGACGTTGGGCATCGTCATCCCGGCCACGATGAGATCGCTCATCTCCCGGTCCAGGAGGGTCTCGTCGCCCGCCCGCAGGGTGCCATCGACGGCTTCCATGAGGTCGCGCACCGTGGGTGCCGAGAGCAGGTCGTCGGCCGGGATGGTCAGCACCGCAGGTATGCCGTTCCCGCCACCGGCCTCGTCGGCCAGCCGGGTCTCCAGCTCCTGCCTCACGGCCTCACCCCCCTCCACCTTGTTGGCCAGCACCGCCACCACTTGCGCGTGCCGGCTGCGGGCCTCCTGCACGCTGATGAGGGCCGCGGTGGCCGTGTCGTCGGCCGGGCGGTCCGAGCCCGGCACGATGAGCACCATCGGCGACCCGAGGTGCGCCGCGAGAGCGGCGTTGGTGGAGAACTCCGTCGGTGCCGGCACCCCGGTGAAGTCCGAGCCGACGACGAGCACGGTGTCGTGCTCCGCGGCATACGCGTGGAAGCGGTCGACCACGGCGTTGATCGACGCCTCGCGGTCTCGGTTGAGCTGGTCGTAGGTCACGCCGACCGCCGTCTGCGGCTCCGCCGCCGACGTCGAGAGCGGGTGCAGCAGCTCGACGAGCGGGTCGGCGGCGCGGTCCTGCACCACCGGTCGGAAGACCCCGACCCTCCCTCCGCGGGCACACAGCTCGGCCAGGAGGCCGACGGCGACCGCCGACTTCCCCGACCGGGACTCGGCACTGGCCAGATACAGGCTCGTCGTCACCCTCCCACCCTAGCCACGGCATACTCTCCCGACATGAGCGAGCCGAGCAGCGAGACCACGCAGCACATCCGGGTCTGGGTCGATGGTGAGCTGCGGGGCCCTTCCGCCACGGTGCGTGCCCTGGATCACGGGGTGACCGTCGGCGATGGGGTGTTCGAGACCTGCAAGGTGACGGACGGCGTGGTCTTCGCGCAGACCCGGCACCACGACCGGATGGACCGCTCGCTCGCCGCGCTCGGACTGCCTGAGCTGGACCGGGATCGCATCCAGGAGGGCATCGACGCGGTCCTGTCGCAGGGAGGTATGCCGTTCGGCCGGCTGCGCTACACCGTCACCGGGGGAGTGGGTCCGCTCGGGAGCGAGCGGCTGGCCGGCGGGTTGACCTATCTGGTCACCGCGATGGCCCAGGAGCCGCCGGCCCCGACCGCGACCGCCCTGGTCGTGCCCTGGACCCGCAACGAGCGGGGGGCGCTCACCGGGGTGAAGTCGACCTCCTACGCCGAGAACGTCGTGGCGCTCTCCGCGGCGAAGGCCGCGGGGTGCGACGAGGCGATCCTGGCCAACACCTCTGGCCTGCTGTGCGAGGGCACCGGCACCAACCTCTTCGTGGTGCACGAGGGAGTGGTGCGCACCCCCCGGCTGGCGAGCGGCCCGCTGGCCGGCGTCACGCGGGGGCTGACGATCGAGTGGCTCCGGGAGGACGGCATCGAGGTCGAGGAGGGCGACCTGCCCGTCGAGGCGCTCGCCGACGCCGACGAGATCTGGCTCACCAGCAGCCTGCGCGACATCACCCCGCTCACGCGGCTCGAGGTCGCCGAGCCGGTCGAGCTCGCCTCGGGCGAGCTGCTGCATACCCCCTCGATCGCGGCGCGCGAGCTCGGTGACGCACCGGTGGCGGGCCGGGCCCGGGAGGTCTTCGCGCGCCGGGCGGCGGAGGCCCCGGACCCGGCGAGCGGCGTCTGAACCGCAGATTTCGTCGCGCGGGCGCGGGAGGCTAAGATCGTCTCTCGCGCCTGCGGGCGTGTCCGGACGTGTAGCTCAGTTGGTTAGAGCGTTCGCTTCACACGCGAGAGGTCAGGGGTTCGAGTCCCTTCACGTCCACCCTCTCCCCTTCTGCCCCGGACCAGATCCGTCCCGGTGACACTCCCGCCCAGATCGGCCACAGCGTTCACGTGAACGCTGTGGCCGTTCTCGATCGGCGCGCCGCCGGGACGGACCGGCGTCACTGCCCGAACACGCCCAGCAGCTCCAGCGCCGCACGCGCGGCGGGGGACTGCCAGCTCCGCTGCCAGGCGAAGGTATGTCGACCGCCTGGGTCCGTCGGTCAGTTCCACGGTGCGCACGGTCGGCAGCAGGTCGAGGCCGGGCAGGAGCAGCGCCACGGCCAGCCCGGCTCCGACGATCCGGGTTATGAGGTCAGGGGTGGCGGCCTCGTAGGGCACCGCCCGCCCCAGCCCCGCCTGCTCGAAGGCGAGGTCGCCCTGGGCCCGGCCGGTGCTCCCGGCGGCGAAGTCGGTGAGCGGCTCGTCAGCCAGGTCAGCAAGCGACACCGCCGCGCGACCGGCGAGCGGGTGGTCGACCGGCACGACCGCGACCAGTCGCTCCTCACCGATCTCGCGGTGCTGGACTCCTGAGGGCAGCACCCCGTCGGCGAGGCCCAGCACGGCGAGGTCGAGGACCCCGGCGCGCACCTGCTCCATGAGCGCATCGCTCGCCGCGACCCGCACCCGCACGCCCACCTCGGGGTGCGCGTCACGCAGCCGGCCGAGCAGCGACGGGAGGTCGGGGCGGGCGAGCATCGGGATGACGCCGACCTGGTGGTCCCGCGGACCACCCCCTGGGCGGCCGCCGCACGGCCGTCGCCCGCTCGGCTGCTTCCAGGCAGGCGCGGGCCCACGGCAGCATCGCCTCGCCCGCCGCTGTCGGCTCGACCTTCCGGCTGGACCGCTCGAAGAGCCGTGCGCCGATCTCCTGCTCCAGCTTGGCCAGCTGGTGGCTCAGCGCCGACTGGACCACGAACTCCCGGCGCGCCGCCCGGGTGAAGTTGCGCTCCTCATCGAGCGCGACGACATACCTCAGCTGGTGCAGTTCTGGGGAGTGCCCGTCTGGGTGCCGGAGGTCGACGCGCAGTGGCTCGGCCACCAGCCCACGCACCTGGAGCTGTGGACCGGCACCCGCAAGCTCGTGCCCGGCGTCACCGCCGCCCAGCCGGGCAGGCACTTCCCGGGCAGCGCGGTCGTGCACTGGGAGGGCGCCGACGGCTTGGGCGTGCTCCTCGCTGGCGACACCATCTTCGTCAACCTCGACGGGACCACGTCGTTCATGCGGTCCTATCCCCACCGGTGGCCGCTGTCGGCGGCGATTGTGCGACGGATCGCCAGCGACGTCGCACGCTGGGAGTTCGACTGGCTCTACAGCAACTTCGAGGCGGCGATCACCAGCGCCGCGCGCCAAGCGGTGCACGACTGCGCCGAGCGGCACGCCGCCTGGGCGCTGGGCGAGCACGACGACGAGTGCGGTCCCGGCATCACCGCGTGACCCGGTCCGCGATGCAGTGGTGCGGGCGCCTCTGTCGGAGCCGGCTGATAGACACCGGGTATGGATGAGCCGAACCCCTCGGGGGGCATGGACCAGGCCACCCGATTCCCACCGTTCGAGGTCACGAGGGCAGCGATCGAGCAGATCAAGGTGCTCGGCGGCGTGCTTGTGGGGCTGGCCGAGGGCGGGTGTTGCGGCACGACCTACGTGTATGCCGCGCTCGCCCCTGAGGAGATCGACGGCGGGAGCGAGGACGATGCTGGCGGGAAGGAGAACCGTGGCGTCAGGCCGGTGCATCATCCGGGTGGGAGCGCCGATAACGTCGAGGCCGAATGGTTCGGCTGCCCGGGCGCGTGGCTCCTGGTCGAGCCGGCGGCGCTCACGGTCCTCACGGGCGCCCGGCTCGACTATCGCGCCTCATCCAAGCCGCCGCGCTTCCGGGTGGAGGCCAACCCCAACACACCCCAGCGCTGCCCGTGCCGGCGCTCCTTCGGCGCGGAGTGGCCGGGGCCGAGGCAGCCGACCTGCCGTGCCTACGCCCCCATGCCCTGGGACGAGAGCTACGAGCCGCCGGCGGACTGGGCTCGGCGGACGGGGTGGGCACGCCGGACCTGAGACCCCCGCACCATCGACGACACGCCGGGCAAATCCCACACTTCTGTGCGGGCTGACATCAGTGTGATTTCTGTTGTGAATGAGGCGTATGTGATTCATGTGACTTTCCACAGGAACGCATTCGCCACACCCACCGGAGGAAAGCACATGCGACTGTCCCGAACCCTTGCTGCCGGCGTGGGGGCCGCGCTGCTGGCCACTGTGCCGGTCGCCGCCTTCGCCGAGACCGACGACACCGACGACTACACGGCCTACGGCTCCGCTGGCCAGCTCGCGGGTCACCTGACCGATGCCCACGGCTACACCGATGTCAGCTGCGAGAAGTTCACTGCCCTCAACGCGGAGAGCTACACCATCGACCCGGCCGTCTACCCGAATGCCATCGCACTCCGGTTGCAGGGCAACCGGTCTGGAAAGAGGCTGGTGCTTGATCCGGTGACTGGCAAGGCCTACCCGGCGCCAGAGGACGCAACCAAGATCAACTGGGTCATCGTGTGCACCGGAACTGCTCCGATCGAGCCCACGGATCCCGGTACCACCGACCCCGAGCCCACTGACCCGGGGACCACCGACCCCGAGCCCACTGACCCGGGGACCACCGACCCCGAGCCGACCGACCCGGACACCACCGACCCCGAGCCCACTGACCCGGACACCACCGACCCCGAGCCCACCGACCCGGACACCACCGACCCCGAGCCCACGGGACCGCCCGTGGAGACGGACGGCCCAAGCGAGCGACCGGTGAACGGCGCCCTGTGGCTCGGCGTCGGCACGCTGCTCGCGGGTGCGGGCGCTCTGGTCCTGGGTCGTCGCTTGACCCAGAGCTGACGTCGGCGATGACGCCCTGACCCTCTCAGGGCTCACGACCACGACGACCCGCCCGGTCCTACCGTGGACCGGGCGGGTCGTCCGTCGTCATCGCCCGGCGAGCCGGCCGGGCACCTCCGTCAGCGCGAGCTCGACCCACTTCATCACCTCGTCGGTGACCGGTCGGGCGCGCACCCCGGCACGATCGAGCCACACCATGCCCTCGTCCTCCCGGACCACCGGCATACCGTCCGGTCCCGCGTCCCACCCAGGTGCCAGGGTCGCGAAGTAGATCAGGTCGATGTGCTGGTGCGGTGGGTCGGGCGAGATGTCCTCGACCTGGATCCCCTCCGGACGCAGCAGCTGCCTGGGCGACCCGGGGGAGTCGTGACTGATCCCGGTCTCACCGACGAGCTCGACCTCGAGGCCGGTCTCCTCGACGGTCTCGCGTCGCGCCGCATCATCGGGCAGCTCGTGCGCCTCGATATGCCCGCCCGGGGGGAGCCAGAGCCCGACCTTGGGGTGCGGGTGGAGCAGGACGTGGCATTCGTAGATGACGAAGACGGCGACCGTGAAGTGCTTGCTGATGCCGTCCGGCGGCTCGCGATCCTGCACTGCTCCCATGCCCGGACACCCTAGGCTGCGGCCCGATATCCCCTGGGGCCGACCGACCCCCGGCCGGTAGGCTGGCCCGACAGCTCGTCCCCCACCCGCGGGGACGGGTACGGCATACCCCATCACCCCCGAGGAGACCCAGCGTGTCCAGCCAGATCACCGTCATCGTCGCAGGCAGCGAGCGAGTGGTCGACGAGAGCACGACTGCGGGCGACCTCTTCGCCGACGACAGGCAGGTCGTCGTCGCGCGCGTCGGGGGAGAGCTCCGCGACCTGGCGCACGTGCTGGCCGACGGAGACGTCGTCGAGCGGGTCCTGGTGAGCGAGCCTGACGGTCTCGACGTGCTGCGCCACTCGTGCGCGCACGTGCTCGCCCAGGCGGTGCAGCAGACCTTCCCGGACGCGAAGCTCGGCATCGGTCCGCCGGTGCGCGACGGCTTCTACTACGACTTCGACGTCGAGGAGCCGTTCACCCCCGACGACCTCAAACGCCTCGAGAAGGCGATGCAGAAGATCATCAACACCGGGCAGACCTTCGCCCGGCGGGAGATCGAGGACGACGCGGCCCGGGAGGAGCTGGCTGGCGAGCCCTACAAGCTCGAGCTCATCGGGCTCAAGGGCGGCTCGGCCGAGGACGCAGCCGACGGCGCCAGCGTCGAGGTCGGCGGCAGTCAGCTGACCATCTACGACAACCTCGACCGCACCGGCGAGGTCGTCTGGGGAGACCTGTGCCGCGGCCCGCACCTGCCGAGCACCAAGATCATCGGCAACGCCTTCAAGCTCATGCGCAGCGCCGCGGCCTACTGGCGCGGGAGCGAGAAGAACCCGCAGCTGCAGCGCATCTACGGCACCGCCTGGCCGAGCAAAGAAGAACTGCGAGCTTACCTGGAACGACTCGCCGAGGCCGAGCGACGCGACCACCGCAAGCTCGGGGCGGAGATGGACCTCTACTCCTTCCCGGAGATCCTGGGCTCGGGGCTGCCCGTCTTCCACCCGCGCGGCGGCGTCATCAAGCGGGAGATGGAGGACTACGTCCGGGCACGGCACATCGAGGAGGGCTTCTCCTACGTCGGCACCCCGCACATCTCCCGCGAGGAGCTGTTCTACACCTCGGGTCACCTGCCGTACTACAGCCACGGCATGTTCCCCCCGATGGACGTCGACGGGCATCCCTACCGCCTCAAGGCGATGAACTGCCCGATCCACAACCTCATCTACCGCTCCCGCGGCCGGTCCTACCGTGACCTGCCGCTGCGCTTCTTCGAGTTCGGCACCGTCTACCGCGACGAGATGTCGGGGGTGCTCTCGGGGCTCACCCGGGTGCGGATGATCACCCAGGACGACTCGCACTCCTACGTCACCAAGGAGGACGCTCCGGCCGAGGTGCGGCACCTGCTGAGGTTCGTGCTGTCGCTGCTGGACGACTTCGGGCTGGATGACTACTACCTCGAGCTGTCCACCCGCGACGACGCCAACAAGGACAAGTTCATCGGCTCGGACGAGGACTGGGCCGAGGCCACCGCGATTCTGCAGGAGGTCGCGGACGAGTCCGGGCTGGACCTCGTGGCCGACCCGGGCGGCGCGGCGTTCTACGGCCCCAAGATCTCGGTGCAGGCGCGCGACGCGATCGGTCGCACCTGGCAGATGTCCACTATCCAATACGACTTGAACCAGCCCGAGCGCTTCGAGCTGGAGTACCAGGCGGCGGACGGCAGCCGTCAGCGCCCGGTCATGATCCACTCGGCGAAGTTCGGGTCGATCGAGCGCTTCATCGGGGTGCTGGTCGAGCACTACGCCGGCCAGTTCCCGCCGTGGCTCGCGCCGGTGCAGGTCGTCGGCGTGCCCGTGGCCGAGGACTTCGGCGGCTACCTCGACGAGGTGGCCGCGAAGCTGCTCGCCCAGGGCATCCGGGTCGAGGTCGACCACGGTGACGACCGCTTCCCCAAGAAGATCCGGAACGCCAGCAAGTCCAAAGCGCCGTTCATCCTCATCGCCGGCGGTGACGACGTCGAGGCGGGTGCGGTCTCCTTCCGCTTCCGTGACGGGTCGCAGGAGAACGCCGTGCCGGTCGACGAGGCGGTCGAGCGGATCGTCGCCGCCGTGCGCGACCGCGTGCAGGTCTGACACGGCCGACCTCGGACGGGGCTGACCAGCCCGGATCCGCCCGCCGCCGCACCATCCGTGGCTAGGATCACGGCATACCGGAGGATCAGGAGGCGGTATGCCGACGCTGGGCGAGGTCGCGGAGACCATCCGCGTGCGCGCGGTCAACGACGACGAGGCGCTGCTGCTCGGGGCCCTGCACAAGCAGGCGCTGCTGCGCGCCGGGAGCGACCCTGACCCCGATCCCGAGCGACCGCAGCACGTGCGGGCCTTCGCCGCGGCCTGGCACCGCCGTGCCGACGACCTGCCCGCCTGGGTTGCGGAGCACGACGGTCAGCACGTCGGCGTGGCGCTCGTGCGCCGCACGATGCTGCCTCACCTGGCGGGCGCCGTGCCCCGGTTGCTGGTCCTGTCAGCGCTCGGCGCGGTCAGTGGCGCCTTTGAGGAGGCGGTATGCCTCGCTCTCGTGCGCGAGGTCGTCACCTGGGGGAGGGGGCTCGGTGCCGACCGCGTCGAGGTCGCGGCGGACGTGACTCTGCCCGGTCCGGTGCTGGATGCCGTGCGCGCCGACGTGCGTCAGGTCCGCTCGGTCGCTCTGCCCACGCGGGCCTGAGGGTCACTCGAGCACGAAGACCGGGATCTGCCGGTCGGTCTTCTCCTGGTAGTCGGCGTAGGTGGGGAACGCCACGACGGCCCGCTCCCACCAGGCCTCCCGCTCCTCGCCGTCCTCCAGCAGGCGGGCGCGCAGCGGCCGCTGGCTGGTGCCGTCCTGCACGAGCACGTCGCGGTTCTTGACGAGGTTGTGGAACCACGCGGGGTGCTCGGGCGCGCCACCCTTGCTGGCGACGGCCAGGTAGCTGCCCTCGTGCTCGACCCGCATGAGGGGCACCCGGCGCAGCATGCCGCTGCGGGCACCTCGCATGGTGATCACGACGATGCTTCTGCCCTGGATGTCCGCGGCGCGGGTGTCACCAGCGGCGTCGATGGCCTTGAGCTGGTCGGCGACCCATCCGCTCTTCTCGGGCAGGTATGCCGCAGGGTCGCCGATCGCGGCGTCGGCGAGGTCGTGGGTGGGCTGAGTCTCGTCGGTGCTCATGGTGGATCAACGGTCGGAGGTGCCGCCGGATTCCGGCCACGGTGGGTGCGCGATCTGACTGGCTGTGGGTGCGGCACCTAGACTCACCGGCATGATCTTGGATTCCGCGTCCGTCCCGGCGGGGGACCTGCCCGACAGCGAGGACGCGGAGGGTTTCGCCGGCGTCCGAGACGGCTTCGAGCGGCTCTGGACCCCGCATCGGATGGCCTACGTGCGCGGGGAGCGCCCCGGCCCGGATGCGGGGACCGGCTGCCCGTTCTGCGTCGCCCCGGACCAGGCTGACGACGAGAGCCTCGTGGTCCATCGCGGTGAGCACTGCTACGTCGTGCTCAACCTCTTCCCCTACAACCCCGGCCACCTGCTCATCTGCCCCTACAGGCACCTCTCGCTCTACGTCGACCTGACGCCGGACGAGACGAGCGAGTTCACCGAGCTGACCCGCTCGGCGATCCGCGCCATCACCGCGGCGAGCAATCCGGCGGGCTACAACATCGGCATGAACCAGGGCGAGGTGGCGGGCGCCGGGGTTGCCGCCCACCTGCATCAGCATGTCGTGCCGCGGTGGATGGGCGATGCGAACTTCCTCCCCATCGTGGCCCAGACCAAGGCCGTTCCACAGCTGCTGCAGGACGTGCGCGAGCAGCTCGTGGAGCACTGGCCCAGCCGCTCGCCGTGACGCTCGGCGATGTCGAGGTCGCGATCCGCGCGGTCCGAGCCGGTGCCGAGATCGTGCGGCGTGATTACGGCAATCCGCACGTGCGGACCGGAGAGGGCCTGAGAGATCTCGTCACACAGACGGACCTCGACGCCGAGCGGGCCATCCTGGACGTTCTGGCCCAGGAGCGCCCGCAAGACGCCGTGCACAGCGAGGAGCTAGGTGAAAGGGGACGCCCAGCCTGCACCCGTCGATGGCTGGTGGACCCGCTCTGCGGCACGGTGAACTTCGCTGCCACCACCCCTGGGGTCGCCGTCAACGTCGCCCTCGCCGAAGGCCGGTCAGTCACGGTAGCTGCGGTGGCGGACCCTGTCGCCGGTGAGCTCTTCTGGACGGACGGTGAGCGGTCCTTCACCCGTCGCGCGAGAGATGGGCGGTCTGCTGGACGAGCAAGGCCCAGCTCTGCTGCCCGGCTGGTCGAGGTCAACTGCGACGCTCCTCCGGGCGCACCTTTCGTGGGTGGTCAACTCGTCGCCGATCCTCGACTGAGGGCGATCTGGAGCCCGCGAGTGACGTCCTCCACGTTGGCGCTTGCGTGGACGGCCGTGGGGCGGCGGGCTGCCTATGTCTCGGACGGCTCCTTCGACAACAACGTGCACTATGCCGCTGCCATCGCCGTGTGCCGGGACGCAGGCTGCATCATCAGTGACTTGTCGGGTGACTTGCCAAACCTCGGCCGAGGATTGGTCGTCAGCGCGGACACCGGCACGCACGAGGCCATCCTCGAGATCATCGCCCCTCACGTGGTGGACGTCCTCGGCTCGTCATAGTAATGACGTCGTCGCTCCGCCTCGCCGAGTCACGAACGAGCGTCGGGAGGAGGGACGATGCGAGTTCCCTTACCTTCCTGGCCCAGGCCAAGGCCGTGCCCCAGTTGCTGCAGGACGTCCGCGACCAGCTCGTCGCGCGCTGGCCCGGCGACTGAGGAGCCAAGGGTCGAGCTACCACTTCAGCCGGCACGCGGCTTCGCCGGGTCGCGAGCGAGGGTCGGGAGGAGAGGTGGTGCCATCCGATGGTCCTGGGCTGGTCGATGCCGATGACGCTCGCGGGCCAGATTGCAGCGGTGGCACAGGCCTCGGCCGTTGCTGGCCGTCGCCGAGCCGCCCTCGGAGTGCCGGATGATGTGGTCGATGTCGCGGATCGGTGCCCCGCACCAGCGGTTGCGGCAGGTGCGGTCGCGGCTGATGACGAACCGGCGCACCTCACCGGTGAACCTCCGACGACGTGCGTCCTGCTCGATGAGCACCTGCGACACCGGATCGGTCCACATCCGGCGCAGCCACACGACGGCCTCGCGCTTGCTGTCGGCCACGTCTGAGTCCGGGTCCGTGCCGGACGACGTGGGGGCGCTGGAAGGTGCGGGACGACGCTCGGTTGCTGGCGCGGCTACCGGGGGAGTACCACGGGACGGCGCCGGTGCCGGTTGAGTGTCACGGGACGGCGCCGGTGCCGGTGCCGGGGGAGTGCCGCGAGACGCCGCAGGTGCCGGGGGACTGTCGGGAGCTACCGAAGTCGCACGGCGCTCCTCATGTGCCGCTGCCGGTGAGCCTGTCGGTGCCGAAGGTGTGACGGGCGGCCCGTGAAGCAGGCCGCAGGAGGCGTCGGTGCACCGGCCGCCCCGGGGGCAGAGCTGGACCCGGTCGGGGGTCGCTGGCGTTGACGTCGGGTTGGGCCGTTCACCGGACGGCGCTCCGCCGCATCCGTGGACCTCTTCGGCAGCGTCGTCGTCGGCCGCGTTGTCGGGGCGCAGCAGCTGGCGGGCCAGCTCGGCCGGGATCGGTCCGTAGCCCTCCAGCTCGGCAGCGTCCGACGTGCCCGCGACGAGAGCGCGGTCGGTGATGACGAGCCCGACCTCGATGTCGACACCGTCGACGACGGACCGACCGGTCAGCCGCTGGAAGAGCTCGTCGGCCATGAGCTGGTTGAGCCCGCGCGGATCTCCGCTGGCCCGGGCTGCGGTCGCGTGCGTGCGCAGGGCGGCGTAGCAGGCGACCGCCTCGTGGGCCGGCAGGTGTGCACTCAGCCGCCCCATGACATCGGGAGCTGGACGGACTGACACACCCCGGTCCTCGGCCGCCTTCCGGGCTCGGGCGACGTAGGCGGCCGGGTCGATCTCGTAGACCAGGGCGCGCGCCGCGGCCGTGATCTCCTGGGTCGACGAACCGGCCAGTCGTGGCGCGAGCCTGCGGTCCACCTCGGCCCGGTCCTCCGTCGACAGGCAGGTCGTCGCCTCCGTCACGGCGCGGGCCTGCATCGCGCTGATCTGCGCGTCGGCGAGCGCGGCGAGCGTCTGCGGCATCTCTTGCACCAGCACGCGGGCACTGGTCAGCTCGCGAGAGCCCCAGTAGGGCGAGGTCATCCGGGCGTGGGCCAGCTCGTCGGCGATGGCCTTGCCGCGGCGCGAACGGGGGACTCCCTCGGCCTGCTGCCGATCCAGCTGGGAGGTGCCGAAGTCGACCTGGAGCCGGGCGCTCACCGCCGCCGCGCTGCGGGTCAGCTCCTCGAGCTGTCGGAGCATCTCGAGCCGCGCGGAGTCGTTGAGGTCGAGCAGGTCGTCGCTCCCCACGACCATCAAGGCGTCCCGGCACGCTTCCACACCAGCCAGCGACCCAGGCGGTGCCGATGCCTCGGGTGAGGCAGCCCTGCTGGTCGTGGCGGGGCCGGTGGCAGAGGCAGGGGTGCTGCTCGGCTGTGGGCGGGACTGCGCGGAGCCGATGCCGTGCGTCCTCTGCTCCGGCTGTGGTGCCGCCATCTCGCCCACCCCCTCGGTGCGCTCGGTCGACCAGACCCCCACGATCTGGTTCCTTGTCTCCGACACTACCGGAAACCACCGACAGAGTCGAACATATGTCCACAGCGTGTCGTGAGTCGTGGCGGGCGATGCTCGGGAAGGTGGGATTCGAAGCCGTGAGCGATGCCGACGTGGTCACGAGAGCCACCTTCCCGGCCGTAGACTTGGCCCCCTCGCAGGCGAGGCGCAACCCGTGCGGCCTCGCCCACGGCATACCCGCATCGCACGAGAGGCCACCCCCGCATGTCCCAGCCCAGCACCCAGACCACCGGCACCACCCGCGTCAAGCGCGGCATGGCCGACATGCTCAAGGGGGGCGTCATCATGGACGTCGTCACCCCCGAGCAGGCGAAGATCGCCGAGGACGCGGGCGCCGTCGCGGTCATGGCGCTGGAGCGGGTGCCGGCCGACATCCGCGCCCAGGGTGGCGTCTCCCGGATGAGCGACCCCGACATGATCGACGGCATCATCGAGGCCGTCTCGATCCCGGTCATGGCCAAGGCGCGTATCGGTCACTTCGTCGAGGCGCGGGTCCTGCAGAGCCTGGGCGTCGACTACATCGACGAGTCCGAGGTCCTGACCCCCGCCGACTACTCCAACCACATCGACAAGTGGGCCTTCACCGTTCCCTTCGTCTGCGGCGCGACCAACCTCGGCGAGGCGCTGCGCCGCATCACCGAGGGCGCGGCGATGATCCGCTCCAAGGGCGAGGCCGGCACCGGCGACGTCTCCAACGCCACCACCCACATGCGCTCGATCCGCGCCGAGATCAACCGCCTCACTTCCCTCGCCGAGGACGAGCTCTACGTCGCGGCCAAGGAGCTGCAGGCGCCCTACGAGCTCGTCAAGGAGGTGGCGGAGGCCGGCAAGCTGCCCGTCGTCATCTTCACCGCGGGAGGCATCGCGACCCCCGCCGACGCGGCCATGATGATGCAGCTCGGCGCAGAGGGCGTCTTCGTGGGCTCGGGCATCTTCAAGTCCGGCAACCCCGAGCAGCGGGCCGCCGCGATCGTCAAGGCGACGACCTTCCACGACGACCCCGACACGATCGCCGAGGTCTCCCGCGGCCTCGGTGAGGCGATGGTCGGCATCAACGTCGACGACATCCCCCAGCCGCACCGGCTGGCCGAGCGCGGGTGGTGAGCGCGGCGCGCTGACTCCTGGTCGTCAGCGTGCAGCAGGCGGCGCACCGGTCGGCCCGGGGTGGGCACGTCGGTGCATCCACCAGAAGACCGGCGGCAGGAGCAGTGCGACGGCGCCCAGGACGATGAAGAGCACGTGCGGCCACCCGACAGCCAGGACCAAGATCACCCGCGCGATGCCGCCCAGGAAGAAGACCGCCAGCAGCGCCAGAAACGGCGCACCCCGCGTGGACAGGTCGCGCGCCGCCCAGATCATCGCGACGCCGAATCCGAGGAACAGGGTGGCGTAGAAGCGGTCCTCGCTGTCCATGGTCGCGTTGACCGGCACCGAGCCTGGGATGGAGTCCGGACCCATCCGGGAGGTGCGCCAGGGCGATGAGGCAGCAGACGCCGCCGAAGGCCGTCGACAGGATCGACAGGACTCTTCCCATGGTTGGGTTCCCCCTACCGGCATGGCCGGGTCACTGACCGTCGGTCGGCGTGAGCCTGAAGGTCCGCACTCCGCGCCCTACGGCCAGCAGAGCCAGCAGGCCGACGCCTCCCCACATGATGACACGGAGCAAGGAGCTGCGGCCTCGATCGACTTGAGCCGGGTCGCCGATCACGGCACCGTCGAGCAGGTCCCCCGCGACCGAGATCTCGCCGATCGCTGCCCCAGTCCAGCCAGGCTCGGCCACCAGCAGCTCCTGGGCCTCGCCGGTCCCGGCGTCGACCGACCACAGGTGCAGCCGGCTGCTCGTCGTCTGGTTGTCGTAGGTCGAGACGAGGACCTGGTCAGGGCTCAGCCACCCGAGCGCGTCGGTCGTCCGCCCGGATCCGGCCTCCTCGACCAGGGCAGCCAGGTCGAGAACCTCCGACCCGCCCACCGCCCCCTCCCGCAGGGCACTCACCGTGATCCAGCCCTCCCCGCCGGTCACCACACGCCCTCCGTCGGGGCTGATCGCGGTATGCCGTAGCGCGGCCCCCGTGGCGGCGCCGAGCCCGACGTCGTCCACCACGACCTCCATGCCGTCGGCGGAGCGCAGCGCCGTGCCCTCCCGGGTCGTCACCAGCAGTCCGTCGTCGTGCGGCAGGGGGGCGATCCCGCTGACCCCGGCGAGCCCCGGCAGCTGCGCCGCCTCGCCCTGTCCGGCTCCGTCGATCGCCACGCGACGCACGTCCTCGGCGACGAACGGTGCCCGCGGGGCGAGCGAGGCATACCTGTCGATGTCGCCCTCGACCGTGCCGACGAAGACCGGCCGACCGTCGCCCGACCACGCCATCGGCACGGTCGAACGGCCGTCCGGCATCGACCAGCTCCGCACGGAGCCGTCCTCGAGCGACACCGTCGCGAGGTGGCCGTTAGGCCGGGAACGGATCTGGGAGGAGCGTCGAGCTGGTGCCCGGAGGCGAGGCGTGCTCGCCTCGGGCGTCGAGCGGGAGCAGCAGGGCCCCTGCTGCCACGCAGGACGCCGCCACGAGCAGCGCCGTCCCTACCGCGCCGCGTGGTCGAGCAGTCATCAGCACGCACCTCCTGCCCAGGAGTATGCCGTCAGGGGCCCCTCACCCCGAAGGGTGAGATTGACCCTTGCCGGGCTCGCTTTCACAGGCGTACCGTGATAAACGCCATATTCATCCTGTGACTAGGGGTAGTGTCATGCAGCGATCCACCCATCGCACGGCCACTCTCGCGTCCGCCGCTCTCGTCCTCGCAGCGGCTCTCGCGACGCCCGTTACCGCTCAGGCGGAACCACCCCCCGTCGACGACGTGGTGGCCACGGGGCTCAACGCACCCAAGCACCTGGTCTTCGCGCCGAACGGCGACCTCTACGTCGCCGAGAGCGGTGCGGAGGGTGACGGGAGCGGGCCGTGCCTCGAGCACCCGGAGTTCGGCACCCAGTGCCTGACCGACACCGGCTCGGTCACCCGGATCACGCCGGCCGGGCACCAGGAGCGCGTCGTGACCGGGCTCGCCTCGCTGGACGGCGCCGAGGACAACATCGGTCCGCACGGCATCCTGGTGAAGGGGACCCGCATCCTCGTGACGATGGGGCTCGGCAACACCGCAGACAGTCGCGACGGGCTCGGAGAGCTCGGCGCCCAGCTCGGGACGCTGCTGCAGCTGCGCACCACCGGCACCCGCCAGACGCCGGTCGTGCTCGCCGACCTGGCCGCGCACGAGGACGCCGACCCGGCGGGCGACGGCGTCGACAGCAACCCGGTCGACGTCTCCCGCGACCGCAACGGCTATCTGGTCGCCGACGCGGGAGGCAACACCGTCGTGCGTGCAGATCGCGGTGGCACCGAGACGGTGGCCGTCTTCCCGCCCCAGCTCGCGCCGGCACCCCCGTTCCTCAACCTGCCTCCCGGCACGATGATCCCCGCGCAGGCGGTGCCTACCGCCACGGCGCAGGGTCCGGACGGCGCGTGGTACGTCTCCGAGCTCACCGGTTTTCCCTTCCCGCACGGTGGATCCCGGGTGTGGCGCCTCGCCGAGGACGGCACGCCCGAGGTCCATGCGGGCGGGCTGACCACCGTCACCGACCTGGAGTGGGACGGTGCGGACCTGTATGCCGTCCAGATCTCCAGCCGGGGTCTCCTGAACGGCATGACGGGCACGCTGGTGCGGGTCGACGAGGACGGCGCGCCCGAGAGGGTCGGCGGGCCGTGGGACGCGCCCTACGGTCTCGCGATCCGGGACGGTCACGCCTATGTCACGATCAACGCGGTCGTGCCGGGCGGCGGCCAGGTGGTGCGGGTGCCGCTCGACTGAGACCGAGACCTGGCACCGCTCCACGGTGGCCGCGGCGCGCCCAGGGACTACGCGCCGCGGCCACCGCCCTAGACTTCCCGCTCGTGACTCTTCCCACCATCGGCGTCCTCGCCGTCCAGGGCGACGTGCGCGAGCACGCGGCCGCGCTCGGCGCGTCCGGGGCGACCGCACGCCTGGTGCGCCGACCGGCCGAGCTGGACGGTCTGGCGGGACTCGTCATACCCGGCGGGGAGTCGACCACGATCGACCGACTGTGCCGCATCTTCGGACTGCACGAGCCGATCCGGGAGCGCATCGCCGCCGGCTTCCCGGTCTACGGCTCCTGCGCCGGCATGATCCAGCTCGCCGATGAGATCCTCGATGGTCACCGCGAGCAGAAGACCTTCGGCGGCATCGACATGACGGTGCGGCGCAACGCCTTCGGGCGGCAGGTCGACAGCTTCGAGGTCGACCTCGTGGTGGAGGGCCTGGCCGATCCGGGTATGCCGTTCCCCGCCGTCTTCATCCGCGCCCCCTGGGTGGAGCGGCTGGGGGAGGGCGTCGAGGTGCTCGCGGCCGTGGACGGGCACCCGGTAGCGGTGCGTCAGGGGTCGTTGCTGGCCACGAGCTTCCACCCCGAGGTCACCGGCGACCACCGGCTGCACGACCTCTTCGTGCGGATGGCCTCAGGCTGACTCGTCGATCGGCATACCGGTGCTGTCGGCGAAGGACCGCCCGAGGTCGTCGTCGCCGACCCGCGTGACCGCCACGTGGCCGGCAGCGAGACCGTCCACCTCGGCGACCCAGGCCATGACGTCGTAGGGCCGCGCCACGAACTCCTCGGGCGGGAAGGGAAGCGGGTTGCGCATCGGATAGCCCGTGTCGGGCTGCTGCGCCATGAGCGCCTCGGCAAGGACCAGCACATCGGCGGGCGTGCGCGGTCGGATCTGCACCTCACGTGGGTCCCCAGCCATGCGGGTAGCCTAGGACGTCGATCCGCTCCCGGCACCGCACCGGCGGCCGAGCGGCATACCGACCCTGCGACGACAGCCAAGGAGCAACGATGAGTGGTCACTCCAAGTGGGCGACGACCAAGCACAAGAAGGCCGCGATCGACGCCAAGCGCGGCAAGCTCTTCGCCAAGCTCATCAAGAACATCGAGGTCGCGGCCCGGATGGGTGGGGGAGACCCGACCGGCAACCCGACGCTCTACGACGCCATCCAGAAGGCCAAGAAGTCCTCGGTGCCCAACGACAACATCGACCGCGCGGTCAAGCGGGGGTCCGGGGCCGAGGCGGGCGGCGCAAGCTATGAGTCCCTGGTCTACGAGGGGTATGCCCCCGGTGGCGTCGCGCTCTACATCGAGTGCCTGACCGACAACAAGAACCGCGCCGTCATGGAGGTCCGCACCGCGCTGACCCGCAACGGCGGGTCGATGGCCGACAGCGGCTCGGTCGCCTACCTCTTCGACCGCAAGGGGCAGGTCGTCGTCGGCAAGGAACAGGAGCGCGGCGAGACCGACGAGGACTCGCTGCTGGAGATCGTGCTCGAGGCCGGCGCCGAGGAGATCGAGGACGTCGGGGAGTCCTTCGAGATCATCTCCGAGGCCACCGACGTCGTGGCGGTGCGGACCGCGCTGCAGGGCGCGGGGATGGACTACGACTCGGCGGAGGTCACCTTCGTGCCGAGCATGGAGGTGCCGCTCGACGCCGACGGGGCCAAGAAGGTCATGCGCGTGGTGGATGCCCTGGAGGACTGCGACGACGTGCAGAACGTCTACTCCAACGCCGACATCTCCGACGAGGTGCTCGCCGAGCTGGACACGGAGGAGTAGCGGCAAGCAACCATGCGCGACGCCCGGGTGGTGCTGGGGCAACCATTCGCGACGCCCGGTGGGGGTGTGGGCGTGTCGTGGGAGTGGGGTGTCGGAGTGGCTGTGTAGCGTGGGGTGCGAACATCTGTCCACACCTACAGCAGGCTCCGCGGCCCGGTCGACGAGGCGCGCGGCGCGGGAGGAGTCCGGTATGCGTGTGCTCGGCGTCGACCCCGGCCTCACCCGGTGCGGTCTGGGCGTGGTCGAGGGGCTGCCGGGTCGTCAGCTGAGGCTCGTCGAGGTCGGGGTCGTGCGCACGCCGACCACGGACGACCCGCAGGAGCGGCTCCTGACGCTCCAGACCGAGATCGACGAATGGCTGGCCCGGACGCGCCCGGAGGCGGTCGCGGTGGAGCGGGTCTTCGCAGGCACCCGCAACAGCAGCATCATGGGCGTCGCCCAGGCCTCGGCCGTGCCGATGCTCGCCGCGGCGCGGCTGGGTCTCCCGCTGGCGCTGCACACCCCCTCCGAGGTGAAGGCGGCGGTGACCGGCAACGGCCGGGCCGACAAGGCCCAGGTCGGCCACATGGTCACCCGCATCCTGTCGCTCGAGCAGACTCCCAGACCCGCCGACGCGGCGGACGCGCTGGCGCTGGCCATCTGTCACCTGTGGCGGGGCGCCGCGCAGAGCCGGATGGGCGACGCTGCGATCGGCACCAACCGCATCCAGGACGCCGAGCGGCAGGCGGCCCAGGCCGCGCCCAACCGGCTGGCGCAACTGCACGCCGAGCACCGCACGGCTGCACGGGCGGCCACCTCACGGGCCTCGGCCCGTGCAGGGTCACGCACGGCAGTGTCCCGCAGCGCAGCCTCCCGCAGCGCAGCCTCCAGCACGGATCCCACCACCAGCAGGAGGAGCACCCCGTGATCGCCTCGGTCCGCGGACCCGTCCGTCACGTCGGGCTCGACCACGTCGTCGTCGAGGTCGGCGGGGTCGGCCTGCTCCTGCACACGACGCCCGCCACCGCCGCGGAGTGCACGACGGGGGAAGAGGTGACGCTCGAGACGACCCTCGTGGTGCGCGAGGAGTCGTTGACCCTCTACGGCTTCGCCCGGGCCGACGGCAAGGCGCTGTTCGAGCAGGTGCAGACGGTCAGCGGCGTCGGCCCGCGCCTGGCGTTGGCGATGCTCGCGGTCCACTCGCCCGACGAGGTCCGGGCGGCCATCGCCCACGGCGACCTCGTGGCGCTGACCAAGGTGCCGGGCATCGGCCGCAAGTCGGCCGAGCGGCTGGTCCTCGAGCTCAAGGACAAGATCCTCGCGGTCGGCGTCGAGGCCGGGGTCTCGCCCTCCACCCCGTCTGTCGCCGGCGGTGACGACGCCGTGCACCAGCAGGTCCGCGAGGCGCTGCAGGGCCTGGGGTGGACCACCAAGCAGGCGGACGGTGCCCTGGTCACGGTCGGCTCAGGCGACGACGCCCCGTCCGACGTGGCTGCGCTCCTTCGCGCGGCCCTCCGGGAGCTCGGCCGGTGAGCGAGCCCTACGACGATGGCTCCCGGGAGGTCGGGGCGGAGGACCTGACCGGTGACGCGACGGACGGCGTCGACCCGTCGTCGCGCGTGGTCGACCCGGCCGGCACCGACGAGGAACGCCGCATCGAGGCTGCCCTGCGGCCCCGCCGGCTGGCGGACTTCCCGGGGCAGCGGCGGGTCCGCGACCAGCTCGGGCTGGTCCTGGAGGCGGCCCGCCGCCGCGGTTCACCACCGGACCACGTGCTGCTCTCCGGGCCGCCGGGGCTGGGCAAGACGACGCTGGCGATGATCATCGCGGGCGAGCTCGAGCAGCCCATCCGCATCACCAGCGGTCCTGCCATCCAGCACGCCGGCGACCTCGCCGCGGTCCTGTCCTCCCTCGTCGAGGGAGAGGTGCTCTTCCTCGACGAGATCCACCGGATGGCCCGGCCCGCCGAGGAGATGCTCTACCTGGCGATGGAGGACTTCCGGGTGGACGTCATCGTCGGCAAGGGGCCGGGCGCCACCGCCATCCCGCTGGAGCTGCCGCCTTTCACCGTGGTGGGGGCCACCACCCGGGCCGGCCTGCTCCCGGCGCCGCTGCGCGACCGCTTCGGCTTCACCGGCCACCTCGACTACTACGCCACCGACGACCTGGTGGCCATCCTGCGGCGCAACGCCGAGCTGCTGTCGATCGACGCCGACACCCCCGGCATCACCGAGATCGCCTCCCGCTCACGCGGCACGCCGCGCATCGCCAACCGGCTGCTGCGCCGGGTGCGCGACTGGGCCCAGGTGCACGGCGAGCACGTCGTGGACGAGCCGGCCGCCCGGGCAGCGCTGGCCCTCTTCGACGTCGACCAGCTCGGCCTGGACCGCCTCGACCGGGCGGTCCTCGACGCCCTCTGCACCCGCTTCGCCGGTGGGCCCGTCGGGCTGTCGACGCTGGCCGTGGCGGTGGGGGAGGAGCCCGACACGGTCGAGACCGTCGCCGAGCCCTACCTGGTCCGGGAGGGCTTCATGGTGCGGACGCCTCGGGGTCGCGCCGCGAGCCCGGCCGCCTGGGAGCACCTGGGTCTCACGCCACCGCGTGAGGCGAGCGGCGGCATACCCGGCTCGATCCCTGGCGTCTCTGGTGCCGGGGGTGGGCGGCTCGGCGGTGGTGAGGGGGCGCCGACCCTGCCGCTGGACGGTGCGTGAGCGCCGCCGGCGGTGACGCCGCGTCACGCCCGGATCACGCGGGGCGCCTCTTTGGTCGCCCCAGCCGACTCACCTAGACTGCCCCGGGTGCCTGCCTCCGCACCGCGTGCGCGGGGCGGGCCGAGTGGTGCCGCGTTCGGCGCCCACGAGACACGTTCCGAAGGGTCAACTCCATGACACTCGCGACCGGCGCCGCTGCGGGCGCGGGAGGCTCCGGCTTCACGCTGCTCATCTTGGCACTGCCGATCCTGTTCCTGCTCTTCCTCATGTTCAGCCAGCGCCGCCGCGCCCGGGCCGTGAACGACGCCCAGCAGTCGCTGGCGCCGGGGCAGGAGGTGATGACCACCGCCGGGATGTATGGCGTGGTCCGCGCGATCGAGACCGACACCGGCACCGTGCATCTCGAGGTCGCCGACGGCGTCGTCCTGCGCTACCAGCGCCGCGCGATCCTGCCCATGTCGATGGTGCCCGGCGGGGGACCGGCATCGTCGCCCTCGACGCCCACGGACGACGAGCCGACCGACGGCCCCGGCGAGGAGCCTCGCCGATGACGCTCTCGACGCCGTCGTCGCGGCGCGAGGACGAGGACCTGCCCGGAGCCGGAGCGACCGGTGGCCGGCGGCAGGGACGCGGGCGCTCGAGCGCGCCCCGCGCCACCCAGCAGCGCAAGGCCCGAGTGCGCGGCCCGTTGCGCACCCTCCTGAGCCTGCTCGTCGTGACCCTGCTGCTCTTCGGGGGCATCGGTGCGGCCCGCCTCTGGGCCGAGCCGCAGGCCTCGCTCACCCCCCAGCTCGGTCTCGACCTCGCCGGTGGTCGCCAGATCGTCATGGAGCCGCTCACCGAGGACGGCAGCTCGGTCTCCGACGACCAGCTGGACCAGGCCATCGACATCATCCGCCGCCGCGTCGACGGTGGCGGCGTCACCGAGGCCGAGGTCACCCGGATGGGTCAGAACATCTCGGTCGCCATCCCGGGCAACCCCACGGCCGAGCAGGTCGAGGCGCTCTCCCGCTCCTCCCAGCTGCGCTTCCGTCCGGTGCTCGTCGCCGCGCCGGTCGCGCCGGAGCTGCCGGAGCAGCGCACCCTGCCGCTGCCGCCCAGCGTGGCCGAGGAGCAGCTGCAGGCGCAGCTCGACGCCCAGGAGGAGGCTCAGCAGCAGGCCGAGGAGGAGGCCGAGACGGGCGACAGCGTCGAGGAGGGCGAGCCCTCCTCCGACGAGGCCGAGCAGACCGAGGACGAGAACCGCGGTGGCACCCGGCTCTCCGGCTCCGACGACGCGAGCGAGACCGTAGCGCCGGGCGTGCCCGCCGACGACGCGGGCAGCACCGACGACGCGACCACCACCGCGCCCGTGGAGGAGGAGCCGCTGCCGGAGGATCCTTCCAGCCTGGCCCAGATCACGCCCGAGCTGCAGGAGCAGTTCACCGCGCTCGACTGCGCCGTCGAGGACGTCGCCTCGCAGGTGTCGTCGGCCACCCTGGACGAACCCACGGTGGCGTGCGACGCCGAGGGCGCGGAGAAATACATCCTCGGCCCGGTCGAGCTCACCGGTGGCGCGATCACCGACGCCACCGCGAGCGCGGAGACGGTCCAGGGCGGCGCGCCCACCGGCCGGTGGCAGGTCGTCCTGAGCTTCGACACCGAGGGCGGCCAGACCTTCTCGGCCGTTACCTCGCGGCTCTACGGCTACCCCCAGGACTCGGCGCAGAACCGCTTCGCGATGGTGCTCGACGGCGCCGTCATCTCCGCCCCGTCGGTCAACAGCGTCATCTCCAACGGCGTGGCGACCATCACCGGCAACTTCACGCCCGAGGAGTCCCAGACGCTGGCCAACCAGCTGAAGTTCGGCGCGCTGCCGCTGTCCTTCGAGGTGCAGACCTCCGAGCAGATCAGCCCCACCCTCGGTGGTGAGCAGCTGCGCTGGGGCGTCATCGCCGGGATCATCGGCCTCGCGCTCGTCTTCGTCTACATGCTGGTGCAGTATCACGCGCTCGGTCTCGTCGCGATCGGCTCGCTGCTCATCGCGGCCGTGCTGGCCTATGGCTCGGTGACGCTGCTCGGCTGGGCCAACAACTTCCGCCTCACGATGGCCGGGGTCACCGGGCTCATCGTCGCGATCGGCATCACGGCGGACAGCTTCATCGTCTACTTCGAGCGCATCCGGGACGAGGTGCGGGCCGGCCGCTGCGGTATGCCGTCGACACCGGGTGGGAGCGCGCGCGGCGGACGCTCATCATCTCCGACGTCGTCAACCTCATCGCCGCCTCGGTGCTCTACCTGCTCTCCGAGGCCGGGGTGAAGGCCTTCGCCTTCGCGCTGGGCCTGACGACCGTCATCGACCTGCTCGTCGTCTTCATGTTCACCCACCCGCTGGTCAGCATCCTGGCCAACACCCGCTACTTCGGCGAGGGCAAGAAGTGGTCCGGTATGGAGCCCGAGCGCCTGGGCGCGAAGCGCTCGGCCTACCTCGGGCGGGGACAGGTGCGCGAGCCCGACGTCATCGCCCCGGGGCGCCGACGGCATACCCGGGAAGAACTGGAAGGCGGTGTGGTCTGATGTCGCGCTTCTCCCGCCTCGGCAACGACCTCTACTCCGGCGCGAAGTCCTACAACATCGTCGGTCGGCGCCGCTTCTGGTATGTCCTCTCGGCGGTGCTCATCGCGGTCTCGCTCGTCGGGCTGCTGGGCCGCGGGCTCAACTTCGGCATCGAGTTCAGCGGTGGCTCCGAACTCCGCATCAGCGGCGTGAGTCAGATGGAGGACTACGAGACCCGCGCCAGCGAGGTCGTCGAGGACGTCGCCCCGGAGGGCACCATCTCGGTGACCCAGATCGGCGACGACACGGTCCGGGTCCAGACGGGTCAGCTCGCCAACGCGGACGCCGAGGCGGCGCGCGCCGACCTGGCAGCGGAGTTCGGGGTGGACGTCGCCGACGTCACCAGCTCCTTCGTCGGACCCTCCTGGGGTGAGACCGTCACCCAGCGGGCGCTCATCGCCCTGGCGGTCTTCCTGGCGCTGGTGACGCTGGTGCTGACGCTCTACTTCCACACCTGGAAGATGGCGGTCGCCGCCCTGGTTGCGCTCATCCACGACGTGCTCTTCACCGTCGGGGTCTACGCGTTGCTCGGGATCGAGGTGTCGCCGGCGTCGGTCATCGGCTTCCTCACCATCCTCGGCTACTCGATCTACGACACGATCGTCGTCTTCGACAAGGTCCGGGAGAACACCGAGCACGCGTTCGACACCAAGCGGCAGACCTTCGGGGAGGCCGCGAACCAGGCCGTCAACCAGACGCTGGTCCGCTCGATCAACACCTCCATCGTGGCGCTGCTGCCCGTCGCCGTCATCCTCGTCGTCGGCCTCGCCCTCATCGGGCCCGGCACGCTGGTCGACCTGGCCTGGGCGCTGTTCATCGGCATCGCGGTCGGGACCTTCTCCTCGATCTTCATCGCCACGCCGCTCCTGGTGCACCTGCGCGAGGGCGAGCTGACGATCCGCAAGCACGACGCCGGCGTCAAGAAGTCCCGGGCACGGCGGGAGGCCCGCTCGGGCCGGGCCGACGACTCCGACGCGGACGTCGAGGGCGATCAGATCGACGGGCTGGGGGACGCGGACGACTCGGCCGTCCCGGTCGGTGCCGGTGTCGGCGCAAGCGAGGCGACCGGTGGCGAGGGCACGAGCGGCACCCGGCAGGCGGCCCAGGGGCGACAGCTGCACCCCTACGCCCAGCGCGGCCCGCGCAACCAGCCCAAGCGCAAGCGTCGCCGCTGAAACAGGCACCTCGACCCACCCCTAGGATCGGTGCCCATGGCGACCCCTGATGCCCAGCTGGCCGACGACGTCCTCGCCGGGATGCGTGACATCCCGGACTTCCCGGAGGAGGGCGTGGTCTTCAAGGACTTCACGCCCGTGCTGCTGGACCGCGAGCTGCGCGACCGCATCGTGGACGACGCGGTGCAGCGCCGCCGGGGCGCGGTCGACGTCGTCGCCGGGATCGAGGCGCGGGGTTTCATCCTCGGCGCGATGATCGCGCACGAGCTCGGGGTCGGCTTCGTGCCGGTGCGCAAGGCCGGCAAGCTCCCCGCGGCCGTGCACAGCCAGTCCTACACGTTGGAGTACGGCACCGCGACGCTCGAGATCCACCAGGACGCCGTCTCCCACGCGGAGCGGGTCCTCGTCGTCGATGACGTCCTGGCCACCGGCGGCACCCTCGCCGCGACCTGCGAGCTCATCGAGACCTGCGGCGCCAGCGTGGCCGCGATCGAGCTCGTGCTGGAGATCGGCGCCCTGCAGGGTCGGGACAAGCTGGAGGGCTACGACCTGCACTGCCTGGTCAGCGTCTGACCGGCTCCGCCGCAGGCCAGGGGATGTGTCGCGCTCAGCCGCACCGCCTATGCTTGGTCCATGAGCGACCCTGCCCCCAGCACACCCCCCACGCGGGTGGGTGGCGGGCTGCGGCCGCGGTGGGCCCGACTCGGGGGCACCCGGGCCAGCACCAACCCCGCCCTCGAGCCGCTGCTGCGCTCGGTCAGGGCGACCCACCCCAAGGCTGACCTCGCGCTCATCGAGCGGGCCTATGCCGTCGCCGACGACATGCACAAGGGGCAGCAGCGCAAGAGCGGCGACGCCTACATCACCCACCCGCTCGCGGTGGCGACGATCCTCGCCGAGCTCGGCATGACCCCCTCCACCATCGCGGCGGCACTGCTGCACGACACGGTCGAGGACACGCCATACTCGCTGAAGCAGCTGCGCTCCGACTTCGGTGACGAGATCGCCATGATGGTCGACGGGGTCACCAAGCTCGACAAGATGACCTACGGCGACGCGGCGCAGGCCGAGACGGTCCGCAAGATGGTCGTCGCGATGGCCAAGGACATCCGGGTGCTGGTCATCAAGCTCGCCGACCGGCTGCACAACGCCCGGACCTGGCGCTACGTGTCCGAAGAGAGCGCGGCCCGCAAGGCGCAGGAGACGCTGGAGATCTACGCGCCCCTGGCCCACCGGCTGGGGATGAACACCATCAAGTGGGAGCTGGAGGACCTCTCCTTCGCCCAGCTCTATCCCAAGGTCTACGACGAGATCGTGCGGATGGTGGCCGATCGGGCGCCTGCTCGGGAGGAGATGCTCACCCGGATCCGGGCGGAGATCTCCGAGGAGCTGCGCGGCTCCAAGATCAAGGCCACGGTGACCGGGCGGCCGAAGCACTACTACTCGGTCTACCAGAAGATGATCGTGCGGGGTCACGACTTCGACAAGATCTACGACCTCGTCGGGGTGCGGGTGCTCGTCGACTCGATCCAGGACTGCTACGCCGTGCTCGGCGCCCTGCACAACCGGTGGAACCCGGTGCCGGGGCGGTTCAAGGACTACATCGCCATGCCGAAGTTCAACATGTACCAGTCGCTGCACACGACGGTCATCGGCACGGGCGGCAAGCCCGTCGAGATCCAGATCCGGACCTACCAGATGCACCGCCGCGCGGAGTACGGCGTCGCGGCGCACTGGAAGTACAAGGAGCAGAGCCCGGACGGCACGCGCACGGCCGCCGGCGCCGACGGTGGTCCGGGGATGCCGGAGGGTATGCAGTGGCTCCGGCAGCTCATCGACTGGCAGCAGGAGACCGCGGACCCGGGCGAGTTCCTCGACTCGCTGCGCTTCGAGATGGGCGCGGCCGAGGTCTACGTCTTCACCCCGAACGGCGACGTCATCGCCCTGCCGGCCGGGGCGACGCCGGTGGACTTCGCCTACGCCGTGCACACCGAGGTCGGGCACCGGTGCGTGGGCGGCCGGGTCAACGGCAAGCTGGCGCCGCTGGACTCCGAGCTCGCCAACGGCGACGTCTGCGAGGTCATCACCAGCAAGGCGCAGGACGCCGGGCCGAGCCGGGACTGGCTGACCTTCGTCAAGAGCCCGCGGGCCCGCAACAAGATCCGGCAGTGGTTCACCCGCGAGCGGCGCGAGGAGATGGTCGAGTCCGGGCGGGACGAGATTGCCAAGGTGCTGCGCAAGCAGAACGCCCCGCTGCAGCGGCTGATGAGCCACGACAACCTCACCGCCGTGGCGCAGGGGCTCAACTACAAGGACATCGAGGGCCTCTTCGCCGCGGTGGGGGAGAACCACGTCTCCGCCCAGCACGTGGTCAAGCAGCTGCTCTCGACGCTGGGCGGCGAGGACGGCACCGAGGAGGACCTCGCCGAGGCGGTCCGGCCGCGGCGCGGGCGCGTGCAGCAGACCGATCCCGGGGTCACCGTGGTCGGCGCCGATGACGTGTGGGTCAAGATCGCCAAGTGCTGCACCCCGGTGCCGGGCGACCCGATCCTGGGCTTCGTCACCCATGGCAAGGGCGTGTCGGTCCACCGCACCGACTGCACCAACGCCGAGCACCTGCGGAAGGGCTCACCGGAGCGGATCATCCCCGTCGCGTGGGCGCCGACCTCGTCCAGCACCTTCCTCGTCAACATGCAGGTCGAGGCGCTGGACCGCTCGGCGCTCCTCTCCGACATCACGCGGGTGCTCTCCGAGCAGCACGTCAACATCCTGTCGGCCTCGGTCCAGACCAGCCGCGACCGGGTGGCGCTGAGCAAGTTCACCTTCGAGATGGCCGACCCCTCGCACCTCGACTCGGTCATCCGGGCGGTGCGGCGCATCCCCGCCGTGCTCGACGCCTACCGCGTCACCGGCACGACGAGCACCGACCCGCACCGGCGCGGCACCGCCTGAGCCTTACGCGGGGGCGAGGAAGGCGGCGAGGGCGGCGGCATACCCCGCCTGGTCGAGGGTGCCGCAGATCTCCCGGGTGGAGTGCATGGAGAGCACCGGCGCACCGAAGTCGACCGTCGTCGCGCCGGTGAGGGCCGAGGTCATGGGGCCGACGGTGGACCCGCAGGGCAGGTCGGAGCGGGTGACGAAGGTCTGCATCGGGACCCTCGCCTGCTCGCAGGCGAGCGCGAAGGCCGCGGCGCCGAGCGAGTCGGTGGCGTAGCGCAGGTTGGTGTTGACCTTGAGCACCGGCCCGCCGTTCATCGCGATCGGGTGCTCCGGCTCGTGCCGCTCGGCGTAGTTGGGGTGGGTGGCGTGCGCCATGTCGCCGGAAGCGATCACCGATCCGGCGAGCGCGCGCCAGTAGTCCTCTCGGGTGCCGCCCGCGGAGAGCACGATCCGCTCCAGCCAGGCCGGCAGGAAGGTCGACTGCGCACCCCGCTCGGAGGTGCTGCCGACCTCCTCGTGGTCGAAGAGCACGATGAGCGGCACGTGCGGCCGGTCCGAGGGCTCGGCGACGGCCTGGAGCAGGGCGCGCACGGCGGCATACGACGTCGCGAGGTTGTCGAGCCGGGCCGAGGCGATGAGCTCGCCGTCCCCACCGATCCGCCGGGCCGGCGTGAGGTCGTGGGTCATCGCGTCGACACCGAGGAGGTCGTCCGGCACGACGTCGACCTGGCCGGCGAGCCAGTCGCGGAAGGTGCTGGCGCCGTCACCGCCCGGGCTCCAGTGCGGCGCCAGGTGCTGCTGGTCGTTGAGCTTCAGGCCCTCGGTCCGCACGGTGCGGTCCAGGTGGATCGCCAGCTGGGAGACCCGCAGCAGCGGGTCGTCGCAGCGCCACAGCAGCTGGCCCACGCCACCCGGGGCGTCCGCGTCGCGCACGGCGACCCGGCCGGAGAGCCCGAGGTCACGGTCCAGCCAGGAGTTGGTCAGCGCACCGCCGTAGACCTCGACGCCGAGCATCTGCCACCCGGCGCGGGTCCAGTCCGGCTGCGGCTTGATCCGTAGGTTGGGGGAGTCGGTGTGCGCTCCCACGACCCGGTATGCCGTGTGCGCCGGTCGGTCCGCCGGCAGATGGGCGGTGGACCACGCGAGGAGCGAGCCGCCCCGGCGCACGACGTAGCTGCCGGGTTCCGAGGGGGTCGGGTCGGTCTCGTCCACCTCGGTGAAGCCCGCCTCGGTGAGCAGCTCCTGGGCCGCGTGGACCGCGTGGAACGGTGAGGGTGAGGCGTCGAGGTAGCCGCACAGCCCCTCGGCGACCTCGGTGACCTGGGTGGCGAGGTCGGCCGCCGGCATCAGGCGAGGCCGCCGCGGGCGGAGTCCAGCCAGAGCTTCTTGGTGGCGAGCTCGGACTCGAGATCCTTCGCCAACGTGTCCTCACCCGCGGCCTGAGCGGCAGCGAGGTCGGCCTCCAGGCCCTGCACGGCGCGCTCCAGCTGGTCGACCATCGACTGGGCGCGGGCGTTGAGCTCGGGGTCGCTGCGCTGCCACTGCGAGTCCTCGATGTCGCGGACCTTCTGCTCCACGGCGCGGAGCCGGTTCTCGACCCGCTTGATGTCGCCGCGGGGCACCTTGCCGGCCTCGTCCCACCGGTCCTGGATCTTGCGCAGCTCGGCCTTGGCCTGGTCCAGGTGGCGCTCGTCCACGGTGATCGCCTCGGCCTCGACGAGCAGCGCCTCCTTCACGGTGAGGTTCTCGGCGTACTCCGCCTCCTCGGCGGCGACCACCTCGTCCTTGGCGTTGAAGAAGGAATCCTGCGCGGCCTTGAACTTCGCCCACAAGGCGTCGTCGTCGGCGCGGGAGGCGCGACCGGCGCGCTTCCAGTCCTGCATGAGGCGCTTGAAGGCGCCGGCCGTGGCGCCCCAGTCCTTGCTCGTGGAGAGCGCCTCGGCCTCGCGCACGAGGCGCTCCTTGGTGGCCTTGGCCTGACCGTGCTCCTCGTCGAGCTGGGCGAACCAGCTCTTGCGCATCTTGTCGAAGGCCGAGCGGGCGTGGCTGAAGCGCTGCCACAGGGCGTTCTCGACGTCCTTGTCCAGGCGGGGCCCGGAGCGCTGGTGCGCCTTCCACTCCTCCAGCAGCTCGCGGACGCGGGCACTGCCCTGCTTCCACTGGATGCTGGACGGGTCGCTGGCGGCCAGCGTCTCGGCCTCCACGACGATCTTCTCGCGCTCGACGCCGGCCTCGGCCTTGGCGACCGCGCGCTGCTCCTGCTCCATGCGCGCCTTGGTCTTCACCTCGGTCTCGAGGTGGGCGACGGTCGCCTCGAGTGCGGCGATGTCACCGACGACGTGCGCGTCGCCGATCTGCTCCTTCAGGTGGTTGAGGGACTGCCGCGCGTCGTGGCTGGAGACCTCGGTGCCGGCGAGCCGGGCCTTGAGCAGGTCGGCGCCGGCGACGAGCTCGTCGTACTTGCGGGCGAAGTAGGCCAGGGCCTCCTCGGAGCTGGCACCGGGATAGGAGCCGACCTCCCGCTCGGACCCGTCGGCGGCGATGACGAAGACGGTGCCGTCCTCGGCGACGCGGCCATGCTTCATCGACTCGCTCGGGGTCGACGGCACGGGGGGAGCGGGGGGTGCCGCCGTGGAGGAGACGCTCGAGGGGCCGGACGGTGCGCCACCGCCGGGGGCGGCGGGACGCGGGGCCGCGGGCTTGCGGGCGGCGAACATCGCCGGCGATGGGGCGCCCGGCTTCGGGGCTGGCGGCTTCGGGGCTGGCGCCACCGCGGCGGGGGTCTGGGGCTCGGGCGCCGCTTCGGACTCCGGCTCGCTCGGCGTCGCCTCGGGGTCAGCCTCGCTCTGCTCGGGCTTCGGCTCGCTCGCCTCGGGCTCCGGCTCGCTCGGCGTCACCTCGGGCTCCGCCTCGCTCTGCTCCGGCCCGGGCTCGCTCGCCTCGGGCTCCGGGGCTGCAGGGGCCATCTCAGGTTCGACGTCCTCGGTCGCCACGACCTGCGGCTCGGCGCCCTCGTCGGGCTCGGTGGTGGACGACGTCTGCTCGGACACGATGGTGGCCTCTCTCCGGGGACCGCGAGCGCGACCATCGGGGCCGCCTCGACATGACATAGGTGCTCCGACCCTACCGGGCGCTGCACCGGCACACCCGTCGGTATGGGGCGCGCCTCGCCCGTGCGTAGGCTCGAGCCATGTTCGTCCGCAGCATCGTCGCCGACGCGTTCGCCACCAACTGCTACGTCATCGCCCACGCCGAGGGCGAGGAGTGCCTCATCGTCGACCCGGGCATCGGGGTGGAGCAGCGCGTGCAGGACGTGCTGGCCGAGCACCGCCTGCGGCCCGCGGCGGTGCTGCTCACGCACGGCCACCTCGACCACGTGTATGCTGTCACACCCGTCTGCGGCGGCGACACCGCGGTGGCGGCGCACATACACACCGACGACCGCTACCGGTTGACCGATCCGCTCTCGACCATGAGCCCCGAGCTCGTCGCAGCCTTGGAGCAGCAGTTCGGCCGGCGCGCCACGTGGACCGAGCCGGAGCGGATCGTGGAGTTCGGCGCCGCAGGCGACGACCACCCGACGCTCGAACTGGCCGGCCTGCAGATCGAGGTGGCCCACGCACCCGGGCATACCGAGGGATCGGTGCTCTTCTCGACGCACGAGGTGCCGGACGGCATACCCGCCGACGAGCTGGACCGGACCGTGCTCTCCGGCGACGTGCTCTTCGCCGGCTCCATCGGTCGCACCGATCTGCCCGGCGGCGACCCGGCTGCGATGCAGCGGAGCCTCCGCGAGGTGGTGCTGCCGCTGGCGGACAGCTCACTGGTGCTGCCCGGCCACGGACCGGCGACGACGATGGCCCGCGAGCGGGCGAGCAACCCCTATCTCGCCTCGCTCTGACCCGCACCCTGCGCCCCGACGACCAGGACGATGCCATGAAGCTGCACGACTTCCCCCGCCACCCGCTCACCTTCGGACCGAGCCCCGTCCACCATCTTCGCCGCCTCTCCGAGCACCTGGGCGGGGCGCAGGTCTGGGCCAAGCGCGAGGACGTCAACTCCGGCCTCGCCTTCGGCGGCAACAAGACCCGCAAGCTCGAATACATCGTGCCCGACGTGCTGGCCTCCGGGGCGGACACGCTGGTCTCCATCGGTGGTTACCAGTCCAACCACACCCGCCAGGTCGCGGCGGTGGCGGCGCATCTTGGGCTGAGGTGCCGTCTGGTGCAGGAGAAATGGGTGCCGTGGGAGGACCCCACCAACGACCAGGTGGGCAACATCCTGCTCTCCCGGATGATGGGGGCGGACTCGCGCCTGGACCCGGCCGGCTTCGACATCGGGATCCGCGACTCGTGGAAGGACGCGCTGGCGGAGGTCGAGGAGGCGGGAGGGACGCCGTATGCGATCCCCGCCGGCGCCTCCGAACACCCTCTGGGTGGCCTCGGCTTCGCCAACTGGGCCTTCGAGGTCGCCGAGCAGGAGCGTGAGCTGGGCGTCACCTTCGACACCGTGGTCGTGTGCACCGTGACGGGGTCGACCCACGCGGGGATGATCGCCGGATTCGCAGCGCTGGAGGCGGTCACGGGGGTGCGGCGCCGGATCCTGGGCATCGACGCCTCGGCGACCTTGGAGAAGACGCGGGCCCAGGTGGAGCGGATCGCGCGGCATACCGCAGACCTCATCGACCTGGGGCGTGACCTGCGGGAGGACGAGATCACCGTCCTCGAGGGGTGGGCCGGCGACCTCTACGGCATACCCGTGGAGTCGACCATGGAGGCGATGCGCCTCGGCGCCGAGCTGGAGGCGATGATCACCGACCCGGTCTACGAGGGGAAGTCGCTGGCCGGGTTGATCGACCTGGTCTCCGGCGGGGAGATTCCGGCCGACTCGACCGTGCTCTACGCCCACCTCGGCGGGCAGCCGGCGATCAACGCCTACCACCGGCTCTGGGGCTGAGCGGACCCACCGGCGTGTCGCGCACCGGGCGTCCATGCTCTGCGGCGTGTCGCACGCCCGGGCGTGCGGTGCGCGACAAGCGCCCCGCAACAAGCGCCCCGCAGCCCGACCGTCCTAGGCCCCGTGCAGCTCGCGGTGCAGCCGCTGCATCCGCGCGTCGAGCTCGGCGGCGCTGTCGGCCGCAGTCTTGAGCTCGTCGAGGAGCCCCGCGGGGACGTTGCCGTCGTACTTGTAGTGGATCTTGTGCTCGGTGCTGGCCCAGAAGTCCATGGCGATGGTGCGCAGCTGCACCTCGACGGCGATGTCGACGCGGCCGGTGGAGAGGAAGACCGGGATCTCGACGATGGCATGCAGGCTCTTGTAGCCGTTGGCCTTGGGCTCGGCGATGTAGTCCGAGACGCGGCAGACGCGGATGTCGTCCTGCTGGGTGAGCAGGTCGAAGATGCGGTAAGCGTCGGTGACGAAGCTGCAGGTGATGCGGATGCCGGCGATGTCGGTGATTTCGCGGCGGATCGTGTCTAGGTCGAGGGAGAGACCGCGGCGCAGCACCTTCTCGCGTAGGCTCTCCGGTGACTTGACCCGGCTGGAGACGTGCTCGATCGGGTTGTAGGCGTGCATGTGCGCGAACTCGTCGCGCAGGATCTCGATCTTGGTCTCGACCTCCCGGAGCGCGAACTCGTACTCCAGCAGGAAGCGCTGCAGCTGCCCACCGATCTCCCGCAGTTGCTCCGGCGTGATCCCCTGATTCGGCGCGAGGTCGAGCGAGGGTTGGCGGGCAGCGGCAGCGGTGCTCATACCCCCATCTTGCTGCACGCGGCTGGGGTCGTCCTGTGAAGCAGGTCACAGCGCGCCGCTCGTTAGACTCTCGCGGGTGATCTCCCCGCGCACGCCCTCCGGTGTCCTCGAGCTGCTCCCGCCCGAGCAGGTGGCCTTCCAGCGGATGCTGGACGCCATCCGGTCGGGCTACGAGCGGTTCGGCTTCCTGCCGATCGAGACGCCGGTCTTCGAGCGCTCCGACGTGCTGCTCACCAAGACCGGCGGGGAGACCGAGCGGCAGGTATACTTCGTGCAGTCCACCGGCGCGTTGGAGAAGGCGCGTGGAGAAGGCGGGGACGAGTCGCTGCCGGACATGGCGCTGCGCTTCGACCTCACTGTGCCGCTGGCACGCTACGTCGCCGAGCACGAGCACCAGCTGACCTTCCCGTTCCGGCGTTACCAGATGCAGCGGGTCTATCGCGGCGAGCGGCCGCAGCGCGGGCGCTTCCGGGAGTTCTACCAGTGCGACGTGGACATCATCGGCAAGGACGAGCTGTCGGTGCGGCACGACGCCGAGGCGCCCGCGATCATCAACGCCATCTTCACCGACCTCGCGATCGGCGACTTCACCATCCAGATCAACAACCGCCGACTGTTGCGCGGGTTCTACGAAGACCTCGGCATCACCGACCCGGAGGCGCAGGCGGCGGTGCTGCGCGAGGTCGACAAGCTGGACAAGCGGGGCGCCGACTACCTCCGGACGACGCTGACGGGGGAGGGCTTCGGGCTGTCGGCGGATGCGGTCGAGCAGATCCTCACCTTCGCGGCCTCCCGGTCGACCGGGCACGACGACGCCCTGGCGCGCCTGGACGAGGTCTCGGCGGCCTCGGCAGGGAGCCAGGCGCTGGCCGACGGCGTGGCCGAGCTGCGTGAGGTCCTCTCGCTGGTCCGTGCACTGGGTGTGCCGGAGAGCAACTACTGCCTCAACTTCTCGGTCGCGCGCGGGCTCGACTACTACACCGGCACGGTCTACGAGACGACGCTGGATGAGCACCCCGAGCTCGGCTCGATCTGCTCGGGCGGGCGGTATGACGACCTCGCCGGGCAGTACACCACGTCGCGGCTGCCGGGGGTCGGCATCTCGATCGGGCTGTCTCGGCTCTTCTGGCAACTGCGTGAGGCCGGCCTCATCGACGCCTCGGTGGGGGAGTCGACGGTGCAGGTGCTGGTGCCGCAGGTCGATGCCGAGCTGCTGGACGAGCAGCTCGCGCTGGCCTCGCAGCTGCGGCACGGCGGGATCAACACCGAGGCCGTGCTGGATGGCGGCAAGCTCGGCAAGCAGCTGAAGTATGCGGATCGCGCCGGCATCCGCTTCGTCGCCCTGCTGGGCCAGCAGGAGGTCGCCGACGGCACGGTGACGCTCAAGGACCTGAGGCGGCAGGACCAGTTCACCGTGCCGCGCGACGAGGTAGTCAGCGCGTTGCGGGTGGAGCTCGCACAACCCCAGGTCTGAGTCGGGCCAGGCGGCTGCGGAGAGGATCGGTCCTGGTGCACCGATCCTCTCCGGGTCACTCCTCGACGGTCACCGAGAGGATGCTGATCGGCTGAGCCGGAGCACCATCCCCGCCGCCGCCCGTGGTGCCCGCCTCCGCGACCGCCTCGACGATCTCGAGCCCACCGGTCACCCGACCGAAGATGCTGTAACCGCCGCCCTCGACGGGGAGCTGGGTGTCGTCATACACGATGAAGAACTGACCGCCGTTGCTCTCGGGGTCGGAGGTGCGCGCCATCGCGAGCGTGCCGGGTGGGTAGAGGCCGTCGGCCGGCGCGTTCTCGATGCCGTAGCCGTAGCCCGGGTTGCCGCTGCCGGACCCGGTCGGGTCGCCGCACTGCAGCACGTAGATGCCGCTCGTCGTGAGGCGGTGGCACGGGCTGTCGGCCCAGTAGCCCTCCGACCCGAGGAACGCAAAGGAGGCGACGGTCTGGGGCGCGTCCGCGGCGTAGAGCTCCAGATCGATGTCGCCGCAGGTCGTCTCGACGGTGGCCTCGATCGTCTCGGCGTCACCGCTCATCGGCGCCGGCAGGTCGTCCTGGGTGTATGTCGTCACGTCCGATGGCGCGGCCGGCGGCTCCGCGCAGGTCGCGGCGGGCGTGTCGCCGCTCTGTGTCTCGTCATCGTCGGCGCCGGGGTAGGTGGCCTCACCTCCGCATCCGGCGAGGATGACGAGGCTGGTGACGGCAGGGAGAAGGGCGCGACGCATACGCGTATCTTCGCACCGAGTGGTGAGCAACCATGCGCGACGCTCGGTGGGGAGGAGGGCAACCATGGGCGACGCCCGGTGGGGGTGGGGGAGGGGCCGGGTGGGCGTGATAGCGTACTAGTGCGTTGCTACACCAACGCAGCGAGTTGGCCACAGCCGTGGGGCCACCCAGCGACCTCGAGAGCACGCGGAAGGAGCAGCCATGAAGCAGCGGGACGCGACCGCGCGCGACGCGCGCACCCGTACGCAGCTCACGCGGGTGCTCGCCGCGCTGGATGACCCGGCGCGCGTGGACGCCTTCCTCGAGGACCTGTGCACCCCTGCCGAGATCGAGGCGCTGGCCGACCGCTGGTCCGTGGTGCCGCTGCTCGCCGAGGGTCTGTCGTACCGGCAGATCCACGACGCCACCGGGGTGAGCGTCACGACCGTCGGGCGGATCGCCCGGTGCCTGGAGGGCGAGGGCGGTGGCTACCGCACCGCGTTACAGGCTGCCCAGACGCATCAGGCGCATCAGGACCATGAGCATCCGGTGGGTCAGCCGACCCCCTGACGCGACCTCCGCCGCTGGCCGCCCGCCGCCCCGCGTGGCCTCCGTCCGATCCGGCCTCGCCCATCCACCGTCCACCCCCATCCTGTGTCGAAAGGCCCCGATGACCCCGCCTGCCCAGCCGCGCGAACGTCTCCGCGTGGCGCTCCAGAAGTCCGGCCGCCTCGGTGAGCCGGCCCGCGAGCTGCTGGCCTCGTGCGGCCTCACCTGGCGCGAGAGCCGCGACAAACTCTTCTGCTACGGCGAGAGCCTGCCGGTCGACCTGCTGCTTGTGCGTGACGACGACATCCCCGGGCTCATCGCCGACGGTGTCTGCGACCTCGGCATCGTCGGGCGCAACGTCCTGGTGGAGCACGGCCTGGCCCGCGAGGCCCAAGGCCGCGGGGTCGAGCTCACCGAGTGGCGCCAGCTGGGCTGGGGGACCTGCCGCCTGGACGTCGCCATCTCCGACGAGCAGGAGTGGACCGGCCCGGAGCAGCTGGCGGGGCTGCGCATCGCCACGTCCTACCCCCACACCCTCGGCCGGTGGCTGCGCGAGCACGACGTCGACGCCGAGCCGGTGTTGCTCAACGGCTCGGTCGAGATCGCGCCGCGGCTGGGGCAGGCCGACGTCGTCTGCGACCTGGTGTCGACCGGGGGCACGCTGCGCGCCAACCAGCTCAAGCCGGTGACGACGATCCTCCACAGCGAGGCGGTCATCGCCGGTCCCGGCCAGCCGCTCGACGACGGCCGGCAGGAGATCGCCGACCTGCTGCTGCGCCGCCTCGACGGGGCGGTGCAGCTCAAGGAGTCGCGGCTGCTCATGCTGCGCGTCGAGCGCGAGCTGCTCGACCGGGTGCTGCCGCTGCTGCCCGGCGGCCACGAGCCGACGGTCATGGCGGTCGACGGTCGTGACGAGGTCGCGATCCAGATGCTCGTGCACGGCTCGGTCTCCTGGGCCAAGCTCGAGGACCTCAAGCGCGAGGGCGCCCACAACCTCATGGTCCTCCCGGTCGAGGGGATGCTCGCATGAACGTCCTCACCTGGGCCGACCTCGACGACGAGCAGCGGGCCGAGGCCCTGCGCCGCGGCACCGCGGCAGCGGGCCCGGAGGTCACCGCCGGCGTCGCGGACCTGCTCGCGCAGGTGAGGGAGCGTGGCGACGAGGCCCTACGCGAGCTCACCGCACGGTTCGACGGCGCAGAGCTCACCACGATCGCGGTCGACGTCGCCGACCGCGACGCCGCCGCGCGATCCTTGGATCCCACTCTGCGCCAAGCGATCTCGGAGGCCGCAGCCCGCATCCGCACCTTCCACGAGGCCGGCATGCAGCAGGGGTATGCCGTGGAGACGGCTCCCGGCGTGACGTGCGAGCGGGTGGTCCGTCCGATCCGGCGGGTCGGCCTCTACGTGCCCGCCGGCTCGGCGCCGCTGCCGAGCACCGCGCTCATGCTGGGCGTCCCGGCGCAGCTCGCCGGATGCCCCGAGGTCGTGCTGTGCACCCCGCCGCGCCCCGACGGCACCGCCGACCCGGCCGTGCTCGCGGCCGCCGCCGAGTGCGGCATCGAGCAGATCTTCCTCGTCGGCGGGGCCCAGGCGATCGCCGCGATGGCCTACGGCACCGCGTCGATCCCGATGTGCGACAAGCTCTTCGGTCCGGGCAACGCCTGGGTCACCGAGGCCAAGCGGCAGGTGAGCACGGCCGAGGGAGGGCCGGGCATCGACATGCCGGCCGGACCCTCGGAGGTCCTGGTCGTCGCCGACGCCGGGGCTGACGCGGAGTTCGTCGCCGCCGACCTGCTCTCCCAGGCCGAGCACGGCCCGGACAGCCAGGTCGTCCTGCTCACCGACTCACGGGAGCTGGCCGAGGCGGTCGCCGCGCAGGTCGAGGAGCAGGTGGAGAGCCTGCCGCGCGCCGACATCGCCCGCAAGGCGCTGGCCTCCTCCCGACTGGTCGTGACCCCCGATCTCGGCACTGCCGTCGACGTGTCCAACGACTACGCGCCCGAGCACCTCATCCTGGCCCTGCGTGACCCACGGGCCTGGGTGGAGCGGATCGACCGCGCCGGTTCCGTCTTCCTCGGCGACCACACCCCGGAGACCCTGGGCGACTACTGCTCCGGCACCAACCACGTCCTGCCGACCGCCGGCGCCGCCCGCTTCACCGGCGGGGTCAACGTCGCCGCCTTCCAGATCGCGATGACCGTGCAGCAGGCCACCCCCGCAGGCCTGGCCACCGTCGGGCCGTGCGCGGTGACGCTCTCCGAGGCCGAGGCGCTGCACGCCCACCAGCGGGCGGTGACGCGGCGCCTGGCTCGCACGCACGCCGAGGCCGCGCCGTGACCGGCGGGGACTCTGACCTCGCGGGCTTCCCCGCCGAGCTGGTCCGGGAGGACCTGCGCGACTTCGCCGGATACTCCTCGGCACGGGTCAGCGCCCCCGACCTCGGGGAGCCGCGGATCTGGTTGAACGCCAACGAGTCCGGCACTCCCAGCGCCGCGGACGGGAGCGGCGCCTGCCGCCGCTACCCCGCGCCCCAGCCGGCGCCCCTCGTCGAGGCCTTCGCCGACCTCTGGGCCACCACCCCCGACCGGGTCGTCGTGGGGCGCGGCAGCGACGAGTGCATCGAGCTGCTCATCCGGGCGCTGTGTCGACCCGGCGGCGACGCGGTCGTCGTCACCTCTCCCACGTTCGGGATGTATGCCGTCTCGGCCCGGTTGCACGGCGTCCCGGTGATCGACGTGCCCCAGATCGACGACGAGCTCACCTGGCGGGTCGACACCGCCGCCGTCGCGACGGCAGCCCGGCAGAACGGTGCCCGGATCGTCTTCCTGGCCTCACCCGGCAATCCGACCGCCTCAGTGGTGCCACTGCGCGAGATCGCCTCTCTCGCAGAGGATCTCGCAGACCAGGCCGTGGTGGTGGTCGACGAAGCCTATGGTGAGTTCGCCGCCCAGCGCTCGGCCGTGACCCTGCTCGAGGAGCACCCGACGCTCGTCGTGCTGCGCACCCTCTCCAAGGCGCACGCCCTCGCCGGCGCCCGCGTCGGCATCGCGCTGGCCCACGCAGACCTGGCCGCCGTGCTGCGCCGGGTGCAGGCGCCATACCCCCTCCCCGCACCCGTGACCGAGCTCGCCCTGGAGGCGCTCGGCACGCAGGCCCTGCACGCCACCGAGCAACACGTCGGCCAGGTCCTGCGGCTGCGCGACCAGGTGGGGCGTCTGCTGCGCGACCTCGACGGCGTCGAGGCGGTCTACGCCAGCGAGGCCAACTTCTTCCTCATCCGGTGCGACGACCCGGACGCGCTGCTGCATACCCTGCTGCGGGCCGGGATCGTCGTGCGCGATATGAGGCACCTGCCCGGCCTGCACGACGCGCTGCGCGTCACCATCGGCAGCGCACCCGAGATGGAGGCGCTGCAGCGCGCCGTCACGACCCCCGAGGAGAACCCCGCATGAGCACCCGCCCGATCTGCTTCGTCGACCGCGACGGCACGATCCTCCACGAGCCGGCCGACCACCAGGTCGACGCGCTCGACAAGGTGCGCTTCGTCGACGGCGTGATCCCGGCGCTGCTGCGGATCCAGGACGCGGGCTACGACCTGGTGATGGTGAGCAACCAGGACGGCCTGGGCACCGACAGCTTCCCCACGGAGGACTTCGAGGGGCCGCAGGAGTTCATGCTGCAGGTCCTGGAGAGCCAGGGAGTGCGCTTCAAGGACGTCTTCATCGACCCCCACCACGGCGGCCCGGACGCGCCGTGGACCCGCAAGCCGGGCATCGGCATGGTCGTGCACCTGCTCAAGGACCGCTCGGTGGACTGGGGCCGCACGGTCATGGTCGGCGACCGCGACACCGACCGCGAGTTCGGCGACAACCTCGGCGTGCGGACCTACCTGCTGCCCGGCGACGCCTGGGGCCAGATCGCGCACGAGCTCGCCGACCGGCCGCGCACCGCGCACGTGGAGCGCGCTACCTCCGAGACCCGGATCAGCGTCGACGTGGACCTCGACGCCACCGGCGGCAGCGAGATCTCCACCGGGATCGGCTTCTACGACCACATGCTCGACCAGCTCGCCAAGCACGGCGGCTTCCGGATGCGGGTCGCCTGCGAGGGCGACCTGCACATCGACGACCACCACACCGTCGAGGACGTCGCGCTGGCGGTCGGCGAGGCGATCCGCACCGCGCTCGGCGACAAGCGCGGCATCGGCCGCTACGGCTTCACCCTGCCGATGGACGAGGCGCAGGCCACGGCCGCGCTGGACCTGTCGGGGCGCCCCTTCTTCGCCTACGACGGCAGCTTCGACCGGGAGGCCGTCGGTGACTTCTCGACCGAGATGGTCGAGCACTTCTGGCGCAGCTTCGCCGACGCGATGCGCTGCACCCTGCACCTGTCGGTCACCGGCAGCAACACCCACCACATGATCGAGGTCGGCTTCAAGGCGGTCGCGCGGGCGCTGCGGATGGGCATCGCCCGCCAGGGCGACGCGAGCGAGCTGCCCTCCACCAAGGGCGTGCTGTGAGCCTCACCGTCGCCCTCGTCGACGGCGGAGGCACCAACATCGGGTCGGTCAGCTACGCGCTGGAGCGGCTCGGGGCGACCTCCCGGCTGACCGCCGACGCGGGCGACATCCTCGCCGCGGACCGCGTCATCCTGCCCGGCGTCGGCGCTGCGGGGGCGGGCATGCGCCGGCTGCGCGAGCTCGGACTGGTTGACGTGCTCACCCAGGTGCAGGCTCCGCTGCTCGGGGTATGCCTCGGCATGCAGCTGCTCTTCGACCGCTCGGAGGAGGACGGTGGCGTGGAGACGCTCGGGCTCGTCCCCGGTGAGGTGGTCGGCATACCTCCACGTCCGGGCGTGCGGGTGCCGCACATGGGGTGGAACACCCTGACCGACCTGGCCGACGACCCGATCCTCACCGGTATCGAGGCGGGGGAGCGCGCCTACTTCGTGCACTCCTTCGCGGCGCCGACCGGGCCGCATACCCTCGCCTCCACCGAGCACGGCACCCCCTGGACCGCCGTCGTGCGCTCCGGCCTGCGCTGGGGTGCGCAGTTCCACCCGGAACGTTCAGCAGGGCTCGGCGCGCGACTTCTGCGAAACTTCCTGACGGAGGTCGACCGATGATGGTCGACGACCACACCGATACCGGAGTGATTCCCGTGAGCAACACCGGAGCGTTCACCGTCTACCCGGCGATCGACGTCCGCGGGGGCGCGGTCGTGCGGCTGCACAAGGGCGACTACGACCAGGAGACGCGCTACACCGACAACCCCCTCGCCGTCGCCGAGAACTACGCCCGCAGCGGCTCCGCGTGGCTGCACCTGGTCGATCTCGACGCGGCCCTAGGTGGGGGCTACACCCTGATGGCCACGCTCACCGAGATCGTCGAGACGACCGGGCTGCGGGTGCAGACCGGGGGAGGGGTGCGCAGCGCCGACGACGTGCAGCGGCTGCTCGACGCCGGTGCGGACCGCGTCGTCGTCGGGTCGCTGTCGGTGCGCGAGCCCGAGACGGTCGTGGGGTGGCTGGAGCGCTTCGGCCCGGAGCGGATCACCGTGGCGCTCGACACCCGGATCGGCGAGGACGGCACGTGGGTGCTGCCGACGGCCGGGTGGACGGCGGTGGGTGAGCAGGAGCTCACCGACACGCTGCACCGCTATCACGGGTCCGGGCTGGCGCACGTCCTGTGCACCGACATCGGGCGCGACGGCACCCTCGCCGGGCCGAACTTCCACCTCTACACCATGCTCACCCGCTCCAACCCGGCGTTGCAGATCCAGGCCTCCGGCGGGGCGCGCTCGGTCGACGACGTGCGCGCGGCCAAGAAGCACGGCTGCGCCGGGATCATCCTCGGCAAGGCGCTGCTCGAGGGGCGGCTCACCGTGGGTGACGCGGTCCGGGAGGAGACGGTATGACGCTCGCGCGCCGCATCATCCCCTGTCTCGACGTGCGCGAGGGGCGGGTCGTCAAGGGCACCCGCTTCCGCGACCACCGGGACATGGGCGACATCGTCGAGCTCGCCGGGAGATATGCCCGGGAGGGCGCCGACGAGCTCGTGTTCTACGACATCACCGCCAGTCCCGAGGGGCGCGGTGTGGACGTCGGCTGGGTCGAGCGGGTGGCACGGGCGATCGACATCCCGTTCTGCGTCGCGGGTGGGATCCGGTCGGTGGAGACGGCGCGCGCGGTGCTGCACGCGGGGGCCGACAAGGTGTCGGTCAACACGCCCGCGACGCAGCGGCCCGAGCTGGTGGGCGAGCTCGCCGACGCCTTCGGGGTGCAGTGCGTGGTCGTCGGCGTCGACAGTCTGCGGGACGACGACGGGCGCTGGCGGATCCGGCAGTTCACCGGCAACCCGGACGCCACGCGGGCGCTGGAAGTGACAACGCTGGACTGGGTGCGGCGGGTCACCGACCTCGGCGCCGGGGAGGTCGTGCTCAACTGCATGGGCTCGGACGGGGTGCGGGAGGGCTATGACCTGGAACAGCTGGCCTCCGTCCGGTCGATCTGCGAGGTGCCGCTCATCGCCAGCGGCGGCGCGGGTGCGGCGCAGCACTTCGTCGATGTCTTCGCCGAGGCCGACGTGGACGGCGCGCTGGCGGCGACCGTCTTCCACAACGGGTCGGTGCCCATCCCGGAGCTGAAGCGGACGCTGGCCGGCGCCGGGGTCGAGGTGCGCCTCGTCGAGCCGCAGGAGAGCGCGGCATGATCGCCGACGTCGAGGTGAGCGACGTCGACTTCTCCAAGACCGACGGGATCATCCCCGGAGTGGTGCAGCACGCGCATACCGGGCAGGTCCTTATGGTCGGGTTCCTGGACGAGCAGGCGCTGACGACCACCCTGGAGACCGGGCTCGCGACGTTCTACAGCCGCAGCCGGGGCGGGCAGTGGACCAAGGGTGAGACGAGCGGCAACGTGCTCCGCGTCGAGGCGGTCGAGCTCGACTGCGACCGCGACACCCTGCTGCTGCACGCCATACCCGCCGGGCCGACGTGCCACACCGGTGACGAGACGTGCTTCGGCGTGGGCGCCCGCCCGGGGTCGTTCGTGCACGAGCTCGACGGGCTGGTGCAGGGGCGGCACGAGGAGCGACCCGAGGGGTCCTACACCACGCGGCTCTTCGACGGCGGGGTGCGGCGGATCGCCCAGAAGGTCGGCGAGGAGGGCGTCGAGACGGCGTTGGCCGCCGTGGCCCAGGACGACGAGGCGCTGCTGGGCGAGTCGGCGGATCTGGTCTATCACCTGCTGGTGCTGCTGCGCTCGCGCGACCTCGGGCTCGCGGACGTCGAGCGGGTCCTGCGGGAGCGGCACGGCTGAGATCCCGGTGGCGTCGGCAACCCTTGGCGACGCTCGGTGGGGGTGTGAGCAACCATTCGCGACGCTCGGTGGGATTCGTGAGCAACAAAGGTTGACACGTGGTGGTCCGTCAACGTAGGTTGACGGCGTGTCACACGATCGCACCGAGACCAACGAGGTGATCCAGCGGGCCGCGAGGTCCGAGGATCCGGCCACGGGGCTGCGAGCGGTCGCGCGACTACGTCAGATCACGGATGCGATCGAGCTCGAGCAGGTCGAGGCGGCGCTGCGGTCCGGGATGACCTGGGCCGACATCGCCGAGTGCCTCGGCGTCTCACGGCAGGCCGCCCACAAGCGGCTGCGCCATCGGGTCCCGCTGGAGCTGACCCGGAGCAGGAGGGACCGATCATGAGCTGGAGCAGTAGCGTGTTGGTGTCGCAGGGGGCGTGGCAGGAGTGCGCTGCGCTCGGACACCGGGAGATCGACGTCGAGCACGTGCTGCTCGCGACGATGCAGGACGACGCCGTGGCGCGGTTGCTGCTGCGGCACGGGGTCACCCGCGAGGGGACCCGCCAGGCGATCGACGAGGTCGTCCGCGGCGAGGTGGGCGAGCTGGGGCTGGACGTCGAGGCCGCCGGGCCGACCCGGCGTCGCGACCCGGGCCGCCTCGGCAGCGAGTCCGTGGGCACCGTGACGATGAGCGACCGTGCGATGCAGGTCGCCGGCGGCAACAAGACCGTCAATCAGGTGCTCGCCGACCTCATCGAGGAGCCCGGGGGCACGGTGTCGCGACTCCTTAAGGCTCAAGGCGCTGACCCGGCTGCTGTGCTCCGGGAAGCGGGCCAGCTCGCTGCGCAGCAGCCCGAGGGCGACGGCGCCGACGTGACGAGGTTGCCGGGTCTGGAGCTGCTCGAGGGCGAGGTGGGCACCGCGGTCCACCGCAGCCAGCTGTATGCCGCGCCCCTCGCGACGGTGTGGGAGCGGTGCGCGACGGCTCAGGGCACCCGTGAGTGGTTGAACGCCGGACAGACCGCAGAGGTCGTGTCCGACGACGAGCTCACCCTGCCCACCGAGGGCATCAGCGGCACCGTCACCCGGCGGCGACTCATGGTGCAGGAGCCGACGGACGGCACCCCCGGGGTGGTGCTGTGGCAGTCGACCGTCGACATCGCAGGGATGGGCCGACGCCACAGCGGGCCGGGCGGGTGGCACCACCTCACCGTGACTCCGGAGGGCGATCACGCTACGCGGGTGGACCTGGTCTCGGGCGGGATCCACGGCCGCCCGGGGTGGCTGCGCAAGGTCATCACGAGGTTCGGCCAGCGGGTGGGCGCGCGCAGCGCGCTGCACCACCTGGGGCTCGAGGTCGAGGGCGACCAGCAGGCCGGGTGACCTCAGCCCGCCGACGGGCGACTGCGTAGGCCGACCTCGGCGAGCTCGAGGTCGGCCAGCGCGCGGAGGTCCGCGGGATCACCGGAGCGCCAGGCGGCCACCGGGTCGTCGAAGACCTCCTGCAACTCTCGCGGACGCTGATGCACCAGGGCGCGCAGGGCGAGGAGCTCCTGCGACTGCGGGTCGTCGAGCTCGCGCCCGAGGGAGCGCGCCCGCTGGATCCACGCCCAGCGGAGCACCAGCCAGAGCAGGACCACGAGGAGAATCGGGGTGCCAGCGGCGAGGAGACTGACCAGCCACGCGACCGTGGTCACGCCTGACTCGAGGCGGTCGCCGGCGCTCACCAGGTCGGTGCCTACGCCCGCCGCGCCGGTGAAGGGCGACTGCAGCTCGTCCCCGACGAGCGGGATGCCCGTCACCCGGTCGGCGACGTCGTTCATGCGCGACTCCATGCCGGTCCCGGCCGAGCGCAACGGGTCGGCGGGCGCGGCCAGGGTCATGACGAGCCCGTGCACCCACCGCCCGACGACCACCCACAGGACGACCCAGCCCAGGACGAAGAGGTCTGCCGCGACCTGGCGGCTGCGGCGGAGGGGAGCATCGGCATACCAGCGCATGGGCACATCCTCACGCATCCCGACCCACCCCATCCCGAGCGGCCGCGCGATATGCCGGGACTGGCCGCTCGGTTTGCTGTGACTGGCCGCACGGTCTGTCGTGACTGGCCGCACGGTCTGTTGTGACTGGCCGCGCGATATGCCGGGACTGGCCGCACGGTCTGTTGTGACTGGCCGCGCGGTATGCGTGCGAAGTGTTCGGGCGAGAACAGTGATGGGGCCGATGAGTCGCGTGGGACATCATGGGAGCGTGTCCGAGATCCCTGCTCCGACGTCGGCCGATGAGGCGCGTCCCCAAACCCCGCTCGCGCGGGCAGCGGGCGACTGGCTGGACCACCTGCGGGTCGAGCGCGGACGCTCCGAGCACACGTTGCGGGCCTACCGTCGCGACCTCGACCGCTACCTCGCCTTCCTCGCAGGTATGGAGATCACGTCGCCGGGTGCCGTCCGCGAGGTCCACATCACCGACTTCCTCGCCCACCTACGTGCGGGCGACGAGGAGCACCAGCCCCTGGCGGCGACCTCAGCGGCGCGGGCTGTCGTGGCGGTGCGCGGACTGCATACCTTCCTCGCGGTCGAGGGGGAGGTCACCGACGACCCGGCGCGGGAGGTCGCCCCACCCACGCCACCACGGCGGCTCCCGAAGGCGCTGTCGGTGGCCGACGTCGACCGGCTGCTGCAGGCGGCGTCGGTCGGGGACACCCCTGCAGCCCTGCGCGACCGGGCGCTGCTGGAGCTGCTCTACGGGTGCGGCGCCCGCGTGAGTGAGGCGATCGACCTCGATGTAGACGACCTCGACCTGGCGGCGGACGCTGAGGACGAGCTGCCCGGGGTGGTGCGGCTCTTCGGCAAGGGGAGCAAGGAGCGGGTCGTGCCGATGGGGCGCTACGCCCGTGAAGCGCTGGACGCCTGGCTCGTGCGGGGTCGTCCGGAGCTCGCCCGCCGGGGGAGGGGCACACCGGCGGTCTTCGTCAACACCCGGGGCGGGCGACTGTCGCGGCAGTCGGCGTGGACCGCGATCAAGCGCACCGCGGAGCGGGCGGACCTGCGCGGCGAGATCTCACCGCATACGCTCCGGCACTCCTTCGCCACACACCTGCTGGACGGAGGCGCCGACGTGCGCGTCGTGCAGGAGCTGCTCGGGCACGCGTCGGTCGCGACGACGCAGATCTATACCCACGTCTCCACCGAGCACCTGCGGGAGGTGTATGCGCAGGCGCACCCTCGAGCGCGCGGCTGAGCTCATGAGGCTGCCGGAGTGGACGGGCGAGGCTGCTGGAGCGAGCAGGCGAGGCTGCCGGAGTAGACGGACCGGGCTGCTGGAGTGGATAGAAGAGGCTGCCAGAGCGAGCAGACCAGGCTGCTGGTCGGAGGTTCGACCTCAGGTCGAGGTCAAGACCGCTGGTGGCGGGCATGGGGCACAGATTAGGGTCGGAGGCGATCGGCGGGACGCCGACCACGACACGACTGATCTGGAGACGCCAACGTGACTCACGACCGGCTGCCCGGCACCGAGACCTCGGGCGTGGGCCAGGAGGGACCCACCGGCCGTCCACTTCCGGACTTCCCCGTCCCCGAGCCGCTGACCAGCCACGGCCCGGCGCGCATCATCGCCATGTGCAACCAGAAGGGCGGCGTCGGCAAGACGACGACCACGATCAACCTCGGGGCGGCGCTGGCGGAGTACGGCCGCAAGGTCCTCATGGTCGACTTCGACCCGCAGGGTGCCCTGTCCGTCGGGCTCGGGGTGCGCACCAACGACCTGGACGTCACGATCTACGACCTGCTCGTGGAGCGCGGCCACGACGTCCGCGACGTCATCCAGTCGACCAGCGTCCCCGGCATCGACCTGCTGCCGGCCAACATCGACCTGTCGGCCGCCGAGGTTCAGCTCGTCGGCGAGGTCGCGCGCGAGCAGATCTTGGCACGCACCCTGCGCCCGGTCCTCGACGACTACGACGTCATCTTCATCGACTGCCAGCCCTCGCTCGGCCTGCTGACGGTCAACGCCCTCACCGCGGCCCACGGCGTCGTCATCCCTCTCGAGACCGAGTTCTTCGCGATGCGCGGCGTCGCGCTGCTCATCGAGACCATCGAGAAGATCACCGACCGGCTCAACCCGCGGCTGGAGATCGACGGGATCCTGGCGACGATGTACGACGGCCGCACCCTCCACTCCCGCGAGGTCGTGCGCAGCGTCGTCGACCACTTCCAGGACCAGGTCTTCCACACGGTCATCAGCCGCACGGTGAAGTTCCCCGATGCGACGCTCGCCGCCGAGCCGATCACCACCTACGCCAGCACGCACGCCGGTGCCGAGGCATACCGTCAGCTGGCCCGCGAGCTGACCGCCCGCGGCGGCGCCCCCTGAGCGTATGAGCGAGGCGACCCCGGGTGGGGTCCTCACCGCCACGCGGAGCGGCTTCGAGGTGCACCTCGACGTCTTCTCCGGTCCGTTCGAGCTGCTGCTGGGCCTCATCGCCAAGCACAAGCTCGACGTCACCGAGATCTCGCTGGCGCGCGTCACCGACGAGTTCGTGGCTTACCTGCGCGCCGCGCAGGAGGCCGAGACGGAGTGGGACCTGTCGCAGGCCAGCGAGTTCGTGCTCATCGCCGCGACCCTGCTCGACCTCAAGGCGGCCCGGCTACTGCCCGGGGCGCGGGAGGACGACGAGGAGGACCTGGCGCTCATCGAGGCCCGCGACCTGCTCTTTGCCCGGCTGCTGCAGTATCGCGCCTTCAAGCAGGTCGCCGACGAGCTGCGGCTGCAGATGGAGGGCAAGGGCCGCATCTTCGCGCGGGACGTCGGTGTCGAAGAGCGTTTTGCCTCGCTGCTGCCCGAGCTCATCCTCACCGTGACCCCGAACCAGCTGGCGATGATCGCGGGGCGCGCGATGATCCCCAAGCCCCCGCCGACCGTGGGGGTCGACCACCTGCACGCCGCTCAGGTGTCGGTTCGCGAGCAGGCCTCGATCGTCGTGGCCAGGTTGAGGGACCGGGGGACCGCCACCTTCCGGGAGCTGGTCGCCGACGCCGACTCGACCCTCGTCATCGTGGCGCGCTTCCTGTCGCTGCTGGAGCTCTTCCGCGACACGGTCATCGCGATCGACCAGGAGGAGGCGCTCGGCGAGATCGCCGTGCGCTGGACCGGGCCGGATAGTGGCCCGGTGGGCACCGCCATCGGCGCCGAGTTCGACGAGGAGGAGGTGGCCGATGAGCCAGCACAGTGAGCCCGAGGATGTCGCGCAGCACCGGGAAGCGCAGGGGTCGGGCGAGCAGGAGCAGGTCGCCTTCGACATCAACGACTTCCCGGGGGGCGCGCGGTCGGCGGTGGAGGCCGTCCTCATGGTCATCGACGAGCCGGTCACCGAGGAGCAGCTCGCCAGCGCGCTGGAGCTGCCGGTCGAGGACGTCGGCTCAGTGCTCGACGAGCTGGCCCAGGAGTATGCCGAGGGGCAGCGCGGCTTCATGCTGCGCCGCCTGGGGGGAGGATGGCGGATCTACAGCCGCCCGGAATACGCGCCGGTGGTGGAGAAGTTCCTCCTCGGTGGGCTGCAGGCCCGCCTCACCCAGGCGGCGCTGGAGACGTTGGCGGTCATCGCCTATCGGCAGCCCATCAGCCGGGCCCGGATCGGCGCCATCCGTGGCGTCAACGTCGACGGCGTCGTGCGGACCCTGCTGGCGCGCGGCATGGTCACCGAGGCCGGGCACGACCCGACCTCGGGTGGTGGCGCGGTGCTCTACGGCACGACCGACCTGTTCCTCCAGCGCATGGGGCTCGACAGCCTCGACGACCTGCCCGCGCTGGCCCCCTATCTCCCCTCGGCCGAGGTGCTCGAGGAGCTCGCATCGGAAGGACTCGCATGAGCAACGGCAAGCAGCAGGGCCGCTCCGGCCAGGGGCAGGGACAGGGACGGGGCGGAGGCCGCTCCGGTGGCCGGCGTGCCGGTGGCGGCCGAGCCGGTGGACCCGGTCGACGCGGCCCCGGAGTCCCCAGCGAGGGCGGTGGGGTCGGACCCCGTCGCGCCGGAGGCTCCCGCCCGCCCCGCCGCCGCCGCCCCTCGACCCCGCCGGACCCGGCGAGCCGCGACGTGCACAGCCCTGACGGCATACGCCTGCAGAAGCTGCTCGCCGGCGCGGGCTTCGGCAGCCGCCGCGCCTGCGAGAAACTCATCGAGGAGGGCCGGGTCGAGGTCGACGGCCAGGTCGTCATCGAGCTCGGCGTGCGGGTCGACCCCGCGACCCAGGTCGTCCACGTCGACGGAGACCGCGTGGTCGTGGACACCGACAAGGTCTACCTCGCCTTCAACAAGCCCGCCGGAGTCGTCTCCACGATGGAGGACGAGGAGGGCCGCCCGTGTCTCACCGACTACGTCGGCCACCTCTCGCAGCGGCTCTTCCACGTCGGTCGGCTGGACGTCGACACCGAGGGGCTGCTCCTGCTCACCAACGACGGCGACCTCGCCAACAAGCTCCAGCACCCGTCCTACGGCGTGCCGAAGACGTATGTCGCACAGGTCCATGGGGTCGTCGGTCCCGGCATCGGCAAGCAGCTGCGCGACGGCGTGCAGCTCGAGGACGGACTGGCGAAGGCCGACTCGTTCAAGCTGGTCGACGACATCCCGGGCCACTCCATCGTCGAGATCGTGCTCCACGAGGGCCGCAAGCACATCGTGCGCCGGATGATGGAGGAGGTCGGCTACCCCGTCGAGGCGCTCTCGCGGGTGCAGATCGGCCCGATCAAGCTCGCCGAGCTGCGCCCGGGGAAGTACCGCGCGCTGTCGGCCGAGGAGGTCTCCCAGCTCTACCGCGCCGCGGGCGAGTAGCCCCCGCCGCGGCGGGATCAGGTGTCGGGCTGGAGCAGGCGCTCCGTCGGCTGACCTGTCAGCCCGGCGATGAGCTCGAAGTCCTCGTCCTTGTCCAGGTGAAGCACCACCAGGCCGCTGAGCTCGGCCGTGGCCGCGACGAGAAGGTCAGGGAGGGAGGGGGCCCGGTGGTGTCCCCGCTCGGCGAGCAGCCCTTGGACCTGCACGGCACGATCCTCGATGGCGGGCGTCAGGTAGGCGACCAGCATCGAGGCCCGCCGCGTCGGTCCCGTGGGAGTGGTGAACAGTCACGACTCCCACGGGACCTGCTGCCGAGCAGTCGGCAGGGCCGGCGTCAGCCCACCAGCTGGTAGAACCGGAACAGGTCGTTGTCGATGTCCAGGATGTCGAGGTCGGCGAAGCCGGCCTCCCGGGCATACCCGCGCAGCGTGTCGGGGCGCATCACGGTGCCGGTCGCCACGGAGCCCGGGTGGGACATGCCGTCCGGCAGGCAGATGAACATCGACATGCCGTACATCAGCCGCTCGACCTCGTCGGCCACTCCCACGAACTCCTCACCGACCTTCTCGTCCATGACGACGACGGGGGCGCCCGGGGCCGCGGCCGCGCGCATCGCCCGCAGCACCGAGACCGGGTCGGGCATGTCGTGCACGCACTCGAAGGCGAGCGCCAGGTCGACGTCCTGCCCGGCCAGGTCACCCGCGTCGGCGTGCCGGAAGGTCACCCGGTCGGCGACGCCATATTCCTGCGCGTGCTCCCGGGCGGCCAGCACGGAGGCCTCGTCGACGTCGACGCCGACCACCTGGGCCTGCGGGAAGCCCAGGGCGAGCGCGATGGTGGACCAGCCCTCGCCGCAGCCGACGTCGAGCGCCGTGCCACCGCGCTGCAGCGCCTCGGCGGCGCCCGGGATGCCGGGGATCCAGTCCTGCGCCAGCGACGTGAGGAAGAGGGCGCGGTTGGCGTCGCCCTGACCCGTCCGCATGCTGGCGCCGTAGGTCTTCCAGGAGACGCCGGTGCCGGTGCGGTAGGCCTCCAGCAGCGGCTCCAGCTGCGCGGCACCGCTGGCGATCACCCGGGCGAAGGGAGTGAGGTATGCCGTCGCCTCGCGGTCGGCGAGCACCGTCGCCTTGGCGGCGGGCAGGAAGAAGCGACGCTCGCGCGCCGGGAGGACGGGCGAGTCCACCTCGAGGATGCCGCTGGCGCACTGCTGCTCCAGCCACTCGCGGGCGTAGCGCTCGTGCATACCCGTGCGCTCGGCCAGCTCCTGGCTCGTGAGCCACCGCTCGGCGAGCGGCTCGTAGAGCCCGAAGTGGTCGCCCACGGCGATGGTGAGGACGTCGAAGGTGCCGAGCATGGCGCCGAAGAGGCGGTCGGAGAACTCGGTCGTGAGCTGCTCGTCGCCTTCGAGGTGGTGGTCCTCGGCGGCGACGGCGGCGGTGCGGTCCAGGTGATCGATGGTCATGAAGGTTCCTCTCGGTTCACGGTGGGCGTCGATCGACGCCGACCGCAGTGAGCATCCCGAGGCGCGGTCTCGGCGCGCTGTCGTCGCGCTGTCAGCCGAGCGCGCCGTCGCGACAGCCGGATGTGAGCGCCCGGGCGCACCGTGGAGCCGCACACCTCACCACAGGAAGGGGCCCGCCATGACCGCCCTGCTCAGCCGGCTGTTCCAGACCCTCGCCCGGACCCCGCACCGCTTCGGCCACGTCGCGGACCGGAGCGTGCGGCCGCACCACGACCTCACGCACGCCTCGCTGTCGGTCGGACAGTTCCGGTGACCTCGATGTCCACCACGCGCGCAGACCCGCAGGGCGGCCCGGCTCACGCCGAGCACCTCACGACCGGCTGGGAGCGGGACGTCGCGGTGGGCGACACGCTGCAGCGGACCTACCTGTTCCACTGGGCGGACTACTGCGAGGCGTATGCGCTGGCCGGCGGGGGCCGGTCCTGGTGGACCGGCGCCTTCCACGCTGCGGATCCCGGTCACCCCACCAGCTACTTCGCCAGCGCGACGCTCCTGGCGCCGCTGGCGGGGCCGCACGTGCTGGACGCGATCGAGGACTTCTACCGGGCCGAGACGGGAGAGGTGATGCTGTGGAGCGCCTGGCCGCTGCCCAGCGCGGCCCTCGCCGCGCGGGGCTGGCAGCTGGTGGGCCACCCGCCGCTCATGGTCCGGGCACCGCACGCCCCGGCGCCCGCGGCCCGGACCCTCGACGTGCGTCGCGTCGACGACACCGCGGGTCTGGCCGACTGGGAGCGGGTGGCCGTCGAGGGCTACCCGCTGCCCGAGGTCGCGGGGCAGCCGGTCGGCAGCCTGGCCCATCCGTCCCTGCTCGGGGACCAGCGTTGCGCCTTCTGGGTGGGCTACGACCAGGGCCGGGCCGTCTCGCTCGGCACGAGCTTCACCGCGCGGGGGATCACGAGCTTCGCCTTCGGGGTCACCCTGCCGCACGCCCGTCGACGCGGGCACTGGACGGCCCACGCCCGCGCCCGCATCCAGGCGCACCCGGACCGCTGGCTCGCCGGCGTCTTCAGCGACGACGCCCGTCCCGGCGCGGAGCGCATCGGCTTCCTGCCGGTCCAGCGGCTCTCGCTCTACTGCCGGCCCGGGGTCTGAGCGGCGATCGGGACTAGGCTGGTGTGCATGCTCAGGGTCTTCGGCCCGACCCGGATCGACGGTGCCGTGTCCGCCCCCGACCTCGGGTCCCGGCGGCAGCGGCAGGTGCTGGCCGCCCTCGCGTCCCGGCCCGGCCGGATGGTCCAGGTCGAGCTGCTGGCCGAGTGGATGTGGGGCGAGGACACCCCGGCCGACCCCAGCGCCGCCCTGCAGACCGTCGTGCACCGGCTCCGGCGCGCCCTCGGGGGCGCGGTGCGGATCGAGACGCGCGGCACGGCATACCTGCTGCATCCTCCCGAGGACGGCATCGACGTGGTGCGCTTCGAGGAGCACGTGCGCACCGCCCGGACCGCCGACCCGCACGAGGCGGTCGAGCACCTGCTCGCGGCACGCGAGCTGTGGACCGGCGAGCCCTACGCCGACCTGGACCACCCCGACCAGCTCGCCGAGCGGGCGCGGCTGCGCGGCCTCGCGACCGAGTGCCGCCGGCTGCTCACGACCGCCTTCCTCGTGGTCGGCCGCCATCCCGAGGCGGTCGCCCTCGCCGAGGAGACGCTCGCCGAGCACCCGCACGAGGAGGGAGCGCTCGCGGCGGTGATGACCGGCCTGTACGCCGCCGGTGACCAGGTGCGCGCCCTGCAGCGCTACGCCGAGCACCGGGACGCGCTGCTCGACGACCTGGGCCTGGACCCCACGCCCGAGCTGCGCGACCTGGAGCAGGCGATCCTGCGCCAGGACCTCGAGCTTCCGATGGTCGCGGCGCCGCGCCCGCGCGAGGCGACGAGCGAGGAGGCGCCCCGCCACCGGCCGCCGATCACGCAACGGATCAGGTTCTGCCGCGGCCGCGACGGGACCCGGCTGGCCTACGCGACCTCGGGGCACGGGCCGCCGCTGGTCAAGGCCGCGACCTGGCTGACCCACCTCAACGAGGACTGGGACAGCCCCGTGTGGCGGCACTGGCTGGTCGGCCTGAGCACCGACCACACCCTGCTGCGCTACGACGAGCGCGGGTGCGGGCTGTCGGCCTGGGGCGTCGACGACATCGGGCTGGAGGCCTGGGTCGACGACCTCGAGGCGGTCGTCGACGCCGAAGGGCTCGACGTCTTCCCGCTCCTGGGGCTCTCGCAGGGCGCCGCGGTGGCGATCGAGTATGCCGCGCGCCACCCCGAGCGGGTCAGTGCCCTCGTGCTCTACGGCGGCTACGCGCGCGGCCGGGACGTGCGCGCCGCGGGCGAGCGCGAGGCCCGGGAGGCCGCGCTCCACATCGACCTGGCCCGGGTCGGGTGGGGCACCGACGACCCGGCCTTCCGGCAGGTCTTCACCAGCCAGATCATCCCGGACGGCACTCAGGAGCTCTGGGATGCCTTCAACGCGCTGCAGCGTCGCACCTGCGAGCCGGAGACCGCCGCCCGCTTCATGGAGGCCTTCGGGCGGATCGACGTCACCGCGGCCGCGGCGCAGGTGCGCTGCCCGACCCTGGTCATGCACTCCCGCGACGAGGTCCGCCAGCCGGTGCAGATGGGTCTGGAGCTCGCCTCGCTCATCCCCGGCGCGCGGTTCGAGGTGTTGCCCAGCCGCAACCACCTGCTCACGGCCCAGGAGCCGGCGTGGTCGGACTTCCTCGAGCACACCCGCGCCTTCCTGGCCGGGGTGGCGGCGCAGGGGCACCGGCCGGGCAGCAGCCGCACGAGCCGTTAGGCTTGGCCGGTGCAGTCCAGCCCCCTCACCGTCGCCATCGACGGGCCCTCCGGGTCCGGCAAGTCCTCCGTCTCCAGGGCCGTCGCCCGGGAGCTGGGCCTGGGCTATCTCGACACCGGGGCGATGTATCGTGCACTCGCCTGGCACTGCCTCGCGCAGGGCGTCGACGTCGACGACCAGGCGGCGGTGGCGAGGGCGGCGCGGGACCTCCCGCTCGACATGCCGACCGACCCCGACGACCAGACTCTGCGCGTCGACGGCACGGACATCACCGGCGCCATCCGCGAGGATCGCGTCACCGAGCAGGTCTCGGCCGTGGCCACCAACCTCGACGTCCGGGCCGAGCTGCGCCGCCGCCAGCGCCAGATCATCGACGCCGAGCGGGAGGCGCGTGGGGGCGTCGTCGCCGAGGGGCGCGACATCACCACCGTCGTCGCCCCCGACGCCGAGCACCGCATCCTCATCACCGCCTCGGAGGAGGCCCGGCTGGCCCGCCGCTCCACCGAGCTGCACGGTGGAGCCGACGCCGACCAGGTGGCCGCCACCCGCGACCAGGTCGTGCGACGCGACCAGCAGGACTCCACCGTGAGCGCCTTCATGGAAGCAGCCGACGGGGTCGTGACGTTGGACACCTCAGACCTCGACTTCGACCAGGTCGTCGCGGCCGTGCTGGCCCTGGTGCGCGGCGAGGTCGAGCCGGATGAGCACGGCCACGACCCGGAGCACGCGCCCGACCTGACCACCCCCGACGGCGACCCGATCTGACCGCCCAGCACACGACATACCCGAGACGACGCAGGAGCACCGATGAGCACCGAGACCTCCGAGAAGATCTCCGCCTACGCCCACCCCGAGCGGCTGGTGACGACCGACTGGCTCGCCGAGCACCTGGACGACCCGCAGGTGGTCGTGCTGGAGTCCGACGAAGACGTGCTGCTCTACGACACCGGCCACATCCCGGGCGCCCGCAAGCTGGACTGGCACACCGACCTCAACGACCCGGTCACCCGCGACTACGTCGACGGCGAGCGCTTCGCGCAGGTTATGGGTGAGCGCGGTGTCGGCCGCGACACCACGGTCGTCATCTACGGCGACAAGTCCAACTGGTGGGCGGCCTACGCGCTGTGGGTCATGACCCTGTTCGGCCACGAGGACGTCCGCCTGCTCGACGGCGGCCGCGCCGCCTGGATCGCCGAGGGCCGCGAGATGACCACCCGTGCGCCCGAGGTGACGGAGGCGTCATACCCGGTCGTGGAGCGGGACGATGCGGGCGTGCGCGCGTTCAAGGCCGACGTGCTCGACCACATCGGGCAGCCGATGGTCGACGTGCGCTCCCCGGGGGAGTACTCCGGCGAGTTGCTGCACATGCCCGACTACCCGCAGGAGGGCGCCATGCGCGGCGGCCACATCCCGGGCGCGAAGTCGGTGCCGTGGGCGCGCGCGGCCAACGAGGACGGCACCTTCAAGTCCCGCGAGGAGCTCGAGGCGATCTACCTCGAGGAGCAGGGACTGACCGCCTCCGACGAGGTCGTCGCCTACTGCCGCATCGGCGAGCGCTCGAGCCACACCTGGTTCGTGCTGACCCACCTGCTGGGCTTCGAGAACGTGCGCAACTACGACGGCTCCTGGACCGAGTGGGGCAACTCGGTCGGGGTGCCGGTGGAGCGCTGAGGTATGCCGGAGAACAATGACCTGCCCGAGGGGCTCGCCGAGCTGGCCGAGGACTTCCACGCCGTCACCCAGAGCGAGCGGCTGCAGCTGCTGCTGGAGCTGAGCAACGAGCTCCCGTCGCCGCCGGAGCGCTACTCCGGCGCGCTCGACACGATGGAGCGGGTCGACGAGTGCCAGTCGCCGCTCTTCCTCGCCGTCGAGGTGGACGACGACGCCGACCGCACGGTGCACCTCTTCTTCGACGCGCCGCCCGAGGCCCCGACCACCCGCGGCTTCGCGGGCATCCTGCACGAGGGCCTGGATGGCATCCCTGCGCAGGCGGTGCTCGACGTGCCCGACGACGCGCCCTACCGCTTCGGCCTGGCCGAGGCGGTCTCGCCGCTGCGGATGCGGGGCATGGTCGGCATGCTCGGTCGGATCAAGCGTCAGGTGCGGCTGCGCGCCGAGGCGCTGAGCGCGGCAGGAGGCACGGTATGACGCCGCGCGAGCAGGGCGCTCCCGACGGCGTGGACGAGGGGAGCCTCGGGGGCGACGCTGGTGACGGCGTCGACGTCGAGTGGACCGTCGGGCCGGACCCGGACGCCGGGCCGGTCTCGCCCGAGGATCTCGCCGCGACCGAGCAGGACGAGGCGCTGGAGACCGCGCTGCGGGCCGGCCTGGACGACTTCGAGCTCTCGGAGGAGGACCTGGCGCTCGTCGAGACCGGCGAGCTGCCCGAGGGCGAGGAGGACGAGGAGGCCACCCGCCCCGTCGTCGCCGTCATCGGACGCCCCAACGTCGGCAAGTCGAGCCTGGTCAACCGCATCCTCGGCCGTCGTGAGGCGGTCGTGGAGGACGTGCCCGGGGTGACCCGCGACCGCGTCGCCTACGACGCCGACTGGTCCGGTCGGCGCTTCACCCTCGTCGACACCGGCGGGTGGGAGGTCGACGCGACCGGCATCCACCTGCGGGTCGCCGAGCAGGCCGAGGTCGCCGTGCAGCTGGCCGACGCGGTGATGTTCGTCGTCGACGCGACGGTCGGCGCCACCGACACCGACGAGCAGGTCGTGCGGCTGCTGCGCCGGTCCGGCAAGCCGGTGGTCCTCGTCGCCAACAAGGTCGACGACCAGCGCTTCGAGGCCGACGCGGCGATGCTGTGGAGCCTCGGGCTCGGCCAGCCCTGGCCCGTCTCGGCGCTGCACGGGCGCGGCTCGGGCGACGCCCTCGACGCGCTCCTCGAGGTGCTCCCGGAGAAGTCCACGGTCGGCGGGGCATACCGCCGCGGTGGTCCTCGCCGGGTGGCCCTCCTGGGGCGCCCCAACGTCGGCAAGTCCTCGCTGCTCAACAAGCTGGCGGGGGAGGACCGCGTCGTCGTCGACGACGTCGCCGGCACGACGCGCGACCCGGTCGACGAGCTCATCGAGCTGGGCGACGACGGTCGGGTATGGCGTTTCGTCGACACCGCGGGCATCCGCCGGCGGGTGCACCAGACCAAGGGCGCCGACTTCTACGCCTCGCTGCGCACCCAAGCCGCGCTGGAGAAGGCAGAGGTCGCGATCGTGCTCGTCGACGTCTCGGAGCCGATCGCCGAGCAGGACGTGCGGGTGATTCAGCAGGTGGTGGACGCCGGCCGCGCACTGGTCGTGGCGTACAACAAGTGGGACACGCTGGATGAGGAGCGGCGCTACTACCTGGAGCGCGAGATCGAGCGCGACCTGGTGCAGATCCAGTGGGCGCCGAGGGTCAACATCTCCGCCTCCACCGGGCGCAACGTCGCCAAGCTCGTGCCGGCGCTCGACATCGCCCTGGAGTCGTGGGACCGGCGCATCCCGACGGCGCGGCTCAACGCCTTCCTCGGTGAGGTCGTCGCGGGCCACCCGCACCCCGTGCGGGGCGGCAAGCAGCCGCGGATCCTCTTCGCGACCCAGGCCGACACGCGGCCGCCGAAGTTCGTCATCTTCGCCTCCGGCTTCATCGAGGCGGGCTACCGGCGCTTCCTCGAGCGGCGGCTGCGCGAGCAGTTCGGCTTCGTCGGGACGCCCATCGAGATCTCCGTCCGGGTGCGGGAGAAGCGGCGTCGCTGAGGGCCCTCGGGCCGCCTCGGCCGGTTGGGTCGGGGCGGTGCCGGTGGGGTAGCATTTCCCAGGTTGCCGCCCCGGCGGTGACAGCCACGGGCTGTGGCGCAGTTTGGTAGCGCACTTGACTGGGGGTCAAGGGGTCGCAGGTTCAAATCCTGTCAGCCCGACCATCGGATGTCCTCGGACATCGCACGGGGCCGGACCGACATCGCGCGGGTCCGGCCCTTTCGCATGGTCCCTGGTCGGCCCGGGGCGCTCGATCCGGAGGGGGCTGTGCGGGAGGCTGTGTCTCAGGCCTAGCCAGCAGGTGAATGTCTCGCTAGGGTCGATTGTCGACAAGTAGACAGCTACCCTGGGATTCCACGTGGACGCTCTCGCACGACGACTCGGCCTGAAGACCAACCCCCAGATCTTCTTCACCTCAGCCGGCCTGATGGTGGTCATCCTCATCCTGCTGCTGCTCTTCCCCGGAGGCATCGGCGAGGGTTTCGCCGCGGCACGCTCGTGGGTGACGACGAACCTCGGCTGGTTCTTCATCCTTGGTGTCACCGCCTGGCTGATCTTCCTCATCTGGATCGCGATCAGCAAGTACGGCGAGCTGCGCCTGGGCAAGGGCGACGAGAAGCCGCGCTACTCGCGGCTGTCGTGGTTCACCATGCTCTTCGCCGGTGGCATCGGCACGGTGCTGATGTTCTGGGGTGTGGCGGAGCCGATCTCGCACTTCAGCGCGCCGCCGTTCCCGGGCGTCGAGCCCTACAGCGCCGCAGCCGCCGAGGACGCGATGAACATCGCGCTCTACCACCTCGGACTGCATACCTGGACGATCTTCACCCTCCCGGGGCTGGCCTTCGGCTTCTTCATCTACCGCTACGACCTGCCGATGCGGGTGAGCTCGGTCTTCTACCCGTTCCTCAAGGAGCGCATCCACGGGCCGATCGGCAAGAGCATCGACGTCTTCGCGGTGCTCGGTACGCTCTTCGGGCTCGCGGTGAGTCTCGGCCTGGGCACCTCGCAGATCAGCGCGGGGCTCTCGGAGCTCACCGGCGTCGGCGACGGGGTTGTCGTCAAGGTCGTCGTCATCGCGGTGCTCACAGCGGTGGCCACGGTGTCGGTCGCGGTCGGGCTCGACAAGGGCATCAAGCGGCTGTCGAACCTCAACATCGCTATGGCGGTGGGCATGATGCTCTTCGTCCTCTTCACCGGCGGGGCGACTGTCTTCCTGCTCCGCGAGCTGGTGGAGAGCGCCGGCAACTACCTCGCGGCGCTGCCCGAGCTGTCGTTCTGGAACGACGCGCTGGCCAACGAGACCACCGAGGACGGTTGGGGCTGGCAGGCCGGGTGGACCGTCTTCTACTGGGCCTGGACCGTGACCTGGGCGCCGTTCATGGGCGTCTTCCTGGCGCGGATCTCGCGGGGCCGGACGGTGCGTGAGTTCATCGGCGGCGTGCTGGTCGCGCCCTCGCTGTTCACCCTCGTCTGGTTCGTCATCTTCGGGTGGTCGGCGATGAACATCGACGGCATCGGTGGCGACGGCGGACCGATCTCCACCGCGGTCGGCGAGAGCGTGCCGTTGGCGATGTTCACCTTCTTCGAGAACTTCCCCTGGACCCCGCTGCTGCAGGGCCTGGTGGTCGTCATCGTCGCGCTCTTCTTCGCGACCTCGGCGGACTCGGCGGCGCTGGTCGTCGACATGCTCTGCAGCGGTGAGGACGAGGAAGGCCCGGTCGGCCAGCGCGTCTTCTGGGCGGTCTGCCTCGGCGCGCTGGCGGCGCTGCTCATCGTCCTCGGCGGCGACGAAGGGCTCAACGCCCTGCAACAGGTCATCACCGTCATCGGACTGCCGATCTTCATCCTCGTCTTCGCGATGATCCCGGCGCTCTTCGCCGGACTGCGGTCGGAGAAGCTGCGGGTCACTCGTGGGGACGACGACATCAGCCCGAAGAAGCACATCCACCGGCAGTCGGAGGAGACGACGGACGCGTGAGGGCGCGGCGGCTCAGCCGTCCCCTCCTGCCGGCGTGGGCACGACGTCGGTGACCTCACCCTCGGCGTCCCAGGACACCAGCTCCTGGGACGGGCCGGAGGGCAGAGAGTCCAGGACGGCCACCGTGACGTCCAGCGAGTCGACGACCCAGATCTGCGCCACCTGCGGTGGATCGCCCTGGCTGACGAGGGCGGCACGTTCGGTGCCCCGGTGCACAACCCACGCGTAGATCTGCTCGTCGCACCACGCGAGCGTCGCTTCGCGGGTGAAGGCCAGATCGACCGCGCACAAGGGAGCCGTCGTCAGTGCGCCTCGACGAACGCAGAGAACTCCGCGTCGCGCCGCACCCGGGATGAGGACTGCATACCTGTCTTGACACACGAGCGGCGCCCACGGTTCTGTCCGCCGCCGTCACGGCATACCGGCTCGTGGTGGGTGACGGTGGATCATGGCGGGATGAGGTGGGCGAATGACCCTACGCCGCCTCAGTCGGCGTCCTGGGGCGACTGGCGTCGGCGCCGCTGGCCGCCCTCGGTCTGACGTCGACTCTGGTGCCGGTCGGCCAGAGCGTTCACGTGAACGCCAGGGCCGATCGGGTCGGGCGTGTCGTCGGCCCCAGCGTTCACCTGAACGCTAAGGCCGATCGGGTCGGGCGTGTCGTCGAGAGGCCGAGGCCACCATGCGCGACGCCCGGTGGGGTGTGGGGCAACCAGTCGCGACGCCCGGTGGGGTGTGGGGCAACCACTCGCGACGCCCGGTGAGGTGTCGGCGGTGTGTTCAGAGGACGTCGGCGAGGGCCTTGCTCCACAGGTCGCCGGCCTCGTCCACCTGTTCCTGCGTGACCACGAGGGCGGGGATGAAGCGGACGACCTGCGACCAGGCGCCGCAGGTGAGCAGCAGCAAGCCGTGCTCGGCCGCTGCCTGCTGGGCCCGCGCGGCGGTGGCGCCGTCCGGCTCGCCGTCGGGGGTGCGGAACTCCGAGCCCAGCATGAGGCCGAGCCCGCGCACGTCGGTGATCTGGTCGTGCTCGTCGGCGGCGCCCTGCAGCCGCCCGCGCAGCTGCTCGCCGCGGGAGGCCGCGGCCTCGACGAGTCCCTCGCGCTGCATGACGTCCAGGGTGGCGATGGCGGCGGCGCAGGCCACCGCGTTGGCGCCATAGGTGCCGCCCTGCGACCCGGGCCAAGCCTTGCTCATGAGCTCCTCGGAGGCCGCGATCCCGGACAGCGGGAATCCGGAGGCGATGCCCTTGGCCGTGATGAGCACGTCGGGAGCCACGCCGAAGTGGTCGTGCCCCCAGAACCTGCCGGTGCGGCCCCAGCCGGTCTGGACCTCGTCGACGACGAGCAGGATGCCGTACCGGTCGGCGCGCTCGCGCAGGCCGGCGAAGAACTCCGCAGACGCGGGCACGTAGCCACCCTCGCCCAGCACCGGCTCGACGAGGAAGGCCGCGGTGTCCTGCGGGGAGCTGACGGTCTGCAGCAGGTAGTCCAGCTCGCGCAGCGCGAAGGCGGTGGCCTCCTCCTGGCTCCAGCCGTAGTGGGTGGGGCTCGGGAACGGCGAGATCGCCACCCCCGGCATGAGCGGCGCGAAGCCGGAGCGGAACTTCGTGCCCGAGGTGGTGAGCGAGGCCGCCGCCACCGTCCGGCCGTGGAAGCCGCCGTGGAAGGCGATGATGTTGGGGCGTCCGGTGGCCTGCCGGGCCAGCCGCAGCGAGGCCTCCACCGCCTCGGACCCGCTGTTGACGAAGAACATCGAGTCCAACCCCGCGGGGAGCACCTCGGACATCCGCTCGACGAGGTCGAGCAGGGGACGGTGCATGACCGTCGTGTACTGCGCGTGGATGATCTTGCCGATCTGCTCCTGCGCGGCCGCGACGACGTCCGGGTGCGCGTGGCCGGTGCTCGTCACGCCGATGCCGGCGGTGAAGTCGAGATAGCGCCGATCGTCCTCGTCGAAGATCAGCGCGCCCTCGCCACGGGCGGCGATGACGGGGGTGGCCTGCTTGAGCAGAGGGCTGAGGTGCGCCACGGTCGATCCTTTGCGGTGCGGTTGCTAGATTGTCGACAATCTGAACGTACCTCATCCGAAGGGTCCAGGAGGCAGCGATGACGACGCAGGCGACAGGCAGCACGACCAGCGATGCAGGGGCGCAGGACGCCCTTGAGGGGGTGCCGACCGACCTCTTCATCGGGGGAGCGTGGCAGCCGGCGAGCTCCGGCGAGCGCTTCGACGTCGTCGACCCGGCGACCGGGCACGTGCTCACCACCGTCGCGGACGCCACCCCCCAGGACGGTATGCGTGCGCTCGAGACGGCGGCCGCGGCCCAGGCCGAGCTCGCCGCGACCTCTCCGCGGCAGCGCTACGACTGGCTGCTCGCGGCATACCAGGCCGTCATGGACCGCGCCGACGACCTGGCGCGCGTCATGACGCTCGAGATGGGCAAACCGCTGGCCGAGGCCAAGGGCGAGGTGACCTACGCGGCGGAGTTTCTGCGCCACTTCGCAGGGGAGGCGCTGCGGATCGACGGTGGATACCAGACCAGCCCCGACGGGAAGGCCCGCTTTCTCGTCATGCGGCAGCCGGTCGGACCCTCGCTGCTCATCACCCCGTGGAACTTCCCGATGGCGATGGGCACCCGCAAGGTCGCGCCGGCCCTCGCCGCCGGCTGCACGAGCGTCGTCAAGCCGGCCCACCAGACGCCGCTGTCGATGCTCGCCCTCATCGAGATCCTGCACGAGGTGGGAGTGCCCGCCGGTGCCCTCAACGCGGTCCCGACCACGCACGCCGGGGAGGTGATGGAGCCGATGATCCGCTCCGGCCCGGCCCGCAAGCTGTCGTTCACCGGCTCCACCAAGGTCGGCAAGGTCCTGCTCGAGCAGGCCGCTGAGCGGGTGCTGCGCACGTCGATGGAGCTGGGCGGAAACGCGCCCTTCATCGTCTTCGACGACGCCGACCTCGACGACGCCGTCGCCGGGGCGATGGCTGCGAAGATGCGCAACATGGGGGAGGCCTGCACCGCCGCCAACCGGATCTACGTGCACGAGGGCGTCGCCGAGGAGTTCGGCCGGCGGCTGGCCGAGCAGATGGGCGGGCTGCGCGTCGGGCCGGGCACCGAGGACGGCGTACAGGTCGGCCCGCTCATCGACCAGGCGGCCCAGGACAAGGTGGGTGAGCTGGTCCAGGACGCCGTCGACGGGGGAGCGGAGGTGCTCACCGGCGGCCAGACGCCGCAGGGCGAGGGCTACTTCTACCCGCCCACCGTCCTCACCGGCGTCTCGCCGGACGCGCGGATGGGTCGGGAGGAGATCTTCGGCCCGGTGGCCCCGCTCACGCCCTTCGCGACGGAGGAGGAGGTCGTACGGCTGGCCAACGACACCCCTTTCGGGCTCGTCTCCTACGTCTACACCCGCGACCTGGACCGGTCGCTGCGGATGGCCGAGGCACTCGAGACGGGCATGGTCGGGCTCAACCAGGGCGTCGTCTCCAACCCGGCGGCGCCGTTCGGCGGGATCAAGGAGTCCGGGCTCGGGCGCGAAGGGGGTTCGGTCGGGATCGAGGAGTTCCTCGAGGTGAAGTACGTCGGCATCGCCGGACCGAAGCCGGCCACCGACTGAGCCGGAGGCGCTGCCGGCTGAGGCGAAGCCCGGCTCCCGCTCAGAGGTGCTCAGACGGGTTCGGCCGGGCCGCCCTCGGGCGAGCCGGTGAGCCGCTGCACCGCGTCGCGCATGTGATGCACCAGCAGCTCGTCGGTATGCCGCGGGTCGCCCGCGGCGAGCGAGCGCGCGATCTCGCGGTGCTCCCCGACGCGGGCCTCGTCCACGGCATAGGTCGGCTCCAGCAGGTGGATGCACATGCGCGTCTCGGTGAGCAGCGTGGCGTGGATGTGGGACAGGTGCGGACTGTCGGCGTGGTCGACAAGCACCTGGTGGAAGTGGATGTCGGCCGTGCTGACGGCGCGGACGTCCTGCGTCGCGGCGGCGCCGGCCATGTCGTCGACGACGGTAAGCAGCGCCGTGGAGGCCCCCGCCGCGTCGGTCTCGTGGATGCGAGCGCCGGCGGCGCGCTCGACGGCTGAGCGGGCAAGGTAGAGATCGCGGACCCGGTCGTCGGTCATCTCGATGACGAAGAGTCCACGGTTGCGGTGCGCGACGAGCAGCCCCTCCTGGGTGAGCCGCTGCAATCCCTCGCGCAGCGGGCCGCGGCTCACGCCCAGCCGCGCGGCATACTCCACCTCGCCCAGCTGGCTGCCGGGCAGGATCTCGCCGCTGGCGATCGCCTCGCGGATGCGGGCGGCGACCAGGCTCGGCGTGGACTCGCGCTGCACCGGTTGCAACGCACTCATCGGTGCCCCTGTCGTCGGTGACGGGTCCGGCGGTGGAGCCGGACCGTGGTGTGCGTAGATTGTAGACAATCAGATCGGAGGGCGTGCTCGATGCGGTATGACGTGGACCGGCTCCGGCGCTCGCTGGCGGCCCAGGTGCGGGGCGAGGTGCGCGGGGACGCGCTTGGGCGGGCGCTGTATGCGACGGACGCGTCGAACTACCGGGTCGTGCCGGACCTGGTCGTCGTGCCGCGCGACGAGGAGGATCTCGTGGCCGCGCTCGGTCTGGCGCGGGAGGCGGGAGCTCCGGTCGCGTTGCGGGGCGCCGGGACGTCGATGGCCGGCAACGCGCTCGGCGGGGTCGTCGTCGACACCTCGCGGCACCTGGACCGGATCGTCGAGCTCGACCCGGTGGCCCGGACGGCGACGGTGCAGCCCGGCGTGGTGCTGGGGCACCTCAATGCGGCGGCGAAGCGGCACGGGCTGACCTTCGGCGCCGACCCGTCGTCGGCCAGCCGATGCACGCTCGGCGGGATGATCGGCAACAACGCCTGCGGCGCGCACTCGGTCGCGTGGGGCACGACCGCCGACAACGTGCGGGAGCTGCGGGTGCTGAGCGCGGCAGGGGAGCGAGCGCGCGTCGTGGCGCGGGTCGATGACGTTGCGGCACAAGGGGATCCAGGGTGGGTCGACCCGGTGCTGGCCAGGCTCCACCAGGAGCTGGCGGCGCTGGGGGAGCGGCACGCGATGCTCATCGAGCGGCGCTTCGGCACCTTCAGCCGGCAGATCTCGGGGTATGCGCTGCAGCACCTGCACCCGGAGCGCGGCGTCGATCTCGCGCGGCTGCTCTGCGGCAGCGAGGGAACGCTCGCCACCACGCTGGAGGCCACGGTGGCGCTGGCGCAGGTGCCGCCGGCGGTGGTCCTGCTGACGCTCGGCTTCCCCGACGCGGTCTCCGCCGCCCGGAGCGTCCCGACCGTGCTGCCGCACGAGCCGCTGACGATGGAGTCGATCAACGCGACGCTGGTGGAGCGGTTGCCGGCCGACACCCGCCGGGCGGCGGAGGCGGCCGGGCTGCCCGAGGGGCAGATGTGGCTGCTCGTCGAGCTCGGCGCCGAGGACGAGGCCGCGGCGCGCGCCACGGCGGCGACGGTGGCGGAGGCGGTGCGCGACGCCATACCGGGCAGCACGGCGGCGGTCGTCACCGACCCGGCCTCGCAGGCAGTGCTGTGGCGCTGCCGACGTGACGGGACCGGGCTGGCGACGCGGCGGGCGGACGGTGCCGAGGCGTGGGCCGGGTGGGAGGACGCGGCGGTGCCTCCGGCGCGGCTGGGCGACTACCTGACGGGGCTCGACGAGCTCATGGGGCGGTTCGGCTACTCCGGGGCGTCCTACGGGCACTTCGGCGAGGGCTGCATGCATATGCGGATCGACTTCGACCTGGTGAGCGACGACGGGGTGCGCGACTACCGCTCCTTCGTCGAGCAGGCGACCGAACTCGTGGTATCCCTCGGGGGGTCGGTCTCGGGCGAGCACGGCGACGGGCGGGCGCGCGGCGGGCTGCTGGAGCGGATGTACGGCGCCGACGCGACCGCGCTCTTCGCCCAGGTCAAGCGGGTGTGGGACCCGCACGGGCAGCTCAACCCCCGGGTCATCGTGGACCCGCCGCCGGTGGACGAGGCGCTGCGCCAGCACGGCCACGCCGCCGGCTTCGACGGGCAGACAAGGCTGGCCTTCAGCCAGGACGCAGGGAGCTTCGCGCAGGCGCAGCGGAGGTGCGTGGGGGTGGGCAAGTGCGTGCAGACCTCCGGTGGCGTGATGTGCCCGAGCTATCAGGTGACGCGGGAGGAGCAGCACTCGACGCGCGGACGCGCCCGCGTGCTCTTCGAGATGATGGAGGGCGACGTCATCACCGACGGGTGGCGGGCCGAGGAGGTGCGCGACGCGCTCGACCTGTGCCTGTCGTGCAAGGGCTGCGTGGGGGACTGTCCGGTCAACGTGGACATGGCGACCTACAAGGCAGAGTTCACGCACCAGCACTACCGGGGGCGGCCGTGGGCGCGGCCCCGCTCGCACTGGTCGATGGGGTGGCTGCCGGCGCTCGCGCGGGCGGCGGCGGTGGCACCGGGGGCGATCAACGCGGTGAGCGCGTCACGGGGCGCTGGGGTGCTGAAGCGCCTCGGCGGCGTGGCCGGGGACCGGGAGATCCCGCGCTTCGCGCGGCAGTCGTTCCCCGCGTGGTTCGCGCGGGAGCACACCCCCGCCCGGGGTGAGGGGCGGGTGCCGGTGCTGCTCTGGCCGGACACCTTCACGTCATACCTCGCGCCGGAGGTGGGCCGTGCGGCGGTCGCGGTGCTTGAGGACGCGGGGTTCGCGGTGCACCTGCCGCAGGGTCAGGTGTGCTGCGGGCTGACCTGGGTGTCGACCGGGCAGCTGGGCGTCGCGGCGCGGGTGCTGCGCCACTCGCTCGGAGTCATCGAGCCGGCGCTGCGGGCGGGGGCGACGGTCGTGGGGCTGGAGCCGAGCTGCACGGCGCTCTTCCGGCACGAGGCGGTGGAGCTCTTGCCGGGGGACGAGCGCGCGGCGTTGGCGAAGTCGCAGGTGCGCACGCTCGCCGAGACGGTGCGCGACCTGGCGCCGTCGTGGGAGCCGCCGCAGCTGGACCGGGATGCGCTGGTGCAGGTGCACTGCCATCAGCACGCGGTGCTGGGCTTCGAGGCCGACCGGGAGCTGCTGCGGCGCGCCGGGGTGCGGGCCGAGGTGCCGGACTCCGGCTGTTGCGGCCTGGCCGGCAACTTCGGCTTCGAGGACGGGCACGAGGAATTGTCGCGGCAGATCGGCGAGCGGGTGCTGGCGCCGGCCGTGCGGGCGGCGCCGTCCTCGACGGAGGTGCTCTCGGACGGCTTCTCCTGCCGCACCCAGATCGCCGACCTCACCGAGCGCCGCGGCCGCCACCTCGCCGAGCTGCTGGCCGACGGCATACTCCCGAGGCCCTGACGCCCCCTTGTCGCACCGGACGCACGTTCGTCACGTGGTGGCGTGACTGGCGCACGCTCGGTGCGTGACGAACGCGCGCTCGGTGCGTGACGAACGCGCGCTCGGTGCGTGACTAACGCGCGCTCGGTGCGTGACTAACGTGCGCTCGGTGCGGCGGTGGGGCTGTCCGGGCTGTTCGGGGTGTGCGGGCTCGTGTGGAGGAGGTGGAGGATCGTGCGGGCGTAGCCGCGGGCGGCAGTGACGAGCTCGTCGATCGCGACCGACTCGTCCGGGCGGTGCGCCTGCTCGGCGACCGAGCCGGGGCCTTGCACCACGACGGGTATGCCCCACTCACGCGCCACGAAGCCGCCGTCGCAGGCGGCGGTCCAGCCGGCGAGGGGAGCGGGGCCGCGCCCGGCACCGTTCATCGCGTCGTCCACCACCGTGACGAAGCGGTCGTCCGGGGCTGTCTCGAAGCCGGGCATGTCCATCGGCGAGGTCACCGTCCAGGTCAGCCCGCGCGACCCGAGGTCCAGCGCCGCCAGCCGCTCGCGCAGAGCCTCCACCACCGCCTCCACCGGCTCGCCGGGCAGCAGCCGGCGGTCCACCTCGATCCGGCACAGGTCGGGCACGGCCGACCCCGACGTCCCGCCCTCGATGACACCCACGTTGACCGTGGCCGGGCCGACCAGGGCGTGGGCGTCCCCGCGCAGCTCCTCGTGCCACCGCTCCAGGTCGGCCACCACCAGCGCGGCACCACCGATCGCGTTGCGGCCGTCCTCGGGCCGCCCTGCGTGCGCCGCGACCCCGCGCACCTCGACGTGCAGATAGCAGGCTCCCCGCGCCGCGACCACCGTCGCCAGGTCGGTCGGCTCAGCCACCACGCAGCCCAGCACCTCCGGCCGTGGCCCGGCGACGAACGCGCGGATGCCGATGCCGTTCTGCTCCTCGTCGCACAACGCGTCCAGATGCACCGGCCCGGACGGCACGACGGCGGTCTCCCGGACGGCGGCCATCGCGAGCAGCACGGCGGCGAGCCCGCCCTTCATGTCCGCGCTGCCGCGCCCGACGAGCCGGCCGTCGACCAGGTCGCCGGCATAGGGGTCGCCGGTCCAGTCCGCGGCATCGCCGGGAGGCACGACGTCGGTATGCCCGAGGAAGAGCAGGCCGGGCCCGTCGCCGCCGGGTAGGGTCACCCGCACGTTGGGTCGGCCGGGTGCCACCTCGCGCTGCTCCACCTGCAGGTGCAGCTCGCGCGCCAGGTCGGCCAGCACGGCGGCGGTGGCTGCCTCCTCACCCGGAGGGTTGGCGCCCGGGGCGCGGACCAGGGCCTGGGCCATCAGCGCCACCCGCTCGGCGGTGACCTTGTGCAGCGCCGCCACCTCGGCCGGGATCATGCGCCCTCCGGCCCCCGACCACCCTGGGCGTCGACGGCGCGCGCCAGACGGGCGACGCCCTCGCGGATCCGGTCCGGCGGCGTCGAGGCGAAGCAGAGCCGCAGGTCGTGCGGGAAGCGTCGCCCCGGCGAGAAGGCGTTGCCCGGGATGTAGGCCACGCCCTGCGCCAGCGCCGGCTCGAAGAGCGCCTCGGTGTCCACGCCGTCGTCGAAGGACACCCACAGGAAGAAGCCGCCCTCGGGGTCGGTCCAGGTCGCGCGGCCGGTGAAGTGCTCGGCGAGCGCCTCCTGCATGGTCTCCTTGCGGCGGCGGTACTCCTCCCGCTGGGTCGCGAGGTGGTCGTCCAGATGACCCCCGGCCAGGAACCCCGCGACGAGTCGCTGCGCCGGAAGGTTGGTGCAGGTGTCCATCGACTGCTTGGCGTGGATGAGCAGCTGCTGTAGCGACGGGTCCGCGTCCACCCAGCCCACGCGCAGGCCCGGCGCGATGATCTTGGAGAAGGTCCGGACCGAGAAGACCAGCGTGTCCCCCTCGGCCAGCTCGTGCAGGCTGGGCACCGGATCTCCGGCGAAGCGCAACATGCCGTAGGGGTCGTCGTCGAGCACCACGCTGCCCCAGGACCGCGCCAGCTCGAGCAGCTCCTGCCGTCGCTCCAGGGACATCGAGGTGCCGGACGGGTTCTGGAAGGTCGGGATCGTGTAGATCACCTTCGGGGTCCGCCCGGCCTGGTCGACGGCCTCGCGCAGCGCGGCGATCGACATCCCCTCCTCGTCCACGGGGATCTCCGCCAGCTCGGCCTGATAGGCCAGCGCCGTCGCGCTGCCGTTGGTATACGTCGGAGACTCGACCGTGACGAGGTCACCGGGGTCGATGAAGAGCTTTGCCGCCAGGTCGAGTCCCTGCATACCGCCCGCCGTGATGGTCAGGCGTTCGTCGGTCGTGGCGTCGGTCGTGCCCGCGAGCATCTCGAGGAGCGCCTCCCGCAGGGCCGGGTCGCCCTCGGTGGCGGCGTAGTCGAAGGCACCGGCGCTACCCAGCCCCTCCCGGCCGACCTCGCCGAGCCGCTCCCACGGGATCGCCTCCGCCGCGGGGCTGCCCATGGCGAAGCGCACGATGTCGTGCGTCTGCTTGGCGAGCAGCGAGGTGCTGGAGTCGATGACCGAGCCGACGAGCTGGTCGGCGCGCGCGGCCAGGGGCAGGGCGGTCGAGCGGGTGGCCGGACCCGCGGGCTGCGGTATGTCGGTCGTCGGCTCGTGCGTCGAGGCGGTCGTCATGGGTGGATCACCAATCCTTGGTCGAGGGGGGCGAGGAGTTCGGGGCCGGAGGCGGTGACGTGGACCGACTCGGAGGTCTCATACCCCCAGCGGTCCATCCACATGCCGAGGATCAGGTGGAAGCACATGCCAGGAGCGAGGACCGTCGTATCCTCGGCGCGCAGGCTCACCGTCCGCTCGCCCCAATCCGGGGGGAAGCCGATGCCGATGGAGTAGCCGATGCGCGAGTCCTTGCTCAGCCCGTGGCGCGCCAGCTCGGCGCTGAACGCCCCGTGGACGTCAGCCGTCGTGGCGCCCGGGTGCATCGTCTCCAGGGCGCGGTCCAGCGCCCGCGCGGTGGCCTCGGCCGTCTCGGCCAACCGGCGCGGGGGAGGGCCGAGGCTGACGGTCCGGGCCAGGGGCACGTGATAGCGGCGATGCACGCCGGACAGCTCGATCGTCGTGGCCTCACCGCGGCGCAGCGGCTCCTCGACCCAGGTGAGGTGGGGGGTGCCGGCGGTCTCGCCGCTGGGCAGCAGGGGCACGATCGCGGGGTAGTCGCCGCCGAGCGCCTCGGTGCCGTGGCACTGGGCCCGCTGGATCTCGGCCACGACGTCGCACTGCCGCCGCCCCTCCCGGAGGGTGTCGATCGCCACCATCATCGCCTGCCGCGTCACCTGCCCCGCGGCGCGCATGAGCGCGATCTCGGTGTCGGACTTGACCACCCGCAGCCAGTTCACCAGCTCGTGGCTGTCCACCAGCTGGGCCTCCGGCAGCGTGCGGGCGAGGGCGAGGTAGGCGCGGGGCGAGGTGAAGTGCGCGTCCAGCTCGAGCGCGACCACCCCGCCGGCGGCGGGCAGGGCTCCGACGTCGCGACCGCGCTCGGCGATCCACTCGAAGGGGTGGATCTCGCGGCGGTGCACGTAGTGCTCGGGATAGCCGTGGATACGCTCGGACGGCAGGGTGGCGGTGTGGTGCCCTCCCTTGGCGTCCATGGCCCGCAGCATCAGGTGCGCCTGCCCGGTCACGGGCACCAGCAGGGCCTGGGGCATGTAGAACGACCAGGCGTTGTAGCCCGTGAGGTAGTAGAGGTTCGCCGGGTCGGTGACGACCAGGGCGTCCTGGCCCCGAGCGGCCAGCTCGGCCTGCACCCGCTCCATCCGCTGCTCGTGCTCTGGTCGCAGCGTGTGCGGGTGCGCCGTCTGCTCCGCGGCCGTGATCTCGCCCATGTCCACCGCCCCCACGATGCCCGACGGAGCGGATTGTTGACAATCCGACACGGCCTTCCTACCGTCGCGATGTGACCGCACCCCGCCCGCGCACCGTGGTCCTGACGGCACCCGACCTGGCCCCGCCGCCGCAGCTGGAGGGTCTGGCCCAGGAGCTGGAGCTGGTCGTGGTCGAGCCGGCCGGGCTGGCAGGCGCCCTCCCCGGGGCCCGGGCGCTCTTCCTCTGGGACTTCTTCTCCTCTGCGCTGGAACAGGCGTGGCCGGCCGCCGACGCGCTGGAGTGGATCCACGTCGCCGCCGCGGGCGTCGACACGCTGGTCTTCGACGGCCTGCGGGAGTCCGAGGTGGTCGTCACCAACGCGCACGGGGTCTTCGACCGGCCCATCGCCGAGTTCGTCCTCGCCAGCATCCTCGCCCACGACAAGCGGCTGCACGAGAGCATGCGGCTCCAGCGCGAGCACGTCTGGGCGCACCGGGAGACCCAGCTCCTGCGGGGCAAGCGGGTGCTCGTGATCGGGACGGGCGGCATCGGACGCGAGATCGGCCGGCTCCTGCAGGCCGTGGGCTGCGAGGTCCGTGGCGCCGGGCGGCGCGAGCGCGTCGACGACCCCGATCTGGGCGAGATCGTGCGCAGCGACGCCCTCGTCGACCACGTCGGGTGGGCCGACCACGTCGTCAACGCCGCCCCCCTCACGCCGCAGACCGCCGGTCTCGTCGACGCCGCGGTCCTCGCGGCCATGGCGCCGCACGCCCACCTCGTCAACATCGGGCGCGGCGCGAGCGTGGTCCAGGACGACCTGGTCACGGCACTCTGGACCGGCCAGATCGCCGGGGCCAGCCTCGACGTGTTCACCGAGGAGCCGCTCCCGGCCGACTCGCCGGTGTGGGACGTGCCCGGGCTCGTCGTCTCGGCCCACCTCAGCGGCGACGTCGTCGGCTGGCGGGACACGCTCGCCGACCAGTTCGTCGGCAACGCGCGCCGGTGGCTCGCGGGGGAGCCGCTCACCGGCGTCGTGGACACGCGCCTGGGCTACGTCCCCGGCCCGTCCGGAGGGCAGGTATGACGTCGGCGCTGCCGCCGACGTCCGGCCTGAGGGCCGGGGTGCTCGCCCCGGCAGCGCGGTCCGGCACCGGGTTACTCGTCCTCGCCGTCTGGCTCGCGGGTCGGCTGCGACCTGCCGACCACGGACCCGCCGACGGGATCGCCGCCGGTGACCAGGCCGCGGTCGAGGACGTGGTGGACCGCCCGGAGCGCTGGCACTGAGAGGCGGGTCACCGAGCCCACCAGAAGCGGCCCGTCTGCGCGGGAGGGCGGGGAGTCACGCCATACACTCGGCCTATGAGCACTGGGCAGGGGGATGCGTCCGGCGCGATCGAGGAGCAGCGTGTCCTGCCCCAGACCGATCGCCTCTGGACGGTGCCCAACCTGCTCTCCATGCTGCGGCTGCTGCTCGTCCCCGTCTTCGTCTGGACGTTGATCGAGCGCGAGCTCGGCTGGGCCGGCCTGGTGCTCGTGGTGGCGGGAGCCTCCGACTTCGCGGACGGCAAGATCGCGCGCCGCTACGGCCTGACCAGTCGTCTCGGCTCCGTGCTGGACCCCATCGCGGACCGGCTCTACATGGCGGCGACGGTGCTGGGTCTGGCCGTCGTCGGCGTCATCCCCTGGTGGCTGGTGCTCGTGCTCTTCGGCCGCGAGGCCTTCATCCTGGCGATGTATCCCGTCGTACGTGCGGAGCGGCTCCCCGTCCCGCCGGTGACCTTCATCGGCAAGGCCGCCACCTTCAACCTCTTCGGTGGCTTCCCGCTGCTCCTGCTCGGGCACGTCGACGGCTGGTGGACGACCGCGTGCCTCGCGGCGGGATGGGCGTTGATCTGGTGGGGGACCGTGCTCTACTGGGTCACCGGCCTGGTCTACGGCTGGCAGGTCGCGCACATGGTGCGGCAACGGCGGCGCGAAGGGACGGCGAGCGTATGAGGTGGCCGCGCGGCACCGCGGAGCGCGACCCCAACCCGGCGGCGTCGATGGCGCTGCTGGACGAGGTCCTGGACCCGCCGCTGGGCCCTGGCTACCACTCGGCGGCCGAGGACCGGGTCGCCGCCGGTCTGCCCGCGTCCTCGGGGACCCGCACCTGGCTGATGTTCGCCACCTCGGTCGTCGTCGGCATCATCTGCACCGTGGCGGCCGTCACCCTGCGCACCCCCGACCCGGCCGCGGCCGAGGGCCGCGAGCAGGTGATCGCCCGCATCGAGGCGGCCCAGGAGGTCGGCGACGAGCAGAGGCTCCTGGTCGAGCAGCTGCGGGCGGAGGTCGGCGCGCTGGAGCAGCAGGCCCTGGCCACCGAGGGCACGGGCGACCAGATCGCCGCCGCCGCCGTGCAGGCCGGCGCCATCGCCGTGCGCGGCCCGGGGGTGGAGGTGACCCTCGCCGACGCGGAGCAGGTGCCCGATGCCGCGCCGGGGGAGGAGGCGGACCCGGAGCGGGTCAACGCCCGCGACCTGCAGCTCGTCGTCAACGGGCTCTGGCTCGCGGGGGCGGAGGCCGTCTCGATCAACGAGCACCGCCTCACCAGCACCTCCGCGATCCGCTTCGCCGGCCAGGCGATCATCGTCGACTTCCGCGGCCTCACGCCGCCCTACGTCGTGCGCGCCATCGGCGATCCCGACGCGCTGGCCCGCGAGACCAGCTCCGGGCTCACCGGTGCCTACCTGGCCGAGCTGCGGCAACAGCTCGGGCTGCAGGCCGAGGTGAGCTCCTCCGACGCGATCACCATCGGCGCCGCCGAGCGGCTCATCACGCGCGTCGGCGCCGTCGCCACTCTCGACCCTGGGAGCGAGCCCACCCCCGGACTCCCATCCCCCGATCCGCTCGAGGAGCGCTGAATGGTCCCCGTCATCGGTCTGCTGGTCGGCATCGTCCTCGGCCTGTTCCTCAGCCCGGAGGTGCCGATCTGGCTGCAGCCCTATCTGCCGATCGCCGTCATCGCCGCCCTCGACGCGGTCTTCGGTGCCGCGCGGGCCTCCCTCGAGGGCATCTTCAACGACCGGGTCTTCGTCATCTCCTTCCTCTCCAACGTCGTCGTCGCCGCCCTCATCGTCTTCCTGGGCAACCAGCTGGGCGTCGGGGCGCAGCTGTCCACCGGGGTCGTGGTGGTGCTCGGGCTGCGCATCTTCTCCAACGTGGCCGCCATCCGGCGTCACCTGCTGGGGGCCTGAGTGGCGGACCGATCCACCCCGGACCGCGAGGTGCCCGAGGAGCCCACGCCGCCCCCCAAGGTCGGCCGCTTCGCCCGGCTGCGGCGTCGCGCCGCGCCGACACGCGAGGAGGCGCGGGGGCGGCTGCGTGACTTCCGCCGGTTCAACCCGGACCGCGGCCAGCTGGTCGCCGCGCTCCTCACCGCCCTCCTCGGCCTCGCCCTCGTCGCGCAGGTCCGGGTCACCGAGGAGGCAGGCCTGCAGCAGCTGAGGCAGACCGAGCTCGTGGCGCTGCTCGACGACGTCACCAGCCGGGTGGATTCGCTGCGCTCGGAGGTGCAGCAGCTCGAGGAGGACCGGTCGCGGCTGCTCGGGGACGAGGGCGACGTGGCTGCGGCCGAAGCGGCCCAGGAGCGCCTCCAGTCCTACCAGATCCTCGCGGGCACGGTGCCCGTCTCCGGCCCGGGCATCACCATCCTCGTCGACGACCGGGGAGCCGTCGTCACCCAGACCATGCTGCTGGACGGTGTCCAGGAGCTGCGCGACGCGGGGGCCGAGGCGATCCAGGTCGGGTCCGTGCGCGTCGTGGCCTCGAGCTACGTCACCACCGACGCGGACGGCCAGGTCCTCGTCGACGGCGAGCCCTTGGGCAGCCCCTACACGATCGTGGCGATCGGCGACTCGCACACGCTGGCCGGCGCGATGGCGATCCCCGGCGGCTTCTCCGACGCCCTGCGGGGAGCCGGGGCGAGCGTCTCGGTGGTGGAGGCGGACGCGGTGGTCGTGCGGGCGTTGCACGAGCCGATCGAGCCTCGTTACGCTCAGCCTGTGCCCTCGTCCGAGGTTCCCTAGGGCGGGCACAGGCCACTGCCGTCCGAGCGTCGGCGCACCGGTTACCCCGAGGAGAGCGATGAGCAGCCTGCAGTACCCCGATGACCTGCGCTACACCAGTGACCACGAGTGGGTGCGCGACGTCGGCGACGGGGTGGTGCGCGTGGGCATCACGTCCTACGCCCAGGATGCGCTCGGCGACGTCGTCTACGTCTCCCTCCCGTCGGCCGGCGACTCGGTCGCCCCGGGGGACTCCTGCGGCGAGGTGGAGTCGACCAAGTCGGTGAGCGACATCTACGCCCCGCTCGCGGGCGAGGTCGTGGCCGTCAACGAGGCGCTGGACGCCACCCCGGAGCTGGTCAACACCGACAGCTACGGCGAGGGGTGGATGTATGAGCTCCGACTCGCCGACATGTCCGTCCTGGACGACCTCATGGACGCCGAGACCTACCAGGCCCAGCTGGACTGAGCTGGCCGACCCGCTGACCTGCATCGTCCGTCAGCGGTCTGCCGTAGAGTTGGGGAGACCGGCGGCCTGGGGCCGCCGGTCGTCCACATCGTCCACCACCGACGCACACCAGGAGGCCCGCACCGTGAGTGGCGAGAATCGTGACCGCGAGCACCACGACCGGGGCACCGACCCGACGACCGCGCGGCTGCCCGGCGGCGTCGACCTGCCCGCGGCGGAGTACACCTTCGACGACGAGGCGCCGCGGCTGTCTCCCGAGGACCAGCGCACGGTGGACGCGCTGCGTCCGGGCACCGCCCTGCTCATCGTGCTCCGCGGCCCCAACACCGGCGCCCGCTTCCTGCTCGACGCCGACGAGGTCTCCTCCGGTCGGCACCCCAAGAGCGACATCTTCCTCGACGACGTCACCGTCTCGCGTCGGCACGCCGTCTTCGTCAAGGACGGCGAGGGGTATGCCGTGCGCGACGTCGGCTCGCTCAACGGCACCTACGTCAACCGGCAGCGCATCGACGAGTCCGCGCTGACCCAGGGTGACGAGGTCCAGATCGGCAAGTTCCGCCTGGTCTACTACCGCGGTCGCTCGTGACCTCAGCGGCATCCGAGGAGACCGGGGGCGCCTCGGGGGTCGGGGGGACCGGGGGGATGTCGATCGGCGACGTGGTGCGTCAGCTGCACGGCGACTTCCCGGACCTGACGCAGTCCAAGATCCGCTACCTCGAGCAGGAGGGCCTGGTCAGCCCGGAGCGGCGCGCCTCCGGCTACCGCCTCTTCTCCGAGGCGGACGTGGCCCGGCTGCGCTTCATCCTCACCGCGCAGCGCGACCGCTTCTGGCCGCACAAGGTCATCAAGGACGCGCTCGACCGGCTCGACCAGGGTCTGGACGTGCCCGGTCTCACCTCGCCCGGGGCAGACCCGCAGGGTATGCCGTCCGCCGCCCCCGAGCGGGACGATCCGGAGGGTCAGAGTGGTCGGCATGCTCCGGTCAGCGACCTCAGCGCGGCGGCCCTGCGACGTCGCCGCGCGGTCCGGCTCTCCCCGTCAGAGCTGCGTGAGAAGACCGGCCTGGACTCCGCCGCCTACGGCCAGCTCAAGGCGTTCGGGCTGCTGCGCACCGACTCCAGCGGCAAGCACCACGCCGACGACATCGACGTGGCCGAGGCCGCGGCGGCCCTGGCCCGATACGGGCTCGAGGCGCGCCACCTGCGGTTGTTCCGGGTGGCGGCCGACCGAGAGGTCGGGCTCACCCAGCAGCTCCTCGAGCCGCTGCGGCGGCGCCGCGCCCGGGGCGCCTCCGGGCCGGACCCGGCCGAGGCCGAGGCGCAGCTGCTGGCGCACAGCCTCGCGCTGCACGTGGCGCTCGTGCGCTCCGGCCTCAACCAGTCGCGCTGAGGGTGGCGCCGGCACCAGCTCCCGGCCACCCGTCCACCTGACGCCAGGGCGCCCGCACGGGGTACCGTGAGGAGGGTGAGAGAGCTCGACGTCCTCGGGGTCCGGGTGGAGATGCCGAACAACAGCCCGATCGTGCTGCTGCGGGAGCGGGAGGGACAGCGTTATGTCCCGATCTGGATCGGCGCCCCCGAAGCGACGGCGATCGCCTACGCGCAGCAAGGCGTGGAACCGCCCCGTCCTCTCACCCACGACCTCATGGTGACGATGGTCGAGGCGCTCGGGCGCCGGCTGGAGAAGGTGCACATCACCGAGTTGCACGAGGGTGTCTTCCACGCCGAGCTGCACTTCGACGGTGAGACCGTGCTGTCGGCGCGGCCGTCGGACGCGATCGCGCTGGCGCTGCGGTCGGCCACCCCCATCCTCACCACGGAGGAGCTGCTGGACGAGGTGGGCGTCCAGATGGCGGTGGAGGACGAGGACGAGGTGGAGCGCTTCCGGGAGTTCCTCGACCAGGTCTCCGCCGAGGACTTCGAGCACGAGCAGGGCGAGGGAGAAGAGCAGTGAGTCTCGGCGTGGCGGCGTGACCGAGGGTCGGTCGCGGCATACCGTCAGTTCGTGAACCTCAGACACATGAGTCACATGAGTCACAACAGCGAGGAGGGCCGGTGAAGGCTGGCGCAGACGCACCCGGTGGGACCACGGGTCGGGCGGGGGCCGTGGACCACGGCGCCGGAGACGACGCGAACCATGCCCCCTCGCAGGGCCTGCTCTTCACCGACGACACCGCGGCTCTGGACGACGGCATCGGCTACCGCGGCCCGACGGCCTGTGGCGCGGCCGGCGTGACCTACCGGCAGCTGGACTACTGGGCCCGCACGGGCCTTGTGGAGCCCTCGGTGCGCAACCCCAGCGGCTCCGGCACGCAGCGGCTCTACAGCTTCCGGGACATCCTCGTCCTCAAGATCATCAAGCGGCTGCTCGACACCGGGATCTCGCTGCAGCAGATCCGGATCGCCGTCAACGCGCTCCGCGAGCGCGGCGTGCAGGACCTGGCCCACATCACGCTCATGAGCGACGGCGCCAGCGTCTACGAGTGCACCAGCGACGACGAGGTGATCGACCTCGTCCGCGGCGGCCAGGGTGTCTTCGCCATCGCCGTCGGCAGCGTCTGGCGCGAGGTCGAGGGTCAGCTGGCCGAGCTGCCCAGCGAGCGTGCCGACGTCGACGTGGTCACCGTGGACCACCCGGGTGACGAGCTCTCCCTGCGGCGACGCGCCCGCAAGACCTCCTGAGGGGCGCGAGGCCGGCGACGGGCCCTGCTAGATTGGCGTCTGCCATCGACGTCGCGTGGGAGAGTCCTCGCCGCGGTCGGCGAGGCGCCGAAGGGGCATACTCCCCACCAAGCTCTCAGGCGCCCGGGACCACGCGGATCAGGCAACTCTGGAACGTCCCGCCGCGGCGGGGCCGGCAGAGGGGGAGGTTCTCGTCACCTGCCTGAAGGAGCCTGCCACCCATGAGTTCCCGCCAGCCGCACGCCGACTTCGTCGCCCGTCACGTCGGCCCCCGCGAGGACGACGTCGCCCAGATGCTCGAGCTGCTCGGCTACGACAGCCTCGAGTCGCTGGTCGAGGCGGCCGCTCCGGCCGCGATCCGCTCCGAGCGGCCGCTCGACATCGAGGCGGCCCCGAGCGAGCAGGCGGTCATCGCCGAGCTGGCCTCCTTGGCTGCCAAGAACCGCGTCGTGACGCCGATGATCGGGCTGGGTTACTACGGCACCCAGACGCCGCCGGTCGTGCTTCGCGGCGTGCTGGAGAACCCGGCCTGGTACACCGCCTACACGCCGTACCAGCCGGAGATCTCCCAGGGTCGGCTGGAGGCGCTGCTCAACTTCCAGACCGTCGTCACCGATCTCACGGGGCTGGCCATCGCCGGCGCCTCGATGCTCGACGAGGGCACGGCGGCGGCCGAGGCGATGGCCCTGATGCGGCGCACCAGCAAGGTGGGTCAGGACGCGGTGCTGCTCCTCGACGAGCACCTGCTCCCGCAGTCGCACGCGGTGATCGCCGCCCGCGCCGAGGCGGTCGGCTGGGACGTCGTCGCGGCGGACCTGACGGGCGTCGCCGACGAGCGGTCGTTGCGCGCCGCCGCCGGTGACCGCGACGTCTTCGGCGTGATCGTGCAGTATCCGGGTGCGGACGGGCAGATCCGCGACTGGACCTCGCTGACCGAGGCCGCCCACGCGGCAGGGGCCCTGGTCACCGCGGCGGCCGACCTGCTCGCGCTCACGCTGCTCGCGCCGCCCGCGCGCTGGGGTGCCGACGTCGCCGTGGGCAGCACCCAGCGGCTGGGGGTGCCCCTGGGCTTCGGCGGCCCGCACGCGGGCTATCTGGCCGTCCGTGAGGGGCTGGAGCGCACGCTGCCCGGTCGCCTCGTCGGGGTCTCCAAGGACGTCGACGGCGCCCAGGCCTACCGGCTGGCGCTGCAGACCCGGGAGCAGCACATCCGTCGCGAGAAGGCGACCTCCAACATCTGCACCGCCCAGGTCCTGCTCGCCGTCATGGCGTCGATGTATGCCGTCTGGCACGGGCCCGACGGGCTGCGTCGGATCGCGCTCCAGGTGCACGGCGCGGCCCGCGCCCTCGCCACGGCGCTGACCGGGGCTGGCCTGGAGCTCGCCGTCGACACCTACTTCGACACGCTCACGGTGCGCGTGCCGGGGCGCGCGGGCGAGGTGCTCGCGGGCGCGCTGGAGCGGGGCATCAACCTGTGGCGGGTCGACGACGACACGGTGCTGCTGTCGACCGATGAGCTCACGACCGCGGCCGAGCTGACGGCGGTGGCCGAGGCCTTCGGCCTGGACGCGGCCGCGGTGCCCGACGTCGAGCCCACCGAGCCGGACTGGGGCTCGCTCGCTCGCACCGAGGACGAGGCATACCTGACGCATCCGGTCTTCTCCAGCCACCGCAGCGAGACGGCGCTGCTGCGCTATCTGCGCTCCCTGTCGGACAAGGACTACGCGCTGGACCGCGGCATGATCCCGCTCGGCTCCTGCACCATGAAGCTCAACCCGACCACGGCGATGGAGTCGGTGACCTGGCCCGAGTTCGGCACCCTGCACCCCTTCGCCCCGGCCGACCAGAGCGCGGGATACCGCGAGCTCATCGACCAGCTGTGCGCCTGGCTGGTCGAGATCACCGGCTACGACGAGGTGTCGCTCCAGCCCAACGCCGGCGCCCAGGGCGAGTTCGCGGGGCTGCTGGCCATCCGGAAGTACCACCTGGACCGCGGGGACGACCAGCGCACGATCTGCCTCATCCCCGCGAGTGCCCACGGCACCAACGCGGCCAGCGCGGTCATGGCGGGCCTCAAGGTGGTCGTCGTCAAGAGCACCGCCGAAGGTGAGGTCGACCTCGAGGACCTGCGCGCCAAGATCGACACCCACCGCGACCAGCTCGCGGCGATCATGGTGACCTACCCCTCCACGCACGGGGTCTACGAGGAGACGATCACCGAGCTGTGCGAGCTCGTGCACGAGGCCGGCGGCCAGGTCTACGTCGACGGCGCCAACCTCAACGCGCTGCTGGGGATCGCCCGGCCCGGTGAGTTCGGCGGTGACGTCAGCCACCTCAACCTGCACAAGACCTTCACCATCCCGCACGGCGGCGGGGGGCCGGGCGTCGGTCCGATCGGCGTCCGTTCCCACCTCGCGCCCTACCTGCCCAATCACCCGCTCGATCCCGAAGCGGGGCCGGAGACCGGGCCGGGGCCGATCTCGGCCGCCCCCTTCGGCTCGGCCGGCATCCTGCAGATCCCGTGGGCCTACATCCGGCTCATGGGCGGTGCGGGCCTGACCCGGTCCGGGCAGGTCGCGGTGCTGTCGGCCAACTACATCGCCGCGCGGCTCCACGAGCACTTCCCGGTCCTCTACACCGGCGACCACGGGCTGGTCGCGCACGAGTGCATCCTCGACCTGAGGGGCCTCACCAAGAGCACGGGGGTCACCGTCGACGACGTAGCCAAGCGGCTCATCGACTACGGCTTCCACGCCCCGACCATGTCGTTCCCGGTCGCGGGCACCCTCATGGTCGAGCCGACCGAGTCCGAGGACAAGGAGGAGATCGACCGGTTCATCGACGCGATGATCGCGATCCGCGCCGAGATGGACCAGGCTGCCGAGGACGGCGTGGAGCGCAGCGTCCTGCGCGGCGCGCCGCATACCGCGCTGGCCCTGGCGGGGGAGTGGGAGCACGACTACGACCGGATGACCGCCGCCTACCCGCCCGGCGTGCGCGCCGACCGCAAGTACTGGCCGCCGGTGCGCCGGATCGACGGGGTCTACGGCGACCGCAACCTGGTCTGCGCGTGCCCGCCGCCGGAGGCCTTCGAGGACGACGGCGCCTGAGCCACCCGGGGCCGCGGCGGGGCCATCGGGCTGACCTCGCGCCAGGCTCGGTCCGCGGCGCGCGGGGCACCTGGTGGTGAGCCAGGCCACAGTGTGTGAGGATTCCGGCATGGGCCAAGAGGTGAGTCGTAGCGAGTTCACGCGGGAGCAGCGTCTGGCGTTCCGACAGAAGGTCCGCAGCGACCTCGACTGCTTCGAGCAGATGCTGGAGGGCAGCCGCTTCGACTTCACCCGTCCGCAGATGGGGCTGGAGATCGAGCTCAACCTCATTGAGGAGGGCTCTCTCGCGCCGGCCATGCGCAACCGGGAGATCCTCGACGAGCTCGATGAGGAGGACTTCCAGACCGAGGTCGGGCGCTACAACATCGAGATGAACGTCCCGCCCCGGCCGATGGCCGGCGACCAGGCGGTGCGCCTGGAGCGATGGCTGGCGCAGTCCCTGCGCCGCGCCGGTGACGCGGCGCGCAGCCGTTCGGCCCGGGTGGCGGCCACCGGGATCATCCCGACGCTGTCGGCCGAGCTCTTCGACGAGCCGTGGCTCTCGGACGGCGTGCGCTACGCCGCCCTCAACGACTCGCTCATCCGGGAGCGCGGCGAGGGCTTCGAGCTGGAGATCGAGGGGCCGACGGGGGAGTCGGTGTCGAGCTATCACGACACCATCGGACCACTCTCCGGCTGCACCTCGGTGCAGCTGCACCAGCAGGTGACGCCACAGGACTTCCCGGTCTACTGGAATGCCGCGTCGGTGATCTCCGGCCTGCAGATCGCGGTCGGCGCCAATTCGCCCTACCTGTTCGGCAAGCGGCTGTGGGCCGAGACGCGGATCCCGCTGTTCACCCAGATGACCGACACCCGCTCCATCGAGCTCAAGCACCAGGGCGTGCGCCCCCGGGCCTACTTCGGGCGGGCCTGGATCACCTCGATCTTCGACCTCTTCGAGGAGAACGTCCGCTCCTTCCCGGCGTTGCTGCCCGAGACCTCCGACGAGGACGCCCAGGCGGTGCTCGCGGCCGGTGGTGTGCCGCAGCTGTCCGACCTCAAGCTGCACAACGGCACGGTATGGCGCTGGAACCGGCCGATCTACGACACCAGCCAAGGCGTGCCGCACCTGCGGGTGGAGAACCGCGTGCTCCCCGCCGGCCCGACCGTCGTCGACATGGTCGCCAACGCCTGCTTCTACTACGGACTGCTCGAGGCCTTCACCACCAGCGGGCGGCCGATCTGGACCAAGATGTCCTTCGCCGACGCCGACAAGAACTTCTGGGACGCCTCCAAGCACGGGATCACGGCGACGCAGAAGTGGCCTGGGCTGGGGCGCATCCCGGCCGTCGAGCTCATCGCCGACCACCTGCTCTCGGTCGCCGACGACGGGCTCGCCGCCCTGGGTCTACGGCGCGAGGTGCGCCACCACTACCTCTCGATCATCGAGGGCCGCTGCCGGGCGGGGACCAACGGCGCCAGCTGGCAGGTCGCGGTCACCGAGGCCTACGAGGACGCGGGGCACTCCCGCGACGAGGCGCTGCGGCGGATGTTCGACCACTACCTCGACCACTCCGAGGACAACCTCCCCGTGCACACCTGGGAGGTGCCGACGGTGGAGGTCGCGAGCGACGGTCCTTCCTCCGCCTCCACCTAGCGCTGGTTCCAGGCCTCGAGCGTCGGCTGCTCACGGTGGTGGCCCAGGACGGCGACCGAGCCGACCTCGAAGGTCAGGTGCTGCCCGAAGCGCGGCGCCTGGCGCAGGTAGACGCTGGTGAGGATCCGCAGCGCGTGCCCATGCCCGACCAGCGCCACGTCACCGTCGAACAGGTGGGGCCAGACCCGCTCCAGCACGACGCTGGCGCGGGCCGCGACCTGCTCCACCGTCTCACCCGGGGTGTCACCCGGGATGATCTGGTGGTGGAAGACGTTCCACCGGTAGCCGAGCTCGGCCCGGATCTCCGGGGTGCTGCGGCCCTCGTAGCCGCCGTAGTCCCACTCGCGCAGGTCGTCGTCGATCTCGTCGATGCTCAGGCCTGCCAGCTCTGCGGTATGCCGTGCCCGCTGCAAGGGCGAGCAACGCACGTGGGCGAAGGTGCGGTCGGCCAGCACCTGCCGCAGGCCCGCAGCCGCCTCCTCGCCCTCGGGCAGGAGGGGGAGGTCGGTGAGCCCGGTGTGCTGGCCGGACTTGGACCATTCGGTCTGCCCGTGGCGGATGAGGATCAGGTGGTGGGGTGGGATGGCCGGGCCGGGGATCTCGGTCGTCTCGTCGCTCATCCCTGGCACACTACGGGCTATGGCCGACGACCCGCAGCGTACCGTGTCCCTCACCCGCACCGGGCCCGGGCAGTTCGAGGCGCGCAACGCGCGCGGGGGCACGATCCCCGTGGGCAGCGGCGCCGGACCCGCCGGTGACGCCTTCACCCCGGTCGAGCTGCTCCTCGTGGGGGTCGCCGGCTGCTCCGGGATCGACGTCGATCTGCTCACCTCCCGCAAGGCCGAGCCGACCTCGTTCGAGATCTCGGCCGCGGCGGACAAGCTCCGCGACGAGGACGGCAACCACCTGGGCCCGGTCACCGTGACCGTCCAGGTCACCTTCCCCGAGGGGGTGGACGGCGACGCCGCGAGGGAGCGGCTGCCCGAGGCCGTGGCCATGTCGCGCGACCGGCTCTGCACGGTGTCCCGCACCGTGGCGCTGCCGACGCCGGTCTTCTTCGAGATCAGCTGAGTCCTCCGGCGCTGGCAACCGCGGCATCAGAGCCCTTCTGAGGAGACATGGACGGCGACACCCTGCGCCGAACACTGGGCCTGCCCGACGCCGTCACCGTCGGCCTGGGGGCCATGGTGGGGGCGGGGGTCTTCGCGGTCTAGGGCCCCGCGCGTCCTGCGCGGCGATGGCCATGACCGCGGCAGCCTATCTCGCGCCCGGGGCCGAGCGGGTGGCTGCCGTGGTCTCGGTCCTGGCCGTCACCGGCCTGAACCTGTGCGGTGTCCGACGCTCCGCCGGGGTGACCCGCGTGGTCCTGACCGTCGTCGGCGCCGTCCTGCTGGGCGTCGTGGTCGCCGCCTGGTGGCCGGGGAGCGCTGCGGCCGTGTCGCTCGAGGGGCTGGTCCTCGTCGGAGCCGGGTCGGATCCGACCGGGATCCTGCAGAGCGCGGCTCTGCTCTTCTTCGCCTTCGCGGGGTATGCCCGGATCGCCACCCTGGGGGAGGAGGTGCGGGACCCGGCCCGCGTCATACCCCGCGCCGTGGTCATCGCGCTGGGCTCGGTCCTCGTGCTCTACCTGCTCGTCGGCATCAGCGTGCTGCGCGTGCTCGGGGTCGACGACCTGGCGGGGTCGACGGACGCGGTGGCACGGACGGCGGCCGTGGCCTGGGGCGACGGGGGCTGGGTGTGGTTGGTGCGGCTGGCGGCCGGTCTGGCCGCGCTGGGCGCATTGCTCAACCTCGTGCTGGGGATCTCGCGCACCACGGTGGCCATGGCGCGTGACGGTCGGCTGCCGCGGGTGCTGTCGCGGCTGGCCGGACCGGGCCGGGTGCCGAGGATCGCCGAGCTCGCGGTCGGGGGCGTCGTGCTGGCGGTCGTGCTGGTCGCCGACCTGCGCGGCGCGATCGCGTTCTCGAGCTTCGGGGTGCTGCTCTACTACGCCGTGGCCAACGCCGCCGCGCTGGGCCTGGCCCGCGCGGAGGAGCGGCGTGCAGGGGTCATCGTGCCGGTCATCGGGCTGGTGGGGTGCCTGGGGCTCGCCGGGTCACTGCCGCTCGCCGCGGTCACCGGTGGGCTCCTGCTGGTCCTGGCCGGACTCGTCGGCTACGTCCTGACCGGGCGCCGGCACGCTGCGCGGTGAGCGCTCGCCCGACGCGGCCGAGGGGGGTGTGGCGCGGGGCTGCTCCGAGGGGCCGGTATGCAGGTGCCCGGCGTCGCGCAGGTGCTCCTGCACCCGGTGGGCCCCCTTGACGCCGAGCAGCGCGCGGGGGTGGATCGGCTGTCCCGCCCGCACCACGGAGATCTGGCCGTTGGGTTCGAGCACGACCAGGGCGGCCTGGGTGAGGTGGCTGATCCCGGCCTGGCGCAGCGAGCTCCAGAGCATGGGCATCGTCAGACCGTAGGTCCGCAGCGTGTCGGTCTGCACCTTGCCGGCGGCCACCAGCACGACTGCCCGGGCGCGGGACTGCTCGTCGAGCTGGGGGAGCGGCAACCGGCGCAGGTTGCGGAAGAGGACCTCGAGCATGGCCAGCGTCCCCAGGGCGATCAGCCCGCCGGTGAGCGTCGGGACGTGCCCCATCGTGGAGCGGCCCACGATCGCGCCGAGGACGGTGACGATCGCCAGGTCGAGGCTGCGCGGGCTGGAGTAGAGGCGTTGCCCCCACAGCCGCAGCACGGCGCCGAAGACGAAGTAGATGGTGATCGTGCTGAGCAGCACCGCGACCGCCCCCGCAGGGGTGATGCCGATGTAGTGCCACAGGTCACGCATGGGGGACATGGTGACAGATGGGTCGCCGGAAACTGATGGTGGTCTGTCGGGGGCCTGTGGCATCTTGAGGGCGTGGACGAGCAGACGCAGCAGGAGCAGGACACCCGACCGGCACCGACGTCGGCGGTGACCGAGCCCGTCGAGGGGGAGCGGACGGCATACCGCTGGAGCCCGATCACCGAGGACGACGTGCAGGCGTGGGCGGAGCTGGTCAACCACCTCGCGGTCGTCGACGGCACGGAGGACTTCTACTCCGCCGAGGACCTGCTCGAGGAGTTGCGCGGTCCGGGGACCGACCCGGCGCAGGACACCTGGGCCGTGTGGGCGGGTGACACCCTCGTGGGTTACGGCGCCCTGGCCGTCCCCGAGACCACCGACCACGAGGGCACGGCACGGGCCTACCTCGACGGCGGCGTCCATGCCGACCACCGGGGCCGCGGCCTCGGCACCGCCCTCCTGGAGCGGCTGGAGACGCGTGCCCGTGAGCTGCTGAAGCAGCGACACCCGGGCCAGGGCGCCTATCTCTCGGCCGGCGGCGGGCTGGACGGCTCGGGGTCGCGCGAGCTGTTGGGCGATCACGGGTATGCCGTGGTGCGCTACTTCAACCTGCTCGGGCGCGACCTCTCGGCACCACCGGTGGTGACCGAGCCCGAGGGCGTCGAGCTCCGCACGCCGATGGACGAGGACGAGGAGCCGGTGCGGCGGGCGCACAATGCCGCCTTCCGCGACCACTGGGGCTCGGGGGAGAGCGACGCGCAGCGGTGGCACGAGCGCTGGGTGTCACGCAGCGCGCGCCCCGCCATCTCGACGATCGCGGTGGGGCGCGGCGGCGACCTGGACGGGCAGGTGCTGGCCTACGTGTTGGGCGCGCAGTGGGTGGATCGTGAGGCCTACGTCGCGATCCTCGGCACCATCGCCCAGGCCCGTGGCCGTGGGATCGCGGCGGCCGCCCTGGCGCGGACGATCGGGCTCGCGGCGGCGTCCGGTGACTACGACGTCATCGAGCTCGACGTGGACTCCGAGAGCCCGACGGGCGCGACGCGCCTCTACGAACGGCTGGGCTTCACGCTCAAGCACCAGACGGCGGCGATGCGCAAGCCGGTGACGGCCACGCCGGCCCGCTGACCGGCGGCAGAGGCCGCCTGCCGGTGCGTGGCGGCTAGGGTGGCCGCCGTGACTGCCGCCACGCCCGCCACCGGCCCGCTCGCCCAGACCGTCGTCGGTGACGATGGCCCGGTGGTGGTCTTCTGCCACGGCCTCCTCGGGCGAGGCCGCAACTTCACCGGGATCGCCAAGGGGCTGCAGCCGGACTTCCGGTGCGTCCTGCTGGACATGCCCGACCACGGATCCTCGCCGTGGACCCAGGCCTTCGACTACGGCACGGCTGCCGACCTCGTGGTGCAGCAGCTGCGGGCGCTCGGTGCCGAGGAGTCGCCGGTCCAGCTGGTCGGGCACTCGATGGGCGGAAAGATCGCCATGACGGCGGCCCTGCAGGCGCCGGAGCTGCTCGACCGGCTCGTCGTGGTCGACATCAGCCCGACCGGATCGGCCGACGGCAGCAACTTCGAGCACCTGCTCGACTCCCTGCACCGGATCGACTTGTCGACGCTGACGAGCCACCGCGAGGCGCACCAGCGGCTGGCGCAGGACGTGTCGTCGCAGACGCTGCGCGGCTTCCTGCTGCAGAACCTGCGGCGCGACGGTGAGGGCGGCTTCGCCTGGCAGCCGAACCTCGAGCTGCTGCGCCGCGATCTCGGGGCCGTCATGGGCGACGTCCCCCACGAGGGTCGCCGCTTCGAGGGGCGGGTGCTGTGGATCGCCGGCGCGGACTCGCCCTACGTCGGCGAGGCCGACGAGCAGGTCATGCGCCAGCTCTTCCCGCGGACCGTCCAGGTGACGATCAAGGACGCCGGCCACTGGGTGCATTCCGAGCAGCCGGAGGCCTTCACCGCGACCCTGCGACACTTCCTCGCCCCCCGCTAGTCCCGGTGGCTAGAGTCGGGGGCATGGCGCGCTTCCTCGACATCCATCCGGTCGATCCGCAGCCGCGGCTGGTGCAGCAGGTGGCGGCGTCGCTGCACGACGGCGGTCTGGTGGCCTTCCCCACGGACGCCTGCTACAGCCTGGGGGCACGGCTGGGTGATCCCGACGCCAAGGCCCGGATCGTCGCAATCCGTCGGGTCGACGAGCGGCACCACTTCACCCTGATGTGCGCCGACTTCGCCCAGCTGGGCCAGTTCGTACACCTGGACAACGCGGTCTTCCGTGCCGTGAAGGCCGCGACGCCGGGCTCCTACACCTTTATCCTCCCGGCCACCAAGGAGGTGCCCAAGCGGCTGCTGCACCCCAAGAAGAAGACAGTCGGGGTGCGCATCCCCGACACGCCGATCTGCCGGGCGCTGCTCTCGGAGATGGGTGAGCCGCTGCTCACGAGCACGCTGCTGCTGCCGGGGGAGGAGGAGCCGCTCGGCTACGGCTGGGAGGTCAAGGAGCGGCTCGACCACGCGGTGGACGTCGTCGTGGATGGCGACCAGACGGGTCACGCGCCGACGACCGTCGTCGATCTGTCCGAGGGGTATGCCGAGGTGGTCCGGGTGGGAGCGGGAGACCCGTCGCCCTTCGAGTGAGCGCTCAGGCGAGGGAGAGGAAGAGCTTCTCCATCTTGGCCACGTCCACCTCGCCGTCCGCCTCGTCCATGCACTGGCGCAGCCCGGTCGCGATGATGCTGTAGCCGGCGCGGTCCAGCGCCTTGCTCACGGCGGCCAGCTGGGTGACGACGTCCTCGCACTCGCGCCCCTCCTCGAGCATCCTGATGACCGCCGCCAGCTGCCCGTGGGCGCGGCGGAGCCGGGTGATCGAGGGACGGACCGAGTCGGGCGAGAGTTCCACCTCATCAGGGTACCCCCGGGGGCATAGGAACGAGACTTTGATACCCTGGGGGGTATGCAGACACGCTCAGCCAGCCAGGCCTCGCCGGACCCGGAGTGGCGGACCGCACCTTCGGTGCACGTCCTCGAGACGCCGTCGCTGGGGGACCGGAGCTATCTGGTGCACGACGGCGAGGTGGCTTTCGTCGTCGACCCGCAGCGTGACATCGACCGGATGCTCGCGCTGGCCGAGGAGCACGGGGTCCGCATCACCCACGTCTTCGAGACCCATATCCACAACGACTACGTGACCGGGGGGCTCGCCCTCGCGCAGGCGACGGGTGCGGCATACCACGTGAACGCCGACGACGAGGTGTCCTTCGAGCGGGAGCCGGTCCGTGACGGCGAGGTGGTCGAGGTGTCCCCGACGCTCCGGCTGCGCCCGATCCATACGCCGGGCCACACCTTCACCCACCTGTCCTACGCGCTGGAGGGGGAGCACCCGGTCGTCTTCACCGGCGGATCCCTGCTCTTCGGCTCGACCGGCCGCCCGGACCTGCTCGGCGAGGAGCACGCCGAGAGCCTGGCCGGCCACCAGCACGCCTCCGCGCACCGGCTGGCCGACGAGCTGCCGGACGCCACCCGCGTCATGCCGACCCACGGCTTCGGCTCCTTCTGCTCGTCCACCCAGGCCGACGGCGACGTGTCGACGATCGGTCAGGAGCGCTCCCACAACCCGGTGCTGCGGCAGTCGAGGGACGACTACGTGCGGGAGATCCTCGACGGCCTGGACGTCTATCCGGCCTACTACGCCCACATGGGGCCCGCCAACGCGGCCGGTCCGGGGCCGGTCAGCCTCGACCTCCCGTCGGCGGCCGACAAGGACGTGCTCCGGGAGCGGCTGCTCGCGGGGGAGTGGGTCGTCGACCTGCGCAACCGGCAGGCCTACTCGGCCGCCCACGTCCCCGGCACCGTCAACATCGGGCTCGACGGTCAGTTCTCCACCTGGCTCGGCTGGGTGCTCCCGTGGGGATCTTCCATCACGCTGCTCGGCGACACAGTTGACCAGGTGGCGCAGGCCCAGCGCGAGCTGGTGCGGATCGGGATCGACGAGCTCGCGGGCCAGGCGACGGGCGAGCCGCAGGAGTGGACCGACGGTGAGCTGGCGAGCCTGCCCCGAGGGACCTTCGCGGACCTCGCGCAGGTGCGTCACCACCGACCCGTCACCGTGCTCGACGTGCGCAACCCCGCCGAGCACGCCGCCGGGCACATCGAGGGCGCCCTCAACATCCCCCTGGGGGACATGGTCGGGCGGATCGCCGAGGTGCCGGGCGGTGAGGTGTGGGTGCACTGCGCCGGCGGGTATCGTGCCTCCGTCGCCGCGTCCGTCCTCGCGGCTGCCGGTGGCCGCCGGGTCGTGGCCGTCGACGACGGCTTCGACCACGCCTCGGAGGCCGGCCTGCCCCTGACCGACGCCTGACTCACCCCTGACCCCCTCGTCGGAGGCGGACCCCTGTCCCGCCCCCCGAGAGGCCATTCCCGGACTCCGGGAAAGACTGCCTACCCCCTGCCGCCGGTGCTGACCTGCACCGCGCCCCTGACAAGGAGAACCCCGTGACCATGACTGCCACCACCCATCCCGTCGCCCTGTCCGCCGCAGAGGCGCGGGCGTGGCTCGAGCAGGACGCGGCCATCCGCGTGCTCGACGTGCGCACCCCCGGCGAGTTCGCGGCCGGACACCTCCCCGGGTCGTTCAACATCCCGCTGACCCTGCTGCAGGAGCACGTCCAGGCCGTCGCCGACCACCTCGGTGAGGGTGCCGCCGTCGTCCTGGTATGCCGTTCGGGCGTCCGCTCGAGCACGGCCGCGGACGCGCTCGCGCGGATCGGTGGTGAGGGGCTGCACGTCCTCGAGGGCGGGGTGCAGTCCTGGGCCGCGGCCGGAGGCGAGCTGCGTCAGACCGACGGGCCGTGGGAGATGGAGCGTCAGGTGCGCCTCGTCGCCGGCGGCATCGTGCTGACCTCGGTGCTCGCCAGCGCTGTGCTTCCGAAGGCCAAGTGGGTGGCCGGCGGCATCGGTGGAGGGCTGACCTTCGCGGCGCTGAGCGACACCTGCGCCATGGGCCAGGTGCTGTCGAGGATGCCGTGGAACGCCGGCTCGCGCGCGCAGCTGGAGGACGTCCTCGACCGGATCGGCACCGCGGCGGGCGAGACCGCGGTGACGCGGTGAGCTGCTCCTCGCGCGCTCAGCCGCTCTTCGCGGGTCCAGCCGCTACTCGCGCGTCCAGTCGAGGCGACGCTCACCGACCTGCTCGTTGACGTCGTCCTCGATGTAGGTGCGTCGCTCCTGCGTCGGGGCGTCGACCTCGAAGCGCAGCCCCGCCGGGCGCTCACCCTCCTGCTCGTGGACGGTGATCTTGACCTGACCGCCCTCGCGGAAGGGGATGACGTAGCCGTTCTGCTCCCGCAGCGAGCCGCGGTGCAGCTGGGCCTCCTCCATGTAGGACTCCAGCCGCTGGGCGGGGTCGGAGACCTCGAGGAAGGCCGTGCTGCGCTCGTGCCCCGCGTGGGGCACCGCCTCGAAGGTGTTGGGCATGTCGGCTCATCTTCCTCATCGTCGGGGGATGGTGCGCCACCATCATGTCAGAGGGAGTGCGGCTCCTCGGGAGACAGGTGATAGACAGGGCCCATGGCCACCACTGCGCTCACGGGAAACCCCGTCTCGACCACCGGAGAGGTGCCCGCCGAGGGCTCGACCGCCCCGGACTTCCGCCTGGCCGCGAGCGATCTCAGTGACCTCGCGAGCCAAGACCTCCGAGGCCGGCGGGTCGTCCTCAACATCTTTCCCAGCCTGGACACCGGGACCTGCGCCGCGTCCGTGCGACGCTTCAACGAGCTCGCAGCCGGGCTGGAAGGGACCACCGTCGTCTGCGTCAGCGAGGACCTGCCGTTCGCCCAGGCCCGCTTCTGCGGGGCCGAGGGGATCGAGCACGTCGTGACCGGGTCGGCCTTCCGGAGCACCTTCGGGCAGGACTACGGGCTAACCCTGGCCGACAGCCCGATGGCCGGGCTGCTCGCCCGTGCCGTCGTGGTCCTGGACGAGGAGGGAAAGGTCGTCCACACCGAGCTGGTGCCGGAGATCGCCCAGGAGCCGGACTACGACGCGGCGATGGCTGCCCTCGGGTAGGACAGGGCCGGACGCGGCGGCGCAGCCCTGGTCAGTCGCGCGCCAGCAGCACGGCCACCTCGTGGTGCCGGGTCTGCGGAAACATGTCGAACAGCCGGGCCTGCGCGACGCCGTAGGACGGCATCTGCGCCAGGTCGCGCGCGAGACTCGTCGCCGAGCAGCTGGAGTAGACCACGTGGGGGACCCGCGATCCCTCGATCCAGCCTGCGAGCTCGGCGCCCAGGCCCCGGCGCGGCGGGTTGACCACGAGCAGGTCCGGACGGTCGGCGGCGGCCGCGGTCACGGCATACCGGGTCGCGTCGCTGGCGACGAACGTGGTGTCGCCCAGACCGGTCTCGCTCGCGCTGCGCCGGGCGCTGCGGATCGCCTCCGGCGACACCTCGACCCCGGTCACGGATCGACCCGGGCTGGAGGTATGCAGCGCGAAGCCCCCGACGCCGCAGTAGAGATCCCAGACGCGGTCGGGGCCGGCGCCCTCCACCCAGTCCGAGACCTGGCGGTAGAGCCGGGCGGCGACGGCCGTGTTGGTCTGGAAGAAGCTGCGGGTGCCGAGGTGCAGCGTCAGTCCGCCGACCCGCATCAGGAGCGTGCCGTCGTCGGTGAGCAGCTCCTCGTCGTCGCCCTCGAGCACGGCCTTGTGCTCCGGCTGCAGGTTGAGGCTCGCGACCCTCAGGCGCGCGCCGACGAGGTCGACGCGGGCGCGCGCCAGCAGCTCCTCGACCCGGCGCCGCTGGCCGGGGGAGCGGAGCACGAAGCGAGTCATCAGCTCGCCGTCGGGGGAGTGGGTGAGCAGGATGTGCTTGAGCTCGCCCTGCCGCGTCGGGACGTCGTAGGGCGTCAGCCCGGAGTCGGCCAGCAGCACCGCCAGCGAGGCGACGGCGTCGCGCAGCCCGGGCTCGTGAATGCCGCAGTGACGCAGGTCGACGCCCTGGCCCGCCGCATCCAGGATCCCGACGGTCGGCGCACCCCGACGACCGCCGACCACGAGCTTGGCCTTGTTGCGGAAGCTCGACTCCTCGCTCGCCACCGGAGCGTCCCAGGCCCGCGGCGCGACGCGAGCCGCCAGCACCGCGGCGACAGCAGCCTGCTTGTCGGTCAGCTGCGCGGCATACCCCTGGCCCATGAGCGTGCACGAGCGACAGACCCCGGCGTCGAAGTAGTCGCACTGCACCGGGCCAGCCTAGAGGGGTGCGGCTGACGTCGCGGTGCGGTCAGGGACGCCCGCCGGTGCGGAGGCTGTCGACCGACAGCCGACCGGCTCCGGTGAAGGCGAGGGGGAGCGCCAGGCCGAGATAGAGCAGCGCGCTCTCCCCGGTGAGCGACCCCTCGTCGGTCAGCAGCGCGTAGTCGAGGCGCAGATAGACCATGAACACCCAGATGGCCGCCATGAGCGCGGCGAGCAGGAAAGCCGCCGGCCGGGTGAAGAGGCCGACGGCCAGGAGCACGGGGAGCCCGACGAGGGCGAGCATGACGACCCAGGCGACGACGTCGGGGGCCTGACCGCCGATGACGTTGCTGCCCACCTCCTCGGTGAAGGCGGGCATGTCGACGGCGGCATGGGCCCCGCGGGCGATGAGCGGCAGGGTGGCCAGGCGCAGGAGCAGCAGGCCGAAGTCCAGGCCCCGACCGTGCGCCTCGACCGGCCCGGTGACGGCGAAGCGATCGCCGTCCCAGGGATCGTCGACCTCGCGGTGATAGTCGTCCTCGGAGGCGCTGGAGCCCATGGCTCCACTGTCCCAGGCCCCGGGTGGGTGCGCGGGCTGTCGCGGCGGCGTGTCCTCAGGCCGGGCCGAGCGCCTCGCGCAGTGCGGCCGCGTCGGCGTCGAGGTCCTGCTGGTCGCGCGGTCCCTTGCGGGTGAGGTCGAAGTCGTCGGGGTCGGAGGTCGGGAAGACGTGGAGGTGCGCGTGCGGCACCTCGAAGCCCTGGACGATCATGCCGACCCGCTCGGAGCCGAAGACCTTCTGCTGGGCACGGCCGATCGTGGCGGAGACCTCCATGAGGTGGGCCAGCGTCGCCCGCGGCAGGTCGACCCAGTGGTCGATCTCCTCGCGCGGCACGACCAGCACATGGCCAGGGGTCAGGGGCTCGATGTCGAGGAAGGCGGCGCAGACCTCGTCGCTCCACACGACGTGGCCAGGGATGTCGCCCTCGATGATCTTGGTGAAGATGGTGGCCATGACGAAAGCCTAGTCAGCCCGGGCCCCCGTCGCAGGCTGCACCGCCCAGCGCAGCGCGGCCGCCAGGGGAGGGGCGGTCCGGGCGGGCGGGGGCCGAAGAGCTCGGCATCCGCCCAGCCGGCGTGCCCCAGCCGGCGCCGGACCATCACGACCTCGGCGTGGTCGACGAAAACGCCCACCCGTCGGGTGCCCGCGGCGATGACCTCGGCGGCGTGCGCCACGTTGGTCGCTCTCGCCCTTAACCAGCAGCACGCTTGGGCCGGGGTCCATCCGACGTTTCTCGCACCTGGCGGGTGGCGAGGTGCGCGATTTTGGGGCGTCTGCCGGTCGCGGACGGGGACTGTCCGTCGCAGGTGCGAGGCTGGCCCCATGACGACTCAGATGGTGCTGGTGCCGGGATTCTGGTTGGGCGCGTGGGCGTGGGAGGAGGTGGGCCGCCTGCTCACGCAACGGGGGTATGCCGTGGCCGCGCTGACCCTGCCGGGGCGGGGGAGTGACGACACGGGGCGGGCGGGCGTGACGCCGCAGGACCAGGCCGATGCGATCGTCGCGGCGCTGGACGCCGCGGCGGACCGGCGGGTGCTGGTCGCGCACAGCGGTGCGGCGATCCCGGCGACGCTGGTGCTGGACCAGCGGCCCGAGCTGGTGGATCACGTCGTGTGGGTCGACACCGCGCCCTCGGCGCCCGGCGCCGCGATGGACGCCGACTTCGCGGGGGAGGCGCTGCTGCTCTCGGACCGCTATGACGACGAGCTGGAGCAGGGCTCGATGCGCGGCCTCACCGACGCGCAGCTGACGACCTTCCAGGAGCGGGCCGTGCCCGAACCCGGGCTGGTCGTGAGCACGCCGGTCGAGCTGACCAACGATGCCCGGCACGACGTGCCGGCGACGGTGATCTGCACGTCGTTCCCGAGCCACGAGTTCCGCAGCTATGCCGAGCAAGGGGTGTCGTTCCTGGCGGCGCTGCCGGACTACCGAGCGCTGACCTACGTGAATCTACCGACCGGGCACTGGCCGATGTGGTCCACGCCCGCCGAGCTGGTCGAGGTGCTGGCGAGCAGTGTCGAGGCCGGCTGAGCGCGACGGCTCCGGGGCTTCTCAGGACAGCTCGGTGAGCCAGTCGGCGAAGCGTCGCGGATCGGTGCGGACCTCGCCGCGGGGGAGGAGTGCCCGGTCGCGGAAGCTCGTGCTCAGGGGGAAGGGGGCACCCAGGACCCTGAGGCCCGGCTGAGTCCGTGCCGCGAGCGCCCGGGCCATCACCGCGGCGCTCAGTTGCTCCTCGCCGGCCAGTCGGTGGCGCGCAGGGGGCGTGGCGGGCGGTGGGCCGGCGTGGACCACCTCGGCCAGGAGCGTCGCGGCAGCCGCGGGATGCACTGGTTGGAGCGTCATCGCCGGGACCACGGCCACCAGGCCGAGCCGTGCCTGGACCAGGAACTGGCGGGCGAGCGAGAACCAGGCGGTGGTCGAGACGACCGACACGGGCAGGCCGCTCGCGAGATAGGTCTCCTCGTGGGCTGCCTTGCCCGCGTAGTAGCCGAGCGCCAACCGGACTGCCTGATCGGTGACGTTGAGGATCGAGAGGACCACGACGTGCGGCACGCGGGCAGCCCGGGCGGCGACCGAGGTGTGCTCGGCCACGGCGGTGAAGAAGTCCACGGCGGGGCCGCGACGCACGGCGGCGATGTTGGTGCAGTCGACGACCGCGTCGGCGCCCTCGAGGGCGTCCGCGAGGCCGGCACCGGTGGTGGCGTCGACCCCCGTGGCCCGGGAGGCCGGCACCACCTCGTGACCGCGCGCCCGCAGCTCGCGCGCCGCGAGCGTCCCCATCTCACCACCGGCACCGAGGAGCACGACCCGTCGTGACGTCATACCTGTCAGTGTGCACCCTCACGCGGTGGGAGACCTCGCACGAGCGGTGCGATGGCTGCGGCTGCATCCGGCCGTGCTGCGAAGGCGCTCCCTGCCCGGTGAGCGGACGGATCGTCGGTGGGGCCTTTCTACCGGAAACGCTAGAGCAGCAGGGAGTGCCCGCGGAAGTGGGGAGACGCTGCAAGAATGCCGTGTGGCTCTGATCTGGTACGACGGCTGGCAGATGGAGTGCTGCGGGGACCCGTTCGCCATGGGTGACGTCGTCGAGTGGACGCTCGACGACCATCCCGATGTGGCCTGGCTGGGCGCCGCGGTCGGCGAGGAACTCGCCCGGCAGATCGCGTATGCCGAGGAGCACCACGAAGACGGCGGACCTGGGACCACCCGCCGCGCACGTGGCGCAGTGCGGACGATCCGGTGCGCGTTCTGCGACTTCGGCCGCATCGTGGACGGTGACGACGCGAGTCATCCGGTGCCCGGGACGGCCGCACTCGTCGCGGCGGATCGGGTCGATGGCACCGAAGGCCGGGGGAGCGGCGCGAGTTGGCCCGCCGGTTCATCGGGTATGTCGTGGAGCTGGATGTCAGGTGAGCATCTATCTGTCACCAATGACTAGGAGAAGTGCCAAGTAGTTGCGAACAAGCGGCGAGCCTTCGCTTCGGAAGTAGTTGGCATGATCCGATCCAGTGCCGGCCTGCTCCTAACTACCCCATCACGAACGTCATAGAGAGGCAAGGGAACATGAGCAGGCAACGCTGCGGAAACTAGAGAAATTGGATACAGGCGCATGCAGAATTCCGTCACTAGCCAGCCATCGCAGCAGGCGCTGATCTCCGCAATCTTCGACGCAGCCGAGCGCGCGACGAACACCCTCACCCACCTCGTGCCCGGCCTCGACCGGGATCGTGCCGACTACGCGCTGGCGTCGCTGCTGTTGGAGGAGGCGTGGGTCAGCAGGCGCTGACGCTTACCTCAGTCGCGAGGAGCCGCTCCAGCGTCCGCGAAACCGTCGAAGGCCCGGATGTCCCGCTCGGGCTCGGGGAGGCCGTCACGGCATCGCTGGGCCGCGATGCGGCGGTCCTCGCGCTCCTCGGCCTCGAATACCTTGCCTAGTGCCTCCAGGTCGGCTTGGAGGGTGTCGTCGGGGTTGTGCTGCTGGTGCATGACGGTCCCTCCGTGGATCGGGCTTGCCCTACTGGGTGCTATCGAGGTTAGGCAGACATTCGTACGAGTGACTGCTCTGCCGGTCAAGCCAGACAGACACGAAGCAGAAGGATCACCCCTACGACGAGCAGGGAACCGTAGAAGGGCGTGATCGCCCAGGATTTCCACACCGAAGAGTCAGGAACCCAGTCCGAAGGAATCCAGCCCGAGAGGAGCGACTCCTTCTTCGCCTTCACGACCTGCTGCCCCGCAGCCGCATCCTCCGCCTCGTCAGGGGTGATGTCACGCTCGGGCTCCGGCGTCTGCTCGCAGCGCGCTACCTCGCGCGGGTCGAGGCTGAACAGGGGTATACCCTTCTTGCGCGCCACGGCGTCATAGAGGGCTCGGTACGCCTTCTCCCTATCCAGGTAGTGCATGTCCAGAAACATGAAGAGCAGCACCGCACCGAGACCGAGCGCGATCACGGACCAGGCGTTCTGTGTCATGCCGTAGCCGTAGGTGGCGGTGATCACGGGGAGCAGCCAACTCTTGGTGCTCGTGGACGCCGCAGACATGCGCGTGACGACGGCCTGGATGAAGTCGAGATGCTTGTGCAGGTCCTCGCGGGAGGGACCGTCGTTGTCCGTCACGGCTTGATCGATCTGCACGCCGTGCGGACGCGCATCAGAACGTCGTCCTTCTCTTCCTCGCTGTAGTCCGTCTCCTCCGGCCAGATCGGTCCCATCCCATCGCCGTCCCAGCGAGGAACGAGGTGCACGTGGAGATGGAAGACCGTCTGTGTCGCCGCCTCTCCGTTGGACTGGATGACGTTGAGGCCGTCGGGGTGAACCGCTTCCCGGATCGCCCCAGCCAGGCGCACGGTGGCGCTTGCCAGATGACCTGCCGTCTCCTCGGAGAGTGACCAGATGTCTGGAACGTGCTCTCGGGGCACGACCAGGGTGTGACCAAGAACGGCGGGCTCGGTCGGGAAGAAGGCGACGACGTGCTCGTCCCGGTAGACCTCCCGAGCATCCGGGTCGTCTCGCTGGACGATCTCGCAGAAGGGGCAGTCCTCGGCCCCGCTCACGGCCTGACCTTGCCCTGCGACGACCACCACTCCAGGTTGTCGACCAACTTCTTGTACGTCGCCTTGGAGTCGATCTTGCCGTCCCACGTAAGAGTGGTGGGGTCGAAGACGGGGATGGCGGAGGTGCCGCTGAACGGGCTTGCCCCTGCGCGATCCACGGTCCCCATGGACGAGAGCCCGTGAATGCGGACTCCGAGAAGCGGCTTCTTGTCGGCCCACGCCTTCTCGATCTCGTACTTCACCCACCGTCGAGTTGCCGTCTCCTGACCGATGAGAACGATGACCGCCTTCTTGTAGGCCATCTCCTTGTGAATCCAGTTCTTGATCGCCAGCTCGCCCTGACGGCGAACCTGCTCCCAGCCCTGCGCGTTTAGCAGCGGCTGGCCTTCGAGCGCGTTGATGTTTCGGACGAGTTGGACGCGGTTGACGTCGCGTTCGTAGTGGAATGAGTAGAAGACTGACTTGGCCATGGCGGCTCCCTTCCTCGTGGTCCCGGTGTGCTCGGGCTCACGAACAGCTCTAGCAGGCGGGTCCGACACTGCTGGGCACCGCCGTGAGGGGTGGGGTGCAGCGGACGCTTCCCCTCGCGGCTGCACCCCGCCTGACCTACTTGACCCGCATCTCGATGCGGGTGCCCTCGCTGATGTGCGTCGCGTACTCGGTCAACTCAGGATCGGAGATCGAGCCCCCGACCCGGGACCACTCGCGCCGAAGCACGGGCTTGATCTCGGAGACGGGCCGACCCTTGTAGCGACGGAGGAGGGAGTCGAACATCTTCTGGTAGTCAGAGGCGATGTCTTTCAGAGCAGGCTTGACGGCCTTCTCCAGTTCCTTCTCCCAGCCGGGACTCATCTTGAAGTTGGCCATGGCTCACACCCGCTGACTGATCGTCGTGTTCGGGTGGCGCTGGGCCGTGGACTCCTTGACGAACCGTCCGGTGATCGTGGAGCGGTGGACGGTCGTCTTGTTGGACGTGCCCCGACCGACCTTCTCGGTCGAGGTCGTCCTAGGGCTCCGACGTGCGGTCGAAGCCTTCACGAAGCGCCCCGTGCGGGCGCTCCTACTCGCGGTGCGTGCCATGGGCTCGCCTCCGTTCTGGGCCTTGGCCCATTTGCGAGCACTGCGCATGGAGCGACTAGAGTCGGAGTCCTAGTTCGCCAACTAAACACCAGGCCCTGAGCGCTCCACCCCGGAGTGTTCGGGGCTTCGGTGCTCTTGGGGAGAAGTCTAGTTGCTGCTAATGACAACGGTGTAGTCCCGCCTGTGGACAGGGGCGGGGGGTTTAGACCGATCCGACCTCCGGAAGGGTGACATCCGGCTCTGGAGTCTGCTTCCGCTGGCCCTGCATCGAGGACACCTTGCCCTCCGCCACCGTCAGGTACTCCTGCGAGGTGTCCAGGCCGATCCCGCGCCTACCCATCGCCAGCGCCGCCACGACCGACGTGCCAGAGCCGACGAACGGATCCAGAACCACTTCGCCAGGGGAGGTGGACAGGCCGATGCACCGGCCCGGGAGCGCCAACGGGAACTGAGCCCCGTGGCCATCCCCACCGCTGGAGGTGGGGATGACCCACACGTCCGAGAGTTTCGCGGTCTCCAACAGTGGGTTCCGGCCCCCGAGGGCCGTGAAGAGGCGTCCGTAGGCTTCCTTGTCGAACTTCGGAGTGCGCTGCTTAGTCAGGTGGATCACGTACTCCAACTGGCGGGAGACGCGAGACTTCTGAGGCTCGGGGAGAGTCGCGGTCTTGGCCCACGTGATGGTGCTCTTGACGTAGAGGCCAAGGCGAGAGGCCCGCTGGGCTATCAGGGCCGGGATGCCGACCTGCTCGCCATCCTTCAGGTAGGCGTGGCCCGCGCTGTAGCGCCGGTACTCGTGCTCGCTCCAGACCTTGTAGTGCTCTCCGCCCTGCATGGCCCGCAGAGCCTCCACCGCGTTGCCCCTGATCTGGGTGCGGGTGTTGAAGGTGTCCATGACGTTCCACCAGATCGAGCCGTCATCGGTCAGCACCCGGGACAGGGCATGGATGATCTCGACGGTGTGGCGCACGAAGCCCTCAGGCGTCTGCTCGTGCCCGTAGGGGGCAACTTCCCCATCAGCCCACGCGATGGCGCGGGCCTCCTTGTAGACGCGCATGGCCCAGTAGGGCGTGGAGGTGACCACGCACTGCACCGAGGCGTCGGGCAGGGTCGCGACGAGGGACAGGCAGTCCCCATGCACCAGGTCGTAGCGCTCCGGTATCACGAAGTCGCGCTCCGGCTCATCCGGCTGCTCGCGCATGAGGTAGTCGATCACCCGTGACCGGGGGACGAAGGTCTCCCCGAAGGCGTCCTGGTCGAGCAGGGACAGCACGTCGGAGATAGACAGGCTGTGGTTGTGCCCAACGACCCGCCGTATGAAGGCGGCGTTCATGCCCACGAGGGGAGCCACGTCAGCCACCGAGAAGCGGGCCTGCGAGTCGAGGTACCGGCTGCGATCCAGACTCGCTACGGGGGTGCGGGGCTGGATGGTACGCGAGATCGACTTCGACATGTGCCCAACCGTAGCGGCGGCAACCAACAGTCCTGGGGAGGTGAGGGGAACGAGTTGGGTAGCCTACGAGATGGAGACCAACAGTAGGGGAAAGAGGGCGAGGATGCCGCGAATCGGACAGGCGACCATGGAGGCCGCCCTGGCCTACTTCCACGACAAGGAGCGTGTGCAGACGAAGGTCTCCTCGGCGTGGGAGGCATTCTTGACCGGGCGCGTCTTCGCAGCACGTGGCGTCACCTCTCCCGCAGTAGCCGATGCGAACGCCGTGGTTGCCGAACTGTTCGTCTTGGACCCCTTGCTCGACCAGGGCCGACTGAAGCCGTTCCGCTACGGCTGGAACCGGAGTGACCAGTCCGGTCGAACGACCGTGTGGAACCAGACCACCCGGCAGCACGGGAACCTCTCCGAGTCGCTCTTCAATGGGGCCGACATCCGCAACGGCCTGCTTCCCAACGCCGCGAACGTCCTTATCGGCTTCTCTCCCGACAAGCCCTCCAAGGAGGCGATGACTGCATTCTTGGTTCGGGAGACAGACTTCCCGAGTGCGGCCACGTGGACTGACGCTCATAGCCACGCTGAGGGACTCCTCGGCATGACCCCGACCGAGTACGACACGATCACCGACGCTGCCACCACCCTCAAGGTGCCGCTGATGTCGTCTCCTGAGTGGTCGTTCGCAGCGCTACCGGCCTCTCTGAAGCCCACAGCCACCACGACCGTCCAAGCACCGAGCAACAGCCCTCAATGGTCGCCTGCACCCGGGACGGCCGAACTCGTCATTGAGGACCGCACCAAGCGGATGATCCGTCGAGCGGTGGCCAAGTTCCCCTTCATCCTGTTCGTCGGCCCTCCCGGGACAGGGAAGAGTCGGCTGGTCAACTGGATCACCCGTGAGGTCGCGCTGGACCCGGAGTCGTTCGGGTTCTCCGCGCTCTTCGACCCACAGACGATGTGGCGTACCCCCGACGAGTCATGGTCGGCTTTCGACCTCATCGGTGGACTCGCCCCCGACGCCGATGGTGCCCTGAAATGGTCGCCGGGCATCCTCCTCAATGCCGTCAGCGAGGATCGCTGGCTCGTGCTTGACGAGACCAACCGTGCGGACATGGACAAGATCATGGGTCCACTTCTGACGTGGCTCTCGGGCCAGAGCGCCGAAGTGGGCCGAGACGCCGCTCACGAAGGTGCAGCCATCACTATCGACTGGGGCACGCAGCCTGAGTCCGAGGTCAAGGAGGGAATCTACTCGGCTGGCACTGCGTGGCGGCTCTTCGGAACCTACAACCCAGCCGATGCCCAGCGGGTCTTCCGCATGGGGCTTGCGTTGTCCCGACGCTTCGTGGTCATCCCGATCCCGGCCCTGGACCCCGACTCATTCCAGACCCTGCTGGGGACCAAATACGAGGACCTGGAGCAGGAGGTGAGCGATGCCGTTGCGGGGCTCTACTCCGCCCATCACTCTGATGCCCACACTCAACTCGGCCCCGCCATCTTCCTGCGTATCGTGGACTACATCCTTGGTGACCCGGGTGATGCGACACAGGCCGAGCTGCTTGCCGAGGCGTACGTGATGAACCTCGGCAAGCATATCGCGGCCTACGACGACGCCGTGCTCGATGCCCTCGGGCAGAGAATCACCGATGAGGGCGCGATTGGCGAGGACGAGTGGGCATGGATCAAGAGTCATCGCCACACGCTCGGCTGACCGACCTCGCTGTCCCGCTTGAAGGTATCGAGACCATCCTGTCGGGGTGGTCGGGCAAGGGCAGCCTGTACGAAGCCATGGCAGCCGTTTCGGAGGACAACACGACTGAGCGGGCATGGAGCGAGCAGGACATCAGAAGCCGAGCAGACCACATTCTCGTTGAGCACGTCCGCGCACACCTCGACAAATGGCCGCGTTCGGTCGATGAGTGGCTACCGCACCTGCCGGTTGCCTCGCGGGCAGAGGTGCTCGTCTCCTCAACGCCCCATGGTCGTGTCGACTGGCGTGAGACCTCGCGGCGGTTCGGGTGGCCTGCCCGTTCCTACGTCACGCGCAGACGCCACCGAGAGATCGCTGATGTCACGGTCACCACGCTGGCGTGGACCGTCGAGCGACTAGAAGAGGTGATCCGGCAGGCGAGGAAGGGCAGGATGCTGCCCGAGGTAGAACCTGCACTGGATGAGCCCCTCAGCGCTGCACGAGAGGCCCTCGCACTCACGGAGATGCCCGAGACCCTGCCTCGCCCCGACAGGCACGATCTGGAGGCTCTCACCACCTCTGGGCGACCGTGGTCTTACGTCGAGGCCGTGACGAGCAAGGTCGTCCGCTCCGAGACGGACCTGATGTGGTTCGCGGAGCAGATGCTGTCTCCGGACGCCGATCTACGTTGGCGGCTGTTCCACCTTGCCTCGCTCGGACATCTGCTCTCAGCCCTCCGCAAGCACCAGGCCCGCATCTCATGGCGGGCACCGATGGGTGCCGGTTCCACAGGGCCTCACTTTGTGGCGCACCTTCCGGACGGCACCAACGTTGACGTGTGGTTCGAGACCGCAGGGGCCAACAAGTACTACAGCGGAGCGTCACCGGGTCTGTACTCGGAGACGGTCAAGCCGGTCCATGGTGCAGAACGCGGCATCGGTGCGGACCTTGGCCTCTACATCCCCAGCCGAAGGCACGCGATGCTCCTCGAGGTGAAGTTCTCTTGGTTCGGTCCTTACATCTCCCGCAACGGCTTCCACCAGGCTGCCGCCTACGTGCTTGATGCTGGGGACCACTGGGAGCGCGTGTGGTCTTACATCCTCGGCCCCGAGGAGCGAGTCTCCGGTACGTCACGGGTTGCCGTCCCACAACGCCACGGTGACGCCGCCTTGGGAGCGACCAGCATCGCAGGGCTGGACGAACTGATCTCCGACTTCCTGAGCACTGCCTCCGACACCGACGATGATGCTAGTCCAGAGGAGGATGCCTCGTAGAGGGGCTAGGTGCTGTCGTTGAACGCTTGTATCACCGCCAGCGACTGGGCGCGGCGCTGCTCGGCCTTGGACGGGGCCTGCGCGACCTTGCGTCCGAGGACCGTCGGTAGCGCTCTCTGCCCTCGACCAAGAGTGCGGGAGCGTTCATCTGCCCTTGGGGTTCCCCGCCCTGACGCGCGGCCTTCTCGATCCACTCCTCGATCTGGCGAGGACTGCGGAACCCTTCGCTCTCCCACATGCCCAGCCCGACGAGGACCATCCCGGGGCTGTAGCCAGCCCTCAGCGCGTCGTGGATGCCAGCAAGCAGGGTCCGAGCCTTGACAACGGGCGCACCTGCCTCGACCATCACCTCGCAGTACGCATCAAGGACGGCCTGGGCGGACCCAGGGGAGGGGGCCGTCTCGGTTCCGGTTGGGAGTGCCACGACGATCCCACCTCCGCCATGTCTTCCCGTTTCTGTCTTCTCGTCAACCCCCCCCCGTCCGGGTAGCGGCCAGCGCTACCTCTACCGTCGTAGCCGTCACTACCGCAGAGGTAGCAACCAGTGCTGAGTAGAGGACGAGGTGACACTGGACCTCGTCAGCCGGGATGATGTTCCTCCGGCGCGCTTTACATAATGTGACTTATCGGCGTTTCTCGACAGTGTGCAGCAGCAGGTCTTCCGCCGTCACGACGCCGTCACGACAGCGGCACACGCCTGGCCGTGTGCATCACGATGTCCGCCCGGACCTCGACGACCGCCGGGAGGACGGCACGCACGCGGCGAAGCACCTCGGTCCGGTCGGTCTCGTCGAGGCTCAGGTAGGCCGACACGGTCGACAGGTAGCCGATGTAGTCGTCGGGACTCAGCTCCAGTGATCGAGCCACCACCGCCTGCCGCACCTTTGTGAACAGGTCCGAACGCTCCAGCTCCGTGCCCGGCCACTGCAGCTGATCGCCCTCTGGGGTACCGTCCGGTGACGGCACCTGGTCGCTGTCGATGTCCGACCCGCGCGCTCTCCGGACCGCTGCCGCCACCGCCGGATCCGCCAGTCGGACAGGGCCGCCGAACGAGGCGAACAGCCCTCCCGGACGCAGCAACGCGGCGACCCGCTCCCACCGCCCTGCAGGAGGCGTCCAGTGCAGGGACGCCGCGGCGTACACCAGATCGAACGGGCCGATCGTGCCGAGGTCTTCCAGCGTGCCCTCGACCGTGCCCACCGTCGGCAGCTGGCGGCTCAGCTCCCCCAGCATCGCGGGGTCCGGATCGGTCGCGATGACGGCGATCCCGCGTGCGGCGAAGACTCTCGTGGCCTTACCCGTGCCCGCCCCGATCTCCACGGCTGTCCGCACGTGGCCGGCCGCCGACCCGAGTACGAGGTCGACGACGCGGTCGGGGTATCCCGGACGGTACCGCTCGTACGCCGCTGCGGCGGCGCCGAAGGTGCGCGACCGGGGACGCGGATCGGCGGTCACGACGTCCTCCGGTGGTCTCGGCGCGGGATCTGCGGACACGGGCCCCCTACTCCCCCGCCGGACCGTCGACGTTGATGGTCGGTGCGCCGCCGCCACAGCGCACGATGACGGCACGAGATGGCGCATCCCCGGGGTTCGACTCCCGGTGCACAGCACCGGCGGGGACCCGGAGGAAGTCGCCCGGTCCGGCCTCGACGACGTCCGCTCCCCCGGGTCCGGACTCCAGCCGGAACACGCCGGACACGATGTACAGCGTGGTCTCGTGCTCCCCGTGATGGTGCCAGCCGGTCACCGCCCCGGGCTCGGTGTCGACGGTGCCGGTCCACATCCCGTCCGAGTGCTCGGCCATCCGGCGGCTCATCCCGGGCGTGGGGTCCGCCGGTTCGAGCGAGCCGTCGGCGATCCGTCGGCAGGGGACGGCGGCGCGGTGGGAGTCGGTCATGCCCCCCATCCCACCGGCACGGCGGCCCCTTTGTCCAGCGCCCGGCACCCGACCTGGGCGGGATCAGGCAACAGGCGGTATACCGTGTCGCTGCGACGATGAGGAGGAGGGCGGGTGAGATGGGCGACCAGGCGGACGAGGTGGAGCGCAACGTCTTCTGGCGAGCGGTGCACCGGGTGGACACCTCCCGGCCGGTGCGCGCGTTCGTGCGCTACCTGCTGGTGCGCGGCAACCTGTCGGCCGGCGGCGTCACCATCTCCGCCCTCGTCTCGCTCACCGCGCTCGTCACCATCATGGTCAACGGGTTCAGGGCGACCCTCGGCCGTCAGCCCGAGCTGTTCGACCGGGTCATCGAGGCCATCAACACGGCCTTTCCCGGGCTGATCGACGACGGCAGCAACGGCGGCATCATCGACCCCGAGCGGCTGGTCCTGGAGCGTTCCCTGACCCTGGCGACCCTGATCTCGGTGCCGGTGCTGCTGTGGACCGCGACCAACGTCATGACCGGGCTGCGCAACAGCATCCGCTCGATGTTCGGGCTCACGGGTGCGCCGTTGCGGCCGATCCGGGGCAAGGGGTGGGACGCGGTCGGGGTGCTGCTGCTCAGCCTGGCCGTGCTGGTCTCCTCACTGCTGCTCAGCGGGTCGACGGGGCTGACGCGCTCGTTGCTCGAGGAGCTGAACGTGAGCGGCGGCCTGAGCGTGCTCTTCATCCGGATCGCCGCAGTGATGGCCGCCTTCGTGGTGGACGCGGTGGTGTTCTACCTCCTCTTCCGGGTCGCCGCGAAGGTGCGCATGCCGTCGCCTGACGCGCTCAAGGGGGCGCTGCTCGGGGCGACCGGCTGGGGGCTGCTGCGCCTGGCGGGCACCCAGGTGATCGGCAGCTGGGACAACCCGCTCTTCGCCTCCTTCGCGGTCCTCGCCACGTTGCTGGTCTGGCTCAACCTGGGCCTGCGGTGGGTGCTCTTCACCGCGGCCTGGACTGCCAACCCGCCGCACACCAACCTTCCGGTGGTGCCGAACGAGGTCCATGCCACCGAGACGCCGAACTACGTGACCCAGAGCGCACCGCATACCCTCGCCTGGCCGCACCACGAGGTCACCGGCACCCTCATCCCGCACAACGGCGTCGTGGGTCACGACGACGCAGCCGCGGCATTCAGCGACCAGCAGCGCGACTCCTGAGGTCAGGGCATGAACGCCGCCACCTTCAGCATCTACACCGTGCTGCTGCTCGACTACGGACTCAAGATCTGGGCGATCGGCGATCGACAACGTCTGTCGGCTCACCGCTGCCCTGATGTGACCCGCCTCGCCGCGCGCAACCGGCTCCGGCTCGCCTAGCGTGGGCGGATGCATACTCTCCGCGACGGCACCCCGCTCCCCGACGTCGGCTTCGGCACCTATCCCCTGGCCGGCGAGGAGGGCATCGACGCGATCGTCTCCGCCCTCGAGGTCGGCTACCGCTACCTCGACACGGCGGTCAACTACGGCAACGAGGCCGAGGTCGGCGAGGCGGTCCGCCGCAGCGGTCTCGCGCGGGAGGACGTCATGCTGGCGACCAAGATCCCCGGTCGGGCCCACGAGCGGGACCGGGCGATCGCCAGCATCGAGGAGTCGCTGCAGCGACTCGGGGTCGAGCACGTCGACGTGGCCCTGGTGCACTGGCCCAACCCCTCGGTCGGGCGCTACGTCGAGGCGTTCGAGGCGTTGCTGGAGTGCCGCGAGCGCGGACTGGTGCGGCACGTGGGCACGAGCAACTACACCGCAGCGCACCTGCGCGAGCTGGTCGCGGCCACCGGTGAGGCGCCGGTCCTCAACCAGATCGAGTGCCACCCGCTCTTCCCGCAGAAGGAGATGCTCGACGTCCACGAGGAGCTGGGCGTCCTCACCCAGGCCTGGAGCCCGCTCGGCAAGCGCGAGGCGCAGTATGACGCCGCTCCCGTCGTCAGCGCCGCGCAACGTCTCGGGGTCTCCCCCGCCCAGGTCATCCTGCGGTGGCACCTGGAGCGGGGGGTGATGCCGCTGCCGAAGTCAGGAACGACGGAGCGACAGCAGGCCAACCTCGACGTCGCGGCCCTCGCCCTCGACCCAGAGGAGGTCGAGGCCATCACGGCCCTGGGCCGCCCCGATGGTCGGCTCTTCGACGGCGACCCGGAGACGCACGAGGAGATGTGACCGGGGAATTCGACCACCGGAATCATCGCCATGGCACCGATTCCCGTGGTCGAATTCGGAGTGGGCGTCCACATCGTCGGCTCGGGGACTCCCGTCGTCCACAGATCCGGGCGACGGACTCCCCCGACCGTCCTGGAGGGGGCAGGGTCGGGACATGGCGACGACGACGGCGGCACCGGCCAACGAGGTGCAGCTCACCGGGAGGGTGAGCGGAGCTCCTGTTGAGCGGGAGCTCCCCAGCGGTGACGTGATCGTGCAGCTGCGGGTCGTGGTGCCACGGCCTCAGCCTCGGGGGCGCAAGGACGCCCCGGGCTCGCGGCAGCGCGTCGATACCATCGACGTCAGCTGCTGGACCTCCCGGTCCCGGGCCGCCGGGCTGAGGCTGAGCGACGGCTCGGGCGTGCACGTCAGCGGCGCCCTGCGACGCAGGTTCTTCCGCACCGGGGCCGGTGCCGCGTCGCGCTACGAGGTCGAGGCCTCGACGGTGCGCGCCGTGACCCTGACCTGAGGCGAGTCCTGGTCTGCGGTGACCCAGACCTGAGGCGGGGCCGGCCTCGTGGACGGTCCAGATCTCCATCCCGGCACGCTGCGGGTCGAGGTCGGCGACGTGCATGGCGTCACCGTGCCCGAGCCGGACGTACTCCCCCGGGGCCGCGTTGCCCTCGGGCAGGGTGTCGAAGGAGGAGTAGAGCAGGCGGCCATCGTCGTCCGGGTGTAGTAGCCGTGGGCGAAGACCGCCGAGGGCTGCTCCCCGGCGAGGTAGGCGACACCGCCGTGAAAGCGGTCCACCCGGTTGCCCGGCTCGATCCGCGACATCGCGTAGTCGCCCCAGCCCTGACGCCTCGTCAAGGTCAACCGTTGCGGCCACTGCGCGGGCACGCGGCCCTCCTGGCCGCGTAGCCTGGGTCCATGTCCTCCACGGCACCGCTCACCCCGCGTGTGGTCCAGCGCGCAGAGTCACGGGTCGTGGCCTACGACCACGGCGCCCACCTCGCCAGCTGGACGGTCCATGGCGAGCCCGTCGTCTGGCTCAGCGAGCGTGCCGTCCTGGACGGATCGCGGGCGATCCGCGGCGGTGTCCCGATCTGCTTCCCGTGGTTCGCCGCCGGACCGGACGGTGCCCACTCCCCCAGCCACGGTCCGGTGCGCACGACCGCCTGGGTGCCGGACGACACCCTCGAGCAGGAGGTCCTGGCCTGGCGTCTGAGCAGCGCGGAGGTCGCGGGTGCGCCCGAGGCCGAGCACCTGCCAGGCGCCTTCGAGCTGAGGTATGCCGTGTCCCTGCCCGACGCGTCGCAGGCGCTGTCGGTGGCGCTGCAGATCACGAACCCCGGCACGGATCCCCTGCGCGTCGAGGCGGCGCTGCATACCTATCTGGCCGTCGCCGACGTGACCGGGACGACCGTAACCGGTCTCGACGGTGCCGACTTCCTGGACAAGGTGCGCGGGCTGCGCCGTCGTCAGGATGGGCCGGTGCGCCTGGACGGGGAGACCGACAACGTCTACGACTCGCCGGGGACGCAGGACCTGGGGGTCGAGGACGGCCAGCGGACGATCCACCTGCACCCGGTCGGTGCCACTCAGACCGTGGTGTGGAATCCCGGTCCACGCGCCGCCGCCGAGATGAGCGACCTCGACGACGAGGAGTGGCGCGACTTCGTCTGCGTCGAGGCCGCAGCCACCGGTGCCCGGGCGCTCACCATCCCGCCCGGCGGGTCCCACGTCCTGGCCTGCGCCATCGTGGTCCCGTGACACGCAACGACACGGGCAGGACGACCGTGCCGGACGATCAGGGTCGGCCGGACGGGGCGCACGCGTCGGGCCCAGACCCGGCGGAGCGCGAAGAGGGCGTCCCGGCCGAGCCGACGCCCGGTCCCTTCGGTCCGGACGGCGAAGGGCATGGTGCGCCGGTCGACCAGACCGATCCGGACGACCCCGTGACCCAGGCAGCGGCCGAGGCCGAGACCGTCGACCGCGGTGCGCTCATCCTCCAGGGACTGCGTGGCGCGGCGGCGTGGTCCTGGCGGTTCCTCCTCGTCGTGGCGGCGCTGTTCGTCGTCTTCTACGTCCTCAGCGAGATCTGGGTGGGTGTGCTGCCGATCATCCTCGCGCTCATCGTCAGCTCGGTGCTGTGGCCGCCGGTGCGCTGGCTGCGCGGGCATCGTTGGCCCGCGGGCCTGGCCTCCGCGACCGTCTTGCTGGGTGCGCTGGCCGCCTTCAGCGGCATCATCGCCCTCATCGCCCCGGGCGTCGGCAGCCAGGCCCGGCAGGTCGCCGACAACACCGCGGCGGGCCTCGATATCGTCCTGGACTGGGTGGCGGGGCCTCCTCTTAACCTCGAGAACGAGCAGCTCAACGACTACGTCGCCCGAGGCACGACGTGGCTGGAATCACGGGCCAGCGACCTCGCCGAAGGTGCCCTGTCGACGATCTCCGCGGTGGGCTCGATCCTCATCACGTCCGTGCTCGTGCTCGTGCTGACCTTCTTCTTCCTCAAGGACGGCGCCGGCTTCCTCCCGTGGATGCGCAAGACGGTGGGCCGGAGCGCCGGGCTCTACCTCACCGAGGCGCTGGCCCGGGTCTGGGTGACCCTCGGCGGCTTCTTGCGGGCCCAGGCGGTCGTGGCCGCGGTGGACGCGACCTTCATCGGCCTGGGGCTCGTGCTCCTCGACATCCCGTTGGCCTTCGCGCTGGCCGTGATCACCTTCTTCCTGGCCTTCATCCCCATCGTCGGCGCCTTCGTCGCCGGGGGGCTCGCAGTCCTCGTGGCCTTGGTCACCCAGGGCTGGGTGGTCGCGCTCTACGTCCTGCTCATCGTCGTCGCGGTCCAGCAGGCCGAGAGCACCTTCGTGGCGCCACTCATGCACGGCCGCGTCATGTCGATGCACCCCGTCATCGTGATCCTCGGCGTCGCCGCCGGCGGCACCCTCTGGGGTGTGCTCGGGGCCTTCCTCGCCGTGCCGGTGCTGGCCTCGGTGCTGACCCTCGTGCGCTACGGGAGCGAGCATCTCGACCTGCGCACCGGTGCCGTCCACGTCGACGACACCCGCAACGTGACCCCGGAGGGCAGGCGCGCCGCCGCCCTCGCCGAGAGCTCGGCACCGCTGTTCCAGCTGCGCGCGCAGCAGGCATACCGGCAGGCGCAGGACGAGCGCGGTGCCGCGCGGGTGGCCATGGTGGAGCGGACGAGCGAGCTGGCGGCGTCCTTCCGGGACCGCTTCCTCTCGCCCATCCTGCGGCGGGACAAGGACGAGGGCCAGGACGAAGGGTCGGAGCGGGGCGTCCCCCGCGACTGACGCCAGAGAGCCCCGGCCCGCGCGGGCCGAGGCTCTCCAGGACGGTCGCGGCAGCGACCGCGGTGCGAGGGGACTACTTGGTGGCGTCGTTCCAGGCGTCCTTGGCGTTCTCGCCGGCCTGCTTCACGTTGGCGCTGGCCTGGTCGCCCTTGCCCTCGGCCTCCATCCGCTCGTCGTCGGTGGCGTCGCCGACGGCCTCCTTCGCCTTGCCCTTGGCCTCGTCGGCCGCGTTCGAGATCTTGTCACCCATACCCATGGTGGGCTCTCCCTTCGTGAGGTGGTCAACTCCCTCACTCTCGGTCCACCCACGGCGGACCGCAAGCCGAACCAGCACCGTGGTCTGCCTCGTCGCCCACGGTTCCCCACCGGAGTGGTGACCCGGCCCTACGATGGGCGCCATGACGACGACGCCGGTGCAGCGGGCCGATCCCTCGGTGGAACGCACCCGGGCTCACCAACGTGCCTTCGGGTGGTACGACTGGGCCAACTCGGCCTACGTCACGACCACGGGCACCGTGCTCATCTCGCCCTACCTCACCGCCCTGGCGAGGGCCGATGCCTGCCCCGACCTGGCCGACGGCGAGCGCTGCGAGCAGATGCTGTCGGTCCTTGGCGTCCCGGTCGCCGTGGGCTCGGTGGCGCCCTACACGATCACCGTGGCAACGTTGGTCTCCGCTGTCGTCCTGCTCTTCGTGGGCGCGATCGCCGACCGACACCCCCGCCCGACCTGGCTCCTGGGCGGCCTGGCCTGGGTGGGCGCCGCGGCCGCGAGCGCGATGTTCTTCCTCGAGGGGAGCAACTGGGAGCTGGGCGTGGCGCTGGTCGTCGTCGCCAACATCTGCCTCGGGGCGTCGACCGTCGTCTATGACGCCCTGCTCGTGCGGGTCGCGGCGCCGGACGATCGCGACCGCGTGTCCTCCCGTGCCTGGGCGATGGGATATCTCGGCGGGGGGATCCTGCTCGCGCTCAACCTGGTGCTCATGCAGGTGCACGAGACGGTGGGCATCTCCTACACGATGGCGGTCCGCCTCAACCTGCTCTCGGCGGGCCTGTGGTGGGCTCTGTTCACGCTCATCCCGGTCATCGGCCTGCGCCGTCTCCGGGGCACGACGGCCGCCCCGGTGGAGCGCTCGGCCGGGGTCGTGGGCGGCACGCTCTCCCAGCTGCGGACGACCTTCGGCGAGCTGCGGCACTACCCGCACACCCTGCTCTTCCTGCTCGCCTACCTCTTCTTCAACGACGGGATCCAGACCGTCATCAGCTCGGCAAGCCTCTACGGCAGTGAGGCCCTGGGCTTCGACACCAGCCAGCTCATCATCACCATCCTGCTGGTCCAGTTCGTCGCCGTGGGCGGCGCCCTCGTCTTCGGGTGGGTGGCCGGACGGATCGGGGCCAAGAAGTCGGTGCTCGGCGGCATCGTGCTCTGGACCGCCGTGGTCGCCTTCGCCTACGTCGTGCCGGCCGGCGCCTTCACGGTATGGCTCGTGTGCGCGGTCTTCATCGGCACCGTCATGGGCGGCACCCAGGCGCTGTCCCGCTCCCTCTACTCCCAGTTGGTGCCGAAGGGCAAGGAGTCGGAGTTCTTCAGCTTCTACCAGGCCATGGAGCGCGGCACGAGCTGGTTCGGGACGCTCGCCTTCGGGATCACCTACCAGCTGACCGGGTCCTATCGACCGGCGATCCTGGTGACCATCGCCTTCTTCGTCGTCGGCGGTCTCATCCTCACCCGGGTCAATGTCCGGCGCGGGATCGAGATGGCGGGCAACGAGCAGCCCACGATCGTCTGACCCCGACGGCCTGGATGCCCCCCGGGCGGCCCGAGCACGAGCACGACGTCACCGACGCCGCCCTGGCACGCGAACGGGGCGGGACACGTGTCGTGTCCCGCCCCGTCGGCGTGATGTGGTGGCGCGTCAGGCGCTGCGCTTGCGGCGCGGCTTCTCACCGCGCATCTCACGCAGCAGCGCCAGACGCTCCTCCAGCAGCTCCTCGAGCTCGGGCACGGAGCGGCGCTCCAGCAGCATGTCCCAGTGGGTGCGCTGGGGCTTGGTCGCCTTGGCCTCCGGCTCGGGGCCGTTCTCGAGCTTGGCGTCCAGACCGCAGCGGCACTCCCACAGCGGCGGGATCTCCGCCTCGACCGAGAAGGGCAACTCGCTGACGTGCCCGTCCGGGCAGACGTAGCGGCTGATCGTACGTTCGCTGAAGGTGACGCCCTCGTCGCTCTCGAACGAGAGCCAGCTGAGGTTCGTTCCGCGCAGAGACCTCTCTGCCATGTGTTGCACTCCCATCGTGTCGTGTTCTAGACACGCCTGTGATCTGGTCTGGTGGTCTGGTCCGGTCCGTCGGTCCGGGCCGACGGCGCGCCGTCTCCGCGTAGTCCAACGCGTCGCATGCGCCCCATGTTCCCCACTGCTCGCGCCTCGGACGGAAGGCACAAGCCGGACCGTCGCGGTGCCGCAGGGGGTGACATTTCAGTGTAGCGGCGATCGGCCGCACCCGGCTACTCGAGGTTCGGGCGGCCCCGACCACGGCGTCAGCCGTCGAGTCGGCCGCGAGAGTCCTGCTGCCACGGTGGCGCCTCGTCAGCCACCACCTCGCCCTCGATGACCTGCCCCCGGCCGGGCGAGGGACGACGCTGGGCACCACTGCGCCCGCTGCCGGAGACGGCGCTGAGAGCCTGGCCGGCGACCAGTGCCTGGAACAGCCGTCGCGCGACTGGACGGGTGAAGGGCAGGACCAGCAGGAGAGCCAGGACGTCGCTGACGAAGCCGGGCAGGAGCAGCAGCACGCCACCGACCATGAGCAGGATCGCGTCGGTGACCTCATCGCCCGGCATCCGCCCGGAATTGAGCGCCTGCTGCAGCGCTCGGTAGGTCCGGCTCGTCTCCCGACGAGCCAGCCAGGTCCCGACCACCGCGACCGCGATGATCAGACCGAGCGTCCACCAGAGCCCGATGGCCCGCCCGACCAGGACCAGGACGGCGATCTCGACGACGGGCAGCAGCACGAGGGCCAGCAGGACCCAGCGCAAAGCGCCGCCGCGCCGTGGGCGCCGCGTCGCGGTGGCGGCGCTGGCGTGGGGACGGGGGTTGCCGGTCACGTGACCTCCTCGAGGTGCTGCCAACGAGAACGCCCCCTGCTCCCCAGGTGTTCCCGCAGCTGCGCCACCCGCCGGCGCACACCCCAGATCCCGACGCGCAGGACGGCCTCCCGCACGATGGCGTCGTTCATCTTGGAGCTGCCCTCGGCGCGCTCGACGAAGGCGATGGGGACCTCGGTGACGCGCAGCCCCTGCTCGACGGCGCGGACGGTCAGGTCGATCTGGAAGCAGTAGCCCTGCGAGGCCACCTCGGCGTCCAGGAGCTGCCGCAGCGACTCCAGCCGGTAGACCCGGAAGCCGGCGGTCGAGTCGTGGACCGGCATGCCCAGAGCCAGCCGGGCGTAGGTGTTGGCACCCATGGACAGTGCCCGCCGGTGCAGCGGCCAGTGATGCACCGAGCCACCACGGATCCACCGGGAGCCGATGACGACGTCGGCGCCGGCGTCGGCGGCCTGGAGGAGGGCCGGCAGCTGCTCGGGCTGGTGCGAGCCGTCGGCATCGATCTCGACGACGGCGTCGTAGCCGCGCGCCTCGGCCCACGCGAAGCCCGCGAGATAGGCCGGGCCGAGCCCCTGCTTGCCCGGACGGTGCAGCACCTGCACCCGGTCGTCGTGGGAGGCGAGCTGGTCGGCGAGACGCCCGGTGCCGTCCGGGCTCGCGTCGTCGATGACCAGCAGATCGGCGTCGGGGACCGCCGCACGCACCCGCCCGATCATCTTCGGCAGGCTCTGCACCTCGTTGTAGGTCGGCATGCAGACGCAGACGCGGCGTAGCGGCGCACGCTCCGATCCGGTCATCGCGTCAGCCTAACCGGCGCGCCGGTGCCCGGTCACGAGCCCGAGGAGCACGACGACGAGGGCGGCGGGCACGACCCACGGGCCGGTGTGCAGGGCCGGGGTCTGCTGGTTGCGCAGCGGGAGCGTCCCCTCCAGGAGCGCCTGGGTGAACAGCTCGGTGGGCTGGTCGACCGCACCGTCCGGTGTGATGAGCCCAGAGATGCCGACGTTGCTGATGTGGACGACCGACCGGCCGTACTCCACGGCCCGCACCCGGGACGCGGCGATGTGCTGCGCGGCCTCGTCGCCCTCGCCGAACCACGCGTTGCTCGTCGGCACGACGAGCAGGTCCGCCCCGCCGTGCACGACGTCGCGCACCGCCTGGTCCACCACCACCTCGAAACAGATGCCGAGCCCCAGCCGGACCTCCCGGCCGTCGCGCAGCGCCACGTCCATGACGCCGGGCTCGCTCCCGGCCTCCCAGTCGGGGATGCGGTCCACCCAGTCGGACAGGTGCCGCATCACCGGGCGCAACGGCATACGCTCGCCGAAGGGGGCCAGGAAGATCTTCTGGTAGGTGTCGTCCAGGCCCTCCCCCGGCTGCATCTCGAGCACGAGGTTGCGGGGGGCGTCCTGCGCGTTGCGAGAGGTCGCGCCCAGCACGACAGGAGCGTCGATGTCGTCGGTCGCGGCCAGGATCTGCTTGGTCGCGACGGCACCGGAGGTCGGGCTGAGGGGGTCGAGGTCGCTCGCGCCCTCGGGCCACAGCACCAGGTCGGGGTATGACGTCTCCCCGGCCCGGACCGAGGTCGCCAGGTCGTGGGTGAGGTCGGTGTAGCGGGTCAGCATGGTGCCGCGCTCGGCGGACAGGGTGCGGGTGAAGTCGGGAGGGAGATCGCCCTGCACGGCCGCCACCCGCAGGTTCTCGCCGTCGGTCGGGCGCGGGATGAGCAGCGGGGCGAGCACGAGCGCCGCCGCGGTGACGAGCAGCCCGGCGGCGCGGACGGGGCGTCGGGCATCGGCGTCTCCCCGAAGGAGCTGCCCGGACCGGGCGAGCAGTCCCCCGACGAGTGCGACCACGAAGCCGAGCCCGGCGACGGCGAGCAGGCTGGCGACCCCTAGCATCGGGCTGTCGGCCTGGCTGAAGCCGAGTCGTGCCCACGGGAAGCCGCCGAACGGGGTGACCGAACGGGCATACTCCATGAGCACCCAGGCGGCCGCCCCCACGACGGGCCGCACGGCGCCCGATCGCTGGAGGAGGGCGAGCAGACCCCCGAGCGCGGCCGGGTAGAGCGCCGAGGCGAGGCTCATGGCGAGCCACGGCGTGGCGCCGGCGTAGGTGCTGGCCCAGACGAACATCGGGGTGTACCACGTGAGTCCGAGGAGCAGCCCGGCCAGCAGGCCCGTCCGGAGCGAGGCACCGGCCGTGGCGAGGGCGAGCGCGGCGCAGCCGAGGGGGGCGAGCGGCCACAGGTCGAAGGAGGGGAAGGCCAACCAGAGCAGCGCTCCGCCGACGGCGGCGACGATGAGGCGGACGAGGGTCGGCACGCCCTGGAGCCTACGCGGCGCCTCCCCCCGGACATGGCCGGACCCCGGCACCTTTGGGGCCGGTTCGTGACTGGCTGGCGGCCGTCACGAGACCGTTGTCTACTCGGTGCACGGGGTCCTGGCTCCCCTGCTGGACGCGGTGGGCGTCGAAGGGACCCGTCGAACTTAGGACGCCGCCCCTTTGGTGTCAACATGGCTCTGACCTGCGACGACGCGAGAGTGCGCAGGTCAGGGCGGGGGTCGACGACCGACTCTCGGCCCGACTTTCTGCCCGTGGCGGCGTGTCGTCGCCGACACGCCGCTCGCCTCGGGGAAGGGTGTTCTCGGTGGGACAAGAGCGCCGTGAAACACGAGGGTGACGCACGATCATCCTGCCAAGTGCCAGTTCTTCAAGACATCATCCTGCAAAGCCTGGCTTTTGCAGGATGCCATCCGTAGGATGCGTGCCATGAGCGCACCGATCGAGCAGCCCTATGTCTACCGGCGACGCGAGCTGGTGGAGCCCGACTGGACCCGCTTCCCCGGCTGGGCGGACGTCACCGAGGCCCAGTGGCGGGACGTCCAGTGGCAGCGGGTGAACTGCGTCAAGAACATCGCCCAGCTCCGCACCGTCATGGGCGACCTGCTCACCGACGCGCTCTACGCCGACCTCGAGCGGGACCAGGCGGAGCGGGCGACGATGTCGATGCTGCTCCCGCCGCAGATGCTCAACACGATTGTCAGCGAGCCGACCTGGGTCGACGGTCGGATGCCCGCCGCCGGGGAGGAGTTCACCGCCGCGTTCTACGCCGACCCGGTGCGCCGCTACATGCTGCCGGTCTTCTCTGATCGCCGGACCGACTGGTCCTCGCACCCCTACGCCACCCGCGACAGCCTGCACGAGCACGACATGTGGGTCGCCGAAGGACTGACCCACCGCTACCCCACCAAGGTCCTGGCCGAGATGCTGCCGACCTGCCCGCAGTACTGCGGCCACTGCACCCGGATGGACCTCGTGGGCAACTCCACCCCGACCGTCACCAAGCTCAAGCTGGCCGGGAAGCCGGTCGACCGGCATACCGCGATCCTGGACTATCTGCGCGCCACCCCCGGGGTGCGTGACGTCGTGGTCTCCGGTGGCGACGTGGCCAACATGCCGTGGAAGAACCTCGAGGCATGGCTGGACCAGCTGCTCGAGATCGAGAACATCCGGGATGTCCGGCTCGCGACCAAGGCGCTCATGGGGATGCCGCAGCACTGGCTCGCCCCGGACACCGTGGAGGGCGTGGGCCGCGTCGCCCGCAAGGCCCGGGAGCGCGGCGTCGGCCTGGCCATCCACACCCACGTCAACGCCGCTCAGTCGGTGACCCCGCTGGTGGCGGAGGCGAGCAAGGTCATGCTCGAGGCCGGCATCCGGGACGTGCGCAACCAGGGTGTGCTCATGCGCGGGGTCAATGACACCTCTGCGCAGCTGCTCGACCTGTGCTTCGCGATGGCCGACGAGGCCATGATCACGCCGTACTACTTCTACATGTGCGACATGATCCCCTTCAGCGAGCACTGGCGGGTCTCGCTCGGGCGCGCGCAGCACCTGCAGCACTCCATCCTGGGCTACCTGCCCGGTTTCGCCACGCCGCGGATCGTGTGCGACGTGCCGTTCGTCGGCAAGCGTTGGGTGCACCAGGTCGACACCTACGACACCGAGCGGGGCATCTCCTACTGGCGCAAGAACTACCGCACGTCGATCGAGGGCGAGGACATCGACGTGACCAGCGCCGAGTACGTCTACTACGACCCGATCGACACCCTTCCCGCCAGTGGACAGGACTGGTGGCGTGAGCACGCGCTGGAGGTGCACGACGGCGCCGACGCCGCCGCGCAGGAGGAGAAGGCTGCCGCTGCTGCTGCCGTCTCGCGGCGGGCCTCGGTCGACCAGCTCACCTGATCCTTCCTTCCCCCACCGGGCGTTGCGGGTGGTTGCTGACGACCTCACCGAGCGTCGCCAGTGGGTGCTGCGGCACGGCATACCCTGGTCCGGTGGCGAGGAAGAAGCAGTCCGCCGGCACCCCCGCGACGCTCGCGCTGGATCGTGCGGGGATCAGGTATGCCGTCCGCGCCTACGAGCACGACCCGGCGACCGCGTCCTACGGGCTCGAGGCGGCCGAGGCGCTCGGCGTCGACCCGGCGCAGGTCTTCAAGACACTGCTCGTGCAGGGACCGGGTGAGCTGGGCGTCGGGATCGTGCCGGTCGACGGGCAGCTGGACCTCAAGGCGATCGCGTCGGTGCTGGGCCTGAAGAAGGTGGCCATGGCCGACATGGCGGTGGCAGAGCGGGTGACCGGGTATGTCGTCGGTGGCATCAGCCCCATCGGCCAGAAGCGAGCGCTCACCACGGTGCTGGACGCCTCCGCGTCAGACCACGAGACGATTCTCGTGAGCGGGGGGCGTCGAGGGCTCGACCTCGAACTGGCGCCCGCGGACCTGCTCGCCGTGACCGGCGGCACGTCGGCCGCCATCGCCCGGCGCTCCTGAGCAACCCTTCGCGACGCCCGGTGGGGTGCCGAGCAACCCTTGGCGACGCCCGGTGGTGGGGTGACGAGCAACCCTTGGCGCCCGGTGGTGGGGTGATCAGTCCGGTGGGAGGCCCTGCGGCAGGCTGCCGAGGCGGTCCTCCCACGGCGTGGAGAGCACGATCGTGGTGTTGGTCGAGCAGGAGCCCTCCTGCCGGATCCGGGCGAGCAGCTCCTCGAGATCCTGGGGTCGCGACACCCGGATGAGCAGCACGTAGTTCTCGTCCCCGGCGACCGACCAGCAGGCCACGATCTCCTGGATGTGGGCCAGCCGCTCGGGGATGTCGTCGTCGTCGGACGGGTCGAACGGCGTCACCGACATCAGCGCGGTGAGCGGCAGGCCGACGGCGGCGTAGTCGACGACCGCGCGGTAGCCGGAGATGATCCCCCGCTCCTCCAACCGCTTCACCCGCTGGTGCACGGCCGAGGTGGACAGCCCCACCTGGCGTCCCAGGTCGGCGAAGCTGATGCGCCCGTCCTGTGCCAAGACCTGGACGATGTGGCGATCGAGCGGCTCCATGCTGGCCAGCCTAGTCGTGGTCCTCCGTCGATCCGGGGTGCGCCGTCGGCTGTGTCCGCGCCCGCCCACCGGCCCACAGCATCGTGCCCAGCAGGACGAGCGTCAGGATGATCGTCGGCACGGCCAGGCGCACGATGGTGCCGTAGTCGGGTCCGGGAGGACGCTCGAGCGGATTCTCGCCGAGGTAGCTCCCCCACAGCGGGCCGGCGAGGACGACCGCGCAGACCACCAGCGTGACGACCAGCACCCACCAGGGGGCACGAGCGGCTCTGGACATGGGAGCACGATAGCCCGGGCCACTAGGGTGTGGCTCCATGACGCCCTCGGTCGCCCCGCCGCAACTGCTGCTCCTCGACACCGCCTCGCTCTACTTCCGCGCATTCTTTGGGGTCAAGGACCTCCGCGAGGCCCCCGACGGGACGCCGACCAACGCGGTGCGGGGGCTCGTCGACATGGTGGCCACGCTGGTGAACCGCTTCTCCCCCACCCACCTCGTGTGCTGCTGGGACAACGACTGGCGGCCGGACTTCCGGGTGCGGGCGATCCCGTCCTACAAGGCGCACCGGCTGGTCGAGGGCGAGGACGGCTCCACCAAGGAGGAGTCTCCACCTGAGCTCGAGGTCCAGGTGCCCATCATCCGGCGCGTCCTGGACGCGGTCGGCATCCCGATCCTCGGGGCCGACGGGTATGAGGCGGACGACGTCATCGGCACCCTCACCGCGCGGCACCGGGGGCGGCTCCCGGTGGGCGTGGTGACGGGTGACCGTGACCTCTTCCAGCTGGTCGACGACGAGGCCGGGGTGACGGTGATCTACACCGCCAAGCAGGGGGTGCGGGACGCCGAGGAGCTCCACCAGGGCGACCTGCACGCGCGCTACGGCGTCCCTACCGGCTCGGCCTACGCCGAGATGGCGATGCTGCGCGGCGACACCTCGGACGGACTGCCCGGCGTCAAGGGCATCGGCGACAAGACGGCTGCCGCGCTCATCGAGCAGTACGGCACCCTCGCCGCGCTGCGCGAGGCGGTCGACTCCGGCGATCCCGCGATCAAGGGGGCGCGACGCACCAACCTCGAAGCTGCGACGGCATACCTCGACGCCGCTCCCGAGGTAGTGCTGGTCGCCGCTGACGCCCCCGTCGCGGACGTCCCGCTGACGCTGCCGCGTGAGCTGGCGGACCCGGGCACGCTGCACCAGCTCATCGAGACGTACGACCTGGGCAACCCGGTCGGTCGCCTCCTGGCCGCCCTCTCGATCACGCCGTAGGCACAGCCCGGGCACAGGCGAGCGCCGTAGGCTCGCAGGCGATGACCACCTCCCACGCCGCCGACCCGCTGGTCCCGTCCGCCGAGCCTCAGGCGGGCCGAGGCCGGACCTGGGCGCTGCTCATCGTGCTGGCGCTGGCGGGCTTCGTCGCGACCTACGTCCTGGCCGTGCTGACCGAGGCGGGGCAGCGGGTGGACAACGCCGTCATGGACGGAGCCACGGTCTCGGGTAGGGAGTATCTGCAGCTGTCGCGCGGCGTCCCGGACCCCTATCTGCTGGTCGGGATCTGCGCGGTGCTGGCGCTGCTCGGGGCGCTGCGTCATCGGCGCACCGGGCTCGCCGTCGCCGTGGCGGTGGGCCTCCTGGTGGTCTCCATCCAGGTCCTCAAGGCCGTCCTCCCCCGGCCTCAGCTGGCCGACCCGTGGGTCATGGCCAACTCGCTGCCCAGCGGGCACACCGGAGCTGCTGCCGCCGTGGCGATCGCGCTGCTGCTCTGCAGCCCCCGGTCGTTGCTCGGGTTCTCGGCCACGATCGGGGTCATTCTCACGGCTTACATGGGGGTGGTCGTGGTGCTGCTCGGCTATCACCGACCCAGCGACGTCATCGCCTCGGTGCTGCTCGCCGTCGCGGCCCTGGCCCTCGGCCTTCTCGTGCGCGGGCGCGCATCGCCGGACCCGGCTCCGCCCCGCTGACCAGGGGAGGTGATCACGCGGGCTGATCAGGCCCGCTCGAAGACGGCGGCCAACCCCTGGCCGCCCCCGATGCACATCGTCTCCAGGGCGTAGCGCCCGTCCCGTCGGGGCAGCTCGTGCGCCAGGGTCGCCAGGATCCGGGCCCCGGTCGCGCCGACGGGGTGACCCAGCGAGATCCCCGACCCGTTGACGTTGAGCCGCTCCCACCGGTCCGGGTCGGCCAGACCCCACTCGGTGAGGACGGCCAGGGCCTGGGCGGCGAAGGCCTCGTTGAGCTCGATGAGGTCCATGTCGGCGAGAGTGAGCCCGGCCCGCTCCAGCGCGGCGGCGCTCGCGGGCACCGGGCCGATGCCCATGGTCTCGGGTGCCACCCCGGCGACCGCCCAGGAGCGCAGCGTGAGGGCGGGAGCGAGACCGCGCTCCTCGGCGTGCTCGCGCGTCGTGACGACGCACAGCGCCGCGGCGTCGTTCTGCCCGCTCGCGTTGCCTGCCGTCACGGTGGCCTCCGGATCCTGCCTCCCCAGGATGGGGCGGAGACCGGCGAGCGTGTCGAGGTCGGTGTCGGGACGGATGTGCTCGTCGGTGTCGACCGTGGTGGTGCCCTTGCGGGTGGTGACCTGGACGGGGACGAGCTCGTCGGCGAACCTCCCCTCCTGCTGGGCCGCCGCGGCCGCCCGGTGCGACCGGACGGCGAGCGCATCCTGGGCCTCACGGGTGATGCCGTAGTCGCGGCGGAGGTTCTCGGCGGTCTCGATCATGCCGCCCGGTATGGGGTGACGCGCACCTCCGGCGGTGGACCGCGCCCTGGCGAGCCGGTCGGTGAGCTCCACCCCCGCCCCCCTGACGCCCTGCCGCAGGAGCGCGTAATGCTCGACCTGACTCATCGACTCCGCTCCCCCGGCGACGACGAGGCGGCTGGCGCCGCTCGCGACCTGGGAGGCGGCGGTGAGGACCGCCTGCAGGCCGGAGCCGCAGCGGCGGTCGAGCTGCATACCCGGGGCGCGGTCCAGCCCCGCGTCAAGGGCGACGAGGCGGCCGAGGGCCGGGATCTCGCCGGAGGGGTTGGCGTTGCCGAGGATGACGTCGTCGACGTCGCCGTCCCCGAGGCCCGTGCGCTCCAGCAGCGTGGTGAGGACCTGGGTGGCCAGATCGGCCGCGGAGAGGCTGGCGAGGCTGCCGAGGAAGCCTCCGACGGGGGTGCGCAGCGGTGAGCAGATGACGATGTCGGTCATGCATCCAGCCTAGCGAGACCCCCTTCGACACCGGACGCACGTTCTCACGCCCGGGCTGGTCGGGGACGAACGCGCGCTCGGTGCGTGACGAACGCGCGCTCGGTGCAGGGAGGTCTGGCTAGTCGAGGCGGTCGGCGGCGACGACGCCGCGGAGGATGGCGTCGGTGGCCTTGCGGGCGGTGCGGGCCAGCTGCTCGTCGGAGGCGTGCGCGATCTGGCCCAGGAGGTCGACGACCTGCTTGGCCCGGCGCACGAAGTCGCCCGCCGAGAGGTCGCCCGCCCGCAAAACCTCCTCCAGGCCGCGGCCCGAGGCCCAGCGGTGCATCATCCAGGTCATGCCCGGGTCCATCTCACGGTCACCGGTGAGCTCCTGGGTCAGTTTGGCGGCCTGCACCTCGCGCCAGATCGCCCCCATCTCGCCGAGTGCCTCGGCGACCTCCACGCTCGGGGTCGGCGGCTCCCCGGACTCATCTCCCCGCGGCTCATGGATCAGCGCCGAGACCACGGCGGCCAGATCGGCCGGCGTGAGCCTGCTCCAGGTGCCGCTGCGGATCGCCTCGGCGACGACGAGGTCGAGCTCGCTGTAGATCCGGCGCAGCCGCTCGCCCTCGGCGGTGACCTGCTGACCGTCCGGGCTGAGATAGCCCATGGCGCAGAGCAGGTCACAGATCCGCTCGAAGGTGCGGGCGACGGTGTTGGTCCGGGTGGCCACCCGGCGCTGCAGGTCGTCGGTCTCCTTGCGCAGCTGCCACCACCGCTCGGACCACCGGGCGTGGTCCTCCCGGTCCGGGCAGGCGTGGCACGGGTGCGCCTTCAGCCGGGCCCGCAGGTCGTCGATCTCATGGGCGGCACTGCCCCCGAGGACCTCCGCCCCGGCGCCCTGACCGGCCCGGGTGCGTTCCGCGCGGGGGTGACCGGGGATGGGCTCGCGGACGGTGTCCCGCAGCGCTGCCGCGAGTTCCTTGCGAGCCTTGGGGCTGCGCTCGTTGAAGCTCTTGGGGACCTTCAGCTCGCCGATGACCTCCGGCTCGTCCCGGAAGCCGGCGATCGTGAGCCGCTGGACCCGCCCGTGGGAGGTCACCACGGTCGGCTCGGGGGATGCCGCACTCCCCCGCACCGGCTTGACCACGACGGCCATCGTCCCCTTGCGGCCCCCGTCGAGATGGATCACCTGACCGGCCGACAGCCCTTCCAGGGCCGCGGCGATGTCGCTGCGCCGTTGCGCCTGACGCCGCCTGGACTGCTTCTTCTCCAGCTCGGAGAGCCGGTGCCGCAGCCGGCCGTAGTCGCGGAAGTCGCCGCGGTCGCAGGCCATCGCCTCGGCATACCCCTCCAGCGCCTCCTGGTGGTGCCGGATCTGGGTGGTGAGGCCCACGACCGACCGGTCGGCCTGGAACTGCGCGAAGCTGGCCTGCAGCAGGTCGTGGGCGCGCTGCCGGCCGTACTGCGCCACGAGGTTGACGGCCATGTTGGAGCTGGGCCGGAAGCTGCTGCGCAGCGGGTAGGTGCGGGTCGAGGCCAACCCGGCCACATCCATCGGGTCGACCCCACGGCGCCAGAGGACGACCGCGTGTCCCTCGATGTCGATGCCGCGCCGCCCGGCGCGGCCGGTGAGCTGGGTGTACTCGGCCGGCGTGACCGGGGCGTGGGTCTCGCCGTTGAACTTCACCAGCTTCTCGAGCACCACGGTGCGGGCCGGCATGTTGATCCCGAGCGCCAAGGTCTCGGTCGCGAAGACCGCCCGCACCCGTCCGGCGGTGAAGAGCTCCTCGACGACCTCGCGGAAGAGCGGCAGCATCCCGGCGTGGTGCGCGGCATACCCGCGGGCCAGCCCCTCGAGGAAGTCGTGGTAGCCGAGCACCCCCAGATCGGCCGGATCGATCTCGGCCACCCGCGCCGAGACGAGGTCGCGGATCGCCTGCCCCTGGTCCTCGGGGATGAGGCGCACGCCCCGACCGAGCAGCTGCTGGACCGCGGCGTCGCACCCGGCCCGGCTGAAGATGAAGGTGATGGCCGGGAGGAGCCCGTCGCGATCGAGCCGTTCGATGACCTGAGCGCGGCTCGCCACGCCGCCGGGCAGCGCGCCGCGGGCGAAACCCTCGTCACCCCCGGTGCTGTAGCCGCGCGCGTCACGGTAGCCGCGGCCGCGGGAGTTGGTGTTGCTGCCGCGGTCGTGCCGGCGGCCGCCGCGCCCAGCCCCGCCACGACCCCCGCTGCGTGGCTCACCGCGTCGGCCGCGCGGGCCACCGGCGTCGTCGCGGCGCCAGCCACCCTCGGCCCGGTTCGCCCGCTCCGCCGCCGAGATCGCCTGCAGCAGCTCCGGGTTGACCCGGGTGGTGCCGTCGCTGCCCGGCACGGCCCGGGTCCCGTCCGTGACGAAGAGGTCGTAGAGCCGCTGGCCGACCATCATGTGCTGCCACAACGGCACCGGCCGGTGCTCGGAGACGATGACGCGCAGCGAGTCGGGGTTGCCCCGGCCGCGTACCTGCCGGAGCCAGTCGCCGAACTCCTCGGCGTTGCTCACCGTGGCCGAGAGCGAGATCACCTGCACCGACTCCGGGAGGTGGATGATGACCTCCTCCCACACCGCGCCGCGCCAGCGGTCGGCCAGGTAGTGCACCTCGTCCATGACGACGAAGCCGAGGCCCTCGAGCGTGGGGGACGCGGCATACATCATGTTGCGCAGGACCTCGGTCGTCATGACGACCACGGGCGCCTCCCCGTTGATCGAGGAGTCGCCGGTGAGCAGCCCGACCTGGTCGGCGCCGTGCCGGGCGACGAGGTCGTGGTACTTCTGGTTCGACAGCGCCTTGATCGGGGTGGTGTAGAACGCCTTGCGCCCGGTCTCGAGCGCCAGCGCTACCGCGAACTCGCCGACCACCGTCTTGCCGGCACCGGTCGGGGCCGCGACGAGGACGCCGGCGCCGTCCTGGACCGCCTCGATCGCCTCGAGCTGGAAGGGGTCGAGCTCGAAGCCGAGGGAGGCGGTGAAGCGTCCGGCAGGTGTGGCCTGCCAGGCCGTCCGCGCGCGAGAGGCGGCGTAACGCTCTGCGGGGCTGGGCATGTGACCCAGGCTACGTCAGCCGGGGACCACGACCCGCAGGCTCGAGGGGTCGGTCTCGACGGTCAGGGGCAGCGGCGCCACCGGCTCGCCGTCCGCGTGGGCGGCCAGGTCGGCCGGTCCCTCGACGTGCACGCTCTGCGCCCGGCTGATCCGCACCGCCGGATGAGAGGTATGCCGTCCCGCCCGGACCGCGCGCAGCACGCCGAGCGCCTCGGCCGGGGTGACCGGGCGGACCAGGACGAGGTCGAGGAGCCCGTCGGCAGGGTCGGCGTCGGGCGCGATCGGCAGGCCGCCCCCGAAGAACGGCATGTTGGCCGGCACGAGCACGAGCGCCTCCAGCTCCTGCGCCGGGCCGCCGTCGACGGCGAGTCGGAACCGCAACGGGGGCTGGCGGCGCAGCAGCGCGATCTCGACGAGGGCCGACAGCGTGTAGGACACCGAGCCCAGCGCGCGTGGCCAGCCGTCGGCCCGTCCCGCGATCCGGGCGTCGAGCGCGCAGCAGACCGAGGCCAGTGCGTGACGATCCAGGTCAGGCAGGTGCAGGGTGTCCACGGTCCGCGTGCGGTGCGCGCGGAGGGTCCGCAGCGCCGCATCCGCGTCGCCCAGCGGCAGCCCGAGGGAGCGGGCGTTGTCGTTGCCGGTGCCGTCGGGCAGGACCGCCAGCGCCGTGCGGCTCCCGGCGCACACGTCGGTGCCCATGCTCACCGCGCCGTCTCCTCCGGCGACGACGAGCACGTCCAGACCGTCGGCCACGAGGGCTCGGCACGTCGATCGGGCCTCGTCCACGTGTGCGGCGATGACCTCGACCACCTCGTGGCCGTCCCCGCGCAACTCCGCCACGGCGCGTTCCGCGAGCGCGACGCTCCTCCCGCGCGTGACGCCGGCCCGCCTGCCGTGCGCCACGGCATACCTCATGAGAGCGGGGTCGCCTCGTCCGGCGAGAGCCCGGCGTAGCGGTCGCCACCCTTGCGCCGGCGCAGCCGCTCGAGGAAGAAGGCGAAGGCGACCGCGCACCAGTACAGCGCGAAGACGGGAGCCGCCATGAGCAGCATGCTGAAGGCGCTCGGGTCGGGGGTCATGAAGGCGGAGAAGACGAGGATGCCGAAGAGCACGACGCGCCACCCCCGCAACATGATCCGCGCCGGGAGGATCCCGATCTGGTTGAGGGCGACGAGCACCACCGGAAGCAGGAACGCGATGCCGAAGGCGAGGCAGAAGTAGAGGACGAGGGTGAGGTACTGGCTGGCGTTCTGGATGTTGCTGAAACCCTCCGGCGCGAAGCTGAGGAGGATGGCGTAGAGCCGCGGGAAGGTCGAGGCCGCCATCCCGGCCCCGGCGAAGAACAGCGGGATGGAGACGAAGAAGTAGGCCAGGGCGATGCGCTTCTCCTTGCCCGTCAGCCCGGGCAGGAGGAAGGCCCAGATCTGCCACAGCCAGATCGGGCTGGCCAGCGCGATCCCTATGAAGAGGGCGACCTTGACCTGCATGGTGAAGGCGTCGGTCACACCGGCGAAGTTGAGGCTGATGATGCGGTCGCCCTCGCTGTTGCGCACCGCCTCGACGGGAGCCGAGATGAAGTCGATGACCGGGGCGTACCAGTACCACCCCACGACCGACAGCACCGCGATCGCGATGATGCTGATGGTCAGCCGGTTGCGCAGCTCACGGAAGTGCTCCGCGAGCGCCATCCGACCCTCGGGGTCCTTGGTGCGCTTCGGGGCGCGGCGGGTGCGGGCCACGTGGGGGTATGCCGTGCCGGCGGGCGTCGGTGGGCGCTCAGGCGCCGCTGGTGCCGTCGCCGCTGCCCTCGCGACGCTTCATCGCGTCGTACTCGGCGCGGGCGGTGTCGCCGCTGTCGCTGCGCTCGTCCAGGGCCGGCCGCTCGGCGTCCTTCTCGGTCTTGCGGGCCTCGCCCTCGTCCTTCATCTGGTCGACCTCGGACTTGAAGACGCGCATGGACTCGCCCATGGAGCGGGCCATGTTGGGGAGGTTCTTCCAGCCGAAGAGGAGGACGAACGCGACGATGAGGACGACGACGTGCCAGGCCTGGAGACGCATGAGTTCCTGCTCTCTCGGGGTATGCCGCAGGTCGCGGCGGTGTGCGCCACCCAGTCTAGCGGTCGGCACCGTCGGTGGGGTTCCCCGCCAGCGCGGCGGTGGCCGCGTCGCGGACCGCGGTGACCACCGTCGCGGGCTCGAGCACCCGCACTCCCCCGCCCTCGCGCAGCACCAACCGGATGAGCCAGTGCGGGTCGGCGACCCGCAGTCGCATGAGCACGGTGCCGTCCTCGGCAGGCTGCACCTCCTCGGCCGGGATCTGCTCGGAGACCCAGGCCGAGCGGGGCTCGAGGTGCAGCGTCACGACCTGGTCGTCGGGGTCGGGGCGGTAGACGCCGCTGGCGACCGGGCGCGCGGGAAGCTCCTCGGGCGCGGTGGCTCCGGTGTCGAGCACCTCGAGCGCCTCGATGCGGTCCAGCCGGAACAGCCTGATGTCGTGGGCGCGGTGGCACCAGCCCTCGAGGTACCACCGACCGTCGACCGAGAGGACCCGCAGCGGGTCGACGTCGCGCTCGGTGGTCTCGTCGCGGCTGGCGGAGGTGTAGCGCAGGTGGAGCCGGCGCCGCTGCGTGAGGCCGGTGCGGATCCGTCCGGCCAGCTCCTCGTCGACCGGCTGCTCCAGGTCGACCCGCACCTGGTCGGTGGATCCACCCGTCTCGCCGGCGGCGGCCTCGAGCTTGGCCAGGGTGCGGTCGATCGCGTCCCGCTCGGCCAGCCCCGGGGTGGCCGCGAGGGCGCGCAGCGCCACCGTGAGCGCCAGCGCCTCGTCGCGGCCCAGCCGCAGCGGGCGGGCGATGGTGTCAGCGTTGCCGACGAAGACCCGGCCGTCCTCCCAGGAGGCCTCGATGAGGTCGTCCGGATAGTGCCCCGGCAGGCCGCACAGGAAGAGCACCTGCAGGTCGTCGACGACCTGCTGCTCGGAGACGCCCAGCTCGGCGGCGGCCCGCGCCAGGTCGATGCCCTGCCGGTGCAGCAGCCACGGCACCATCGTCAGCATCCGGGACAGGCGCGAGGTCGCGCTCTCGTAGGTCGCCATCAGACCGCCCCGCCCCCGTGCGCGGCGAGCACGTCCGCGAGCTGGTCGCGCACCAGCTCTCGCAGCTCGTCCGGCTCGAGCACCTGCACCTGGGGCCCGGCCGCGCTGATCTCGCGGGCCAGCCGACGCAGCGAACCGGCCCGCAGCTCCAGGTCGTCCCACCCCTCCTGCGGCGCGGGCACCGACTCGCCCTCGCCCCGCGCCCGCAACGACGCGGCGGCGCCACGCCGCACACGGAGGCGGACGCGCTGCCCGCTCTCGGGTGTCTCGCCCGCGCTGCGCCGGATCATGGCGACGGCGTCATGGTCGGAAGGGACGTCATACCCTCCGGAGCGGCCGGCTCGCGCGACCCGGCCGAGCACGCGGTCGAGACGGAACACGCGCGGGGCGTCGCGGTCGAGGTCATGCCCGGTGAGATACCACCGGCCGTGCCAGCTGGTGAGTCCCCACGGCTGCACGCGGCGACTGGTGACCTGAGCGCCGCCGGACCCGCGGTAGTCGAAGGTGAGCGGTGTGCGCGACAGCACCGCGTCGCGGACCGGCTCGAAGGCCGGGTCGGGGGTATGCAGCAGCGGCTCGATGCCGGCGACGCTCGCCTCGTCCCGGACCAGCCCGGCCGCGTCGAGCTTGCGCAGGGCCTGGGCCGCCGGACCCGCGAGGCTGGCCTGGCTCCACGCGCGCGCCGCGAGACCGAGCACGGCGAGCTCGTCAGGGGCGAAGTCGATCTCCGGGAGGGCGTACTCCCGCTCGTCGATGCGATAGCCGGGCTCGTCGTCGAAGAAGGGGTCGATCGGCTCGGTGCGCAGCGGGATGCCCAGCGCCCGGAGCTCGTCCTTGTCGCGCTCGAACATCCGCTCGAAGGCCTCGGGGGTGCTGTCGGCGTAGTCCGGCACGGCCTGGCGCAGCTTGGCGCGCGACAGCGGCTGCCGGGTGTGCAGCAGGGCGATGACCAGGTTGAGCAGCCGCTCGGTCTTCGCCGCGGCCGGGCTCGGCCCCGAGGTGGTGCTCTTCGCCATGCCGACGAGGTTACCGTCCGGTCGGCCCCGATCCGGCATCTGCGAGGCTTGGCCCCGTGATCCGGTGGCGTCAGGGCGAGGTGGTGGCGCTGCTGCCTGGTTGGGAGGGCGCGAGCATCCTCGAGGTGTCCGTCGCGGGGGTGGCTGAGCCGGTGCGGGCGGTGGCCTACCCCGAGCTCGTCGGCCAGCCCGAGCCCGGCGACCGGGTGCTCCTCAACACGACCGCGCTGGACCGCGGGCTGGGCACCGGAGGGTATGCCGTCGTCGTCGCCCTGCCGGACCGGCCGGAGGCCTGGCCCGACGATCGGGGCGAGTCTGTGCCCGGGCACCTGGTCAAGGCGCGCTACACCCCGCTGCAACCGATGGTCCTGGGCGTGGACGACCCGGAGGGTGCGCACCACGCGCTCCTCCGGGATGCCGACGACCTCGACGGCCTGCCCGTGGTGGCCACCGACCTGCACTCGGCCCTGCCGGCGGTGCTGGCCGGGATCCGGGCCGAGCGGTCGGACGCCCGGGTGGCCTACGTCATGACCGACGGCGGGGCGCTGCCGCTGGCCTGGTCGCGGACCGTCGCCGGGCTGCGGGAGGCGGGCTGGCTGGCCGCGACGATCACGGCCGGTCAGGCCTTCGGGGGTGACCTGGAGGCGGTGACCGTGCACACGGCGCTGCTGGCCGCCCGACACGTCGTCGGCGCCGATGTGGCAGTCGTGATCCAGGGCCCGGGCAACCTCGGCACCGAGACCCGCTGGGGCTTCTCCGGAGTGGCGGCGGGTGAGGCGCTCAACGCAGCCGCCGTCCTCGGCGGCCGGCCGGTCGCGGCCCTGCGCGTCTCCCAGGCCGACGCCCGCGAGCGGCACCAGGGTCTGTCCCACCACAGCGCCACCGCCTTCGGCCGGGTCCTCGCCCACCCCGCCGACCTCGTCATCCCCCTCCCCGACCCCCACCCCGACCCCCACCCCTCACCCGACCGAGAGCCTGGTGTGCCCGATCCGGCAGCCCCGTCTGCTCACTCCGAGAGCCTCGTCCGTCCTGTCCGAGAGCCTGGTCTGCCCGGTCCAGCAGCCTGGTCTGGTCACTCCGAGAGCCGGCGGCGTTGCCTCGACGCCGTCCGAGCCCAGGCGCACGACCTCGTCGCGTCCGCCCCACACCTCCGTCCCGTCGAGGTGCCGACGGAGGGGCTGCTCCAGGAGTTGCGCCAGGCCCCCGTCGCCCTGAGCACCATGGGCCGAGGCCTTGAGGACGACGCGGCCAGCTTCCTCGCCGCCGCCGCTGCCGGCCGGCACTCCGCTCGCCTGCTGCGCTGCTCCGACCCGGACGTGGCGTCCGATAGCGGGGGTGAGCGATGACCTCCGATCTCGTCTATCTGCTCGGCGGTGTGGTGCTGCTCCTCGCCGTCGCCCTGCCGACGCTCCTCACCCGGGCGTGGCTCTCGGCACCGGTCGTGCTCATCCTCGTCGGTGCGCTGGTCGGGCTCCTCCCCTTCGGCTCGGGGTTCGCCTTCGACCCCACCGATCAGCGCGAGATGATCGAGCACGTCACGGAGCTGACCGTGCTCCTGGCCCTCATGGGTGTCGGCCTCGCGCTGGACCGACCGCTCTCCCTGCGCCGACGTGCCTCGTGGCGGACGTGGGCCGCCACCTGGAAGCTGCTGGGCATCGCGATGCCGCTGACCATCGCGGGAGTCTTCCTGCTCGGCTGGTGGGGCCTGGGGATCGGGGCGGCTCCCGCCCTGCTGCTGGGTGCCGTGCTGGCCCCGACCGACCCGGTGCTGGCCGGGGACGTCCAGGTGGGCGGGCCGAAGATCACCCGGCGCACGGACGGCGAGGAGGAGCTGAGCGACCAGGTCAGCCCAGATGAGATCACCGACGACGACGAGGTTCGTTTCGCCCTGACGTCCGAGGCGGGACTGAACGACGCCCTGGCGTTCCCGTTCGTCTACGCGGCGATCTTCCTGGCGACGATGGGACCGCTCAGCCAGTGGGGCCTGCGCTGGCTCGCCTGGGAGCTGGTCGGCAAGATCGTCCTCGGCGTCATCGTCGGAGTCGGCGTGGGGTGGCTCATGGCCTACCTCGCCTTCCGGTCCCGAGGTCGCGCGCTCCGGCTGGCTGAGCAGGGCGAGTCGCTGCTGGCGCTGGCGGCGATGCTGCTCGCCTACGGCGTCGCAGAGGTGGTCCAGGGATACGGCTTCCTCGCCGTCGTCGTCTGCGCCATGACGATGCGATCACGCGCCCGGCGGCACGAGTTCCACGAGCACATGCACGGCGTGGTCGAGCGCCTGGAGCGCCTGTTCACCCTCATCGTGCTGCTCTTCGTGGGCATCGCGCTGACCGACGGTGCGTTGCAGTTCCTCGACTGGCGTGGGGTGCTGGTGGGCGTCAGCCTGGTGCTGGTCATCCGCCCCGTCGCCGGCTGGGTCGCGTTGGCCGTCGGAGGGTGGCGGCTCGCCGAGCCCGCGCACCGGCCCCTGGCACCGCGTGAGCGCGAGATCACGGCGTTCTTCGGCATCCGCGGCGTCGGCACGCTCTACTACCTCGCGTATGCCCTCTCCGAGACCGCGTGGACCGGCGAACGGTGGCTCTGGGCCACCTGCGTCTTCACCATCGTCCTGTCGGTCGTGCTGCACGGGGTGCTCGTCACGCCCGTCATGTCGCGGCTGGAGCGCGACCGCGCTCGGTTGCGGGACTGAGGTCCGCAGCCGCACGCCTCCGCGATCAGGCGACGTCGACGAGGTCGACGACGAAGATCAGCGTCTCGCCACCCTTGATGGCGTTGCCGGCGCCGCGATCGCCATACCCGAGGTGCGGCGGGATGGTGATCTTGCGGCGACCGCCGACCCGCATGCCGAGCAGACCCTGGTCCCAGCCCTGGATGACCTGGCCGACCCCGGCGGTGAAGGTGAGCGGCTGACCGCGGTTCCACGAGGCGTCGAACTCCTCGCCGGTCGACCAGGCGACGCCGACGTAGTGCGCCGAGATCGTGGAGCCGGCGGTCGCCTCGGCGCCCTTGCCGACCTCGAGGTCCTCGACGACGAGCTCCTCCGGCGGGGTGTCGCCGGGGAAGTCGATCTCGGGCTTGGCCTTCTGGACGCGGCCGAAGGGTGAGTCAGTCATGGATCCTCCTGGTGTCGGTATGACGCATCGTAGGCGAGCGGGCCAGGCTGCCGGAGTGGCAGGCGAGGCTGCCGGTCAGTAGGCGCCGAGGATGTCCACGACGAAGACCAGGTCTTCGCCCTGCAGCTCGTCGCCCGGGACCGCCGTCTCGGCGGCGTCCTCCGCCGGTGCCTCGCCGTAGGCCATGGAGGCCGGGATCACGAGCAGCACGCGGGAGCCGACGGTCTGACCTACCAGGCCCTCGTCCCACCCGGTGATGACCTGGCCGCCACCGACCTGGAACTCGAAGGGCTCACCGCGCCCCTCCATGAGCGAGGAGTCGAACTGCTCGCCATCGGAGAGCTTCACGCCCGTGTAGTGGACCTTGAGGGTCTGCCCGGCCACGACCTCCGGGCCCTCGCCGCGGATGAGCGGCTGCACGACCAGGCGTTCGGGAGCCTCGACGCCCTCGACGTCGATCTGCGCGGGGCTGGTGCCGTCGGCCTCGACGGTGGGCAGGCCCTCCTCGGGCTCGACCTCCTCCCCCTCGGCCTGGGTCAGCGGCTCCCCCGTGGAGACGATCTCGAGGTAGAACAGGAGCGTGTCAGTGGGGCCCACACCCAGCTGGGGATTGCCCATCTCGCCGAAGGCGTCGGCGGCCGGGATGGCCATGAGCAGCTCGTCGCCGACCTGGCTGCCGGGCAGCTGCTCTCGGAAGGCGGGGAAGAGCGCCTCGTCGGAGAGGTCCATCGTCACCGACTCGTCCTCGGTGAAGGTGGAGACCAGCTCGGCGCCGTCGGTCCCGTTGACGGTGAGGTAGCGGACCTGGACCTCGTGGTTGTCGCCCACCTCGTCGCCGTCACCCGCGGTGACCTCGGCCACCTCGGTCGCGCCCGCGACGAAGGGCAGGTCGCCGTCCGCGAAGGGCTCGTCGTCCCAGGTCAACGCGGGAGTCTCACCGTCGGTGTCCACGCCGACGTCGGCCAGGTCGCCGTTCGGAGCGCCGGACGTCGCCGCCGCGTCGTCGGGCCCGCTGGTGCCCGCGGCGTCGGTGTCACCCCCACCGGACTCGGGGCTGCAACCCGCGATCGAGATGAGGGCCGCGGCCGTGGCCGCGGCACACAGGAACCGCTGACGGGAAGAGCGCACGTGCGCGTCCTTTGCTGTCGTCGAAAGGGGGCAACCCTGCCAGACTACCCCGGTCAACCTGGGCGTCAGGTGTGAGGTGCGCCGCCTCGGATGTGGGCGATGAGCTCGTCCACCCGGGGGTCGACGCTGGCGAGCGGGTCCTTGCAGATCACGGTGCGCTGGGCGGCGTCGTTGAGCTTGAGATGGACCCAGTCGACGGTGAAGTCGCGCCGGTGCTCCTGCGCCGCACGCACGAAGTCGCCCCGCAGCCGTGCCCTCGTCTCCGGCGGCTCGGTCGCGGCGCGCCGGACGCGCTCCTCGTCGACGACCGTGCGCGCGGCGCCGGAGCGCTCCAGGATCCGGACCAGGCCGCGGGTGGCGTGCACGTCGTGCCAGGCGAGGTCGAGCTGCTGCAGCCGCTCGTCCCAGGGCTCCAGATCGTGCCGTGTCGCGTAGGAGTCGAGCAGCTTCTTCTTCATCACCCACTCGATCTCGGTGTCCACGAGGTCGAGCCGGTCGGTCTCGATGGCGTGCAGCCCGCGCTCCCACAGCTCCAGCACGTCACGGTATGGCGCAGCCTTCTCCAGTCCCGCGCCCTCGGCATAGCGGGTGACCAGTCCGAGCACCTCGCGCTGCAGCTCCAGGGCGGTCACGGTGCCACCGCGGCGCAGGGCCAGCGCGGTCCGCCCGGTGGGGTCCCGGCTCACCTGGCGGATGGCCTGCATCGGGTTGGCCAGCACCAGGTCGGGCAGCACGGTGCCGGCCTCGAGCATCTTGAGCACGAGGTCGGTGGAGCCGAGCCGCAGCATCGTCGTGGTCTGGCTCATCGTCGAGTCACCGACGATGACGTGCAGCCGCCGGTGCTTCTCCGGGTCGGCGTGCGGCTCGTCACGGGTGTTGATGATGGGCCGGGACCGGGTGGTCGCCGAGCTGAGGTCCTCCCACATGTGATCGGCGCGTTGGGAGACGAGGTAGGTCGCGCGCTGCTCGACCACGTGCAGCCGGCCCGCCCCGGTCACCAGCTGCCGGGTGATGAGGAAGGGCACGAGCAGATCGGTGAGCCGCTCCATGCGGGTGCGCCGCTCGATGAGGTAGTTCTCGTGCGAGCCGTAGGAGTTGCCGCGGCTGTCGACGTTGTTCTTCAGCACGTAGACGGTCGCCTCGAAGCCCTCCTCGGCGAGCCGCTGCTCGGCGTCGTCGGCGAGATCCTGGACGATCGCCTCACCGGCCCGGTCGTGGGCGACGAGGTCGAGCAGATCCGTGCACTCGGCGGTGGCGTACTCCGGGTGCGACCCGACGTCGAGGTAGAGCCGCGAGCCGTTGGAGAGGAAGACGTTGGAGCTGCGGCCCCAGGCCACCACCTTGCGGAAGAGATAGCGAGCCACCTCCTCGGGCGAGAGCCGGGACCCGCCCCGGAACGTGGCGTTGACGCCGAACTCGGTCTCGACGCCCATGACCCGGGTCAGCACGGCCCGATCATCTCCGCCCTCCCCTGGCGCCGGCCCGGTGCGGCGTCACCTCACTCGCCGCCTTTCTGCACGAACCCGTGCACGAACTCGCTGGCGTTGGTCTCCAGGACGCCGTCGATCTCGTCGAGGAGAGAGTCCAGGGCCGCGTCGCGCTGGGTGCTCTGGACCGCCGGGGCGGCGGGCGGTGGCTCGGGCGCCTCCGGGCCGTCCCCGTCTCCCCCGCGGCTGTGCCGGTCGAACTGCTGCTGTGACATGACCTGATCCTAGACGTCCTCGCTCGCCAGCTCGGTGAGCAACGACTCCGCCGAGGTATGCCGTGCCAGCAGCTCCTCCGTCGCGGCCCGGGTGCCGCTGGTCGGCTCCGGCAGCCGCACCCGTCGCGGGGTGCCGCGGCCGTCGAGCACGACCACGGAGTCCCAGGACGCGGCGCGCACTCCCCCCTCCGGGCCGTAGCGCCGGACGCACTCCCCCCGGAACCAGGCGCGGGTGTCGACCGGCGGGTCGGTGACCGCCGACGCGACGGCGTCGTCGCCGACCAGCCGCTCGAGCTGCCCCGCGGCGCGGAGCTTCTGGGCCAGCCCGCGGCCGGGGTCGAGGTCGTGCCACTGGATGTCCATGGCCGCCAGCCGCGGGTCGTCCCACCCGCTGCCAGCCCGCTCCCGGAAGCGTTCGAGGAGGCGCTGCTTGGCGACCCACTCGACCTGACCGGCGGCGTCGGCCGGGTCGCGGCGAAGCGTGTCGAGGACCGACCGCCACCGCCGCAGCACGCCCGCGCTCACCTCGCGGCCGGGACCCTCCCACGCCTCGTGCCCGCTGTCGTGAGCACTCTCTGCCGCCTGCAAATGGGCCTCCACCAGGTCCAGCCCGGTCAGCGCCCGCCCGTCCGCGAGGGGCACGGTCACTGTCAGGGACGGGTCGTGGCTGATGGCCTGGGCGGCGGCGACGGCGTCCGCGAGCGCCAGGCCGTCGAGCAGGCCGGGGTGGGTCTCCACGACCCGCAGCACCGCCGAGAGCGAGCCCACCGCCAGGTAGGTCGTCACGTCCGCCATCGTCGCGTCGCCGACGATGACGTGCAGCCGACGGTGCAGGTGAGGGGTGGCGTGCGGTTCGTCCCGGGTGTTGACGATGGGACGGCGCAGCGTCGTCTCCAGGCCGATCTCGGCCTCGAGGTAGTCGGCCCGTTGCGAGAGCTGGAACCCGGGCCGCTCGCTGGCCTGCCCGAGCCCCACCCGCCCGGCCCCCGCGATGACGGGTCGGGCGACGAGGAAGGGCAGCAGCAGCGCGGCCAGCCGCTCGAAGGGCACCGAGCGCGGCACGAGGTAGTTCTCGTGCGTGCCGTAGGAGGCCCCCTTGCCGTCGACGTTGTTCTTGTAGAGGCGCACCTCGCGCCCCTCCGCGGCGAGCTGGGCCAGGGCTGCGAGCCCGACCTGCTCCCCCGCCCGGTCGTAGCGCACCGCCTCCAGAGGGGTGGTCACCTCGGGCGAGGAGTACTCCGGGTGGGCGTGGTCGACGTAGAACCGTGCGCCGTTGGACAGCACGGAGGTCGCGATCGTGGGGTCGTCCACGTCGGTGAGCTGGGAGCGGTGCGCCAGCGCGCGCGCCATCTCGAAGCCGCGTGCGTCGCGCAGCGGGGTCTCGTCGGCGTAGTCCCAGCCCGCGCCGGCCGGGAGAGCCGCGCCTGCGGGTGAGGCCGCGGCATACGCCTGCACGACCTGGCCGGAGAGCACCATCGGCGTGACCGGTTGCCCCGCCGGGTCCACCTGGGTGCTGGTGATCCCCAGCTCGGTCTCGATGCCCATGACCCGGCTGACTCCCATGGGCGCGATCCTCGCACGGTGGGACCTCGAGCACCGACCTGCGGCGGGGCGTCCCCGCGGTGGCGCGGGTGACGGATCACCAAGTGGCGGCCTGGAGAGCCTCATCGAGCACACCGGGGTGCCGGCCCGGTGGGAAGGGAGGCAAGGAGTCCCAGCGCTCGAAGAGCTGCTCGGCGAGCAGCTGGGCGAAGGAGAGCAGGTGGTCCCAGATCCCGGTCATCGGGACGACGACGTGCTGCCCGCGCACGACGCCGACCACGGTGAGCGCCGAGAACCGCCCCGGTGCTGGAGAGTCGAGATGGCGCCCGATCGTCGGGAAGCCCAGCACGCTCCCTGGGGCACGGCCCTCCAGCACGTGGCTCACGCGAGTCACGCTACCGGTCCGGGGCCGCCCGAGGTCGACGCCGGGGGACGCGTCGGTAGCGTGCCGGGGGTGAGCCCGAGCTACCGCTACGAGGAGGCCGTCGACCGTGCCCGGGGCGCGCTGCCGGCCCCGGTCCTGGAGTATCTGCTCACCGGGGCCGGGGAGGGGCTGAGCGCCGCCGAGGCGGAGGGCGCCTGGCGTCGGCTGCGGCTCCGGCCCCGGGTGCTGCGTGACGTCCGGGAGGTCGACCTCACGGCCCGGGCGCTGGGCGAGGAGGTCGCGGTGCCCTTCGCGGTCGCCCCGACCACCCTGCAGCGTGCCGTGCACCTTGAGGGTGAGGTCGCCATGGCCCGCGCCTGCGCGGCGGCAGACCAGCTGCTCGTCGTCTCCAGCAACGCCGGCTCCCCCTTCGCCGCGATCGGAGCCACGGGTGTCCGGTGGTGGCTGCAGGCCTACCTCACCCAGGACCGGGAGCGCTCGCTGCCCGTGCTGGAGGGCGCGGTGTCGTGCGGGGCGCGGGCCGTCGTTCTCACCGTCGACACCCCGGTGGTCAGCACCAAGAGGTATGCGGGCAGCACGGTCTGGGAGTCCACCGACCCGGCTCTGCTGCGCGTGAACTTCCCGCCCGGCACCGAGAGTGTTCCCGGTGCGCAGAAGGCGGCCGACCTCTCCCCCGACGATCTCGGCTGGCTCCGGGACCGGACCGGGCTGCCCCTGGTGGTCAAGGGCGTGCTGCGCGGCGACGAGGCCCGGCGCTGCCTCGACGCCGGAGCCGCGGCGGTGTGGGTGTCCACCCACGGCGGGCGCCAGCTGGACCGCGTCGTCCCCACGGCCGTCGCCCTTCCCGAGGTGCGGGCCGCCGTCGGCGACGACGCCGAGGTGTATGTCGACGGGGGCCTGCGCAGCGGGCTGGACGTGCTCCTCGCGCTCGCGGGCGGTGCGGACCTGGCCTTCGCCGGACGGGCCCCGGTGCTCGCGCTGGTCGAGGGCCAGGAAGGTGTCAGGCAGTGGCAGGACACGTGGCGCTCGGAGCTGGAGGAGGCGCTGCGCCTGGCCGGGGAGTCTTCGGTCGCCAAGCTGCGCGAGGCGGGTCTCCTGGGGTGAGACGATGACCGGATGAGCGCGACGACCACCCCGACCCGAGCCACCAGCGCGACCAGCCCGCGGCGTCTCTTCGGCGTCCTCGCCGTGGCCGAGGCGGCCACCTGGACGCTGCTGCTGCTCGGGATGCTCGGCAAGTACGTCCTCGACCTCGGAGCCCTGGGTGACCTCGGGGTGCGGATCGGCGGCGGGCTGCACGGCTTCGTCTTCCTGGCCTACTGCCTGGTCACCCTGCTCGTCGGCGTGGACCAGCGGTGGGGTCCCGCGCGGATCGTCACCGGGTGGGTGAGTGCGGTCGTGCCCTACGCGACGATCCCCTTCGAGCGCTGGGCGGACCGTCAGGGCCTGCTCGGTCCGACCTGGCGGCTGCGCGCCGAGCCCGCGGACGGGTCGGTCGGGCGCGTGGTCGCCTGGGTCGTGCGGCACCCGGTGCCCGCGGCGCTGGTGGGGATCGTGCTCGTCGCCGCGGTCTTCAGCGGCCTGCTGGCGCTCGGCCCACCAGACGAGTGGTTCGCCGCCTGAGACCCATCGGGCGTCGCGAGTGGTTGCTCTCCGCCCCACCGAGCGTCGCGAATGGTTGCTCTCGTCGCCTCAGGCGTCGACCCGCGGTCGCGGCACTCCGGTGACGATGTCGAGGTCGAGGGTCGTCGACGTCGCCAGGACCGTGAGGGCCCGGGAGCGGGTGCGGCCGGTCTCGTGGTCGACGGCCGTCAGCACGTAGCGTCCCGGCGGTGGCAGACCGATCTCGTAGTGCCCGTCCTCGTCGGTGTGCGCCGTGCCCACGAACTCCCCGGAGTGCTTGATGAGGGAGATGAGCACGCCCTCCATCGGCGCCCCGTCGTCGAGGATGCGACCGGACAGCAGCAGCCGTTTGGCCATCATCACGTCCTCCTGGTGGCCGACGGCGAGCTCGACCAGGGCGGACTGCGGTGCCCAGCCGTCCGCGGAGACCACCAGCAGGTAGGGGCCGGGCCCGGGCAGCGCCAGGGTGTAGCGGCCGTTGTGGTCGGTCCGTCCCCAGTCGATGTGGCGTCCGTCCGGGCGCAGCACGGTCGCCACGGCCTGTCGCAGCGGTCGGCCCTGCGGCCCGACGACGTGGCCGCGCACCAACAGCTCGGGCAGCTCGCCACCCAGCTTGACCTCGGTCCGCTCCCCCACCGGCGCGGCCGGGTCGCCCTCGGAGACGTCGGCAAGCGCGCGCTGGGGGCGCCGGATGAAGGCCGCGATGAGCGCGCCACCGAGTGAGGCTCCCGCACCCGCCCAGAAGATGAGCTGGTATGCCTCGAAGCGCGGCGCCTGCTCCCCGCTCGCCGTGGTGATCATCGAGGCGGCGAAGACCGCCGCGACCAGCGCCGACGCCGAGGACGTCCCGAGCGACCGCAGCAAGGTGTTGAGGCCGTTGGCGGACGCGGTCTCGGTGATCGGCACGGCCCGCATGATGAGCGTCGGCATCGCGGCGAAGGCGAGCGCGGTGCCGAGCGAGGCGATGCTGGAGGTGAGCACGACCTCGAGCACGCTGCGGTGCAGCAGCGAGCGCCCGATGAAGCCGATGGCGATGGTCACGGCACCGGCGATGAGCACGGCCCTGGGGCCGAAGCGGGTGATGAGGCTGGCGGACACCGGCGACATCGCCACCATGAGCAGGCCGGACGGCAGCATGACCAGCCCGGTCGAGATGACCGAGAGCCCGAAGCCATATCCGGTCTCGGCCGGCATCTGCACCTGCTGGGCCGAGGTGAGGAAGTTGGCGAACATCGCGAAGCCGATGAGCACCGAGGCGGCGTTGGTGAGCAGCACCGTGCGGCGGGTCGAGGTGCGGATGTCGACCAGCGGCTGCCCCACCCGCAGCTCCCAGGGCACCCAGGCCGCGAGCACCAGCCCCGCACCGGAGAGCAGGCTCAGCGTGATCGGCGAACCCCAGCCCCAGCTGCCCGCCTTGCTCACGGCCAGCAGGAAGCAGGTCAGGGCGACCGACAGCAGCAGCGCACCGACGTAGTCGAAGCGTCCGCGGGTCTTGACGGTCGACTCCGGGACGACGAGGTGCACCGCGACGAGCATGACGATTGCGAACCCGCCGGAGACGTAGAACAGCGCGTGCCAGTCGAAGTTCTGATAGATCAACCCGGCCAGCGGCATACCGATCGCGCCGCCGATGCCCAGCGTCGCCGACATGAGCGCGACGCCGGAGCCGACGCGCTCCGCCGGCAGGTGGTCGCGCATGATGCTGATCCCGACGGGCACGAGGCAGGCCCCGAGGCCGCTGAAGGCCCGCCCCGTGACCACGAGCGCGAGGTCGGCGGAGAGCGCCGAGATGACCGACCCGGCGATGACCGCCCACATGCAGACGACCAGCATCAGTCGTTTGCCGAACATGTCGGCGAGGCGCGAGACGATCGGCGTGCCGACCGCCGCGGTGAGCAGGGTGACAGTGACCAGCCAGGACGCGTTGTCGCTGGTCGTGTCCAGGATCTCGGGGAAGTCCGGCAGCAGCGGCAGCACCAGCGTCTGCTGCAGCGAGACCAGAGTCCCGCAGAACGCGAGGACGACGATGATCGCCGTGGTCCGGGTGCTCTGGGAGGCGCTGCGCTCCGGCTCGGACGGGGTGCTGGTGCGTTCGTCTGCGGGGGCGCTCACCCGCCGATCCTAGGCCACCCTCACCGCTCGCCGAGGTCGACCGAGCGGCCCGGGTGAGTGCCTGTGGCATCGCCCACGAGGGTCCGGATGTAGGTGATCCGCTCGCCCTTCTTGCCCGAGATCCGGGCCCAGTCGTCCGGGTTGGTCGTGTTGGGCAGGTCCTCGTTCTCCTTGAACTCGTCGAGGTAGGCCTGCTCCAGGTGCGCCTCGGTGAGGCCCTCCTCCCCGAGCGTGAGGTAGTCCTTGATCGCCAGCTTCTTGGCGCGGTCCACGATGTTGTGCACCATCGCGCCCGAGGCGAAGTCGCGGAAATAGAGGACCTGCTTGTCGCCGCCGGCGTAGGTCACCTCGAGGAAGGCGTTGGCCGGCGACACGGCATACATCCGCCCGACCACACCGTCGATGAGGGCACCGACGGCACGCTCCGGGTCGCCGCCGTGGGCCTCCACGGCGGAGGTATGCAGCGGGATCCCAGGGGTGAGGTACTTGCCGAAGATGTCGCGGGCACCGTCGGCGTCGGGCCGCTCGATCTTGATCTTGACGTCGAGCCGGCCCGGGCGCAGGATCGCGGGGTCGATCATGTCCTCCCGGTTGGAGGCACCGATGACGATGACGTTGTCGAGCCGCTCGACCCCGTCGATCTCGGCGAGCAGCTGGGGCACGATCGTCGTCTCGACGTCGGAGGACACCCCCGAGCCGCGGGTCCGGAACAACGACTCCATCTCGTCGAAGAAGACCACCACGGGATCACCCTCGGCCGACTTCTCCCGGGCCCGCTGGAAGATGAGGCGGATGTGCCGCTCGGTCTCGCCGACGTACTTGTTGAGCAGCTCCGGACCCTTGATGTTGAGGAAGTAGCTGCGGGCGACGGCGCTCTCGTCCGAGCCGCGCTGCGCGGCCGCCTGCCGGGCCAGGGACGCGGCCACCGCCTTGGCGATGAGCGTCTTGCCGCAGCCGGGAGGGCCGTAGAGCAGGACGCCTTTGGGCGGTCGCAGCTGGTGGCTCTCGTAGAGCTCGGCGTGGAGAAACGGCAGCTCGACCGCGTCGCGGATCTGCTCGATCTGCCCGGTGAGCCCGCCGATGTCGTCGTAGGAGATGTCCGGCACTTCTTCGAGCATGAGCTCGGTGACCTCGGGCCGCTCGATCCGCTCGGTCACGAAACCGGTGCGGGAGTCCAGCAGCAGGGCGTCGCCGATGCGGATGGGCTCCTCGAGCACCGTGCCGGCCCGACGCGCGATGCGCTCGTCCTCGCCGCGCACCACGACCGTGAGCCGCCCGTCGTCGAGCACCTCCTTGCAGAGGACGACGTCACCGGCGCGTTCGTAGTCACCCACCCCGACGACCGACTGGGCCTCGTTGAGCAGGACCTCGCGTCCTGGGCGCAGCTCGGCGGTGTCGACCTCGGAGGAGATGAGCGTCCGGATCCGCCGCCCGGAGACGGACACGTCGGCGGTGCCGTCTCCGACAAGGCGGAGCACCAGCCCCATGGTCAGCGGCGGGGTGGCGAGGGCGTCCAGGTCCTCGCGCAGCCCGACGATCTGAGCCTTGGCGCTCTTGAGCGTGGTGGTGAGGGCGTCATTCTGAGCCTTGAGCTCGGACACCCGGCTGGACAAGGTCTGCACCTGCTGCTGCAGGTGCCGCTCGCGGCTCGTCGTCTGCTCGGTCACGCTGGGTCCCCCTCGTCGGGCCGGGTCCGCGCCGCGGTCGCCTCGGCATCGCGCCGGGTGCGGCGCAGGCGCTTGTCGGAGACGGGACGTTCGCCGAGGTCCGCAGGGCCCCAGTCGCCGTCAGCCGGTGTGTAGTCCTCACCGTAGGCACCCGGTGCCGGGCGCTTCTTGCGCAGCGGCGCCTCGGTGTCGGGGGCCAGTCGACGCAGCGTGAGCAGGAAGCCGGTGTGCCCGTGCATCCGGTGCTCGGGCCGGACCGCCAGGCCCTCAAGGTGCCACCCGCGCACGAGGGACTCCCACGCCTGCGGCTCGGTCCACCCCCCGGCGACCCGGGCGGTCTCGGCGACGCGGGAGAGCTGGGTCGTGGTGGCGACGTAGCAGATGAGGACTCCGCCGGGGGCGAGCGCCTGGGCCACCACCTCCAGGCAGTCCCACGGGGCGAGCATGTCGAGCACGACCCGGTCGACGGTGCCCGGCTCCACCGCCGGCGGTAGCGCCTCGACGAGGTCGCCGACGGTGACGGTCCACGCCGGGTGGTCGGCGCCGAAGAAGGTGCGGGCGTTGGCGCGCGCGATGTCGGCGAAGTCCTCGCGCCGCTCGAAGCTGAGCAACCGTCCGTGCTCGCCCACCGCCCGGAGCAGCGACAGGGACAGAGCCCCCGACCCGACCCCGGCTTCGACCACCGTCGCACCCGGGAAGATGTCGGCATACGTGACGATCTGCCCGGCGTCCTTGGGATAGACGACCTGGGCGCCGCGTGGCATGGACAGCACGAAGTCGGAGAGCAGCGGGCGCAGCGCGAGGTAGTCGGCGCCCGACGTGTGCCGGACGACCGAGCCGTCGGGGGACCCGATGAGGTCGTCGTGCTTGACGTGGCCGCGGTGGGTGTGGAACTCCTTGCCCTCCTCGAGCGTGATCGTGTGCAGCCGGCCCTTGGGGTCGGTCAGCTGCACACGGTCGCCCGCCCGGAAAGGTCCGCGCCGCAGTTCGGCGCCTGTCGGCCTGCTCACCGGGTCAGTCTACGAGCGACCACCGACGACATCGTGGGCGCTCACCACACCCCACGGGCGCCCGTCGGCGTCCAGCAGCGCGAGGATCCCCGAGCCGCTGGAGCGCATCACGTCGATGACGCCGTCGAGCCGGGCCTCAGGGTCCATCGGGACCGCCCACCCCTCCGGCAGCCGCACCCCGACCGCCGACGCCGGAGTGGCGGGCCACGCCTCCCGGGGCACCTCCTGCAGCGCCGGTGGGTCGACCAGACCCTCCGGCTGACCGTCGGGACCGAGCAGCACCCAGAGGGGGTGATCGTTCCACGGGACCGTGTGCAGCAGCGCGTCCGTCTGGACCAGGCCGGGGCGGTGGGCGGCCTCCGAGACGCTGCGGCGCGAGGCCTGCAGGCCCTGCCGCCCGACCCGGATCGCCTGGCTCGCGCCCCGCCACAGGAAGAGCCCGATGAGGCCGGCCCAGGCCAGCCGGGTGATGCTGAGCTCGGCGCCCTGCAGCAGCGGTGGCACGACGACGTAGAGGCCCACCAGGACGACGACGAGGCGGCCGAACCACCCGGCGACCATGGTGCCCAGGTGCCGGTTGCCGGAGACCGCCCACACCAAGGACTCCAGCAGGTAGCCACCGTCGAGGGGCAGCCCCGGGATGAGGTTGAAGACGGCGACGAAGGTGTTGGCCCACGCCACGGCATACGCGAGCAGCAGGACGACGCCGATGTCGCCGCCGCGCAGTCCTGACACCAACCACCAGCCGAGCAGCGCGAGCGCCGCGTTGGACAGCGGCCCCACCACCGCCACCGCGGCGCTGCGGCCGGGGGTGCCTCCGGCCCCGTCATGGGCGGTGTGGCCACCCCAGAAGTCCGCGACGATCCGGGACACGCCGAAGCCCACCCGTTGCGCCATGAGGGCGTGCGCGGCCTCGTGGACCAGCACCGAGACCAGGAGGAGCACCACGAAAGCCAGGGCGACGACGAAGCTCAGCGGCCCGAGCTCGGGCATGATCCGCGACACGGTCGGGCCGAAGAGGGCGACCATGAGGATCGCGACGAGGATCCAGCTGCGGCCGAGGTAGATCGGGACGCCGGACAGCGTGCCGATGCGCCAGCCCGGTGATCTGTCCATGGCGGCGAGCGTAGCCGCCCTGTCTGACAGACCTCACCGGCCCGGCGGACCTGTCGGTGCTGCTGCGTAGAGTGCAGCACCATGGATCAGGCGGTGCAGACCCGGGCGTTGTCGCCCTCCCGTGCCGCCGACTTCATGCAGTGCCCGATGCTCTACCGCTTCCGGGTCGTCGACCGGTTGCCCGAGCCCCCGAGCGCGGCCGCCGCGCGGGGCACCCTCGTCCACGCCGTCCTCGAGCGGCTCTTCGACCTGCCCCCTCAGGAGCGCACTCCCGACGCTGCCGTCTCGCTCGTCCCCGGCGAGTGGACCCGGATGCTCGAGGCGGAGCCCACGCTGGCCGAGCTGGCGCAGGAGGAGACCTGCGGCGACGCCGAGACGCTGCTGCAGAAGTGGTTCCGCCTGGAGGACCCGACCCGCTTGGAGCCCGCCGAGCGCGAGCTCTACGTCGAGGCCGACCTGGACGGCCTGGTCATCCGGGGGTATGTCGATCGGCTGGACGCGGCGCCGGACGGCCGGTTGCGAGTCGTCGACTACAAGACCGGGCGGGCGCCGTCGGAGACCTTCGAGGGCCGCGCGCTGTTCCAGCTCAAGTTCTACGCGCTGGCCCTGTGGCGCAGCCGAGGCGTGCTGCCCTCGCGCCTGCAACTGGTCTATCCACGGGACGGCACCGTGCTCTGGATCGACCCGACCGAGGCCGAGCTGCTCGCCACCGAGCGCAAGATCCGGGCGCTGTGGGCGGCGATCGAGCAGGTCGCCCGCAGCGGTGACTGGACTCCCCGACGTGGTGCGTCTTGCCGCTGGTGCGCCCACCAGGCGGTCTGCCCGGCCTGGGGCGGCACCCCGCCCGCGCTGCCGGAGCACGCCACCCAGCTGGCGCTGGACCCGCGGTCGGCCGGACGCACCAGCGCCCGGGCCGACGACGGGGACTGAACCCCTGCGCTCAGCCGGCCGGAGTGCCGTCGTCGCGGCGTCGCAGGTAGCGCTCGAACTCCTTGGCGATCGCATCACCCTGGGCCTCGGGCAGGTCGGCGGTGTCCTGCGCCTCCTCGAGCTGGCGGACGTAGTCGGCCACCTCGTCGTCGGTCGCGGCCAGCTCGTCGACGCCACGCTCCCACGCCTGGGACGCCTCGGAGACGGCGCTGTCGTCGATGACGCAGTCGAGCAGCTCCTCGACCTGCCCCAGCAGGGCGAGCGAGGCCTTCGGCGAGGGCGCCCCTCCGGCGTAGTGCGGGACGGCCGCCCAGCAGGACAGGGTGGGAAGGTCGTGCTGGCGGGCCTCGTCGGAGAGCACGCCCACGATGCCGGTGGGTCCTTCGTAGGTGCTGCGCTCGATGTCGTCGCTCTCGGCGAGCAGGTCGGCGTCCTCGGAGGTGACGCTGACGGGGATGGGACGGGTGTGGGGGACGTCCGCGAGCAGTCCTCCCAGGACGACGAGCAGCGTCGAGCCCTGGTCCAGCAGATAGCGCAGCAGCTCGCCCGCGAAGGTGCGCCACCGCACCGAGGGCTCGATGCCGAGGATGAGCAGCACGTCGCGCCCCACCGGGGTGTCCCTGGCGAGCATGACCCGCGTCGTGGGCCACCGGATCATCCGTCGGCCGTCCACGCTGAGCACCTGCGGCCGGTTGACCTGGAAGTCGTAGAACTCCTCGGGGTCCACCGCGGCGACCACCTCGGCGTCCCAGACGCGGGCCAGGTGTTCGACGACCCCCGAGGCGCACTCTCCGGCGTCGTTCCACCCCTCGAAGGCGGCGATGACGATCGGGTCGCGCAGCTCACCGGTGTCGTGCAGCTCGATCATGTCTCACCTTCCTCGGGCCCCGCGTGCTCGTCGGCGTGCGACCACCCTACGTGTCGACCGATAGCGTGGGCCGGGTGACGCGCCACGACCAGCACCGGACAGACCTGCCCGCCGCCGTGCTCTGGGACATGGACGGCACGATCGTGGACACCGAGCCCTACTGGATCGCCGAGGAGTACCTCCTCGTCGAGGCCGCCGGCGGGACCTGGTCCGACGCCGACGCGCACGATCTCGTCGGCCAGGACCTGCTCACCTCGGCCCGGATGATCCTGGAGCGCACGCCGGTGCAGGGCACCCCGGAGGAGGTCGTGCGCCACCTCTTGTCCGCCGTCGTGGACCGGATGCGTCAGCACGTCCCCTGGCGCCCGGGCGCGCGCGGACTGCTCGCCGCGGTCGGGGCCGCCGGCGTGCCGAGCGCCCTGGTCACGATGTCGTGGACCGAGCTGGCCGACGTGCTCGTGCAGCAGCTGCCCGAGGGCACCTTCGCCGCGGTCGTGACCGGTGACCAGGTGAGCCGTGGCAAGCCGCACCCCGAGGCCTACGTGGAGGCGACCCGCCGACTGGGCGTCGACCCCGCGCACGCGATCGCGATCGAGGACTCCCCCACCGGTGCGACCGCCGCGACCGGCGCCGGCGTGCCGACGCTGGTGGTGCCGCATACCGTCCCCGTGCCCGAGATCCCCGGCGCCCTGCACACCGGCACCCTCGCTGGGCTGACCCTCGGCGACCTCGGTGCCGTGGTCCGGCAGCTGGGCTCAGAGCTGCACCCCGAGCAGGGCGTCGACGGCCGCGACCACGAGGCCTGAGGCGGGCTCCCCGGCGGCCACATTGGTCGCCCAGGCGTCCACCGCCGCCAGCGCGCCCGGCGTGTCGAGGTCGTCGGCGATCCTCGCGCGCATCTGCGTGACGGTCTGCCGACCCAGCGTGGTGATCGAGTCGTGCGCGGCCATGTCCGCGGCGTGCTGCCAGAGCAAGAGCCGGTCCTGCGCCTCCCGCAGCAAGCCGTCGGTCCACTGCCACTCGGTGCGGTAGTGCTGGGCGAGCAGGGCCAGGCGGATCGCCATCGGGTCGACCCCGGTGGACCGCAGCCGGGAGACGAGCACCAGGTTGCCCCTGCTCTTGCTCATCTTCTCGCCGTCGAGTCCGACCATGGCCTGGTGGACGTAGGCCCGGGCGAAGCAGTCGTCGCCGCACAGCGCCGCGGCCTGCACCGCGCTCATCTCGTGGTGCGGGAAGACGAGGTCGGTGCCCCCGCCCTGCACGTCGAAGGCCGGCCCGAGGTAGCGCTGGGCGATCGTGGAGCACTCGATGTGCCAGCCCGGTCGACCCTGCCCCAGCGAAGCGCCGTCCCAGTGCGGTTCGCCCTCGCGTCCGGCGCGCCAGAGCAGCGGGTCGAGGGGGTCGCGCTTCCCCGGGCGCTCAGGGTCGCCGCCGCGCTCGGAGAAGACCTCCAGCATCTCCTCGCGGCTCCAGCCCGAGACCGCGCCGAAGCTGGGCTGCGTCGACAGGTCGAGGTAGACATCGCGGCGCTCGGCCCCGGCGACGGTCACCTGGTCGTCGGGGACGTCGACGCGGTATGCCGTGCCTGCCGCGAGCAGCCGCTCCACCGCCGTCACGTCGTCGGGGATCCCCTCGACGGCGCCGACGTAGTGGTCGGGAGGCAGCACCCGGAGTGCCTCCATGTCGGAGAAGAACAGCTCGATCTCCCGCGCCGCCAGCTCATCCCAGCCGACGCCGTCGCGCTCGGCCCGCTCCAGCAGCGGCTCGTCCACGTCGGTGACGTTCTGGACGTAGGTGACGTCGAGCCCGGCGTCGCGCCAGACCCGCTGGAGCACGTCGAAGGTCACGTAGGTCGCGGCGTGCCCCAGGTGGGTCGCGTCATAGGGCGTGATGCCGCAGACGTAGAGGCGCGCGGTGCCGTCCTGCCCGTCGACAGGCACCTGCTCGCCGGTCGCCGTGTCGTGCACCCGCACGACCGAGCCGTCGTGGTCGAGCGAGAGGCGGGGGACGTCGGTGGTCGACCAGGTCTTCACAGCGGCGAGCCTAACTGTCGGCCCCGACCGTCCCGAGCGACGCCCCTGCGACGCGTTGACGGCCCAGGGTCGCCGGCATGGGGCGAGTCCTACCAGAGCGGCCAGGGCAGGGGATATCGCTCCTGCGGGGGCATCGGAAGCACCCCGGCCGCGAGCAGATTCGCCACCCGTCGACGCAGCGCCACGACCTCGGGCACCGACAGCAGCTCGCCCAGCCGGGCCGCGTCACCCGCCGGGACCGGCTCCTCCGGGTGGTGCCCGGTCGGGCTGGGCGTCGCCCCCACCCGGTCCAGGGCTGCAGTCAGCCGCTCGAGCCGCGCCAGGTCGTCCGGTGCCACCGGCTCGCCGGCGAAGCCCCACAGCACCGTCCGCAGCTTGTCGTCCTCGTGCAGCGCCAGGCCGTGGTCGAAGCCGCGCAGGCGCGACCGGGTGTCGAGCGTCAGGTGCGCCGCCTTGCGGTCGGCGTTGTTGAGCACCACGTCGAGGGTGGCCATCGTGCGCAGCGCCGGATCGTCGGCGTGGGCCACGAGCACCGCCGCGCCGTCCTCCGCTTCCCCGCTGACCACCGCTCGCCAGCCGGGCGGCAGCTCCTCGGAAGCCATGACCTCCACCAGACCGGCCGCCGGGTCGGCCAGCCGCTCCGGCTCCTGCTCGACCCACAACTGCAGCGAGCCCCTGCCGAGCGGGCCGTCACGCAGCACGGTCGGCGGCACCAGGTCGAAGCCCCCGACCCGGGAGATCACGTAGGCCGCCGCCTCCCGGGCGGCGAGGCTCCCGGGTGGGAAGTCGTGCAGCGGCCGCTCGCCGCGGGCCGGCTTGTGCACGGCTCGGTGCCCCGTCTCCTCTCCCGCACCGTCCAACAGGTCGACGAGGAGGGTAAGGTTGGAGGCCTGCGTCAGGACCCCGATCGGCTCGATCGTCGCGGTCTGCAGCAGCGCGAGCGCCGCGTCGTCCTGCACGTCAGCGGCGGTAGCCGTTGGCGCGGGGGCAGATGTGGCCCGAGGGGTCCAGGGGCTGCCCGCAGAAGGGGCAGGAGGGCCGCCCACCCTCGATCGAGGAGGTGCAGCGCAGCGCGAACGCCCGCGCCGGGCCCGGGGCAAGGACCACCCGCAACGACTGCGGCGGCATACCCGACCAGGGAAACTCCACCGCCTGGTCCGACTCGGCCTCGCTCTCCAACTCGGCGAGATCGTCGACGCTGGGGCGGTCGAAGGCCTCCAGCACGACCTTGCGCCGCCCCGCCTCCCACGCCACGGACAGTCGCTGCACCCGGAAGTCGTCCTCGATCGGGGTGTCGAGGGGCGCGTTGTCGGTGAAGGAACCGGCCGCGTCCTCGCTGCCGTCGGGACCGGCCACGTCGTCGAGCATCTCGGCGAGTGACTCACCAAGTAGCCTGACCTGCTCCTTCTCCAGCGACACGGTCATGACGCGGGAGCCCTCAGTGGCCTGGATGAAGAAGGTGCGCTGGCCGGGTGGGCCCACGCTGCCGGCGACGCAGCGCTCCGGCGGATCGAAGACGTGCTCGGACATGCCCTCAGCCTACGTCGCCGACGGCGTCGACCCCGCCTGACCCGAGCCGCCGCCGACGTCCGCGTCGCCGGAGGCGCCCTCGGCGGTGAGGCGCGCCACCAGACCGCCGAGGTCGACGGGGTCGGTCCCCGTGTCGTTGGTGCGCAGCACGAAGGGCCGGCGAGAGGTCCGGTGGACGATGCTCAGCGAGGCCGGATCGACGACGATGCGCTGGAATTCGTCCAGCGGCGTCGCGAGAGCATCGGCGAGCACGGCCTTGATGACGTCACCGTGGCTGACCGCGACCCAGACGGCGCCCGGCCCGTGCTGGGCCTCGACCCGGCCGTCCCAGGAGCGGATCGCCTCGGTCGCCCGCGCGGCCATCTGGCCCATCGACTCGTGCGCGAAGACGTCGTCGACCGGGAAGGTCACGGCGGAGGGCTGGTCCTGGACCTGCGTCCACAACGGCTCCCCAGCGAGTTCCTTGAGGGGTCGCCCCGTCCACGCGCCGTAGCGCGCCTCGCCCAGGGCCTCCTCGGTATGCCGTGCCACCTCTCGCCCTGCTGGCTGTGCGGCGAGCACCGCAGCCGCGGTCTCCTGGCAGCGTTGCAGCGGGCTGGCGACCACCGCGGCTAGCGACACGCCGGCCAGGCGAGCACCGGCCGAGCGGGCCTGCTCGCCCCCCTTCTCGTCCAGTCCGATCCCCGGGCTCCAGCCCGCGAGGACCCCGTCGGCGTTCGCCTGGGTCCGCCCGTGCCGCACCAGGATGCAGATCGCCATCAGGAGGCTCCTTCAGCAGGCTCCGGTGCGGTCTCGAGGCGGGAATGCGCCTCGACCGCGGCCTCGAGCCCAGCCATCCGGGCGTCGAGGTCGGCGCCCCAGGGCGCGACGGTCAGGGTGGTGATGCCGGCATCGCGATAGCGACGCATGCGCTCGGTGATGCGGTCGACGTCACCGAGCAGGCTGGTGTCGTCGACGAACTGAGCGGGCAGGGCCTCGGCGGCCTCCGCCCACTTCCGGGCGAGGTAGAGCTCCTGCACCCGGGCCGCCTCGGCCTCGTAGCCCATCCGGCAGGCGAGCTGGTTGTAGAAGTTCTGCTCCTTGCTGCCCATGCCCCCGACGTAGAGCGCCGGGTAGGGGCTGACCGTGCGGGCGCAGGCCTCGAGATCGTCACCGACCGCCAGGGCGACGGTCGCATCGCTCTCGAACGGGTTCGGTGGCGGCTCGGCCCGCTGGTCCAGGCCCGCCCGCAGGTGGGCCCGCTGCTCGGCGAAGAAGTCCGGGGCCACGAAGACCCCGAGCCACCCGTCGGCGATCTCCCCCGCGAGCTCGAGGTTCTTCGGGCCGACGGCCGCGAGGTAGATCGGCACCTGGGGTCGGTGCGCGTGGGTGAGGCGCAGCGGCTTGCCCGGGCCGTCCGGCAGCGGCAGCGTGAAGTGCTCTCCGTCGAAGACGACCGGTCGGTGCCGCAGCGCGGTGCGCACGATGCTGGCGTACTCGCGGGTGCGGGCCAGCGGCTTGGCGAAGCGGACGCCGTGCCAGCCCTCGGAGACCTGGGGTCCGCTCACGCCGAGGCCGAGGCGAAAGCGACCGCCGGACAGACTGTCCAGGCTGACGCTGGCCATGGCGGTGGCGGCCGGACTGCGTCCTGGGATCTGCAGCACCCCCGCGCCGAGGCCGATGCGTTCGGTCTGCGCCGCGAGGAAGCCGAGGATGCTCACCGCGTCCGGGCCATAGGCCTCGGCGACCCAGGCGACGTCGACGCCGAGCTCGTCGGCGCGCCGCACCAGCGCGAGGTTGTCCGCGTCGCGGCCCTGCCCCCAGAAGCCGCAGCTGAGTCCGAGCCGCACCCCGTCAGGTCCTCGGAGACTCGTCGACGTCGTCGTCCTCGTCGTCGAGGCCCAGATACTGCTCGTCCGCCTCGACCTCTTCGTCGTCGTCGATCAGGTCGATGTCGTCGTCCTCGTCGTCGTCCTCATCGAGGTCATCGTCATCGTCATCGTCATCGTCATCGAGGTCGTCGTCGTCCTCGTCATCCTCATCGAGGTCGTCGTCGTCCTCCTCGTCATCGTCGTCCTCGCTCTCGGAGGCGAGGTCGTCGTCGTAGACCTCCAGCGGCGTCACCTCGCCGAAGGCGTCCATGAGGGCGTCGTCGTAGGCGGTGAAGGCCTCGGCGATGCGCTCGTAGGCCTCGACGACCGCGGGGTCGTCGTCGCCGCGGCTGACCGCTGCAGTCTCCAGATGTGTCTGGAGGGCGGCGACGAGGGTGGACAGGGCTGCACGGGGGTCAGCGGTCATGAGGTGACGGTAGCGCGAAAGTGGCTCCGGCGGCGCGGTTTTTCCACGTCGCGACGCGCAGGTGCCTATGCTGTCGCTCGATGGTCGAGTACGAGTACCGCGAGCTCACCTTCCACCGCGACCAGGGCCGGGGTGAGGTGCGTCAGGCCCTGACCGAGCATGCCGAGTACGGCGCCTGGGAGCTAGCCCGCGTCCGGGTCTACCTCGGCGGCGTTCGCAAGGTCATGCTGCGCCGCAAGATCATCCGCGTGCGCCGCACCGCCTGACCCCACCCCCTCCATCCCCGACTGGCCGCGCGATATGCCGTGACCGGCCGCGCGGTATTTCGTGACCGACCGCGCGGTATGCCTCGACCGACCGCGCGATATGCCTCGACCGACCGCGCGGTATGCCGTGACCGGCCACGAGCTCTGCGGCTAGCAGTCGGCGACCAGCTGGCCCAGGACGCGGGTGCCGAAGCGGATCGCGTCGACCGGCACCCGCTCGTCGACCCCGTGGAACATCCCGACGAAGTCGAGGTCCTCCGGCAGGCGCAGCGGCGCGAAGCCGTAGCCGGTGATACCGAGCCGCGACAGGTGCTTGTTGTCGGTGCCGCCGGACAGGCAGTAGGGCAGGACGTGGGCGCCGGGGTCCTCCTTGAGCAGCGCTCGCTTCATCGAGTCGACGAGCTCCCCACTGCTCGGAGCCTCCAGCGCGACGTCCTTGTGCTCGATCTCCACCTCGACGTGCTCACCTGCCAGCTCGCGGACGGTGTCGAGCAACTCGTCCTCGTGCCCGGGGAGGAAGCGGCAGTCCAGCGATGCGGAGGCGGTCTGCGGGACGACGTTCATCTTGTAGCCCGAGTCCAGCATCGAGAAGTTCGAGGTGTCCTGCAGCGTCCCCTCGACGAAGCGCCGCGCGCCACCCAGGCGCTGCAGCACCTCCTCGATCGACTCCTCGCTCCACGGCTCACCGGTGACCTGCGCGACCCCGTCGAAGAGCTCACGCACGGAGGCGATGTAGGTCCGTGGCCAGGTGTGGGCGTCGATGCGGGCGATCGCCTCGGCCAGCCGGACGATGGCGTTCTCGGGGTTGGGCACGGAGCCGTGGCCGGCGCGCCCCTGGGCATGCAGCCGGAGCCACGCGATGCCCTTCTCCGCCGTCTGCAGCAGGTATGCCCGTGTCGGCGCCCCGGTCGCGTGGTCCGGGAGGGTGATGCTGAAGCCACCGACCTCGCTGATCGCCTCGGTGCAGCCCTCGAACCATTCGGGGTGCTCGGCGACGACGTGCCCCGCGCCCTTCGTGCCCCCGGCCTCCTCGTCGGCGAAGAAGGCCCACACGATGTCGCGCGGTGGCTTCTCGCCCGACCGCGCGAGCTGCCGCAGCGTGGCCAGCAGCATGGCGTCCATGTCCTTCATGTCGACCGCCCCGCGACCCCAGATCATGCCGTCCTTCTCTTCGGCGGCGAACGGGTCGACGGACCAGTCCTTGGCCTCGGCGGGCACGACGTCGAGGTGACCGTGGAGCACCAGGCCGGGACGAGAGCTGTCCCGACCTGGAGTCCGCACCACCACGCTGACCCGCTCCGGGTGGTCGGCCGGAGCCGTCACCTGAGGATCGAGACCCACCTCACGGAGCAGCTCCACGACATACTCCGCAGCGGCGCGCTCCCCCGGCCCGCTGCCGTCGCCATAGTTGCTCGTGTCGATCCGGATGAGCTCCTTGCAGATCCGGACCGCCTCCTCCTCGGCGGTGCTGGAGGGGTTGAGGTCGTGTTGGGTCGAGGGCATGACGCCACACTAACCAGCCCGGGACTGGGCAGCCCGGGGAGGATCGGTCCAGGTGGACCGATCCTCACGGGTATGCCGTGCATCCTCAGTCGATCTCGGGATCTCGTCCGCCGCTCCCCACAGGGACGGGACCGGCGTGCGGCTCACTCATGCTCCTCCGCGAAGAGCTCCAGGTGGCGACACTCGCGGCACCGGAAGGCGCGCACCAGGACGCGCTCGGAGCCCATCGAGCTCCAGCCACCGAACAGGCCGGTGTCGCGCGCCCCGGCGACCCAGCGGACATACCCCTTGGCGCCTTCCCCGGTGTCGGCGAGGAATCCCTCGTCGAGGAGCTGGTGGCTGCCGCAGGCGGTGCACGTGGAGCGGGCGCGCTGCCACTGGTCACCGGCGCCGCCCGCGCCGAGGCGGTGCATGCCGTCGGCAGGCACCGCCTCGGCACCAGGCTCGTCGCTCACGCGCGGCTCATCCCGGCGAGCTTGCCCTCGATGCACTCGACGAACTGGCCGAGCAGCTTGTCCGAGACGCTCTGCATAACACCCCGGCCGAACTGCGCGGGCTTGCCGGTGATGTTCATCAAGGTCGTGACGTCGGCCTTGGTGCCCGACCCCTCCGGCTCCAGCTCCAGGGTGACGGTCGCCGACGCGTTGCCGAGACCGCGCATACCCTTGCCGAGGCCCTCGATCACCGCCCGATGCGCCTCGTCGTCGCGCTCCAGGAACTTGCCCTCGCCCTGGTAGGTGACGCCGATCGGCCCCAGCTTGACCTTGACGTTGCCGGTGAAGGCCTCCTCGGTCGCCGAGGTGACGGTCGCGCCGGGGAAGCAGTTGCCGACCTCCTCGAGATTCATGAGCAGCGCCCAGGTGTCCTCGGGCGAGGCGTCGACGGTGAAGGTGTGGTGCAGCTCCATCGCCATCGCGTCACGCCCCTGCCGCAGCGAGCACCGCGCGCCGGGTCAGCACCCCAGCGACGTGCTTGCGGTAGTCGGCCTGGCCGTTGAGGTCCGAGGGCGGGTCGGTGCCCTCGCCCACCTGGGCGCACACCTCGGCGATCGCGTCTGCCGTGGCCTCCTTGCCGACGAGCGCCTGCTCGACGCCACTGGCACGCAGCGGGGTCGCGCCCATGTTCGTCAGCCCGACCTTCGCCTCGGCGATGGTGCCGTTCTCGACGCGCACGGCCGCCGCGATGCCGATGATCGCCCACTGGTGCGAGACCCGCACGAACTTCTCGTAGTGCGCGCCCCACCCGGTGTGCTTGGGGATCTCGACGGCGACGAGGAGCTCGTCCTCACCGACGGCGGTCTCGAAGAGGTCGACGAAGAAGTCGCTCCCCTCGACGGTGCGCTCTCCGTCCTGACCGCGGATGACCATGCGGGCATCGAGCGCCAGCACGGGGGCTCCGACGTCCCCGGCCGGGTCGGCGTGCACCAGCGCACCGCAGACCGTGCCGCGGTGCCGGATCTGCGCGTCGGCGACCTCGGAGAGGGCGTCGTGGAGCAGCTCCAGGTGCTCGGAGACCAGGTCGGAGTCGAGGACGTCCTGGTATGTCGCCCCCGCGCCGATCCGGATGGCGTCACCGGTGTCGGTGACCCCCTTGATCTCTTCGATGCCGGAGATGTCGACGATGATCCCCGGCGCGTTAAGCCGCATCCGCAGCACCGGCAGCAGCGACTGCCCGCCGGACATCACCTTGGCCTCGTCGCCGTGCTCGGCCAGCAGGCCGAGCGCCTCGTCGACCGTCGACGGGGCGGCGTAGTCGAACTCTGCGGGGATCATGCCTGACCGCCTTCCTGCTCAGCACCGGCCGTGGTGCCCGGATCGTCCTGGTTGGGCTCGCCCTCGGCGAAGTGGCCGGCGGCGTCCTCCGCGGTCTCGCTCCGCGCACCAGCGTTCCCATCCTGGATGGCTCGCCACACCCGCTCCGGCGTGCACGGCATGAGGATGTCGTCGACGCCGAACTGCCGGATCGCGTCGAGCACGGCGTTGACCACCGCCGGGGTGGAGGCGATGCAGCCCGCCTCGCCGACGCCCTTGACGCCGAGGTCGTTGGACGTCGCGGGCGAGGTGGTGCGGTCGGTCACGAAGTTGATCGTGTCGGCGGTCGTCGGCAGGGTGTAGTCCACGAACGAGCCGGAGACCAGGGTGCCCTGATCGTCATACACCGCCTCCTCCCACAGCGCCTGGGCGATGCCCTGGACCAGCCCGCCGTGCACCTGGCCCTCGACGATGAGCGGGTTGACGACGTTGCCGATGTCGTCGACGCAGACGTACTTGCGCATCGTCGACGCGCCGGTCTCCGTGTCGATCTCCATCGCGCACAGGTGGGTGCCGTGCGGGAAGGAGAAGTTGACCGGGTCGAAGGTGGCGTCGGCGTCCAGGCTCGGCTCCATGCCGTCGGGCAGGTCGTGCGCGGCGAAGACGGCGAGCGCCAGCCCCGCGAGTCCGATGCCCTCCTGGTCGGCGCCGGCACCCTTGACGGTGAACTTCCCGTCTGCGAACTCCAGGTCGTCGACGTTGGCCTCGAGCTGGTATGCCGCGAGCGGCTTGGCCTTCTCGATCACCTTCTTGGCGGCGTTGATCACCGCCTGCCCGCCGACCACGAGGGAGCGGGAGCCGTAGGTGTCCAGGCCCTTGTGGCTGATCTGGGTGTCCCCATGCAGCACCTCGACGTCCTCGAAGGGCACGCCGAGCTGGTCGGCGACGATCTGGCTCCAGGCCGTCTCGTGCCCCTGCCCGTGGGCGGAGGAACCGGTGATGACCTCGACCTTGCCGGTCGGCAGCATCCGCACGGACGCGTGCTCCCAGCCGCCGGCGCCGTAGTCGAGCGAGCCCAGCACCCGCGAGGGCGCCAGACCGCACATCTCGGTGAACGTCGAGATGCCGAGACCGAGCTGCACCCGGTCGCCGCTCTCCCGCCGCTGCTGCTGCTCGGCCCGGAGCTCGTCATACCCGAAGAGTTCCTTGGCGCGCTCGGTGGCCGCCTCGTAGTTGCCCGAGTCGTACTCCAGCCCGCACACCGTGGTGAACGGGAACTCGTCGTGGGTGATCCAGTTCTGCTCCCGGACCTCCATCGGGTCGCGGCCGAGCTCGAGCGCGAGCTCGTCCATGATCCGCTCGATGGCGAAGGTCGCCTCCGGTCGCCCCGCACCGCGGTAGGCGTCGGTCCACGTCTTGTTGGTGAAGACGTTGGTGCAGGCGAAGTGGTAGGCGGGGAACTTGTAGATCGAGTTGAACATGAACGCGCCGAGGATCGGCACACCTGGCGTGACGAGGCCGAGGTAGGCGCCCATGTCGGCGAGCAGCTCGACCTTGAGGCCGGTCACGGTGCCGTCCTGCTTCGCCGCGAGCGTGAGCTTCTGCCACTGGTCGCGCCCGTGGTGGGCGGAGAGCAGGCTTTCGCTGCGCGTCTCGGTCCACTTGCAGGGCTTGCCGGTATGCCGCGCCACCAGGAAGGTGATGACCTCCTCCGGGGTGACCTGCAGCTTGCCGCCGAAGCCTCCGCCCACGTCGGGCGCGATGACGCGCACCTTGCCCTCGTCGACACCGAGGGTCATGGCGAGCATGAGGCGCAGGATGTGCGGCACCTGGGTCGCGGACCACATGACGAACTGCTCGCCGGTCGGGTCGACGACGGTGGAGCGGGGCTCCATGAAGGCGGGGATGAGCCGCTGCTGGCGGAACTCCCGCTCGACGACCACGTCGGCGTCGCGGATCGCTGCCTCGACGTCCTCCCCGGTCCCCGCCTCGGCGGAGTCGAAGATCCAGGTCGCGGACCGGTTGGTCCCCAGGTCGGGGTGGGCCAGGGTCTCGTCGGCGGCGGCGGCCTTGAGGTCGAGCGCGGCGGGGAGCTCGTCGTAGTCGACGTCGACCAGCTCGGCGGCGTCCCGTGCCGCCGCGGCGGTGCGGGCGGCGACCACGGCGACGATCTCACCGGAGAACGACACCCGGTCCACGGCGATCGCCGGGTGCGGCGGGGCCTTCTGGTCGGGGGTGATCGGCCAGGCGCAGGGCAGGCTGCCCTGCACGTCCTTGACGTCCTCGCCGGTCAGCACCGCGATGACGCCCGGCGACTCCTTCGCCGCCGTGGCGTCGACCCCGGTGATCCGGGCGTGCGCGACCGGGCTGCGCACCATGGCCAGGTGCAGCATCCCCTGCAGCTGCAGGTTGTCGGTCCACTTGGTGCGGCCGGTGATGAGCCGCTGGTCCTCCTTGCGGCGGCGGTCCTTGCCAACCTCACCCGTGGGCGCGTCAGCGACGTCTGTGACCGGCCTGTCGTCGACGGCAGTCATGCCTGCTCACCTCCGGTGGCGACGGTCTCCCGCTGGCCCGAGGCCTGGAGCACCGCCTTGACGATGTTGTGGTAGCCGGTGCACCGGCACAGGTTGCCCTCCATGCCTTGGCGCACCTCGGCCTCGGTCGGCTGGGGGTTGTGCTCGAGCAGGTCGGTGGCCTGCATGATCATGCCGGGGGTGCAGTAGCCGCACTGCAGCGCGTGGCAGTCGCGGAAGGCCTCCTGGACGGGGGTGAGCGTCTCCCCGTCGGCCAGCCCCTCGATCGTCGTGACCTCGTGGCCATCGGCCTGGACCGCGAGCACGTTGCACGACTTCACGCTGCGGCCGTCCAGGTGCACCGTGCAGGCCCCGCAGTTGCTGGTGTCGCACCCGACCACGGTCCCCGTCTTGCCGAGGGTCTCGCGGAGGTAGAAGACGAGCAGGGTGCGGGGTTCGACCTCGTCGGTGTATGTGGTGCCGTCGACTTTCACGGTGATCTTCATACGGCTCTCCCGTCGGGAAGCTGGGGACGTCATTGTCCCTGCCGATCCTGCCGTGACCCAGGTCACTCCGCAACAGATGTCTGACAGGTGTCCAGAGAATTCACGCGGTACGCCTGTGGCTGCCTTCGACGAAAGCACCAGGAGGTCCTCACGCCCGCTGTCGCAGGACGCGGGCCTGTCAGACCGTCGCGGCAGACTCCTGAGAGTGTGCAGGAGTGGGGACGGACACGGTGGAAGGAGTGGGGAAGGTGGAGGGGCATGAGGTGGGATTGGTTTGGGCGTGGTCGGTCGCGATGGCGGTGGCGATCTCCTTCTCGGTGATCGCACTCGCTCAGGCTTGGGTACGGAACAGGCTGACGTCGCGGTTCACCGATGATCCGTTGGAGCTCGCGCACCCATGGACGCGAGTGGCCTTCGTCATCCCTGCCACGGGATACCTCGCGGCACTGGCGCTCGGGCTTGCTTTGTCCGGCCTCGAGATCCCGGTAGTCATGCGTGTTGTCCTTGTGGCGTCAGACTTCACCGTGTTCAGCGCAGCAACGATTGTCGGGCTGCTCGTCTGGCCGAGGTCCGAGGAAGCGGAGCGCGGCATGTCCCCACAGGATGTGGTCGAGCGATCCATCGTGAGCGGGCTCACGATGACCCAGCCCCTTCTGGCCCAGTCCTTGGACCGCGCCGCGTCGGAGGCGGAGTCGGCGGACAGGGAGCTGGCGGGACTGCCAGAGCCTCTGGCCACGTATTTCCGATCAGCGCAGGCAGGACCCCCGCCCAGACTGCGCAGCATGTCTCGCGACGCTCGAGGCCCGTATGCTGCCATCTCCACCAACGACGTCCTCACGCATGCGCACTGGTCCCTGCCGGCAACCTTCGGCGTCGCAGCCGTAGGCGTCGTCCTGTCCATGCCTCTGGGCTGGAGGTTCGTGGCCCTCAGCATCGCGAGCGCAGTGTGTGTCGCCGTGCTGCTCTATCAAGCGGCGCGCGGTCACCTTGTCCACCGCGCGCAGAAGGCCGCGCTGACATCTGAGCGGGCGCACCGGGCTTCGGAAATACTCGCTGGACTCGGGAAGCCACTCCCACGGTGGCGTGTCATCTTCAGCCGGAGTGAGCGTGAATGGCGCCGGACGTATCGCGCAGCGGTTCGCCGCCGCCGCCCCAGCGCAGGGCGATGATCTCCGAGGCGATGCTCACGGCCGTCTCCTCTGGGGTGCGTGCCCCCAGGTCGAGGCCGATCGGGCTGTGGAGACGGGAGAGCTGCTCGTCGGTCACGCCCACCTCGCGCAGTCGGGCCAGCCGGTCGTCGTGGGTGCGGCGCGAGCCCATGGCGCCGATGTAGGCCAGTTCGGGCGCGTCGTCGCCGAGGAGCACCTGGAGCAGGGGCACGTCGAACTTCGGGTCGTGGGTCAGGACGCAGGCGACCGTGCGACCGTCGAGCGCGTCCTGCGCGACCTGCTCCTCGACATACCGGTGCGGCCAGGAGACCACCACCTCGTCGGCCTCGGGGAAGCGGCTCGCGGTGGCGAAGACCGGGCGCGCGTCGCAGACGGTCACCCGATAGCCGAGGAAGGTGCCGATGCGCGCGACGGCGGCGGCGAAGTCGATCGCGCCGAACACGAGCATGCGAGGGCGGGGAGCGTAGGACGCGACGAACACGCGCATGCCCTCGCCCCGGCGCTCGCCGTCGGGGCCGTACTCCAGGGTGGCGGTGCGACCCTGGGCGAGCATGCCGCGGGCGTCGTCGGCCACGGCGGCGTCGGCGCGGCCGCTCCCCAGCGTGCCGCCGACCGGCTTTCCCTCGGGTCGGACCACCATGCGTCGACCCAGGTGGCCGGCGTCCGGATGGGCCACCACGGTGGCGACGGCGACGGGCCGGGCCTCGATGTCGGCGGCCACCTCGCCCAGCTCGCGGAAGTCCCCGCGTGAGACCCGCTCGACGTAGATGTCGAGGATGCCGCCGCAGGTGAGCCCCACGCCCATCGCCTCGTCGTCGGACACGCCATACCGCTGCAGGACGGGAGTGCCGGAGGCGATCACCTCGCGCCCGAGCTCGTAGACGGCCCCCTCCACGCATCCTCCCGAGACCGACCCGACAGCCTCACCGTCGGCGCCGACCAGCATCGAGGCACCCGGCTGCCGGGGCGCCGACTTCCACGTCCCGACGACCGTCGCCATCGCTGTGGTCTCGCCCGACTCCCACCACGGCAGCAACCGGTCCAGGACGTCTCGCATGCGGCTCAGAATGTCATGCGTGTCCCGGTCCGTCCTGGCACAGCCGCCGGGTAGGGCTCACCGCCCGAGCTCGCGAGCGTGAGCGTCCCGTGGGAGTCGGGGACGGTGCCGAGTCTCACGGGACCGATCTCGGGCGCTGTCCGCCTCAGGCTCGCTCAGGCCTCGGCGATGCGGTCGAGCACTTCCACGAAGGCGGCGAGCGAGTGCCCGGCGACCAGCTCGTCGACGTGCGGGAGCGCCGCGACGATCCCCGCCTGCACCGGCTCGTAGCCGGCCTTGCCGCGGTGCGGATTGACCCAGATGACACGGTGGGCCAGGGCGCGCAGCCTCCGCAGCTGCTCCCCCAGCGCCTCGGGGGCCTGCCGCTCCCAGCCGTCACTGAAGATGACGACCACTGCTCCGCGGGCCATCCCGCGTCGTCCCCAGCGGCGCAGGAAGACCTCGACCGCCTGCCCCAGGCGGGTGCCGCCGGACCAGTCCGGGACGGTCTCCCCGGCGGCCAGCAGCGCGCGGTCCGGATCGCGCTCCCGCAGGGCCCTCGTGATGTGGGTCAGCCGGGTGCCCACCGTGAAGACCTCGGTGGTGTGGGGGCTGGCCTGGACGACGGTGTGGGCCAGCCGGAGCAGGGCATCGGCGTAGCCGCTCATCGAGCCAGAGACGTCGACCAGCAGGACCACACGACGGCGTCGGATCGCCTTGTCGCGCAGCCGGATCCGCGTGGGCTCCCCCAGGTTTCGCAGGTGCGCGCGGACGGTGGCCCGACCGTCCACCTCCCCCCTCCTGCTGGAGGTATGACGTCTTGCCGGCCGGGTGGGTGGCCGCGGTTTCAGCGTCGCGAACTGTCGGCGCAGGGCGGCCCGGTCTGCCGGCGCCAGACCGGCGACGTCCCGGTGGCGCAACACCTCCTCTGTGGAGGCGGCGGCCCGCACGACCTGCTGCTCCTCATCTCCTGAGTCCCCGTCTCCCCCAGGCTCTTCCAGCGAGGCCTGCACCGTCGTCGGCCGTGGAGAGTCCTGCGAGCTGACGGAGTGCATCGGGCGTCCGCCGAACCACCCGGTGAACACCTGGTCGTAGGCCCCGAGATCCGCCGGCGACGCGGTGAGCGTGGCCCGCCCCGCCCAGTAGACGCCTCGTCGATCGCCGAGACCTGTTGCGGCACAGGCTCTGAGGAAGGTCCGCTCCCGATCCGCAGTGACGGGCAGTCCGGCCGCTCGGCACGCCCGCGCGAAGCCGCCCAGGGTCTGCCCGACGCTCCACCCCGGCGCCTGCTCCGACGGTTCGCTCACGGCATACCCGTCAGCGGGTGAGCATTCGGTCCAGGGCGACCCTGACCCGTTCGGTGTCCTCGCGATACTTCACCGCGGCACCCATCGTCGCGGCAGCCACCTCGGGATCGAGCCGGCTCTGCCCGAGCGCGGTCAGAGCACGCACCCAGTCGAGCGTCTCGGCGACACCCGGCGGTTTGACGACCTCGTCGTCGGAGCGGACCTGCTGCACCAGCGTCACCACCTCCCGCGCCAACGTCTCCTCGACCTCCGGAAGCCGCGCCCGGACGATCGCCAGCTCCCGCTCCAGGCCGGGGTGCTCGATCCAGTGGTAGAGGCAGCGCCGCTTGAGCGCGTCGTGCAGCTCGCGAGTGCGGTTAGAGGTCAGCACGACGAAGGGCGGCGTCGCGGCCGCGACCACGCCGAGCTCGGGGATGCTCACCGACCACGTCGAGAGCACCTCCAGCAGGAACGCCTCGAACTCGTCGTCGGCCCGGTCGATCTCGTCGACGAGCAGCACGCACGGCGCCTCGCGCAGCGCCCGGAGCACCGGCCGGGCCTGGAGGAAGCGCTCGTCGAAGAGCTCGGCCTCCAGCTCGCCCGCGTCCCGCCCCTCCCGCCCGAGCGCCTCGACCGCGCGCAGGTGCAGGATCTGCCGCGGGAAGTCCCAGTCGTAGAGCGCCTGGCTCGCCTCGATCCCCTCGTAGCACTGCAGCCGGATCAACGGCACGTCCAGCAGCTGCGCGATCGCCTCGGCCAGCGCGGTCTTGCCGGTCCCGGGCTCCCCTTCCAGAAGCAGCGGCCGTTGGAGCGTGTGGGCCAGCCACGTCACCGTGGCGAGCCCGTCGTCCGCGAGGTATGCCGTCTCCGCCAGCGCGGCGCTCAGCGTGTCCGGGCTGGTCAGGGCGTCGGCGTGCATGTGCGCCAGCATTGCGGACGGCTTCCGCGTTGTCCATGGCGGGTGGTTGCGGGCTGGACGCCAGGGCGCTTATTGTCTTAGTCAAAAGTGACACAGAAGGGAATGGGGACATGTTCTGGTTCGTCCTGGCGATGTGTCTGGGAGTGCCGCTCGTCGGCTATCTGACGCGCCGCTCAGACGCGCAGCGCCAGCTGCAGCCCCTGCGCGCCGCCGGATGGGAGCCGGATCACCCGGTGCTCGGGCGCGCGCGGGCAGCACTGGCCCGGCAGCAGATCTTCATGACCACGGGGGCGGGGCTCGGAGCCCTGCTGACGCTCTTCGCCCTGGAGGCCGCTGCCGAGCCGTCGACCTACGGGCTGCTGGGTTTCGGCTTCGTCACCGGAGCCATCCTCGGCAACGTCGCCGGTCATCTGTCTGGTGGCCGGATCGTGCCGGGACGCCGGGTGGCCGAGGCTGCGCCACGCAGGCTCGGTCACTACCTCGGCCGGGCGCACCTGGTCGCCCTCGCCATCTGGGCCGTGGTGTCGGCGGTCTGCGTGCCCTGGTCGCTCCAGCGCGCCGGCTCGGTGCCGGGCGGGGCCGCGTGGGTGGTGCCTGCCGCCCTGCTGGTGGGGGCCATCTGGCTGCTGATGGTGGCCGTCATGGCCGTGGCCGTGCTGCGCCGCCCCACCAGCGCTCGAGCCGAGGGCGACCTAGCCTGGCAGGAGTGGCTGCGGGCCAGGGTGCTGGGCGACCTGGCCGGCTCCGTGTGGCTGTCGGTGTGCAGCGTCGGCGGGGCGTTGTGGATCGCCCTCGTCGAGGGATCCGCATCAACGCTGGCTCTGGAGCTCGCAGGGTGGATCACCAGCCTCGCAGTCGTCGGCCTGGTGGCCTATTGGATGGCTCGCCTGGTCATCCCTACCGCGGTCAAGGAGGCGCTCGCATGCTGATCTCGATCGACCCCGACCTCAGCACACCGGTCTTCGAGCAGATCGTGGAGCAGGTCGTGGCCGGCGTTCGCGCAGGCGACCTCGTCCCGGGCGAGAAGCTGCCCCCGGTGCGCCAGCTCGCCGGCGACCTGGGCATCGCCCCCAACACGGTGGCGAAGGCATACCGGCAGCTCGAGGAGGAGGGGCACGTGGAGACCCGTGGCCGCGGCGGCACCCTGGTGCGCGACGAACTCGCCCCGACTCTGCCCAGCCGCGGCGCCGCCGAGGACTTCGTGCGCGCCGCCCGCGCGTCCGGGCTCGACCTCTCCCAGGCGATCGGGCTGCTGCGCCGCAGCTGGTGAGCGGCGCGTCCGAGAGTCGCCGTGGCCAGGCGCCCCTAGTCTGACGTCGTGCCCAGCCGCAGCAGAACCGCTAGGTATGCCCGCCGCCGCTCCCGGCGGATGGCGAAGGTGGAGCACGACCTCACCGCCGAGCAGTGGGCCGCGCTCGTGGATGCCTGGGGCGGCTGCGCCTACTGCGGCGCCACCGACGGTGCCCTGCAGAAGGACACGATGCTGCCGATCTCCCGCGGTGGCCGCTACACGCTGGCCAACGTCGTGCCGGCATGCCGTTCCTGCAACGCGAGCAAGTGCAACGCCGAGCTCACCGGGTGGATGCGACGCACGAAGCTCGACGAGCGCGGGTTCCTGTGGCGACAGCACGAGGTCTTCGCGTCCCTGTCTGCCACGGCTGCGCCGGGGATCCACACCACGGAGGGAGGGGCCGCGCAGCCTCTCGATCCCGTGACCCCGCGCCCCTGATCTGGCGTCAGCGCACGCTCGCTGGCGTGTCCACGTCCTCACCGCTCGCCAGGTCGCCGCACTCCACCAGCGCCGGGCGGGAGCGACGCAGATAGGCGCGCGCGCCCGAGTCTCCGCGCGCATCCGCGAGCACCGGCTGCCAGTGCTCCTGACCCAGCGCCACCGGATGACCCGGCACGCTCTGGTATGCCGCTCGCGCCAGCGTCGAGGGGCGCGCCCCTCCTTCGTCGATGAGGCGGGCCACCACGTCGCCGCCCACGTCGGGCAGGTCGACGAGATGCACCACGGCGAGGAGAGGCACGGTCCGACCCCGGGAGACGAGCGACGTGAGCCCGGCCCTGAGCGACTCCCCCATGCCCTGCTCCCACGTGCCGCAGAAGGAGGTGGCGACCTGCGGCATACCCGCATCATCGAGGACCGCATCGACGCGCTCGGACTCGGCGCCGGTGACGACGAGCACGTCCCCGCACCCCCCATCCAGCAGCGCGCGCGCCGACCGCACCACCCACGCCTCGCCGTCGGTCTGCGCCAATGCCTTGGGGCCGCCGTAGCGGCGCCCTGCCCCGGCCGCGAGAAGCAGTCCGGTGATGCGGGTCGCAGGTGTCGCCATGGCTGTCAGTGTGCCCCGTCATGATGGAGCCATGACCAGCGAGGTGAAGCTGACCGGCACGCTGCACTGCTGCGACGATGCCGACACCGCGGTGGTGCGTCACGCTGCTCCCGAGCACATCCGGCCCAGCCGGGCGGAGCCGGGCTGCCTGGCCTTCGACCTGCACGAGACGGCTGAGCCTGGGGTGTGGCGCGTGGCCGAGCGGTTCGTGGACCGTGGCGCGTTCGAGGCGCACCAGCGTCGGACGCGAGGGAGCGCCTGGTGGTCGGCCACCGGTCATCTCAGGCGTGACTTCGCGGTCACCGGCATCCCCGAGGACACCAGCGTGCCCCTTGCTCCCACCTCTGGCCGCGTGCAGGTCGGTCTGTCCTCCCTCCCTGACGCCCTGCGGCACGATCCGGTGGTCGTCCTCGACGGAGGCCTCGGCACGCATCTGGAGAGGCGCGGGCTCGACGTCTCCGGTGTGCTCTGGTCGGCATCGTCGAGGTGAAGGCCCTCATCGCGGAGCTGGCCGCAGCGGCCACCCCGGCTGCCCTCAGTCTTACCGTCCGCGACGGTGTCCTCGGCGACGGCACGCCGATCGAGGAGACTGCGCCGCTGCTGGCGGACAGCACTCTGGTCGCGGTAGGAGTCAATTGCTGCACGGTGCCGGATGCCCTGGGGACGCTGAGGATCCTCCGCGAGCGGACCGACCTGCCGCTGCTGGCCTATCCGAACAGCGGCGAGAGCTGGGACCACGACACCAGGACCTGGCGTGCAGGCGCGGGCTCGGTGGAGCAGAGCGATCTCGTGGCCGCGGCTCCCGAGCTGCTCGCGACCGGGGTGCGCCTCCTCGGTGGCTGCTGCCGGGTCGGCCCGGAGCAGATCGCTCGCCTCGCCGAGGCCGCACGCCGGGACGGTGTGTCTGGCGCGTACGGCAGGATGCAGACATGAGCATCGTGGTGGACCTGGACGACCTGGCCGAGGCGATCAAGAAGCACGCGACGGCATACCTCGTGCTGTCCGGCGGGGACCGACCGCACGTGGGAGAGGTCGCGATCTCCATGCGCGACGGCGTGCTGGTCGCCCAGGCGCCGGGGCGGACGGCGCAGCGGACCGTCCCTGATCGCCCGGCGGTGACGCTCCTGCTGCCGCCCGTGCAGACTGGCGGATACAGCCTCATCGTCGACGGCCAGGCTGCCATGTCCGCAGCCGAGCTCATCATCGAGCCGAGCCATGCCGTGCTCCACCGCAGGCCGCGCGAGGACTCACCGCCCTCGGCGACCGGGTGCGGCAACGACTGCCAGCCGCTGGGATCGGACGACGAGGGCGCCCGGTGACCGACCCCCATCGCCCCCGGCCCGCCGCAGACGTGGGGCCGATGACGGTCCGCTATCCGTCGACCACCTTCCCGGCGCCGCCACCCTTCAGCCTCGACCTTCCCGGCGACTGGCACCCGGTGACGGTGCCGGACGCGGAGCTGTCGGCGCGCTCGCCCCGCACCAGCTCCGGCTTCCACGCCAACGTCGTCGCGCGCGCCCGGCGGGTGGCGCCGGCGCCGGACGATGCGACCGCCTATCTGCGCCGGGAGGTCGTCGGTGACCTGCTGCGGGGCCCGCACGAGGTGCTCCGGACCGAGCTCCTGGGCCGCCTTGATCACCCCGCCCAACAGGACGGCCATGAGGTCAGCATCCCCACGTCGGCCCGGGCGGAGGAGGCGTGAACACCGGAGACGCGGCGCCCGCGGAGACGCACAGACAGACCATCGTCGACGAGGACTGGTATGCCGCAGAGCTCGACGGCCGCACCTGGAGCGACTGCACCTTCCGTGAGGTGGACCTGACCGAGGCCGTGACGTCGGGATGCCGTTTCACCGACTGCACCTTCGACCGGTGCCGGTTCAACGCCTCGGTCCACCGGCAGACGGCCTTCGTCGCGTGCACCTTCACCGACACCTCGTTCTTCGACGCCACCCTGGAGGGCTGCCGCCTCGACGGGAGCAGCTTCGCCGGGTGCGACCTACGGCCGATCACGGTCTCCGGCGGTTCCTGGTGGGGGGTGTCACTGCGGGGGGCCGATCTGCGCGAGCAGGACCTCTCCGGCCTTCGGCTCATCGAGGCCGACCTCACCGAGGCCGACCTGCGCAAGGCCACCCTTCGCGGCAGCGACCTCACCGGAGCGTTGCTGCGGTCAGCCCGCCTCGAGGAGGCCGACCTGCGGGGGGCCACGCTCGTCGGCGCGGACCTCACCGAGACCGCCGTCCGCGGCGCCCGGCTTGACCTGGCCGGAGCTCTGGCCCTCGCGGAGTCCCTGGGGGCCCGGATCGACGCCTGAGTTGGCACGCGTCGGGGTGTGCCGGCGGGTACGCTCGTGCGTTTGTGACCACCCCCGCCTCCACGACGCTCGCGCCTGCCCCGGCGCGCGCCTACTGGAGGCTGCTCGCCGCCGGCTTCCGCCAGCAGAGCGCCTACCTGGGGGCCGCGCTCGGGGGCCTGGTCGCCAACGTGACGTTCGGCTTCCTCAAGGCCGCCATCCTGCTCGCGACGCTCGCTGCCGCAGGCGGGACGCTGGGCGGTTACGACACCGGCCGGATGCTCGCCTACGTCTGGCTCAGTCAGGCGATGCTCGGGCTCATCAACGTCTATGGGCGTGACGTCCTCGGCGAGCGGATCAGGTCAGGCGACATCGCCGTCGACTTCCTGCGCCCCCTCGACCTGCAGCTCGCCGGACTCTCGACGTACCTCGGCAGCCGCCTCTTCACCCTGCTCCCCCGCGGTCTGCCCACCCTGACGGTCGGCCTGCTCACGACCGGCTTCGTCCTGCCACGCGGCGCCTGGCCCTACCTTCTCGGAGCCGTCAGCGTCCTGCTCGCCATGGCCATCTCCTACCTGTGCGTCTACGCCCTGAACATGACGGCGCTCTGGCTGGTCGAGATACGCGGGTTGCAGGTCGGCTACGGCATCATCGCGAGCTTCTGCTGCGGGCTCTACATCCCGGTCGGCATCTTCCCCGACTGGCTCGAGACCATCGCGCGGCTGACGCCCTTCCCATCGATGCTGATGACGCCGATCGAGATCCTCTCCGGGTATGCCGTCGGCAGCGACGCGCTGCGTCTGGTCGCCGCCCAGGTCGGCTGGGTCGCGGCCGTCGCCCTGCTCGGCCACCTGCTCACCCGCGCCGGCCGCCGCCACCTGGAGGTGCAGGGTGGCTGAGCCGAGCACGCTGCGGGCGGACGCGACGGCATACCGTGCGGTGCTCGCGTCCCGGATCCGGGCGCAACGGAGCTATCGCACCTCCTTCCGGCTCGACCTCATCGGCGCCGGGCTCATCACGCTCGTGGAGTTCGGCGAGGTGTGGGTCCTCTTCGGGCAGGTCGACGCGATCGGTGGTCTGACGCTCGCCTCGGTCATGCTCGTCTTCGGGCTGGCCGAGATGACGTTCAGCCTCGCCGACCTCCTCGTGGGCCACGTCGACCGGCTCCCGCCCTACATCCGAGCCGGCACCATCGACGTCTTCTACCTGCGGCCGCAGCCGGTGCTGGCCCAACTCATCACCAGTGACCTGGACCTGCGACGGCTCGCGCGGGTCGCCGGTGGGGCGGTGATCCTCGGCCTCGGGCTGACCGTGAGCGGCGTCGAGTGGACCCCCACCAACGTCGCCCTGCTCGCGCTCACGATCCCGACGGCGACCGCGATCTACGCCGCGATGTTCGTCACCGCGGGTGGCCTGCAGTTCTTCCTCGTCAACGGTGCCGAGACGACCAACGCCTTCGTCTACGGCGGTCGGTATGCCGCCAGTCAGCCGGCGTCGGTGTGGCCGCGATCGCTGCTCCTGGTCTTCGGCCTCATCTTCCCGGTGGTCTTCACGGGCTATCTGCCGGCACTGTGGCTGCTGGGTCTGCCCTTCCCCTTCGGCCTGCCGGCATGGGTGGCGTGGCTGACGCCGGTCGCCGCGCTCTGGGCGTGGGCGCTGGCGCTGACGTGCTGGCACTGGGGCATGCGGCACTACCAGGGAGCGGGCGGATGAGCAGGTCGGTGGTGGAGGTCGGCGGACTCACTCGTGACTTCGTCGTGCGCTCGCGTGGGAGCCGCCTCCGGGGCCGGCGCGTGCGCGCCGTCGACGACCTGACGTTCCGGATCGAGCGGGGCGAGGCGGTCGGCTACATCGGCGCCAACGGAGCCGGCAAGTCGACGACGATCAAGATGCTCGCCGGCATCCTCGTGCCGACCTCCGGCGAGGTGCGGACCTGCGGCCTGCGTCCCGTGCAGGAGCGGCGGGCGCTGGCCCGGCGGATCGGCGTCGTCTTCGGGCAGCGCTCCCAGCTGTGGTGGGACCTGCCGGTGGAGGAGTCCTTCCGGATCCTCGCGGCGATCCACCACCTCGGCCGCGAGGCCGAGCGGTCCCGCACGGACGAGCTGGTGGAGCGGCTGGAGATGGGATCCTTCCTCGACACCCCCGTGCGTCAGCTCTCGCTCGGGCAGCGGATGCGCGCCGAGGTCGCGGCTGCGCTGCTGCACTCGCCGGAGCTGGTCATCCTGGACGAACCGACGATCGGCCTCGACGTGCTGTCCAAGCAGCGGCTCCGGGAGTTCCTCATCGAGGAGCGGCGCGAGCACGGCACCACGCTGCTGCTCACGACGCACGACATGGGCGATGTCGAGCGCCTCTGCCCGCGGGTGCTGGTCATCGACGACGGCCGGCTGGCCTACGACGGCTCCCTGACCGGCTTGTCGCGGACCGCCGGTGCACGACGGGTGCTCGTCGTCGACCTGGAGCGGCCCACGGACGACCTGCACTGCATACCGCACGCCGAGCATCTGAGCAGCGAGGGGCAGGGGCTGCGGCAACGGCTGGCCTTCGACCAGGAGCGCACCACGGCCGCTGCCGTGCTCGCGGCGGTGTCCGAGCTCAGCGAGGTGCGAGACCTCGCGATCGAGGAGCCCGACATCGAGGACGTCGTGCGCCGGATCTACGCCTCCCGGCGGTGAGGCGCCCACTCACCACCCATTCCTGGAGACGGCGAAGCCCTCGGCGCTGACCTGTGTCAGAGCCGAGGGCTGCTCGGTCGGTCGGTGTCCGGAGGGGGACTTGAACCCCCACGCCCGTTAAGGGCACTAGCACCTCAAGCTAGCGCGTCTGCCATTCCGCCACCCGGACAGGTGTGCTGCTGCGGCACTCGTGGGAAGTGCGCAACGACCGACAAGGTTAGCACGCTCACGAGGGTGGATCACGCCAGTCCGGGGGGTCCGCGACGTGCAGCGCGGGATCGTCCTCGGCGAAGGATCGCACCGGTCCTGGTGACGTCCGGGGCCCCTCGAAGCGCACGGTCACCACGCCACGCCCGCTCCCCCACACCCAGCCGGTGCCGTGCTCGTCGTGGCGCACGTCCTGACCTGTCCGCCACCCGGGCAGCAGACGCCCGGCCACCGCCCGGGGCCGCTCCACCTCGGTGCCGTCATGACGTGTCGTCACCTCGGCGTTGACCGCCTGCTCGGTCCCCTCCACTTCCTCCGCGTCCGGCAGGTCGTCCACGGCCAGACTGACCGCATCAGGCAGCGCCACCTGCTCGGCGAGAGGGTACGCCGTCTCGAACGCCAGCTCCTCCTGCGCGTGCACGGTGAGTCCCGCGACGCCGAGCCCCAGCAGCCGCAACCCCGAGCTCACGTCCACCGAGCCCAGCAGCCGTCGGCCCTCCCGGAGGATGACGGACTCGTCGCCGGTCGCGAAGGGCAGGGTGCCCGACCGGGTCTGGGTCGTGAAGTCGTGCTGGCGCGCCTTGACGGTGATTGTGCGGGCGAAGACACCGGCGGTGACCATCCGTCGGGCCAGGCCACCTGCCATCCGGGCCAGCTCGGCCTCCAGGGCCTCTCGGTCGGCCACGTCCGTCTCGAAGGTCTCCTCCACGGAGATCGACTTCGCCTCGCGTTCCACCACGACCGGCCGGTCGTCCTCGGCCTGCGCGAGCCGGTGCAGAGCCGTCCCGTGGGCCGTCCCGAAGATCGAGACGAGGTCGGGCTCGGCCATGCGCGCGAGGTCGGCCACGGTGTCCACGCCGAAGGTGTGCAACCGGGCCGCCGTCGCCGGACCGATCCCGGGGATCGCCCGCACGGAGAGGGTATGCAGTACACCCAGCTCCTCCCCCGGCCGCACCACGGTCACGCCGGCGGGTTTGTCCATCTCGCTGGCGAGCTTGGCCATCATCTTGCTCGGAGCCAGCCCGATCGACGCCGTCAGCCCTCCGGTGGCCTCCGCGATCTGCGACAGCAGCACGTGGCACCACTCGGCAGGCTCCTCCGCGTCCCAGCCGAGCGGTCCTGCGGGCGGCGTGAGATCGACATACGCCTCGTCGACCGAGACCTGCTCCACCAGCGGTGACTGCTCCCGCAGGATCGCCATGACGACCTCCGAGCTCGCGCGGTAGGCCGCGAACCGCCCGGAGAGGAAGGCCGTCCCGGCCGGGCAGCGCCGCCGGGCCTCGATCGTCGGCATCGCCGAGCGCGCGCCATACCGCCGCGCCTCGTAGGACGCCGTGGCGACGACTCCGCGTCCGCCGAGCCCGCCCACGATCACCGGTCGACCGCGCAACGACGGCTTGTCGCGCTGCTCCACCGCCGCGAAGAAGGCGTCGAGATCGAGGTGCATGATGCACCGTCGCGCGTCGCCCGGCGAAGTCACGCCGACCACTGTGTCACGCTCCACCGACACGCCCTTGATGGCCTCCCTGCGGCGTGCGGGTGTCGGTGCGGCGGGTTAGGTTCGGGGCATGAGTCTTGAGCGCACGACCGCACCGCACCCGACCGAGATCCTGCCCGCCGCGCCCGCGGAGCTGCAGGTCACCAGCGAGGACTTCAGCGACGGCGAGGCGCTGCCGCAGAGCGCCGGCTACGGCCAGGGCAACGTCTCCCCGCAGCTCTCCTGGAGCGGCGCGCCGGAGGGCACGAAGTCCTACCTGCTCGTCTGCCACGACCCGGATGCCCCCGTGGTGGGTGGCTTCGACCACTGGGCGATCCTCGGGATCCCCGCCGACGTCACCAGCTTGGCCTCCGGCGCGGGCGAGTACGGCCAGCAGCACGGCTCCGGCGCCCTAACCCTGGCCAACGACTTCGGCACCAAGGACTGGGGCGGCTGCGCCCCGCCCGAGGGAGACGTGCCCCACCGCTACGTCTTCACCGTCTGGGCGCTCGACACCGACAACACCGGCCTGGACGCCAACAGCTCCGTGGCCAAGGCGCAGTTCACCACCCTCGGCAACATTCTCGCGCGGGGCTCGATCACGGGGACCTACCAGCTGTGACGCTGGAGTGGACCCCCGCACTGGATAGGCCTGAGCTGCTGGCCGATCCCGTCGTCACCGCCCTGGGGCAGATGCGTGTCGCTGGCGTCGTCGAGGTCGACCACATCGAGGTCGCCGAGATCGACCCCGACCAGGCCGACACCGCCGTGCTCGTCGAGGCGATGGGGTGGGACCTGGAGGACATGGCCAACTGCATCGTCATCGCCGGCTCGCGCAGCGGCGAGGAGCGCGTGTGCGCGGCGCTCGTGCTCGGGCACACCCGGGCCGACGTCAACACGACGATCCGCAAGGCGCTCGACGTCCGCAAGTGCTCGTTCATGCCCATGGACGACGCGGTGGCCCGCACCGGGATGCAGTACGGCGGCATCACCCCCGTCGGGCTCCCGGACGACTGGCCGGTGCTGGTCGACGCCCGGGTGCTGGACCGCGAGGAGATCGTCATCGGGTCCGGCCTGCGACAGAGCAAGCTGCGACTGCCCGGTTCGCTGACGCGCAGCCTGCCGGGGGTCCAGGTCGTGGACGGCCTCGCGCTGGAGATCAGCACCTGACCGCAAGCCAGATGGTCACGTGAGAGTCGGACCCCTTGCCGACGCTCACGGGACGTTCCTTCGAGCGATCGGTTGACCAGATGTCGACACCGACGGACACGACGATTGAGGACCGCAGCGCCTAGCGCCCCCCGCTCGTAGGCCTAGGCGTCAGCATGCTGCTGACGCCCCTCGCACCCGCCGGCTGGTCGGCGAGTGCCTGCCGGTCGACGGCGTCGGCATGGCCACCACTATCGTGCCTGGCGCTCGGGTATGCCGTGGGGTCACCCGCCTCGGCGAGCGGTCGGCACGCACCCTGGCCATCGAGGCCGGTATGCAGAACTCCGGCCTGGCCTCGGGCCTCGCCGCCACCTTCTTCACCCCCGTCGCGGCCCCGCCCGGCGCGGTTCAGCGGCGACGATACCGGTCCACCGTGGTGACGTAGGGGATCTCGACGATCTGATCGGCGCCGGCGCCGGGGAACTGCCGGGCGAGCGCGGCCTCCACCGCGCCGTCGATGCCGGCCCGCTCAGCCGCCGTCCCTTCGAGGTAGTAGGACCGGGTCCGGACCTGCAGCCGCAGGTCCTCCAGTGGCCGCCGCTCGGACCACCGCACGAGATCCCGCTCGCGAGGCGCGAAATCACCACCCGGAGGCACCGCCTTCACCCCTCCGGCCGGCTCGGGCCGCCAGGCTCGCAGGCTGGCGTGCATCGCCGCCTCGACATCGGCCATCCAGGGGACGGTGCTGTCGAACATGTTCCACACCATCCCCAGCACGCCGCCCGGGCGCAGCACCCTGTGGGCCTCCCTGCCTGCAGCATCCGGGTACGTCCAGTGCCAGGCCTGGGCGTAGGTAACGAGGTCGATGCTGGTGTCCTCCAGCCCCGTCTCCTCACCCGTGGCAGCAACGACGCGCACTCGCGGCAGCACCCGGGCCAGCGTCGCGCACATCGCCGCCGACGGCTCCACGGCCACGACGCGGTGGCCCCGCCCCACCATCGCACGCGTGAGCTTGCCGGTCCCCGCGCCGACGTCCGCCACGTCCAGCCCGGCCCCCGGCGCCAGCAGCTCGACGGCGGCGTCGGGGTAGCCGGGCCGCAGCCGCTCGTAGTCGTCGCCGCCCTCGGCGAAACTCCCGACGACCCGACTCATGCTTCGGGCGCCGGCTGGAGGTACCCGGCGACGAGCTCGGTCACGCTGGCGATGTGGAGAAAGTCGCGATCCGCTCGCGATAGACCAGATGTTCCTGGTGAGTTCGGGCGCTGTGACAGAACTCCAGCACCTGCGGCGGGCAGGTGAGAAAGAGGTCGGACGGCGACCGTTCGATGCGCCGCACGCACCGGACCACCCCCGGGTCACCTGCGGCGAGCCGGGCCCAGACCGAGTTGTCGACCAGGTAGTCCGTCAACGGGGCTCACGACGGCGATCCGGATCCACCACGGGCGCACCGAGCTCCTCCTCGAGATCGGTCAGACGCGCGATCCCGTCGACCATGTCACGCTTCTGCTTGGCCGCGATGAGCCGGCGCAGCGCCAGGTCCAGGACGGCGCGGTTCGACCGCTCACCGGTGAGGGCACGCGCCCGCTCGATCAGTTGCGGATCAAGATCGACACTCGTCACCGCCATGATCGACCACCCTTTCTATATCACAAACTATATAGCACGAGGACGCAACGCCCAGAAAGCGACGGCGGATGCGGCGGCGACGTTGAGGCTGTCGACGCCCCCGCCCATGGGGATGCGCACGGTCAGGTCCGCCGCCTCGACGGTCCGCCTCGACAGGCCGTCGCCCTCGGTGCCCAGCACCAGGGCGAGGCGCTCTGGCGGGTCGGCCTCGAGCTGCTCCAGGCTCACCGCGTCGTCGGCGAGCGCCAGCGCGGCGACGGTGAACCCCATACCCCGCAGTGTCTCGACCCCACCCGGCCACGGGTCGATCCGGGTCCACGGCACCTGGAAGACCGTGCCCATCGAGACCCGCACCGCGCGGCGGTAGAGCGGGTCCGCGCAGCGGGGGGTCACCAGCACCGCGTCCACCCCGAGCGCCGCCGCGGACCGGAAGGCCGCGCCCACGTTGGTGTGGTCGACGACGTCCTCGAGCACGGCCACGCGGCTCGCTCCGGTGACGACCTCGGCCACCGGAGGCAGGTCGGAACGGTGCATCGCCGCGATCGCGCCCCGGTGCAGGTGGAAGCCCGTCATCTGCTCGATCACCTGCGGACTCCCGACATACACCGGTATGTCGTTCGCCAGCGCCGGCTGGACCAGCTCGGTCAGCTCGGTGGCCCAGCGGGGTGTGAGGAGCAGCGAGCGCATCCGGTGACCGGCGGCGAGGGCGCGGCGGATCACCTTGTCGGACTCGGCGAGGTAGAGGCCCTTCGCGGGCTCGAGGACGCGGCGCAGCGCGACGTCGGTGAGCTGGAAGTAGTCGCGCACCCGCTCGTCGCGGGGGTCGTCGATCCAGGTGGCGCCGTCGGGGATCGCAGGAGGGTCGGTGCTCATGTCAGGAGCAGGTTGACGATGGCGATGGTGCCGATGACGACGATGACGCCGCGGAGCAGGTTCGGCGGCATCCGGCGGCCGACCCGCGCACCGATGACTCCCCCGAGCAGCGAGCCGATGCTGATGAGGAGCACCACCACCCAGTCGACGAGCTCCGGCGCGACGACGAGGAAGACGAGCGCGGCGACGAGGTTGGCGATCGTCGCCAGGACGTTCTTGATCCCGTTGATCTGCTGCAGCGACAACGGCAGCAGGATGCTCATGATCCCGAGCAGGAGCACCCCCTGGGCGGCGCCGAAGTAGCCGCCGTAGACCCCGGCGGCCAGGATGCCGACGATGAGGGCCACCCACCGCCCGGTCGTGATCCGCTCCGCATGCTGCTGCGCGGCCCAGCGCTGCAGCCGGGGACCGAAGACGACGAGGAGCAGCGCGACGAGGATGAGCGCCGGCACGATCGCCTCGAAGGCCGCAGGCGGCAGCCAGAGCAGCAGCAGGGCCCCGATGACCGAGCCCACGAGGCTGGCCGGGCCGAGCCGCTTCAGCATCGGCCCGAGGCTGCGCAGCTCGTGGCGATAGCCCCACGTGCCGGTCAGGCCGCCCGGGACCAGGCCGAGGCTGTTGGAGACGTTGGCCGCCACCGGCGGGTAGCCGAAGAAGAGCAGGGTCGGGAAAGTGACGAGGGTGCCTGACCCGACGATGGTGTTGATGGTCCCGGCCGCCAGGCCCGCGAGGATGATCGCGACGACCTCGAAGACGGTCACCGGGGGGCGTGCTCCCCGACGCCGAGGCCTGCGCGCTCCCCAGGCTGCGCGGCGCGGGCGGCCCACCGGTCGCCGTGGCGGTCCACGACGAGCGGTAGGCCGAACGTCCGGGACAGGTTGTCGGCCGTGAGGGTGACCTCGATCGGTCCGGCGGCGACGACACGGCCCTCGTTCAGCATGAGGATGTCGGTGAAGCCCGGAGGAATCTCCTCGACGTGGTGCGTGACCAGGACCATCGCCGGAGCCTCCACGTCCTGGGCCAACAGGCTGAGGCGCCCCACGAGATCCTCCCGCCCGCGCAGGTCGAGCCCGGCGGCGGGCTCGTCGAGCAGCATGAGCTCCGGATCCGTCATGAGCGCGCGCGCGATCTGCACCCGCTTGCGCTCCCCCTCCGACAGGGTGCCGAAGCGGCGGGTCGCGAGGTGCGCCACCCCGAGCGCCCCCAGCAGCTCGGCGGCGCGGGCCTCGTCGGTCTCGTCATACTCCTCGCGCCAGCGGCCCAGCACGCCGTAGGCGGCGGTCACGACGACGTCGCTCACCCGCTCCTCGTCGGGGATGCGGTCGGCCACCGAGGCGCTCGAGACACCGATGCGCGGGCGCAGCTCGAAGACGTCGACGGTGCCCAGCACCTCGCTCAGCACGCCGGCCACCCCAGTCGTGGGGTGCATCCGGGCGGCGGCCAGCTGCAGCAGGGTCGTCTTGCCGGCGCCGTTCGGGCCGATGACGACCCAGCGCTCCCCCTCCTCGACCGACCAGTCCACGCCCGTGAGCAGGTCGGTCGTGCCGCGGCGCACACCGACGCCGGCGAATTCGAGGACATCGCTCATGGCGGTCCACTCTAGTCGGCGCCCACGTCCTAGCATCGCCCCCATGCGCGACCACGAGCTGCCCGCGAGCTGCCGCGTCGCCCTGTGGGCCACCACCGCCTTCGCCGGCCGGATCGACGTGGCCCAGGTGGCGGTCCGGGCTCTGCCGGACCTCGACGACTGCACGGGCCTGGAGGAGCCGCTGGCGATGTGGCAGAGCCTCGGCGAGCGGGCCGTCCTCGTGGCGCTCCCCCGCCCCGGCGACCTGGCCGGTATGCCGCGTGCCGGGGCCGAGCTGCAGGCGGCGGCGGCCGTCGCGCAGGAGTGCGTCTTCATCCCCGGGCTCGGCGGCGCGCTGGTGCCGACGGTCGAGCCGTTCGGGCCGGAGGGCGACCAGGGATGGGCGGCCCGGTGGCAGACGTATGCCGCAGAGCCTTACCCGACGCACCGGGTGGAGGCGCTGGACCTGGGTCAGGTCGAGCTCTCGCTGCGGACAGAACTGGCCGACCGGACCGAGGAGCTGCTGGCCGCGGGAGCGACTCCGTTCGGTGCCCCCACCGAGCGCGGGCTGGGGCGGGTGCGAGCGGCCCAGGACGAGGACTGGGGCCTGCCGCCGGGGATGCCGGGGCGGGCGGCGCGGCTGATCAGTCTCGCCGGAACCGTGCTGACCATGGCCGACGCCGGGCTCGACCCGGCCCTGGAGTCGGTGGACCTGGCGAGCACGAGCGCGCGTGGGCATACCCTGCGCCGGCTGCAGTCCCAGGCCGCCACCGCCCTGGCCGACGCGACCAACCTGGCGGTCCTGCACCTGGCCGGGTGGCGCTGAGGCTTGACCTTTCCCTGACCAACCCTTTGCCACGTCCAGACCATCTGCAGACCCCCTCCTGACCCACGCCGCCCTAGCGTCAGGGGGACACGTTCACATCTCGGACACCGTCTTCGTGCAGGCCGTCTGCAACACCTTCCTGAGCTCGGGGATCGCCGTCGACAGCGACTGGGGTCCCAACACCCAGCGAGAGGTCACCACGCTCAAGAACCGGCTCGGGGTCAGCGGGGACCTGCAGAGCAACCGGACCGCGGTCAACAAGCTGCTCCGGGGCATCGCCCTGCACGGCTCCCGCGACCAGGCGATCTGACGGTATGCCGCGCGATGCCGCCCAGCTGACCGGGCGGCATCGCGCGGTGAGTCAGTCGGCGACGGCGAGGAGGGCCTCGCAGGCGTCCGCGCAGGCCCGGCACGCATCGGCGCACGCCTGGCAGTGGTCGTGCTCGTGCGAGCCGCACTCCTGCGCGCACTCGCGGCAGGTGGCGATGCAGGCGCGCACGATCTCCTCCCAGCTGTCGCCGTTGGGGCCGGGGCGGGAGAGCACGTCAGCCGTCGTGCGGCAGATGGCGGCGCACTGGGTGCAGAGGTCGATGCAGCGGACCATGTCGGTCACGTGCTCGCCACGCAGGCACGCGTCGGCGCAGGTGCCACAGGTGCTCGCGCAGGAGGCCGCCGCGTCGATGGCGGCCCGGAGCTCGGCCTGGTCGAAGGAGTCGCGGGAGGGGTGCATGGAGAGGATGTCGCTCATGCACCGACGGTAGGGCGCGGCCGCGGAGGCAGCGACCCGGAACGACGCGTCAGCCGACCTCGGGGAGGTCCGGCATACGACCCTCCAGCACGGCGCGGTAGACCTCGACCGTGCGCTCGGCGACGGTGGTCCAGCTGAACTGCTCGACCGCGCGGGCCCGACCGGCCTCTCCCCGACGGGAGGCCTCCTCACCGTCCGAGCAGGCCTCGACGAGCGCGCGACCCAGGTCGGCGACGAAGCTCTCCTCGTCCCGGGGAGTGCCGGTGCCGTCGTCGTGCTGGTCGATGGGGACGAGCCATCCGGTCTCCCCGTCGACCACCACCTCGGGGATGCCTCCGGTGGCGGTCGCGACGACGGCGGCGCCGCACGCCATGGCCTCGAGGTTGACGATGCCGAGCGGCTCGTAGACCGAGGGGCAGACGAAGACGGTGGCGTGCGACAGGACGGCGATGACCTTGTCTCGCGGCAGCATGTCGTCGATCCAGACCACCGGTGCGGCACCCTCGCCGCGGTCGTCCCGGAGCTGGTCGACGAGCCCGATGACCTCGGTCTTGATCTCCTCGGTGTCCGGTGCTCCGGCGAGCAGCACCACCTGGACGTCGTCGTCGAGGGCGCGCAAGGCCTTGAGGAGGTAGGGCAGCCCCTTCTGCCGGGTGATGCGACCGAGGAAGACCACGGTGCGGGCGTGCGGGTCGATGCCCTGGGAGCGCACGAACTCGGCGGCGCCCTCCGAGGTGTCGCGTTGCCACAGGTCGGCGTCGATGCCGTTGTGCACGACGTGCACCCTGTCGGGGTCGACCGAGGGATAGGCCTTGAGGATGTCCCGGCGCATGCCCGCGGACACCGCGATGATGCCGGCGGCACTCTCGTAGGACACCTTCTCCGCCATCGAGGAGACGCCGTAGCCGCCGCCGAGCTGCTCGGCCTTCCACGGTCGTAGCGGCTCGAGACTGTGGGCGCTCACCACGTGCGGGATCTCGGCCAAGAGGCCGCCCAGGTGCCCGCCCATGTTGGCGTACCAGGTGTGGCTGTGCACGAGGTCGGCTCCGCCGGTGGCGACGTCGCGCGCCATGAGCAGATCGACGCCGAGCGTGCGCAACGCACCGTTGGCGTCGGTGAGGTTTTGCGGCACGGCATACCCGGTGGTGTCGGGCTCGTCCTCTGGCTCGTCGAAGGCTCTGACCTGCACCTGCGTCCCCTCCAGGGAGCGCAGGGCCCGGGTCAGCTCGGCGACGTGGACGCCGGCTCCCCCGTAGACGTTGGGCGGGTACTCGCGGGTGAGGATGTCGATGCGCACCCCTCCAACCTAGCCGTCAGACCCTCCCCTCGCCACGCGTTGACGTAGCGTCTAGGTTGGTGCCATGGCAGCGCAACGAGGCACTCGACTGAAGGTCCTGGCGATCGTGCTGGCGGGGGGCGAGGGGAAGCGGCTCATGCCGCTCACCGCGGATCGCGCCAAGCCGGCCGTCCCCTTCGGCGGCATCTACCGGCTCATCGACTTCGCCCTCTCCAACATCGTCAACTCCGGCTATCTCAAGATCGTGGTGCTGACGCAGTACAAGTCGCACAGTCTGGATGCCCACATCACCAAGACGTGGCGGATGTCTACCCTCCTGGGCAACTACGTCGCACCGGTCCCGGCCCAGCAGCGGCTCGGCAAGAGCTGGTTCGCCGGGTCGGCCGACGCGATCTACCAGAGCCTCAACCTCGTCCACGACGAACGCCCCGACATCGTCGTCGTGGTCGGTGCCGACCACGTCTACCGCATGGACTTCGCCCAGATGGTGCAGCAGCACGTCGACACCGGCGCCTCGTGCACGGTGGCGGCGATCCGCCAGCCGATCAGTCTGGCCGACCAGTTCGGCGTCATCGACGTCGACCAGGAGGACCCACGGCGCATCCACGAGTTCCTCGAGAAGCCCCAGGACCCGCGGGGTCTCCCGGACGCCCCGGACGAGGTGCTCGCGTCGATGGGCAACTACGTCTTCACCGCGGACGCATTGGAGGCCGCGGTGCGCGCCGACGCCCTCAACGAGGGTTCCAAGCACGACATGGGGGGCGACATCGTCCCGGCGTTCGTCGAGAAGGGCGATGCCTGGGTCTACGACTTCAAGGACAACGAGATCGCCGGGGCCACCGACCGGGACCGCGGCTACTGGCGCGACGTGGGGACCCTCGACTCCTACTACGAGTCCCAGATGGATCTCATCTCCGTGCACCCGGTCTTCAACCTCTACAACGAGGCCTGGCCGATCTACACCACCCACGGTCCCCATCCGCCCGCGAAGTTCGTCCACGGGTCAGGTGACCGCGTCGGGCACGCCGTCAACTCGGCGGTCTCCCCCGGCTGCGTCATCTCCGGCGCGACGGTCAGCGACTCGGTCCTGTCCCCCGGCGTCACGGTGCACAGCTTCAGCCACGTGACGGGGTCGGTGCTCATGGACCGCGTGGAGATCGGGCGGTCCTGCCAGATCCACCGCACCATCATCGACAAGGGTGTGTTCGTCCCGCCCGGCGTCCACATCGGCGTGGACCACGACCACGACCGGGCGCGAGGCTTCGCTGTCACCGACTCCGGCATCGTCGTCGTCGGCAAGGGCACGGTCATCACCGGCTGATCCGGCTCGCGGCAGCAGACGGCAGCGCGGGCGGCTGGTGCCGCCCGCGCTGCCGTCGTCCGGGTGGGTGAGGTCCGGCGCTCAGAAGCCGGTGGCGTGGAAGCCGCCGTCCACGTGGACGATCTCGCCCGTCGTGGCGGGGAACCAGTCGGAGAGCAGCGCGACGCACGCCTGGGCCGCGGGCACCGGGTCCTTGACGTCCCAGCCGAGGGGCGAGTGCTCGCTCCACCTCGCGAACTGGTCGAATTCCGGGATCGACTTCGCGGCCGTCGTCGAGATCGGTCCGGCGGAGACGAGGTTGCAACGGATCCCCTTCGGCCCGAGATCGCGCGCGAGATAGCGGCTGGTGGCCTCGAAGGCGGCCTTGGAGACCCCCATCCAGTCGTAGACCGGCCAGGCGTACTGCGCGTCGAAGGTGAGTCCCACGACGCTGCCGCCTTCCCGCATCCGGGGCAACGCGGCCACGGCGAGTGCCTTGAGCGAGTAGGCGCTGACCTGCATGGCGGTCGCGACGTCCTCCCACTGGGCACCGAGGAAGTCGAAGGCTCCCTGCGGGGCGAAACCGATGGAGTGCAGGACGCCGTCGATGTGGTCCAGGTGCTCGCCGACCCGGTCGGCCAGGCTGTCGAGGTGCTCGGTGTCCTGGACGTCGAGCTCGAGGACCGGTGCCTCCCGCGGCAACCGGCGCGCGATCGCCTGGGTGATCCGCATGGTGCGCCCGAACGACGTCAGCACGACCTCCGCGCCCTGCTCCTGGGCCAGTCGGGCCACGTGGAAGGCGATGGAGGTGTCCATGAGGACACCGGTGATCAGGAGCTTCTTTCCCTCGAGCAGCATGAGCGGAACTCTAGTGCGTCGCTCGCGGCCCCCGGCCCCTGCTCCCGCACGTGTCGCTCAGTGCCCCATCCCGAGCCCACCGTCGACCGGGATGACCGCCCCGCTGATGTATGCCGCGTCCGGCCCGGCGAGGAAGCGAACCACCCCGGCCACCTCCTCCGGCGCCGCGAAGCGCCCCGACGGGATCCCGGCCAGGTAGCTCTTGCGCCGGTCCTCCGGCAGCTGCTCGGTCATCTCGGTCTCGATGAAGCCCGGGGCTACGACGTTGGCGGTAATCCCGCGTCCGCCCAGCTCACGGGTGATGGAGCGGGCCAGGCCGACCAGCGCGGACTTGGAGGCGGCGTAGTTGGCCTGCCCCGGCGAGCCGTAGAGTCCCACGACCGAGGAGATGAGGATGATGCGGCCGGCCCGCGCCCGGATCATGCCCTTGGAGGCGCGTCGCGCGCAGCGGAAGGCACCCGCCAGGTTGGTGTCGACGACGTCGTCGAAGTCCTCGTCGCTCATCCGCATGAGGAGGGTGTCCCTGGTGATGCCGGCGTTGGCGACGAGCACGTCGACGGGGCGGCCCAGGATCTGCTCGGCCTCGGTGAAGGCGGCGTCGACCGAGGCGGAGTCGGTCACGTCGCAGCGGACGCCGCGCAGCCCCTCGGGCGGCTCGCCGCTGCGGTGGGTGATGACGACATCGTCGCCCGCCTCGGCGAAGGCGCGGGCGATCGCGAGCCCGATCCCCCGGTTTCCCCCGGTGACCAGAACGGCTGACGGTGAGCGGTGGGTGCTGGTGGGATTCGTCACCCGGACACCGTAGCCGTATCGTGGAAGGGTGCCCACCACCTCCTCCCCCCACGGCAAGACGCGACGCCCCGCGCAGGCTGTGACGAGTGCGCGACGCTCCGTGGAGCAGGACAGGTCACGCCGGATGCGGCAGTACCTCATCGCGATGGTCATCCGCACGGTCGCCTTCCCGGTGGCGGTGTGGGCGTTCATGACCGAGCGGTATGCCATCGCCTGGGTGGCGGCCTTCCTCGCGATCGTCATCCCGAGCTTCGCGGTGATGATCGCCAACGCGGTCGACCAGCGGCAGGCTCCTCGCACCGACCGGCCGCAGTCGCCGACGCGCCGGCTCGGCCCGGCTCCGCAGCGTCCGGCCGAGGAGTCGGCTGACGCCGCCCAGGTGCTCCGCGGTGAGGTCGTCGGCGGTGTGGTCGTGGGTGGAACGGTGGCGGCCGAGGGTCGGGCCACGTCCCCCGACGAGTCCGCCGGTGCCTCGCGGTCGTGACCGGCCCCGCCACCCCCGAGCTCGTCTGCAGCGCCAAGGCCTGCCGGCACACGGCCGTGCACGCGGTCGTCTGGCGCAACCCGGCACTGCATACCTCCGATCGACGCAAGGTGTGGCTCGCCTGCGAGGACCACGTCGACCACCTGCGTGACTTCGTGCAGCTGCGCGGCTTCCTGCTCGAGGTGATCGGCGTCGAGGCGCTCACCGAGGCGGACGGCTGACGTGTGGCGGGTGCTGCGTCGGCCCCGGTGGGTGGGCTACCTCGCCCTCGCCGTGGTCTTCGGGGTGATCACGAGCCTCCTGGGCCTGTGGCAGTGGACCCGGCACGAGGAGCGGCTGGAGCGACGAGCCCTGGTCGAGGCGAACTACGGGGGTGAGGCCGTCCCGCTCGACGACGTCGTGCCGGATGGAGCGCCGCTCGACCCTGCGGATCGGTGGACCCGCGTCAGCGCCAACGGACGGTATGCCGCGGCCGATCAGCACCTCGTGCGCAACCGTCCGCACGAGGGTGTCTACGGGTACGAGGTCCTGGTGCCGCTGCTGCTGGACGACGGGACCGCGGTCGCGGTGGACCGCGGCTGGGTCCGCAACGCGGCGACGGCGCAGGCGCTGCCCGAGGTGCCCGCCGCCCCCGAGGGACCGGTGCGGGTGACGGGGTGGCTGCGACCCTCCGAGCCCGATCTGGACCGGGAGCCGGTCGAGGGGCAGCTCGCCTCGATCGATCTGGCAGGGCTGGAGGAGGAGACCGGCCTGTCCTTGCGCGGCGGCTATGTCGTCCTGGAGGCCGAGTCGCCGGCGCCTGCTGCGCGACCGGAGCCGTTGGAGCCGCCCGACACCGGCCTCGGCTCGCACCTGGCCTACGCCCTGCAGTGGTGGCTCACCGTCCCCGTCGGCCTCGTCCTCGTGCTCGTCATGGCTCGCCGCGAGGCCCAGGACGAGACCAGGGCTGTGGGGCGGACGTCGCCGGACGACACAGCAGCAGATCGACGCCCTCGGAAGGTTCGTATCTGGGACGAGGAAGACGCCTGACAGCCGCACCGGACGCGCGTTGGTCACGCACCGGACGCGCGTTAGTCACGAACTGGCGTCACCAACGCGCGTCCGGTGCGTGACTCACGCGCGTCCGGTGCGGGGGTTGGGTCAGTCGCGGAACTGGGTGCGGTAGAGCGCGGCGTAGAGGCCGCCCTCGGCGAGCAGCTGCTCGTGGGTGCCTTGCTGGACGATCTCGCCGTGCTCCAGCACCAAGATGAGATCGGCGTCCCTCACCGTCGAGAGCCGGTGCGCGATGACGAGGGAGGTCCGGCCCTGCAGCGCCTCGTCCAGGGCACGCTGCACCGCGGCCTCCGACTCGCTGTCCAGGTGCGCGGTCGCCTCGTCGAGCACCACCACCGCCGGTGACTTGAGCAGCAGCCGCGCGATCGCCAGCCGTTGCTTCTCGCCTCCGGAGAGCCGGTGCCCCCGGTCACCGACCACCGTGTCGAGGCCATCGGGCAGCCGCCGCACCAGGTGCGCGATCTGCGCCCCCTCGAGGGACCGCCAGATCTCGACTTCCGTCGCCTCCGGCCGGGCGTAGAGCAGGTTGGTGCGCACGGTGTCGTTGAACATGTGCGCCTCCTGCGTCACGACCCCCACCGTGTCGCGCAGCGAGTCGAAGGTCGCCTCCCGCAGATCGACTCCCCCGATCCGCACCGCTCCTGCCGTCGGGTCGTAGAGCCGCGTCACCAGCGTCGTCAGCGTCGTCTTGCCGGCGCCCGAGGGCCCGACCAGCGCGACCATCGACCCGGCCGCGACGTCGGCGCTGACGTCCCGCAGCACCTCATGCCCGTCCAGAGTCTCGGCCTCCGGACGCTGCTCCAGGGACGCGATCGACACCTCGTCGGCGGCGGGGTAGGCGAAGCGCACCCGGTCCAGCTCGATCCCCACGGGGCCGACCGGGATCGGACGTGCCTGCTCGGACTCGCGCACCAGCGGTCTCAGATCGAGCACCTCGAAGATCCGCTCGAAGCTCACGAGGGCGGTCATGATGTCGACGCGCACGTTCGACAAAGCCGTCAGCGGGGCATACAGGCGGGACAGCAGGGCGGCCATGGCGACCAGCGTCCCGAGGGTCAGCTCGCCGGCCACCACCATGACCCCACCCAGCCCGTAGACCAGCGCCGTCGCCAGCGCCGCCACCAGGCCCAGTCCGGCCATGAAGAAGACGCGGTTCACGGAGATCGACACGCCGGCGTCGCGCACGTCGGCCGCGCGCTCGGCATACTCCTCGTCCTCGGTCGCCGGACGCCCGAACAACCGCACGAGCAGGGCCCCGCCCACGTTGAAGCGCTCGGTCATGCGAGCCTGCATGTCGGCGTTGAGCCCCATCTGGGTGCGGGTCAGCGCGGACAGCCGGGCGCCCATGAAACGGGCGGGCACGATGAACAGCGGCACGAGCAGCAGCGCCAGCACGGTGATCTGCCAACTCATCGACAGCAGCGCCGCGAGGATGAGCACCATCTGGACCAGGCTGCTCACCAGACCGGAGAGGATCGAGGTGAAGGCGGTCTGCGCGCCGATGACGTCGTTGTTGAGCCGTGAGACCAGCGCCCCGGTCTGGGCCCGCGTGAAGAAGGCGATCGGCTGGCGGAGCACGTGGGCGAAGACCTCACGTCGCAGGTTGTAGATCAGCCCCTCACCGATCTGCGACCCGAACCAGCGCGTCACGACGGTGACGACCGCCTCCAGCACGGCCAGCCCGGCGACGACGATCCCGAGCCGAATCACCAGATCCCGGTCCCCCGGGGTGACCCCGTCGTCGATGATCCGCTGCAGCAGCAGCGGCACCGCGGTCACCAGCGCACCGGCCAGGACGGTCAGGGCGAGGTATGCCGCGATCCGGCCGACGAACGGCCGCCCGTAGGACGCCACGCGCCGGGCGGTCTCGCGTCCGATGTGGTGGTCGCGGACGCTCTGGTCCTTGGCGAAGCTGCGGAAGGCGCCTCCGCGCATCCCCATCGTCATCCGATCACCTCCGTCCGTCGCGGGTCAGGCGAGGGCGATGAGCTCCTCGTAGTCCCGGCCCCACAGGTCCTCGACACCGTCGGGCAGCAGCAGCACGCGCTCGGGCTCGAGCGCCTGCACGGCACCTTCGTCGTGGCTCACCAGGACGACCGCGCCCTCGTACGAACGCAGCGCGGCCAGCACCTCTTCCCGCGAGGCCGGATCGAGGTTGTTGGTCGGCTCGTCGAGCAGCAGGACGTTGGCCGCGGACACGACGAGGATCGCCAGCGCCAGCCGGGTCTTCTCCCCGCCGGACAGCACCCCAGCGGGCTTGTCGACGTCGTCACCGGTGAAGAGGAAAGAGCCGAGCACCTTGCGCGTCTCAGTCTCGTCCAGGTCGGGCGCGGCGGACTTCATGTTCTCCAGCACGGTGCGGTCGACGTCGAGGGTCTCGTGCTCCTGGGCGTAGTAGCCGAGCTTGAGCCCGTGACCGGGCACGACCCCACCGGTGTCCGGCGTGTCGATCCCGGCCAGCAGCCGCAGCAGCGTGGTCTTGCCGGCGCCGTTGAGCCCGAGCACCACGACCTTGGAGCCTCGGTCGATCGCCAGGTCGACGTCGGTGAAGATCTCCAGGCTGCCGTAGGAGCGGGACAGCCCCCCGGCGGTCAGCGGAGTCTTCCCGCACGCGGCCGGCGTCGGGAAGCGCAGCTTGGCGACCCGGTCGGACTGCCGCTCACCCTCCAGCCCGGCCATCATCTTCTCGGCCCGGCGCGCCATGTTCTGCGCCGCGACCGCCTTGGTGGCCTTGGCCCGCATCTTGTCGGCCTGGGCCAGCAGTGCCGCGGCCTTCTTCTCGGTGTTGGCGCGCTCCCGGTGCCGCCGCCGCTCGTCCGCCTCCCGCTGGGCCAGGTAGGTCTTCCACCCCATGTTGTAGACGTCCATCACCTGTCGGTTGGCGTCCAGGTAGAACACCTTGTTGACGACCGTCTCGATGAGGTCGACGTCGTGCGAGATGACCATGAGTCCGCCGGTGTGCGCCTTGAGGTGCTCGCGCAGCCAGACGATGGAGTCGGCGTCGAGGTGGTTGGTCGGCTCGTCCAGCAGCAGCGTGTCGGCGCCGGAGAAGAGGATCCGGGCGAGCTCGATCCGCCGCCGCTGACCACCCGAGAGGGTGCGCAGCGGCTGGGTGAGCACCCGGTCCGGCAGGCCCAGACTGCTGGCGATCGACGCGGCCTCGGACTCGGCGGCATACCCGCCCTTGCTGGTGAACTCCGCCTCCAGCCGCGCATACCGCGTCATCGCCTTGTCGCGCGCCTCGCCCTCCCCGAGCGCCATGGTCTCCTCGGCGGCACGCATGCCGCGCACCACCTGATCCAGGCCGCGCGCCGAGAGGATGCGGTCGCGGCCGAGCACGTCGAGGTCACCGGTCCGCGGGTCCTGCGGCAGGTAGCCGATGTCACCGCGGCGGGTGATCGTGCCCGCGACGGGCTGGCCGTCCCCGGACAGGATCTTCGTCAAGGTGGTCTTGCCCGCCCCGTTGCGCCCCACGAGGCCGACCCGGTCCCCCGCGCCGACGCGGAACGTGACGTCCTCCATGAGCAGCCGGGACCCGACGCGGATCTCGACTCCGGACGCGCTGATCACGAGGCTTCCTCCTGCACGGGTGGCGGGCAGCCTGGACCTGGCTGCGCGGGGTGGGTATGCGGCGCGCCCGGCACAGCGGCTACGGCTGCGTTCACGGGGGCCGGGTCGCTAGTCTACGCGCTAGGCCTTGGTCGTCCGACCAGTGCCGCAGCACCGAAAGGCAGCACGGATGACCTTCAGGGAGAACGCCAACATCGGCTCCGGCCGGGCGAGCCGTGGCGGCGGTGGCGGAGGGATGGCCGTCGGCGGTGGCCTGGGCGCCCTGCTGCTCGCGCTGGTCGTCATGCTCTTCGGTGGTGACCCGGGTCAGATCTTGGGCGGCGGCGAGACGCAGCAGCAGCCGCAGTCGGAGAACGTCGACCTCGCGGAGTGCCAGACCGGCGCCGACGCGAACGCCGACGTCGACTGCCGGATGAAGGCGACGATGGTCTCGCTCGAGGACTACTGGACTCAGGTCCTGCCCGACGCCGACCCGACCAACGCCATCCTCTTCAGCGGGCAGGTGCAGACCCAGTGCGGGGCCGCCACCAGCGCCGTGGGGCCGTTCTACTGCCCCCTCGACCGGCGGATCTACCTCGACACGACCTTCTTCAACCAGCTGGAGGGCCAGCTCGGCGCGGACGGCGGCAACTTCAGCCAGATGTACGTCCTCGCGCACGAGTACGGCCACCACATCCAGAACTACACCGGCGCGCTGCAGTACTCCCAGCAGGATCCGCGCGGTCCCGAGTCAGGTGCCGTCCGGGTCGAGCTGCAGGCGGACTGCTTCGCCGGTGCCTGGACGGGCAACGCCACCCAGACCGAGGACTCCGAGGGCAACGTCCTGCTCGAGCCCCTCACCCGCGAGGACATCGAGTCCGCGCTCTCGGCGGCTGCTGCCGTCGGCGACGACTCGATCCAGGAGCGGATGCAGGGGCAGGTCTCACCGCATACCTGGACCCACGGCTCGTCCGAGCAGCGGATGGGCTGGTTCATGCGCGGCTACGAGTCCCGGGACGCCAACCAGTGCGACACGCTCAACGCCGCGAGCGTCGACGACCACTGAGCGGCGGCCAGCTGTGGCGTGAGCGAGGTCACAGCACGATCGCAGGAATAGCTCTCCCATAACCGCTCGTTGGGATGGGCGGTGCCGCAGCGCAGGTATGCGCGTGAGCGACGCGGCGCCGGTCCGCCTGCGGCCACGATGGCCGACTCGCCCCCCAACGGAAGGTCCCACCTCGTGCTGTCCAGACTGCGCCGGGTCTCCTTCGGCACCCAGGTCCTCATCGGCCTGGTGCTCGGAGTCCTCCTCGGCCTCGTCGCCCGCTCGACCGGCGCCAGCGCCGACAACCCCACCTGGCTGTCGGAGACGCTGGCGATCATCGGTTCCTCCTTCGTCAGCCTGCTGCGCACCATCGTCCCGCCGCTGGTGTTCCTCGCCATCGTCTCCTCGATCGCCAACCTGCGTGAGGTGACCAACGCCGCCCGGCTGGCCTGGCAGACCCTCCTGTGGTTCGCCATCACGGCCCTGGTCTCCGTCTCCATCGGTATGACGGTCGGCTGGCTGGTCGACCCGGCTCGCGGCGCCGGGGTCACCGAGGCCGATGCCGCTGCGCCATCCAGCACGGGCGGGTGGCTCGACTTCCTCACCGGCCTCATCCCCGCGAACGCGCTCGGCATCTACGCCCGGGAGGGCGACCAGGGCGTGAGCCTCAACTTCAACGTCCTGCAGATCCTCGTCCTCGCCATCGCCGTGGGCATCGCCGTGGTCAAGGTGGGCAAGGACGCCGACCCCTTCCTGGCGTTCACCCGCTCGGCCCTCAGCGTGGTCCAGAAGGTCCTGTGGTGGGTCATCCTGCTCGCGCCGATCGCCACCGTCGGCCTGCTGGGCAACGCCATCGTGTCCTACGGCTGGGAGACCATCGGCTCGCTGGGCCGGTTCACCCTCGCGATCTACGTGGGCCTGCTGCTCGTCGTCGGGGTGCTCTACCCCGTCCTGCTGCGGGTGCACGGTCTGTCGGTGAAGCAGTTCTTCACCGGTGCCTGGCCCGCGATGCAACTCGCCTTCGTCTCCCGCTCCTCGATCGGCACGCTGCCGGTCACCCAGGCCGTCACCGAGCGCAACCTCGGGGTGCCCCGGGCCTACTCCTCCTTCGCGGTGCCGCTCGGCGCCACGACCAAGATGGACGGGTGCGCCGCGGTCTATCCGGCCATCGCCGCGATCTTCGTGGCGGAGTTCTTCGGTATGCAGCTCGGCGTCACCGACTACCTGCTCATCGCGATGGTCTCGGTGCTCGGCTCGGCCGCCACCGCCGGAGTCACCGGCGCCACGGTCATGCTCACGCTGACGCTGTCGACCCTCGGCCTGCCCCTGGAGGGCGTGGGTCTGCTGCTGGCCGTCGACCCGATCCTCGACATGGGCCGCACCGCGACCAACGTCACCGGCCAGGCGCTGGTGCCGACGATCGTGGCCAAGCGCGAGGGCATCCTCGACCAGGAGACCTACGACGCTCCGCGCACCGGTCAGCCCTGGGCGCGTGACGACGCGGACGCGCAGGTCCCGGCGGGCGCCTCGGCCTGACCGACCCGCTCGGCCCGAGGCCGGCCCGGCATCACGCCGGGCCGGCCTTCCGCCCGTCGGCCGAACCGGACGTCGCGCATGGTTGCTCCAACCCTCACCGAACGTCGCCTCTGGTTGCTCGCGCCGAGCGGCCCCCACCATTCGCGACGCTCGGTCGGGTGGAGGGCTACTATTCGCGACGCTCGGTCGGGTGTGAGGCAACCATTCGCGACGCTCGGTGGGATGAGGGTCAGGCGTTGTGCACCGTGACGCGGACGGCGCGGCCGCGGCGGATGGCCTCGTCCAGGACAGCGCGTCGCGGGTCGGGAAGGTCCCAGAGCTCGCGTACGGGTAGCTCACTCATCCACGCCCATGGCTCTCGCGCCACCCCGGTGAGCACGTCGGCAGCCAGGGTGCGGTCGCCGCCGAGCACCAGTCCGCCGAGCACCAGTCCGCCGACCGTCACCCCGCCCTGCCCAGGTATGACGTCGCTCGCCTCGAGCAGGCGCCGCGCGTGGCCGACGACGGCCTCGACGAGGGCGTCGGCCTGGTGTCCGCGTCGCCGGGCGTAACGTTGCTGGCTCCACCCGCCGGCCGCCGTCCGGGACTGGACGTGCCGGGTCCCGACCTTGTGCGCGAAGAGTTCTCCGTCGTCAGAGACGAGCGCCACGGCATACCCAGCGCGGCGGACCAGCAGGACGAGCAACGGCGGCGGGACGGCCCACTCCCCCAGTGACACCCCCTCGACGGCGTCACGCCACCCGGTCAGCCGCCCCCACGAGCCGTCCTCGGCGCGCAGCTGCCAGGGGACCGTCGCACTCGGTTCCCCTCGACCGACCGATGCGGTGACCTCTCCGTGCGAGGCCCCGAAGCGCTCCACCCACCCGGCGAGTCGCTCCGGAGGGACCTCCACCTCACGGGTGCTCGTCACCGCTGCTCCGTCCGTCCAGGGTCGTCGCCCGCGGCCGCGTCACCCGCAGCCGCCGGCCCGGTCGGGAGCGGCTGGGCACGCGCTCGCGCGATCGGATCAGACGTTGAAGCCGAGCGCCCGCAGCTGCTCGCGACCGTCCTCGGTGATCTTGTCCGGGCCCCACGGGGGCATCCAGACCCAGTTGATCCGGTGCGAGGTCACGAGCCCCTCGAGGCTCTGCGCGACCTGGTCCTCGATGACGTCGGTGAGCGGGCATGCCGCCGACGTCAGCGTCATGTCGATGACGGCGTGGCTCGCGGCGTCGACGGTCACGCCGTAGACGAGACCCAGGTCGACGACGTTGATCCCGAGCTCGGGGTCCACGACGTCGCGCAGCGCCTCCTCAAGGTCGGCGACGTTGGGCGGGGTGGTGGTGGTCATGCTTCCTCCCGAAGAGGTCGGTGTGGTCGGTGGTCAGGGGCCGAGCAGCGGACGCCCCTCACGGAGCGGCACCGCCGGGGTGGCTGGCGCCGGAGATGTCGACCCCGGCGCGGGCCAGGGCGTCGAGATAGGCCGTCCACGGCAGCAGCGCGCACTTCACCCGGGCGGGATAGCGCGCGACGCCGGCGAAGGCGACGCCGTCGCCGATCTGCTCGGGGTCGCCCGGGTCCTGCCCCTTGCTGGTGAGCATGGCGTGCAGGTGACGGTAGGTCTCCAGCGTGTCGGCCACCGGCTCGCCGATGGCCTCCTGCGCCAGCATCGAGGCCGACGCCACGGAGATCGAGCACCCGAGCGCGTCGTAGGACAGATCGGACAGGACCGGTGTGCCGTCGGTCGCGCCACCGGTCACCGTGCCGAGGTGCACCCGCAGGCTGATCTCGTCGCCGCAGGTCGGGTTGACGTGGTTGACCTCGACGTCGTAGGGCTCGCGCAGCCCGGCGTGCTGGGGCCGCTTGGCATGGTCGAGGATGAGCTCGCCGTACAGGTCCATCAGGCGCTCTCCCCCATCCCGAAGATCCCGGGCACGCGGTCCAGCGCGGCCGCGAAGGCGTCGATCTCCTCCAGCGTCGTGTAGACGCCGAAGCTCGCCCGGGTCGAGGCCGGCACCCGCAACCGCCGGTGCAGCGGCCAGGCGCAGTGGTGGCCGGTGCGGACCGCGACCCCGGAGTCGTCGAGCACCTGACCGACGTCGTGCGGGTGCACCCCGTCGACGACGAAGGCCACGGCGCCGATGCGCCGCGCCGGGTCCTCGGGCCCGAGCACCCGGGCCCAGGGGCGCTCCCCCAGCACCTCGAGGGTATGCCGCATCAGCTGCTGGTCGTGCGCGTGCACCCGGTCCATCCCCACCTCGCTGAGGTAGTCGAGTCCGGCGGCCAGGCCGACGGCCTGGGCAGCCATGGGCACGCCGGCCTCGAACTTCGTCGGCGGCGGCGCCCAGGTGGACCCCTCCATCCGGACCACCTCGATCATCGAGCCGCCGGTGAGGAAGGGCGGCATCGCCTCGAGCAACCCGCGCCGGGCCCAGAGCACCCCGACCCCGCTCGGCCCGAGGGTCTTGTGGCCGGTGAAGACCAGCGCATCCACCCCGGAGTCCGGCGCCGTCAGCGCGGTGATGTCCAGGTGCGGCGCCGACTGGCAGGCGTCGACCACGACGAGCGCACCCGCGGCGCGCGCGGCGGCGAGCACGGGCGAGTCCGGCCCGAGGTCGTTGAGCGTGCCCAGCACGTTCGACACGTGCGTCAAGGCCACGACCTTCGTCCGCGCGCCGATCACCTCGGGGAGTGCCGTCGTGTCGAGCTCGCCGTCGTCGGTCACGCCGATCCAGCGCAACGTGGCGCCGGTCCGGCGGCACAGCTCCTGCCACGGCACGAGGTTGGCGTGGTGCTCCATCTCGGTCACCACGACCTCGTCGCCCGGCCCGAGCCGGAGCCGGTCGGCCCACTGCGCAGAGGCGCCGTCGAGCGCGCCGGGCGCCGCCGCGTTGGAGAAGGCGTAGGCCAGCAGGTTGAGCCCCTCGGTGCCGTTCTTGGTGAAGACGACCTCGCCGGGGTCGGCCCCGAGGAAGCGCGCCACCGTGGCCCGCGCGCCCTCGAAGGCGTCCGTCGCCTCCTCGGCCAGCTGGTGCGCGCCGCGGTGGACCGCGGCGTTGTGCCGCTCGTAGAACTCCCGCTCCGCGTCGAGCACCACCCGCGGCTTCTGCGAGGTGGCGCCGCTGTCGAGGTAGACGAGCGGCCGATCACCGCGGACACGGCGCGCGAGCAGGGGGAAGTCGGCCCGCACCCGGGCGACCTCCACCTCACTCAACGGCTGCGCCGCGGCGATCGTCGTCATACCGTGCTCGCTCCTCAGGCGCCCGCGGCGGTGAGGAAGCGGTCGTAGCCCTCCTCCTCGAGCCGCTCCGCGAGGTCGCGGCCACCGGACTCGGCGACCCGGCCGTTCACGAAGACGTGCACGAAGTCGGGCTCGATGTAGCGCAGGATCCGGGTGTAGTGCGTGATGAGCATGACGCCCAGCCCGGTCTTGTCCTTGACCCGGTTGACGCCCTGGGAGACCACCTTGAGCGCGTCGACGTCGAGCCCGGAGTCGGTCTCGTCGAGGATCGCGATCTTGGGCTCGATGAGCTCCATCTGCAGGATCTCGTGGCGCTTCTTCTCACCGCCGGAGAAGCCCTCGTTGACGTTGCGCTCGGCGAAGGCCGGGTCCATCCGGAGCGACTCCATCGCGCCCTTGACGTCCTTGACCCAGTGCCGCAGCTTCGGGGCCTCGCCGTCGATGGCGGTCTTGGCGGTCCGCAAGAAGTTGGACACGGTCACGCCGGGGACCTCGACGGGGTACTGCATCGCCAGGAACAGCCCGGCCTGCGCGCGCTCGTCGACGCCCATCTCCAGGACGTCCTCACCGTCGAGCAGCACCTGGCCGCCGGTGACGGTGTACTTCGGGTGCCCGGCGATGGCGTAGGCCAGGGTCGACTTGCCGGACCCGTTGGGGCCCATGATCGCGTGGGTCTCGCCGGAGTTGATGGTCAGGTCGACGCCCTTGAGGATCTCCTTGGCGGAGTCCTCGGTCTCGACGCTGACGTGCAGGTCCTTGATCTCCAGGGTGGTCATGCTTCTCCTTGTTCGGTCCGGTCAGGTATGTCGTGGGGCCCGGTGGCGGGCGCCGTCACCCGCGGCTCGCGGGCTGGGTGTCGCGGAGGGTCACCAGCACGCTGCCGGCCTCGTCCACGGTGATCTCGTGCACGGCGATCGGCACGGTCGCCGGCAGCTGGACCGGCTCGCCCGTCGTCATGTCGAACTGCGAGCCGTGCAGCCAGCACTCGATGAGCTGGCCCTCCACCTCACCCTCGGCGAGGCTGACGTTGGCATGGCTGCAGGTGTCGTCGACCGCGTGGAGCTCGCCGGCCGAGTCACGGGCGATGGCCACCCGACGACCCTCGATGTCGGCCACGACGGCCCCCACCGAGGTAGGGAGCTCATCGACGGCGCAGATGCGCACCGGCTCGCTCATCCGAGGTCCTGTGACGGCTGGCTCCCCATGGTGAGCGAGAGCTCCTCCTCGATGGCGGCCATGAGCGGCTCCACGACCTCGGGCACGCCGATCTTGGCGATGATGTCGGCGAAGAAGCCGCGCACGACGAGGCGGCGCGCCTCGTCCTCGGTGATCCCGCGGGACATGAGGTAGAACAGCTGCTCGTCGTCGAAGCGACCCGTCGAGCTGGCGTGGCCAGCCCCCTCGATGTCGCCAGTCTCGATCTCGAGGTTCGGGACCGAGTCGGCGCGGGCGCCGTCGGTGAGCACCAGGTTGCGGTTGAGCTCGTAGGTGTCGATGCCCTCGGCCTCGGCCCGGATGAGCACGTCGCCGACCCAGACGGTGCGGGCGGTCTCGCCCTGCAGCGCGCCCTTGTAGGTCACCAGCGAGGTGCACCGAGGGGCGTTGTGGTCGACGAACGAGCGGTGCTCCAGGTGCTGACCGGCGTCAGAGAAGTAGACCCCGAGCAGGGTCGCGTCCCCGCCGGGACCGGCATACCGGACGTTGGAGTTCATCCGGACGATGCCGCCGCCGAGGGAGACCGCGATGTGCTTGTAGGTCGCGTCGCGACCGACGAGGGCCTCGTGCTGGGCCAGGTGCAGCGCCTCGTCGTCCCAGCGCTGGAGCGAGACCACGGTGAGCTCGGCACCATCACCGACGAGGACCTCGAGGTTGCCGGTGTGGTCCGTCGCGCCGGTGTGGTCGAGGATGACGAGTGCCTTGCTGTGCGCGCCCGCCTCCAGGACGTGGTGCGCGTTGCTGCGTCGGCCCGCGCCGCGACCGGCGATGTCGACCCGCACCGGGGTGGACAGCTCCGCCTCGGGGGCGATCGCCAGGTGCAGCGCCTCAGCCGTGTTCGCCGAGGCGACGGCCGCGCCGCGATCCTCGGGCACGAGCACGGTGCCGCGCGGGGCCTGTCCCGGCGCCAGCGTGGACACGCTCACCTGCTCACCCGCCTGCACGGCATACTCCGCGGCGGCGTCGCCCTCGCGGTCGTCGGTGGCGGTGTCGCTGAAGACGTTGCCGAGCCGGTCGACGGGGGTGAAGCGCCACTCCTCCTCGCGCCCGGTCGGCACGCCGAAGTCGTCCACGTCGAAGGACCGGGTGCGAGCGGCGCGGCTCTGATCGGGGATGCGGTGCTCCCCGCCGATCTGGGCCTGCGGGTCGCTGTGGGTGGTGGTGTCTTCTCCGATGAGAAGCGACATCAGCCGACTGCTCCTTCCATCTGCAGCTCGATGAGGCGGTTGAGCTCGAGGGCGTACTCCATGGGCAGCTCGCGGGCGATCGGCTCCACGAAGCCGCGCACGATCATCGCCATGGCCTCGGTCTCGGACAGGCCTCGGGACATGAGGTAGAACATCTGGTCCTCGGACACCTTGGAGACGGTCGCCTCGTGTCCCATCTGGACGTCGTCCTCGCGGACGTCGACGTAGGGGTAGGTGTCGGACCGGGAGATCTGGTCGACCAGCAGCGCGTCGCAGACCACGGAGGACTTGCTGTGGTGCGCGCCCTCGTTGATCTGGACCAGGCCGCGGTAGGACGAGCGGCCACCACCGCGCGCCACCGACTTGCTCACGATGGTCGAGGAGGTGTGCGGGGCGGCGTGCACCATCTTGGAGCCGGCGTCCTGGTGCTGGCCCTCGCCGGCGAAGGCGACGGACAAGGTCTCGCCCTTGGCGTGCTCGCCGAGGAGGAAGACCGCGGGGTACTTCATCGTCACCTTGGAGCCGATGTTGCCGTCGATCCACTCCATGGTCGCGCCCTCCTCGCAGGTGGCGCGCTTGGTGACGAGGTTGTAGACGTTGTTCGACCAGTTCTGGATCGTGGTGTAGCGCACCTTGGCGTTCTTCTTCACCACGATCTCGACGACCGCGCTGTGCAGGCTGTCGGTCTTGTAGATCGGCGCCGTGCAGCCCTCGACGTAGTGCACCGAGGAGCCCTCGTCGGCGATGATGAGCGTCCGCTCGAACTGGCCCATGTTCTCGGTGTTGATCCGGAAGTAGGCCTGCAGCGGGATCTCGACGTGCACGCCCTTGGGGACGTAGATGAACGAGCCGCCGGACCACACCGCGGTGTTGAGCGCGGAGAACTTGTTGTCACCGGCGGGGATCACCGAGCCGAAGTACTCGCGGAACAGCTCCTCGTGCTCACGCAGGCCGGAGTCGGTGTCGAGGAAGAGCACGCCCTGCTCCTCCAGGTCCTCACGGATCTGGTGGTAGACGACCTCCGACTCGTACTGCGCCGCGACACCCGCGACGAGGCGCTGCTTTTCCGCCTCCGGGATGCCGAGCCGGTCGTAGGTGTTCTTGATGTCCTCTGGCAGGTCTTCCCAGCTCGTGGCCTGCTTCTCGGTGGACTTCACGAAGTACTTGATGTTGTCGAAGTCGATGTCCGACAGGTCAGCGCCCCAGCGCGGCATGGGCTTCTTGTCGAAGAGGCGCAGCGCCTTGAGCCGCTGCTCCAGCATCCACTCCGGCTCGGACTTCTTGCCCGAGATGTCGCGGACGACGGCCTCGGAGAGGCCGCGCTGCGCGGAGGCGCCGGCCTCGTCGCTGTCGGCCCAGCCGTACTCGTACTTGCCCAGATCCTTCAGGCCTGGGTTGAGCTCCTCGATGTTGGTGCTCATCTCACGTCCTCTCGTCGGCGGGGTGTGTCACAGGTGGTGGTCAGGTGGCGGGCGGCGCGGATGCATCGCCGTCACCCGGGGTCTCGTCGCGATCGCTCGACCGTCTCGGTATGACGAACGGCGGGGCGGTCGCTCTTTCTTCCGCGCTCGGCGGTCCGGTGCCGAGCGCGCCGGTCGGCACGAAGGTGGTGCAGACGTGCTCGCCGCCCGCGAGGGTGGCCAGCCGCTGGACGTGCACGCCCAGGATCCGGGCGATCGCCCGGGTCTCCGCGTCGCAGAACTGCGGGAACTCCACGGCGACCTCGCGCACCGGGCAGTGGCCCTGGCACAGCTGCAGGCCGGCCAGGCCGGTCCCCTGTCCGACCGGCCGGGTGGACGCGGCATACCCTTCGGCGGACAACGCCCGCGCCAGCGCAGTCGTGCGGGTCTGCAGGTCATCGGTGCCGGCGGCGGTCACGGCTTCCTCGACGACAGCGCGCAGCCGGCCCTCCAGCTCGCGGATCTGGGTCTCGGCGAATCCCTCCACCGCCTGCGAGCCGACCTGGTCGGCGAGGAAGTGCAGGGCCGCGTTGGCGACACCGTCGTAGCTGGTGGTGAACTGCTCCTGGCCCAGCGCGGTGAGGACGTAGGCCCGGGCCGGACGACCGCGCCCCCGCTTGCCCGGGGGTGGGCCGTCGTGCTCGGCGATGAGGCCGGCCTCTTCCAGGGCGTCCAGGTGTCGTCGCACGGCCGCCGGGGTGAGACCCAGGTCCTGGGCGAGCACGCTGGCGGTGACCGGCGCCTGCTCCCCCACGGCGCGGCGCACGCGGTCCCGGGTACGGGACTCGTCGTGCACGTGGTCGTGCACCTGCGCCAAATTCACCATGTCAGTGTGACGTATTCACGGCCCCGACCGAAAGGTAGGTGACCCTCACCTAGACTCGTCCGTCGTGACCGCCTCAAGACCCGCCCTGATGATGGACGGCGTGACCCGTCGCTTCGGACGGACCGAGGCGCTGCGCGGGCTCTCCTGGACCGCCCTGCGCGGCGAGGTGACCTGTGTGCTCGGACCCAACGGCGCGGGCAAGACGACGGCGGTCGAGATCGCCGTGGGCCTGCAGCGGCGCGACGCCGGGGAGGTCCGGGTGCTGGGCACGGACCCCTGGGCGGCGTCGGCAGAGCACCGGGCGCGCGTGGGGGTCATGCTCCAGGACGGCGGCCTGCCGCAGGCCGTCGCCCCACGAGCCCTGCTGCGGCACCTGGCCCGGTTCTGGGCCACCCCCACGGACGTCACCGCGCTGTCCCGACGCCTGGGTGTCGACGCCTTCGCGCTCACCCCCGTGCGCCGGCTGTCCGGTGGCCAGCGACAGCGCGTCGCCCTGGCTGCCGCACTCGTGGGTCGCCCGGAGGTCGCCTTCCTCGACGAGCCGACCGCCGGGCTGGACCCCCACGCCCGCCGCGAGGTCCACGCCCTCATCACGGAAACGGCGGGGGCCGGGACGGCGATGGTCGTCACGACCCACTCCTTCGAGGAGGCCGAGCGCCTCGCCGACCGGGTCGTGGTCATCGCCGCAGGCCGGGTGGTGGCCGAGGGCAGCGTGGCGCAGGTGGCTGGAGGGCCGGGGCGGGGGCTCGAGCGCGCCTACTTCGCCCTCACCGACGGTGACGCGGCATGAGCGCCGGATCACCTGACGGCGTCGGAGAGGCAGACGGCATGGGCACGAAGCACCCTGACGTTGCTGGAGCCGCGGCCGCACCCTCGGCCAGCCCCGTCGCACCCCCGTTGCGACGGGTGCTCGCCCAGGCCGGCTTCGAAGCCCGCGGGCTGCTCCGACACGGGGAGCAGCTGCTCGTCTCGATGGTCCTGCCCGTGCTGGCCCTCGTGGGACTCGCCCTGTCGCCGTATCCCCCGCTGGCCGTCGGGCCGTGGGACGGGGTCGCGCGCATCGACGTGCTGGCGCCGGGAGTCCTGGCGCTGGCGGTGCTGTCGACGGCCTTCACCGGTCAGGCCATCCTGCTCGGCTTCGAGCGCCGGTGGGGCGTGCTGCGGCTGCTCGGCACAACGCCGCTCGGTCGAGGTGGCCTGCTGCTCGCCAAGGCCCTGTCCGTCCTCGTCGTCCTCGCGGTGCAGCTGGTCGTCATCGGGGCCATGGCCGTGGCCTTGGGCTGGCGCCCCGACCTCACAGGCACGCTGCCCGCCCTGTTCGCGGTCGTCCTCGGCGCCGCGGCCCTGGCCTCGCTCGCGGCCTGCCTCGGAGGCTCGCTGCGCGCGGAAGCGGTGCTCGCCCTCGCCAACCTCGTCTGGGTCCTGCTGGCCGCCGGTGGCGGCGCCCTGCTACCCCCGGAGGCGCTGCCCGGTGCGCCGGTGGTCGCCCTGCTCCCCACCGCTGCGCTCGGCGACGCGCTCCGCCAGGCCTTCGTCCATGGCGGCTGGGACGGCCCCGCCCTGCTGCTGCTGCTCGCGTGGTGTCTGGTCGGAGGCGCGGCCGCCCGGTTCCTGCTGCGCTGGTCCGACTGACCGCGTCCGCCGGCTCAGCTCCGGCCGTCCGCCGGGGCGGACACGGCATACATCTTCTCCACCGTCATGGCGGCGACGGCGCACAGGGCCGCGGCCCCCACGAGGTGGAGCGCCACGGCGACGACCGGCAGCCCGGTGAAGTACTGGTAGTAACCCACGGCCCCCTGGAGCAGGACCACCACGCTCAGCACCCCCAGCATGACCATCACCGCCCGGGGCCAGCGCGAGCGGAGTCCCCGCACCAGCGCGAGCACCAGCGTCCCCACGAGCAGATAGACCGGCAGCACGTGCGCCCGCGTCACCCAGTAGGCGTCGAAGGCGTGCCGAGCCACGTCGCCGGCGTCGCCGGAGTGTGGCCCGGTGCCGGTCACGAGCGTCCCGAGGTAGACCGCGGCGAAGGCGCTCACCCCCAGGACCGCCCCTGCGGCGCGCATCCCGGAGCCCCGCCCGGCCTGCCCTGAGCGCTCGGCGCGGGCGACCTCCGGGAGGGTGACCCGCCGGACCCGGTTGACCAGGACCCCGCCGAGGGCGATGAGGACCGCCGAGACGAGGAAGTGGATCCCGACCACCCACGGGTTCAGCCCGGTGAGGACCGTGACGCCCCCGATGACCGCCTGGACCGGGATACCGAGGCCCATGACCAGCCCCAGCACGAAGAGATCGCGGTGCCGGCGCCGGATCCGCCACACCGCGAGGAAGGTGAGCACCGCCACCGCGACGAGCACGAAGGTCAGCAGCCGGTTGCCGAACTCGATGTAGCCGTGCACCCCCATCTCCGGCGTGTTGGTCCAGGACTCGTCGGTGCAGCGCGGCCAGGTCGGGCAGCCCAGCCCGCTGGCGGTGAGCCGGACCAGACCGCCGGTGAGGATGAGCAGGGAGTTGGCCACGAGCGAGGCCCAGGCCATGGTGCGCAGCCACCGGCCCGGTGCCGGCGGCGCGATGCGGTCGACGACCCGGGTCGGGTATGCCGTGCGCGGCCGATGGGTCGTCGTCATCGCAGCGCGAAGTACAGGAGGGGGTCGACCGCCACGCCGAGGAAGAGCAGCGTGAGATAGCTGATCGAGTAGTGGAAGAGGCGCATCGCCCCGAGGGCCGGCCCGGTGACGCCGGCGCGGGCTCGCGCGAGGAGCCGGTGCGACTCGAGCACGAAGAGTCCGCCGGAGAGGACGGCGACCACGGTGTAGACCCAGCCCATCGGCGCCACCGGGATGAGGGTGAGCGACGTGAGCACGGTGACCCAGGCATACCCGACCACCTGGCGACCGACCGCGACGTCCTCCGCGACGACCGGCAGCATCGGCACCCCGGCGGCCGCGTAGTCCTCCTTGAACCGCATGGACAGCGGCCAGTAGTGCGGCGGCGTCCAGAAGAAGACGACGAGGAAGAGGATGAGCGCCGAGAAGGAGAGGCTGTCGGTCACGGCCGACCAGCCGATGAGGACCGGCATGCATCCGGCCACCCCACCCCAGACGATGTTCTGGCTCGTCCGCCGCTTGAGCACGATCGTGTAGAACACGACGTAGAGGGTGATGGCCCCCAGGGCGAGCCACGCCGACAGCCAGTTGACCACCAGGCCGAGCCACAGCACGGCGGCGACGCCGAGCACCACCCCGAACGCGAGCGCCTGTGCGGGGCGGATCGCGCCGGTGACCAGCGGCCGCTTCGAGGTGCGGTCCATCCGGGCGTCGATGTCGCGGTCCAGGTAGCAGTTGAGGACGTTCGCGGACGCCGCGGCCAACGTGCCCCCGACTAGGGTGGCGACGATGAGCCACACCGCGGGGACCCCGCGCTCGGCGAGGAACATCACCGGGAAGGTCGTGACCAGGAGCAGCTCGATGATGCGCGGTTTGGTCAGCGACACGTAGTCGCGCAGGACCACGCGCCACCCGCGCCCACCTCGGGCCTCTGCCGGCCGCCCACGCGGGGACCGTGCGAAGCGAGGATCGAGCGTGGTCACGAAGGTCCTTCGAAGAGCGGCAACAAGGTCGGCGGGAGGGGCACCCACAGGAGCCATGGTACGCGGCGACCGGGGCCCGCCGGGGCCGGGTGGGGAGACCCCCCGGCCCCGGTCGACGCCACGGCAGGAGGGACTAAGGTCGGGGGTATGCAGGGCACGACGGGGTCGTGCCCTGGCCACGAGCCCTCGCCACGTCAGGAGCTGAATCAGTGAGTACCTCCACCGAGACCTTCACCGCCCGCCGCGACGAGTCGCTGGCGCGGCCCGTGTGCGACCAGGTGGGGTGGTCCGACGCCGACGTCAGAGCGGTGGACACGGCCCGTCTGCTGGCGGCCGACGCCGTGGAGAAGTGCGGCAGCGGGCACCCGGGGACGGCGATGAGCCTGGCCCCACTGGCTTACCTGCTGTACCAGAACGTCATGGTCCACGACCCGTCCGATCCGTACTGGCTGGGGGCGGACCGTTTCGTGCTGTCGGCCGGGCACTCCTGCCTCACCCAGTACATCCAGCTCTACCTGTCCGGGTACGGGCTGGAGCTGGACGACCTCAAGGCGCTGCGCACCTGGGGCTCCAGGACGCCCGGTCACCCGGAGGTGCACCACACCCCCGGCGTCAACATCACCACCGGTCCGCTCGGCTCCGGCCTGGCCTCCGCGGTGGGCATGGCCATGGCGCAGCGTCGCCAGCGCGGCCTGCTGGATCCGGACGCGCCGGACGGTGAGTCGCCCTTCGACCACCAGATCTGGGTCATCGCCTCCGACGGCGACATCATGGAGGGCGTCTCCTCCGAGGCCTCCTCGCTGGCCGGTCACCAGGAGCTCTCGAACCTCACGGTGATCTACGACCAGAACTTCATCTCGATCGAGGACGACACCGACATCTCCTTCAGCGAGGACGTGGCGGCCCGCTACGAGGCGTACGGGTGGGCCACCGAGGTCGTGGACTGGCGCCTGACCGAGCCTTACACCGAGAACGTCGACGAGCTCTTCGCCGCCCTCCAGGCGGCCAAGGCGCGCACCGACCGGCCGACCCTGGTGCTGCTGCGCACCATCATCGCCTGGCCGGCCCCGGACGCGCGGGACACCGGCGCGGCGCACGGCTCCGCCCTGGGCGCCGAGGAGATCTCGGCCACCAAGCAGCTGCTCGGCTTCGACGCGCGGCGCACCTTCGAGGTCGAGGACGAGGTGCTGGCCCACGCGCGCCGGGTCGCGGACCGTGGCCGCGAGGCGCATCAGGTCTGGGACGAGCGCTACGACGCCTGGCGGGCGGCCAACCCGGAGCGCGCCGCGATGCTGGACCGCGTGCGCGCCCACGAGCTACCGGCGGGTCTGGACGCGGCCATCCCGACCTTCGAGGCCGACGCCACGGGGATGGCCACCCGGAAGGCCTCCGGTGCCGTGCTCGACGCGATCGCCGAGGTCATGCCAGAGCTGTGGGGTGGCTCCGCCGACCTGGCCGGGTCCAACAACACGACGATGTCCGGCGTGCCCTCGTTCGTGCCCAGCAGCAAGGCCACCGACATGTTCCCCGGCGACGAGTACGGCCGGACGCTGCACTTCGGCATCCGCGAGCACGGTATGGGCATGATCCTCAACGGCATCTGCTTGGAAGGGCTCACCCGCCCGTACGGCGGGACGTTCCTGACCTTCTCCGACTACATGCGCCCGTCGCTGCGACTCGCGGCGATCCAGCAGATCAACCCGATCTACGTCTGGACCCACGACTCCATCGGCCTGGGTGAGGACGGTCCCACGCACCAGCCGATCGAGCACCTGGCAGCCCTGCGGGCGATCCCGGGGCTGGACGTCGTCCGGCCGGCTGACGCCAACGAGACGGCCGTGGCCTGGCGCACGGTGCTCGGCATCACCGACCACCCCGCTGCGCTGGTGCTGACCCGGCAGAACGTCCCGACCTTCTCCCGCACCGAGATGGGCTCGGCCGACGGGACGGCCCGGGGCGGTTACGTGCTCGTCGACGCGGTGGGCGGCTCCCCCGACGTCATCCTCGTAGGCACCGGATCCGAGGTGCAGCTGGCGGTGCAGGCGCGGGAGCAGCTGGAGGCCAGCGGCGTCCACACCCGGGTGGTGTCGATGCCGTGCCGCGAGTGGTTCGACGCCCAGGACCAGGCCTACCGCGACCAGGTGCTGCCCGGCTCCGTGCGCGCCAGGGTCAGCGTCGAGGCGGCGGTGGCGCAGGGCTGGCGCGAGGTGGTCGGCGACGCCGGCCGCATCGTCTCGCTCGAGCACTACGGCGCCAGCGCCGACTACCAGCGGCTCTACCGCGAGTTCGGCATCACCGCCGACGCCGTGGTCGCCGCGGCCCGTGACTCTATCGAGGACGCCTCCGGCACCCCGGTCCCCGGTGGTGCCCAGGTGCTGGACCCCAGTGGGCCTGAGGCCCCCGGCGCCTGAGGGAACGCACCGCTTCCACACACCCCAGACCTGAAGGAGAGCACCATGAGCACCGAGAGCACCCGCACCACCCTCCACGACCTCGCCGACGCGGGCGTATCCGTCTGGCTCGACGACCTCAACCGCCCGATGATCACCAGTGGCGACCTGCAGTCCTACATCGACCGCGGCGTGCTGGGGGTCACCACCAACCCGACGATCTTCGCTAGCGCCCTGTCCGAGGGCGACGCCTACGACGACCAGATCGCGAGCCTGGCCTCCGACGGGGCCGACGTCGACGCCGCCGTCTTCGCCCTGACCACGGAGGACGTCCGCAACGCCTGCGACGTCTTCCTCCCGGTCTACGAGCAGACCGACGGCCGGGACGGCCGGGTGTCCATCGAGGTCGACCCGGGGATGGCCAAGGACGCCACGGCCACCGCTGAGATGGCGCAGCGCCTGTGGCGGGAGATCGACCGGCCCAACCTGTTCATCAAGATCCCGGCCACCGTCGAGGGGCTGGGAGCCATCTCGCAGACGCTCGCCGAGGGCATCAGCGTCAACGTCACGCTGATCTTCTCCCTCGACCGCTACCGGGGGGTGATGAACGCCTACCTGACCGGCCTGGAGCAGGCTCGCGAGCACGGCAAGGACCTGTCCACGATCCGGTCCGTCGCCAGCTTCTTCGTCTCCCGGGTGGACTCCGAGATCGACGACCGGCTCGACGCGATCGGCACCGAGGAGGCCGAGGCGCTCAAGGGCAAGGCCGGGCTGGCCAACGCCCGGCTGGCCTACCAGGCCTTCGAGGAGGTCTTCGGCACCCCCCGCTGGCAGAACCTCGCCGACGACGGTGCGCACGTCCAGCGCCCCCTGTGGGCCTCGACCGGTGTCAAGAACCCGGACTACGAGGACACCATGTACGTCACCGGGCTCGTGGCACCCCACACCGTCAACACCATGCCGGGCAAGACCCTCGAGGCGACCGTCGACCACGCCGAGCTGCAGGGTGACACGGTCACCGGTGGGTATGCCGAGGCGCAGCAGGTCCTCGACGATCTCGAGCGCGTCGGCGTCTCCTACGCCGAGGTGGTCGAGGTGCTGGAGGTCGAGGGTGTCGACAAGTTCGAGAAGTCCTGGAGCGAACTGCTTGAGACCGTCGAGGAGCAGCTCTCCGCGAGCGGTGACGACACCGCCGGGAAGGACGCATGAGCACCCTCACCGTGACCGCCACCGGGGCGGCGGCCGAGGCGGTGGCCGCGCACCTGCCCGCCCTGGTGGAGGAGTCCTTCGCCTCCCGGCTCTTCGACCAGGACGCCACACTGTGGGGTCCCGAGGCCGAGGACGAGGCCGGCAAGCGCCTGTCGTGGGTCGGTCTGGCCCGCTCCTCCCGGCCGCTCGTCGGTGAGGTGGAGGCGCTGCGGGAGGAGCTGCGCGAGCGCGGGGTCACCCGCGTCGTCCTGTGCGGCATGGGCGGGTCGTCGTTGGCTCCCGAGGTCATCACCGCGACCGCCGGGGTCCCGCTGGTGGTGCTGGACAGCTCCGACCCGGACATGGTGCGCGCCGCCCTCGCCGAGGACCTGGAGCACACGGCTGTCGTGGTGTCGTCCAAGTCGGGCTCGACGCTGGAGACCGACAGCCAGCGCCGGGCCTTCGTGCAGGCCTTCACCGACGCCGGGATCGATCCCACCGACCGGGTGGTCGTCGTCACCGACCCCGGCAGCCCGCTGGACGAGCAGTCGCGGGCCGACGGCTACCGCGTCGTCAACGCCGACCCCGACGTGGGGGGGCGCTACTCCGCCCTCACCGCCTTCGGTCTGGTCCCCTCCGGCCTGGCCGGGGTCGACGTGGGCGCGCTCCTCGACGAGGTCGAGGAGGTGGCCGATCTCCTCGCCGAGGACGACGAGGCCAACCCGGGCCTCCGCCTCGGCGCGGCGCTGGGTGGCACCGAGCCGTTGCGCGACAAGCTGCTCTTCACCGACGCCGGGTCGGGCATCGAGGGGCTCGGCGACTGGGCCGAGCAACTGATCGCCGAGTCGACCGGCAAGCAGGGCACCGGAGTCCTGCCCGTCGTCACGCCCCCGGGTTCGGAGCCCACGGCCGGCATCCAGGACCTCTCCGACTGCACCGTCGTGGTGCTCACCGGTGAGGACTCTCCGGACGTCGACGGGTCCGGGCCGCCCTCGGCCGGGTCCCGGGTGGACGTCGCGGGGTCGCTCGGTGCGCAGCTGCTGCTGTGGGAGGTCGCGACCGCCGTCGCCGGGCGGCTGCTCGGCATCAACCCCTTCGACCAGCCCGACGTCGAGAGCGCCAAGCAGGCGGCCCGCGACATCATGGCGGAGGGGACCGGCGGCGGTGAGCAGGCCCGCCTCACCGACGGCGCGGTCGAGGTGCGCACCGGCGGGGGCGACTGGCTCCCCGCGGACGCCACCTCTGTCGCGGACGCGGTGAGCGCCCTCCTGGACCAGCTGGACGCCCAGCGGGGCTACCTCGGCGTCATGGTCTACCTCGACCGGGTCGAGCACGCCGATCTCAGCGAGGTGCAGGCCGCGCTGGTGCGACGCACCGGCCGACCGGTCACCTTCGGCTGGGGGCCGCGCTTCCTGCACTCGACCGGGCAGTACCACAAGGGCGGGCCGGCCCAAGGGGTCTACCTCCAGGTGACCGGCACCCCGGGGGAAGACCTCGAGGTGCCCGGCAAGGACTACACCTTCGGGCAGTTCATCGCCGCCCAGGCTGCCGGTGACGCCGCGGTGCTGGCCGACCACGACCGACCCGTGCTGCGCCTGCACCTCACCGACCAGTCGGTCGGCCTGGCCCAGCTGCGTGACGTCCTCACCTCGTGAGCGGCTCCCCCACGCCGGTCACGGCGGAGAGCAACCCGCTGCGCGACCCCGACGACAAGCGCCTGCCGCGCATCGCGGGGCCGTGCAGCATGGTGATGTTCGGCGTGACCGGCGACCTGGCACGCAAGAAGCTCATGCCGGCGATCTACGACCTCGCCAACCGCGGCCTGCTGCCCCCCGGCTTCTCCCTGGTCGGCTTCGCCCGCCGCGACTGGGAGGACCAGGACTTCGCCAAGGTGGTGCACGACTCGGTGCGTCAGCACGCGCGCACCGAGTTCCGTGAGGAGGTATGGCGCTCGCTCGCGGACGGCTTCCGCTTCGTCCCCGGCTCGTTCGACGACGCCGAGGCCTTCGAGCTGCTCGCCCGCACCGTCGACCAGCTCGACGAGGAGCGCGGGACCGGTGGCAACCACGCGTTCTACCTCTCGATCCCCCCGTCCTGGTTCGCCGCGGTCTGCACCCAGCTGCAGGAGTCCGGGTTGTCCGACCCCCGCCCCGGCACGTGGCGGCGGGTGGTCATCGAGAAGCCGTTCGGGCACGACCTGGAGAGCGCGCAGGAGTTGAACTCCATCGTCGAGGGTGTCTTCCCGCCGGACGCGGTCTTCCGGATCGACCACTACCTGGGCAAGGAGACGGTCCAGAACATCCTGGCGCTCCGCTTCGCCAACCAGCTCTTCGAGCCGATCTGGAACGGGAACTACGTCGACCACGTGCAGATCACCATGGCCGAGGACATCGGCATCGGCGGTCGGGCCGGCTACTACGACGAGGTCGGAGCCGCCCGGGACGTCATCCAGAACCATCTCCTCCAGCTGCTGGCGCTCACCGCGATGGAGGAGCCGGTCGCCTTCACGGCCGACGCGGTGCGGGCCGAGAAGGAGAAGGTGCTCGCCGCGGTGAGCCTGCCGCCGGACCTGGACACCGCGACCGCCCGGGGTCGCTACTCCGCGGGCTGGCAGGGCACCGACAAGGTCGAGGGCTACCTGGACGAGGAGGGCGTCGACCCCGCCGCCGACACCGAGACGTATGCCGCGCTGCGGGTGGACGTCCGCACCCGCAGGTGGGCCGGTGTGCCGTTCTACCTGCGCACTGGAAAACGGCTGGGCAAGCGGGTGACGGAGATCGCCGTGGTCTTCCGCCGCGCACCGCACCTGCCCTTCACCTCGACGGCGACCGAGGAGCTCGGGTCCAACGCGATCGTCATCCGGGTGCAGCCGGACGAGGGGATGACGATGCGCTTCGGCTCCAAGGTGCCGGGCAGCCAGATGGAGGTGCGCGACGTCACCATGGACTTCGGCTACGGCAGCTCCTTCACCGAGTCCAGCCCGGAGGCCTACGAGCGTCTGATCCTGGACGTCCTGCTCGGGGAGCCCCCGTTGTTCCCCCGCCACGCCGAGGTGGAGCAGTCGTGGCGGATCCTGGACCCCGTCATCGACCACTGGGCCGCGAGCGAGGACCCCCCGCAGGACTACCCCGCAGGCACCTGGGGCCCGCCGGACGCCGATGAGCTCATGCGTCGCGACGGACGTGAGTGGAGGCTCCCGTGATCGTCGACCTGCCCGGAACCACCGCTGGTGATGTGGCCAGCAACCTCGTCCGTCTGCGCAACGACGTCGGCGCCATGGCCATGGGGCGGGTCCTCACGCTCCTGGTGATCGTGGACGAGGACGTGGCCGACGACGCGCTGGAGATGGCCAACGAGGCCACCCGCCAGCACCCGGCCCGCATCCTCGCCGTGGTCAGCTCGACCGCTCGTGGCCGCAGCCGGCTGGATGCCCAGATCCGTGTGGGCGGAGACGCCGGAGCCTCCGAGATCGTCGTGCTGCGGCTCTACGGCGAGCTCACCCGGCACGGCCCGGCCGTCGTGACCCCGCTGCTCCTGCCCGACTCCCCCATCGTCGCCTGGTGGCCGGGTGGAGCCCCGTCCGACGTGGCCGGCTCACCCTGGGGTCAGATGGCGCACCGCAGGATCACCGATGCGGCGGCCGGGGACGTCACCCCGGCCAACGAGCTGCGCCGCCGGGCCAAGCACTACCGGGCCGGGGACACCGACCTGACCTGGACCCGCATCACCCGGTGGCGCGCTCTGCTCGCGGCCGCGCTGGAGACCGAGCCCTACGAAGCCGTCGAGTGGGTCACGGTGGCGGGTGAGCCGGAGTGCCCCAGCTGCGACCTGCTCGCCGGATGGCTCGCCCAGGCGCTGAACTGTCCTGTCGAACGCGTGCGGACGCCCGTGGGCAGCGGTGTGCAGAGCATCCGGCTCCAGCGGCCTTCCGGACCGGTGGACCTCGTCCGTAGCGAGGACGGAGCGGACACCGCGATGCTCAGGGCGGTGGGGAGCCAGCCGAGGCTGGTGGCGCTGCACACCCCCAGCGCCTCCGGAGCCCTGGCCGACGAGCTGCGCCGCCTGGACCCGGACGAGGTCTACGCGCGCGCCCTGTGCGGCGGGCTTCCCGCCATCCGACGGGGTAGCACACGCAGCGAAGCCGTCCGGGCCGGCCAGAGCCCACCAGCGGACTGACCTCGGCGGCTCCCGAGGTCGGGGGCACCCGGGACCGGGTGGTGCGGTGGACTCAGCCCCCCGAGGAGGATCCGCCGTAGCCGCGGTCCCGCAATCGACCGAGAGCCTCGTCCAGGAGCGCTGCGCCGTCCGTGGCGCTGCGCCGCTCCTTGACGTAGGCGAGATGCGTCTTGTAGGGCTCGGTTCGAGGCGCCTCAGGTGGGTTGTCGGCGTCACGCCCCGCCGGGAGACCACAGCGCGGGCAGTCCCAGGTGTCCGGGACCTGCACCTCACCGTGCTCGGCGAAGCTGGGTTGGGTGAGGTGGCCGTGGGCGCACCAGTAGGTCACGGTGAACCGGGGGGCGGAGTCACCGCGCTCGCTCTCCCCCATGGGCCCTGACCCCACCCGGGACCCGCGGATCGCATTGGTGTTGACCATCGTGGTGCCTCTCTCGCCGTCGGGACGCAACGGGGTGAGCCTACTCCCCCGGTGCCGCCCCACCACGGAAGGGCGGGCCCACGCGGGTCAGCTGAAGCGGACGAGCACCCCGAGCCCGACGATCACCGCGACCCAGATCAGGGCCATCGCGACGGTGATCCGGTTGAGGTTGCGCTCGGCGACCGAGCTCCCGCCCAGGCTGCTGCTCATCCCGCCGCCGAACATGTCCGACATGCCTCCCCCACGGCCCTTGTGCATGAGGATCAGCAGCACCAGAAAGCAGCTGGTGATGACCAGCAGGGCGTCCAGGAACCAGCGGACGTACTCCACGTGGGCACACCTCGTCGTCGGAGTTGACACGGACAGCGACGGCGACCGGATCACCATCTGATGCCCCGGGCCGGAGCCTCCGGGGCATCAGACAGCGTATCTCAGCCGGGCGGCTGGGCCGAACCGCGGCTCAGCCCGTGGTGCCCGCGTGCTGCTGGTAGCGGCAGATCGAGGAGAAGTCGTCGACCGAGAGCGAGGCACCGCCGACCAGCGCACCGTCGACATCCTCCCGGGCCATGATCTCGGCTACGTTGGCCGGCTTGACCGACCCGCCGTAGAGCACCCGCAGCCCGTCGGCCACGTCCTGTCCCACCAGGTCGGCCACGGTCGCACGGACCGCGGCGCAGACCTCCTGCGCGTCGTCGGGCGTGGCCACCTCGCCGGTGCCGATCGCCCAGACCGGCTCGTAGGCCACGACCACCCGGGCGACCTGCTCGGCGTCCAGGCCTTCCAGCGCCGCACGGAGCTGGGTGACCACGTGCTCGACGTGCTGCCCGGCCTGTCGCACCTCGAGCGGCTCGCCGACGCACAGGATCGGGCTCAGCTCGTGCCGCAGGGCGGCCCGCACCTTGGCGGCCACCATCTCGTCGGTCTCCTGGTGGTAGTCGCGTCGCTCGCTGTGGCCGACCACGACGTAGGTGCACCCGAGCTTGGCGAGGAAGGCACCGGAGATCTCGCCGGTGTAGGCCCCTTCGTCGTGCTCGCTCAGGTCCTGACCGCCGTAGCCCAGGGCCAGTCCGTCCCCCTGGACCAGGGTCTGGACCGACCGTAGGTCGGTGAACGGTGGCACGACGACGACCTCGACGGCGGCGTAGTCGTGCTTGCCGTCGCGCAGGGTCCAGTCCAGCTTCTGCACCATGTGCGTCGCCTGGAGGTGGTCGAGGTTCATCTTCCAGTTGCCCGCCATCAGCGGGGTCCGCGAGCTGCTCGCCATGTCCTCAGTCCTCCAACACCTGTAGTCCGGGGAGCTCTTTGCCCTCGAGGTACTCCAGGCTCGCCCCACCACCGGTGGAGATGTGGCCGAAGTCGTCCTCGGCGTGGCCGAACTCCCGCACCGCGGCAGCGGAGTCTCCGCCACCGACCACGGTCATCGCGCCGTCCGCGGTGCGCTCCACCAGGGCCTGCGCCACCGCACGGGTGCCCGAGGCGAAGGGCTCCATCTCGAAGGCGCCCATCGGGCCGTTCCAGAAGATGGTCCGGGCGTCGGCGAGGCGCTCGATGAAGAGCCTCTCGGAGTCCGGCCCGATGTCCAGCCCCATCCGGTCGGCGGGGATGGCGTCGGCCGGGACGACCTCGTGCGCCGTCTCGGCGGAGAACGCGTCGGCCACGACGACGTCCGTGGGCAGGACGATCTCGACGCCTCGCTCCTCGGCGGTCTCCAGGTAGCCCTTGACCACCTCGACCTGGTCCTGCTCCAACAAACTGGTCCCCACCTCGTGGCCCTGGGCCTTGAGGAAGGTGAAGACCATCCCGCCTCCGATGAGGAGCCGGTCCGCGACGGTGATGAGCGACTCGATGACGCCCAGCTTGTCGCTGACCTTGGCGCCGCCGAGGATGACGGCATAGGGGCGGGCCGGGTCCTCGCGCAGCGCTCGCATGATCTCGACCTCGGAGCGCACGAGGCCGCCCGCCGCGTGCGGCAGCAGCCGCGCGACGTCGTAGACGGATGCCTGCGCACGGTGGACGACCCCGAAGCCGTCGGAGACGTAGGCGTCGGCGGGCTCGGCGAGCGCGCGGGCGAAGTCGGCCCGCTCCTGCTCGCCCTTGGCGGTCTCCCCCGGGTTGAACCGGAGGTTCTCCAGGACGAGGACGTCGCCGTCGGACATCCCGGCCACCGCCGCGGCGGCGCGTGGCCCGACGGTCTCCTCGACGAAGTCGACCGTCACGTCGTCACCCAGGAGCTCGTCGAGCCGACGCGCGACCGGGGCCAGGGAGTAGGCCGGGTCCGGCGTGCCCTTGGGCCGACCCAGGTGGGCACACACGACCACGCGTGCACCCTGGGCGGTCAACGTCGAGATCGTGGGCACCGAGGCGCGCACCCGGCCGTCGTCGGTGATGGTCTCGCCGTCCAGCGGGACGTTGAGGTCGCTCCGGACCAGCACCGTGCGTCCGGACAGCCCGCCGAGCTCCTCGCTCAGCTGCTCGATCGTCCGCATCAGAGCTTGCTGCCCACCAGGGCGACGAGGTCGACCAGACGGTTGGAGTAGCCCCACTCGTTGTCGTACCAGCCAACCACCTTGACCTGGTCGCCGATCACCTTGGTGAGCCCGGCGTCGAAGATGCAGGAGGCGGGGTGGGTCTCGATGTCCTTGGACACGATGGGGTCCTCGGTGTAGGTCAGTATGCCCTGAAGCGGGCCCTCTGCCGCCTTCTTGACGGCCGCGTTGACCTCCTCCACGGTGACCTCACGGCTCGTCTGGAAGGTGAGGTCGGTCGCCGAACCGGTCGGCGTCGGGACCCGCAGCGCGTAGCCGTCGAACTTGCCCTTGAGCTCGGGCAGGACCAGGGCGACAGCCTGAGCGGCCCCGGTCTTGGTCGGGACGATGTTGAGCGCCGCGGCCCGCGCCCGGCGCAGGTCCTTGTGCGGGCCGTCCTGCAGGTTCTGGTCCGCGGTGTAGGCGTGGATGGTCGTCATCAGGCCCTTGACGATGCCGAACTCGTCGTTCAGGACCTTGGCCATCGGGGCGAGGCAGTTCGTCGTGCACGAGGCATTCGAGATGATCGTGTGCGCGTCCGCGTCGTAGTCCTGCTCGTTGACGCCCATCACGACGGTGATGTCCTCGTTCTTGGCGGGGGCCGAGATGAGGACCTTCTTCGCTCCGGCGTCGATGTGCGCCCGCGCCTTGGTGGCGTCGGTGAAGATGCCCGTCGACTCCACGACGACGTCCGCACCGAGCTCGCCCCAGGGCAGCGCCGAGGGGTCCTTCTCGGCGAAGCTCTTGATGACGGTCCCGTCGACGCTGATCTCGTCCTCGCTGGCGGTCACCTCGCCCTCCAGGCGCCCCAAGATCGAGTCGTACTTCAGCAGGTGGGCCAGGGTGTGGTTGTCCGTGAGGTCGTTGACGCCCACGATCTCGATGTCGGCCCCGGAGGCCAGCACGGCGCGCGTGAAGTTGCGGCCGATGCGACCGAAGCCGTTGATACCTACGCGAACGGTCATGGAAGAACCTCTCCTCGATGAATTGCTGCGGCACGCCCGATGCGGACCGCTCGGTCAGACGCCGTCGTCCTGCTCCCAACCTATCCGCACCTCCCCCCGGGTTCCAACCGGCGGTTGACCCGGGTCAGTCGTCCAGCATGTCCGCGGTGAGATTGGCCTCGGTGCCCTCGATCCCGAGCTCCTCGGCACGCTTGTCGGCCATCGCCAGCAGTCGCCGGATACGGCCCGCGACGGCGTCCTTGGTCATCGGCGGGTCTGCGAGCTGCCCCAGCTCCTCGAGGCTGGCCTGCTTGTGCTCCAGGCGCAGCGCCCCGGCGACACGAAGGTGCTCGGGGACCTGCTCTCCCATGATCTCCAGGGCCCGCTCCACACGGGCACCGGCGGCGACGGCCGCCCTGGCCGACCGGCGCAGGTTGGCGTCGTCGAAGTTGGCGAGCCGGTTGGCGGTGGCCCGGACCTCACGCCGCATCCGCCGCTCCTCCCAGGCCAGCACCGCGTCGTGAGCCCCCAACCGGGTGAGCATCGCCCCGATCGCGTCACCGTCGCGGATCACGACCCGGTCCACCCCACGCACCTCCCGCGCCTTGGCCTGGATCCCGAGCCGGCGCGCCGCACCCACCAGTGCCAGGGCCGCCTCCGGCCCCGGGCACGTCACCTCCATCGCCGAGGACCGGCCGGGCTCGGTGATCGAGCCGTGCGCGATGAAGGCACCACGCCACGCCGCCTCGGCGTCGCACACCGAGGCACCGACGACCCGAGGCGGCAGTCCCCGGACCGGCCGGCCGCGGTGGTCGATCAGCCCGGTCTGGCGTGCCAGCGCCTCACCGTCGGAGGTGGCGCGCACGACATACCGCGTCTGCTTGCGCAACCCGCCGGGGCTCATGACGACCAGCTCGCTGCTCGAGCCGTAGACCTCGGCCATGAAGGTCCGCAGCCGGCGGGCGCTCTGCGCCGTGTCCAGCTCGGCCTCGATGACGATCCGACCGCCCACGATGTGCAGGCCCCCGGCGAAGCGCAGCATCGTGGAGACCTCCGCCTTGCGGCAGCAGGTCCGAGTCACGGGCAGCCGGCTCAGCTCGTCCTTGACCTTCGCGGTCATCGCCACGGCGCTGATCCTCCTCGGTCGGTCCGTCGGTCGGTCGGTGGCCGGACGATGCTCGGCCGACCCCGGCAGGTTACCCCCTGGTAACTGTCCTGGCGTCACAAGCCCTCCTCTGCCATGACGTCACGATAGGCGGCGGCCAGCCGCAGCGTGTCGTGGATGCCAGGGTGCCCCATCTTGCCAACCGTCGTCACCACCAGTCGTCCCCCGACCTGCTTGACGGCCGCCTCGAGCGCGGCCCGATCCTGCGCGGTGCGCAGCACCTGCGGGTCGGCGATGACGTGGTCGAAGGTCAGCCCCGGGGCGTGGGCCGCGATGGTCGCCACGTGCTCGGCGACGGAGTAGCCGGCGGCCTCGCCGTCGTGGAGGCTGACGTTGAGCGTGAGGATGCGACGGGCTGGCGTGTCCTGGAGCGCCTGGCGCAGCTCGGGCACGAGCAGGTGCGGCATGACGGAGGTGAACCACGACCCCGGGCCGAGGACCACCAGGTCGGCCAGCGTGATCGACTCCAGCGCCTCCGGGCAGGCCTGCGGAGCCTCCGGGATGAGTCGCACCGAGGTGACCTTGCCGGGATGGCTCGCGACCTTGGACTGGCCGCGCACCGTGACGACCGCGTCCGGATCGCCCTGGCCGCCCTGCAACGTGGCCTCGATGTCGAGCGGGTCGAGCGCCATGGGCAGGACCCGGCCCCGGGTGTTGAGCAGCCGACCCACGAGGTCGAGCCCGCGCACCTTCTCCTCGGGTCGGAGGTCCCAGAGGGCGGTGATGAGCAGGTTGCCCAGGGCGTGGCCACCGAGGTCCCCGTCGCCCCCGAAGCGGTGCTGCAGGACCCCGGACCACTGGTGTCCCCACGAGGTGTCCTCGCACAGGGCCGCGAGGGCCATCCGCAGGTCTCCTGGCGGGAGGATGTCGAACTCCTCACGCAGCCGACCGCTGGAGCCGCCGTCGTCGGCGACGGTCACGACCGCGGTGATCGCTTCGGTGAGGTGCCGCAGCGCGTGCAGGGAGGCGGAAAGTCCGTGGCCGCCACCGAGCGCGACGACACGAGGGCCGCTCACTCGCGCCCCAGGTCGCGATGGAAGGTGGACAGCTGCGTGTCCTGGTCCTGCAGGTCGGCCAGCCGCAGGGCCAGCTCCTCGGCGGTCGCCACCGACCGGTGCTTGCCGCCGGTGCAGCCCACCGCCACCGTGACGTAGCGGCGCCCCTCCGCCAGATACCCGGCGACCGCCGTGCGGAGCAGCGCCTCGGCGTGCTGCACGTACGTCTGGGCCAGGTCCTGTCCGAGCACGAAGTCGCGGACCTCGCTGTCCTTGCCGGTGTAGGCGCGCAGCTCGGGGATCCAGTACGGGTTGGGCAGGAAGCGCAGGTCGAGGACGACGTCGGCGTCCAGGGGGATGCCGTACTTGAAGCCGAAGGACATCACCGCCAGCCGCAGCCGGACGTCGACGTCCACGGCCAGCAGGTCGTCGATCTTCGCCGACAGCTCGTGCACGTTGTAGTTGGAGGTGTCGATGACCAGGTCCGAGTTGGAGCGCAGGTCACCCAGCATGCGCCGCTCCCGGCGGATGCCGTCGAGCAGCAGCCCCTCGCCCTGCAGCGGGTGGGGCCGTCGCACCGCCTCGAAGCGCCGGACCAGCGACTCGTCGCCGGAGTCGATGAAGATGACCCGGGGCTGCCAACCGCGATGCTCCAGCACCTCGAGGGCGCCGGCGAGCTCGGTCGTGAAGTCCCGGCTGCGCACGTCGACCACGACGGCTACGCGCTGTCTCTGAGGGTCGTCCGCCGTGGCCTCCATGAGCTGGACGATCATGGCCGGCGGGAGGTTGTCGACGACGTACCACCCCCGATCCTCGAGGACGTCCGCCGCCGTCGTCCGGCCGGCACCGGACATCCCCGTCAGGATGACGACCTCGGCCCGCCGGGTGACGTCCGCGGCGCTGGGCGCGTGCTCCCCCACGTCTGGTGGCGATCCCGTCACGGTCGGACTCCTTCGCGGCTCCGGGAGGCGCGCCCGGCGTCGGTCACCGGGTCAGTCGAGCACCTCGCCCGTGCTCAGGTTAACGGCCGGGTCAGGTGTCTCGCCCGCCAGCCGCTGCGCGATGACCTCGGCCAGGGCCGGCCCGACGCCGGGAACCTCCTGCAGGGCCGCCGGGTCGGCGGCGCGCACCGCCTTGACGGACCCGAAGTGGCGCAGCAGCGCCTGCTGCCTCGCCGGACCGAGGCCCGGGATCCCGTCCAGCGCGCTCGCCGTCATGCTGCGGGAGCGGCGCTGGCGGTGGAAGGTGTTGGCGAAGCGATGCGCCTCGTCCCGGACCCGCTGCAACAGGTAGAGCGCCTCGCTCGTGCGGGGGAGCACGATCGGGAAGGGGTCGTGCTGATCGGCCGACCACACCTCTTCCAACCGCTTGGCCAGACCCACCACCGGGAGATCGCCGGCCCCCACCTCCGCCAGGGCCGCCTGCGCGGCCCGCACCTGCGGGGCCCCGCCATCGACCACGACGAGATTGGGTGGGTAGGCGAACTTCGCCGGTCGTCCGTCCTCGTCGGTGCCAGGTGCGGGAGCCTGCGCCAGGTGCCGGAAGCGCCGGGTCAGCACTTCGTGCATCGCCGCCGTGTCGTCCCCCGTCCCCTGACGCACGATGAACCGCCGGTACTCGCTCTTCCGGGCCAGGCCGTCCTCGAAGACCACCATGGAGCCCACGACGTCGCTGCCCTGGACGTGACTGATGTCGAAGGACTCGATGCGCAGTGGCGCATCCTCCAGCTCGAGCAGTTCCTGCAGCTCCTGCAGGGCTTGCGACCGCAGGGTCAGGTCGCCGGACCGGGCGACCTTGTGCCGGGCGAGCGCCTGCTCGGCGTTACGACCGACGGTCTCCATGAGGGTCCGCTTGTCCCCGCGGCGTGGCACGCGGACCGCCACCCGGGACCCGCGCAGACCGGCCAGCCACTCCTCGACGTCCGGATGGCCTTCGGGGAGCACCGGGACCAGTACCTCGCGGGGGACCTCCTCCCCCCGCTCGCCGCCGTAGACCTGCTGCAGCAGGTGCTCCACAATCGAGCCCAGATCCTCGGCACCCTTCTCGCTCACCCAGCCGCGCTGTCCACGGACGCGCCCGCCGCGTACGTGGAAGACCTGCACCGCGACCTCCAGCTCGTCCTCGGCCAGGGCGTAGACGTCGGCGTCCGTGGCGTCGGGCAGCACGACGGCTGAGCGCTCCAGCGCGCGGGTGAGAGCGCCGACGTCGTCCCGCAGCCGGGCGGCCGTCTCGAAGTCGAGCTCCTCCGCCGCCCGCCGCATCCGTTCCTCCAGGCCCCTGACGAACCGGGCGGTGTCTCCTGCCATGAAGGCGCAGAAGTCCTCGGCGATCCGTCGGTGCTCCTGCGCGTCCACCCGGCCCACGCACGGCGCCGAGCACTTGTCGATGTAGCCCAGGAGGCAGGGCCGACCCACCTGTCCCGCCCGCCGGAAGACTCCGGCGGAGCAGGTCCGCACGGGGAAGACCCGCAGCAACGTGTCCAGCGTCTCCCGGATGGCCCAGGCGTGGGTGTAGGGACCGAAGTACCGCGTCCCGGCTCGCTTGGTACCCCGCATCACCTGGGCCCGCGGGAACTCCTCCCCCAGGGTCACCGCGAGGTAGGGATAGGACTTGTCGTCGCGGTACTTGACGTTGAACCGGGGGTCGAACTCCTTGATCCAGGAGTACTCCAGCTGCAGCGCCTCCACCTCGTTGCGGACCACGGTCCACTCCACGCTGGCCCCGGAGGTCACCATCTGCCGGGTGCGCGGGTGCAGAGCCGAGAGGTCCTGGAAGTAGGACGTCAGCCGGGATCGCAGCGATCGTGCCTTGCCGACGTAGATGACCCGGTGGTGCTGGTCGCGGAAGCGGTAGACGCCCGGGTCCGTCGGGATCTCCCCGGGTGCGGGCCGGTAGCTCTGGGGGTCAGCCACGGATCAGCGGGGTCATGCGGTCGACCGCCGGTCCAGCCCGAGCACCGGGGCGAGGAAACGGCCGGTGTGGCTCTCCGGGATGATGGCGACGTCCTCGGGCGCTCCGGCTGCCACGACGGTCCCGCCGCCGCGCCCACCCTCGGGCCCCATGTCGATGATCCAGTCGGCGCTCTTGATCACGTCGAGGTTGTGCTCGATGACGAGGACGGTGTTGCCCTTGTCGACCAACCCCTGGAGCACGCCCAGGAGGCGCTGGATGTCCTCGAAGTGGAGGCCCGTCGTCGGTTCGTCCAGGACGTAGATCGTGCGTCCCGTCGAGCGCTTCTGGAGTTCGGAAGCCAGCTTGACCCGCTGCGCCTCGCCGCCGGAGAGCGTGGTCGCGGGCTGCCCGAGCCGGACGTAACCGAGCCCCACCTGCACCAGGGTCGTGAGGTGGCGGGCGAGCACGGGCACCGCGGCGAAGAAGTCGGCGGCCTCCTCGATCGGCATGTCCAGCACGTCCGCGATCGTGCGTCCCTTGAAGTGCACCTCGAGGGTCTCGCGGTTGTAGCGCCGGCCGTGACACACCTCGCAGGGGACGTAGACGTCCGGAAGGAAGTTCATCTCGATCTTGAGCGTGCCGTCACCGGAGCAGGCCTCGCACCGGCCCCCCTTCACGTTGAAGGAGAAGCGGCCGGGCTGGTAGCCGCGTACCTTCGCCTCGGTCGTCGTCGCGAAGAGCTTGCGGATGTGGTCGAAGAGCCCGGTGTAGGTGGCCGGGTTGGACCTCGGGGTCCGCCCGATCGGGCTCTGGTCGACGTGGACCACCTTGTCGAGCTGGTCCAGGCCCTCCACGCGGCGGTGCCGCCCTGGCACGTGGCGGGCGCCGTTGAGCTGGTTGGCCATGACCCGGTAGAGGATGTCGTTGACCAGGGTCGACTTGCCCGACCCGCTCACGCCGGTGATGGCGACGAGGTTGCCCAGCGGGAAGGCGACGTCGATCTCCTGCAGATTGTGCTCACGGGCCCCCCGGACGACCACCTCGCGGCCGTTCTGCGGGCGCCGCTGCTCCGGCGTGGCGATGGCCCTGCGCCCCGAGAGGTACTGCCCGGTGAGCGAGCTCGGGTGGCGCAGGAGGTCCGTGACGCTGCCGCTGTGCACGACGTGCCCACCGTGCTCCCCGGCCCCGGGTCCGATGTCCACGACCCAGTCCGCCGTCGCGATGGTGTCCTCGTCGTGCTCGACGACGATGAGCGTGTTGCCCAGGTCACGCAGCCGGGTCAGGGTCTCGATGAGGCGTCGGTTGTCGCGCTGGTGCAGCCCGATGCTCGGCTCGTCCAGGACGTAGAGCACCCCGACGAGCCCCGACCCGATCTGGGTCGCCAGCCGGATGCGCTGCGCCTCCCCGCCGCTCAACGTGCCCGCCGGCCGGTCCAGCGAGAGGTAGTCGAGGCCGACGTCGAGCAGGAAGCCCAGCCGCGCGTCGATCTCACGGCTCACCTGACCCGCGATCGCGGCCTCGCGCTCGGTGTAGTCGACCGAGGTGAGGAACTCGGCACACTGGTCGATCGGCAGCGCGCAGACCTCGGCGATGCTCTTGCCACCGACCAGGATCGCCAGGATCTCCGGCTTGAGCCGGGCACCGCGACAGACCGGGCAGGGCACCTCCCGCATGTAGCCCTCGTAGCGTTCGCGGCTGCTCTCCGACTCCGTCTCCCCGTGCTTGCGCTTGACGTAGGGGATCACGCCCTCGAAGCCGGTGGAGTAGCTGCGCTCGCGGCCGAAGCGATTCTTGTAGCGGACGTGCACCTTGTGCTTGTAGCCGGTGAGGATGGCGTCCCGGGCACGGCCCGGCAGCTCCCGCCAGGGGACGTCCAACCGGAAGTCGAGATCGTCCGAGAGGCCCCCGAGCACGCGGAGGAAGTAGTCGCTGAGCCCGGACGCGGTCGACCATGGCACCAGGGCCCCACCGAGGATGCTGAGGTCCTCCCGCACGACCAGCTCGGGGTCGACCTCCAGCTCGACGCCGATGCCGGTGCACTCGGGACAGGCTCCGAAGGGGCTGTTGAACGAGAAGGACCGGGGCTCCACCTCGTCGATCGACAACGGGTGATCGTTGGGGCAGGCCATCCGCTCGCTGAACCGCCGCTCGCGCGGCAGCGGTTCGCCCCGCTCGTCGACGGGGCGGGGCCGGTCCGCCGAGGTCGCCTCGGCGTCGGGCCCGCTCACGTCGTCGCGGACGTCCACGAACTCGGCCACCATGACGCCGCCGGCCAGGGACAGCGCGGTCTCGACCGAGTCGGTCAGCCGGCGGGCGTAGGCCCGGTCCACCTCCTGCGCGTCCCCCTTGGTGACGAGTCGGTCCACGACGACCTCGATGCTGTGCTTGCGCTGCTTGGCCAGGGTCGGCGGCTCCGTGAGCGAGACGAGCTCCCCGTCGACGCGGGCCCGCGCGAACCCCTTGGACTGCAGCTCGGCGAAGAGGTCGACGAACTCGCCCTTGCGTCCACGCACCACCGGAGCGAGCAGCTGGTAGCGGGTGCCCGCCGGCAGCTGCAGCATCCGGTCCACGATCTGCTGCGGAGTCTGTCGCTCGACCGGCTCCCCGCAGACCGGGCAGTGCGGTCGACCGACACGGGCGTAGAGCAGCCGGAGGTAGTCGTAGACCTCGGTGATCGTCCCGACCGTCGAGCGTGGGTTGCGGTTGGTCGACTTCTGGTCGATGGACACGGCCGGCGACAGTCCCTCGATGAAGTCGACGTCCGGTTTGTCCATTTGACCGAGGAACATCCGGGCGTAGGCCGACAGCGACTCGACGTAGCGGCGCTGTCCCTCGGCGAAGATGGTGTCGAAGGCGAGCGAGGACTTGCCGGAGCCGGACAGGCCGGTGAACACGACGAGCGCGTCCCGGGGGATGTCGACGGACACGTCCTTGAGGTTGTGCTCCCGGGCGCCCTGGACGACCAGTCGGTCGTGGCGTGCCCGGGAGACGGCGGAGGAGGCAGACTTGGGCACGTGTCCACTGTAGGTGTCCTCACCGACACACCTCGCTCGCACCGGCTTTTCCGTGAGGGCAACTGCATAGGTATGCTGACCCCTACATATTTTCCTCGCCGGGCCAGAGCTGCCCCGCGCGTGCAGTCCAGGCTCGCTGCTCCTCGCGCGGCGGCCCCGTTCCGAAACCGGTGATCCCATGACAGAGACGATCTCCTCGACCTCCTCTGCCCTTCGTCCCGTTCCGGGAGCGGCCCCCCAGGGCCTCTACGACGGCGCTCACGAGCACGACAACTGCGGCGTGGCCTTCGTGGCCACGCTCGACGGCGTGCCTCGCCACGACATCGTGGCCCAGGCCCTGACCGCCCTGCACAACCTCGACCACCGCGGTGCGGTCGGCAGCGAGGAGAACACCGGCGACGGTGCGGGCATCCTCACCCAGGTGCCCGACGCCTTCCTGCGGGAGGTACTCCCCTTCGAGGTTCCGGAGGCGGGGCACTACGCCGTCGGGATCATCTTCCTGCCCGCGGACGGCCTCGCGGACGAGGTGGCCGCGCAGGTGGAGCAGATCGTGACCGACGGCGGGCTCCGGGTCCTCGGGTGGCGCGAGGTCCCGGTGGTCAGCGACATGATCGGACCGACGGCGCTGTCCGTCATGCCGGTCATGCGCCAGCTGGTCGTCGGCGCGGGCGAGGAGAACCCGGGTGAGCACGGCATCGAGCTCGAGCGACGTGTCTGGCTCGCCCGCAAGCTCATCGAACGCCGCACCACGGCATACCCGGTCTCGCTCTCGACCCGGACCATCACCTACAAGGGCATGCTGACGACCGATCAGCTCCCGGCCTACTTCCCGGACCTGCGCGACGAGCGGTACGCCAGCGCGCTGGCGGTCGTGCACTCGCGCTTCTCCACCAACACCTTCCCGTCCTGGCCGTTGGCCCACCCGTACCGCGTCATCGCCCACAACGGCGAGATCAACACGGTCAAGGGCAACCGCAACTGGATGCGCGCGCGCCAGTCGGCGCTGCGCAGCGACCTCTTCCCGGGGCCGCTCGCGGACGCGCTGCCGATCTGCACCCCCGACGCCAGCGACTCCGCCACCTTCGACGAGGTCGTCGAGCTGCTCAGCCTCGGGGGACGGTCGCTGCCCCACGCGGTCCTCATGATGATCCCGGAGGCGTGGGAGAACAACCACGAGATGGAACCGCGGCTGCGGGCCTTCTACGAGTACCACTCGATGCTCATGGAGCCGTGGGACGGTCCGGCCAACCTGGTCTTCACCGACGGGACCCAGATCGGCGCGGTCCTGGACCGCAACGGGCTGCGCCCCTCGCGCTACTGGGTGACCGACGACGGGCTCGTCATCCTCGGCTCGGAGTCCGGCCTGCTCCCCATCCCGCCCGAGCGGGTCGTGCGCAAGGGCCGGGTCGCGCCCGGACGGATGCTCCTCGTCGACCTGGAGCGCGGTGAGGTCCTCGATGACGACGTCGTCAAGGAGGAGCTGGCGACGCGGCAGCCCTACCAGGAATGGCTCGACGACCAGCTGGTGCGGATGGAGAGCCTGCCCGACCAGGTGCACGTCCGGCATACGCACGCCTCGGTCACGCGCCGGCAGCAGATCTTCGGCTACACCGAGGAGGAGCTGCGCATCATCCTGGCCCCCATGGCCCAGACCGGCATCGAGCCGATCGGGGCGATGGGCACGGACACGCCGATCGCCGTCCTCTCGGACCGCCCGCGGCTGCTGTTCGACTACTTCATCGGTGCCTTCGCCCAGGTGACGAACCCGCCGCTGGACGCGATCCGCGAGGAGATCGTCACCTCCCTGGGCTCGTCCAGCGGCCCCGAGCCGAACCTCCTGGAGGAGACCCCGGCCCACGCCAAGCAGGTCGTGCTCCCCTTCCCCGTCATCGACAACGACCAGCTCGCCAAGCTGCGCCGGATCAACGTCGAGGGTGACCACCCGGAGTTCGCCCCCGTCGTCGTGCGCGGTCTCTACCGCGTCGACGGAGGGGCCGAGTCGCTCCAGGCGCGGCTGGAGGAGATCTGCGCGGAGGTCGACGAGGCCGTCGAGCGCGGTGCCTTCTTCGTGGTCCTCAGCGACCGGCACGCCAACCGGGAGCTGGCGCCCATCCCCTCGCTCCTGCTCACCAGCGCCGTGCACCACCACCTGGTCCGCAACAACACGCGCACCCAGGTGGGGCTGCTCGTGGAGGCGGGCGACGTCCGCGAGGTGCACCACGTGGCGCTCCTGGTGGCCTACGGCGCGGGCGCGGTCAACCCCTACCTGGCCATGGAGACGGTGGAGAACCTGTGCTCCGCCGGTCAGGTCCTGGACGGGCTGCACCCCGACGTCGCGATCCGCCAGCTCATCAAGGCGCTCGGCAAGGGCGTGCTCAAGGTGATGTCCAAGATGGGCATCTCGACGATCGCCTCGTACCGCGGCGCACAGACCTTCGAGGCCGTCGGCCTGTCCCGGGACGTGGTCGACCGCTGGTTCACCGGCACCGTCAGCCAGATCGACGGCGTCGGGCTGGACGTCATCGCCGAGGAGGTCGCCCGGCGGCACTCCCGGGCCTACCCCCTGTCCGGCATCCCGCCCTACCACCGCAGCCTCGAGATCGGCGGCGAGTACCAGTGGCGCCGGGAGGGGCCACCCCACCTGTTCTCCCCCGAGGCGGTCTTCCGGCTCCAGCACGCCACCCGCCAGGGCCGGTACGACGTCTTCCGCCAGTACACCGACCTGGTCGACGACCAGGCGGCCGACCTCATGACCCTGCGCGGCCTGTTCCGGCTGCGGTCGGACCGCGACCCGATCGACGTGGACGAGGTCGAGCCGGTCAGCGAGATCGTGCGCCGCTTCGCCACCGGGGCGATGAGCTACGGCTCCATCTCGCAGGAGGCCCACGAGACTCTCGCGATCGCCATGAACCGGCTCGGCGGGAAGTCCAACACCGGTGAGGGCGGCGAGGACGTCGAGCGGCTGCTCGACCCGGAGCGCCGGTCGGCAATCAAGCAGGTGGCCTCGGGACGCTTCGGTGTCACCTCCCCCTACCTGGTCCACGCCGACGACATCCAGATCAAGATGGCGCAGGGGGCCAAGCCCGGCGAGGGGGGCCAGCTTCCTCCGGGCAAGGTCTACCCGTGGGTGGCCAAGACTCGGCACTCGACACCAGGCGTGGGCCTCATCTCCCCTCCCCCGCACCACGACATCTACTCGATCGAGGACATCAAGCAGCTCATCCACGACCTCAAGAACGCGAACCCGAAGGCCCGGGTCCACGTCAAGCTGGTGAGCCAGATCGGCGTCGGAACCGTCGCGGCCGGCGTGTCCAAGGCGAAGTCCGACGTCGTCCTCATCTCCGGGCACGACGGCGGCACGGGCGCCTCTCCCCTGACCTCGCTCAAGCACGCGGGGACCCCGTGGGAGCTCGGTCTGGCCGAGACCCAGCAGACCCTCCTGCTCAACGGCCTGCGCGACCGCATCGTCGTGCAGTGCGACGGCCAGCTGAAGACCGGCCGGGACGTGCTCGTCGCGGCGCTGCTGGGCGCGGAGGAGTACGGCTTCGCCACCGCACCGCTCGTCGTCTCGGGCTGCATCATGATGCGGGTCTGCCACCTGGACACCTGCCCGGTCGGGATCGCCACGCAGAACCCGGAGCTGCGGGAGCGCTACACCGGGAAGGCCGACTACGTCGTGAACTTCTTCCAGTTCATCGCCGAGCAGGTGCGCGAGATGCTGGCCGAGCTCGGCTACCGCAGCCTGGACGAGGTCATCGGGCGGGCCGACCTGCTGGACACCTCGGCCGCGGTCGAGCACTGGAAGGCCGACGGCCTGGACCTCGCGCCGATCCTGCACCTGACCGACGTGCCCGCAGCGGCCGCACGGCGCTGCATCACCACGCAGGATCACGGTCTGGACGCCGCTCTCGACAACCAGCTCGTCGAGCTGGCCGCCCCGGCGCTGGAGGACGGGACCCCCGTCAGCGGGGCGTTCCCGATCACCAACGTCAACCGCACGGTGGGCACCCTCCTGGGCCACCACGTGACGGTGAACGCCGGACCGGACGGCCTGCCGGACGGAACCATCGACCTGACCCTCACCGGGTCCGCCGGGCAGTCCCTCGGCGCCTTCCTCCCCCGCGGCATCACGCTGCGGCTGGTCGGAGACGCCAACGACTTCGTCGGCAAGGGACTGTCGGGTGGCCGGATCGTCGTGCGTCCTCCCGAGGAGGCACCCTTCGTCGCCCGTGACCAGGTCCTCGCCGGCAACGTCATCTGCTACGGCGCCACCGGCGGGCAGGTGAACCTGCGCGGCACCGTCGGTGAGCGCTTCTGCGTCCGCAACTCCGGCGCCACCGCGGTGGTCGAGGGGGTGGGAGACCATGCGCTGGAGTACATGACCGGCGGACGCACGCTCATCCTCGGACGGACGGGCCGCAACATCGGGGCCGGCATGTCCGGTGGCACGGCCTTCGTCCTCGATCTCGACCACGGCCGGATCAACCCGCTCGCCGCGGCCCAGGGCGACCTGGTGCTCGCCCCGCTGCGGGAGACCGACCACGTGGACGAGGTGCGTTCCCTCATCGAGGAACACCTCGAGCTGACCGGCAGCACGGTCGCCGCGGCCGTGCTCGACGACCCAGACTGGGTGGACCGGGTCACCGTCGTGACCCCTCGCCAGTACGCCAGCGTCCAGCGCATCCGCCGCGAGGCGGAGGAGCGCGGCGACGACCCCAACGGACCCCACGCGTGGTCGCTCATCCTGGAGGACTCCCATGGCTGATCCCAAAGGCTTCCTGACCCATCGAGAGCGGGAGAACCGGCCTTCCCGCCCCGTCCCCGTCCGGATCATGGACTGGCACGAGGTGCACGGCGAGCAGGAGACGTCGATCCTGCAGCGGCAGGCCAGCCGCTGCATGGACTGCGGCATCCCGTTCTGCCACACCGGCTGCCCGCTGGGCAACCTCATCCCCGAGTGGAACGACCAGACCCGGCGGGCGAACTTCGCCGAGGCCATCGAGCGGCTGCACGCCACCAACAACTTCCCGGAGTTCACCGGGCGGCTCTGCCCGGCCCCGTGCGAGACCTCGTGCGTCCTGGGCATCAACCAGCCCCCGGTGACGATCAAGCAGATCGAGGTCTCCATCATCGACCGGGCCTTCTCCAACGGTCGGGTGACGCCGCAGGAGCCCGAGTGGCTCTCCGGCAAGACGGTGGCCGTCGTCGGCTCCGGCCCCGCGGGACTCGCGGCCGCGCAGCAGCTGGGCCGGGCCGGGCACACCGTCGTGGTCTACGAGCGTGCGGATGCCGTGGGCGGGTTGCTGCGCTACGGCATACCCGAGTTCAAGATGGAGAAGGCGGTGCTGGACCGCCGCCTGGTGCAGCTGCGCGGCGAGGGGATCCGCTTCCTCACCGGCGTCACCATCGGTGGCGACGGACCGGACGACCTGAGCCTGGACGAGCTGCGTGAGCGGTTCGACGCCGTGGTGCTCGCCACCGGCTCCACCGTGCCGCGCATGCTCCAGGTGCCCGGCGCCGACCTGGACGGCGTGCACGCAGCGATGGACTTCCTCGTGCCCGCCAACAAGGAGGCCCTGGGAGCCGAGCGCGGGATCGACGCCGAGGGCAAAGACGTCGTCATCATCGGTGGCGGCGACACGGGCGCGGACTGCCTGGGCACGTCGCACCGGCACGGCGCCCGCTCGGTGCTGCAGCTGGAGATCATGCCGACGCCACCCTCCGAGCGCCCCGAGGACCAGCCCTGGCCCACCTACCCCATGCTCTACAAGGTGACCGAGGCTCACGAAGAGGGTGGTGACCGGTCCTACGGCGTCTCGACCGTGGAGGTGCTCGGCGACGAGTTCGGCGCCGTGCGCGGCCTGGTCATGGTCGACGGGGCCTTCGTGGACGGTCGCTTCGAGCCGCACGAGGGCTCCGAGCGCGAGATCCCCGCGCAGCTCATCCTGCTCGCCATGGGCTTCGTCGGTCCGGACGACAGCGCGGCGCCCGCCCAGGCGCTGCCGCGGACCCCGCGCAACACCTACGAGCGGGACGCCGCCTTCGCGACCCCGCTTGAGGGCGTGTATGCCGCGGGTGACTGCGGCCGTGGCCAGTCGCTGATCGTCTGGGCGATCGCCGAGGGCCGCGCCTGCGCGGCCGCGGTGGACGCCTACCTCACCGGCTCCACGACCCTGCCGGCACCGATCCGCCCGACGGACCGTCCCCTCGCCGTCTGACCGGACGCACGCTCTGCGCCGAGGGGCGCCCGCTGTGCGTGACCGGCCGCACGCCCTGCGCGCAGCGGGTGCGCCGGTCACGGGGGGGAGGCGCAGCGCGTGCGGACAGTCCACGTTCTAGGGTGGGCTCCGTGATCCACGACGACCTCACCGGCCACGTGAGTGGCTCCCGCCAGACATGGACGGTCGACCTCGGCTCCGCGACGGTGCGCAAGTGCAGCGTGGGCCCGATGGACAACAACGTCTACCTCATCACCTGCTCCGCGACGGGCGAGCGGCTGCTGGTGGACGCCGCCGACGACGTCACCCGCATCCTCGACCTCCTGAGGGAGGACTCGGGGGACGTCGTCGCCGACCACGGCACGCTGAGCCAGGTGGTGACGACGCACCGGCACGCCGACCACCACCGGGCGCTGGCGGCGCTCGTCGAGGCCACCGGCGCCCGCACGCTCGCGGGCGTCGCCGACGCCGACGACCTGCCGGTGCCGGTCGACACCCGCCTGCGCGACGGCGACACGGTCCGCGTCGGTGACCTCGTGCTCGACGTCATCGGGCTGCGCGGGCACACCCCGGGATCGGTGGCGCTGGCCCTGTCCACCGCGGCCGACAGCACGACCACGCTGCTCTTCACCGGCGACAGTCTCTTTCCTGGAGGGCCCGGCAAGACCGGCTCACCGGAGGACTTCACCCGCCTCATGAACGACCTGGAGCGCCGGGTCTTCGACGTCTTCGACGACGCCGTGGTGCTGCCGGGTCACGGCGACAACACCACCCTCGTCGCCGAACGCCCCCAGCTGACCCGCTGGCGGGAGCGCGGCTGGTGACAGCCCCCTCCTCGGCGGCGGGGCAGGGTGCTTCGGCGCGCCCTCCGGTCCCCCCGGTGGTGCTCGTCCTGCTGGCCGTGGCCTCGGTGCAGTTCGGCGGGGCACTGGCCGCCACCCTGCTGCCGCTGGTCGGTGTCCTCGGCTCGGTGGCGCTGCGACTGACCCTGGCCGCCGCGCTGTTGTGGGCCTTCGTCCGTCCCCGCGTCCGCGGGCGCAGCCGGGCCGACTGGGGCGTGGTCGCTCTCTTCGCCATCGCCCTGACCTGCATGAACCTGGCGTTCTACGGCAGTCTCACCAGGCTCCCTCTCGGCGTCGCCGTGACGATCGAGTTCCTCGGGCCGCTGCTCCTGGCGGCTGCCACCTCCCGCCGCGGCCAGGACCTCGCCGCCGTGGGGGCGGCCCTCGTCGGCGTCGTGCTCATCTCGGAGGCCGTGTCCGCCCCGTGGGGCGAGCTCGACGTCGTCGGTATGCTGCTCGCCGCCACGGCCGGAGCGTGCTGGGCCGCCTACATCGTGCTGAGTCGGCGCACCGGCGCCCGCTTCCCCGGGCTCGACGGGATCGCGATCTGCCTGGCGCTGGGTGCCGTCGTCACCCTGCCGCTCGGACTCGCCACGGCTGGAGTCGCGCTCTTCAGCCCGGATGCTCTGCTGCGCGGACTGGGGATCGCCATGCTCTCCTCCGCCATCCCCTACAGCCTGGAGTTGCTCGCCCTGCGCCACCTGGCCTCCGGGACCTTCGGGGTGCTCCTCAGCCTCGAGCCCGCCGCCGCAGCGTTGGCCGGGCTGCTCGTGCTCGGACAAGTGCTGAGCGCCCCGCAGCTCGCCGGGATGGCGCTCGTCGTCGTCGCCAGCGTCCTCGTGCTGGGACGACCTCCGCGCCTGGGCGGTCGACGTCGGCGCGCCAGCCCCGACCTCGTCTAGCGCCGCCGCCGCCCTCGGCGCGTCAGTCGGAGCCTGGCCGGGACCCGGTCCGGTCCTGCGGTGAGCCGTCGTGAGCGCCGCCCTCGCCGCTCGCCGCGTTCGGGTGCTTGTGGTGCTGACCCCCACCCAGGAGACCGACCTCGTTGATGTCGAGACGGGACTCGTCGCTGTCCGGGGTGATGCCCTTGGCGGCGTCGACGCGGGACTTGACGAGGCTCGCGATCGCCGTGACGCCGAGGATGCCCACGATGGCGGTCAGGGACAGCCAGATCGGGATATCGGGGACGTCGAAGTGCTCGCCTCCGTTGAGGAAGGGGAGCTCATTCTCGTGCATCGCGTGCAGGATGAGCTTGACCCCGATGAAGGCGAGCAGCACCGAGAGTCCGATCCCGAGGTAGACCAGACGCTTGAGCAGGTCGCCCAGGAGGAAGTAGAGCTGGCGCAGGCCCATGAGCGCGAAGACGTTCGCCATGAGCACGAGGTAGGGCTCCTGGGTCAGGCCGAAGATCGCCGGGATGGAATCGAGGGCGAAGAGCAGGTCCGTGGTGCCGAGTGCGATGATGACGATCGCCATCGGCGTCAGCACCCTCTTGCCGCTCTCCACGACGCGCAGCTTGGTGCCACCGTCCCACGACTGCGTGACGGGGAAGTGACGCTCGACGAAGCGCAACAAGGCGTTCTCTTCGTACTCGTCCTCCTCGTCGTCATGCCCGAGGTTCTCCATCGCCAGCTTGATCGCGGTGTAGATGAGGAAGGCACCAAAGATGTAGAACACCCAGGACCAACGCTCGATGGCTGCGGCCCCCACGAGGATGAAGATCGCCCGCATCCCGAGGGCCATCACGATGCCGACCATGAGCGCGAACTGCTGGTACTTCCTCGGCACGCCGAACTTGGCCATGATGATGAGGAAGATGAACAGATTGTCGATCGATAGGGAGTACTCGGTCAGCCATCCGGCGAAGAACTCTCCGGCGTACTGGCCCCCGGAGGTGACCAGCACGCCCAGGCCGAAGAGGATCGCCAACCCGATGTAGATCGACAACGCCACCGACACCTCGCGGCGGGACGGCTCATGGGGCCGCCGGCCCAGCACGACCAGGTCGAAGGCGAAGACGAAGGTGGTGAGGACCAGGGTGACGGTCCACACCCATCCAGGCACATCCATGCGTGAGCGCTACCTTCCGATCTTCCCCACCGGCGAACCTCCCCATGATGACACAACGTCAGCCGGTGGCCTCGCGCATCTGACGGAGCTCCTTCTTCAGGTCCCCGATCTCGTCGCGGAGCCGGGCTGCGAGCTCGAAGTGCAGGTCGGTCGCGGCCTGGTGCATCTGCTCGGTGAGCTCGTGGATGAGGGAGGCGAGCTCGGTGGCCGGAAGGTCCTCGGTGGACCGCCGCTCGATCGCCGTGGTCCCGACAGCCGCTGCGCCCGCCGCGCCGCGGCCCCGGCCACCGCCCTTCCCGCGGGACTGGCTACGCCCGCTGCCCATGAGCGCTGCGGTGTCGGCGTCCTCGCGCTCCAGCATGTCCGTGATGTCCGCGATCCGCTTGCGCAGCGGCGTGGGGTCGATGCCCTGCTCGGCGTTGTAGGCCAGCTGCTTCTCCCGTCGGCGGTTCGTCTCGTCGATCGCCTCCTGCATGGAGGGGGTGACGCGGTCGGCATACATGTGCACCTGGCCGGAGACGTTACGGGCGGCGCGCCCGATGGTCTGGATGAGCGACCGGGTCGAGCGCAGGAAGCCCTCCTTGTCGGCATCCAGGATGCTGACCAGCGACACCTCCGGTAGGTCCAGGCCCTCTCGGAGCAGGTTGATCCCGACCAGGACGTCGTACTCCCCCAGCCGTAGCTCGCGGAGCAGCTCGACCCGGCGCAGCGTGTCCACCTCGGAGTGGAGGTATCGCACCCGGACGCCCTTGTCGAGGAGGTAGTCGGTGAGATCCTCCGCCATCTTCTTGGTGAGGGTCGTGACCAGGACGCGCTCGTCGCGCTCGGTCCGCTGCCCGATCTCGTGCAGCAGGTCGTCGATCTGGCCCTTCGTCGGCTTGAGCACGACCTCGGGGTCCACGAGCCCGGTCGGGCGGATGATCTGCTCCACCACGCCGCCGTCGGCCTTGGCCATCTCGTAGTCGCCGGGTGTGGCCGACAGGTAGACGGTCTGACCGATCCGGTCCAGGAACTCCTCCCACTTCAGCGGCCGGTTGTCCATCGCGCTGGGGAGCCGGAAACCGTGGTCGACCAGGGTCCGCTTGCGGGACATGTCGCCTTCGTACATCGCCCCGATCTGAGGCACGGTGACGTGCGACTCGTCGATGACGAGCAGGAAGTCCTCCGGGAAGTAGTCCAGCAGACAGTTGGGGGCCGACCCTGACTCCCGTCCGTCGATGTGGCGGGAGTAGTTCTCGATACCCGAGCAGGACCCCACCTGCCGCATCATCTCGATGTCGTAGGTGGTGCGCATCCGCAACCGCTGGGCCTCGAGCAACTTGCCCTGCCGCTCGAAGGTCTCCAGCTGGGTCGCCAGCTCGCTCTCGATCCCCGAGATCGCGCGCTCCATGCGCTCGGGGCCCGCCACATAGTGCGAGGCCGGGAAGACATACATCTCCTGCTCCTCGCGCACGACCTCTCCGGTGAGCGGGTTGAGGGTGTAGAGACGGTCGATCTCGTCACCGAAGAACTCGATCCGCACGGCCAGCTCTTCGTACTGCGGGATGATCTCGACGGTGTCTCCCCGCACCCGGAAGGTCCCGCGCGAGAAGGCCATGTCGTTGCGGGTGTACTGCATCGTGACGAACCGGCGCAACAGCTCGTCCCGGTCGACGACGTCGCCGACCTTGAGCCGCGCCATCCGATCGACGTACTCCTGCGGCGTGCCCAGACCGTAGATGCACGAGACCGAGGCCACCACCACGACGTCGCGTCGCGTGAGCAGCGAGTTGGTGGCGGAGTGGCGCAGCCGCTCCACCTCGTCGTTGATCGAGGAGTCCTTCTCGATGTAGGTGTCCGTCTGCGGGACGTAGGCCTCGGGCTGGTAGTAGTCGTAGTAGCTGACGAAGTACTCCACCGCGTTGTGCGGCAGCAGCTCCTTGAACTCGTTGGCCAGCTGCGCCGCGAGCGTCTTGTTGGGGGCCATGACCAGCGTCGGGCGCTGCACCTGCTCGATCATCCACGCGGTCGTCGCCGACTTGCCGGTGCCCGTGGCGCCCAGGAGGACGATGTCCTCCTCGCCCTGCCCCACCCGCGCGGCGAGATCGGCGATGGCCGCCGGCTGGTCGCCGCTGGGCTGGAACTCGGAGACCACGCGGAAGGGGTTGACCGTGCGCTGCAGGTCGGTGATCGGTCGCATGGTTCTACGGTACGCGCGCGGTCCGACAGACCTGTCCGCGGCGATGTCGACGGCCGCGATGCTGAAGGCCCGGGCGGCATCGCCGCCCGGGCCTTCGATCGATCACCGGTGCCGGTGGGTCCGGCGCTCCGTCACGTCTGGCGTGGGGCGTCCGCGGGATCCGGCACGCCCTCCATCTCCTGAGCCTCGTAGGCGAGCTCACGCGCCATGACCTTGCGCTCGATCCGATCACGCTCCCGGTCCTCGGCGATGAACGCCTTGACCAGGGAGATGCACATCCCGATCATCACGAGGGTGAACGGCGCGGCCGTGATGATGGCCATGGTCTGCAGCGAAGCGAGCCCGCCACCCTCGACCCCGGCAGCGGCGCCAGCCACGATGAGAACCGCGGCGATCGCGCCCTCGAGCAGCGCCCACATGACGCGGCTCCACACCGGCGGGTTGGGGTTGCCGCCATTGGCGATCATGTCGACCACGAACGAGCCGGAGTCCGAGCTCGTGACAAAGAAGATGATGATCATGATGATCGCGAGACCGGCGAGGAACGGTCCGCCCGGCAGGCCGTCGAGCATCTGGAACAACGCCTCATTGGTGGACACCGAGCCGTCGTCGCCGATGAGGCCGCCCCCGCCGAAGATCTCGCGGTGCAGGGCGGTCCCGCCCATGATCGTGAACCACGCGGTGGTGAGCAGCGTCGGGACGAGAAGCACACCGGTGATGAACTCGCGCACCGTCCGGCCCTTGGAGATCCGGGCGATGAAGATGCCGACGAACGGGGACCAGCTGATCCACCAGCCCCAGTAGTACGTCGTCCAGCTGCCCAGCCAGACCGGGCCCTCCTCCTGGTAGGCGAAGGTGGAGAAACTCATCGAGAAGAAGTTCTGCAGGTAGTAGCCGATCGACTGGACCATGTCGTTGAGCAGGAACAGCGTCGGACCGGCGACGAGCACGAAGACGAGCAGCAGCCCGGCGAGCGAGAGGTTGATGTTGGACAACCACTTGATGCCCTTGTCCACACCCGAGACCACGGAGGCGGTGGCGATCACCGTGATGCTGGCGATGAGCGCGACCTGGAGCCAGGCGCTGCTGCTGTCGACGATGCCTATGAAGTTCAGACCCGCGGAGACCTGCGCGACGCCGAAGCCGAGCGAGGTCGCGACGCCGAAGAGGGTGCCGACGATCGCCACGATGTCGATGAGGTCACCGATCCAGCCCTCGGCGCGATCGCCGAGCAGGGGCTTGAGGGCATACCGGATGGAGACCGGCAGCTTGCGGCGGTGCACCGCGTAGGCGACGCCGAGGCCGACGATGATGTAGATCGCCCAGGCGTGCAGACCCCAGTGCAGGAAGGTGCGGCCCATGGCGGCGTTGGCCATGTCCGCGGCACTGCCCTCCTCGGTGCCCGGGGGCGGCCCGGCGAAGTGGAACAGCGGCTCGGCCACGCCCCAGAACATCAGGCCGATACCCATGCCCGCGCTGAACAGCATCGCGAACCACGACAGGTAGCCGAACTCGGGCTCTTCGTCGTCCTTGCTCAGCTTGATGTCACCGTACTCGCTGATCGCCAGCCAGATGGCGAAGATCACGAAGACGAAGGTCAGCAGGACGTAGTACCAGCCGATGGTGTTGACGACGTACTCGTTGGCCTTCGCGAGGCCGTTGTTCATGCTCTCCGGCCAGATGACGGCGGCCAGCACGAAGCCGATGATGATGGCCGAGGAGGGCACGAAGACCCGCAGGGCCAACCCTCCGGACTGGGCGGTGGCCAGCTCCTCGGACGTGTCGGTCGAGGTGGTCACGGATCGCCTCTCTTTCGGTTGATCGATGAGGGGTTTGCGTATGTCGAAACTCAGTCAAAAAAAGGGCAAATGTCACCGTAGCACAGCGAATTTCCAGGGAAATGTGAAAGGGCCCGACACCTCGTGAGGTGTCGGGCCCTCGGCCGTCCCGAGCAAGCCGCTCAGACTGGGCGGTCCCGTCCGGAGGGTTGTGCGATCAGTTGCCGGTGAGCTTCTCGCGCAGGGCGGCCAGAGCCTCGTCGGAGGCCAGGGTGCCGCCTTGGTCGTCGTCATCCTGCTCCGGCTGGGCCGAGGAGTAGGACGCGGACGCCGGGGCAACCTCGACACCGGCGGAGGAGTCGGCCTCGGAGGCGGCCTCCACCTGCGCCTTGTGCGCCTCCCAGCGCTCGTGGGCGTCGGCGTACTCCTTCTCCCACTTCTCCCGCTGCTCCTCGAAGCCCTCGAGCCACTCGTTCGTCTCGGGGTCGAAGCCCTCGGGGTACTTGTAGTTGCCCTGGTCGTCGTACTCCGCGGCCATGCCGTACAGCGTCGGGTCGAACTCGGCGGCGACCGCCTCGTTGGCCTGCTTGAGCGACAGCGAGATGCGGCGGCGCTCCAGGTCGATGTCGATGACCTTGACGAAGACCTCGGCGCCGACGGTGACGATCTGCTCGGGCAGCTCGACGTGACGCTCGGCCAGTTCGGAGATGTGGACCAGGCCCTCGATGCCGTCCTCGACACGCACGAAGGCGCCGAAGGGCACCAGCTTGGTCACCTTGCCCGGCACGACCTGGCCGATGGCGTGGGTGCGGGCGAAGGTCTGCCACGGGTCCTCGAGCGTCGCCTTGAGGGACAGCGAGACGCGCTCGCGGTCCATGTCGACGTCCAGCACCTCGACGGTGACCTCGTCGCCGACCTCGACGACCTCGCCGGGGTGGTCGATGTGCTTCCAGGACAGCTCGGAGACGTGCACCAGGCCGTCGACGCCGCCACCGAGGTCGACGAAGGCGCCGAAGTTGACGATGCTCGAGACGGTGCCGGTGCGCACCTGGCCCTTGCCGAGCTCCTTGAGGAAGGTCGTGCGGACCTCGGACTGGGTCTGCTCCAGCCAGGCGCGACGAGACAGGACCACGTTGTTGCGGTTCTTGTCCAGCTCGATGATCTTGGCCTCGATCTCCTTGCCGACGTAGGGCTGGAGGTCGCGGACGCGACGCATCTCCACCAGCGACGCCGGGAGGAAGCCGCGCAGGCCGATGTCGAGGATGAGGCCGCCCTTGACGACCTCGATGACGGTGCCGGTGACGACGCCGTCCTCCTCCTTGATCTGCTCGATCGAGCCCCAGGCGCGCTCGTACTGCGCACGCTTCTTGGACAGGATGAGGCGGCCTTCCTTGTCCTCCTTCTGGAGGACCAGGGCCTCGACCTCGTCACCGACGGTGACGACCTCGGACGGGTCGACGTCGTGCTTGATGGCCAGCTCGCGCGAGGGGATGACGCCCTCGGTCTTGTAGCCGATGTCGAGCAGGACCTCGTCACGGTCGACCTTGACGATGACCCCCTCGACGATGTCGCCGTCGTTGAAGTTCTTGATCGTCGCGTCGATCGCGGCGAGGAGTTCCTCCTCAGAACCGATGTCGTTGACAGCGATCTGGGAGCTGGCCTTCTCGGCCGTGGTGGCAGTCATGTAGTAGGGACTCCGATTGTGGACACTGGGTATGGATGATGGCTGTGCTCAGTGATCGGGCCGACCGGCTGACGCCGGGCAGCACGAAACGCACGAGTCGTGCCTCCCCAGGGTATCGGCGGCTCTGCGCCAGGTCAAAAGCGGTGCGCATGCGCAGGGCACACTGGCGGTATGCCGGAGCACAACTCAGGAGCAGCACCTCCCTCCCCCGACCGGGTGGTCCGCCGACCGGTCGCCCATCCGGACTCCGTCACCGCCAGCCGGGCCTGGTGGGACGCCGAGGCCGAGCAGTACTACGCCGACCACCGCGCGGATCTCGGCGACACCGAGCTCACCTGGGGGCCGGAGGGCTGGACCGAGGCCGACCTGGGGCTGCTGGGGGACCTCGCCGGGACGGATGTCCTCGAGGTCGGTGCGGGAGCGGCGCAGGGGGCCCGCTGGTGCGCGGAACGAGGCGCCCGTGTGGTGGCGACCGACCTCTCCGCGGGGATGCTCGCGGTGGGGCACCGCATCGACGCGGAGGTGCGCGGCCACGGAAGCCCGGCGCCGACGGCATACCTCCAGTGCGACGGAACCCGGCTCCCGCTCGCCGACGCCTGCATGGACCGCGTCATCACCGCGCACGGCGTCCTGGCCTTCGTGCCCGATGCTGCGGCCGCGCTGCGCGAGTGGGCCCGGGTGCTGCGCCCCGGCGGACGATGCGTGTTCTCCCTGCCCCACCCGTTCCGCTGGACGCTGCCCGACTCCCCCGGTGCGGACGGGTTGGTGGTCCGGCAGAGCTACTTCGACCGGTCGGCCTACGTCGAGGAGACGGCCGACGGAACCGTGACGTATGCCGAGCACCACCGCACCCTCGGTGACCTCGTGCGGGGGGTGCGCGGCGCCGGCCTCGTGCTCGTCGATCTCGTCGAACCGACGTGGCCGGACGGGCTCGAGCGGGTCTGGGGCGGGTGGAGCCCGCTGCGGGGCCGGATGATCCCGGGGACCGCCATCATCGTGGCGGAGAAGCCGTCCCGGCTCACGTAGGGGCAAGGTCACAGTTTGGTGACAAAGGTCTGATCCCGGGCCGATGCGGCCTAGGGTGAAGTCCCGTGGACGGGCGATGAGGCCCCCCGACTGTGAGAGAGGCATCACATGCGTAGGAAGACCCACCTGAGGGCAGTGGCAGCGCTGTCCGCCGTGGCCCTGTTGGCCGCGTGCGGCGGCGACGGCGACGACGAGGGCGCGGAGGACACCACCTCCGCCGAGGAGACCGAGGCTGAGGAAGGCACCGACGACGACGCTGCCAGCAGCGACGGCGGCGAGGCCACCAGCGAGGCCCCCATGGCCGGCGGCGACGGCAACACCGGCGACACCTTCACCTTCGGCTACGTCCTGCCGGAGACCGGCCAGCTGGCGTTCCTCGGACCGCCCCAGATCGAGGCGCTCGGCCTGGCCATCCAGGACATCAACGACGCCGGTGGCGTCCTGGGCAACGAGGTCCCCGACCCCATCGCCGGTGACGAGGCCGGACAGGACGCCGCGGCCCAGCAGGCCGCCGACCGCATCCTGGCCGAGCAGCCCAGCGCCATCATCGGCGCTGCCGCGTCGGGCATGTCCCTGGCGATCGTGGACCGGGTCACCGGTGCGAACGTCATGCAGTGCTCGGGCTCCAACACCGCGCCGACCTTCACCGACTACGACGACAACGGCCTCTACGTGCGCACCGCGCCGTCGGACGCGCTGCAGGGTCCGGTGCTGGCCAACACCATCGTCAACGACGGCTACAGCAACGTCGCGATCGTCGCCCGTGCGGACGACTACGGCGCCGGCCTGGCCGACGCGACGGCGACCGCTCTGGAGAACGCCGGGGCCACGGTGGCCCTCAACGAGGACTACGACCCGCTGGCGCGAGAGTTCAACGCCGTGGTCTCCTCGGTGGAGGCGGCCCAGCCCGACGCCGTCGTGGTCATCGCCTTCGAGGAGGGCGGCCAGATCCTGCAGGGGATGTTCGAGGCCGGGCTCACGCCCGACGCCGTGGGTGTCTACGGCGCCGACGGCATCCGCTCGGCCGACCTCGGCAGCATCGTCAACGAGTCCGACCCGACGGTGATCGCCGGGATGAAGGGCACCGCACCGGCGTCCGCGGACAACCCCGACTTCATTACCCGGCTGCAGGAGTTCGCGCCGGATCTGGAGGAGACGCAGTTCGCGCCGCAGGTCTACGACTGCGCGGTCACCCTGGCCCTCGCGGCCGAGGCCGCAGGCTCGGTCAACGCCGCCGACTTCAAGAGCGAGGTCAACGGCGTGACGATGGAGGGCACCGCCTGCACGTCCTTCGAGGAGTGCAAGGGGCTGCTGGAGAACGGTGAGGACATCGACTACAACGGCATGAGTGGTCCGCTGGACTTCACCGACGCCGGCGAGCCGAGCACCGCCACCATCGAGGTCTACGAGTTCGACGACGCGGGAGAGCTCACCACGGCCGAGACCGTGGAGTCCAACCCGTCGGAGTGAGGTGAGTCGGCCGGGCCCCTCGGGGCCCGGCCACTCCCCGACCGCACGGCAACGGCCCGGCGCCCATGAGGGTGCCGGGCCGTTGGCCGTCGTGGCGCGGGAGTGGGCTCAGCCGTCGATCCGCGCGAGGGTCCCGAGGTAGAGCTCGATCACCTTCGGGTCCGTGGCCAGCTCCTCCCCGGTCCCGGTGTAGGCGTCCTGGCCCTGGTCGAGGACGTAGGCGCGGTCGGAGATCTCCAGGCACTGCCGGGCGTTCTGCTCCACCATGAGCACCGAGACCCCGGAGGAGTTGATGCGGGAGACAGCCTCGAAGACCGAGTCCTGCATGAGAGGAGACAGCCCGGCCGACGGCTCGTCGAGGAAGAGCACGTGGGGGTTGGTCATCAGGGCTCGCCCCATCGCGACGACCTGGCGCTCACCACCGGACAACGACCCGGCGCGCTGCGCCCGCCGGTCGGCGAGCAGAGGGTAGAGGTCGCTGACGTCGCCGAAGCGCTCGTCGAACTCCTTGGGGCGCAGGTAGATGCCCATCCGGAGGTTCTCCTCGACGGTGAGCGACGGGAAGACGTTGTTATTCTGCGGGACGTAGCCCAAGCCGTCCTCGACCAGCTTGTGCGCGGGGCGCGAGGTGATGTCGGTGCCCTGCAGCATGACGCGACCGGACCGGATCGGCACCAGCCCGAACATCGCCTTGATGAGCGTGGACTTCCCGGCACCGTTGGGTCCGATGATGCCGACCAGCTCCCCCGGTCGCACCTCGACGGTGCACCCGCGCAGGATGTCGACGTCAGGGATGTAGCCAGCGACCAACTCCTCGGTCCACAGGACCGGCTCCGCACTCTCCGCGGCGCTCTTTTCGGCGTTTTCCTGGGCCTCGCTCACGACTCGGACTCCTTCTCCTCGTGCAGCGCCCGGTGGCTCCCGAGATAGGCCTCGATGACGGCCTCGTCCTTGCGGATGTCGTCCGGGCGACCCTCGGCGATGACCTTGCCCTGGGCGAAGCAGACGACCCAGTCGCTGATCGACATGATGACGTCCATGTCGTGCTCGACGAGGACGATCGTCATACCCTCGTCGCGCAGCGCCTCGATGTGCCCGAGGAGCGACTGCGTCAGGGCGGGGTTCACGCCCGCCATCGGCTCGTCCAGCAGGATCATCTGCGGGTCGACCATGAGGGCACGCGCCATCTCCAGCAGCTTGCGCTGGCCGCCCGACATGGTCCCGGCGAACTCGTCGCGCATGTGGGCGAGGTTGAAGCGATCCAGGAGCTCCTCGGCCCGCTCCTGGATCTCGGTCTCCTGCGCCGACCAGCTCGGCCGCAGCAGAGACGCGAGCATCCCCTCCCCCCGCTGGCCGGTGGCGCCCAGCATGAGGTTCTCCAGGCTGGTCAGGCGGGTGAGCGCCTTGGTCAGCTGGAAGGTGCGCACCATCCCTTGCCGCGCGATGCGGTAGGACGGCTTGCCGCTGATGTCCTTGCCGTCGAAGGACCACGTCCCGCTGTCGGGGCTGTCGAAGCCGGTGATGAGGTTGAAGAAGGTCGACTTGCCCGCGCCGTTGGGGCCGATGAGGGCGGTGATGGTGCCCCGCTGCACCTCGAGGTGCTCCACCTCGACGGCCCGGACGCCGCCGAAGAACCGCGTCATGTCATCGGCGACGAGGATGGCGTCCGGCTTGGCGACTCCGGGCCGGTTGTCGACGTCACGCAGGGCCTCGGCGGCGCGCCGGGCACCCACCGAGAGCTCGTGCTCGGCGGCGCGGTCCGCGTCGTGGGCGGCGGCGCGCTCGGTCACGAGGTCGGGCGACTGGTCATCGGACATCGAGGCGCAGCTCCTTCTGGTTGCCGATGAGGCCGGCGGGCCGGAACATCATGAGCAGCATGAGCCCGAGGCCGACCGCGGCGAACCGGACGGCTCCGATGTCGCTCGGCACCAGGATGCTGCCCGGGATCCACCCGGCGGACATCGCGCTGCGGAGGAAGGCATCGAGGAAGGTGAGCAGGAACCAGAAGACCACCGAGCCGATGATCGGCCCGACGACCCGGCTGGCCCCGCCCAGGATCATGATGGTCCAGAGATAGAACGTGATGATCGGGATGAAGGCATCAGGGGTGATCGCCTGGCTGTTGATCGCGAGCAGCGCTCCCGCCAGGGCACCGAGCACGCCGCCCAGCACCAGGGCCTGCATCTTGTAGGCGAAGACGTTCTTCCCGAGGCTGCGGGCTGCCTCCTCGTCCTCCCGGACCGCCCGGAGGACACGCCCCCAGGGGCTGTGGATCAGCAGCCACACGAGTGCTGCGGCCAGGAAGGTCGCTCCCCAGGCCACCGTCATGAGCCACAGGGCACGTTCGCTGAAACGCAGCGGTCCGAGCTCGAGCGGTCCACCGAAGGGGTTGAGGTCGTAGAACCCGTTCGCGAACTGCACCAGGCCGTAGACCCCACCCGTCACCGGCTCGGCGAAGGAGGACCGGTAGAGGTAACGCAGCACCTCGGCGGCAGCGATCGTGGCGATCGCGAGATAGTCGCCGCGGAGGCGGAGGGTCGGGATGCCGAGGATGAGTGCCAGCACGACGGCACAGGCCATCCCGACCAGCACCCCGGCCCACAGCGGGATCCCCAGCGACAGCACCGAGATGGCCGTGCCGTAGGCCCCGACCAGCATGAAGCCGACCTGGCCGAAGTTGAGCAGCCCGGTGTAGCCGAAGTGCACGTTGAGCCCGATCGCCGCCAGGGCGTAGATGGCCGCCTCGGGACCCAGGGCACCCCGGATGGCCACCGACAGCACGGAAAGGAAATCCATCGTCGTCTCCTCAGCCGACCCGCTCACGGCGGCCCAGGATGCCCTGGGGTCGCACGAGGAGCACGATGATCATGACCAGCAGGGCCCACATGTAGGCCAGCGAGGCCGGGAACCACAGCGTCGACAGCTGGGACACCAGGCCGATGACCAGCGATCCGAGCATGGCGCCGTAGGCACTGCCGAGCCCGCCGAGGATGACGCCGGCGAACATCAGCAACAGCAGCTCGAAGCCCATCTCGCTGTAGATCGCCTGCGTCAACCCGAAGAAGACGCCGCCGATGGCCGCGAGCGCACCACCGAGGACCCAGACCACGAGGACGACCCGTTGCACGTCGATCCCGGAGGCCTCCGCCAGATCGCGGTTGTCGTTGACGGCGCGCATGGCCGTCCCGATACGCGTGCGCTGCAGCATGACCGCCACCGCGATCATGATGGCGAAGGCCAGGACGGTGATGATGAGGTCGCGTGGCGTGATCCGGACCGGCCCGATGTTCCAGGCCGTCTGCAGGGAGTACTCGTCGTACTGCTGCCGCCGCGACCCGAAGATGATGAGCACGAGGTGGCGGAGCAGGAGCGACAGGCCGATGGCGACGATGAACATCTGGATCAGGCCGGCGCCCCGTCGACGCAGGGGCCGCCAGAGTGCCACCTCGAAGCCGCCCGCGACGGCCCCACCGACGGCCATGGCCAGGACGGCCGCCAGGACGATCGGCAGGTTTCCGGGCGCGGTGCTCAGGAAGTAGGCGGCCACCGCCCCGATGGTCACGAACTCGCCGTGGGCGAAGTTGATGAGCTTGGTGGTGCCGAAGACCAGGGACAGTCCGACGGCGGTGATGGCGATGATGGCCCCGAACTTGATCCCGTCGACCACGAGCTGCAGCACCCGCCCGACCGGGAGCCCGCCTCCGCCGGTGTCCGCCTCGCCCGTCCCCAGCTGGAAGATGACGCCCTGCGAAGCGCCGGGGCGCACCGTGACCCCGTCGAGGACGTCTCCGCCCTCCGCCCTCGGGACCACGCCGTCCGGGAGTCCGGAGGTGTCGAGCGTCACGGTGTAGGAGCCTGGGCCGGGGAGCGGGACGGACCACGTACCCTCCCCGTCGGTCGTGGCCGAGCCCACCTCGGCGCCGTCCTGCGTCACCGTGATCGTGACCCCCTCCAGGGGTTCACGGTCCGGGTCGCGCAGGGTCCCTTGCACCGACTCGTCGGCCTCGTCGGCCGACGTCGAGACGGCATCGGGCCCGGCCGCCGGAGCAGCGGGGGACGGCGCCGCGACAGCAGGCCCCGCGACGACGAGGACGCCGAAGAGGATGGCAGCGATCGCTGCCCACAGACGGGCGGTCACGGGATCTCCTTCGATGCGGACACCCGGGAGTAAACCACAGGTCGTCGTCCCTGCCTAGCACGGTTCGGTCACATTCCCTCTTGACGCAGCGGGCCCCTGCGTCAACCGGGAGGCACCGGAGCACGCAGGCCCGAACAGGTGGTCCCGGCAACGTCGGCGACCACGTCGGCCTGGGACGCACCGGAGGCCTCAGTGGGCCGCGTCGTGCCAGCTCCGCCCCAGCCCGACGCTCACGTCGAGCGGCACGGTGAGATCGGCGGCCGAACCCATCTGCGTGCGCACGATGCGCTCCACCTCGTCCTGCTCGCCCGGTGCCACCTCGAGCACCAGCTCGTCGTGCACCTGGAGCAGCATGCGGGACGCGAGTCCCGCCTCATCCAGCGCGCGCTCGGTGCGCAGCATGGCGACTTTGATGATGTCGGCGGCCGAGCCCTGGATGGGGGCGTTCAGAGCCATCCGCTCGGCCATCTCCCTGCGCTGACGGTTGTCGCTCGTGAGGTCGTGCAGGTGCCGACGGCGTCCGAGGATGGTCTCGGTGAACCCGGTGCGCCGCGCCTCGGCCACGACGTCGCGCAGGTAGTCACGCACGCCACCGAAGCGCTCGAAGTACTCCTCCATGAGCTCCTTCGCCTCACCGGTGGTGATCCCCAGCTGCTTGGACAGCCCGAAGGCGGACAGCCCGTAGGCCAGTCCGTAGCTCATCGCCTTGACCTTGGAACGCATCTCCGCGGTGACGTCTGCCTGGTCGACCCCGAACACGCGGGCTCCCACGAAACGATGGAGGTCCTCTCCCTCGCGGAAGGCCTGGATCAACCCGTCGTCGCCGGAGAGGTGGGCCATGATCCGCATCTCGATCTGGCTGTAGTCCGCGGACATGAGCGAGGCGTAATCCAGGCCGGTCTCCCGGTCCGTGCCGACGACGAAGATCTCCCGGATCCGGCGACCGGCGGCGGTCCGGATGGGGATGTTCTGGAGGTTGGGCTCGGTCGAGCTCAAGCGCCCTGTCGCCGCGATCGTCTGCTGGAAGGTCGTGTGCACCCGGCCGTCGTCGGCCACGGACGAGATCAGCCCCTCCGCGGTGACCCGCAACCGGGTGGTGTCTCGGTGCCGCAGGAGCGCCTCGAGGAAGGGATGCTCGGTCTGGGCGTAGAGCCCGGCCAGGGCGTCGGCATCGGTGGTGTAGCCGGTCTTCGTGCGTCGTGTCTTGGGCAGTCCCAGCGTCTCGAAGAGCACCGTCTGCAGCTGCTTGGGCGAACCCAGGTTGATCGTGTCGTCGCCGATGGCGTCCCAGGCATCCTGCTGGGCCCGGCCCATCGCGTCGGCGAACTGCTGCTCCAGCCCCTCGAGAGCCGGCAGGTCGACCGCGATCCCGACGCGCTCCATCCGCCGCAGCACCCCCACGAGCGGCAGCTCCACGTCGCGCAGGAGGTGCTGCTCCTCCTCGTCCGCGAGCTCCTCGTCCAGCGCGTCGGCGAGGTCGTGCACCGCCCGGGCCCGCACCATCGCCGACCTGGCCGCGGCGGCCCGGGCGTCGTCGCCCCCGTCAGCGTCGAAGCTGAGCTCCAGCTCGCCCTGGGACGAGGCACCGCTCTCCTGCTCGCCAGACTCCTCGCCGTCGGCCCGCAGCTCCCTCTTGAGGTAACGCAGGGACAGGTCGGCGAGATCGTAGGAGCGCTGGTCGGGCCGGGCGAGATAGGCCGCGAGGGCCGTGTCGCTCACCACGCCCTCGACCATCAGGCCTGCCACCTCCAGACCAGCGATCGCCTCCTTGCCTCCGTGGACGGCCTTGGCCTGCTCGGCGTCGGACAGATAGGTGCGCAGCGCGACCTCGTCGGCTGGATCCAGGTCCTGAAGAGCGAGGTATGCCGCGTCCTCGGGACCGGCCAGCGCCAGCGCCGTCGCCTCCCCCGGGCCTGCCGCCGTGCGGGGCTCCGCGTCGACGACGACGGCCAGTCGTGCGTCGCTGGTGGCGTGCCGGTCCAGCCAGCCGGCGACCTCACCGGCACCGAGGACGTCTCCGGCCACCGCGATGCCTTCGTCCGCCTCGGTCTCGGCCGACTCCAGCGTGGCGAAGAGCCGGTCGCGGAGGACCCGGAACTCGAGCCCGTCGAAGACCCGGTGCACCTCTTCGCGGTCCCACCCGCGGGCCTGCAGCTCGGCGATGGTGACCGGCAGCTCGACATCGCCCACGAGCTGGTTGAGGCGTCGGTTGCGGATGACCTGGTCCAGGTGGTCCCGCGTGGCCTGCCCCGCCTTGCCGGTCAGCTGGTCCGCATGGTCGACGATGCCTGAAAGGTCACCGAACTGCCCCAGCCACTTGGCCGCCGTCTTCGGGCCGACGCCCGGGACCCCGGGCAGGTTGTCGCTCGACTCCCCCACGAGGGCGGCGAGGTCGCTGTAGCGCTCCGGGAGCACGCCATACTTCTCCTGCACCGCCTGGGGAGTCATCCGGGCCAGGTCGGACACCCCCTTGCGGGGATAGAGCACCGTGGTCCGCTCGTCCACCAGCTGCAGCGCATCGCGGTCCCCGGAGCAGATGAGGACCTCCATCCCGTCCTCCCGGGCCTGGGTCGTCAGGGTCGCGATCACGTCGTCGGCCTCGAAGCCGGCCACCTCGACGTGGCTGATCCGCAACGCGTCGAGCACCTCCTTGATGAGGTCCACCTGGCCCTTGAACTCGTCCGGGGTGCTCGAGCGCCCGGCCTTGTACTCGGCATACTCGTCGCTGCGGAAGGTCTGGCGGGAGACGTCGAAGGCGACTGCGAGGTGCGACGGCGCCTCGTCCCGCAGCACGTTGATGAGCATCGAGGTGAAGCCGTAGACGGCATTGGTGCTCTGGCCGGTCGTCGTCGAGAAGTTCTCGACCGGGAGCGCGAAGAAGGCCCGGTAGGCCAGCGAATGTCCGTCCAGCAGCAGCAGTCGACTCACGCATGGCAGCCTATGTCGTATGACTGACAGTCCGTCGCCGCCCTCCGCCGCCGTCGACCCCGCCCAGGTCCCACGGGGCGATCTCGCCGAGCGGATGGGGATGGAGCTGGTGCAGGTCGGCGCGGACCGGACCGTCGCCACGATGCCGGTCGCGGGCAACACCCAGCCCTACGGCCTGCTGCACGGTGGCGCCTCGGCCGCCCTGGCCGAGACGGTCGGGTCGGTCGCCGCAGCGGCTCATGCCGGGCCTGGTCGCATCGCGGTGGGCGTCGACCTCAACGCCACGCACCACCGGGCGGTCCGCGACGGCCTCGTGACCGCCGTCGCCACCCCGCTGGCTCTCGGCCGCTCGGTGGCGTCCTACGAGATCGTCGTGACCGACGACCGGGACCACCGCGTCTGTACGGCGCGGCTCACCTGCGCGCTCAGAGACCGCCCACCGGCATCCTGACCGCACCCGCGCCGTAGCCTGCAGCCATGGACGGTCTGTTCCCCGGTGCCGGCACGGTCGTCAACATCATCGCCGTGCTCGTCGGCGCCACGCTCGGCATGGCCGTCGGGCACCGCCTCCCGGAACGGGTCCGCACAGTGGTCACCGACTGCCTCGGACTGCTGACGCTGGTCGTGGCCATGCTCTCCGCCTTCGAGGTGACCAGCCCCGTCCTCATCGAGACGGTCGGCGAGGGAGTGCCGGTCCTGATCGTCCTCGGCTCGCTGCTCATCGGCGGGATCGTGGGATCGCTGCTGCGCATCGAGGAGCGGTTGGAGTCTCTCGCGGGCGGGGTGCAACAGCTGGTGCGCCGGTATGCCGGCGGCGACGGCGGGTCGGCCGCGCGGGAGCGGTTCATCGAGGGCTGGCTCACGGCGTCGCTGCTGTTCTGCGTCGGCCCGCTCACCATCCTGGGCTCGCTGTCCGACGGACTCGGCCGGGGCATCGACCAGCTCGTCCTCAAGTCGGCCCTGGACTTCTTCGCCTCGTTGGCCTTCGCCTCGACGTTCGGTGTCGGGGTCCTGCTGTCCGTCGTCTCCATCGCCGTCGTGCAGGGCGGCCTGACCGTGGTGGGCTTCGCGCTGGGCGAGGTCGTGCCGGAGGCACACATCGCCGCGCTCACCGCGGTCGGCGGCCTGCTGCTCGTCGGCATCGCGCTGCGGCTGCTGTCGATCCGGCAGGTCCCTGTCGGCGACCTGCTCCCCTCGCTGGTCGTCGCACCGCTGCTGGTCTCCGCCGTCGCGGCGCTCACCTGACCGAGAGAGTCCCTCGACGCCGCACCCGACGTGGTCGGCCATGCCTTCTCGTGGCCACGCACGGAGAGGGCAGGGTCGACAACGGCTACTTCTTGCCCGGCATCCCGGAGATGACGGCGTCGGCCACCTCGCGCATCGAGAGCCGCCGGTCCATCGCCGCCTTCTGGATCCAGCGGAAGGCGTCGGCCTCGCTCAGCTTGAGCTGGCTCATGAGCAGGCCCTTGGCGCGGTCCACCCGCTTGCGGGTCTCGAACCGCTCGCCCAGGTCGGCGACCTCCGACTCCAGCGCCTTGCGCTCGGCCCACCGGGCCCGGCCGATGTCGATCGCCGGGAGCACGTCGGCGGCGCTGAACGGCTTGACGACGTAGGACATGACACCCGCATCGCGAGCCCGCTCGACGAGGTTCTTGTCGCTGAAGGCGGTGAGCATGACGACCGGGGCCAGTCCGTCGCGCCCGATCTGCTCCGCCGCGGAGATGCCGTCCATGCCCGGCATCTTGATGTCCATGACGACGAGGTCCGGCTTCACCTCCCGGGCCAGCGCAATCGCCTGCTCCCCGTCGGCGGCCTGACCCACGATCTCGTGCCCGGCCTCGGCGAGCATCTCCGCGAGGTCCATCCGGATCAGGGCCTCGTCCTCGGCCAGCAGGATGCGAAGCCCCGTCTCCGGACCGGGCAACGCCTCGGCCCCCTCCTTCTCGTCCTCGGCCCCGGCCGCAGCCGGTGCCCCCTCCCCGTCGCCGTCAGCGGACTGAGCGCCGACGCCACCCACGGTGGCCTCCGTCGTCTCGTCCGGTCCGGCGGTCTCCTTGCGTGCATCGTTCACGTCGTGAACCCTATCTGTCGGCATCGGGTCCGGCCAGCAGACGCGGGCCGGGCGGTGGTGCCGGGAGCGGGACTTGAACCCGCACGCCCTTGCGGGCAGAGCATTTTGAGTGCTCCGTGTCTGCCATTCCACCACCCCGGCGGGCGGGCGCGCCGTGGCGCCGCGAGAAGAGCCGTACCAGCATACCGGCCGGCTCGCCCCGGTCTGGCCCCTCACCCCTCCGGCTGTGGATCGTGCCGGTAGGCGGGTGCGTCGCCGAGGATGGCATCCCCGACCCGGTGCATCCGCAGCGCGTTGGTGGTGCCGGACTGCCCGGGAGGCGACCCGGCCACGATGACGACGATGTCGCCCTCCTGGCACCGCTCCTCGCGCAGCAACGTCTCCTCGACCTGCTTGACCATCTGGTCGGTGTGCCACACGAAGGGGACGATGAACGTCTCGACCCCCCAGGTGAGCGCCAGGCGGGACCGGGTGTGCTGCTCGGTCGTGAAGGACAGCATCGGCGTGCCGGGCCGCACCCGGGCCATGCGCATCGTCGTGTCGCCGCTCTTGGTGAAGGTGACGAGGAACTTCACCTGGTCACCCAGCGCGTCGGCCAGCGAGATCGCCGCGCGCGTCACCGCACCGCCCGGGGTCTTGGGCTTGGTGACGATCGGTGCGATGCGGTGCAGCCCGTGCTCCTCGGTGCTCTCGATGATGCTCGCCATGGTCTCGACCGCGCGGATCGGCCACGCTCCCACGGATGTCTCACCGGACAGCATGATGGCGTCGGCACCGTCGAGCACCGCGTTGGCGCAGTCGCTGGCCTCGGCGCGCGTCGGCCGCGGGTTGTCGACCATCGACTCCAGGACCTGGGTCGCCACGATGACCGGCTTGGCCTTCTCGCGGCACAGCTGGATGGCGTCCTTCTGGACGAGGGGCACCTGCTCGAGCGGCAGCTCGACACCGAGGTCACCGCGGGCCACCATGACGCCGTCGAAGGCATCCACGATCTCGGTGAGGTTCTCGACCGCCTGCGGCTTCTCGATCTTGGCGATGATCGGCAGCTGGCGACCCTCCTCGTCCATGATGGCGCGGACGGCGTCGGCGTCCGCCGCCGACCGGACGAAGGAGAGGGCGACGAAGTCCACCCCGGTCCGCAGCGCCCATCGCAGATCCTCCTCGTCCTTCTCCGACATGGCGGGCACGCTGACCGCGGCCCCGGGCAGGTTGATGCCCTTGTTGTTGGAGACGACGCCGCCGACGACGACCTCGCACTCCACGTCGGTCTCGCTCACGGCGGTGGCGCGCAGCATGACCTTGCCGTCGTCGATGAGCAGGTCGTCACCGATCTCGACGTCGCCGGGCAGGCCGGCGTAGGTCGTGCCGACCTCCGTGGGGCCACCGGGCACGTCGCGGGTCGTGATCGTGAAGGTGTCGCCGCCGGCCAGCGTCACGGGTCCACCGGCGAAGGTGCCGGTCCGGATCTTGGGACCCTGCAGATCGGCCAGGACCGCCACGGCGTGGTCGGTCGCGTCGCTGGCCTCGCGGACGCGGATGTAGCGCTCGTAGTGCTCCTCGTAGGAGCCGTGGGAGAGGTTCAGCCGCGCCACGTCCATACCGGCGAGGACGAGAGCCTCGATCTGCTCGTAGGAGGCGGTAGCGGGACCCAGGGTGCAGACGATCTTGGCTCGACGCATGCCGCCTACCTTAATGGTCTCAGGTGTGGTGGTTGACACCCCCTGCCGCTGCGTCAGGAGTGGGCGTCCAGGACGTCCTCGACGGTGCTGCTGCCGTCCATCAGCGCCTGCATCTCCTCGGCCGTCAGCTGCTCGCCGTCGATCGTCACCGTGGGGGTCCCGCTGACGCCGTCGCGGTTGGCGCGCTCCTGCATGGCAGCGACGTAGTCGCCATAGCGGTCCTCGGCCAGGCAGCTGCCGAAGGTGTCCAGATCGTCCCCGGTGATGCCCGCCTCGCCGGCGAAACCGAGGAGCTCGTCATCGGTCCACCCGGTGCCCTCTTCCGCCGGCTGGCCGGCGAACACCGCCTCGTGGAAGGGGAGGAAGGCACCCTCGTCGTCGGCGCAGAGCGCCGCGTTGGCCGCTCGGGTCGAGGAGTCGTTGCCCAGGCCGGAGTCGAGGAAGGACATGATCGTGTAGGTCACGTTGAGCTCGCCCGCCTCCGCCCGGTCGGCGAGGTCCTCGCCGATCGCCGCCTCGAGACGACCGCACCACGGGCACTGGAAGTCCTCGTAGACCCGCACCTGGGGCACGTCCGCCTCGACGCCCGGCCCGATGCTGACGCCCCCGCCCTCGGCCAGCACGCTGGAGCTTCCGCCGGCCTGCAGGTCACTGTCCCTGGTGACCGCCCAGAGGACCAGCCCACCGACGAGGGCGACCACGAGCACGACCACGGCCGCGATGAGAGCTGTCGGTGGCCCGCCCGGACGGTCGGGCGATACCTTCGGGGCTGGGGGGCGTGGCATACGTCAGAGGCCTTTCTGCAGGAGACGGTCGAGGGACAGCAGGGTGCGGGGACGGACGACCAGCCAGGCGGCGAGGAGCAGGAACCCGAGGTCGCGGACGATGTCGGCGAGGTATGCGGTGTCCTCGGGCGCGACCGGGCCGCCGGTGCCGAAGCAGCCACAGTCGATAGCCAGCCCTCGCGCCCACGCGGACACGATGCCAGCGACGAAGACGACGAGGAGGGCCGCCGTGGCCGCCGCGCTCGCTCGGGTCAGCAGCCCCACGAGCAGCAGCGCCCCGAGCGCCAGCTCGACCACCGGCAGCAGGATCCCGATGAGGCGAGAGACCTCATACCCGAAGAGCTCGTAGGCGAGGACGTTCTGGACCGATCCGGTCAGGTCGGTCACCTTGCTCCAGCCGGCGTAGAGCATGACTCCGGCCAGGGCGAGCCGGACCACCAGGCCGGCGAGGTCCAGGCTCGTGACCCGGCGCTCGCCGCGCGTCTGGAGGGCGTGCGAGGTCACCGCTCCCGGACGCCCTGGGCGAGCTCTTCGGTGAGCCGTGCCAGCGCCCCGGTCGAGGGGTCGTCGGTCAGCGCGCGCACCAGGGCGGACCCGACGATGACGCCATCGGCGTAGCCGGCCACCTCGGCGGCCTGCGCCCGCGTGCTCACCCCCAGCCCGACGGCCAGCGGCAGCTCCGTGACGGCACGGGTCCGGTCGATGAGCGCGTGCGCGCCCCCACCCACCGCGTCGCGGACCCCGGTCACGCCCATGGTCGAGGCGACGTAGACGAAGCCGCGACAGGCGGCGGCGGTCATCGCCAGCCGGTCGTCGGTCGAGCTCGGCGCGACCAGGAAGATCGGGCACAGCCCGCGGGCGGCGGCCGCCTCCCGCCAGTCGGTGGCCTCGTCGGGGATGAGATCCGGGGTGATGATGCCGGCGCCTCCAGCCTGACCGAGCTGGTCGGCGAACCGGTCCACGCCCCACCGCAGCACGGGATTCCAGTAGGTCATGACGACCGGGACGGCGCCCTCGTCCCGGACGGCGGCGACGACCTCGAAGACGTCCGAGAGACGGAAGCCCGCCGACAGGGCGCTGCTGGCGGCACGCTCGACCACCGGACCGTCCATCAGCGGGTCGGTGTAGGGCACTCCCACCTCGACGACGTCGGCGCCGTGCCGCACCAGGATGCGGACCGCCTCGATCGACCGGGTGAGGTCGGGATAGCCAGCGGGCAGGTAGGCGACCAGGGCCGCCCGATCCTCGACCCGGGCGGTCGCGAAGACGGAGTCGAGGGGGTTCACGCGGTCTCCCCGTCGGTCTCGGCCCGGCCGTCCTCGTCGAGGAGGCCGAACCACCGGGCAGCGGTGTCGACGTCCTTGTCCCCCCGCCCGGAGAGGTTGACCAGCACGGTCGCGCCCGGACCCAGGTCGGGGCCGATCCGGAGGACCCCGGCGAGCGCGTGGGCGCTCTCGATCGCCGGGATGATGCCCTCGGTGCGACACAGCAGCTGGAAGGCCGCCATGGCCTCCGCGTCCGTGACCGGCAGGTAGCGAGCCCGCCCGGTGTCGTGCAGGAAGGCGTGCTCCGGGCCGACCGAGGGGTAGTCGAGACCGGCCGAGACCGAGTGGGTCTCCAACGTCTGACCGTCCGCATCCTGCAGGACGTAGGTGGCCGCACCGTGCAGCACGCCGGGCTCACCACCGGAGAAGCGTGCCGCGTGCCGCCCGGTCTCGACGCCCTCTCCCCCGGCCTCGAAGCCCCAGAGCGCGACGTCGGGGTCCTCCCGGAAGGCGTGGAAGATGCCCATGGCGTTAGATCCCCCACCGACGCAGGCGCACACGGCGTCCGGCAGACCCCCGATCGTGTCCTCCACCTGCTTGCGCGCCTCCTCTCCGATGACCGAGTGGAAGTCACGCACCATGGTCGGGAACGGGTGCGGCCCCGTCACGGTGCCCAGCAGGTAGTGGGTGTGCTCGACGTTCGTCACCCAGTCGCGCATCGCCTCGTTGATCGCGTCCTTGAGCGTGGCGCTGCCCGTGGGCACGGCCACGACCTCGGCACCGAGCAACCGCATCCGCGCGACGTTGAGCGCCTGCCGCTCGGTGTCCACCTGGCCCATGTAGACGGTGCACTCGAGCCCCATCAGGGCGGCGGCGGTCGCCGCCGCCACGCCGTGCTGCCCCGCGCCCGTCTCGGCGATGACCCTCCGCTTGCCCATCCGGACGGTGAGCAGGGCCTGACCGAGCACGTTGTTGATCTTGTGGGATCCGGTGTGGTTGAGGTCCTCCCGCTTGAGGAAGACACGGGGCCCGCCCGCGTGGGCCGCGAACCGCGGCACCTCCGTCAGCGGGCTCGGCCGGCCGGTGTAGTCGCGCTGGAGCCGGTCGAGCTCGGTGCGGAAGTCAGGGTCGGCCATCGCGGCCAGACGCGCCTCGTCGAGCTCCTCGAGCGCGGCGACCAGGGCCTCCGGCACGAAGCGGCCGCCGAACTCGCCGAACCGAGCCGCGCGGTCTGGTGTCGCCGCACTCATCGGCGGCCACCTCCGCGCGCCTGCAGGGCGCCGCCGCGCAGCGCCGGGTGGGCGCCGGCCGCCACCAGCTCGGCGACCGCCTCGCGGGGCGTCCCGACCGTGACCAGGGCCTCTCCCACGAGCACCGCCTGGGCGCCGGCCTCGGCGAAGCTCATGACGTCCAGGGGCCCACGCACGCCCGACTCGGCCACCGCGACGCAGCCGGAGGGCACCCGAGGGGCCAGCCGGGCGAAGGTGCCGCGGTCGACCTCCAGCGTCTTCAGGTTGCGGTTGTTGACCCCCACGATCCGAGCCCCCGCAGCCAGGGCGCGATCGAGCTCCTCCTCGTCGTGCACCTCGACCAGGGCCTGCATGCCGAGGGACTCGGTCCGCTCCAGGAGACCGACGAGCTGGTCCTGGTCGAGTGCCGCCACGATGAGCAGCACCAGGTCAGCACCGTGCGCGCGCGCTTCCCAGACCTGGTAGGGATCGACCACGAAGTCCTTGCGCAGGACCGGGACCTCGACCCGGGTCCGGACCGCGTCGAGGTCGGCGAGCGAGCCGCCGAAGCGTCGCCCTTCGGTCAGGACGCTGATGACGCTGGCGCCGCCCGCGGCATAGTCCGCAGCCAACGAGGCCGGCTCCGCGATGGCGGCCAGAGCACCCTTGGACGGGCTGCTCCGCTTCACCTCCGCGATGACGTGGATGCCGTCGTGACGGGTGAGGGCACCCCAGGCGTCCAGCGGACCGGTTGCGGCCGCCGCCAGGTCCTTGACCTCCTCCAGCGGCACGTCCACGCGCCGATCAGCCAGATCCTCGCGGACCCCCTCGATGATCTCGTCAAGCACTGTGCGCACCCGCCCAGCGTAGACGGCCTGTGCCGGAGTCCCGGCACGGACCCTCAAGGTCTCAGCCGTGGGCGCGGTCGGGGTCCTCGCCCATCCCGGCACGGTCGAGCAGATACCAGGCCAGCGCACCCGCGACGCCCACGGCGAGGCCGACCCACAGCAGGACATCCGGCTCGAAGACGACACCCCAGCAGGCGACCAGCGTGCCCACCAGCATCAGGGCCACCCCGACCCAGGCGGCGACGCTGTGTCCGTGGCTGTCCTCGTGCATGTGGTGCTCCTTGACTGGGGATGTGTATCCGGCCCGGCCACCCGGGCCGCCTGCCTCCATTGTGCCAGCACCCCCTCGGCACCGGCGTCGCGGACGCGCCGGTGGCGCCGGGCCCGCGACTCAGGCTCCGGTCTGCTGCGCGGCCCAGGAGGCGTGCATCCGGGCATACACTCCCTCCCGCTGCACGAGGTCGCGGTGGTGCCCGAGCTCGACGACGCGGCCCGCGTCGACCACCACGACGACGTCAGCGGCCTCGGCGGTGGAGAGCCGGTGCGCGATGGCCACCGACGTGCGCCCCCGCGTCAGTCCCTCCAGCGCCCGCTGCACCCGGACCTCGGTGGACGGGTCGACCGCGCTGGTCGCCTCGTCGAGCACGAGCAGGTCCGGGTCCGCGAGATAGGCCCGGGCGATGGCCACGAGCTGCCGCTCCCCCGCCGACAACGACTCTCCGCGCTGACCGACGGCGGTGGCCAGGCCGTGCGGGAGGCCCTCGACCCACGCGTCCAGGCCCAGCTCGGTGATGGCCAGCGCCAGGTCCTCGTCACTCGCCTCGGGACGCCCAAAGCGGATGTTGTCCGCGAGATCGGCGTCGAAGAGGAACCCCTCCTGCGGCACGAGGACGACGCGTTGCCTGAGGCTGGCGAAACTCACCTCACGCAGGTCCGTGCCATCGAGCCGGACGACGCCCTGGCTCGGATCCATGAGGCGGGTCAGCAGCTTGGCCAGCGTCGTCTTGCCGGATCCCGTCTGCCCCACCACGGCGACCCGGGTGTGCGGCGCGATGGTGAGGTCGACGTCACGCAGCACCGGCGGTCCCCCGGGATAGCTGAACCACACGTCCTCGAAATCGACCGTGATGGGTCCCCGGTCGAGGTGCACCCCCTCCTCGCCCGGGTCCGCGACGTCGGCCGGCGTGTCGATGACCCCGATGACACGACGCCAGCCGGCGACGGCATTCTGCATCTCGTTGAGGATCTCCGTCGCCATGAGCACCGGCTGGGTGAAGAGGTTGACCAGGAAGAGGAAGCCGAGCAGCTGGCCCAGCGACACCTGGTCGCGGGTGGCCAGGACCGTGCCGACCACGAGCACCACAGCCGTGGTGATGCCGGCGAACGCCTGCCCGGAGACGAACGCCATCACCGAGCGGATCTGCGCTCTGATGGCCGACGACCGGTGCGCCTCGATCGCCGCGTCGATCCGCGCGGCGGTGCGATCCTCCACGCCGTAGGCCCGGATGGTGGTCGCGCCCACGATGGACTCGCCGATCGACCCGAGCAGGTCGCCGACCCGCTCCCGGACCGTGCCGTAGGCGCGTCCCAGGATCGGCTGGAACCGCCGCACGAGCACGACGAGCGGGACGAAGCACAGGTAGACGACGAGCGTGAGCAGCGGGCTGTAGAACAGCATCAGTCCCGTGGCGAGCAGGATCTGGGCCGTGCTCACGAGCAGCATGAGGCCACCGAACTGCACGAACATCGAGATCGTGTCGACGTCGCTGGTCACGCGGGACACGAGCGCGCCGCGACGCTCCGTGCTCTGGGTCAGCACGGACAGGTCGTGGATGTGCCGGAACGCCTTGAGCCGCAGCGTCGCCAGCCCGGACTCGGCAGCGGTGAAGAGCCGCACGTTGACGACATACTGCGCCAGCGAGGTGAGGAGCACCACGCCCGCCGCGACGGCGATCGCACGGACGACGTAGCCGACATCTACTCCCTCAGGGGCGTTGATCCCGTTGTCGGTCGTCTGCTGCACGACGAAGGGGATGACGACGCGCCCCACCGTGGCGACGACTGCCAGGGCGACGGTGACCAGGAGCCCCGTGCGCAGCTCCGGTGAGAGCTGCAGGCCGCGACGGAGGGTGGCCAGGGTCCCGAGCTCCCCCTGTCCGTCGATCCGGCTCGATCCTGGCTCGGTGGGGGCGCTCACGACCCGGCCTCCTCGTGCCGGGCGACCGCGTCGCGCTCCGCAGCCTCCCGGGCGTAGGCGTGGACCAGGTCGGCGTAGCCCCGGCAGCGGTCGACCAGCTCGTCGTGGGTGCCGCGGTCGAGCACCTCGCCGTGCTCGACGTAGACGACCTCGTCGGCCAGCAGGATGGTGGCCATGCGGTAGGCGACCACGAGGACCGTCATCCCGCCCCGGGCCTCGCGCAGACCGGCGAGCACCGCCTGCTCGACGGACGGGTCGACCGCGCTCGTCGCGTCGTCGAGCACGAGCAGCCGAGGTCGGCGCCAGATCGCTCGGGCGAGGGCGATCCGTTGCCGCTGCCCGCCGGAAAGCGTGCCTCCCCGCTCACCGATGACCGTGTCGAGGCCCTGCGGGAGATCGCGCACGAAGCCGTCGGCCTGGGCCACCCGCAACGCCTCCCAGACCGTGGTGTCGACCGTGCCCCGGTCCTCGGCGCCGAGATCGTCCCCCAGCGTGACGTTGCCCCGCACGGTGTCGTCGAACATGAAGGTCTGCTGGGCCACCAGGGTCGCCACGGCAGGGACCTCTCCCTGAGCCAGGTCACGGACCTCGGCATCGTCGAGCCGCACCGACCCCGCGTCGGTGTCCACCAGCCGGAGGGCCAGGTTGGTCAGCGTGGTCTTGCCGGAGCCGGTCGGGCCGACGAGGGCGACGGTCCGACCCGAGGGGATGTCCAGGGAGACCCCTCGGATGGTCGGTCGTTCCTCACCCTCGTGCGCGTAGACGACGTCCTCCAGGCTCGACGTGGCGGCGGCGGTCGAGCGAGGAAGGCGGGCCGAGCCGTACGGCATACCTCCCTCGGCGCGGAGCACGTGCTGCACCCGGTCGTGGCCGACGACGGTCCGCGGCAGCTCGGCGAGGACCCAGCCGAGCGCGCGGACCGGGAAGGCCAGGACGGAGAAGAGATAGGCCATCTGCACGACCTGGGCCGCGCCCAGCTCGCCGCGGGACACCTGCCAGGTGCCGACCCCGAGCACGGCCAGGGTGCCCAGCGTCGGGATCGCCTCGATGACCGGCTCGAAGACGCCCCTGGTCCGCCCCACGAGGATGAGGGCGTCGCGCAGCTCGTGCGTCACGCGGGCGAAGCGGGCGGTCTCCTGCTCCTCACGCCCCATGGCCTTGACGACCAGCCCGGCGTCGAAGGACTCGTGCGCCACCTCGGCGACCTCGGCCCGCAGCTGCTGCGCCCGGGTGATCCGGGGTGACATGACCCGCTGGAAGACGAGGTTCGCCAGGAACAGGCCGGGAAACACGAGCAGCCCGATGAAGGCGAGGAAGGGGTCGACCAGCACCATCATCGTGCCGGCGATGACCAGCATGAAGAGCACGCCGATCGCCATGGGCAGCGGGTTGAAGACCTGCCAGGTCGCCTCGACGTCGGCGTGGGCGTTGGAAAGCAGCTGACCGGAGGGGTGCGCGTGGTGCCAGGACAGCGGCAGCCGGAGGTACTGCCGCGTGACGCCGCGACGGTAGGACGCCTGGAGGTTGAAGCCCGAGATCGTGGCGTAGACGCGTCGCAGGATCACCCCGAGGACGTTGACGGCCAGCACTGCGAGCAACAGCCCCAGGATCGTCCACAGCTGGCCGGCGCGCACCTCCCCTGCGTCCACCGCCGGCGTGACGATGGTGTCCGTCACCCAGCCGATCGCCCAGGCGGTGCCCACCGTCGCTCCCGCCCAGAGCACCGAGCCCACGACGGCGACGCCGAACGGCCGGCGCTGCGCGACCATCCCGCCCCAGATGATGCGCAGTCCGCGCCGGAGCACCGCGCGGCTGGCGACAGGGCGGGGCACCGGATCAGTGGCGGTGGACATGCCGAGGAGGACCTCCAGACGAGGTGAAGAGGGGTGGACGACGCCAACTCCCTATCCAATCACGACACACCGACAGACCTGGTCCGTGGTGAGATGAGGTATGCCTCACCACCTCCGAGACCTCGTCGCCGACACCGCCACCCGGCTCGGCGGCGACGCCCCCACCCTCTGCTCCCCGTGGCGTGTCCGTGACCTTCTCGCGCACCTGATCGTGCGGGAGTCCCGCCCGGATGCCCTGCCAGGCATCGGCCTGCCCGTGCCCGCCCTGCAGCGGCATACCGAGTCGCTGCAGGAACGCACGGCCGCGCAACCCTTCGGACAGCTCGTGGACCAGGTCCGGCACGGGCCGGCGGCGCTGTGGCCCACCCGGATCCCCGCCGTTGACCGCGCCGTCAACCTCGGTGAGTTCAGCATCCACCACGAGGACATGGTCCGGGCCCAGCAGGAGTGGGAGCCGACGCCCCTCCCGCCGGCGGCGCAAGAGGGTCTGTGGCGCACCGTGCGGATCGCCGGGCGGATGCTCTACCGCACCGCCCCGACCGGCATCGTGCTCGTCGCTGACGGGCACGGCAGGGTGGCCCTACGGCGTCCGCCCGAGGGCGCCGGGACAGTCGTGCTGCGCGGGACTCCGCTGGAGCTGACGCTGCACGCCTTCGGCCGCACCGAAGTGGCACGGGTGCGCTCCGAGGGCGACGATCGTGACCGCGACGCCCTGGAGCAGCACCGCCGGTCAGCCTGAGCGCAGGCTCCTGCGCCAGACTGGGCCCATGAGCAACGCGCGGGAGCAGGCCCGTGCCGCGGGCCACTTCGTCCTCGACCCCGTCCTCGACGAGATGCGTCCCGGAGCCCTGCGCACCCGGCTGCTGCGGTTGCGCGTCCGCATCTGGCTCATCGCCCAGGCCGCCGTGGGCGCCACCCTCGCGTGGTTCGTCGCCCATGACCTCCTCGGGCATCCGCTGCCGTTCTTCGCCCCCATCACCGCCATGGTGTGCCTCGGGCTCACGTACGGCGACCGGGTGCGGAGGATCATCGAGCTGACCTTCGGCGTGGCCATCGGGGTCGCGATCGGCGACCTCTTCGTCCACGTCTTCGGCAATGGCCTGTGGCAGATCCTCGCCGTGGTGACCGTCGCCATGTCGCTCGCCGTGCTGGCCGGCGCGGGGCAGCTGCTCATGATGCAGGCGGGCATCCAGGGGGTGATCATCACCACGCTCGTCGCCGGTGAGGGCGAAGCCTTCAGCCGATGGCTGGACGCCGCGGTCGGTGGCTCGGTGGCCCTCCTCATCGCCATGCTCGCGCCCGTGCGCTCCACGACACAACGGCCGCGGGAGCGCATCATCACCCTGGTGGGCCACCTGGCGGAGGTCCTCACCGACACGGCCCAGAGCCTGCGCAACCGGGACGTCGGTCGCGCGACCCGCGCTCTCGAGACGGCGCGCGGTCTGTCCACCGAGCTCGAGAGCCTACGCACCACCACCGCCGAGGCGGCCGCCGCGGCCCGGCTGGCCCCCTTGCTGTCCGGTGTCCACCGGGACGAGGTGCGGGAGATCCAGGCGTTGCTGCAACCCCTCGATCTGGCCATCCGCAACGTGCGCGTGCTGTCCCGACGTGCCGAGGCCGCGGTCGGGGCCCGCGAGTTCGTCCCCGACACCTACATCGACATGGTCGAAGGGCTGGCCGAGGTCACGGCCGTCATCCAGGAGCAGCTCGAGGAACGCGAGCCCCTGGACGACGCCCGGGAGGACCTGGTCCACCTGGCGCGCCAGTCCACGTGGAGCCATCCGCGCGCCGAGCTGTCGGCCGAGGTGCTGCGGGCGCAGGTGCGCTCGACCGTCGTGGACCTGCTCACGCTGTCAGGCATGTCCCTCGCCGACGCCCGACGCCGGGTGCCGCCGACCAGGGATGAGATGGACCCGGAGGGCTAGCTGCGCCGCTGATGGTGCGCGACGAGCGCCGCCAGCCGGGACGCCTCACGCCGGGCCCGCTCGCCGTCCGCGCGCTGGATCGCCATCACCGCGACCTCGTCGGTGTCGGTGAGCTCCAGCACCGCCCACGGGGCACCCCCGGAGAAGCCGACACCGACGATCTGCGCCCACTCCAGCTGGTGCCGCTGCACCAGGTTGACCACCGTGAGCCCGGTGCGCGTGGGGACCGCGCGGATGACGGCATACCGCCAGAGGAAGCCGCCCAGGGCCAGACCGAACACGCCCACGAAGACCCGGTTGAGCAGGTCCATCGTCGCGGTGGCCCCGGTGTAGGCGGGCGCGAGGAACGCGACCAGGCCGAAGACCACCACCGAGGCGAGGGCGCTCCCTCGCGCCACCCAGGCCCCGGTGAGGGGTCGAAAGGTGGCGTAGGGATCGGCGGCGCGGTTCGAGGGGGTCACCGCACCAGCGTACGGTCCCCCTCCGCCGGTCCTGCGCCGGTCACGGCACCCTGCGGACGCTCGTCCCGCGCGGCACGGGACCACACGATGAAGCCCCAGAGCACGAGGCCGCCGTACACCGCATACATCACGGCAGAAGGGTAGTAGCCGCTGTGCCACAGCAGCGGCACGCCGACCAGGTCCACGGCGATCCACACCAGCCAGAAGTCGACCCATCCCCGCGCCATCGCGTAGGTCGCGAGCATGGAGCCGACGAAGATCCAGGCATCGGTCCAGTAGTACCAGCGCGGTGCCGGCCATCCGGCACCGATCTCGGCGAAGACCCACTGGGTGAGGACGATGAGCAGCACCGCCGCGAGGAGGTATGCCGTGCGCTCCCGCAGGGTGGCCCAGCGCGGCGTGATCGCCGGCTCACCCTTCGCGCGGCCCTTGCGGGACTGCTGCCAGCGCCACCAGCCGTAGACGCTGGTCGCGATGAAGAAGACCTGGCGCGCGGCCTGCCCGAAGAGACTGTGCTCCTGGGGGTTGCTGAACCACACGCCCATGAAGACGGTGAAGAGCAGCAGGTTGCCGATGATGCCGACGGGCCAGGCCCAGACGGTGCGGCGCATGCCGAGGATCGCGGAGGCGAAGCCGAAGCCGTTGCCGACGACCTCCCGCCAGGCGATCGGGTGGCCGAACACGGTGAGCTCGGCGAAGAAGATGTCGTTCCAGACGTCCACAGGTGTTCCTCTCAGGTGGCGAGAGGGACCATCCCCCACGCCGGGGTGTGGGCGCCGGGGGTGTGCGTGAAGCGGACGAGACGACCGGACGTCGCCGGGGCACGGGCCGGACGCCCGCGCACCACCGCCGTCGGAACGGCTCGCGTGCTGCCTCCCATCCAGACTGTGACTGTCGGTCCTGGAGTTTCACCAGGTCAACCGACCGCTGGCTGCGGCCGGGTCGCGGACTCTCACCGCCGGCTCGGAATTTCACCGACCCCGGAGCACGTGTGCAGCACGCAGTCTAGCGCGGCGGGTGACCGCAGACGGCGCGGGCGGTCACGGCATATCGTGCGGGCGGTCACGGCATACCGCGCGGGCGGTCACGGCATATCGCGCGGCCGGTCACCGCATACCGCGCGGCCGGTCACGGCATATCGCGCGGCCGGTCAGGGGTGGGGGTGGTGGTGGCGGGCGGCCTCGTCGCGGAGGCGCGCGATGGCTCCGCCGACGTCGTCGGCGCCGAAGACCGCCGAGCCGGCCACGAAGACGTCGGCCCCCGCCTCGACGCACCGGCCGATCGTGTCGTCGGCCACGCCGCCGTCGACCTGGATCCAGATCTCACCACCGCGCCGGCGCACGGCCTCGCGCACCGCCTGCACCTTGGGCAGCTGGTCGGCCATGAAGGACTGGCCCCCGAACCCCGGCTCGACGGTCATGACGAGCACCATGTCGACCTCGTCGAGCAGCTCCTCGTAGGGCTCGAACGGGGTGGCCGGCTTGAGCGCGAACGCCGCGCGCGCCCCCTCCGCCCGGATCGCCCGTGCGGTCGCCACCGCGTCGGCGACCGCCTCGATGTGGAAGGTCACCGACCGGGCCCCCGCCTCGGCATACCCCGGCGCCCACCGGTCCGGATCCTGGATCATGAGGTGGCAGTCCAGCGGCACCGGGCTCACCCGCGCCAGCGCCTCTACGACCGGGCGCCCGAGCGTGAGGTTGGGCACGAAGTGGTTGTCCATGACGTCGACGTGAGCCCAGTCGGCCGTGCCCATCCGGTCCAGCTCGGCCTGCAGGTTGGCGAAGTCCGCCGACAGGAGAGAGGGACTGATCTGTAACGACGCGGCGCTCATGGCGGCCAGACTAACGGGCACCCCGGCCCCTCCGGCGACCGCCTCAGCGCCGTCGCAGCAGGGCCACGAACATGCCGTCGGTGCCGTGCAGGTGCGGCCACAGCTGCGCCCACGGGCCGTCCCCGGTGTCCGCGAGGACCCCACCGACCCGGTCGCGCAGCAGCGGGCGCACGTCCTCGGCGACGACGTCGTCGCGACCCCTGAGCACGTCGCGCACGACCAGCTCGGTCTCGGCCAGGTGCGGCGAGCAGGTGGCATAGGCCACCAGCCCTCCGGTTCGGGTCGCGTCCAGCGCCGACCCGAGCAGCGCGCGCTGCAGCGGTCCCAGGGTGGTGAGGTCCTGCGGCGACCGCCGCCACCGCGCCTCGGGGCGGCGCCGGAGGGCTCCCAGACCCGTGCACGGCGCGTCGACGAGCGCGCGGTCGTAGCGCCCTGGCTCCTCCTGCCCCACCTCGCGACCGTCCCCCACGGTCACCTCGACGCTCGAGCCCGCCTGCACGGCCCCCACGAGGGTATGCCGCACCAGCTCGGCCCGGTGCTCGCTCACCTCGTTGGCCCGCAACGAGGCGCCGCGCTGCGCGGCGAGGGCGGCGAGCAGGCCGGCCTTGCCGCCTGGCCCGGCACACAGGTCGAGCCAGCGGGCATCGGCGCCCTCCAGGGGAGCCTCGACCAGGGCGAGCGTCAGCAGCTGCGAGCCGGCGTCCTGGACGGCGGCCCGACCATCCCGCACGGGCCCCAGGCCACCGGGATCTCCCACCGGCAGCTCCCAGGCGGTGGGGGCGATCGTCGCCGGAGACGCCCCCGCCGAGGTCAGCTCGTCGTCGGTCACCAGGCCGGGCCGGGCGGCGAGGATCACCGGGCCGGGGGCGTTGTGCGCCTCCAGCAGCTGGGGCAGCTCCCGGTCAGCCTGCTCGGCCCCCCGAGAGGCGACGAGCGCGGCCCGCAGGGCCCGGACCACCCACTCCGGGTGGGAGTGCTCGACCGCCAGCCGCGGCACGGTGTCGTCCAGGCCCGCCGTCACCTCATCGACCCAGGCGTCCCGGTCCTGCCCGCTCACCCGGCGCAGCACCGCGTTGGTGAAGCCGCCCGCGCCCTGACCCACGTGCTGGCGCGCCAGCCCGACGGTGGCGCTGACCGCCGCGTGGTCGGGCACCCGCATCCCGAGGAGCTGGTGCACCCCGAGCCGGAGGACGTCGAGCACCGGAGGGTCGATCCGGGCGGCCGGACGCTCCGCGGCTCTGGAGATGACGGCGTCGTAGAGGCCCCGCAACCGGATCGTGCCGTAGGTGAGCTCGGTCGTGAAGGCGGCATCGCGACCGTCCAGGTCGGCGGCCCGGATCGCCGCCGGCAGGACCAGGTTGGCGAAGGCGTCGTCGCTGCGCACCCGGCGCAGCACCTGGTAGGCGACCTCGCGCGCCGGGTCGCCCCGCCGCGCGCGTTGCGACGGAGCCTGGGCGGAGCGCTGCCGTGGGCCCCGACGGCGCCCCTCGCCGCCTGCACGCCCTCCCCCGTCGTCTCGCCTGGGGGCGTCACGTCCTGACCGGCGCTCCCGCTCAGGCATCGAAGCACTCCCCTTGCTCCGGACGCACACCACGGGCCCAGTCGGTGGCGGGCATCGACCGCTTCCCCTGCGGCTGGACCTCCCCGAGCCGGACCGGCTCCGAGGCGGTGCCGACCCGGACCTCGCGGCGCTCGACGTGAAGCTCCCCCGGCGCGAGCGCACCGCTCCCGGCCGCGTGGCCTGCCGAGTCGGCAGGACCGGGGGTCAGCGGTGCCACCTTGAGGCGCTCGCCGCGGAAGGTCGTCCACGCCCCCGGCGCCGGTGTACAGGCACGGACCAGCCGGTCGACGGCATACCCCGGGCGGGTCCAGTCCACCCGGGCATCAGCCACCTCGAGCTTCGGCGCCAGGCTCACCCCGTCCGCCGGCTGCGGCTCGGCGACCAGGGTGCCCGTCGCCAGGCCGTCGAGCGTCGCGACGAGCAGCGACGATCCCGCCACGGCGAGCCGGGCAAGCAGGTCACCGCTGGTGTCCCGCGGGCGGATCGTCTCGGTGAGCCGACCCAGCACCGGGCCGGTGTCCAGCCCTTCCTCGAGCACGAAGGTCACCGCGCCGGTGACCTCGTCGCCGGCGCGCACCGCGTGCTGCACGGGCGCGGCTCCCCGCCACGCCGGCAGCAGCGAGAAGTGCAGGTTGATCCAGCCGTGCTCGGGCAGGTCCAGCAGTGTCGGCGGCACCAGCTGGCCGTAGGCCACGACCGCGCACACCTCAGGCGCCCAGGAGCGCAGCTGGTCCTGCGCCTCGGGGTCGCGCAGGCCTCGCGGGGTGGCCACGGGTATGCCGTGCTCCTGCGCCACCGCGCGCACCGGCGAGGGACGCAGGGTCCGACCGCGGCCGGCGCGCGCATCGGGCCGGGTGAGGACCCCGACCACGTCATGCTCGGAGGCCAGCAGGGCACGCAGGCTGGGCACCGCCGGGCCCGGGGTGCCGGCAAAGACGACTCTCACGCGGGCGGGTCAGCCCCGACGCTGGGGGTCGGACTCGTCGACCTCGACGACCTCTGCCTCGCCCGAGGACTCGTGGAAGTTCTTGCCGTCCACCCGCAGCTCGACGACCTCCTCGCCCTGCTCCCGCAGCAGCTCGTGCCGGTCGCGCCGACGCCGGCCCTGCTCGATGGGGTCGGGCACCGGCGCGGCGGCGATCAGTCGCTGGGTGTACTCCTCCTGCGGGTGCTCCATGATCTGCTCCCGCGGCCCAGCCTCGACCACCCTGCCGTTCTGGAGCACGACCACCTTGTGGGCCAGCAGGTCGATGACGGCCAGGTCGTGGCTGATGAAGAGGCAGGCGAAGCCGAACTGCTCCTGCAGCTCGGCGAAGATCTTGAGGACCCGGGCCTGGACGGACACGTCGAGCGCCGAGGTCGGCTCGTCGGCCACCAGGAGCTCGGGGTCCAGCGTCAGCGCGCGGGCCACGGAGATGCGTTGCCGCTGCCCGCCGGAGACCTCGTGGGGATAGCGGTTGTAGACCTCGCGCGGCAGGTGGACCGCGTCCAGCAGCTCGTAGACCTTCTGCTCGCGCGACTTGCGGTCCCCCACCTTGTGGACGACGAGCGGCTCGGCGATGCACTCGCCGATCGGCAGTCTGGGGTTCAGCGAGGCGGCCGGATCCTGGAAGATGACGCCGATGCGCTTGCGCAGGGGCTTGAGCTGGCGGCGGCTGAGCTGGGTGATGTCCTCTCCGAGGAGGCGGAACTCGCCCCCGGCCGCCGGGATGAGGCCCAGCGCGCACCGTCCGATGGTGCTCTTGCCGGAGCCCGACTCGCCCACCAGGCCGACGATCTCCCCCTTGCGCACGTCGAAGCTGACGTCGTCGACCGCGCGGAAGGGCGACTTGCCGAGGCGTTGGTACTCGATGACGAGGTTCTTCAGCTCGATCGCCAGGGGGGCGTCCTCGTCGACCTGCTCGTTGACGCTGATGCCCATCTGGCCGCGCCCGGCACCCATCCTCGGGACGGACCCGAGCAGCATCTGCGTGTAGTCGTGCTGAGGGTGGAGGATGACCTCCTCGGCGGTCCCGCGCTCGACGATCTCACCCTTGAACATCACCGCGACGCGGTCGGCCATGTCGGCGACGACGCCCATGTTGTGGGTGATGAGCAGGATGCCGGTGTTGAGCTTGTCCTTGAGGGAGCGCAGCAGGTCGAGGATGTCGGCCTGGACGGTGACGTCCAGCGCCGTCGTCGGCTCGTCGGCGATGATGACCTTGGGGTCGCAGCTGATGGCGATGGCGATGACCACGCGCTGCCGCTGGCCACCGGACAGCTCGTGCGGATACTTCTTCATCTGCCGCTCGGGCTCGGGTATGCCGACCATCCCGAGGAGCTCGATGGCGCGGGACCACGCGTTGGCGCCGCGGGCGACGCCGTGCAGCTCCATCGACTCCACCATCTGGGTGCCGATGGTCAGCACCGGGTTGAGTGCCGTCATCGGCTCCTGGAAGACCATCGCGACGTCGTTGCCGCGCAGCCGCCGCATCGCCGACTCGGTCAGCCGGCCCACCTCGTGCCCGGCGACGTCGACCTGGCCACCGATGGTGGCGTTGCGGGGGAGCAGCCGCATGGCGGTCATCGAGGTGACCGACTTGCCGGAGCCGGACTCCCCGACCAGCGCCACGACCTCACCGGGGCGCACCCGGAGGTCCACGCCCTTGACGGCGTGCACGCTGCCGAACTCGGTCTTGAACCGCACATCGACGTCGGAGAAGGAGAGGACGACCTCCTCGCCCTCGGTGGGAGTGCCGGACCCGGTGTAGACGGGCTCGCCGGAGTTGCTCTGCGTCGTCGTGGTCATCAGTCGGCAGTCCTGTTCTGGCGGGGGTCGAAGGCGTCGCGCAGACCGTCGCCGAGGAAGTTGACGGACAGGGCGATGGCGAGGATGAGCAGGCCCGGCCACCAGAACAGCCAGGGCCGGGTGAGGAAGGCGTTCTGGTAGGTCGAGATGAGCAGACCCAGCGAGGTGTCTGGCGACTGCACCCCAAAGCCCAGGAAGGACAGGGCCGACTCGAGCAGGATCGTGGTCGCGATGGTCAGCGTAGCGCTGACGATGATCGTGCCGACGGTGTTGGGCAGGATGTGCTTGAAGATGATGCGACCGGAGTTGGTGCCGATGGCCTCGGCCGCGGTGACGAACTCGCGCTCGCGCAGCGAGAGGACCTCGCCGCGCACCAGCCGGGCCAGCCCGGTCCAGCTCACGAGGCTGAGGACCAGGGCCAGGGGCCAGATGCCACCACCGGCCATCTTGCCCAGCACCGCGGCCAGCACCAGCAGCGGGATGACGATGAACAGGTCGGTCACCCGCATGAGGATCGCCTCGACCCACCCGCGGTAGAAACCGGCGATCGCGCCGATGAGGGTTCCGACCAGGGTCGCCAGGATCCCGACGGTGAAGGCCACGATGAGCGAGCGCTGGGTGCCGCGCATCGACAGCGCGAAGTAGTCCTTGCCGATGGTGTCCTGGCCGAAGGGGTGCTCCCCCACCTGGAAGGGCCACAGGCGCAACGTCGGCGCGCCACCGTCGATGGCGGTCCCCGCCTCCCAGTAGTTCTTGTCCCACCAGCCCGGCAGCCAGCCGTAGCCGATGGAGGTGAACGCCATGGCGGCGACGAACAGCAGCATCACCAGCGAGACCATGGCCCCGCGGTGCCGGAAGAACCGGCGCCGCACGAGCTGCCCCTGCGAGTAGGACTTCTGCGACAGGTCCAGCTGCTTCTCGACGGAGAAGCGTTCCTCGACGCTGGTCGCCGCCGGGGTGTGGTCGGCCGGTTCGTCCGGACGGGTGGGGTCGCTCATCGGGTGGTCCTCCCAGGCTGGTGGTCGGCGGTCGTGGGGGCGGTGGGGTGCTGCATGCCGCTCACCGCCGGATCCGCGGGTCGAGGAAGGCATAGGCGATGTCCGCCATCATGTTCATGAGCACCGCCGCGCCCCCTGCGACGAGGTAGTAGGCCATGACGGGGTTCGGATCGACCAGGTCCAGACCGGAGGCGAACATCGCCCCGAGGCCGCGCCAGCCGAAGATCGTCTCGGTGATGACCGCACCGCCGAGCAGGGAGGCGAAGTCGAAGGCGACGATGGTCGTGATGGGGATCAGCGCGTTGCGCAGCGCGTGCTTGGTGTAGACGACCCGGTCCGACAGGCCCTTGGACCGGGCGGTGCGGATGTAGTCCTGGTTGATGGTCTCCAGCATCGAGCCACGCGTGTAGCGGCTGTAGGCGGCGATCGAGATGAGCGTCAGGACGATCGTCGGGAGCACCAGCTGCACCCCCCAGTTGAAGACTCCCTCCCAGAAGGTGCCCTCGAAGCGCTCCGGGATGATGCGGTTCTCCCCGATGGTGCTGACGGGACGGTTCCCGGTCATCTCCAGGAAGCCGTTCCACGCGCGGAGCAGCTGATCCATGAAGACGAGGAAGCCCATGCCGACGGCGGTGCCGATGCAGACCCAGATCGCGGTCCGGCGCTCGTAGCCCCCCATGAGCCAGCCCACCGCGGCCCCCACGGCGACCGTCACGGCGAGCAGGGCCAGGATGACCCACCAGCTGGACGGGTCGTCCAGGATCGGCCCGGTCACGAAGTAGGACACCAGGCCGAGCGCCACGGTGACGAGCCCGGCATACATCACCTTGCGGTTCTGCAGACCGACCGTCATCACGAGCATGAAGCCGAGCGCGGCCAGGCCCCCCAGCAGGATGAGCGGCAGCCCGAGGGCCGGGTAGATCCACCAGTCGACCCGGTCGAACCAGAAGATGGCCGCGAGCAGGACGACCGAGGTGATGAGGAAGGTCAGCGCCTGTCGCCGCAGGTCACCCCCCAGCACCGAGGCGACCAGCAACCCGAACACGAGCGAGATCACCACCATGACGACCGTCGTCACGCTCGGATCTGCCATCCAGTTGTTGAAGCGGATGGCGCCGAAGTCCTTGAGCAGCACCGCTGCCCAGAAGACCGGCAGGGAGAAGAAGAGGAAGGCGAGGAAGGTGATGACGTAGTCGAAGCCGGAGTACTGCCGGATCGCCGAGAGCACACCGAGGGCGACTCCGATGAAGATCGCCAGGAAGGTCGCGATCGTCACCAGACGCAGACTGGCGCCGGCCGAGTCGAGCAGCAGGCTGTTGACGTTGGCACCGTCCCGGGTGGTCCCGAGGTCGCACTGCAGCACGACGCACCGGCTCACCCCCGACAGCCACCCGAGATAGCGCTGGTACCACGGCAGATCCAGCCCCATGTTCTCGGTGCGCGCGTCCATCAGCTGCTGACGGTTCTCCCGCCGCGACTCGCGCAGGTCCTCGAGTGGATCACCCGAGTTGATCGTGAGGACGTACATCAACACAGATCCCAGGAACAGGATGAGCGCCGAGACGGCGATCCTGCGGAGGATGAACTGGAGCACGAGAAGAACCTTCCTGAGGACTCACGGCGGTGTGGCGTCGACGGAACTGTAGCGCGTCGGTCGGGGGGGTGGTCACGTCGGCGCTGACGTGCACGCGTCCCGGCGACGCAAGGGACGGTGGGTGGGGACGCGCGACGGGGCGGGAGGGCGTTGCCCTCCCGCCCCATGCTGCCTCAGTCGTCGTGACCGGCCAGGAGCCGGCGCGACGGACGGGGAGCGTCCAGCGTCAGCTGGCGCGCACCCACTGCTCGGCGTTCCACGAGACACCGGTCTGGACGGACGTCGGCATGACGTTCTCCAGGGTGCTGTCGTAGCCCGTCACGCCCGGGTGGGCGAAGAGCGGGATGCCGTGCAGGTTGTCCCACAGCAGCTTCTCGATGACCTTCACCTGCTCCAGGTGCACCGCCGGGTCGTTCGACGTGGCCAGGGTGTCCCAGGCAGCGTCGACCTCCTCGTTGGAGAAGCCACCGAAGTTCTGGCCACCGTCGGTCGAGAAGATCGGCTGGCCGGAGGCCACCTGACCGGAACCGGCCCAGGCGAACAGCGCGATCTCCCAGTCGCCGGTCTCCAGCGGGCCACCGGCCTCGAAGAAGGTCGAGTCGCCGGCGTCGACGATCTCGAAGCCCGCCTCGTCACAGGAGGCCTTGATCGCGCTGACCTCCTCGGTGCGACGCTGGTTGGGGGCGGAGTAGCCGATCCGGACCTCGACCGGGGTCTCGAGCCCGGCCTCCTCCAGCTTGGCCGCCGCGCCCTCGATGTCGACCTGGTCGTAGCGACCGTCGTAGGCCGCGTCCACGACCTCCTGGTAGTCGTCCATGAACGGGAACTTCTCGCGGAGGTTCATGACCTCGGCGCTCTCGTTGATGGGCTTGATCAGGTTGTCGACGATGTTCTGCCGCGGCACGCACATCGCGAACGCCTCGCGGGCGGCGAGGCCACCGTTGGCGTCGTTGAAGGGCGAGTCCTCGGCGAAGTTGTAGTCGAGGTGCTCCCACGTCATCTCGTCGGTGCTCTCGACCGCGATCGAGTCGCCCATGCCCTCGAGCTGCTGCTTGGTGTCGACCGTGGCCTGCGGCTCGATGACGTTGATGTCACCGTTCTGCAGGGCCTGCACGTGGGTCTCCGGGGCGGCGAACTTGAAGACCAGGTTGCCGGTCGCCGGGGCCGGTCCGTAGAAGGACTCGTTCGGCACCAGCGCGAGCTGGCTGCCGGTCTCCCACGCCGCACCCTGCAGCGTGTAGGGACCGGAGGAGGGCACCAGGGCCTCGTCCTCGATCTGGTAGTCGGGGAAGAGCCAGCCGGTGTTCCAGAACTCCGAAACCTCGGCGACCGTCTCGGTCTCACCGTCGAGGATGGCCTGCGCCAGGGCGTCCGGCTCGAGGCCGGCCTGCTCGGCGGCGACGTGCGAGGGCTTCGCGGCCGCGACGACGAGCTCCCAGTCCGGGTAGGGCTCGGGGTAGACGACCGTGAAGGTCTTGCTGCCCGGCTCGGTCTCCGGAGCCTCGGGGACGTACTTGCCAAAGGTGTCCGACACCGGGTCGAAGCCGAGCGCGTCGGCACCGCCCAGGCCCTCCGGGTTCGAGGAGGCCCACTCGAGCAGGTAGTCGTTCGCGGTGACCGGCGTGCCGTCGGACCAGACGGCGTCGTCGGAGATGGTGTACTCGACGGTCAGCGGGTCCTCAGAGGTCTGCTCGTAGGAGCCGAAGTGCTCGTTCGGGTAGATCGTGCCGTCGGTGCCCCAGTACCAGAAGCTCTCCTGGAGCTGGTTGTTGACGACCGAGTTGTAGGTCGAGTTGGTCGCGGAGGTGTCGCCGTTGAAGGCGTTGTACTCCTCGGCACCGCTGGAGAACGAGACGGAGTCGTCGTTGGTGGTGATGTCACCGAGGTCCGCCTTGGCGGTGGAGCCGGTCTCGCCACCCATGTCGTCACCCGAGGTCTCGCCCGAGTCGTCACCGGCAGCGGCGCTCTCGTCGGCACCGTCACCCTCGTCGGAGCCGCCCTCGGCAGCGGTGTCGTCGTCAGTACCCGTGTCGGACGTGCAGCCGGCCAGCGCCAGGGCACCGGCCGCCACGACGGCCATGGTCGCGCGCCTGATCTTCAATGTTCCTCCTAGTGAATGGGCATCGTCCGGGGAGTCGGGCCGTCCCGGCCTGACCCAGCGCGACGACGCACCTGGGGTTACGAGATGAAATTTAGGCATGCGCCCGCGTGCGATGCCACTGTCGTGCCCACACGGTGACGTGATCGTTACCCTTTTGAGACTTACGTAGCGGTGACGCTACGTCAATCCGACCGCCACCCCGAAGGCGCTCACCTGAGCGGGTCCTCGGCCTCCACGACGATCCGGACGGCCTCGGTGGCCTTGCGCGCGCTGCGCTCGGCCCGGACGCGGCGCACGGCGCCCGCGAGGCTCCCCGGACTCGTCTCGGCCACGGTCGCCCAGGCCGCGGGGCCACCGCCGTCCTGAGCGGATCCTGAGCCGCTGCCCAGCACCTCCTGCCCGGTGGCTGCGATGGCCGTCGCCACCTCGCGGACGGCTGGCCCAGCACCGCGGAGCACGGCGTGCCGGCGGGCCGGTGGGAGACCCAGCTCGACCCGTTCAGCGAGCTCGCGCGCGGCCAGCCAGGCCGGATCCCACCGCACCAGGGCCTCGACCGCCGGGATGGACGCATGTGGGGGGACCCCGGCGAGCACCACCGATGCACCGTGCCGAGTGGTCCGGGCCAGGGCCGCCGCCGTGCACCAGCGACGCAGCGCCTCAGGCTGGGCCTCCAGCGAGGCCCGCTCCAGCAGGCGCCAGCCGTCGAGCAGCGCGACCGCCGCATAGCCGGCGGGGCACCACGGCTCGGCTCCTGGGGTTGCCACCACGAGTGCCGGTGCCTCGTCGACCTCGGGCACGACGTGGTCACCGCCGGAGCTGATGACGCTGACCCCCGGGAAGGCTCGGCCCAGCTCCTCGGCGGTCCGTCGTTCACCGACCCCCGTCACCCGGGTGCGGGTGGATCCGCACCCGAGGCACTGCCGCTCACCCACCGCCTCGGCACCGCACCATCGGCACGCGGCCACGCCGCCCGAGCCCGGGCTTCCGACCGGACCCTGGCACCGGACGCAGCGCACCTGCGTGCGGCAGTCCTGGCAGGCCAACCCCACGACATACCCCTGCCGCGGCACCTGGACCAGCACCGGGCCCGCCTCGAGCCCCGCCTTGAGGGTCCGCCACGCCAGGCTGGGGATGCGGGCCGTCCGGGCCGCCGGGTCGCGGTCCTGCTGGTGGCCCTCCCCGGCCACCACCACCCGGGGCGCACACGCGCGGAGAGTATCGGCCCGGGACACCACCGACGCGACCGCGCCGGCGGCCACCCAGGCCTGCACGGCGACGCTGCGGGCGTAGCCGCCGAGCAGCAGGGCGGCTCCCTCCTGCTCGGCCCGAAGCCGGAGCACCTCACGGACGTGCGGGTAGGGGGCCCGCGGCTCGTGGTGGAGGTCGTCGCCCTCGTCCCAGCACACCAGCAGGCCGAGGTCGCGGACGGGGGCGAAAGCGCTGGCCCGGGTGCCGACGACCACCGGCGCCTGCCCGCGCAGGACCCGGAGGAACGCGCGGTACCTCGCCTCCGGCCCGAGGTCGGCCGTGAGGCGCACCACATCATCGTCCGCGACCACCTGCTCCAGAGCGGTCAGCACGCGGTCGACGTCGCGCCGGTCCGGGACCACCACGAGAGCCCCGCGGCCCCCGTCCACGGTGGCGGCGACCGCATCCGCTACCGCGTCGGGCCAGTCCGCACCGGGACGTCGGGTCGGCAGCGCCAGCCAGGACGCCGCCGGCGCCTCTCCTCCGCGAAGCCGCCGCAGGAGCGCACCTCCGGCCGGGTAGGCCTCCCACGCCGCCGGGTGGCGCCGCTCCTCGGTGCGGGCTGCGGGGTCACGCTCCGACCGTGGGGCCGAGGCTGCCTCCGTGGACTCAAGGTCCTCCTCGGGGCCGCCTCCTGGGCCGCCAGGCACCGAACGCTCGGCGCGCGCGTGGCGCGCCGGGACGGCCAGCCGGAGCGTGTCGGACAGCGTGCCGCCGTAGTGGTCGGCCACCGCCCGCGCCAGCTCCGCGACGTGCGGGGTCAGCACGGGCTCCGGGCTCACGACCGAGCGCAGCGGCGTCAGCCGACCGCTGTGCTCTGCCTCGTCGGCCCGCCCGAGCAGGAACCCGTCGTGGTCCCGACCAGCGAGTCGGACCCGGACCCGCGCGCCTGGCACCGCAGCCGCGTCCAGGTCGGCGGGTACGGCGTACTCGAACGGCCGGTCGAGGTGCGCCAGCGGCGTGTCGACGGCGACCGTGGCCACCGGTGCCCGCTCCGCGAGCGGTCGATCGGAGGCGGGGCCCGCCCGCCGCCGCCGCGGGCAGGGAGCGGGCACCAGCTCGAGCTGCTCGCCCCTCCCGGGCGCGTCGGCCTCGGGCGACTCCGGGGTCACACCGCCGCGCGCAGAGCGTCGACCCGATCCAGCCGCTCCCAGGTGAAGGCATCCTCCACGCCTGGGGCGCTGGTGCGGCCGAAGTGCCCGTAGGCCGCGGTGGGCCGATAGATCGGTCGCAGCAGGTCGAGCTGGTCCACGAGGGCGGCGGGCCGCAGGTCGAAGACCTCGGTGACGGCGCGCTGGATGGTGTCGACCGGGACCGCCTCGGTGCCGAAGGTCTCGACGTAGAGGCCGACGGGGCGGGGGTAGCCGATAGCGTAGGCGACCTGGATCTCGCACCGGCGTGCCAGCCCCGCGGCCACGACGTTCTTGGCCACCCAGCGCATGGCATACGTGGCGCTGCGGTCCACCTTGGAGGGGTCCTTGCCGGAGAACGCCCCGCCCCCGTGCCGGGCCATGCCACCGTAGGTGTCGACGATGACCTTGCGGCCGGTCAACCCGGCGTCCCCCATGGGCCCACCGATGGTGAAGACTCCGGTGGGGTTGACGAGCATGCGGTAGCCATCGGTCTTGAGGTCGACGCCGGCCTCGTGCGCCGCCGCCAGCACCGGCGTGATGACACGCTCGCGGATGTCGGGGGTGAGCTGCTCCTCGAGGTCGATCCCCGTCGCGTGCTGCGTGGAGAGCACCACCGTGTCGAGCCGCACCGCCCGGTCCCCGTCATAGGCGATGGTCACCTGCGTCTTGCCGTCCGGGCGGAGGTAGTCGAGCTCTCCCGAGGTGCGGACGGTGCTGAGCTGCTCGGCCAGCCGGTGCGCCAGGAAGATGGGCAGCGGCATCAGCTCGGGCGTGTCGTCGCACGCGTAGCCGAACATGAGCCCCTGGTCCCCTGCTCCTTGGTGGTCGTAGTCGTGCGCGCCGTCGTCACCACGGGTGGACACCGCGTCGTCGACCCCCGTCGCGATGTCGATCGACTGGTCACCGATGGAGATCTCGACGCCGCAGGTGCGACCGTCGAAGCCCTTGTGCGAGTTGTCGTAGCCGATCTCGAGGATCGTCTCCCGGACCAGCTGGGCGATGTTGGCGTAGCCGTCCGTGCGGACCTCTCCGGCGACGTGCACCAGCCCGGTCGTCACCATGGTCTCCACCGCCACGCGCGACTGCGGGTCCTGGCGGAGCAGGTCGTCGAGGATCGCGTCGCTGATCTGGTCGCAGATCTTGTCCGGGTGCCCCTCGGTGACGGACTCGGACGTGAACAGACGGGTCATGCGATGAGGCTCCTTCGCGGGGTGGCACACGGAGTGCGGTGCAGCGGCTGCTGGCTGTCGCGAGTCTACGGCCGAGGGGCGACAGACCTGGTTCAGGGCAGGGCCGGCGCCACGGCGTCCCAGATCGCCTCGGCGACGTCCCGCTTCGGTCCGGGCCCCACGGTGACGACGGCGTCGTCGGCCTGTCCGGGCCACAGCAGGTGCGCCGTGCTGTCGTCCTGACCGAAGGTGGTGTCGACCCCGACCTCGTTGGCGACGAGCAGGTCGCACCCCTTGCGCTCCAGCTTGGCGCGCGCCAACTGGAGGACGCCGCCGGTGGCATCGCCCGTCTCGGCGGCGAACCCGACGAGGAAGGGCCGGGCGGCGTCACCCCGGGAGCGCACCAGGCCGGCCAGGATGTCGGGGTTGCGGACCAGCTCGATCATGGGCGCCGAGCTCTCCTCCCCGTCGGCGTGCGACTTCTTGATCTTGGTGTCGGCGTAGGTCGCCGGTCGGAAGTCCGCGACCGCAGCCGCCATGACGACGGCGTCCACCCCGGCGCCGACGAGAGCGCCCAGCGCCTCCTGCAGCTCCAGCGCGGTCTCGACCGGCACCACGTCGCACCCCTCCGGCGCCGGCAGCGCGACGTTGGCGCTGACCAGGCTCACGCGGGCGCCCCGGCGCGCCGCCGCAGCGGCGACGGCATACCCCTGCTTGCCGGAGGACCGGTTGCCGAGGAAGCGGACCGGGTCCAGCGGCTCCCGCGTGCCCCCGGCCGACACGACGACGTGCCGCCCGGCGAGGTCACCCGCGCCGCCGGCCGCCGTCATCTGCTCCCGGTCCACCGCGGCGAGGGCCGCGGCCACGATCTCCTCCGGCTCGGGAAGCCGCCCTGGTCCGGTGTCGGTTCCCGTGAGCCGCCCCGACGCGGGCTCGACGACGCTGACCCCGCGCTCTCTCAGCTGCGCGACGTTGGCGACGGTCGCCGGGTGGGTCCACATCTCGGTGTGCATGGCCGGCGCCAGCACGACCGGGCAGCGGGCCGTGAGCAGGGTGTTGGTCAGCAGGTCATCGGCGAGCCCGTGCGCGGCACGGGCCAGCAGGTCCGCGGTCGCCGGAGCGACCAGGACCAGATCGGCCTGCTGACCGAGCCGGACGTGCGGGACGGACGGCACGTCGTCCCAGACCTCCGCGGAGACGGCGCGGCCGCTCAGCGCCTCCCAGGTGGCGGCACCGACGAAGTGCAGGGCCGCCCCGGTGGGCACGACCGTGACCTCGTGACCCGCCTCGGTGAGCAGGCGCAGCACCGAGCAGGCCTTGTAGGCGGCGATTCCCCCGGCCACGCCGAGCACGATGCGCATGGGTCGCAGGCCTGTCGCCGACGTCGCCGGGTCAGCTCTCCGGGGAGCTCGTGTGCAGCTTGCCCTGGTCGACCTCGTGGAGGGCGATCGACAGCGGCTTGTCGGTGGCGTCCGCCTCGACGAGCGGGCCGACGTACTCCAGCAGGCCCTCGCTGAGCTGGGCGTAGTAGGCGTTGATTTGGCGGGCCCGCTTCGCGGCGTAGATCACCAGGGCGTACTTGCTGTCCGCCCGCTGGAGCAGGCTGTCGATCGGCGGGTTGGTAATGCCGTCGGGGTGGGCGATGGTGCCGGTTCCACTCACGTTCGTCTCAGTCCTTCGCTTGGGGGTCGACCATCAATGATACGAGTTCCGCGGAGGCCCGGGCGACATCGTCGTTGACGATGGTCACATCGAACTCCGGAGCGGCAGCCAGCTCGGTCCGCGCGGTCTGGAGCCGACGGGTGCGCTCCGCCTCGGACTCGGTGCCGCGACCGACCAGCCGCTGCACCAGCTCGTCCCACGAGGGCGGGGCCAGGAAGACGAAGAACGCCTCCGGCATGGCGGCCCGGACCTGGCGGGCACCCTGCAGATCGATCTCCAGCATCGTGGGGCGTCCGGCGGCCAGGGAGTCCTCCACCGGACCACGCGGGGTGCCGTAGCGGGCCCGTCCGTGCACCGTGGCCCACTCCAGCAGCTGCCCCTCCTGCTCGAGGCGGTCGAACTCCCGGTCGTCGACGAAGAAGTAGTGCTCCCCGTCCACCTCCCCCGGTCGGGGCCGCCGGGTCGTGGCGGACACCGAGAGCCAGACCTCCGGATGGTGCTCGCGGACGTGGGCGGCGACCGTCCCCTTACCGACCGCCGTCGGCCCGGCGAGCACCACGAGGCGCCCGCCGGCCGGTCCTGCAGGACGCGGGCGACCGTGCGCTGCCTGCGCGCTCAGCGGCCGTCGAAGTGCTCGAGGAGCTGGTGCACCTGGTTGGCGCCCAGCCCGCGGACCCGCCGGCTCTCGGAGATCCCGATCTCCTCCATCAGCTGCCGGGCCCGCACCCGACCGACGCCGGGCATGGACTCCAGCAGCGCCGAGACCTTCATCTTGCCGATGACGTCGTTCTCCTTGCCCTCGGCGATGACGTCCTGGAGAGAGCCCTGGGCGTTCTTCAGGCGGTTCTTGACGGCTGCGCGCTCGCGTCGAGCGGCGGCCGCCTTGGCCAGCGCGTCGGCGCGCTGCTCGGGCGTCAGCTCGGGAAGGGCCACGGTCCTACTCCTTGTCGGTCGTCGCAGGTGAACCCTGCTGCGTCGAACATAGCGATCCGGTCGGCGCTCTGCCAACCCTGCCCGCCTGCTCAGGGCCTGAGCGCGGAGCGCAGCCGCTGCGTCCACCCGTCCACCGCCGTGGCCAGGGCCCCCGCCTCCGGGCCGGCCGTCAGCACACCCCTGCTCACCGGCACGAGCACGCGCCCGGCGCACCCGGAGAAGCGTCGCGCGACGTCCGCGGCGTCGGCGCCCTGGGCACCCACCCCCGGGGCCAGGACCGGTGCCCGCGACGCGGCCAGATCGAGCCCGGCGGCCGCGACGTCGACGGTGGCACCGACGACCACGCCGACGTCACCGCAGGCGAGCTGACCGGCGTTGTCCCGGGCGACCTCGGCGAGGACGCGCTGCGCGACGGTCGGAGAACCCGCCTCCTGCACCTGCCCTCCCTCGGGGTTCGAGGTGCGGACCAGCACCCACACCCCCCGACCTGAGGCCCGCGCCATCTCGACCGCTGGGCGGAGCGGCGCATACCCCAGGTAAGGACTCAGGGTGACCGAGTCGGCGGCCAGGGGGGAGCGCTCGGAGAGGTAGGCCTCGGCATACCCGTCCATCGTCGACCCGATGTCGCCGCGCTTGGCGTCGAGGACGCTGAGCAGGCCGCGCTCGCGGCATCCGGCGAGCACCTCTTCCAGCACCGCCACCCCGGCCGACCCGTGGCGCTCGAAGAAGGCCGCCTGCGGTTTGACCGCCGCGCAGCGCCCCGCGGCGGCGTCGAGCACCCGAGCGGAGAAGTCCCGGACCCCGGCCGCGCTGTCGGGCAGGCCCCAGTCGGCGAGGAGCCGGGCGTGCGGGTCAAGGCCGACGCAGAGCGGGCCGTGGGCGGCGATCGCCCGCGTGAGACGGTCGCCGAAGCGGGTCGCGGTCATGTCTTCTCCTCCGGTGGGTGGCGGTCGGCCTGCATGGCGAGCTCGCCCTGCAGGCGGTGCAGCAGGGTGGGGTCGGCCCACAGCGCCGTGCCGAGCATCACCGAGCCGGCACCGGCGCCGAGAGCAGCGCGAGCGCTGGCGGCGTCGTGGACACCTCCGGCGGCGACGAGGGGGACGGCGGGCCAGCGTTGCTCGGCGGCGGCCTCGGCCAGAGCCCGCACACCAGCCCGGCAGACCGCCGCGGTCGACGGTCCGGACCACCACCGGCCGGGCGCCAGGGGGACGGAACCGCACACGACCAGCGCCCCAGCGCCCCCGGCCACCGCCCCGCGGGCCACCGCGACCAGGTCGGGCTGCAGCGCGGACAGCCGCGCCAGCAGGAGCAGGTCACGCGGCGCCTCCTCCCGCACCCGCGCGAGCACCTTGAGGGCGTGCTGGTCGTCGCCTCCCCGCAGGTCGACCTCCACGGCGCCGACGGCATCGCCTTCGAGGCTGCGGCACAGCCTGCCGACCACCGCGGCCGCCTCCCCCGGTGCGCCGCCGCGGACGCAGACCGCCGCCCGCAGGGAGCGCCCCGCCGCCCAGCGCAGCCGGTCGATCGCCGAGGTCAGGTCGATGCCCGGGGCGCCGGCGTGCTCGACCCCTCCGACGCCCACGGCGTGCACCGTCCGTCCCCCGCGAGCGGTGCGGCCATCCAGGACGACCGGACCGACCGGCACGAGCACGTCGTCGAGCGGCCCGAACCGCAGCAGGCCTCGTGGGTCACTGACCGCCCCGGGCGCGAGCCAGAGGACCGGCAGCCGCTCACCGCGCCGCATCGAGCCACCACTCCCCCGGGACCACCGGGCCCTCGAGGCACGCGCGCAGCGCCCGGGCGCCGCGACCGTCCTCCACCACGACGTCGCACTGCCCGCACACTCCGGTGCCGCACACGACACCGGAGCCAGGGTCGAGCGCCGTCATCCGCACCGGCCGACCGGCCGCGACGGCCACCGGGACCACCTGGTCCAGCACCCGTCGGGGACCGGAGGCGAAGACCACGGCGGGGGCCTCGGCCCGGTCCGCGTCGGCCCCGTCGAGCGCACGGGCCACGGCGGATCCGACCTGGGACGGGGAGGTCAGCACGAGGGACGCAGCCCCGCGCCGCAGAGCCGGGAGGTCGAGATGGCGATCGGGGTCGTCTGCGGACAGGACGACGTGCGCGGGGCAGCCTCGGTCGCGCAGCAGCGTGCTGAGCCAGCGCAGCGGCACGGCGGACCTTTCGTGTCCGACGAGAAGCGTGGGGACCGGCTGACGAGGCAGCGAGAAGCCCTGCCCCAGCGGGGCGAGGAGCCGCAGCCGGGCACCGGTCACCAGTCCGTGCCCCTCCTCGAGCACGAGATCGACGGACGTGCCGTGGACCGGATCGAGAGTGACCCCGGCCACCCAGTGCACCGCGGGGAGCAGCTGCCCCTCCGCCGGGTCGGCAGGCAGGACCACGAGCTGCCCCGGACGGCACCCGTCCCACGCCGGGTCGGCGGGGACGGCCAGGCTCACGACGTCGTAGGTCCCGGTCGCCCGCACGAGCGTGACCTGCCCGTCGACGACGCGACGGGGTGACCGGCCGAGCACCGCCCCACCGCTCACCCGGTCGCGCCGACCCGGCCGTAGAGGTCGAGGGCGCGGGCGTGCTCCTGCAGTGGGGCGACGCCCAGTGGCCCCTGCCGCATGGCCTCGATCCCGAGCACGGCGACGGACAGCTGCTGCACCGTGGTGATGATGGGCTTGTCCAGCGAGGTGGTGGCGGCACGGATGGCATACCCGTCGGCCCGCGCGTCGCGCCCGGACGGGGTGTTGATGACCATGTCGACCCCCCCGGCGGCGATCCGGTCGACGATGGTCTCGACGACGTCGGTGCCGTCTCCGCTGACGGCGTCGGCGCCCGGCGCCTGCAGACGCTGCCCCTCGCTGTGCTTGCGCACCACCTCGGCGGGGATGCCGTTGCGCCGCAGCACGTCGGCGGTGCCCTCCGTGGCGAGCACGGAGAAGCCGAGGTCGACCAGCCGCTTGATCGGGAAGATCATCGAGCGCTTGTCCCGGTTGGCGACGGAGACGAAGACCGTGCCCTCGGTCGGCAGGCTCGAGCCTGCCCGCAGCTGGCTCTTGGCGAAGGCGGCCCCGAACGCCGCGTCGATGCCCATGACCTCGCCGGTCGAGCGCATCTCCGGACCGAGGATCGAGTCGATGGCCTGGCCGGTCTGGGTGCGGAACCGACGGAACGGCAGGATCGCCTCCTTGACCGAGAACGGAGCGTCCGCCGGAAGGGCACCGCCATCCACGTCGTGGGGCAGCACGCCCTCGGTCCGCAGCTCGGAGATGCTGGCGCCGAGCATGACCCGCGCCGCGGCCTGGGCGAGCGGCACGCCCGTGGCCTTGGCGACGAAGGGCACGGTGCGGCTGGCGCGCGGGTTGGCCTCCAGGACGTAGAGGACGTCCTGGGCGAGGGCGAACTGGACGTTGATGAGCCCGCGCACGCCGATCGCGTCCGCGAGCGCGCGGGTCGCCTCGCGCACCGCCTCCAGCTCGGAGCGGCCCAGGGTGAACGGCGGCAGCACGCAGGCCGAGTCGCCGGAATGGATGCCGGCCTCCTCGATGTGCTCCATGATGCCGCCGACGTAGAGCTCGGTGCCGTCGTAGAGCGCGTCGATGTCGATCTCGACCGCGGTGTCGAGGAAGCGGTCGATGAGGACCGGGTGCGCCTCGTCGTCGCTCGCCGCCGTCGCCCGGCCGACGTAGGAGGTGAGGGAGTCGTCGTCGTAGACGATCTCCATACCGCGGCCGCCGAGCACGTAGGACGGACGCACGAGCACGGGGTAGCCGATCTCGTGCGCCACGTCGAGCGCGTCCTCGACGGAGTATGCGGTGCCGTGTCGGGGCGCGGTGAGGCCGGTCTCGGCGAGCACCCGGCCGAAGGCCCCACGGTCCTCAGCGAGGTGGATCGCCTCCGGGGAGGTGCCGACGATCGGCACCCCCTCGGCCTTGAGCGCCGCGGCGAGGCCGAGCGGCGTCTGCCCGCCGAGCTGCACGATCACCCCGCCCAGCGGGCCGGCCTGCCGCTCCGCGTGCACGACCTCGAGGACGTCCTCGAGGGTGAGCGGCTCGAAGTAGAGCCGGCTGGAGGTGTCGTAGTCGGTAGAGACCGTCTCGGGGTTGCAGTTGACCATGACCGTGTCGAAGCCGTGCTCGCGCAGGGTGAGCGAGGCGTGCACGCACGAGTAGTCGAACTCGATGCCCTGCCCGATCCGGTTGGGCCCCGAGCCGAGGATGAGGACGGCCGGACGCTCCCGCGGCGCGACCTCGGTCTCCTCGTCGTAGGAGGAGTAGTGGTAGGGCGTCTCCGCCGCGAACTCGCCGGCGCAGGTGTCGACGGTCTTGTAGACCGGGCGCACCCCGAGCGCGTGCCGGACGCCGCGCACGACCGCCTCCTTGAGACCGGTGAGCTGCGCGAGCTGGACGTCGGAGAAGCCGTGCCGCTTGGCCAGCCGGAGCAGCTCGGGCGTGAGCTGCCCACCGGCAGAAGCGCGGGCCTGGTCCCGGACCTGGGCGGCGATGGCGTTGATGAGCTCGATCTGGTCGAGGAACCACGGGTCGATCCCCGTCGCGTCGTGCACCTCGGAGACGCTCACGCCGCCGCGCATGGCCTGCTGCACGAGCACGAGCCGGCCATCGGTCGGGATCCGCGCCTGGTCGAGGAGGGCCAGCGCCATCTCCCGGGTCGGCATCTCCTCCTCGCGCCAGTGGAAGGCCGTGTGCTTGGCCTCGGTCGAGCGCAGGGCCTTCTGCAGCGCCTCGGTGAAGTTGCGGCCGAGGGACATCGCCTCCCCCACCGACTTCATCGTCGTCGTCAGCGTCGCGTCGGCGAGCGGGAACTTCTCGAAGGCGAAGCGGGGCACCTTGACGACGACGTAGTCGAGCGTCGGCTCGAAGCTCGCCGGCGTCTGGCGGGTAATGTCGTTGGGCACCTCGTCGAGGGTGTAGCCCAGCGCCATCTTGGCGGCGATCTTGGCGATCGGGAAGCCCGTGGCCTTGGAGGCGAGCGCCGAGGAGCGGGACACCCGGGGGTTCATCTCGATGACGATGATGCGGCCGTCCTCGGGGTTGACCGCGAACTGGATGTTGCAGCCGCCGGTGTCGACACCGACCTCGCGGATCACCGCGATACCGATGTCCCGCAGCCGCTGGTACTCCCGGTCGGTGAGGGTCATGGCCGGGGCGACGGTGATGGAGTCACCGGTGTGCACCCCCATGGGGTCGAGGTTCTCGATCGAGCAGACGACCACGACGTTGTCGGCGCGGTCGCGCATGACCTCGAGCTCGTACTCCTTCCACCCCAGGATCGACTCCTCGAGGAGCACCTCGGTGGTCGGGCTGTCCTGCAGGCCGGCTCCGGCGATCCGGCGCAGGCTCTCCTCGTCGTGGGCGAAGCCGGAGCCCAGGCCACCCATGGTGAAGGACGGGCGCACGACGACCGGGTAGCCGAGGTCGTTCGCCGCGGCGAGGACCTCCTCCATCGTGTGGCAGATGGCCGACCGGGCCGACTCGGCGCCGCAGCGCTCGACGACACCCTTGAAGGCCTGCCGGTCCTCGCCGAGCTGGATCGCCTCGACGTTGGCGCCGATGAGCGGTGCGCCCAGCCGCTCCAGCGCGCCCGACTCGTGCAGCGCGATCGCCGTGTTGAGGGCGGTCTGCCCGCCGAGGGTGGCGAGCACGGCGTCGGGGCGCTCGCGCTCGATGATCGACTCGACGATCTCCGGGGTGATCGGCTCGACATAGGTCGCGTCGGCCACGCCGGGGTCGGTCATGATCGTCGCCGGGTTGGAGTTGACGAGGACGACCCGGATGCCCTCCTCGCGCAGGACGCGGCAGGCCTGGGTGCCCGAGTAGTCGAACTCCGCGGCCTGGCCGATGACGATCGGGCCGGACCCGATGACGAGGACGCTGCTGATGTCGTCGCGCTTGGGCACGCTCAGGACTCCTGGGACGGGGTGGCGGAGGCGGAGGTCTCCTGGGTGGGGTGGGTGCTCGTGGCGGCGGCACCGGTATGCCGTTCCAACAGGTCGACGAAGCGGTCGAAGAGATACTCGGCGTCGTGCGGCCCGGCGGCGGCCTCAGGGTGGTACTGCACGCTGAAGGCGGGCACGTCGACGCAGGACAGCCCTTCGACCACGTCGTCGTTGAGCGCGACGTGGTCGCAGCGGACCGGGCCGTAGGGGGTCTGGGCCGGCTCGTCGGTCGGGACCCCCTCGGGCCAGGCGATGGCGAAGCCGTGGTTGTGGCTGGTGACCTCGACCTTGCCCGTGGTGCGGTCGAGCACCGGTTGGTTGATGCCGCGGTGGCCGAAGGCCAGCTTGTAGGTGCCCAGCCCCAGGGCTCGGCCCAGCAGCTGGTTGCCGAAGCAGATCCCGAAGAACGGGATGCGGTGTCCGAGGACCTCCCGCAGCAGCTCGACCTCGTGCTCCGCGGTCGCCGGGTCACCGGGTCCGTTGGAGAAGAAGACACCGTCCGGCTCCAGGGCCAGCAGCTCCTCGGCGGTGGTCCGGCTCGGCACCACGTGGACCTCGATGCCGCGCTCCGCCATGAGTGCGGGCGTCATCCCCTTGATGCCCAGATCGAGCGCCGCCACGCGGAACCGCGTCGCGGTCCCCTCGGGCGGGGACACGACATACGCCTCGGGGGTGGAGACCTCCGCCGCGAGCGCCGAGCCGGCCATCCGGGGCGCCTCCGTGACGGTGCGGAGCAGCTCGTCGGCAGAGGCGGCGGCGGCCTGGCCGGAGAAGATGCCGACGCGCATCGCGCCGCGGTCGCGCAGGTGACGGGTCAGCGCCCGGGTGTCGACCCCACTGATGCCGACGACACCGGCGTGCTCCAGCGCCTCCTGCAGGTCTCCCTGGGAGCGCCAGTTGGACGGGCGCAAGGCGGGGTCGCGGACGACGTACCCCGCGACCCAGATCCGCTGGCTCTCCATGTCGGTGGTGTTGACCCCGGTGTTGCCGATATGCGGGGCGGTCATCACGACGACCTGCCGGTGGTAGGACGGATCGGTCAGGGTCTCCTGGTAGCCGGTCATGCCGGTGCAGAACACCGCCTCGCCCACCGTCTGGCCGGTGGCGCCGTAGGCCTCGCCACGGAAGGTGCGGCCGTCCTCGAGGACGAGGAGGGCAGGCGTGGGTGTGCTCGTCATACGTCTTCCTCGTGGTCGCGTTCCTCGGTGCTCCGGGGCCTCGCTCATCCTTCGCTCGTGTCCTCGCACTGTCGTCACCGCTCCTCATCCCCCCAGACCAGACCCTCGCGCTGCGTCACGGCACCGCGGAGCATGGTCAGGTGGACGGCTCCGGTCAGCTGCCGACCGTGCCAGGGGTTGTTGCGGGCGAGCGACCGGGACCGGGCCCGGTCGACGGTCGTGGTGCGGGTCGGGTCCACCAGCGTGAGGTTGGCCGGGGCGCCCGGCCGGATGCCCTGACCCTGGTCGGTGAGCCGCGCGATCCGGGCCGGTGCCGAGGACATCGCGCGGGCCACGTCGGTCCATCCCATGCGCCCCTCGGCGACCATGACGGTCGACACCACCGGCAGCGCCGTCTCCAGGCCGAGCATGCCGAAGGCCGCGTCGGCGAAGGCGTGCTCCTTGTCCTGCCGGACGTGCGGTGCGTGGTCGGTGGCGACCGCGTCGATGGTGCCGTCGGCCAGCGCCTCGCGCAGGGCGAGCGTGTCCTCCGTCGGGCGCAGCGGCGGGTTGACCTTGAAGGTCGGGTCGTAGCCCGTGAGCAGGTCCTGGGTCAGCATGAGGTGGTGCGGCGTGACCTCGGCCGTGACGTCGATGCCCTGGGCCTTGGCCCAGCGGATCACCTCGACGCTGCCCGCAGTCGAGACGTGCGCCACGTGGACCCGGGAGCCGGTGTGCCGGGCCAGCATCACGTCGCGCGCCACGATGGTCTCCTCGGCGACCGACGGCCACCCGGGCAGCCCCAGCCGGCCGGAGAGCTCACCCTCGTGGCAGCAGGCCGTGCCGTCGGCGAGCCGGGGGTCCTGACTGTGCTGGGACACCACCCCGTCGAAGGCCTTGACGTACTCCAGCGCACGGCGCATGAGCCGTGCGTCGTGCACGCATCTGCCGTCGTCGGAGAAGACCCGGACCCGGGCGCGGGACCGGGCCATGAGCCCGAGCTCGGCGAGCTCCTCCCCGGCCAGGCCCTTGGTGACGGCGCCGACCGGGCGCACGTCGACATACCCGGCGCGTCGCCCCAGGTCGAGCACCGTCTCGGCGACCTCGGCGGAGTCGGTCACCGGGGTGGTGTTGGCCATGGCGAGCACGGCGGTGAAGCCGCCGACCGCTGCTGCCTGGGAGCCGGTCTCGACGGTCTCGGCGTCCTCGCGGCCCGGCTCCCGGAGGTGCGTGTGCAGGTCGACCAGTCCCGGAAGGAGCACGAGCCCGTCGGCGTCCAGCCGCTGTGTCTCCTGGGGCGCGTCCGAGGCGGCGTCCGGCCCGGCGGCGCGGATGGTGCCGTCGACGACGAGCACGTCCGCGGTCCCCTCCCCGACGACGTCGGCGCCCTGGATGAGGATGGGGGGCGTGGCGCTCACAGTGTGTCTCCTTCGCCGACGAGGAGGTGGTAGAGGATCGACATGCGCACGGCGACACCCGCGCTCACCTGGTCCAGGACCAGCGAGCGGGCGAAGTCCGCCGCGTCCGCCGAGATCTCCAGGCCGCGGTTCATCGGGCCGGGGTGGCAGATCACCGCGTGGTCCGGGAGGAGGCCGAGGCGGCGCGGCGTGAGTCCGTAGGTGACGGCATACTCCTTGGCGGTCGGGAAGTAGCCGCCGCTCATCCGCTCGCGCTGGACCCGCAGCATCATCACCGCGTCGACCTGCGGCAGCACGGCGTCGAGGTCGTAGGACACGTCGAAGCCGTCCGCCTCGGCCCAGCCGGAGACGCCGCTGGGCATGAGCGTCGGCGGCGCCACCAGGGTGATGTGCGCCCCGAGGGCACGCAGGCACAGCAGGTTGGAGCGCAGCACCCGGGAGTGCGTGAGGTCGCCGACGATGGCGACGTGCCGCCCGGCGAGGTCGCCGAGCGCCTTGCGGAGCGTATAGGCGTCGAGCAGCGCCTGGCTGGGGTGCTCATGCGTGCCGTCGCCCGCGTTGACGATAGAGCACGAGGTCCAATCCGCGATCTGCGCCGGGGCGCCGCTCGCCGGGTGCCGGATGATCATCATATCGACACCCATGGCGTCGATCGTGAGAACGGTGTCGCGCAGCGACTCACCCTTGGAGACCGACGTGCCCTTGCCGGTGAGGTTGATCGTGTCGGCGCTCATCCACTTCCCGGCGATCTCGAAGGAGGCCCGGGTGCGGGTGGAGTCCTCGAAGAAGAAGTTGATGATGGTGCGGCCGCGCAGCGTCGGGAGCTTCTTGACCTGGCGGTCCTGCACCTCGTGCATCGAGACGGCCGTGTCGAGGATGGCGGTGATCTCCTCGGCGGTGAGGTCGGCGATGGAGAGCAGGTGCTTCACGCGATCCACACCCCCTCGACGTCGTCGGTGGCCGAGAGCCGCACCATGACCCGCTCGGACCTCGAGGTGGGGAGGTTCTTGCCGACGTAGTCGGCCCGGATGGGCAGCTCCCGGTGACCTCGGTCGACGAGGACGGCGAGGCGGACGGTGCGCGGACGGCCGAGGTCGGCCAGCGAGTCGAGCGCCGCGCGGACGGTACGGCCGGAGTAGAGCACGTCGTCGACCAGGACCACCACCTTGCCGTCGATGCCCTCCTCGGGCACGCTCATCGGCTCCGGGGCGCGGGTCGGCTGGGTGCGCAGGTCGTCGCGGTACATGGTGATGTCGAGCGACCCGGTCGGCACCGACGCCCCCTCGACCACCCCGATGGCCTCGGCCAGCCGGGTGGCGAGCGGAACGCCGCGGGTGGGGATGCCGAGCAGGACCAGGTCCGCAGAACCCTTGTTGGCCTCGAGGATCTCGTGGGCGATCCGCTTGAGCGCCCGCTGGATGTCGTCGGTGGTGAGGACCTCACGTCCTCCGGGCGACCCAGCAGCCGGGGTGCTCTCCTCCGGTTCGGGCTCACGGGCAGGGCTCATCGATCCCCACTCTCCTTCCCCGCCTCACAGGACGGTGGTTAAAGGACGTGTCGGTTGTCGAGGATGCTACCGCCACTCCCGCCTGGCGCCGCAGCCGCCCCCACGCCCTCCACCCCGCCACCCCTGACTGGCCGCGCGGTATGCCGTGACCGACCGCGCGGTTTGCCGTGACCGACCGCGCGGTATGCCGTGACCGACCGCGCGGTTTGCCGTGACCGACCGCGCGATATGCCGCCGCCGTGGAGTTATCCACAGTTCCGTGACCTCCGGCAGCGACGGATCGGCATACCCGTCCAGGATCGGTGGCATGGAACTGACAGGAGTGCCGGACATCTTCACCCTGCAGGAGGCTCGCACCGCCGGACATACCCGGTCGGGGCTGGAGCGCGCGGTCGCGGCCGGGTCGGTCACCTGGCTCTGCCACGGCTGGTATGCCCGGACGCGGCACGGCGAAGCGCCACTGGTCGAGGAGTGGGAACAGCACCATCGGGACCACCTCGCTCAACTGGATCTCGAGCTCCGCCGTCGCCCGGGGCACGCGGCGAGTCATACCAGCGGGGCCCTCGTGCATGACCTCGCGGTCAGCATCGCGCCCGACACCCCGGTGGACGTGACCGCAGTCCGGCGAGCTCCGGTGTCCCGACGCGAGAGAGACCTCGGAGTCCACAGCGCTCGGACGAGCACGCCGGCGACGACCGTCGACGGCAGGCTGGTCACCACGCTGCCGCGCACCGTGGCCGACTTCCTCCGGGTGCGCACCCTTCCGCACGGGCTCGCGCTCCTGGACGACGCGTTGCGCCGGGATCGCATCGACCTGCTGAGCGTGCGGCAGGAGCTGGATGCGCAGCGACGCTGGCGCGGCCGTCCGAAGGCCCTCGCCGTCGTGAAGCTCGCCGACCCGCGGCGGGAGTCGTGGGCCGAGTCGTACAGCTTCGGCCAGCTTCACCTTCACGGCATTCCCATCCCGCTGCACCAGGTCGACATCCTCGATGAGCAGCAGAACTGGCTGGCCCGCGTCGACGGGTTGTGGCCCGCAGAGGGCGTGGTCGGAGAATGCGACGGCCGATCGAAGTACTTCCTCCGTGACCCCGGCGACTCACGCCCGACCGAAGAGATCGTCCGCGAGCGGTTGGAGGCGGAGCGCCGACGCCAGGCGCCGATCGAGGCTCTCGGCCTGCCTTTCGTGCGGTGGACGCCGGATGAGGTGCGCGACGATCCCGACCGGGTCCGTGGGCGCGTCAGGCGCGCCTTCGCCAGCGCTCACCCTGAGCAGTTCCGCGGGTATGCCGTCTGGCAGGGAGAGGCGCGCCGGCTCCCCTTCTCGGTCGAGACGCCCTCGGTGAGCGAGGAGGACCTGCGATATCCGCGGCGGCCGCGTCGGCGGCGGTGACCGCACACCGCGCGGGCGGTCACGACAAACCGCGCGGCCAGTCACGGCATATCGCGCGGGCGGTCACGGCATATCGCGCGGGCGGTCACGGCATATCGCGCGGGCAGTCACGACATACCGCGCGGCCAGTCACGACATACCGCGCGGCCAGTCACGGCATATCGCGCGGCCGGTCAGAGGAGGGTGGGCTTGACCTCGGAGATGCGGGCGAGCAGTCCGTTGACGAAGCCCGGGGAGTCGTCGGTGCTCATCGTCTGGACCAGCTCGACCGCCTCGGAGACGGCGACCATGTCCGGGACCTCGTCGTTCCAGAGGATCTCCCAGGTGCCGACGCGCAGCGCGGCGCGGTCGACGGCAGCCATCCGGTCCAGGCTCCAGCCCTGCGACCAGGTCGACAGGATCTCCTCGATCTGGGTCCACTGCGAGAGCACGCCGCGGACGATCTCGACGGTGTAGTCCGGCAGCGGGTGCTGCGTCGTCGGCGCCTCGATCCGCTGCTCCAGCAGCTCACCGACGTTGACGCCGCGTTGCTCGGCCTCGAAGAGCAGCTCTAGGGCCCGCTTGCGGGCGCGGGTACGCGCCGCCATGCGTCAGTTCACGCGGCCGAGGTAGGACCCGTCGCGGGTATCGACCTTGACCTTCGTGCCGGTCTCGAGGAAGAGGGGCACCTGGATCTCCGCGCCGGTCTCCAGCGTGGCCGGCTTGGTGCCGCCGGTGGATCGGTCGCCCTGCAGGCCCGGGTCGGTGTGGGTGATCTCGAGGACCACCGAAGGCGGGAGCTCGACGTAGAGCACGCGTCCCTCGTGCTGCGCGATCATCGCGCGGTTGTTCTCGAGCAGGAAGTTGGCCGCGTCGCCCATCGCCTCGGGCGAGACCGGGACCTGCTCGTAGGACTTCTCGTCCATGAAGATGTAGTCGGTGCCGTCGTGGTAGAGGTACTGGTAGTCCGACCGGTCGACGGTCGCCGTCTCCACCTTGGTGCCGGCGTTGAAGGTCTTGTCGACGATCTTGTTGGTCAGGACGTTCTTGAGCTTGGTCCGCACGAAGGCCGGCCCCTTGCCGGGCTTGACGTGCTGGAACTCCAGCACCTGCCACAGCCCGTTGTCCATGTCGAGGACCATGCCGTTCTTCAGGTCGTTCGTGGTTGCCACGCGTGTCTTCCTTCGGTATGCCGATCAAGCGAACTCAAACCCGCGCAAGTCTACCTGCGGCGGGCACCGGCTCGTCCTCCCGGCGGGGAGCGACGGCATACCCCACACTGAGCGGTATGAAGTGGCGCACCGCCCTGGCGCTCCCCGCCGCCGCACTCACGGCGCTCGCGGTGCGGGACCTCACGCAGAAGTCGCACGCGATCCTGCGCAACTACCCCGTCATCGGGCACGCCCGCTACCAGCTGGAGAAGCTCGGGCCCGAGCTGCGGCAGTACATCGTCACCGGCAACGACGACGGTCGGCCGTTCAGCCGCGACCAGCGGCGCTGGGTCTACGCCAGCGCCAAGCAGGAGAACCCCTACTTCGGCTTCGGCACCGACAACGACGTGGAGCGCGACGAGGGCTACGCCATCCTCAAGCACGCGACCTTCGCCGAGGTCGCCCCGGCGGTGCACCCCCACGCCGGCGAGAGCACCGACCTGCCCTGCGCCAAGGTCCTCGGCGCCGCGAGGCACCGGCGGCACGCGTTCCGCCCCCGCTCCACGATCAACGTCTCGGCGATGAGCTACGGCTCGCTGTCCGGCCCCGCCGTCGAGGCGCTCAACCAGGGCTGCCGGGAGGCCGGGGCGCTGCACAACACCGGCGAGGGCGGGATCAGCGCGCACCACCAGCACGGCGGCGAGCTGATCTTCCAGATCGGCACCGCCTACTTCGGCTGTCGCGACGAACGCGGCCGCTTCGACCTGGCGCGACTGCGCGACCTGGTCGCGCAGAACCCCGTCCGCGCCCTCGAGGTCAAGCTGTCCCAGGGCGCCAAGCCCGGGCTGGGCGGGCTGCTCCCGAAGGACAAGATCACCGAAGAGATCGCGGCGATCCGCGGGATCTCGCGCAACCGGGACTGCCACTCCCCCAGCCGGCACGCGGAGTTCGGCGACGTCGACAGCATGCTCGACTTCGTCGAGCTGCTGGCGGAGGAGACCGGCCTGCCGGTCGGCATCAAGTCGGCGGTCGGCGACCAGCAGCTCTGGGTCGACCTCGCGCGCCTCATGGAGCGCGGCGACCGCGGCGTCGATTTCGTCACGGTCGACGGCGGCGAGGGCGGCACCGGCGCCGCCCCGCTCACCTTCTCCGACTCCGTCGCGCTCCCGTTCCGGGTCGGCTTCCCGCGGGTGTATGCCGAGTTCGCCCGCCGCGGCATCGCCCAGGACGTCGTCTTCGTCGGCGGCGGCAAGCTCGGGCTGCCCGACAACGCCGCCGTCGCCTTCGCCCTGGGCGTCGACCTGTGCGGCGTCGCTCGGGAGTCGATGATGTCGATCGGCTGCATCCAGGCCCAGCGCTGCCACGACGACCACTGCCCCACCGGCGTGGCCACCCAGAATTCCTGGCTCACGCACGGCCTCGACCCGGACCTCAAGTCGGCCCGCGCGGCCAACTACCTGCGGTCCTGGCGTCGGGAGATGCTCAAGCTGGCCCAGGCCTGCGGGGTGGTCCATCCCGGCCTCATCCGCAGCGACATGGTCGAGATCCTCCTCGGTCACCGCAGCGCGACGCCGCTGTGGCAGCAGGTCGGCTACGACTCACCCGACTGGGGCCTGCCGAGCACCGCCCAGGTCGAGCAGCTGCGGGCGCTCATGGGCGCGGCCCCGCGCGGCGGGTCAGCCGAGCCCTCCGCCACCGCGCGCCCGTGAGGCCGGGCCGGGGCGTCAGCGGCTGGCGCTGACGGCGGCGTAGGCGGCCACCAGATCCTCCTCGCTCGGCCCGACGAGCCGGGTCGGCCGAGCCAGGCCCTCCAGCGCCACGAAGCGCAGGGTCGAGCCCCGGGTCTTCTTGTCGCGCGCCATCGCGGTGCGCAGCTCGTCCCAACGACCGGGGCGGTATGCCGTCGGCAGCCCCACGGCGTCCAGCACCGCTCGGTGCCGCGCCAGGAGGGGGGCGTCCGTCACCCCCGCACGGTGCGCCAGCTCGGCGACGTAGACCATCCCCACGGCCACCGCGTCGCCGTGCCGCCAGGTGTAGTGCTCGACCTGCTCGATCGCGTGGGCGAAGGTGTGGCCGTAGTTGAGGATCTCGCGGAGCGAGGACTCGGTGAGGTCGGCCGCCACCACCTCGGCCTTGACCTGCACGGCCCGGGCGATGAGCTCGAGGGTCAGCCCGGGGTCGGCGGTCGGGTCCACGGCGGCGGCCGGGTCGGCCTCGACCAGCTTGAGAATCCGAGGATCCGCGATGAACCCGCACTTGATGACCTCGGCCAACCCGGAGACGTAGTCGGGCCGCGGCTGGGTCGCCAGCCAGTCGGGGTCGCACAGCACCTCGACCGGCGGGTGGAAGGCTCCGACGAGATTCTTGCCCTCCTCGGTGTTGATCCCGGTCTTGCCGCCGACGGCGGCGTCGACCACGCCGAGCAGCGAGGTCGGGACCTGCACCACCTCGACCCCGCGCAGCCAGCTGGCCGCCACGAAGCCCGCGAGATCCGTGGTCGCCCCACCGCCCACGCCGACGACGAGATCACTCCGCGTGAAACCCGCCCGACCGAGGGTCCCCCACAGCTCGGCCAGCACCTGGACCGACTTGGCGGCCTCCGCGTCCGGCACCGGCGCGAGCAGCGGACTCGCCCCCGCGGCAGCCAGCACGTCGGCGGCCGCGCCGGCCAGCTCCCCGCGGCCCTCCTGGTGCACCACGAGCACCCGGCGCCCCTCGCCCGCGTGCTCCGCGAGGCGGTCCAGGACCCCGGGGCCGAGGCGCACGGCATACGGCTGCGCCCCGCCCACCTCGACGACGCGCCCGCTCACCGCAGCCACTCCTGGACCTCGTCGGCCACCTGCTCGGGCGTGCGCCCGGCGGTGTCGGCGCGCAGCCCGGCGAGCGACTCGTAGGTCGGGCGGCGAGCGTTCATGAGCCGGGTCCACGAAGCCCGCGGGTTGACGAGGAGCAGCGGTCGGGAGGAGTCGAAACCCACGCGGGTCGAGGCGTCCGCGATGCCCACGTCGAGGAAGACGACCCGGTGACCGCCCTCCCGCAGCGCGTCGGCGACCGGCTCCTGCATCACCGCGCCGCCGCCCAGGGCGAGCACGCCGTCCTCCTCGGTGAGGGCCCGGACCACCTCGGCCCGCTCCAGCGCGCGGAAGGCGGCCTCGCCGTCCTGGACGAAGATGTCGCTGATGGCCCGCCCCTGCGCCGCCTCGATCGCCGCGTCCGTGTCGTGCAGCGCCACGCCGAGCCGCTGCGCCAGCACCCCGCCGACGGTCGTCTTGCCGGACCCGGGCGGGCCGATGAGCACGACCGCCGGACTCACAGCGGCTCCGTGGCCGGCGTGCGCTGGTGCTCCGCGATCGCGGCGAGGTAGGCCGCGTGGTTGCGCGCCACCTCGCTCACCGAGTCCCCACCGAACTTCTCCAGGACGGCCTCCGCCAGCACCAGCGCGACCATGGCCTCGGCCACCACGCCGGCTGCGGGGACGGCACAGACGTCGGAGCGCTGGTGGATGGCGGTGCCGGCGTCGCCGGTGGCGGTGTCGACCGTGCGCAGGGCGCGAGGGACGGTGGAGATGGGCTTCATCGCGGCCCGCACCCGCAGCACCTCGCCGGTGCTCATCCCGCCCTCGGTCCCGCCGCTGCGCAGGGTGGCGCGCCGGACCAGTCCGTCGTCACCGCGGTCGATCTCGTCGTGCGCCTCGCTGCCGCGGCGGGCCGCAGTGCGGAACCCCTCGCCGACCTCGACGCCCTTGATCGCCTGGATCCCCATGAGGGCCCCCGCGAGGCGGGCGTCGAGGCGGCGGTCCCAGTGGACGTGCGAGCCGAGGCCGGGCGGCAGGCCGTAGACCACCACCTCCACCACGCCGCCGAGGGTGTCGCCGGCCTCCTTCGCGGCGTCGACCTCCGCGACCATGGCCGCCGAGCGCTCCGTGTCGAGGGTCCGCACCGGGTCGGCGTCGACCCGGTCGACGTCCTCGGGCCGGGGCAGGTCATCGAGGATCGGAGCGTCGTCGTCCGCGGAGGCCAGCCCGGCGCGCCCGATGCTCACCGTGTGCGAGACGAGCCGCACCCCCACGGTCTGCTCCAGGAAGGCCGCGGCCACCGCGCCGAGCGCCACCCGCGCCGCCGTCTCCCGCGCCGAGGCCCGCTCCAGGATCGGCCGGGCCTCGTCGAAGCCGTACTTCTGCATCCCGACGAGGTCGGCGTGCCCGGGCCGTGGCCGGGTGAGGGAACGGTTGCGCGCGAGCTCCTGCGGGGCGCCCACGTCGTCGGCCCGCTGCAGCGCGTCGTCGCCCACCGGCTCCGGGCCCATGACCTCCTGCCACTTGTGCCACTCGGTGTTGTCGATCTGCAGGGCCAGGGGTGACCCGAGGCTCAGCCCGTGCCGCATGCCGCCGAGGAAGTGCAGCCGGTCGGCCTCGAAGGACATCCGTGCCCCCCGGCCGTAGCCCAGGCGGCGCCGGGCCAGCGCACCCTCGACGGCCGTGCGCTCGATGCGCACGCCGGCGGGCAGACCCTCGATCACGGCGGTGAGGGCAGGGCCGTGCGACTCCCCCGCGGTCAACCAACGAAGCATGCCGAGCATCTTCCCATGCAGCGCCGACACCCCCGCGACGCACCCGGGCATCGTCCCGGCATACCCGCCCGAGCTCAGCCCGCGAGCATCGACGGGCCGACGAGCAACCCCAAGAGCGCGCCCAGCATCATCGCGGGACCGTAGGCGAAGTGGCCCCGCCAGCTCACCCGCCGCGCCACCAGGAGCCCCAGCGCGAACAGCCCGCCCACGAGGAAGCCGGCATAGATCCCGACGATGGCCTCGGCCCACCCGAACCAGCCGAGCGCCGCACCCAGCACCACCGCGAGCTTGACGTCCCCCAGCCCCAGCGCCAGCGAGCCTCGGGCCAGCGACAGCAGGGCGATGAGCAGGTAGAAGCCGCCGGCGGCCAGCCCCGCGAGCAGCGCCCGCAGCAGCGGGTCGACACCCCCGCCGACCAGCGCCGCGACCGGCAGCCCCACGGCGAGGGTGCCCATCGTCGGCCACATGATCCGGTCGGGCAGCCGGTGCACGTCGAGGTCCATCGCCGCCAGGCAGACCGTCGCCAGCACCACGACGAGCAGGGTGGCGGTGAGCGCGGTCGCGACCAGCCAGGTGGGCACCGCGTCGTCGGGCACCTGCCAGATGCGGTGCATCACGGCGCCCGCGCTCAGCCCCAGCGCCACCGGCACCCACCAGCGGCGCCCCGGTGAGGGCATGTCCAGCTCGTCCGGCTTGCGATAGGTCGTGTCGTGCAACCAGCGCGCCACAGGCACGCCGAGCACCCCCACGACCACCGCCACGAGGGAGGGCAGGACGAGGTCGGTCACCGGGGACCGTCCAGGTGCGGCGCGAGCGCGCCCGCCATGGCCTCCACGGGCGCGGCCCGTCCGGTCATCAGCTCGATCTGTCGCGCGGCCTGATGCAGCAGCATGCCGGTACCCCTCACGACCGTGACCCTACCGGCGCTCACTGCCGCGACCGCACGGGCCAGGGCGCTCGGCCACGGGGCGTAGCTCACGTCGAGCACGACCGGCGCGTCCCCCGACCCCGGGTGCAGCGCCGGGGCGGGTGCGGTGCCGGGCAGCGTCCCGACGAGGACGTCGACCTCACCCCCGCCCAGCGGTATGCCGTCCGCGAGCCTCCCGACGCTGGTCTCGAGCTCGAGCCGCTCCAGGCAGGCACGGGTGTCGGGCCGGACGTCGTCGCGCACGAGCAGGCGCACCTCGCGGACGCCGAGCGCCCGCAGCGCGAGGACCGTAGAACGGGCCGTGGCGCCGCCTCCCAGGACGACCGCGCGGCGGGGTGCCGGCGCGCCGGCCTCGACCAGCGCGGTGGCCAGGCCGTGGACGTCGGTGTTGTCGGCATACCACCCGCCGTCGCGCGGCAGCAGCGTGTTGGCCGCCCCGGCGAGGACCGCCACCTCGCTGGCGTCGTCGGCGACGGCGAGCGCCTCCTCCTTGCCGGGCATGGTGACCGAGAGCCCGGCCCACTCGGGGCCGAGCGCCCGGACGTGCCGTGCGAGGCCACCACGGGGCACCTCCGTGCGGTCATAGCTCCAGCCGGTGAGCCCTAGGGCGGCGTAGGCCGCCCCGTGCAGCACCGGTGACAGTGAGTGGGCCACGGGTGACCCGATGACGCCGGCCCGCCGGGTCAGCACTGGTCCGGGTTGTCCTCGCACCACTGCAGGAACAGCTCCTGGTTGACCAGGTGCTCCTCGTAGGTGTCGGCGAAGCGCGTCTCACCCGTCGACGGGTCGACGGTGACGAAGTAGACCCAGTCACCAGGCTCGGGGTTGAGCGCCGCGTCCAGCGCGGCCTCCCCCGGGCTGTTGATCGGCCCGGGCGGCAGGCCCGGCGTCCCGTAGGTGTTGTAGGGACTGTCGTTGGCGCGCTGCTCCTCGGTCGTGCCAGCGAGCCCGCGCTCCTGGTAGATGAAGTGGACGGTCGAGTCCATCTGCATGTAGCCGTTGGTCTCGGAGTTGCCCTCGAGCCGGTTCTCCATGACCCGCGCGATTCGCGGCAGGTCCTGGGCGAACTGCCCCTCACCCTGCACGATGCTCGCCTTGATGACCACCTCGCGCAGGTCCGTCTCGGGTATGCCGAGCTCATCGTAGGTCTGCACGCCTCGGTCGATCATCGCCTGGAGCTGCTCCTGCGGCGTGGTCTCGGGGGTGAACTCGTACGTGCTGGGGTAGAGGAAGCCCTCGAGCTCACCCTCGGCTGCGGCCGGAAGGTCCAGGCTCGCCGGGTCGACCGCCTCGTAGTCGGCGACGTCGTGCTCGGTCCCCTCGGCGAGGACCTCGAAGGTCTCGGCGACCCAGAGACCCTCACGGACCGTGACGCCGTCGAACTGGCGGTACTCCGGGTCGAGCAGGCGGTCCAGCGCCGCATCCGAGCTCATCTGGTTGGCCATCCGGTAGACCCCGGGCTGGATCGACGAGGAGTCCGGGTTGGCCGACAGCGCCGCGGTGAAGATCTCGGCCGAGCCGACGACATCCTCATCGACCAGGATCTGGGCGATCTGCTCCCCCGCGGCTCCCTGCGGGATCTCGATCATCACCTCGCCGGTGCCCTCGCCCTCGTAGTCCGTGGCGGAGGAGCCGCCACCCCCGAGAGAGACCTCGGGCAGGATGGAGCGCACCGCTCCGAAGGAGTAGACCGAGGCCACGACCACGACGACCGCGGCGAGGATGAGCGCGAAAGCCTTGAGCACCGGGTTGCGCCGCTTGCGCCGGCGCGGACGGAACATGTGCGCCTCGGGGTCGGGCTGGGGGTCGACGATCTCGTCCGCGAGGGACTCGTCGTACTCCGGGGTGCGCCCCAGGCCGAGCACGCTGTCGTCGTAGCGCGCGCCGGGTCCGCGCGCGTCGTACTCGTCCCAGTCGTCGTGCCCACCAGGTGGCTGGCTCATCTGAAGTCCTTCGCGTCAGGGTCGCGAGACCGTCGTGCCCGGGGCTTGCGCGCCTTCAGGGGTGCGCCGGCGGGACGGCCGGCACGGCGCGAGTCCAGGGCTCCCTGGAGGATAAGCACCGCCGCGGCCTGGTCGACGACGCCACGCTGGTCCCGTCCGGCCACGCCGCTGGCGTGCAGCGCCCGGTGGGCGTCCACCGTGGACAGTCGCTCGTCCCACAACCGCACCGGCACCTCCAGGCACCGTTGCAGCCGCTCAGCGTACCGGCGCGCCCGCTGCGCGGCCACTCCTTCGCCCCCATCGAGGGACCGTGGCAGCCCGACGACCACCGTGACGGCACCTCGCGCGCGGGCCTCGTCGGCGATCTGGGTCAGGTCCCGCTCGGCGTCGTGGTCCCGGGCGAGGGTGGCGACGGGGTGGGCGAGAAGGCCGAGCGGGTCGGACGCGGCCAGGCCCACGCGGGCCTCGCCCACGTCCACCCCGAGGAGCACGCCCTCGGTGGCCTCGCCGCCGTCCTCGCTCACGCGCGCAGCGCGTCCTCGACCGCGGTCAGCGCCGCGCCGGTCTGGCTGGGGTCCTGACCGCCGCCCTGGGCGAGGTCGTCCTTGCCGCCTCCGCCGCCGCCGAGGGTCTGGGCGGCGACCTTGACGAGCGCACCGGCCTTGACGCCCCGCTCCCGGGCCGCCTCGTTGGTGGCCACGACCACGACCGGCCGTCCGCCGGACGCACCGGTGAGCGCGACCACCGCGGGCCGGTCGCCGCCGAGCCGGGCCCGCAGGTCCGTGACGAGGCGGCGCAGATCGTCCGCGGCCGCGCCGTCGCCGGCGTCGTGACCGAGGTAGGTCACGCCCGCGACGTCCCGAGCCTGCTCGACCAGCCCTGCCGCCGCGGACAGCACCTGGCTGGCCTTGGCCTGGGCGATCTGCTTCTCGGCGTCCTTGAGCCGCGTCATCAGCTGGGCGACGCGGTCCTGGAGCTCGTCCGGCCGGACCTTGAGCGTGTCGGTCAGCTGGTTGACGATGACGTTCTCGCGGGCGAGGTGCTGATAGGCGTCCGCCCCCACGAGGGCCTCGACCCGGCGCACGCCGGAGCCGATCGAGGCCTCGCCCATGATCTTGACCAGCGAGAGCTGGGCGGAGTTGAGCACGTGCGTGCCACCGCACAGCTCCAGGCTCCAGGGGCCTCCGACCGAGACCACCCGCACGACGTCGGGGTAGCGCTCGCCGAAGAGCGCCATCGCGCCCATCTCGCGTGCCTCGGCGAAGCTCATCTCCGCCGCGCTGACCTGCAGGTCGTCCATGAGGCGCTCGTTGATGCGCGCCTCGACGGCGGCCAGCTCTGCCGCGTCCAGCCCGCGGGTCGCCCGGAAGTCGAAGCGGAGCCGCCCGGGCGCGTTCTCCGAGCCGGCCTGGGTCGCGGTGTCGCCGAGCGTCTCGCGCAGCACCTTGTGCACGATGTGGGTCGCGGTGTGGGCCCGGGACACCGAGGCCCGTCGGAGCACGTCGATCTCGCTCGACGCGGTCTCGCCGACGGCGATCTCCCCCTCCCGGAGTCGGCCACGATGGACGACCAGACCCGGGATGGGCCGCTGCACGTCGGTCACCTCGAAGAGGCCGCCGCCCGCCAGCCGGATGGTCCCGTGGTCGGCGAGCTGACCTCCGGCCTCGGCGTAGAACGGGGTGCTCCCGAGGACCAGCTCCAGCTCGGCCCCGTGCTCGGCGTCCGCGCACTCCACGCCGGCCCGGTCGACCTCGACCCCGCCGGAGAACACCGCCGCGACGGGCGCCTCGCCCGACATCGCGTCATACCCGGTGAACTCGGTGGCCGCCCCGAGGCGGTCGGCGACGGAGCGGTATGCCGTGGTGTCACCACGCCCGGACTTGCGCGCCCGCGCGTCGGCCTTGGCGCGCTCGCGCTGCTCGGTCATGAGGCGGCGGAAGCCGTCCTCGTCGACCGAGAGCCCCTGCTCGGAGGCCATCTCGAGGGTGAGGTCGATGGGGAAGCCGTAGGTGTCGTGCAGCGCGAAGGCCTCGGCGCCGCCGAGGCGGGTCGACCCGGACTTCTTGGCCTGGGCCACCGCAGAGTCGAGGATGGAGGTCCCGCTCTCGAGGGTGCGCCGAAAGGCGTCCTCCTCGGCGTAGGCGACCTCCTGGATCCGGCCCCACTGCTCCTTGAGCTCGGGGTAGGACTTGCTCATGACGTCCTTGCTCACCGGCAGCAGCGCGGGCAGGGCCGGGTCGTCGACGCCGAGCAGTCGCATCGAGCGGACGGCACGGCGCAGCAGGCGCCTCAGGACGTAGCCGCGGCCCTCGTTGCCGGGGACCACGCCGTCGCCCATGAGCATGAGGCCGGAGCGGACGTGGTCGGCGACGACGCGGAACCGCACGTCGTCGTCGTGGTCCTCGCCGTAGGTCTTGCCGCACATCTCCTCGGCACGCTCGATGACGGGGTAGACCTCGTCGATCTCGTAGAGGTTGTCCACGCCCTGGAGCAGGTAGGCGACCCGCTCCAGACCCATGCCGGTGTCGATGTTCTTGCTGGGCAGCTCCCCGACCACGTCGAAGTCGGTCTTGGAACGGACCGCCGAGAGCTCCTCCTGCATGAAGACGAGGTTCCAGATCTCCAGGAAGCGGTCCTCGTCGATCGCCGGACCGCCGTCGGGGCCGTACTCCGGCCCTCGGTCCACGTAGATCTCGCTGCAGGGACCGCCCGGGCCGGGCACCCCGGTCGACCAGTAGTTGTCCTCCAGGCCCCGCTCCTGGATCCGCTCACGCGGCAGCCCGGCGACGCGGCTCCAGATCTCGATGGTCTCCTCGTCGCCCTTGAGCGCGGTGACCCAGATCGACTCCGGGTCGAAGCCGAGGCAGCCGTCGTCCTGCGAGCCGGTGATGAACTCCCAGGCGTAGGCGATCGCGCCTTCCTTGAAGTAGTCGCCGAAGGAGAAGTTGCCGTTCATCTGGAAGAACGTGCCGTGGCGGGTGGTCTTGCCGACCTCCTCGATGTCGAGGGTGCGCACGCACTTCTGCACGCTCGTGGCGCGCTTCCACGGCGGGGTCTGCTGGCCCGTCAGGTAGGGGATGAACGGCACCATGCCGGCCACCGTGAACAGCAGCGTCGGGTCCTGGCTCACCAAGGAGGCGCTGGGCACCACCGCGTGCCCCTTGCTCTCGAAGAACGACAGCCAGCGGCGGCGGATCTCGGCGGTTTCCATGATCTCCTCGACGGACGGAAGGCGGGCCTATCCACTCTAGACGACGCAGCCCTCGCGCCCCCGCACCCCATCACCCCCGATCGGCAGCCCCGTCTGCACGCTCCGGCAGCCCCGTCTGCACGCTCCGGCAGCCTCGGGTATGCGGTCAGTCGCGGTCCCGGGGCGCCCCCCGGATGATCCGGCGCAGGTCGCGCCAGCGCGGGCCCAGCCGCTCCTCCCACCCGCGCGTGGTGGGCTGGTAGTAGTCGGCCTCCACCAGGTCGTCGGGCAGGAACTGCTGCTGCCCCACCCCGGCCGGCTCGTCGTGGGTGTAGCGGTAGCCCTCGCCGTGACCGAGGCGCGCGGCCCCGGCATACCCCGTGCCCCGCAGGTGCGGCGGGACGGGTCCGCCCTTGCCCGCCCGGACGTCCGCGATGGCGGCGTTGATCGCCGCGTAGGCGGCGTTCGACTTCGGCGCGAGCGCGTTGTGCACGACCGCCTGCGCCAGGATGATCCGCGCCTCCGGCATGCCGATCTGCGCCACCGCGTGCTGGGCGGCGACCGCGGTCTGGAGGGCCGTGGGGTCACCCATGCCGACGTCCTCGCTGGCCGAGATGACGATGCGCCGGGCGATGAAGCGGGGGTCCTCCCCCGCCTCGAGCTGCCGGGCCAGGTAGTGCAGCGCCGCGTCGACGTCGGAGCCTCGCATCGACTTGATGAAGGCGCTGGCGACGTCGTAGTGCTGGTCACCGGCCCGGTCGTAGCGCACTGCAGCCTGCGCCATGGCCTGCTCGACCTGGGCGAGGGTGATCTCCGTGACGTCGTCCTCGCGCCCCGCCGCCCGGTCGTCGGCGGCCACGCCGGCCGCCGCCTCAAGCGTCGTGAGAGCCCGGCGGGCGTCGCCCCCGGCCATGCGGACGACGTGCTCGGTGGCCTCCTCGGCCAGCGTGTGGGCACCGCCCAGACCACGCTCGTCCTCCAGCGCCCGCCCGATGACCCCACGCACGTCGTCGTCGTCGAGCGAGGTGAGCGTCACCAGGACCGACCGGGACAGCAGCGGCGCGATGATGGAGAAGGAGGGGTTCTCGGTCGTCGCGGCGACGAGGATGACGGTGCGGTTCTCCACCCCGGGCAGCAGGGCGTCCTGCTGGGCCTTGGTGAAGCGATGGATCTCGTCGAGGAAGAGCACCGTCTGCCTGCCGTGCAGCGAGCGCTCCTGGACGGCCTGCTCCATGACGGCGCGCACGTCCTTGACCCCGGCGGTCACGGCAGAGAGCTCGACGAAGGTCCGGTCGGCGGCGTGGGCGACGAGGTGGGCCAGGGTCGTCTTGCCGGTGCCCGGTGGCCCCCACAGGATCGCCGACAACGGTCCGGCCGCTCCCCCGCTGCCCTCGATGAGCCGGCGCAGCGGGGAGCCCTGCCGCAGCGCGTCGCGCTGGCCCACCACCTCGTCGAGGGTGCGGGGTCGCATCCGGACCGCGAGGGGCGCGAGCAGCGCCCCGCTCGCGTCGGACGCGCTCGGATCGCTTGCGGCGGAGGTGAACAGGTCCGTCACGCCTGTCAGGCTAACCCCGTGCCCCGACAGACCCCGCCTCGGCAGGTCACCCACGCCGAGCTGCTCGAGCGCTCGGCCGCCGACCCGTGGGTGCGCTGGTGCCTCCCCGATCCCCTGCCCGGCGAGGCGTGGGTGCACGACGACGTCGCGGTGGTGCAGCGGCGAGGGCACCGGCCCGGTTTCTGGATCGCTCCCCTCCCCTCCGGTATGCCGTCACGCACCGAGAGCGACCGCGTCCGGTCGGCGCTCACGGGGCTCCGCGACGGCGACCACCTCAGGCGTCTCGGCGCCCGCTCGGTCTCCGTGCCACAGGCCCATGCCGCGATGGCGCACGCCGTCCTGGACCTGGCCGACGGAGGCGACTGGGAGTGGCGCTGGACCGAGGACGAGCCGCCCGTCGACGCCCGCGAGCGACACGTCATACCCCTGGACGACCGGGAGGACGAGGCCGAGCTGCGCGCCTTCACCGAGCGGCACAACCCGCGGGTGTGGACCGAGATCGGGACCGGTCGGGTCCACCGATGGGTCGGGCTGCGCGACCCCGCGGGCGACCTCGTCGCGATCGGCGGGGCCGAGCGGGAGGCGACCGGCATCCCCCACCTGGCCGGCATCGTGACCGCGCAGCACCGGCGCGGCGAGGGGTTGGCGTCGGTCGTCTCGGCGGCCCTGACCCGATGGTCCCTGGCCGAGCACGGCGTGTGCACGCTGGGGATGTTCAGCGACAACGCCGCTGCCCGGGCGGTCTACGACCGGCTCGGCTACCGCACCGCCCGCGCCTGGCACTCGCGGATGCTCACCTGACGACCTCCTCGGCGTGTCGCGCACAGGACAGTCATGCCCTGCTGCCTGTCGCTCGCCCGCACGTGCATCACGCAGCAGGCACCCTGCAGCAACACAGCCCTGGACCTCCGGCTCACTGCTGTGCCGACTCCTGCTCCGCCGCAGCCGGGCTACTCGGCGCTTGCCTCGTCCGGCTCCGGCTCGGCGTCCACGCCGGCCTCCGCGCGCTGCTCGGGCGTGATCGGGGCCGGCGCGGCGGTCAGCGGGTCGAAGCCCCCGCCGGACTTGGGGAAGGCGATGACGTCGCGGATCGAGTCGGTGCCGGCGAGCAGCGCCACGATCCGATCCCAACCGAAGGCGATGCCGCCGTGCGGGGGCGCGCCGAACTTGAAGGCCTCGAGGAGGAAGCCGAACTTCTCCTGCGCCTGCTCCGGCGTCAGGCCCATGATCGCGAAGACCCGCTCCTGGACGTCGCGGCGGTGGATACGGATCGACCCGCCGCCGATCTCGTTGCCGTTGCAGACGAGGTCGTAGGCATACGCCAGGGCTGAGCCCGGGTCCGACTCCAGGGTGTCGAGGAACTCCGCCTTCGGCGAGGTGAAGGCGTGGTGCACGGCGGTCCAGGCGCCGGCGCCGACGGCCACGTCGCCGGAGGCCACCGCGTCGGAGGCCGGCTCGAAGAGCGGCGCGTCGACCACCCAGAGGAAGCTCCAGGCGCCCTCGTCGATGAGCTCGCAGCGGCGCGCGATCTCGCCCCGGGCCGCGCCCAGCAGGGCCCTGGAGGGCTTGGTCGCACCGGCGGCGAAGAAGACGCAGTCACCCGGCTCGGCGCCGACGTGGGCAGCCAGGCCGTCCCGCTCGGCGTCGGAGAGGTTCTTGGCCACCGGCCCACCGAGCGTGCCGTCCTCGGCCACGGTGACGTAGGCCAGGCCCTTGGCCCCGCGCTGCTTGGCCCACTCCTGCCAGGCGTCGAACTGGCGCCGCGGCTGACTGCCACCGCCGGGCATGACCACGGCGCCGACATACTCGGCCTGGAACACCCGGAACGGCGTGTCCGCGAAGTAGTCGGCGCACTCGGTGATCTCGACGCCGAAACGCAGGTCGGGCTTGTCCGAGCCGTAGCGACGCATCGCCTCGGCGTAGGTCATCCGCGGGAAGGGCGTCGTCAGCTCCACCCCGATGGTGCGCCAGACCGCGGCGGCGACCGCCTCGCCGAGCTCGATGACGTCGTCCTGCTCGACGAAGCTCATCTCGATGTCGAGCTGGGTGAACTCCGGCTGCCGGTCGGCGCGGAAGTCCTCGTCGCGGTAGCACCGGGCGATCTGGTAATAGCGCTCCATCCCCGCGACCATGAGCAGCTGCTTGAACAGCTGCGGGCTCTGCGGCAGGGCGTACCAGCTGCCCGGCTGCAGCCGCGCGGGCACGAGGAAGTCGCGTGCCCCCTCGGGCGTGGACCGGGTGAGCGTGGGGGTCTCGATCTCGACGAAGTTGCGCTCGGCGAGCACGGTGCGTGCAGCGGCGTTGACCTTCGACCTCAACCTGAGGTTCTGACCCGCCGCGCTGGCGCCGGGCCGGCGCAGGTCGAGGTAGCGGTGCCGGAGCCGCGCCTCCTCGCCGACACTGACCCGCTCGTCGATCTGGAAGGGCAGCGGCGCGGCCTCGCTCAGGACCTCGATCTCGGCGGCGACGACGTCGATGCCGCCGGTGGGCAGCTCGGGGTTGACGTCCTTCTCGGCGCGGTCGGTGACCTCGCCGGTGACCTTGACGCAGTACTCGCTGCGCAGGTCGTGGGCGGTCCCGGTCAGGACCTCGTCGCGGGCCACCACCTGCACGACACCACTGGCGTCGCGCAGGTCGATGAAGGCCACGCCGCCGTGGTCGCGGCGCCGGGCCACCCATCCGGTGAGGGTCACGGTGGTGCCGACGTGCTCGGGCCGCAGGGTGCCGGCCTCGTGGGTGCGAAGCATGATCTCTCTCCTCTCGGCGCGGCACGCCGGAGAGGGTGGAGGACCACCGCCCGGCGATGCCGCTGTGGGCAGCCCGGGAGGTGTGGGCGGGGGCCAGGTCGCGGTGCCACCACACCTTTGCCGAGGAGTCCTCGGCCTCTGCTCGTCGGTCTCGCCGGACGCGCGGCGCCGGTGGCGAAGGAACTGCCGCGGTATGCCGTCGGCCCCCGTCACCGGCGGGTCGTCACCCCGCGCCGGACGCGCCGCCCAGTCTACGCCGTGTCAGGATGAAGCATGACCAGGGACAGCCAGCCCTCGACCGCCGACGCCGAGGCCCCGGCGGGCCCTGGCAGTCAGCCCCTCGCCGAGCCGGGCGGCTCCCCCGAAGCGCCCCCTGACTCCCGACGTCGGCTGCCGGTGCGGGCGATGCTGTCCCTCGCGGTCGCGCTGCTCTGGGCGACCCATGTCGTCGCGTCCTGGGGCGGCGGATACCAGCTCGTCAGCCAGGGGGTCGCCGAGCAGGAGCTCCAGGACGGCACGGTCCGCTCCTACGTGCTCTCCGAGGAGCGCCCAGGCGCACCGTCGGGCCTGGCCACCTGGTGGCAGCGGACCGAGGTGCACACGACCTCGGACCAGGACCGTCTCGACCGGGGCGACGTCACGGTCATCTATGCACCCTCCGGCGCGCGGCCGAGGATCGTCGTCCCGGAGTATGGCCTCCCCGAGGTCGGGAGCTACTTCCAGCTCACCGCCGAGGACGCCAGCTGGTTCGAGCAGGAGCTGGAGGAGCAGGTGGGTGAGCCTGCGAGCACGCTCTGGACCGGCAGGGTGGGGCAGGTCGCTCTCGTGAGCGGACTCCTGCTCGTCGGCGGGGCCCTCATCCACCTGGTCAGCGGGACGCGACCACGCCACGGCACCCGATGGTTCTGGTTCTGGGTGCTCGGCCTGCCCGGGGGCCTCGGCGTTCTCGCCTACGCGCTCTGGGAGATCGGCGGCTGGCGCGACCATCGGGCACCGACCCCGGACACTGTGACGAACCGCGGTGGCTACGGCGTCGTCGTGCTGCTGGTCGGGGGCGGCCTGCTCATCATGACCACCCAGGTGATCTTCCTTCTCATGGGAATCTCGGTCGTCCCGCTCTGACCTGCCCGGTCAGCCCCGCCCCGCCAGCTCCGCCCCGCATTCGACCACCGCTTCTCGCGCACCGGCGCGAGAACCCATGGTCGAATTCTGAGGATGAGTCGCGTCAGCGCTGGTCGCGGGTATGCAGCGCCAGGACCGAGATCATCATCGGTCCGTTGCGCACCTGGCCTCCCAGCACCGCCGCGACGGCGTCGGAGAGCGTGACCCAGCCGCACGGCATACCCGCCTCCTCGCCCTCCCGCGCGTGCCGGTCGGCCTGCGGCACGTCCGACAGACCGGTCGCGACGAAGACGTGGATCGTCTCGTCCAGACCGCCGGGCGAGGGGGTGAAGCTGACCAGCGGCTCCCAGTGCTCGGCCCGCAGGTCGGCCTCCTCGGCCAGCTCGCGGCGGGCGGCCTCGACCGGGGGCTCCCCCTCCACGTCGAGCAGCCCGGCGGGGATCTCCCAGTCCTCGGTGCCGATGGGGTGGCGGTACTGCCGGATGACGAAGAGCTCCGGCTCCCCGCGGTCCTCACGCACCGCGAGCACGGCGACCGCGCCGGTGTGGTGGACGTACTCGCGAGTGGCGAGACCGTCCTCCAGCTCGACCTCGTCACGGAGCACGTCCCACACCGCGCCGTGGACGGCGACCTCGCTGCGACGCACCGGCCGAGGCCCGGGCAGGTCGACGAGCTCGCTCCGCGCGAGCCGTCCGGCGCCGAGCGTCATGCGCGGGCCGCGGGCAGCTCGTGCTGGCGCGGCCTGCCCTCGACCTCGACCAGCCGCTGGCTGCGCTGGGCGTCCAGCGCCGCCTCGACCAGCCCGGCGAAGAGCGGGTGCGCGTGGTCGGGCCGCGACTTGAACTCCGGGTGCGCCTGGGTCGCGACGTAGTAGGGGTGCGTCTCGCGGTCCAGCTCGACGAACTCGACGAGGGTGCCGTCCGGGGACAGGCCGCTGAAGACCAGGCCCGCCGCGGCGAGCTGCTCGCGATAGCCGTTGTTGACCTCATAGCGGTGCCGGTGCCGCTCGGTGACCTCGGTCTGGCCGTAGGCCTCGGCGACCACCGACCCGTCGGCCAGCACCGCGGGGTAGGACCCGAGCCGCATGGTGCCGCCCAGGTCGCCGGCGCCCTCGACGAAGGACTTCTGCTCCTCCATCGTCGCGATGACGGGAGCCTCACTGTCGGGGTCGAACTCGGTCGAGCTGGCGCCCTCGATCCCGGCGACGTGCCGGGCGTGCTCGATGACCATGGCCTGCAGTCCGAGGCAGATGCCGAGCGTCGGCACCTGCCGCTCGCGGGCCCAGCGCAGCGCGCCGATCTTGCCCTCGATGCCCCGCACGCCGAAGCCGCCGGGCACGAGGATCGCGTCGACCCCACCGAGCGCCTTGGTGGCCCCGGCCTCGGTGCGGCACTCGTCGGAGGCGACCCACCGGATGTCGACTCCGGCGTCGTGCCGGAAGCCGCCGGCGCGGATCGCCTCGGTGGTCGACAGGTAGGCGTCCGGCAGGTCGACGTACTTCCCGACCAGCGCGATCTCCACCCGGTGCTCCGGCTCGTGCACCCGCTCCAGCAGCGCGTCCCAGGCCGACCAGTCGACGTCCCGGAAGGGCAGGCCGAGGTGGCGCACGACATACGCGTCGAGCATCTCCCGGTGCAGCACCTTGGGGATGTCGTAGATCGACGGCGCGTCGACGGCCGCGGCGACCGCGTCGGCGTCGACGTCGCACATCATCGAGATCTTGCGCTTGATGCCGGTCGGGATCTCGCGGTCGGCGCGCAGCACGAGCGCGTCGGGGGTGATGCCGACCTGGCGCAGCGCGGCGACGGAGTGCTGGGTGGGCTTGGTCTTCAGCTCGCCGCTCGGCGCGAGGTAGGGCACGAGCGAGACGTGGAGGAAGAAGGAGTTGGCGCGGCCGATGTCGTGCCGCACCTGCCGGGCGGCCTCGAGGAACGGCAGCGACTCGATGTCGCCGACGGTGCCGCCCACCTCGGTGATGATGATGTCGGGGCGCTCGTCGTCGGGGCGCTCGGCCGCCGCCCGCATCCGGGCCTTGATCTCGTTGGTGATGTGCGGGATGACCTGCACCGTGTCGCCCAGGTAGTCCCCGCGCCGCTCCTTGGCGATGACGTCGTTGTAGACCTGCCCGGTCGTGACGTTGGAGCGGCCCCACAGGTCGGTGTTGAGGAAGCGCTCGTAGTGGCCGATGTCCAGGTCGCACTCTGCGCCGTCCTCGGTCACGAAGACCTCGCCGTGCTGGAACGGGTTCATCGTGCCCGGGTCCACGTTGATGTAAGGGTCGAGCTTCTGCATCGTCACCCGCAGCCCCCGGCTGCGGAGCAGGAACCCCAGGCTGGAGGCGGTGAGCCCCTTGCCGAGCGAGGAGGCGACGCCTCCGGTCACAAAGATGTGTTTCGTCGTCTCCGCCACGGGCTTGCAGTCTACGTCACCGTCTCCCGGCTCCAGCACACCCCGTCGGTATGTCGCACACCTCGCCTCGGCAGGGGTTCGGCAGGGCCTGGGGCCCCGCCCTCCCGCCAGAGAAAGGGTGGCGCGCTCCCGTCGAGTGGACGCCCGTGCTGCCCAGGCACGCCGCTCGCTCAGCGCTCGCGGCTGCGTCCGGACGCCAGGACCTGGACGTACGCGGAGTGGGCGGCCGCCACGGCGTCAGCGACCGAGGGCAGCTGCTGCACACGCTCCAGGGCCAGCGCGGACAGCTCCTCGCGTCGGTCCGGATCGGCGAGCAGGTCCGCGAGCGCCGCGGCGAGCGCGGGCACCACGGCCTGGTCGGTGCCGTCGACCAGCACGCCGGCTCCCCCGAGCACGAGGGACGTGCCTCCGACGTCGGTCGCCACGATCGGGGCACCGGCGGCCAGCGCCTCCTGCAGAACGAGCGGCTGCCCCTCCCAGACCGAGCTGGAGATCACCACGTCCGCCGCCGCCAACAGGTGGGGCACGTCGTCGCGGCGACCCAGCCACCGGACCTCCCCCGGAGCGGTCGTGGCGAGCTGGCGCAGGTCGGCCTCCTCCGGGCCCTCGCCGACGACGACCAGGACCGGGAGGTCCGGACGTGCCTGGACCGAGTCGGTCGACCCCGTCACAGCAGGTCGTGTCGTCGGTCCGTAGGACTCAGGGGTTGCCGGTCCGGCGCGGTCGCGCAGCAGGTGGTGGTAGGCCGAGATCGCCGCGCCGATCCGCTTCTGCGGTGCCAGCCGTCCAGCGGTGAGCAGCACCAGTCGGCCCGGGTCGAGGCCGAGCTCGTCGCGCAGGTCGCGCCGGGCTCGAGCGCGGGCGGCCGGGTCGAGCGGTGTGACGTCGGCGGGCACCACGGCGAGGGCCGTGGCGCGAGCACCTCGGGCCATGGCGCGACGGACGAGGTCCGGAGAGACGCCGAGGACGAGGTCGGCGCGCCGGCACACCAGCCGCTCCAGAATCGCGTAGACGGCTCCGGCCCGGCCTGCGGGCGGACCGTTGTGCGAGGTGACCACCACCGGCGGGCCAGCACCTCGCCGGGAGAGCACGACCGCCGCCCCGGCGCGGACCCCGTGGGCGTGCACGACGTCGGCCTCGTCGACGGCCCGCCGCAGACGGCGTCGAACCGGTCGGGTCAGCCCGCCGCGCGCCTGGCTACCCAGGGCCACCTCGACCACCCGCGCGCCGGTGTCCGCGAGCTCGAACCGGTGCGCCACCTCGGACGGGCAGGCCACGGTGATGTCGTGCCCGTCGGCGACCAGGCCGGCGGCCAGCTGGCGCACGTGCTGGCCCACGCCGCCTCCGACCACCGCCGCGACGAGCAGGACCCGCGCGGGCGCGGCCGTCTCCTGCGACGAGGATCGGTGCGGCTGGACCGATCCTCCACGCTCGATCGGCTCCCCCCGGTGAGGATCGGTGCGGCTGGACCGATCATCACCAGGGTCAGGCCGAGCCGTCGCCGCGGGTCGGGACCGCTGGAGGCGAGCCCGGATCACCGACCACGTCTGCCGGTCGAGCAGGGCGATCGCCAGGACGACCCCGCCCACCGCGAGCAGACCTCGGCAGGCGCCCCACAGCACGGCCCCCGCCCAGCCTGCCGGCGCCACGGGCACCCACGCGCCCGCGGCCACCCCGACTCCCGCACCGAGCAGCGCCACCAGCAGGGCGCGACCCAGCCCGCGCAGCGACTCCCGGCCCCACGCCTCGCGGACCAGGACGGCGAGCGCGATCCCGGCGATCGTCATCCCGATGCTGGAGCCGACCGCGAGCGCCACCAGGATCTGGCCGATCGTCTCCGCCGCCCCCGTGAGCACCAGCAGCAGCGGGACCACACCAGCGACCGCCCACCCGAGGACCGCCCCGACCGCGGCGGCGCGGGGCCGGTGCGCGGCGTAGAGCGCGCGGGTGCAGACCGCGACGAGCGCGAAGCCGACGAGCCCCGGCGCGAGCGCCCCCAGGGTGGCGGGCAGCGCCTCCAACGTCGCCCGGCCCGCCGAGTCCCGTCCCCGGTCCAGGGCGAGGAAGACGGTGCCGACCTCCGCGCGAGCTGCCACGATCGCCCCCGTCCCTGCGACACCGGCGACGACCCCAGCGAGGACGGTATGCCGCAACGTCCGGGCCGCGTGCGGGCGAGCGTCGGTCAGGCGCGGGAAGGCGGCGGTGGCCAGCGGCACGACGAGCACGGCGTAGGGCAGCAGGTAGACGGTCTGGGCATAGTTCCAGACCGCGATGCCGCCCACGCCAGAGCGGCCGGTCAGGAGCAGCACGACGACGGTGAAGAGCTGCTGGGCGCCGACCGCGGCCAGCCCCGCCACGGCCAACGCCCCTGCCACCCGGCCCGCGCCGACGGGAAAGCGCAGCGTCGGCCGCCACCGAATGCCGAGGCGGACGGCCGGCACGAGCAACGGCAGGCTGAGGGCGGCCACCCCCAGCGTCGTCCCGCCGGCCAGCAGCACGAAGGACCGGGTGGGGAGGTCGGCGAGCGGCGCCGTCGCATCGTGGAGCGCGCCGAAGGCGAGGTAGACGGCGATGACGACGACGCTGGACAGCAGCGGGGCGAGGGCCGCCGCGACGAAGCGCCGGTGCGCCTGCAGCACCCCGGTCAGGACGATGCCGAGGCCGTAGAGCACGATCTGCGGAGCGAAGAGGAGCAGCATGAGCCGCCCCACCTCGCGGGCCTGGTCCGGGGCACAGCTTGCCCCCGAGGAGTCTGTCGACGCGTCGCCACCGAGCAGCACGGCGGCGATCGGCCCCGCCGCGAGCGCCACGAACAGGGCCAGCGGCAGCAGGACGACCAGGCTCCAGCCGAGCAGGGCCGAGGCCGTGCGGTCGGCCAGGTCCTCCTCGCCGCGGCCGAGGTGGCGGGCGACCAGGGGCACGGCGACCGCGGCGAGCGCCCCGCCGGCGGCGATCTCGAAGAGCACGTTGGGGAGCTGGTTGAGGGTCGCGTAGACCTCACCGACGCAGGTCACCCCCACCGCGTGCGAGAAGGCGACCCAGCGTGCCACCCCGACGACGCGGGAGAGCAGCGTCAGCACCGCGACCGTGCCGGCCGCGGCGAGCAGCCCCTGCGCCCCGAGCCGCCCACTCGGGCCGCCGCTCACGCCCGGCCCCACCGGTCCAGCTCCCGGAGCACCGGGGTCCGCTCGATCACCTGGGTGAAGCTGACCTTTTCGCTGAGGAGCGTCAACCCGACGACGGCCCCCAGAGCCAGGCCCCGGCCCCTGCCGCCGAGCCGCTGTGCCGCGGCCAGACCCACCGCGGCGCCGAGCGCGTTGGCCCCCGTGTCACCGAGCATCGACGCACCCGCGAGATCGTCGGGGAGCACCACGCTCCCGGCGCCAGCTATCGCCGCCGCAGCAGGATGTGCCCCCAGCGGCAGCGCCAGCGCCAGGCCGACCTTGAGCGCCCGGCCCGGCCGGAGGTCGAAGAGGTTGGCGAGGTTGGCGCCGCCTGCGACCAGGGCCGCGCCGGCGAGCGAGGGCATACCGAGTGGTCGCCCCACACGGCGGTCCGACCACAGCACCGACACCAGACCCGCCTCCACGAGGACCACGACCTTGATCGCTCCCGTGGTCACCTGGCCCCGACCCAGCGCGGCGAGGTGGCCCCGGAGCCCTTTGGCGGCACTGCCCCCACCCAGGTCGTCCAGCGCACCGACGGCGCCCGCCTGCAGCACCGCGCAGGCGGCGGGCGGGTCGACGACGACGAGCGGGAGCGACGTGCCGACCGCGAGCGCGACGCCCTCGGTCAGCGTCACCGGGTCTCCCCGGTGGTTGGTGCGCTCCCACCGGGCGCTGCCGCCGAGCCACCGTCCGCGGCGGTGCAGCCCGCGCAGGACGGCGGTGCCTGCGGCGCCGAGCAGCGCCGTCGCCACCGGCGTGGCGGCCGCATGCGCTCCTGTCACGGCGCCGTGCTGGCATCTGGGTCGTCGACAGCGCCCTCCGCGGCGTCATCCACGGACCCTTCGTCCAGGTCGACGGCGTTGGCGTCCTCGTCCAGGTCGTCGCCGGACTCGTCGACGGGCGGCTCGACCGGGACCGGGTCCGTGATCGGGGCGTCCCCCGGGGTGGGGTCGTTGGCCACCCGCAACGGTGGGGCGGCCGGCACCGGTGCCTCAGCTCCCTCACCGAGGCCGTACTGCCCGGCTTCCTCCTGCATCTCCCAGGCGAGCGCCAGGGCAGCCGCCACCTGTCCGCCCGCTCCCTCCAGGTCATCAACCGTCGAGGCATCCGCCCGGAGCGAGGAGGACTCCCGCACGGCCTGCACCAGAGGGTCAAGGCCTCCTCCGGGCGACGCGGCACCCTCCTCGGTCCCCGCCGTCGCGACGACGAGCGGCACGTCCAGCTCGACCAGCGCGGCGACGAGGTCGAGCCGGCGCTCGAGGGCGGCACGAGCCTCGGCATCCTCCGGCTCCTCCGCCAGGACGGAGAGCCCGCCCCCGACCACCAGCAGCGCCTCCGGGGGACGACGGTCGGTGACCTGACCACCGCCCTCGACCCAAGTGAGGTCCAGCAGGCCCTCCTCCTGCAGCCGCTCACCCGCCGCGAGCCAGGAACCGAGCTGACCCTCCTGGTCGGCCCCCGCCAGCGTCGCCGCGAGGATGCCGCCGAGCGTCAGCTCACCGTCCACCTCGGGCACCACCAGGCCGGCGGCCAGCTCGTCGAGGAAGGCCGACGCCTCGTCCCCCGAGCCCGGCTCCACCTCCCACGCCGCGTCCAGGTCCGCCTCGAGCACGACCGCCCCGCCCGCCTCCTCGACGCGGTCCTGCGCGAGCGCGACGTGGTCGCGATCCGCGCCCGGGAGCACGACCACACCGATCCGCGACCCGGACAGCGTGCCGCTCACCCCGCGCGCGCCCAGCAGCTCGACGGTCTCGTCCTTGGCGTCCGCGCGGGCGTCCGCCGCCTCGAGCTCGGTGCGCAGCTCGGTGCGTTCGGTGCGCAGCTGGGCCACCTCCTCGTCCAGGGTCTCGGAGATCCCCTCGCGCAACGGGCCGGCGCCCAGCACGATCCCCACGGCCAGCGCGATGAAGACCGCGACCAGCGACACGAGGTGGTAGCGGAAATCGATCACGAGAACAGCCCTTCGACCCAGGCCCAGACGTCGTCCCATCGTACGGCGAGCACCCCGAGCAGAGCCCGACCGCCAGGCGTCACCGCGAGCGCCACCAGCAGCGCGAACAACCCCGCCAGCACCAGCCAGACGAGCGACACCGTGGGGATGCGCGAGCGGTAGAGCAGGCTCACCCCCTTGGCGTCCACCAGCTTGCTGCCGACGCGCAGCCGGGTGAGGAAGGTGCTGGCCATCCCCTGCCGCCCCTTGTCGAGGAACTCCACCAGCGTGGCGTGCGTGCCGACCGCGACGATGAGCTCCGCGCCGAGCTCGTCGGCGAGCAGCATCGCGATGTCCTCGCTCGTGCCCGGCGCGGGCAGCACGACGGCGTCGCTCACCCCGAGGGCCTCGACCCGCTCCAGCCCGGGTGCCCGGCCGTCGCGGTAGGCGTGGACGACGAGCTCGGCGCCGCTCGTCAGCGCGGCGTCCGACACCGAGTCCATGTCGCCCACGATGAGGTCCGGTGTATGCCCCATCTCGAGGAGGGCGTCGGCCCCGCCGTCCACCCCGATGAGCACGGGGCGGGCCTCCCGCAGGAAGGGTCGAAGGGTCTGGAGATCTTCCTTGTAGTGATATCCACGCACCACGACGAGCGCATACCGCCCGGTGAAACTCGTGCGAAGGTCGGGGACACCGATGCCGTCCAGCAGCAGCTCCCGCTCGGCCCGGACGTACTGCATGGTGTTGTGGGAGAACTTCTCGATCTGCTCCGAGAGGTTGCCGCGCGCCGCCTCGTGCTGCTCGGCGATGAGGTCCTCGTCCATCCGGCTCCCCCGGCCGAGCACCTGGCCGCCCACGCGGAGCTCGTCCCCGACGACCGTGGCGCTCGCGCCCTCGGAGACCTCCATCGCGGTCGGCCCGACGCGGTCCAGCAGCGGGATCCCCGCCTCCAGCAGGATCTGCGGCCCCATGTTGGGGTAGGCCCCGGTCGTCGACGCGGCCGCGTTGACGACCGCCGCGGGGGCGCAGGCGACGAGCGCGTTGGCGCTCACCTGGTCCAGGTCGGCGTGGTCGATCACGGCGATGTCACCCGCCTGGAGCCGCGCCGTGAGCTTCTTGGTCCGGGGGTCGACGCGCGCGGTCCCGGTGATGGGGACCGTCGGGTCGGGGTGCCGGGTCCGGCGGGCGCTGCTCATCCGGCGTCCATCGTCGCACGCCGCGACAGCAGCTCCCGGGCGTGCTCGAGGGCCGCGTCGGAGTCGGAGACCCCGCCGAGCATGCGGGCCAGCTCGGCCTCGCGGTCCGCGCCCTCGACGGCCACCACGCCGCTGCGGGTGACCTGTCCGTCACTGCTCTTGCGCACGACGAGGTGCCGGTCCGCCTGGGCCGCGACCTGTCCCAGGTGGGTGACGACCACGACCTGCGCGTGCCGGCCCAGCCGGGCCAGACGGGCTCCCAGGTCCAGGGCGGCCGCGCCACCGACGCCGGCGTCCACCTCGTCGAAGACGTAGGTCGGCACGCTGCCGTCGCCGCACACGAGCTCCAGGGCCAGCATGACTCGGGAGAGCTCACCACCGGAGGCGGCGCGCGTCACCGAGCGGGAGGGCGCACCGGTGTTGGCCGCGAGACGGATCTCGACGACGTCCAGCCCGTGCCGGGCGGCGAGCGCCCGCCCTCCGTCGGGGAGCGGCACGCTGTCGTCGTGAGCGGCCTCGACCGATCCGGGCTCGCTGTCGACCGGCTGTGGCCGACTGGCGGGAGGATCGGTCCGCGGCTGGCGCAGCTCCACCGACACCTCCACGGTGGCCGACCCCATGGCCAGGTGCGCGAGCTCGGCGGTGACCTCCTGCCCGATCCGCTGCGCGGTCGTCCGCCTCACCTCCCCCAGCGCGGCCCCCGTCGCGCCGACCCGGGAGCGGAGGTCGGCCAGCTCCTCACGCAGCCGCGCCAGGTCGTCCTCCGAGACGTCGAGCGACGCGAGCTCCCGGGCCGCCTCCTGGGCGAACCGCAGCACCTCCTGGGTGCTGGGGCCGTAGCGCCGCAGCAGGGTGGTGAGCTCCGCGCGCCGGCCGTGCACCGCGTCCAGACGCTCGGGATCGACCTCGATCCCGCCGGCGTAGGTCGCGAGGTCCGGCGCGAGGTCCGCGGCGAGATAGCTCAGCTCCTGGATCCGGCGCAGCAGCGCCGCCAGGTCGGCGTCGTGCTCCGCAGCGGTGCCCAGCGCCGCGCTCGCCTCGGCGAGCAGGCCGGTGACCGAGGGCGTGTCGACGGCTCCGGTCACGGGATCGCCCCCGACGAGGGCGTCGTGGCCGGCGAGGGCGGCTGCCCGCAGCTCCTCGGCGTGGGTGAGCCGGTCCGACTCGGCCCGGAGCTCGTCCTCCTCTCCCTCGGCCGGGTCGACCTGCTCGATCTCCTCCAGCGCCGTGCGCAGCGCCCCCACCCGCAGCGACCGGTCCGCCGCCGAACGCTGCAGCTCGGCGAGCCGGTCCCGGGCGGTCAGCCACGCGGCATACGCCTCGTCGTAGTCGGTCCGCGCCGAGGCGACCGCCTCACCCCCCGCGAGGTCGAGGAGCAGCCGGTGCTGGTCGGCGTCCCGGAGCCGCCACTGGTCGGCCTGGCCGTGTACGGCGACGAGGTGTCGGCCGACCTCGGCGAGCACCGAGACGGGAGCGGCGCGTCCACCGACGCTGGCTCGCGAGCGTCCCTCGGCCGCCACCGAGCGCACCAGGATGAGGCCCTCGTCGGCGTCACCGCCGGCCTCGTCGACGCGCCGCGCCGCCGGGTGGTCCGGTGCGACGTCGACCTCGCCCTCGACGACCGCACGGTCGGCGCCGGCCCGCACCAGGCCAGGGTCTGCGCGTTCACCCAGCAGCAGACCGAGCCCGCTGACCACCATGGTCTTCCCCGCACCGGTCTCGCCGGTGATGACGTTGAGGCCGTCCACGAGGTCGACCTCGGCCTCCTCGATCACCCCCAGCTGCTGGATCCGGATGCGCCGCAGCGTCACGCCTCGCCCCCGGACCCTCCGGCGGGGCCCCGCCACCCCGTCACGGGGAGTGCGAACTTCGCGACGAGGCGGTCCGTGAACGGGCCGGTGCCCAGCCGGGCCAGCCGGACCGGGGTCCCGGAGCGGCGAACCTCGATGCGTGCGCCGGGTGGCAGCTCGACCGTGCGGCGCCCGTCGCACCACATGACTCCGGTGACGTGGTTGTGCGGCACGACCTCGACCGCGAGGTGGGTGTCCGGTCCGAGCACCACTGGTCGGGCGAAGAGGGCGTGCGCCGAGATCGGCACCACGAGCAGGGCCTCGACGTCGGGCCAGACCACCGGCCCACCGCCGGAGAAGGCGTAGGCGGTCGACCCCGTCGGCGTGGCCATGACCACCCCGTCGCACCCCCAGGTCGACAACGGCCGGCCGTCGACCTCCACGGCCAGCTCGAGCATCCGCTCCCGGGCCGACTTCTCCACGCTGGCCTCGTTGAGCGCCCAGTTGCGGCACACGATCTGGCCCTCGTGCAGCACGTCGACCTCGAGGGTCATCCGCTCCTCGACGTGGTAGTCGCGATGGACGATGCGGGCGATGATCGCCTCGATGTCGTCCTTCTCCGCCTCGGCCAGGAAGCCAACCCGACCCAGGTTGACCCCGAGCAACGGCGTGCCCGCCGGCCGGGCCACCTCCGCGCCCCGCAGGATCGTGCCGTCCCCGCCGAAGACGACGACCAGCTCGCACCCCGACGCGTCCACGTGGGCCGGCACCGGGCTCTTGAGCGCGACCACCTCGGTGTCGGTGACCACCTGGTGGGTCGGCTCGGACTCGGGGACCACCTCGACCGTGATGCCGTGGGCACCCAGCCGCTCCGCGAAAACGGCTGCCAGGTCGGGGACGTCGGAACGGGTCGGATGGGTCACCAGCATGATCCGTCGCGTCATCGGTCCTCCTCCTGCGTCAGAGCCCTCGCCCGCGCCGCCAGGACGTCCGGCGCGGGGCCACAGCCCATCATGCCGTCCGGACGGTCCTCGCCCGGCCTCGGGTGGACGCCGTGCCGCAGCCACCAGAGATATTCGACGTTGCCGTGCCCACCCCGCACCGGCGACCGTTCCAGCCCCTGGGGGCACAGCCCGCACCCGCGGGCGCGGAGGTCGAGGTCGACCAGCACCTGGTGCCGGGCCGCGCCGGAGCGCACGACACCGCCCTTGCCCAGGGCGGTCCGTCCGACCTCGAACTGCGGCTTGACCAGGAGCACGAGGTCGGCCCCCGGCTGGGTCAACTCCGTCAGCACCGGCAGGACCAGCTGGAGGGAGATGAAGGACAGGTCGCCGACGAGCAGCTCGACCGGTCCGCCGAGGTCTGCCGCCGCCACGTCGCGCACCGAGACACCTTGCAGGTCCGTGACCCGGGGATCCCGCGCCAGCATCGGGTCGAGCTGGCCCTGGCCGACGTCGAGGGAGATGACCGAGCGGGCGCCGTGCTCGAGGAGCACCTGGGTGAACCCACCGGTGGACGCGCCGACGTCCAGGCAGCGTCGGAAACCGGCGTCGACGCCGAAGGTCCGCAGCGCGTGCTCCAGCTTGAGCGCGCCGCGGCCGACCCAGCCGCGCCGGATCCACTCCGCGTCACCCCCCGACCCGGTGCCCTCGAGGGTGATCCGCTGGCCGTCGACCGGATGCGAAGGTCGGGTGGTGACGTGGCCGTCCACGAGCACCAGCCCCGACCGCACCAGGGTCTGAGCCTGGCTGCGCGAGGGCGCCAGGCCCCGGGAGACGAGGGCGACGTCGAGCCGCTGGCTCACCTGGGTCCTGGTCGGGCACTGCCGGGCGGGTCGGGCTCGGGCGAGGTCAGCCTGGTCTGCAGTCGGCGGTGCGCCTCGGAGAGCGCGTCCACCTGGTCGGCGTCCTCGTCGGCCAACGTCTCGTCCAGGGTGCGCAGCGTCTGATCCACCTGGTCGTCACCCGTGGCGGGGCGCCCCTGGCCCACCGGGGCCTCGTGATGGTCGGCGTGGCCGTCGGTGCCGTGCTCAGTCATCGTCGCTCCAGAGGTGCTGCAGGTCGGAGATCGTGCCCACGACGTCGTCAGGCCGGTGGTCCTCCACCGCGTGCTCGGCCTCCTCACGCGTCGACACCCCGGTGAGGACCAGCGCGCTGCGCAGACCCACGGCCCGGGCGCCGGCAATATCCGTGTCGAGGCGGTCACCGATCATGAGCGCCTCCTCTCGAGGCACGTCCAGCCGGGCCAGGGCGACCTCGTAGGCGGGCGCGTGCGGCTTGCCGGTCACCGTCGGCCTCTCACCGGTGGCGTGCGCCAACGCCGCGACCAGCGACCCGTTGCCGGGGGCCAGCCCACGCTCGGTCGGCAGGGTCGCGTCGTCGTTGGTCGCCATCCAGGTGGCGCCGGCACGGATCCGGTATGCCGCCTCCGCCAGCTCCGGCACGCTCACCGTGGGGCCGTAGCCCTGGACGACCGCGCCGATGGTCTCGGCCCGCCCGGCGGCATCGAGCTCGCGCGCCTCCTCGTGGGAGCAGGGGTCGAAGCCGGCCTCCCGCAGCGCCTGCGCGACCCCCGGACCGCCGACGGCCAAGATCCGGCCGTCCTCGAGCAGGTCCGCCCGCTGCCGAGCCAGCACATCAGCCGCCACCTGGGAGGCCGTGAGCACGTCGTCGGCCCCGGCGGGAACCCCGAGGGAGGCCAACTGCTCGGCGACGTCCTGCGGTGAGCGGGACGCGTTGTTGGTCATGAAGAGCACCCGCACCCCCGCCTGCCGGGCGCTCAGCAGCCCGTCGACGGCACCGGGGCAGGGTTCCTGGGCGCGGTAGACGACACCGTCCAGGTCGCAGAGGATGCCCCGGACCAGAGTCACGGCCTGCCCTCGGTCTCCCGGGGCGCGTCGGTGCCGCCATGCTCATCGCCGTCGCCGCCCTGGCTGTCATCGTCGTCGTCGAGGTCGACCACCCAGGGCTCGACGTCCCCGCCGAGGAGCTCGACCGCGTCGGTCTCCCCGTGAGCGTCCGCGACAGCCGCCCGCGTGTACCACTCCTGGGCGTCCGCCGCCCGGCCGTCGGCCTCCAGCGCTGCGGCGTAGGCGTAGCGCAGCCGCGCCGCCCAGGGCTCCTTGCCGGTGCCCGACATCACGAGATCACGCAGGTGGAGCACTCCGGCGGCGTGCTGCCCCAGGTCGCCCCTGGCGCCGGCGACCACGATGGCCAGCTCGATCTGCTCGGCGCGGCCCAGCCGGGCGGCTTCGGGTGTCGCGGCCAGGTCCAGCGCCCGCTCCGGGCGGCCCAGTCCGCGCTCGGTGTCGGCGATGAGCGGGAGAAGGTGGTCGCTGCCCGACAGTCGGCGCGCGGTGCGGAACTCGGCCAGAGCCTTGCTCCACTCGCCGCGGCGGTAGTGCACCACCCCGAGCGTCTCTCGCACACCTGCGACGCGCCCGGCCCGCCGCGCCGCCGTCTGCGCGTGCTCCAGCGCGAGATCGAAGTCCTCGGCATCCAGCGCGCGGCCCACCATGACCAGGTGGCCTCCGACACCCTCGGCGTTCTCCTTGCTCAGGGTCCGCAGCTCTGAGCGCAACGAGCGGTCCAGCCCGCCGGCATCCACCCCTTCGGGCAGCTCCGGCTCGCGCGGCCGAGGTGGACGGTCCTCGCGCGGCGCCCGACGCCCCTCTCGATCATCGGACCACCCGCGTCCCTCACGGTCGTGTCGCCGGGGACCCCGCCGTTCGTCCGCACCGCTGGTGCGTCGCGGGCCCCCGCGGTCCCCGCGCCACCCCGAGCGGTCGTCGCGCCCGCGGTCGTCCCGTCCTCGGTCGTCGCGTGGACGCCCCGCTCGCGGCCCGCCCGGGCGTCCGCCACTCCCGCTGCGCGCCTGCCGGTTCCGGTCACGGTCCTTGTCCTCCACGCTGGATCCTCTCTCCTGGACGCGTCCCTAGTCTGCCAAAGGCAGCGGGATATGACGAAGGGCCTTGGCCTGCACCGCGTGGTGCTGGCCAAGGCCCTTCGTGCTAAAAGAAGTCCGGCGGTGTCCTACTCTCCCACACTGTTTCCGGTGCAGTACCATCGGCGCTGTCAGGCTTAGCTTCCGGGTTCGGAATGTGGCCGGGCGTTTCCCTGACGCTATGACCGCCGTAACGTGGTCGACCCTGTGGGTGTCCCTGTGTCACAACATGGTTGGTGTTGTTGTGGTGGGGGTGTGGTTGTGGGTCGGGAACCGTGCAGTGGACGCGAGCATTGTGTTTGTGTGTGTGTTGTTAAGTTGTCGGCTTATTAGTACCGGTCAGCTCCGCACATTGCTGTGCTTCCACGTCCGGCCTATCAACCCAGTCGTCTAGCTGGGAGCCTCTCCACCCCGGTGGGGTGTTGGAAACCTCATCTTGAAGTGTGCTTCCCGCTTAGATGCTTTCAGCGGTTATCACGTCCGAACGTAGCTAATCAGCGGTGCCCTTGGCAGGACAACTGACACACCAGAGGTTCGTCCATCCCGGTCCTCTCGTACTAGGGACAGCTCTTCTCAAGTTTCCTCCGCGCGCAGCGGATAGGGACCGAACTGTCTCACGACGTTCTAAACCCAGCTCGCGTACCGCTTTAATGGGCGAACAGCCCAACCCTTGGGACCGACTCCAGCCCCAGGATGCGACGAGCCGACATCGAGGTGCCAAACCATGCCGTCGATATGAGCTCTTGGGCAGGATCAGCCTGTTATCCCCGGGGTACCTTTTATCCGTTGAGCGACGGCGCTTCCACAAGCCACCGTCGGGTCACTAGTCCCGACTTTCGTCTCTGCTTGACATGTCTGTCTCACAGTCAAGCTCCCTTGTGCACTTACACTCGCCACCTGATTGCCAACCAGGCTGAGGGAACCTTTGGGCGCCTCCGTTACTCTTTGGGAGGCAACCGCCCCAGTTAAACTACCCACCAGGCACTGTCCCTGATCCGGATCACGGACCGAGGTTAGACATCCAGAACGACCAGAGTGGTATTTCAACGATGACTCCACGACCACTGGCGTGGCCGCTTCATAGTCTCCCACCTATCCTACACAAGCCGTACCGAACACCAATACCAAGCTATAGTAAAGGTCCCGGGGTCTTTCCGTCCTGCTGCGCGTAACGAGCATCTTTACTCGTAGTGCAATTTCGCCGAGTTCGCGGTTGAGACAGTGGAGAAGTCGTTACGCCATTCGTGCAGGTCGGAACTTACCCGACAAGGAATTTCGCTACCTTAGGATGGTTATAGTTACCACCGCCGTTTACTGGCGCTTAAGTTCAGAGCGTCACCCACGAATGAGTTAACCCGTCCCCTTAACGTTCCAGCACCGGGCAGGCGTCAGTCCGTATACATCGTCTTGCGACTTCGCACGGACCTGTGTTTTTAGTAAACAGTCGCTTCTCCCTGGTCTCTGCGGCCGTCAACGCTAACCCGCAAAGGGGTTTCACGTCTACGGCCCCCCTTCTCCCGAAGTTACGGGGGCATTTTGCCGAGTTCCTTAACCACGATTCACTCGATCGCCTTGGTATTCTCTACCTAACCACCTGAGTCGGTTTGGGGTACGGGCGGCTCGAACCTCGCTAGGAACTTTTCTTGGCAGCATAGGATCACCCTGCTTCCCGCATACGCGGTCACGATCAAGCCTCGGGCACTGATGGGGCGGATTTACCACTCCCCGGCCCTGCGCTCTTCGACGTGGACAACCATCGCCACGCGGAGGCTACCTTCCTGCGTCCTTCCATCGCTTACCTACTACCGGCTCGGGTCACGCGTTCCACCACCCGGCCCCACACCCGAAGGTGTGAAGCTATGGACGGCTTCAGGCGCTTAGCATCACCGGATTCAGTACTGGGCGGTTCTTCGCCGGTTCCGGAATATCAACCGGATGTCCATCGACTACGCCTGTCGGCCTCGCCTTAGGTCCCGACTTACCCAGGGCAGATTAGCTTGACCCTGGAACCCTTGGTTATTCGGCGGAAGAGTTTCTCACTCTTCATTCGCTACTCATGCCTGCATTCTCACTCGTGCCGGATCCACACCTCGATCACTCGGATGCTTCACTCCCGGCACGACGCTCCCCTACCCACCAACACGCCTGAACACCACCACAAGTGGAGGTGCTGAGCAATAATGTTGGTGCCACAGCTTCGGTGGTGTGCTTGAGCCCCGCTACATTGTCGGCGCGGAATCACTTGACCAGTGAGCTATTACGCACTCTTTCAAGGGTGGCTGCTTCTAAGCCAACCTCCTGGTTGTCTTCGCAACTCCACATCCTTTCCCACTTAGCACACGCTTAGGGACCTTAGCTGGTGATCTGGGCTGTTTCCCTCTCGACTACGAAGCTTATCCCCCGCAGTCTCACTGCCATGCTCTCACTTACCGGCATTCGGAGTTTGGCTGACGTCAGTAACCCGGTAGGGCCCATCAGCCATCCAGTAGCTCTACCTCCGGCAAGAAACACATGACGCTGCACCTAAATGCATTTCGGGGAGAACCAGCTATCACGGAGTTTGATTGGCCTTTCACCCCTACCCACAGCTCATCCCCTCAGTTTTCAACCTAAGTGGGTTCGGGCCTCCACGCGGTCTTACCCGCGCTTCACCCTGGCCATGGGTAGATCACTCCGCTTCGGGTCTAGACCCAGCGACTCATACGCCCTGTTCGGACTCGCTTTCGCTACGGCTTCCCCACACGGGTTAACCTCGCCACTGAGCACTAACTCGCAGGCTCATTCTTCAAAAGGCACGCCGTCACCCACCAACAGGCAGGCTCCGACGGATTGTAAGCGCACGGTTTCAGGAACTATTTCACTCCCCTCCCGGGGTACTTTTCACCTTTCCCTCACGGTACTTGTCCGCTATCGGTCACTAGGGAATATTTAGGCTTAGCAGGTGGTCCTGCCAGATTCGTACGGGATTTCTCGGGCCCCGTACTACTCGGGAAGATGTCACACGCAGTCACGGATGTTTCGGCTACCGGGGTCTCACCGTCTACGCCAGGCCTTTCCAGACCTTTCACCTACACCACGCGATTTCTCACTGCGCACCAGGCGGATAGACCCGGTACGAACACTCCCACAACCCCACGACTGCAACCCCTACCCGGTATCACACAGCCGCGGTTTAGCCTCATCCGCTTTCGCTCGCCACTACTCACGGAATCACATGTTGTTTTCTCTTCCTGTGGGTACTGAGATGTTTCACTTCCCCACGTTCCCTCCACACACCCTATACATTCAGGTGCGGGTGACCAGCGATGAAACTGGCCGGGTTTCCCCATTCGGACACCCTCGGATCACAGTCTGGTTATCGACTCCCCGAGGCTTATCGCAGATTCCTACGTCCTTCTTCGGTTCCTAGTGCCAAGGCATCCACCGTGCGCTCTTAAAAACTTAACAAAACAAGCCACAAAGATGCTCGCGTCCACTGTACAGTTCTCAACCAACAACCAGCCACCACCAGGCACAACCAGCCACCACACACCCCCACCCACCACACACACCGCAGTGCACGTCGTGGGACACGGAGCGGGTATGACCGAACCCAGCAGCCCCAGCCACCGAAAAACCCGACCACCACCCAGACCGAGAACCCACAAAGCTCCCAACCCAGACAGGGGTCCGATCCTTCAGGACCCAACAGCGTGTTTGCACCCACCCCACCAGCAGCACCCACCCCTTTCCCCACCCACACCCCCACAACAGTGAGGGCAGCAGGCCGTACTCAGATCCAGGCACCACCAGCACAGGGCCGGCGACAGTTCCTTGATGTTCCACCCAGAGCAACCCCGGGCACCACACGCGGGCACCAACGAGGCCACCACACACACCCCGACCAGCTCCTCCCACCCACACAGGGCAGAAGTCACCACGAGGCACATGCTTGAACGGTGTGCTCCTTAGAAAGGAGGTGATCCAGCCGCACCTTCCGGTACGGCTACCTTGTTACGACTTAGTCCCAATCACCAGTCCCACCTTCGACAGCTCCCTCCCACAAGGGGTTAGGCCACCGGCTTCGGGTGTTACCGACTTTCGTGACTTGACGGGCGGTGTGTACAAGGCCCGGGAACGTATTCACCGCAGCGTTGCTGATCTGCGATTACTAGCGACTCCGACTTCATGGGGTCGAGTTGCAGACCCCAATCCGAACTGAGACCGGCTTTCTGGGATTCGCTCCCCCTCACGGGATCGCAGCCCTTTGTACCGGCCATTGTAGCATGCGTGAAGCCCAAGACGTAAGGGGCATGATGATTTGACGTCATCCCCACCTTCCTCCGAGTTGACCCCGGCAGTCTCCCATGAGTCCCCAACCACCACAAAGGGTGTTGCTGGCAACATGGAACGAGGGTTGCGCTCGTTGCGGGACTTAACCCAACATCTCACGACACGAGCTGACGACAACCATGCACCACCTGTACACCAGCCACAAAGGGAAACCACATCTCTGCGATCGTCCGGTGTATGTCAAGCCTTGGTAAGGTTCTTCGCGTTGCATCGAATTAATCCGCATGCTCCGCCGCTTGTGCGGGCCCCCGTCAATTCCTTTGAGTTTTAGCCTTGCGGCCGTACTCCCCAGGCGGGGCGCTTAATGCGTTAGCTGCGGCACGGACCCCGTGGAATGGGACCCACACCTAGCGCCCAACGTTTACGGCGTGGACTACCAGGGTATCTAATCCTGTTCGCTCCCCACGCTTTCGCTTCTCAGCGTCAGTAATGGCCCAGAGACCTGCCTTCGCCATCGGTGTTCCTCCTGATATCTGCGCATTCCACCGCTACACCAGGAATTCCAGTCTCCCCTACCACACTCTAGCCTGCCCGTACCCACTGCAGACCCGGAGTTAAGCCCCGGGCTTTCACAGCAGACGCGACAAACCGCCTACAAGCTCTTTACGCCCAATAATTCCGGACAACGCTCGCACCCTACGTATTACCGCGGCTGCTGGCACGTAGTTAGCCGGTGCTTCTTCTGCTCCTACCGTCACAAAAGCTTCGTCAGAGCTGAAAGAGGTTTACAACCCGAAGGCCGTCATCCCTCACGCGGCGTCGCTGCATCAGGCTTCCGCCCATTGTGCAATATTCCCCACTGCTGCCTCCCGTAGGAGTCTGGGCCGTGTCTCAGTCCCAGTGTGGCCGGTCACCCTCTCAGGCCGGCTACCCGTCGTCGCCTTGGTAGGCCATTACCCCACCAACAAGCTGATAGGCCGCGAGTCCATCCACCACCAAAAAATCTTTCCACACCACACCCATGCAGGCAGGTGTCCTATCCAGTATTAGACGCCGTTTCCAGCGCTTATCCCAGAGTGGAGGGCAGGTTACTCACGTGTTACTCACCCGTTCGCCACTAATCCCCCGTGCAAGCACGGGATCATCGTTCGACTTGCATGTGTTAAGCACGCCGCCAGCGTTCGTCCTGAGCCAGGATCAAACTCTCCGAAAAAAACCAAAACCCATAACCATGAGCATCGGAAAGCCAGACAACCCGGCAAAAACACCACAACCAGACACCCGGGGGCGGGCACCCAGCCATGGCAAAACAAAACATGGCATCAAAAAACAAACACGCTGTTGAGTTCTCAAGAATCGGACACACACCATAATCCGGTGCTCTCGCACCGCGATGTCCGGGGCTTTCTTCAAGGCTACGCATCTCGACTTCTGACAGTCAAATCCGCGCTGAGAGTCAATCTCAGACGAGATGATGCGTGGTGCCAGACCCGGGACCGGCCACCTCTCGGTGTCCGTGCCTCCCTGTCGGTGCGGCGAAGACCTACTCTAGGACACGGTTGACGTGCACGACAAATCCGCTGGTCAGGGAGCCTTTCGGGCTGCCGCGAGACTCTTGCGGCCGCGGCGCAGCAGGGCCACCTGACCATGCAGGAAGTCGTCGTCGGCCAGCACCCGCTCCACGTCGTCGGTCCGGGCGTTGTTGATGCTCACCCCGCCGTCGCCGACCAGGCGTCGGGCAGCGCCCTTGCTGTCGGCCAGCCCGCACGCCACGAGGGCGTCGACGAGGGTCGACCCCGGGGTGACCTCTCCCCCGGGCAGCTCAGCCGTGGCGTCCCGGAGCGTGTCTGGCTCGAGGGCCGACGGATCACCCTTCCCGAACAGCACCTGGCTGGCGGCCTGCACCTGCGCCGTCGCCGCGGCCCCGTGGACCAGGGTCGTCACGTCGCCGGCGAGGGCGCGTTGGGCCTCCCGCAGGTGGGGTCGCTCACGCGCCGACTCCTCCAACGCGGCGACGTCCTCGGGTCCTCGGTCGGTGAAGACGCGCAGCAGCTTGCCGGTCTCGCTGTCCGCGACGTTGATCCAGTACTGGTAGAAGGCGTACGGGCTCGTCATGTCCGCAGAGAGCCAGACCGCGTTGCCCTCGGACTTGCCGTACTTCGTGCCGTTCTCGTCGGTGATGAGCGGGGTGGTCAGCACCTGGACCGCAGCCCCCTCCACGCGGTGGATGAGGTCTACGCCGGCGGTGAGGTTGCCCCACTGGTCCTGGCCTCCGGTCTGCAGCGTGCAGCCGAACTCGCGGTAGAGGTGCAGGTAGTCCAGCCCCTGGAGGAGCTGGTAGCTGAACTCGGTGTAGGAGATCCCTTCCTGGCTCTCCAGCCGTGCCGCGATCGCGTCCTTCCTGATCATCTGGTTGACCCGGAAGTGCTGACCCACGTCCCGCAGGAAGTCGAGCGCGCTCAGGGGCGCGGTCCAGTCCAGGTTGTTGACGAGGATGGCCGGGTTGTCACCGTCGAACTCGAGGAAGGGACCCACCAGTCGTTGGATCCGCGCCACGTTGGCGGCCGCCTCGTCCTTGGTCTTGAGGGTGCGCTCGGACGTGGGCTTGGGGTCCCCGATAAGACCGGTCGATCCCCCGACCAGACAGATCACCCGGTGTCCGGCGCGCTGCAGGTGACGCAGGACGATGAGCTGGACGAGGTTGCCGAAGTGGAGCGAGGGCGCCGTGGGGTCGAACCCGCAGTAGACAGTGACCGGTCCGTCGTCGAGGTCGGCGCGCAGCGCGGCCTCGTCGGTGGTCTGCGCCACCAGACCGCGCCACTGCAGCTCGTCGAGGATGTTCGTCACCGCTCCGGGTCCTTTCGTCAGGGGGCGTGACCGGCCGGTCACCCAGGGTGCTCAGCCTACGCGGCGGGGCGAGGCCCGGTATGCCGAGACCGTCGCCTCTCCGTCGGTCCAGAACCGCCACGGGAAACGCTCCCCGGACCCTCCCTCGCCGCTCACTCCCACGCGCGGTCCTTGCCGCACCGTGCCGGGTGTCGAGCCCGACCTCGGACGGGTGGCGTCGTCGGGGCGATGCAGGCATACCGCGGCCCCTGGCGACAGCAGATCCAGCCCGTCATGCTCGGCACCCAGCCCCAGGGCCCGGGCGAGGTTGCCCGGCCCCCGGGCCAGGTGGCTGTCCGGGACCGGAGTGCTCCGCCCCGCCTCGCGGCGGCCACGGGCCTCGGACCGCCCGTGCACGACCTCGCCGGCGCGCAGCAGCACCGCCGCCGCCTCACCCACCGAACCGGACACGATGTTGACGCACCGGTGCACGCCGTAGCTGAGATAGACGTAGAGGTGACCCGCCCGGCCGAACATCACCTCGGTGCGGGGGGTGGGACCCCGGAAGGCATGCGAGCCGGGGTCCTCGGTGCCGGCATACGCCTCCACCTCGGTGAGCCGGACGGTGACCCCGCCGTGGGTGAGCAGAGAGCCGAGCAACGCCGGTGCCACGTCGAGGACCGGCGCGCCGAGCGCCTCCCGGGTCCACCGCCGCGGCACGGGACTCGACCGCTCAGCCGCGGATCGCCGGCATGTCCGCGACCCAGTGGCGCAGGCGGGCGACCTGCTTGAGCAGGTGCGCACGCTGCTCGGTGACCCGCACCGGCGCCGTGCCACCGAGCGCGTTGCGCGAGGCCAGCGAGCCGGGCACGGTGAGCACGCTGCGGACCCCGGCATGGAGGTGGTCGCTGATCGTCGCGAGGTCGTCGTCGGAGAGATCCTCGAGGCCGATGCCGCGCTCCTCGCAGTGCCGCACGCACGCCCCGGCCACCTCGTGCGCGACCCGGAAGGGCACGCCCTCACGCACCAACCACTCCGCGACATCCGTCGCGAGCGAGAAGCCCTGCGGCGCCAGCTCCTCCATCCGCTCCGGGTGGAAGGTCAGGGTCGCGACCATCCCGGACACGGCCGGCAGCAGCACCTCGAGGGTGTCCACGGCGTCGAAGACCGGCTCCTTGTCCTCCTGCAGGTCCCGGTTGTAGGCGAGCGGCAGCCCCTTGAGGGTCGCCAGCAGCCCCGCCAGGTCGCCGATGAGTCGGCCGGACTTGCCCCGGGCCAGCTCGGCGACGTCGGGGTTCTTCTTCTGCGGCATGATGCTCGACCCGGTCGAGAAGGCGTCGTCCAGCGTGACGAAACCGAACTCCGCGGTCGCCCAGAGGATGACCTCCTCGGAGATCCGGGACAGGTCGACCGCCGTCATCGCCATGACGAAGGAGAACTCCGCCGCGAAGTCGCGCGCCGCGGTGCCGTCGATGGAGTTCTCGACGGCGTGCGGCATCCCGAGGTCGTGGGCGACGGACTCGGGGTCCAGACCGAGGGAGGACCCGGCGAGGGCGCCGGAGCCGTAGGGAGACACGCCGGCACGACGGTCCCAGTCGACGAGACGCTCCACGTCGCGCAGCAGGGCCCAGCCGTGCGCCTGGAGGTGGTGGGCCAGGAGGACCGGCTGGGCGTGCTGCAGGTGCGTGCGGCCCGGCATCGCGACCTCGGGGTGAGCGGCCGCCTGGTCGACGAGGGCCTGCACGACGTCCAGGACCTTCGCGCCCAGGAGCCGTGCCTGATCGCGAAGGTACATCCGGAACTGCGCCGCCACCTGGTCGTTGCGCGAGCGCCCGGCCCGCAACCGACCCCCGACCTCCGGCCCGACCCGCTCGATGAGCCCGCGCTCCAGAGCGGTGTGCACGTCCTCGTCGCCCTCGGCCGGGGGGAAGGCCCCCGAGGCGACGTCGGCCCGCAGCCGCGCCAGCCCGTCGAGCATCGTCTCCAGGTCGGCGTCCGACAGCAGCCCCGCACGGTGCAGCACCCGCGCATGCGCCCTCGACCCGGCCAGGTCGTAGGGCGCCAGGCGCCAGTCGAAGTGCGTGCTCTTGCTGAGGGCTGCCAGGGCATCGCTGGGGCCGCCGGTGAAACGGCCTCCCCACAGGCTCACAGTCATGGCGCCATTGTCCCTGACGGACTGGTCAGGTCAGTGCTCGGGCTCGGCGGCCAGCGCGAGCAGGCGGTCGGCCGTCTCCGGGCCGCCGTCGGGCTCGGTCGTGATCACGAGGATGGTGTCGTCGCCCGCGATGGTGCCCAGGATGTCGGGGGCATCGCTGCGGTCGATCGCCGAGGCGAGGAACTGCGCGGCCCCCGGCGGGGTCCGGAGCACCACCTGGTTGCCGACCGAGCGGGCGCTCACGAGCAGCTCCTGGCACAGGCGGGCGAGGCGGGCGCTGACCTCGACGACGTCCTGGGCCGGACGAGGGGTGACGTCGCCTCCGAGCCCGGGGACGGCATACACGAGATGGCGGCCCTGACGGACCTTCACCGCCTCCAGGTCGACGAGGTCGCGGGAGAGCGTGGCCTGGGTGACGCTGATGCCGTCCTCGGCGAGCAGGTCGAGCAGCTGCCCCTGCGACCCGACGGCGTGCCGTTCGAGCAGGTCGGTGATCCGCTGGTGCCGCGCGGCGCGGGTCATGGGGATGGACGTCACGGTGCAGGAGTATACCGACCCGTGCATGAGTATGCGGTCGGTCGGCTCAGGCCCCCAGCTCGCGCAGGAGCGCCACCGCCGCATCGCCCCGGGAGCGTTGGAACGCTCGCAGCGTGGGCAGCCCAGGTGCGGCGGGCCGGCGTGCGGCGTCGAGCAGGAAGCCACCGAGACCCGCGAGCACGCCGAGGACGTCCTGGCGCGTCGCACCCAGCGACTCGATGCGGGGCAGGTGCGGAGCCAGGTCGACCTCGCCCACCGCGCGCACGTCGATGAGCAGCGAGGCCGCGTCGAACCACGGCGCTCCCCTGCTCGCCCACGGCCAGTCGACCACCGTGACCCGGCCGGAGGGATCGACGAGCAGGTTGTCCGCCCGGGTGTCCGTGTGCGCGATCGCCGTCCCCGACAGCCGGTCGACGGTCCGCTGCGACAGCGCGTGGAGGTCAGGCATCCGCTGCGCCACCCAGGGGTCGAGGTCGGCCGGAGGGTCGTCCAGGAGGCGCGACCAGCAGGCGAACTCCCCCGACAGCTCCTGCGCGAGGTCCGGCCAGGACGCCGGCGCCTGGTGCCCGGCCACCTCGACGAGCGCGTCGAGCGTCGCGGTCAGGTCCGCGTCGGTCCAGGGTGCCGCGGGGTGGCGCCCCTCGACGTCCTCGGTCATGACCGCCACCCAGGTGCCGTCGTCCAGGTCGGCCAGCAGGGCCGGCGCCACCGACACTCCCTCCTCGGCGAGGCTGCGCAGCACCTGGATCTCGCGCCGGTGCAGCCCGGGGCTGTCCGGGTTCTGCTCCGTGCTCACCGCCTTGACGAAGGCGCGCCTCCCGTCGGCGGCCACGATCCGGTCGGCGGATCCCGGGGAGAAGCCGGCCGTCTGGGAGCGGGCCGCCACGACCGGTGCCCCGAGGGTCGCCTGCGCCCAGGCGTGCAGGTGCGGCGGCAGCTCGTGCCAGGCCAGCCGGGTGCCGAAGTCGGTCATCTCAGCCGGCGACGGGATCCGCCGGTCCCCAGGGTCGCAGCCGGAGCATGCGGGCCCCGTCGGGGAGGCCCTTGTCGGCGCGGCGCCGCAGCTCGGCGACGTCGTCGGCGCCCGCCCGCACCATCCGGCCGGAGTAGGCGTCGAGGTCGCCGTGGGCCAGCGCGAGGAAGAGCTCCACGACGTCGTCGGGCGAGGTCCACTCGGTGCGGTCCGCGTGCATCCGCATCGAGTGCGTCATGTCGGTCTCCACCACACCGGGGGCGAGGTCAAAAGCGAGCACCCCGTGCTCCTCCCCCGCCACCGCCGTGCCGCCGGTCAGGCGGGCGAGCGCCGACTTGGAGGCGTGGTATGCCGTCAGGACCGGGCTCTCCCGGGTCCCGGACCCGGAGTTGAGGTTGACGACGCGACCGCCACCGGCGGAGATGAGGTGCGGGACGACCGCGCGGGTGAGCAGGTAGGGACCGCGGACGTTGGTCACCATGACCTGCCACCACTCGTCGACATCCGACTCCCACAGCGGCTGCTCGGTCTCCACCAGCCCGGCGTTGTTGACGAGCAGGTCGATCCGGCCATGGCGGTCGACCACCTGTGCGACGGCCCGCTCGACCTGGTCGGCGTCGGTGACGTCGCACGGCATGCCCTCCGCGCCGTCGGCGACCGCCCCGGAGCGGGACAGGCCCACGACCACCCAGCCGTCGGCGAGCAGGGCGCGGGCGAGCAGGTCACCGATGCCGCGGGACGCTCCGGTGACGACGGCGACGCGCGTCCCGGTCACCGCTGCACCGCCCCGTGGTCGGCGCCGGCGCGCTGCACTGCCGCGTCGCGGGCCGCGTTGACCTCCTCGGTCGTCAGGGTGCGGTCCGGGGCGCGGAAGTGCATCCGGAAGGCCAGCGAGTGACGATCGGCGCTCACCTGGTCGCCGGAGTAGACGTCGAAGAGCTCGATGCGCTCCAGGAGGTCGCCGGCGCCGTCGCGCAGGGAGCCCTCGACCGCGCTGTAGCGCACGCCGCGCGGCACCTCGAGCGCCACGTCGGAGGTCGCGAGGGCATGGGTGGACAGCGGGGCGGCCTGGGTGCGGTGGTCGCTGGCGCGGATGAGCACCTCGAGGTCCAGCTCGGCCGCGCTGGTGCGGGGCGGCAGGCCGAGGCGCTGGACGACCTGCGGGTGGAGCTCACCGGCCCATCCGACGCGGGTGCCGTCGGCGAGCGTCAGCTCGACGCAGCGGCCCGGGTGGAAGGGCGCCCGCTCGCTCATGTGCCGCTTCATCGACACCCCCAGCGCGTCCGCCACGGCGTGCGCCCACCCGACGACGTCGACGACGTCGACCGGTCGGCCCTGGCCCCACCAGCCCGCACGGTCGGCCTGCCCTGCCGCCATGACCGCGACGTGCCAGGGCTGGACCGGCACCGCGTCGCGGATGTCGGCGAGGACCTCGTCGGAAGGCAGCTCACCCACGCCGGGCACCGGCGCCAGCCGCTCGCCCTCGGGCAGCGTCACGGTGTCGATCTCGAAGAGCGCGACGTCACGGCTGCCGCGAGACACGTTGCGGCGCAACGCATCCGGCAAGGTCTGGAGGAGAGCCGTTCGCATGAGGGGCGCCTCGTCGGAGAGCGGGTTGGCCAGCCGGACCGCCTGCCGGTGCGGGTCGTCGTCGGCCAGACCCAGCTCGTCGAAGCGGGAGGCGCCGACGAAGGGGTAGGTGAGGACCTCGTGCAGCCCTTGCCCGGCCAGCGCGGTCGCGACGGCCCGGCGGGAGCGCTGGCCGTGGGTGAGACCGCGCCCGCCGACGGCACGCGGCACGACCGAGGGGATCTTGTCGTAACCGTCGATCCGCGCCACCTCCTCGACGAGCGTGGCGGCGTCGGTGAGGTCCGGGCGCCAGTTCGGTGGGGTGACGGTGACGTGTCGGCCGTCCCCGCCGTCCGCGGACTCCGGCCCGGACACCGTGCAGCCGATCATGGCGAGGACCTCGCGGACCCGCCCGAGGTCGTAGTTGACGCCGACGTAGCGGGTGGGCATCGTCAGGTCGAGCTCGATCGAGGGGCGCTCGACGCGGTGGTCGATGTCGGTGATCGCTGCGTCGGCGGTGCCGCCACCGTGCTCGACGAGCAGGTCGACGGCCAGCTGCGCGGCGGCCGCCGTCACGTCGGGGTCCACCCCGCGCTCGAAGCGCTTGGCCGCCTCGCTGGACAGCTTGTGCCGCCGGGACGTGCGGGCCACCGTGCGGGCGTCGAAGTGGGCCGACTCGATGAGGACGTCGGTCGTGACGCCCGGCGTGACCTCTCCGTCCTCCCCACCCATGACGCCGGCGAGGGCGAGGACGCGCTCCCCGCCGTCGGTGATGAGCAGGTCCTCGGGATCGAGCGCGCGGTCGACGTCGTCGAGCGTGGTGAGCCGCTCGCCCGGCCGGGCCCGCCGCACCACGATCGGGCCGGTGAGCGTCGCCAGGTCGAAGGCGTGCAGCGGCTGCCCCAGGGCGAGCATGACGTAGTTGGTGACGTCGACGGCCAGGCTGATCGGTCGCATCCCGGCCTCGGTGAGCCGCTGCGCCATCCAGCGCGGCGTCTGTCGGGACAGGTCGATCCCGCGCACGATCCGGGCCAGATACCGGTCGCAGCCGGCGACCCCCTCGAGCGGCGCCTCGTCGGCCAGCCGCACGGCATACCCCTCGGTCGAGCTGTCGCCCACGTCGACCGGGAGCGCCGCCGGGTCGGTGAAGGCGGCGCCGGTGGAGTGGGAGTACTCGCGCGCGATCCCGCGCAGGGAGAAGCAGTAGCCGCGATCGGGGGTGACGTTGACCTCGACGGTCTCCCGGTCCAGCCCGAGGACGCCGATGAGGTCGTCGCCCGGCGCGAGCCCGGCGACGACGTCGTCGTCGAGCAGCCGCGGCAGGACGAGGATGCCGTCGTGGTCCTCGCCGATCCCCAGCTCGCGGACCGAGCAGATCATGCCGGCCGAGACGTGGCCGTAGGTCTTGCGGGCGCTGATCGTCAGCGGGCCCTGGGGCGTCGGCAGCGTGCCGCCGGGGAGGATGACCGCAACGAGGTCGCCGGGCGCGAAGTTGTGCGCACCGCAGACGATGCCCTGGGGCTCACCGGTGCCGTTCGAGGAGCCGACGTCGACCTGGCACCAGTTGATCGTCTTGCCGTTCTTCTGCGGCTCGGGCGTCATCTCCAGGACGCGTCCGACGACGAGGGGCCCACCCACACCGCTGGTGTGCAGACCCTCCTCCTCGAGCCCGACCGCGACGAGGTCGGCGGCGATCTGCTCGCCGGTGACGCCCTGGGGCAGCGTGACGTAGTCGCCGAGCCAGTCGACCGGAACCCGCATCAGATCTCCATCCCGAACTGCGCGTTGAAGCGCACGTCTCCCTCGATCATCTCCCGCATGTCGGCGATGCCGTGGCGGAACATCGCGGTCCGCTCCACGCCCATCCCGAAGGCGAAACCCTGGTAGCGCTCCGGGTCGACCCCAGCCGCGCGCAGCACGTTGTGGTTGACCATGCCGCAGCCGCCCCACTCGATCCAGCCGGTGCCGCCGCAGGTCCGGCACGCCGTGTCCTCGCCCCGGCAGACGAAGCAGCGGAAGTCCATCTCCGCGCTGGGCTCGGTGAACGGGAAGAACGCCGGGCGCAGCCGGCTGACGATCCCGGGGCCGAACATCGCCTCGGCCAGCCGGTCGAGGGTGCCCTTGAGGTGGGCCATGGTCAGGCCCTCGTCGATGGCGATGCCCTCGAGCTGGTGGAAGACGGGGGTATGCGTGGCGTCCAGCTCGTCGGTGCGGAACGTCTTGCCGGGGACGGCGACGTAGAGCGGCACCCCGCGGTCGAGCAGGGACCGCGCCTGGGTGGGCGAGGTGTGCGTGCGCAGCACCAGCCCGGCCTTGGAGGGGTCGACGAAGAAGGTGTCCTGCATCTGCCGGGCAGGGTGGTCCTTGTCGAAGTTGAGCGCGTCGAAGTTGAACCACTCGGCCTCGACCTGCGGCCCCTCGGCGATCTCCCAGCCCAGGCCCACCATGGCGTCGGCCATCCGCTCGGCGGTGACGGTCAGCACGTGGCGCCGGCCGAGGGGGCGCCGGCCCGGAGCGACGGTCAGGTCCATGGCCTCCTCGACGAGGATCCGCTCGTCGCGCTCCGCCTCCAGGATCTCCTGACGCTGCGCGAGGGCCTGGTTGACGCGGCCGCGGGCCTGACCGACGCGCTTGCCGGCGTCGGCCTTCTCCGGGCCGGGGAGAGAGCCGATGGACCGGTTGGCCAGGGCGAGCGGCGACCGGTCTCCGGCGTGCGTCAGCCGGGCCTCCTTGAGCTGCTCCAGGTCTGCGGCCTGCTCGATGGCGCCCAAGGCGGCGCCGACGTGGCCCTCGATCGTCTCGGGCGCGAGGTCGGAGGCGTCGGATGTGGCCGAGGCGCCCGAGGTGGCGGACGCGCCGGACGTGCCCGCGCCGTCGGACGCGCCGGTCTCGCTCGCGCCGCTGGATGCGCCAGCACGCTCGGCGCGGTCGGGAGAAGGCATACCGTCGGTCGGGTCGGGAGCATCGGGTGCGGACACGGCCGCCAGTCTAGGTGCGACGTTCGGCAGGCCTCGACCGGGTTTCTCCTCCCACCGAGCGTCGCGAAGGGTTGCTGACGTCCCGACCCGGGGAGGATCGGTCCACCCGCACCCATCCTCACCGCACACCCCGTCCCGACCCGGGGAGGATCGGTCCACCCGCACCCAACCTCACCGCATACCCCGTCCCGACCCGGGGAGGATCGGCCCACCCGCACCTATCCTCACCAACGTGGCCGGGCGGCTCGGTTGGCCCCCCTCTGTGGACAACGGACTCACCCGTGCCGCAGAACTGCCAAGGTGCTGACCATGACCTTCGACCAGCGCGAGCCGTTCCTGTGGAAGATGGCCCGGAGGCATGGCATCTCCGATCGACGCCTGCGCTCGCCCGAGTTCCGCCGGCTGGGCTACGGGGTCTACATCAGCGCGGAGGTCACGGTGGATGCCCTCGTCGAGGCCAAGGCCGCGGTGCTGGTGGGCGGCTCTCACTCCTTTGCCTCTTTCCACCAGGCCGCCAAGCTGTGGGGAGGCGTCGTCCCCCAGACCGACCTGCTCCACTCGAGCGTTCCGGAGAAGTGGTCACGAACGGCGCGGAGGGACGCACAGGCGCACGCCTCGCAGCGCACGCCGTGCCAGTTCCGCGGGGTGCCCGTGACCGGCCCGGAGGACACCTTTCTCGACCTGGCCGCGGAGCTCGGCCTGGTCGACCTCGTCGTGCTGGCGGACTCGCTGATCCGACGCCGACGGACCACCCAGGATGCCCTCGTGGCTGCGACGCAGGCCTCACCATGCAGCGCGCCACGACACGCACTGCGTGCGGCGTCGCTGGCACGGGCGGGCGTCGACTCGCCGATGGAGACTCGCGCTCGCCTGCTGCGGGTCCTCTCCGGGCTGCCCGAGCTGGAGACGGACATCCGGTTCTATGACCACCAGGGAGAGCTGAGAAGACGCCTCGACGCCGGTGACCGTGCCACGAAGACCGCGGTCGAGTACGACGGGCGGCACCACATCACGCGCGAGGAGCAGTGGGAGGGCGACCTCGATCGACGTGAAGGCTTCGAAGACGACGGCTGGCGCATCGTGACCCTCATCTCCCCCGACATCTACCAGCGCCCCGGTCGGACCGTGGATCGCCTGGCCCGCATCTTCCGTGATCGCGGTATGACGTTCGGGTCCGTCTCCGATGAGTGGCGCCGGTACTTCCCGGGTCACGGCGCAGCCTGACCCAGCCCGGGGAGGATCGGTGCAGCCGGACCGATCCTCATCGCATACCCGCCGCCCGCCCGGGGAGGATCGGTGCAGCCGGACCGATCCTCACCGCACACCCGCCGCCCACCCGGACCGATCCCTGTCAGGGGGTGCGCCCCTCAGCGTCCTCGAGCCGAGGCGGAGGCGTGCAGGCAGACCGTGGCTGCCATGGCCAGGTTGAGCGACTCGGCGCGGGTGATCGGGATCGAGACCACCTCGTCGCAGGCCTGCCGCACCGCCGTCGGCAGCCCCCAGGCCTCGTTGCCCATCACCCACGCGTGCGGGCCCGTCAGGTCCGCCTCGGGCAACATCACCGATCCTGCTCCGTCGGCGGCCAGCAGCCGGATCCCCCGCTCGCGGCACGCCGCCAGCAACTCCTCCGCCGGCGTCCCGATGCTCACCGGCAGGTGGAAGAGCGCCCCGACCGTCGAGCGCACCACCTTCGGGTTGTGGACGTCGACCGACGAGCCGCTCACCAGCACCGCGGCCGCCCCGAAGGCGCTCGCTCCGCGCAGCACCGTGCCGGCGTTGCCGGGGTCGCGCACGTGCGCGAGCACCACTGCGACGTCCCCTGGCCCCACGGCGTCCAGCGCGGCGTCCAGCGGCACGTCCACCCGGTCGGCGACGGCCACCATCCCCTGCGGCGTCCCGGTGTCGGCCATCGCCGCGAGCACCTCGTCGGTGCACTCGCGCACCGGCACCTGGGCCGCGTGCGCCGCCGCCACGATCTCGGTATGCCGCCCGCTCGCCTCCGCGGTGACGTACAGCGCGCGGGCGGAGCCGTCGGCATACCGCAGCAGTTCCCGCACCGCCTGCGGACCCTCGACGAGGAACCGTCCGGTGCGGTCGCGGACAGCACGACGCCCCAGCGCGGCGACCTGCCGGACGCGCTCGCTGCGAGGGTTGCTCAGCAGGGATGCGTCGGGGTGCGCCATGCGCCGGGGCGTCGGAGCGTCCGGCTCAGGCCGCGGACTCGGCCTTGTCGCCCGCGGCGGGCACGTTGGCCTTCGCGAGCCCGACGAGGGTGGCGAACGCCGCCTCGTCGTTGACCGCGAGCTCGGCGAGCATGCGGCGGTCGACCTCGACACCAGCGGCCTTCAGGCCCTGGATGAAGCGGTTGTAGGTCATGCCGTTGGCGCGGGCGCCGGCGTTGATCCGCTGGATCCACAGGCGACGGAAGTCACCCTTCTTGGCCCGGCGGTCGTTGTAGCTGTAGACCAGGCTGTGGGTGACCTGCTCCTTGGCCTTGCGGTAGAGCCGGCTGCGCTGCCCGCGGTATCCGCTGGCGCGCTCGAGGACGACCCGACGCTTCTTGTGGGCGTTGACCGCCCGCTTCACGCGTGCCACGTGACTTCTCCTTGACTAGTTCTGGGGGATGCGTTCGAGTGAGGCGAGGACCTCGGCTCAGAGGCCGAGCATCTTCTTCACCTTGCGGACGTCGGAGTCCGCGACGGGCTTGTCGTTCGCGAGGCGACGGGCCGCCTGGGAGGTGCGCTCCTGGAACTTGTGCACGTGGCGCGCGCGCTGGTGCATGATCTTGCCGGAACCGGTGACGCGGAACCGCTTCTTGGCCCCGCTGTGGGTCTTCATCTTCGGCATGGGCCGATCTCCTTCTTGCTGTGGTGCTCGTCCCGCCCGGGTCTGCCCGGGCGGGCGTCGGTCTGCGTGGTCAGGGCGTTGGGCGCCCGTCCTTCACTGGGGGTCTGGTGCGGTCTGCGCCTCGGGCTCGGCGGCCTGGGAGTCGGTGTCGCGGGTCCGCTCCGCATCACGGCGCCGGGCCTGACGGACCTGGGCCTTCTTCGCGGTCGGACCGAGCACCATGACCATGTTGCGGCCGTCCTGCTTGGGCGCGCTCTCGACGTGCCCCAGCTCGACGATGTCTTCGGCCAGCCGCTGCAGCAGCCGGAAGCCGAGCTCGGGCCGCGACTGCTCGCGGCCACGGAACATGATGGTCACCTTGACCTTGTCGCCAGCCTTGAGGAAGCGCTCGACGTGGCCCTTCTTGGTGCCGTAGTCGTGGTCGTCGATCTTCGGGCGGAGCTTGATCTCCTTGATGACCGTGTTGACCTGGTTCTTGCGTGCTTCCCTGGCCTTCATGGCGGCTTCGTACTTGTACTTGCCGTAGTCCATGAGCTTGGCGACCGGCGGACGCGCCTGCGGGGCGACCTCGACCAGGTCGAGGTCGGCCTCGGCCGCCAGTCGCAGCGCGTCCTCGACGCGCACGATGCCGACCTGTTCCCCGTTGGGGCCCACCAACCGCACTTCCGGCACCCGGATGCGGTCGTTGATGCGAGGCTCGCTGATGTGCCTGCTCCTTCGTCGTCGTGTCGTGACAACCCCGGGCACCAGAAAGGCCTCCTGGCACCGGGTGCGCAAGAGGCCTCGTCCATCGGTCCCGCCGCGTCAGGTGGGGCGCGCCACGATTTGCCGTGACGACCGCCAGCCGCAGCACCGCCAGCAGGCGGTGGACCGGTCCGACCCGGCGACCCAGAGGTCGGCGCGGGTGGGGGCACGAAGCCCCTCTTGCACGTCAGGACGCGGGCACGAAAGCACAACGACCTGACTGGTCTGTCTCCATGGTAGCAGAGGCGCGAGGTCACCCGGGCTGCTCGCGCGAGCGGGTGCGACGCGCCCGGGGCACCCTTAACTTGAACCATTCAAGTAAACCTGCTCGGATGAGGGTATGCCGTCAGCACCGCCACAGACTCCCCCGCCGGAGCTGGTCGCTGCGCTGCGGGGCGCGGGTCTGCGCGTGACGGCGCCGCGCATCGCCGTGCTGGAGACCCTCTCGGAGCACCCGCATGCCGACGCCGCGGCGGTCGTCGAGCAGACCCGCGAGCAGGCGCAGGGCGTCTCGGTGCAGGGGGTCTACGACGTGCTGGCCGCCCTGACCAGCGCCCGGCTGGTCCGCCGGATCCAACCGGCGCACGCGGTCGCCCGCTACGAGCTGGACCTCGGAGACAACCACCATCACGTCGTCTGCCGCGGGTGCGACGACCTCGTCGACGTGCCCTGCGCCGTCGGCTCCGCTCCGTGCCTCGACCCCACCCCGGCCGAGGCCGTCGGCTTCGCGGTCGACGAGGCCGAGGTCATCTACTGGGGCCGCTGCCCCAGCTGCCAGTCCGCAGACAGCCCTCAGGTCGACCACCCCAGCACCACCGCAGCCGCCGCGAGGACCGCGGCGAGCGCACTGCATACCCCCCAGATGTCAGCACCCACACCGAAGGAGAAGGCATGACCGAGCACCACCCCGGGTACGTCAACGCCGAGCACAGCGGCGAGGGACCGGCCCCCGCCGGCTCCACGACCAGCAACGGCGCGACCAACCCTTCCGACCGCAACAGCCTCTCGGTCGGCCCCAACGGGCCGCTGCTGCTGCACGACGTGAGCCTCATCGAGTCGCTGGCGTCCTTCGACCGCGAGAAGGTGCCGGAGCGACTGCCGCACGCCAAGGGCTCCGGGGCGTTCGGGACGTTCGAGACCACCGAGGACGTCACGGCCTACACCAAGGCCGCGATCTTCCAGCCCGGCGCAAGCAGCGAGGTGATTTCGCGCTTCTCCACCGTCGCGGGTGAGCAGGGCTCCCCCGACACCTGGCGCGACGTCCGCGGCTTCTCGGTCCGCTTCTACACCGACGAGGGCAACCTCGACATCGTCGGCAACAACACGCCGATCTTCTTCGTGCGCGACCCCATGAAGTTCCCCAACTTCATCCGCTCCCAGCGGCGCACCCCGGACAGCGGTCTGCGCGACCCCAACATGCAGTGGGACTTCTGGACCGCCAACCCCGAGTCCTCGCACCAGGTGAGCTACCTCATGGGTGACCGCGGGCTCCCGAAGACGTGGCGGGAGATGAACGGCTACTCCTCGCACACCTACATGTGGGTCAACGAGGCCGGTGAGCGCTTCTGGGTGAAGTACCACTGGCACAGCGACCGGGGTGTGGAGAACATCGGCAACGACGAGGCCGACCGCCTGGCCGGTGCCGACGCCGACTTCCACCGGCGCGACCTCTTCGAGGCGATCGAGCGCGGCGACCACCCGAGCTGGACCCTCTCGGTGCAGGTCATGCCCTACGACGAGGCCAAGACCTACCGCTACAACCCGTTCGACCTCACCAAGGTCTGGCCGCACGCCGACTACCCGCTCATCAAGGTCGGCACGATGACGCTGAACCGCAACCCGGAGAACTGGTTCGCCCAGATCGAGCAGGTCGCGTTCAGCCCGTCCAACCAGGTGCCTGGCACGGGCGTCTCGCCGGACAAGATGCTGCTCGCCCGCGTCTTCTCCTACCCGGACGCGCAGCGGCACCGGATCGGCGCCAACTTCACCCACCTGCCGGTGAACCAGCCGAAGGTCCAGGTCAACGCCTACCAGTTCGACGGGCCGATGGCCTACCTGCACTCGGGCAGTCAGCCCACCTACGCCACCAACGCCTACGGGCGTCCGTGGTCGGACCAGACCGGCCCGGTCGAGAACGGCTGGGAGGCCGACGGCGAGCTCGTACGTCAGGCCTACGACCTGCGCGAGGACGACAGCGACACGGGTCAGGCCAGCATCCTCGTGGGCGAGGTCTACGACGACGCCCAACGCGAGCGGCTGGCGCAGACCGTCGGCGGCATGATGGGTGCCTGCGCGCCGGAGGTCCGCGAGCGGGTCTACGCCTACTGGCGCGCCATCCACCAGGGCGTCGGCGACCGGATCGCGCAGATCGCGGGTGAGGGCTCCGGCTCCGAGGAGGACGCGATGCCGGAGTCGGTGCGCGAGCCCGAGGGCGACCTGGTCGGCGGGCACCGCTGAGCCCACCGCGCTGAGAGCAGGCAGCCTCGCCTGAACACCGCACCCGTGCCCCCTTCGTCGCCGCCGCGGCGAAGGGGGCGCGCGGCGTCCGCGCGGAATTCGACCATGGGTTGTCGCGCCAAGGCGCGAGAACCCGTGGTCGAATTCCACGGTTGGGCCGGGCTGGATCGGGAGGAGTCGCTCAGGCGCCGGCGGTGGCGAGCCGGAAAGCGACCGCGTCGATCCGGGCCCGTGTCTCGGCGTCGGTCGCGAGCCGCTCACCCACCCGGGTCACCAGCGCCTGCACCTGCACCTGGGTCAGGCCAGGACGCAGCGCCAGCTCGACCGTCAGCGCCCCGTCGGTGCCCGACAGCCGGTGACCGGCGATCTGCGTCTCCGCGCGCACGGCGCTCGCCACGGCAGCGGCGACGTGCTTGTCCTCGTGCGCCGGCGCCCAGCGCCGGGCCATGGCCAACGCCCAGACCATCGAGCTGGTCAGGGTGTATGCCGTGCCGGTCGCCTCGGTGGTGGCGCCCGCCTCGGCGGTGGCGCCGGTCTGACCCGGCGCAGCGGCTGTGGGCAGATCCAGGGTGATGACGTCGCAACCCTCCTGCACGGCCGCCAGGGCCGCACGCTGTGCCGTGACGGGGACGGGCCGGGCGGCCGGGTCCCACGCGGCCAGCGCCGCCGTGCTCGTGAACGCAGGCAAGGCCCGTTGCCCGTCCGGGGCGACCAGGGTCACCGAGGCCATGTCGCTGCTGGCGTCGGCGGGCAGACCGGAGGAGTCGTCCACCTCACCCGCCACCGCGACGATCGGGACGACGAGCCGGGCCGCTGCCACCGCGGCGACCACGCGGGCCGTCGACGCCTCCGGATCGGCCAGTAGCGCCAGCAGAGCCGGGTCCGCCTCCCCGGTGTCACCGTCGAAACCGGTGCCGGTCAGCGTCCGCCCCGACCACGGGACCCCGGCGGTGTCCGCACCCTGCCCGGGGTTGTGCTTGGAGAACCGGTGCGTCATCGGCATACCTCCAACGCCTCGGGGAGCGTGAAGGCGCCGTCGTGGAGCGCGGCCCCGAGCACCGCGTGGCGCACGCCCAGGGCCGCGAGCCCACGCAGGCGCCGCAGGTCGTCGAGCTCGGCGATGCCACCGGAGACGGTCACGTCGGCGGCGACGAGACCGGCCACCGCCGCGAAGAGGTGCAGGTCGGCGCCGGCGCGGCGCCCGTCGCGGGAGGCGTCGGCCACGAGCAGATGGGTGATCTCGCCCTGCACCACTCGGGGATGGCGCGCGAGGACCTGCGGGACGGGCCCCAGCCGCAGGTCGGTGCCGCGCGAGACCACCTCGCCGCCGCGGACGTCGACGGCGACGACGAGCCGCTCTCCGAGCAGCCGGTGGGCGTCGGTCACGAGCTCCGGCTCGGCGAGCGCCGAGCTGGCAAGCACGACACGCTGCGCCCCCGTGGCGGCGGCCCAGGCCAGCGCTTCCCGATCGGTGAGGCCTCCGGACAGCTGCACCGGCACCGGCAGGTCGTCGATGAGCCGCCCCAGCAGCTCCGGCGTGCCGCCTCGGCCGAAGGCGCGGTCGAGGTCGACCAGGTGCACCCACTCGGCGCCCTGGTCCACCCAGCCGCGCGCCACGGCGGCCGGATCGTCGTCGGCACCGTCGGTCACCTGGGCGGCACGCCCTGCGGCGACGTCGACGGCGGGCAGCAGCGTCAGCGGCGGGAGACCCCCAGGGCCGCCCGGCGCGCCCGGCCCGGTCACGAGGGGGCGCCCAACTCGTGGCGCAGCCGCACCGAGTCGCGGACCGCGTCGTCGAACCACCCCACCTGACGCCGATCAGGGGTATGCGTGGTCGCTCCCTCGACGGCGTCGGCCGCGTCGGGGTTCTCCAGGAGGCGCGCGCCCGGGAGTCCGAGCGTCGCCATGACGGCCTGCAGCATGCGGGCGGGACGCACGTGCGTCTCGTGCAGCAGCTCGACCAGCTCGTCCCGCACGTCTCTCCTGCCCGCCTCCCCGGTGCCGGCGCCCGCGACCGTGACCACCTCGGCCGGTCCGGCCAGCTCCAGGCCCGGGGGCCGCAGCAGACCGGACTCGGGCTCCCACACGACCCACCGCGTGGCGCGGCGCCTACCCCGGGGATGCACGGTGAGCACCGCCCGGTCGTCGATGACGAAGAAGCCCAGCCCCGGCCCCGCCTTGGGCGCGAGCGCGCGCGAGGCGAGCACCAGGGGCCCGTCGTCGTAGGGCGGCTCGGCGGCGGAGGGCCCACGCAGCAGCACGGTCGTCCACCGGTCGCCCGGCACCACCGTGACGGGCACGACCGTCCCGGCGACCCAGACGTCGACCTCGGCACGCGGCCCCGCGGCCAGGAGCACGCCGGTCGGGGCGGTCTCCGTCGCCCGCTGCGTCGCCGAGGCGTCGGCGCCTGCCAGCGTGCGTCGGTCCGGGGTCACGCGCACATCCTACGGATCGCCGGTGGCTCCGTCGGCGTCGCCACGACGGCGCTGCCGCGTGTCGCGGTCACGACCGAACGGGTCCTGGCGGGGCCGGGGGAAGCGCTGCGGCGAGCGCGGGGCCTCGGTGCGGCGTGGGCGGCCGAAGGCGTCGGTGCGCTGGTCGCGGGCCCTGGGGGTGCGGGTGCCGCTGCTGGGGCCGAAGCGTCCCGAGTCGGCACCTCCCGTCGCCCGCTCTGCCGTGCGGGCCGGCGGGCGGTTGCCGAAGAGCACCCGGTCGACCACGGTCCGGGCGTGCCGCCCGGTGCGCCGCCAGTCCTGCGCCAAATCACCGCCGTGTCCGGGCTCACGGCGCATGACCCGCGCCATACCCTCGGCGTCGCGGGCATCGCTCGGGACGCTGTCGACCGGGCGCCCGCGCCAGACGATGCCGGCGTCCCGCAGCTGGGACGCGGTCGTCCATGCGTCGAGCAGCTCGGCCGCGTCGCCGCTGCTGAGCAGGTCGGCCTGCACGGCGGCGCGGAGGGCCTCGGTCGTGCTCGTCGTGCGCAGCCCCGGATGCTCGTGCGCGTGCTTGAGCTGAAGCAGCTGCGCCACCCACTCCACGTCGGTCAGCCCGCCCAGCCCCAGCTTGAGGTGGGTCCGGGGGTCGGCGCCTCGTGGCAGCCGCTCCCCCTCCATCCGGGCCTTGAGCTTGCGGATCTCGAGCACGGCCCGCTCGTCGATGCCGCCCTCGGGCCAGCGCAGGGGGTCGATGAGCTGCACGAAGCTCTCCCCGAGGTCGGCGTCACCGGCGACCGGGCGGGCCCGCAGCAGCGCCTGCGACTCCCACCCTGCAGACCACCGCTCGTAGTAGCTGCGGTAGCTGGCGAGGCTGCGCACCAGCGGCCCACCCTTGCCCTCGGGCCGCAGATCGGCGTCGAGCTCGAGGACCGGGTCCGGCCCGGTGCCGGCCAGACCCTTGCGCAGCTCGGCGACGATGTCGGCGGCCTGGGCCGCCGCCAGCTCGCCGTCGGCGCCGGGCAGCGGGTCGTAGACGTACATCACGTCGGCGTCGCTGGCGTAGCCGACCTCGCGGCCGCCGAGCCGTCCCATGCCGACCAGCAGCATGCGCTGCGCGGCCTCCTCCTCCCGGCGCGCCAGCACCCGTCGGGTCGCGACACCGAGGGCCGCCTCGAGGTAGGCGTCGGTGAGGTCGCTCAGCGCCTCGCGCACGCGCGGCCCGTCCCACCCCGCCGCCAGGTCGCCGAGCACCACCCGGACCAGCTCGCGGGCCCGGACCGAGCGCACCGAGGCGAACGCCCCCTCGGCGCTGTCCTGCCGCTTGGCGGCCGCGGTCATCCGCGCGACCAGCGTCCCCCGGTCCGGGGGCACCAGCTCGTCCTCGTCGCCGAGCAGCGACACCGTCTCCGGGCTGCGGATGAGCAGGTCGACGGCATACCGGCTGGAGGAGAGCACCCGGGCCAGGCGCTGCGCCGCGCTCCCCTCGTCACGGAGCATCCCCAGATACCAGTGCGTCGTGCCGAGCGCGTCGCTGATCTGGCGGAAGGCGAGCAGCCCGGCGTCCGGGTCAGCCCCGTCGGCGAACCAGGACAGCATCACCGGCAGCAGGTGCCGCTGGATCGTGGCCCGGCGGCTGACCCCCTCGGTGAGCGCCTCCAGGTGACGCATCGCCCCGCCCGGGTCCCGGAAGCCGAGGGCGGCCAGCCGGGCGCGCGCCGCCTCCGGCGACAGCCGGGCCTCGTCGTGGGAGAGCCGCGCCACCGCCGAGAGCAGCGGGCGGTAGAAGAGGCGTTCGTGCAACCGACGCACGTCGCGACGGACCGCGCGCCACCGCTGCACGATCGCCTCGTCGGCCTGCCCGCGCTCCCCCATCGACCGCCCGAGCCGGCGCAGGTCCTGCTCGCCCGTCGGCATGAGGTGGGTCCGGCGCATCCGGTGCAGCTGCACGCGGTGCTCCAGGCACCGCAGCAGCCGGTATGCCTCGTCCAGGACCGCGGCGTCGTCGCGTCCGACATAGCCCCCGTCGCGCAGCGCGGCCAGCGCCTCTAAGGTCGTCCGCGACCGCAGCGTCTGGTCGGAGCGGCCGTGCACCAGCTGGAGCAGTTGGACGCTGAACTCGATGTCGCGCAGGCCCCCGGGACCGAGCTTGATCTGGCGCTCCACCTCCTCGCGCTTGACGTGCTGCTCGACCCGTCGGCGCATGGCCTGCACGTCGTCGACGAAGTGGTCGCGCCCCGAGGCCTCCCAGACCATCGGCTCCACGAGCTCCATCCACCGCTGACCGAGCTCGGCGTCCCCGGCGACGACGCGGGCCTTGAGCAGGGCCTGGAACTCCCAGGTCTTGGCCCAGCGCTGGTAGTACTCCCGGTGCGAGGCCAGCGAGCGCACCAGCGGCCCGTGCTTGCCCTCGGGCCGCAGCGCGGCGTCGACCTGCCACAGCGATCCTTCGGCGGTGGAGTCGCCGCAGATCCGCATGAGCGCGCTCGCCAGCCGGGTGCCCACCCGGAGCGCCTCCTCCTCGGGGGCTCCGTCGCGCGGCCCGGCCAGGAAGATGACGTCGACGTCGGAGATGTAGTTGAGCTCGCGTCCTCCGGTCTTGCCCATGCCGATGACGGTGAGAGCGCAGCACGCGTCCTCGTCCACCTCGGCCCGGGCGAGCAGCAGAGCGCCCTCGAGGGCCGCCGAGGCGAGGTCGGCCAACGCCCCGCCGACCGCGGGCATCAGCGCGACCGGGTCCTCGGCGGTCAGGTCGGCGGTCGCGACCCGGAGCAGCTGACGGCGGTAGGCCACGCGGAGCGCGTCGGCGCCCGGGCGACCCTCCAGACCGCGGACCGCCTCGACCACGTCTCGCGGCTCGGTGGACAGCCCCTCGGCGACGTCGGCCACCTGCTCCGGGTGGCGCAGCAGCGACTCGCCCAGCGCCACCGAGCCGCCGAGCAGGGCCAGGAGTCGCTGCCGGGGCAGGCCCCCCTCGCGCACGACCGGGATCGCGAAACCGTCGGTGCGCTCGCCGGAGGCCCCGGTCGTGCGCGGGTCGAGCAGCCGCACGAGCAGCAGCAGGGCGGCGTCCGGGTCGGCGGCGCGGCCGAGATCGGTGACGAGCGCCGCGACGTCGACCGGGTCGTCCCGGTCCGGCCCCGGAGCCTCGCCGAGGCGCCCTAGGACCTCGGTCATCATCCGGCCGGCCCGCTCGCTCTCCTGGAAGCCGGCGCGGGCCAGCTCGCCCGTCCCGAGCGGGTCCGCCGAGCCTCGCCCCCCGCGGGACGGGGGGCGCCCGGGGGTGCCCTCGGTCGGGGTCGCGGGCGTCACGGCATACCCCTCAGAGGTGGAGCAGGTAGCGGTCCAGCTCGAACTGGGTCACCTGGGACCGGTAGTCGCCCCACTCCTGCCACTTGTTGCGCAGGTAGAAGTCGAAGACCTGCTCCCCCAGGACGTCGGCGACCAGCTCGGACTCCTCCATGACGGCGACCGCCTCGCCGAGGCTCTGCGGGAGCGGGTCGATGCCCATCGCGCGACGCTCGGAGTCGGTCAGCGCCCAGACGTCGTCCTCGGCCTCCGGCGGCAGGTCGTAGCCCTCCTTGATCCCGCGCAGGCCGGAGGCGAGCACGAGCGCGTAGGTGAGGTAGGGGTTGCAGGCCGAGTCGATCGAGCGCACCTCGATGCGGCGCGAGTGGCCCTTGCCGATGGAGTACATCGGGACGCGGGCCAGGGCGGAGCGGTTGTTGTGACCCCAGCAGACGTGCGCCGGCGCCTCGCCGCCACCCCAGAGCCGCTTGTAGGAGTTGACCCACTGATTGGTCACCGCGCAGATCTCCCGGCTGTGCGCCAGCACGCCCGCCATGAACCGGCGCCCGGTCTGGGAGAGCTCGTAGTTGGCACTCGGCTCGTAGAAGGCGTTGCTGTCGCCCTCGAAGAGCGAGACGTGGGTGTGCATGCCCGAGCCGGGGTGTATCGCCAGTGGCTTGGGCATGAAGGTGGCGAAGGCCTTCTCGTGCAGCGCCACCTCCCGGACCACGGTGCGGAAGGTCATGATGTTATCGGCCATCGACAGCGCGTCGGCGTAGCGCAGGTCGATCTCCTGCTGGCCCGGCCCGCCCTCGTGGTGGCTGAACTCCACCGAGATGCCCATCTGCTCGAGCATCTCGATCGCCGCGCGCCGGAAGTCGTGGCCGTCGCCGCGGGCGACGTGGTCGAAGTAGCCCGCCTGGTCCACCGGCTGCGGCCCCACCGACGCCTCGTAGGGCTCCTTGAAGAGGTAGAACTCGATCTCGGGGTGGGTGTAGAAGGTGAAGCCCTCGGCACCCGCGCGGTCCAGGGAGCGGCGCAGGATCTGCCGGGAATCGGTGGCGGCGGGGCTGCCGTCGGGCATGTTGATGTCGCAGAACATGCGGGCGGTGCGGTCGCGCCACGGGAGCACCTGGAAGGTGTCGGCGTCGGGCTGGACGATCATGTCCGCCTCGTAGACCCGGGTGAAGCCCTCGATGACGCTGCCGTCGATGCCGATGCCCTCGGTGAACGCCTGCTCGAGCTCGGCGGGGGCGACCGCCACCGACTTCAGCGTCCCGAGGAGGTCGGTGAACCACAGCCGGACGAACCGGATGTCCCTCTCCTCGATGGTGCGGAGGACATACTCCTGCTGGCGGTTCATGGACTCATCCTGCCCCATCGTCGAGGTCGGCGGTGGCCCGGGCGTAGTCGTCCGCGAGCCGCCCCAGATCGGCCCGGTGCTCGCTCATCCGGCAGCCCGAGCCGCCCCGACGCAGGGCGACGCCCTCCTCGTCCCAGTGGGGCAGCGCGCGGGCCAGCAGCTCCGGCGGCAGGTCGCCGTCGCAGTTGGTGACCCGCCACCAGGTGACGTTGCCGCCCCAGTGCCGCATGACCGAGCCCACCTGCCGTGGCCCCGCCCCGACCAGCGCCCCGAGATCGCCGTAGGACACGACCCGCCCCGGAGGCACCTGCTCGACCGCCCGCAGCACGCGCTCCACCAGCACCTCGTCCACGCGGTAGACGCTACCGGTCGGCACCGACAAGTCCCGGATGTGCGCCGGACGGGGAGGTCTGTCGCGGCGACGGCATACGCTGGCCGGCATGAGCGATCTCACCGTCGGGTATGCCGCGATGCTGGAGCAGTTCCACCCGTCCGAGGCGGTGGCGCTCACCGCGGCGGCGGAGGAGCACGGCTTCTCCGGGTGCATGGCGGCCGACCACTTCGCGCCGTGGGTGCCGAGCCAGGGGCAGTCGGCCTTCGTGTGGAACGTCCTCACCGCGGTGGGCGAGCGCACGACGGGTGACCTGGGGCCCGGGGTGGTGTGCCCGAGCTTCCGCTGGCACCCGGCGGTCGTCGCGCAGGCTGCCGCGACGCTGGAGGCGATGTATCCGGGCCGCTCGTGGCTGGGGGTCGGCGCCGGGGAGGCGCTCAACGAGCACGTGCTGGGCGGCTACTGGCCGGAGGCGGGCGAGCGGTCGCGCCGGATGTTCGAGGCGGTCGAGCTCATCCGGCAGCTCTTCGACGCCTCGCTCGCGGGCAAGGACACCAAGTGGTCCGGCGAACACTTCCGGATGGAGACCACTCGGCTGTGGACCATGCCCGAGGCGGCCCCACCGATCCTGGTCGCGACGGCCGGGCCCGTCAACGCGAAGAAGACCGGCCGCCTGGCCGACGGCATCATCACGGTCGGCGCGCCCCCGGAGAAGATCGAGATGCTGCTCGGCCGGTTCGCCGACGGGGCTCGGGAGGCGGGCAAGGACCCGGACGCCATGCCCAAGGTGCTGCAGCTGCACCTGTCGTGGGCGCCGACCGACGAGCAGGCGCTGGACAACGCCATGACCGAGTGGCCCAACGGCGGCATGAAGTTCGGCAAGGCCGACATCCGCTCACCCCACGACTTCGCCGCGATGGCCCAGCTGGTGCGGCCCGAGGACTTCGAGGGCCGGATGGTCATCTCCAGCGACCCGGACGTGCACCGGCAGCACATCCAGAGCCTGATCGACCTCGGCTTCGACCGGGTCTACCTCCACAACGTGGGTCGCAACCAGGCCGAGTGGCTGGAGGTGTTCGGCGCCGAGGTGCTGCCGAAGCTCCACCGCTGACCGGCAGCCTCGCCTGCGCACTCCGGCAGCCTGGTCTGCGCACTCCGGCAGCCTGGTCTGCGCGCTCCAGCAGCCTGGCCCGTTCAGTCCTTGTCGTTGAAGGGGTTGTTGTCCCAGTTGTCGTCCTCGCGGTCCTCGTCGTCCCACTTCTCGGTCTTGTCGGCCGCGATCTCGTAGGCGCGGGAGGCGTCGGCCTCGCTGTCGTAGGGCCCCATGAGGTCGGCGCTGCGGGCGCGCTCCGGGTCGTCGCCCTGCTCGACCTGCCCGGTCTTGGTGTTGAACCAGTACTGCATACGTGCCTCCAGTCGCCCGTCCGTCGTGGATCGCGCCGCGCGGCGTCGCCCGCCACCCGGCACCTAGACTGCACCTTATGCCGACGCTCACCCCGATCGCCCCCGGACGTGTCAGCCCGCGTCTGCCCGTGCCCGCCTCGATCGCGCGGCCGGAGTATGTGGACCGTCCGGCACCGACGCCGTTCCGCGGCTCCGAGGTCAAGGACGCCGAGACCATCGAGGCGATGCGGGTCGCCGGGCGGCTCGCCGCGCAGGCGCTGCAGCTGTGCGGCGAGATGGTCCGGCCCGGCGTCACGACCGACGCCATCGACCGCGCGGGCCACGAGTTCCTGCTCGACCACGGCGCCTACCCCTCGACCCTGGGCTACCGCGGCTTCCCCAAGTCGCTGTGCACCTCCATCAACGAGGTCATCTGCCACGGCATCCCCGACGACCGCGAGCTGCGCGACGGCGACATCTGCAACATCGACATCACGGCATACATCGGCGGCGTGCACGGCGACAACAACGCGACCTTCCTCTGCGGGGAGGTCGCGGAGGAGACGCGGCTGCTCGTCGAGCGGACCGAGGAGGCGCTCTCCCGGGCGATCAAGGCAGCGCGGCCCGGGAGGGCGATCAACGTCATCGGTCGCGTCATCGAGAGCTACGCCAGCCGCTTCGGGTATGGCGTGGTGCGGGACTACACCGGGCACGGGGTGGGCGAGGCGTTCCACTCCGGGTTGGTCATCCCCCACTACGACGCGGCGCCGGACTACGCGACGATCATCGAGCCCGGGATGACCTTCACGATCGAGCCGATGCTCAACCTCGGCACCCCGGACTGGACCGAGTGGGCGGACGGGTGGACGGTGCTCACCGCGGACGGGCGACCCTCCGCGCAGTTCGAGCACACACTGCTCATCACCGACGAGGGCGCGGAGATCCTCACCCTTCCCTGATCGGGGTCCGGGTGTCGCGCCGGGTGACGTTACGGCATACTCCCGGAAGGTCTGTGACGACGAGGGAGGACACCATGGCGAAGAAGCACGGTCTGGGCATCGACATCGGCGGGAGCGGTATCAAGGGGGCCCCGGTCGACCTGAAGGCGGGCGAGTTCGCGACCGACCGTCAACGCATCCCGACGCCGGAGGAGTCGACGCCCGAGGCGGTGGCCGAGGTCGTCGCCGAGATCGTCGAGCACTTCGAGGACGAGATCGGCAAGAAGCAGCCGGTGGGCATCACGGTCCCTGCCGTCGTGCACCACGGCACGGTGCGGACCGCGGCCAACATCGACCAGTCCTGGATCGGCACCGATGCCGACGCGCTCTTCACCGAGCGGGTTGGGCGGCAGGTGCACGTCGTCAACGACGCGGACGCCGCGGGCGTCGCGGAGATGCACTACGGCGCGGGGCGGGGCAACGACGGCGTCGTGCTGCTGACCACGCTCGGCACCGGGATCGGCACCGCGCTGTTCATGAACGGCGAGCTGCTGCCCAACACCGAGCTCGGCCACCTGGAGCTGGACGGGCACGACGCGGAGACGCGCGCCGCGAGCAGCGCGCGGGAGAACGAGGACCTGTCGTGGGAGGACTGGGCCGAGCGGCTGCAGCGCTACTACTCGCACGTGGAGGACCTGCTCTGGCCGGACCTCATCATCGTCGGCGGCGGCGTGTCCAAGAAGGCGGACAAGTATCTCCCGTTGCTGCACACCCGCGCGCCGATCGTCCCGGCTCAGCTCAAGAACGACGCCGGCATCATCGGTGCGGCCTGGCAGGCGCAGCACCTGGGCTGACGGGGCCGGTCTGCCGGGCTGCCGCGCCCGAACACGACCCCGCGCTCGCTCACCAGGAGGTATGCCGTGGGCGCCCCTCGTCATACCCGGCAGCGCCCTGGATGCCGACCACCGCTCGCGTGTGGAACTCCCCGATCGAGCGCGCGCCGGCGTAGGTGAACGCGGAGCGGACACCGGAGACGATCTGGTCGATGACGTCCTCGACGCCAGGACGGTCCGGGTCGACGAACATCCGCCCCGAGGAGATGCCTTCCTCGAAGAGCGCCGACCGGGCCTGGTCGAAGGCCGAGAGATCCTTGGTGCGGTACCGGACCGCGCGAGCGGACGCCATACCGAAGGACTCCTTGTAGAGCCGCCCGTCGGCGTCGCGGATAAGGTCGCCCGGCGACTCCAGCGTCCCAGCGAACCACGAACCGACCATGACCGAGGCCGCCCCGGCGGCGAGGGCGAGGGCGACGTCGCGCGGATACTTCACCCCGCCGTCGGCCCACACGTGCGCGCCGAGCTCCCGGGCGGCGTCCGCGCACTCGAGCACCGCGGAGAACTGCGGCCTCCCGACCCCCGTCATCATCCGGGTCGTGCACATGGCCCCCGGGCCGACGCCCACCTTGATGATGTCGGCCCCGGCCGACACGAGATCCTCCACCCCGGTCCGGCTCACGACGTTGCCCGCAGCGATCGCGACCCGCACCCCGGTCTGCGCCTCGTGCGCGTCGCGGGCGGCGACGACGGCGGGGAGCGCGTCGATCATCTTGTCCTGGTGGCCGTGCGCGGTGTCCACGACGAGGACGTCGGCGCCCATGGCGAGCAGCTCGGTGGCCTTGGCCGGCACGTCCCCGTTGATCCCGACCGCCGCGCCGATGCGCAGCCGCCCGTCGGCGTCGAGGGCGGGGGCGTAGATGCCGGAGCGGACGATGCCCTTGCGGGTGAGCACGCCGACCAGGCGTCCATCGGCGACGACCGGAGCCATCCCCGCTCGGGTCTCCTCCAGCTGGTCGAAGGCGGTGCGTGCCTCGACGCCGTCCTCAAGGATCACGCGCGGCGCCTGCATGACGTCACGGACGGAGGCGAAGCGGTCGACCTCCTCGGTGTCGGGCTCGGTGACGATGCCGACCGGTCGCCCGTCCTCGACGACGACCGCGGCGTGGTGCGCCCGCTTGGACATCACCGAGAGCAGCTGCGACACCGGTGCCGCGGGGTCGATCGCGATCGGCGTCTCGTAGAGCGGGTGGCTCGCCTTGACCTCCTCGATGGTGCGGCGCACCTGCGGCAGCGGGATGTCCTGGGGCAGCACCGCCATACCACCGCGCCGGGCCACCGTCTCGGCCATCCGCCGACCGGCGATCGCGGTCATGTTGGCCACGACGAGCGGGAGCGTGGTGCCGGAGCCGTCGGCGGTGCTCAGGTCGACGTCGAGGCGCGAGGTCACCGACGACCGGGAGGGGACCATGAAGACGTCGCTGTAGGTCAGGTCGTGCCCGGGCTCGGTGCCGTTGAGGAACTCCACGGGCGCCAAGGATACGGCCCGGTGCCTAGAGTGAGGTATGCAGATCACGCACCTGGGACATGCCTGCCTGCTCGTCGAGGTCGCCGGGGAACGCATCCTCATCGACCCGGGCAACTTCTCCGCCTTCGAGGATCTCACCGATCTCACGGCGGTCGTCGTCACGCACCAGCACGCCGACCACCTCGACCAGGAGCGCGCCGAGGGGCTGCTCGCCGCCAACCCGGCGGCGCGGGTGCTGCTGGAGGCCGAGACGGCAGGCGTGGTGTCGGATGCGGGGTATGCCGATCGCGTCGAGATCCTCTCCGCCGGTCAGACGGTGCAGCTCGGGAAGGGCGGGGTGAGGCTCACCGGTGTGGGCGAGCGGCACGCCGAGAACCATCCCTACGTGCCTCGGGTGGGCAACACCGGCGTGCTAGTGCGGGCCGAGGGCGAGCCCGTGCTCTACCACCCGGGCGACGCGCTGGACGGGGAGCCGGGCGAGGTGGATCTGCTGTGTGTGCCGGTCAGCGCGCCGTGGGGCAAGGTCGCGGAGGCCATCGCCTTCGTCCGCCGGATCGAGCCGCGCCGTGGGGTCGTCCCGATCCACGACGGCCTGCTCAACGAGCGTGGCCGGACGATGTATCTGCACCACATCGGCAGCTTCGGCGCCGACGGGGGCGTCGAGGTGCTGGATCTGCGCGGCGCCGGCCCCACCCCCGCACCGGACGTGCGTTAGTCACGGTGCCGAGACCTCCTCTTCGCACCGGACGTGCCTGAGTCACGCGGGCGAGCCCCTCTCCTCTGCACCGGACGTCCGTTGGTCACGCAGCCGGACCGGAGCGAGGATCCAAGCGGCGACGCGCACTGCTGCGTGGGTCGCTCAGCCGATGCCCGCCGCGCCGAAGGCCAGGCCGAGCAGGTAGGTCGCGATCGCTGCGGCATACCCGATGAGCAGCTGCCGCACCCCACGCGCCAGGGGCGAGGCGCCGGAGAGCACGCCGACCACGGCGCCGGTCACCAGCAGCGCCAGGCCGACGAGCAGCATCGCGATCCCCGCGGCGACCAAGCCGGTCGCACCGAACAGGTAGGGCAGCACCGGGATCAGCGCGCCGGAGGCGAAGAAGCCGAAGCTCGCGAGCGCCGCGCCCCACGGGTTGAGGACGGCTTCCTGGTCGTCCGCGTCGGTGGCCGCGGCGGGCACGGCGTCATCGGGCGCCCTTCCCGCGCTCTTGACCTGGCCCAGCACATCGGCCGCCCGGGCCCGCGCATGGTCACGGTCCATGCCGCGGGCGCGGTAGACGAGCTCCAGCTCGTTCGTCTGCAGATCCAGCTCGCCGAGCGCGCGGTGGGTGCCGCTGGCCGGCTGCGAGGCCGAGAGCAGCTCGCGCGCGGAGCGCACGGAGATGTACTCCCCCGCCCCCATCGACAGCGCCCCGGCGAGGAGCCCGGCCATCCCCGCCGCCAGCACCACGGCACCCGACACGCCCGTGCCGGCCATGCCCATGATCAGCGCGAGGTTGGAGACGAGCCCGTCGTTGGCCCCGAAGACCGCGGCCCGGAAGTTGCCCGACAGCTGCAAGCGGCCTCGCGCCGCGAGCCCGCGCAGCACCTCCTCGTGGACCTGCTCGTCGGCCGCCATGGAGCTGGCCGCGTCCTGCTCACCGGCGTACTGGTTGTCCGACTTTGACCGCTGCAGGAGTGCGAGCACGAAGACCATGCCGAAGCGGCGGGCCAGCCAGGCCTGCACCCGGTGGCTGAGGTTGGCGCGGGGCGGCGGCTCGGCGTGCTCCCCCAGCAGGTCGATCCAGTGGCCGGCGTGCCGCTCCTCCGCCTGGGCGAGAGAGAGCAGGATGTCGCGTTCCTCGCCCTGCCGCCGCGCCGCGACGTCCCGGAAGACCCGGATGTTGGCCCGCTCGTCGGCCAGGTGGCGACGCCAACGTCGGATGTCGGAGGGCGCGGGATCGCGGGTGGTCACGACGGCCGAGTCTACGTTCGCGCGCCGACCCACCCCTAACTCGACCACTGCTCTCGGGCCGGTGCACGTAAACCTGTGGTCGAATTTCACGGTCAGGCCGGGTATGCCCACCGTCGCGTTCCCACGTCAGGTCGGTCGGCGGCTACCATCGCCTGCGTGGATGAGTCGGCCAGGCGGCCGCGGCGGGTACCTCGGTGACCCGTCGAGGAACGTCCGGGCTCCACAGGGCAAGGTGATGGCTAACGGCCACCCGGGGTGACCCGCGGGACAGTGCCACAGAAAGCAGACCGCCCACCGCCCCGGTGGTGGGTCAGGGTGAAACGGTGGTGTAAGAGACCACCAGCACGCCAGGTGACTGGCGTGGCTCGGTAAACCCCACCTGGAGCAAGACCAGATATGTGCGTGTCCGAGGGCTGCCCGCCCGAGCGCACGGGTAGGTCGCTGGAGGTATGCGGTAACGCAGACCGGAGATGGATGGTCGCCACCCTCGCAGTGCCGGCGACGGCGCGAGGGGACAGAACCCGGCGTATCGGCCGACTCATCCACCCCACACTTTCTGAGCTGCCGCTGACGTCCCGATCTGGACAGATTCTGGGCAACCGGTTCCAGAATTCTCTGTCCAGAACGTGGGGTCGCGGGATCAGCGGGCGTCGAGCAGCGCCGAAAGCGCCCGCGCCACCCCGTCCTCGTCGTTGGTCCTGACGACCTCGTCGGCCACGGTGATCACGTCGGCGTGCGCGTTGGCCACCGCGTGGGCCCGGCCGGCCCACTCCAGCATCGGTATGTCGTTCGGCATGTCCCCGAACGCCCAGACCTCGGTGGCGTCGACCGGCCGGCGCTGCTCGGCGCACCAGGTCGAGATGGCCAGGGCCTTGGTGACGCCGCTGGCGGTGACCTCGGCCATCCGCACCGCGCCGGAGTGGGCCACCTCCGCCCGGTCGCCGACGACCTGCGCCACCCGCGCGCTCAGCTCCTCGGTCTCCCAGCCGTCGTGCCGGACGAGGATCTTGCCGGCCGGCTCGGCCGCCAGCTCACCCAGGCTCCCCCGCAGCCACTCGCCGTCGATCCGTCCGCTGGCCCGCTCGAAGTCGGGCTCCCGCGCGAAGCCGCGCAGCGACTCGGTCGCGAGCTGCGCACCCGGCACACCCTCCTTGATGTCGTGGAGCAGCCGGCCGGTGAGGTCGGCACCGATCAGCCGGTGGCCGACCACCTCGCGGCGGGCGACGTCATAGGTGAACGCGCCGTTGCCGCAGAGCGCGAGACCGGTCACGCCGAGATCACCGAGCTCGTGCATCCACCGCGGCGGACGCGCCGTGACGAGCACGACCACGATCCCCGCCTCGGCGCAACGGTCGAGCACCTCACGCGTGAACCCCGAGACGGTGCCGTCGCTGCGCAGCAGAGTCCCGTCGCAGTCGGTCGCGACGACCCGGGGCTGCGCCGATCCGGTCACTCGCCGTCCCGTCCCACGATCCGCAGGTCGACCTCGCCCTCGAGAATGTCGGCACGCTCCACCCGGACGGTCACCGCGCTCCCGAGGCGCGCCGTGCCCGACGCGACGTCGCTCACCGGCGGGTCGAGCAGCTGTACCGCGACGCGGCCACCGTCGATCCCGTCCACCACGACAGCCTCGAAGTCCTCCCCCACCCGGTCGCGCAGCACCGCCGCCTCGACCGCGGTGACGCACGCCCGGTCGACGGCCTTGGCGCGCCGACCCGTCTCCTCCATCACGTCGGGCAGCTCCGGCAGCGCCTCCCTCGCCCAGGTCGGCACCTCCCGCCCCGCCGAGAGCGCCTCGCACACAGCCAGGCCGAAGCGGTCCACCAGCCGGCGCAACGGCGCCGTGACGTGGGCATAGGGCGCCGCGATCGCCGCCTGCACCTGGTCCTCCTGCGACGGCAGCTCGCCGTCGAAGGCGGTGTAGCCCGCGCCCCGGAAGAGGAACGTCGCCGCAGTGACGATCGCCAGGTGCTTGGTGTCGCTCCTGTCGAGCGTGCGGAGGAACTCGCCGTACGGCATATCCTCCGGCCACTGCGCGCCGAGCGCCTCGACCTCCCGCCGGAACCGGTCCACTGCCCCCTCGGTCGGCACCGGCATCGTGCGCAGGATCCCCACGCCGCCGTCGAGCATCATCCGCGCCGCGACCATGCCGGTGAGCAGGGAGATCTGGGCGTTCCAGTCCTCGGCGGGCAGCAGCGGGCGCAGCGACAACTCGTAGTCGCAGCCGGAGTCCTCGCTGCCCATGGCCACCTCCTGCTCGGGCATCGGCAGGCTCGCGCCCCCGCGCGCCAGCTCGCGGGCGATCCGCAGCTCCCCGACCTCCTGGAGCAGCAGCAGCGTCTCCTCCGCCTCACCGGAGTCGACCAGCCCCTGCACCTCGTCATACGTGTAGCGCCGCCGCGAGCTCACCATCGCGCGGTAGAGCTCGGCGCTCTCCCGCTCCCCCTCCGCGGTGAGCCGGATGTCCCAGAGGTATGCCGGTCGCACGGCATCGGGGAGCAGGCTCGCCGCCTCCTCGCTCAGGGCGGGCGGGTGCAGCGGCACGCGGGTGTCGGGGCAGTAGATCGTCTGCCCTCGCAGGCGGGTCTCGGCGTCCAGCGCGCCACCCTCGACGAGGAAGGCGGGCACGTCGGCGATCGCGTAGCGCACGCGGTAGCCCTCGCCCTCGCGGGCGATGTGCATCGCCTGGTCGAGATCCATGGAGCCGGGCGGGTCGATGGTGATGAGCTCGAGTGCCGTCTCGTCCCTCTCGGGCAGCGCAGGGTCGGCCACCCCGCTCTCGACCTCGGCCAGCGCGGCCTCGGGGAAGGTCTGCCGCACCTCCAGGTCGTCCCGGATCTGGGCGAAGGCCTGCGTCAGCAGCCGCCCCGTCTCCGACACGGACGGGTCGCAGGCCAGGGACGTCGCTCGCTCCACCATGGCGCACACCCTACGTGCCGCCTCCGACACTCGCGCGAGGCTCGTCTACCCTGGCGCGGTGCTGATCCTGCTGCCGCCCTCGGAGTCCAAGCAGACCCGCACCAGGGGTGCCGCGCTGCGCCCCGAATCCCTGTCCTCCCCCGGGCTCACCGAGCCCCGGGAGCAGGTGGCCGCCGCGCTCGCGCAGGTCAGCGCGGGGCCGGACGCGGCCAAGGTCCTGGGGGTCAGCGCCACCCTCACCGACGAGATCGCCCGTAACACGCGCCTGGAGACAGCGCCCACGCTGCCCGCCCGCGAGCTCTACTCCGGCGTCCTCTACGACGCCCTTGACCTGGCCTCCCTCGACTCCAGCGCCGCCCGTCGCGCCACCTCGCGCCTGCGGGTCGTCTCGGCGCTCTACGGCGCGGTCCGGATGACCGACCGGCTGGCGCCCTACCGCCTCTCCATGGGCGTCAACCTCCCCGGCGTCGGCCCTCTCGCCGGCTTCTGGAAGGCCTACCTCGACCCGGTCCTCTCCGACGCGGCCGGGCGCGGGCTGGTCATCGACTGCCGCTCCAGCACGTATGCCGCCGCCTGGGTCCCGTCCGGCGAGGTCGCCCGGCGATGGGTCCAGGTAAGGGTGCCCGGTGCCACCCACATGGCCAAGCACACCCGCGGCTTGGTCGCCCGGGCCCTGTGCCAGGAGGCCGCCGACCCGCGGCGCCCGCAGGCCCTCGTCGACCTGCTGTCCCCCACCTTTGACGTCACCTTGATCGAGCCGGACCGCCCCGGCCGCCCCTGGGTCCTCGACGCCCTCCCCACATGAGCGCGCCTACGGCCGGCGGGCCACCACGCTGAGCGCCACCGGCACCTGGCTGCGCCACGGCTCGGGCAGCACCCAGGACTCCCCCTCGACCGTCATCGAGGGGTGCATCGGCCACGGGAGGTCCTGATGCTCGGCCAGATCCACCAGCTGCAGCCCTGCCCCGAGCAGTGACCCGACGATCTCGGAGAGCGAGTGCAACCACTCGAAATTGCGCGGCTGGGTGATGTGCGTGGTGTCACCGTCGGTGTAGGTCACGCCGTCGTCATGGGTGAAGGCCTCGCCCTCGGGCAGCGGGAAGTACCGGTAGAGAGGCGTCATCACGGCCGGGTCCACGTCGCTCATCACGTTGATCATGGGGTGGCTGTCCCGGAAGAAGAAGGTGCCCCCAGGTCTCAGCAACGCGGCGATCTGCCGCGCCCAGGTGTCGAGGTCCTGGACCCAGCAGATCGTCCCGATCGAGGTGTAGACCACGTCGACCCGCTCCCCCACGGCGGCGGCGGCATCGAGGACGTTCGCCTCGACATACCTGATGTCCTCCCCGGCCCGCGCGGCCAGATCGCGCGCGATCTCCAGCGAGCGCGGCGAGAGGTCGACCCCCGTGCAGCGTGCCCCGCGGCGCGCCAGCCCGAGGGTGTCGGTGCCGATGTGGCACTGCAGGTGGACCAGGTCGAGCCCGTCCAGCCGGGGTATGCCGTCGCCAGCGTCGTCCCCAGCCTCGCCCGAACCCCCGGCCGAGAGCCTCGTCTGCTCACTCCGAGAGCCCGCGCCAGGCAGGTGCGGCGCCAGCAGTTCCAGATCGCGTCGCACCACCGCACCCACCAGCTCCGGGTCCGCGACGAGGCCGTCCAGGTCGTAGGTGCGGCTCGCGGCGTGCACCTGCGCCCGACCGTCCCAGTTCGCGCGGTTCGCGGCGTACGCCTCCGCCGCCGACACGCGCGCGCGGGTCATCGGCTCCTGCCCCTCGGGGTAGACCTCGGTCACACGTCCTCCAGGTGGTGCGTGTCGTTGACGAAGGCGACCTGCGCGCCGCCGTCCGGCCAGATCTCCACCGCCGTGAGCGAGGCGGGCGCCGTCGCCACGCTCCACGCCCGCTCGTGGTCCATGCCGAGCAGCCTCGCGAGCACCGACATGAGCGCGATCCGGTGGGTAGCCACGACGACCGTCCCACCCCGGACGATCGCCCGCCCGAGCGCAGCGCCGACGCGTTCGTCCAGCTCCCGCCGGCTCTCGCCCCCGGGCCGCATGTAGTCGCGATCGCTGCGCAGCCGCCCCAGCTCCTCCCCGTCCTGCGCGGCGAGCTCGGCCATGCCCTTGCCGTCCCAGTCGCCGAAGCTCTGCTCGTCCCAGTCGCGGTCCTCCTCCCGCTCCACGCCGAGCGCGTCCGCCACCGCGTCGCCGGTCTGCTGCGCCCGCCGCAGGGACGAGGAGACCACGCTCACCGGCCCCTGTTCCGACCGCTGCACCAGCCGCGCGACCGCGCCCGCGGCGGCCCGGGCCTGCGCCATACCGGTCGCGTTGAGCGCGGGGTCGGCCCCGCCGCGCCCGTCCATCCGGTGCTCCTGGGTGAAGTCGGTGACGCCGTGCCGCACCAGGATGAGCCGCGTCTGGCCCTCCAGCACGGGCACCGTCTCGTCCGACACGTACACGTCCGCCAGCGGCGCCCGCCCCTCGCCGAAGACCGGTCGCGCCGGCTCGTCGGCCTCGTCCACCATCGAGAAGAGATCCGGCTCGGGGCCTTCGCCTGGGTCGTCGGCGGTATCCTCACCGCCGGCGGCGCTCACGTGGTCGCGCCGCACGGTATGCCCGTCCATCCCGTCGTTCGACAACGCGTCGGCGTCGGTGTTGTCACCGCGGGGGATCCAGGTGAAGCGCACGGTGCCGCCCTCGGCCTGGATGTCGCTGACGAGCCGCCGCGCCTGCAGCGCGAGCCGCTTCATGTCCTCGTGCTTGATCTTCCACCGGCCGGCCATCTGCTCGACGACCAGCTTGGAGTCCATCCGCACCTCGACCGAGGCGTCGCCGGCCAGGCCCAGGTCGAGCACGGCCCGCAACCCCTCGATCAGGCCGGTGTACTCCGCCACGTTGTTGGACTGCTTCCCCAGCGGCGCCGCCCGCTCGGCCAGCAGCTCGCCGCTGCACCCGTCGCGCACCAGAGCGCCATACCCCGCGACCCCCGGGTTGCCGCGCGAACCCCCGTCCGCCTCGACGACCAGGGCGCGGGCGGTCACAGGCCGGACTCCGCCGTCCGCACCAGGATCCGGCCGCACTCCTCGCAGCGCACGACCTCGTCCTCGGCCGCCCCCTTGATCCGGCCCAGGTCGACCGCGTTGAGCTCCAGCCGGCAGCCGCCGCACCGGCGCTGCTGCAGCGGCGCCGCGCCCGCGCCGGTCTGGGTGCGCAACCGCTCGTAGAGCGCCAGCAGCTCGGACGACAGGTCTGCCGTGATGGCATCCCGCCCGGCAGCCACCTCGTCGCGCTCGGCGCCGATCGCGGCGGCCCTCTCGTCGCGGGCGGCCACCAGCTCGGCGAGCCGGGCGCCGTGCTCCTCACGTGCGATGACCGCGGCCTGCTCGGCGCGCTGCGCCTCCTCGGCGCGCTCCATGACCTCGAGCTCCTCGTCCTCCAGGACCCCCTGGCGCCGGGCGAGCGACTCGATCTCGTGCTGCAGGCCCTGCAGGTCCTTCGCGCTCCCGGTGCCGGCGTCCAGCCGCTGCTGGTCGCGCGCGGCGCGGTCCCGCACCTGCTGCACGGCTGCCTCGGCCTTGGCGACCTCTCGCCCCAGGTCGCCGACCTCGGTCTGGGTGCGCACGACGTCGGCCTCCAGCTCGGGAGCCTGCGCCTCGAGGCGGTCGATGTCGGTCTGCTCGGGCAGGCTGTTGAGCCGGTGGGTCAGCTGGGCCAGCGTGGTGTCGAGCTCCTGCAGCTCCAGCAGGCGGGCCTGCATCTCGGGAGAGGCCTTCACGTCGGTGCTCCTCGGGGTCAGGGGTGGTGTCGGGTCGCGGTCTGGAGATCATCGCACCCGACGACGAAGTCCCACGGGTCGGTGCGCACGCCGCTGATCTCGACCTCCACCGAGCCGCCGAGCCGGCTGAGCAGCAGCTCGCGCAGCCCGGGCAGCCAGAGCCACTCGCTGGCCCAGTGGCCGGCATCGACGAGGTATGGCGTGCCCGCTCCCCCCGCGCGCTGCGCCGCCCGGGCCTCCTCCCGCGCCTCGAGAGCAGGGTGGTGCCGAAGGTCTGCGGTCACGTAGACGTCCGCCTTGGCCTGGCGCACCGCGTCGAAGAGCCCGTCACCGGCGCCCCCAAGCAGCGCGACCCGGGAGACGAGACCGTCGGGGTCGCCACTCACGCGCACTCCCCCAGCAGCGGCCGGCAGGGCATCGGAGAGCCGGATCACGAAGTCCCGCAACGAGATCGGCTCCGGCAGCTCGCCGACTCGGCCCAGCTCTTGCTCCTCGCTCACCGTCAGCGCCTGGGTGGCCGCGAGTCCGCACGCGGTCGCGAGCGCCTGCCCCACGCCTGGGTCTGCCACGTCGGCGTTGGTGTGGGCGCAGTAGAGCGCGACGTCGTTGACCAGCAGCTCGGTGATCGTGGCGCCCTTGGCGCTCGTCGTCGCCACCGAGTGGATGCCGCGCAGCAGCAGTGGATGGTGCGTGACAACGAGATCCACGCCGCGCTCCACGGCGTCCGCGACGACGTCCAGTGTCGGGTCGACGGCGAGCAGGATGCTGCGCACCCGTTGATCGAGGTCGCCCGCCACGAGCCCCACCTGGTCCCAGGACTGGGCGGTGGCGGGGGGATAAAGCTGCTCCAGCGTCGCCACGACATCCGTCAGGCTGGTGCCCGCTCGTGCTCTCGATTCGTGCCTCACCGTGTTCCCTCCTTCACGGCCCCACCCTAAGGGCGGCCAGGAACCGCGGGGGTGGCCGTCGCGCGGGTAACTGCGGTCAGGCGCTCTCCTGATCCAGCCGCTCGAGGATCCAGGCGCGCACGAGTGTCGACGCCGGCAGGTGCTTGGCGTCGGCCACCGTCTGGACCCTGGCCTGCTCTTCGGCACTCAACCGGACCGAGTAGACCTGGGATCGATTCGGGCGCGTGCCCGTGGTGCCGGGCGGATAGGGGTCACTGTTGGTGCGCTCGGACTCCGCGCGCAGCTCGGCGATCATCCTCGGATCAACAGTCTTCGCCATCGTCCAGTCCTTCCTCATAGATCTGGAGGTCAGCACCTGTGGCTGGCCACGCGTTCACGCCATGGAGGTCGCCGTCCAGGTCCCGGTAGACGATGACGACGAGGACGCGGGCAGCGGAGGTACTCCTGCCGATAAATCTCGCGGCACCCATTCGCGACTTCGGGTCAGGTTCCAACGCAACCAGGGCCTCGTCGGTCAGCACCTCCCGCGTCCAGTGGGTCATGATATCGACCGCGCCGGGGCAGTAGCGCCTGGACCGAGACCCGATGTAGTCCGTCGAGTCCGGGTCCCAGGCAAGGCCTCACTCACGCTTTGAGGACGGCACGAACTACGTTGTAGTACAACGCGGGGCACATCGTGACGCGATCCGGGGACGGGCGAACTCATCGTTCTCTCGGTGGGCCCGGCCGGGCTCGAACCGACGACCTACGCGGTGTAAACGCGGCGCTCTACCACCTGAGCTACAGGCCCCTACGAGCGCCCCACCCTACAGGTCGCGGGGCGACACATTTAGCGGGCGCGGCCCGTTCCAGTGATCGCCCCTGGCTCGCGCTTCGTCCTCGGCCACACCGATTTCCCCCATCAGCCGCTCTGCATCTTCTCGGGACATGCCCAAGATGTTGCGGAAATCGTTGTCATCTATCAGGACACCGTGAAGCGCGTAGGAGAGCGACAAGTAGACGAAGATGTACTCGGCTTTCGTCAGATCGAGGTCAACGCCGTCGCTTCGAAATCTCGCGATCACGGCTCGTTCTCCGGTGGACCTTCCAATGACAGGTCGCGGACCGCCTCGTGGAGCACCCCGATCTCGCGCGCCTCGCCGGGCCCGTGCACGAGTGTCCACCGGATGGTCATGTCGGGACCGACGAGGAAGGTGCCGCGCACGGCCATACCCGATGCCTCGTCGAAGACGCCGTAAGCGCGAGCGACCTCCCCGTGCGGCCAGAAGTCGGACAGCAGCGGGAAGCGGTAGCCCTCACTCGCGGCCCAGGCGCGCACCGCGGGCGCCGCATCGCAGGAGATGCCGTAGACCTGCACCCGGTCGTTGACGAACTCGTCGATGTTGAGCTGGATCTCGAGGAGCTCGCCGGTGCAGATCGAGGAGAAGGCGAAGGGATAGAAGACGAGCAGCGCGTGCCGGTCGCGCACCGCCTCCGACAGGGTGATCGAGTCGCCGTGCTGGTCGGTCAGGGTCAGGTCGGGAGCGGTGTCGCCGACCTGGGGGTATGCCGTCGCCGGCACCGTGCTCACTTGCGGCCCACCAGCCGCTGCCCCATCCACTCCCCCAGGGCGACAGCGCCCGAGGCGGTCATCGAGCAGGTCGTGCAGGCGTCCTGGATGTCGGCGGCAGGCACCCGGTCGTCCCGGCCGGCCCCCGGCGTGAGCAGGACGATGCAGCCGCCCTCCTCGAGGGTGGTGAGCGAGTCGACCAGCTCGTCGGTGAGGTCGCCCTCGCCATCGCGCCACCAGAGCAGGACCACGTCGACGACCCCGTCGTAGGCCTCGTCCTCCAGCGGGCTCCCCACGACCTGCTCGGCGGCGGCGCGGACGTCCTCCTCGACGTCGTCGTCGTAGCCCAGCTCCAGGACGATCTGCTCCTCGCGCAGGCCAAGCTTGCGCACCATACCGACGAGGGCGTCCTCCCCCTCGGAACTGGTCGCGGTCGCCTGCTGCTCCGTTCTCTTCTGCCCTTCCATGGTGGCTCTAGACAAGCAGAACCCCCGGTGCGAGGCAAAGGCGGCCCCCACCGGCGCGCACCGAGGGCGACCCTGCGTCACCCGGCGTGACAGACTGAGCGGGACATCCACCCTCAGGAAGGATCCATCCCGATGGCCCAGGAGCGTTCCACCGGCCCCATCCTCAACGGACTCCCGAGCCAGGTCCCGGACACGGACCCAGAGGAGACGCAGGAATGGCTGGATTCGCTGGACTCCGCGATCGAGGCCGGCGGCCGTCAGCGGGCCCGCTACCTCATGCTCCGGATGCTGGAGCGCGCCCGCGAGTCGCAGGTGGGGATCCCCTCGCTCACCACGACGGACTACATCAACACCATCTCCCCCGAGCAGGAGCCGTGGTTCCCGGGCGATGAGGACATGGAGCGGCGCTACCGCGCCTGGATCCGCTGGAACGCCGCGGTCATGGTGCACCGCGCCCAGCACCCGGACATCTCCGTCGGCGGGCACATCTCGACGTATGCCTCTCAGGCCACCTTGACCGAGGTCGGCTTCAACCACTTCTGGCGCGGGCGCGACCACGAGGGCGGCGGCGACCAGATCTTCTTCCAGGGCCACGCCTCCCCCGGCATCTATGCCCGCGCCTTCATGGAGGGCCGGCTTACCGAGGCCGACCTCGACGGCTTCCGGCAGGAGAAGAGCAAGGGGTTGCGCGACGACGTCCAGGCCATCCCCTCCTACCCGCACCCGCGGTCGATGCCGGAGTTCTGGCAGTTCCCGACCGTGTCCATGGGCATCGGCCCGATGAACGCCATCTACCAGGCGTCCTTCAACAAGTACCTCCACAACCGCGGGCTCAAGGACACCAGCCAGCAGCACGTCTGGGCCTTCCTCGGCGACGGCGAGATGGACGAGCCGGAGTCGCGCGGCCTGCTCCAGGTGGCGGCCAACGACGAGCTCGACAACCTCACCTTCGTCGTCAACTGCAACCTGCAGCGCCTCGACGGTCCGGTGCGCGGCAACGGCAAGATCGTGCAGGAGCTCGAGAGCTTCTTCCGCGGTGCCGGCTGGAACGTCGTCAAGGTCCTGTGGGGCCGTGGCTGGGACAACCTCATCGCCCGGGATACCTCCGGCGCACTGGTCAACCTCATGAACACCACGCCCGACGGCGACTTCCAGACCTTCCGGGCCAACGACGGCGCCTGGATCCGCGACCACTTCTTCGGCCGCGACCCGCGCACCAAGGAGCTGGTCAAGGACTGGAGCGACGAGGACATCTGGTGGAAGCTCAAGCGTGGCGGCCACGACTACCGCAAGGTGTTCGCGGCATACCAGGCGGCGATGAACCACACCGGTCAGCCGACCGTCATCCTCGCCCACACCATCAAGGGCTACTCGCTCGGCAGCGGCTTCGCCGGCCGCAACGCGACGCACCAGATGAAGAAGCTCAGCCTCGACGACCTCAAGGCGTTCCGCGACAGCCTCAAGATCCCGATCACCGACGAGCAGCTCGAGGCCGACCCCTACAAGCCGCCGTACTACCACCCCGGTGAGGACGACGAGGCGATCCGCTACCTCAAGGACCGCCGCGGCAAGCTCGGGGGCTACCTGCCCAAGCGCGAGCCGGAGAAGGCCGACGCCCTCTCCCTGCCACCCGCCAAGGCCTACGACGTGGCCAAGAAGGGCTCCGGCAAGCAGCAGGTCGCCACGACCATGGCCCTGGTCCGGATCTTCAAGGAGTGGATGCGCGACAAGGAGTTCGGCAAGCACATCGTGCCGATCATCCCGGACGAGGCCCGCACCTTCGGGATGGACAGCTTCTTCCCGACGGCGAAGATCTACAACGTCCACGGGCAGAACTACACCTCCGTCGACGCCGACCTCATGCTCGCCTACAAGGAGTCCGAGCAGGGTCAGATCCTGCACGTCGGGATCAACGAGGCGGGCTCGGTCGCTGCCTTCAGCGCGGCCGGCACGTCCTACGACACGCACAACGTGCCGATGGTGCCGTTCTACATCTTCTACTCGATGTTCGGCTTCCAGCGGACCGGCGACAGCATCTGGGCGGCCGCCGACCAGCTGGCTCGCGGCTTCATGATCGGCGCCACCGCCGGGCGGACGACGCTGACCGGTGAGGGTCTGCAGCACGCCGACGGGCACTCGCCGCTGCTCGCCTCGACCAACCCGGCGGTCGTGTCCTACGACCCGGCGTACGCCTACGAGATCGCGCACATCCTTCCCGCAGGGCTGGAGCGGATGTACGGCGAGAACGCCGAGGACGTCATCTACTACCTCACCGTCTACAACGAGCCGATGACCCAGCCGGCCGAGCCCGAGGACGTCGACGTCGAGGGCATCCTCGCGGGGATGCACCAGATCTCGTCCGGTGAGCAGCAGGGCGACGGCAAGCACGTCCGCCTGCTCGCCTCCGGCGTGGGCGTGCCGTGGGCGCTGGAGGCCCAGCAGCTGCTGCGCGACGACTGGGGCGTGAGCGCCGACGTCTGGTCGGTGACCTCCTGGTCCGAGCTGCGCCGCGAGGCGATGGCCTGCGACGAGGACGCCTTCCTGCACCCCGATCAGGAGCGACGGGTGCCCTACGTCACCCGGCGGCTGTCCGAGGGCGACGGGCCGATCATCGCGACCAGCGACTACATGCGGGCGGTGCAGGACCAGATCGCGCCGTGGGTGCCGGAGGACTACTACGCGCTCGGTGCCGACGGCTTCGGCTTCGCCGACACGCGCGCTGCGGCGCGGCGGTTCTTCCACATCGATGGGCCGTCGATGGCGGTCAAGGCGCTGCAGATGCTCGCCGACCGCGGCGAGCTCGACCCGCAGGTGGCGAGGGACGCGGCGGAGAAGTACCGCCTGCTCGACGCCTCCGCCGGCACGTCCGGCGTCGCCGGCGGCGACGCCTGATCCTCACGCCCGCGATCGCAGGAACGCGTCGCGGGCGGCGACCCCGAGGTCGGGGTGGTCGGTGAAGATGCCGTCCACCCCGGCCTCGAGGTGTGTCATGAGGTATGCCGTGAGGTCGCCGTGGGCGGCCTCGTCGCCGGGGCCGTGCACCGGGGCCGGCAGGAAGTGGTTCTCCGCGCGGAAGGTCCAGGGGTGCACGACCAGCCCGGCCGCGTGGGCGTCGGCGAGGAGGGTGGTCGGGGGGCCCAGCCCGGTGGGCGAGGCGTCGTCGTGGGGCAGCAGCATCGTGGCGCGGGGGCCCAGGCCGTCGACGGTGTCCTGCAGCGCGGTGAGGGAGTCGGGGGCCAGGAGCTCGCCGTAGGTCCGCGTGGTGCCCGCCGCGACCTCGTCACGGGGCGTGTCGTCGAACCCGGTCGCGAGGAAGACCTGCCGGACCTGCGCGCCCAGCTCGTGCCGCAGCCGGCGCAGCGTGCCCAGCTCGAAGCACTGCACGAAGGCGGGCGCCTCGGGCCGGTCGAGTCCCGCGTGGCGCAGGGCGGCGAGCAGCGACTCCTCCAAGGCGAGGCCGAGCCCGGCGAAGTAGGTCGGGTGCTTGGCCTCGACGTAGACGCCGATCTCCCGGCCCAGCTCGAGCGCCAGCCGCTCCCGCAGGGCGAGGACGTCGTCCAGGGTGGCGACGTCATACCTCCCGTCGTGGGTGGTGCCCCGCAGGTGCGGCAGCCGCTCGCGCGCCCGGAGGGTGCGTATCTCGGCGAGGGTGAGGTCCTCGGTGAACCAGCCGGTGATCTCCCGACCATCGACGACCTTGGTGGTGCGGCGATCGGCGAGCTCGGGGTGCTCGGCGACGTCGGTGGTGCCGGAGATGTCGTTCTCGTGACGCACGACGAGCACCCCGTCGCGCGTGGGCACGACGTCCGGCTCGAGGTAGTCGGCCCCCTGGCGGGCGGCGAGCTCGTAGGCGGCGAGGGTGTGCTCGGGGAGGTAGCCACTGGCTCCCCGGTGCGCGATGACGATCGGGGTGGGCGTCGGCATACCTCGATCGTCGCGGTCGACGCCTCGCTGCGGCAGTAGGCTCGCGGGGATGTCACCGACCGAGTCCACCCCGCGCGAGCGCCTGACGCGGCGCGCCGGCGGGCTGGCGACCGTCGCGACGCAGCGGATGGAGACCGAGCACGCGTGGTTCCGCGAGCTGTCCGCCGCAGACCGGTCGTGGGTGTCGCTGGTGGCGCAGGCCGGGATCAACGCGCTGCTGACCTGGTATGCCGACGGCGCACGCCCCGGTCCGCCGCCGGGTCAGATCTTCGCCGCCGCACCCCCCAGCCTGGCCGCCACGATCACGCTGCGGCAGACGCTGGACCTGACCCGCACCGCGATCGCGACCGTGGAGGAGGCGGTGCCCGAGCTGGTGCCCGAGGAGGAGGCGCCGGAGCTGCGGGAGGCGGTGCTGCGCTACTCGCGCGACCTGGCCTTCGCGGCGGCGGACGTCTACGCGCGGGCGGCCGAGCACCGAGGTGGCTGGGACGCGCGGCTGGAGTCGTTGGTCGTGCACGCCGTGGTGCGGGGCGAGGCGAACGACGTGATGGCCTCCCGCGCCGCAGAGCTCGGGTGGGAAGACGTGAGCGACGTCGCGGTCGTCGCCGGGACGCTGCCGGAGGGTGAGTCGGCGCCCGCGCTGGCCGCTCTGCGGGAGGCCGCTCAACGGCAGGGTCGGCGGGCGCTCACTGCGGCGCAGGGCCCGCGGCTGGTGTGCGTGCTCGGAGGCACGGTCGAGCCGCTGGAGGACGCGGCGCACCTGGTGCCGGCCTTCGGGGCCGGGCCGGTGGTCGTGGGGCCGCGCGTGCCGCACCTGTTCGCGGCGGGGCGGAGCGCGCGGGCGGCGCTGTCCGGCGTGGACGCGGCGGCCGGGTGGGGCCACGCCCCGCGCCCGGTGTGGGCCGACGACCTGCTGCCAGAGCGGGCGCTGCTGGGTGAGGCTCCGGCACGGCGGATGCTGGTGGACCGGGTCTTCGCCCCGCTGCGCGACCACCCGTCGAGCCTGCTGGAGACGGTCCAGACCTACCTCGATCACGGCATGGTGCTCGAGGCGACCGCACGGCTGCTCTTCCTGCACCCCAACACGGTCCGCTACCGGCTGCGCCGGGTCGGTGACGTCGTGGGGCTCGACCCGCACGACGCGCGGGACGCCTGGGTGCTGCAGGTGGCCCTCGCCCTAGGCCGCATCGGCACCGCCCCCCGCCCCTGGCACCGCTCCGCCCCCCGCTGATCCCCACGCCCAACCCCATTCCGCACCGGACGCACGTTCGTCACGGCCCGCCCCCAACCCCATTCCGCACCCGACGCACGTTCGTCACGGCCCGCCCCCAACCCCATTCCGCACCAGACGCACGGTGGTCACCACGAGGTGTCGGTCGTGACGAACGCGCGCTCGGTGCGGGACGAACGCGCGCTCGGTGCGGGGGGTGGGGGGTGGGGGGTGGGCTGGGTCTGGGGGAGGTGGGCCGGTTTGTGGGAATCCTCCAAAGATAAGGGGCAGATGTCGTGGACAACGCTGACGTCAGATGTGGGGTCTCACCGGCAGAGTGGAGGGGTGCTCGTGATTGTCGCGCCCGGACAGGGCTCCCAGACCCCCGGCTTCCTCTCCCCCTGGCTCGAGGACGCCGCCGTGCGCAGCCGCCTGGAGGAGCTCTCCGAGGCCGCCGAGACCGACCTCGTCGCGCACGGCACCACCTCGGACGCCGACACCATCAAGGACACCGCGATCGCTCAGCCGCTCATCGTCGGCGCGGGCCTGGCCGTCCTGCCGGCCCTGCTGCCGCTGGCCGAGCTGCCGCAGGTCGTGGGAGCCACCGCGGGCCACTCCGTCGGCGAGATCACGGCGGCGGCGATCGCCGGGGTCCTCACGCCCACCGAGGCGGTCGCCTTCGTCCGCGAGCGCGGCCAGGGTATGGCGCAGGCGTCCGCCGTCACCCCGACCGGCATGGCCGCCGTCATGGGCGGCGATCCCGCCGAGGTCGAGGCGGCCCTGGAGCGGACCGGGCTCACCGCGGCCAACATGAACGGCGGCGGCCAGGTCGTCGCCGCGGGCACCCTGGAGCAGATCGACGCCCTCGTCGCCGAGCCGCCGACCCGCACCCGGGTCATCCCCCTCAAGGTCGCCGGCGCCTTCCACACCCACCACATGCAGCCTGCCGTCGAGCGCCTGCAGCGCCACGCCGAGGGGCTCACCCCCTCCGATCCGGGTATGCCGCTCCTCTCGAACGCCGACGGCGCGGCCGTCGCCGACGGGCAGGAGGTGCTGCGTCGCCTCGTCGCGCAGGTCGCGGGGCCGGTCCGGTGGGACCGCACCATGGAGACCCTGGCCGACCTCGGCGTCACGGGCCTCATCGAGCTCTCCCCCGCCGGCACCCTCGTCGGTCTCGCCAAGCGTGGCCTGCGGGGCGTCGAGTCTCTCGCCCTCAAGACCCCGGACGACCTCGAGGCCGCCACGCGCATGGTGCGCGAGCACGGCGCCGCGCCGTCCGACCACTGACCACACGGCATACCCCGCACCACCCACCCGACCCCAGGAGGACCCGCCCGTGAGCACGCGCCCCACCCTTGCGGCCCCGACCACGCTGCGCCACGCCCGGATCCTCGGCCTGGGTGGCTACCGGCCCGAGCGGGTCATCACGAATGAGGAGGTCTGCACCTGGATCGACTCGAGCGACGAGTGGATCCGGCAGCGCTCCGGCATCGTGACCCGCCGCTGGGCCCGGGAGGACGAGACCGTCATCGACATGGCGGAGGCCGCCTCGGTGCAGGCGCTGGAGCGCGCCGGGATCGAACGCGACCAGGTCGACGCCATCATCATGGCCACGGTCAGCCACCCCTACCAGACCCCGGCGGCGGCGCCCTCGCTCGCCGAGCGGATGGGCATCAAGGACCCGGCGGCGCTCGACATCTCTGCCGCCTGCGCGGGCTACTGCTATGCCATCAGCCTCGCGAACGACATGGTCCGGGCCGGCACCGCCGACCACGTGCTCGTCGTCGGCGTCGAGAAGCTCTCCGACTTCACCGACAAGCACGACCGCGGCTCGGCCTTCATCTTCGGCGACGGTGCCGGTGCGGCCGTGGTCGGCGTCTCCGACACTCCCGGCATCGGGCCGACCCTCTGGGGCAGCCTCGGCGAGCGCGCCGACGCCATCACCCAGCGCGAGTCCTGGACCGACCTGCGCCCGGCCATGGAGGCCTCCGGTCGCGAGGACGCCATCGCCTGGCCGGCCTTCGTCATGCAGGGCCAGACCGTCTTCCGCTGGGCGGTCTTCTCGATGGCGCCGGTGGCCCGCAGGGCGGTCGAGGCGGCCGGGATCACCCCCGGAGACCTCGACGCCTTCGTCCCCCACCAGGCCAACATGCGCATCACCGACGCCATGGTCAAGGCGCTGGAGCTGCCCGCGCACGTGCCGGTCGCTCGCGACATCGCCGAGACCGGCAACACCTCCGCCGCGTCGATCCCGCTGGCGATGAGCCGGATGCTGGACGAGGGCGAGGTCAAGAGCGGTGGTCTGGCCCTGCAGATCGGCTTCGGCGCCGGGCTGGTGTACGCCGCCCAGGTCGTCGTCATGCCGTGACGATCGCCTGACACGCCCCACCTCACAGCTCCCGTGGCCCGGCGGGCGAGTAGATTCCGGGTCAGCAGTTGCCCGCAACCCGAAGGAGAAACGCACCATGGCACTGAGCGAGAACGAGATCCTCGAGGGTCTGGCCGAGATCGTCAACGAGGAGACGGGTCTGGAGGCCGAGGAGGTCCAGATGGACAAGTCCTTCACCGAGGACCTCGACATCGACTCGCTGTCGATGATGACCATCGTCGTCAACGCCGAAGACAAGTTCGGCGTCCGCATCCCCGACGACGAGGTCAAGAACCTCACCCACGTCAAGGACGCGGTGTCCTACATCGCGAGCAACCAGGGCTGACCCGCTCGGCCCGGCGGGCACACCCCCGCCGGGCCACCGCCCCGGTCCCGCGCCTCGCGGCATACCGCTCACCGACCACCCGCCCAGGAGGCCCCCGCATGTCCGCCAGCACCACCCAGACCCCGCGCCGCGTCGTCGTGACGGGCGTCGGTGCCACCACGCCCGTCGGGGCGACCGCCCCGGACACCTGGGAGGCGATCGTCGCTGGGCGCTCCGGCGTGCGGACCCTGGAGCAGGACTGGGTCGCCGAGCACGAGCTGCCCGTCACCTTCGCGGCCCAGATCCACACGGACCCGCTCGAGATCCTCAAGAAGGTCGAGGTCCGCCGCAACGACCCCTCTGGGCAGTATGCCCTCATCGCCGCGCGCGAGGCCTGGGCCGACGCGGGCTCCCCCGAGGTCGAGCCCGAGCGCCTCGGCGTCGCGATCGGCTCCGGCATCGGCGGCGTCCACACGCTGCTGAGCCAGTGGGACGTGCTCAAGGAGAAGGGCCCGCGCCGGGTCTTCCCGCTCACCGTCCCCATGCTCATGCCCAACGGCCCGGCTGCCGCGGTCTCCCTGGACCTCAGCGCGCGCGCCGGCGCGCACTGCCCCGTGAGCGCCTGCGCCTCCGGCGCCGAGGGGATGGGCCTGGCGCTCAACATGATCCGCACCGGCCGCGCCGACGTCATGGTCGCCGGTGGGACCGAGGCCGCCATCCACCCCGTCACCGTCGCCGCCTTCGCCGCGATGACCGCCCTGTCGGACCGCAACGACGACCCGGGCCGCGCCTCCCGCCCCTATGACGTCGACCGCGACGGGTTCGTCATGGGTGAGGGTGCCGCCGTCATGGTCCTGGAGTCCGAGGAGCACGCCAAGGCTCGTGGCGCCACCATCTACGCCTACCTCTCCGGCGTCGGGATGTCCTCGGACGCCTACCACATCACCGCCGGTGAGCCCGAGGGCGCGGGCGCCGCTCGCGCCATGGAGGAGGCCGTCGCCGACGCGGGCCTCGCCATGACCGACATCGCGCACATCAACGCCCACGCCACCTCCACGCCGGTCGGCGACGTCGCCGAGACCAAGGCGATCCACCGAGCCTTCGGCGACCACACGGGCAGCATCGCGGTCACCGCGACCAAGTCGATGACCGGGCACCTGCTCGGCGCTGCGGGCGCTCTCGAGGCCGTCCTCACGGCCCTGTCCCTGCACCACCGGCAGGTCCCGGGCACCATCAACCTCGACGCCCAGGACCCGGAGATCGACCTCGACGTCGTCACCGGCGAGCCCCGTGCCCTTCCCGAGGGTGACGTCGCCGCGGTCAACAACGCCTTCGGCTTCGGTGGCGTCAACGTCGCGCTGACGCTCACCACCTCCTGACGCCCGCCTCCGCACCCCCGCGAGGTATGCCGCTGCGCGCGCCGGTGCCACGGCATACCTCGGTCTGCGGCTAGGGTCGCTGCGTCATGCACATCCTGCGCGTCGCCAACTTCGTCAGCCCCACCTCGGGCGGCATCAAGACCGCGCTGCGGCACTGGGGCGAGCTCTACCAGGAGGCGGGCCACCGCGCCTCGCTCATCATCCCCGGGCCGGGGCAGGAGATCACCGAGGAGGCCCAGGGCCTGGTCTACCGGGTGCCGGCGACGCCGATCCCCGGCAAGGGCTACTCCCTCATGTGGGGCCGCGCCGGCATGTCACGCCTCATGGACGCGATCGCTCCGGACGGGATCGAGGTGTCCGACCGGGCGACGACCCGGTGGATGGGCCGGTGGGCCCGCCGCCGCGACATCGGCTCGGTCATGATCAGCCACGAGAACATGACGGGGATCATGGTGCGTCGCACCCCCGTGCCCGACCGACCGGCGACCTGGGCCGCCGACGTCATCAACCGGCTCAGCGCGCACGACTACGACGCCCTCGTGTGCCCCAGCCGCTTCGCCGCCGAGGAGTTCCACCGCAACGGCCTGGACGCCGACGTCGTGCCGCTGGGCGTCGACCTGGAGGTCTTCCGGCCCGTGCGGGACCTCGCGACCTACCGCCCGCCCGGGCCAGGCGAGCCCGTGCGGCTGGTCCACTGCAGCCGCCTCTCCCCCGAGAAGAACCCGAGCCTGTCGATCGAGACGGTGCGCGAGCTCGTGCGGCGCGGGGTGGACGTCCAGCTCACGGTCTTCGGGGCCGGCCCGATGCTCGGCGAGCTGGTGCAGCGCGCCCAGAACCTCCCGGTCGTCTTCCACTCCTACATCACCGACCGCCGCGAGCTCGCGGCCGAGATGGGCACGGCCGACGTCGCCATCTCCCCCGGCCCGCTGGAGACCTTCGGGCTGGCAGCGCTGGAGATCCTCGCGTGCGGCATCCCCGTCGTCTGCTGCGTCGAGGGGGCGCTGCACGAGGTGGTCGGCAACGGTGGCGTTGTGCGGCCCTCGACCCCGGCCGCGTTCGCCGACGGGGTCCAGGAGCTGCTCCGCCGGCCCCGGGCGCACGAGCGCGCGCGGGAGGCCGCCGAGCGCTTCAGCTGGCCGGTGTCCGCCGATCGGATGTTGGCGGTGCACCACCGGGTCGCTCCGCCGCAGCGGCGCGGCTGACCCACCTCGAGCGCGAAGCGACGAGCGAGGTAAGCCGTGCCCTCACAGGCGGGCGCGCGGCATACCTCGACGGTGCGACGGGGGGTCCTCGCTCAGCCGACCTTGTGCAGCCAGGTGACCGGCGCGCCGTCCCCGGCGTAGCGATATGTCTCGAGCTCGGCGTCCCAGGCCGAGCCGAGGGCGCGGTCCACCTCGGTGGCGATGGTCGCCGCCGAGCCCGCGGCCGACTCCACGATGTGCCGGAGCCGGTCCTCGTTGACGACGACGTCGCCGTTGGCGGATAGGCGGGCGGTATGCAGTCCCAGGCTGGGCGTGTGCGTCCACCGCACGCCGTCGCTGCCGCGGCTGGCTTCCTCGACGACCTCGTAGCGCAGGCCGTCCCAGCCGCGCATGGCGCTGGCGATGGTGGCGCCGGTGCCGGCCTCGCCGGTCCAGGCGAACTCGGTGCGCATGGTGCCCGCCTCGGCGGACTGGCTGATCCAGTCCAGCGCGACGCGGGTGTCGAGCACACCTTCGAGTGCCCAGGCGATGTGCGGGCACAGAGCGATGGGGGTGGAGTGAATAAACACCACCCCTCGAGTCATGACTCGGGGCATGACAGCGGACATCCGTGGCCTCCTGTGTGGTGAGGGACGTCTTCCCCAACGACCTCGGACCACAGGGGGCGTACTGCTCGCGTCTTGTTGTCGTTCACATTGTGCTCCCCCGTCTCGCAGGGCGCAAGTGCAACACCGCGATCACTGGAACTCAGCAGTCACTTTCGTCCCGCGCCACGCCGAGCGCTTGACCCTGACTTTGTCATTCCGTGATCTTTTCGTTACCTTCGTATGTAGGCGCTCACCGTGTCCCCTGCCTCCCGTCGGCAGAGGTGGCGCCCGACACAGACCTTCATGGTGCGACCGCCCTGGGTGCGCCATGCACGACAGCTCACACACGTGGGCCGATCCCGGCCCCCGGAGGTATGCATGAAGTCCACCGCCAAGCACCACGCGGCCCCCACCGCCAACCGTCAGGGTGTCGCCGCCCTCGTCGTGGGCGGCCTCGTGGCCGGCACGGTCGCCACGGCCGGCGCCGTCGCGTTCACCGCCCCAGAGGGAAGCCAGGCTGCCGACGGCATGACCGGTGACCTGGCCGGCGCGCTCGACGACAGCGCCCAGGTCGACCCGGCCGACGCCGCGGCTGCCCTCGCCAGCATGCGGAGCAGCTCGCTGGACGAGCTGCGCGAGCAGGGGGCCGCCGACCGGTCCGAGGCCCGCACCGCGCCCGAGGACGCCGCGGGCGTGGAGACCGTCCTCGCCGAGAGCGGCTTCACCGGCCGCACGGTCGAGCAGGCCGCGCCGGTCGCCGAGGAGCAGCCCGCGGCGACGGAGGAGACCGCCGCCGCCGAGCAGCAGTCGGAGTCGGCCCAGGCCGACCCCGCACAGGCGCAGCAGAGCCAGCAGTCGCAGCCGGCTCAGCAAGAGCAGGCTCAGCCCGCTCAGCAGGAGCAGGCGGCTCAGCAGGCGCAGCCCGAGCAGACTCAGCAGGCGCAGCCCGAGCAGACCCAGCAGGCGCAGCCCGCGGCCGAGCCCGCCCCGGTCAGCGGCGGCGTGCTCGGGGTGGCCGCCTCCTACGTCGGCTACCCGTACGTCCTCATGGGCACGCCCCCCAACTCCTTCGACTGCTCGGCCTACACCTGGTGGGTCTTCCAGCAGGCCGGCATCTCGATCCCGCGGACCGTCAACGGCCAGAAGGGCGCCGTGACCCCGGTGTCCAATCCGCAGCCGGGCGACCTGGTCTTCTACAACGACTGGCACCACGTCGGCATCTACGCCGGCAATGGGATGACCTACGAGGCCCTCAACCCCAGCACCGGGGTGCGCTACGGCCCGATCCTGTCCTCCAACATCTGGTACGGCCGCATCGGCTGACCACCAGCGACGGCGCCCCCGCGCCACCATCACGAGCCCCCGCCCAGTCACGGACGGGGGCTCGTGTCGTCACCTGACGTGACGTCATACCGCGTGCTAGTTTCTCGACATGCGCGTGGCAGACCTGATCAAGAAGAAGGGCGGCTCGGTGCTGACCCTACCGGTGACCGCCACGGTGGCCCAGTTGCTCGAGACGCTCGACGACAACAAGATCGGTGCCGTCGTGGTGCTGGACGGTGAGGAGGTCGTGGGGATCGTCTCTGAGCGCGACGTCGTCCACCACCTGCGCGGGGGAAGCGACCAGTCCGCCGAGCTCTCCGGTCTGATGACGACCTCGGTGCACACCTGCACCATGGACGACGACCTCACCCACCTGGCCACGACGATGACCGAGGGGCGCTTCCGGCACATGCCCGTGGTCCAGGACGGCGGCCTGCAGGGCATCATCTCCATCGGTGACGTCGTCAAGGCACGCCTGGACGCGCTCGAGGCCGAGCGCGACCACCTGGAGTCCTACCTGCGGCAGTGAGCCTGCCGCTCGCTGCCCGCGGGCGACTCCGCGTCGGGTCAGCAGTCACGGCACCTTAGACTCGACCGTCCGGGCCAGTAGCTCAGCCGGTCAGAGCAGCGGACTCATAATCCGTCGGTCGTGGGTTCAAGCCCCACCTGGCCCACCGATGTCGCCGCAGGTCACGGCGCCGCACACGGCATACCAAAGGTCACAATGCGGTGACAACGCGCGCGTGAGGATGACCAATCGGCTCGGAGCCGTCTAGTGTGCCCGACATGACCGAGACCCCCGGGCAGCCCGGCGCCGGACTGGGCGCACCGCTCGTCGTGCTCAAGGACGTCAACAAGCACTTCGGCGACCTGCACGTCCTCAAGGACATCAACCTCACGGTGCACGAGGGCGAGGTGGTGGTGGTCATCGGGCCCTCCGGCTCGGGCAAGTCGACGTTGTGCCGGACCATCAACCGGTTGGAGTCCTACGAGTCGGGCACGATCACGATTCACGACGACGAGCTGCCCAGCGAGGGCAAGGCGCTGGCCAAGCTGCGCGCCGACGTCGGCATGGTCTTCCAGAGCTTCAACCTCTTCAGCCACAAGACGATCCTCGAGAACGTCACCATGGGCCCCATCAAGGTCCGCAAGAAGAAGAGCAGCGAGGCCAAGTCGCGGGCCATGGAGCTGCTCAAGCGGGTCGGCGTCGACCACCAGGCGGAGAAGTATCCCGCCCAGCTCTCCGGTGGCCAGCAGCAGCGCGTCGCCATCGCCCGCTCGCTGGCGATGGAGCCGACGGTCATGCTCTTCGACGAGCCGACCTCGGCGCTGGACCCGGAGATGATCAACGAGGTCCTCGACGTCATGACCCAGCTCGCCAAGAGCGGCATGACGATGATCGTGGTCACCCACGAGATGGGCTTCGCCCGCAAGGCCGCCGACCGCGTCGTCTTCATGGCCGACGGCGCGATCGTCGAGGAGAACACCCCCGAGGAGTTCTTCACCAACCCCCAGTCCGACCGTGCCAAGGACTTCCTCGGCAAGATCCTGACTCACTGAGAATCACCGATTAGAGGAGAACCACATGCGTTCCACCACCTTCAGGATCGCCGCGCTCGCGGCGGCCACCGCGCTGACCCTCGCCGCCTGCGGCAGCGACGACGGCGAAGAGACCGACACCGACGCCGGAGGCGGCGAGAGCAGCGAAGAGAGTGACGACAGCAGCGAAGAGAGCGCCGCGGAGGGCGGCGAGGAGTCCATGGACGGGCTCACCATCGGCATCAAGGTCGACCAGCCGGGCCTGGGCCTCCAGGACGGCAGCGACTACTCCGGTATGGACGTCGACGTCGCCATCGCCGTGGCCGAGGCGATGGGCATGAGCGAGGACGACATCACCTTCCAGGAGGCTCCGACCCCGCAGCGGGAGAACTTGCTCACGACCAACCAGGTCGACATGATCTTCGCCACCTACTCGATCACCGACGAGCGCAAGGAGCAGGTCCAGTTCGCCGGACCGTATTTCGTCGCCGGGCAGGACCTCCTGGTCGCGGCTGACTCCGATATCGCCGGGTTGGACGATCTTGACGGGGCACTGCTGTGCTCGGTCACCGGATCGACCTCGGCCGCCAACGTCCAGGAGGAGGTGCCGGGAGTCCAGCTCCAGGAGTACGGCACCTACTCCGAGTGCGTTGAGCAGCTCGCGAACGGCACGATCGACGCGCTCACCACCGACGACACGATCCTGGCGGGCTATGCCGCCCAGGAGCAGTACGCCGGCCAGCTCAAGGTCGTGGGAGCCCCGTTCTCCGAGGAGCTCTACGGCGTCGGACTGAACAAGGACTCCGACCAGTGCGAGGAGATCAACGAGATTCTGCAGGGCATGTGGGACGACGGCACCATGGAGCAGATCATCGCCGACAACCTGGGCGCTGCCGACTACACCGCCAACGCCGACCTGAACCCGCCGGAGATCGGCGGACACTGCGGCTGAGCCGATCACTGACCCGAGCGCGGCGGCGCGCCCCCTTGGGCGCGCCGCCGTGGCTGCTGGGCACCTCACCCCCGTGACCGAAGGAGAGCGATGCTCGAGCTGATCGATCAGTTCAACGTGCTCGCGGCGTTCTGGATGACCATCAAGTTGACCCTGTGGTCAGCCTTCTTCTCCTTGATCGTAGGCACGATCGTCGCGATCATGCGCCTGTCGCCGGTCGGTTTCATGCGGTGGCTGGGCGGCAGCTATGTCACCCTCATCCGCAACACCCCCCTGACCCTCATCATCGTCTTCTGCAGCCTCGGCCTGTGGGGACAGCTCGGCATAGAGCCCGCCTCGCGCGACTCGGACACCTTCATCGTGGATCTCAACTTCCGGCTGGCCGTGATCGGGCTGTCCGCCTACCACGCGGCCTTCGTCTGTGAGGCGTTGCGCAGCGGGGTCAACACGATCCCAGTGGGCCAGGCCGAGGCATCACGATCCATCGGATTGACCTTCGCCCAGGGCCTCAGGCACGTTATCCTCCCCCAGGCCTTTCGCGGGGCGATCACGCCGTTGGGCAACACGCTCATCGCCCTCACGAAGAACACCACCGTCGCAGTGGCCATCGGTGTTGCCGAGGCGGCCTACGCCCTGCGCAACATGATCGAGTTCAGACCTGACGTCATGCTTCTCAACTTCTTACTCATCGCGATCGGCTTCGTGATCCTCACCCTTCCGACCGGGTTGGCCACGTCCTGGCTTGCCTCACGTCTGGCGGTGAAGCGATGAGCGCGCAGCAGGTTCTCTTCGACATCCCCGGACCCCGGGCCAGGGCCCGGCACCGTGTCCTGGCTGCCGTCACCATGGTCGCCTTCGGTGCCATCGCCTTCTGGATGGTGCGTCGTTTCGACGAGAAGGGACAGTGGGAGGCCGACAAGTGGACTCCCTTCTTCGAAGCCAGCACCTGGACGACGTACCTCCTGCCGGGCATCGGCGGCACGCTTCTGGCAGCGATCATCTCGATCGTCATCGCGTCCCCGCTCGCCCTGGGGCTCGCCATGCTCCGAATGTCCGACATCGCCGTGGTGCGCTGGGCTGCCGCGGTCTTCGTCGAGTTCTTCCGCGCCGTGCCAGTGCTGATCATGATGATCTTCACCTTCTTCTGGCTCTCCAACCAGGACTGGTCGCCAGTCCGGTGGAACCCCCTGATCGGCGTGGTCACCGGTCTCGTGCTCTACAACGCGAGCGTCCTGTGCGAGGTCATCCGCAACGGTGTTGCGTCGTTGCCCAGTGGGCAGCGGGAGGCAGGCCTGTCAATCGGCCTGTCCTCCGTGCAAGTGCGGCGCTCCATACTCATCCCCCAGGCCCTCACCGCGATGATGCCCTCGCTGGTGAGTCAGCTCGTCGTGATCGTCAAGGACACCGCGCTCGGATCGATCATTCTCTACTACGACCTCCTCACGAGAACTCGCCAGATGGCTTCCTCCGACGGCAACATCGTGCCCGCCTACCTGGTCGCCGCAGTGATCTTCATCCTCATCAACTACAGCATCAGCAAGGTCGCCGAGGCCTTGGAAAGTCGCCAACGGCGCAAACGGCGAGGCCAGCCGGCCGAGAAGCGAACCGAGGAGGAGCACCAGGCAGAGGAGCGTGCCGCAAGTGACACGATCCAGTGACCGACGGACGGTGCGTATCACGCAAGCCCGCTGCCAGCAGCCTCTCCTCACTGTGAAGCGCCCCAGGTTTGATGCCGCTCCTGTTTGAGTCCAGGAGGATGAGCACATGCCGAAGATGATTGATCCCGAGTTGAAGGCTCGGGCTGTGCGTCTGGTGTTGGAGCACCGGGCGGAGTATCCGACGATGACGGCGGCGGTTCTTGCGGTCGCCCGCCAAGAGGGCGTGGGCAAGGAGTCGCTGCGCCGGTGGGTCGCCCAGGCCGAGGTCGACGCCGGGGACCGGGCCGGGGCCACCAGTGAGGAGCAGGCGGAGATCAAGAAGCTGAAGGCCGAGAACCGGCGGCTGCGTGAGGACGTCGCGATTCTGAAGGCAGCGACTAGTTTCTTCGTGTCAATGTCACGCTGAGGGTGTCCGGTCGGGTTCGCTCGTTTTTTTGTTGCTGCGGCTCCGGCTGTTGGCTGCTCGTCCGATGTGCGGCCCGGCCGGACGCCCTGGCCGTCGGGCGTGGCGTGGCTTGATAGGAGCCTGCTCCGGGGATTGAGGCGTGCCCGCCGCACCCGGCGACCAGGACGTCCATCCCAGTATCGACCAGGGGGTCCACCGCCATGGTGATGATCGGCACCGACTCCCACAAACGCACCCACACCCTCGTCGCCGTCGACGACGTCGGCCGCCGCCTGGGTGAGCGCACCCTGCGCGCCAACACTGACGGGCACCTGCAGCTGCTGGCTTGGGCGGCACAGTTCGCAGACGTCATCTTCGCGCTGGAGGACTGTCGGCACTTGACCCGCCGGCTGGAGGGCGACTTGCTGCGCGCCGGGCAGAGAGTTGTCCGGGTGCCGACCCGGTTGATGGCCGGCGCCCGCCGCGGGGCCCGCACCCCGGGCAAGTCCGACCCGATCGACGCCGAGGCTGTCGCTCTCGCGGCGCTGCGTCATCCCGACCTGCCGGTCGCCGAACTCGACGGCCCGGCCCGGGAGGTCAAGCTGCTCTCGGATCACCGCCGTGACCTGGTCATGCAGCGCACCCGCGCCTGCTGCCAGCTGCGGTGGCACCTGCACGAACTCGACCCCGACCTGGTGGTCCCGACCCGGTCGCTGCGGCAGGCCAACACCCGGCAACGCATCGAGAAGTTCCTGGGAACCCAGGGCGTGGAGAAGGTCAAGGTGGGCGACCGGGTCGTGCTGCCCTTCAACATCTCGTGCGGGTTCTGCAAGAACTGCGAGCGCGGGCTCACGAACTACTGCCTGACCACCCAGCCTGACCCGTCGGCCGCCGGTGCGGCCTACGGCTTCGCCGAAATGGGCCCGTACGGCGGCGGGCAGGCAGAACTGCTCCGGGTGCCCTTCGGCGACCACAACGCGCTGCGTCTGGGTGAAGACGCGCAGGACAAGGAGAACGACTACGTCATGCTCTCCGACATCTTCCCCACCGGCTACCACGCCACCGAGATGGCCGGCGTGATCCCGGGCGACAGCGTCGTGATCGCCGGGGCCGGCCCCGTGGGACTGATGGCCGCCCTGTCCGCGACGATCAAGGGCGCCGCGAAGGTGATGGTGGTCGATCGCCACCCCGACCGGCTCGCGCTGGCCGAGCAGATCGGAGCGATCGCCATCGACGACTCCAAGGTCGACCCCGTGCAGGCTGTGCTGGACGAGACCATGGGGCTCGGAGCCGACCGTGGCTGCGAGTGTGTCGGCTACCAGGCCCACGACCCTGAGGGCAACGAAGACCCGGCGGCCACCTTGAACATGCTCATCAACTCGGTCCGGTTCACCGGCGGGATCGGCACCGTCGGCGTGTTCGTCCCCGAGGACCCAGGGGCCAAGGGCGAATTGGCCAAGCAGGGCAAGGCGGCCATCGACTTCGGCACCCACTGGTTCAAGGGACAGACCATGGGCAACGGTCAGTGCCCGGTCAAGAGGTACAACCGCCGTCTGCGAGACCTCATCGCGGCTGATAAGGCGAAGCCGTCCTGGATCGTCTCCCACGAGATCTCGCTGGATCAGGCTGCCGACGCCTACAGGAATTTTGACTCCAGGTCCGAGGGTTGGACCAAGGGCGTCATCAAGCCCGGCATGTCAAACGGAAAGAAGGCAAACTGATATGGCAGCAGAACTCCAGGGCAAGAGGGTCGCGATCCTCGCCGCCGACGGCGTCGAACGCGTTGAGCTCGAGCAACCCCGCGAAGTACTGGACCGCGCGGGCGCTCAGACCGAGGTCCTCTCGATCCACGACGGCGAGATCAAGGCCCGTAAGAACGACCTGGATGAAGCGGGCACGTTCACCGTCGACGGGCTGGTCGCCGACGCCTCGGTGGGCGACTATGACGCCCTGCTGCTTCCCGGCGGCACGGTGAACCCCGACCAGCTCCGGGTCGACGAGGGCGCCGTTTCCTTCGTCCGCGACTTCGTCGAGAGCGGCAAGCCGGTGGCGGCGATCTGTCACGGGCCGTGGACGTTGATCGAGGCCGGCGTGGCCGCGGGTCGCACCCTGACGTCGTACCCGAGTATCCGCACGGACCTGCGCAACGCCGGCGCCGACGTCGTCGACCAGGAGGTCGTGGTCGACAAGAATCTCATCACCAGTCGCTCGCCGGAGGACCTGCCGGCGTTCTCCGCGGCGCTCGTGTCCCAACTCGCGGGCACCACGACACAGGAAGAGGAGAAGTCATGAGTGTGACCAAGGGACTGCTGGTCAGGTTCGACGCGCTGCCTGGCAAGGAGGACGACGTGAAGGAGTTCCTTGACAGCGGCCGTGCGCTTGTCGAGGACGAGCAGGCGACCACCGCGTGGTTCGCGATCCGCCTCGGGCCGACCTCGTTCGGGATCTTCGACGTGTTCCCCGACGACGCCGGGCGTGACGCTCACCTGTCCGGTCCTGTTGCGGTAGCTCTCGGCGAGCAGACCGGCACGTTGTTCTCCGAACCCACGATCGAGAAGCTCGACGTACTGGGCTCCAAACTCCCCGCCTGACACCACAGACCGGGAGTATTGCCCCAGACAGGAGGGGTCGCTGCACGCGGTGACTTCGGGCTGACAGTAGCCCGCTGACGTCGTGGCAGCGGCCCCTTCTCTTGCGCCCTCTAGCACATCACCAACAGATCGAGGAACCGCGATGACAGGAACTGAGGACGGCGTTGCCACGACGCATTCACCCGAGGTAGCAGTGATCGGGGGCGGGATCGTCGGTCTGTCGACGGCGTACGCGCTGCGAGAGCAGGGCGTGCCGGTGCGGTTGTACGAGGCTGGTCTGCCCGGGACGGGTCAGTCCGCAGGCGAGTCGCGGATCTTCCGGCATGCCCACGACGACCCGCGACTTGTCACTTTCGCGCGCGAAAGCCGTGCTGTGTGGGATGAGTGGGCCGAACGGTTCGACGTCGAGCTGGTCACATCAGACGGCGTCGTGGCGATCGGCGACGGCGCGCTCGAACGGCTGCGAGTGCTCGACAAGGTCGGCGTGGCGGCACGTGAGATTGACGCGGACGAGCTCGCGGAGCGGATGCCGCTGCTCGCGGGGTACTCCGGGCCGGCGATGTTCGACGAGGCAGGTGGAGCGATCCGCACGCGCGCCGCGATCACGGCGCTCACGGATGCGCTGGGGGATGCCGTCGTCACCGGTGAGGTGATCTCGATCGACCACCGCGCCGATGGGACGGTTGAGGTGCGCAGCGTCACCGACTCTGCCATCCATTCGAAGGTGGTCGTGTGTGCCGGACGTGAGACCGCCCGCCTGGCGCGCAGCGTCGGCCTCTCGTTGCCGGTCCGCCTTGCCGCACACGTGCGGCTGACCTTCGACGTGAGAAGCGCCCCGCCGGCGCAGGTCGCCTGCCTGCAGGACAGCAGTGGTGAGTTCGGAGAGGTCGGCGTCTACGCCACCCCTCTGCCGGGCAACAGCCGGTATGCGGTCGGACTCAGCCAGACCGTCGGCGTCCGCGACGACGGCACGTTCATCGACCCGGCGGCCCTTCGGTCATTGGACCAACGCGCGCACGACTACGTAGCGCGAGCACTGCCCGGCCTCGACCCGGAGCCGCGTGAGTTCGTTCACTGCTGGGTGACCGACCTCCCGTGGAGTGAGGACGGCGTGGCCGTCTGGGAGGCAGGCAGCATCTTCTTCGTCGCCGGTCACAATCTGTTCAAGCAGGCACCAGCCCTAGGGCGCGCCCTCGCCCGGGCTGCGACCGGCGGCGGTCTCGCCGCCGAGCTCAAGTCCGAAGCGCGCTTGGGGGAACCGCAGTAGTGAGCTGCCGGTCCCTGAGACGCAGCGTCGCAGGGCCTTCGTGCTCGCAGGCTCCGACTGGTAGGGGTGCGAAAGTGGTGGCCGTGGCAAGTGACCGCGCCCTCCCCTCGCTCGACTAGCCGGTCCGGGCGTGAACGCGCCGAGGTCGCCGCCCCAGGCCATGGTGCCGCCCACAACAACCAGGGGCTCGCCGGCTTGCCTCAGCAGGCCTGCGGACATGAGGGCGGCCTGCAACGGCGCCCCGACAAGACCGCCCTCGTCGTCTCACAGGGTGCTGTCATCTCCCACGTAGCCCCCACGAAGTACCCCCTCTGGCCCAATTTTCCAGGTCAGAGGGGGTGTGGGTGCGCTCCCCCGACTGGACTCGAACCAGTAACCTGCCGGTTAACAGCCGGCTGCTCTGCCAATTGAGCTACAGGGGAAAGTGCAGCGAAAGAGACTCTAGCAAAGGCCTCGGCTGCCCCGAAATCACCCGCCGGGTCACTCCGGCGCCGGCGGAAGGCCCACCTGGTCGCGCAGGTCCATCCGCGCGGCCCGCACCCCGGCGGCCAGCTCGGCGTCCGACTCCCCCGACCCGCGGCCGTAGAGCACCTGCTCCTCCAGCTCCCGCGTCGGGAGCACCTTGCGGATCGTCACGCGGGCGGTCCGGCGCGGGCCCAGGTCGACCGCCCGGGTGAGCACGACGGTCGCCGACGTGCGCTCCCGAAAGACCTCGGGCACCATCCCGTGACCCGTGCGTCGCTGCAGCACCCACTGCCGGCCGCCCAGCCCGTCGACGAAGAGCACGGCCAGGGCCCAGAGATCGGGGTCCCACGACCCCGTGTCGACCTCGTGCCACGGCCGCTCCAGCACGACGTCACCCTCGGCGGTGACCTCCAGCAGTCGGTAGGTCGTGAGCACCAGCCAGTGGCCGTGGGCATCCTCCTGGGCGGTCGCGAGCACCTGCTCGCCGCGCGCCAGGTCTGGCTGGGCCGCGGCCGGGAGCTTCGCCCCGGGGGTCTCGGGGCGGACCGCGCGCGCGGCGCGCTCCCGCAGTGCGGCGCGGTCGCGGCGCCAGGGCAGGGTCGGCACGGGGGTCACTCCATCCTGGCCCGCAACCGGGCCTTGTCGCGGTGCAGGCCGGTCAGCCGCTCGCCCACCGCACGTTCCTCCGGCGAGCCAGGCTCGGCGCGGGACAGGGCGCTGACCTCCTGCTGGATCTGCTGCTCCACGCCCGCCAGCCGCACCCGCAGCACGAGCGAGTCGACGAAGGCCTCGCGCGGCATACCGGACTCTGGATCGAGCCGATCCGGCAGCGTCGCCACGGCCAGCTCGTGCACCAGCGGGTGCGCGGCCGGAGGCGTCTGGCGCAGCACGGCCTCCACCCACGCGCGGGCGCTGCGGCCGTTGGCCCCCTCGATGCCACCTGCTTCACGCATCGCGTGCCAGATCGCCCGGTGCATCGCCGCGCGCAGCGCATCCGGCGTGAGCTCCTCCATGTCCTCGGGCACGATCGCGAGGGGATATTGCAGCGCCACCTGCACGAGGTGCCGCTCGGCCACCTGGACCGGGTCGCGCAGGTCCGGTTGCGGCAACGACGGCTGCGCAGGTATGCCGCCACTCCCCTCCGCATCGCTCTCCCGACGCGTGGCGGCCGGCTCGCGCCGAGACTGCTGGGCCGCTCGGGTCTGCGCCTGGTGCACCTCGGCCGTGAGCGACGTGGGGTCGATCCCCATCCACCCGGCGACGTCGCGCGTGATCTCCGGCCGCAGCGTCGCGTCCTTGATCCCCGCGAGGATCGGGGCGACGGCACGCATGGCCTGGACCCGTTGCGCTGCCTCCCCGAGGTCGTAAGGCTCCAAAGTGGTGCGCACGGCGAACTCGAAGAGCGGCTGAGCGCCTTCGACGAGCTCGCGGACCGACCTCCCCCGCTCCTCGCCCTCCAGGTCCTTGGTGGTGAGCCACAGGTCGTTGGGGTCCTGGCCGTCGGCCGCGACGGCGACGTAGGACTGCGCCGCCCAGCGCTGGTCCTGCTCGAAGGCCTTCATCGCCGCCTTCTGCCCGGCCGCGTCGCCGTCGAAGGTGAAGATCACCCTGGCCGGCGCCCGCCCCGGCTCGTCGCGCAGCATCCGGCGCAGGATCGAGATGTGGTCGGTGCCGAAGGCCGTGCCGCAGGTCGCCACCGCCGTGCCCACCCCGGACAGGTGCGCGGCCATGACGTCGGTGTAGCCCTCGACCACGACCGCCGTGCGCTCGGTCGAGATGGCCTTCTTGGCCAGGTCGAGCCCGTAGAGCACACCGGTCTTCTTGTAGATCGGTGTCTCGGAGGTGTTGAGGTATTTGGCCGGGCTCCAGTCGTCGTCGTAGAGGCGGCGCGCACCGAACCCGACCGTGTCGCCGGTGATCGCGCGGATCGGCCAGACCACCCTGCCCTGGAAGCGGTCCGAGAGCCCGCGCCCGCGCCGGTTGGCGAGCCCGCCGAGCAGCAGCTCCTCCTCGGTGAAACCCTTGAGCCGCAGGTGTGAGACGAGCGAAGTGCCCTCGCGCGGGGCGTACCCGACCATGAACTGCCCGGCGTGCTCACCGTTGAATCCTTTGTCGCGCAGGAAGTCTCGCCCTTTCCGTCCTTCCCCGGAGCTCAGCAGGGCCTCGTGGTAGAACTCCTCGGCCACCCGGTGCGCCTCCATCAGGCGGGTGCGCTGCCCGACCGGCGCCTGGTCCCGACCGCCACCGGGTCCGCCTCGGCCCGACTCCTCATACCGCAGCGTGATCCCGAGCTTGTCGGCCAGCCGCTCGATCGCCTCGGAGAAGGTGAGGTGGTCGATCTCCATGATGAAGTCGATGACGTCGCCACCGACGCCGCAGCCGAAGCAGTGGTAGGTGCCGACCGCGGTGCGCAGCGTGAACGACGGCGTCTTCTCGTCGTGGAAGGGGCACAGCCCCTTCATCGCCCCCATGCCGGCGCTGCGCAGCGTCACGTGCTCGCGCACGACCTCCTCGATGGAGGCACGCTCCTTGACCGCCTGGACGTCCTCGTTCTTGATCCGGGCCACGCACACCTCCTCGCGACCGAGTGTAGGTCGAGCCACCGACCGACCACGGGGCCCGCCCCGAAAAGCTGGGGACAACCCGTCGGGACGGCGCTATCGTGGAATGTCTTCCGGCCGCGATGAGTTGTCACACCGGCCGGAATCCCCACCCATCACCCTCCGTGAGGAGACGTCTGTGTCGTCTGCGCCGAGCACCACCGCCCCGTCCCGTCCCGAGGACGCGGCCGAGCGTGCCCGGGTGACCCTGATCTTGCGGGTCCTCACGGCGGCGGCCTTCGTGGTCATCCTCAACGAGACCCTGATGCTCAACGCGCTGCCGCCGCTCATGGACGCCTTCGGGGTCGACGCCGGTGCCGGGCAGTGGCTCACGACCGGCTTCATGCTCACCATGGCCGTCGTCATCCCGATGACCGGTTGGCTGCTGCAGCGGATCTCGATCCGCAGCGCCTTCCTGCTCGCCATGAGCGTCTTCCTCGTCGGCACCGCGACGGCGGCGTTCGCGCCGACCTTCGGGATCCTGCTGCTCGGCCGCGTCATCCAGGCCAGCGGCACGGCCGTGATGATGCCACTGCTCATGACCACGATCATGAACATGGTGCCCAAGGAGCGCCGGGGCAGCGTCATGGGCAACCTCACGCTCGCGATCTCGGTGGCTCCCGCCATGGGCCCGCCGGTCTCCGGGCTGATCCTGCAGTTCGCCTCCTGGCGCTGGATCTTCCTCCTCGTCCTCCCGATCGCCGGCCTCATGCTCGTGGCCGGCGCGCGGCTGCTGCGACAGAGCGATCCCGGGCGTGCGGCGCGCCTCGACGTGCTGAGCGCATCGCTCACCGCCGTGGGCTTCGGCGGGCTGGTCTACGGCCTCAGCGCCCTGGGCGAGGGCGCGGCCGGCCCGGTCGGACCGGGGTGGTCGCTCGCTGTCGGCGGCGTCGCACTGGCGCTCTTCGTGTGGCGGCAGGTCGGGCTGGTGCGTCGCGACGAGTCGTTGGTCTTCCTCGATCTGCGGGCGCTGCGTGTCGTCCGGTATGCCGTGCCGCTCGCCCTCATGTGCCTCGCCTTCATGGCGCTCATCGGCTCCATGCTGCTGCTGCCGATCCTGCTGCAGGAGGTCCGCGGCTTCTCCACCCTGGCCTCGGGGCTCATGCTCATGCCGGGCGGCCTGGCGATGGGGCTGCTCGGCCCGACCGTGGGGCGGCTCTACGACCGCGTCGGCCCTCGCCCGCTGGTCATCCCCGGTGGGATCGGCCTGGTGACGGGAGTCGCCGGGATGGCGTTGCTCGCCGCCCACATCCCGTGGTGGGGGCTGGTCGGGCTGCACGTGATGGTCAGCATCTCCCTGGCCTTCCTCTTCACGCCCTGCTTCACCTCCGGCCTCGGCGCGCTGCCGCACCACCTCTACTCCCACGGGAGCGCCATGCTCGGCACCGGGCAGCAGGTCGCGGCTGCCGCCGGGACGGCGCTCGTCGTCACGGTCATGGAGACTCGTGCCCATCAGCTGGATCTCGACGGCCTGTCGGAGACCGCCGCGCTCTCCGGCGGGATCGGCGCGGGCCTGCTGGTGGCGACGGCGATCGCCGCCGGCGTCCTGGCCTTGACCTTCTTCGTGCGGCCCCCCTTGGCCGACGACGCCACCGAGCAGCCGACGCAGCCGGGGGACGCACAACCCGCCACCACCCCCTGACCGAGCGAGTCAGGGCGCGGTGCGGACGTCCACCACGAGCCGCAGCGGGTCCTCCAGGACGAAGACGTCGTAGGCCCGCGGGTCGCCGTCCATCCCGACGAGCAGTTGCAGCTCGCCCTCGAAGGGCGTGGTGCGCATCACCTCGACGACCGCACCCAGCGAGTGCGTGTCCAACCCGAAGATCCCGCCGTCATAGACCGGATCCCCTGGCTCCGGCATGGCCATTCCGGAGAGGCGCACCCGGAGCAGGCTGTCGCCCGCCACCTCGATCGGCATGCCGGACCCCGCCTCTGCGGCGGCGTCGACGTAGGCGGCGCTCCAGCCCGGCGTCCCGCTGCCGGTGAGGTCCACCACCACACGGTCGAAGCCGTCGTGCCGGCCGGCCCGGACCGTCGGTGCCAGCAGCTGCGCCCCCGCCGCCAGCCCCTCGCCGCCCTCGGCCGGATCGGTGGGCGAGATCCAGCGGTCGGCGGCTTCCCCGCCGCCGCCGTCGCCTTCCCCGCCGTCGTCGCCGCCACCCCCGTCCGCCGGCTCCCCCGGCGGGTCCTGCGCCACTCCCCCGGACGACTCATCCGTCTCGTCGGTCGGCGACCCCGAGCCCTCGGACTCCTCAGCCGGCTCATCGGTCGGCTCCGCGCCGGTCTGCTCGGTCGCCGTCCCCGTCGGTCCCGCGTCGTCCTGCGGGTCGGACGCCGCCACCGTCTGGTCCGGCTCGTCGGTCTGGTCAGGCTCTGTGGTCTCGGTGACCACCGCAGGTCCCTCGGTCACCGCGACCGGGTCGTCCGCCGTGCCGCTGACGGGCACCGACACCAGGAGGTAGTCGTCCCCACCGACCAGGTGCATCGATCCTCCGGCCGCCAGCGCCTCCATCCAGAAGTCCTCGGCGGCCTGCACCTCGGCCGGGCAGCCCAGGTCGTCGGTCGCGACCTCGCCGGCCGGGAAGCGTCCCGCCTCGTCCAGCACCAGCTCACCCTGCACGCTCGCGCCGCCGCAGTCCTCGACGGTGACCCCCCACCAACCGGACCCGTCGGGCGGGAGGACGAGCTCGGTGCCGGAGGCGGAGCCGATCACGTCGGCAGCCGATCCCCCGGCATACAGACTCCCCCGCAGCTCCCAGGTCGTCCCGGCCACCTCGTCCTCGCCAGCGGCACTGCGCGGGGGGAGCGTGCCCGGGCCCACTTCGCCGGCCGCGTCGGGCGCCGCGAAGACGAAGGTCGTCGTGCCCTCTGGGAAGCCCGCCACCAGGCCGTCACCCTCTCCCGAGCCACCGACGAAGCCGGTCTGCCACACCAGACCTGCCGCCGCCAGACCGGCCACGCCAGTCACGACCGCAGCACCGACCCGCTTCCCGGTGCGGCGCCGACGCCCACGAGTCCACGTGTCGTCGGCATCCAGCTGTCCGGCGCGGGCGCCGTCCGACGCACCCTCGAGCAGGTCACGGACGTCCACCTCCCTCATGCCAGCGTCTCCTTCTCCGTCGTGTCAGCAGCTCCCAGCTGCAGCTCGTGCCCCAGCTCCTGCCGCAGGCGCGCGATCGCGTGGTGCGACAGGCTCTTGACCGTCCCGGGTCGCACCCCCATCACCTCCGCCGTCTGCTTCTCGGTCAGGTCCTCGAAGTAGCGGAGCACGAGGGCCGCCCGCTGTCGCGGGGGCAGGGCGCGCAGCGCCCGATGCACCTCGTCGTCCCGGGCGCGTTCCTCGGCGCCATCGGGTATGCCGCGCTCCGGGAGCATCTCCGTGGTCACCTCGCGTCGATGCCGGCGCCACCACGACACGCGCTGCCGATAGAGCACCCTGCGCACGAAGGCGTCGGGGTGGTCGACCGACTCCCACTTCTCCGCCAGGGCGACGAGAGCCTCCTGCAGGAGGTCCTCGGCGAGGTCGGCGTCACCGCACAGCAGGTAGGCGGCCCGCCGCAGGCGTGGTGCCCGGGCCCGCACGAAGTCGCTGTAGGCAGGATCGGTCGTGAGCACCCGGACCTCCTCTCGTGGACGCCTCACACCAGTGTGTCGCCTGAGCGGGTCGAAAGGTTCAGTTCCGTCGTGCTTCAGTCGAGAAGGCGGGGTATCCCGGCAGCTCCAGCCCGCTGTCGCGCCAGGTCCGCAGCGCCCAGGTCACGGCGTCGTCGCAGGCGGCAGCCACGTCGGGCAGCGCCTCGGAGCACTCGCGGACGACCCAGCGCCACCGGCTCAGCAGGAGCGGCCGGAAGCGCGGCCCGACCCGTCCACCCGGGCTCATCCCCCGGTTGGCGAGCGCTCCGTCCAGGAGCCACAGCGTCCCCGCGAGCACCCACAGCGCCACGGCCGAGCGCACCTGCCGGGGCCAGTGCGGGTCGTCGGCCAGGCCTGGGACCTGGGCCGAGGCCGCGGCGGTGAAAGCCTTGAGGGTCGCGTCGGTGAGGCCGGCAGGCGGGGTGAAGACACACCAGCAGGTGCTGAACGGCTCGGCCGCGTAGGCGGCCTCGTAGGCCAGGTGGCGCAGCCCCGCGCCCTCGAGGTCGAGCAGCCGGATGCCGTCCGGCGTCACCACGGCGTTGTCGGGGCAGGCGTCCCCCGGACCGAGCACGTGTCGCGCGGTGTCGTGCTGGAGGGCGTCCACGACGTCGCGGGCCTCGGCCGTCGCGGCGCGGGCCGACCGCGTGCCGGTCACCTCCGCCAGCCGCGCCAGACCCCGGCGCGGATAGTCCACCTGCCAGCGACGGTCCTCGTCGAGCAGCGGCGTCCCCAGCTCGGCGCGGATCCCCTCCCACCCGTCGGGCGGGACGGTGACGAGCGCCCCGCCCAGCGTCCGGGCCCACTCCACGGTATGCCGCCACGCGCCGTCAGGATCCTCGCCCAGGAGAGCGTCGGCGAGGGTCGGGTGGGTGCCGAGGTCCTCCATCACGAGCGTCTGGGTCGGGGCGTCCTCGGCCAGCAGGCGCGGGGCGCCGGCCAGGTGCCGCAGCCCCACGGCCTCCCGGCGCCACCCCATCGCCGCGGCGCGGCCCTCGGGCTGCGGCAGGAACCGCTTGACGACGACCGAACGACCCCACGAGGTCGGCCCCTCGACCACCTCCACCCGCTGGACCACCGAGCGCGTGCTGCCGCCCAGGTTGACCCCGTCCCCCAGCCGGACCCCGTCCGGCAGCCCGGCGACGTCGCTCACGCCGCCAGCTCCCGCACGATCTCGCCGGCCGGGCGATCCTGCGCGGCCCGCCAGCCGGAGCCGGCCCAGAGGTGGAGGCGGTCGACGTCGCCGCGGTCGGCGGCCGCCCGCCGCAGCGGCTTGGTCAGCTGGTCGACCACCGGGAAGGCCGGTGGCGCGTCGGCATACCGCTCGGTCCAGACGTTGGCGACGGCCCCGGCGACCCGCCCGGAGAAGGCGCGCGTCTGCACGCGGGTCGTGAGCCGCGGGTCTCGCAGGGCCGCCCGATAGGTCGCGTGGGCGCCCGACTCGGTGGCCAGCAGGAGCGCGGTCCCGACCTGCACCCCGACCGCTCCGGACGACAGGGCGCGACGCACGTCTCCCGGGCCCGTCACGCCACCGGCCACGAGCAGCGGCAGGTCGGTGAGCGGGCGGACCAGCTCCAGCAGACCGAGGTGGTCCAGCGGCTCCGGCTCGGCCTCCGGGTCATGGGTGCCACGGTGCCCACCGGCCTCCTGCCCCTGCAGCACGAGCGCATCCGGCTCTGCCGCGAGCGCCGCCCGCGCCTCGGCCGGTGAGGTGACGGTGACGTGCACCTCACTGCCCGCCCGCCGCCACCGCGCGACGTCCTCGACCCCCGGCACGCCGAACGTGCAGGAGACGACGGCCGGAGCGAGCGTCTCGACGAGCAGGACCTTGTCGGCCCAGTGGTCGGTGTCGCTCCAGGAGACCGCGCCCGGCTCGACCCCCAGCGCCCGCGCCTCCGGCGTGATCCGCTCGCGGAAGGCGTCGACGGCGGGTTCGAGCGGGTGGCGGTCCTGGGCCCGGGGCACGAAGAGGTTGACGCCGAAGGGCTGGTCGGTGAGGTCGCGGACGTGCACGAGATCGGCGGTCAGCCGTTCGGGCGTCTGGTATCCCGCCGCGAGCATCCCCACCCCGCCCGCGTCGCTGACGGCAGCGACGAGCAGCGGCGTCGAGACACCGCCCGCCATGGGTGCGCCGACGATCGGCAGGGCACGGTCGGTGAGCAGCGTCATGGTCGGTCGTTCCGGCGGGCGTGCACGGCCAGCGCGCGGGCGTCGGACAGGCTGGCGACCTGGTCGATGACCGCTCGACGCGCGGCGCCCTGGTCTCCGGCGGCCTCGGCCGCCTCCCACGCCTCGGCGTGGACCAGGTCCAGGCGGCCAGGGTCGGCGCCGAAGTGATCGACCAGGTCCGTGACGACCTGCGCCTCGCGCTCCATGGTGGTGCGCCGCTCCTCGCTGAGCATGACGAAGTGGGCCGCCACGGCCTTGAGCACCGCGGCCTGCGCCCGGACCGCGGTGGGCACGACCAGGTCTGCTGCATACCTCGTGAGCTGTCCCGGGCCGTGTCGCTCCCGCGTGGCCAGTTCCACGGTGTGCACAAAGTGCCCGATGAGGCGTGAGGTCATGTCCTTGAGGGCAGCCAGGTCGGCCCGCGACCCGGCGTGCGCCGCCGGCACCCAGCCGGTCTCGAGCACCGTCTCCAGGGCGTGCCGCAACGCGTCGACGTCCAGGTCGGCGGCATACCAGTCGTGGGCCAGGGCGGCGACGCTCCCCTGCACCTCCCCCGAACGCAGCGCCCGCGGATCGACGCGGCCCGAGGCGATGGCGTCCTCGACGTCGTGCACGCAGTAGGCCACGTCGTCGGACCAGTCCATGACCTGCGCCTCGAGACAGCGGCGCCCCGGCCGATCGGTCGGGGCGCCCCGACGGATCCAGACGAAGACGTCGCGGTCGTCGGCATAGACACCGAACTTGCGGGGCCCCACGGCTGCGGGTCCTTCACCCCGGAGCCAGGGATACTTCGTCGCCGCGTCCAGGCTGGCCCGGGTGAGGTTGAGCCCGGCCGACCTCCCGTCGTGGTGGGTCCGCTTGGCCTCGAGCCGAGTCAGGACGCGCAGCGACTGGGCGTTGCCCTCGAAGCCGCCGATCCCCTGCGCGGTGGCCAGGGCGTCCAGGGTCGCCTCACCGTTGTGCCCGAACGGCGGGTGGCCGATGTCGTGGGCCAGGCACGCCGTGTCGACGACGTCGGCGTCACACCCCAGCGCGGCCCCGAACTCGCGGCCGATCTGGGCGACCTCCAGGGAGTGCGTGAGCCGGTTGCGCACGAAGTCGTCGCTCGTGGGCGCGACCACCTGCGTCGTCGCGGCCAGCCGCCGCAGCGCCGCCGAGTGCAGCACCCTGGCCCGGTCACGGGCGAAGTCGTGGCGGTCCGAGCGCTTCTGCGCCGGGTCCTCAGCCACCCACCGCTCGCGGTCTGCGGCGGTGTAGGGGTCGCTGCTCACAGCACGAGGGTATGCCGTCCGCTCCCCTGCGGGTGCGCCCCATGTCCGGCGGCGAGCCCCACGGTTCCCCTGAACCCCCACTGCTGCACCCGTGGGGCAGCAGATCTTCCGTAGGGCCCTCACGGAACCGTGGGGCCTCCCCTCACGACCCCCACGGTTGCTCCCAGCGCCCACGGTTGATGATCAGCCCCACGGTTCCCCGGAACCCCCACTGCCGCGACCGTAGGGCAACCAGTCTTCCGTGGGGCCCTCACGGAACCGTGGGGGCCACGAGCCAGGGTGGCCCGTCACCCGTGGGGCTCAGCCGACTCCGAGGGATCGTCCTGGCCCACTGGCGTCCGACCTGGCCCTGTGCCGACGTCCACGCCGGCATCCAGGCCGCGCCGACCTGCCACCGCGGCACGCAGCCGACGGGCGCCGTCGGCCAGCACCGGGCCGAGCGGACGGAGCGGGATGTCGGCATACCCTCCGAGCTCGAGACCAGCGTGCCGCTCGAAGACGCTGCGCGCGGCCCGGTCACCGGTGCGCAACCACGACCAACCCATCGACGCGACGTAGAGCGGCAGGAACGGCAGCCCGAGACAGGCTGCCCACTGCCGTGCGTGCACCAGCTCGTGGGTGAGAAGCGTCGGGCGCTGCGCGGCGAGCTGGTCCAGGTCGTGCCGGGTGATGACGACGTCACCGACGGTGAACGCACCGGCCGCGGGAAAGCGCCACCGGTAGTGGTCGGCGAGATAGCTGCACGCCGGGCCGCGGCGGATACGCGAGCCGCCCGCCGCGGCCAACGCCAGCCCGCCGGGTGTGGAGAGGTTGAGCCAGTTGAGCACGTGCCGCACCCGTGTCCCGCGAGTGACCGGGAGCGCGTCACGGCGCAGTGACGGGTGCGGCGAGGTGGTCATCAGGCGCTGGCGTAGCGCTTGGCTGCCCGGGCGCGCGCCTTGGCGGCCTCCTCCTCACGGTCCTTGGGTGGCGCCGTGGTCACGAGGGCATCCAGAAACTCCTGCGTCGCCGCCGAGACCGCCGCGACCGCCTGGGCGTAGGCCGCCTCGTTGGCCTGCGACGGCTTGCTCGCGCCGCCGACCTTGCGGACGTACTGCAGCGCGGCCGCCTGCACCTCGGAGCGGGTGGCGGGCGGCTCGAAGTTGTTGAGCGGACGGATGTTGCGGCACATGGCCTCCACTCTGCCACGCGCCCCTGACAGGCGTCGGCCCGCGCGCTACCGTCCGGACATGAGCTCTCCGCTGCTGACACCCGCCCAGCTGCAAGCCGGCCTCGTCGGTCCTCCGGAGCAGCGGCCCGTCCTGGTCGACGTGCGCTGGTCCCTCGGGAAGGGCGCCGAGGGCAACCACGAGGACTTCCTGGCCGCGCACCTGCCGGGTGCGGCCTTCCTCGACCTGGAGACGGCCCTTTCCGACCCCGTGGCGCCTGACGGGGCCGGCGGGCGGCATCCCATGCCCTCCCTGGAGCGGGCGCAGGCGGGCTTCCGTGCGGCCGGAGTCCGCGCGGACCGGCCGGTCGTCTTCTCCGACGCCGGCAGCAACCTCGGCGCCGCGCGGGCCTGGTGGGTCGCGTCGTTCTTCGGGGTCGAGGACGCCGCGGTGCTCGACGGCGGACTCACGGTATGGCGTGCCGCCGGTCTCCCCGTGGCGACGGGGCCCGTCGAGGCCGAGCCGGGCGACGTGACGCTTCGTGCGGGAGGGCGCGAGCTGCTCGACGGTGACGGGGTCCGCCGTCACCTGGCGGAGGGCGGCCAGCTGCTCGATGCCCGGCCCGCAGACCGCTTCCGTGGGGAGAACGAGTCGATCGACCCGGTGGCCGGCCACATCCCCGGGGCCCGCAGCCTGCCCGCCCTCTCGCTGCTGCGCGAGGGCGGCGGTTTCGTCGACAGCGAGCACCTGGTCGCAGCACTCACGGGCGCTGGCGGCCACACCGACCGGCCCACCGCCGTCTACTGCGGGTCCGGAGTCCAGGCGGCGCACGTGGCCCTGGCCCTGGAGGCGCACGGCGTCGGCCCGCGGCCGGCGGTCTACGCCGGCTCGTGGAGCGACTGGATCACCAACCCCGACCGGCCCATCGCCACCGGCCCGGCCGACTAGGGCTCTCGGACCCGGCATACCAGGCTGCTGGACCCGGCAGACCAGGCTGCTGGACCCGGCAGACCAGGCTGCTGGACCGGGCAGACGAGGCCGCCGGACCGGGCAGACGAGGCTCTCGGTGCGGGTCGCGGGGTCAGTCGGCGATGGCCTCGGCCATCTCGCGGGTGAACGCCGCGAGATCGGCGGGGGTGCGGCTGGAGACCAGCCATCCGTCCACGACGACCTCCTCGTCCACCCAGGTGGCCCCGGCGTTGCGCAGGTCCGTGCGCAGTGACGGGAAGGAGGTCATCCGGCGCCCGTCGAGCACGTCGGCATCAGTGAGGATCCAGGCGCCGTGGCAGATGACCGCGACCGGCTTGGCCTCCTGCCCGAAGTGCCGCGTGAAGGCCACCGCATCTTGGTCCATCCGGAGGGCGTCGGCGTTGCCGGTGCCCCCGGGCAGGACCAGCGCGTCATACGTCGCAGGGTCGACCTCGGACACCACGCGGTCGACGTCCTGGACGTGACCCTTCTTGCCGCTCACCGTCCCCGGCTCGGGCGCGATGAGGTGAGCCGTGCCGCCTGCCTTCACCACGGTGTTCCACGGGCTCGTGAGCTCGCTGTCCTCGAAGCCGTCGGTGAGCAGGAAGGCTACGGTCTTGCCGTCGAGTCGTCGCATTCCTTCACGCTAGGAGCCATGCGCGGCTTCCGCAGGTGGAGTCGACGCCCGTGGTGGCCCGAGCGGTCGGCGACCTCAGATTCCTGGAAGGGGCGCGGCTCAGCCGCCGCTCACCGACAGCTCGGCGTGCGCGACCGCGGCCTGCTGGGCGTCGTCCAGCGCCCGTGACTCCAGCCAGCGGTCAGGCAGCGCGACGACCCGCTCGGAGCCGGCCCGGCCGCGCTGGCCCTCGGCGGCCTCGCCCGGCCAGGGCTGGTCCAGATCGAGGCTGTCGATGAGCCGGTCGAGGTCGGCGAGCGTGTGCACCAGCCCCAGCTGGTGCCGCAGCTCTCCCCCGACCCGGAAACCCTTGGTATACCACGCGATGTGTTTGCGGATATCGCGGCAGCCCTTGCCCTCGTCCTCGTGGAAGTCGGCCAGCAGCTCCGCGTGCCGGCGCAGCACCCGCGTGACCTCGCGCAGGGTGGGCTCCACCCGGACGCGGGACCCGGCGAAGGCCGCGGCGAGATCGGTGAACAGCCACGGGCGGCCCAGGCAGCCCCGCCCGACGACGACGCCGTCGCACCCGGTCTCGGCGACCATGCGCAGGGCGTCGTCGGCCGACCAGATATCACCGTTGCCGAGCACCGGGATGCTCGTGACCGCCTCCTTGAGCTGGGCTATGCGGCTCCAGTCGGCCTGGCCGGAGTAGGCCTGCGCAGCGGTGCGGGCGTGCAGCGCGACGGCCGCGGCGCCCTCCTGCTCCGCGGTGCGCCCGGCGTCGAGAAACGTCTCGTGCCCGTCGTCGATCCCGACGCGCATCTTCACGGTCACGGGGATCTCGGCCGACGACGCCTCGCGCACCGCGGCGCGCACGATCCCCCGGAAGAGCTCACTCTTCCACGGCAGCGCCGCTCCCCCGCCCTTGCGGGTGACCTTGGGCACCGGGCAGCCGAAATTGAGGTCGATGTGATCGGCGCGGTCCTCGTCCGCGAGCATCCGCACGGCGGCGCCGACGGTCGCCGGGTCGACGCCGTAGAGCTGCACCGAGCGCGGGGTCTCGCCGGGGTCGTGCTCGATGAGCTTCATCGAGACCGGCGTCCGCTCCACCAGGGCGCGTGAGGTGATCATCTCGCTGACGTAGAGACACCCCGACCCGCCCGCCGCCGGGCCGGCGGGGTCCTCGCCCGCCACGCCGTTGCCTCCACCCGCCGCAGCAAGCCCTTGGGCGCCGTACTCACGGCACAGGGTGCGGAAAGCGCGGTTGGTGATGCCCGCCATCGGCGCCAGCACCACGGGCGAGTCGATGGTGTGCGGCCCGATCTGCAGGGCCGGGAGCACGGGAGCGGTGAGGGTCATGGCTCTCCCAGTGTCCCATCCCGACGGACGCCGACGGTTCAGGCGATCGTCACCTGCTGCATACCTCGAGTGACATCCGCCGGACCATGGCCATCAGGCCCCCCGACGCCGCCACCAGACGATGAGCGCCCAGGACGCCGCGACGAGGGCGACCGCCTCAGACTTTAGGGCGGCGAGTTGCCAGGCGTCCCAGAACATCTCGCGGGTGCCGAAGAAGCCCATCTCGGTGTGGGAGACGAGTAGGGCGGCGAGCGAGCTGGCGTTGAGGCCGACGGCCAGCAGACGCCACAGCGGGTGGGCGCTGACCACGAGGGCGACGGCGATGATCAGACCAGTGACCGCGTTGACGAGGAACAACGGCCCGGTCACCGGGACGGAGAACCACCCGTCGAGGTAGAGGTAGCCGTGGACGAGCGCCGAGACCGCGGTGCCCGCAGCAGCCACCCACCGCAGCGGCGCGTCGGTGCGAGCGGAGGCTGGGCGGCTGGAGTCGGCCAGGGCGGGGTGCGCAGTCATGGGGTCCTTGTCGCCGGGGAGGTCGAGGACCACCATCCTCCCCCGCGCGTCTGAGGAGCATCTGTGACCACCCACAGCGGATCCTCAGGATCGCGGGGTTGGCTGTCGACATGACGACCACCCCAGGCTGCCGCCCCGACCATCCGTGCTTGAGCCGACGCGCCGTGCTGGCCGGCGGTGGCGCAGCGGGCGTCGCGATGCTCGCCGCCTGCTCCGGGGACGCCGGGACCGAGCCTGCCGACTCCGGGCCCGGGGAGGACGGCGCGACCTCGGAGGGTGAGGACGCCGGGGCCGACGCGGCGGACGCGATCGCGAACGTCTCCGACGTCCCGGTGGGTGGTGCGCTGGCCGCGACGACCGCTGCCGGTGAGGCGGTGCTGCTGACCCAGCCCGCCGACGGAGAGATCCACGCCTTCTCCTCGGTCTGCACCCACCAGGGCTGCACGGTGGAGCCGGGCGACGGCGAGCTGAGCTGCCCGTGCCACGCCTCGATCTTCGACCTCACGACCGGAGAGGTGCTCGGCGGGCCTGCGGACGCGCCGCTGCCCGAGGTGACCGTCACAGTGGGTGACGACGGCTCCATCACGGGCTGAGGGCAGCCCTCACTGGATCAAGGTCACCTTCGCCCGCGCCGTCACGCAGCGCGTCAGGACGTCCAGGGTGCGCGAGGGCAGCCGTGAGCTGAGCCAGTGCAGCGGCAGGTCGTGCTCGGCACGCGGGCCGACCGGCACCAGCTCGCCGTCGGAGAGCCAGTCGCGAGCCCAGTCGGTGGGGATCATGCCCCAGCCCATCCCGAGCCTGACCGACTCGGCGAACTCCCGGCTGGAACCCACGACGTGGGCCGGTGGGTCGATCGCGCGGCGCGACCAGCGCCGGGCGACCCGGTGCTGCAGGGTGTCCTTCTGGTCGAACCTGATGATGGGTGCCGCGTCGAGCGCCGCCGCCCGCGGGCCGTCGGCGAACCAGCGCGCGTGGAAACCGGGGCTGCAGGCGGCGACGTAGCGCATCGAGCCGAGCCGCTCCAGCCGACAGCCGGTCACCGGGCGCGCGTCGGCGGTGACCGCCGCGAGGGCGGTGCCGCCGCGGACGCGCTCGGAGGCATACTCCTCGTCCTCCCGGATGAGGTCGAGCGTGATCCCCAGCTCCCGCTGCGCCCGCGCCAGCGCGGGGAGCAGCCAGGTGGCCAACGAGTCCGCGTTGACGACGACCGCGACCAGAGGGTATGCCGTCTCCCTCGCCTCGGGGACGAGCTCGGCGAGCACCTCGTCGACGAGCAGGTCCCACTGCCCGGCCAGCTTGAGCAGGACCTGTCCCGCAGGTGTGGCGGTCACCGGCTTCGTGCGGGTCACCACGACCCGGCCCACGGCGCCCTCCAGCGCCCGGATCCGTTGCGAGACGGCAGAGGGGGTCACGTGCAGCTGCGTCGCCGCGCGGTCGAAGGTGCCCTCCCGCACGACGGCGGCCAGGGTCTGCAACATCGCCGGATCCAGATCCATGTGAAGCAAGACTAATGGTTCTGCAAATTCTTTGTGCGGTTGTGGTCATGAGCATGCCGCCACGGGGCCTAACGTGGACGCATGAGCACCTTCACCCTCGTCCTCAGCGGTCTGTTCACCGGCGTCGGACTCATCGCCGCGGTCGGCGCGCAGAACGCCTACCTGCTGCGCCAAGGACTGCGTCGGCAGCACGTGGCGCCGCTGGTGGCGCTGTGCGCGCTGTCCGACATCGTGCTCATCGGCGCGGCCGTGCTCGGGGTGGGCGTCGCCGTCGCGGAGTGGCCCGCCTTCCTCACCATCGCGCGCTGGGGCGGTGGCCTGTTCGTCATCGGCTACGGCCTGCACGTCGGGTGGCGCGCACTCCGCCCGGGCGAGGCATTGCTGGCGGGCGCCGGCGGCGAGGTGTCACTCACCCGCGCCCTGACGACGATGGGGGCGCTGACCTGGCTCAACCCGCACCTCTACCTCGACATCATCGTGCTCGGGTCGATCGCCAACACCCACGGGCCGGACGGTCGGTGGTGGTACTACGCCGGCCTCGTGGCGGCGAGCGTGCTGTGGTTCAGCGTCCTCGGCTTCGGCTCCGGCAGGCTCGCGGGCTTCTTCGCCCGGCCCCGCTCGTGGCAGGTCCTCGACGCCGTCATCGCGGTCGTCATGTTCGTCATCGGCATCACCCTCATCGCCGGTTAGCTCCCCCACACGTCGGACCCGTGCCGAAGGGCCGGGTGATCAGGTGATCACCCGGCCCCTCGGCGCCGAAGCGGTCAGCCCTCCTTGGGCGGCGCGCTGCCCGGGAAAAACTTGGCCCAGGTGCCGTCGTCGGCGATGGTGACGTGCCAGTCGGTGGTGGCGTCGGAGGCATACCAGGTCCAGAACCTCGAGTCGGCGTCACCGGCGGTGGAGGGCTCGCCGTAGGTGAGCGAGTAGACCAGGAGGGAGCAGTAGCTGTAGCCCGCACCGACCTCCGGCAGCTCGAAGGCGTCCTGCGGCGTGGTGCCGTTGCCGTCTCCGATGCGGGTGCCGTGCTGTTCCGCGAGGGCGACCAGCCCTGCCTCGTCGCAGGCCAGCGCCCGGTTGAGCAGCTGGTTGGCCGTTGGCTGCGCCGCGGCGGACGCCACCCCGGGTGACACCGCACCCGTCATCCCGGTGGCCGCGCAGGTCGGACCCGGGTCGGCGCGCGGGCGACCGGCTCGGTCGGCTCCGGCTCCGTCTCCGGTGGTGCCGACGTCGGCGCCGGCGACGCGGCACTCGGGGCCGGCTCGGTCTCGGCCGGGGCCGCCCGCTCGCGCTCGGGCTCCTACGCCTCCGCCGCGGGCTGGTCCGGGGCCGTCGTCGGAGCTGGCGCGGGCTCCTGCTCCACACTGTTGTCAGGTATGCCGGCCATCCCCGACTGGTCGCTCGCGCCGGTGGTCTCGGTCGTGACGGTGGCCGTCTCCTCCGGCTCCGGCTCGTCGTCCGACGTGCGGCGCGGATCAGCTGCTGCTGCCTCGCTCGCACGAACTCGACGAACTCCGCGTCCGTCTCCCTAGGTTTCATGGGCCCTAGACGCATCCTGGACCCTGCGAGGTTGCCTCAGCGGCGAGGAAGTCTCAGCACCCCACGAGACGCTGCGCCAGATATCCCTCGATCTGGTCGAGCGAGACGCGCTCCTGGCCCATGCTGTCCCGGTCGCGCACGGTGACCGCGTGGTCGTCCAGCGTGTCGAAGTCGACGGTGACGCAGTAGGGGGTGCCGATCTCGTCCTGGCGCCGGTAGCGCTTGCCGATGGCACCGGCGTCGTCGAAGTCGACCATCCAGTGCTGGCGCAGGGCGGCGGCCAGATCCTTGGCCTTCGGCGTGAGGTCGGCGTTGCGCGACAGCGGCAGGACCGCGACCTTGTGGGGGGCCAGGCGCGGGTCCAGCCTGAGGACGACCCGCTTGTCGACGCCGCCCTTGGTGTTGGGCGCCTCGTCCTCGGCATAGGCGTCGACCAGGAAGGTCATCAGCGAGCGCGACAGGCCCGCGGCCGGCTCGATGACATAGGGGACGTAGCGCTCACCGCTGGCCTGGTCGAAGTAGGACAGGTCCTGGCCCGAGTGCTCGGCGTGCGTGCCCAGGTCGAAGTCGGTGCGGTTGGCGATGCCCTCCAGCTCACCCCACTCGCTGCCGGCGAAGTTGAAGCGGTACTCGATGTCGACGGTGCGCTTGGAGTAGTGCGAGAGCTTGTCCGCCGGGTGCTCGAGGTGGCGCAGGTTGTCCGGGTTGATGCCCAGGTCGGTGTACCACCGGGTGCGCTCGTCGATCCAGTACTGGTGCCACTGCTCGTCCTCGCCGGGCTTGACGAAGAACTCCATCTCCATCTGCTCGAACTCGCGGGTGCGGAAGATGAAGTTGCCGGGCGTGATCTCGTTGCGGAAGCTCTTGCCGGTCTGCGCGATGCCGAACGGTGGCTTCTTGCGCGAGGTGCCGAGGACGTTGGCGAAGTTGACGAAGATGCCCTGGGCGGTCTCGGGGCGCAGGTAGTGCAGCCCGGACTCGTCCTCGATGACGCCCAGGTAGGTCTTGAGCATCATGTTGAACTCGCGCGGCTCGGTCCAGGCCTTGTTGCCGCAGTTGGGGCAGGTGATCTCCGCGAGCGGCACCTCGTCGGGGTCCACCTGCTTGCCCTTCTTGGCGGCCTTTTCCGCGACCGCCTCCTGCATGTGGTCGACGCGGAACCGCTTGTGGCAGGACTGGCACTCGGTGAGCGGGTCGGAGAACTCCCCCACGTGACCCGAGGCGACCCAGGTCTGGCGGGGCAGGATGATCGAGGAGTCCAGGCCGACGACGTCGTCGCGGGTCTGCACCATCGAGCGCCACCACTGCCGCTTGATGTTCTCCTTCAGCGCCACACCGAGAGGCCCGTAGTCCCAAGCCGAGCGCGTGCCTCCATAGATCTCACCACTGGGGAAGACGAAGCCACGACGCTTGCACAGGGACACGACGGTATCGACCGTGGAGGTGGGAGCCATGCGAGCCAGTCTAAGCGGCGTCCGCCCCGCTCCCCCACGCGGTTTAGCCTGGGTCGGTGAGCACCAGCCAGTCCTCGTCAGCCCCCGTCCCCGACGACCGCGACGGTATGCCGAACCCGTTGCGTCGGCGGATCGAGCAGGCCAGCGTGCCTGCCCTGGAGCGGCTGGCAAAGCTGCCTGTCTGGCTGCCCTTCGTCGCGCTGCTCGGCCTCATCCTGGTCGGCGGCTTCCTGGGCGGACCGGTCGGCTGGGCGATGGTGGCCGTGGCCCTGGTCTTCGTGGCCTGGCTGCTCTACCTGTCCTGGCCGCGACTCACCGGCACCGAGCGGGTGATGCGGATGTCGGTCCTGCTGCTCTTCCTCGCGGTGACCGTGGTCCAGCTCGTCCCCCGCGGCTGAGCCGGCCGAACGGCATACCGCCCGGTTGGCCTGGTGCACCACGGCTGCCCTGCACCCCCCACGGTTGGCCTGAGCCCCACGGTTGCCCGCCGGCCCCACTCTTGCTCGCCCGCCCCACTGCTGCACCTGGAGGGAGACCCACCAACCGTGGGGCGACTGACGAGGCGTGGGGCAGCCCGCGTCACGAAGCGTGGGGCCACCCACGAAGCGTGGGGCAGCCCGCGTCACGAAGCGTGGGGCAGGCCCGGTCACGAACCGTGGGGCCACTCACCACCCGTGGGGCAGGCCCGATCACGAACCCGTGGGGCCACTCACGACGCGTGGGGCAGGGGCCTCGGTCGGCCCGCCACCGAGCGCGCGGCGGCCTGGATCATCGCAGCCACCCTCTCCGGTTCGCGCAGGTCCGACCAGGTCAGCCGGACGACGGCCAGACCCAGGGCCCGCAGCCGGTCCTCCCGACGCTTCTCCCGCACGAGCGCGTCGCGACCGTCGGCCCCGGCATACTTCACCGCTCCGTCGAACTCCAGCGCCACGCCCAGCTCCTCCAGGTAGCCGTCGACCCGCGCCACGAAGCCACGCTCGTCCCGGAACTCGACCTGGGTCCGCATGTGATGGCCGAGGAGCCGCACGACCAGGCGCATCGCACTCTCGCCGAGTGACTCGGCACAGGGATCGGCATGCTCCACCGCAGCCCGCACCGCTGCCCCGGTCGGCAACGGCCCGTCGACCCGAGCCTTCAGCTCCTGCCGGGTCAGGATCTTGGTGCGCAGGGCCGCGTCCACGAGCGCCTGGCCCGTGATCAGGGTGCTGTCCGCGACGGACAGGATCACCGCGTCGAGGGGCCCGACCGTCCAGATCCCCCGCACCTGGTGGAGCTCGAGCCCCTGACCCTCGTGCACGGTATAGGTCGGCAGGCGCCTCCCGTGGCCCTGACCGGACCGGCGCACGACGTGCATCCGCTCGAGGTCGACGATCTCCAGTGGCAGACCGAGGTGGGCCGCAGCGCTCTGCGCGGTCGCGGCGAAGTTGTCGTTGGTCGCGAGGACGGCTCGGGTGCGCACGGCATGCTGCTCCTCGGGGGTGGCTCCGCGCAAGGCCCGTGCGTCGGCATACCCACCTCGACAGACCGACACCAGCAGATGGTGATGGGTCAGGTGCCGAAGGTCGTCACTCGTCAGGCCCAGGTCCACCCGGGCCTGGGACGTGGAGATCACGTGGTCGTGGGCGCTCAGGTAGGTGAGCAGCGCCTGGGTGTCGGGGTCGCGAGCCATGCCTCCACCCTGGATCGTCCCGACGTCCCGTGGCGGGCTCCCGCGACATCTGTGGATAACTCCGGTCCGGCTCGATACTGCGGGCGGGCAGGTCTGCTCCCACGCCTGCCAACACGCCCCACGGTTGCCGGCTGGCCCCACGGTTCGTGGACCGCCCCACTGCTGCAGCAGTGGGGGGACCGACCAACCGTGGGGCTGCCACGAAGACGTGGGGCATCAGACCCTCCGTCGGCTCCGAGGCGTCCCCGCTATGAACTCTCCTTCATCATTTTGACAATCATTCTCATTCTGAGCACACTCGGGGTATGCCATCGCTCCCCCACCGCCTCGCGTTGCCCCTTCTCCCGCTCGCCTTCCTGCTGGGGGCCTGCGGGAGCGCCGGGACGGCCGGCACTCGTGCTGAGGTCGAGGGTGAGGCTGCCGACGGGGGCGTGCGGCTGGAGATCGTGACCAGCGTCTACCCGGTGCAGTGGCTGACCGAGCGGGTCGCCGGTGACCGGGCCCGCGTGACGGTGCTCACCGGGGCCGGGGCCGATCCGCACGACGTCGAGCTCACCCCTCGGGTCGTCGGATCGTTGGGCAGCGCCGACCTGGTCATCTACTCCTCGGGGCTGCAGCCGGCCGTGGACGAGGCAGTCGTCAGCCAGGCCGCCGAGCACGCCCTCGACGTGGCCGGGAGTGCCGACCTGGTCCCCCTCGGCGAGACGGCGCAGGAGCACGCCGACCACGCGGAGGACGGCACCGAGTACGGGGACGACCATGCGGACCACAGCGCCGGGTCCGAGGAGGACCACGCCGACGACTCCACGGACGCCGATCACTCCGAGGACGGCGAGGCCGGCGAGGCCGGCGAGGCCAGCGAGGACCACGACGGCCACGACCACGGCGCCGAGGACCCGCACTTCTGGCTCGACCCCGAGCGCTACGGTCACGTCGCCGAGGCGATCGCGGGCGAGCTCGCCACCCTCGATCTCGAGCACGCCCAGACCTATGAGGCCAACGCCGACGCGCTCGTCGCGGAGCTCGACGCTCTGGACGAGGAGTTCGCCGCCGGGCTGGCCCGCTGCGAGCACCGCGATGTCGTCACGACGCACGAGGCCTTTGGCTATCTCGCCGACCGCTATGACCTCCACCAGATCGGCGTGACCGGCATCTCGCCGGAGTCCGAGCCCTCCCCCGCGCGGCTCGCCGAGGTCAGCGCCACCGTGACCGATCTGGGGGTGGAGACGGTCTACGCCGAGCCCATCCTCTCCGACGCCATCGCCCGCACGGTCGCCCAGGAGACCGATGCCCGCGTCCTCACGCTCGACCCGCTGGAGGGCATCACCGACGCCTCGGCCGGCGAGGACTACCTCGAGGTCATGCGGGCCAACCTGACCTCGCTGCGGGACGGACTGGGCTGCTCGTGACGGCACGGGTCCTCACGCTCCGCCACGCCGCCTTCGGCCACCACGGTCGCCCCGTCGTCTCCGACGTCGACCTCGCCGTCGACGCCGGCCAGGTCGTCGCGGTGCTCGGCCCCAACGGCTCGGGCAAGACCACGCTGGTCACGGGCCTGCTGGGCCTGTCCGATCACCTCGCGGGAGAGGTCGAGGTGCTGGGCACCCCCCTGGAGCGGCTGCGCGACCGGACCCGCCTGGGTTACGTGCCGCAACGGCATACCCTCACCGGGGGCGTGCGCGCCACCGTGACCGAGGTCGTCGCCACCGGACTCCTGGCGAGCCGGCCGTGGTGGCGCCCCGCGAGCCGCGCCGACCGCCGGGCGGTCCAGGAGGCGCTGGAGACGGTGGGCCTGGCCGACCGGGCCCGCTTCGACGTCGACACCCTCTCCGGCGGGCAGCAGCGGCGGGTGCTCATCGCCCGGGCCCTGGTCGCGCGGCCGGACGTGCTGCTCATGGACGAGCCGACGGCGGGGGTCGACCACGCGAGCCAGATGGTGCTCGCCGGCGTGCTCCGAGGCCTCGGGGAGAGCGGCGTGACCATGCTCGTCGTGACCCACGAGCTCGCTGCGCTGCGCGGGGTGGTCGATCGGATCGTCGAGATCGACGCCGGTCGGCTGACGTTCGACGGCACCCCCGAGGGGTATGCCGCGCACCAGGGCGAGCGCGCCCGCTCGGCGGGGCGAGGTGTGGCATGAGCGAGATGCTGGCCCTGGACTTCATGCGCACCGCCCTGCTCGCGGCCCTGGTCGTGGGCCTGGCCGCGCCGATGGTCGGGATCTTCCTCGTGCAACGGCGGCTGTCGCTCGTCGGGGACGGACTGGGCCACGTGGCCCTGGCCGGCGTCGCGATCGGCGTCGTCACGGACGGCAGCCCGGTGTGGGCCGCCCTGGCTGCCGCCGTGCTGGCCGGGGTCGCCATCGAGCTGATCCGGGCCCGCGGTCGCACCTCCGGCGACGTGGCCCTGGCGCTGATGTTCTACGGCGGTATCGCCGCAGGGGTCGTCATCATCAACAAGGTCGACGGGGCCCAGACCGGCAACCTGACCGGCTATCTCTTCGGGGCGATCACCACGACGACGCGGTCCGACGTGGCCGTCTTCGCCGTGCTGTGCACGGTCATCGTCGTGGTCGCACTGGTGCTCCGGCAGCGCTTCTTCGCCGTCGCCGGTGACGAGGACTTCGCGCGCGCCTCCGGCCTGCCGGTGCTGGCCCTCAACATCCTCCTGGCCGTGCTCACCGCCGTGACCGTGGTCGTCGCCATGCGGGTCATCGGCCTGCTGCTCATCAGCGCGCTCATGATCATCCCCAACGCCGCGGCACAGCAGATCTCCGGGAGCTTCCGGGCGGCGCTGATCTGGGCGGTAGGGCTCGGGGTGGTCTCGTCCGTGGGGGGCGTCACGGTGTCGTACGTCGCCGACACGGCCTCGGGCGGCACCATCGTGCTCGTCGCGATCGCGCTCTTCGTCGCGGCCGCCGTGGCGGGGGCTGTCCGGCGCGCTCTCGCGGCAGCCCGCCACCGGCATACCGAACGCCACCCGCACGAGCACGGCCCCGGCTGCGGCCACCCCGCCGTGCCGCACGGCGATCACGTCGACTACCTCCACGACGGCCACCGCCACGCTGCCCACGAGGGCCACTACGACGAGCACGCCCCGGCCCCCCACCCCTGACCGAGAGCCCCGTGTGCACCATCCAGGAGCCTGCTCTGCTCACTCCGAGAGCCTCGGCTGCACGCCGACCGAGGCCCGTCACGGCATACCGCGCGGCCAGTCACCGCATACTGCGCGGCCAGACACCGCATACCGCGCGGCCAGTCACGACATATCGCGCGGCCGGTCACGGGGCGGGGCGGGCGGCGGCATACCCTAAAGGCCCACGTCGAAAGGTGATCCGATGAGCACGGCGCGACGCCCGACCCGGCAGCAGGCTGCCGTGATCGACGCGCTCGGGGCGAGCGAGGACTTCACCAGCGCGCAGGACCTCCACGCGAGCCTGCGCGGCGCGGGCGCCAAGGTGGGGCTGGCGACCGTCTACCGGACCCTGTCCACGCTCGCCGACACCGGCGAGGTCGACGTGCTGCGCAACGACGACGGCGAGTCGGTCTACCGCATGTGTTCCACGGGTCACCACCACCACCTGGTCTGCCGCTCCTGCGGCCGCACCGTCGAGATCGAAGGTCCCGCGGTCGAGCGGTGGGCCGACAGCGTCGCGGCCGAGCACGGCTTCACCGCGGTGGAGCACACGCTGGAGATCGTCGGCACCTGCGACGACTGCGCCTGACCGGGGAAGTCGACCACGCGTTCTCGCGCCATGGCAGACAAACCCGTGGTCGACATCTGGTTGCCTCCGCAGCAGCACCGTGCCTAGCGTCGCCCCACCATGGGTTTCACCATTCGCGACTACGCCGACCTCGACGAACCCTCCTGGCTCCGCTGCCGGGCTCTGTCCTTCCTCGGCTCCTCCTACTACGACGACGTCAAGATCGCGCGCACCCGGTTCGAGGGTGACAGCCTGCAGCTGGTCGCGGTCGTGCCCCGACCCGAGAGCGTGACCACACCCGGCGACGAGCAGGTCGTCGGCATCCTCGACGTCGAGCTGTGGGATGACGCGGGAGCCCCGGTCGCCACGATGGACACCATCGCCGTCCACCCCGATCACCAGCGCGAGGGCATCGCTGGTGCGCTCCTGGGCACGGCCCTGGGTCCGTTGCGCGAGAGGGGGATTCACTGGATCGACGCCTACACGCGCGAGGATCCGGAGGCGAATGCCTGGTATGCCGCGCAGGGCTTCGAGGTCGACTCCACCTACCTGCACGTCTACCGCGGCGGCGATGAGCAGACGGAGGACACGCACGGCGACGAGGGTTTCGACGCGCCCTTCGGGCTCGGCGCACCGGTCAGAGGCTTCTTCCACGGGCCGGACGAGGACCCGGCGTCCTGGCGTGAGCGGTTCGCGCGGGTGCACCAGTGTCGCCGCTACGTGCGCCCTCTCGCCGGTATGCCGACCCGCCCCTGAGCCGGCTGGAGACTACTCGTCCCGGTCGTACACGGCGACGGCATCATCACCCGCACAGCAGCTGAAACGACCGGCAGCGGGGTCCTTGTGCAGGCAGCCGCACGAGCAGGACTGCCCGTAGGGTCGCCCCTCGTCGTCCCGCGGCCCGCCGCCCCTCAGAAAGAGATCGCCGCACTGCGGACACAGGAAGGCCGCGCCGCGCCAGCCCTTCGGCGACCCGGACGTGCCCCAGCAGCGGAAGCGGTAGCCGGGGAAGCCGGGCGGAGTCTGCTGCTCGGTCATGGGCCGACACTAGTCACCGGCCGCGTCGGGACTGACCGCGGGCCGGCACGACCTGCATCGGCATCTCTCCCGATGACGGTCGTGCCCTCCCGTGGTCACTCCGGTGCCGGCGCGTCGACAGCGCCACCGTAACGCCGGTCGCGGGAGGCGTACTGCTCGATCGCGGCCCAGAGGTGTCGCCGGTCGTAGTCGGGCCAGAGGATGTCCTGGAAGACCATCTCGGCGTAGGCGCTCTGCCAGAGCAGGAAGTTGGAGGTGCGCTGCTCCCCCGAGCTGCGCACGAAGAGATCCACGTCCGGCACGTCCGGCTGGTAGAGGTACCGCCCGATCGTGCGCTCGTCGACACCGCGCGGGGACAGCCGACCCGCCTTGACGTCGTCGGCGAGGCGCCGCACGGCGTCGCCGATCTCGGCCCGCCCGCCGTAGTTGACGCAGAAGTTGAGCGTGATGACGTCGTTGTCGCGGGTCTGCCGCTCGGCCGACTCCAGCTCGGAGATCACCGACTTCCACAGCCTCGGCCGCCGCCCGGACCAGACCACCCGGACCCCCCAGGAGTCCAGCTCCTCCCGGCGCCGATGGATGACCGCCCGGTTGAAGCCCATGAGGAAGCGCACCTCGTCGGGACTGCGGCGCCAGTTCTCGGTCGAGAAGGCGTAGGCGCTGATGCACTTCACGCCGATCTCGATCCCGCCGGCGATGACGTCGAGCAGCGAGGCCTCCCCCGCCTCGTGGCCCTGGGTGCGCTTCAGGCCGCGCTGGTTGGCCCAGCGGCCGTTGCCGTCCATGACCATGGCCACATGCCGCGGCACCAGGTCGGCCGGCACCGGCGGCGGCGTCGCACCGGAAGGGTGCGGGAAAGGTCTGCGAGGGCTGCGGGTGCTCATCTACGGCGTCCTCTCCAGGTGGCGCAGCGAGCGCACTCCGCGCTCCAGGTGCCACTGCAGGTATGCCGCCACGAGGCCGCTCGCCTCGCTGCGGTGGCGGCTCTCGCTGACGTCGGCGACGCTCCAGTCGCTCGTGAACAGCGCCGACAGCAGCCCCAGGGTCTCCGGCGCCGGCGCGGTCGAGCCGGGTGGACGGCATACCGGGCAGACGACGCCACCGGAGGGCACGTGGAAGGCGCGGTGCGGACCGCTCATGCCGCACCGCGCGCAGTCGACGAAGCTCGCGCGCCACCCCGCGATCGCGAGCGCTCGCAGCAGGTAGGAGTCGAGCACCAGCCGCGGCGGGTGGTCACCGGTGGCCAGGGCGGCGAGTCCGCCCGCGAGGAGCCGGAAGTGCTGCAGCGCCGGCGTGCCCTCCTCGGTGAGCTGCTCGCAGGTCTCGAGCATGACGTTGGCCGCCGTGAAGGACGGGTAGTCGCGGGCGATGACCTCGCCGTAGGCGGCCAGCCCGTCAGCCTGAGTGATGGTGTCGAGGCTGCGACCCTCGTAGCACTGCACGTCGACGACCATGCCCGGTTCGAGCCGGGCGCCGAACTTGCTCGAGGTGCGCCGGACCCCCTTGGCGACCGCGCGGATGCGGCCGCGCGTCCGCCCCAGCATGACGACGATCCGGTCTGCCTCACCGAGCTTGTACGTCCGCAGCACCACGGCGGCGTCACGGTAGGTCGGCATGCTCCCAGTGTCCCACCCGAGGCTGCCGCCCTGCCGCAACGCGCCGGACCTCCGGACGCTGCCGCACCGGACGCGCGTTCGTCACGCACCGAACGCGCGTTGGTCACGCGGGCGCACGAGCCGTCGACGTCATCGCACATATGTTCTACAGTGTCGTCATGATGCTGCAGGGATCACTCCTGGACCAGGTCGACGAGGTCGGGCTCCGAAGCCTCGGGCATGACTCGGTGCACCGGACGCACCTCGAGCACGGCGCGTGGATCGACGTCCGCCCCGGGTGGGTCACCGGCTCGGACGCCCTCTTCACGCGCCTCGCGCTGGGCGGGCCGGCCGGGGTCGAGTGGCATGGCGAGGAGCGCCAGATGTGGGACAAGCAGGTCACCACCCCGCGCCTCCTGCGCTTCTACGCCGGGGGCGAGCGGCTGCCCGATCCGGTCCTCGAGGACGCTCGGGTGGCCCTCAGCGACCGGTATGCCGTGGAGCTGGGTGAGCCGTTCCGCACCGCGGGGATGTGCCTCTACCGCGACGGGCGGGACAGCGTGGCCTGGCATGGCGACCGGATCGGGCGCAGCAAGGAGCACGACACGATGGTGGCGATCGTGTCGCTCGGCGCTCCGCGGGCGCTGCTGCTGCGGCCGCGCGGTGGCGGCGACAGCATCCGGCACGTCCTGGGTCACGGCGACCTGCTCGTCATGGGCGGCTCGTGCCAGCGCACGTGGGACCACTGCGTGCCCAAGACCAGCAGCCCGGTCGGGCCCAGGATCAGCATCCAGTTCCGGCCCCGCGGGGTGCGCTGAGAGGGGGTGGGTGCGGCACCGGTTCGCGGTATGCCGTGGCGTCCGCCGGCGGCGTGCTGGTCGCGGAAGCAGGGAGCCGGTGGGTGCCTGCGCACGCCTGCTCAGCGGGAGCTGGACGAGGCCGCCTCAGGGGGTGCGGGCACCCTGGGCGTGCTGGGCCAGGAGGTCTCGCACCGCCGCGGCGTCGCGGGCCGCGACGGCGCCGGCTGCGAGGTCCTGCAGCTGGCGGCGTGACGAGGCGCGCAGCAGTGCCTTGACGGTCGGCACCGAACTCGCCGACACGCTCAGCTCGCGCACGCCGAGCCCCACCAGCAGCCCAGCGGTCTCGGGGTCGCTGGCCAGGTCGCCGCACAGGCTGACGACGACCCCCTCGGGGGCCTGGTCGCTGATGAGCCGCACCAGCCGCAGCACGGCCGGGTCCAGCGCGTCGGACCAGGGCGCCACATGCGCGTTGCCCCGCTCGGCGGCCAGGGTGTACTGACTCAGGTCGTTGCTGCCGATCGAGACGAAGTCCAGCCCGCGGGCCAACCGGGCCAGTCGGACGGCGACGGCAGGGACCTCGACCATGATGCCCACGCCCAGCTGCTCGGGCGGCGCCGACAACCCGGCCCGCCGGGCTGCCTCGGCCAGCCGCTCCTTGGCCCAGTCCACGTCGTCGACCGTGGTCACCATGGGGAAGAGCACGTTGACCCGGTGGCGGCGCGCGACCTGGCAGATCGCCTCCAGCTGGTCGAGCAGCAGGGAGGGATCGGCCCGGAACGCGCGCAGCCCGCGCACGCCGAGGAAGGGGTTGGTCTCGGGCTCCATCGGCATGAACTCCAGCGGCTTGTCACCGCCGACGTCCCAGGTGCGGATCGTCACCGGGTGCGGCGCGAAGGCCTCGGCGATGGCGCAGAAGACCTCGATCTGCTCCGCCACGTCCGGGGCCCGGTGCCACTGCGCGAAGACCGCCTCGGTGCGCACGAGCCCCGACCCCTCGGCCCCGAGTCCGGCGGCGAGCCGCGCCACCGCGGGCGAGGAGACGTTGGCTTTGACCGACACCCGTGCCCCGTCCCGCGTGACGACCGGGAGGTGGGTGTCGGCGAGCGCCTGCTCCCGATAGGCGCGGCGCCGCTCCAGCATCTCCTCGAAAGCCGTCTGCACCTCTGCCGGTGGATCGATCTCGAAGCGTCCGCTGCGGCTGTCGAAGGCCAGCACCGTGCCGGCAGCGACCCGACCGCGATCCCCCACGCCGGTGAGGACCGGCACCCCCCGGGCCCGGGCGATGAGCACGCCGTGACCGAGTGCTCCGCCCCGCAGGGTCACCACGCCGCGGATCGCCGTGGCGTCCAACGAAATCGCCAGGGCCGGGTCGAGCTCGTCCACGACCAGGACGCCCTGCCCCAGCTCCTCGGGCTCCTCTGCGTCGAGCAGCACCCGCATGACCCGTTCACCGACGCTGCGCACGTCCTGCGCCCGCTCCCGCAGGTAGGCGTCCGGCAGCTCCTCGAACCTGCCCGCCACGGCGGCCACGGCGTCCTGCCAGGCCGAGACGGCGCTGGCCCCGCCGTCGATCCGGCCCGAGACGTCAGAGGAGAGCTCGGGGTCGCGCAGCAGCAGAGCGTGGGCGTCGAAGACCTCGGCGTGTCCCGTGCCCAGGTGACGCCGGGCCCGCGCGGCGAGCTCACCGAGACGGTCGACGGCTTCCGCCACCGCGGCCCGCAGCCGGTCGTGCTCCCCCTGCGGCGACCCACCCTCGCGATCCGCCCGCTCGGGCAGCACCTGATCCAGCACCGCAGGGCCCATCGCCGCGTCCAGCCCGGAGCCCGCCACACCCGGCTCGTCCGAGACCGCCGGTGCCGGCTGCTCCTGGTCAGCCATCGGCTCGGCGGGAGCGGGGGTGTCACCGAAGGCCGTCGCCGCCAGTGCCTCGATGTCGGCCAGCACGGCGCTGGCGTCGGGGCCGGTGGCCTCCACCCGCAGCACATGCCCCTGCCGCGCCGCCAGAGTCGCGACCGAGGACAGGCTCATCGCCTCGACAGGTCCGGTCCCACCGGTGAGGTTGCGCACGCGGACCCGCGTGCCGGGAGCGACCTGGGCCGCGGTCGAGACGAGGCGGGCCGCCGGTCTCGCGTGCAGTCCGTGATCACCCAGCACCGAGACGTCGACCTGCTCCCACGCCGCATCGTCTGCGCCGTCTCCGTCGGCGCCGACATGCGCTCCGTCCGCGCCACCCGCGTCGCCCTCGCCCCCGCCCTCGCCGTCGTCGCCGGCGCCGTCGTCGCCGCCGTCGCCGCCTCCGAGGTGGGTCGCCTTGGCCTCGAGCCCGCGCCGCGCCTCCTGCGCGCAGGTGTCGAGATCGGCGCCGGTGCCCGCCGCGACGGTGGCGGCGATCAGACCCTCCACGAGGGGCGCGGGGCTCAGCCGTACCCGATCGGCCACCTCCGGCTCGACCATCTCCAGGGCCATCTCGGCGGACAGCACGGCGCTGCCGAGGTCCAGCAGCACCAGCACGCCGTCGCCACCGCTGGCCTGGTCGGCACGGCCGATCGCCTCCGCGATCGCCATGGCGTCGGTGCCTGTCGTGTCGTCGTCGAGCCCCGCCGCGACCTGCAGGTCAGGTCCGTCGCCGGAGCGCATCTCGCTCGCCAGAGCGACCGCGGCCCGGGCCAGGGGACGGCTGTGCGAGACGACGACCACCCCGATCATCGTCGGCTCAGCTCAGGGTGCGCGCGGCGGCCTCGAGCAGGAGCGTGGCGCTGGTCGCGCCGGGGTCCACGTGACCGGCGCTGCGCTCCCCGAGGTATGAGGCCCGCCCCTTCCGGGCGACCATCGGCTCGGTCGCATCGCGGCCGGCTCCGGCGGCGCTCGCGGCGTCCTGCAACGCGTCACCCAGCCCCTTGCCCTCGGCCACGGCTGCGTCGTAGGCGGCCAGGGCGGGGGCGAGCGCGTCATACATCGTCTTGTCGCCCTCCTCGGCCTTGCCGCGCGCGACGATGCCCTCGACCCCGGCCCGCAGCGCCTGGCCGAACTCGCCGGCGTCGGCGTCCTGGGTGGCCGAGAGCGGGCCGGCGAGGCGCAGGAAGAAGGTGCCGTAGAGCGGCCCGGACGCGCCGCCGACCGTGCTCACCAGCGTCATCCCGACCTTCTTGAGGTAGGCGTCGAGGCTGCCGAAGTCCTCCTGCTCGGCGAGCTGGGCACAGGCGGTGAAGCCGCGCTTCATGTTGCTGCCGTGGTCGGCGTCACCGATGGTGCGGTCGAGGTCGGTCAGGTGGTCAGCCTGGTCCGCCACCGTGGTGGCGCAGTCGGAGATCCAGGTCTGGAACGCAGTCAGGTCAGCCATGTCCTCATCCTCCCCAGCGCAGACCCGGTGTGTCCACGGGAGCGTCCCACAGGCCGACCATCTCCTCGTCGACCCGCAGCAGGGTGACCGAGCACCCGGCCATGTCCAAGGAGGTGATGTAGTTGCCGACGAGCGAACGGGCGACCGTGATCCCGGCCCCGTCGAGCAGCTTCGCGACCTCGGCATACATGAGGTAGAGCTCGAGCAGCGGAGTCCCGCCCATGCCGTTGACGAAGGCCAGCACGCTCTCGCCCCGCGCCAGCTCCAGGTCCTGGAGCACCGGCTCGACCAGCCTGGCCGCCACGTCGCGGGCCGGCGCGAGCTTCTCCGTCGAGCGGCCGGGCTCACCATGGATCCCGATGCCGATCTCCATCTCGTCGTCGGCGAGCTCGAAGGTCGGCTTCCCCGCCGCCGGCACCGTGCACGAGGTGAGCGCGATGCCCATCGACCGGCCCTGGCTGTTGACCCTGCGAGCCAGCTCGGCGCACTCGGCGAGGGGCCGCCCCTGCTCGGCCGCCGCCCCGACGATCTTCTCCAGCAGCACGGTGACGCCCACGCCGCGGCGCCCGGCGGTGTAGAGGCTGTCCTGGACCGCGACGTCGTCGTCGGTCACGACGGCCTCGACCTCGATGCCCTCGGCCATCTCGGCGGCCATCTCGAAGTTCATGACGTCGCCGGTGTAGTTCTTGACGACGTGCAGCACGCCCGCGCCACCGTCGACGGCGGTCGTCGCGGCGAGGATCTGGTCGGGCACCGGAGAGGTGAAGACCTCGCCCGCGCAGGCGGCATCGAGCATCCCGCGGCCGACGAAGCCCCCGTGCAGCGGCTCATGCCCGGAGCCACCACCGGAGACCAGCGCAACCTTGCCGGAGACCGGCGCGTCCGCGCGGAGCACGAGCTTGTGGTCGAGGTCGACGCGGAGCCGCTCGGGGTGCGCCAGAGCCATCCCCTGCAGCGCCTCGACGACCACGTCGTCGGGGTCGTTGAGCAGTTTCTTCATAGGCGTCACTCTGCCACGGATCGCGCCGCGAGGTGAGGGTATGACGTCGCTCGCCGACCTGTCGTCGGGACCGATCGGTCCCGGCGACCGGCCGGTCGGGATCGGCTGCAGCGTTCAGGTGAACGCTGCAGCCGGTCGTGTCCGGCGCGTCGCTGGGACGGAACGGGTGAACTACCGGTCTCGCGCCCGAGGACCCGACCGGTGCTGGCCGCGCCCGTCACCAGCACCAGCGACGGCCCAGCGCTCAGAAACCGAGCCGGTCCAGCGCCTTGGGGTCCCGCTGCCAGTCCTTGGCGACCTTGACGTGCAGGTCCAGGTGCACCCGGTGGCCGAGCAGCCGCTCGATGCCGACCCGCGCCTCGGTGCCGACCTCGCGCAGCCGGGAGCCGCCGCGGCCGATGATGATGGCCTTCTGGCTGGACCGCTCGACGAAGACGTTGACGCGCACGTCCGACAGCGGCGAGTCGTCGGGACGGTCCTCGCGCGGGACGATCTCCTCGACCTGGACGGCCAGGCTGTGCGGCAGCTCGTCGCGCACGCCCTCGAGCGCCGCCTCGCGCACCAGCTCCGCGATGTGCACCACCGTGGACTCGTCGGTGATCTGGTCGGCGGGATAGAGCGGCGGCGACGCGGGCAGGTAGGAGGCCAGCAGGTCGGCGACCTCGTCCACCTGGTCGCCCCGCACCGCCGAGCACGGGATGATCGCGTCGAAGTCGCCGAGCTGGTCGATCGACACGAGATGCTCGGCGAGTCGGTCACGGCTCACCGCGTCGGCCTTGGTCGCGATCGCGACGACCGGCACGGTGCGCACCTGGCGCAGCTCGGCGAGGTCGCGCGCGATGAACGTGTCACCCGGACCGACGCGTTGGTCGCTCGGCAGGCAGAAGCCGATGACGTCGACCCCGAGCAACGTCTCCCGCACCAGGTCGTTGAGCCGCTGCCCGAGCAGCGACCGAGGTCGGTGCAGGCCGGGTGTGTCGACGAGGATGAGCTGGGAGTCGTCGGTCGTCCGGATCCCCCGGATGGTGTGCCGCGTCGTCTGCGGCTTGGAGGAGGTGATCGCCACCTTCGCCCCCACCAACGCGTTGGTCAGGGTCGACTTGCCCGCGTTGGGGCGCCCCACCAGGCAGGCAAAACCGCTGCGGTATGTCGTGTCCTCACCCGGCACTGCTGCTCACCTCGTCCTTGCTGTCCCTGCGGTCGGCCGCAGCGCGGCGGTCGCTGTCCCCGTGGTGGTGGCCGGTGGGGGTGCCGTCGTCGGCACGGTCGTCGCCGCGGCCGGAGGACGTGCCGTCGCCACCGTCGGCGTGGGCGTCGCTGGTGGCGGGACCGCGACCGCTGCGGGTGCCCGCGTCCGCATCGGACGCGTCGCCGGAGCCGTCAGCCTCGGCCGCACCGAGGGTCCGTCCGTCGGAGTCGCCCCGGCCGTTCGAAGCCTGCTCCTCCTCCGGCTCCTGCTCCTCCTCGCTCAACCGGCGCACGAGCACCGTCGCGACCCGGCGCCGCCGTCCGGCCATGCGCTCGGCGGTGAGCTCCAACCCGGCAAGCTCGCCCACCGAGCCCTGGATCGGCACCATGCCGATCGCCGTCGCGAGCAGCCCACCGACGGAGTCGACGTCCTCGGTCTCGATCTCGACCTCGAACATCTCGGCGAGGTCGTCGACCGGGAGGTTCGCCGGCACGCGGGTCACCTCGGTGCCGTCGTCGAGGGCGACCTGCTCGACCTCGACCTGGTCACGGTCGTACTCGTCGGTGATCTCGCCGACGATCTCCTCGACGACATCCTCGATGGTGAGCAGCCCGGCGGTGCCGCCGTACTCGTCGATGACCAGCGCGACGTGCTGACGGCCCTGCTGCATCTCGCGGAGCAGGTCGTCGACCCGCTTCATCTCCGGGATCCGCTGCACCGGCCGCATCACCTCGGTCACCGGCACCGAGCTCGCCGACTCCGCCCGGCTGTTGACGGCGCGCGCGACGTCCTTGAAGTAGAGCATCCCGAGGACGTCGTCGGTGTCCTCCCCGATGACGGGCACCCGCGAGAAGCCGGAGCGCAGGAAGAGCGACATCGCCTGACGCAGGACTTTCTCGGCCTTGATCGTCACGAGGTCGGGGCGGGGCACCATCACCTCGCGCGCCACGGTGTCGCCGAGCTCGAAGATGGAATGGATCATCTCCCGCTCCTCGTCCTCGATCACCGCGGACTCCCCCGCCAGGTCGACCAGCTCGCGCAGCTCGGTCTCCGTGGCGAACGGGCCCTCGGCATACCCCCGGCCAGGTGTCATCGCGTTGCCGAAGACGACCAGGAGCTTGGCGATCGGTCCCAGGAAGAGCCGCATGAGCACCACCACCGGCGCCGCCGTCAGGGCCACCGGCTCGCTGTGCTGCCGACCCAGGGTGCGGGGCGAGACACCGACGAGGACGAAGGTGACCAGCACCATGATGGCGATCGCGATGAGTCCGGTCTGCCACGCCGAGGCGGTGAGCATGCCGACCGCGACCGTCACCACGACCGCCGTGGCCGCCTCGGCGGCGACCCGGACGAAGGCCGCGACCGCGAGATAGGGAGCGGGGTCCGCGGCGATGCGCGCGAGCGCCTTGGCCCCGGAGCGACCGTCGTCGAGCAGCTGCTCGGCGCGGTGCCGGGTCACGCGCTGCAGCGCGGTCTCCCCCGCGGTCAGGAGGAAGGCCACCACCGTGGAGAGGACGGCGATGAGGACCAGCGTGATCACGAGCGACCCACCACGCCGTCGTCGGCGGCCGTCGTGGTGCGGCCACGGTGCGCGAGGAAGGTCAGCAGCAGGGTCCGCTGGAGGTCGAACATCTCCCGCTCGTCCGCGGGCTCGGCGTGGTCGAAACCCAGGAGGTGCAGGATCCCGTGGGTGGTCAGGAGCAGGATCTCGTCGCCCACCGCGTGACCGGCCCGCTCTGCCTGGGTCCGCGCGTAGGACGGGCAGAGGACGACGTCGCCGAGCACCCCCTCGCCGGACTCCCCGGCGTCCTCGCCCCGGCCTCCCGGGCGCAGCTCGTCCATCGGGAAGCTCATGACGTCGGTGGGCCCGGGCAGGTCCATCCACCGCTCGTGCAGATTGGCCATCGTCGTCTCGTCGACGAGCGTGATCGCCAACTCCGCGCGCGGATGCACCCGCAGCTGGTCCAGGACGTGCCGACCGAGGTCGGCCAGCTCCTGCTCGGGGACCGGCGAGGGCACCTCGCCGGACTCGTTGAGGACCTCGATCACGAGGAGCCCTCCTCGAGCCCGTCACGGCCGCGACGGGCCCGGGGACGCTGCTGCCGGTCGTCGTAGCGGCCGTAGGCGTCGACGATGTCGCTCACGAGCCGGTGCCGCACGACGTCCTGGCTGGTGAGGTGGGAGAAGTGGATGTCCTCGACGCCGGCCAGGATGTCCTGCACGACCCGCAGGCCGGACTTCGTGCCGCCGGGCAGGTCGACCTGGGTGGTGTCTCCGGTGACCACCATCTTGGAGCCGAAGCCGAGCCGGGTGAGGAACATCTTCATCTGCTCGGGCGAGGTGTTCTGCGCCTCGTCGAGGATGACGAAGGCGTCGTTGAGCGATCGCCCGCGCATGTAGGCCAACGGGGCCACCTCGATCGTGCCGGCGGCCATGAGCTTGGACATCGACTCGCTGTCGACCATGTCGTGCAGCGCGTCGTAGAGCGGCCGCAGGTAGGGGTCGATCTTGTCGGTCAGCGTGCCGGGCAGGAAGCCCAGACGTTCGCCGGCCTCGACGGCGGGTCGGGTGAGGATGATCCGGTTGACCTGCTTGGCCTGCAGGGCGGCGACCGCCTTCGCCATGGCCAGGTAGGTCTTGCCCGTGCCCGCGGGGCCGAGGCCGAAGACGATCGTGTGGTGGTCGATGGCGTCGACGTAGTGCTTCTGGTTGAGCGTCTTGGGCCGGATCGTCTTGCCGCGGTTGGACACGATGTTCATCGTCAGCACGTCGGCCGGCCGGTCGCTCGTGGCGGTGCGCAGCATCCCGATGCTGCGCTCGACGGCATCGCGGTTCAAGGGCTGCCCCCGGCCGACGATCGCCAGCAGCTCGTCGACGAGCCGCTCGACCAGGGCGAGCTCGCCGGAGTCACCGGTGAGCCGGAACTCGTTGCCGCGCACGTGCACGTCGACCTTGGGGAAGGCGCGCTCGACGGTGCGCAGCAACTCGTCGCGCGGGCCGAGGAGGGTCACCATCGGCACGTCGTCGGGGATGACGACGGTATGGGTGGGGCGGGGTCGGGACGTGCTGCTGTCGGTCTGGCTCATGTCCGTTCCAGTCTAGACGCCGGATCCGACAGGGCCAGCCGGTTTCCCCGCGGGCCGGGCCCGGCTGGCGCTCACGACCGAGAGCACCCCCACGACGAGGGCGACGACCATCGTGCCGACGAAGGCGCTGTGCGGGGCGGTGGCATAGAAGAGCCCGAAGACGACCCCCGTGATCGCCAGGGCGAAGGCCCCGGTCAACGCCTCACCGACCTGCAGCGCGCTGGAGTTGCGCCCGATCTCCGCCTCGGGCGAGAGCCGCATCGTCAGCAGCGAGGTGGTCGGGTAGGCGACACCGACCCCCAGGGTGGCCAGCCCGTAGCCGACGATGAGCACCCACCCGGGCCAGGACAGCAGCACCGCCAGGACGAGCAGGCCGGTCAGCACGGCATACCAGAGCACGCCGCCGAGCATGACGCGGTAGCGATCGGTGGCGGCGGGCAGCCGCCCCTGCCACCAGGACCCCAGCGCCCAGGTGACCGAGGCGACGGCGAGCACGCCGCCGGCCTGCGCGGGCCCGTAGCCGTGCTCGTCGCGCAGCAGCAGCGGGAGATAGGCCTCGGCGGCGAGGAAGGAGCCCCCGAGCGCGCCCCGCACCCCGATGACCGAGGGCAGGCCCCGCCCCAGCGCGAGGGTGCCGCGGGGCAGCAGCCGCAGGCTCGCGATGAGCAGGACCAGCAGCGCCATGCCCCCGACGAGCCACTCGACGCCGGCGACGCTGTCGCCGGCCAGGTTGAGCACCCCGACGCTCAGCGCCGCCGCGACGGCCCACAGGATGATTGCGGGCCGCAGGTGGGCCCCCGAGCCACCCTCGGGGCGTCGCGTGGAGCGCAACGCAGGCCGCAGGACCGCCAGGGCGAGCAGGACGGCGGGCGCCACGCCGAGGAAGACCCACCGCCAGGAGAGATGCTCGACGAGGACCCCGGTGAGCAGGGGTCCGGCCAGCCCGGGCAGCACCCAGGCGGCCGCGAGCAGGGAGAAGACCGCGGGGCGCAGGTCGTCCGGCACCCGCTGGGCGATGACGACGTAGATGGCGACCGAGGCCAGTCCCGACCCGAGGCCCTGCCCGGCCCGCCCCGCGACGAAGATCTCCATCGTCGGGGCGAGGCCCGCGACCAGCAGGCTGCCCGCGAAGAGCAGCGCACCGGTGACGACGACCGTCCGAGGGCCACTGCGGTCGGACCACCAGCCGCCGACGATCATGCCGACCACGCTCGCGGCGACGGTCGCGCCGAAGGCCATGTTGTAGAGGTGGTAGCCGGAGAGCGCCTCCGCCACCGTGGGCATCGCCGCGCCGACCGCGATGTATTCGAGCGCGAACATCGCGATGAGGGCGGTGGCGCCGACGGAGGCCGACCGGATGCCCGGGCTGAAGAGACCGAGCGGCGAGGCGTCGGGGCCCGCGGGGTCGCTCGGATGGCGCCGGCGCCGGCGCCGCAGCGTTCTCGACCCCGGCCGGCTGGTCGTCATCGCCACCGCTGCCGGGACTGCAGCACCGCGAGCGCCGCCGGGCCGGCCGTCGAGGTGCGCAGGACCGTCCGGCCCAGGCGCACGGGGCGCGCACCCGCGGCGAGGAGATCATCGAGCTCGTCGCCTGCGATGCCGCCCTCGGGGCCGACGACGAGCAGCACCTCGCCGGTCTCGGGAAGGGCCACGTCGGCGAGCGCCTCGGTCGCCTCCTCGTGGAGCACGAGGGTCAGCGTCGAGGTCGGGGCCGAGACGCGCGCCACCAGCGACCCCCGGTCGACCGGCGCCCCCACGCCCGGGAGGCGCAGGCGTCGGGACTGCTTGGTCGCCGCGAGCACCGTCTGCTCCCACTTGCGCAGCGCCTTGGCCCCCCGCTCGCCGCGCCAGCGCACGACGCTGCGATCAGCCTGCCAGGGCACGACCTCGTCGACATCGAGCTCGGTCGCCGCCTCGATCGCCTGCAGGTCGCGGTCGCCCTTGGCGAGGGCCTGCACGAGCACGAGCCGCGGGTCGGGCGCGGGCGCCGTGTGCCGCCGCAGCACCTCGAGCTCGAGCTCGCCGGGTCGCGCGGCAAGGACCCGGCAGGTGGCCCCTGCCCCCGCCCCGTCGGCGACGAGGACCTCCTCGCCTGGCCCGATCCGCTGCACGGTCGCCGCGTGCCGGCCCTCCGGTCCGTCGAGGACGAGGCGGTCAGCCTCCTGCGCCAGGGTCGCCGCGTCGACGAGGAAGAGCGGCGCCGTCAACGGTCACCGGCCACGCAAGGCGTCCCACAGGCTGTGTTTGCGGCCGCCGGAGCTGCTGCCCATCCGGCCGGTCGGGCGGGACTCCCCCCGGCTCTCAGCCAGCTGGGCGAGCAGACCGCGCTGCTCGTCGGTGAGCTTGGTCGGGACCTTGACGTCCAGGTGGACCACCAGGTCGCCGCGGCCCTGACCGCGCAGGTGGGTGACGCCCTTGCCGTCCAGGGTGATCGTCTCGGCCGGCTGGGTGCCGGAGCGCAGGTCGACCTCGATCGGCCCGTCCAGCGTCTCCACCGGCAGGGTGGCCCCGAGGGCGGCGGCCGTCATCGGCACCTCGAGGGTGCAGTGCAGGTCGTCGCCACGCCGCTGGTACGTGTCGTCGGCCTCGACCGCGATCTCGACGTAGAGGTCGCCAGGCTCCCCGCCAAAGGGGCCGACCTCGCCCTCGCCGCCGAGCGCGATGCGGGTGCCGGAGTCGACGCCGCCGGGGACCTTGAGCGTGAGATCACGCCGGGTGCGCACGCGCCCCTCGCCGGAGCAGTCGAAGCACGGGTGCTCGATGACGTCGCCGTAACCCCGGCACGCCTGGCACGGACGCGAGGTCATCACCTGGCCGAGGAAGGAGCGCTGGACCTGCTGCACCTCCCCGCGACCGCTGCATACCTCGCAGGTGCGGGTGCCGCTACCCGGCTGCGCGCCCGCGCCCGAGCACGTCGTGCAGACCACCGCGGTGTCGATCTGCAGCGTCTCCTCGCCGCCGAAGACGGCGGTGCGCAGGTCGATGTCGAGCTGCACGAGCGCGTCGTGGCCCCGCTGCACGCGCGAGCGCGGCCCCCGGGCGCCCGCCGCGGTCCCGCCGAAGAAGGCGTCCATGATGTCGCTGAAGGTGAAGCCCTGCCCGAAGCCGCCGGTCGCCCCGCCGTAGGGGTCCTGACCGCGGTCGTAGGACGCGCGCTTGGTCTGGTCGCCCAGCACGTCGTAGGCCTGGCTGACCCGCTTGAACTCCGCTTCGGCGTCGGGGCCGGGGTTGACGTCGGGGTGCAGCTGGCGGGCCTTCTTGCGATAGGCCTTCTTGATCTCCTCGGGGGTGGCCTCGCGGGAGACTCCGAGATCGGCGTAGTAGTCGTTCACGTGTGTGCGCGTCCTTGAGGGTCGTGGGCGTGCGTCCGGTCAGTTCTTGGTTCGGTCAACGGCGGGAGGGGCCCGGGTATGCCGTGAGGTGGCTCACCCGTCCAGGATCTCCGCGACATAGTGGGCCACGGCGCGGACGGTGGCCATGGCCTGGGGGTAGTCCATGCGGGTCGGCCCTACGACGCCGAGCCCGCCCGCGGTGCCGTAGGTCGTGGCGACGACCGACGTGGTGCGCAGCGGCTCGTAGGGGTTCTCGGCCCCGATGGCGACCGCGACCGCCTCGCCGTCGAGGGTGGCCATGCTGCCCATGAGCCGCAGCAGCACGACGTGCTCCTCCAGCGCCTCCAGCACCTGCGACAGGGACGTCGGGAAGTCGGTGCCGACGCGGGCCAGGTTGGCCGTCCCGGCCAGCGCGATCCGCTCCTCGGTGCGCTCGTCGGCCGCGTCCGCCAGGGCGTCGACGACGATCTCCGCCAACGCGCGGTCACCCGGGGCGACGCGGTCGCCGAGGGCGGCCAGGCCGGCGGCGATCGTCGAGAGCCGCTCCCCCACCGCGAGCTCGTTGACCAGCGCCCGCAGGTGGGCGACGACGTCGGGCTCGAGGGTGAGGTCGCGAGCCACGTCGACGACGCGCTGCTCGACGCGCCCGGTGTTGACGATGAGCACGATCATGAGCCGGGTGCCGCCGACCGGGACCAGCTCGACGTGCCGGACGGTGGAGCGGGACAGGCTGGGATACTGCATCACCGCGACCTGCTGGGTCAGGCTGGACAGCAGGCGCGTGGTCCGCGTGACGACGTCGTCGAGGTCGACCGCGCCGTCCAGGAAGCGGGCGATCGCCGTGCGCTCGGCCCGGCTCATCGGCTTGATCTGCTGCAGCCGGTCGACGAAGAGGCGGTAGCCCGCGTCCGTCGGCACCCGCCCGGCGCTCGTGTGCGGCGCGCTGATGAGGCCCTCCTCCTCGAGGACCGCCATGTCGTTGCGCACGGTCGCGGCGGAGACCCCGAGCTGGTGCCGCTCGAGGAGGGTCTTGGAGCCGACCGGCTCGGAGGTCCGTACGTAGTCCTGCACGATGGCGCGCAGCACCTCGAGCCTGCGGTCCTCGCTCACGGTCGCCTCCCTCCGGCGTCACTGGCACTCACGGGTATGGAGTGCCAGTCTACGCGAGCGCGAGCGTCGGGGACGGATCCCGCGGGACGGCGGTGGCGGGCGGGCTCGACGGCATACGATGTGCGCCATGAGCGAGCCGCGCATCGAGACCGACAGCATGGGCCAGGTGGAGGTTCCCTCCGACCGCTACTGGGGCGCGCAGACGCAGCGCAGCATCCACAACTTCCCGATCGGGCAGGACACCTTCGTGTGGGGGCGGCCGGTCATCCAGGCGCTGGGCATCCTCAAGAAGGGCGCCGCGCAGGCCAACGCCGAGCTCGGTGAACTGCCCACGGACGTCGCCGACCTCGTGGTGCGCGCGGCGGACGAGGTCATCGCCGGAGACCTCGACGACCACTTCCCGCTCGTCGTCTTCCAGACCGGGTCCGGCACCCAGAGCAACATGAACTCCAACGAGGTCATCTCCAACCGCGCCATCGAGCTGGCCGGCGGGGAGATGGGGAGCAAGACGCCGGTGCACCCCAACGACCACGTCAACCGGGGGCAGAGCAGCAACGACACCTTCCCGACAGCGATGCACATCGCGGTGCTGCTGGAGCTGCGCGACCGGCTGGAGGGCGCGGTGACCACGCTGCGCGACACCCTCGCCGGCAAGGCGGAGGAGTTCTCCGACGTCGTCAAGGTCGGGCGCACCCACCTGCAGGACGCCACCCCGATCACGCTGGGTCAGGAGATCGGCGGCTGGGTGGCGCAGCTCGACTACGCGCTCGGGGAGGTGCGGCACGCGGGTGAGGGGCTGCGTGAGCTCGCGATCGGCGGGACAGCGGTCGGCACGGGACTCAACGCGCACCCGGACTTCGGGGCGCTCGCGGCGCGCAAGATGGGCGAGGAGGCCGGGCTGGAGCTGCGCAGCGCGGAGGACAAGTTCGCCGCGCTGTCGGCCCATGACGCGCTGGTGCAGACCTCCGCTGCGCTGCGGACGCTCGCGGGCGCGCTCATGAAGATGGCCAACGACGTCCGGTGGCTGGCCTCCGGGCCGCGCAACGGGATCGGCGAGCTGACCATCCCGGAGAACGAGCCGGGCAGCTCGATCATGCCCGGCAAGGTCAACCCCACCCAGTCCGAGGCGATGACCATGGTCGCGACCCGGGTCTTCGGCAACGACGCGACCGTCGCCTTCGCCGGCAGCCAGGGCAACTTCCAGCTCAACGTCTTCAAGCCGGTCATGGTGCACGCCGTGCTGGAGAGCATCCGGCTCATCTCGGACGCCTGCCTCGCCTTCGACACCGGCTGCGCCCAGGGGATCGAGCCGCACACCGAGCGGATCCAGGCCAACCTCGCCAGCAACCTCATGCAGGTCACCGCGCTCAACCCGCACATCGGCTACGACAAGGCAGCGGCGATCGCCAAGGCGGCGCACAAGAGCGGCCAGACGCTGCGCGAGGCGGCCCTGGAGAGCGGCCACCTGACCGCCGAGGAGTTCGACGCCTGGGTGGTGCCGCTCGACATGACCCGCCCCCGCACCGTCTGACCCCTCCCGCACCGGACGCGCGTTCGTCGCGCACCGGACGCGCGTTCGTCGCGTCGTGACGTGACGAACGCGCGCTCGGTGCGTGACGAACGCGCGCTCGGTGCACTGGGCGAGCCTCACACGGCACTCCTGTCACAGGCGTTACGGTCGACGGTTGTGAACGATCGCTACGGCTACGGCACGGATGTTCTGGCCACCGACTGGCGCGCCCCGAAGCGCGGCCGGGCCACGGAGGTCGCCGCCGAGCTCGGCCTCGTGGTCGAGGACGTCGACTCCGGCTGGTGCGGCGCGGTCGTGGCCGTCGAGAAGGCGGGGGGTATGCGGGTGGTGCACCTGGAGGACCGGCGCGGGCGGCGCAAGGGCTTCCCGCTCGGGCCCGGTTTCCTGCTCGACGGCAAGCCCGTGATCCTCACGCCGCCCACCGACCGGGAGCAGGCCGCCCGGCTGGCGGAGCACCGTCAGGCCGCCTCCCGGACCGCGAGCGGATCGGTGCGGGTCCACGACCAGCCCGCCCGCACCGCGACCGGCTCCCGGATCTGGGTCGAGGGCAAGCACGACGCGGAGCTGGTGGAGAAGGTCTGGGGAGACGACCTGCGGGTGGAGGGCGTGGTGGTCGAGATGCTGAACGGCGTCGACGACCTGTCGGCCGAGATCCGGAGCTTCGGCCCGACCCGCGACTCCCGGCTCGGCATCCTCGTCGACCACCTCGTGCCCGGCACCAAGGAGAGCCGGATCGTCGCGCAGGCCGCCCGCGTGAGCCCGTGGGTCCGCATCCTGGGGCATCCTTACGTCGACGTCTGGCAGTCGGTGAAGCCGCAGCGGCTCGGGCTGGACGCCTGGCCGGTCATCGAGCGTGGTCGCTCGTGGAAGCACGGCATCCTGGCCGAGCTCGGCTGGCCGCACGCCACCCAGGCCGACGTCGCGCGAGGGTGGCGGCAGATCCTGGCGAGAGTAACGTCATACCGTGACCTGGAACCGACGCTGCTCGCCAGCGTCGAAGAGTTGATCGACTTCGTCACCGTGAAACCCGAGGAGCACTCATGACCCAGACACCCCCTCCCCCGAGCGGCCAGCACGACCCGCAGCAGCGGGGCGACATCCCGCCGGACCCCGCACCCCAGGGCTCCCAGCCGCCCTACGGGCAGCAGCCGCCCCAGGGGTATCAGCAGGGCTACCAGCAGCAGCCGCCCCAGGGCTACCAGCAGAGCTACGGGCAGCAGCAGCCCCAGGGCGACGAGAAGACGATGATGCTGTTGGCGCACCTGTCCGCCCCGATATCCATGCTGCTCTCGGTGGGCTGGGTGCCCTTCCTCGGCCCGCTGCTCATCTGGCTGTTCTACAAGGACAAGTCGCACGCGGTCCGCACCGCGTCGGCCGGCGCCTTCAACTTCAACCTGTCCCTGACCATCGCGAGCGTCGTCACCTGGATCAGCGTGATCATCACGCTCGGGATCGGCTTCCTCTGGGCGATCCCGGTCTGGATCGTGCTCTTCGTCGTGCAGCTCTGGTGCCACATCAAGGGCGCGATCAAGGCCTCCAACGGCGAGGTCTACGACTACCCGTTCCAGATCCGGCTGCTCAGCTAGGCACCCGGCGGGCGGGCGGAGGGCGGCGGCAAAGTTTTTCGCGTTCCCTCTTGCGCACCCGCCCGCGAAGGACTAGACATGTCCCACGCACTCCCCCCAGGGGAGAGCGGGTCGCAAGGCGTGTCGAGGATTCGACTGTCGACCAGCCTCGTGCCGGTCGACGCTCCCGGTGATGCGGGAGCCGAGCCACCGACACCTTGCGCACCGTCCGGCAGCATCACGGCCGGATCGTGGCCCGGTTCGCGGACTCATACTCCGCGAACCGGGCCACATCCATCTGATCAGGCTCAGGCCCTGCTGGCTCATACCCGGCAGGGTCTGCCCTCATTCTCGTGCTCGGAGGTGTCCGGTCCGGGGACCGACGGTGGCGTGTCGGTGAACTGCGTCGGACGGGAGAGGCCTATCTCGTGCGCGGCCGGAGCGGGGACGGCTCCGGTGTCCAGGGCACGACGATCTCCTGCTCGACGGCGCGGACGGCCAGCCCCCGGGCCCGGGTATGCCCGTCCGCGACCATCGCGTCCTCGATCGCCCTCGCCACCTTCTTCGGTTGCGGACTGCCCAGGATCCACCACGCACAGCCGGCCCCGCGCTGTCCGTCCCGCGGCGGGCTGCTCGCCGTGTCGAGGCCGTTCACAGCCACCGAGCGGTAGGCCAAGGGGCCGGTGCCGATCCGGTAGTGCGGGCTGACCTGCGGCATCCCCCGGTGCCGCGAGATGAGCTGACCTCGGCGCAGCAACCGCACCCGCCCCGGGTCAACGCTCGCCCACGGGACGACATACCTCGCGCTGCGCGTGGGACCGTAGCCCAGCACCAGACCGTGCTCGCACACCCGATGCCGTTCGAGGATCCCCGGCAACGCCAGGGTTGAGCAGAGCAGCAGCATGAGGAACAGCACGAAAAACCGGAACCAGAGCGGGTCCTCCGGGACGGCCCACCACTGCCAGGCCACCACCCCGACGGTGATCACGGTCATGACCACCGACGAGATCGGTCCGGGCCAGCAGCGGAAGGTCCGCAGCACCCGACCCATGTCCGCCCCGCGCAGCGGGCCGGCGGACTCACCCATCAGCTCGCCCGGAGGAGTGTGCCGACGAAATCCAGCACTGGCTCGAAGCTCATTCCACGGAACCGGATGAGCCCGTCCTGCTCCTGTCGCGACAGGTAGGTGCCGTCAGGGCCGGAATACAGACCGGAAAAGCGGGTCTGCTCCGGCGTCGCGGATTCCATCCTGCTCAAGGTCACCGCGACGAGCGCCTGGCCCACCGGCTCGAGAATCGGGTCCTGCCCGTCTACCCGCTCACGTGCGCGCAGCGGCGCGCAGCGCCACCGGGTCGCCTCCGAAAAAGCCATACGCAACCCACCGTGTCTCGATCGTGACCCGGGCACTGGAACAGCACCCCTGTCCAGCCCCGTCGAACGCCTCCAAGATAGACCGCGACTGGAGAGGCACCATCCCTAGCCCAGCAGGCGGTGGACGACGGTGTCGGCCAGCAGCCGCCCGCGCAGGGTCAGCACGACCCTCCCCTGCACCGCCGCCCGACCGTCCACCAGCCCGTCGGCGACGAGCCCGGCCACCGCTGCACGACCCGGCGGCTCGAGGTCGCCTAGCGGCAGCCCGTCGGCCAGCCGGACCCCCAGCAGGACGCGTTCGGCAGACCGCTGCTCGTCATCAAGGACCTCGCGCTCGTGCACCGGGCTGAGACCCCGACCCAGCCGGTCGGCGTAGGCGCGCGGATGCTTGACGTTCCACCAGCGGACCCCGCCGACGTGGCTGTGCGCACCGGGCCCGATCCCCCACCAGTCCGCGCCGTCCCAGTAGGCCACGTTGTGCCGGCACCGGTGCTCGGGCGAGCGCGCCCAGTTCGAGATCTCGTACCACCCGTAGCCCGCGGCCGCGAGCAGCTCGTCGGCGAGCTCGTACTTGTCCGCCTCGTCGTCGTCCTCGGGCGCCGACACCTCGCCACGCCGCACCTGCGCGTGCAGCCGGGTGCCCTCCTCGACCACGAGCGCGTAGGCCGAGACGTGGTCGGGCTCCAGCGCGACTGCCGCCTCCAGGCTGGTGCGCCAGTCGGCGAGCGACTCCCCCGGTGTGCCGTAGATGAGGTCCAGGCTGACGCCCATCCCCGCGTCGCGGACGGCGGCGACCGCCCGGGCGACCCCGGCCGGGTCGTGCGTCCGGTCGAGGGTATGCAGCACGCTCGGCACCGCTGACTGCATCCCGAGGCTGACCCGGGTGAACCCGTGGTCGGCCAGCTGCCGTGCCACGGCGGGGGTGATCGTGTCCGGGTTGGCCTCGGTCGTCACCTCCGCGCCGGCGGCCAGCCCGAAGCGCTCCTGCGTCGCGCGGACGAGCCCGCCCAACGCCGACGGAGCCAGCATCGTCGGCGTGCCCCCGCCGACGAAGACGGTCGACACCGGCGGCGGGGCGGCCGGCCCCAGCACCCGGTGGGCCAGCTCGAGCTCGGCGTGGGCCGCGCCGAGGAAGGTCCCCGGGGCCTCGCCGTCGTCGAGCTCGGGCAGGGTGTAGGTGTTGAAGTCGCAGTAGCCGCAGCGGACCCGGCAGAAGGGGACGTGCAGGTAGACCGAGAAGGGGCGCTGCGGCATACCCTCGAGCGCGTGGGGTGGCAGGGAGCCGTCGACGGGCGCGGGGTCGCCCGGGGGAAAGGCGGAGGGCATGAGGCCCAGTCTCCCACCGGCCCACCGACCTCGACCCCCGGGACGTCATGACCCCGTACACCGCCTGGTGAGGGATGCGCGCTAGTGTCGGGAGCGTGCAGCAGCGCCTTCGCGAGTACATCGACAGCCTGCGGGACCAGGGCTACACGGTGCGTGACGACCAGGGGTCCGACCCTGACCTCATCGCGCCCGGGGGGAACGCCGTCGACACCTGGCGGGAGGACTACCCCTACGCCGAGCGGATGACCCGCGACTACTACGAGGTCGAGAAGTGGCTGCTCCAAGTGGAGCTGCTCAAGTTCCAGTACTGGGCCCGCGACAACGGCTCCCGGCACGTGCTCGTCTTCGAGGGTCGCGACGCGGCCGGCAAGGGCGGCTCGATCAAGCGCTTCATGGAGCACCTCAACCCGCGCGGCGCGCGCGTCGTGGCGCTCAACAAGCCGACCGAGGTCGAGGCCGGGCAGTGGTACTTCCAGCGCTACATCCAGCACCTGCCGACGGCCGGGGAACTCGTGCTCTTCGACCGGTCGTGGTACAACCGCGCCGGCGTCGAGCGGGTCATGGGCTTCTGCTCCAACACCGAGTACGAACGCTTCATGGGCCAGGCGCCGCAGTTCGAGAAGATGCTGGTCGAGGCCGGCATCTCGATCACGAAGTTCTGGTTCTCGGTGACCCAGTCCGAGCAGCGCACCCGCTTCGCCATCCGGCAGCTGGACCCGGTCCGCCAGTGGAAGCTCTCGCCGATGGACCTGGAGAGCCTGGATCGCTGGGAGGACTACACCGCGGCCAAGGAGGAGATGTTCCTGCGCACCGACTCCGACTGGGCGCCGTGGGTGACGATCAAGAGCAACGACAAGAAGCGGGCCCGGATCAACGCGATGCGGCACTTCCTGTCACAGTTCGACTACGACGGCAAGGACCACGACGTCGTGCTGCGCCCTGACCCGCGGCTGGTCAAGCGGGCCGAGGACAGCGCCGGCGACTGAGCGAGGCTCAGGTCCGCGCGTAGGCCAGGTCCGCGATGTCGCGGCCCGCCTCGATGCCGCGTCGCTCGAAGCGGGTCATCGGCCGCAGCGGCGCCCGCTCGGTGGACACCAGCTGCCACGCGGGATGCGCGCCCAGCACCGACCGCACGTGGTCGGCGTAGTCGGCCCAGTCCGTCGCCAGCCGCCACAGCCCTCCGGGCTCCACGAGGTCGGCGACCGTGCCGGCGAAGTCCGGGGCGACCAGCCGCCGCTTGTGGTGCTTGGTCTTGGGCCAGGGGTCGGGGAAGAAGGTCCACACCTCGTGCACGCTCCCCGGGGGAAGCAGGGTCTGCAGCGCGAGCGCGGCGTCGGCCTCGACGAAGCGGACGTTGCACAGCGGGGACTCCCCCATCTTGGCCAGCGCGTGCCCGATGCCCGGTCGCCAGACCTCGAAGGCGAGGACGTCCCACTCCGGGCGCTGCGTCGCGCCGTGCAGCAGCGCGTCACCCGACCCCGACCCGATCTCGACCACGAGGGGCGCGCGCCGCCCGAAGACCTGCGCCGGGTCGATCCGGTATGCCGGGTCCACCGCGGTCGACCCGTCCGCCCCGTGCGGGCGCGGGACGTCGAGGACGAGGGTGTCGGCATACCGGTCCCAGGCGGCCTGGTGCGAGTCCTTGAGCATCCGGCCCCCGCGCCGGGTGAAGGAGCGGGTGCGGGCCAGCGGCCGGGGGCCGACGGCGGGGTGGCCGAGCGCGAGGTGCCCCGGCGGGGCCGCGGCACCGGCAGCGCGGTCGTCCGGAGGAGTGGCCGCGTCCGGCCCCGGACGCTCCCCCGACGCCTCGTCCGCCGGGCTCACTTCTTGGACTTCGCGGTCTCGGCGCCGCTCCCGTCCTGGGAGAGCGCCGCGATGAAGGCCTCTTGCGGCACCTCGACGGAGCCGACCATCTTCATCCGCTTCTTGCCCTCCTTCTGCTTCTCCAGCAGCTTGCGCTTGCGGCTGATGTCACCGCCGTAGCACTTGGCGAGCACGTCCTTGCGGATCGCCCGGATCGTCTCGCGGGCGATGACCCGCGAGCCGATGGCCGCCTGGACCGGCACCTCGAACTGCTGGCGAGGGATGAGCTCCTTGAGCTTGCCGGCCATCTGCACGCCGTAGGCGTAGGCCTTGTCCCGGTGCACGATCGCGCTGAACGCGTCGACGGTGTCGCCCTGGAGCAGGATGTCGACCTTGACCAGGTCGGCGTCCTGCTCGCCGTCGGGCTCGTAGTCGAGCGAGGCATACCCCTTGGTGCGCGACTTCAGCGCGTCGAAGAAGTCGAAGACGATCTCGGCCAGCGGCAGGGTGTAGCGCAGCTCGACCCGCTCGGGCGAGAGGTAGTCCATGCCGCGCAGCGTGCCGCGCCGGCTCTGGCACAGCTCCATGATCGCGCCGATGAACTCGCTCGGCGCCAGGATCGTGCCCCGGACCACCGGCTCGGTGATCGAGGCGATCTTGCCAGCGGGGAACTCGCTGGGGTTGGTGACCTCGAACGTGGCTCCGTCGTCGAGCGTGACGTCGTAGGACACGTTGGGCAGCGTCGAGATGAGGTCGAGGTTGAACTCCCGCTCCAGCCGCTCCCGCACGATCTCCAGGTGCAGCATGCCGAGGAAGCCGACGCGGAAGCCGAAGCCCAGCGCGCCGGAGGTCTCCGGCTCGTAGACCAGCGCCGCGTCGTTGAGCTTGAGCTTGTCCAGGGCGTCGCGCAGGATCGGGTAGTCCGAGCCGTCGATCGGGTAGAGCCCGGAGAAGACCATCGGCTTGGGATCCTGGTAACCGCCCAGCGGCGAGGCGGCCATCCGCCGCTCCCCCGTCACGGTGTCACCGACCTTGGACTGCCGCACGTCCTTCACGCCCGTGATGAGGTAGCCCACCTCACCCACGCCCAGGCCCTGCGACGGCGCCGGCTCCGGGCTGATGACCCCGATCTCGAGCAGCTCGTGGGTGGCCTTGGTCGACATCATCGCGATCCGCTCGCGCGGGGACAGGCTGCCGTCGACGACCCGGACGTAGGTCACCACGCCGCGGTAGGTGTCGTAGACCGAGTCGAAGATCATCGCCCGCGCGGGCGCCCCGGGGTCGCCGACCGGCGCCGGGATCTCGTCGACGATGCGGTCCAGCAGCTCCGGGACCCCCTCGCCCGTCTTACCCGAGACGCGCAGCACATCGCCCGGGTCGCACCCGATGAGACCGGCCAGCTCCTCGGCATACTTCTCCGGCTGCGCCGACGGCAGGTCGATCTTGTTGAGCACCGGGATGATCGTGAGGTCGTTCTCCATCGCCAGATAGAGGTTGGCCAGCGTCTGGGCCTCGATCCCCTGCGCCGCGTCGACGAGCAGCACCGCGCCCTCGCACGCCGCCAGGCTCCGGCTCACCTCGTAGGTGAAGTCGACGTGGCCGGGGGTGTCGATCATGTTCAGCACATAAGTGCGGGGGGCTGCGCCCCCCGCAGGCCCCCCACCGCCTGGTGCTCGCTGCGCTCGCTCGTCCTTCTGCTCTGGGCGATCAAGCTCCTCCGTCGCGATCGTCCAGGGCATCCGCACCGCCTGGCTCTTGATGGTGATGCCGCGCTCGCGCTCGATGTCCATGCGGTCGAGGTACTGGTCGCGCATCGCGCGCTGGTCGACCACGCCGGTGACCTGCAGCATCCGGTCGGCCAGGGTCGACTTGCCGTGGTCGATGTGGGCGATGATGCAGAAGTTGCGGATGACCTCCGACGCGGTGGCGGCGGGCGCGGGCACCTGGTCAGGACGGGCGAGCGGAGACACGCTGGGGGAGCACCTCAGGATCGGGGTAGGCGGAACGGTCGGGCGGAGTGCGTCCGACCAGTGTCCCATGCCTCCCGGTGGGTCAGGCCGACCTCGGCAGCGTGGCTCCTGCCGGACACGATCCGCCCGCCGCGAGGAGCGCGCGGCGGGCGGATCGTCCTGCGTCGTCAGCCCTGCGGCATGAGCACCGTGTCGATGAGGTAGACCGTGGCGTTCGCCGTCTGGACGCCGCCACAGATGACGGCGGCCTCGTTGACCATGAGCTCGTCGCCCATGCCGCTCACCTCGACCGTCTCGCCCTGCACCGTCGTCTGCTCACCGACGACCTGCTCGGGGTCGAGCTGGCCGGGCACCACGTGGTAGGTGAGGATCGAGCTGAGCAGGTCGGCGTCCTCACCGAGGGTGGCCATCGTCTCCTCGTCGATCGCCTCGAACGCCTCGTCGACCGGGGCGAAGACGGTGAACTCGTCACCGTTGAGGGTGTCGACCAGGTCGACGTCCGGGTTGACCTCGCCGGAGACCGCGGCGGTGAGCTGGGTCAGCAGCGGGTTGTTGCTGGCAGCCACCGCGACCGGGTCAGCCGCCATGCCCTCGACCGAGCCGGCGCCGTCGGGCACCTGCTCGGCGTAGTCGGCACAGCCCGGGCCCACCAGGTCCGCCGCCGGGTCGCCCATCTCGTCGGTGGCCATCTCGTCGTCGGCCATGTCCTCGGACTCCATGTCCTCGTCGGCCATGTCCTCAGAGGTCTCGTCATCGGTCATGTCCTCAGCCGCACTCTCGGCGGCGCTGCCCGCTTCGGACGCGGTCTCCTCGGCCTCGCCGCCACAGGCGGACAGGGCGAGGGCAGAGGCCATCGAGAGGGCGAAGATTCCCTTGGAGATACGCATGTTGCTTCCTTTCTGAAGGGTGTGGCTACTCACGCGACGGTGACCGTCACGCTGTGCCACCCGGTCGACCCGTCGGGAGCGATGGGCTCCCGGCGGGAGGTCTGCACACGGCCCGAGCGATCGGTCGCCCGCACCTCGAGCCGGTGGGTGCCCGGCTCTGCCGCCCAGACATAGCGCCAGGCGCGCCAGGTCTGGTCGGAGTCCTCGACGCCGAGCTCGGCGTCCTGCCAGGGGCCACCGTCGGCCCGCACCTGGACCCGCTCGATCCCGATGGTCTGGGCCCAGGCCATCCCCGCGACAGCGACGTCGCCGGCCTCCAGCCGGGCGAACGACCCGGGCACGTCGATGCGGGACGACATCTTGATCGGCGCGCGCTCGGCATACCCCCGCGGCGTCCAGTAGGCGGAGAAGTCGGCGAAACGGGTGACCTCGAGCTCGGTCAACCACTTCGTCGCCGACACGTAGCCGTAGAGACCCGGGGTGACCATGCGCACGGGGAAGCCGTGCTCGGGGGTCAATGGGGCGCCGTTCATCCCCACGACGATCAGCGCGTCGCGGCCGTCGGTGAGGGCCGACAGGGGGGTCCCGGCGGTGAAACCGTCCACGCTGCGGGACCGGACCGCGTCGGCGCCCGCACGCACCCCTGCCTCGGCCAGCAACGTCTTCGTGGGGATGCCGGTCCAGGTGGCGTTGCCGAGCAGGTCTCCGCCCACCTCGTTGCTGACGCACGTCAGGGTGATGCGCCGCTCGACGAGGTCCCGCTCCAGCAGCTCGGCGTAGGTCAGGTGCAGGGGCCGGTCCACCAGCCCGGTGATCCGCAGCGCGTAGTCCTCGATCGAGACCGTCGGGAGCGCGAGAGCGGTGTCCACGCGATAGAAGTCCGAGGTTGGCGTGAGGTATGACGTCAGGCCGGCGACGTCGAAACTCACCCCTGCCGGGACGGCGGGGGCCGGGGAGCGCGGGGTGGGCAGGGCCACCGGGGTGGCGCTCGAGCTGCCGCCGGCGAGCCCGCGCACGGCACCACCAGCGGCGGCGAGGGTGGCCAGCGCCGACGCGGCCACGAGGAAGGAACGCCGGTCACCGCGCTCGGCCGAGTCGAGACGACCGCGACGAGCCGTGGCGACCAGGGCCACGGCGCCACCGACCCCGGCAGCTGCCATCGCTGCCACGACGGCGAGCACCGCACCGAGGCGGCCGCCCGCCGCCGGGTCGGTCAGCAGGGCAGCCCCCGCCACCGCCACCAGGCCGGCGATCCCCAGCGGCAGGGCGGCGGGCTGGCGTGCACCCGTCCAGCCGAGGAGTGCCAGGGCCAGGGCGAGCACCGCGATGACCCCGCCCACCAGCAGCGCCTTATCGGAGGCTCCGAAGGTCGAGACCGCCCACTCCTTCACGGGGCGAGGAGTCCGGTCGACGACCCGGTTGCCCACGGCGACGACCGGTCCCGGCACCCCCACGAGTCGCGCGACGCCCTCCCCGATGAGCACGCCGGCACCGCCGGCGAGCAGCCCCGAGAGGGGGCGAAGAGCCACCGGCAGGGTGCGGCGGGCGGGCGAGGACGTCATACCCCGTCTTCGGGAGCCGACACCCTCCTGGACGTGTGATCTATTTCACATGGCGTCGCGGCGTCGCGGCGGCCCTCGCCTCAGGACGGCGTGAACTTCACGAAGGCGCGCAGTCGCCCGTCCCCGTGGTCCCGGATCTCGGCCCACCCGATCGACTCGTAGAACGAGCGCTGACGCGGCTCGTCATCGGTGAGCAGGACCTGCTGGCGGCAGTGCTGGAACGGCCCGAGCGCGGCGTCCACCAGCGACCGGCCCACCCCCTCGCGCTGCAGCTCGGGACGGACCAGGACGTCCTGCAGATAGGCGATGCTCACGCCGTCGGAGATGACCCGCGCCAGGCCCAGCAGCTCCCCGCCGTAGCGCGCCGTCACGACCCTGGTGGACCCGGCGATCGCGGCACTCAGGGCCGCCGGGTCCGTCGTGTAGGCGCTCCACCCGACGGCGTCGTAGAGCCCGACGAGCTCCTCCTGGGTCGGGACGTCCTCGCCGATGACGATCTCGTGTCCAGCCACGCACCCGAGCCTAGGTGAGCCCCCACGTCGCCGCTCAGCGGGCGCGACGCCCCTCTTTGCCCCGTAGATATCTTGACGTCGAGACGATAGGGTGTCTTCCATTGAGCGGAATACTGATTCCTTGTGACGGAACTTGAGGAGTGGCCATGGCGAGCACCGACCCGACCATCACCCTGGACCTGCCCGACGGAGTGGAGGTGACCGGCGCGCTCCGGCCGGGCTACGAGCAGATCCTCACCCGGCCCGCCCTGGACCTGATCGCCACCCTCCACCGCGCCCTGGAGTCGACCCGCCAGGACCGCCTCGCGGCTCGTGCCGAGGTCGTCGGGGCGGTCGCCGACGGCGAGGACCTGGACTTCCTGCCCGAGACCGCGCAGGTCCGCGCCGACGACACCTGGCGGGTCGCCGACCCGGCGCCGGGTCTGGTCGACCGCCGCGTCGAGATGACCGGCCCCACCGACCGCAAGATGACGATCAACGCGATGAACTCCGGGGCCAGGGTGTGGCTGGCCGACCACGAGGACGCCAACACCCCGCTGTGGGAGAACGTCGTCGAGGGTCAGATCAACCTCCGTGACGCGATCAGCGGCACGATCTGCTTCACCTCCCCCGAGGGCAAGGAGTATGCCCTCGCCACCACCGACCAGCAGCAGCTCCCCACCATCGTCATGCGCCCGCGCGGGTGGCACCTGGACGAGAAGCACATCACGGTCGACGGGCAGCGGGTCGCGGGAGGCCTGGTGGACGTCGCACTCTACTTGTGCGCCAGCGCCCAGCTGCAGCTGGACGCCGGCAAGGGTCCCTACTTCTACCTGCCCAAGATGGAGCACCACCTCGAGGCCCGCCTCTGGAACGACGCCTTCGTCCTCGCCCAGGACGCGCTCGGCATACCGCAGGGCACGATCCGCGCCACCTGCCTCATCGAGACCTATCCCGCGGCCTTCCAGATGGAGGAAATCCTCTACGAGCTGCGCGAGCACTCGGCCGGGCTCAACGCGGGGCGCTGGGACTACCTCTTCAGCGTCATCAAGACCTATCGCACCCGGGGAGCCGACTTCGTCCTGCCCGACCGGGCCGCCGTCACCATGACCGCCCCGTTCATGCGGGCCTACACCGAGCTGCTGGTGCGGACCTGCCACCGACGCGGCGCGCACGCCATCGGTGGCATGTCGGCCTTCGTCCCGGCCAAGGACGAGGAGGTCAACGCCGCGGCCTACGAGAAGGTCCGGACCGACAAGGAGCGGGAGGCGCGTGACGGCTTCGACGGGTCGTGGGTCGCCCACCCGGCGATGGTGCCCACCTGCCGGGAGGTCTTCGACGCCGTGCTCGGTGACCGGCCGAACCAGCTCGACCGCACCCGTGAGGACGTCCAGGTCCGCGCCGCCGACCTGCTGGACGTCGCCTCCACCCCCGGCGAGGTCACCGAGCAGGGGCTGAAGGCCAACATCGAGGTGGCCATCGCCTACCTCTCGGTCTGGCTCACCGGCCGCGGCGCCGTGGCCATCCACAATCTCATGGAGGACGCCGCCACGGCGGAGATCAGCCGCAGCCAGGTGTGGCAGTGGCTGCACCAGGGCATCACCCTGGACGACACCGGGGAGAAGGTCACCCCCGAGCTCGTCCGAAAGCTCACCGACCAGGTCCTGGAGGAGCTGCCCGGTGGCGCGGACGAGCACCGCGCGGCGACCGAGCTCTTCCTGCAGGTGGCCGTCGCCGAGGAGTTCGCCGACTTCCTCACCGTGCCGGCCTACGAGACCATGCCCTGAGTCCGTCCGCGCTGGCGGCTAGGGTGACAGGACGAGCCCGGACGGGGCCGTCGAGGAGAGTAACGATGACGCAGCACGAGCGGACCATGGAAGATCTCCTCACGGACCTGCGCGGATCGCTGCCGGCGCACACGCTGGTCACCGACCCCTCGCAGCGGGACACGTATGCCTGCGACGGGCTCGCGGCATACCGCGTCCGGCCCGGGCTGGTCGTCCTCGTCGAGGACGCGGAGCAGGTCGCGACCACGGTCAGGGCGTGCGCGCGCCACGGCGTGCCCTTCGTCGCCCGTGGCTCGGGGACGGGGCTGTCCGGCGGCGCCCTGCCGCACGCCGACGGGGTGCTCGTCGTCACCAGCCGGCTCCGCACGCTGCACGACGTCCGGCCGCAGGACCAGCGCGCCGTGGCCGACCCCGGGGTCATCAACCTCCAGGTCAGCCACGCGGCGAACCCGCATGGGTACTACTTCGCCCCGGACCCGAGCAGCCAGCAGATCTGTTCGATCGGGGGCAACGTGGCGGAGAACTCCGGCGGCGCGCACTGCCTGAAGTACGGCTTCACCGCCGGGCACGTGCTCTCCCTGGACGTGGTCACGCCCGAGGGTGACCACGTCACCCTCGGCACCGAGGCACCGGACGCCCCAGGCTACGACCTGCTCGGCGCCTTCGTCGGGAGCGAGGGCACCCTCGGGATCGCCACCCGCGCCACGCTGCGGCTGACCCGGCTGCCGCAGGACGTGCGGACCTGCCTGGCCGGTTTCGCCAGCACCGACGAGGCCGGCGCGGCGACCAGCGCGATCATCGCCGCGGGCATCGTCCCGGCGGCGATCGAGATCATGGACGCCCTCGCGATCCAGGCCGCCGAGGAGGCGGTGTCGTGCGGCTACCCGGAGGGCGCCGGCGCGGTGCTGGTGGTCGAGCTGGACGGCCCGGAGGTCGAGGTGGCGCACGAGCTGGAGCAGGTGCGGCGGCTCTGCGACGGGCAGGGATGCTTCGAGTTCCGCGCCGCGACCGACGCCGCGGAGCGCGCCGATATCTGGAAGGGCCGCAAGTCGGCCTTCGCGGCGGTGGGGCGGATCTCTCCCGACTACATCGTCCAGGACGGCGTGGTGCCGCGGACCTCGCTGCCGGAGGTGCTGCGCAAGATGGGGCGGATCTCCCGCGAGCGCGGCGTGCGGGTCGCCAACGTCTTCCACGCCGGCGACGGCAACCTGCACCCGCTGGTGCTCTTCGACGCGGCGCAGAGCGGCGCGACCGAGCGGGCCGAGGAGGTCTCCGGGATGATCCTGGACCTCTGCATCGAGTACGGCGGGTCGATCACCGGGGAGCACGGCGTGGGAGCCGACAAGGCGCGCTACATGCCCCGCATGTTCGGCGACCAGGACCTGGAGACGATGCAGCTCGTGCGCTGCGCCTTCGACCCGCAGCACCTGGCCAACCCCGGCAAGATCTACCCCACCCCCCGCATGTGCGGCGAGCGCCCGCGGGTCGTCCACGCCGCCGACGAGCCGGTGGTGGACGACGCCGAGGTCTTCTGATGTCGGGGCTGGAGCGCCTCTCGGGGGCCTGTGCGGTGCGCCCGGCGGGCGAGGCCGACACGGTCGACGGGGTGCCGGCGCAGGCCGTGGCGCGACCGTCCTGCGCGGAGCAGACCTCGGCCTTGCTCGGGGCCTGCCACGCCGAGGGTCTCGCGGTCGTCGTCCGGGGCCACGGCAGCAAGCTCACCTGGGGGCGGGCGCCGGAGCGGGTGGACGTGATCCTCGAGACCGGCGCTATGGACGAGCTGGTCGAGCACTCCCGCGGCGACCTGGTCGCGACGGCGGGGGCCGGTATGCCGCTGGCCCGGCTCGGCGACCTGCTCGCCGAGGGCGGGCACCAGCTCGTCGTCGACGACCTCGCCGCGGGGCGCGGTGCCGGCGGCGCGGGCTCGACCCTGGGGGGCGCGGTGGCCACCGGGCTGTCGGGGCCGCGGCGCCTGTGGGCCGGGCCGTTACGCGACCTCGTCATCGGGGTGCGGCTGGTGCTCGCCGACGGCACGATCGCCCGCAGCGGCGGCAAGGTCGTCAAGAACGTCGCGGGCTACGACCTGGCCAAGCTGCTGACCGGTTCCTACGGCACGCTCGCCGTCGTCACCGAGGTCACCGTGCGGCTGCACCCCCTCCCCCAGGAAGAGGCCACGGTGCTCGCCCGGGTCCCCCATGACCGCCTCGGCCCGGCCCTGGCCCTCCTCGTCGCCTCCCAGCTCGCGCCCCGCACGCTGGAGGTCGCGGCACGGCCCGGGGCCGACCCGCTGCTGAGCATCGGGCTCGGCGGCTCGGTCGAGGGCACCCGGGAGCGGGCGCAGACGCTGGCGGCCGAGCTGGGGTCGCCCGACCTTGCCGGCCCGTCGGTGGCGGTGGTCGGCCCGGAGGGCCCCCCGGAGAAGACGGCCCAGCTCCTCGCCGACGAGACCGGAACGCACGGGACCGCCACCGACGAGACCGACGCCGACCAGTCGGCCCGTCCGACCCTGGTGCGCGCCACGAGCCGGCTCAGCGGCATACCCGAGCTGGTGCGGGAGGCCACGGACCGGGGGTTCGCGGTGACCGGTTCGGCCGGGGTGGGGGTGCTGCACGCCCGGCTCCCCGAGGGCACCGCCCCGCACGCGGTCCGTCGCGCCGTCGAGGAGGTCCGTGCGCTCACCCTGCGGCTGGGTGGCTCCACCGTGGTCCTGGACGCACCGCCGGCGGTCAAGGCAGGGCTCGACGCCGAGGCCACGTGGGGTCCCGTGCCGGGTCTGGACCTCATGCGCCGGGTCAAGGCCGAGTTCGACCCCGTGCGCCTGCTGGCGCCGGGCCGTTTCGTGGGAGGACTGTGATGAGCACCGGAGGCCACACCCACCTCGGTATGCCCCGGGTTCGGGGGAGCGAGTCCGCCGTGCTGGCGCAGCCCGCCTTCGACGCGCTGCGGCCGCCCGACCCGGACCTGCTCGACGACTGCGTGCACTGCGGCTTCTGCCTCACCACCTGCCCCACCTACCAGCTCTGGGGCGAGGAGATGGACAGCCCGCGCGGTCGCATCGACCAGATCAGGGCCGCGGCGCAGGGCGCGCCCCTCACCGCCGCGACGGTCGGCCACCTGGATGCCTGCCTCGGCTGCATGGCCTGCGTGACCAGCTGCCCGTCGGGCGTGCAGTACGACCGCATCCTGGAGTCGACCCGCGCCCAGGTGGAGCGCCGCGTCACCCGCCCGCGACGGGACCGCGCGCTGCGGCGGCTGATCTTCTCGCTGTTCCCCTACCCCACCCGCCTGCGGGCGCTGCGCGGCCCGCTGCGCGCCGCCCAGCGCTCCGGTGCGCTCGGCCTGGTGCGACGCAGCGGCCTGGTCGGGCGTGTCAGCCCCGAGCTCGACGTCATGCAGTCGCTCGCCCCGCCGCTGGGCCCGCGCGTCACGGTGCCGGAACGCACCCCTGCCGTCGGGACCCGCCGGGCCGTGGTCGGGATGCTCACCGGGTGCGTCCAGCGGGAGTTCTTCGGCGACGTCAACGCCGCGACCGCCCGCGTGCTCGCGGCCGAGGGCTGCGAGGTGGTCGCGCCCGCGCGCCAGGGCTGCTGCGGCGCCCTCTCGGTGCACACCGGCCGCGAGGAGGAGGGCATCGGCTTCGCCCGCCGGCTCATCGACACCTTCGAGGAGGCCGGCGTCGAGACCGTGGTGGTCAACTCCGCGGGATGCGGGTCGACGATGAAGGACTACGTCCACCTGCTCGCCGACGACCCGGCGTATGCCGAGCGTGCCCGCGCGTTCAGCGACCGGGTGCGCGACCTCGCCGAGTTCCTGCACGAGCTGGGACCGGTCGCGCAGCGCCACCCGCTGCGCACCGGCGGGCTGGGTGGGCCCGAGCTGACGGTCGCCTATCACGACGCCTGCCACCTGCGGCACGCCCAGGGCGTGGTGAGCGCGCCGCGCGAGCTGATCCGGGGCATACCCGGGGTGGAGCTGGTGGAGATCCCGGACGGCGAGATCTGCTGCGGGTCGGCGGGGGTCTACAACATCCTCAACCCCGAGCCGGCGACCGAGCTCGGTGACCGCAAGGCGGCCTCCATCCTGCGCACGGGCGCCGAGCTCTTGGTCACCGCCAACCCGGGGTGCCTCATGCAGATCACCCAGGCGCTGGAGCGGGCCGGGCGGCCCCTGCCCGTCGTCCACACGGCCTCGCTCCTGGACGCCTCGATCCGTGGGGTGCCGGTGCGCTGACGCCCCGTCGCCTCACGCGCCCACGGGGGTGCGCGCGTCGCGGCGGCGCGCCCACACGACGAGCCCCACCAGCAGGGCGAGCAGCGCCACGAGCTGGAGCAGCCCGAGGTTGAGCCCGACGCCATAGATCCACAGGTAGCTGAAGGCGCCGCCGGCGAGGCAGTAGTAGGCCGTGACCAGGGCGGTCTTGCGGATGAGGTCGCCCTCGCGGCCCAGCAGCCCGACCGTCGCGGAGGCGGCGACGATGTTGTGGATCGCCACCGGGTTGCCACCGGCACCACCGATTGCCTGGGCGGCGACCACGCTCTCCGGCGCCACCCCGATCTCCTCACCGGTCGCGAACTGGAACAGCGAGAAGGTCAGGTTGCTCACCGTGTTGGAGCCGGCCACGAAGGCGCCCAGCGCACCGATCCACGGCGCGACGAGCGGCCAGTTGGAGCCCGCCACCGCCGCGGCGCCCTCGGCCAGGGTGACCGGCATGGAGGCCAGGCCGGACTCGGTGAACTCGGGACCGGAGCGGATGAGCAGCCGCACGAGGGGCACCGCGAAGAGCAGCGCGACCCCGGTGCCGAGGATCTGCCGACCGGCGACGGACCACGTCTGCCTGATCTGTTGGGCGCTCATGCGGTGCAGGGCGTAGGTGAGTAGACAGGTCAGGATGAAGACGGTCCCCGGGCTGTAGAGCCACTGCCAGGTCGTCGAGATCCCGGTGCCGAGCAGGTCCTCGAAGGGGAGGGTCACCGCGGGGTTCTCCGAGCGCAGCGCCGCGGTGAGCGGCTCCACCAGCCGCGTCGCCAGCAGCAGCAACGCGATGAGGACGTAGGGCAACCACGCCGTCACCAGGCCCATCCGACGGGTGTCCAGGTCACCGAGATGGTCGGTGTCCACCGTGCCCATCCAGCGCTCCTGCCAGCCGGACCGCGGCCCGAAGTCGAAGGTGTGCTCCCGGTCGGGCATGAGGAAGCCGCGCGAGGAGGTGAACATCACCAGCGCGAGCCCGGCCAGCCCGCCCAGGAGCGAGGGGAACTCGGGGCCGAAGAACCGGGCGACGAGCACCGAGGGCACGGTCATCGCGACCGAGGCGTAGAGGGCGAAGGGCCACACCTTCAGTCCCTCGGCGAAGCTGCGTCGCTCGCCGAAGAACCCGGTGAGGAAGACCGCGATGAGCAGCGGCACGAGCAGTCCGACGACCGCATGGATCGCCGCCACCTGGAAGCCGATCTCGGCGATGAGCCCGTCGTAGTCCAGACCCAGCTCGCCGGCGCGCTGCTCCACCCCGGCACCGCCCTGCAGGCCGGTGCCCACCCCCACGATGATCGGCGTACCGACGGCCCCGAAGGAGACAGGGGTGGACTGGATGATCAGACCCACCATGACCGCCGCCATCGCGGGGAAGCCCAGCGCCAGGAGCAGCGGGGCGACGACCGCGGCGGGCGTGCCGAAGCCCGAGGCGCCCTCGAGGAAGGACCCGAAGAGCCAGCCGATGATGATGGCCTGCACCCGGCGGTCCGGGGAGATCGCGGTGAACCCGGAGCGGATGGTGGCCATCGCCCCGCTGGAGATGACGGTCGCCAGGAGCAACAAGGCGCCGAAGACGATGTAGAGCAGCGTGACCGCGATGATGAGGCCCTCGAGCGTCGCCGCGACGACCGCGGTGGGGCGCATCTGCCAGACCACGAGCGCGATGACGACGGTCACGGCATACCCCACCGGCATGGCCAGCTTCGCCGGCCACCGCAACCCGGCGAGGAGGACCCCCACGACGGCGATCGGCGCGATCGCCAGCAGGCTCAGCACAGCCAGGTTGTCCACGTCGACACCTCTCCTCGCAGGGCGACGCCCCCTCCTCGGCGCGCCGTCACCTGGGCGCACTGTAGCCCATGACCGACCCGTCGCGCTGGCGACGGGCCCGAGGCCGTCCGGATGCGCCGGTAGGGTGCACACCATGGAGGACCGACCACGCCTCGGGTATGCCCCGGTGGCGGACGACCGGGCCGATCCAGGCGAGGTGGTCTGGGCCTGGGTGCCCTACGAGGAGGACGCCTCCCAGGGCAAGGACCGGCCGGTGCTGGTCATCGGGCGCGAGGGGCCGCGGCTGCTCGCGCTGCCGCTCACCGGCCAGGACCACGACCGGGACGCCGCTCAGGAGGCTGCGGCGGGCCGGTACTGGACCGACATCGGCTCGGGCGACTGGGACCACCGACGTCGGCCCAGCGAGGCGCGGGTCGACCGGCTGCTGCGGCTCGAACGCGACGCGGTGCGACGCACCGGGGCGCAGCTGGACGAGGACGTCTTCGACCGGGTCCTGGCCGAGGTCCGCAGGCATCTCCCCGACCTGTGAGGGCTGCGGTCACCCGTCGGCCGACCGTCGCCGACGGTCGATGCGACCGACGCGGTGCGCCACCCACCCGGCGCCGAGCAGGCATACCGTGCCCGCCGTGACGCAGGTCACCGCCAGCGGGGCGAGGAAAGTCAGGCCGGAGAGCAGCAGCGGGGTGCCCGACCCGCCGAGGTCGCCGGCGAGGCGGAAGCCGCCGAGGTACTGCGCCCGGTCCTGCTCGGGCGCGGTGTCCGCGCCGAGCGTCATGACGATGCCCGAGCCCAGGCCGTTTCCGACCGCCATGAGCAGGGCGAGGAGGGTGAAGCCGATCAGGCCCTGGCTCAGCGGCAGGAGCAGCACCCCGGCACCGATGAGCAACACCACCGTGACCGCGACGACGCTCCTGCCGTAGCGGTCCATCACCCAGCCGGCGGGGTAGAAGAGCAGGATCTCCAGGAAGGCCGCCAGCCCGAAGACGAGGGAGGTCGTGGCCGCGGACACGCCGATCTGCTCGGCCCAGAGGGGCAGCAGGGTGATCCGAAGGGTCCGGGCCCCCGAGATGACGACCACCGCGCTGCCGACCGAGGCGAGGGTTCGCCGGTGCTCCCAGATCACGGAGAGCACCCGGGTCGGGGCCGGCGTGCCGGGGGTCCGTTCGAGACCAGCGGTGAGGTCGGGCGCGGCCCGCACCACGAGCGCGGCCAGGAGCCCCATCGCCGCACCGAGCCAGAAGACCGACGACACCTGGCCCGTGGCGCCGATGAGCACACCGCCCAGCACCGGCCCGACGAAGCCCCCCATCCGGTGGCTCCCGCCCAACGTGGACATCGCCCGGGCGCGAAGGTGGACCGGCGCCACGACGATGAGGAAGCCCTGACGGGCCAGCAGAAAGACGCTCCAGGCCATCCCCGTGACGACCACCGCGACCGCGAGCACCGTCAGCGTGGGTGCCAGGGCTGCGGCGCCCATCGCCGCCGCGTCCACCAGCCCGGCCACGATGAGCGCGCGGCGCTCGCCGAGCCTGGCCACCAGCGCCCCCGCGGGCAACGACCCGAGCAGGCTGCCGAGGCCGAGCAGCGCCACGACGAGTGCGGCCTGCCCGACGCTGGCCCCCAGGTCGCGGGCGTGCAGCGCCAGGACTGGGGTGACGGCGCTCAGGCCGACCGCGTTGACGATGCTCGGGGCGAAGGCCTGCAGGGCGATGTCCCGCAGCCGGAAGGCGTCCTCGTGCCGCGGCACCGACCCCCTCCTCTCATGCGTGCGGGCCGGACACCTGGTGGTGTCCGGCCCGCTCGTCCAGTCCAGTGGAGCTGAGGGGATTCGAACCCCTGACCCCCTCCATGCCATGGAGGTGCGCTACCAACTGCGCCACAGCCCCGGGGTGGCCCCGTGAGGACTGGACTACTTTACCTAGCGCCCTCGGCAATCGCCAAATCCCCGCGTTGACTCATCCAAGATGCCCGCGTGCGGGGAGTCGTTGACTCATCCCCGGATGCCCGCGTGGGCGCAACCCCAGGTGGATGGAGCTGACGATGGCTACTCGACGGGAGGTGCTCACCTCTCAGGTCAGGGCATGGCCGAAGGCGACTCGAGCGGAAAAGAGCGCGAACCTGGACCGGCTATGCGAGGTCAACGGGTGGCACCGTGACCATGCCCGGCAGATGATCCGGCGTCCACGGGTACACCCCGCCCCCACACCCACCCGCGCCGCCCCGACACAAGTACGGCCCGGAAGTCATCGAGGCATTGACTGAGGTATCCCTGGTCAGGGCACGGGGTGGGCGGTCGTCGGCACCGCGTGGGCCTCCGGGACCCCCACGTTCCAGGCCTCGAGGCGCCATCCGGTGGCATGCTCCACGAGCTCGGCCCAGTGGCAGTTGCGCAACCCGACGAGGGCCTGCGAGGCCTGCTGAAAGTCCAGGCCGACGACAGCGCAGACGAGGGCGCGGGACGCCAGACCGTGGGAGGCCAGCACGGCGGGGCCGTGCTCGGGCAGGTCGGCGACGACCTCCTCGAAGGCCGCCCGGGCACGGGCCGCGACATCGGCCACCCGCTCCCCCGTCTGGCCCCGGACGACGTCCTCGCCGCGCTCTAGAGCCTGCTGCGCTTCGGGGTCGCGGGCGAGCACCTCCTGGTGGGTCAACCCCTGCCACCGGCCGACGTGGATCTCCCGCAACCGCGCGTCCAGCTCGGTCCGCAGCCCGGTCCGCTCGGCCAGGCAGGTCGCCGTCTGGACGGCCCGGGTCAGGTCGGAGGTCACCAGGCGCACGGCCCCCCGCGCGGCGAGCACCTCGGCCGCATGCCGGGCCTGCTCGCGACCGCGGACGGAGAGCTCGGTGTCCAGCTGGCCCTGGTAGATGCCGCCGGCGTTGTGCTCGGTCTCGCCGTGCCGCCAGACGATGACCCGTCGCATACCTCAGCTCTCGCCGGCAGGGGCGCCGGGCTCGGGGAGCAGCACGGCCGGGCAGTCCTTCCACAGCCGCTCCAGGGCGTAGAACTCCCGGTCCTCGCTGTGCATGATGTGCACGATGATGTCGCTGAAGTCGAGCAGGACCCACCGCCCCTCGCGCTGGCCCTCGCGCCGCAGCGGCTTGGTGCCCAGCTGCAGCAGACGCTCCTCGACGGCGTCCACGATGGCACTCACCTGCCGCTCGTTCGGGGCCGAGGCGATGACGAAGACGTCGGTGAGGGCCAGCTGGCCGGACACGTCGAGTCCGACGACGTCCTGGGCCAACGTGTCCTGCGCCGCGGCGGCGGCCGCCTGGGCCAGCTCGATCGCCCGCTGCGTGGCTGCCACTCAGGAATCCTTCCGGTAGAGGTCGTACTTGCCGATGTACTGGACGACGCCGTCCGGCACGAGATACCAGACCGGGTCGCCCTCCGCGGTGCGCTCGCGGCAGCCGGTGGAGCTGATCGCCATGGCGGGCACCTCGAGCAGGGTCACCTTGTCCTCGGGGAGCCCCGCGTCGGTGAGCACGTGGCCCGGGCGGGTGACCCCGACGAAGTGGGCGAGGTCCCACAGCTCGTCCACGCCCTTCCACGACAGGATCTGCGCCAGGGCGTCCGCGCCGGTGATGAAGAACAGCTCGTCGTCCGGCCGCTCCGCCCGCAGGTCGCGCAGCGTGTCGCGGGTGTAGGTCGGACCCTCCCGGTCGACGTCCACCCGGCTGACCGTGAAGGACGGGTTGGAGGCGGTCGCAATGACGGTCATGAGGTAGCGGTGCTCGGCGTCGGTGACCTTGCTCGCGTCCTTGCGGTAGGGCTGGCCGGTGGGCACGAAAACCACCTCGTCCAGGCCCAGCAGGTGCGCCGCCTCGCTCGCGGCCACCAGGTGGCCGTGGTGGATGGGATCGAAGGTCCCACCCATCACCCCCAGACGCATCAGTGCTGGGTTCGACCCATGTCGGGGTCGTGCTTGCCGTCCGCGACACCGTGCGGGTCGAGCGCGAGGGTGTTGCGGAAGGCGTAGAGCAGACCCAGACACAGCAGGAAGGCCACCATCGCGATCACGCCGAACATGATCGGCGGGAAAGGCAGCTCGTTGACAATGTGGTGGCCGCCTTCCTCGGCGGCGGACAGCATGATCTGCGCGGGCGTCATGGGGGTCACTCTACCCGGCAGCTCAGGCGTGCACCGTCCTCAGTGGCTCATCGGATCTGCCCGTCACCCTCGACGACCCACTTGGTCGTCGTGAGCTCCGGCAGGGCCATCGGGCCACGGGCGTGCAGCTTCTGCGTCGAGATCCCGATCTCGGCTCCGAAGCCGAACTCCCCGCCGTCGGTGAAGCGGGTGGAGGCGTTGACGAGCACCGCGGCGGCGTCGATCTCCTGGGTGAACCGCCGGGCTGCCGCGCGGTCACTGGTCACGATGGCCTCGGTGTGCCCGCTCGTGTGCTGCTGGATGTGCGCGAGCGCGGCGTCGAGGTCGTCCACGACCCGCGCGGAGATGTCCAGCGACAGGAACTCCGCGTCGTCGTCACCCTCGGCGATCGGGACGGACAGGGCACCCGCAGCGTCGGCATACGCCCGCATCAGCTCGTCGCCGTGCACCGTGACGCCGGCCGCCGCGAGCTCGGCCATGATCCCGGGCAGCACCCGCTCGGCCGCATCCCGGTGCACGAGCAGCGACTCCGCCGCATTGCACACCGAGGTCCGGTGCGTCTTGGAGTTGGTGACGACGGACACCGCCATGTCGCGGTCCGCGGCGGCGTCGACATACACGTGGCAGTTGCCGACCCCGGTCTCGATGACCGGCACGGTCGACTCGGTGACCACGGTCTGGATGAGGCTCGCCCCGCCACGGGGGATAACCAGATCCACCAGTCCGCGGGCGGTCATGAGCGCACGGGCGGCGTCGTGCCCGCCGTCGGAGAGGAGGTTGATCGCGTCGGGGTTCAGACCCTGCTCCTCGAGCGAGCCGCGCATGACGTCGACGAGCGCGCCGTTGCTGGAGGCTGCCGCAGAACCACCACGGAGGATGACCGCGTTGCCGCTCTTGAGACCCAGGCCGGCAGCGTCCACCGTGACGTTCGGTCGAGCCTCGTAGATCATGCCCACCACGCCCATCGGCACGCGGACCTGCCTGATCTGCAGCCCGTTGGCCAGGGTCGACCCACGGACGACCTCCCCCACCGGGTCGGGCAGCCCCGCCACCTGCCGCAGCGCCTCCGCGACGGCGTGCACACGCGCGTCGTCGAGGGTGAGGCGGTCGAGGAGGTTGTCCGGCAGCCCCTTCTCCCGCCCCCGCTCGAGGTCCTCGGCATTGGCGGCGACGACGTGTCCGGTCGCGGCGTCGATCGCGTCCGCGAGCGCCTGCAGCGCCGCGTCCTTCTGGCTCCGCGTCAGCAGCGCCAGCTCGCGGGCGGCCACGCGGGCGCGCCCCGCAACCTCCGCGACCTGGCGGGTGACGTCCGGGGCGATGGTGGTGGTGCTCATGCGCTGCTCCTGCTCGGCTCGGATACTACGTTCAGAGTATGTCGTCGGCGCGGCCCCGAGGGACGCTGCGCCTGGTGGTGCTCGGGCGTCGGCGGCGGGTCAGAGGACGACGAGGTCGTCGCGCCGCACGACCGGACGCGGCGCCGGCGCACCGGATCGCAACCGGGTGTCGCGGTCGAGGCGGCGCCCGACGAGGGGCCGCAGCTCCTCGGCGTCGTATCCGGCCAGGCCCCGCGCCACGACCCGCCCACGCTGGTCGCACAGGTCGACGGTGTCGCCCGCTGCGAAGCGGCCCTCGACCCGGGTGACCCCGACGGGCAGCAGCGAGGTCCGCCGCCGCACGACCGCCTCGACGGCACCGTCGTCCAGGACGACCCGGCCGCTGGCGCTACTGGCATGGGCGAGCCATCGGCGTCGAGCGGGGCTCTTGGTGCCCACGGGGGTGAAGAGAGTCCCGACGCTCTCGCCGGACAGCGCCGGGTTGACCAGGTCGGCGCTGGTCAGGAGCACCGGGATCCCCTCGGCCACCGCCATCTGCGCGGCCGCGACCTTCGTGGTCATCCCGCCGGTGCCGACCGCGCTGCCGGCGCGGGCCACGTCGATGTCCTCGAGGTCCTGGCGGCTGGTGACGACCGGCACCCGCTGCGAGCCAGGACGAGAGGGGTGCCCGGTGTAGAGCGCGTCGACGTCCGAGAGCAGGACCAGGGCATCGGCGTCGACCAGGTGCGCCACCAGGGCCGCGAGGCGGTCGTTGTCGCCGAAGCGGATCTCGTCGGTGGCCACCGTGTCGTTCTCGTTGATGATCGGGACCACCTCGAGCTCCAGCAGCCGCTCCAACGTCCTCGACGCGTTGACGTAGTGGCTCCGCTTGTGTATGTCATCGGCGGTGAGGAGCACCTGGCCCACCTGGACGCCATACATCGTGAAGGCCCGCGTGTAGGCCGTCATGAGGGCGCCCTGCCCGGCACTGGCAGCGGCCTGCTGGGTCGCGAGGTCCTTCGGGCGGCGCGGCAGCCCGAGCGGCTCCATGCCCGCCGCGATCGCGCCCGAGGAGACGAGGATCACCTGGGTCCCGAGCTGGGCCTTCTTGGCGAGGGTGGTCGCCAGCGCCTGCAGCCGGAAGCCGTCCAGGCCACCCTGGGGACCGGTGAGCGAGGAGGAGCCGACCTTGACCACGATGCGGTGCGCATCGGCGATCACGCTGTGGTCGGAGTTCTGCCCCATGAGGACGAATACTATTCCACGACCGCGCATACTCATGCATCCACCGAGCGTCGCGAATGGGCTTGCCCCTAGCCCCACCGGGCGTCGCGCGTGGTTGCCCCTAGCCCCACCGGGCGTCGCGCGTGGTTGCCCTCAGCCCCACCGGGCGTCGCGCGTGATTGCTCCCAGGCCACCCTGCGACTGCCATGGTGGTCGTGCCAGGCTCACGGTATGCCGGTCGCCCACCTCCGCCAGCAGGTCGGTCACGATCTGCTGCTGCCCTCGGTCGCCGCGCTCCCCCTGGACCACGACGGGCGGGTCCTCTTGGTGCGACAGACGGAGTTCGGCATCTACGGCACCATGGGCGGGGCGGTCGATGTCGACGAGGCCCGGCCGAGGCCGCTCTCCGGGAAGCTCGCGAGGAGACCGGCCTGGAGATCGAGCTAACGGATCTCCTCGAGGTCGTGGGTGGCCCAGACTTCCGTCTCACCTACCCCAACGGCGATCGCTGCGCCTCTGTCTGGACGGTGTATGCCGCCCGCGTCGTCGGTGGGACGCCGGCCCCTGATGGCGTCGAGACGGAGGCCCTGCGCTGGTTCGCGCGGGACGAGTTGGCGGGACCACAGGTCGGCGGCTTCGCGCAGCCAACCTTCCGGGCGCTGGGCTGGATCTGACCCAGGGCCCTGCCCCACGGATAGCGAGAGCCCCCACGGAAACACCGAGTCCCCACGGTGGCAGCAGTGGCGCTAGGCACTCACCGTGGGGCCGCCGACCAGTCATGGGGCACCCGCGTACCGTGCGGCTCGGGCCTCAGCCGTCCTCGGTCCAGCGACCAGCCCGCCGCTCGGCCTCCAGCTCATCCCGCGCAGCGGTCTGGGCGTCCTTGCGGTCGTGGAAGGCCTCGCGCTTCTGGGCACGGGTGGGCCGCGAGCGCTCGTCGAGCCGCAGGTCGGTGCCCCGCGCGCCGAGCAGCTCGGCACCACCGGCCATGGTGGGCTCCCAGTCGAAGACCACGGCGTCCTCCTCGGGCCCGATGAGCACCGTGGACCCGGCGACCGCCCCGGCCTTGAGCAGCTCCTCCTCCACCCCCAACCGGCCCAGCCGGTCGGCGAGGTAGCCCACCGCCTCGTCGTTGGCGAAGTCCGTCTGGCGCACCCAGCGGGTGGGTCGCTCCCCCAGCACCCGGTAGACCTCGCCGTCGCCGGTAATCTCGCGCCGTACGCTGAAGCCCTGGTCGTCCATCGCCTTGGGGCGGATGACGACCCGCGGCGGCTCCACCTCGATCTGCTCCTCCCGCGCCCGGCGCACGTGGCCGGCCAGCGCGAAGGTCAGCTCTTTGAGTCCCTGGTGAGCGACCGCGGAGACGACGTGCACCTCATACCCCTGCGCCTCCAGGTCCGGGCGCACCATCTCGGCGAGCTCGCGGGCCTCGGGCACGTCGGCCTTGTTGAGCACGACCACCCGCACCCGCTCCGCCAGCGGTATGCCGCCCAGCTCGCCGTGCGGGACATAGGCCGCGAGCTCGTCCTCGATCACCTGCAGATCGGTGAGCGGGTCGCGCCCCGGCTCCAGGGTGGCGCAGTCGATGACGTGCGCGAGCACGTGACAGCGCTCGACGTGGCGCAGGAACTGCAGCCCCAGCCCCTTGCCCTCGCTCGCGCCCGGGATGAGCCCGGGCACATCCGCGATCGTGAAGCGCTCGCCGCCGGCGGTGACCACACCGAGGTTCGGCACGAGTGTCGTGAAGGGGTAGTCGGCGATCTTGGGCCGCGCCGCGGACAGCACGCTGACCAGGGAGGACTTGCCGGCAGACGGGAAGCCGATGAGCGCCACGTCGGCGAGCGTCTTGAGCTCGAGCAGCACCTCGGCCTCCTCGCCCGGCTCCCCCAGGAGCGCGAAACCCGGTGCCTTGCGGCGAGGTGAGGCGAGCGCCTTGTTGCCGAGGCCGCCGCGACCACCGCGTGCGGCGACGTACTCCGCCCCGTCCCCGACAAGGTCGGCCAGCACCTCACCGCGCCGGGTCGTCACCACGGTGCCGGACGGCACCGGCAGGACGAGGTCCTCCCCCTGAGCGCCGTTGCGCTCGTCGCCCTCTCCCGGTCGGCCGTTGGGCGCCGTCCGGTGCGGCCCATGGTGGTAGTCGATGAGCGTCGTGACCTGCGGGTCGACCCGCAGCACGATGTCTCCGCCGCGCCCCCCGTTGCCGCCGTCGGGCCCCCCGAGCGGCTTGAACTTCTCCCGGTGCACCGAGGCGACGCCGTGCCCGCCCTTGCCGGCGCGCAGGTGCAGCACGACGCGGTCGACGAAGTTGGCCATGAGGTGATCCTCTCAGGTGGGGCAGACAGCGCGACGCCGGCGGAGCCCCTGGGGCCCGCCGGCGTCGCTGCGGTATGTGGTGTCGCGCCTCAGGCGTCGACGGTCTCCGCGCTCTGGCTCGCGACCACGTTGACGGTCTTGCGGCCGCGCTTGGCGCCGAACTCGACGACTCCGGGGACCAGCGCGAACAGCGTGTCGTCACCACCACGGCCGACGCCCTCGCCGGGGTGGAAGTGGGTCCCACGCTGCCGGACGATGATCTCGCCGGCGCCGACGACCTGGCCGCCGAAACGCTTCACGCCGAGGCGCTGCGAGTTCGAGTCACGACCGTTACGGGTCGAGGACGCACCCTTCTTGTGTGCCATCTGCTGCTCCTCCTCGGGTCGACGCTCAGGCGTCGATCGCGGTGATCTTGACCTGGGTCAGCGGTTGCCGGTGGCCCTGCCGCTTCTTGTAGCCGGTCTTGTTCTTGTACTTCTGGATGACGATCTTGGGGCCCTTGGCCGCCCCCAGCACCTCAGCGGTGACCGTGGCCTTGCCCAGGGCGTCGGCGTCGGTGGTGACGGTGCTGCCGTCGACGAGGAGCACGGGAGCGAGCTCGACGGTGTCGCCGGTCTGACCCTCGACCTTGTCGATGGTCAGGACGTCGCCGACGGAGACCTTCTCCTGACGGCCGCCTGCACGGACGATCGCGTACACGTTGAACTCGCTTTCTCACTTCTGGGTGGGTATGCAACTCCCGGACCGGGACGTGGTCGAGCCGACACCCTGAGGCGTCGTCTGCGAGACCAGTCTGATCCGCTCCGGGCGAGCCCGGGCGAACCGACGCACCAGCCTACCGTGCCGGTGCCTCGGGCTCCAAACTCAGACCTGGTCGTCGGTCCCGTCCGCGACGCCACTCTCCATGGCAGGCTGGTCGCCCGGCGCGTCCGCCCCGGGAGGACCGGCCGGTGCCACGACCCGGCCCCTGCGCCGACGCTTCGGCTTGGGCTCCGGGGCCACCTCCTGCTCGGGAGTCGTGGCCCTGCTGGCGGACGAGGACTGCGGCGTCGCCGCCTCCGCGGCCCTGGTCGACGAAGCGTCAGTCGTCGGCACCACGTCTCGCTCACCGGCCGGAGCATCCGGCGTGGTGTCCGCGTGGTCGCTGGTCGCGTCCCCCTGCTCGGCGGTGGGAGCCGTCGCGTCCACCTCACCGGCAGCCGCTTGAGCGGCTGCGTTGGCGGCCTCCGAGGACGCTCCGGCGGTCAGCGCGGCGGCGTGCGCCGCCGCCGCGATCTGCGCCGGTGTGGGTCCGTTCGGGTTGGGCGGGGGCAGGACGTTCTTGGCCTCACCGTTGGCGGAGCCGCCGTTGCCGTTGCCGGAGCTGTTGCCGCCGCGACCCTTGCCCCGACGCTTGCCGCCACCGCCCTGGCCACCGTCGTCGCCACCGGACTTGCCGACCGGCTCGGTGTGCACCGTGACGCCGCGGCCCGAGCAGTGCGTGCAGGACTCGGAGAAGACCTCGATCAGGCCGGAGCCCACGCGCTTCCGGGTCATCTGCACCAGACCGAGCGAGGTGACCTCCGCGACCTGGTGCTTGGTGCGATCGCGCCCCAGGCACTCCAGCAGCCGGCGCACGACGAGGTCGCGGTTGCTCTCCAGGACCATGTCGATGAAGTCGATGACGATGATGCCGCCGATGTCCCGCAGCCGCAGCTGCCGGACGATCTCCTCGGCCGCCTCGATGTTGTTCTTGGTCACCGTCTCCTCGAGGTTGCCCCCGGAGCCGGTGAACTTGCCGGTGTTGACGTCGATCACCGTCATCGCCTCGGTGCGGTCGATGACGAGCGACCCACCCGAGGGCAGCCAGACCTTCCGGTCCATCGCCTTGGCGATCGCCTCGTGCACCCGGTAGGTCGAGAACACGTCGGTCGTGCCGGTGTACTTCTCCACCCGGTCGGCCAGGTCGGGGGCCACCTCGTCGATGTAGCGCTTGACCTCTCCCCACGCGTCCTCGCCGGAGACAACCAGCTTGGCGAAGTCCTCGTTGAAGACGTCCCGGATGACGCGGACTGTCATGTCCGCCTCCCCGTGCAGGAGGGACGGAGCGTTGGTGCCCTTCGCTCCGGCCGTCTTGCTGATCCGCTCCCAGGTGGCCGTGAGGCGCTCGACGTCGGCACGGAGCTCGGCCTCGGAGGCACCCTCGGCTGCGGTGCGCACGATGACTCCGGCGTCGTCGGGCACGACCTCCTTGAGGATCTTCTTCAGTCGGGTGCGCTCGGTGTCGGGCAGCTTGCGCGAGATGCCCGTCATGGAGTTGCCGGGCACGTAGACGAGGTAGCGACCGGGCAGCGAGACCTGCGAGGTGAGCCGCGCACCCTTGTGACCGATCGGGTCCTTGGTCACCTGGACGAGGACCGACTCCCCCGAGGTGAGGGCGTTCTCGATCCGCTTGGGCTGGTTGCCCTCGAGGCCGGCTGCGTCCCAGTTGACCTCACCGGCGTAGAGCACGGCGTTGCGTCCCTTGCCGATGTCGACGAAGGCCGCCTCCATGCTGGGCAGGACGTTCTGGACCCGGCCCAGATAGACGTTGCCGACCATGGTCGTCTGCGCCGAGCGCGAGACGTAGTGCTCGACCGGCACGCCGTCCTCGAGCACCGCGATCTGGGTGCGGTCGTCCAGACCACGCACGATCATCTGACGCTCGACGCTCTCGCGTCGGGCGAGGAACTCTGCCTCGGTGATGACCGTGCGGCGCCGCCCGGCCTCGCGGCCCTCACGCCGGCGCTGCCGCTTGGCCTCGAGCCGGGTGGACCCCTTGACCGAGGTCACCTCGTCCTTGGCCGAGCGCTCGCTGCCGCTGCGGGAGCGGCGGCGACGCCGCTTGGTGCCACCGCCAGAGCCGGCGTCGCCGTCCTTGGTCTCGCCACCGCCCTCACTGCCGTCCCCGCCGGACGACTCGGTGCTGCCCTGCTCAGCGGACGTCGAGGCCTGGCGACCGCCCCCCTTGCGCTGTCGACCGCGACGGCTACCCCCGCTGCCCCCGTCGTCCTCGGACGTCTCGGCCCCGCCGCCGTCGGAGGCTGCCTGCTCGCCCGTGGAGTCCTTCTGCTGGGGCTGATCGGCGTCCTCACCGCCCGATCCTCGAGACCGCCGGCCCTTGCCGCCGCGACGTCGACGCCGTCCTCGTGCCCCGGCGTCGTCGCCGTCCCCGTCGCCATCGCGAGCGGGATCTGCGTCGGACCTCCCGGCGTCGGCGTCCGTCGAGGCGGAGTCGCCGCTCCGGTCGTCCTCCTGGGCCGGGCGCGGCGCGGTGGCTCCGGACGTGGCCCGCCGGGAGCGCCGGGGCGGGAGGTCGCTCAGGTCGGGCGCCTGAAAGATCAGCCCGAAGGACGGTGTCGCAGCAGCGCCGACGCCCCCACCCTCGTCCTCGGTCTCGTCGGCGTCGTCGTTGCCAGCGTCGTCGTTCTCGGCGTCGTTGCCAGCGTCGTCGTTCTCGGCGTCGTCGTTCTCGGCCTGTTCGCCCTCGACCACCGCCACCACGGGGACGTCCGAGGTGCTCTCGGTGGAGGTGAGGTCCGAGACGCTCTCGTCGGCGGAGGGGGCGTTCTCTGCGGTGCGTTCGTCAGACACTGGGTGTCCTTCCAGGCCACGGGGCGAGTCCACACCTGAGCTCTGCCGAGCCCGTCGCCCCGCGGCGCGGGTGCCGTGTCGTCGCGGCCGGTCGGCCACGACGGAAGTCATCCATGTCACCGCCGTGGTTCGCGCGAGCGCGCGGCACCGACGACGGCGCGATGCCCCCTACGACGACGCCTGCCGTCGATCACGCGTGCCGGCCGTCGGCCGCACAGCGAGGGTTCACATCGGGTCGCGGTGCGGTGTGGGACGCACCTCGACCACCAGGAAGTATCGCACAACGGCGGCGCACGACCGAGCCGACGCACGGCCTCGTCGGGACCGACCCCACCCACGTCAGGGGCAGGCCGTCTTGACGGTACGGTGGGTGCCCGTGCGCGTCTACAACTTCTCTGCCGGCCCTGCCACCATGCCCCTCGAGGTCCTCGAGCGTGCCCAGTCGGAGTTGACCGATTGGCACGGATCGGGGATGTCCGTCATGGAGATGTCCCACCGCGGCACGGAGTTCGTGGGGATCGCCGCGGCCGCCGAGGAGCGCTTCCGGGCCCTGCTCCAGGTGCCCGAGGACTACGCGGTGCTCTTCCTGCAGGGCGGCGCCACGGGCCAGTTCGCCGGTGTCCCGCTCAACCTAGCCTCCCCGGGTGCGCCGGCGGCCTACCTCAACACCGGATCCTGGTCGAAGAAAGCCATCACCGAGGGCAGGAAGTACGTCGACGTCCAGGTCCTCGCGGACGAGAAGGACTCGAACTACTCGACCGTCCCCGCCGAGGGGTCCGTCGAGGTCCCCTCGGACGCCGCCTTCCTGCACTACACCCTCAACGAGACCATCGGCGGCGTCGAGTTCCCCTACGTGCCCCAGGCCGGCGACGTGCCTGTCGTGACCGACGCCAGCTCCACCATCCTGTCGCGCCCGCTGGACGTGTCGCAGTTCGGAGTCATCTACGCCGGCGCTCAGAAGAACCTCGGCCCCTCCGGTCTGTGCGTCGTCGTCGTCCGGCGCGACCTGCTCGAGCGGGCCCGCCCCGACGTTCCCGGTGCGCTGGACTGGAAGGCCATGGCCGCGGCCGACTCCATGCTCAACACCCCGCCCACGCTGGCGTGGTACCTCGTCGGCCTGGTGCTGGAGTGGGTCGAGGAGCAGGGCGGGCTCTCGGCGATGGCCGAGCGCAACCAGGCCAAGGCCGACCTCCTCTACGGCGCGATCGACGCCTCCGACTTCTACTCCAACCCCGTCGACCCGGTGGCCCGGTCCTGGATGAACGTCCCCTTCCTCGTCCCCGACGCCCAGCTGGAGAAGCCGTTCGTGGCGGCGGCCGCCGCGGCCGGGCTGTCCGGGCTCGCGGGACATCGTAGCGTCGGCGGGATGCGCGCGAGCATCTACAACGCCATGCCTCTCGAGGGCGTGCAGGCCCTCGTCGACTGCATGACCGACTTCGAGCAGCAGAACGGCTGAGACTACTCCCATGACGCAGACCTACCCGATCCAGACCCTCAACGCGATCTCGCCCGTCGGCCTCCAGCGGCTCGACCGGGACGTGTTCGACATCGGCACCGACATCGCGGAGCCGCGCGGCATCCTCCTGCGCTCGGCCGACCTGCACTCGCCGCCCATCCCGGAGTCGCTGTATGCCGTCGCCCGGGCCGGGGCGGGCACCAACAACATCCCCGTGGACCAGATGGCGGCGCGCGGCATACCCGTCTTCAACACCCCCGGGGCCAACGCCAACGCGGTCAAGGAGCTGGTCATCGCCGGCATGCTGCTGGCGGCCCGCAACCTGTACCACGCCGCGGACTACACCCGCGGTCTGGTCGCCGATCAGGCTCTGTCCGGCAAGGACCTGGACACGCAGGTCGAGGCGGGCAAGAAGCAGTTCGCGGGCTACGAGCTGCCCGGGAAGTCCCTCGGCGTCATCGGGCTCGGCGCGATCGGCGTGCTCGTCGCCAACGCCGCGCAGTCCCTCGGGCTGAAGGTCCTCGGCTACGACCCGGCGATCACGGTCGAGCGGGCCTGGCAGCTCTCCCCCAACGTCGAGCAGGTGACCAGCGTCGAGGAGCTCTTCGCCCGCTCCGACATGATCACGCTGCACGTCCCGCTCATCGAGGCCACCCGGGGCCTGGTCAACGCCGACCGGATCGCCTCCATGGCCCCCGGCGGCGTGATCCTCAACTTCGCCCGTGGCGGTGTCGTCGACGAGGCGGCCGTCATCGACGCCCTGGACGAGGGTCACCTCCACGCCTACGTCAACGACTTCCCCTCGGAGGCCGGCTCGGTGCACCCCAAGGTGATCGCGCTCCCCCACCTGGGTGCCTCGACCAGCGAGGCCGAGGACAACTGCGCCGTGATGGCCGCGGACCAGCTCTCCGACTATCTGCTCCACGGCAACATCCGCAACTCGGTCAACTTCCCCGAGGTCGTCATGGCCCGCACCCCCGGGACGACCCGACTGGGCATCTTCAACGAGAACAAGCCCAACATGATCGGGCAGATCACCGCGGCCCTCGCGGAGGCCGGGCTCAACGTGGCGGAGTTCACCAACAAGTCCAAGGGCGAGGTCGCCTACACCCTCGTAGATGTCGAGGGCGAGGTCCACGACGAGCTCAAGGAGTCGATCCTGGCCATCGACGGCGTGATCCGGGCCCGCAAGATCGGCTGACCTCCGGCGGCGGGGCGAACCCTCTGCCAGAGTGACGTCGTGAACGCACGCGTACGCCACGAGCGCGAACGCCACCGGGAGGCCGCCGCGGGTCCTGCACCTCGACGCCGCCGCCTGCTACGGCTCCTGGTCGGGCTCCTCGTCACCGTGTGCCTGCTCGCGCTCCTCGGTGTGCTGGGCATCGCCGGCGAGATCCTTGACGAGGAGGAGGACCGGGTGCTCCGCGCGTGGGAGCCGCAGCCGTCCTCGGCACCGCTCCCCGACACCCCGCTGCAGCTCGTCATGGACCAGGACGTCTTCTGGCCCGACCCGGGTGCTCCCGCCGATCCGGACGGCCGCTACGGCCTGGGCGAGACCGAGTGGAGGGACGTGGAGACCGCCCTGGCTCATGCCCGCGGAGGGTGCGGACGAGGTCCTTCTCCTGGGCTGGTCCATGGGCGCGGCCGTGGCGCTGCAGGCCGTCGACCGGTCGCCGGAGGGGCCCGGCCGAGCACACCCTCGAGTGGACGGCCGATCCGCAGGGCTATGCCGACCGCCTCCGGACGTGGCTGGAGGATCGGCTCGGCCGCTGAGCACCGTGGCGCGCTACGGTGGCGGGATGAGCCGCACCGCATACCCCTCCGGGGAGGGTTGAGTCCCGATCCAGGCCCGGGCGATCGCCTACCGCGCCTCGCACGAGGCGATCCCCCTCTTCGGGATCTACGCGCTCCTCTTCGCCGAAAGCGGGCTGGGACCGGCGCAGCTCTCGGTGCTCCTCGCGGTCTGGTCGGCGAGCGCCTTCCTGCTCGAGGTGCCCTCGGGTGCCTGGGCCGACCTCGCCGACCGACGCCGGCTCCTCCTCGTCTCCGGTCTGGTGTATGCCGCGGCCTTCGTGACCTGGCTGCTCGCCCCGACCTTCTGGGGCTTCCTCCTCGGATTCGTCCTCTGGTCGCTGTCCGACGCGATGCAGTCGGGGACGTGGGAGGCCTACCTCTACGACCAGCTGGCCGCCCAGGAGCGTGCTGAGGACTACGGCCGGGTCAAGGCGCGCGCCGAGAGCGCCGCGCTCGTCGTCATGGCGGTGCGATCGCGCTCGCCGCTCCGCTGCACCAGCTCGGTGGCTATCCGCTCGTCGGCTGGGTGAGCGTCGTGGTCGTGGGCCTGCACGTGCTGGCGACCCTCGCGCTCCCCCGCCCCGCACGCCACCGCCCGGGACGCGCTCACCCCGGGCCAGGGAGGCCAACGACGGTCACCCAGCACGTGACGGCGCTCCCGACCGGCGGCGCAGCGGTGGCGGGCGAAGGATCCACGAGCGGGCGGGCGTGGTTAGCGACCCTGCGCGCCGGGGTGAGGCATGCGCGCGCAGCAGGACCGGTCCGCCGGGTGCTCCTGGGGTATGCCGCCGTCGTCACCCTGGTGGGCTTCGACGAGTACTTCCCCCTCGTCCTGGCGGACGACGGGATCTCGGTGGGCAGCGTGGCCGTCGTCATGGCCGCCCTCGTCCTGCTCGAGGCGGCCTTGACCTGGTCCGCGGACCGGGTGGCGCGGCTCACGGGCTGGCGGCACGCCGGCTGGGTCGCCGCCGCGGGTCTGCTGCTGGCCGGCGGGACGTGGTGGTCGGGATGGGCCGCGGCCGCAGCCCTCGCGACCGGCTACGCGCTGGCCAGCACCGCCTACGTCGCGGCCGACGTCCGGCTCCAACATGCGATGGGGCCGACGACCCGGACGCGGGCGACGATCACCTCGGTCGTGAGCTTGGCGGCCGAGGTGGGCTTTCTGGTCACCCTGGCCGCCGTGGGCCTGGCGACGCTGCACCTCGACCTCACCACGGTGATCTCCGTGACCGCGCTGGTGCTGGTCGTCCCGGCCTCCGTGGCGGCGTGGCGGATGCCGCCCGCGCCCTGACCGGCCAGGTGCTGCGGGCCTGGCTAGCCCAGCAGCGCCTCGGCCGTGTCCTGCGTGGTCACCAGCCCGTCCACGAGTCCGCCCGACATCGCGGCCCGGAGGGCGGCGACCTTGCCCTGCCCGTGCGCGATGGCGATGACCTGGGGGATCTCGCGCAGCTGCTTGGGCGACAGGGCGATGAGCCGCTCCTGCAGACAGGTGTCGACGAGCCGACCCTGCGCGTCGAAGCAGGCACCGACCGCCTCCCCCACGACCCCGGCCTCCGAGACCTCACGCTGGCACTCGGGCCCGACCGCGTCGTAGACGGTGGACTGCCCTGGCGCCCACGCCCCCACACCCACCATCGCCACCGTGACCTCGCTCGCGCGAGCCAATCCGTCGGTGACCGCCGCGTCCCTCCGGACCGCCTGTGCCGCAGCGGAATCCGGCATGACCAGCGGCGCGAAGAAGACTGTCCTGCCCCCGCCCGCGATGCGCCCCGCGCGACGTACGAGGTCGACCGAGCTCGAGTCCTCCGTCACCGTCGCCAGCGCCCCGCTCAGCTGGACGATCGGCACGCGCGGGAGCGACTCCAGCGCATACACCATGTCGTGCACGGACCGGCTCCACGGCAGACCGAGCACGTCCTCCTCACGCAGCGTCTCAGCCAGCAACCGCGCTCCGGTCCGGCCCACCTCGCGCCTCGCCTCGGGAGCGGTCGAGGTCATCGGCACGACGCGGCAGCGGGTGAGCCCGAAGCGCTCCCCGAGCTCGGCGGCCAGGCCACCGCCCAGGCCCTCGGGCTCGACGATCTCGATGCGGACGACGCCAGCGGCGTGGGCCAGGTCCAGCAGCCGGGCGACCTTGAAGCGGCTGATGCCCAGGGCCTCGGCGATGTCGGTCTTGGCCTGACCCTGCTCGTAGTGCAGGCGCGCGACGGAGACGGCCAGCACGAGATCGCCCTCGCTCCGGTCAGCCATCACGACCACCACCTCTCGCCGGGACGCAGCTCCGCGTCCCCGACAGCACGCTTGACAGCACCCGCCCGACGGGCTTGACTGAGTCTACTCATACGTGCACACATCCATGCTCATATGTGCATCACACGGGAGGTCGAGCATGCCCAGGAGGATCTCATCATCGCGGAGGCGGGCGTTCACCGCCACCCCGTGTGCCGTGGCGACGTGTGCCGCCCACGATAGGTTGACGCACCGGGCGTCGGCCGGCGCCGTCACATGAGTGAGGGGACCACCATGAAACTCAGCCAGGACACGTTGTCGGACCTGCCCGCCGAGGTGTCACGGCCGACCTACGACCGATCGCGCCTGAGCCCGGGCATCGTGCACTTCGGCGTCGGTGGCTTCCACCGGGCCCACCAGGCGATGTATCTCGACCGACTCATGGACGCCCTCCCTGAGAAGACCCACGACTGGTCCATCGTCGGGGTCGGCACCATGCCCGGCGACGCCAGGATGCGCGACGCGATGGCCGAGCAGGACTGCCTCTACACGATGGTGGTCAAGCACCCGGATGGAGCGCTCGAGCCCCGCGTCATCGGGGCGATGTCGGCCTACCTCTTCGCGCCCGACGACCCCGAGGCGGTCCTCGACCAGCTGACCGACCCGGACGTCCGGATCGTCAGCCTGACGATCACCGAGGGCGGCTACCACGTCAACCAGGTCACCGGAGACTTCGACCCCACCGACGAGGCGCTCCAGGCCGACATCGCGGGCGAGGGTGCACCACGCAGCGCCTTCGGGTTCATCGCCGAGGCGCTGCGTCGGCGTCGCGCCGCGGGCACCGAGCCGTTCACCGTCATGTCGTGCGACAACCTGCCCGGCAACGGCGACGTCGCCCAGAAGATGCTCGCCTCCTTCGCCCGGATGCAGGACGAGCAGCTCGACGAGGGTGCCGCCGCGGACCCGCTCGCGGACTGGATGACCGAGACGGTCGAGTTCCCCAACTCCATGGTGGACCGGATCACCCCCGTCACGACCCAGGACGACATCGACGCGCTCGCGGAGCGCTTCGGCGTCGAGGACGCCTGGCCGGTCGTCTGCGAGCCCTTCACCCAGTGGGTCCTCGAGGACCACTTCACCTCAGGTCGACCCGCGTTCGAGGAGGTCGACGTCCAGGTCGTCGACGACGTCGTGCCCTACGAGCTGATGAAGCTGCGCCTCCTCAACGCGAGCCACCAGGCGCTGTGCTACCTGGGCTACCTCGCGGGCCATCGCTACGCGCACGAGGTCGCCCAGGACCCCCTCTTCGTCGACTTCCTGCTCGGCTACATGGAGCACGAGGGCTCCCCCACGCTCCCTGAGGTCCCTGACGTCGACCTGGCCGAGTACCGACGCACGCTCATCGAGCGTTTCGCCAACCCCGAGGTCCGCGACACTCTCGCGCGGCTGTGCGCCGAGAGCTCGGACCGCATACCGAAGTGGTTGGTCCCGGTCATCCGGCACAACCTGGAGCACGACGGGCAGATCGAACGCTCGGCCCTGGTGGTGGCCGCCTGGGCGCGGTATGCCGAAGGCGTCGACGAGCAGGGCGAGCCGATCGAGGTGGTGGACCGCTACCGGGACAAGGTCATGGCCGCGGCGGCCAGGCAGGGCGAGGAGCCGCTCGCCTTTCTCGAGGACGAGACCTTCTTCGGCGACCTCGCGGAGCAGGAGCGCTTCACCGAGGCCTACACGCACTTCCTGACCAGGTTGCACGAGGTCGGCGCACGCACCACGCTTGAGGACCATGACTGGAGCTGAAGCCACCCTGGTGGCCGGCGTCGACACCTCGACGCAGTCCTGCAAGGTCGTCGTCTGCGACGCGGACAGCGGGGAGATCGTGCGGCAGGGGCGCGGGAGTCACCCGGCCGGCACGGAGGTCGACACCGAGCACTGGTGGACGGCCTTCGAGGAGGCCACCGCCGACGGCCTGCTCGACGACGTCGCTGCCCTCTCGGTCGGTGGCCAGCAGCACGGGATGGTGCTGCTCGACGAGGACGACCGGGTGGTCCGCCCGGCGCTGCTGTGGAACGACACCCGGTCCGCCACGGCGGCGCAGGAGCTCGTCTCCGAGCTCGGCGGTCCGGAGGCATGGGCCGAGCGGGTCGGGGTCGTGCCGTTGGCCGCCATCACCGTCAGCAAGCTGCGCTGGGTGGCCGAGCACGAGCCCGAGCACCTGGCGAGGACGGCGACGTGCGTCCTGCCCCACGACTGGCTGACCGGTCAGATCGCGCGGCGTCTCGGGGGCGAGGCGGCGGGCTGGACCACCGACCGCGGCGACGCGTCGGGCACCGGCTACTTCGACGCCGCCACCGACGCCTACGACCTCGAGCTGGTCCGGCTCGCGACCGGCCGCGAGCTGTCTCTGCCCCGGGTCCTCGGTCCGGCCGAGCAGGCCGGCACGACGGGGGCAGGCGCGCTGCTCGGTCCGGGCACCGGCGACAACGCCGCGGCGGCGCTGGGCCTGGGGCTGCGACCCGGCGACGTGGTGATGTCCCTCGGGACGAGCGGCACCGCGTTCGCCCGGCACGAGGCACCGAGCGCGGACGCCACGGGCGAGGTCGCGAGCTATGCCGACGCGACGGGCCACTTCCTCCCGCTCGTCTGCACCCTCAACGCAGCCCGCGTGCTCACCGCCGGCGCCGCCGTGCTGGGCACCGACCTCGCCGGCCTCGAGCGGCTGGCGCTCGCGGCGGCGCCGGGTGCCGGCGGGCTCACGCTGCTGCCCTACCTGGACGGCGAGCGCACGCCGAACCTTCCGGAGGCGACCGGCACCCTCTCCGGTATGACGCGCGACAACCTCACGCCGGAGAACCTCGCCCGGGCGATGGTCGAGGGGATGCTGCTCGGCGTCGGGGCCGGGGTCGACTCCCTGCGGCGGGAGGGCGTGACCGTCGACCGCGTGCACCTCATCGGCGGCGCGGTCGCCTCGCGGGCCGTGCGGGAGATCGCCGTGGACCTGCTGGGCGTGCCTGTCGTCGTGCCCGAGCCGGGCGAGTACGTCGCGCTGGGCGCGGCGCGTCAGGCGGCGTGGACCCTCCGGGGCGAGGAACCGGGCTGGCCGGTCCCGACCTCCGAGGAGCTCCGGGCCCGCGAGGCCGACGGCGCCGACGAGGTCCGCGAGCGCTACCGTGCCCTGTTCGCCGCCATGCACCGCGTCTGAGGCCGCCTCCTCCTGCTCCCGCGGGTCCAGCACCCGCAGGGGTCACTGGGTGTAGAAGGCGTCCAGCTGGTCCTTGTACTTCTTGGTGACCGTGCGCCGCTTGAGCTTCATGCTGGGCGTCAGGTCGCCGTCCTCGATCGACAGGTCGTGGTCCAGGATGTGGAACTGCTTGACCTGCTCGTGCCGCGCCAGCTGGGCGTTGAGCTGGTCGATGTGGCCCTGAACCATCGTCCGGGCGGCGTCCGAGGTGACGATCTGCGCGTAGGAGTCACCGGCCATGCCGTTCTTGGCACCCCAGGCGGTGATCGCGTCCTGGTCGAGCGTGACGAGCGCCGAGACGAAGTTGCGGCCGTCACCCTCGACGATGAGCTGGCTGGCGTAGGGGCAGATCCCCTTGAAGAGGGACTCGATCCGGGACGGCGCGACGTACTTGCCACCTGAGGTCTTGAACAGGTCCTTCTTGCGGTCGGTGATGCGCACGTAGCCGTCGGCGTCGATCTCCGCGATGTCTCCGGTCGCGAGCCAACCGTCGTCCAGCACCTCGGCGGTGGCCTCCTCGTTCTGGTGGTAGCCGGTCATGATGCCCGGTCCACGCATGAGCAGCTCCCCGTCCTCGGCGACCCGGACCTCGGTGCCGGGCAGCGGCCAACCCACCGTGCCGATCTTGTTCATCCCGGGCGTAGGCCGGTTGACCAGGGAGGCCGCGCTGGACTCGGTGAGCCCGTAGCCCTCGATGATGGTGAGTCCCATGGCGTCGAACCACCGGGCGATGTCGTGGTTGAGGACGGCGGAGCCGGAGATGAAGAAGCGGATGCGGCCGCCGAAGCGCTCCCGGATCTTGGAGAGGACCAGCTTGTCGGCGACGGTGTGCTTGGCCTTGAGCAGCCCGCCCGGCTCACCGCCTGCGGCGCGGATCTGGGCCACTTCGGTGCCGACCCCGCTGGCCCACCCGAAGAGCTTCTCCTTCACGCCGCCCTCGTCGGCCATCATCATGGTGATCCGGCCGTAGGCCTTCTCGAAGATGCGGGGTGCGGCGCCCATGAAGGTCGGCTGGACGACGGCGAGGTTCTCCACGATCTTGTCCACCCGGCCGTCCACCGCCGTGGGGAAGCCGATCTGCAGGGGCAGCACCAGCAGGCACTTGGCGAAGACGTGCGCCAGGGGCAACCAGAGGTACTGCAGGTCCTCCGAGCTGAGGATGTGCACCGCGTCGACCGCGGCACCCTCGTAGGTCCACGCCGAGTGCGGGAGCCGCACGCCCTTGGGGCGCCCCGTGGTGCCGGAGGTGTAGATGATGGTGGCCAGGTGGTCCGGGGTCAGGCGGTCGATGCGGGCGTCCACCACGCCGGCCTCGGCCTCGAGCCGGGCCCGCCCGAGCTCCTCCAGCTCGCCGAGCGAGAGGACGTCGCCCCCGTCACCTGGCCCGTCGATGACGACGATCTTCAGGACGTCCCCGAGCTCGGCCCGGTGCTCCAGGACCTTCTCCACCTGCTCCTGGTCCTCGGCGAAGACCACCCGGCTGCCGGAGTCGGTGATGATGAAGGCCACGTCGTCCGAGAGGGTCGTGGGATAGATCGTCGTGGTCGCCGCGCCCGCGCACATGACGGCCAGATCGGTCAGCACCCACTCCAACCGCGTGGAGCACGCCAGCGCCACCCGCTCCTCCGGCTGAATGCCGAGCTCGATGAGGCCCGCCGCGAGGGCATAGGCACGGTCGCCCGCCTGCTGCCACGACAGCGCCGGCCAGGAGTCGCCCTCCGGGTAGAGGAAGGCATCGGCGTCGGGCGTGGCTCGGACACGGTCCCGGAAGAGGTGCCCCACACTCGCGGCGCGGTCATCGATCACAGCATGGTTCGGCTTCTCATCTTCGAGGCTGGCCACGGCAACTCCTCACGTCGGATGTCCAGTGGGTGCTCATCTTGGCAGGTCTGCGGGGCGGTACCAAGGTGGACGCACCGGAGCGGGGTCTCGAGCGCTCGCGCAGGCCAGCAGACCGAGGGCCAACCAGCAGGCGAGCATCGAGGATCCGCCGTAGGAGACGAAGGGCAGCGGAAGTCCGGTCACCGGCATGAGTCCGAGGTTCATGCCCACGTTCTGGAAGGTCTAGAACGCGAACCAGCACGCGACCCCGACCGCGACCAGGCGACCGAAGGGGTCCTCGCTGCGCAGCCCCACCACGAGGGCCCGCAGCACGAGGAAGCCGAGCAGCACCACCAGCCCGACGCACCCCAGGAACCCCAGCTCCTCACCGGCCACGGAGAAGATGAAGTCGGTCTCCTGGAAGGGGATGAAACCGCCCTGCGTCTGCGGCCCCTCACCGAGCCCCGTTCCGGACCATCCGCCGGAGCCGATCGCCAGCCGCGCCTGCCGCGTCTGGTAGCCGATGCCCTCCGGGTCGAGGGAGGGGTCACGGAAGGCCAGCAGACGATTCACCTGGTAGGGATCGAGCAGCGGCACCGCGAGGGCGGCCATGACGGCGACCGTCGCGCCGGCGACCGCCGCCGCCGTCCACCGCCACGAGGCTCCGGAGGTCGCGACGACGCCGATCGTCAGGACCCCCAGGACCAGGGCGCTGCCGAGGTCCGGCTGCAGCATGATGAGCCCGATCGGCAGCCCGGCCAGCAGCCAGGCCGGGACGACCTCACGCCAGCCGGGCGGACCGTAGGGGTCCCGGCCCTCGGCCAGGATCATCGCCAGCCCGATGACCAGCCCGATCTTGGCCAGCTCCGCCGGCTGCAGCGAGAAGCCGCCCGGGAGGAACAGCCAGGACCGTGAGCCGTTGACCGTCTGCCCCAGCGGCGTCAGCACCAGCACCAGCCCGGCGACCCCGGCCAGGGAGATCCACGGGGCCACCGCGCGCAGCCAGCGTGCGTCCACCGCCACGACGGCGAGGGCGAGCGCCAGCCCGATGGCGGCGTTGACCAGGTGCCGCACCGCGAGCGCACTCCCCACCGAGGTATGTGTCGCCGACCACACCAGCAGGGCCCCCACGAGGCTGAGCCCGAGCCCGGCGACGAAGGGCGCCCAGTCAGTGCGGGCGTAGCGGTCGCGCACGGCGTGCGCCATCGGCCGGCCCCGGCTAGCCCGGCCCGGCGAGGAGCAGGTCGCGGCTGCGGTCGACGTCGTGGGCCATCTGGGTCATGAGCTCCTCGAGGGAGTCGAAGCGCACGTTGCCCCGCAGGCGTTCGATGAAGTCGATCCACACGACCTCGCCGTAGAGCTCCAGGTCGGTGCGGTCGAGCACGTAGGCCTCGACCGTCCGCTGCTCCACGTCGTCGAAGGTGGGATTGGTGCCGACCGAGATCGCGGCGGGCAGGCGCCGGTCGGCGTCGCCCTGACGCAGCGCGGGCCGCTCGAGCCACCCGGCGTAGACGCCGTCCGCAGGCACCATCCCCGTGCTCTCGAAGGACAGGTTGGCGGTGGGGTAGCCCAGCTCGCGTCCACGGTGGTGGCCGTGCACGACCTCGCCGGCGACGCGGTGCGGCCGGTCCAGGATCTCCCGGGCGGCGGCCATGTCACCGTCCACGAGCGCCTGCCGCAGCGCGGTGGAGGACCAGGTGCGCAGGCCCCCGTCGAGCGCGCCGGCGGTGTCCTGGACGACGACGTCGAAACCGTGCAGCTCCCCCAGCTCACGCATGGTCGCGACGTCACCGGAGTTGTTGAGCCCGAAGCGCGTGTCCTGCCCCACGACGACGACATCTGCGCGCAGGCCGTCCACGAAGGTGTCGACCACGAAGTCCTCGGGCGACAGGCGCGCATACTCCTTGGTGAACTCGATGACCACCACGGCGTCCAGCCCCGCCTGCTCGAGCAGGTCGAGCCGGTGCTCCAGCCCGGCGATCTCCTTGGGCGCGCGCTCGGGGTGCAGCACGGCGACGGGATGGGGGTCGAAGGTCACGGCGACCGACGTCAGGCCCCGCTCGCGAGCCAGGTCGGTGACGGTGCGGAGCACCGCCCGGTGGCCGCGGTGCACGCCGTCGAAGTTGCCGAGGGTGGCGACGGTCGGTCCGAGGTCTGCGGGGACGTCCTCGAGGCTGCTGAGGCGATGCACGGCGTCACTCTAACTGTCGCTGGCGGGTGCCAGGACCACGTGCGCCCGCGCCCGCTCGGCGGTCTCGTCCAGCACCGCCACGAGTCGTCCGTCAGGCGCGAGCGCCGCGACGGGATCCGGTCGCCCGGGCTGCGCCGAGTCGATCCGCTGTCCGTAGCCGAGAGCCCGTGCCTCCCGCTCGTCCAGCTCGCGGACCGCGAGCGTCGCGCGCGCCGCGTCGGCCAGACCCACCAGCCGGGATGCCACGCCGTCCTGCTGCGCCGCGAGCTCCGTGAGGTGGTCGAGGGTCGCGGCGTGCGCGAGGGTGATCCCGCCGACCCGGGTGCGGCGCAGCGCGGTGAGGTGCCCACCGGTGCCGAGGGCGGCCCCGAGGTCGCGCGCCAGCGCACGGACGTAGGTGCCCGAGGAGACCGTGAGCCCGACGTCGAGGTCGACGTAGGTCGGACCCGCCTCTCCCGCAGGCCGGTCGCGACGCAGGTCGTCGATCTCGAAGCGGCTGACGGTCACCGGTCGCGGCGCCAGCTCGACGTCCTCCCCCGAGCGCACCCGCGCGTAGGAGCGTCGTCCGTCGACCTTGATCGCGCTCACGGCGCTCGGCACCTGCTCGAGCCGGCCGGTCAGCCCCACGACCGCGGCACGCACGGCGTCATCGGCGAGGTATGCCGCATCCCGCGTCTCGATGACCTCACCGTCGGCGTCGTCGGTGACGGTGCGCTGCCCCAGGCGAAGGGTGGCGTCGTAGTCCTTCTCGGCGCCCACGAGAAAGGTCAGCAGCTTGGTGCCCCGCCCGACGCCGAGCACCAGGACGCCGGTGGCCATGGGGTCCAGCGTGCCCGCGTGCCCCACCTTGCGGGTGCGGCAGAGGCGGCGGGCCCGGGCGACGACGTCGTGGCTGGTCCACCCGGTCGGCTTGTCGACCACGAGCAGCCCGTCCCCGACCGGGGGCAGCCGCTCACCAGCCATCGCTCACCGCTCCCCGGATCCGGGATCGGCGCCCTCGGCGTCGGGCGCGACCTCACGCGGCTTGCGGTAGGGGTCGGCCTCGCCGGCGTAGCCGGTCTCACGCCGGGCGGCGGCCAGCTCCGCGTCGCGGGCGGCCACCTCCCGCAGCAGCTCGTCCATGTGCTGGGCGTCCTCGGGGAGGGCATCCAGGATGAACTCCAGGGTCGGCGTGAGCCGGATCCCCAGCCCCTTGCCGACGAACGAGCGCAGGCGGCCGCGGTAGTCCTCGAGGATCTCGGCGGCGGTCTCGCGGTCCTCGTCGGTGCCGAGCACGGTGTAGAAGACGCTGGCGTGCTGGAGGTCTCCGGTCACGCGGACGTCCGTGATCGTGACGAACCCCACGCGCTCGTCCTTGACCACCTGGGACAGCCCCTGGGTCACGAGCTGTTTGGTCCGCTCGGCGATCCTGCGGGCACGTGCCTGGTCGGCCATGGGTCCTCCTCGGGTCGGTGGATCGTGGTGCGTCGTGAGCCCGCCCATCCTACGGACGGTGCGGCCTCACCCGGAGACGGCACGACGCGCCCGGCCTCGAGGACGGGCGCGTCGTGCGCGTCGGACTCACCGGGATCAGGTGCGGGGAATCTCCCGCATCTCGTAGGTGGTGATGACGTCGTCCGGCTGGATGTCGTTGAACGACCCCAGGTTGATACCGCACTCGAAGCCCTCGCGGACCTCGGTGACGTCGTCCTTGAACCGACGCAGGCCGGCGATCTCCAGGCCCTCGGTGACGACGACGCCGTCCCGGGTGATGCGGGCCTTGGCGCCGCGCCGGATCTCGCCGCCGCGCACGAGGGCACCCGCGACGTTGCCGAACTTGGAGCTGCGGAAGATCTCCCGGATCTCGGCGCTGCCGGTCTCGACCTCTTCGTACTCCGGCTTGAGCATGCCCTTGAGGGCGTTCTCGATGTCCTCGATGGCCTGGTAGATCACCGAGTAGTAGCGGATCTCCACGCCTTCCTTGTCGGCGTAGTCGGCGTTCTGCCCCTCGGCCCGGACGTTGAAGCCCAGGATGATCGCGTCGGACGCGACCGCGAGGTTGATGTTGTTCATCGTGATCGCGCCGACGCCACGGTCGATGATCCGCAGATCGACCTCGTCGCCTACGTCGATCTGCAGCAGCGCGTCCTCCAGCGCCTCCACCGAACCGGACACGTCGCCCTTGAGGATGAGGTTGAGCGTCTCCACCTTGCCCTGGGCGAGCGCCTGGTTGAGGTCCTCCAGGCTGATCCGCTTGCGCGACTTGGCCAGCGCGGCCTGCCGGTCGGCAGCCTCACGCTTCTCCGCGATCTGCCGGGCCGTCCGGTCGTCCGGCGGCACCACGAAGGTGTCGCCGGCCCGCGCGACGGTGTCGAGGCCCAGCACCTGCACCGGCCGGGAGGGCGTGGCCTCCTCGACGTTGTGGCCGTGCTCGTCGAGCAGGGCCCGCACGCGTCCGTGGCTCGAGCCGGTGACGATCGAGTCGCCGACCCGCAGGGTGCCCTGCTGGACCAGCACGGTCGCCACCGCGCCGCGGCCCTTGTCGAGGTTGGCCTCGATGGCGACGCCACGGGCGTCCTTGTCAGGGTTGGCCCGCAGGTCCAGCGCCGCGTCCGCGGTGAGCAGGACGGCGTCGAGCAGCTCGTCGATGTTGAGCTGGTTGCGCGCCGACACGTCGACGAACATCGTCTCGCCGCCGAACTCCTCAGCCACGAGGTTGTACTCCGTCAGCTGGCCGCGGACCTTGTTGGGGTCGGCGCCGTCGACGTCGATCTTGTTGACCGCCACGACGATCGGCACGTCGGCCGCCTGGGCGTGGTTGAGCGCCTCGATCGTCTGCGGCATCACGCCGTCGTCCGCGGCGACCACGAGGATCGCGATGTCGGTGACCTTCGCCCCGCGGGCACGCATGGCGGTGAACGCCTCGTGACCCGGGGTGTCGATGAAGGTGATCGCGCGCTCGGCACCCTCGTGCTCGGTGTGCACCTGGTAGGCACCGATGTGCTGGGTGATCCCACCGGCCTCGTCGGCGGAGACGTCGGCTTGCCGGATGGCGTCCAGCAGTCGCGTCTTTCCGTGGTCCACGTGACCCATGACGGTGACCACCGGCGGCCGTGCCTCGAGGTCGTCGTCAGACTCGGCGTCCGCCTCGGCCTCCAGGTCGATGTTGAAGGAGCTGAGCAGCTCGCGCTCCTCCTCCTCCGGCGACACGACGCGGATGTTGTAGTCCAGTTCGGCACCGAGCACCCCGAAGGTGTCCTCGTCGAGCGACTGCGTCGCGGTCGCCATCTCACCAAGGTGGAAGAGCACCGTCACCAGCGAGGCCGGGTCGACGTTGATCTTGTCGGCGAAGTCGGTCAGCGAGGCACCGCGGCGCACCGTGATGGTGGCGCCGTTGCCGCGCGGGATGCTGACACCGCCGATCGCGGGGGCCTGCATCTGCTCGAACTCCTGGCGCTTGGCGCGCTTGGACTTGCGCCCGCGGACCTTCCCGCCGCCTCGACCGAAGGCACCCTGGGTGCCACCGCGGCCGCGCGGACCGCCACCACGGCCACCGGGGCCACGGAAACCGCCGCCGGGGCCGCCACCGGGTCCACCGGGACCGCCGCCCGGGCGCCCACGGCCTCCGCCGCCACGCGTCGGGCGCTCACCCGGACGCGGCACGGCCGCCTGCGCGGGCATCATGCCCGGGTTCGGGCGCGGCCCACCGGGGCGCGGCCCACCCGGGCGGGGACCGCCCGGACGGTCGCCGCCACCACCACGGGTACCGCCCGGTCGCGGCATGCCCTGGCTCGTGGCGAACGGGTTGTTGCCGGGTCGGGGGTTGCCGGTCCGGTCGCCGCCGGAACCGCCGCGGCGATCGCGGGACTGACCCATCCCCTGGTTGGAGCTGAACGGGTTGTTGCCCGGTCGCGGACCGGGCTTGGCGCCCGGCTTGGCCGCCGGGCGAGGCGCCTTCGGCGTGGCCTTGGCCGCCGGGGCCTCCGGCTCGGCCGGATTCGGGGCGGGACCCGGGGTGGGTGCCGGGCCGGGGGTCGCCGTGGGCGCGGCCGACTCCGGCGCAGCCTGCTCGGGCGCAGCCTGCTCGGGTGTCGTGGCCGGCGCCGCGGGACCGGGCTTGGGCGCGCCGGGGCGGGCCGGGCCGGGGGTCGGCGGCGCCGAGGTGCTGGCCTGGGCCGGCTTGCCCGGCTTGGCTGCCGTCCCGGACGGCGTGGCGGGGGCCTTCTTCTTCTCGTCGGCGCCCTGGGCGGCGGCCGGCGGGTTCTCCCGGATCTTGCGGACCACGGGGGGTTCGATCGTCGACGACGCCGACCGGACGAACTCTCCCTGGTCCTTCAGGTGGGCGAGCAGCTCCTTGCTCTCGACCCCGAGCTCCTTGGCGAGCTCATAAACCCTGAGCTTTGGCACGGTGTGGTGTCTCCTTGGTGGTTGCGCCACGGCCGTGCCCCGCACAGGGGACCACCGTGACTAGTGCTGGTGGGTGCTCATCGCTGAGTACTCATCGGGTGCTCATCAGCGTCAAACCCGCTTCCGGTGTCCTCGATGACAGATCCTGGAGGGATCCGCCCTTGCTGCGGCCAGGTCGGTCGACCTGGCCGGTCTGTCACGTGCACTGCTCCTGCAGCCAGCTCTGCACCGCGTCGGCAACCGGCCGGCTCCCCGCCGGAAGGCGGAGGGCCCGGGCGAACGCACGACGGGCGAGCGCGGACGACAGGCACTGAGGGTCGAGGTGCAGGTAGGCACCCCGGCCCGGACGGAGTCGGCGCGGATCAGGGAGCACGACCCACCGATCGGTGGTGTCGTCCTGGGACGCGACGACCCGCAGCAGTGCGGTCTGGTCCGTCCGGCCCCGACATCCCACGCAGGTCCGCACGGGAGTGTGACGGTTCCGGACAGTGCCCTCCACTCTACACGCCGGGCGCCGGGGCCCCCGCCTCGGACCCGCCGCCGGCCGGCTTCTGAGCGGCCTCGTGCTCCTCCTCGGTGTCCGCCCGAATGTCGATCTTCCACCCGGTCAGCCGGTTGGCCAGGCGGGCGTTCTGTCCCTCGCGTCCGATCGCCAGCGAGAGCTGGTAGTCGGGGACCACGACGCGCACCTGCTTGGTCTTCGGGTCCACGACCCGCGCCGAGATGACCTTCGCCGGCGAGAGTGCCGCCGCGACGAAGCGGGCCGGGTCGTCGTCGTAGTCGACGATGTCGATCTTCTCTCCCTGCAGCTCGGTCATCACCGCCCGCACCCGTTGACCCATCGGACCGATGCACGCGCCCTTGGCGTTGACGCCCGGCACGGTCGAGCGGACCGCGATCTTGGAGCGGTGCCCGGCCTCGCGGGCGATGGCCGCGATCTCGACAGTCCCGTCGGCGATCTCCGGCACCTCGAGCGCGAAAAGTCGTCGGACGAGGTTCGGATGAGTGCGGGACAACAGGATGTGCGGGCCGCGCATTCCCCGCTTCGCGCTCACCACGAAGCACCGCAGCCGCTGACCGTGCTGGTACTGCTCCCCCGGCACCTGCTCGGCGACGGGGAGCTCGCCCTCCACGGTGCCGAAGTCGACGTTGACGAAGCGCGAGTCGTTGGACTGCTGGATGATGCCCGAGGCGACATCACCCTCACGCGCGCGGAAGTCCCCCAGCACCGCGTCGTCCTCCAGGTCGCGCATCCGCTGCGTGATGACCTGGCGTGCCGTCGAGGCCGCGACGCGGCCGAAGCCCTCTGGGGTGTCGTCGTACTCCGGCAGCGACTCGACCTCGACCTCGCCACGGGTGCCGTCCTCCAGCACCGGCGGCTCCTCGCGGGCCCAGACCGTGACGTGCCCCGACGCGCGGTCCAGCTCGACGCGGGCGTGACGGGCGTGGCCCTCCAGCCGCTGGTAGGCCGAGAGCAGCGCCTGCTCGATCGCCTCCACGATGACGTCCATGGGGATCTCGCGCTCCCGCTCCAGCACGCGCAGCGCAGCCATGTCGATGTCCATCAGACGTCCTTTCCGTCGGGACGGGCGAACTCCACCTGGACCTGACCCTTGGTCACGTCCTCCAGAGGGAGCGGCGCGGGGCGATCCTCCAGACCGAGACCCTCGGCGCCGGCGGAGGTCAGCCTCGCCGTGGTCGTGGTGCCGTCGGCGAGCGTGACCTTGAGCAGGCGCCCGACGTTGCGGCGGAACTGGTCGACGGTGGTGAGCGGCCGGTCGATCCCCGTCGAGCTCACCTCGAGGGTGTAGGGCCGCTCCCCCATCACGGCACAGGAGTCCATCGCGGCCGAGACGGTGCGCGTCGCCTCGGAGACCTCGTCCAGGCTCAGTGGCTCCACCGGGCTGGTGGTGTCGTCGGCCGACAGGTCGGCGAGGTCCCGCGCGAGCAGCACCCGCACGAGGCGGCGGCTCCCGGCCTCCTGCACCGTCACGGCGTCGATGACGACGCCCGATCCCGCGAGCGCCGGTGCGGTGTGCTCCGTGATCGTCGCGGCGGCTGCCCGGGCGTCCATGCGGTGCTCCTCTGCTCTTCTGCTGTCACGCGGACCGGCACCCATCCTGGAAGTCCGAGGTGGGTCACGGGCGGGAGGCACCCGTCGGTGCCCGGCCGGTCCGACCGGACCGCCCACCTTACCGTCTGCGATGATCGGCGTCATGCCTGCCACCCTTCCCTCGCGCCGCGCCCTGCTGCGTGCTGGTGGGCTGGCGTTGGCCGCGGCGACGCTGACGGGGTGCAGCGGCGACCGGTTGCGCACGCCGTGGTCGCCCGACCCGTCCGGCGACGCCTCGGCCACCTCGGCGCCGCCGGACACCGACCTGCTGGTGGCGGCGCGCGGCCGGGTGGTCCGCTACCGCGAGCGGCTGGGGCAGGTGGCCCCGGAGTCCTCGGGCCAGCGAGATACGGCCCGCCTGCTCGAGGACCTCTGGGCGACCCAGCAGGACCGGCTGGACCAGATGCTCATCCTCTCCGGGACGGCCCTGCCCGAGGCGACCACCAGCACCCAGGAGCCCGCTGCGTCGACCGGCGCCGCGAGCGGCGACCGTGCGGCCAGCACCAGCGCGGGCCCCGGCGTACCACCGCTGGACCTGGGGCGCGAGCTGCGTGACGATCTCGCCGACGCCACCAGAGAGGTCGGCCGCTCCACGGCCACCCACCGCGCCGTCCTGGTGTCGCTCGCCGCCCAGCACGCCGTGAGCGCCGGCCTGCTCGGGGCTGCTCCTGAGTGGCCCGAGCTCGCGGGCCCCACCGGTGCGGCGGCCGTGCCCGTGCTCGCCACGACCCGGCCCGCCGTCTTCGGGCTGGAGGTGGTGGCAGCCCGGTCCAACGGCGAGGAGCGGGAGCGCTACGAGCAGGTGCTCGCCGCGGTGCAGGCGGCGACGCGCTCCCTCACCACGCTCGCCGGTGACGCGGCCCCGGTGCCGCCGCTGGGCTACGACCTGCCCGAGCCGCTGACCAGCGCGGGTGCGCGACGTGACCTCGCCCGCGCTCTGGTCGGCGACATCGCCCCCGCGGTGCTCTCCGTCGCCGCGCGCACCGGCGACGCCGAGGACCAGAACGCCTCGCTCGTCCGCTTAGTGGCCGACGCGACCCGCTGGGGCCGGCGCTTGGGCCGGGACGACGAGGCCTACCCGGGCATGACCCTCCCCTGAGTCGGCCCGTCAACCGGCCTTCCGAGCGGTGGCACGGTGCATCGCGCGCAGCGAGAACCACGATGTCCACCCGAGCACTCCGACGCCGGCGGCGATCCACGCCCACGAGGGCACCGGCCCGCCCGGGGTGTCTCCCGGTCCCTGTCCGGCGGCGACGAGGGCGACCGCCACCGCGAGCGTCAGTCCGACCACGACGACCAGGCGAGGGTCGGTGGGACGACGGCGAGGACGAGTCCGGCACGGCCGGCCCTCGGGTCCCGCAGCCACCCCCGCACCAGGAGCGCTCGCACCACGAGCAGGACGAGCAGCAGCACCAGCGCCCCTCCGGCCACCAGGCCGGCCCCGCGCCATGGCGCATCGGCTGCGCCGAGGGTCGCCGCGACCGTCTCCAGCTCGGGACCGAACCGCCCCAGCGTCTGGAGGAGGGCCAGGCCGGCCAGCGCCAGCAGGACCACGGGGGCCAGGAGCAGGGTCACCGCCGCCGCGCAGCCGAGGGAGGAGGCGACGCCGTCGACGGGGTCGCGTCGCGGTGCCTGGTCGTTCCACTCACCCTCGTGCAGCCCCCGGTGGCGGTCGTCCCACTGCTGCATCCGGTCGCGGTAGCCCTCACCCTCGGTCTGGGACATCGTGCTCACCTCGGTTCAGGGGGACCCCCACGGGCGGGGTCGGGCTGCTCACCCTAGCGCTGCGGATGTCAGGCTGGAACCATGGTGAACCGCCTCTCCGCCAGCACCTCGCCGTATCTGCTCCAGCACGCCGACAACCCGGTCGACTGGTGGGAGTGGGGCGATGACGCCTTCGACGAAGCCCGCCGTCGGGACGTGCCGGTCCTGCTGTCGGTGGGGTATGCCGCGTGCCACTGGTGCCACGTCATGGCGCACGAGTCGTTCGAGGACGACGAGGTCGCCGAGGTGCTCCGGGAGGGCTTCGTCGCCGTCAAGGTCGACCGGGAGGAGCGCCCCGACGTCGACGCGGTCTACCTGGGGGCCACCACCGCACTCACGGGCCAGGGAGGGTGGCCGATGACCTGTCTGCTCACTCCGGAGGGGGAGCCCTTCTGGGCCGGCACCTACCTGCCGCGCGAGGATCTGCTGCGCCTCCTCCGGGCGGCCGGGGAGCAGTGGCGGACCGACACCGCGCGGCTGCGCGAAGGTGCCGGCCGGGTCGTGACGGCACTACGGGAGGCCGACGACCGGGCCTCCGGACGCACCGGCTCAGGGTCTCCCCGGCCCGGCGCGATCGACGAGGTCGATCTGAGTGCTGCCGTGGCTGGGCTGGCCACGGACTACGACCCCCAGTGTGGCGGGTTCGGCGGGGCCCCGAAGTTCCCGCCGTCGATGGTGCTCGCCTTCCTGCTGCGGCACCACGGTCGCACGGGCGAGGAGCAGGCGTTGCGGATGGTGCGCGACACCTGCGCCGCGATGGCGCGGTCGGGTCTCTACGACCAGATCGGTGGAGGGTTCGCGCGGTATGCCGTGGACCGCGCCTGGGTCGTGCCCCACTTCGAGAAGATGCTCTACGACAACGCCCTCCTGCTCGGGGTCTACACCGACCTCGCGCGCGCGGACGCCAGCTCCCGGCCCCTCGCCGAGCGCGTGGTGCGTGAGACCGTGGAGTGGCTGCTACGCGAGCTGTGGACCGAGCAGGAGGCGTTCGCCAGCTCGCTCGACGCCGACACCGACGGGGTCGAGGGCGCGACCTACGTCTGGACTCCCGACCAGCTGCGGCAGGCCCTCGGCGCGGAGGACGGCGAGCGCGCCGCCGCCCTGCTCGGCGTGACGCCCTCGGGGACCTTCGAGCACGGCAGGTCCACGCTGCAACTGCGCACCGACCCCGAGGACCCGGCCTGGTGGGCCGGAGTCCGGCAACGCCTCGACGTCACCCGCAGCCTGCGGTCGCAACCGGCGCGCGACGACAAGGTCGTCACCGCCTGGAACGGCCTCCTCGTCGCCTCGCTGGCACACGCGGGCTGGGTGTTCGAGGAGGAGGACTGGATCGACCTCGCGGCGCGCTGTGCCAGCTTCTTGCTCCGCGAGCACCTCGTCGACGGGCGGCTGCGCCGCAGCTCACGCGACGGTGTGGTCGGCCGCGCGTTGGCCGTCGCCGAGGACTACGGCGCCCTGGCCGACGGGCTGCTGGCGCTGCACCGCGCGACCGGCGAGGACACGTGGCTCGACGAGGCGGGCGCGCTGCTCGACCGCGCGGTCGAGCTCTTCGGCGAGGACGCCGGGAGCTTCGCGGCTACCGGGCACGACGCCGAGCGCCTCGTGCTCCGACCCCGCGCCGACGGCGACAACGCCGAACCGGGCGGGCTGTCGAGCCTGGTCGTAGCCCTCGGCCGACACGGTGCCCAGGCGACCGACAGCGGCCGACTGGAGGCTGCCCGGGGGGCGCTGCGACACCTCGCCCCCCTGATCCGCCAGGCTCCGCGATTTGCGGGCTGGGGACTCGTCGCCGCCGAGGAGCTTGCTGCGGGACCGGTGGCCGTCCGGCTCTCCGCGGCGGCGGGCGGCACCGCGACGCGCGACGACCTCGGCACGGCGGCCCGGCACACCCCGGTCGGGGTCCTCGTGGTGGACGGCGACCGCGCGCTCGGCAGCGCGGATCCTCGGGTGGCCACCGTCTGCCGAGGCACGACGTGCGGTCTGCCGAGCAGCGCACCGGGCCACCTGCCACACTGAGAGCAGAGTTGCTCCCGCGCGGTGCCCCACTTCCCCGCGGGACGCTCGGCACGAGGTCGGCACGGACGACGAGGTGAGCGATGCGCAGGGATGCCCGGACCGCCGGGGCGATCGTCCTCGCCCTCTGCGCGGTGAGCCTGCCCGCGTGCACCCCCGGCGAGGACCTACCTGCCGAGGGCGGCACCACCGGGACCGCCGCGGCTCCTGCGCCGGACTCGACCGGCGACGGAGCTGGTGCCAGCGGCCCTGAGGACGGCGCCGCGACGGCCTCGTCCGACGATCCCGCGGCCGGCTCGCTCACTACGGACGACCCGGCCCGGCCGGTGGAGATCACTCTCGCGGCCACCGGCGACATCCTCGCCCACTCCACCCTCAACCGGTCGGCGAGCTGGTATGCCGGCGGCGCGGAGGGTGCCTACGACTACTCCCCCATGTTCGCGGACGTCGCTCCCCTGCTCACCGAGGCCGACCTGGCCCTGTGCCACCTGGAGACGCCGTTGTCCCCGGACAACACCAACCTGTCGGTGCCGGACACCCTGTCCTTCAACACGCCCCGCCAGATGGCCGACGCCCTCGCCGGTGCCGGGATCGACGGCTGCGACTTCGCCTCCAACCACACGATGGACCGCGGGGTGGCCGGCATCGCCGCGACCGAGCAGGTGCTGCGGGACGCCGGGATGGGGTATGCCGGGCCGCAGGCCGAGCAGTCGCGTGCCGGGGAGGCGGAGATCTACGACGTCGAGCCCGGCGACGGGGGCGCAGCAGCGCGGGTCGCCCACCTGGCCTACACCTACACCTATCCCAACTCCGGCACCCCGACGACCGACATCCCCCAGGAGGCGCCCTGGCTGGAGCAGGCCTCGTGGCCGGTGCTCGGGAGCGAGGGGATCGTGGAGCAGGCGCGCGCCGCGCAGGACGCGGGGGCCGACTTCGTGGTCGTCTCGATGCACTGGGGACAGGAGTACCAGGCGCAGCCGACCCAGGACCAGACGCGGATCGCGCGCGACCTGCTGGAGTCGGGGGCGGTCGACCTCATCCTCGGCACCCACGCCCACGTCATCCAGCCCTGCGAGCAGGTGTCCGGACGCCACGTGATCTATGGGCTCGGCAACTTCCTGTCCAACCAGAGCCCGCAGACCAACGTCAACCTCATCCCCGCCACCCAGGAGGGCATGGTCGCGCTCGCCACCCTGCGCCGCGACGCCGACGGCGTGGTCACCACCGCGCTGAGCTACCAGCCCACGCGGGTCGAGATCTCGCCCGAGATCGTCCCGAGCCACATCATCCGACTCGCCACGCAGCAGACCGCTCCCGAGACGTGGGAGCGCACCACCGCGACCGTGGACCTGATGGGCGGGTGCGGAGCCGCGCCCGTCAGCCCGGCAGGTCGACGCTGACCTGGCGACGCCGGCCCACGCGTCGTGCTGCCTCGGCGACCGTCACGAGACCGACCACGGCCGGCAGGGTGAAGATCGCGATCGCCGACCCCACGGACAGGGACGTGCCGGCCAGCGTGCCGACGGCGACCGGGGTGACGAGGTAGGCCACGCGCATCCCTGCGGTCATGGCCCCCAGGCCAGCACCGCGACGACCCGGCAGTCGTGCCGCTTCGTCGTAGAGGGTCGGCATGAAGGTCGCCACCCCGATCCCGACGAGCACGAAGCCGACGATTGCCGCCCCGGCCGCAGGCATCGACGTCGCGACGACGAAGCCCGCCGCCGCCAGGCCGACGCTGAGCCGGTGCAGCCCGACCCGGCCCAGGCGCTGCTGCAGCCAGTCGCCGCCGAAGCGCATGGCGGTCATGCCGATGGTGTAGGCGACGAAGGCCAGGCTCCCGACGGCAGCCGCGGCGCCGAAGTCGTCGGTGAGCCGGAAGGCCGCCCAGCCGCCGCCCGTGACCTCGGCGACGACGGCGAACATCCCGGCCAGGGTGAGCAGCAGCATGGGCAGCGCCCGAGCCGGTCGATCCGGACCCGTCGCCGCGTCGAGGTCGGCGTCGGCGTCGGCGTGGCCATCCTCGTCCTGACGCAGCAGGTGGCGGGTGACGAGGACCAGCGCCCCGATCATGACCGCTGCCACCAGCGCCAGATGCGCGAGGACGGACAGGCCCGCCGCGTTCGCCGCGACGGCACCCAGGCCGCCGGCGAAGGTGCCCAGGCTCCACAGCCCGTGCAGCCGGTTCATCACCGGGGTGCGTCGCCGGGCGCTGATCCACGAGCCCTGCAGGTTCATCGAGATGTCGACCATGACGTCGACGAACAGGTAGAGCAGGAGGCCGAGCAGCAGCACGACAGGCGACCTCGCCCACCCGATGAGCAGCAGCGCGCCCACCAGGAGCACCGCTCCGGCGATCAGGACGGTCCGCGTGGACAGCGCATGCACGACGCGCCCGGCGACCAGGCTGCCGGCGAGACCGGCCACCGCGGCCAGGGTCAGGATCAGCCCGAACTCGTCGACCGTGACCCCCACCCGGTCGCGGATCTGGGGTGCCCGGGCGATGAACGAGGCGGTCATCGCGCCGTTGACGAAGAACTGCCCGGCCACAGCGGCCAGGGCACGCTGGTCGAGCGGCGACAACGAACTCATGCGTACGATCGTACACACTGGGGGCTCACCCGAAGAACTGGCGCCAGGTGTCGTCACCGATCTTGAGGATGAAGGCGGCGAGGATGACCACGAAGACGACCCGCACGAAGCCGCTCCCCCGCGCGACGGCCACCCGCGCACCGAGATAGCCACCGAGGATGTTGCCGGCCCCGAGCAGCAACCCCACCGGCCACAGCACCGCGCCCTGCGGCACGAACACGACCAGGGCGGCCAGGTTGGTGGCGAGGTTGGCCAGCTTGGCCTTGGCACTGGCCTCGAGGAAGCCGTAACCCAGGGCGCTCACCAGGGCGAAGACGAAGAAGGAGCCGGTGCCGGGACCGAGCGCTCCGTCGTAGGAGCCCACGACGAGCCCGATGAGAACCGCGGTGCCGACGTGCTTGCGCCGGGAGTGCCCGAAGCGCAGGGCCTGCATCTGGCCCATCGAGGGCCTGAACAGCGTGTAGGCCCCGACCCCGACGAGCACCACCAGGATGATCGGGTTGAACGCCTCCTTGCTGATGAGGAAGGCGAGCGCCGCGCCCGCGGCACTGCCCGCGAAGGCCGCCAGCGCGAGCGGGATCGCGGTGCGCACATCAGGTCGGATCCGGCGGAAATAGGTGATCGAGCTCACCGTGGTGCCGCAGATCGACCCCACCTTGTTGGTCGCCAGCAGCTGCACCGGCGTGGCGCCGGGCAGGCCGACGAGGAGCGCCGGCAGCTGCACCAGGCCACCCCCGCCGACGACGGCGTCGATGAAGCCCGCCGCCAGTCCGGCGAGGGCGAGGAAGACGAGGACGCCCGGGTCGAGGCTCTCCAGCACGCGCGGGTATGCCGTCAGGCGCCGTCGGGAGCGGCCGCGTCGGCAGCGAGGCCGGCACCCCTGGCAGCACTGCCGGCGTCCCTGCCGCGCACCTCGGCCAGCACGCTCGCCACGGCGTCGTCGACGGAGACCTCGCGGCGGTCGCCGCTACGCCGGTCCTTCACCTCCAAGACCCCGTCCGCCAACCCGCGCCCCACGACGAGGATCGTGGGCACGCCCAGCAGCTCGGCGTCCTTGAACTTCACGCCCGGGCTGACCTTGGGCCGGTCGTCGTAGATGACCTCCAGACCGGCGTCCTCGAGCTCGGCGACCAGACCCTCGGCGTGGTCGAAGACCGCCTGGTCCTTGCCGGTCGCGACGACGTGCACGTCCGCGGGCGCCAGGTTGCGGGGCCAGACCAGACCGATCTCGTCATGGGTCGCCTCGGCGACCGCCGCCACGGCGCGAGAGACCCCGACGCCGTAGGAACCCATCGTGACGGTGACCAGCTTGCCGTTCTGGTCCAGCACCCGGAGGTCCAGGGCCTCGGCGTACTTCCGGCCGAGCTGGAAGATGTGGCCCATCTCGATACCGCGGGCCAGGGTGAGCGGCCCGGCCCCGTCGGGGCTGGGGTCGCCTTCCCGGATCTCGCCCGCCTGGATCGTCCCGTCGGCCGTGAAGTCACGGCCGAGCACGAGGTCGAAGACGTGCTTGCCGTGCTCGTCGGCGCCGGTGACCCAGGCCGATCCCTCCGCGACCGAGGGGTCGAGCAGGTAGCGAATACCACTGCTGCGGTTCTCCCCCAGGACCCCGGGCCCGATGTAGCCCTTGGCCAGCATCGGGTACGCGGCGAAGTCTGCCTCCTCGAAGGGGCGCCAGGCGGCGGGCGCGACCTGGGCCTCCAGCCGCTTGGCGTCGACCTCGCGGTCACCGGGCAGGCCGATAGCCAGCGGCTCGGTCGTCCCGTCCGGGTGCTCGAGCATGACGACGACGTTCTTCAGCGTGTCGGCCGCGGTCCAGGCCCGGCCGTCGGTGCGCGGGTGCAGCGCGTCGGCCTGGGCGACGAGGGTCGCGATGGTCGGACTGTCGGGGGTCTCCTCGACGTGGGCGGCCGGGGTCGCCTCGACGACCGCCGCGTCCACCGCGGGCGCCTGGGGCACGACGACGGCCTCGACGTTCGCGGCATACCCGGAGGCCTCGCAGCGCACGAAGGTGTCCTCCCCGACGGGGCTCACGGCGAGAAACTCCTCGCTGGCCGAGCCGCCCATGGCGCCGGAGTCGGCGTGCACGATGACGTAGTCGAAGCCGAGCCGGTCGAAGATCCTGACGTAGGCCTCGCGGTGCCGCTGGTAGGCCTCCTCGAGCCCGGCGTCGTCGACGTTGAAGGAGTAGGAGTCCTTCATGATGAACTCGCGGCCGCGCAGCAGCCCGGCCCGGGGCCGGGCCTCGTCGCGGTACTTCGTCTGGATCTGGTAGAGCGTGAGCGGCAGCTCCTTGTAGGAGCTGAACATGTCCTTGACGGTGAGGGTGAACAGCTCCTCGTGGGTGGGGCCGAGCAGCATGTCGTTGCCCTTGCGGTCCTGGAGCCGGAAGAGGTTGTCGCCGTACTCCGTCCACCGGCCGCTCGCCTCGTAGGGCTCGCGGGGCAGCAGCGCGGGGAAGGACAGCTCCTGCCCGCCGATCGCGTCCATCTCGTCGCGGACGATCGCCTCGACCTTGCGCAGCACCTTCAGCCCCAGCGGGAGCCAGGAGTAGACACCCGGGGCGGCGCGCCGGATGTAGCCGGCGCGCACGAGCAGCTTGTGCCCGGGCAGCTCGGCGTCGGCCGGGTCCTCGCGCAGAGTCCGCAGGAACAGGGTCGACAGGCGCATGACCACGTGGGTGCACTCCTTCGGTGGGGCAGGGGGTGTGATGCGGTATGCCGGTGTGCACCGGCGGTACGAGGGTACCCGTCGCCCCCGGCGCGGCTCGACGGGTTTGCCGGCCGAGCGGATCCTCCGCGTGGTGGGCACCGACCGCGGCCGACCGCGCGGTCCGACGAGCCTCCTCCCGGCACCCTGTCAGCGTGCGGCGGCGACCGCGTGCTCCACCCCCGCGACCAGCCGGTCGACCTCGGCTTCGGTCGTGTAGGGAGCCATACCGACCCGCACTCCCCCGGTCGCGCCCAGACCGAGCCGGTGGGAGAGCTCCCAGGCGTAGAAGTGCGAGGCCGGGGCGTTGACGTCGAGGGTGGCGAGGTGCCGGTGGATCGCGGCCGGCTCGACCCCCTCGACGGTGAAGAGCAGCGTCGGGGTGCGCCGGGCGGCCCGTGACCAGAGGGTCAGCCCCGGGATCGCGCCCAGGCCCTCTTCCGCCTGGCGGCGCAGGCCGTCCTCATGCTCCTCGATCGCCGCGAAGGCGCTGGTGAGGCGCTCGGCGCGGGACACACCGGCGCCGCCGTCCTCGCCGCAGCGATCGCCCTGGTCGCCCTGATCACCCCACGACGCGATGACGTCCACCGCCGCCGTGGCGCCGGCCAGCAGCTCGTACGGCAGCGTGCCCAGCTCGAAGCGCTCCGGCACGGCGTCGGTCGAGGGCAGCAGCTTGTCCGGGCGCAGCTGCTCCAGCAGGTCCCCGCGCCCCGCCTGGACGCCCAGGTGCGGGCCGAAGAACTTGTAGGGCGAGCAGGAGATGAGGTCGGCGCCGAGGGCGGCCGCGTCCACCCGGTCGTGGGCAGCCAGGTGCACGGCATCGACGTGCACCAGGGCGCCCGCCGCGTGGGCAGCAGCACTGATCGCGGGCACGTCGGGACGGGTCCCGATGAGGTTGGCGGCACCGGTCACCGCGACCACCCGGGTCCGGTCCGACAGCACCGCGCGGACCGCCTCGACCGGAAGCTCTCCGGTGGCGGGGTCCATCTCGGCCCACCGCACCGTCGCCCCGGACGCGAGCGCGGCGTTCACCCACGGCCGGATGTTGCCGTCGTGGTCGAGCGAGGTGACGACGACCTCGTCGCCAGGACCCCAGCCCTGCTGGCGGGCCAGGGTGCGGGCGAGGTCCATGGTGAGCGCGGTCATGCTGCGGCCGAAGACCACCGTGCCAGGCTCGACCCCGAGCAGGTCGCCCATCGCCGACCGCGCCTCGTGCACGACGTCCTCGGCCCGACGCTCCGAGGCGGTCACGGTGCCCCGGTTGGAGATCGAGCTCAGCAGCGTCGCGGCCACCGCCTCGGCGACGGCGCGCGGCGTCTGCGACCCTCCCGGGCCGTCGAAGTGGGCCACTCCCCCGTCCAGGGCGGGGAACTCGGCACGGACCGCGGTGACGTCGAACGGCATACCGCCAGCCTAGGGTGACCCGGCGCCCGGTGAACGCGACGGCCGACGACACGCCCGAGCAGCACCGGCTCATCCGCGCACGTGCACGGATGAGCCGGTCCGGACGGGTGTGTCGTCGGGACGGACCCGGCTCAGCCCTTGCGCATCCCGAGCCAGCGCTGGCGCAGCAGGTGCGCGGCGGCCTTGGGCTGCCGGTCCCGGGTGAAGGCGCCCTTCTTGTTGCCACCGACCCGCATGATGCCCGAGGTCGTGGCGAAGTCGGCGAAGTTCCACATCTGCTCGCCGACGACCGCGTCGATCGCGTCGAAGACCCGGTGCTGCACGTCAAGGCAGTCGCGCTGGTACTCCTCCGACCAGGGCTCGGCGGGGAGCTGGTGCAACCCCGGCATCGTGTCGGCGCCGTACTCCGTGATGATGATCGGCTTCCCCTCGCTCGCCCAGCCCTCCAGCTCGGCCATGAAGCCGGCCTCGGCCGCGGCGAGGTCACCGGTCGCGACGTGCCACCCGTGGTAGCGGTTGAGCATGACGACGTCCGCGAACTGGCTGACCCGGCATCGTCCGTGCGGGGCGAGCATGACGTTGACGAAGCCCACCGGCCGGGTCGGGTCGGCCTCCCGGGCCACCTCGAAGAGCGGCTCGACGTAGCGCTCGGCCGCCTCGGTCTCGCTCTCCGGCTCGTTGGCGATCGACCAGATGACCACGCTCGGGTGGTTCTTGTCCCGAGCGATCAGCTCCCGGATGTGCTGCGCGTGCACCTCCTTGGTCACGTCGTTGACCGTCTCCGGCGAGAACGTGGTGTAGCCCTGCCCGCCGAAGATGCCGCCCCCGAGACCCATGTTGAGCCCCACCGCGGCGGTCTCGTCGATGACGACGACGCCCCGCTCGTCGGCGTAGTCGAGCACGTCCTCGCTGTAGGGGTAGTGCGAGGTGCGGAACGAGTTCGCCCCGATCCAGTCCAGCAGCTCGAAGTCGCGCAGCATGAGCGCGTCGAGGTGCGCCTTGCCCACGGTGACGTGGTCCTCGTGCATCCCGAAGCCGGTGAAGTAGAACGGCTCGCCGTTGATGAGGAAGCGGGTGCCCTCGACCGCGACGGTGCGCACCCCGACCCGCTGGTGGAAGGAGTCGAGCACCTCGACCCCCTCGCCGGCCACCAGCTGCAGCTCCAGGTCATACAGGTATGCCGCTCCCGGCCGCCACAGCTGCACGTCCGGCACGCTGAGCTCACCCTCGGCGCCGGTGCCTCGAGCAGGTGGCCGATCACGTCGGGCCAGACCCGGGGGTCGAGGTCGTCCACGGTGGCCGCGATCTCGACCAGGCGCTCCTCGCCATGGCCTCCCCCGGTCCGTCGCCCCGCCTCTCCGTGCTCCGGTCCGGTGGATGGCTCGTGCACCACCACACGCACGACGTTGGCGCGGCCCGAAGTGTCGCGGCTACCCGCCCCGGTGCCGTGCTCCGCGGCGACCGTGCCCGACCCCAGGCCGACGGGGGTGCAGGTGACCCTGGTGACCTGCAGGTCGTGCGGGGCCGCCGCGACCCCGACGACGTCGGCGCCAGAGTCCCACGCACCGACCTCGTGGAAGTGCACGTCGTCCTCGGCGACCTCGTGGGCGCGCGCCTCGGCGGCCGCCAGGGCGGAGAAGGTCGCTCGCGCCAGGTCGCGGACCGGCGCGGCAAGGGGCGCCTGCTCGAGCCTGCCCTCCAGGTCGCGCCAGGGACGCGGCTCGGCAGCGCGCGCTGCCGGGGTGACGACCACCTTGGTCGCGGCCAGCCCGGCCCGCGCCACCTGCCGGGTGGAGAGCTCGACGGGGTCCTGGGCCCCGACCGCGACCGCCGCTCGGACGACCTCGGGTGCGATCGAGAACGATCCCCTGTGCCTCACCGAGGACGCCCGTCAGACTCCAGAACCGCTCTCGGACGTGCCGCGGGCGGCCCACCCGGAGGTGGACCGCCCGCGGCGGAGACGTCAGCGACGCCGACCGATCACCCGGTCAGCTCTCGTCGGCCTCGTGGTCGTGGTCGTGCGGGGCGTCGCCGCCCAGCGGACCGGCGAAGGTGTGCTCCGGACCAGCCGGCTCGGGCACCTGGAAGTTGCCCGGCACGGTGCGACCCCGCACACCGTTCACGCCCTCGGTCGACGCGGCATACTTGAAGACGGCATAGGCCATGACGTCGGTGTTGACCTCCATGGCGTGCGCATCGATGTTGTCGATGTCGTCGCACTCCTGGTGGTAGCACTGGTCGAAGGACTCGCCCGCGACGCCACCCCAGATCGCCTGCTGCTCCTCGGTCTTCACGACCTCGGCGCCGGTGAACAGGCCGCTGGAGGGGATGCCATTGTTGATGAAGGCCTGGTAGTCGCTGCGACCACTGAAGGCGGAGTCGTCGTAGGGCTCATTCAGCAGCGTGTAGTACTCCTCGAAGGTCTTCTCGATGTCCTCCGAGCCCTCGGGGACGGGCGCCCCAGCCACGAAGCTGGACTCGTCGGCGTCGTAGACCCCGAAGAAGTAGTTCGGCGAGCCGACCATGTCGAAGTTGAGATACATGGCGATCTCGTCGAGCTCCTCCTCGGTGCGCTGGTTGACCCACTGGGTGGAGCCGATGAGACCGAGCTCCTCGGCGCCCCACCAGGCCAGCCGCACGGTGTTCTGCGGCTTGGTCTTGCGCATGTTCTCGGCGACCTCGAGCAGGGCGGCCGAGCCGGAGCCGTTGTCGTTGATACCGGCGCCGACGGTGACGCTGTCGAGGTGGGCGCCCGCCATGACGATGTTGTCCTCGTTGCGACCCTCCATCTCGGCGATGACGTTGTAGTCGACGGCGTCTTCGACGAAGTCGACCTGGACGCGAGCCGTAGAGCCGTCCACGGCCAGCGACACGCCCGCGTCGAAGGACGTCCCCACGACCGGGATGGCGACCACATCGGGCCCGCCGAGCGTCGCGTTGAGCACCCCGAACCTGTCCCCGGATCCGACGGTGTCACCCTGGTTGAAGATGACGACGGCACTGGCTCCGGCGGCCTCGGCATTGAGTGCCTTGCTCGCGAACGAGCAGGCGCCACGCTGGACCAGGGCGATGTCGCCCTCGGGGAAGTCCGCGAAGTCCTCCACCTCGCAGCCGCTCGAGCTGCCAGCGCGCTCGTCCTCGGCCAGGGCGAGGTCGACGCCGGTCACGTCCGCCGTCACGTCTCCCTCACCGGTCCCTGTCACAGGATTGTGAGCGTGAGCCACTTGCACCGGGGCGAGCTGGTCCAGCGCGGTGTCGAGGGCGTCGTAGTAGAACGGGACGACCTCCACGTCCCAGTTGGCGGCCTCGAGCTTCTGGGCCACGTAGTCGACGCTGGCGTCGTAGCCCGAGGTGCGGGAGGCCCGGTTGCCGTCGTTCTCGTCCGCGATCTGCTGGAAGGCCTCGAGGTGCTCCATCGCACCCTCGAGCGTCACGCACTCGAGGAAGTTCTCGAAGGTCTTGTTGGCACGGGTCTGGCACTGGCGCTCCGTCGGCCGGTCCGACGGCGGCGCCGCGAGTGCCGGCACCGCGGCCAGTCCGGAGCCCACGAGGGCTGCGGCGGCGGCCACTCCGAGGGCACGCCGATGACTGCTGTTGAACATGGAGGACTCCTTCGTCACTCTCTCGTCGCGGCTGGGCTGCCGCTTGGCGTCAACGTAACGTGCCCCTCCGACAACCGCCACCCCTACCGGCGAGTCGCGTCGTCCGTGTGATGGGGTGACTCCCGTGACCGACCCGCAGACCGCACCCGATCCGCACCGCTGGCTCGAGGAGGTCGAGTCGCCCGAGGCCCTCGCCTGGGTGGGACGACGTAGCGCCGCCACCGAGACCGCGCTGGCGAGCGGCGAGCGCTACCGCACGCTGCACGCCGATCTGCAGGACGCCCTGGAGGCGAGCGACCGCATACCGCTGGCGACGCAGGCCGGCGACCAGCTCTACGGCTTCTGGACCGACGCCGACCACCCGCGCGGTGTCTGGCGCCGCACCACCTGGGAGTCCTATCGCACCGACGAGCCGGTCTGGGAGGTGCTGGTCGACCTCGACGCGCTGAGCGAGGCCGAGGGCGAGCCGTGGGTCTGGCAGGGGGCCAGCCTGCTGCGCCCGAGCTGCGACCGCGCGCTGGTGCATCTGTCGCGGGGCGGTTCCGACGCCGGCACCACCCGAGAGCTCGACCTGACGACCGGCACCTGGGTGCCCGCACCCGAAGGCTTCGCGAAGCCGGAGGCCAAAGGGCGCCTCACCTGGCGGGACCGCGACCACGTCTACCTCACCACCGCCGACGACCTCGGTGGCGCGACGCGGTCCGGATATCCCCGCACCGTCCGGCTCTGGCGTCGTGGGACGCCGATCAGCGAGGCCGAGGTCGTGCACACCATCGGCGAGGACGACCTCGGCCTCTTCGTCGTCCACGACCAGGAGCGCGACCAGACGCTCCTGCACCACGGCCTGGCGTTCTACCGCAGCCGGACGCTGCTGCTCACCGGCGACGGCCCCGTGGCGCTCGAGCTGCCGGAGAGCGCGGAGGCCGACGTCCACGGCGAACAGGTGGCCGTCCGGCTCCGGCACGACTGGTCCCCCGCCGAGGAGACCTTCGCGGCGGGCAGCCTGCTCCTCGCACCTTTGAGCGAGGTCCTCGACAGCGCCACGGACGCCCCCTGGACCCCGGTCTTCACCCCCGGCGACCGATCCGCCCTCGTCGACCACACCTGGACCGACACGGCACTGGTGACGACGGTCCTGGTGGACGTGCGGCATACCGTGCAGGTGCACCGGCCCGGCGGGACGGGGTGGAGCACGACGGATCTCACCGCCGACCTCGACGTGGGGCTGCGCACGGTCAGCGTGGCCGCGGTGGACGACCACCGCAGCGACGACCTGTGGGTGGTGACGACCGGCTTCCTCGAGCCGATGAGGCTCTCCCTGGCCCGCCTCGGGAGCGATCCGGCGTGGACGACGGTCTCCCTGGAGCAGCTCAGGACCGCTCCCGAGCGCTTCGACGCGAGCGGGCTGGAGGTCGCGCAGCACTGGGCGACCTCCGCGGACGGCACGGCGGTGCCCTACTGGCAGGTCGGACCGGCCGAGCTCCTCTCCGACGGCTCGACACCGGCCGTGCTGCACGGTTACGGCGGCTTTGAACATGCCCTCACTCCTGCCTACGACCCGATCGTCGGGCGCGCCTGGCTGGCGCACGGCCACGTCCACGTCGTCGCCGGGATCCGTGGCGGTGGCGAGCTCGGACCGCGGTGGCACCAGGCGGCGTTGCAGCAGCACCGGCACCGGGCCTACGAGGACTTCGTCGCCGTCGCCCGGGACCTCGTGGCGCGCGGAGTCACCTCCGTCCCCCGCCTCGGGGCGACCGGACGCTCCAACGGTGGTCTGCTCATCGGCAACATGCTCAGCACCTACCCCGACGACTTCGGGGCCCTCGTCTGCCAGGTGCCGCTGCTCGACATGGCCCGCTACCCCCACCTGCTCGCCGGGGCGTCATGGATGGCGGAGTACGGCGACCCCGACGACCCCGAGCAGTGGTCCTGGCTGCAGGCCTACTCCCCCTACCACCGGCTGGACCCGACCCGACCCACGCCCCCGGTCTACCTCGCGACCTCCACCCGGGACGACCGGGTGCACCCCGGCCACGCCCGCACCATGGCCGCGCTGCTGGAGGAGCACGGGCACGACGTGACCTACTGGGAGAACACCGAGGGGGGCCACGGCGGCGCCAGCACCGCGGCGCAGTGGGCGACCTGGCACGCCCTCGCCTGGGAGTTCCTGCACCAGCGCCTCACCTGATCTCAACCTGAGCAAAGAGGTCCGCTCCAGGCAGGGGATTGATCCCCCGCGTGGCGCCGACGTCTGTGCTCAGGTTGGGTGTGGGTGGCGCTCAGAGCAGGACGGTGGCGAAGGTGCCGGTCTGCACGAAGCCGACCCGGCGGTAGGTCGCGACTGCCGGGGCGTTGAAGTCGTTGACGTAGAGGCTCACCGTCGGGGCGACGTGGCGCACCGTGTGCTCCACGACGGCCGCCATCGCGGGCGCGGCAATCCCCTGGCCGCGCCACTCCGGGTGCACCCACACCCCCTGCACCTGCGCCACCCCCAGCGCCACCGAGCCCAGGTCCGCCTTGAAGACGACGCGTCCCTGCTCGATCCGCACCAGGCAGTGACCGCGCTCGATGAGTCCTGCGACACCGCGCCGGTATGCCGTGCCGCTCCCCTGGTAGGGCGGGTAGCCGATCTCCTCGGTGAACATCGCGGCCGCGGCAGGAACGACGAGGTCCAGCTCCTCCGGCCGGGCGGGGCGGACCGTCGGGTCGACCGGCATACCGAGCTCGGACGGGAGCGTCGCCATGGTGAGGACGAGTTGGTTGTCCCGCACCTCCCGCGGCTCCCCCCAGTGCCGCGCCAGTCGGTCCCACAGATCGAGCACCTGGTCGGCCGGGCCGAAGATCGAGCTGGCGGTGGCGCGCCGCCGGACCACCTTGGCGGCGAGCGCGCCGATCGCGCGCGGGCTGGCCCCGACCGGCACGACGTTGGCCGCGCACCAGCACAGCGCGTGCTCTCCCCCGGCCTCGTAGCCGAACAGCGGCCCCCGCGTGCCGATGAGACCGGACTCCTGGATGCGCGCGGCGACGAAGACATTCGTCACCGGGTCCTCGTCGCACACCTCGAGGGCACGGCGGACGTCGTGCAGGCCGTAGGGCCGCACGCTCCCCATGCCCGAGCCCAGGGTGCGCAGCATGGACACAGCCTGCCGCACCCCGCTGCCCCTGGCGACACGGACCCGCCGCACCGGGCCTGACGCGACGAGTGAACCGTGACGTGACAGTCTTGCGGGCAGGAGCCCCGCCGGGGCAGGATCGAACCTCGAGGAAGGTGTCCCATGCAGCCACGCGCACTCACGCCACAGAACCGTGACGAGGCCCTCAGGGTCCTGAAGGAGTCCGGATCGGGCGGAGAGCCGCTGGACGTGCTGGTGATCGGGGGCGGCGTCACCGGGGCTGGCGCCGTGCTCGACGCCGCCACCCGCGGACTCTCCACGGTCATCGTCGAGGCCCAGGACTGGGCGTCCGGCACCTCGCAGTGGTCCACCAAGCTGGTCCACGGCGGGCTGCGCTACCTGCAGATGCTGGACTTCAAGCTGGTGCACGAGGCGCTCACCGAGCGCGGGCTGCTGCTCAAGACGCTGGCCCCGCACCTCGTCAAGCCGATGCCCTTCCTCATCCCGCTGGAGCACCGCGTCTGGCAGCGGGCCTACTACGGGGCGGGCGTCACCCTCTACGACGTCCTCGCCAACATCATGCCGGGGCGTCGTGCGCTGCCGATCCACCAGCACACGACGCGCGGCGGGCTGCAGAAGCAGTTCGGCGACCTGCGGCATGAGACCGCGATCGGCGCGGTGAAGTACTGGGACGCCACCGTCGACGACGCGCGCCTGGTGTCCACCCTGGTGCGCACCGCCCACACCTACGGCGCCCAGGCCGCCAGCCGCACCGAGGTGGTCAAGATCGTCAAGGACGAGCACGGCACCGCGATCGGGGCGGAGCTGGCGGACCTCGAGACCGGCGAGCGCTTCGAGTGCCGCGCGCGCCACATCATCAACTGCACCGGCGTGTGGACCGACGACGTCTCCGAGCTCGCCGACACCGACGGCGGCCTCAACGTCCTCGCGTCCAAGGGCATCCACCTCGTCATCCCGCGCGACCGCATCCAGGGCACGTCCGGTCTCTTCCTCCAGACCGAGAAGTCGGTGCTCTTCTTCATCCCCTGGTCGCGCTACTGGATCCTCGGCACGACCGACACCCCGTGGGAGCTGGACCGTCAGAACCCCGTCGCCACGGCTGCCGACATCGACTACGTCCTCGACCACGCCAACGAGGTGCTCAAGACGACGCTCACCCGGGAGGACGTCGTCGGCTGGTATGCCGGCCTCCGCCCGCTGCTGCAGCCGGGCACCAAGGAGGGGACGGACTCGGCGAAGGTGAGCCGGGAGCACACCGTCGCCAACCCCATCCCCGGCCTGACCGTCATCGGCGGCGGCAAGCTCACGACCTACCGCGTCATGGCGAAGGACGCCGTCGACTTCGCGATCGGCGGCCGGGCCGAGGAGCTGCCCTGCATCACCGACCAGATCCCCCTCCTCGGCGCAGTCGGTGAGGAGGCGATGCGGCGCCGGATGCCCGCGCTGCGTGAGGAGTTCGGCTGGACCGAGCAGATGACCGAGCACCTGCTGCACCGCTACGGCTCTCTCGTCGAGGAGCTCCTGACGATGATCGCCGACGACCCCTCGCTCGCGCAGACCCTGGAGCACTCCAGCGCCTACCTGCGGGCCGAGATCGCCTACGCCTGCCGCAGCGAGGGCGTGCTCCACCTGGAGGACCTCATGATGCGGCGCACCCGCCTCATCTACGAGGCTCCGGACAAGGGGCTCGCCACCGTCCCGGAGATCGCCGACATCGCGGCGGCCGAGCTGGGCTGGAGCCCGGAGAAGAAGCAGTCCGAGATCGAGGCCTACACCTCGCGGGCCGAGGCGGAGATCGCCGCCGCCCAGGAGCCGGACGACGAGAGCGCCGCCCGCGTGCGCGACCACCTCGGCGAGGTGGCCCCGCTGCAGGCGATGGGGTCGGGCAACGACGTCTGACCCGTGTGCGTCGGGCGCCCGCCCGGCGCATCGTGACACGAAAGGAAACACCCCGTGGGAGAGATCTTCGTCTCTGAGGTGCTCGGCACCATGATGCTGCTGCTCTTCGGCTGCGGTGTGGTCGCCAACGCGATCCTGCCCAAGACCAAGGGCACCGGTGGTGGCGCGAGCGCCGCCTGGCTGCTCATCAACTTCGGCTGGGGTCTCGGTGTCTTCGCCGGTGTCTACACGGCCTTCAAGTCCGGTGCGCACATCAACCCGGCCGTCACCGTCGGCCTCTGGGTCAACGGCTCGGACTTCTTCCCCGGCAACCCCGAGGCAGGGCTGGCTGCGGTCGAGGCCACCTTCGGCAACGCGATGGTCTACTTCGCCGCGCAGATGCTGGGTGCCTTCCTCGGCGCGGTCCTGGCCTGGGCCGCCTACAAGCAGCACTTCGACGCCGACGGCGACCCGGCCGCCAAGCTCGGGGTCTTCTCCACCGGCCCGGAGATCCGCAGCTACGGGTGGAACCTCGTCACCGAGGTCATCGGCACCTTCGCCCTGGTCTTCGTCGTCATCGTCTTCGGCAGCACGCCCTCCGGGCTGGGGCCGTTGGCGGTGGCGCTGCTGGTCGTCGGCATCGGCGCCAGCCTCGGTGGCCCTACCGGGTATGCCATCAACCCGGCCCGCGACCTGGGCCCCCGCATCGCGCACGCCGTCCTGCCCATCCCGGGCAAGGGCAGCAGCGACTGGGGCTACTCGTGGGTCCCCGTCGTGGGCCCGCTGGTCGGTGGCGTCCTCGCCGGCCTCGCCGCCGCGCTGTATCTCTGACGCGCCACGTGGCGGCGGGCCCGCCGCCACGGGCACGTCATACCCCTCCCGTGACCGCACACACCTCCCCTGACCACAACGGAGTGAAGGAGCAGACCCATGGCGGACTACGTCCTGTCCATCGACCAAGGCACCACGAGCACCCGAGCGATCGTCTTCACCAAGAGCGGTGAGATCCACTCGGTCGGGCAGAAGGAGCACGAGCAGATCTTCCCCAAGGCGGGGTGGGTCGAGCACGACCCGGCCGAGATCTGGTCCAACACCAAGGAGGTCATCGGGACCGCGATCGGCAAGGGTGGCCTCGGGACCGGCGACCTCGCCGCCGTGGGGATCACCAACCAGCGGGAGACCGCCGTGGTCTGGGACAAGAACACCGGCGAGGCCGTCTACAACGCCATCGTGTGGCAGGACACCCGCACGGACAAGATCGTCGCCGAGCTCGGTGGCGACGACGGCGCCGACAAGTACAAGCACATCTGCGGACTGCCGTTGGCGACCTACTTCTCCGGCCCCAAGGTGAAGTGGATCCTCGACAACGTGGAGGGCGCGCGGGAGAAGGCAGAGGCCGGCGACCTGCTCTTCGGCACCACCGACTCCTGGGTCGTCTGGAACCTCACCGGAGGCACCGACGGCGGGGTGCACGTCACGGACGTCACCAACGCCTCGCGCACCATGCTCATGGACCTCAAGACCCTGTCCTGGTCGGAGGAGGTCGCCGCCGACATGGGCATCCCGATGTCCATGCTCCCGGAGATCAAGTCCTCGGCGGAGGTCTACGGCGAGAGCACCAAGCTCGGCGTCCCCATCGCGGGGATCCTGGGTGACCAGCAGGCCGCCACCTTCGGACAGGCGTGCTTCGAGAAGGGCATGAGCAAGAACACCTACGGCACCGGCTGCTTCATGCTGCTCAACACCGGCACCGAGATCGTGCCCAGCGAGAACGGCCTGCTCACCACCGTCTGCTACAAGATCGGCGACCAGGAGGCGGTGTATGCCCTCGAGGGCTCGATCGCGGTGGCCGGCTCACTCGTGCAGTGGCTGCGCGACAACATCGGCCTCATCCAGGACGCCCCGGAGATCGAGGCGCTGGCCACGGAGGTCGACGACAACGGCGGTGCCTACATCGTGCCGGCGTTCTCCGGTCTCTTCGCGCCGTACTGGAAGGACGACGCCCGCGGGGCGATCGTCGGACTCACCCGCTACGTCAACAAGCACCACCTGGCGCGCGCGGCGCTGGAGTCGACGGCCTTCCAGACCCGGGAGGTCGCCGATGCGATGAACGCCGACTCCGGCGTCGACCTCACCGAGCTGCGGGTCGACGGCGGCATGGTGGCCAACGAGACGCTCATGCAGTTCCAGGCCGACATCTTGGGCGTGGACGTCGTCCGGCCCAAGGTGGCGGAGACCACGGCGCTCGGTGCGGCCTATGCGGCCGGGATCGCGGTCGGCTTCTTCTCCGGTGAGCAGGACGTCATCGACAACTGGGAGGAGGGCCAGCGCTGGAGCCCGCAGATGAAGGACGCCGAGCGCGAGCGCCTCTTCCGTCAGTGGAAGAAGGCCGTCACCAAGACCTTCGACTGGATGGACGACGACGCCGAGGCGGCCGAGGAGGCCGTCGAGGAGGCCGAGGGCGACGCCTGATAGGTATCGATGAGGTCACGATCCGGCCCGGGTGCGTCGCGCGCACCCGGGCCGGACGTATGGTGCGGCCATGAAGAACACGACATTCTCCGTGGCAACTACCGCAGCCCTGGTCCTGGCGCTGGGCGCCTGCGGCTCCGAGAGCACCGACAGCGGCTCGGGTGGTGAGGGCGACTCCGGCGAGTCGGCCGCCGCCGACCTGGACCTCATCAGCGAGGGCACCCTGACCGTCTGCTCCGACGTCCCCTACCCGCCCTTCGAGGACTTCGACGAGTCCACCGAGAGCGGCTTCACCGGCTTCGACGTGGACATCGTCAGCGCGATCGCCGAGGGCCTCGAGCTCGACCTGGAGATCAAGGACTCCTCCTTCGACGCCCTCCAGTCCGGGCTGGCGCTCAACTCCGGCGACTGCGACCTGGCCGCGTCCGCGATGACCATCACCGAGGAGCGTCAGGAGAACCTCGCCTTCTCCGAGGGCTACTACGACTCCCAGCAGTCGCTGCTCGTCCCGAACGACTCGGACATCACCGGTATCGGTGACCTCACCGGCCGCACCGTGGGAGTCCAGCAGGGCACCACCGGCGAGGCCTACACCGAGGAGAACGCCGCGGACGCCGAGATCACCTCCTTCCCCAGCGACGCCGAGATGTATCAGGCGCTGCAGGCCGGGCAGGTCGAGGCCCTGCTCCAGGACCTCCCGGTCAACCTCGAGCACACGCGCGACGGCGACTACCAGATCGTCGAGGAGTACTCCACCGACGAGACCTACGGCCTGGCCATGAACCAGGACAACACCGCGCTGGTGGACGCCGTCAACGAGCAGTTGACCGAGCTGCGCGACAGCGGCGAGTACGACGAGATCTACAACACCTACTTCAGCACCGAGGGTGGCGACGAGGACTCCGCCACCTCCGAGGGCTGAGCACCGCCACCAGACTGCTCCCGTGACTCGCACCCAACGGCAGCGCGCCTTCCGGCTCACGCTGTACGTCCTGTTCGTCCTCCTTGTCGTCGCCTTCGTCCTCGTCGCGGACTGGGAGGCGATCTCGGCCAACTTCTTCCTCCGGGAAGGGTTCACCGAGACCTGGCAGGACTTCATCTTCGTCGGCGCCAAGAACACCATCCTCTACACGGTGATCTCCTTCGTCGGAGGCTTCGTGCTGGCGATGGTGCTGGTGCTCATGAAGCTGGCGCCGGTGGCGCCGTTCCGCTGGGTGGCCACGGCCTACATCGAGCTGTTCCGCGGGCTGCCCGCGCTGGTCGTCATCCTCTTCATGGCTTTCGGGGTGCCGATCGCCTTCGGATGGCGGCCACCGGGCGGCCCGGTGGGCGCCGGCCTGGTCGGGCTCATGCTGGTCTCCGCGGCCTACATGGCCGAGACGCTGCGCGCGGGCATCGAGGCGGTGCCGAAGGGCCAGACCGAGGCCGCTCGATCGCTCGGCATGAACGGCGCGTGGACCATGGCCACGGTCGTCATGCCGCAGGCGTTGCGCATCGTCATCCCGCCGCTGACCAACGAGCTGGTCATCCTCATCAAGGACACCTCCTTGCTCTTCGTCATCGGGATGGCGGCCAACGACAAGGAACTCACGGTGATGGCGCGCGACTTCATGAGCAGCGGCCCCTCGGCGGGCACCGCCACCTCGCTGACCTTCGCCGCACTGCTCTACCTGGCCATCACCCTCCCGCTCACCCGCGTCGTCGCGTGGCTCGAACGCCGACAGAAGAGGTCCCGCTGATGGTCCCCACCCTCCACCCGACGCAGGAAGTGGACCCGGGAGCCCCGGCGATCGAGGTCCGCGACCTGCACAAGTCCTTCGGCGACAACCACGTCCTGACCGGCATCGACTTCCACGTCGACGCGGGCCAGGTGGTCTGCGTCATCGGGCCCTCCGGCTCGGGCAAGTCGACCCTGTTGCGCTGCGTCAACCGGCTCGAGGAGCCGACCTCGGGCCACGTGCTCATCGAGGGGATCGACATCACCGACCCGGAGACCGAGCTCGACGTCGTCCGCTCTCGGATCGGCATGGTCTTCCAGCAGTTCAACCTCTTCAGCCACATGACGGTGCTCCGCAACCTCACCATCGCCCAGCAGCGGGTCAAGAAGCGGGGCCGCAAGGAGGCCGAGGAGATCGCCCGACGCAACCTCGACCGGGTGGGGCTCTCGGAGAAGGTCGACGCCTATCCCGCCCACCTCTCCGGCGGCCAGCAGCAGCGGGTGGCCATCGCCCGGGCGCTGTCGATGGACCCGGACATGATGCTCTTCGACGAGCCGACGTCGGCCCTCGACCCCGAGCTCGTGGGCGACGTGCTGGACGTCATGAAGTCGCTCGCGTCCGAGGGCATGACGATGATGGTCGTCACCCACGAGATGGGCTTCGCCCGCGAGGTCGGCGACAAGCTCGTCTTCATGGCCGACGGCGTCATCTGCGAGGAGGGCGACCCGCGCGAGGTGCTCGGCAACCCCCGCGAGGCCCGCACCCAGGAGTTCCTCTCCAAGGTCCTCTGACCACAGGCGGTCGCTCCCGTCAGGACTCGGTCAGCTCCTTGAGCTGGGTGAGGCCCTTCTCGAAGTCCTTGCCGACCATCGTGTCCATCGACATCACCCGGCCTAGCAGGCGCATCACCCCGGTGTGCTCACCAGACATCGTCCAGGTGACCATGGTGGCCGCACCGCCGTCCTCGGCGTCCAGGTCGAAACGGAAATCGTTGTCGGCGGGGAACGGCTTGTCGAAGCGCAGGGCGATGTCCACCCTGCCCGGCTCCTGCACCCCCGTGATGCGCATCGACCCGGCCCCGGCCTCCTTGTTGCCCTCCCACACGTAGGCCGAGCCCACCCCCGAGGGTGGGCCGGAGTAGCTGCGATCCATCTCGGGGTCGACGCCCTCCCACGGCGACCAGTCACGCCACCGGCGGAAGTCCACCAGCTCGCGGAGCACCGTCTCCGGTGACGCCGCGATGCGGATCGTCCGGGAAACGCGGTAGGGCACGGGCGCGGGGCGCAGACGCATGACTTCTCCTCACTGGTCGAACCACTGCGGCTCGTCCGGGTCAGGCCAGACGAGCTCTGGCCGCTGCGGATCGGTGGTGTCGACGATCCAGTCCGGCGCCCAGGTCCGGGACTGGAGCCGGTAGATCCGTTGCGCCTCAACATACTCCGCGTCCTGCCCAGGATCCGCATGCGACACCAGGGCGGTCGCGGCCCACTCGCCGCGCAGATCGGGGCGGCGCAGGAAGTCGCCCTCCAGCACCAGCATCGCGTCCGGCAGGAGGGGCCTGCCCGGCCGGCCGGACCCCACCGGCGCCAGCCCCTCGCAGAAGGGCCAGAGCACCTCACGACGGAGCGTGTCGACGTCGTAGTGGTAGGGGGCGTCCCGGTAGGCGGACGCAGACACCACCTGCAGGTCGCGCCCGCCCAGGCGACGCCCGAGCGCTCCGAGCTCGACCGCCAGCTGCGCCCGGCCACTCCCCTCCGGACCGTCGATCGCCACGACCGTACGCTCCCCCGGGCGCACCGCCAGCAGCAGACCCAGCAGGTCGACGAGGACGAGCTGGCGCAGCGGGAGGAATCCGGGGGTGGTCACCGCAGCAGGGTATGCGGTGCGTCCGACCACTCCATGTAGACGCCGTTCTCCAAGAGGTTCGCGTCGCCGGGCGCCGGCTTCTCGACGAAGCCCACGGTCCGGTACAGGCTGCGGGCCCGGGTGTTGTCGGCGCTGACGTCGAGCCAGACCCGGTGCACCGTCGGGCTGGCGAGCGCCTGCTCGAGGAGCTGCCGCAGCAGCAGCCGGCCCAACCCCTGACCCCGCCCTTCGGGGGCCACCACCATGCGCCGGATCTCGACGACCTCGGATGCCTGGATGCCGATGAGGATCCCGAAGGCGATAACCCGGTCCAGCCGATCCACGAGGACCCAGTGGTCGACGTCCGGGTCCCCCAGCGCCTGGGTGTGCCACTCCAGCCCTCCCTGGCCCAGGAACTTGCTGGTGTCCATCGCCTCCTCGAAGGACACCACCGTCGTGAGGTCGCCGCGCCGGGTGTGCCGCAGGTGCGAGCCGACGACCAGGCCACCGCGATCGCGGGCCAGCGGACGTTGGCGCACGTGCGGGGTGCCGGTGACCTTCGGCGTGCTGACCACGATCATCTCCAGGTCGACCTCGCCGTCGTTGCGCATGAAGTGCGGGGTGCGCGGCGGGACCTCGATGCCGGACTCGGGCGGCACCTCCACCTCGCGGCGGCCGAGCGTCATCGTGCCCGTGCCGGAGAGGACGTAGAAGAACTGCCGCGACCGCTCGTGCGTGTGCGGCTTGCCCGAGGTCCCCGGGGGCATGTGCTCGTGGACCACGGAGAGGTCGGACCGCTCGACGAAGTGGTAGGCCTGACACACGTCGTGCCACGTCGACTGGCGGGCGGTCTGCCTGCTGATCGGGTCCGGTGCCATGACACGACGTTACCGGCTCCCGTGTTGCCGGCGCGTTACCCGACGGTCACCGTGGGGGCTCCGGCCGACGCGTCGTCGTCCAGCTGGCCCATCTCCTCGGCGATGCGCATGGCCTCCTCGATGAGAGTCTCCACGATCTGGCTCTCCGGCACGGTCTTGATGACCTCGCCCTTGACGAAGATCTGGCCCTTGCCGTTGCCGGAGGCCACCCCGAGGTCGGCCTCGCGGGCCTCCCCCGGCCCGTTGACGACGCAGCCCATGACCGCCACCCGCAGCGGGACCTCCATGCCTTCCAGGCCGGCGGTGACCTCGTCGGCCAGGGTGTAGACGTCGACCTGCGCGCGACCGCACGACGGGCACGACACGATCTCCAGCTTGCGCGGCTTGAGGTTGAGGCTCTGCAGGATCTGGTTGCCGACCTTGACCTCCTCGACCGGCGGCGCAGACAGGGAGACCCGGATGGTGTCGCCGATGCCCTTCGACAGCAGGGCGCCGAAGGCGACCGAGGACTTGATGGTGCCCTGGAAGGCAGGGCCCGCCTCGGTGACCCCGAGGTGCAGGGGCCAGTCGCCGCGCTCGGAGAGCATCTCGTAGGCCTGCACCATGACGACCGGGTCGTTGTGCTTGACCGAGATCTTGAAGTCGTGGAAGTCATGCTCCTCGAAGAGGCTGGCCTCCCAGACGGCAGACTCCACCAGGGCCTCCGCGGTGGGCTTGCCGTACTTCTCCAGCAGGCGCTTGTCCAGCGACCCGGCGTTGACGCCGATCCGGATGGAGACGCCGGCGTCCTTGGCCGCCGCCGCGATCTCCTTCACCTGGTCGTCGAACTTGCGGATGTTGCCCGGGTTGACGCGGACCGCCGCGCAGCCGGCGTCGATCGCGGCGTAGACGTACTTCGGCTGGAAGTGGATGTCGGCGATGACCGGGATCTGCGACTTGGTCGCGATGGCGGGCAGCGCGTCGGCGTCGTCCTGGCTGGGGCAGGCCACCCGGACGATGTCGCAGCCGGTGGCCGTCAGCTCGGCGATCTGCTGCAGGGTGGCGTTGATGTCGGTGGTCGGCGTGGTCGTCATCGACTGCACCGAGATCGGGGCGTCGCCGCCGACCTCGACCTTGCCGACCTTGATCTTGCGGGTCTGCCGACGGGGCGCGAGCACGGGGGGCGGGGCGGACGGCATACCGAGGGACACGGGGACAGCAGAACTCATGGGCTCATTGTCGCACCCGCCCCTGCGGACTCCCTGACGGTCCGCCGGGTGGCTCAGCCCAGCTGGATCGGCCGCACGATGTCGGCGTAGATCAGCAGCGCGGTCATGCCCAGGAGGCCGATGGCGACGGCGTAGGCGACGGGCAGCGCAGCCGCGGTGTCCACGGGACCGGGGTCCGGGCGGCGGAACACCCGGGCCCAGGTCTTCTTCACCGCCTCCCACAGGGCGCCGGCGATGTGTCCGCCGTCCAGGGGCAGCAACGGGATGAGGTTGAAGACGAAGAGCGCCATGTTGAGGGACGCCAGCAGCGAGACCAGCAGCCACATGCGTTCGCCCATGGTCTCGACAATCCCCTCGATGCCGTCCTGGGTCACCTCACCCGCGACCCGCCCGACGCCGACCACGGACATGGGGCCGTTGGGGTCGCGCTCCTCGGCGCCGAAGGCAGCCTGGCCCACGTCGACCAGCCGCTGCGGCAGAGTGAGCACGATGCCGGCGGTGCCGGTGAACATCTCTCCGACGACCCCGGGCACGGCGGTGATCGGCTGCTGCTCGTGGCCGAGCGTCGGTGACGCCCCGAGGAAGCCGACCTGTCCGTAGACCGGCTCCCCCTCGTCGTCCAGGACGACCATCCCGTCCTCACCGACGAGCGGGCGCTCGCGCAGCACGAGGTCAGCGGTGAGGGTCTCCCGGGCACCGTCGCGCTCGACCACGAAGACGCCATGCTCACCGGCGTTCTGGATGGCGTAGGTCGTCTCGGTCCAGTCGCTCACGGACGTGCCGTCGACCGAGACGATGGTGTCGCCCACCTCGAAGCCGGCCGCGGCGGCGGGGGACGCGGGCTGACCGGCGCAGTTGTCGTCCGCGACGTCCTGGTTGGCGCAGGCGGAGACCTGGCTGATCGTCGGCGTGGCGACCGGGATGCCCTGACCCATGAGCAGGAGGGTGATGAGTCCGGCGCTGAGCACGAGGTTCATCAGCGGCCCCCCGGCCATGATGACGACCCGCTTCCACACCGGCAGCCGGTAGAACACGCGGTCCTGGTCGTCGGGACCGACCTCCTCCAGCGCCTCCTCGCGGGCCTGCTCGACCATGAGCTGCATCGGGTTGGAGCTGCTGGCCCGCAGCTTTCCCCCGTCCTGTGCTCGCGGGGGGAACATGCCGATCATCCGGATGTAGCCGCCCAGCGGGATGGCCTTGACGCCGTACTCGGTCTCTCCCCGCTGCCGGGACCAGAGGGTCGGGCCGAAGCCCACCATGTATTGCGTCACCCGCACCCGGAAGAGCTTGGCCGGGACGAGGTGACCGATCTCGTGCAGCGCGATGGACACGCCGATGCCGACGAGAACGACGAGCACTCCGAGCAGATAGAGCATGATCCCTCCGGGTCAGGTCGGGGTGTGCGCGCCGACCAGGTCACGAGCCGCGGTGCGGGCCCAGGCGTCGGCGTGGAGGACGTCCTCCACGGTGAGGTCAACTGACGAGGCGGCCGTGGCGTTCCCGGCGTGCCGCTCGACGACGACGGCCACCGTGTCCACGATGTCGGTGAAGCGCAGCCGGCCGTCGTGGAAGGCGTCCACGCACTCCTCGTTGGCGGCGTTGTAGACCGCGGGGAAGGTGCCCCCGGCCTCCCCCACCTGGCGAGCCAGGCGCACCGCGGGGAAGGCGTCGTCGTCGAGCGGCGCGAAGTCCCACGACTGCGCGCGGGTCCAGTCGCACGGTTCGTCGACGTCCTCGAGCCGCTCCGGCCAGGACAGCCCGAGCGCGATCGGCACCAGCATGCGCGGGGGCCCGAGCTGGGCGATCGTCGACCCGTCGTGGAACTCCACCATGCTGTGGATCTGCTGCTGCGGGTGGACGACGACCTCGATCTGGTCGTAGGGGACCCCGAAGAGCAGGTGGGCCTCGATGACCTCCAGCCCCTTGTTGACCAGGGTCGCCGAGTTGGTGGTGATGACGCGACCCATGGCGAAGTTGGGGTGGGCGAGCGCCTGCTCCGGCGTCACCTCGGTCAGCTGCTCGCGGCTCATCCCCCGGAACGGGCCGCCGCTCGCGGTCACCACGAGGCGGCGCACCTCGCTGCTGCGGCCTCCGCGCAGGCTCTGCGCGATGGCGCTGTGCTCGGAGTCGACGGGGACGATCTGGTCGGGCGCAGCAGCGGTCGTGACCAGGGCTCCGCCCACGATGAGCGACTCCTTGTTGGCCAGCGCCAGCGTGCTCCCCGCCGCCAGCGCGGCGAGGGTGGGCCGGAGGCCGATGCTGCCGGTGATGCCGTTGAGCACCACGTCGGCTCCCGACCCGGCGACCGTGGTCGCGGCCTCGGGACCGGTGAGCAGCTCCGGCCGGTATGCCGCGCGCCCGGCCTGCCGGGCGGCCTCGCCCAGCGCGTCCTCGAGGTCGGTGCGGGCCGCGTCGTCGGTCCGGGCGATGGCTACCTGGTCGACCTCGAGGGCGACCGCCTGCCGCGCCAGCAGCGGCAGGTCGCTCCCCCCGGCCGAGAGCGCGCGCACGCGGTAGCGCCCGGGGTGGCTCCGGATGACGTCGACCGCCTGGGTGCCGATCGAACCGGTCGACCCCAGCAGGGTCACGGTGCGTGCGCTCATCTCTTCATTGTGCGCCATCGTCGCGGCCGACCTCCCAGCCGGCGCCAGGTCGAGGCAGGACGGGAGACGGGCAGCGCGAGCGCCGAGCCGACGAGCAGCCCCAGCGCGATCGCGGCCACGATGGTCGTCGCACCCAGGAGGGTGGCGCTCCCCGCGGCCCCGGTGCCGATCTGGCTCACCCCGATGAGGCCGACGGTGCCGGGCACGAGCAGCCAGAAGGAGGGCAGGAAGGCCACCAGCCGCGGGACGTCGTCGCGCACCCGGCTGAGCAGGGACGCCGTGAAGGACGCGACGAGGGCGCCGGTGAAGCCACCGAGCGGGAGCGAGGAGGCGCTCTGCTGCGCCGCGAGCTGGGCCGAGAACGTGAGCACGAGGACCAGCCCCGACCAGCGCAGCAGGCGCCACGGCAGCGCCTCGGACAGGGTGATGCCCAGGGCGATGAGGCCGAGGCCCAGGGGCGCGACGACCAGGCCAAGACCGTCGACCCGCACGTTGGCGAAGGCGCCGGCATCGACGTCGAGGACCATCGCGGCGCCGACCAGACCGAGGGAGAACAAGCCCAGCTGCACGACGCCGTAGAACACCCGTGAGCTGCCGGCGACCATCGCCCCCCGGGCCAGCTCGCTGACCCCGGTGACGAGCAGCGCACCCGGCAGCAGCACCGCCAACGGGCAGATGACGGTGCGCAAGGGGCCCTCCAGCAGGCCGAGCTCGTAGCCGCCGAAGACGACCACGCCCGCGGTGAAGGCGGCCACCGAGGGCAGCAGCCCCCCCAGCAGGCTGTGCCGGCCGGCCTGGGTCATCAGCAGGCTGACGAGGAGCGAGGCCACCGCGGCGGCGGCCAGGTCCGGCAGTCCGGGCTGCAGGATCAGCCCGATGCCGACCGAGACCGCCATGAGGCCCACGTGTCGGACCCAGGCAGGGTAGGGGTGCTGGATGCGCCGCAGCGCGTCCAGCCTTCCAGCCGCCTCGGCGACCCCGACGGCGCCGTCGGACAGCGCCTGGTGGGCGTCGTGGACCGCGGCGCACTGGTCCAGGCGCAGCGGGCCGCGCACGGGGGCGATGCTCGCCGCGCTCCCGTCGCCGAGGGCCAGGAAGACCGCGGTGGGGCTCGCCGCCACGCGGACGTCGGGATGACCCGCGCGGCGGCCGAGGAGCCGAACGTCCTGCTCGGCCTGGGTCACCGGCTCCCCGGCCGCGATCAGGTCGGCCGCGAGGCGGGCGAGGAAGGCCCGGGCGGCCTGCTCGTCCCGCGCGGCGAGAAGGTCGTCGTCGTGGGAGGTCACGCGCCTACCGTAGGGCCCTCGCGTCAGCCCGCAGGACGGACCACGTCCTCGACCCACCCGCCGACGAGGTCCGCCACCCGGTCCGGCTCCACCGGGTCGAAGACCAGCCGGCAGCCGTCCTCGTCGCGACCGGGGCGGGCTGCCACGAAGCACCCGGACGGTCCGGCGGCGAGCAGGCGACTCTCGGGAGCCGCCGCACCGTCCCGCACCCGGGTGAGCTCGGCCAGCACGACCGGGTGGTCGAGGCGGGTGGGGAGCAGGGCTGCCGCGGTGAGGTCCACGACCCGGGAGGCTCCGGTCCCCGGACGGGCGTCCGCAGGCACCACCGCGTCGACGACCGCCCTGGTGAGCGACTGCGCGTCCAGGCAGAGCTCCAGACCGTGCAGCCCGTCCGGGTGCAGGTCCTCCACCACGCCCCCGTCGGTCAGCAGGTGCAGCATGCGCAGGTCCGGCCGGTCCTCGACGCCCCCGAGGAAGCGCTCGGCCACGACCACCGTCTGAGCCGAGAGGCGCAGGTCGAGGACGAGCCGCAGCAGCTCGGCCGGTGCCGAGCCTGACGCGAGCGCGCCGTCGGGCCGCAGCAGTCCGCGTCCGACCAGCGAGTCCCGCGCCTGCGCACGTGCCGCACCGTCCGCCGCCCGCGCCGCACCGCCCGCACGCGCCGCATCGCCCGCACGCGCCGCATCGCCCGCCCCCTCCGCAGGCGCCGCACCGCCCGCCTCCGCACGCCCCGCACCGCCTTCCGTCGGCGCCGGCGGGGTCGCGGCACCCCCGGACAGCTCGGCGAGATGGGCCCGCTCGAGGAGCTCCAGCTCGACGCTGGTGAGGACGAGCAGCGGCCCGGGCGCCGCCCCACTCACGGCCGCGCCCTCCATCGCTGCCCCACTCACGGCCACACCCGGCCGAGGTCGACAGGAGCGCGCAGCACAGGACCGATCGGCACATCGGGGAGCTGGATCGGCTCTCCCATCCCCCGCCACCATTCGCGGACGTCCTCGGCCTCCGGCAGCCGCCCCACCACCTGGTCGACCAGCACGCGTCCGGGCACCTGGAGGGGCCCGCCGGCGGGAAGCCCGATGACCCGGTGTTCGGGATCGGCGACGGCGCGCAGCGCCGGCTCGGCCCACTCCTGCACCGCCTCGACGCGCTCGGCCGCCCGGAGTCCGACCGTGGCCAGCGTCGTCGCCGCGCTGCTGCGCAGCTCGGTGAGCCCGCGGGCCGCCCGCGCCCCGGCGGTCGCCACGACCGCCTTGGCCCGGTCCTGCAGCGGGCGGAGCACGGGCCCGAGGCGGCGTGCGTAGCGCATCGCGGTGCCGACACCGTCGTAGACCGCATTGCCCGCCATCCACGCCTGGTAGGCCCCGATCATCCCGACTCCCGCCACGGCGAGAGGTGGATAGAGGATGCCGCCGAGGGTCAGGGGACCACCGACCAGAGCGGCACCCGCGGTGATCTGCGTCGTCCTGCCGCGCCACCCGGCATACCCCGCGCCGTCCCGGACGTCGCTCCAGGCGCCGGCCCAGGCCATCGCCAGGCCGACCGGCCCGGGGACCAGACGCACCCCGCGCAGACCCGTGCCTCCCGGCCTGTGCCAGGTCAGGTCCCCGAGCCGGCCGAGCGCCCGTCGGGCGCGGGCCAGCGCCTGGGCGCGGACCACCCCTGCCCTCGCCCACCGTGCCCGGGCCAGGCCCACCGCGAGGTCCGTCGTGTGGACCAGCCGCAGCGCCGTGGCCACGGTCGACCGGGCCGCCGTCGACACCTGCTCCGGCAGGTCCCGCAGCTCGCGCAGGTCCGTGACCACCGACCACGCCTCGGCGACCACGTGGGCGGCCCGCTGCTGCGCCGCCGCGAACTCCTCCTCCGCCTCGGCGATCCGTCGCTTCGCGACGGCGACCTGGCGTTCCACGTCCTCGAGGCGGGCTGTCCAGAGTGCCGCCGTCGCGGGGTCCGCCGGGATAGCGATTGCGCGGAGGGCGGTGTCCTCGGCCTGGAGATCCTCCAGCGTGCGCTCCCAGCGGCGCACCTGCGCCGTGGCGGTCTCCGCCACCGCGGCACAGCGCTGGACGGCATTGCCCGCCTCCGTGGCCGGGCGCGCCGCCTGGGAGACCAACCGGCCCACCTCCTGCGCGCGGGCCTGCTGGGCGAGCGCCGCGAGGCCGCCCCACCCGACGACGGTCGAGGTCGCCAGGCGCCCGCCCCACGTGTCGAGCTCCACCCCGGCGAGCTGCAGCGCCCTCGCCCCGCGCAGCAGCTCCTCCGGCGACGCCTGCAGCACCGACGAGCTCACCGGGTCGACCATCCTGTCGCGCGCGCCGCCCACATCGCGGTCTGCATCCCCTCGACCCGCAGGTATGCCGTCGACGCCTCCTGGGTGGCGATCGCCAGGGACCTGCCCCGCTGGGCTACGCGCGCCAACCCTTGTCCCCACTCCGTCGCCGCCGAGGAGGCGGCCGCGCTGAGGGTACCGCCTCCCCCGGCGGCCGCCACCAGCTGCAGCGCACGGCGGCACGCCTCCCCCACGTCCTCGACCTGGCGACCCGCCCGCGCGAGCCCCGCAGCCTCCTCGGCCATCGCCGCGGCATCCACCGTGACGGCACTACCCATCGTCCGACCCCCTCGACTCACCCCGTGGATGCACCCGGGCACCCCTCACGCCTCCGAGGCTAGAGGCTGAGGTCGTCCCGCGTCGGCCGTCGTCCACAGGCACCCCCACAGCCCCGAGACCAACGTCGGGATAGCACGACCTCCCTCGGCAAACTTCCCGATGAGGGTCGTGCTACCCCGTGGTCAGTCGGGGTGTCTGGCAGTGGAGCGGGGCGGGGACCGAGCTACTCCCCGCGCAGCACCGGCCCCAGGTCGTCCAGGACGCTGCGGTCCTCGATCGTCGAGGGCACCATCGCGTCCGCGCCGTCGGCGAGCTGCCGCATGGTCTTGCGCAGGATCTTGCCGGAGCGGGTCTTGGGGAGCGCCTCCACGACGTCAACCTGGCGCAGCGCTGCCACGGCGCCCACCTCCTGCCGGACCCTCTCGACCAGCTCGGCACGGAGCTCCTCACGCCCAGCGTCGTCCAGCTCGACACCCGACTTGAGCACCACGAGGGCCCGCGGCACCTGCCCCTTCAGCGCGTCGGAGACGCCGATGACCGCGCACTCGGCCACCGACGGATGCCCCGCCAGCGCCTCTTCCAACGATCCGGTGGAGAGCCGGTGCCCGGCGACGTTGAGGACGTCGTCGGTGCGGCCCATGACGAAGACGTAGCCGTCCTCGTCCAGGTAGCCGCCGTCCCCGGAGAGGTAGTAGCCGTCGTAGGCGGACAGGTAGGACGAGACGTAGCGCTCGTCGTCGCCCCACAGGGTCGGCAGCGTGCCGGGCGGCAACGGGAGCCGCAGGCAGATCGCCCCCTCGGTGCCGGGTGACACCTGCTCCCCGCGCTCGTCCAGGATCCGGACGTCGTATCCCACGGTCGGCAGCGTGGGACTGCCCGGCTTGATCTCGAACTGCGCCAGCCCCAGCGGGTTGGTCGCGATCGGCCACCCGGTCTCGGTCTGCCACCAGTTGTCGATGACCGGCACCCCGAGGTGCTCGGTCGCCCACTCCCAGGTGTCCGGGTCCAGCCGCTCTCCCGCGAGGAAGAGGGCGCGCAACGAGCTCAGGTCGTAGTCGGCCACGAGCGCGGCGTCCGGGTCCTGCTTCTTGATGGCCCGGATCGCGGTCGGCGCGGTGAAGGCCGCCACCGCGCGGTGCTGCTCGATCATCCGCCAGTAGGCACCCGCGTCGGGCGTCCCGACCGGCTTGCCCTCGAAGAGGATCGTCGTCGCCCCGGTGAGCAGCGGCGCGTAGACGATGTAGGAGTGGCCGACCACCCACCCCACGTCCGAGCCGCACAGCCAGGTCTCCCCCGGCTCGACGCCATAAAGGTGCGTCATCGACCAGCGCAGCGCCACGGCATACCCTCCGCTGTCGCGCACGATCCCCTTGGGCTTCCCCGTCGTGCCGGAGGTGTAGAGGACGTAGAGCGGGTCGGTGGCCTCCACGGGCACGCAGGCGGCCGGGGCCACCGCGTCGGGGTGCATGAGCCGGCCCCAGTCCAGGTCGCGCTCCCCCATCTCGGCGGTCAGCTGCTCGCGCTGCAGGATCACGCAGTGGTCCGGCGTGTGCGCCGAGCGCGCGATCGCCTCGTCGAGCATCGGCTTGTAGGGCACGACCCGCGTGGGCTCGATGCCGCAGCTGGCGGAGACCACGACCTTCGGCGCGGCATCCTCGATGCGGGCGGCGAGCTCGGCCGGCGCGAAACCGCCGAAGACCACCGAGTGCACCGCACCGATGCGCGCGCAGGCCAGCATCGCGATGACGGCCTCGGGAACCATCGGGAGGTAGATGACGACTCGGTCGCCCTTCTGCACGCCCAGGTCCCGCAGCACCCCGGCGAACCGCGCCACCAGATCGAGCAGCTCGGCGTAGGTGTAGTTCCGCGTGGTGCCGGTCACCGGGCTGTCGTAGATGAGCGCCGTCTGGTCGGCGCGACCGCGCACGACGTGGCGGTCCAGCGCGTTGTAGCAGACGTTGAGGCGCCCGCCGGGGAACCATCGGTAGAAGGGTGGGTTGCTCTCGTCGAGCACCTCGGCGGGGCGCCGGATCCAGTCGACGAGCTCTGCGGCCTCGGCCCAGAAGGCGCGCGGGTCGGCCAGGCTCCGGGCCACGGTGTCGCGGTAGGCCTGCTGGTCGGCAACGGCGTCGGTGCTCATCCCCCCATCAAACACCCGATTAGGGTCGGGCGGTATGCAGAACACCGAGTGCCCCGTCAGCGACCGGGTGTCCCGGGTCCCGGTGGAGCGTGGCCCCACCCGGGAGGTGCGCTACTCCCGCGTCGAACCGTCCGCGCCCGTGGCTGGGCGCGAGGTGGAGGACCAGGCCGCGTGGGCCCGGTGGCTCGCTCACGAGGGTCCGCTGCCACCGCTGCGGGTCCAGGGGTTGGACCTGACCCGTGACCGCGACCTGCTGCTGGCCCGCGACGACCTGGACGACCTCGTCGTGCTGGGCGGGCAGCTGGACCCGGAGGTGGAGCAGCACCTGCGGGGGCAGGGGGCGCTGATCTTCCCCGCGGCCCCGAGGGCACCGATCGACCCCTACCGCGGCCACCTCTACACCGCGGAGGAGCTGTATGCCGGACTCGCCGCGGACGGCTACGCCGAGACGGTGGACGCCCACGCCTACCGCTGGTTCGAGGACGCCACGCTGCGGCACGACGCCTACGTCACAGCGCTGCGGGCGATCCACGACGACGCGATGTCAGACGCCCTCACCGCAGTGCTGGAGGGCCGCAGGGTCGTCGGGGTGATGGGCGGGCACGCCTTGCGCCGGGGCAGCACCGAGTTCGCCGCGGCCGCGCTGCTCGGTCATCGGCTCGCCGAGGGCGGTGCCGTCGTGCTCACCGGCGGCGGGCCCGGTGCCATGGAGGCCGCGAACCTCGGTGCGTGGGCGGACGACGAGACCCTGCTCGATCGGGCCCTGGACCGGGTCGGTCAGGTGCCGGACTTCGCGCCCGACGTGGCCGCCTGGGTGGACCCCGCCCTCCGGCTGCGGCAGCGGGCGGCAGCGGGGGCGGCGCCCCGGGGTCTGCGCAGCGTCGGGATCCCCACCTGGTACTACGGCCACGAACCGCCCAACGCCTTCGCCCAGCTCATCGCGAAGTTCTTCTCCAACGCCCTGCGCGAGGACCTGCTGCTGGCGCTCTCCCGGGACGGCGTCGTGGTGCTGCCGGGCGCGGCCGGCACCGTCCAGGAGATCTTCCAGATGGCCACCCGGCTCTACTACGAGGTCGACGCCGCGCGCGCCGACGGCGACGAGCACGAGCGGCAGACGCCGCTCGTCCTCGTCGGGGTCGAGCACTGGACCGACCGGCTCCCGGTGTGGCCGTTGCTGCAGGCCCTGGCGACCGGACGGTCGATGACCCGGGCACTTCACCTCGTCGACACCGTCGACGAGGCGGTCGAGCTCCTGACCGTCGTCAGCGACTGAGCACGAAGGCGGTGAGGTAGCTCATCGAGTTGCCCGGGTCGATGTCGTCCGGCCCGAAGTCGCCGAGCGCCTCGGCCGCGGCCTCGGGATCGACCACCGCCTGCCCCATGAGGGCGTAGTCCACCAGCGGCTGACCCGGAGTGAGCTCCCCGACCGCCCCGACCATGTCGGTGACGCCCTCCGGCGCCCGCGACAGATAGGTCGCGTGCGTCGGCGTCATCGGGATGAACTGGATTCCGACCACCGCCGACGGCTCGGCGCTGAAGAAGGTGGCGAAGTCCTGCTTGCCCTGCCAGTTGAGGCTCACCGACGGCGCCTCGAACTCCTCCGGGAGCTCGGGATCGATCCAGTAGGTCAGGGTCGTGTCGGCCTCGGTGCTGGCCAGCCAGGACGCCTGTTCGGCGGCCTCGCCGTCCCCGGTGGCCGTCGCCCAGAGGTAGACACCCGCCCAGGCGTTGACCGCCTCCGAGCTCGACTCCTGGTTGTTGCCGTCGGCGAAGGGCGCCGTGCCGGAGGCCCACGAGTGGCCGTACCACTCGTCGAAGACCCGGCGCTGCGGGAATGCCGCCGAGGACTCCCGCGCGGCGATGTCGTCCACCACGAGGTCGGCGACCGGTGCCCAGGCCTCGGCCAGCTCCGGCTCGTCCGTCGCCAGCACGCCGGCGGCGTAGAGCATGTGCCCGTAGTGGAAGTGGTGGTCGTTGAACTCGTCCGAGCCGTACGACGGGAGCTCTCCGACCAGGCCTCCCAGGGTGTCGTCGTACCGGAAGCAGCGCTCGGTCGTACCGCTGCACCCGGCCGGGTCGAACCACTGGTCCAGCTGCTCGACCAGCGCATCGCGCACGGTCGTGGCGAGCTCGTCCTGCCCCAGCTCGCGGGCCAGGAGGTAGAGGTTCGCGGCGCGCTGCAGCTCCTTGCCACCGTGGTAGCTGTCGGTCGCCTCGAACGTGAGCTCCGCGACGTCCTGCTCCAGCAGGTCCTGGACCTGCGCCGCCTCCTCCTCCGACAGACCGGAGAGGTCGAGCGACGGGGTGATGTCCAGGGTCGGAGCACTCACCTCGACCTGGCTGCCGGCCAGCAGCCGGACCGGGCCGAGCACGCTGTCGTAGCCACCGGCGAGCACCTGCTGGTCCTCCGGCACCTCGTGGTGCGGAAGCAGCGCCATCACGGTGTCCCCGCCCTGGGTCTCGTAGCGGTAGGTCGTGCTGACCTCGTCCTCCCCGACGGCGTACTCCGCACCGGCGGACACCAGCGGCCGGGCGCCCTCCGCGAGCGCGGCGGCGGTCTCGGCGTCCTCGGGCACGGCATACGCGAAGAGGTGCTGGCCCTCCTCGAGGGTGAGCGTGGTCCCGTCGACCTCGCCGTCCGTGCGGATCTGGTAGGGCACGTCCCCGACGGTGAGCTCGACGCCACCGTCGGTGGCGCTCGCTCCCGGCGGAAGCTGGACGCCCTGCGAGCCGGCCGCGGTGAACTGCACGTAAGGCCAGCCCTCTGCCATCGTCAAGGTGCCGACCGGGGTGTCTCCCTGGCGGTACTCGACGCTGGCCATGAGCCCGTCGGCCGCGACCAGCTCGTAGGAGTCGGACTCCAGACCGAGCGGCACGTGGTCGGGGTGGGGCCCCATGACGACCTTGGGGGCCGCCTGGGGTTGAGGGAGGCCGATGACGACCTCGTCGTCGCTCAGCCGGGCGCTGAGCGTACCGGTGAAGACCGGGCGGTCCTCCGGGTTGAAGACGGCGGGCGTGATCCAGCTGTTGGTGGGCGGGTGCACGCCGTCGGCGACGGCGATCTCCCCGGCCCACGGACCGCTGGCGACCGACAGGTCGCCGAGCTCGTCGGCCAGCAGGGCACGACTGTCGGCACCGTCCGCGCCACTGGCGGCAGGTGTCGGGCCGGTGTCCTGCGGCTCGGGGTCCTGGCCGCTGCTGCAGGCGGCCAGGAGCCCGGCCGCGAGGGCGCTCGCGATGAGGCGCGAGGTGTGGGTCGAGCGCATGTCAGCCACCTCCACGGGGGGTCACGAGGTCCTCGAGCGCCGAGGCCGCCCAGGCCCCGACCCCGTCGGACTCCAGCGAGAGGCTCGCCATGACAGGAGCACCGTCTTGGACGACCCCTCCCTGGGTCAGCGCGTCGCCGCGGGCGAAGACGATGGCGTTGACCCCGGAGTCCGACTCCTCGAAGGAGACCTCGTAGATCTCCACGTCGACGGACCGGCCGTCGGGCAGGGTCACGGCGACAGTGGAGCCACCGTCGGAGAGCCGGGAGTAGTCCTCGGCGGACATCGGCAGGACGGCCCGGACCCGCATGCTGTCCTGGAGCTGGATCTGGGTGATCTCGGTGTTCGCCGGCACGAAGGAGCCGGTCCCGAAGGGCAGGCTGCCGACGACACCGGAGGCGGTGGCCTGGAAGACGATCTCGTCGTCGCCCTCGATGCGGTACCCGACGCCTTCGTCGTTGAAGCGGGCCGTCTCGCGGGCCTGCTGCAGGGTGGGTGACTGCAGCCGCAGCAGGTCCTGGCCCTCTGCGACCTCCTCACCGCTGCTGACGAGGATCTCGGAGATGGACCCCGCGAAGGGGGTGCCGACGATGGAGACGTCGGACTCGATGACCGCCTTCTCGGCGCTCAGGGCGTGGGTGCGGTCGTAGGCATGGGTGAGGCCGACGGCGGCGATCGCCACGGCGACCACCAGGCCGAGAATGAGTTGCAGGATCTTGCGGGCACGCATGATGACGCGTCCTCTCTGGAGGAGATGGTTCGGATGGAGTGTGGGAGCTCGTGGCTCCGGAGGGGTCGGCGCTCAGGCGGTGGCGCGACGCGCGCGGCGGCGGCCGCGGACCGGCCGGCCCGCCCGGGCCAGGGCCCGCGCCTCACGCCAGGCGATGACGAGGTAGACGGTGAGGACACCGGTGTTGAGCAGATTCCAGCCCAGCGCGATCGACAGGGTGGCGGTCCACTCGGCGACCCAGATCCCGACGGCGCTCGTGGCGACGAGGAACCCCCACATGACGAACTGCGGGAGGATGAAGTTGAACGGCGAGTTTGCCTTGCCGGCCTGGCCGGTGACGTGCCAGGCCAGGTCCTTGCCGCGCAGGGCGTTCCACAGCGCTCGGAGCGCCATGGGGAAGGACACGGTCGACAGCAGCAGCGTCTCCCAGCGGAACCGGCCGGTCGTGTAGATGGCCACGACGATCTGCATGACGTAGAAGCCGCTGTAGAACAAGGCCCACTGCCACAGCGGCACGGTCGGGTTGATGGGGGTCAGCCCGAGGTAGATCTGGAGCGAGGGCAGCACCAGTAGGATCGCCGTGACGACACCGCCGAGGTAGAAGGTCGAGGTGCCGAAGTACTGCAGCCGCTGGTCCAGCGTCAGCCGCTTGTCCCGCAGCGGGTTGTTGTGCAGCAGCACCTCGAAGGCGCCGGTGGCCCACCGGGTCTGCTGCTTGGTGTAGGACTCGATCGTCTCAGGGGTGTCGCCGATGGCGAGCACGGTGGGCACGTAGATCGAGGTGTAGCCCAGCTGGTGCAGCCGGATGGAGGTCCAGATGTCCTCGGACTTGGAGTCCTCGCTGATGCCGCCGACCTCCTCCACCGCCGACCGGCGGAAGATGACGTTGGTGCCCACGCAGAAGGCGGAGTTGAAGCGGTTCTTGCCCGGCTGGATGAGGGAGTAGAAGACCGTCTGCATGAAGCCGGCGCCGCGCGAGATGAAGTTGTGGATGTTGCCGTAGACCTGCGGCGTCTGGACGAAGGCGACCTCGTCCTGGGCGAAGAACGGCACGGTCTCGACGAGGAAGTCGGGCGAGGCGACGAAGTCGGCGTCGAGGATGACGAAGAACTCCCCGTCGCTGCGGCTGAGGCCGTGGTTGATGTTGCCAGCCTTGGCACCCTCGTTGGTCTCCCGCGTGAGGTAGCGCACGCCGACCTCGCCGGCGAGCTCCTGCACCTGCGGCGACCGCCCGTCGTCCAGGATCCAGGTCACGTGCTCGCCGCTCATGTCCCGCGCCGCCTCGGCGGTGGCGCGGATCGTGTCCAGCTCCTCGCCGTAGGTGGTGATGAAGACGTCCACGGTGACCGGGCGGCCGTCCAGCTGCATCCGGTCGGTGGCGTGCAGCGGCAGGTCGAGGTCCAGCGAGGTGGGCATGAACAGGTCACGCCGTGCGGCGTGGTAGGCGAAGTCCCGCGGCTCGTGTGCGCTGGACAGCTGGGTCCACAGCGAGACGAGCACCTGGAACATCATGATCGTCTCGCACGCGACGACGAGGACCCAGGGAAGCAGGTCGCCGACGTTCTCGGGCCGGGCGAGGAAGGAGGCGTAGAGCAGCACGCCGAGGGTGGCGAGCAGGACGAGCATGGTGAGGGAGGGCGACTGAAGATCCCGGTGCGCGAGCCCGAGGCCCGTGACGCGCTCCCTCCAGGCCTCCCTGGCCCGGTCGTCGTCGGTCCAGAGCAGCTCTGGACCCGTGGTCTGTGCATCGTGCTGGTCGGCAGCGTTGAGCGAGGTCAACGACATACGACTACCCCTTGTCGAGGTTGATGGTGGTGTTGACCCCGTTGTCCCCCTGACGCCTTCAACGATAGAGCATGACCGCGTCGATCACGAGAACGTCACGTTTCGATCACGTAACGTGAGAGGTCAGAGGGTCTCCGCGCCCGCTCAGACCGTCGCGGCCAGCTGGCCGCACGCGCCGTCGATGTCCGAACCGCGGGTGTCCCGCACCGTCGTCGGTATGCCGTGCGCCAGGAGGCGTTCCACGAACTGCTGCTCGACGCCGCGGCGGGAGGCGGTCCACCTGCTCCCTGGCGTCGGGTTGAGTGGGATGGGGTTGACGTGGACCCACCCGCGGCCGCGCGCGTTGAGCTTGTCGCCGAGCAGGTCCGCGCGCCAGGCGTGGTCGTTGATGTCGCGGATGAGGGCGTACTCGATCGAGACCCGGCGGCCGGTCGCCTCGAAGTAGCGCCGCGCGGCGTCGAGGGCCTCGTCGACCTTCCATCGCGTGTTGATGGGGACGAGCTCGTCGCGCAGCTCATCGTCCGGTGCGTGCAGCGAGAGGGCGAGCGTCATCGGGATCCCCTCGCCCGCCAGCCGGTCGATCCCGGGCACGAGGCCGACGGTCGACATCGTGATCCCCCGGGCCGACATGCCCAGTCCCTCGGGCGAGGTATCCACCAGGCGGTGCACGGCGCCCAACGAGGCCTTGTAGTTGGCCAGCGCCTCGCCCATGCCCATGAAGACGACGTTGCTCACGCGCACCGCTTCGCGGGCGTCGGCGGCGCTGAGCGCGGCATCCGGGTCCTGCCCGTCGCTGCCGCCGAGCTCCCCGTGGCGCAACGCCCGGGCCGCCGCCACCACCTGCTCCACGATCTCCGCCGCGGACAGGTTGCGGGTCAGGCCGGCCTGCCCGGTGGCGCAGAACGGGCAGTTCATCCCGCACCCGGCCTGACTCGAGATGCACATGGTGACCCGGCCGGGATAGCGCATGAGGACGGACTCGACCATGGCGCCGTCGTGCAGCCGGTGCACCTGCTTGAGGGTGGCGCCCTCGTCCGCCGACAGCGTGCGCACCGGCGTGAGCAACGGCGGCAGCAGTCCCGCCACCAGGTCCTCGCGACCGGCCTTGGGCAGGTCCGTCATCTCCGCCGGGTCCGTGACGAGCCGCTCGAAGTAGTGCCGGCTCACCTGGTCGGCCCGGAAGCCGGGTATGCCGAGCTCGGTCGCCCAGCGCTTCCGCCCGGCGAGGTCGTGGTCGGCCAGGTGGGTCGGTGCCTTCCCGCGCCGAGGGGCGCTGAAGGTCAGTTGACCAGGGGCGGGGCGGTCGGCGGTCGGGGTGGGGAGATCGGTGCTCATGACCGCACCAGTGTCGCAGACCGGCCCGTGGTGAGCGGTGCTCAGACCAGCAGGTGGAGCAGGGCCCAGCACACGGGGGCGGTGACGACGAGGGAGTCGAGGCGGTCCATGACGCCGCCGTGACCCGGCAGGATGCTGCCCATGTCCTTGATGCCGAGGTCGCGCTTGATCGCCGACTCGGCGAGGTCGCCGACGGTCGCGAAGGCGGCCGCCACTGCCCCGACCACGGTGCCGGCCCACCAGGCGCCGTCGAGCAGCAGGGTGACCGCGAGGGCCCCCACCACCGCGCTGGTCACCACCGAGCCCGCGAAGCCCTCCCACGACTTCTTCGGCGACAACGACGGTGCCATGGGGGTGCGCCCACGCAGGACGCCGACGGCATACCCCCCGGTGTCGGAGGCGATGGTGACCAGGATGAAGGTGATGATCCGCGCGACGCCGTCCGGCTGCGCCACCATGAGGGAGGCGATGGCGGCCAGCAGCGGGACGTAGGCGACGATGAAGACCCCGCCGGCGATGTCGCGGATCGCGTGCTCCAGGGACCCGACGCTGCGCCAGAGCAGCACCAGCGCGGCAGCTGCGGCGAAGCCCACGGCGAGCGCGTCGGCACCGCCGTAGTAGGCGAGCGGGATGAGCCCCACGGACGCCAGCACCGGCGGCAGGGGCGGATCCACGCGCCCGCTGCGCAGGGCCTGGTCCAGCTCCCACACCCCCACGACCGCGGCGGCCATGACCAGGTAGACGAAGGCGACCTTCGCGAAGACGAGGCTGGCGAGGATCACCAGCACGAGGACGACGCCGACGCCGATCGCCGCGGGCAGGTTGCGCCCGGCCCGGGGGGTGGGGCCGTCCCCACGGCTGTCCGTGCGGGCGGCGGCACGGGCCGCCCGCGCGGCCCGCCGGGTCAGCGGCTGCTCGGCGGCCGGTGCGCCAGGCGTCGGCTCGGTCATCTGCGGTGCTCTCGTCGGGCCCCGTCGCTGCTCAGACCTCGAGCAGCTCGGTCTCCTTGTGCTTGAGGATCTCGTCGACGGCCTCGACGTGGCGCTTGGTCAGGGCCTCGAGCTCCTTCTCCGCGCGCGAGCCCTCGTCCTCACCGATCTCGCCGTCCTTGACGGCTTTGTCGATCTGGTCCTTGGCGTGGCGGCGCATGTGCCGCACGGAGACCTTAGCGTCCTCGCCCTTGGCGTGGGCGAGCTTGATGTAGTCGCGCCGCCGCTCCTCGGTCAGCTGCGGCATGACGATGCGGATGGCGTTGCCGTCGTTGCTGGGGTTCGCCCCCAGGTCCGACTCGCGCAGCGCCTTCTCGATGTCCTTCATCGCGCTCTTGTCGTAGGGCGTGATGAGCACGGTGCGGGCGTCCTGGATGCTGAAGCTGGCCAGCTGCTGCATCGGGGTCGGGGCGCCGTAGTAGTCCACCTCGAGCTTGGTGAACATGCCCGGGTGGGCCCGGCCGGTGCGGATCGAGGCCATGTCCTCCCGCGCCACGTCCAGCGCCTTGTCCATCTTCTCCTCGGCCTCCATGAGGGCCATCTCCACGACCTCGGACATCGTGCTCCTTCGGGTATGTAGCGGGCGGGCGTGCGGGGCGACGCCGGGTGCGGCCTGGCGGGCGCCCCGTGGTGCGGGTGTCGGCGCGGGGCCTCAGCCCGACGTGACCAGTGTGCCGATCCTCTCACCCTTGATGGCGCGGGTGATGGAGTCCTCGCCGTCCATGCCGAAGACGAGCATCGGCAGGTCGTTGTCCATGCACAGGCTGAAGGCGGCCGCGTCGACCACCCGCAGGTTGCTGGTGAGCGCCTGGCCGAAGGTGAGCTGGTCCAGCTTGCGGGCGGAGGAGTCGGTGCGCGGGTCGGCCGTGTAGACCCCGTCGACGCCGTGCTTGCTCATGAGCACCTGGTGGCACTGGATCTCCAGGGCCCGCTGCGCCGAGACGGTGTCGGTGGAGAAGTACGGCATACCGGCGCCGGCGCCGAAGATGACGACGCGACCCTTCTCCAGGTGCCGCATCGCGCGCCGCGGGATGTAGGGCTCGGCGACCTGCCCCATGGTGATCGCCGTCTGGACACGGGTGTCGACGCCCTCCTTCTCGAGGAAGTCCTGCAGGGCCAGGCAGTTCATGACCGTGCCGAGCATGCCCATGTAGTCGGCGCGGGACCGCTCCATGCCGCGCTGCTGCAGCTCCGCCCCGCGGAAGAAGTTGCCGCCGCCGACGACGACGGCGATCTCGACGCCGCTGCGGTGGGCGTCCGCGATCTGGTGCGCGATTCGCTTGACGACGTCCGGGTCGACCCCGACGCCGCCACCGCCGAACGCCTCGCCGGAGAGCTTGAGCAGCACCCGGCGCGGAGCGTCGCCGCCCTCGGTGGCGGGCTGGCCCTCGGCGGACGCGGTGGGCGTCGAGGTGGGCGTCGCTGCGGGAACCGTGGGGGCTGTCGTCATGCGGATCCTCCCTGGAGGGGTCGTGCCTGGCGGTCGCTCGATCCTGCCACACGCCCGGCGGCCCGGCGATCCCTGCTGCTCAGCGCCCCGTGGGGAGCTTGGTGCCGGCGACCTGGCGCTCGTCGAGGACGGCGCGCCGGAAGCGGTAGAGCCGCGCCGGGCGGCCGCCCGTCTCCCCCGTGCGCTCTCCGGTCTCCTCGACGAGGTCCTGGCCGGTGACCAGGCGCCGGAAGTTCTGCTTGTGCAGCGGCTGGCCGGCCAGCGCCTCCACGGTGCGCTGCAGCTGGCCCAGGGTAAAGACCTCGGGCATGAGCTCGAAGACGACGGGGCGGTACTGGATCTTGGAGCGCAGCCGGGACAGCGCCGTGGCGAGGATGCGCCGGTGGTCGGACTGGAGCGGGTCGCCCGGGACCCTGCCACGCAGCGTGCGGGACTCGGGTAGGACGTCCATCTCGTAGAGCAGCTCGTAGCGCTGCAGCGCCAGCTCGGGCGCCCACGGCCGGCCGTCCAGCCCGAAGCAGATGTCGGCCCGGCGTGCGCGGACCTCCCGCTGGGCCGTTGTCCCCTCGCCGATCCACCGGTCGAGCTGGGTCTGGATCTCCACATCGGGAAGGGGACGCGCGGGCTGGGCCGCGTCGGCGACCGGCCGGTGGTCCTCCCAGGGGAAGAAGTCGTACCAGTCCCGCCACTGCGGGCCGCCGTCGGTGCGGGTGAGGCCCAGGTAGGACACCGAGACCGCCCGACGCTGCCCGGGGTCGCCGTCGGCGAAGGTGTAGAGCTGCTCGACGTAGCCCAGCCGGTGCCCGGTCTGCTGCTCCACCCAGGCCGAGAGACCTGCCTGCATGGAGCGGTGGTCCGAGCGCAGCGGCCCAGAGGGCAGCCGCTCCCCCGTGGTGAGGACGACGGGCGTATCACCCACCACGGCCGTCACGACGGCGACCAGCTCCGCGCGTAGGTCGTCGTCCACGTCCACCACCGGATGTCTCGCCACGTCGTCATCCTGCCTGGTCACCGGCCGTGACGTGGTCATGACACTCCCGTCGATTGACTTATGCTCACGCGCAGCATATATACTCCCTCTGGTATTAATGCTCACCGTCAGCATAACCGGCTCAGCCGGGAAGGAGCAGACCATGACCGCTCTCACCAGTGACCCGACTGCCGCCGCGGCCGCCGTCGAACGCACCGGCCACCTCTACAACCGGGTGCGACACGTCATACCTGAGGTGGAGTGGTATGCCTTCGCCGAGGACGCCGAGGCGATCGGTCGCCTCAAGGAGGAACGCAACGCGGTCGTCCTGGCGCACAACTACCAGACGCCGGAGATCTTCCACTGCGTCTCCGACATCGTCGGCGACTCGCTCGCCCTGGCGCGCGAGGCGGAGGATGTGGACGCCGACGTCATCGTGCTCGCCGGCGTGCACTTCATGGCCGAGACGGCCAAGCTGCTCAACCCGGCCAAGACCGTGCTCATCCCGGACCTGCGCGCGGGGTGCTCGCTGGCCGAGTCGATCACCGCCGCGGACGTGCGCTCGCTGCGCGCGGCGCACCCGGGCGTGCCCGTGGTGACCTACGTCAACACCTCGGCGGAGGTCAAGGCCGAGAGCGACATCTGCTGCACGTCCGGCAACGCGGTGAAGGTCATCGAGTCGCTCGGGGTCGACAAGGTCATCATGATCCCGGACGAGTTCCTCGCGCAGAACATCGCGGCCCAGACCGACGTCGAGGTGGTCACCTGGGCGGGGCACTGCGAGGTGCACGAGCGCTTCTCCCCTGCGGATGTGCGCCAGCTGCGCCGCGAGCACCCCGACGCCGTGGTCCTCGCCCACCCCGAGTGCCCGCCGGAGGTCGTGGCCGAGGCCGACCACTCCGGCTCGACCGCGCAGATGCTCGACTTCGTGGTCACCCGGCAGCCGCGTCAGGTCGCCCTCATCACCGAGTGCTCGATGAGCGACAACGTCGCCGCCGAGCACCCGGAGATCGACTTCGTGCGGCCCTGCAACATCTGCCCGCACATGCGCCGCAACTCCCTGTCCACGATCCGACGCGCGTTGGAGACGATGACGCACGAGGTCACCATCGGGCCCGCGGTCGCCGACCGCGCCCGGCTCGCCGTCGAGCGGATGCTGGCGGTATGACGTGGCGACCGGTCGTCGTCGGCGCCGGGCTGGCGGGCCTCACCGCGGCCCTGCGGCTGGCCCCCGAGCCGTGCGTGGTGCTCAGCGGCGCACCCCTGGGCAGCGGTGCGGCGAGCGGGTGGGCCCAGGGCGGGATCGCCGCGGCGCTGGGCCCGGACGACTCGCCGCAGCGGCATACCGCCGACACGCTCGCGGCCGGCGCCGGGCTCTGCGACCCCGACGTCGTGGCTGCCGTGACCGGGGCGGCGCCGGAGGCGGTGGCCTGGCTGAGCGGGCTCGGCGCGCGCTTCGACCGCGACGGTGACGCGTATGTCCTCGGCCTGGAGGGCGCGCACGACCGGCACCGCATCGTGCACGCGGCGGGTGATGGCAGCGGCGCGGAGATCATGCGGGCGGTCGTCGAGCAGGTGCGGCGCACGCCGTCGGTCACCGTGTTTGAGCGGGCCTGGGTGGAGCGGCTCGTCGTCGCTGCCGACGGCGGGATCGGCGGGCTGGTGGTGCGGACACCGTCGGGGCGGACGGTGCTGGAGACCGGCCGCGTCGTGCTCGCCACCGGAGGGTCCGGTGGGCTCTGGGAGCACACCACCAACCCGCGCGGCGCCGTCGGGTCGGGGCTGGCGCTGGCGGCCCGCGCCGGGGCCGTGCTGCGGGACCTGGAGATGGTGCAGTTCCACCCCACGGCGCTCGACGTGGGCCGGGACCCGATGCCGCTGGTCAGTGAGGCGGTCCGCGGCGCGGGCGCGGTGCTGCTGGACGGCTCGGGCGGCCGACTGCTCGCAGAGGTGCCCGGCGGTGACCTGGCCGCGAGGGACGTCGTGGCCCGCGCGGTGCACGCGGAGCTGTCGGGCGGCGGACGCGTGCTGCTGGACGCCCGCGAGGCGGTGGGCGAGGGATTTGCGGAGCACTTCCCCACGATCGCCCGGGCCTGCCTGGCCGCCGGGATCGACCCGGCCCGTGAGCCGATCCCGGTGCGGCCTGCCGCGCACTACCACTGCGGCGGCGTGCTCGTGGATGCTGCGGGTCGCACCGGGGTGCCCGGGCTGTGGGCCCTGGGTGAGGTGGCCTCGACCGGGCTGCACGGGGCCAACCGGCTGGCGAGCAACTCGCTGCTGGAGGCGGTCGTGCAGGGCGGGGTGGTGGCCGAGGACGTGCGCGCCGGCCGCCGGGCACCGTCTGCGCACGGCGTCGTGGGTCTCGGGACGGTCCGGCCGGCCCCGGCCGGAGTGTCGGGCCGAGGCGCCAGCGACTCTCGAGCGATGCAGCCCGGCGGTGCCGTCCGGGGTGCACCGGCCGAGCTGAGGGCACTGCTGGACCGGCACGTGGGCATCGTGCGGGACGGGGACGGGCTGCAGGTGGCGGTGACACAGCTGCAGGAGGCCGCAGAGCGGTGCGGTGTCGACGACCTCGCCGACCCGACGCTGGTGGCGCTCCTCGTCGCCCGCAGTGCCCTGGTGCGCGAGGAGTCGCGCGGCGGCCACCTGCGCACCGACCACCCGGGTGCAGCCGCGTCGGGTGAGGCACGGCATACCCACATCACGCTGGACGATCTGCTGCCGACGAGCACGAGGAGGAGCGCATGAGCGCGACGAGCCACACGGTGCCTGGCCCGGACGAGCGGGCCCGCCTCAGCCAGGGGAGCCACACGGTGCCTGGACCTGAAGAGCGGACAACCATGAGCGTGCCCGGCCCCCGGGCCGACCTGGCCCCGCTCCCCGACGCGCTGCTCGGGTCGCTCGTCCGCGCCGCGCTCGCCGAGGACCTCGGGCGCGCGGGAGACCTCACGACCGACGCCGCCGTGCCGGCCGGGAGCACCGCGACCTTCGCGCTCACCGCGCGTGAGGCGGGCGTGGTGGCCGGGCTGGACCTGGCGCGACTCGCCTTCGCCACCCTCGATCCGGGGGCGCGGCTCGACGTGGCGCTTCCGGACGGCTCACGGGTGGCAGCGGGTGACGTGGTCGCCACCGTCTCAGGGCCTGCGCGGGCCCTGCTGACGGGTGAACGGGTCGCCCTCAACTGTCTCGGGCACCTGTCGGGCGTGGCCACCGCCACGGCTCAGATCGCGGACGCGATCGCGCATACCGAGGCGCGGGTGTGCTGCACCCGGAAGACGACACCGGGCCTGAGGGCGGTGGAGAAGTATGCGGTGCGCGCCGGTGGCGGCGTCAACCACCGGTTCGGGTTGGACGACGCGGTGCTGATCAAGGACAACCACCTGGCTCTGGCGGGATCGGTGACCGAGGCGGTCCGGCGGGTGCGGGCCCGGGTCGGCCACCTGGTGTCGGTCGAGGTCGAGGTCGACACCCTGGAGCAGCTCGAGGAGCTGCTCTCCCTCGACCGGGCCGTCGACGCCGTGCTCCTGGACAACATGGAGCCGCCGGTCCTCGCGCAGGCGGTCGAGCTCGTCGACGGCCGGATGGTGACCGAGGCCTCGGGCCGGGTGACGGCCGCGACCGCGCCAGCGCTGGCCGAGACCGGGGTCGACCTGATCTCTGTCGGCTGGATCACCCACAGCGCCCCCGTCCTCGACCTCGGCCTCGACACCCCCACCTGACCGGCCGCACGATATGTCGTGACTGGCCGCACGGTTTGCTGCGACTGGCCGCACGGTTTGCTGGTAGTCACGGCATACCGCGCGGGCGGACACGGCATACCGCGCGGGCGGTCACGGCATACCGCGCGGGCGGTCACGGCATACCGCGCGGGCGGTCACGGCATACCGCGCGGGCGGACACGACATACCGCGCGGGCAGTCACGGCATATCGCGCGGGCAGTCACCCAGGGGGTGGGCATGCGCGAGGGCCGGGTCCCACCGTGCGGTGGTGACCCGGCCCTGCGGTATGCCGTGGCTCAGGCGGGCGTCAGACGCCGACCTTGAACCGCGCGAAACCGGTGACCTCGGCGCCGGCCTCACCGGCCACCGTGGCGACGGTCTTCTTGGTGTCCTTCGCGAACGGCTGGTCGAGCAGGACGTTCTCCTTGAAGAAGCCGTTGACCCGACCCTCGACGATCTTGGGCAGCGCCTGCTCGGGCTTGCCCTCCTCGCGAGCGGTCTGCTCGGCGATCCGGCGCTCGTTCTCGACGGTCTCGGCATCGACCTCGTCGCGGGTCAGGACCGACGGGGAGAAGGCGGCGACGTGCATCGCGATGTCGCGGGCCACCTGCTCGTCGCCACCGGACGTGGCGACGAGGACGCCGATCTGCGCGGGCAGGTCGGGGTTCGTCTTGTGCAGGTAGGACACGACCTGGTCGCCCTCGACCCGGGCCACGCGGCGGACCTCGATCTTCTCACCGATCGCGGCGTTGGCGTCGTCGAGGACCTCCTTGACGGTCTTGCCGTCCAGCTCCGAGGCCAGCAGCGCGTCGGCGTCGGCGGCACCGACGGCGACGGCCTGGGCCAGGACCTGGTCGGCCAGCTCGCCGAACTTCGGGCCCTTGGCCACGAAGTCGGTCTCGCAGTTGACCTCGACGAGGGTGCCGACGCCACCGTCGACCTGGGCACGGACCAGGCCGTTGGAGGCCGAGCGGCCCTCGCGCTTGGTGACGCCCTTGAGACCCTTGACGCGCAGGATCTCGGTGGCCTTGGCGGTGTCGCCGTCAGCCTCGTCCAGGGCCTTCTTGACGTCCATCATCCCGGCGCCGGTGGACTCGCGCAGCGCCTTGATGTCAGCGGCGGTGTAGTTCGCCATGAGTGAGTTTCTCGCTCCTGTTCGGAAGGGGTCGGCGGAGGGTCAGGACTGGGTGGTCTCGGCGGCCGGCGAGGCCTCCGCGGGCTCGTCGGCGGCAGCCTCGGTCGCCTCGGCGGTGGCCGGCCCGGTCGCGGCCTCCGTCTCGGCCGACTCGGTCTCGGCGGCCTCCGACGGCGCCTCGGCAGGGGCCGGCGCCTCGGTGCCCTGCGACTCCGAGCCCGACAGCAGCTCGCGCTCCCACTCGGCCATCGGCTCGTTGGCGGCGCTCTCGTCGGCGGACTCGCCCTCGCTGCTGCCGCCGGAGCGGGCGATGAGGCCCTCCGCGACGGCGTCGGCGACCACGCGGGTCAGCAGGGTGACGGACCGGATGGCGTCGTCGTTGCCCGGGATCTTGTAGTCGACCTCGTCCGGGTCGCAGTTGGTGTCGAGGATCGCGATGACCGGCAGGCCGAGCTTGCGCGCCTCGGTGACGGCCAGGTGCTCCTTCTTGGTGTCGACGACCCAGACGGCCGAGGGCACCTTCTGCATGTCGCGGATACCGCCCAGTGCCTTGGCGAGCTTGTCGTACTCGCGGCGCATCATGAGCAGCTCCTTCTTCGTGCGGCCGCTGCCGGCCACGTCGTCGAAGTCGATCTCCTCGAGCTCCTTCATGCGCGCCAGGCGCTTGGAGACCGTCTGGAAGTTCGTGAGCATGCCACCCAGCCAGCGGTGGTTGACGTAGGGCATCCCGACCCGGGTCGCCTGCTCGGCGATGGCCTCCTGAGCCTGCTTCTTCGTGCCGACGAAGAGGATGGAGCCGCCGTGGGCGACGGTCTGCTTGACGAAGTCGAAGGCCTCGTTGAGGTAGGTCAGCGACTGCTGCAGGTCGATGATGTAGATGCCGTTGCGCTCGGTCATGATGAAGCGCTTCATCTTGGGGTTCCAGCGACGGGTCTGGTGCCCGAAGTGGACGCCGCTCTCCAGGAGCTGGCGCATGGTGACGACGGCCATGCCGTGGTCTCGCTTTCTTCTCGGTTGCAGTTGTGTCCTGGCCCGGGGACGCTCCCCACCCGACGGCGGTATGCCGTGCGGGACCGCGGGGTGCGCCACCGCCCCCAAGCCATCGGCCGCCGTCGGCGGTCGGTGGTGCGAGCGGTCGCGCCCGGGCGCGAATTCGCGCGTCTCACCCGCCCGAGGGCAGGAGGGGGCGCACGTGGGTCTCATGGTACGGCAGGAGGGCTCGGCCGAGCGAATCGCTACGGTGGCGCCATGATGACGACGCCGTCGAGCAGCAGCGACCCCCTCGTCCAGCGGCTACGACCGTTCGGTACGAGTGTCTTCGCCGAGATGACCCAACGCGCGCTGCAGTTCGACGCGGTCAACCTCGGGCAGGGGTTCCCGGACACCGACGGACCGGAGGAGATGCGCGAGATCGCGGCGAGGGGGCTGCGGGACGGACTGAACCAGTACGCGCCCGCCCGCGGGATGCCCGAGCTCCGCGAGGCGGTCGCCGCGCACCAAGAGCGGTGGTACGGCATACCCCTGGATCCGGCGACCCAGGTGCTGGTGACGGTCGGTGCCACCGAGGCGCTCGCCGCCGCGCTCATCGCCCTAATCGAGCCGGGCGAGGAGGTGCTGCTCATCGAGCCGTCCTACGACTCCTACGGCGCCGCGATCGCCATGGCGGGTGGCGTGCGACGCACCGTGCAGCTGAGCTTCCCCGACCTCGAGCTCGACCTCGAGGCCCTGCGCGCCGCGGTGACCGGGCGCACCCGGGCGCTGGTGCTCAACACCCCGCACAACCCGACGGGCAAGGTCTTCACCCACGCCGAGCTCGAGGGCATCGCCGCGCTGGCTCGCGAGCGCGACCTCGTCGTGATCTCCGACGAGGTCTACGAACACCTCGTCTTCGACGACCGCGCGCACGTGCCCATCGCGACCCTGCCGGGGATGTCCGAGCGCACCCTCACCATCTCCTCGGTGGGCAAGACGTTCTCGCTCACCGGGTGGAAGACGGGGTGGGTCTCCGGGCCGGCGCGCCTGGTCGACGCGGTCGCCGCGGTCAAGCAGTTCCTCACCTTCGTCGGCGTGACCCATGTGCAGCCGGCGGTGGCCCACGGCCTGCGGATGCCGGAGGACTACTTCCGCGGCTTCGCGGCCGAGCTGCAGGGCAAGCGCGACCTGCTCGTGGCGGCGCTGGACGAGGTGGACGTGCCCGTGAGCCCGTGCGAGGGGACCTACTTCGTCATCGCCGACCTCGCCGGCCACGGGGTCGAGGACGCCGTGGACTTTTGCCGCCGCCTCCCCGAGGAGCTCGGCCTCGTGGGCGTGCCGGTCTCGGTCTTCTGCGACGACCCCGAGCCGGTGCGCAGCCTCGTGCGCTTCGCTTTCTGCAAGCGCGATGAGGTGCTGCGCGAGGCGGCGCGTCGGCTCCGGGGCCTGGGCGGAGCCTGACACGCTGGGCGGTATGACGTCCGCTCCCCCGACCTCGCCGGTCGCCCGCTGGCGGCCCGCTCCGGTCGCGCGGGTGCGGTCGTGGTTGGGCGACTGGGTGGTGATCGGCGTCTGGATCGGGCTGCTGACCGCCGTGGGCGCGGTGGTGGTCCCCCTGCTGGAGCTGCCCGGCGTGGCGAGCGCGTCGGTCCGCGAGCTGCTCGTCGCCGACGTCGTCTTCGCGCTCCTGACGGTGGTGCCGTGGTGGTGCTACCTCTCGGTGACCGAGAGCTCGCGCCGACGCGCGACGCTCGGCAAGCGGTGGGCCGGGCTGGTGGTCGCCGACGCGGCGGGCGGCACGGCCGGAGCCGGTGCGGTGTGGCTGCGCAACCTGGTGAAGGCGACGCCGTGGCAGCTGGCCCACCTGGGGGTCAGCCGGATGATCTACGAGCTGCAGCTGGGGCTGGGCATGGCCTTCCTCGTCGCCTCCCTCCTGCTGCTGGCTGCCTGCGCCGGGCCTGCGCTCACCGGTGGGCGGGGCGTGCACGACCGCGCCGTCGGGCTGCGGGTCCAGCGTGCGGCGTGGTCGGCGGCGTGGGGCGCCGAGGCGAGCGCCACCACGGGTCGCGGCTGCACTGAGGGCCGGCAGCCGCGGGCCCCGGGACCAGGGGCACCGCGGTGAGCGCCGGACCGCTCAGGGGCGGTGCCTCGCTCCTCGGCGACTTCGAGCGGCACCTCACCGTGGAGAAGGGCCGCTCGGCGCATACCGTCCGGGCCTACCTGGGCGACCTCGCCGCGCTGGACCGCTACCTGGCCGAGCGCGGCACCGACCGCCTCGCGGACGTGCGTCTGGCGGATCTGCGGGCCTGGCTCGGCACGATGGGCGCCGAGGGCGCATCGCGCTCGACCCTCTCGCGGCGGGCGGCGGCTGCGAAGACCTTCTTCCGCTGGGCCCAGCGCACCGGTCGGCTGACGGCCGACCCGTCGCTGCGGCTCGCGGCTCCGGGGAAGGACTCCCACCTGCCGGGAGTGCTGCGGGCGCCCCAGGCGGCCGAGCTCATGGACCTGGCGGCGGTCGCCGCCGACGACGAGGACCCGCTCCACCTGCGCAACCGAGCCATGCTCGAGCTCCTCTACGCCTCCGGGATGCGGGTCGGAGAGCTCACCGGCCTCGACCTGGACGACGTCGACCTGGAGTCCGGCACGGCACGGGTGCTGGGCAAGGGCGACAAGGAGCGCATCGTGCCCTTCGGCGCCCCGGCCGAGCAGGCCCTGCGCCGATGGATCACCGACGGACGACCTCGTCTCGCGACGGGCGAGTCTGGACCGGCCCTCTTCCTCGGGCGCCGCGGGCGTCGGGTCGACCAGCGCCAGGTCCGCTCGACGCTGCAGGACCTGCTGCGGCATCTTCCCGACACCCCGCCGATGGGTCCGCACGGGCTGCGGCACAGCGCGGCGACGCACCTGCTCGACGGCGGGGCGGACCTGCGCACCGTGCAGGAGCTCCTAGGCCACGCGAGCCTCACGACGACCCAGATCTACACCCACGTCTCCGTGGACCGCCTCCGGGCGGCCTACCGTCAGGCCCACCCCCGCGCCTGAGGATCGCCCTACCGCGTGAGGAGGGTCCAGAGCGCGAGCAGGACGAGCACGCCGACGGCGATGCCGAGAGCCAGCGGCAGCACGATGAGCAGGACGGCCAGCAGCAGGTAGACCGGCCCGGACCGCCGCGAGGTCTGCCCGTCCGCGAGCGCCGCCTGCAGCAACCGGTAGTTCTTGCGGTTGGCGCGGTGGGCGACGTCGGCGGCGTCGCCGACGACCGGGACGAGCCCGAGCGCCGCGTCGAGAAGCATGTTCCACGCCATCCGGACCAGGACCAGCAGCGGCACGCGGCGGCGCGCTGCGTCATACATGATCACGGCAGACATGCCGGAGCCGATGATGTCGCCGGCACCCGGCAGGAGCCCGAGCACGGCGTCGAGACCGATGCCGATGCGGGTGCCCGGAATCGTCACGAGGTCGTCCATGACCCGGGCCAGGTGCCGGCTCATCCCGGTGTCGGGATGCCGGTCGGGGTCGGCGTCAGGCCGAGACCCGGTGCGGGGGTCGTGCTGAGGGAGCGTCACCTGCACGAGTGTCCCTCAGTCGCGCACCGGCAGGAGGGTGAGCTCGACCCCGAGCAGCAGCGGCGTGGGGTCGACATAGCTGGCCTGGCCGCGCAGCGCGCCCAGGTGGAGGCAGTCGCGGACGAGGCAGTGGCCACCGGTCGCGAGACGACCGATGGCGTCGCCGCGACCGACCCGGGAGCCTCGGGAGGGCCTGTCGTCGACGGGCTGGTACGTGCTGCGCAGCCCGCTCTCGTGCGTCACGCTCACGACTCCCACGCCGGCGATGACTCCGCTGTAGGTCACCACCCCGGCCTCGACGGCGAGGACCTGCTCTCCGGCCACCCCGACGAGGTCGAGCCCCCGGTGCCCCGCACCCCACCGCTCCGCGGGCGGGTCGAAGCCGCGCGCGATCTCGGGAGCGCCGGCGAGCGGCCACCCCCACCGCGCGGTCCGCTCCCGGTCGGGCGTCGCCGGCAGCGCGCGGACCGCCACGACCTGGGAGGCCACGAGGCCGGCGCGGGCCGTCTCCGAGCCACCGTTCGCCGCTGATGTCAGCGGCGCCCCCACGACGAGGAGGAGTGCCACGGCACCCCGCACGAGCAGCACGGGTGCGCTCAGCACGGTCCCGCACCTGCGCGCCGCCGCCATCCGTCGAGGAGCTCCTCGGCGTAGCCGTCGTGCTCCAGCTCCCGCAGGGCGGCGAGTGTCTCGCCGAGCGTCAGGCCGGCCCGGACCATGACCTCGTCCACGGTGCTGGAGCCGCGGGGGCGGAGCCATTGCCACACCCGCCGCAGCTGCGGGGCCAGCGCGTCCTCCCCCCGGCGGGGTCCCTGCTTGACCGGCGCCAGGTCGTGCCCGATCCGGCCCACCAGCTCGGCGACCTCGGCTCCGTCCGTGACCAGCTCGGCCCCCATCCGGATCTCGGCGTGCGCCCCCTGGGAGAGCAGGCTCTGCACCGAGCCGGGCACCGCCATGACGTGGCGACCGAGCTCCCGCGCGTGCTTGACGGTCGACCGGGCCCCGGAGCGCAGCCCGGCCTCCACGACGACGGTGCCGAGGGACAGCGCGGCGATGAGCCGGTTGCGCGCGAGGAAGCGCATCCGGGCCGGAGCCCCGCCGGGCGGGGTCTCGCTCACGAGGAGGCCGGTCTGGCCCACCCTCCGGATGAGGTCGGCGTTGGCGCGTGGGTAGGCGACGTCGACACCGCCGGCGAGGACGGCCACGGTCACGCCGTCACCCGACAGCGTGGCCCGGTGGGCCGCGGCGTCGATGCCGAAGGCCGCACCGGAGACGATGGTGAAGCCCCGGTCCACGAGGTCCAGGCACAGCCCAGCAGTGACGTGGTCGCCGTAGGCGGTGCTGGCCCGGGCCCCGACGACGGCGACCCCACGCTCCGGCACCTCGCCCAGCCGGACTGGCCCGAGCACCCACAGGCACCAGGGCGGATGCCCGAGCTCCTCGACCTGCGCCGGCCACTCACCATCGCCCGGCACCAGCAGCCGCGCCCCCAGGGAGCGCGCGATCCGGGCGTCGTCCAGGGCGAGCGCTGCCTGGGAGCGGCCGACCAGCCGTTGCAGCGACACCCCGTCGGGGGTCCGGCCGTCGCGCAGCGCATAGCCGACGAGGTCGAGCACACCGTGCTCGGCCACCAGCCCTTGGATCTTCTCGTCGTAGGGCTCGGCCAGCCGGGACAGCAGGATCCGGGCCCGGCGCTCGTCCAACGCCATCATGCGACCTTCACCCCGGTCGGGGTGCGCAGGTCCAGGGCGAGCGTGACGTCCTCGAGCTGCGGCCGGGAGACGCCCCGCAGATCGGCGAGGGTCCACGCCACCCGGAGGGCGCGGTCCAGGCCTCTCAGGGTCAGGGCGCCCCGGTCCATGGCCAGCTCCAGAGGCCGGCGCCGGGCCGCGTCGAGGCGCCACGGACCGTCCCTGAGCACCGAACCCGGCACCTGGCTGTTGAGCGACCACGGCAGGTCCGACCACCGCTCGCGCTGCCGCCGTCGCGCCTGCGCGACCCGGGTCGCCACCACGGTGGTGGACTCGCCGGCGGGCAGCGACAAGTCGGTGCGGGTCACCGCGCTCACCGCCAGCTTGAGGTCCACCCGGTCCAGGAGCGGACCCGAGAGGCGCGCCAGATAGCCGTTGCGCCGGAACGGCGCGCACACGCACTCTCCCCCGGAGCTGCCGCAGGGGCAGGGGTTCGCGGCGAGCACGAGCTGGAAGCGCGCCGGAAGCCTGAGGTGCCGGTCGGCGCGGGCCACCACGACCTCGCCGGACTCCAGCGGCTGACGCAGGGCGTCGAGGACGTCCCGCCGGAACTCCGGGGCCTCGTCGAGGAAGAGCACGCCGTGGTGCGCACGCGAGACGGCGCCGGGTCGGACCGCCCGCGATCCGCCACCGACGACGGCCGCTGTGGAGGCGGTGTGGTGCGGCGCCACGAAGGGCGGCCGGTCCACCAGCGAGTCGTCGGTCGGGAGCGCGCCCAGGACGGAGTGGATGGCCGTCACCGCCAGCGCGTCCTCGGGGCCGAGCTCGGGCAGGATGCCGGGCAACCGCTCCGCCAGCATGGTCTTGCCCGCCCCCGGTGGACCGACGAGCAGCAGGTGGTGCCCACCGGCCGCGGCGATCTCGAGAGCCTGCCGGGCCACCGCCTGCCCCACGACGTCGCCCAGGTCCGGCACCGAGGGGGGCGGGGTCGGCTGCCCCGCCGGCAGGGCGAGCCTGACCTCCCGGCCCTCCGACCGCGCGCGGTAGAAGTCGCGCACCTCGCCGAGCGAGCGCACCGGATGCACGGCCACCCCACGCACGAGAGACGCCTCCCGGGCCGCACTGGCCGCCACGAGGACCTCCTCCACACCACGCTCGGCCGCCGCCACGACCATCGGCAGGACCCCGGGCACCGGTCGCACGTCACCGGCCAGGCCCACCTCGCCGATGTGCGCCAGACCGCTCACCACCTCGGGCGGGACGTGCTCCTCGGCCGCCATGAGCGCGACGGCGATCCCGAGGTCGAGGCCGCTCCCAGACTTCGGCACGCCGGCCGGGGAGAGGTTGATGGTCCAGCGCCGCGGCTTGATCGACATGCCGCAGTTGCGCAGCGCCGGACGCACCCGGTCCGGTGCCTGCCGGCAGGCGCTGTCGGCCAGGCCGGTCATCACGGTGGCCGGCAGACCGTCCGCCCCCTGCGCCTCGATCGTCACCACCTGGCCGTCCACGCCGCTCAGGGTCACCGCGCAGGTGCGCGCCAGAGCCATCAGGCCACCCCGCGCAGATGGGTCAGCCGCGGCTTGGCGTCGCCGCGCGTCAGCACGCCGACGACGTCGATGCGCAAGTCGGCGCCGCGGGCGTCATGGGCGGCGAGCCAGGCCCAGGCCAGGCGCCGCAGCCGCCGGGCCTTGTCCTGATCCACCGCCTCGACCGGCTCACCGAAGCGCACCGAGCGGCGGGTCTTGACCTCGCAGAACACATAGACCGGTCCCCCGTCGTCGTCCTGGCGGGCGACGACGTCGAGCTCCCCCTCAGGGCAGCGCCAATTGCGCTCGATCACCTCCCATCCCAGGGCCTCCAGGTGCGCGCACGCCAGGTCCTCGCCCCGGTCACCGATCGCCCGGGCCCGCGCCCACGGCATACCCCTGCCCTGCATGGTCTCCCCTCCCTGACGGCCGACGCACGCGACCGGTCACCACCAGCGAAGGACGTCGCGCCCGCCGGCACAAGGCGGCCACCCCGATCTGTGGACGAGTGGACACCCCGCGCGGAGGATGTGGACGACGTAGCATCATGAGGATCGTGTCGACCACCCTCTCCGAGCAGACCGCTGCCAGCCTGATCCCGCACTGGATCGCCGGCGTGACGACCACGGGCACCGACCCGCGGACCGCGCCGGTCTACAACCCCGCCCTCGGCACGGAGAGCGCCCGCGTGCCCCTGGCAAGCCCGGAGGAGGTCGAGGCCGCGGTCAGCGCCGCGAGCGCCGCCTTCCCCGGGTGGCGGGACACCTCGATCGCCCGACGACAGGCGGTCATCTTCCGTTTCCGCGAGCTGCTCCACGAGCGCAAGGACGAGCTGGCGACCCTCATCACGAGCGAGCACGGCAAGGTGCACTCCGATGCACTCGGGGAGGTCCAGCGCGGCCTGGAGGTCGTCGAGCTCGCCACCGGCTTCCCGCACTTCCTCAAGGGAGAGTTCTCCGACAACGTCTCCCAGGGGGTCGACGTCTACTCGCTGCGGCAGCCGCTCGGCGTCGTCGGCATCATCTCGCCGTTCAACTTCCCGGCCATGGTGCCGCTCTGGTTCTTCCCCGTCGCTATCGCCGCCGGCAACGCCGTCGTGCTCAAGCCCAGCGAGAAGGATCCTTCCCCCGCCCTGTGGTTGGCGCGGCTCTGGCAGGAGGCCGGTCTGCCGGACGGCGTCTTCAACGTCCTCCACGGCGACAAGGAGGCGGTGGACGGCCTGCTCACGCACCCGGACGTCGCGTCCATCTCCTTCGTCGGGTCTACCCCGATCGCCCAGCACATCTACGAGACCGCTGCCCGGCATGGGAAGCGGGTGCAGGCGCTCGGAGGCGCGAAGAACCACATGCTCGTCCTCCCCGACGCCGACCTCGATCTCGTCGCGGACCAGGCCGTCAATGCCGGCTACGGCTCGGCGGGTGAGCGGTGCATGGCGATCTCCGTGGTGCTGGCCGTGGAGCCGGTCGGCGACGAGGTGATCACGCGGCTGACCGAGCGCATCGGGCGGCTGCGCGTCGGCGACGGGACACGCGACCCGGACATGGGGCCCTTGATCACCCGGGCCCACCGCGACACGGTCGCGTCCTACATCGACGTGGCCGCCCAGGACGGCGCCGAGGTGGTGGTGGACGGGCGCGGGATCACCCCCGACGGCGACCCTGGCGGCTTCTGGCTCGGCCCCACGCTGCTGGACCGGGTGCCCACGAGCAGCCGCGCCTACACCGAGGAGATCTTCGGTCCGGTGCTGTCGGTGGTCCGCGTCGCGTCCTTCGACGACGGCGTGGAGCTCATCAACTCCGGTGCCTTCGGCAACGGCACGGCCATCTTCACGCGCGACGGCGGTGCGGCCCGACGGTTCCAGCGCGAGGTCGAGGTCGGGATGATCGGCATCAACGTCCCGATCCCCGTGCCGGTGGCCTACTACTCCTTCGGCGGCTGGAAGTCTTCGCTCTTCGGAGATGCCAAGGCCTACGGCACCCAGGCCTTCGACTTCTTCACGCGGCAGAAGGCGGTGACGACGCGGTGGCCGGACCCCGCGGAGCACGGCGGGATCGACCTGGGTTTCCCCCGCAACGCCTGAGGCGCACCCGGGTCGTCACTCGCCCCCGCCTCCGCCGCCGTCACCGGTCGCCGGTCAGCCCCTTCACGTCCAGATCCGACTTGGCCAGCTCCTCCACGTTGACGTCCTTGAAGGTGATGACCCGTGCCTTCTTGACGAAGCGCGCGGGGCGGTAGACGTCCCACACCCACGCGTCGGTGAGGGTGACCTCGAACCACGTCTCCCCTCCCCCGGTCCGGACCTGCACGTCCACCTCGTTGGCGAGGTAGAAGCGCCGCTCGGTCTCGACCACGTGCGAGAACAGACCCACGACGTCGCGATACTCGCGGTAGAGCGCCAGCTCGGCGTCGGTCTCGTACTTCTCCAGATCCTCGGCACTCATCGTCCCGTCCCTTCGTCGTCACGGTGGTCGGCGGCAGCCGCGAGGTTCCAGCTGCGCCGGTGCCAGGCGCTCGGGCCCAGCCGGCGCAGCGCCTCCTGGTGCTCGGGAGCTGCATACCCCTTGTTGTGCTCCCACAGATAGGGGGTATGCCGTTCCTCCCGGGCAGCCTCCACCATCAGTTGGTCGCGCTCCACCTTGGCGAGCACGGAGGCGGCGGCGACGGAGGAGCACCGCAGGTCGGCCTTGATCATGGTGCGGACCGGGGGTGGCTCGGGGCCCTCGACCAGCCCGAGCAGGCCGACCCGCTGCGGGTCGGTGAGCCAGTCGTGGTTGCCGTCCAGGAGCACCAGGTCCGGCCGGATCGAGCCCAGGTCGGCGAGCGCCCGCTCGCCGGCCAGGCGCAGGGCCCCCATGATGCCGATCGCGTCGATCTCCGCCGGCCAGGCGTGCCCGACGCCGTGGCCGAGCGCCCAGCGCCGGATCCGCGGCACGAGCCGCTCCCGGACCGCGGGGGCCAGCAGCTTGGAGTCCTTGACCCCCTGGGGAGCCGTCCGGCAAGCGGGGTCGATCGCGACCACGCCGACGCTCACCGGACCGGCCAGCGCGCCGCGGCCGACCTCGTCCATCCCCACGAGCACGGCATACCCCTCCCGCTGCAACGTGCGCTCCACGCGCAGGCTCGGGCGGGTCACGGTGGCCCGGGACCGGCGGGCCCGCGTCGTCGTCGCCGTCATCCGCCCTCCGGGACCGTGTCGAAGGTCTCCGGCACGGTGAACCAGTCGAAGTGGTCGAAGGGGAAGATCAGCACGACCGCCTGCCCCACCACGTTGTCGAGGGGCACCGACCCGGTCTCGCCGGTGCCGTCGTCGTTGGCACGGCTGTCGCGCGAGTTGGACCGATGGTCGCCCATGAGCCAGATGTGGTCCTCGGGGACGGTGATCTCGAAGTCGGTGGTGCTCGGCTGGTCACCGGGAGCGAGGTAGTCCTCCTGCAGCGGCTCACCGTTGACCGACAGCCGCCCGTCGTCGTCGCAGCAAGCGACGGTGTCGCCGGGCAGGCCGATGACGCGCTTGATGAGGTGGTTGCCCTGCGAGGAGGGGGCCACGCCGACGAACTCCAGCCCGCGCAGCAGCCCGTTGACGACCGGCCCGCGGTCCTCGCGCTCAATGGTCGGCAACCAGCCACCGGGGTCCTCGAAGACGACGATGTCGCCGCGGTCCACCCCTAGGGAGCCGGCCTGGATCTTGCTCACCATCACCCGGTCGCCGTAGACGAGGGTGTCCTCCATGCTGCCCGACGGGATCCAGAACGCCTGGGCCAGGAAAGTCTTGATGAGGAAGGAGATGACCAGGGCGGTCGCCGCGATCGCGACCACCTCGCGGATCGCCGCGACGACGCCGCCTCGGCGGCGCTGCGGAGCCGCCTGCGCGGACTGCGGAGCCTGATCCTCGCGCTCCTGACCCTGCGCCCGGATGTCCCGTGTGGGATCGCTCACCGCTGTCGTCCTCGCCTCGAACCGTTGTCGCTTCCTCGACCCTAACGCCCGACCCTGGAAAGGGATCGATCCCCCGCCGGACGGGCCGACGGAGGATCGAGGGGTATGCCGTGCGGTCGGCTCAGGCGTCCTGCTCGGCCGGGGCAGCAGGCTCCGCCGGAGCCGCCTCCGGCTGCGTCACGGCACCCTTGCTCGGCACGCTGTCGCGGCGCTCGCGGATCTTCGCCGCCTTGCCGCGCAGGTCGCGCAGGTAGTAGAGCTTGGCGCGGCGCACGTCACCGCGGCTCACGACCTCGACCTTCTCGATGTTCGGGGAGTGCAGCGGGAAGGTGCGCTCCACACCGACGCCGAAGGAGACCTTGCGAACGGTGTAGGTCTCGCCGAGGCCCCCGCCGTGGCGGCGGATGACGACGCCCTTGAAGACCTGGACACGAGAGCGGTTGCCCTCGATGACCTTGACGTGGACGTTGACCGTGTCGCCTGCGCGGAACTGCGGGATGTCGGTCCGCAGGCTGGCGGCGTTGAGATCGTCAAGCTGGTGCATGGTGCGTGTCTCCTGCTCGGGGTGCCACAGGTCACCCCCGGCGCTTCGGTGCTCGACCGGCAGAGTCGAGCACGTGTCGTCGTGGTGTGGTCCTCGGACGGGCACCACCCGCGCAACTCCCCCTGTGGCAGGGGCACGGGCTGGTCGGCGCGGACGCCGGGACGCAAGGGTCCAGTCTGCCAGAGGGAGCCGCGAGCCTCCAAGTCGCGACGCCGGTCGACCTCCGCGTGACGCGGGCCCACCTCCGCGCGTCCGGCAGGGTGCGCCGCGGCGCGGCGGTGCGGCATACCATCTGCGCGTGCCGATCCTCACCCTGCTGACCGCGCCGAGCGCCCCTCACCTCACCGACGCGCAGGTCGAGGAGGTGACCGACGGGCGGCACGGGGTGGTGCGCTGGCTGAGCCCCGGCGCCGCGGTCGCGGTCGAGGTGGCCACGCCCGCTCCCCTGGACGAGGGGCTGTGGGGCGCGTGGCAGGAGCGTGGCGTCGACCTCGTGCAGCAGGACTCCGTGCGTCGGCGGCGGGTGCTGCTCGCCGACATGGACTCCACCATGATCGAGCAGGAGTGCATCGACGAGCTGGCGGCGCACGCGGGGGTGGGCGAGCGCGTAGCCGACATCACGGCTCGGGCCATGAACGGCGAGCTCGACTTCGAGGAGGCGCTGCGGGAGCGGGTGGGTCTCCTGCGCGGACTGTCGACGGGGGTGATCGAGACCGTGCTCGTCGAGCGGATCAGGCTGGCGCCCGGCGGGCGGGCGCTGGTCGCGACCATGCGTGAGCACGGCGGGTATGCCGCGCTCGTCTCCGGGGGGTTCACCCACTTCACCGGCCCGGTCGCGCGCACCCTCGGTTTCGACGAGGACCGCGCCAACACGCTCGATGCGGCCGACGGCGCGCTGACCGGCGACGTCGTGCCACCCGTGGTGGGCAAGGAGGCCAAGGTCGCCGCGCTGCAGGACATCACGCGGCGCGTCGGCGTCGGCACCGACGACGTGGTCGCCGTCGGCGACGGGGCGAACGACCTGCCGATGCTGCAGCTCGCCGGCCTCGGGGTCGCGCTCCATGCCAAGCCCGCCGTCGCCCGGCAGGCGGCGGTCCGCGTCAACCACGGCGACCTCACGGCTCTGCTCTACCTGCAGGGCTATCAGGACGACGAGATCACGCGCCCGGGCTGAACGGGCCAGGCTCTCGGACCGAGCAGCCAGGCTCTCGGACTGAGCACGCCAGGCTCTCGGAGCGAGCACGCCAGGCTCTCGGACCGGACAGGCCAGGCTCTCGGACCGAGCAGACGAGGCTCTCGGTCAATTAGCCTGGATCCACCGATGGGGTGAGGGCTAAAGACGGCGTGGGGAAGTGAGAATGCCCCTCTGACTTGGGAAGATACGACTTGTCTAGAGCACGTATCACCCAACCCGGAAGGGCATCTCGTAGATGCAACTCTCTCATACCCTGCCCGTGGCCTCCGCGACGTTCGATGACCCCAACCTCGTGTCGGCCGCTGGGCTGGTCCCGGTCATGGCGCTGGCCGAAGAAGCCGGTCTGCGCGCCCTGGGTGATGAGCACCTGAGTCTGCCGACCGACAAGGGCGCCAACGCCGGGGCGAAACTGGCCGCCCTGGTGGCCGGGATGGCCGCCGGCGCGGACAGTATCGAGGACTTGGGGCTGTTGCGCCACGGCGCGATGGGCAAGGTCTTCGACCGGCCCTACGCTCCCTCCACGCTCGGTTCGTTCCTGCGCGCCTTCACCTTCGGACACGTCCGCCAGGGCGACGCGGTCGCCTCCCGCTTCACCCTGGCCCTGGCCGAACAGAGCGGGTTGCTCGGTAAGGCCGGCGACACCGGGACGGTACTGCTCGATATGGACGACACCATCGTGGAGGTCCACGGCTACGCCAAGCAGGGCGCCGGGTTCGGGTACACCGGGGTCCGAGGCCTGAACGCGCTGCTGGCCACCGTGACCACCGACCAAGCCGCCCCGGTCATCGCCGCCCAACGCCTGCGCAAGGGCTCCGTCGGCTCCTCCCGCGGAGCGCTCCGGCTCGCGACCGACGCCCTGGCGCTGGTCCGGCGCAGCCACCTGGCCGCACGACCCGTGCTGCTGCGGGCCGACTCCGCGTTCTACTCCGCCACCTTGGTGGGCGCCGCCATCAAGGCCGGGGCGCAGGTCTCGATCACCGTCCGGCTGGACCCCGCGGTCAAACGTGCCATCGCCAGCATCGACGACGACGCCTGGACCACGATCAGGTACACCGACGCGATCTACGACGAGACCACCAAGACCTGGGTCTCCCGGGCAGAAGTCGCCGAGGTGCCCTACACCGCGTTCACCTCGGCCAAGAAGGCCCAGCAGGTCACCGGCCGGCTGGTGGTGCGCCGCATCCCCGACCTGAACCACAAGGCCAAGGACGGGCAGGCTTCCCTGTTCGACACCTTCCGCTTCCACGCCTTCTTCACCACCACCCCGGTCACCGAACGAGGCACCGTGGCCGCCGACCAGGTCCACCGGGGTCACGCGATCATCGAGAACGTGCACGCCGACCTGAAAGCCTCCGCCCTGGCGCACCTGCCCTCGGGCACGTTCACCGCCAACGCCATCTGGCTCATCGCCGCGACCATGGCCTTCAACCTCACCCGCGCCGCGGCCACCCTCACCGGCAGCACCCAGCTGGCCAGGGCCACGACCCCGACGATCCGGCGCAAGCTGATCAACCTGCCCGCCCGCATCGCCTCCTCCGCCCGACGACTGCACCTGCACTTGCCCCGCGACTGGCCATGGCAGGACGCGTGGACGGCGCTCTACGCCGCCCTCCTGCCCAACCCGGCGCCCGCACCGACCTGAGCACCAGCCCTCAGTCCCTACCAGCAGGAACCCCAGTGGAAAAGCCGGGCAGACCGGCAGCTCCCACCTGCCCTCACCGACACCCAAGCCTCCGTCGTCCTCCGGGCCGTCTACGCAGCCAGTCTCACCAGCTCATCGGTGGATCGAGGATTAGCGGGTAGGGCCGTCCGGCGCCTCGCCCTGACGCGCCAGCAGGTCCGGGCGGCGGGCGGCCGTGCGCTCGTGCCGCTGCTCCTCGCGCCAGGCGGCGATTCGGCCGTGGTGGCCCGACAGCAGGACCTCGGGGACCTCGTGCCCGCGCCACTGCGCGGGCTTGGTGTAGAGCGGATACTCCAGCAGGCCGCCGGTGTGCGACTCCTCGTGCAGGGACGCCTCGTTGCCGACCATGCCCGGGAGCAGCCGCGCGATCGCCTCGGTCATGGCAAGCACGGCGACCTCGCCGCCGTTGAGCACGTAGTCGCCGAGACTGAGCACGGAGAGCGGGTAGCGCGCCCCGAACTCGTCGTAGACGCGCTCGTCGATCCCCTCGTAGCGCCCGCAGGCGAAGACCAGCCAGTCGTCCTGCTCCGCCATCCGCCCGGCGATCTCCTGGGTGAAGACCTCGCCGCCCGGTCCGGGCACGACCACGTGCGGGGTCTTCCCGGGACGCGAGGCGCAGACGGCGTCGAGCGCCTCGCCCCAGGGCTCGGGCCGCATGACCATGCCGGCGCCGCCGCCGTACGGCGTGTCGTCGACGGTGCGGTGCCGGTCGTGGGTCCAGGCGCGCAGGTCGTGGACCTGCACCTCGAGCAAGCCCTCCCGCTGCGCCCGCCCCAGCAGCGAGAGCTGCAGCGGAGCGAGGTAGTCGGGGAAGATCGTGACGACGTCGATGCGCAACGGCATACCCCTCACTCCCCCAGCTCGAGCAGCCCCGGCGGCGGGTCGACGACCACGCGCCGAGCCTCCTCGTCGATCTCCGGGACCAGCTCGTCGACGAAGGGGACGAGCTGATCGCCGCGGGCGGTGCGCACCTCGAGCAGGTCCTGCACCTCGCGCAGGTGCAGGGCGACGACCTCGCCGAGCACGGTCCCGTCGGGGAGCGCCACGGAGAAGCCGAGCAACTCCTCCTCGCGCCAGCCCTCGTCCGGCGCGGCGTCCTGCTCCGCCTCCCGAGCGTCCTCGACGAGCAGGCGGGTGCCGCGCAGCGCCTCGGCGGCGGTCCGGTCCTCGTGCCCGTCGAACCCGAGCAGGTAGATCCCCTGGTGCACCCGGACGCTGCGCAGCACCAGCGGCCCAGCCGCCGCGGGGTCGGTCACGAAGGACGCGCCCGGGGCGAAACGCCCGGCAGGGTCGTCCGTGTGCACCTGGACGGTGACCTCGCCCCGCAGCCCGTGCGGCTTGCCGATGCGGGCGGCCACGAAGGTGTCGCTCATGTCTGCTCCTCGCAGGTATGCCGTCGCGCCAGCCGGGCGCCGGGGTCAACGCGCGCGGCCCGCCCCGGCAGGTGCCGGTGCGGGCCGCGCGAAAGGGGGTAGGTCGAGTGCGTCAGCGGGCACGGTCGGTGTCGACGATGTCGACCCGGACCTTCTCACCGCCGGCCAGCGCACCCATGACGGTGCGCAGCGCGCTCGCGGTGCGGCCGCGCCGACCGATGACCCGACCGAGGTCCTCGGGGTGGACCCGCACCTCGAGGATGTCCCCGTGGCGGGCATTCTTGGTGCGGACCGTGACGTCACCGTCGTGGTCGACGATGCCCTTGACCAGGTGCTCCAGGGCTTCCTCGAGCACGCTCAGGCCTCGTCGGTCGTCTCGGTGCCCTCGGTCGAGGCAGCCTCGTCACCGGTGCTGGCGGCGGCCGAGCCGTCGGTGTCGGCGGCGGGGGCCGTCTCCTCGGCGGGCGTCTCCTCGGACTGGTCAGCCTTGTCGGCCTTCTTCTTGCGCGAGGTGGTGGCGCCCGAGGTGTCCTCGGAGTCGGAGGCGGCGAGGGCGGCCTCGTAGAGCGCCTTCTTGTCCGCCTTGGGCTCGCGGACCTTGAGGGTCCCCTCAGCACCGGGCTCACCCTTGTGCTTCTGCCAGTCACCGGTGATCTTCAGCAGCGCCGCGACCTGTTCGGTCGGCTGGGCCCCGACGCCGAGCCAGTACTGCGCCCGCTCGGAGTCGATGTCGATGAGCGAGGGCTCCTCGGTCGGGTGGTACTTGCCGATCTCCTCGATCGCCCGGCCGTCGCGCTTGGTGCGCGAGTCCATGACGACGACACGGTAGTACGGTGCACGGATCTTGCCCATGCGCTTCAGGCGAATCTTGACAGCCACGTGTGCGGTGTCTCCTCAATCTGTCTGTGGTGAGTCGCTCGGCGTCCGCGTGGGGAAACACGCGCGGTGCCGTGCGGCGTGGACACGTCCGGGCAGGTGAGAGGGACCGACCGCGAACGGGTACGACTTCATTGTGCCACATGCGGCGGGGCCGGTCCGTCCGCGTCGTGGTGGCTGGCTTCGCGCCCGAGGAGCGGCCCGCCCTGTGGGCCCCGGGCCGCACCGACGGGGACGAGCGGACCCCGGAGACCCTGGTGCTCAACGCCGACAACGACGCGGTCGTCCGCATGATGACGCGCTCCTAGCGGAGCTGGCGCAGCGACGTCACGGGTGCGCGAGGCACCTCACTCCGAGGCGTGCTCGGCGACGAAGCGCAACACCTCCGTGTCGTCGACGCCCGGGAAGACCCCCGGCGGCATGACGGCCAGCAGGTGCGAGTGGGCCCGCGCGGACGGCCAGACCTGCCCGTCCCAGGCGCTCGCCAGGTCGGGCGGCGGCTGCGTGCAGCACCGCGGGTCGGGGCAGCGCGAGACGCGCCGCTCGCGGGTGTCGCGGCCCCGCATCCACCGCACCTGGTCGAAGGGCACACCGAGGCTCACCGAGAAGAGGCCGGTGGATGTGGGCTCGGCGACCGCGGTGCACCAGTAGGTCCCGCGGCCGGTGTCGGTGTACTGGTGGTAGACCTCGCCGACGGGCCGGTCGAAGACGACGCGCGCCGTCCACGCCCGGCAGACGCGCGCCCCCTCGATGGCACCCGAGGCATCCATCGGGAAGCGCACCCCGTCGTTCTCGTAGGCCTTGTAGATGACCCCGTCGGCGCTGATCCGCATGAAGTGCACCTGCAGGTCCAGGTGCTCTGTCGCCAGGTTGCAGAACCGGTGCGCGGCCGTCTCGTAGGACACGGCGTAGGCGTCTCGCAGGTCCTCTAGGGCGATGTCACGCGCCTGCTTGGCCCGCTGGAGGAAGGGCACCGCGCTGTGCTCCGGCACGAGAACCGCGGCGGCGAAGTAGTTGATCTCGACCCGCTGCGCCAGGAACTCGGCGTAGTCGCGGGGCGGCTCATGCTGCAGGACGACGTGACCCAGCGCCTGCAGAGCCGCCGCGCGGGGGTCGTGACCGCCGTGCGTGGGCAGGTAGATGCGCCGGTGCGCGAGGTCCGTCACGGTCCGCGTGGAGGACGGGACGTCGGGCACGGTGCGGATCTCGAAGCCGACGTGGCGGGCGAGCCGGTGCACCGCCTCGCGGGTCACCGGGCCCTGGGCGTGTCCGACGGTGCGGACCAGTTCGGCCGCGCGGGCCTCGATCTCGGGGAAGTAGTTGTGCGCGGCGCGCATCCGCGCGCGGAGCTCCCCGTTGGCCAGGCGCGCGAACTCGGGCGTCGCCGCCCGCTGCTGCTGCAGCCCGACGACCGTCTCGTAGAGGCCGACGAGCGCCTCCAGCGCGTCGTCCGGGAGCCCGGCGCCGACCCGCACCGAGGGTATGCCGAGGGTGTCGAACCCGGCCGAGCGCTGCGCCCGCTCCCAGCGCACCTCGAGCGAGGAGCGCCGGCTCGGTGGGCCGCCAGAAAGGAGCCGGGCGACGTCGACGCCGAGAGCGGCGGCGATCTCCCCCAGGACCGACACCCGCGCCTCCCTCCGCCCGTTCTCCACGAGGGAGAGCGCGGACGGCGACAGCGAGACCTGCGTGGCGAGATCGGCCAGGGTGAGACCCGCCTCCCGGCGGTGGTGCCGGATCCGGCGACCGACCGCCACCGGATCGCTGTCGCTGCCGCCTCCGGCAGCCGGCGCGACGCTCTCCAGCCGCTCGGACGGACGGAACGGCAGCACGCGGCCCGGGGAGGACGTCATACCTCCACAATAGCGAAAGAACCCGGATTCTTGACACCCTTGAAGGGTGGTGGCGGGGGTTCAGAGGGGCGACAGTGGTGTCAACAGGCCCTCCTCCACTCACCGAAAGGGGTCGACGATGACGACCACGGCGGACCACACCAGCACCACCCCGGCGGCCCAGCAGGCGCTGGACATCGAGCACGACTGGCAGACCAACCCGCGGTGGGCGGGTCTGGAGCGCCGCTACTCCGCCGAGGACGTCGTGCGCCTGCGGGGCTCCGTCGTCGAGGAGCACACGCTCGCGCGGCGCGGCGCGGAGAAGCTGTGGGAGGCGCTGGAGAACAAGCCCTTCACCCGCGCCCTCGGCGCGCTCACCGGCAACCAGGCCGTGCAGATGGTCAAGGGTGGGCTGGAGGCGATCTACCTCTCCGGCTGGCAGGTCGCCGCCGACGCCAACCTGGCCGGACAGACCTACCCGGACCAGAGCCTCTATCCCGCCAACTCGGTCCCCGCCGTCGTGCGCCGGATCAACAACGCGCTGCAGCGCGCCGATCAGATCGCCTGGATGAACGGCGACACCTCCACGGACTACTACGTGCCGATCGTGGCCGACGCCGAGGCCGGCTTCGGCGGGCCGCTCAACGTCTTCGAGCTGATGAAGTCGATGATCCAGGCCGGCGCCGCGGGCGTCCACTGGGAGGACCAGCTGGCCTCGGAGAAGAAGTGCGGCCACCTCGGCGGCAAGGTGCTCATCCCGACCGGTCAGCACGTGCGCACGCTCAACTCGGCGCGCCTCGCCGCTGACGTGCTGGGCGTGCCCTCGATCGTCGTGGCCCGCACCGACGCGCTCGCGGCGGACCTGCTCACCAGCGACGTCGACGAGATCGACCAGGAGTTCACCACCGGCGAGCGCACGTCCGAGGGCTTCTTCCGGGTCAAGAACGGCATCGAGCCGGTCCTGGCCAGGGCCAAGGCCTACGCTCCCTACGCCGACCTCATCTGGGTCGAGACCGGCACCCCCGATCTCGGGCTGGCGCGGGAGTTCGCCGAGGAGATCCACAAGGACTTCCCGGACCAGAAGCTCGCCTACAACTGCAGCCCGTCCTTCAACTGGAAGGCGGCGCTGTCGGACGAGGAGATCGCGCGCTTCCAGGACCAGCTCGGCGAGCTCGGCTACGCCTTCCAGTTCATCACGCTGGCCGGCTTCCACGCGCTCAACCACTCGATGTTCCAGCTCGCCCAGGGGTATGCGGAGAGCGGCATGACCGCCTACGTCGAGCTCCAGGAGGCGGAGTTCGCGTCGGCCGGCTCGGGCTACACCGCGGTGCGCCACCAGGCCGAGGTCGGCACGGGGTACTTTGACGCGGTGAGCACGGCGGTCAACCCGGAGTCGTCCACGACGGCGCTCTCCGGCTCGACCGAGTCCGAGCAGTTCACCCACTGACCGAGCACCCTGCGGTGTTCGCACCCGGCCCGGCCCGCGACAGGGCCGGCCGGGTGCGCCCCGTTTCCCCGATGTGAGGACGAGATGGCCTACCCGAGCACCCTGCTGGACGACCGCACCCTCGACCTGCTTGAGCAGCTGGAACGCGACTCGCGCGAGCGGCGGGCCGCGTTGCTGCGGGCCCGCAAGGACCAGTCCCGCGCGGTCCGGGCCGGTGCCGAGCTGGGCCTCTCCGACGCGTCCGTGGCGATCCGCGACGACGACTCCTGGCGGGTCGCTCCCCCACCTGCCGACCTGACCTACCGACTGGTCGAGCTCGCGACGGCCGCCACCCCCGAGCAGGCGACGGCCGCGCTGGCCTCCCGGGCCGACGTGTGGGTGGCAGACCTCGAGGACATGCTGGTGCCGACACCGGGCCGGCTCGTCGCCGCCCAGGAGACCATCGCCGACGTGGCGGCCACGCGCACGGGTGACGCCCAGCCGGGTGTGCCCACGCTCATGATGCGCCCGCGGGGGCTGCATCTGGACGAGGCGCACCTGCCGGTCGATGAGCGCCCGGCCAGCGCCTCGGTCGTCGACACCTTCACCTTCATGGCTCGCTGCGGGCAGACCCTGCTGGACAACGGCACCGCCCCCTACCTCTACCTGCCCAAGGTCGAGTCGGCGGCCGAGGCGGTCTGGTGGGACGCGCTGCTCACCCAGGCCGAGGAGCTGCTCGGGCTGCCGCAGGGCTGCACCCGCGTGAGCGTCCTGGTCGAGACGGTCCAGGCGACGTATGCGCTCGAGGAGATCGTGCACGCCTTCCGGCAGCGCCTCACCGGTCTGGCCGCGGGTCGCTGGGACTACATCTTCTCCCACCTGCGCACCTATGGGACGCGCAGCGACCACCTGCTCCCCGACCGCGACGCCTTCACCATGAACACCCGCTTCCTGCGCAGCTACACCTCCCTCATCGTCGGCGTGTGCCAGCGCCGCGGGGTGCAGGCGATCGGGGGGCCCATCGCCCTCGCCGCCAGCGGGCCCTTCGACGACTCGGTGTCGATGACCCACGCCCGCGTGCACCGGGACAAGGCCCGCGAGGCCAAGCAGGGCTTCGACGGCGCCTGGGTGGTGCACCCCGCGATGGTGCCGGTGGCCCGGGCCCCCTTCGAGGAGCGGGACCGGCAGCGGGAAGCCGGCACGTGGGACGAGGTCGACCCCCGGGCGGCCGCCACCATCGACCCCGTGGCGCTGCGGGACGTCAGCGCCATCCCCGGTTCGTCGACGTTGACGGGGGTGCGGACGGCGCTGCGTTCGTCGCTGACCTATCTGACCGGCTGGCTCGCCGGTGAGGGCACCGCCGTGATCTCCGGCCACGTGGAGGACTTCGGCACGGTGGAACTGAACCGGATGCAGCTGTGGCAGTGGCTCACCCACGGCCAGCGGCTGGCCGAGGGGCCGACCATGTCGGAGCTGCTCCTGGACCGGATGCTCGAGGACGAGGTCGCCCTGCTGCGGCGGCGTGGCGCGCGCGAGGATCTACTGCAGCACGCCGTCACGCTGCTGCGCGACTCGGTCGTGGCCGCCGAGCCGCCCGCCTTCCTGTCCCAGCGGGCCTACGTCGTGCTGCTCTCCCTGGGCGACCTCGACGAGGACGGCGGAGATGGCGGCGACGGCGGCGACGGCGATCAGGACCCGACGGCACAGGAGTCCGACGCCGCCTGACCCGACCGGCCGCACGGTATGCCGTGACTGGACGCGCGGTATGTCGTGACCGCCCGCACGGTATGCCGTGACCGCCCGCGCGGTATGTCGCAGTTCTGTCGTGAGGTCGCGCATATCGCGCGGCCAGTCCGGGCATATCGCGCGGCCAGTCCGGGCATATCGCGCGGCCAGTCCGGGCATATCGCGCGGCCAGTCCGGGCATATCGCGCGGCCAGTCCGGGCATATCGCCCATGGTGACTGGCGGCCCCAGCGGGCGTCGCGCATGGTCGCTCAGTAGGCGCGTCCGCGCAGGATGACCCGGTGCGGATCGGACAGGGCGCGGACGTCCTGGCGCGGGTCGTCGCGATAGACGACGAGGTCGGCGGACTCCCCCTCGGCGATCCCGGGCCGGCCCAGCCATTCCCGCGCCGCCCAGGTCGCCGCGCCGATCGCGTCGAGCGTGCTCAGGCCCGCCGCGGTCAGGGCCTCGACCTCCTTCGCGACCAGTCCGTGCGGCAGCTGACCACCCGCGTCGGTGCCGACATAGACCGGTATGCCCGCCTCGTGCGCCTTCGCGACGGTCTCGCGCCGCCGCGCATACAGGTCCATCATGTGGTCGGCGTAGGTCGGGAACTTGCCACGTCCCGCCTCCGCGAAACCTGGGAAGTTGTCGATGTTGACCAGGGTCGGGACGATCGCGATGCCCTGCGCGGCGAAGGTGGCGATGGTCTCGTCGACCAGCCCGGTCGCGTGCTCGATACAGTCCGTCCCGGCGGCCGCGAAGTCGACGAGCGACTGCTCGGCGAAGCAGTGGGCCGTGACCCGCGCCCCTTCCTCGTGCGCCGCCGCGATCGCGTCGGTCAGCACGTCCACCGGCCAGCAGATCCCCAGGTCGCCGGTCTCCCGGTCGATCCAGTCGCCGACGAGCTTGACCCACCCGTCCCCGTTGCGGGCCTCCTGGCGCACGTAGTCGACCAGGTCCTCCGGCTCGACCTCCCAGGCGAAGTCGCGGATGTAGCGTTTCGTGCGGGCGATGTGGCGGCCGGCGCGGATGAGCCGCGGCAGGTCCTCCCGCTCCTGCACCCAACGGGTGTCGGCCGGGCTGCCGGCGTCGCGCAGCAGGAGCGCACCGGCCTCCCGCTCGGCGAGCGCGTGCTCCTCGGCCCGCGCGTCGTCGACGGCACCCTGCGCCTCGAGCCCCACGTGACAGTGGGCGTCGACGAGGCCGGGCAGCGCATACCCCTGAACCGTCTCGACGTCACCACCCGCCGGGGCGCTGAGGCTGAACCGACCGTCGACCACCCAGATCTCGTCGAGCACATCCTCGGGCCCGACCAGGATCTGACCTCGCACGTGCAGCGCCGGTGCGCTCATCTCGCCTCACCTTCGTCGACGGTATGCCGTGCGCCCACCGTAGCGCGGCAGGGTGCGCCCTAGACTCTCGCCTCGTGCCCGCCGCCCCCTCCCCCACAGGTCGCCCCGTCGGTGACGACCGACGACTGCACGTGCCGCAGGTGGACCTGGCCGCGATACTGAGGGACGCCGAGCGCGGCCGCTTCCCTGCGGCGGACGGTCGCTTCTCGCGGGCCCGTCCCTGGCGCGACGGGGTGGAGGGAGCGATCGCCTTCACGGGGCACGCGGTGATGGTCGTCGGGGACGACGTCAGCGACGGAGAGCTCGCCGCGCTGGGCGTCCACGGCTTCGGTGGCGCGCACGACCCCCGCGTGGCCCTCGCCCTCGCCGGAGACGGCCCCGTCGGCGTGCTGGACGCGCTGCTCGTCTCCCACGGCACCGGAGAGGGTGGCGCCCTCGTGGCGCGACCCGACCTGGCCGACACCGACCGCGCGGCCCACGCCGGAGAGTGGCGCCGCGACGTGGACGTCTACGGACTGCCGGACGAGTCGGTCTCGTCGCTGGCGACGCTGTCACGCGGCATCGCCGGGCTCCCCGAGGTAGGCATCCAGGCCGCGGACGGACACGCCGACGCGTTGCTCGCCGGTATTCGGGCGCGCCTGCCGCGCGGGGAGCCGCTGCTGGCCTCCGTCACCCCCGGCAACGCCCGGTCGTTGCGTTTCTTCCTGCGCCACGGCTTCGTGCCCGTCGGCAGCGAGCAGCTGTGGAAGCCCAGCCGCCCGGAGCGGCGACAGATCCCGCGCTGACCGGCACCCTGGCTCCTCAGACCACCCCCGCCGCTCGGGCCGGCTCCGCATAGGCCTGCGCCAGGGACTCGACCGTCTGGTGCGCGTTGAGGCCGCTGGGGTTGGGCACGACCCACAGCTCGGCGCCCTCGAGACCATCCGGCTGACGACCGACGACCGCACCACGGACACCGAACGCGCTGCGGTAAGCGGTGATCCCCGCCACCGCCACCACGGCCGGTGCCGTGGCACGGACGGTGGCACGCAACCGCTCGCCGCCCTCGCGCAGCTCGGCCGCGGACAGCTCGTCGGCGCGGGCGGTGGCGCGGCGCACCAGGTTGGTGATCCCGACCCCACGTGAGAGCAGGTAGGCGCGGTCGGTGTCGTCCATCCCCGCGGCAGGGTCGATCGGCCGCTCGATGATGCCGGCGAGCTCCAGCGCGGGGTAGAACCGGTTGCCCGGGTGGGCGAAGTGCGTCCGGGTTGCTGCGGTCCACAGCCCCGGGTTGATCCCGACGAAGAGCAGCCGGAGGCTGTCACCGACGTCCGGGACGAGGTCCGGCACGTGCGCGTCCCGGTAGCCCTGAAGCTCCTCCCTCGTGAAGCGCGCGGCCATCAACCGACCTCGATCCCGACCCCGGCCCAGGCGCCGCGGAGCGCGTCGGCGACGTCCGGCGCGGCGGCATACCGCTCCTGGGCCGAGGTGAGCGTCGCGGCGGCGAAGGTCGCGAAGTCCGCGTCGCGGGGGATGCGGCCGCGTGTGGCCACGGTGTCGAACCACACCTGGCCGGCCCGCTCCCAGGCGTGCTCTCCCAGGGCGGTCGCGAAGAGGTGGAAGGCCTTGTTGGGGATGCCGGAGTTGACGTGCACCCCGCCGTTGTCGTGGTCGGCGTCGTGCGGCAGCTGGACGTAGTCGTCGAGGTGGCCCACCTGCGGATCCTTTCCCAGGACTGCGTCGTCGTAGGCCGTGCCGGGGTCGGCCATCGAGCGCAGCGCCACGCCCTGGACGCGGTCGGTCAGCAGCTCGGCGCCGATGAGCCAGTCGGCCTCGTCGGCACGCTGACCCAGCACCCACTGCCGGACCAGGACACCGACCACGTCGGAGACGGACTCGTTGAGGGCACCCGGCTGACCCACGTAGGTCAGCCCGGCGGAGTACTGCACCAACCCGTGCGCGAGCTCGTGCGCGATGACGTCGAGGCTGGCGGTGAAGCGGGTGAAGTAGACGCCGTCGCCGTCGCCGAAGACCATCTGTCGACCGTCCCAGAAGGCGTTGTCGTAGTCCCGGGCGTAATGGACCGTCGCGACCAGCGGCAGCCCCTGCCCGTCCAGCGAGTCCCGACCGAAGACCTGCGCCAGGAGCGACCAGGTGGACCCCAGTCCGTCGTGCGCTTCCGTGGCGGCGGTGTCCCCCGTCGACGGCTCACCCTCGGTGCGCACCAACCGGCCCGGGAGACCGGTCGTGCCCTCTGCGTCGTGGATCCGCCGACGGGGACCGGCATCCGGGGTGACCGTGATCGGCGCCTCCGGCACGTCGGTCGGCTGCTCGAGGTCGCGCTGGAGCGTCGAGGACAGGATGCTCCCCTGCAGCGGCGCGTGGCCGCCAGGCCAACGGGTGGCCTCGACCTCGCGTCGGCCGCGCGTCGCCGCACCGTCCTGAAGCGTGAAGCGCACGGCGGGCGCGAGATCGGGCTCCTCCTGGGCGATCCGTTCCAGCAGGTATCCCGGGATGATCGTGCAGCGCGTCCCCATCATACCTGGACTCTGTCACGCGACACCGACAGACCAGCCCCTGGCCCGCGAGATCGCGCTAGAGTCACGCTCATGGCTTCGCACCGGAGGCACCTGCACCACCCGGCCGGAATCCTGGCCCCGGTCCTGCTCTCGACCGTGCTCCTCGCCGGCTGCGGGGGTGCGGGTGAGCCGTCCGCGTCGCCCACCGCCACTCCCGACGACGCAGGCGCCACGGACGCGGGCACGCCCGTCACTGCTGCCGCGACCGCGACACCCGCGGAGGAGGACACCGGCGCGGCGACGGAGTCCTCGGCAGCGACGACTGCCGCTCCCGCCGTGGCCGGGATGGATACGGTCGACCTCGGGGAGCTCGACTGGGCCTTCCGGCCCGGCGCCAATCTCCCCGAGACCGTCCAGGTGCCGCTCTCGGGTGGGACGGCGGACATCGACGGAGTGACGTACACCTTGGGTGAGGTCCTCACCGTCGACCTCACCGGCGACGGCGTCAAGGATGCCGCGGCCCAGCTGACCCGGCTGGACGGCAACGCGGTCGACGACCAGTGGTACCTCTGGGTCGCCACCGAGGACGGGCCCGTCCAGGTGACCCTGCCGGTGGCCCGGACCGCGAGCTGCGGCACCGTCACCGAGTCGGTCAGCGTCGTCGACGAGGGCCTGCAGATCCACGAGTTCCGGCGCGGACCGGGTGAGGAAGGCCTGCCCTGCTCGGAGCGCGGCGGTGACGAGCGGACCCGCGTGGTCGCTGCTCTCGAGGCACGCAACGCCGGGGAGTGGTGGCCCGTGCAGGTCGCCCCGGCGGGGGGCTACGGCGGCATCTGCCCCACCGCGACCGACCTCGACGGCTTCGCGCACGACGGTGCCCTGTATGCCGCGCCCGACACCGGAGCCCCGGAAATCACCGGTGGCGCCCAGGTCGGCGTGGCGTCGGTGGAGGGCTGGCCGGTCTACGGCGAGCCGTTCCCGGGGTGGCTGCTCGTCGCGGTCGTGGACATCGAGGGCGGCAACCTGCGCTGTGCCTGGAGCGAGGTGCCCGGATAGGACCCGGGGGCGCCTACTTCGTGCCGTCCCCGCCGTCGAGGTACTTCTCGAAGCCCTTCGGGAGCTTGAGGCCGGAGAGATCCTGACCCGGCACGGCGTCGTCGGTGGCGCCCGGCACACCCGCCCCGAAAGCACTCTCGAACGACCGCTCGCGCGCCGCCTGCTCCTTCGCGACCGCCTCCCGCTCCTGCTGCGCCCGCTTGGCGGGGTTGCCGGACTTGCCCTTCTTGCGCTGCTGCTGCTTGCCCTTCTTGGCACCCCCGGCGCCGCCGCCCATGCCGGGCATCCCCGGCATACCGGGCATCCCCGGCATCCCGCCGCCCTTCTTGAGCTGGCGCATCATCTTCTGCGCATCGCCGAAGCGCTCCAGCAGCTGGTTGACCTCGCTGACCGTGACGCCCGAACCGCGCGCGATGCGCGCCCGGCGAGAGCCGTTGATCTGCTTGGGGTGGTTGCGCTCGAACGGAGTCATCGACCGCACCATGGCCTCGACCCGGTCGAACTCTCGCTCGTCGAGGGCGTCCAGCTGCTCGCGCATGCCCTGCATCCCGGGCATCATCCCGAGCATCTGCTTGAGCGAACCCATGCGCTTGATGGCCGACATCTGGTCGAGGAAGTCGTCGAAGGTGAAGTCCTCGTCGGCCAGGAACTTGCGCGTCATCTCCCGCGCCTGTGCCTGGTCGAAGGCCTTCTCGGCCTGCTCGATCAGCGTGAGCACATCACCCATGTCGAGGATGCGCGAGGCCATCCGGTCCGGGTGGAAGAGCTCGAGGTCCTTGACGCCCTCACCCGTCGAGGCGAAAAGGATCGGCTGCCCGGTCACCGTCGCGACGGACAGGGCCGCACCACCGCGGGCGTCGCCGTCGAGCTTGGTGAGGACCGAGCCGGTGATGCCGACGCCGTCGGCGAAGGCCTTCGCGGTCTCGACCGCGGCCTGGCCGATCATCGCGTCCATGACGAAGAGGACCTCGTGGGCCTGCGTCTCCAGCCGGATGTCGTGGGCCTGGCGCATGAGGTCGACGTCGACCGCGAGTCGGCCGGCGGTGTCGATGATGACCACGTCGTGGTTCCTGTGCCGCGCCTGCTCGACACCGTCGACAGCGACATCGACCGGGTCGCCGAAGGAGCGCGTCCCCTCCCCCGACTCCAGCGCCGCGTCGTGGCCGAAGATGTTGCCGCGCTCGGGCGCGAAGACCGGCACCCCGGCGCGCTCCCCGACGACCTCGAGCTGGGTCACGGCGTTGGGGCGCTGCAGGTCGGCAGCCACGAGCAGCGGGGTATGCCCCTGGTCGGCCAGCCACTTGCCGAGCTTCCCGGCGAAGGTGGTCTTACCCGAACCCTGGAGCCCGGCCAGCATGATGACGGTGGGCGGCGTCTTGGCCAGGTTGAGCCGGCGCGTCTGACCGCCGAGGATCGAGACGAGCTCCTCGTTGACGATCTTGACGATCTGCTGCGCCGGGTTGAGTGCCTGGTGCACCTCGGCCCCGAGCCCCCGCTCGCGGATCCGCCCGGTGAACTCCTTGACGGCTGGCAGAGCCACGTCGGCGTCCAGCAACGCCATCCGGATGTCGCGGATGGTCGCGTTGAGGTCGGACTCGGTGACGGTGCCCTTGCGCTTGAGGTTGCGGAAGGTCTGCGTCAGGCGGTCGGAAAGACTGTTGAACACCCGCCCAAGGATACGTGCCGCACCCGGCTGCTCCGATCGGCGACCACAGCGCCTCCTCCGGCGAGCGACCTGCCCGACTGCTGCGCATACTGTGGACGTGCCCGCTCCCCGACCTCTCGTCGACGCCCGTCGCCGGCTCGCCGCCGCGCTGCGCGACCGGGTCGCCGGGCCGGACGCGGAGCGCCGGGCGCACGCCATCTGGCTCGCGCCGGGCGAGCGCCGCTTCGCCCCCACCGATCCGATCTGTCGGGTCCACGGCCACCCGGGGATGTATGCCGCCGGGATCCGCGCCTTGCTGCTGCAGTCGCTGCACCCGCTCGCGATGGCCGGGGTCGGCGAGCACTCCGGCTACCGCGGCGACCCTTGGGGTCGGCTGCAGCGCACCAGCGAGTTCATCGCGATGACGACCTATGGACCGGTCGAGTCGGCACAGCGCGTGCTGGACCGCATCAACCGGGTCCACCGCACCGTCCAGGGCACGGCACCGGACGGGCGCCGCTACTCGGCCACCGATCCCCACCTGCTCCGGTGGGTCCACGTGGCCGAGATCGACAGCTTTCTCGTCGGCCACCAGCACTACGCCCGCCGTGGGCTCACGCCGGCGGAGGCTGATCGCTACGTCGACCAGGCGGCCTGGACCGCGGAAGAGCTCGGGGTGCTGGACCCACCACGCTCGGTCCGCGAGCTGCAGGACGCGCTGACGGCATACCGGGGCGAGCTCGAGGCGAGCGAGGGAGCACGAGATGTCGCCCGCTTCCTGCTGGCCGAGCCTCCGCTGCCGCCGGCGGCGCGCCCGGGTTTCTGGATGCTCGCGGCGGGCGCGGTGCAGATGCTGCCTGGGTATGCCCGGGATCTGCTCGGTCTGCACCTGCCCGGGCGGCTGCGACGGCTGGAGCCGGCGGCGCTCCGGCTGTTCGCCGACCCGGTCGGACGGATCGGCACGACCGTCGTCGGGTGGGCGCTGAGCAGCCCGGAGGATCCACGCAACTCGCCACAGAGCTCCGCCGTGACGGACCGGACCAGCTCGGGGTCCAGGCTGGACCCTCCTGACGGAAGGCGCGACCAGCCCGCCTCGCCGGTCAGCCGACGATGGCGCTGACGAAGGCCTCCGGATCGAAGGGTGCCAGGTCGTCGGGGCCCTCGCCGAGCCCGATGAGCTTGACCGGCACGCCCAGCTTGCGCTGCACGTTGACCACGATGCCGCCCTTGGCGGTGCCGTCCATCTTGGTGAGCACGATGCCGGTGATCGCGACCTCCTTGGCGAACTCCTCCGCCTGGCGCATGCCGTTCTGGCCGGTGGTTGCGTCGAGGACGAGGAGCACCTCCCCCACCGGCGCCACCTTCTCGACGACACGCTTGATCTTGCCGAGCTCGTCCATCAGGCCCCGCTTGGTATGCAGTCGCCCGGCCGTGTCGACGAGCACGACGTCGACCTCCGCCTCGTCGCCCGCTGTGACGGCGTCGAAGGCCACCGACGCGGGATCGGCGCCCTCCTTGTCCGAGCGCACGGTGGGGACGCCGACCCGCTCGCCCCAGGTCTGGAGCTGGTCCGCGGCCGCCGCCCGGAAGGTGTCGGCGGCACCGAAGAGCACGTCCTTGTCCTCCGCGACCAGCACGCGCCCCAGTTTGCCGACCGTGGTGGTCTTGCCGGTGCCGTTGACGCCGACGACCAGGATCACGGCCGGGTGCGGGCCGGTGCGGCTCGCGGCGATGCGGCGGTCGAGCGTGGGGTCGACCAGGCGGAGCAGGTCGTCGTGCAGCCATTGCTTGACCTGGGCCGGGTCGGTGGTGCCGTCGACCTTGACCTGCGTGCGGAGCGAGCCGACCAGCTCCTGGGTCGCCTCGACTCCGAGGTCGGACGCGAGCAGGGTGTCCTCGACGTCCTCCCAGTCCTGATCGCTGAGACCACCCCGCGAGAGCAGGGTGAGAAGGGCCTGGCCGATGGCGTTGTTGGAGCGCGCCAGTCGGGCCCGCAGCCGCTGCAGTCGTCCGCGCGCGGAGTCAGGGCGCTCCAGGGTCGGTGTCGCCGGCTCCTCGGGCGCGTCGACGGCGACCCCGCCACCCCGGTTATCCACCTCCCCGGAGGCCGCCGGGCGCTCCTTCGTGAGCACGTCCGCGTCGTCGGCACCCGCGGGGCGGTCGGCCTTCGGCAGGGTCGCGCTGTCGCCGCCGCGGCCGCGCACGAGGGCGACCAGCAGCGCCAGCCCGCCCAGCACGACGACGGTGACGAGGGTCAGGATCTCCCAGAGTTCGTTGATCGGTCCCACGCGAGCAAGTCTGTCAGACCTGACCGACAGTGCCCGCACCGAGAGCACGACGACGCCGCGGCCGCGCCCCGGTCCTTCGCGCCAGCCACGACCACGTCGCAGGAGGAACTCCGGAGGAAGCACGGCGCGCGACCACTTTTGTCGGTGGTGCGGCATACCGTGCACGTATGTCGAGCGAGGAGGAGGCGAGCTTCGCTCCCGTCCCGGTGCGTCGCGTCGAGAGGGATCCCTCCTGCGCGCTCCCGACGCCACGGGTCTGGCCGCAGACGATCCCTGCCGTCGCCCAGCTCCTCGAGGAGGGCCTCGACCTCGGTCCGGCGACGGTGCTGGTCGGGCCAAACGGATCGGGCAAGTCCACGATCCTGGAGGCGGTGGCGATGGCCTTCGGCCTCAACGCCGAAGGTGGCTCGACCGGAGCGATGCACCAGACCCGGAAGACCGAGTCCGCGCTGGTCGAGTGGCTGCGCCTGGTGCGAGGGCCAGGTGCCTCCCGCTGGGGATACTTCGTGCGGGCCGAGACGATGCACGGCTTGTTCAGCTATCTGCAGGACACCGTCGAGCACGACTTCCACGGGCTCTCGCACGGTGAAGCCTTCGTGGCCCTGCTCAGCTCGCGGCGCTACTGGGCGGACGGCTTCTTCGTCTGGGACGAGCCGGAGGCCGGCTTGTCATTCGACGCGCAGCTGCACCTGCTGGCCGAACTCGTTGACATCGCCCGGCGACCGGGGGCTCAGGTGCTGCTGGCGACCCACTCACCGGTGCTGGCCGCGCTCCCGGGAGCCGTCGTCATCGAGTGCTCGGACGAGGGGATGCGACGCAGATTTTGGGACGACCTCGACGTGGTCGACCACTACCGACGGTTCCTCCAGGCGCCCGAGCGCTATCTCCGGCACCTGCGCGGCTGACCTCAGCTGGCGGCGCGGAACTCTCCCGGCGCCTCGTCGGACCCCTCGTCCTGACCGGCCGGCTGAGCGACAGCTGCGGAGGTGTCGGACTCGCCGGTGGCTCCCGGAGCTGCCACGGCAGTCTCGTCCGTCCGGGGTGCTTCGTCGGTGCCGTCGGCACGGCGCTTCTCACGCAGCGCCTGGGTGCGGGCTGCTGCGGAGCGGCCGAGCTCCTCGCTCCGACTGCGGACCTTCTCGCCCGTGCGCCGGGCACCGGCAATGAGCTCCTCGCCCTCGGGGGTCCAGAAGTCACCACGGCCCTCGCGGCGGGCCTCGAGCATGACGTACCCCACGACCCCCGCGCCCAGGGCAACGCACAGGAGCATGGCCAGGACAAGTGCAAGCATGTGACCAGTGTGCCGCGCGGGAGCACCCGCCGCCGAACTCGCGCACGGCGTGTCCTGGGCGTGTCGCACAGATCGTGAGCAGGCTCACAGCCACCCCGACCGAGGCTCTTGGTGGGTCAGGGGGAGGACGCGGGGAGCTCACGCTCGATCCGCGCCACGGCCTGGCGGCTCGAGGCCACCAGGCCGCGATCGACGGCGCCGGCACCCTCCCCCGCACCGCCACCCCCGGCGGCGCCACGCCGCCCTGGGGCCTCACCCGCCCGTTCCCGCAGGGCGAGGGCCTCCAGCGCCGCGGCTCGCGCCTCGGCATACCGGCCCTCGTCGAAGAACGCCTTGGCGCGGTGCTGCAGCATCAGGGCCGTGCGCGCGTCGTCCCCGGTGAACACCTCGGCAGCGGCGTCGAGCAGGTCGTGCGCCTCGGCATACTCCTCCCGCCAGTGGTGCACGTGGGCGAGCCGCACCGCCGCAGTCGCCCAGGCGGTGCTGCCCGGCTCCCCCTCCAGCAGCCGTGCCCGGCCCGCCGCGAGCGCCCGGTCCAGCTCCCCCAGCATCCGCAGGAAGGCGACGGAGTGCGGGTCGTCCGGGGTCTCCTCGACCCACTCGCGCGTCTCCTCCTCGTCGAGCAGCTCCTCGCGCAGCGTCTCGTCGTCGATGACGTAGGCGGGGAACTCGGCACCGCCGAAGACGACGGTCATACCGACGCGGGCTCCTGGCTCGCCGCTGCTGCCTCGCCGGACACCGGCACCGGCTCCCGGTCCTGCTCCGAGTCGGGCACCGACACCCCCTCGGGAGCGACGTCGCGCACCCGCTGGCTCACGACCGTGGTGACGCCGTCGCCGCGCATCGACACGCCATACAGCGCATCGGCGATCTCCATCGTGCGCTTCTGGTGCGTGATGACGATGAGCTGGCTGGAGTCGCGCAGCTCCTCGAACAGCGTGATGAGTCGGCCGAGGTTGGTGTCGTCGAGCGCCGCCTCGACCTCGTCCATGATGTAGAACGGGCTCGGCCGCGCCTTGAAGATCGCGACGAGGAGTGCCACCGCGGTGAGCGAGCGCTCGCCGCCGGACAGCAGCGAGAGCCGCTTGATCTTCTTGCCCGGCGGGCGGGCCTCCACCTCGATCCCGGTCGTGAGCATGTTGTCGGGATCGGTGAGCGTGATCCGCCCCTCTCCGCCGGGGAAGAGCCGGCCGAAGACCCGCTCGAACTGCGCCGCGGTGTCGTGGAAGGCCTCAGTGAAGACGCGCTCGACCCGCTCGTCGACCTCCCGCACGATCTCCAGCAGGTCGTCCTTCGATCGCCGCAGATCCTCGACCTGCTCCGTGAGAAAAGTATGCCGTTCCTCCAGCGCCGCGAACTCCTCCAGGGCGAGGGGGTTCACCTTGCCGAGCTGGCTGAGCGCGCGCTCGGCGCGGCGTAGCCGCTTGTCCTGCACCTCCCGGACGAAGGGCTGCGGGTCCGGGGCGTCAGGGTCCTCGGGGTCCTCGTCCGGCCCGGGGACGTGCGGGATGAGCAGGTGCGGGCCGTACTCCTCGACCAGCGTCTCCGGGTCGACGCCGAGCTCCTCGACGGACCGGGTCTGCAGCGCCTCGATGCGGAGCCGCTGCTCCGCGCGGGCGATCTCGTCGGCGTGCACCGAGTCGGTGAGGTCACGCAGCTGGTCGGCGAGCTCTCGGGCCCGCTGCCGGGCCCCGGCGAGCGCCTGGTCGCGCTCGGTCTGCGCCGCCTGCAGCTGCTGGCGCCCTCGCCCCGTCTCCTCCAGCACCTGCTCGGTCCGGGCGAGCAGGTGCCCGGCGCCGACGCCGACCGCCTGGGCGGTGGCCCGCTCCTTCGCCCGCCGGGCGCGGCGCTCGGCCGCCCGCTGCCGGGCCGCCAGCTCGTTGCGCGCGGCGGCCTCCAGGCTGTCGGCCCGCCCGGCCAACGAGCTGGCGCGTTCCTCCTGCGTGCGCAGCGCCAGCCGGGCCTCGGTCTCGGCGCTCCGGGCCCGGGCGGCCGCCTCGGCCAGCCGCTCGCGCTCGCCGGTGTCGGGGTCGTCGGTGCCCTCCTCGGTGGCCAGCGACTCCGCGTCGGAGAGCCGCTGCTCGAGGTCGGCCAGCTCGGCCCGCGTGGCCGCCAGGCTGTCCTCCGCGGTGGCGATGGCGGTCGTGGTGCGCTCGTGCTCGGCGCGGGCCGTGCGCATGGTCGACCCCAGCTGGCCGAGCTGCTCGGCGACCGCGGTCATCCGGGCGTCGGAGTCGTGCAGCGCGTCGAGCGCCGCCTCGGCCGCCTCCCCCGCCTGCTCCAGCTCCTCACGGGCCGTGCCCAGGGCGAAGGTCGCCCGCTCGGCCCGGGCGATCGCCTCCTCGGCCCCGCCCTGCGCCTCGTCGAGCGCCGACTGCAGCTCGAGCAGGCTCGGCGCCGCCGACGAGCCGCCCCGCACCCACCCGGGCCCGTAGACATCGCCCTGCGCGGTCACGACGGTCACGCCCGGAAGCGCCCGGACCAGCAGGGCCGCGTCGTCGGCGTCGTCCACGAGCGCCACCCGCGCCAGCAGCCCGGCGACCGCCCGGAGCAACCCCTCGTCCGACGCCCGCACCATGTCCGCCGCCCACACGGCATACCCCGGGAGGTCGGGCCACCCGGAGCGATCCGGCGCCGCGCCCCCGCCCGCCAGCTCCGGCACGACCATCCCCGCCTGGCCCTGGTCCTCCTCGCGCAGCCAGCCCAACGCCTCCTGCGCAGCGCCGAGACCGTCGACGACGAGGGCCTCCCCGGCCCAGCCGAGCGCAGCGGCAACGGCGGCCTCGCGCCCGCTCTTGACCTGGAGCTCACCGGTGACGGTGCCGCGCACCCCACTCACCCCGTCGGCCGACAGCAGCGCGCTGGCGCCGTCGGTGCGGCGCAGGCTGAGCGAGAGCGCCTCGACCCGCGCCTGCAGGGTGCCCTGGTCGGCCTGGGCGGTCCGCAGCTCCTCGGTGAGCCGGTCGACCTGCTTCTGCGCCGCGGCGCGACGGTCCTCGGCCTGCTCGTAGTCGGAGTCCAGCCCCTCCTCGCCCTGCTCGACGTCGAGGACGGTGCCCTCGAGCGCCGCGAACTCCCGCTCGGCCTGCTCCGCCCGCTGCACCACGGCCGCCGCCACCTGCTGCAGCCGGGTGATCTCGCCCTCGCCCGCCTCGACCCGGGACCGCCGGGCCGCGACCTGGCCGCCGAGGCGCGCCAGGCCCTCACGCCGGTCCGCTGCCGCGCGGGCCAACCGCTGCAGCCGCGCCTGCTCCTGGGCGTGCGCCTCCTCGGCCTCGCCGCGCGCCTGCTCCGCGGCGCCGAGCGCGTCGGCGAGCTCGGCGACCCGCGCCAGCAGCGCCGCCTCCTCCTCGCGCACCCGCGCGGCCTGCGCGCGCAGCTCCTCAGGGTCCCGCGACCCGCTGCGCCCACCGCTCTCGGCTCCCGCGTCCTGCTCCTCCGCCGAGAGCAGCCGGACCCGTTCGGCGGCGAGGTCACGCAGGGCGCGCACGCGTTCGAGCAGGGAGGAGAGGGCATACCACCGGTCCTGCACCGCCGTGAGCTCCGGCGCCGCCGCGGCCCGCTCCCTCTCGAGCTCGGCGACGCTCGCATCGGCCGCCTGCGCGGCCTGCTGCACCCGGGTGCGGCGCTCCAGGAGCGCCCGCTCGTCGGCCAGCTCCTGCTCCAGCGAGCTGGTGAGCTGCACGAGATCGTCGGCGAGGATCCGCAACCGGGCGTCGCGCACCTCCGCCTGGATCGTCGCGGCGCGACGCGCGGTCTCGGCCTGACGACCGAGCGGCCCCAACTGGCGCCGGATCTCCGCGGTGAGGTCGCTCAGGCGCGTGAGGTTGCCCTCCATCGTCTCCAGCTTGCGCAGCGCCCGCTCCTTGCGCTTGCGGTGCTTGAGGACCCCCGCGGCCTCCTCGATGAAACCGCGCCGCTCCTCCGGCGTCGCGCGCAGCACCGCGTCGAGCTGCCCCTGCCCGACGATGACGTGCATCTCACGGCCGATGCCGGAGTCCGAGAGCAGCTCCTGCACGTCGAGCAGCCGGCAGCCGGTGCCGTTGATCGCATACTCCGAGCCGCCGGTGCGAAACATCGTGCGGGTGATGGTCACCTCGCTGTAGTCGATCGGCAGCGCCCCGTCGCTGTTGTCGATCGTCATCGAGACCTCGGCCCGGCCCAGCGGCTGCCGCCCGGAGGTGCCGGCGAAGATGACGTCCTCCATCTTGCCGCCGCGCAGGCTCTTGGCCCCCTGCTCCCCCATCACCCACGCGAGCGCGTCGACGACGTTGGACTTGCCCGAGCCGTTCGGCCCGACGATGCACGTGATCCCCGGCTCCAGCCGCATCGTCGTCGCCGAGGCGAACGACTTGAACCCCTTGAGGGTCAGGCTCTTCACATACATCTGGGCATCTTCCGAGGTCTGGTCACCGGTTCCTCGTCAACATACCCGCCAGGTATGCCGCACCCGCGCAGCCGCGCGGTCGGCCGGTGATCGCAGCCCTCGCAGGCAGGAGAACGTGCCGCCGTCCGGCATACCCAGGCGTCACTCGCGACTCGTGCCGGGCAGGAAGCATACATGCCACGCAGGGCACACTGTTCACACGCGCACCACCGTGCCAGAACCTCGCCTCTGCCGCGGTCGCATCCTGCGCGGATTCGAGTTTCCTGGCACGCGGTGACTGGCGTGGCTGCTGTGGCGACCGAGGATCGAGGGCGACCTCGAGGGAGTCCGGACCGAGGCCGGTATGCCGCGACGCGCCGTCCGGCCCCTGCCACGCGCCCGGGCCACCGTGGCGTCCGGCGCCTGTGGACAACGCAACGCAGCCCCACGTGTCGCGGAACTCGCCTCGGCGAAGAGCGAGTCGGCGGGTGAGTCGCGGACCCGGTGGCTGCTGCTGACCATCGGCTACCAGCCACCCCAGCAGCAGGCCGAGATCGCGGACGAGCACGGGCTTCTCGTCGCCAGGGTCGACTTCATCTTCCGGGCCGAGAAGGTGATCGTGGAGTTCGACGGGATGCTCAAGTACACCGATCCCTCTGCCCTCCGCCGCGAGAAGGTGCGGGAGGACCGGCTCCGCGAGCTCGGCTACGAGGTGGTCCTCACCTGGGCCGACCTGGACGACCCGTCGCTCGTCGCCCGCCGCCTCGAGGCCGCCTTCGCACGAGCGCGGACGCGACGCTCCTGAAGGCCACCACCCAGCGGGGCCCAGTCCGGCAAAGCGCGCGGCCAGTCACGACATACCGCGCGGGCGGTCACGACATACCGCGCGGGCGGTCACGACATACCGCGCGGGCGGTCACGACATACCGCGCGGGCGGTCACGGCAAAGCGCGCGGGTGGTCACGACATACCGCGCGGGCGGTCGGGGTCAGCGCTCCACGAAGCCGCTGAGCCCCTCGCGCACCGGGTGCTCCTGCACGACGACGCCGTCGACCCGCCCGGGCCGGGTCCGGGTCGTCGGGTCTTCGCGGAGCAGCTCCACCAGCGCCTCGATCGCCTCCACCGGGCCCTGCGCGTTGATCTCGACCCGGCCGTCGGGCAGGTTCGCGGCGTGGCCGACGAGCCCGAGCTCGAGCGCGCGGGCACGGGTCCACCACCGGAAGCCCACTCCTTGGACCCGGCCGCGGACGAAGATCAGTGCGCGCTGCATACCCGCGACACTACGGTGGAGCCATGCAGGACTCGACCGACGCGCCCGCCTACCCGCCGATCACCGACCGCCCGGTGCGCTGGGGGCTGCTGGCCGCCGGCGGCATCGCCCGGGCCTTGGCCGCCAACATCACCGACGTCCAGGGCGGCGAGCTGGTCGCCGTCGCGGCGCGCGACGGGGAGCGGGCGGCCGCCTTCGCCCGCGACTTCGACATCCCCCGCTCCTACGAGGGCTACGACGCGCTCTACGCCGACGACGAGGTGGACGTCATCTACGTCTCCTCCACCCACCCCTTCCACAAGGAGCAGGCCCTGGCCTGCATCGCGGCCGGCAAGCACGTGCTGCTGGAGAAGCCGGCGACGCTCACCGTCCACGACACCGAGGAGGTGCTCGACGCGGCCCGCGAGGCCGGCGTGCTCCTGCTCGAGGCGTTGTGGACCCGCTACCAGCCGATCGTGCGCGACGCCCTGGACCGCGTGCGCCGCGGCGACATCGGCGCGGTGCGCAGCTTCCACGCCGCCTTCACCGTCCCCTTCCCGTATGACGAGACGCACCGCCTCTTCGACCTCGCCAACGGCGGCGGGGCACTGCTCGACCTGGGCATCTACCCCGTCACGCTGGCGCATCTCTTCGTGGGCCACCCCACCGACGTGCAGGTCCTCGGCACCAAGGTCGCGACCGGCGCCGACTCGCAGGTCGCCCTGCAGTGGATGACCCAGGACGGCGCCGTCGCCCAGGTGGCCACCGACTCGCAGTCCCACGGCACCACCGAGACCCTCATCCGCGGCACCGACGGGTCGATCCAGCTGCACGGCCCGGTCAACAACCCCGAGTCCTTCACCATCCAGCGCGGTGAGGAGTCCGAGCTGGTCGAGGGTGACCGGCGCGGGCGTGAGCACGAGGTCGAGGAGATGCACCGCTGCCTGCGCGAGGGCCTGCTGGAGTCGCCGCTCGCCCCGCACGCCGACACGGTCGCGATCATGACCATCCTGGAGAGCGCACGCCGCGAGCTGGGGGTGCGCTACCCCCAGGAGGACGCACCCCTGCACACCTGAGGCAGGATGGAGGCGAGATGATTCAGATCCTGCTCTTCCTCGTCCTCGGCTGCGTGATCCTCACCTACCTGGGCCGGGTGGCGACCCCGCGCTCGCAGCGCCTCCCGCTGCGGCAGTGGACACCGGTGCACGTCGTGGACCTCATGGGGCGCGGGCTGCGCGTCTTCAACGACGCGGGCAAGGAGCGCTCGCGGCGCCAGCAGCTGGCCCGCGAGGAGGCCGAGGGACGCACCCCCGGCGAGCAGCACGAGGGGCCCATGCCCCCGCCTCCCCCGAACCCCGAGGACCCGCCGCAGCGCTGAGCCGCTTCCCATCGAGGGTGCGCTGCCGCGCGCCGCGCCAACCTGCGCACAGACATCGGCGCTGGCACAGGGACATATCCCCCGCTTGGTGCCGACTTCTATGCTCAGGTTGTCATGCAGGCAGTCGAGGCCGCGACTGACAGCGCGGGCAGAAGTGCGAGCTGCGGTTCATGAACTCCTCGCGCCGGATCGGGGTGCCGCATCGCGGGCAGGGCGCTCCCGTCTGGCCGTAGGCCGACAGCGACCGGTCGAAGTAGCCGCTCGCCCCGTTGACGTTGACGTAGAGCGCGTCGAAGCTGGTGCCGCCCTGGCCCAGCGCCTCGCGCATGACCCCGGCGGCGTGGTCGAGCACCCGCCCCAGCGCCGGCTTGGTGAGCGCGGAGGTGAGCCGTCGCCCATGCACCTGCGCCCGCCAGAGCGCCTCGTCGGCATAGATGTTGCCGATACCGCTCACCACGCCCTGGTCGAGCAGCACCCGCTTGATCGCGACGTCCTTGCCCTTCATCCGGTGCACGACTGCGGTCCGGTCGAAGGCCGGCTCCAGCGGGTCGGCGGCGATGTGCAGCACCGGCTCCGGTATGCCGTGCGCGTGCCCGCTCGAGAGGTGCAGGTTCTCCTGGCCGGAGACACCGGGCTCCCGGTCGTAGCCGGTCGCCAGCGCGCGGGGGTCCGCGAGCAGGGGAGTGAGGGCGAGACCCCCGAAGGTGCGCTGGTCGACGAAGCGCAGCTGCGGGCCGCCGTCGTGGAAGTCGAGGGTGGCGTGCAGGTGCTTCTCCGGCGGCGCGTCCGCCGGCTCGACGAGCATCTGGCCGCTCATGCCGAGGTGCACGACGAGGGCGTGCGGGTCGTCGTCGGGAGGGTCGAGCACGAGCCAGAGGTACTTGCCGCGACGGTCGGCCGCGACGACGGTGGCGTCGGCCACCCGCGCCATGAGATCGGCAGGTCCACCCTGGTGCCGCCGGGCGACCCGTTGGCCGCTCAGCACCGCGCGGGAGATGCGCCGACCGACGACGTGGTCGGCGAGACCGCGACGCACGACCTCGACCTCGGGGAGCTCCGGCATACCGTGGCCCGCTCAGCCCTGCACAGAGGTGCTGGCGCTGGGGCTGGGCTCGACGCTGGCCATCTCGGCGGCGCGCTCGGTGAGCAGCCGCCACGCGGCCTCGGCCGCCTTCTGCTCGGCGAGCTTCTTGGAGCGGCCCTCACCGGTCCCGACGACCTCACCGGCGACGACGGCGCGCGCGGTGAACGTCTTGTCGTGGTCCGGGCCCTCGGCCTCGATGAGGTACTCCGGCTGACCCAGCGACCCGGTGGCGGCGACCTCCTGCAGGCTCGTCTTCCAGTCCAGCCCGGCCCCCAGGTCGGCGCTGCGGCGCATGAGCGGGTCGAGCAGATGATGCACGAAGGTGTCGGCGCGGTCGAGTCCGCAGGAGAGGTAGACGCAGCCGATGACCGCCTCGGTCGTGTCGGCGAGGATCGAGTCCTTGTCACGCCCGCCGGTGGCCTCCTCGCCCTTGCCGAGGAGCACGAAGGACCCGAGGTCGATGACCCGCGCGACCTCCGCGAGCGCGCGCGAGTTGACGACGGCCGCGCGCAGCTTGGCCAGCTGACCCTCGGAGAGATCGGGGTGGGCGCGGTAGAGCGTGTCGGTCACCACGACGCCCAGCACCGAGTCGCCGAGGAACTCGAGCCGCTCGTTGTGCGGCTGGTGGTCGTGCTCGTAGGAGTAGGACCGGTGCGTGAGGGCACGCAGCAGCAGCGCCGCGTCGCAGGACTGCCCGACGACCTCCTCGAGGTAGTCGTTCAGCTCGGCGACGGGGCGCATGCGCGAGGGTGAGTGGTCAGCCCTGGTGCTCGGTGCGCTCGGCGGCGGTGTAGTGCCGGCCGGCGTAGGTGCCGCAGGACGGGCACGCCTGGTGGGGGGTGCTCACGGCCTTGCACTGCGGGCAGGTCGACAGCGCGATGGGCGCAGCCTTCCACTGCGAGCGGCGGTGCCGGGTGTTCGAACGGGACATCTTCCGCTTGGGAACGGCCACGTCAGGTCCTCTTCTCGTCGTCTGCGGTCGGCGTGGCCAGTCCGGCCAGTGCCGACCACCGGGGGTCGATCACGTCGTGCTGATGGTCCGGGTCGTCGGCCAGGCGTGCCCCGCACTCGGAGCACAGACCCGGACAGTCGTCCTGGCACACCGGTTGGAAGGGCAACGCGGTCACGACGGCGTCCCGGACGACCTCCTCGAGGTCCATCAGGTCACCGTCGAGGACACGCTGCTCGTCCTCGTCGGCGTTCGCGTCCTTGTCGCTCTCGGAACTCGAGCGGGACTCCACCTGCTGGTGGTGGGCCGCCCGGTCGGGATAGGCGAAGAGCTCCTGGAAGGTCACGTCGAGGGGCTCGACGATCTCGTCCAGGCAGCGCACGCACTCCCCTCTCGCCATGGCGTGAGCCGTCCCCGTCGCCAGGATCCCCTCAACGACCGACTCCATCCGCAGCTCCAGGTCGACCGGGTCTCCGGTCGGGACGGCGATGACGTCGGTGCCCAGCGGCTCCGTCGTGGTCACCTGGCGCGAGTCCTCCCGCATGGTGCCGGGCCGGCGGACCAGCTCCCGGGTGTCGAACACCCAGTCGCGCTCCGTCTGCTGGGCAGCCATGATGAGACTTCCTCGCGTTGGTGGTGACCTGCTCTGGCGGGGTGCGGCCCTCGTCCGCGTCAAGACGATCGGCAGGGACACAAACCGACGCACCAGACTACCCGAGCGCGCCGACCTCACTCAAGTTCGCGCAGCGCGGCCAGGACCGCACCAGGGACCAGCTCCGAGACGTCCCCGCCGTAGCGGTGCACCTCCTTGACCAGCGAGCTGGAGACGTGCTCCAGCGCCGGGTCGCCGGGGAGGAAGACTGTCTCGACGCCGGTGAGGTGCCGGTTCATGAGCGCCATCGGCAGCTCGTAGGCGAAGTCGGTGCCGCCGCGCAGCCCCTTGACGATCGCCTCGGCCCCGAGCTCGCTGCAGACGTCCACGAGCAGCCGGTCGGCGAAGGCCTCGACGACCACCTGGTCCCGGACGCCTTCGGGCAACGACTCGCGCACGAGCTGCAGCCGTTGTTCGACCGGGAAGGTGCCCCGCTTGGCCGGATTGTGCAGCACGGTGACGACGACCTCGTCGTAGAGCCCCGCCGCCCGCTCCACGATGTCGAGGTGGCCCAGGGTGACCGGGTCGAAGGATCCGGGGCAGACGCAGCGGCGGGTCATGGCCGTCGAGCCTACTGCCCCGGCACGGGGCTCACTCCTCGTCGTCGAGCAGCCCGTCGGTGCGCGCCTGCTCGACCAGCGCGCGAACGGTGTCGATGCTGACGCCGGCGTCGAGGTGGCGACCGCGCACCTCCAGGAAGGCCGCGCCGAGCTCACGCCGGTCGGCCTCGGAGACCTCGTCGCGGGCGGGGTTGAGGATGCTGAGCTCCTCCTCGGTGAGGTGGTGCTGCAGCACGTCGTTCATCGCCTCGACGGCGTCCTCGAACTTCTGCGTGTCGGTCCCGGAGCACTCCAGCAGCGCCAGCAGCGCCTCGTTGATCTCGGCATGCTCCTCCTCGCCGTGCTCGGCCTCGTGGGTGTCGATGGCATCCTTGCGCCGCAGCCGGGGATAGACCTTCTCCTCCTCGGCCTCGCCGTGCGCGATGAGCACGTCGGCGAAGGCGGCGCGGGCGGCGGCCCGGTCGGCCGAGCTGTCGCGCATGTCGCGCATGAGGGCCTCGAAGAAGCGGTGGTCGTCGAGGATGAGGTCGACGACGTCACCGGAGACGGGTCGCGGGATCGTGTAGGCGGGCATGGGCCTGATCCTCGCAGCGCCAGGCCCTGGCCGCGCGGTCAGGCGCCGGGCACCTCGGCCCAGTGCACGGCCGTCTCGCCGTAGCGTCGGGTGTCGAGGTGGGTCAGCCCGGGCGGCCAGGTCGGCTCGGGCGAGCGGGCGCTGCGTTCCACGACGACCAGGGCGTCCTCGGTCAGCCACCCGTGCTCCACGAGGGAGGAGAGCACGGCCGCGAGCTCGGTCTCCCCGACCGGATAGGGCGGGTCGAGGAGCACCAGATGGTATGACGTCCCGCTCGCCTCGGTCTCCTGGCCGGGCCCGCGCCCCTCGTCGTGGACGGGTCCGTGCCCCTCGTCGCGAGCAGGACCGCGCCCCTCGTCGTGGCCAGGCCCTCGGGCGAGCACCGCCTCGACCCCACCCGCGAGGACCTCCACCTGCGCCGCGAGCCCCAGCTCGCGCGCGTTGCGCTCGACCAGCCGGGCGGTCGGGCGGTGCCGCTCCACCGCGGTGAGATGGCCGGCGCCCCGGGAGAGCGCCTCCAGCCCCAGGGCTCCGGAGCCGGCGTAGAGGTCGAGCACCCGGGCTTCGTCGAGGTCCAGCAGGGACTGGACCCGGGAGAAGAGCGCCTCGCGCACCCGGTCGGTGGTGGGACGGGTGTCCCGCCCCGTCGGCACCTGGAGCGAGCGGCCCCCGGCCCGGCCCGCGATGATCCTGGTCACCCCGCTCAGCCCCGCTCCAGGAAGGCGGCGCTGGCGGCGTCGAGCCGGGCCAGCTCGGCGGCCAGCGCCGGGTGCTGCTGGAGCTCTGGGTCGGCCTCCACCGTGCGCCAGGCCGCGTCGTGCGCCTGCACGATGAGGTCCTCGTCGCGGGTGAGCCGCAGGAAACGCAGCCCGCTGCGGCCGCCGCTCTGGCTGGCGCCGAGCACATCGCCCTCGCGGCGGGTCTCCAGGTCCAGCCGGGCCAGTTCGAAGCCGTCGGTCGTCGCCGCGACCTGCTCGAGCCGCTCCACGGCCGCCGGGTCGACCCCCTCGCCCTGGGTCACGAGCAGGCACAGCCCGGGCTTGCCGCCGCGCCCCACGCGACCGCGCAGCTGGTGCAGCTGCGAGATGCCGAAGCGGTCGGCATCGAGGACGATCATGGTCGTGGCCTCGGGCACGTCGACGCCCACCTCGATGACGGTCGTGGAGACCAGCACCTCAACGCGTCCGGCGGCGAAGGCCTGCATCACCGCGTCCTTGTCCTCGGCCGGCATCCGGCCGTGCAGGACCGCGATCTCCAGGGCCCGGGTGGCCGGCAGCTGCTGGAGCGCCCGCGCGACCTGGTGCACCCCGTGCAGCTGCGGCGCCGGGGTCCCGGTGTCGACCTCGAGGTCCAGCAGGTCGGCCCCGTCGTCCCCGCCGAGAGGATCCGCGCCGGCTGCGTCGGCAGTACCACCCGCGCCAGCCGCCGGGATGGGGACCCCCGGGCCCTCCTCCCGCGCCGCCGCGAGCACGGGATCGTCCACGTCGCCGATCCGGGGACACACGACATACACCCGGCCGCCGCCACGCACCTCCTCCGCGACCCGCTCCCAGGTGCGCCGCACCCACCCCGGGCGCTGCCCCTCGACCACGAAGCTGCTGATGGGTCGGCGCCCGCGCGGCAGCTCGCGCAGCGTCGAGATCTCCATGTCGCCGTAGACCGTCATCGCGACCGTACGCGGGATGGGCGTGGCCGTCATCACGAGGACGTGGGGCGCCACGTCTCCCCCGGCCTTGGCGCGCAGGGCGTCGCGCTGCTCGACGCCGAAGCGGTGCTGCTCGTCCACGACGACCATGCCGAGCTCGGCGAACTGGACGTGCTCCTGGATGAGCGCGTGGGTGCCGACGACGATGCCGGCCTCCCCGGAGGCGGCGGCGAGCAGGGCCTGGCGCCGGTCGGCGGTCGACTGGCTCCCGGTGAGCAGGGCCAGGCGGGTGCCGCCCTCGAGCCCGCCGAGCAACCCGCCCTCGGCGATCGGGCCGAGCAGCTGGGCCATCGACCGGTGGTGCTGGGCGGCGAGGACCTCGGTCGGCGCGAGCAGGGCGGCCTGACCGCCCCCGTCCACGACCTGCAGCATCGCCAGGAGCGCCAGCACGGTCTTGCCCGAGCCGACCTCTCCCTGGAGCAGGCGGTGCATCGGCACCTCGCCCGCGAGATCGCCGCCGAGGTCGGCGAGGACCTCTTCCTGACCCTGCGTGAGCTCGAAGGGCAGCCGCGTCCGCAGGGCGTCGGCCAGCCCACCGGCGATCGCGCGGCGCGGGCGGGCGGGCACCGCGTCGGCCGAGCGGCGCATCCGGGCCAGCTGCGCCTGCACGACGAAGGCCTCCTGCCACTTCAGCCGCCACCTCCCCTTGCGGTGGTCGGCATCGGTGCGGGGGCGGTGGACCAGACGGTATGCCTCGAGCAGGCTGGGCAGCCCGGCCTCCGCGCGGACGTCGGCCGGGAGGGGGTCGGGCAGCGCGTCGAGCTGGTGCAGCACGAGCTGGAGGCTGTCGCCGTGCACGATGGGCGAAAGCCCCTTGGACACGGTGTAGACCGGCACGAGCCCGTCGAGCAGCCACTGGCCGGAGTCTCCCCGGGGCCCTCCGAGGACGGCGTAGTCCGGGTGGGTGAGCTGCAGGGTGTCGCGCCAGACGTCGACCTGCCCGGAGCAGACCACCCGCGCCCCGGGGACGAGACGGTCCTGGTGGCCGAAGGGCTTGAAGAAGGTGAGCTGGATGACCCCACCCGCGTCGTCGGCGACGTCGACCACGAGCCGGCGGCCGCGTCGGTTACGCATCTGGTGGGTGGTGGCCGAGCGGACCGTGCCGACCACGACGACGTCCTCGCCCCGCGGCAGCTCTCGGAAGGCAGCGGGGCGGCTGGGGTCGAGGTAGGTGCGGGGCAACCAGTCGAGCAGCTGGCCGACGGTGCGGATGCCGCGGGCCTTCTCGAACTTCGGCGCGCTCGGACCGATGATGTCGCGGAGCAGGACGTCGAGCGGGTTGGCCTTCTCCCCCGGGGCGACGGCGCGCACGTGCCGTGGACCCATCACTCGACCCCGACGAGCACCGGGTAGGTCGGCTGGCCGCCGACCAGGGAGGTCACCTCGACCACGCTGCCGGCGGTGCGGCGGTCGAGCGCGCGGGCGAAGTCGGCCTGCACCTGCGTCGTCGCATCCGCGCCGAGCAGCACCGTGACGAGCTCGGCCCCGGGGTGCCAGATCGTGTCGAGGACGGCCTCGGCGGCCGGGCTCAGGTCGTCGGAGACCGCCACGATCGCGTGGTCGACGATGCCCAGCCACTGGCCCTCCCGGCACGGGCCCACCGGCGTGTCGACGGCCCGGTCGGCGCGGGTCACCGCTCCGCCCCGGACGCCCGCGGCGGCCTCGACCATCGCCGACGCCACCTCCGACGCAGTCCCGCCGGGGTCGTGGACGGCGAGCGACGCCATACCCTCCAGGAGCGTGCGGGTGGGGACCACCTCGACGGCGAGGCCTTCGGCCACGGCCTCCGCGGCCGCCGCGCGGGCGACCATGACGGTGTCCTCGTCGTTGGGCAGCACGATCACCGCGCCGCTGTCGCAGGCACGGATCGCGGCGAGGAGCTGGCCGGCCGAGGCGCGCCGACGCGGACCGCTCGGCACGACGACCGCGCCGGCCTCGGCGAAGAGTCCGACGACGCCCTCGCCGAGACCGCAGGCCACGACGCCGACGCCCGTGGGGACGGCCCCGGTGGGAGGCGGCTCGTGCAGATGGCCGTCGGTCAACGAGGTGTGGCGTACGGCACTCACCACGCCGGCGAGGCTGCCGGCCTCGACCGCGGCGGCCGGCTCGTGCAGGTGGACGTGCACCTGGTAGTCGGTGGGGCCACCCGCGACCGCGACCGAGTCGCCGAGATGGGTCAGGTGGGTCCGGAGCCGCTCGGCCCGCTCGGGGTCGCTCTCGGTGAGCAGATACATCACCTCGACCGCCTGCTCGCCAGGGGCGCCGGAGGCGTCTGCGTGATCGTGGTGGTGCTCCGCAGCAGTGCCCCACCACTCGGGCAGCTCGGCCTCCGCACCCGGCGCTCGCTCCCGGAGCACGGCCTGCAGGGCCTCGATGACGAGCAGCAGCCCGGCACCTCCGGCGTCGACCACCCCGGCGGCCCGGAGCTCGGGCAGTTGCTCGGGCGTGCGGGCCAGCGCGGCCTCGGCGGCCGCCTGGGCGGCGTCGACGACCTCAGCGACGTCCGGTGCCCCCGCGTCGACCGCCGACCGGGCGCCGTCACCGGCTGCGCGGGCGACGGTGAGGATGGTGCCCTCGACGGGCTCGGCGACCGCGCCCCAGGCCGTCCGCGCGGAGGCCTCGAAGGCCGCCGCGACCTCGGCGGGGCCGGCGACGTCGACCTCCGGACCCACCGCGTCGGCGAGCCCCCGCGCCAGCTGGGCCAGGATGACGCCGGAGTTGCCGCGCGCCCCGAGGAGCATGCCCCGCGCGATGAGCGCCAGGCCCTCCTGGAGCCGGTCCGTGCCCGCGATCTCGAACTGCACCCGCAGGTGCTCGAGCGCCCCGTCGAAGGTGAGGAACATGTTGGTGCCGGTGTCGCCGTCCGCGACCGGGAAGACGTTGAGCCCGTCGATCCGCTCGCGGGCCGCGCCCAGCATGAGCCGAGCCGTCACCGCCCACCGCCGGGCGGTCACGAGGTCGAGCACGGGATCTGGCACGGGTCAAACCTAACGGTCGCGACCGGCATACCCTCCCGCCGTCCCCAGGCTCAACCTCAACTCCACCCCCTCCCCGCACCAAGAGCCTGCTGCACACTCCGGCAGCCTCGCCTGCGCACTCCGAGAGCCCCGCCCGCGCACTCCAAGAGCCCCGCCCGCGCACTGCGGCGCATATCGTGCGGCCAGTCACGGCATTTCACGCGGGCAGTCACGGCATTTCGCGCGGCCAGTCACGGCAAACTGCGCGGCCAGTCGATGATTTGGGTGGTGCGGACGGCGTCCGGTACTCTGGACCGGTTGCCTGCTGGCCCCCGTGCCGCAGGCCCGTTGACCACTCACCGAACGACCCTCAGGAGAACACCGTGGCTGCCACTTGCGACGTTTGCGGCAAGGGACCGAGCTTCGGTCACAGCATCTCGCACTCGCACCGCCGCACGAAGCGCCGTTGGAACCCCAACATCCAGCGCGTCCGCACGACGGCCGGTGGGACCTCGAAGCGTCTCAACGTCTGCACCTCCTGCCTGAAGGCTGGCAAGGTCACCCGCTGACCTGACCCTCCTCGGCAGACGAGCCGGCGCCACCCTCGGGTGACGCCGGCTTTCTCGTCCGCGAGCACGGTCGCTCCGCAGACCCCGTCGCGGTCGCCGTCGACGCTGCCGCCAGGGTCTCAGCCGCCGTAGTGGTCCCAGCCGCCGCGCCGCGGGTCGAGCCGCTCCTCGCCGAGCAGCACAGCCGGGCCCCGGTCGTCGGCCGCCAGCACCTCGCCGAGGGTGACCCACCCTGAGGGCACCGCGCCCGGCGGGAAGGTCGCCAGCAGCTCGTGCTCCTCACCCCCGCTCAGCACCGCCCGGTATGCCGCAGCACCCGTCAGCGGGGCCAGCCCAGCCGCGAGGGTCTCGACCGCAGCGGGGTCCAGACGCAGCACCACGTCGCTCGCGCGGGCGACCCGGTCAGCGTCGCGCCCGAGCCCGTCGGACACGTCGATCATCGCGGTGGCACCCGCCCGGGCGGCGACGGGGCCCTGGGCGAGATCCGTGACCGGTCGCCGGTGGTAGTCGACGAGGTCGCCCTGCCGCTCCCCCGCCCGCAGCAACTCGAGCCCCGCGCCCGACCGGCCGAGGGGACCAGAGACGGCCAGCGCCTGACCCGGAGCCGCGCCGCTGCGCAGCACGGGCGCGTCCACGCCGTCCGGCAGCTCTCCCAGGGCGGTCACCGACACCGCCACCAGCCCGGGCGGAGCCGCGCTGAGGTCTCCGCCGACCACCGGGACACCGGTGCCGCGCGCCGCCGCGGCGAGTCCTTCGGCCAGCCCGCGGGCCCAGGCCACCGGGAGCGCATCGTCCGCGACGAGGGTCACCAGCACACCCGTGCCGACGCCGCCCATCGCGGCCAGGTCGGCGAGATTCTGCGTCATCGCCTTGGTCGCGACGTCGTGCGGCGTGGACCACGCGTCGAGCCAGTCGTGGCCACGCACCATGGTGTCCGTCGTGGTGAGCACCGCACCGCTCCCCACCCTCAGGTATGCCGTGTCGTCGCCCGGGCCGACGAGCACGCCGTCGGTCGGTTGGTCAGCGAGGGCGGCGAAGACTTCCGCGAGCACACCCCGCTCCCCCACCCCGCCGAGCACCGGACCGTCTGCGGGTGGAGCTCCGCCGAACTCGCCGCGGGGGTCGGGCCCTCCGCCGTCGCTCGCGCTCACCCCCGCACGGTAACCTCCCACCAACCGCGGCCGGAGGAGGGCGCTCGTGATCAAGGCATACATGCTCGTGCAGACCGAGGTCGGCGCGTCGGCGCAGGTGACCGCATCCATCCGGCAGATCCCCGGGGTGGTGACCGCCGAGGACGTGGCCGGGCCCTACGACGTCATCGCCGAGGTGCAGGCCGCCACGGTGAGCGAGCTGGGACGCGACGTCATCTCGCCCATCCAGCAGGTCCCCCGCATCACCCGCACCACCACATGCACTGTCGTCGAGCTCTAGGCGACGGCCGGCGGCACCGTGCGACGCGTCCCGGTGCCACCCTGCGCGCCGACGGACGTCCCTCCGTCCTCCTCGCCGCCTGCCTCCTCCTGGCCGCCTGCGGTGAGGAGGCTGTCCGCGCGGTGCCCTTCGACGCCTCCGACTCCGAGGCCTGCCAGCAGGTGGCCGCCCGGTGGCCCGAGACCGTCGGGCCCTACGAGCCGCGGGTGACCGCCGTGCAGTCGCGTGGCGTCGCGGCGTGGGGGGACCCGCCGATCGTGGCCCGCTGCGGCAAGCAGACGCCGGCTCCGACGACCGACCCCTGCGTCGACGTGTCCGGCGTCGACTGGGTCGCGACGACCCTCGACGACGGCGGCACGATGTTCACGACCTACGGCCGCGACCCGGCGATCGAGGTGCTCGTGCCCGCGGTCTACGACAGCCACCCGATGCTGCTGCCCGAGTTCGACGACGCCGCGCGCCAGGTGGAGCAGACGCTCGGCGAGTGCACCTCGCTGACGGAGTGACCGCCTACCTGTGCCGGTGTCCGTGCGCGCTGGTGCGCCCGTTCACCGCAGCCCGACCGGGCGCTCGAGCGCGAGCGTGATGAGCTCGTCGACCAGCTCCGGATAGCTCACGCCGGAGGCGGCCCAGGCCTGGGGATACATGGAGTAGGGCGTGAAGCCCGGCATGGTGTTGATCTCGTTGAGGGTCACCTCGCCACCCGGCGTGACGAAGCAGTCGACCCGCGACAGCCCCTCGCCGTCCGCGACCTCGAAGGCCAGGGCAGCGATGCGGTGGATCTCCTCGCGCACCTGCGGCGGGATGTCAGCGGGCGCGGTGATCTGCACGCTGGCCTCGTCGAGATACTTCGCCTCGAAGTCGTAGAAGTCGTGCCCGCCCGAGACGACGATCTCACCGCACTCGCTGATCCGCGGCGGCTGCGCGCCGCGCCCCTGCAGCACCCCGCACTCGACCTCGCGCCCCTCGATGCCCTGCTCGACGAGCACCTTCGGGTCGTGGTCGCGGGCCTTCTCGACGGCGACCTCGAGATCTTCGGGCCGATCCACCTTGAAGACCCCGACCGACGACCCCGCGCGCGCCGGTTTGACGAAGACCGGGAAGCGCAGCGCCGACGCCGCGTCCAGCGCCGCAGCGCGGTCGCGGCGCCACTGCCGGTCGGTGACGACGACGTAGGGTCCGACCGGGAGGTCGACGGAGGCGAAGAGCACCTTCATCACGTGCTTGTCCATCATCGTCGCCGACGCGGTCACCCCGCACCCGACGTAGCGCAGGTCGGCCAGCTCCAGCAGCCCCTGGATGGTGCCGTCCTCGCCGAACGGCCCGTGCAGCAGCGGGAAGACGACGTCCACCTCCCCGATCGGGTGCACGCCGCCGTCGCCGCCCACCCAGGTCCATTGGTGCTCGACCCCACCGAGCGGCACGATGACGCGGCGGCCGGTGTCGGTCACCGACGGCAACCGTCCGTCCCGGATGTCCAGCGCCTCCGGGTCGTCGTCCACGAGCACCCAGTGCCCCTCGCGGGTGATGCCGACCGGCACCACGTCATACCGCTCCCGGTCGAGCACGCGCAGCACGCTGGCGGCCGTGGCGCAGGAGATGGCGTGCTCCTCGGAGCGTCCGCCGAAGACCAGCGCGACCCGGGTCCGACCGGCGTCGACTCCCGACGGCTCGGGAGTGGCTGCCGCCGCGGCTCCGTCGGAGGAGGTGCCCGCCGTGGGGAGTCCAGGGGTATGAGGTCCGGTCGCCGCATCCATATCGGCACGAGCCTAGTCAGTCCGGTCGGCGTCAGCCGTCATCCCCCACCGAGCGTCGCGAATGGTTGGCCCCACACCCACCGAGCGTCGCGAGTGGTTGCTGAACGCGGGCGATCAGTGCCGCTCGTGCTTGCGGGCGCGGGTCATGAGCTCGCCGGTGAGCCGCTCGGGGGTGATCTGCCCGGCCACGACCGCGGTGACGCCCTGGCAGATCGGCATCTCGACGCCCTGGCTGGCGCCGAGCTCCACGACGCTACGGCAGCTCTTCACGCCCTCGGCGGTCTGGTGCGGCACCGCGAGCACCTGCTCGATGGTCTGCCCCTGCCCGAGCGCCACACCCACCCGGTGGTTGCGCGACAGCGGCGACATGCAGGTGGCGATGAGGTCGCCCACGCCGGCCAGTCCCATGAGCGTGGCCGGGTCGGCGCCGAGCGCCTGCCCGAGCCGCGCCGTCTCGGCCAGGCCGCGGGTGATGAGGCTGGACTTGGTGTTGTCGCCGTAGCCCAGCCCCTCGGCCATGCCGACCGCCAGCGCGATGACGTTCTTCACCGCTCCGCCGAGCTCGGCGCCGACGACATCGGTCTGGGTATACGGACGGAAGTAGGGCGTCATGCACGCCGCAGCGACGCGGTCGGCCGCGGCGTGGTCGGCTCCGGCGACGACACTCGCCGCAGGCTGCCGAGCGGCGATCTCGCGGCTGAGGTTGGGCCCGGTCACGACGACGACGCGCCGCCCCTCGATGCCGCACTCCTGCACCACCTGGCTCATCCGCAGCCCCGTGCCCAGCTCGATCCCCTTCATCAACGAGACGACGGGGGCGTCGTCGGGCAGCTGGTCACCCCACTCGGCGAGGTTGTCGCGCAGGCTCTGCGAGGGCACGGCCAGCACGACGAGGTCGGCACCGGCGGCGGCTTCCGTCGGGTCGGTGGTCGCGGTCACGACCCGGTCGAGCTCGACCTCGGGGAGGTAGTCGGGGTTGCGGTGCTCCTCGCGGATCCCGGCCGCGATCTCCTCCCGGCGCGCCCACAGGACGACCCGGTGGGCTCCGGCGTCGGCCAGGATCTGGGCGAAGGCCGTGCCCCAGCTGCCGGCGCCGAAGATGGCGGCGCGCGTCATACCTCCCCCTCCTCGCGCCGACGCGCGGGGTCGAACGGCTCGGCGGGCGGCTCCGCGCCCCGGATCCCGGCGAGCTGCTCGGTGATCGCCGCCATGACCCGCCGCGTCGCCTCCGCCTGGGCACGCGGATCCTCGGCACGATCGTAGAGGTCGGCGAGGTCGACCACCGGCCCGGCGCTCACGTGCTGGACGGGCCGCTTGAGCAGGTTGCCCGGGCGGCGCGCGTAGTGCCCGAGCACCTCCTGCGCGCCCCACTGGGCGATCGGCACGACGGGGGCACGGCTGGTGAGAGCGAGCCGCCCGACGCCGGACTTGGCCTTCATCGGCCACAGGTCGGGGTCGCGGGTCAGCGTGCCCTCCGGCATGATCGCGATGCACCGCCCCTCGGCCAGCGCCTCCCGCGCGGCCACGAGCGCATCCCCAGCGCGGGAGCTGGAGCGATGGACCGGCACCTGCTCCAGGTGGGTCAGGGCCCGCCCCAGCAGCGGCACCTCGAAGAGCGAGGATTTGGCGAGGAAGAACGGCGCGCACCCGTGGTCGACGAGGAAGTGCGCCAGCATGAGCGGGTCCACCTCGGAGTAGTGGTTGCCGGCGACGATGAAGCCCTCGCCCGTCGGCAGGTGCTCGGCCCCCGACCAGTCGCGGCGGGTCACGCCCATGAGCAGCGGGCGGACGGTCGCGATGACGGCGTGGTAGGACCACGGCACGCGCTGACGGAGGGGGCGGCGCTTCACGCCGTCATCTTTGCATCCGGGCGCCACGCTGGCGAGGATGCTCCCGTGACCGGTGAGCCTGCCCCCGACCCGCACGGCGCGGCTCCCCCGCAGCGGTGGCACCTCGTCGTCCCGGTCAAGGAGGCGGGCCGGGCCAAGAGCCGGCTCGCGCCACCGGATCCGTGGTCCCGTCCCGAGCTCGCGCGCGCCATGGCGGGCGACACCGTCGACGCGGTATGCCGTGCCCTCCTGCCCGGACGCGGCAGCGTCACCGTCGTGACCTCTGATCCGGAGGCGCTCGCCCTGGCGCAGGAGCTGGGGGCAGGGTCGGTCGCCGATCCTGGGCGCGGGCTCAACGCGGCCGTGCGGGCGGGCCTGGAGAGGGCGAGGGCCAGGCTCGCCGAGCACGCCGGGGTGGCGGTCCTGCTGGGTGACCTCCCGGCACTGCGCCCCCAGGACCTGCTGACCGCCCTGGCGGCCTGCGGTGAGCACGACCGGGCAGTGGTGCCCGATGCGGACGGCAGCGGGACGGTACTGCTGACCGCGCGAGACGGCATACCGGAGCCGGAGTTCGGGCGCGGCTCTGCCGCGCGGCATGCCGTGGGAGCGACCCGGCTGGACCTGGGCCTGCCGCGGCTGCGGCGGGACGTCGACACCACTGACGATCTGGCGAGCGCAATCGAGCTCGGGGTCGGCACCCGCACGTCCGCGGTGCTCGCCGCCCGCACCAGCCGCTGAGCCGTCGTCCCCTCCTGGCGCACCGGACGCACGGTCTGCACACACCGGACGCACGGTCTGCACGCACCGGACGCACGGTCTGCACGCACCGGACGCACGGTCTGCACGCACCGGACGCACGATCTGCTCCGGCCTGGCCGTGTGACGACGTAGGGTTGACGCCGTGCAGGCCAGCGTCCACACCTTCGACCTCGAGGAGCTCACCGGTCAGGTGCTGCTCGACACCGGGCGGGTGCTGCCGTTCGACGCGCCGGTGTTCGAGGCGAGCGGACTGCGCCACCTGCGGCTCGGGCAGCGGGTCAGCATCGAGGTGTCCGGAGATCCAGAGGCGCCGGGCACGATGGTGACCCGCCTGTGGATCGTGGGCATCGGGCCGGGCGAGCCGATCGTCTGACAGCGCCCCGCAGCAACCCTTCGATGCCCGGTCGGGATGTGAGCAACCACTCGCGACGCCCGGTGAGGCCTCGAGCAACCCTTCGCGACGTCCGGTCGGGGTCTGAGCAAACATGCGCGACGCTCGGTGGCTACTTCTTCGTGGACTTCTTCTTTCCCTTGCCCTTGGCCTTGTCCTTCGCGGCCTTCGTGTTCTTCGCGGCTTTCTTGTCCTTCTTCTTCGCCTTCTTGGCCTTCTCGTCGTTCTTCACCTTCGCGAGCTGTGCCTTCTTGGCGGTGATCATGCTGGCCGTGATGTCCTCACCGCTGGCGAAGACGCGACCGCCGGCCGCGGCCTTCTGGTCGGCGGCAGGGGACGGGTCTGCCGCGACGTCCTCGACCGCGGCCTCCCGCGCCTGGGCGTCGTCGGTTTCAGGAGTGGTCTTCCGGACCGTGCTGGGCGTACCTGACTCGGCCGCGCGACGATCCCGCGGCGTCGGGGAGTCCGGGCGCCCGGCGGGCCCGCGCCCCGGGGGCCGCGTCGAGCGCGCCCGGCGCACCGAGGTCGGGGCGCCTTCGCTCACCGTCGGGGCGGACTGAGGCTCGGCATCTCCCCCGCTTCCGCCGCCCCGCACGCCCGCGAGTCCCTCCACGGGCAGGGTGGCCGGGTCGGCGACGACGTCCTTGAAGTAGCTGCCTGGGCGGAAGCGCGGGGAGCTGGTGCCGGCGATGGGCACGGCCTCACCCGTGCGAGGGTTGCGCCCGGTGCGGGGCGCGCGGTCCACCTTCTCGAAGGTGCCGAAGCCGGTGATGCCGACCGTTCCCCCTGTCGCGACCTCGCGCAGGATTACGTCCACCAGGGCCTCGACGGCCGCGGCCGCCGCCACCCGGCTCCCCAGACGCCCCGCGAGGGCGTCGATCAGATCTGCCTTGTTCACGTCCGCGTCCTCCTCGCTGCTCGGCTCGGCGAGCGTGGCGCCCGCGTCCGCCACGCTACACGCGCCAGCCCACGACATACCGTGGGGCGCAACGCGAAGCGGCCCCCATCGCTGCTCGCGATGAGGGCCGCTCGACACGGGTAGCCCCGACGGGATTCGAACCCGCGCTACCGCCTTGAGAGGGCGGCGTGCTAGGCCGCTACACAACGGGGCCATGTCCGACGCTGTCTGCGCCGAGGGGAGAGCCTACCTGAACGGTGAGTTCTCCACGAAATCGGAGCCGTGCTCCATCTCGCGCTGGGGTACCAGGACTCGAACCTAGAACAACTGAACCAGAATCAGCCGTGTTGCCAATTACACCATACCCCAAGGGGTATCTCCGCCCCTGTCAGGGCGGCGAACCGATCAACCACTCTACCGTGAGCTCCACGCCGACCCAAATCCCCGCCACGACGCGCCCCGGCACGTGACCAACGCGCGTCCGGTGCGGGACGAACGCGCGTCCGGTGCGGGACGAACGTGCGTCCGGTGCGGGACGAACGCGCGTCCGGTGCGGGACGAACGCGCGTCCGGTGCGGGTGGGCACCGGCGCAGCGGGTCAGAGCGACGCGCGCAGGCGGGCGAGTCGGTCCAGGGTCTCGTGCTTGCCGAGGATCTCCATCGACTCGAACAGCGGCGGGCTGATCCGCTGCCCCGAGACGGCCGTGCGCAGCGGCCCGAAGGCGAAGCGGGGCTTGAGCCCCATCCCCTCCACCAGCGCCTCGCGCAGCGCCGCCTCGATCCGGTCGTGGGTCCACTCGACCCCTCCCCCGAGCGGCTGCGGAGCCGCCCCGGAGATCGGCTCCAGCGCCGCGATCGCGGCATCGAGCACCGCCCCCGCGTCGTCCTTGAGCTGCCCACGCGCGTCCTCGGCGATCTCCAGCTCCTCACCGCGGACGTAGAACGGCGCCACCATCGGCACCGCCTCGGAGAGCACCTGGATGCGCGTCTGGATCAGGTCGGCGATCGCCTCGAGCCGGGCCAGCTCACCCATCCCGGACTGCTCCCCCAGGACCCCGGCTTCCCGCAGCACCGGCAGCAGCCGGGAGGTGAACTCGGCCAGCGAGAGCCGACGCAGGTGGTCGCCGTTGATCGACTCGGCCTTCTTCTGGTCCCACCGGGCGGGGTTGGGGTTGACGTCGCGCACGTCGAAGGCCGCGACCAGGTGCTCGGGCTCGAAGATGTCGCGGTCCGGCCCGATCGACCAGCCGAGCAGCGACAGGTAGTTGACCATCCCCTCCCGCACGAAGCCGCGCTCCCGGTGCAGGAAGAGATCGGACTGCGGGTCGCGCTTGGACAGCTTCTTGCTGCCCTCGCCGAGCACCAGCGGCAGGTGGGCGAAGGTCGGCACGCGCTCGGCGACGCCGATCTCGACGAGGGCGCGGTAGAGCGCGATCTGCCGGGGCGTCGAGGAGAGCAGGTCTTCCCCGCGGATGACGTGGGTGATCCGCATCATCGCGTCGTCGACCGGGTTGACCAGCGTGTAGAGCGGCTGACCGTTGCCCCGCACGATGACGAAGTCGGGCACGGAGCCGGCACCGAAGGTCACCTCGCCGCGGACCAGGTCGTGGAAGGTGATGTCCTCCTCGGGCATCCGCAGCCGCAGCACCGGCTCACGCCCCTCGGCGTGGAAGGCGTCCTTCTCCTCCTGGCTCAGCTGACGGTCGTGGTTGTCGTAGCCCAGCTTGGGGTCGCGACCGGCGGCCCGGTGCCGCGCCTCGACCTCCTCCGGCGTGCTGAACGACTCGTAGGCCAGCCCCGCCTCGAGCAGCCGACGGGCGACATCCGCGTGCAGGTCGGCCCGCTCGCTCTGCCGGTAGGGCCCGTAGTCGCCGCCGACCCCCGGGCCCTCGTCGTAGTCGATGCCCAGCCAGGCCAGCGCCTCCACGATCTGGTCCATCGACTCCTGGCTGTCGCGCGCCGCGTCGGTGTCCTCGACCCGGAAGACGAGGGTGCCGCCGTGGTGCCGGGCATACGCCCAGTTGAAGAGCGCCGTCCGGGCCAGGCCGACGTGCGGCGTGCCGGTCGGGCTGGGGCAGAAGCGGACCCGGACGTCGGCACCGGTGGCCTCGGCATCGGCGGGAGCGGGGGCGGCGTGGGGCGTGGCGTCGGTCGTCATGATGGGCGCCAGCCTACTTCGCCGACCGACCGTGGATTTCGACCACGGGAATCGTCGCCGTGGCAGCGCTTCCGGTGGTCGAATTCGGGGAGAGGCGCGGGGGTATGCCGTCAGCGCGCCATGAGCGCGATCGTCACCGACTCCTGCACCCAGGAGAGGAAGTCGTAGTAGGCCATCTGCTGCGCCGTCGCCGGGTCCAGCTCGCTCTCCCCGGCCAGCGTCGCCTCCAGCTCGTCGTGCAGCCGCTCGGAGTCGGAGTCCTCCCGCAGGCCGAGCCGCTCGCCCAGGATGAGCCGGGCGTCGGTGAGCCCGATCGCCAGCGCCCGCCCCTGGTCCAGGTCCAGCTCCAGCCGGGGCGGCTCCGCCTGCTCCAGCGCGGCGATGGCGGTCGAGAGCGTGGCCGCCTTGCGCTGGCGCAGCCCGTGCTCGGTGAGCCGGCGGAACTCCGCCGCCTGCTCGTCGTCGTCCCGGGAGGCCGGCGGCAGCAACCGGGCCAGCGCCGGGTCGCTCGGCTCCTCGGGGTCGACCTCCTCGCCCAGGCCCGCGACGAGGTCGAGGAAGGGGTCACCGGTGTCGGGCCGCTCGGGGGCCACGAAGTCGCGGGTCAGCCGCAGCACATGGGCCACCAGGGCCAGCTCCTCGGCGTCGAAGGAGCCCACCAGCCGCTCGCCCTTGCGCCGGAACGCACGCGCCATCGCTCAGTCGTCCTTCTGGAAGGTGGCCCACAGGCCGTAGCCGTGCATCGCCTCGGTGTCGGCCTCCATCTTCTCCCGGGTGCCGGTGGAGACCACCGCGCGCCCTTCGGAGTGCACGTCCATCATGAGCTTCTCCGCCTTGGCGCGGCTGTAGCCGAAGTGCGTCTGGAAGACCCAGGTGACATAGCTCATGAGGTTGACCGGGTCGTTCCACACGAGGGTGATCCAGGGGGTGTCGGGGCGGTCGAGCACCGCGACCTGGCCGCCCTCCTGCGGGGTGGTCTGCGGGTCGGCGGGCGGGGCCGGCGGCGTCGGACTCTCGATCGGCACCCGCCCACCATAGGCTGACGACCGTGAGCCCGAGCACCGCACTGCTGACCGACCACTACGAGCTGACGATGATCCAGGCCGCGCTGGCCAGCGGTCACGCGCACCGGCGCTGCGTCTTCGAGGCCTTCGCCCGCCGGCTCCCCGACGGGCGCCGCTACGGCGTCGTCGCGGGCACCGGTCGGGCCCTGGAGGCCTTGCGCGACTTCCGCTTCGGCGAGGAGGAGATCGCCTTCCTCGCCGATCAGGGCGTCGTCGACGAGCGCACCCTGGCGTGGCTCGCCGACTACCGCTTCACCGGCGACATCTGGGGGTATGCCGAGGGCGAGATCTACTTCCCCGGCTCCCCGCTGCTCGTGGTCGAGTCGAGCTTCGCCGAGGGGGTCGTGCTGGAGACGCTCTTCTTGTCGGTGCTCAACCACGACTCTGCCGTCGCCTCGGCCGCCTCGCGCATGACCGCGGTCGCGCACGACCGCCCGTGCATCGAGATGGGCTCGCGCCGCACCCACGAGCAGGCCGCCGTCGGAGCGGCGCGAGCGGCATACCTCGCGGGTTTCGCCTCCACCTCCAACCTCGAGGCGGGGCGGCGCCACGGCATCCCGACGATGGGCACGGCCGCGCACTCCTTCACCCTCCTGCACGACGACGAGCGGGAGGCCTTCGCGAACCAGCTCGCCAGCCTCGGGATGTCCACGACGCTGCTCGTCGACACCTACGACGTGACTGGCGCCGTCGAGCTCGCGGTCGAGCTGGCCGGGCCGCAGCTGGGCGGCGTGCGGCTCGACTCCGGTGACCTCGTGCAGCAGGCGTTCGAGGTGCGGGGCCGGCTGGACCGGCTCGGTGCGACCGACACCCGCATCGTGGTCACCTCCGACCTCGACGAATACGCCATCGCCGCCCTGCAGGCCGCCCCGGTCGACGCCTACGGCGTGGGCACCAAGGTGGTCACCGGCTCTGGGCACCCGGCCGCCGGCATGGTCTACAAGCTGGTCAGCCGGGAGAGCGGCTCCGGGGAGATGGAGGGGGTCGCCAAGGCGAGCAAGGACAAGACCAGCGTGGGCGGTCGCAAGTATGCCCTCCGTCGCCGCACCGACGGCGTCGCCGCCGAGGAGATCCTCGGCATCCACGAGCAGCCGGTCGACGACGGTGACGACCGCGAGCTGCTGGTCCCCCTCGTGCGCGACGGTGAGGTGGTGACCCCGACCGACGTGGAGTCCGCGCGGGCCCACCACGAGGTCGCCAGGGCCGAGCTGCCGCAGCGCGCGCTGCGGCTCTCGCACGGCGACCCCGCCCTGCCGACGACCTATCTCGACGACTGGGGCTGAGCCCGCGGCCGGACCGGCCAGGGCACGGCCGGTCGCCCGGGACGTCGAGGGGGCGTCAGCTGCTCAGCTGCTCGACCTCGGACTCCATGTGCTGGTGTCCCCGCCACTCGTATCCGACGATCGAGAAGACCGGCGCGAACGACGCGACGAGGATGCCGACCATGACCGGCGCGCCGAGGGCCACGACCAGGACACCCGCCGCGGCGACGAGCAGCGTGCCGACCAGCAGCCCCAGGTGGAAGCCGTCGTGTCGGCCGTCGGTGCGCAGCAGCAGGGCATACACCCCGAAGGCGAGAGCGACGAAGATCGCGACAGGCAGGACGACGGAGAGCACGGTGCCGACCGGGCCGATCGTCACCTCGAAGCCCGCGTGCTCGGCGTCCAGCAGGTAGGACACCACGTGCAGCCCGGCGCCCGCGGCCGCGATGGAGATGTAGATCGGGTAGTGCAGGACGTTGTAGAGCGGCGCTGCGTCTCGCCGCTCCTCCAGCACGTCCGCCGCGGGGATGACGAAGTAGACCCACCACCTGCGCGATCGACCAGCCGACGACCTAGGTCATGAGGATCGAGCACCGCTCGGGATCACGGCGTGCGGCGCGCAGGAACTGCGCGATGAGGGCGACCCGCATGACGACATACCCCGCGACCAGCACCTCGTTGTGGAAGACGCCGCCCTCCTCCATGGAGTGGAAGATGTCCGGTATGCCGAGGGCCAGCAGCGCGACGCCGGTCATCTGGACCAAGGCCAGGGTGCGGTAGATCCAGTCGTCCGTGTCGTAGGCCGAGGCGAACCAGGTGAAGGACACCCAGGCGAGGATCACGCCGAACATGCAGAAGACGAAGGCGATGATGCCCTACCAGATGTGACCCGCGGCGAGCGCGTGCGCGAGCTGGGAGCCGGCGACCCCGAAGGCGACGACGAAGACCAGGTCGTAGAGCAGCTCGAGCGGTGTGGCGGCGCGGTGGGCCTCGTGCGGGTCTCGCCCGCCCATGACGCGGCCTCGGTGGGACAGCGTCATGCGCGGGATGCTGACACGTCCTGGCGCTGGTGGAAAGAACCGTCAGCCGGAGTGGACGGTGACCCGCGCCTCGCGCATCTCGGTCAGCGCAGCGTCGGTGGTCTCAGGGGCCACCCCGGCGCACAGGTCCTCCAGCAGCGTCGTCGCCAGGCCCTCGCGCCGCGCGTCGAGGGCGGTCGCCCGCACGCAGTGGTCGGTCGCGATGCCGCAGACGTCCACCGCGCCGATCCCCCGCTCGCGCAGCCACTCCCCCAGCCCGACGAGCTCGCCGTCGACGGAGGCGCTGCCTTCGAAGCCGGAGTAGGCCGCCTCGTGCTCCCCCTTGCGGAAGATCTCCTGCACGTGGGCCAGCGCTCCGGCGAGCTCGGGCCGGAAGTCCGCACCCTGGGTCCCGACCTCGCAGTGGACCGGCCAGGACGTCGCGAAGTCGGGGTCGCCCTCGGTGGCCCAGTGTTCGCCCGGGTCCACGTGCCAGTCGGCCGTGGCCACGATGGCGTCGTAGTCCACGGCGTGCCCCTCGACATGCGCGCTGATCGCTGCGGCGACGGCAATGCCGCCGGTCACCGGCAGCGACCCGCCCTCGCAGAAGTCGTGCTGGACGTCGACGATGATCAGGGCCCGCTTCATACCCTCGTATGCTTCCACGTCCGCGGCAGGCGCGCTCAGCCGCCCACCGAGGTGGCCACGGCGGCGGCCGCGTCCCGCACCGCACCGGCCACGTCGGAGGTCGTGAAGCGTTGCAGCGCCACGACGCCCACGGAGGCCTCCAGCCCGGCTAGCCCCAGGATCGGGCTGGCCATGCCATGGGCCCCCGGCTGCAGCTCCCCGGTGGCCACGACGGGATCCGAGACGCCCTGCCGGGCACCGACCCGGCCGAGGCGATCGAGGCGGTGCGGCGGCTGCGGGCCTGCCCGGCGGTGGGCCTGGTGGGGGTCGAGGTCGCTCACGACGCCTTCGGGCGGTGGCGCGAGGTGCTCACGACCGTCCTTCCGGTGGCCGTCGAGGTCAGCCCCGACGCCGACGAGCAGGACTGCGCCCTCGACGAGCTGGCCGCCACGGACACCCGGCAGGTGGGCGCCGACCGGCGAGCGCGGGTCGCTGTTGGAGCTGACCTGGAACGGCACCGAACCGCTGGCCCTGGACGACGGGAGCGCGCGCGGCTTCCTCGAGGACGGTGACACGGTCACGATCACGGCCACCGCGCCCGGGCCGGACGGCTCGGTCATCGGTCTCGCCGAGGTGCGCGGCACCATCCTCCCCGCCGTCTGACGCCGACGGACCTCCCGCTCAGCGCGTCCGGACGACGTTGGTGCGGGCGACCTTGTCGTGGATCGCCTGCTTGCGGCTGTCCCAGAGTGGCCAGAGCACGTCGAGCAGCGGGAAGAAGCCGAGGAAGCTCAGCCCGGCGTTGAGCTGGCTCACCAGCCCGACCCCCTGATAGACGAGCGCCCGCAGCACGGACGCCCCCCACCCGATCCGGCCCGGGGTGTCCCGGAGCCGGATCCGCAGCCCCGTGGCCAACTTGCCCAGCGTGCCGCCCAGCAGCCTGACCAGCACGATCTCGTAGACCAGGCCGACGAGCCCCACGGTGAAGGTCCACTGGACCTGCGCCGCGGCGAGGTCGGCCGGCGGGATCGCGAAGGCGTCGTCGACCTCCATCGACCACTCCATGAGGTCGGTGATGAACCCCGGGACCACCAGGGAGGCGATGAACCCGCCGACGATCGCGATGACGACGCCATCGATGAGGCGTGCGCCGACCCGGTGCCACCACCCCGCCAGGGGCTGACCGTCCGGCGTCGTGGGACGGGGCTTGGCCTGCCACTGGCCCTGCTCCTGCCACGCCGGCGCTCCCTGCTGGCCCTGCCACTGCTGCTGGCCACCCGCCTGGGCGGAGTAGGGCACGGACTCGCGCTGCTGGCCATACCCCTGCTGCGCGGGAGCGCCGTCGGTCCGGGCGTCGTCGGCACCCACCGCCTGACCCGCGCGGTCCAGGTTGGGCTTGCGCTTGGGTGCGACATGATTGGTCCACTGCACGCCGTCCCAGTAGCGCAGCTGCTCCCGGTCCTCGGGGTCGTCGTACCACCCTGCTTGCTGAGCCATGCCGATCAGCCTATCCGCGCGGCCGCGCTACCCCTCCACCGCCGTGCCGCCGACCCTCGCGGCGAGCGCGCGGACCACCGCGACCTGGTCGGCACGGAACTGCTCGACCGGCACCGGCGGCAGCAGGTCGTCCCAGTGCGACAGGAACGTGCCACGCAGCTGGAGCATGCCGGTCGGCCGGGCGTAGAGCCACCAGTGCAGGTGCTCCCCGCCGTCACCCCACCGCGCGACCTGGATGCGAGGCACCGGGAGCACCTCGGTCGCCGCCACCTCGATCGCGGTGAGCAGCTCCCCCTGCCGGGCCGCCTCCGGCGACGTCAGGTCACGCAGGTCGGCGTGCCGCCGCGGCATGAGGAAGAGCGCGAACGGCAGAGCCCGCGGTTCGTGCGGCAGCCCGAGCACGAACAGGTCGTCGTGCCACACGACATACCCCGGGTCGAGGGTGCGCACCCCGTCGCACGTGCGGCAGCCCTCTCCGCCAGCGCCATGCCGAGGCGGCTCCTCCTCGGCGGGCGGGTCGAGCGGCTTGGGCGCGAGGCGACCGCTCCAGGGCCAGGACGACCACTGCTGCAGGTCGCTCTCGCGAAAGCCGTCGCGCTCGATCGCGGCTCGGGTGCGGGCGTACCACTGCTGCGGGCTCTCGGGCTCAGGCACGCGTTCAGGGTATGCCGTGGCGCGGGTCAGCGGACGTCGTCGACCTGCTCGCCGCAGCCGAGGGCGTCGGCGAGGGCCGTCGGTCGAGCCTCAGAGGTTGCCGCGCTTGTCCTGCTCGCGCTCGATCGCCTCGAAGAGCGCCTTGAAGTTGCCCTTGCCGAAGCCGAGCGACCCGTGCCGCTCGATGAGCTCGAAGAAGACGGTCGGCCGGTCCTGCAGCGGCCGGGTGAAGATCTGCAGCAGGTAGCCGGCCTCGTCGCGGTCGACGAGGATGCCGCGGCTCTGCAGCTCCTCGATCGGCACGCGGACCTCGCCGATGCGCTCGCGCGGCGTGGGGTCCTCGTAGTTGGAGTCGGGCGTCTCGAGGAACTCGATCCCGTTGGCGCGCAGGTGATCCACGGTCGCGAGGATGTCGCCGGTGGCGAGCGCCAGGTGCTGCGCGCCGGGGCCGCGGTAGAACTCGAGGTACTCGTCGATCTGGCTCTTCTTGTTGGCCACCGCGGGCTCGTTGAGCGGGAACTTCACCCGGTGGTTGCCGTTGGCGACAACCGTGGACATGAGCGCGGAGTGGTCGGTGGCGATGTCGTCGCCGATGAACTCGGCCATGTTCACAAAACCCATCACCGTGTTGTAGAAGGTGACCCACTCGTCCATCTTGCCGAGCTCGACGTTGCCGACGACGTGGTCCAGCGCCTGGAACAGCCGCTTCGGCTCCCCCTCGCGCTTGACGTAGTCGCTGGTGCGGGCGACATACCCCGGCAGGTAGGGACCGTCGTAGGTCTGGCCACCCACGGTGCGCTGGACGAGGGTATGCCGCGTCTCGGCTTAAGTGGCGATGGCCGCGATGCGCACGGTGCCGTGCTCGTCGGTGAGGTCCTCCGGCTCGCGCACGACGGTGGCGCCGATCGAGCGGGCGTGCGCGATGCACTTGTCGACGTCGGGCACTTCGAGGGAGATGTCGTCGACGCCGTCCCCGTGCCGCCGGACGTGGTCGTCCAGCGGGCTGTCCGGGTCGACGCCGCCCTTGACGACGAACCGGATCGAGTCCGTCGTCTCGTCGTAGGGCACCAGGCCGACCAGCTACTTGAGCTGGTCCATCTCGAGGTCGGCCTCGCGCTCCTGGGCGGTGAGTTGGCTGGGGTCGGACGTCGTCGTCATACCGCGAGGGTGCCGCCGCTGGTCGAGCGCTGACGCACCCGGACCGGCGCGCCGTCACCCGGCACGTTGGTGATGTTGCGCAGCCGGACGGGCGACGGGCGGTCCGCCACCACGTCATACCGGCGCAGCACCTCACCGAGTGCGACGACGCCCTCCATGAGCGCGAAGGCGGCGCCGACGCAGCGCCGCACGCCACCGCCGAACGGGATGTGGGTGTGCGGCGCCGCACCGTCGCCGAGGAAGCGCTCGGGCCGGAACTCCCCCGGCTCGGGAAAGTGCTCCGCGTCGTGGTGGGTGAGCAGGATGGCCGGGCAGACGGTGACCCCGGCGGGCAGGTCCCACCCACCCACGGTCTGGGGACTGCGCAGGGTGCGCGCGACGTAGTCGATGATCGGGTGCAGCCGCATCGTCTCCTTGACGCAGGCCTCCAGGTGGTCGTCGTCGCCGACGTCCGCGGCGCGCTGCGCGGCCTGGAGCTGCTCGGCGTCGCGGCCCAGCTCGTGCAGGGTCCAGGACAGGGTGGACGCCGTCGTCTCGTAGCCGGCCAGCAGCAGCGTCACGACCTGGTCGCGGATCTCGGCCGCGGGGAGGGCCGAGCCCTGGGCGTCGTCGACCCGGACGGCCAGGAGGTGGTCGAGCAGATCTCGCTCGCCTGGGCCGTCGGTCGGCTCGGTGCTCGGGGTGCGCGCGCGCCGCTCCTCGATCTCGCCGTGGACGAGCGCGTCGATCCCCCGCAGGTTGGCGGCGTGCCCGCGCCACGGCGGCAGGGCACGGAGCCGCGGATAGAGCCATCCGACGACGACCACGGGGTCGACCTCGACCAGCCGGAGCACCCGCGGCCGCAGCTGCGCCAGCCGCTCCGGGTCGCTGCGCCCCAGCACGACCTCGAGCATCACCTCCAGGGTGAGCGCGCTCATCCGCTCCAGGGTCGGGACCGTGCCGGTGGCGGGCCAGCCGTCCACCTCGGCGCGGGCGGCGCGCTCGACGAGGGGCCGGTATGCCGCCACGGCGGCGGGTGAGAAGGCCGGCATGAGATAGCGCCGGATGGTGCGGTGGTCGGCGCCGTCGTTGAGCATGACCGAGCGGTCGCCCATCGCGGCCCGCAGCATCTCGTTGCCCAGCGCCCCGCTGAACTCCACCGGGTCTCCGGCGAAGATGTCCTTGACCGCGTCGGGGTCGCTGAAGAGGACCAGCCGCTGCGGACCGGGGTGGAACCACACCGTGAACGGGTCGCCGTAGCGCCGGCGCAGCCGCTCGAAGGTCCCTTGGCGGTCCCGCAACGCCGCCACGGTCTGCAGCACCGCCGGCGTCCTCGGCCCCGGCGGCAACTTCGCCCCTCCCCTGCGCGCGATCGGCATACCGGCACCGTATCCGGTATCCCCATCTCGGACCTGTGCACGCTCCGGTGGCCTGTGCACACCGCATATCGTGTGCACCGGTCACGGGAGCGTGCACAGGTCCGGGGCCATCACGCAGCCGCGGGTGCAGCTGTGGACAACCGGCACGAGTCCCTGGGCCGCTGCGCCAGAGTGAGGGCCATGGACCTTCTGGGGGAGCGGCTGGCCGCGCAGCACCACGTCATCCACGGCGCCGAGCTGCGGGCCCTCGGGACGACCTACAGCGAGCTCCGCCGGCTGCTGGCCGACGGGGTGCTGGTGCGGGTCCGGCGGGACTGCTTCGTCTCGGGAGAGGTATGGCGTGCCGCCCCACCGTGGGAGCGTCACCAGCTGCGGGCCCGGGCGGTGGCGACCGGGCTGTGCGGTCCGGGGCGACCCTTCGCCCTGAGCCACCACAGCTCCCTCGCGGTGCAGGAGATCGGCTCGTTCGGGGTCGACGACAGGGTGCACCTGGTGCGGACCGACCGGCGGCGCGGGCGTAGCGACGACGTGGTGCACGTCCACCCGCCGGTGGACGCCGGCTGGGTGGTGGGCCAGCGCGCCGACTCAGCGCGGGAGGACTCGATCGTGGACGGCGATCCGCCCGTGACCGATGTCGCGCTGGCCTGCCTGCAGGTCACTGGGAGCTTCGGCCTCGTCCCTGGCCTGGTGAGCACCGACATCGCCCTGCGCCTGGAGCTCACGACGATGGAGCGTCTCCGGGAGGCGCAGCGGGAGGGCTCGTTCGGGCACGGCGCGCCTGCGGTGCGGACCGTGCTCGAGCAGGCCACCGCGCTCAGCGGCTCCGCCGGTGAGACACGATGCCGATGGATCATGGCGACCTCCGGCCTGCCGGCTCCCGAGCTCCAGGCCCGCATCTGCGACGAGCGGGGCGACCTGATCGGCTACGTCGACTTCCTGCTGCGCGACGCCTGGACGATCGTCGAGTTCGACGGGGCAGTGAAGTACGGTTCGCCCGCAGACCTCATGGCGGAGAAGCGACGTGAGGACCGGCTCCGGGCCCTCGGCTACGAGGTTGTCCGCGTGACCTGGGACGACCTGGCCCACCCCGAGCGCGTCGTCGGCCGGATCCGCGCCGCCATGGCCAGGGGGCGCGGACGGCATACCCCCTCGGCGTGACGAGCGGTCGCGCCCGGCTTCACCCGCCGGATCGCCCGACCTGTGCACGCCACACCGACCTGTGCACGCCACATCCTCACCTGTGCACGCCACATCGACCTGTGCATACGGCATAACCTGCGCACCGGCCACGGGAGCGTGCACAGGTCGGGTTGGGGCGCGGGCACGCCCGTCTCACAGGGACGCGCACAGGCGCGGACCGACAGCCGGAGGTATGCCGTCAGCGGCGGCCGACGAACCAGCGCCGGATCGCCTCGATCCGGTCTCGCACCTGCTCCGAGCTCGCCGTCGCCAGCTCGGGGCCGCCACAGGCCCGGCGCAGCTCGGCGTGCACGACGGCGTGCGGCTGCCCCTTCTTCTGGGCGTAGGCCGAGACCAGCTTGTTGAGCTCCTTGCGGTGCTCGGCCAGCGCCCGGTGGGCCGAGACGGCTTCGGCCCGCTCCCGCCCGCCGCCGCGGCCGACCTGGGTCTTCTGCCGCTCCCGCAGCAGCGTCGCGACCTGGTCCGGCTCGAGCAGACCCGGCAGCCCGAGGAAGTCGTCCTCGTCCTCCGACCCCGGCATCCCCCCGAGCCCGAACTGCTCGGCGTCGAAGAGCACGTGGTCGAACTCCGCGTCCGACCCCAGCGCCTCGTAGCTGCCGCTCAGCTCGTCGGAGGCCCCCTCCTCCGCCTGGGCGGCGGCGAGCAGCCCGTCCTCCTCGGACCACAGCTGGTCCTCGTCGGACTCCTTGCGGTTGAGGGCGTGATCACGCTCGAGCTCCATCGTCCCGGCGTGGCTGAGCAGGAGCGGGACGTTGGGCAGGAAGACCGAGGCAGTCTCGCCCCGTCGGCGCGCCCGCACGAAGCGACCGACCGCCTGGGCGAAGAAGAGCGGCGTCGAGGTGGACGTCGCATACACCCCGACGGCGAGCCGCGGCACGTCGACGCCCTCGGAGACCATCCGCACCGCGACCATCCAGCGCGACGTCCCCTGGGCGAACTCCTCGATCCGCGCCGAGGCACCGCTGTCGTCGGAGAGCACGACCGTGGCCGGCTCACCGGTGAGCTCGCGCAGCTGCGCCGCGTAGGCGCGCGCGGAGCGCTGGTCGGAGGCGATGACCAGGCCCCCGGCGTCCTCGACGTGCCGCCGGACCTCGGTCAGCCGCTTGTCCGCCGCCCGCAGCACGGCCGGCACCCACTCCCCCGCGGGGTCCAGCGCCGTGCGCCAGGCCTGCTTGGTGAGGTCCTTGGTGAGAGGCTCCCCCAGGCGCGCCTCCAGCTCGTCGCCGACCTTGGTCCGCCACCGCATCGTGCCGCCGTAGGACAGGAAGAGCACCGGGCGGACGACGCCGTCCCGGAGCGCATCGGCATACCCGTAGGTGTAGTCGGCGCGCGAGCGCATGATGCCCTGGGCGTCCAGCTCGTAGCGGACGAACGGGATCGCCGCCGTGTCAGAGCGGAACGGCGTGCCGGTGAGCGCGAGCCGGCGGGTCGCCGGCTCGAAGGCGTCGCGGATCGCCTCGCCCCACGACAGCGCGTCGCCGCCGTGGTGGATCTCGTCGAGGATGACCAGGGTGCGCGCGGCCTCGGTGCGGGCCCGGTGGAGCAGCGGCTTGCTCGCGACGCCCGCGTAGGTCACGGCGACGCCGTCGAAGTCCTGGCTGTGCCGGCCCTGGGCGTTGGCGAAGCGGGGGTCGATCCGGATGCCGACCTTGGCAGCCGCCTCGGCCCACTGGGTCTTGAGGTGCTCGGTCGGGGCGACCACGCAGATCCGCTGCACCTCGCCGCGGTCCAGCAGCTCGGTCGCCACCCGCAGCGCGAAGGTCGTCTTGCCGGCCCCCGGCGTCGCGACCGCGAGGAAGTCGCGGGGGCGCTCGGTGAGGTAGCGCTCCAGGGCGTCGGCCTGCCAGGCACGCAGCTTGCCCGCCGTCCCCCAGGCGGCACGCTCGGGATAGGCGGGGGGCAGATGGGAGGCGGCTGAGGTGGACATCGGCGACCCACGATAGGTCCTTTTCGGATCCGACTCACCCGGCGCACGAGTGCTCGGGACAGGCACCCCGACGTGGTATGCGCCCGCCCGCGTCAGCCACCCAGCGCGGCCGCCTGGGTGGTGACGATCGATGCGAGGTCGTAGCCGACGTGATCGCCCGGCACCACGACGCGGGTGGCGGCTGCGTAGCCGGTTGCCCGGTAGGCCTCGAAGCCGGCCGCGCTCGCCTCCAGTGCCGACCAGTCGCTCGGCTGGGTCGCGCCGTAGCCGTCGCGGTCACCGACGATCCAGGTCAGGCGGGGGCCGGTGGCGGGGCTGGTGACCTGCTCGCCGTAGATCCCGCCGCCACCCACGAAGACCACGCCGCTGCCCGGCGGCATCCACCCGGTGCCGGTGCGGGCCAGGTGGCGCGAGAGGAACTCCGCACCCCCGGAGTAGCCCCTCAGGAGGACCGAGCTGCTGCCGGTGCCGCGACTGACCTGCTGCACCAGCTCGCGCACCGCGACCGCTGCCTGCTGCGGATCACCCGCGCGCCAGCTGGTTCCCGTGGGGGGGCGTCGACGAAGAGCAGGGCCCGGTTGCTCGAGGTTGCGGCAACAGCCAGGGCAGCGGCCCGCCCCTGGCCCGGGCTCTCGAAGCTCGTGGTGCCGTCTCCGTCGACGTAGGCGACGGTGCCGTCCAGCGTCGACGGGCCGCGACCGTGGCCGAGCAGGTGGTAGTTCACGGTGAGGCCGTTGCTCGCCGTGAAGCTGAGATGAGTGCCCACGTCCGACGGAGCGACACTCGGGGCCGGCGTCGGCTGCGTCGAGGGCGCGGGGGTCGACGTGGATCGCGCCGGCGGGTCGGGGGCGGTCAGGCCCGGGGTGGGCGACACCGGCCCGGGGTCCGCCGTGGACGTGGCGGTGGCGGTGGGTGCGGGCTCGGCCGGGGCAGCGCGAGCCGGCTCCTCGGGCGGCGCGACGGCGGGAGTCGGGGCGACGGCTCGAGTCGGCGCCTCCGCCGGAGCGGGCACGTCGTCGGAGCCCCGATCGGACGACGACCGGGACGCGGCGTCCTCGGTGCGCCCAGCCGCTCGCCCGGCGCCGCCGTCGGTCTCGTGGGGGGCCTCGACGTGGTCCTGGGCCGGGATCGGCAGATCTGTGGCTGTCGGGTCGGGGTCGGAGGGTATGCCGACAGTCACCCGCTCGGCGCCCGTGGTCGACTCCTCCTCGACGGGACCGAGGAGAGGGGACGACTGCCGCGGCTGCACCACCTGCGAGGCGACCATGCCGGCCACCGCCACGGCGACGAGGCCGCCCACCACGCGGACCCCACCCGGTCCACGCATACCGCCCGCCGGAGGCGACGAGAGTCGGCTGGCCACGGAGCGCCGAGCGGGCTGAGGGACGCGGGGACGCCACGATCACCCTCACGTCGAGCGGGCGAGCACCCCGCCTGGTCTGCGGACGGGTATGCCGCTGGGTCGGTCAGCGGGCGAGGGAGGAGGCGTGGCTGCGCAGGAGCGCGACGAAGTCGTAGTCGGTGTGTCCGCCCTCGACGACGATGCGCTCGGCGGAGCCGTAGCCCGCCTCCCGGTAGGCCGCGACCGCGACCTCGCTGGCCTCGAGGGCCGACCAGTCCTCGGGCTCGGTCGCGCCGTAGCCGTCGTCGTCACCGACCACCCAGGTGATCGATGGAGCAGGATCATCCGGCGGCTCGACGGGGCGGCTGTAGGTGCCGCCGCCGCCCACCAGGAGGACCCCCGAGTCTTCCGGCAGCCACCCGCTGCCCTCCCGCACCACGGAGCCGGCGAGGAACTCCGCACCCCCCGAATACCCCATGAGCAGCACCGAACGACCCTCCGCGAGCGACAGCACCAGCTCACGCACGGCGTCGGCGTGCTGCTCGGTGTCGCCTGCGGTCCAGCTGGTGCCGGTCGGTGCGTCGAGGAAGGCGAAGGCTCGATCCTCCTCTGCGGCGGCGACGGCCAGCCGCTGGGCTCGACCCTCGTCGGGGCTCTCGAAGCTGCGGGTGCCGTCGCCGTCGAAGAAGACCACCAGACCGCGCAGCTCCTCCCGCGTCAGGTCGTGGTCGTCGTAGTGATAGCGCAGCTCGACGTCACCCTCGGACCACGCGGTGAGGTAGGTGCCGCTCACCGGCGCCGGGTCTCCGGTCCCCGTGGTCGGCGTCGACGAGATCGGCTCGTTCTCCCCCGCCACGCCGACGCCGAACGGGTGCCACGACGTCGCCGCCCACCAGCTGGCGACGCCGCCGAGCGTCATACCGAGCAGCAGGACGGCCACCCAGGCGAGTGGAGAGAGACGGCGTTGCCTGCTGCCGCCCCTCCACGCGTGTCGGGCGCGTGCGCCGTGGCGCCGAGCGCTCACTCCTGCCCGCCACCGCCTGAGCCGTCCGAACCGCCGCCGTCCTGGGGCTCACGCAGCCCCTCGTAGATCTCCTTGCACATGGGGCAGACCGGGAACTTCTCCGGGTCTCGGCCCGGGATCCAGACCTTCCCGCACAGGGCGATCACCGGGTTGCCGGTCATCGCGGACTCCATGATCTTCTCCTTGCGCACGTAGTGCGCGAAGCGTTCGTGGTCGCCCGGCTCGGAGAGGTCGGGCTCGACCCGGGTGTCCTCGCGCTCCAGGAGCGCGGTCTGGGTCGACGGGGCGGTCGGGGCCTCGGGGGCATCGAGCGGCTGGTCGGACATGTCGCCAGTGTAGGACGGGGCGTCGCGAGGCTCTCGGTGTGAGCAGACGAGGCTGCTGGTCAGTTGAGCTCGGGGCTGTCGGTGTAGGTCGTGAGGAAGGACACGGGTGAGCGCTGGCGCAGCAGCACCTCACGCCACAGCTCGCCAGTCTGCTCGTGGAAGGGGTCGCGGGGCTCGCGCGGCACCACCTGCCAGGCGCCCTGACGGATCTCGGAGTCCAGCTGCCCGGAGCCCCAGCCGCTGTAACCGATGAAGATCCGGAAGGCGCCCAGCTCCGGCACCACGAGCGGCGCGGGGGCGTCGAGGTCGACCAGACCGATGCCGCCGAAGAGCAGCTGCGTGCCCAGGGGCGGGTCGCCGGGGTCGTGCCCCGGGACGCTCACCAGGCCCATCGCCGTGTCGCGGCCGACCGGGCCGCCGCGGAAGAGGACGCCCGGGTCGGTGACGAAGGGCTGCCACTCCGGCAGCACGGCGTCGACCCCGGCCTCCATCGGCTGGTTGAGCACCAGGCCGTGCGCCCCCTCCTCGTCGTGGTGCAGCACGAGCACCACGGCCTCGGCGAACGGATCGCCCGTGAGCGGCGTCGCCACGAGCAGCCGACCGGCGAGCGGACCGGCCGGCGCCTGCGCGCGCGGTGACATCAGCGCTGCTCGGGAGCGGACGGCATACCCTCATCATGACCCGACCGGCGGGCCCACGTCGCGCTGACCCAGACCCCGAGGGCGATGCCGACCAGGTCGGCGGCCGCGTCGAGCCAGTCCAGCGAGCGCTCCGGAGACAGCGCCTGCTGCAGCGGCTCGCTGACCAGGGCGTGCAGCACGAGCACCGGCACCACCCAGCGCGCGCGCAGCCACCAGGCGAGCGCCGCGGGCACCGCGAAGGCCACCAGGTGGCCGATCTTGTCGAGCCCGGGCACGCCGTCCGGGCCGGGGCTGGACGGGGCATAGAGCCCGTAGCACTGGATGAGCAGGCTGACCCCGAGGGCCAGCCAGGCATACAGCACCCACAGGTCCAGGGGGCCCTGGTCGCGCCCCGGCGGCGGTGCGCTCAGCTCGACGCGCCCTGGTCGCCGTGTCGGGCCTTCGCGGCGGCCTCCACCGCCCGGGCGACGGCCTTGGTGGCCTGCGCGTTGAAGACGCTGGGGATGATGTAGGTCGGGTTGAGCTCGTCGGCCTTGACCACGTCGGCCAGCGCGGTCGCCGCCGCCACGAGCATGTCGTCGTCGATGTGGTCGCTCTGCGCGTCGAGCAGACCCCGGAAGACCCCGGGGAAGACCAGCACGTTGTTGATCTGGTTGGCGAAGTCGCTGCGCCCGGTGGCGACGACCGTGGCGTGCCGACCCGCCTCGACCGGGTCCACCTCGGGCGTCGGGTTGGCCATCGCGAAGACGATGGCGTCCTCGTTCATCGTCGCGATGTCGTCACCGGTGAGGATGCCGCCCGCGGAGACCCCGATGAAGACGTCGGCACCCACGAGCGCGTCCTTGAGCGTGCCGGTCTCGAGGGCCTGGTTGGTCTGGCTCGCGATCCAGGCGAGGTTGCCGTTGTCGCCGCGCATGACGTCGGCGCGCCGAGCGTGGATGACGCCGTCCACGTCCGCGACGACCAGGTCGCGGGCCCCGGCGCGCAACAGCAGCCGCATGATCGCCGACCCGGCGGCCCCCGCGCCTGACATGACGATCTTGACGTCGCCCATGTCCTTCTCCACGACCCGCAGCGCGTTGGTGAGCGCGGCGAGCGCGACGATGGCCGTGCCGTGCTGGTCGTCGTGGAAGACCGGAATGTCCAGCTCCTTGCGCAGCCGGGCCTCGATGGCGAAGCAGCGGGGCGCGGAGATGTCCTCGAGGTTGATCCCGGCGAAGCCCGGTGCCAGCGCCTTGACGATGCGGACGATCTCGTCGGCGTCGGTGGCGTCGAGGCAGATCGGGAAGGCGTCGATGTCGGCGAAGCGCTTGAAGAGCGCGGCCTTGCCCTCCATGACCGGCATCGCGGCCAGGGGGCCGATGTCACCGAGCCCGAGCACCGCCGAGCCGTCGGTCACGACCGCGACGGTGTTGCGCTTGATGGTGAGGCTCCGGGCGTCCTCCGGGCTCTCGGCGATGGCCTGGCAGATCTTGGCGACGCCCGGTGTGTAGACCAGCGACAGGTCGTCGCGGTTGCGGATCGGCAGCTTGGACTTGATCTCGAGCTTGCCGCCCAGGTGGGCCAGGAAGGTGCGGTCGCTGACGCGCCCGATCTCGACCCCGTCGATGGCGCCGATCGCCTCGACGACCTCCGCGGCGTGGTCGGTGCCGTAGGTCGCGACGGTGAGGTCGGCCTGCAGCCGCTCCGTCCCGGAGTCGCTGATGTCCACCGCGGTGACCATGCCGCCCACGTCGGAGACGGCCGTGGTGATCTCGGAGACGGCGGTCACGCGGGCCGGCAGCTCGAGCCGGACGGTGATGGAGTTGGAGACAGACGGGACGGGGCTCATGGCCCCCATTGTTGCGCCTCACCCCGTCGGAGGGGTATGCAGCCCGTCACCCGGCGCGCCGGGCCGGTCGAAGACCGGGGGCGCGGCTCGCGGGGTGCACGTTCTCAGCCCTCGCGCGCGGGGTTCGGGCTGATGGGGGCGACGGGGAACGGAGGCTCACCATTCCACGACGCGGTCGCACCAGGTCCGGAGCAGCTCCTCGTCGTGCGAGGCGACCAGGACGCCGCACCCCGTCGCGTGCTGGTGCTCGTGCACCGCGCGGACGACCGCGCGGGCGGTGGCCGCGTCCACCATCGACGTGGGCTCGTCGAGGAGCAGGTAGTCCGAGCCCAGCGACAACGCCCGGGCGAGGACGACCCGCTGCAGCTGGCCGCCGGACACCTCGTCGGGACGGCGCGCGGCGAGGCCGGGCGGCAGTCCCACGCCATCCAGCAGCTGCGCGAGGACGGTGTCGTCCACCGGGTCGCCGGCGAGCCGTCGAGGCTCCGCCAGCGAGCGCCCGAGCGTCCACCGCGGGTCGACGGCCTGGCGCGGGTCCTGCGGCACGTAGGCGATGCGACGCCGCAGGGCGGCGGGCACCTCGTGACCCGTGCCGCGCACCGGCACCCCCTCGAGCACGACCTGTCCCGCCGCGGGTGGGTGGAGCAGCGCGAGCGTGCGCAGCATCGTGGTCTTGCCCGCGCCGGAGGGCGCCATCAGGCCCGTCGTGCGATCCGGGGGAACCTCCAGGGTGGCGTCCTCGGCGACGACGACCCCTCTGCCGCGTCGGAGCGTGACCTGGACCGCGGTCAGGCCCGCGGCCTTCGGACCGGGACGACCCGGCGCCCTCGGCCGCTCCGGCGCCTCGGTGACCACGTGCAGGCGGTCCGCCACCCGACGGTGAGGCGCCAGGTGGTGGCTCGCCCCTCGGGCGCGCTCGACGACCTCGTGCACGGGAGCCGGCTCCTGACGGGTCCGGCCGCCGTCGAGCTCGATGACGCGGTCGGCGACCTGCTCGGCGATCCGGAGGTCGTGGGTCACGACGAGCACGGCCCGGCCCTCGTCGTGGGCCATCTCCGCCAGCCCGGCGGCTGCGGCGTCGGCGCGCGGGCGGTCCAGGCCGGTCGTCGGCTCGTCCGCGAGCACGAGGCCGGGGTCCCCGATGAGGGCCAGCGCGTTGGAGACCCGCTGCGCCTGCCCGCCGGAGAGCTGCGAGGGGAGCCGGCGGCGCCACGACTGATCGACGTCATGGCGTGCCAGCGCCGCGTCGACGGTGGGCTCGACGTCGGCGGTGGGCACGTGCACACGCGCCGTCTCCTCCAGGTGGTGACCCACGGTCAGCACCGGGGTCAGGGCCGACGCGGGAGCCTGCGGCAACCACGCCGCCAGCCGCCCCCGGATCCGCTCCCGGACACCTGGGTCCGGGTCGAGCAGATCGGTCCCGCCGGTCGCCCAGTCGTCCCACCAGGCCCCGCCGCGCACGAGCGCGCCCGCCGGGAGCAGACCCAGCAGCGCGGCGACCAGGGTCGACTTGCCGGCCCCGCTGGGGCCGAGGAGCACCACGAGCTCACCAGGGCGCACCTCGACATCGACCTGCTCCAGCACTGTCTCGTGCCCGCCCCGTCCGTCCGGGAGCGCGACGCCGAGGCCTTCGACCCGCAACCCGCCCGCGCCGTACGCACCGTCAGCGCCGGACGCGCCTCGCGCACCGCCCGCGCCGGACACACCGCCGGCGTCGCCCACGCCGCCGGCATACCCCTCCTCGCTCATGCCCGCCCCCGCGACTCCGGCCGCAGCCGCTCCGCCAGGGCGAAGACCGCCAGGCTCAGCGCGACGAGCAGCAGGCCCGGCAGCACGGCCGGCCACCAGTGACCGGCCAGCACCGCAGCCCGCGACTGCTCGATGATCGTGCCGAGCGAGGCCCGGTCGTCGGGCAGCCCCAGCCCGAGGAAGCTCAGCGCCGACTCGTGCATGATCGCGTGCGGCACCATGAGCACGGTCGCGAGCAGCACCCGGCCCAGGACGTGGGCCAGCAGGTGCCGCGAGAGCACCCACCACCGGCTCGCTCCCGCGCCGACCGCGGCCTCGACGAAGCCGGCTCCCTGCAGCGCCAGCAGCTCGGCCCGCACCAGCCGCGCGGTGGTGGTCCAGTGGGTGAGCGCGACGCTGAGGATCACGCTGGTCAGCGAGGGGCCGAGCAGCGCCACGATGACGATGCCGAGCACGAGGTGCGGCAGGGCGTTGACGGCGTCCACGAGGCGCATGAGCAGGCCATCGACCACTCCTCCCCCGGCCCTCGTCGCGAGCGACCCGGCCAGCCCACCCACCAGCACCCCGACCACGGAGGAGACCAGCGCCGCCACCAGCCCGACGAGCAGCGAGACGCGGGCCCCGCCGAGGCTGCGGACGAGCAGGTCACGGCCCGCCTCGTCGGTGCCGAACGGGTGCTCGGGCGAGGGCGGCAGGAAGGCGCGTCCGAAGTCGGCCCGCTGATCCCCGGCGCCCGCGCCGAGCAGCAGGACCAGCACGAGCAGCGCCGCGAGCGCCCCCCACCACCAGAGGGCGCCGGCCCGGGCCGTGCGGCGCGGCGCCGCCCAGGGCCGGGCCCGCTCGTCACGAAGCGTGCGCCAGCCCTCAGCCATCGCGCTCCCCCACCCGAGGGTCCACCAGCCGGTAGCCCACGTCCGCGGCCAGGTTGCCGAGCACCACCAGCACGGTCGTGAGCACGGTGAGTGCGGCGAGCAGCGCGAAGTCGAGGCGCAGCGCCGACTCGACGGTCGCGCTGGCGATCCCTGGCCAGGAGAAGACGGTCTCGACCAGCACCGCCCCGGTGATGAGCTCGGGCACCCGCACCCCGAGCACGGTGAGCAGCGGCAGCAGCGCGGGGCGCACCGCGTGGTCGCGCAGCAGCCGGGAGCGAGGTATGCCGCGCGCCCAGGCCGCGCGGACCGGCAGCCCCGCGAGCGCGTCGCGGGTCGCGTCGCGCACCACGAGCGCGAACCACGGCAGCTGGGAGGCCGCCAGCACCAGCACCGGGAGGACCGCGTGCCGCAGCACGTCGCCCACGGCGACCGCGTCGGCCCCTGGCGTGGTCGCGCCCCCGGTCGGCAGCCACCCGAGCCAGACCGCGAAGACCCACACGGCGACGAGGCCGACCCAGAAGGGCGGCGCGGCCTGCAGTGCCAGCAGCGAGCCCCCGACGACCCGGTCGGCCCAGGAGCCGGGCCGGGTGCCGGCCCAGCCCCCGACGACCAGCCCGGCCAGCACCGACAGCGCGAGGGCGACGGTCATGAGGCCCAGCGTCCAGGGCAGCCGCTGCGCGATGACGGTCGAGACCGGCTGACGCTGGCTGGAGGAGGTGCCGAGGTCGCCCTGGAGCGCGTTGCCCCACCAGGTGGCCCACTGCTGCACCGCCGAGGTGTCGGCCATCCGGGCCCGCATCGCCTCCAGCGTGGGCCCGTCCAGGGTCAGGGCCCGCTCCCCGAGCGCTGCGAGCACCGGGTCGAAGGGGGTGCGCTGGGCCAGCGCGAACATCACGAGCGTCACGACCCCGACGAGGACGGGCAGGAGGACCAGGCGGGCGAGCACCAGCCGCGTCAGGGAGCCGGCGCGTGGGTCGAGGGCCCGACCCGTCCGCCACGACCGGGCGTCTCGCGCAGCCCCGGCCGGGGTCACCCCGCGGGGATCGTCCACGACGGGAGGTTCCACCACGGCCCGCCCTGGAGCCCGTGCTCGTGCGGCTCGACGAGCGGCACGTCATACCCGGACCAGGTGTCGGCCCGCAGGACGTAGTCGTGCTCGACGTAGGCGAGGAAGACCCACGGGAGGTCCTGCGCGAGCTGCTCCTGCACCTCGGCGTAGGCGTCCACCCGGCCGGCCTCGTCAGCCGCGGTGCGACCGGCCTCCAGCGCCGCGTCCATCTCCTCCGAGGCGTAGCCGCCCGGGTTGTCGAAGCCCTGCAGGGCCCGCGAGGAGTGGAAGAGCGGGTAGGTCGACAGGTCGGCGTTGTAGGGGTTGCCGGTGCCGTAGACGAGGGCGTCGGTCGCCATCCGCGGCTCGATCGCCTCCCAGCTCAGCCCCTCCGGCTCGACCGCGATCCCCAGGTCGGCGGCCTGCGCCTGGACCTCGAGCGCGATGTTCTGGCGGAGCGTGTCGCCGGCGGGATACATGAGGGTGAAGGCCGCGCGCTGCCCGTCCCTCTCCCGGACCCCGTCCGCGGCCTCGGTCCAGCCCGCGTCCTCCAGGGCCTGCTCGGCGGCGCGCGGGTCGGGCTCGACCTCGAGGACGGGGTTGTACTCGACCGCCTCCGGGGGGATCGGGCCGTACGCGGGGCGGCCCGCCCCGGCGAGCGCGCCCGCGACCAGCGCCTCCCGGTCCAGACCGGTATGCAGTGCCTCCCGGATCGCGGGATCGCTGGTCACCTCGCCCGCCTCGGGCAGCACGAGCGCGCGGAAGTCGGCGGTGTCGCGGCGCACGACCTCCCACTGGTCGTCGTCCTCGAAGCGAGCCAGGGCCTGGGCCGGGAGCAGCGCGCCGTCGACCTCACCCGAGGCCAGCCGGGCCGCGCGCGAGGCGTCGTCGTCGACGAAGAGGAAGGTCGCGCGCTCCACCTCGGGCGCCGCGCCCCAGTAGTCGTCGTGCCGGGTGAGGACCAACCGCTCCCCGGAGCGGTAGTCGGCCACCTGGTAGGGGCCCGTCCCCACGATCTCGTCCGGCGCCTGGGCCTGCGCACCGGAGGCTGGCAGGACGCCGAGCACGGTCGCCGTGACGAAGGCGGACTGCGGGTGGCTCAGGGTGAAGCGCACGGTGCGCTCGTCCACCGCCTCGACGTCCGCGACCGCGGTGAGGTCGGCCGCCACCGGCGAGGCGTTGTCGGGGTCGAGGGCGGCCTCGTAGGTCGCGACGACGTCCTGCGCCTGCAGGCTCGTCCCGTCGTGGAAGGTGACGTCCTCGCGCAGGGTAAAGGTATAGGTCTGCCCGTCCGCGGACACCTCGGGCAGCTCCACGGCGAGCGCCGGCTCGGGCGTGAGGTCGGTGGTGAGGCGCACCAGACCTTCGGTGACCTTGCCATCGCCCCAGCGGGCGTAGCCGAGGGCGGGGTTGAAGGTGTCCGGCTCGGCGCCCGCGGCGATGACGACCTCGCTCGCCTCGCCCTGCGCGGATGAGGCGCCCGCGTCCGCCGGGTCAGCGGCGTCGCCCTGGTCCGGGTCGACGCAGCCGGAGACGATGAGAGCGGCGAGGGCGGCGGGAGCGAGCGCCCGGGCGAACTGCGGCATACCGAGCACGATAGTTCACGGCAAGTTGTGGCAACCAGAGGTCCCGGGGGCCGACGGGGAGAACACTCGGTGAACCAGACCCGATCCGAAGGAGCATCGACGTGAGGGCGACGGCACCCCCTCCCCGCCCGCCACCGCGCTGCCGATGACGATCGGTGTGGCCGCGTCCTTCGACCCCGAGCTCGCCTACACCTACGGCGACATCATCGGCGCCGAGTGCCGTCACCTCGGGCAGCACGTGCTGGAGGGACCGGGGGTACGCCTGCACCGCACCCCGATCGGCGGGCGCAACTTCGAGTACTTCTCCGAGGACCCCTACCTCAGCGGGCTCATGGGGGTGCAGGTCACCAAGGCGATCCAGGACCACGACGTCATCGCGATGGCCAAGCACGACGTCGTCAACGACCAGGAGCACGAGCGCTTCCGCGCCAACGTCGAGGTGGACGAGCACGTGCTGCGCGAACCCTACCTGCTGCCGTTCGAGATGTGCTGCAAGGACGCCGAGATCGCCTCGATCATGAGCGCCTACAACCGGGTGCGCGGCACCTACGCCACCGAGACCGCTACACCCTCCACACCATCCTGCGCGAGGAGTGGGCCCTGGGAGGGCTACGTGCAGTCCGACTTCTGGTCCTGCCGCAGCGCCGCCACCGCGCTGAGCGCCGGGCTGGACCTGGAGATGCCGGACGTGAAGTGGCTCAACGAGGAGAACCTCACCGCCGCGCTGCACGACTTCTCGCTGGAGATCCAGACTGTGGACCGGGCGCTGGTGCGATGCCGTCGTCGTGCTCAAGAACTCCACCCCCGTCGTGATGCCGTGGATCGAGCAGGCGGACACAGTGCTCGAGGTGTGGAACCAGGGCGCGGAGGACGGGCACGTCGTCGCCGACCTGCTCGTCGGGGTCGTCAACCCCTCCGGCAAGGTGCCGACGACGCATGCCGCCCGCGAGGAGGACCTGCTCCACCACGGCGACCCGGTGCGCTACCCCCGCACCGACGAGGGCGACGGCTACCCCACCATGCGCTACACCGAGGGGCTGCAGGTGGGCTACCGCTGGTTCCAGGCGCAGGGCGTGGCGCCGCAGTTCCCGTTCGGGTACGGCCTGTCCTCCACGACCTTCGAGGTGGCGGACGTGGGCGTGTCGGACTTCGACGGCAGCGCGCCGCTCTCGGTCAGCGCGACGGTGCGCAATACCGCTGAACGGGACGGCGCCGAGGTGGTGCAGGTCTATCTCGGCATCCCGAGCGAGGGCCAGCCGCCCAAGCGGCTCGTCGGCTTCGCCAAGGTGTCCGTGCCCGCGGGCGGGAGCGAGCAGGTCGAGATCTTGGTCGATCCGGCCGCGACGCACAAGCCCTTCTCGGTGTGGGACTACGCGACCGGGTCCTTCCAGGTGCGGCCCGGTGACTACCGCGTCTACGTGGGCACCTCGAGCGAGGACACCCCGCACGAGACGACCGTGACGGTGCCGGCGAGCTGACGGCATACCTCTGGGCGCGGAGCGCTGCGCCACCCGGCGGCCCTGGAAGAAGATCCGGGGCCGCCGGTGTTGGACAGGGTATGAGCACCGTAGACCTGACCGCCGACACCTTCGAGCAGACCGTCACCGGCAACGACATCGTGCTGGTCGACTGGTGGGCCGAGTGGTGCGGCCCGTGCAAGATGTTCGCCCCGACCTACGAGAAGTCGTCCGAAGGGCATGACGACGTCGTCTTCGGCAAGGTGGACACCGAGGATCAGCAGGCGCTGGCCCAGGGTGCGGGGATCTCCTCGATCCCGACGATCATGGCTTTCAAGGAGGGCGTGCTCGTCTTCCGGCAGCCGGGCGCCCTGCCCGCGCGCGACCTCGAGTCCGTCATCGAGCAGGTCAAGGCCCTCGACATGGACGAGGTGCGCGCCAAGCTGGCCGCCGCCGAGGCCGAGCAGGCTGACCAGGGGGCGCAGCAGGCCTGACCGGCACCACGTCATACCTCAGGAATCGGCCCTGGCGTTCACGTGAACGCCAGGGCCGATCTGTGCGGGCGTGTCGTCGGCCCGAGGGTTCACGTGAACGCTGCAGCCGATGCTCCCCGGGCGCGTCGCGTCAGCGGGTCAGGCGGAAGATGACGCAGCGCGGGCGCGTGGGCCCAGGCGTGCGGCATGAGGTGGGCGTTGGTGGGCCGGGCACCACAAAGCCCCCAGATCCGCGCGGTTCCGCGGAATCTGGGGGCTGACGTGCGACAACCCGCACAGCGTGAGACACATGGGTGGAGGTGGCGGGAATCGAACCCGCGTCCGTTGCCGGGAAACCAGGGCTTCTCCGGGTGCAGTGCGCTACGGCTTTTCTCGGCCCCAGGGCTCGCGCGCACACGTTCCCTGACAGGCCCAGTCGAGTTGGAGTCCCACGTGATCCCCCGACACAGATCACGCAGCAAGTCATCTAGATGATGCCAGGATCTGAGCCGATGACGAACTCAGGCTGACAGACTTCGGGCTCGCTCAGGCGGCGAGGGCGAAGTCGCTGCGCTTGGAATTGGCAGCTATTGGTTTCGCAAGGAGCGTTTGACGAGATGACCTTGCATCCTCGACCCGCTTCCCCTGAAGTGCCGAACAACGTCGAAACCGATCACCCCCATGGGGTGTCTCACGCTGTGCAGTTGTCAACCACCGCGCCACGGCCGAGCCGTCACGCGGACGTTCCATTCTAGAGGGAGAACGCCTGAGGGTCCACGCAGATTCCTGCGCCGTGCGAGGCTGGGGCCATGTCAGCCGAGGACAGGGGGGGACCCGGGATCCCGACGACCCTGGCGGGCTGCGTCCGACGGTCCGGCTGGTCCGCTGGATGTCCGTGCTCCTGCTGCTCCTGGTGCTCCCGTCGTGGCTCAGCGGCGCACGGTTGTCCCCTCCGGAGCCCTGGTCGTCGGTGACCCTCGGCTTCGCCGTCCTGCCCTCCCTCGCGGTGCACCGGGCCTGGCGCATGCCGGCCCATCCCGACCTCAGACTCGAGTCCGCACTCGTCTGGGCCGTCGTGCTCATGCGCGCGACCGCGCTGATGGTGCCGCCGATGATGGCGTTCCTGGTCTGCGCGCGCAGCGAGCCACGCAACCTGACGATCTATCTCATCGCCGTCGGCTACGCCTGGATCGGGGTATGGCGTCTCACCCGACACCCGGCGCTGGGGATCAACCGTGCTGCTTGAGGTGGGCGGACATCGCCCGCTCCGCCTCGCGGCGGTCCTGCCGCTCGCGCAGCGTCTGCCGCTTGTCGTGCAGCTTCTTGCCCTTGGCCAGCGCGATCTCGACCTTGGCGCGCCCGTCGACGAAATACAGCGACAGCGGCACGATCGTGTGCCCGGCCTGCTCGGCCTTGGCGACCAGCTTGTCGATCTGCTCGCGGTGCAGCAGCAGCTTGCGCCGGCGCCGCGCGGAGTGATTGGTCCAGGTGCCCTGCGTGTACTCCGGGATGTGCACACCCTCGAGGTAGAGCTCGCCGCCGTAGGACGTGGCATACCCGTCCACCAGACTCGCGCGGCCCTGCCGCAGCGACTTCACCTCGGTGCCGGTCAGCACGAGCCCGGCCTCGACCGTGTCCTCGATGAGGTACTCGTGCCGGGCCTTCTTGTTGCTCGCGACCAGCGTGCGTCCGGGTGGTGTCTTCTTGGCCATGAATGGTCAACTCTAGGACAGACCGAGGTATGCCGTCGCCTGCGTTGCGGTGATCCCACGCGACCAGGGCCCTCTCGCCAGATTCGCCCGGGCGTGGAACGACATACCCGTAGAGTCCCCCAGCATGAAGTCCATGTCCGAAAGCGAAGCGCGGAGGGGCCTCTTCGAGATCCTGGACCGCGTATCCGGGGGTGAGGAGATCACGATCACCCGGCACGGCAAGGCCGTCGCCGTCGTGGTGCACCCGGACGTCCTGCGTCGTCGTCGGGTCGGCGCTGGCCTCGCGGAAGCAGACGAGATCCGAGTACTGCTGGAGCAAGCGGGCACGAAGCCGCTCCCCCGCGACGGGTCGATCTCTGCCGAGCAGGGCGAGCACCTGCTCACCGAGTTGGCCCGGCACCGCGGGAGTCACGCCGCGGACAGGTGAGATACCGGTCATGTGGCCCTGCGATCTGTGACAGCCCTCATCGGGTCGCCGACCACCGTCCGCCCCTCCGGTTGCCGGTCAGGTGCAGGCACGGCAGGGTGGGTGCCGATCGAGCGACCCCGACCGAAGGAGCTCACCCATGACCACAGCCCGCGACATCATGACCGCGCAGGCGCACACCATCAGCGAGAACCAGTCGCTGGTCGAGGCGGCCGCGCTCATGCGCGACCACGGCGTCGGCGCCCTGCCGGTGGTGTCGGGTGACGGCGCACTCTCCGGCATCATCACCGACCGCGACATCGTGGTCGACGGCGTCGCCGCGGGCCACGACCTGGGTGCCGTCGCCGTCGGGGGCGTGACCCAGGGCATCGTCTCCACCGTCTCCCCGGACGAGGACGTCGAGCGGATCGTGGGCGTCATGGGAGACCAGCAGATCAAGCGCCTCGTCGTCGTCGACGGCCATGACATCGTCGGCATGATCAGCGAGTCCGACCTGGCCCGCCACGTCGCCGAGGACAACATCGTCGACTTCGTCAAGCAGGTCTACGGCCGCGCCTGACACCCGTTCCCCAGCGACGCAGGCCGACGCCCGGCTCCACCACGGAGCCGGGCGTCGCGCTGCTTTACTGTCCGGGCGTCCCGTCGTCGCAGGACCCCTGGCTCAGAGCCAGCTGCGGGCGTTGACCGCGGAGCCGTTCTCCCGGGTCTCGAAGTGCAGGTGGCAGCCGGTGGACGCCCCGGTCGTGCCGACGTAGCCGATCACCTGGCCCCGGCTCACCGACTGGCCCGCGCCGACGCTGGCTGCGCTCTGGAAGTGCATATACGTCGTCGTGAGGTTGACCCCGCGCAGCACCCCGTGGTCGATCGTCACGTAGTTGCCGCGGCTGTCGTCGTAGGCCACGGTGTAGACGGTCCCGTCCGCAGCCGCGGTGACCGGCGTGCCGCACCCCGCGCCGAAGTCGGTGCCCGCGTGCAGCAGCCACTGCTGGTGGACAGGGTGGAACCTGTTGCCGAACTCGCTCGTGATCGGCGCGTTGACGGGGAAGGACAACGTGCCGGACGAGGCCGCCGCCTGCGCCGCCTGGCGCTCCTGCTCCGCTGCCCGTGACGCCGCCTGCTGGGCCGCCTCGCGCTCGGATGCCTCGCGCTCGGCCGCTTCCTGCGCTGCCCGGGCCGCGGCGTCGGCCTCGGCCTGGGCCGCCTCCGCTCGGCGACGCGCCTCTGCAGCCGCTGCCTCGTCCCGCAACCGCTCCGCCTCGGCGGCCGCTGCCCGCTGCCGCTCGGCCTCCCGCTCGGCGGCACGCTGGCGCGCCGCCTCCTCGGCGGCCGCCTTTTCCGCCGCCTCGCGCCGGCGCTGCTCCTCAGCCTGGCGGCGGCGCTCCTCCTCGGCGATCCGGTCCAGCTCGGCCTGCTCCTGCGCCTCGAGCCCGTGCTTGGTGCGGGCGAGCTCGGCCAGCTCCGCCTCGAGCTCGGCGTTCTTGTCCCGCTCGGCCTCGAGCGACTGCTCGACCTTGTCTTTCTCGGTCTCCAGGTCGGCCTTGGCCTGCTCCTGCTCGGCCTCCAGCGTCTCCAGCTCCACCTTCGCCGCGTCGGCCGCCGCCCGCGCCAGCTCCTTGGCGACGACGTTGGCCTCGGCCTTGGCCAGCAGGTAGTCGATGTCCGAGCGGACCCCGCCGAGCCGGTCCTGCTCGGCGACCTGCTCGGCCTCCTGGGTGGCGAGCTGACGGATCTGCTGGTCCTGCACCCGCAGCACGGTGCGCGCCATCGACATCTCGTCGACCGCGTCCGCCTCGCCGGAGAGAAGCTCGAGGGTCGAGGCGAGCGACCCCATACCCCCCTCCTTATAGCTCTGCCGCGCGATCGCCCCCACCGTGCTGCGCGTCTCCTGCTGCTCGTCCTCGTTCGCCGCCAGCGATTCCTCGATGCGCGCCTCGTCCGCACGCGCGAGCGCCAACTCGCCCTCGATCCGCTCCGCCTCGTCCTCGGCGTCGGACAGGTCGAGCTCGGCCTCCTCGAGCACGATGCGTGCCTCGGCGACCTTGGCCGTCGTGGCGCGCAGACGCTCGTCGGCGGCCACCAGCTCGGCGCTGGTGTGCTCCAGGTCCTCCCCCAGCGCGTCGACCCGCTGCTCGGTGGCGTCCCGGTCGGAGGTGGTGGCGTCGCGCTCCTGCTCGACCCGCTCCAGCCGCTCCCGGATGTCGTCGAGCTCGTCGCTCGCCAGCGCCGGCGTCGCGAGCCCGATCGCGCCGACGAGGGCGAGGCTGAGCGCGCGACGGACCCGGGGACGGTATGCCGCGCGCGTCGCCTCGGGCCTGCTGCCGTGGGTGCTGGTCATGGTGCGTCTCCTTCTCAGACCCGCACGTGGCGCAGCAGCGCCATCCAGGCGGTCACGACGGCCAGCAGGATCGCCCCGCCGACCAGGAACGGGGTGATCAGCCACAGGTCGCGCTCCCCGACCAGGCTGATCAGGCCGCTCTCCCCCGCGAGCAGTTCGGACAGGAAGCCGCTGATCCCGAAGCGCACGGTCGCGTAGAGCAGGCCGACGGCGAGCCCGGCGCCCACGAGGGTGGCGACGACGGTCTCGAGGATGAACGGCAGGTGGATGGAGAAGGCGCTGGCGCCGACCATGCGTTGGATCGCGGTCTCCCGCCGCCGGGTCCAGGCCGTGAGCCGGATCGTCGTGGAGATGAGCAGCACCGCGCAGACGACCATCGCCACGGCGAGCGCGAGCGCACCCCAGCTCAGGGCGCCGAGGAAGCTGAAGAGCTTGTCGACGACCTCGCGCTGGTCCTCCACGCTGTCGACCCCCGGTGCCTGCTCGAAGGCGGCGCGGATGACGTCGTACTTGCTCGGGTCGGACAGATTGACGCGGAAGGAGGAGGGGATCGACTCGCTCGGGACCGAGTCGAGCACCGAAGAGTTGCGGAACTGCTCGGTGAAACGCTGGTATGCCTGCTCGTTCGACTCGTAGAAGTACTCCGTCACGAGCGGCTCCAGGCCCTGCAGGTCGCGCTCGATCTGGTCGCGCTGCTCCTCGCTGACCTCTCCCCCGACGCACCCGGCCGCATCGGTCGAGTCCGGCGTGCACAGGAAGATCGAGACCTGCACGCGGTCGTACCAGTAGCCCTTGGCGGTGTTGACCTGCGCCTGGGCCAGGAGCCCGATGCCGAGGAAGAACAGGGAGACCATCGTCACGAGGACGACGGAGACGAACATCGAGGAGTTGCGGCGCAGGCCGTTGCCGACCTCGCCGAGGAGGAAGCCGGGCCTCACGGCAGGACCACCTCCCGGTAGCCGCCCTCGGCCTGGTCGCGCACCACCTGGCCGTCGCGCAGCTGCACGACGCGCTTGCGGAACTGGTCGACGATGGTGGTGTCGTGCGTCGCCATGAGCACCGTGGTGCCGGAGCGGTTGATCCGCTCGAGGATCGCCACGATCTCCTGACTGGTGTCGGGGTCGAGGTTGCCGGTCGGCTCGTCCGCGAGCAGGATCGGCGGCTTGTTGACCATGGCGCGCGCGATGGCCACCCGCTGCTGCTCACCGCCGGAGAGCTCATGCGGCAGCCGGCGACTCTTGTCCTGCAGCCCGACGAGCGCGAGGGTCTCGGGCACCCGCTGACGGATCTCGTGGCGGCTGGCGCCGAGGACCTGCAGCACGTAGGCGACGTTCTGGTGCACGGTCTTGCCGGACAGCAGCCGGAAGTCCTGGAAGACCGTGCCGATCTGGCGACGCAGCAGGTGGACCCGCCGGTGGGCGAGCTCCCCGAGGTCGTGCCCGGCGACGAGGACACGCCCGCTGGTGGGCTGCTGCTCCAGGATGACCAGCCGCAGCAGCGACGACTTGCCCGAGCCCGACTCCCCCACGACGAAGCAGAACTCGCCCCGCGTCACGTCGAGGTCGACCTCGTCCAGAGCCCAGGGGTCACCCTTGGCGTAGCGCAGGCTGACGCGCTCCATGGTGATCATCCGGATGCTTCTCCAGGACTCGTGTGACTGCTGGGACAAGAGGGGCACGGTATGTCGGGCGTGACTCACGGTAACTGATCACCCGCCAACCGCTGAGCACCCACGCCGGAGCGCCCTGCCGCAGGGTCACGGCCGCATACCGGTCAGTCACGACCGGGCGCTGACGTACTGTCAAGGTTTCGTCAAGAACCTCGATCTGACGTAGCGTCACGGCCTAGCGTCCGAGCCGTCAGCTCGACGTCAAAGGGGACACCACCGTGGCGCAGACTGGCGCGCTCGCGGCTTCCGCAGCGGCCGCCGTGGCCATCGCCGGGATCGGCAGCCCTGCTCTCGCCGCGGGCCGCCCCGGCACCGACCGCAACTCCAACACCGGTGAGGCCATCACCGCCGCCGTCACCCCCGCGGCCGTCTTGGGGGGTGACACCTGGGCGGGTCGCGCGGCTCATGCTGCGCGACCCGCCTCGGTGTGGGTAGGTTCGCCTCAGCCGCAACGACGCGGCCTACCTGTCCCCACTCCCCTGGAGCACGCAGATGCACTTGCCCCCCTTCCGCCGACGTGCCGTCGCGGCCCTGTCCACGGCATCCCTGGCCGTGACCGGACTGGTCGCTCTCGCCCCGGCCAGCCTCGCGGCCGGCCCCGGCCTCGTGATCAACGAGGTCTACGGCGGTGGCGGCAACTCCGGCGCCGACTACACCCATGACTTCGTCGAGCTCTACAACTCGAGCGACGAGGCGATCTCCCTCGACGGGTATGCCGTCGCCTACTACTCCGCGGCGGGAAACCCGGGCGGCGGTTCCTGCGCGCTGAGCGGCACGGTGGAACCCGGCAGCTACTTCCTGGTCCAGCAGGCGCAGGGCAACGGCGGGACGACACCTCTGCCGACCCCCGACGCCGACTGCGGCGCGTCGATGAGCGGCTCCAGCGGCATCGTGGAGCTGACGTCGGCGGACGAAATCGTCGACCTGGTGGGCTACGGGTCGGCCAATCGCTACGAGGGCGGCGGTGCTGCACCGGGGCTGTCCAACACCACCTCCGCCAGCCGGACCGACGCCGTCGACACCGACGACAACGCGGCCGACTTCACCCGCGGCGAGCCCACGCCGACCAGCAGCGGCGGCGGCACCGATCCCGACCCGGAGCCGGAGGAACCGACCGAGGCGACCATCGCCGAGATCCAGGGCACCGGGGACGCCTCGCCCTTGGTGGATCAGGAGGTCATCACCACCGGGGTCGTGACCGCGGCCTATCCCGAGGGCGGCTTCAACGGTGTCTACCTCCAGACCCCGGGCACCGGCGGCACGGCCAAGGCGCCGGGCGACGCCTCCGACGGCATCTTCTTCTACAGCTCGTGGGCTGCGGGGAACCTCGCCGTCGGCGATTGCGTCACCGTCGATGGCGCCGAGGTGGTCGAGTACTTCGGCCTCACCGAACTTTCCGGCGGCTTCGTCGACGCCGCCGAGGGCTGCGAGCCGGTCGTCGCCACCGAGTTGACCACCCTCCCGGCGACCGACGCCGAGAAGGAGGTCTACGAGGGAATGCTCGTGCATCCCCAGGGCACCTACACCATCACCAACAACTACCAGCTCAACCAGTATGGCCAGCTCGGCCTCGCGGTCGGTGACGAGCCGCTCTACCAGGCGACCGAGGTCGTCCTCCCGGGCGCCGAGGCGGAGGCCTACGAGGCGGCCAACCAGGCGAAGTACATCACCCTGGACGACGGATCGAGCTGGGACTTCATCCGCAACGACGCCGCCAAGGAGTCGCCGCTTCCCTACCTGTCCGCCGAGGAGCCGCACCGCACCGGCTCGCAGGTGAGCTTCACCTCGCCGGTCATCGTCGACTACCGGTTCCAGTGGAACTACCAGCCCACCGGGCAGGTGGTCGGCTCGGAGAGCGCCTCCGACCCGATCGCGTCGGAGAACGACCGGGAGGCTGCCGTGCCCGAGGTCGGGGGCACCGTCCAGATCGGCGCGTTCAACGTCCTCAACTACTTCGACGACCTCGGCCGTGACGAGGAGGGCTGTGACTACTACGCCGACCGGTTCGGCGACCCGGTGGCCACGGACTTCTGCCAGGTCCGCGGAGCCTGGAGCGAGCGGGCATACCTCGACCAGCAGGCCAAGCTCGTGACCGCGATCAACGGGACCGACGCCGAGGTGCTGGCCCTGATGGAGATCGAGAACGCCGCCGCCGTGACCTACAAGGACCGGCCGCGCGACGCGACCCTCGCCGACCTCGTCGAGGCACTCAACGCGGACGCCGGCGAGGAGCGCTGGGCCTACGCGCCCTCGCCCACGGTGACCCCGCCGAACGAGGACATCATCCGGACCGCGTTCATCTACGACCCCAGCGCGGTTCAGCTGGTCGGTCCGTCCCTCATCCAGCTCGACGACGCCTTCGCCAACGCGCGCTACCCGTTGGCTCAGGAGTTCGAGGCGATCGGCACGGGGACGTCCTTCGTAGCGGTCTCCAACCACTTCAAGTCCAAGGGCTCGGGCGAGGACGACGGCACCGGCCAGGGCAACGCCAACCCCTCCCGCATCGCGCAGGCGCAGGCGCTCACCGCGTGGGCCGAGGAGATGTTCGCCGACGAGGCGGTCTTCCTCATGGGCGACTTCAACGCCTACTCCAGGGAGGACCCGATCCGCATCATCGAGGACGCGGGCTACCTCAACCTCGCCAAGGACGCCGAGCCGATGTCGGCGACCTACCAGTTCAGCGGTCGCCTCGGCTCGCTGGACCACGTGTTCGCCAACGAGCCGGCGCAGGCCCTGGTCACCGGCGCGGCCGTGTGGGACATCAACGGCGATGAGTCCATCGCCTTCCAGTACAGCCGGCGCAACTACAACGTCGTGGACTTCCACTCCGACGACCAGTTCGCCAGCTCGGACCACGACCCGGTGATGGTGGGCCTGGACACCGGCAGCACGGGCGATGTCGAGGAAGGTGAGCGCCGACGCGAGGAGGCGCAGGCTGAGGCCGAGCGGCGTCGCCAGGAGGCGGAGGAGCGCCGCGAGGCCGCTCAGGAGGAAGCCGAGCGCCGTCGCGCCGAGGCGGCTGCCAAGCGTGAGGAGGCCCAGCGGGAGGCCGCCGAGCGGAGGGCGGCTCGCCGCGGCTGACCACAGGCGGGCGGGTATGACGAAGGGGCCGGTGCGGGGACGCACCGGCCCCTCCGCCGTCTCCGGGTTGCGCACGCGTCATCCCCAGAGCGATGTCGCGACGGCCAGGCCGCGCTAGGTCGAGGCACCGCGCGACGGCGGTGGCATGGCATACCGGAGGAGTTCGGTCATGCGCATACTGATGGGTCTTGTCATCGCGCTGCTCGGCGGCGCCGTGGGGTAATTGTCCTGGGAGATCGTCCCCTCCGCCCGCGACGACTGGACGCCCCTGCATCTGCTGGTAGGCGCCGTGGTCACCCTGGTCGCCGCTGCGCCGGCACGGTGGTCGCCCGCGCGGGTGCCGGGATCGACACCCTCACGGGCGTGGTCGCCCTCGTGGGCTTCAGCCTCACCTGGATCTGGCGCTACCAGGAGGAGACCGGGCTGGTTCTGGCCGGGCTGCTCTTCTTCCTCATCCTGGCCACGGTGCCCGTCGTGGTGGCCGGGTTGCTGACCGGCGTCTGGGTCAGGCGTCGGCGTCCTTCTCCGCAGCCCGCTTCCACCGGATCCCCGCGTCGATGAAGTCGTCGATGTCGCCGTCGAGGACGGCCGCGGTCGATCCGACCTCGTAATTGGTGCGCAGGTCCTTGACCATCTGGTAGGGGTGCAGGACGTAGGAGCGCATCTGGTCGCCCCAGGAGGCCTTGATGTCGCCGGCCATCTCCTTACGCGCGGCATCCTCCTCCTGCTTCTTGAGCAGCAGCAGGCGGGACTGCAGCACGCGCAGCGCGGCGGCACGGTTCTGGATCTGGCTCTTCTCGTTCTGCATCGAGACGACGGTCCCGGTCGGCAGGTGCGTCATGCGCACCGCGGAGTCGGTGGTGTTGACCGACTGCCCGCCCGGGCCGCTGGAGCGGAAGACGTCGACCTTGAGGTCGGACTCGGGGATCTCGATGGTGTCGGTGCTCTCGATGAGCGGCACCACCTCGACCGCCGCGAAGCTGGTCTGCCGCCGGCCCTGGTTGTCGAAGGGGCTGATCCGGACCAGCCGGTGGGTGCCGGCCTCGACGCCGAGCGTGCCGAAGGCATACGGCACCTTGACCTCGAAGGTCGCCGACTTCAGCCCGGCCTCCTCGGCGTAGGACGTGTCGAGGACGGTCGTCGGATAGTCGTGCCGCTCGGCCCAGCGCAGATACATCCGCATGAGCATCTCGGCGAAGTCGGCCGCGTCGACACCGCCGGCGCCGGACCGGATCGTGACGACGGCCTCGCGCTCGTCGTACTCACCGTTGAGCAGGGTCCGGACCTCGAGCTGCTCGACCGCCTTGCGGAGCGCGGTCAGCTCGCGCTCGGCCTCCTCGAGAGTCTCCGCATCGCTCTCTTCCTGGCCCAGCTCGACGAGCGCCTCCAGGTCGTCGATGCGCGCGTCCATGCCGGTGACCTTGTCGTGCTCGGCCTTGGCGCGGGACATCGCGGAGGTGATTTTCTGCGCGTTCTCGACGTCGTCCCACAGGTCAGGCGCGCTGGCCTGGGTCTCGAGCTCGCTGATCTGGGCCTGCAGCCGATCGAGGTCGGTGACGTCACGCACCGACGCCATGGTCGTGCGGAGCTGCTTGATCTCGGTCTCGAAGTCGACTGCCACGAGGGTCCAGCCTACGGCAGTCCTGCGGGCCGGGCTACGAGGCACCGAGAAGGACGCCAGGTTGACCAGATGAACTACAGGTAAACACCAGGTAGCCCGTTCCTTAAACCCCAGTCAGAACTTGGCCAAGTCCGCCCACACGGCCCACGCCCGTTGCCTGACCCCACTACGTTCCTCATGTCCGAGGAGATGTGGCGGGGTGAATGCGCGGCCCCTCTGTGGGGGAGGGTCCACCTGGGTCCCGGCTGCTCGCAGCTGGGACAGCAGGCGGTAGGCACATGGGTTCAACCGCTGCACTTCGGGCTGTTCGCTGTCCGAGCGCTTCGGTGCTGTGTGCCGTGTCATCGAAGACCGATGTTTGGAGGGAGTGAACACCATGACAAAGACGTCCGACCGCATCCTGCCGACCGGCGCCGCGGCCCGCTGCCGCGATGGCGGCTGCCTCTGCACCTGATCCCAGGCACACCAGGGGTGGTGGCTGGGCGCAACGGACGCGCCCAGCCACCACACCCCCATTGTCCCATCACGGCACCTTTCCGACCCCAAGGACGGCCATGTCTGAGCTCCCGCTCTTCACCACCTTCCAGGCCCCCGCACACGCGCAGTGGTTCCGGGCCCTGCAGGCCAGTGGGCCCCGTCGGGCCTGGCAGCGCATGGACGAGCTCCGGGCGCTGGGCGAACCCTTCTACCTCGCGCAGAGCGAACCCACCGTCGAGGAGCTGACGACCCGGACCACCGCCTTCATGGAGCAGCTCCCTGCGCTCCCGACCGAGCGGATCCCCGAAGAGGCCGCCCGGTTCGCCGACTACGGTCCACGGCTGCAGTTCGAGGCGACCTTCATCCACCTCTGGCTGAAGGATCGGCGCGTGCTGTTCGACGAGGTCGTCGATGCCTCGGGTCAGGAGCACCTGGCCGAGGCGAAGAGTCACGGCCGTGGCGTGCTGCTCCTCCCCCTGCACATCGGGCCCTCCTACGCTGCCATCCCCCTGGCGGCCCACTTCACGCCGGTCAAGACCCTCTTCAACAAGATGAACTTCGACGAGATCAAGGCCTGGTCCTGTCCTGACCTCGAGGTCCAGGGCATGCAGCTCGGTAGTGCCAACGCGGCGATGGAAGCCGTCCGGGTGCTTCGGCAGGGAGACACCTTCTGCATGTTCCCCGAGATGGACCCGCGCCACACCACCGACCAGCACCATGTGCCGGTGCCCTTCCTGGGCAGCCAGGTGCTGGCACCCGTCGGGCCCATCGCCCTCAGCAAGATGGCCGGCGCCCCAATGCTGCCGGTCGTGCTGCGGACGGCCGGCCCGGGCCGCTTCGACTTCCGCTTCCTGGCGCCGCTGGCACCGCCCCGGTCCCGGGAGGACATGGACGCCCGGCTCCTGCAGCTGTGGGAGCTCATCGAGCACGAACTGCTCCGGGACCACTTCGGCGACTGGGAGATGTGGTTCTCCTTCGACAGGATTTTCGCGGGCCGACGCCCCGAGCTGGTCGGCGCATGAGGGGTCTGAGCGCCACCGGCATCACCCGCGAGTTCAGCTCCGGGCCGGAGACGGTCACCGCCCTCGACGGCGTCGACCTGCGCATCGCCCCCGGAGAGCTGGTCGCGCTCATGGGTCCCTCCGGATCCGGCAAGTCCACCCTGCTGCAGATCCTGGGCGGATTGGACGAGCCCGACTCGGGCTCGGTCCTCATCGACGGTGAGTCCCTCAGCGACATGGACGACGACGCCCGCACCGTCTTCCGCCGGGAGCGCCTGGGCTTCGTCTTCCAGGCCTTCCACCTCGTGCCCACGCTCAGCGTGCTGGAGAACGTCGCCCTGCCGTTCATCGTCGCGGACCTGCCCCGAAGCAGGTGGGTCGACCGCGCCTCGGAGATCTTGGAGGAGCTGGGCATCGGCGAGCTGGGATCGCGCCCGCCCCACCGGCTCTCCGGGGGGCAGCAGCAGCGGGTCGCCGTCGCGAGGGCGCTGGTGAACCGGCCAGCGGTCGTGCTGGCGGACGAGCCCACGGGGAACCTCGACGAGGAGAGCGCCGAGGTGGTCAAGCGGATGATCCGCGCCGCCGTCCACCCGACGGCCGAGACCTGCGGGGTGCTGGTCACGCACGACCCCGCCGTGGCGGCGATGGCCGACCGGGTGGTGATGCTCGCGCACGGGCGCGTCGTCTCGAGCACCGCGATGGGGCGGTGGTCCGAGAATCAGGGAGGGGACGAACGTGTCGAGAGCCTTCGCGCTCGCCTTGCGTCAGCTGCGAGCTGACTGGCGCCGCTTCACCGTCTGCGCCCTCACACTGGTCGCCGGAGTGGCCCTCATGGTGGCCTCGGTGACCAGCCTTCAGGACATGGAACGCAGTCTGGCCACCTCGGCCAACAGCATCCAGGGTCTGGGCCCGGTCTCCGTCGTGCCCTCCGGTGCCGGAGGATCGCTGGACGACGCCGACGTCCAGGCGCTCACCTCGCTGCCGGACGTGACGCGGGTGATCCCGATGACCTCGTTCTTCACCGTCGGTCGAGGCCCCGGGGGCGCTGAGCACGAGATCAACGTGACGGGCGTGCCCGTGGACCAGGGGCGGCTCGGTGTCGAGGACGCGGTCGACGGCCGGCTCCGCCGCCGGCGCCGAGGAGGCCACTGTGCCCGGATCGCTGGCGGAGCGGCTCGAGGTCGCCCCCGGCGACACCCTGGAGCTGGCGACCGACGGCGAGGTGAGCACGGTCAGCGTGGTCGGGATCCTCGATGAGTCACGGACCCAGGTCTACGCGGGCAACAGCATCTTCGTCCCGCTCCCGCTGGCGCAGGACACCTCGTCGCAGGGGGCCGGGTTCACCCGAATCGACCTGCAGCTCGCCCCAGGGGTGGAGGCGACCCCCTGGCTGGCCGAGCACTCCCCCGCCCTCTCCGCGGACATGAGCCCGATCGACATCGGCTCCGCCGCATCATCCTTCGCGCCTGTCCTCACCGCCGTCCACACGGTGCTCCTGCTCTGTGCAGCGGCCGCACTGCTGCTGGCCGTGGCGCTAATGGCCGTCGCCTTCGCCGCCACCGTGCGCAGCAGGACCCGCTCGTATGCCGTGCTCCGGACCGTCGGTGCCTCGCCCACGTGGCTGCAGCGCTCCGTGCTCTGGGAGGCGGGCGTCCTCGGGTTCGTCGCCTCGGCCGTGGGGGTCGCGCTCGGCGTCGGTGCCTCGGGGCTGGTCAGCATGGCCCTGGCCACCCTCCTGCCGATCGAGTCCAGCACCCCCTCCATCACCTGGTGGGCGGTGCTGGGCGGCCTGTGCGTCGGCACGCTCGCCTGTCTCCTCGGAGCATGGGTCTCGACCCGCACCCTGGCCCGGGCCACCGTCGGCCAGCTCCTCGGTGAGGCTGCGCATCACCCGAACCCCGCATGGATGCGGCGCACCGCCCTGGGCGCTTGCGCGCTCGTGCTCGCCGCCCTGCTGACGCTCGCCCCGTGGTTGCCCGGGTCGGTCGCGGCCTTCGTCCTGGCGCTGACGGGTGCAGGTCTGGTCGCACCAGCGGCCATCCGCGCAGGGGCCTGGCTCCCTCGTGCCGCCCGCTGGCCCGTGGGCATCTCGCAGGACTCGGTGCTGCACAACCAGGCTGCGGGCCCCGTCGTCACCGTCATGTCCATCCTGATCACGCTCGGGGTCTCCTTGTCGGTGGCGGTGAGCAGCATCGGCACCGCGATGACCAACCAGGTCACCCGGCAGTTCGGGGCTGACGTGCAGGTCACCACCGCCTCGCCCCAGGACTCGAGCATCGACGCAGCGCTGCGGACCATCCCCGAGGTGACCACCGTGAGCAGCACCTCCTCCGGACAGGTCGACGCGGTCGCCGCCCCCCGGGACCCCTCATCCTCCCGGCTCGTTCCCGCGCTGGCCGTGGATCCCACCTCCTACTTCGAATCCGCCCAGCTGCCCTGGGTCGACGGAAGTGACGCCCGTACCCCCGCACAGTTCCAGGCCAGCGACAGCTCGGTGGTCCTGCCGGCGAGCCTGGCCGATCAGCTGGGGCTGGCCGTGGGCGACCAGCTCCGGCTCGAGGGCGGTGGGTCGGCGGCCGACGTCGAGGTCGTGGCGACGTACGCCTCGTTGGCGACAGGCATGCAGATCGTCCTGCCCCAGGGCACGGCGAGCACCCTCGGCATCGACGGGGCGACGTCGTGGAACGTCGGCCTCCAGGAGGGCGCCGACCCTGCCGCCACGGCCGAGAGGGTGAGTGAAGCCCTCGCCGGAATTCCGGGGGTGCACGTGTCCACCGCGCACGAGATGCGGGAGATCGCGGAGAGCGAGCTTCGCACCTACACCCTCATTCCCTCCCTCTTCACCGTCCTGGTCGTCGGCCTGGGTGCTATCGCGGTTGCTGGTCTGATCACGCTGGACGTCAGTGGCCGCCAACGCACCTTCGCGATCCTCCGGGCGGTCGGGGGCTCACGGTCCTCACTGCGCGCCTTCGTCCTCCTCGAGGCCCTGCGGTATGCCGTCGCCGGCATCGTCGTGGGTCTCGTGGCCGGTCTGGTCGGAGGAACCGCGCTGAACCACGTGCTGGGGTCCGTCCTGGGGACCAGCACCCGGCTGAGCGTCTCCGTCATCCAGCTGATCCTGATGAGCGGGGGCGTGCTGGTGCTGATGCTCGCAGCCGCGCTGCCCACCGCCCGTCGGGTGTCCCGGCTCCACCCAGCCACCACCTTCGCACCGAGTGATCAGGAGTTCCGATGACCGAGCCAACGCCGCGCGTCCGACCAGGGGTCATGGTCTACGCCCGCGACGGACACGTGCAGTTCACCTCGCTGCTCGACATGTGGATCAAGGACTTCGACGTCGAGGCCCACGTTCCCGAGATCCTGCGCCTGCTGGACGGCAGCCGCACCGAGGCCGACGTTGTGACGGCCTGTCTCGAGGCATCGGTGGCAACCCGGGACCAGGTCGTCGACGTGCTCGGGGTCCTGCAAGAAGAAGGCATCCTCACCACCGCTCCAGCGCCGGAACCGAGCACCGACCGGTACGACCGGCAACGTCGGTTCCTCGACGGGCTCCTGAGCTCCCAGCCGGTCGCGACCTCTGCCCAGGTTGGCCAGGACGCCCTCCGTGCCGCCCATGTCGTCGTCCTCGGGCTGGGTGGCGCCGGTGGCTGGGTCCTGCAGTCCTTGGCGATGTGCGGTGTGGGTCGGCTCTGTGGTTCCCATCAGGTCGTGGAGGGCTTCTCTTACGCGGCGTCCCGGTCGGGGGCTGCGGTGTTCTCGTAGTTGATGGGGCTCATCAAGCCCGCTGAGCTGTGTCGCCGGTCGTGGTTGCAGAACCCGTAGCACCAGTCAATCACGGCTGCTCGTGCCTGGGCGCTGGTCTCGAACTCGTGCCGGGACAGGACCTCCCACTCCAGGGAGGAGAAGAACGCCTCGGCGGCGGCGTTATCGAAGCACGACCCGACCCGGCCCATCGACTGGCGGATGCCCAGCTCGACACAGAGCCTGGTGAAGCTGCTCGCCGTGTACGTCTTGGGTTCAACCGGTCGTTGCAACACCGGGTTGTTGATGGGAGCGTATCTGGTCCTCGAAGACTTCGGCTGGTGTCTTCCACCCGAGGACCTTGCGGGGCCTGTTGTTGAGGGTGTGCGCGACGGCCTCGAGGTCTTCGGCGGACCAGCGGGACAGGTCGGTGCCCTTGGGGAAGTACTGGCGCAGCAGGCCGTTGGTGTTCTCATTCGTCGGCCGCTGCCATGGGGAGTGTGGGTCGGCGAAGAACACCTTGGTGCCAGTCTGGACCGTGAACAGGGCATGGCCTGAGAGTTCCTTGCCGCGGTCCCAGGTCAGGGTCTTGCGCAGCTGCTCGGGCAGCGTGGTCATCGACGCCGTCAGCGCGGCGTTCATCGCCGTCGCGCCGTACCCACCCAGCGATGGTCCGTTCTTGACCGGTGGGTTCTGGCCCCAGCCCTGCATGCGGGGCAGGTGGACCAGGATCGTGGCGCGGCTGCTGCGCTCCACGATCGTCCCGATCGCGGACCGGCCGGTCCCGATGATCAGGTCGCCTTCCCACTGGCCGGGGACGGCGCGGTCGTCGGCCTCGGCGGGGCGCTGGCGCAGGACGACATCGTCCGTGACGTGGCCTTGCGCCTTGTTCTGCGACCTGGCTCGGGGCTGCCGCAGCGCGCGCCCGGTGCGCAGGCAGGCGACGAGTTCCCGTTTGAGTGCACCACGGCCCTGGATGAACAGCGACTGGTAGATCGCCTCGTGGCTGATGCGCATGGACTCATCATCGGGGAAGTCGATTTTCAACCGGTGCGCGATCTGTTCCGGGCTCCACGCCAGCGACCAACGCCGGTCGGCGCGGTGCGGCTTGTTCAACCCTTTCCACGGCGGTGGTGTCGGCCCCGGCACGATCGTGCCGTCAGGGCGACGCACATTGCCGGCGAGCCGGTCTTGGACGTACTCCCGCAGCCGGGGGTTGTCGACCAGCTTGGCGGTCTTGGGGCGCTTGGCCGCCTGCTGCGCCTTCCACTGCGCCACGCTGGCCCGATACTCCTGCTTGCCGCCTCTGGTCGCCGCGTTGCGGCGCAGCTCGCGTGAGACCGTCCCCGGGTCGCGTCCTATCGCCCGGGCGATCTCACGCACACCCTTGTCTTGGGCGCGCTGGATCGCGATCTCCCCGCGTTCCTCGAACGACAGGTAGCGGCCGGTGGGCTCGGCCAGTGAGATGGGCGGCATGCCGCCAGCGTGGCGAAACCACCGTGTTCCGACCGGCACTGACACGCCGACACTCAGCGCCGCGTCTGCCGAGGTGATGCCCGTGGCGATCAGCCGCCAGAACTGCCGCTGCACCACCCGGGAAGGGTCCGGCCGTCCCGGCGAACGCATCGCCGGTCGCAACGCGCGGTCCACACGCCACTGCCGACGCGCGCTTTCGGGCATATCGCTGGTCTTCTTGCTCCAGTCCCCTGTTGCCATCGATAGACACCTCCGTGATCGAGGTGTTGCGACGACCGGTTGAATCCGCCCGTGGACCCGCGGTCGGTGTGGAACACGAGGCGCTCGGACTCCTCCTGCCGCCAGATAGCGTCCTTGCCGCCGCGAGCGGCTACGGCCATCCGGATCGCCGCACACGCCAGGTCGGCGTCAGGATGGGCACTGGTCGCCGCGCCGAGCAGCCGGCGTGAGTACAGGTCGATCACGGTGGCCAGGTAGAGCTTGCCCTCACCGGTGGGGATCTCGGTCATGTCGCCGACCCACCGGCAGTTCGGCGCCGACGCCGTGAAGTCGCGGCACAGCAGGTCCGGGAACGGCCGTTTGGTCTTGTCCTGCCTGGTCAGGCCACCACGACGCTTGATCACGCGAGCCACCAAACCTTGACGGCGCATCGAGTCCGCGACCGTCTTCTCACTGCTCTGCCAGCCGGCATCACGTAGGTCGGCGTGCAGGCGAGGTGAGCCGTGCAACCCCTTCGCCTTGCGGAACGCGAGGGCCACGGCCCGGTCCACCGTGTCACGACGCCGGTCGGTGTCGGTGAACAACCCGCTCGCCGCACCGGACCCGTCAGCGCGCTTGATCCCTTTGTAGAACCACGCCAGCGACACCCCGAGCAGGGCGCAGACCAGCGTGTGCGGCACGGCGTACTTGGTCCTCTGGTCGGCGATGAAACGTGCCACGCTCACTTCGTCGCCTCCTTCACCCACCCGGCCACGGATCGCTTGAGGACATCACGCTCCATCCGCAGCTCAGCGTTCTCCGCGCGCAGCCGCTTCAACTCCTCGTAGTCGTCCTCGGACAGCTCGCCACGACCCACCCGTTCAGCGCGAACACGCTGGACCCAGTTGCCCAGCGTGCCTCGTTCACGCCAAGGTCCCGGGCGACCTGCGCCACCGGCTTCTTGGTCTCCTCGACGATCCGGACCGCTCCCTCACGGAACTCCCGGTCGTACTTCTTCCTTGCCTCTGGCATCTCGTTCCTCATTGTGGATGCCTCTACGCTCCGGGGGAAACCTCACACCGGCCTCGGTCGCGGCCTGAGCGATCGTGGCCTCGCCACGGACCAGCCGCAGCCAGATCTCATACTTCGCCGACGGTGACAGGACCTTCTTCGGCCGTCGCCGCCTCGGCATCGAGGTGTTGTTGCTGCTCATCGTGCCCCCTCCTGGAGGTGTCACGAGGACCGTACCGATGTGGTTTGATCCAGCGCGTCAAACCGGACACGAACGCTCAATTAACTCACTACGAACACCACGAAGCCCTCCGCGCCCTCGGCAACCGATGGGTCAGCATCCTGCACGGCTGCCTCAAACACCGCACCACCTACGACGAACACACCGCCTGGGCACACCGCCAACCAACCGCCGCTTGACACGTTAGAGCCCTGGGATATCTCGTCTGCTCACCGCGACCCCAAAGCACAGGAGATCCGGCGGCGGAGCGGGTAGCGTGAGACACGTGACGGAGATCCAGATCGACGACGAGGGCCGCCCGGAGCCGCTTCTGGGCGCTGACGAGCTCGCGACGTTGACCGGCTTCCTCGACTTCCAGCGGGCCACGCTCGAGTGGAAGACGCGGGGGCTCACGAGCGAGCAGCTGCGGCTGCGCCTGCCGGGACACCCCTCTGGTATGACGCTCGCCGGGCTGCTCAAGCACCTCGCCTACGTCGAGGACTACTGGTTCACCGAGGTCGTGTCGGGCCGGCCCATGCCTGCGCCCTGGGACGCCGTGGACTGGACGGCCGACGAGGACTGGGACTGGCACAGCGCGGTCGTCGACGATGGGGACGCTCTCCGCGAGCTCTGGGAGACATCCGTCACCCGCTCGCGCGCCGCCGGCGCCGGCGCGCCGCTGGACCAGCGCCATTCCGCCTGGGGCGGCCGCGCGGAGGTCTCCGGCCGCTGGGTTCTGACCCACATGATCGAGGAGTATGCCCGGCACAACGGCCACGCCGACCTGCTCCGGGAGGTCATCGACGGTCAGACGGGCGAGTAGCCCGCCCCACGTCAGCGACGGGCCAGAGCAGCACCTGGCGGCTCAGGCGTAGACGCGCAGCTGGGGCACCGGTCGCGCTCCCGCCTCCATGCTGGTGCCGAGAGCCAGCGACTCCTGCAGGTAGTCCAGGGCCTGCACCGCCGTCCATCCTTCGGGGTGGCGGGCGATGAGTTCGTGGGCGCCGGTGAGGTCCTGACCGAGGGTCACGAGGGTGTCCTCGACGTAGCCGTCCTTGCGCTCCTGCCCCATGCCGATGTTGGCCATGAGCCCGTTGCACAAGCACTTGCGGCCCACGGTCTCGGCCTCGTCGCCACCCTTCTTGAGATACATGTGCACCGGCTCCGAGGCGCAGCGGTAACCGATCTCGCCGTCCTCGCGCTCGTAGGGCTGGCGCAGGTAGGACAGGTCGCAGAGGCGCGGGCGCGCGTCATACACCTCGACCTGGCTCGCGGTGCCCTCAAGCGTGGCGACCTTGAACGGGAACCCGGTCGGGCTAGCGCGGGGGTCGTTGCGCACGACGAGGTCTCCGCCGCGCAGCTGGCCCATGAGCTTGGCCCGCGGCTCGGGCGCGAGACCGGAGTCGGAGGACAGGGCGAAGAGCGTGCCGACCTGCACCCCCACCGCGCCGAGCTCGACGGCCTCGGCGACCTTGTCCGGGGTCGAGTAGGCCCCCGCCATCCAGAACGGCATGCCGAGGTCGACCATCTTGGCGAGGTTGGCCTCGTCGCGGTCGCCGTAGATCGGCTCGCCCGCCTCGTCGAGCTGCATCTTGCCGCGGGGCGGGGCCGAGTGGCCGCCCGCCGGCGGCCGCTCGACGACGAAGCCGTCGGGGCGGATGTCGGGGTCGCGGTGCAGGTAGTTGGCCAGCTGGTCGACCGAGATGATCGCGAGGAAGTCGGGCTTGTCCAGGGCGGGCAGGTCGTCGCCGAGCAGGTCGACCGGGTCCACCTCGATCCGCCGGCGCAGACTGCCCCCCGCCACGTCGGCCGAGATGCTGCCGGCCTCTCCGGCCGCCAGCGAGCGCAGCAGCTGCGGGATCTCACGCGGGATGCCCGCCCCCATGAGGACGTAGTCGACGCCCGCGAGCATGGCGCCGAAGAGCGCGGTCGGGTTGGCCATCTGGATCTTCTCGAGGCAGTTGATGCCGACGAGGCCGTCGTGCCCTTCCTTGGCGAGCCAGACCTCGGCGAAGTTGCCGACGACACCGAGCTCCTGCCCGGCGCGCGCCGTCTGCAGGGTCAACTTCGGGATCGGCTTGTAGGACGCGCCCGGCTCCTTGCCGCCTTCGATGAAGTACTTGTCGAGCACCCGCTGCGCCATCGCCGGGCTCGGGAAGGCAGCGAGAGCGCGCCGGTAGTGACCCCCCGGGTCGCCGTCCTGCAGGACCCGGCTGATCACCGCGTCCATCGCGGTGCCCGAGACGACACCGAGCTGGCCTGCCTGTGACACCTGACGGGCCAGTCTCCAGCCGGAGACGGCCACCCCCATGCCGCCCTGGATGATGACAGGGCGGTGTCGCTCGGGGGTCGACGGCTCGAGGTCGACGGGCTCGGTCGGGAGTGCGGCCATGCCGGGGGGAACCTTCCGTTGGCGGGGACCTACGTAAGCGTAGGTTTCGGTCGCGTAACCTACGGTAACGTAGGTAACGCCGCCTTGTCAGGTTCCTGTGCCACCTGTGCCGTGGGACAGGTGTCACACCGCTGCTCCGGTATGCCGTCACGCGCGTCGCCTCGGACGCACCGGCGTGGTGCCGCTGCCGCCGACGGCTTAGGTCAGAATGACCCGTACACCGTCCGCGGTCGCCTCGAAGCGCACGTCGGCCAGGCTGTCGACGATCAGGTCGGCCTCGCCCAGCTCCTCGCGGGTGCTCGTCGTGAGGAGCGCCAGCGTGGCAGCTCCGGCCGCCCGCCCCGCGGCGACGCCCGCCGTCGCGTCCTCGACCACGAGGCAGCGCTCCGGGTCGACGCCGAGCAGCCGCGCGCCGGTGAGATAGGGCTCTGGGTCGGGTTTGCCCCGGGAGATGTCGTCGGCGGTGACGACCACCCGCGGCGGCTGGAGGCCGGCGGCACCCAGGCGCAGGTCCGCCAGCTCCCGGCCGGCCGAGGTCACGATGGCCGCATGCTCCCCGACCCCGGCCAGCGCGTCGGCGGCGCCGGGCAGGGCCACGACGCCGTCGGTGTCCTGCAGCTCCAACCGGTCGATCTCGGCCGTGGCGGCGTCGGGATCGAGATGCGGCGCCACGCGCTCCACGATGCCCCGGCTCGTCACGCCGTGGAAGTTGCCAAAGGTCGCGAAGTCCACGCCGTGCAGCTCGGCCCAGGTCCTCCACGACCTTCCGACGGCGCCGCGGGAGTCGGCAAGCGTGCCGTCGTTGTCGAAGAGGACGGCCGCGAACGTCTCGGTGGTGATGTCTCTCACTGCCTCATCGTCTCAGGAGCTGTGAGTCACGTCGCAGGTCAGCCTTCCAGATCCGACCTGGCCGTCGACGTGACGGTGATGGTCACGCCGCCACCGAAGGCCGACAGCACCGGCGTGACGACGGGGATCTGGGCCGTGCCGGAGAGCGTGACGACGGCGGTCCGTCCGTCGGGCGTGCCGGTGCCAGTCATGACAGCCCAGTCCCGCAGCCGACCGGGACGGTCCCGCTGCGCGAGGTGCTGCGCCGCGGCGTCGGCGACCGTCGCGTCCGTGAGGGGTATGCCGTCACCCAGCCCCCCGGCATACACCTGGTCCGTGCTGAGCGCGTCACTCGCGTCGAGCGCGGCCGCGTCCGCGGCGTCCAGGAGCTGGATCCGGCTGAGCTGCACCGACGTGACCCCCACTACGGAGAGGATGATGGTCAAGGCCACGGCGACCATGCCGATGAGCAGCACGCTCACCTGCCCGTCCTCGTCGCGCCGGGTCATGGGCCACTCCCCCGGAACTCGTCCACCGGCTCGAGGTGCGAGGCGGTCATGGTGACCGCCGTCGGGACCGACCCACGCATGAAGTCGGGCACGAGAGGAAGCGGCACCGCGATCTGAGCATCCACGACGACCGACGACCCGGGGCCCAGGCACCCATCCTCCAGGCAGGTGACCGCCACGGACCCTTCGCCGGGTGCGAAACCATGAGACTCGTAGACGAGGGCGGCCGCGGTCTGCGCCCGCCCCGGCGCCTCGGCCACCGTGTTGGCCGTGACGAACGTCCGCGCGGCCTCGCGGGCTGCCGCACTGACGGCATACGCACCCGCCTGGACCCGCCCCACGGTGCCGACGAGATAGAACAACGGCACGACGAGGATGACGACCAGGACGGCCACCTCGATCGTCATGGACCCACGATCGAGCTGACCCCAGCCCCGCGGAGAAGAGGTGCTCACTGGTCCTCCGCGTAGGCCTGACCGGTCACCGTCATGGACCCTCCGGGACCGAAGGGGCCGAGCACCGGCAGCCGGAGCTCGGCGGTGACCTCGACCACCTCCACCCCACCGACCGCTGTGCGGCTGGCGCTCACGTGGGCGTCCTTGGCCGCGCCGGCCATGCCCGACGCCATGAGCTGGCGAGCCCGCTCCGCACCGCGCTCGGCCGTGCTGTCGGCCCGTGCTCCGACGCGGGCACCCTCCACGACGTGGGCTGTCGCCGTGTTGTGCACGTGGAGGGCGAAGGCCAGCTGCATCGCGGCCAGCAGCAGCAACGAGACCAGTCCCGCCAGCATCGCGAACTCGGAGGCCGCCGCGCCACGGTCGGGCGCAGGACCTCTCACGTCACTGCCGGACGCTGTTGACGGCCTCGGCGAACATGCTCGTCAGCAGCGGCTCGGCCACCACGAGCAGGGCCGCGACGAGGGCCGCCGTCATGATCGTGATGAGCACCCACCCCGGGACGTCTCCACGCTCTGAGTCTGTCCACCAGGTCAGCAGCGCGGCGGGCGCCGCTCCACGGACGCGGTTCGGTCGACGGGACATGATCAATCTCCTCCTGGTTGATGGTCAGTTGATGGTCAGAGTGCGAGCCGGAGCATGGAGACCCCGGGAAAGACGGCGAAGAGCACGGTGATCGGCAGGATGAGGAAGACGACGGGGACCATCATGGCGATCTCCCGCTTGCCACCCTCCTCGATGAGGGCCTGACGGGCGGCCTCACGAGAGTCCGCAGCCTGGGCGCGAAGCACCTCTCCGAGCGGCGTGCCCCGCTGCAACGCGGTGATGAGTCCGTCGACGAAACGCCCGATGGCCGGGACGCCCGTCCGCTGGCCCAGCCCCAGCAGCGCCTCGGGCAGGCTGGCACCGGTCCGGGCCTGCGCCAGGCACAGGTCGAGCTCGGCCGCCAGCTCGCCGTGCGAGAGCCGGGCCACCCGCTCGAGCGCCTGCGCCGTCCCCTCACCTGCCGTGACCGACAGGGCCAGCAGCTCGGCCACTGCGGGGAACTCGGAGAGCATCCGTTGCTCCCGCCGGGAGGCAGCCCGGCTCAGCATCATGTCTCGGGCCATGACCCCGGCCAGACCTCCGCTCCCGGCCAGGAGAGCGACGACGACCACGCTGGTGCCACGCGTCCACCAGAGGAGGCTCCCGAGACAGAGGGCCAGCGCGCCGACACAGATCCCCCAGACGACCTGCTGGACCCGGAACGCCTCGACATCACCACCGAGACCCGCGCGGTGCAGCCTGACGCGCACGGAGTCCGCACCGCCGAGAGTCCGGTCCACCAGACGTCCGAGCCTGCCCAGCGCCGGGGTGAGGAGCGCGGTCATCCGCCACGGTCGTGGGTCGTCGAGCGCCAGGAGCCTGGACCGGCGCGCGGGTCGGTCCAGGTAGGGCTCGATACGCTGTGCCAGGTCGACGCTCCGCGTCAACGGCAGGCCGGCCCAGATGAGCACCAGACCGCTGGCCAAGCCCAGCCCGAGCAGAGCTCCCCACCAGGGTGAGATCACCGGAGCACCCGCGCTTCCTCCGGCAGACGCCCGACGGCGACCATGATCCGGTAGGCGACGAGCGACACCCCACCGCCGATGGCGAGCACCAGCGCTCCGGCGGCGGTGCCGTACGCCTCCAGCGTGCTTCCCCGCGTGGCCAGCAGGAGCAGCACCGCCCAGGGTGCCGCCATGGCCAGGCGCGCCGCGTTGACGGTCCACGACTGACGCGCCTCCAGCTCGGCGCGCGCCCTGGCGTCCTCGCGCAGGAAGGTCGACAACGTCTGCAGGACCCTGCCGAGGTCGGTTCCGCCGACGTCACGAGCGATGCGCAGCGCTTCGACGAGCCGATCCGCCACCGGGTCGGCCAGCCGGTCCTTGAGCAGGTCCAAGCTCTCGGCGAACCGACCCGACGCCCGGTAGTCGTGAGCGAACTCGGTGAACGCGGGCCGCAGCTCGAGCGGCCCGCGATCCCCGAGCTGGACCAAGGCCTCGGGGAGCGCCAGGCCGGCGCGGACACCCGAACGCACGTGGTCCACGGCATCGGGCCAGACGTCCCGCAACTGGTGTCGCCGACGCCGCGCCCGGGCCAGGATCGCCGCGACGGGGAGCCACCCGGCCATGACCGCGAAGCACAAGGACACGGTCCAGACCTGGGTGACGGCATACCCGAGGACGAGGACGACCACCGCGAGCGCGGCACAGAGGGCGATGAGGGTGCGGACGCCCAGACCCTGGATGCCCGCCAGCACGATCTGGTCGTGGAGGCGCTCCCAGCGGCGGGCTCCGGCTCGGGGCCGGGCCCGCTCCTCCCGAGGCCACCAGGACCACCAGATGCTGGCCAGGCCCAGGCCAAGCACGAGACCCCACGCCGCCCCCTGCATCAGTCGGCCCTCAGCAGTCTGCCCAGGTCGAAGCCGGCCCTGGCGAACCGCTCGGCATGCGGCGGGAAGCCGTCGCTCCGCACGAGGTCGTCGCCGCGCCGGGTGAAGAGGTCAGCGATCTCGACGACCTCACCCTCGGCCCGCCCAGGCAGTCCGACGATCTCGCGGACCCTGCGCGTGCCATCGGCCTCCAGCGCCAGATGCACCACGAGGTCGATCGAGCTGGCGACCGTGGGCACGACGAAGCTGCTGCTGACGTTGGAACCGGCCAGGAGGGGCAACGTGCATATCTTGACGACGGCCTCGCGGGCAGAGTTGGCGTGCACCGTGCACATGCCGGGAAGGCCGCTGTTGAGCGCGATGAGCAGGTCCAGGCTCTCCGCCTGCCTGACCTCGCCGACGATGATCCGCCCCGGCCGCATCCGCAGCGCCTCTTTGACCAGCCGGCGCAGGGGCACCTCCCCCGTGCCCTCCAGGCTCGGCTGGCGGCACTGCATCGCCACCACATCGCGCAGGCCAACCTTCAGCTCGAAGACCTCCTCGCAGGTCACGACCCGCTCCTGGGCTGGGATGGCTGCTGTGAGGCAGTTCAGCAGCGTGGTCTTGCCGGCCTGCGTGCCGCCGGCGACGAGGATGTTGAGCCCGGCGACCACCGCCGCCTCGAGGAACCGAGCGGCCTGATCCGTGAGACTGCCGAGCCGGACCAGGTCGGACAGCTCGTCGGCCGCCACGACGAACTTGCGGATGTTGACCGCCCAGTGTCGACGGGTGATGTCGGGGATGACGACGTGCAACCGGCTGCCGTCCGGCAGGCTGGCATCGACGAAGGGGCTGCTGAGGTCGACGCGGCGTCCGGAACTCCGGAGCATACGCTCGACGAGGTCGTGGACCTGCTGCTCGCTGAGGATCGTCGGCGTGAGCTCGGAGCGTCCGCCCCGCGCCACGAAGACCGTGTTGGGCGAGTTGATCCAGATCTCCTCGACCGCAGGGTCGTCGAGGTAGGGCTGCAATGCGCCGAAGCCGGCCACCGACTCCAGCAGCAACCGCTGCGCCTCGTCCCGGTCGGCCACGGGGACAAGCCCTCCGACGAGCGCCCGGTCGTCGTAGTCGTCCAGCACCTCACCGATGAGGTCGCGGACGGCGTTGTCGTCGTGGGTCGGGTCGAGCCGTCGTCGCCGGATGAGCTCACGGACGTCGTCCTCGATGAGCTGCAGAGCCGTAGCGGACATCCCCACCTCCCCTGTCATGCCGCTGAGGGCCGCCCGGCCCGCAGACCTTTGTAGATGGCGGTCCGTCCTCAGGTAAAGGAACTTTGCCAAATCGAGATCAACTCCCTCCCAACCTAGGTGCTCGGACCGGGCTGTGCGTCGTCCCGGGCGTCGCCTGTGGATAACCCGGGCCGCGCAACCGACGGTCGTCCGACGATGTCTTCATGAGAGTGATGACGACGCTGCGGGTGGACCGGACGGTGCGTCACCTGGTCGTGGAGGCGCCCGAGGGTGCCACGGTCGGCGAGTTGCTCCGTCGGCTACGGCTCCGGTATGCCGCGCCCGTCGCGCTGGTGGAGGACGACGGACCGCCGATGGAGAGCGGGCTGCCTCCCACCGAGCGGCCGCTCATGGACGGCATCGCCCTGAGCGTGAAGGGAGCCGAGCCGGCCGCTACCCAGCGTCCAGGCCATGGTCTCGGAACCTCGGGTGTGCCGTGGGTCGTGGTCGCGACTGGCCCCGACGCGGGCGCAGCCGTGCCCCTGCCACCGGGCCGGGCGGTGACGGTCGGGCGTGATCCCACCTGTGAGCTCACCATCCAGGACCGCGGACTCTCCCGCCGCCATCTGCGCATCCGCCACGACCGGGACGGCGTGCGCATCGAGGACCTCGACTCGACCAACGGTGTCCGGTGGGAGCAGGTCGGCACCGGCGACGTCTGGGCACCGGGTGACCGGGCGCTGGTGGGGAGTTCCAGCCTGCTCCTTCTGCCGCGGCAGCCTGCCCCGGCATACCTCATCGAGCGGTCAGGATCCCTCGAGGTGACCGTCTGGCCTCGGGTGCCGCCCGAGATCGACCCGCAGGAGTTCGCCACGCCTGAGGTGGCCGCGCGGCGCACGGTGCGAGCGCCGAGCGTGTGGACGTGGAGCCTGCCCCTCGTCGTGGCGCTCGCCGTGGCGGTGCTGCTGCGTATGCCGTGGCTGCTGATCTTCGGTCTGCTGGGCCCGGCCATGGTCTTCGGTCACTATCTGGGTGACCGGAGACTGGCGCGACTCGAGCACGAGGAGGCTCGTGCGCAGCATCTGGCCGACGAGACGGCGAACGCTGCCGCGGCCAGGGCGGCCGCCCGCGACGAGCTGACCAGGCTGCGACACCGGGATGCCGGCACTGCTGGCGTCATCACGAGCCTGCTGCCCCGGCCCTCACTGAGCCTGTGGGAGTGTGCGGACGAACCGCTTGCGGTGACCCTCGGAGAGCATCGAGCGCCGTCGACCGTCCACCTGGAGGGCTCTCCGGTCCTGCACGAGGCCGCGCCGCTGGTGCACCAGTTGGACGCCCCGCTCGTGCTCGTAGGCGATCCCGTGGCCCGCGACAGCCTGGCACGGAGCCTGCTGCTCCAGCTCGCGACGCGGCATCCTCCGGACCAGTGGTCCTTGCTCGTCGAGGAGGCACCTGGGTTCGGCTGGGATCTGCTGGCCTGGCTGCCACAGACGACTGCCCATCCGTCCCACGACCCCGCCACCACCGTGCGGTGGGGCTCCGACCTCGCCCTGGCCGACGACCTGTCGACCGCGCCGCGGTCCGCGACCCGGGTCGTCGTGCATGGGTGGTCGAGCGCCGTTCTCCAGGTCCCGGGCCGATCCGACGTGGAGTTCCGCCCCGCCACGTTGAGCCTGCACCGGGCCCGCCGCCTCGCGAGGAATCTGGCGCCGCTGCGCCGCGGACTGGACGTACAGGCCGGCACTTCCGGGCACAATGCCCTGCCTGGCGCGGGTGCCAGCCTCGCCGATCTTGGCCTCTGGCCGATCGACTCCGGCGCGGTCCTGGAGGCGTGGCGGAGTCCCAGCCTGACGGTCCCGCTCGGCATCGATGGGGGCGGCCAGACGGCGTGGTTCGACCTCACGAGAGACGGCCCGCACGCCCTCGTCGCGGGCACCACCGGATCCGGCAAGTCCGAGCTGCTGCGCACCCTCGTCCTGGGCCTGGCCGTCCGCAGTTCTCCAGCCGACCTGGCCCTGCTCCTGGTCGACTTCAAGGGAGGATCCTCGCTCGGAGACTGCGCCGAGCTGCCCCACGTCACCGGCCTGGTGACCGACCTGGATCCGCACCTCGCGCAACGGGTGCTCCGCTCCCTGCAGGCTGAGCTCGGTCGGCGCGAGCGGGTGCTGGCGCAGGCCGGGATCCAGGACGCCCGTGACTGCCCCGACCTTCCCCGGCTGGTGGTGGTCATCGACGAGTTCCGCGTGCTCGCCGAGGAGGTGCCTGAGGTGATGGCGGGGCTCGTGCGAGTCGCCGCCGTGGGGCGCAGCCTCGGTGTGCATCTGGTGCTGGCGACCCAGCGCCCAGCCGGCGTAGTGAGTCCGGACCTGCGCGCCAACGTCAATCTCCGGATCGCCCTACGGCTGCGCGACGCGGCGGACAGCCTCGATGTCATCGAGTCGCCCGACGCGGCGCAGCTGCCCGAAGGGCGACCAGGGTTGGCCCTGTTGCGGACCGGTGCCGCTGCGCCGAAGACGATCCAGGTGGCCCGCGCCACCGCTCCCGGACGACCGGAAGGCGCGGCCTGGGCGATCGAGGAGTTCCCGGACGCCTGGGCCGCACGTCGCCATCGGGATCGAGCCGCCGCGGCCCCCGACGACGGGCACGTATCCGATCTCGTCGCGGCCCTGCGCTCCGCCGCCGAGGAGGCCGCCCTCACCCCACCGGCGGTGTGGCACCCTCCCCTCCCCGACGTGATCGAGCACCTCCCGGAGCGGCCGCGAGTCTGGGCCATCGCCGACCGACCGGAGCAGCAGCGCCGCGACGACCTCGTGTGGTCAGGGGGGCACCATCTCGCCCTCGTGGGTTCGGCCCGGTCCGGCCGGACCGTCGCGCTCCGGTCGCTGCTGGCCCGGCTGCCGCCCGCGTGGGTGGTGCTGCTCGATCTGGGTCGCGGGCTGGCGGGGACCGAGGCGGCACGCCACCCGGGGCTCTGCGCCCAGGTCGAGCCGGACGATCTCGCGCACGGCCTGCGGGTCCTGGACCATCTCGACCGCGTCGTGCGGGAGCGCCAGGCCTCATCCGAGGCGCTGCCGCCCCTCGTCGTCGTCCTGGACGGCTGGGACCGCTTCGTGGATCTCTTCGGCGAGCTCGAACGAGGCCGCGGCGTCGACATCGCCCAGCGGGTGCTGCGCGAAGGTGCGTCCGTCGGGGTCATCATGCTCGTGACGGGTGACCGCAGCCTGTTGCTCGGGCGCATGGCCACCCTCCTGCCCGAGACCTGGGCTCTTCGCCTCAACGATCCGGCCGACCTGCTCATGACGGGTCTCACGGCTCACGAGATCCCGCGTCATCAGCCGCCGGGGCGCCTGGTGTCGGTGCGCGACCGGATCGAGGCGCAGGTGGTGCTGCCTGCGGCCGAGGGGCTCGGGGCGACCGAGAGGCACGTGTCGGGCGAGGTGAGCGGGGCGGGCGAAGGGGGCGACGCACCCGCGGAAGGCGAGGCGAGCACGGCCGCCGACGAAGCCGTCCTCGCCCAGGCCCCCGACGGACCTCCACCTCTGGTCTGCCGGGCACTCCCCCGCAGGTGGTCCGGGCGGACCGCGGACGGGGCGAGCGCATGGGCGGTCGGGGGCGATGACGCCCTGCCGCTGGCGGTGCCCCCGGTCCCCCTGCTGGTCCTGGGTCCACCGGGTTCGGGCCGCACTGCCGTCCTCGAGGCACTCGACGACAGGCGCGGCAACCCGCTGGTCAGAGGCACGGACCCGCCGGGCCCTGATGAACTGCGTGATGCGCTGGAGCACCCTCCGGAGCACGCGTTGCTCCTGGTCGACGACGCCCACCTGCTCGCCGGGTCCGCCGTGGAGGACGTCATCATCGACGTCGTCTCCCAGGGTCTCCTCCGGCTCGTCGTATCGGCCGAGATCGAGGCGGGCGCGGGCACCTTCCGCGGCCTCGTGCCGCTGGCCGCACGGACCCGCACGGCCGTCATCCTTCAGCCGTCCGCGCCGTCCCAGGGTGCCCTCGTGGGTGTGTCGCTCCCGGTCGGAGACCTACCCGTCCCGGGGCGTGGCGTGCTGGTCCACAGCGGGCGGTGCACCAGGATCCAGGTGGCCGCACCGGCATCTGGCGGATGACCAGCATCCCGGCGAGAGATCGAGCGCGTAGTCAAGCAGCGCGAAGACGACCTGGCGGGCCCAGAACGGCCTGCGGTCAGTCGTCCAGTCGCCCCATGAGGAAGGTCGCGGCCACCGTCGTCACCCCGAGCAGCAGGACACCGAGCGCCACCCACCAGGGCGCGAACTGGAAGAGCGCGAAGCCCAGTGGCACGAGCAGGAAGTTGAACGCGATCGCGGGCGCCTGCGCCCGGGGATGGCGTCGCAGGAGGCCGCGAGCGGCATACCCGAGACCGATGACGAAGACCGCCATCGTCACCACCGACATGATGACGACCAGGAGATCCTGCCCCTGCCCGAGGGCGAGCTCCACGAGGTAGAACACCGCGAACCCGGCGATCACCAGCGCCTCGACCGCCACCAGGGCCGCCGCCAGCCGGCCGGCGGTCAGCTGTCGCGGGGTCGGGTCGGGCACCGGCGTGGGAGCCGAGGTATGCGGGGTGGTCACGTCTTCATCGTAGGTCGCCGTCCGCGTGACCGCGCCGGGGCCGGGCGCTCCTTCGGTGCCCCCGAGCCCCACTGTTGCCCCGAGGCCCCAAGGTTGCCGGCGAGCCCTACCGCTGCAGCTGGAGGGGCCGCGAGCAACCGTGGGGCCAGCCGGTCACCGTGGGGCCGGACCACGCTGCCGGAGTGAACACACCAGGCTGCCGGAGCGAACACACCAGGCTGCCGGAGCGAACACACCAGGCTGCCGGAGTGAACACACCAGGCTGCCGGAGTGAACACACCAGGCTGCTGGACCGAGCACACCAGGCTGCTGGTCAGGCGGGGAGGGTGATGCGGTCCAGCTCGCGGGTGTGGAAGTGGTGGGCGGTGGCGTAGCCGAGGTGCTCGTAGAGCCGGATGGCACCGGCGTTGTCGGAGAAGACGCTCAGCGTCGAGACGCCGGCCTCCGCGACCGCCCGGGCGGTCAGGGTCTCGGTGAGCAGCCCGCCGATGCCGTGCCCGCGCCGCTCGGGGCGCACGACGATGCCGGCGAGGTGCGGCATACCGGAGGCGAGCTCGTGCAGGCCACCGACGGCGACGATCTGACCGACCTCGTCGCGCAGCGCCAGCCACAGGGTCGCGAAGCCGTAGCCGGGGAAACCCATGTAGGGGTTCTCCCCGTGGGTGCGGCCGAAGGCCTCGATCAGGTCGGCGTCGTCGCGGTCGTGCATCTCGACGAGCTCCAGACCCTGCTCCTCCAGCCTGTCCGTGGGGGCGGCGGCCCCGGTGGCCCGCTCGGACCACATGAAGGCCCAGCGCCCCGACCCGGTGCTCGAGTAGGCCGGCGGGACCGACAGGGCGCGGTGGTCCTCGGTGGAGAACCACTCGAGCGCGACCCGGTCACCGGCCGCGTCGACGATCGCGGCGAGCGCCTGGCTCTCGGCGTCGGCGGGGGCTCTTGCCTCCACGACCGCGGCGCCACCCCAGTGGCCCGAGCCCGGGCGCCAGGGACCGACGCAGGCCCAGCCGTGCGGCCCGGCCATGGCCACGATGTCGTTGCTGGTCGCGAAGCGGACGAACGGGTCTCGGTCCGAGTGGATGAGCAGCTCGTCACGGTCGACCTGGCTCCATGTCACGGGGCGCATCTTCCCATATCTTCTGACCGCGCCGTGAGGATACGGCGACATTCGCGTGGCTAGTAGATGACGCAGGCTCACTGTGGCCACACCCCCGACTACCGGGCCTCCACCTCGACGTCCTGCACCCGTTCGACCTGCTCCTGCAGGAGGTCGGCCGGCACCGGGTGCTCGTGCCGCTCGGGGTTCTGCCGCACCTGCGCCGCCTGCTCGTCCGACCCGCATGATCCCGACCTCTCCCGGTTCCGAGGGAAAGCAGTGCCCTTCCATCGGTGTCGGCAGGTGGCAAGACAGGGTGGCGTCCGATCCCCAGGGAATGTCGTCGGCGCTCGCGACCCCGGCCCCGCTCCCCTAGGCTGATCCTCTGTGAACGCCGCCGCCAAACGCCTCGTCCTGGAGACCCTGGGGTGGCTCGTCCTGGTTGCCGGCATCCTCATGCTCCTGCTCCCCGGACCGGGCCTCCTGGGGACCTTCGCGGGTCTGTGGATCCTCTCGACGCAGTACGCCTGGGCCCGGCGGTGGACCAACCCGGTCAAGATGCGCGCGCTGCGTGGGGCGGCCGAGGGCGTCGAGACCATCGCACGCATCAGCTTCTCGGTGCTCGTGACCCTGGGTCTCGTCGGCGTGGCGGTGGTGTGGTTCATCTCGCCGCCAGCGCCCGGGTGGTGGCCGCTGGACGACCGGTGGTGGCTCTTCGGCGGACAGACCGTGGCGATCACCATGATGGTCTCCTGCGCCATCGGGATCGGGCTGCTGATGTACAGCGTCCGGCGCTTCTACGGCAAGCCCGAGGCGCGTGCCGAGATCGACCGGATGGAGGCCGACCACAATGCGGCGCTCGCCCGGCAGGAGCGCGAGGAGGCCGAGGAGGAGACGGCCGAGGCCGCGCGGGAGGCGCAGGAAGCCGACCGCATCGCCGATGCCTCCGAAGACCAGGCCCGGGCCCGCTGATCCCGCAATCCTGCCGCGGCGTCGCGCGGCGTCGCGCGGCGTCGCGCTCAGTCCGTCGCGCAGCAGGGGGCCGTGGTCACGTCGAGTGCTGGCGGCGCCCCGATCGTGGGTATGCCGAGGCTCACCGCAGGCTTGGTCACCGCTCCCGGAGTGGCACCGTCCTGCAGCGCTGCCCAGGCGTCGCCGCCGGGGGTGCGGCGCACGGCATACCGCCCGCCCTGCACACCGGAATCGGCGACCAGGTGGTGCGGCGCGCCATAGGTGACCTCGACCGTGACCGCGTCGCCGGGCCGCGGCGCGGGAGCGTCGCTCCCCTCCGGGACCGCGAAGTGCACCAGCCGGTTGTCCCGCGCGCGCCCCGAGAGCCGGTGGGTCTCGGCGTCCTTGCGCCCCTCCCCCGGGGCCACGAGCACCTCGACCGCGCGCCCTTCGAGCTCCCGGTTGCCGGCCCAGGACATCTCCTCCTGCACCTCGATGAGCCGGTCGAAGCGCTCCTGGACGACCTCCTTGGGGATCTGGTCGTCCATCTCGGCCGCCGGGGTCCCCGGGCGGATGGAGTACTGGAAGGTGAAGGCACTGGAGAAGCGGGAGGCCCGCACGACGTCCAGTGTGTCCTGGAAGTCCTGCTCGGTCTCCCCCGGGAAGCCGACGATGAGATCGGTCGTGATCGCCGCGTCCGGGATCTGCTCACGGACCCGGTCGAGGATCCCGAGGAAGCGCTGGGAGCGGTAGGAGCGCCGCATCGCCTTGAGGATGCGGTCCGACCCGGATTGCAGCGGCATGTGCAGACTCGGCATGACGTTGGGCGTCTCCGCCATGGCGCTGATGACGTCGTCGGTGAAGGCCGCCGGGTGCGGGCTGGTGAAGCGCACCCGCTCCAGGCCCTCGATCTGGCCGCAGGAGCGCAGCAGCTTGCCGAAGGCCAGCCGGTCGCCGAACTCCACGCCGTAGGTGTTGACGTTCTGGCCTAGCAGAGTGATCTCGACGACGCCCTGGGCGACGAGGGCCTCGATCTCGGCCAGGATCTCGCCGGGGCGCCGGTCCTTCTCCGTGCCGCGCAGACTCGGCACGATGCAGAATGTGCAGGTGTTGTTGCACCCGACCGAGATGGACACCCAGCCGGAGTAGGCCGAGTCCCGTCGGGTGGGCAGCGTCGAGGGGAAGGTCTCGAGCGACTCCAGGATCTCGACCTCGGCAGCCTTGTTGTGCCGAGCGCGGTCGAGGAGGGCCGGCAACGAGCCCACGTTGTGGGTGCCGAAGACGACGTCCACCCAGGGCGCCCGCTCCACGATCGTGGAGCGGTCTTTCTGCGCGAGGCACCCGCCGACGGCGATCTGCAGGTCCGGGTTGGCCTGCTTGGCCGGTCGCAGCTGGCCGAGGTTGCCGTAGAGCTTGTTGGCGGCGTTCTCCCGTACCGCGCACGTGTTGAAGACCACCACGTCGGCGACCTCGGGGCGCTGCGGCTCGGGCACGCTGGCCAGATCGACATACCCGGCCGTCTCGAGGAGACCGGCCAGCCGCTCGGAGTCGTGGACGTTCATCTGGCACCCGTGGGTGCGCACGTCGTAGGTCTTGGTGCTCGCTGTCACTGCCATCGCACCCTCCAGGATACGGCGTCGAGGTGGCCCGGCAGGCATCCGAGCCAGCCCGGAGGGCATCCGAGGCGGCCCGCGGCGACTGCGGCATCCGGCCACCGAGGACACGCGGGCCGTCGGCGGCCCCGAGCCGGCCAGACCCTGCCGCCCGGACGTCCGCGGCGCTACAGTGCTCAGCACGACGCAGGCGAAGGAGCACCGTCATGAGCGACCAGGCCGACCGGGAGACCATGGGCGACGATCTCGGCGTGTGGAGCGTAGACGCTGAGGATCAGCTCCAGCCCGAGGACACGCTCGACGGGCAGGGCGACGTGCTCGACCGGGGATACGTCACCAGCGACCACTACCACGGGTCGAGCGCGTTCGGAGTGACGGCCGCGGAGCAGTCGCAGGAGGAGACGATCGACCAGCGCGAGCGCCAGGAGGAGTCCCAGCGCTGGGCCGAGCGGCACCGTCCCGACGGCGAGGCGGAGCGCATCGCGCACGAATGCCGCACCACGAGCTGGGACTCCCCCGAGGAGTCCGCCATGCACTACCACGACCCGGACGACAACCCGGCCGATTCCGAGCTCACCGAGGTCGAGTGGGACCCGTCGGACGAGGTCCCCCGCGACGAGGAGGAGTAGGAGTAGCGCGCGGGCCGCGATCTTGGTGCGGCCGGGTGGCTGCGGGGGTTGGCGGAAGCATCGTTGGCGTCTGCGGGCAGGGACGACCAAGGGCCTGGCATGCATGCCAGTCTCGTCCGCGACCCATCCGGCTCCGTGCCTTGCTCCTGGTGGGAATCAGTCCCTCCCGTGCTCCGGTAGCCCGTCGAGCGCCTCCCGGATGACCTGGTAGGACACGCCGGAGCCGTAGCCCTTGCGCGCCAGGAAGCCGGCGAGCCGCCGCGTCTGGACCTCTCGGTCGAGGCCGCGCATGGTCCGCAGTCGACGGGCGACGAGGGCGCGCGCCTGCTCGCGCTCGTGCTCGGGATCGACGTCCTCGAGCGCGGCGTCGACGACCTCGTCGGCGACGCCCTTGTGGCGCAGCTCCTGCCGGAGGGCACCGGCGGCCAGCCCCTTGGTCTCCTGCCGGGAGCGCACGAACATCTCGGCGTAGGCCTCGTCGTCGACCAGGCCTACTTCTCCCATGCGGTCGAGCACGCGGGTGGCCACCTGCGGGTCGCAGTCCTTGTCGCGCAGCTTGTCCTCGAGCTGGCGACGCGTGCGGGGCCCCATGGCGAGCTGGCGCAGCACGATCTTGCGGGCCACCGCGTGCGGGTCGGGCTCGGCCTCCCGCGTCGTCGTCCGCCCCGATGGGCCCGCTGCCTCGGCAGGGCCGGCACGACCGTCTAGGCCCTCCCGGCCACCGGCCCCGCCTTCAGGCCCGGCACCAGGGTCGGCACCTCCGCGGAGACCGTAGGCGCTGGCAGCCGACTCGGCGGCCGCCAGCGCTTCCCGGGCCGCGGACAACCGGTCCGCGGTCGCCATCAGAAGTCGACCGAGACCTCACCGGTGACCGGGTCCACCCCGTCCGGCAGGTCGTCGGAGGCGACGGCGGGCGCGGCGCCGATCCCGAGCTTGGCCTTGATGTCGCGGTCGATGGTGTCCGCGATGTCGGGATTGTCCTTGAGGAACTGCCGGGCGTTCTCCTTGCCCTGACCCATCTGGTCGCCCTCGTAGGTGTACCAGGCCCCGGACTTGCGGACGAAGCCGTGCTCCACGCCCATGTCGATGAGGCCACCCTCGCGCGAGATCCCCTGGCCGTAGAGGATGTCGAACTCCGCCTGCTTGAACGGCGGCGACACCTTGTTCTTGACGATCTTGGCGCGAGTCCGGTTGCCGACCGCGTCGGTGCCGTCCTTGAGCGTCTCGATCCGCCGGACGTCGATCCGCACCGAGGCGTAGAACTTCAGCGCCTTGCCACCGGTCGTGGTCTCCGGCGAGCCGAACATCACGCCGATCTTCTCGCGGAGCTGGTTGATGAAGATCGCGGTGGTGCCGGTGGAGTTGAGGGCTCCGGTGATCTTGCGCAACGCCTGGCTCATGAGCCGCGCCTGCAGGCCGACGTGGCTATCGCCCATCTCGCCCTCGATCTCGGCCCGGGGCACGAGTGCGGCGACGGAGTCGATGACGATGATGTCGAGCGCCCCGGAGCGGATCAGCATGTCGGCGATCTCGAGCGCCTGCTCACCGGTGTCCGGCTGGCTCACCAGCAGGGCGTCCGTGTCGACCCCGAGCTTCTTGGCATACTCCGGGTCGAGCGCGTGCTCCGCGTCGATGAAGGCGGCGATGCCGCCGCCCTTCTGGGCGTTGGCGACCGCGTGCAGAGCCACCGTGGTCTTACCGCTGCTCTCCGGGCCATAGATCTCCACCACGCGTCCACGGGGCAGCCCGCCCACGCCGAGCGCCACGTCGAGAGCGATGGCACCGGTCGGGATGATCTGGACCGGCGGACGGTCCTCGTCACCGAGACGCATCACGGAGCCCTTGCCGTGCTGCTTCTCGATCTGGGCCATGACCGTGTCCAGGGCCCTGAGCTTGTCGTTCTGCATCCCGGCGGACCTGGTGGATCCGGCCGTCTTGCTTGCCTGCGGCATGTCCTGCTCCTTCGTCTCGTGGCGGGCGCGCCTACCTTCGACCGACCTCTGCGGGACCATCCGGTTGGGTGGCTCCGATGTCTGCGTCAGACGCTAGGCGCCCCCTCCGACAGACCCCACCGGCACCACACGATCTGTGGACGACGGGACCCGCCCGGGGCACCATGTGGATGACCCTAATCGAAAATCTGTACGAGACCTCACTGCGACACGCAGCGGCGTGTCGACGGGTCCAGACGGGAGCGGCGAGCAACCGCCACCCGCGCTCAGGGCGCGGTCACGACATACCCGGAACCGCGCCGCTCCAGGTCGACCAGGCCGGCGGCCGAGGCCCCCTTGACGAACTGCAGGAAGGAGCCGTAGCCGAGCGGCTTTTCCGAGAACCCGTCACGACGCTGGCGGACCTGGTCCTTCAGGCCCGAGAGCGCCACGCCCGAGCCGTCGTCGAGCCCTGAGACGGTCTCACGCAGCAGCAGGAAGGCGTCCTGCCGGCCGCCCTCCTCGGGCAGCGTGACCTCCGGATCGCCCTTGGCGGGGCCGGGGCTGAGCTCGATGATCCCGCGCCCGGCGAGGTGGTCCAGCAGCTCACCGAAGGCGCGGAAGCCGTGCGCCGCCTCGGAGAAGGTCGAGTCCTTGCGCACGAGCGTGCGCTTGAGCACCGAGGCCGTCACCGCCCCGCCCGAGCTCCGCTGCAGCCCCGACACGGTCTGCGCGACGAAGGAGGCCAGGTCGCTCGAGGGCTGATCGACCGCCGTCTCCTCGGCGTCCTCGACCACGTCCTCGACGTCCTCCGCGTCGGCGGCGGCGTCCTCCCCTGGGGCCGAGCCTGCACCCCCGCCGGAACTGGCGGCGTCTCGGCGCCCGCGACGGGACCGGCCGCGTCCGCGAACACTCTGCTCGGCGTCCTGGGCCTCGGCCGGCACGACGCCGTCCAGGTCGTCGTAGTAGAGGAACTCGTCACAGGCGGGCGGCAACATCGTCGAGGTCGAGTCGCGGACCCCGAAGCCGATCACCCGCTTGTTGAGCTCGCGCAGCTTGTGCACGAGCGGGGTGAAGTCGCTGTCGCCGGTGCAGATCGCGAAGGTGCTGATGTAGTCGCGCTCGTAGGCCAGCTCGATCGCGTCCACGGCCATCTTGATGTCAGCGGCGTTCTTGCGGGAGGCGCCCATACGCTGAGTCATCTCGATGAGCTCGACGTGGTTGCGCGTGAGCATGCGCCGGTCCTCGTCGAAGTAGGACCAGTCGGCGTACGCGCGCCGGGTGACGACCCGGCCGCGCTCCGCGAGGGCGTCGGCGACGGGCCGCAGGTCGAAGGGCACGCCGAGGTGGTCACGCGAGCCGAGCGCGAGGTTCTCGTAGTCGATGAGCAGCGCGATCCGGTCCTCGTCATCCATGGCCCCGAGGGTATGTCGTACGCGGGCCCGCGACCATTCGCGACGCCCGGTCGGGCGTGGGGCAACCCTTCGCGACGCTCGGTCGGGCCCAGGGCAACCCTTCGTGACGCCCGGTGGGGCGTGGGGCAACCCTTCGCGACGCTCGGTCGGGCGTGGGGGAACTTCCCCGGCGTCAGGCGCACCGCCGCTCGCCCCCTAGACTGGCGCCCGGGGTCGGGACGCCGGCGTCTCCCCTGCCCACGCCATACCCCCTGCACAGGAAGTCCCATGGCTCTGCTCGTGATGAAGTTCGGCGGCTCCTCGGTCGCCGACGCCGAGGCGATGCGCCGCGTCGCCCAGCGGGTCGTCGCCGCCCACCGGGCGGGCGACCAGGTCGCCGTGGTCGTCTCCGCCATGGGCGACACGACCGACGACCTGCTCGACCTGGCCGGCCAGATCTCCCCCGGCACGCCGCCGCAGCGGGAGATGGACATGCTGCTCTCGGCCGGCGAGCGCATCTCGATGGCGCTGCTCGCGATGGCGATTGAGCAGCTGGGGGTGCCGGCGCGCAGCTACACCGGTGCCCAGGCCGGGATGCGCACCGACACCGCGCACGGTCGCGCCCGGCTGCTCGACGTGCAGCCCGACCGCGTCCGCCGCACGCTCGACGACGGCGCGGTCGCGATCGTGGCCGGCTTCCAGGGCATCTCCACCGACGACGACATCACGACGCTCGGTCGGGGCGGCTCGGACACCACGGCCGTCGCGCTGGCCGCCGCGCTCGGCGCCGACGTGTGCGAGATCTACACGGACGTCGACGGTCTCTACACCGCCGACCCCCGCATCGTCCCCAGCGCGGAGCGGGTCACGCGGATCACCATCGAGGAGACCCTGGAGATGGCGGCGCACGGCGCCAGGATCCTGCACCTGCGCGCGGTCGAGTACGCCCGTCGCTTCCAGGTGCCCCTGCACGTCCGCAGCAGCTTCTCCGACCGGGAAGGCACCTGGATCCTCGTCGGACGACCCCTCACGGAGGACACCATGGAAGAGCCCATCATCTCCGGCATCGCCCACGACAAGTCGCTCGGCAAGGTGACGGCAGTCGGCATACCGGACCGACCGGGCGCCGCCGCCGCGGTCGTGGGCGCCGTCTCGAAGGCGGGGGTCTCGATTGACATGATCGTGCAGAACGTGTCCACCTCCAACGCCGAGACATCCGACATCTCCTTCACGCTCCCGGAGACCGATGGCCAGACCGCCGTCGCGGCCGTGCGCGAGCTGCAGGAGCAGATGGGCTTCGCCGACGTGCTCTTCACCAGCCACGTGGGCAAGCTCTCGCTCGTCGGGGCCGGGATGCGGTCCAACCCCTCGGTCGCGAGCCGACTCTTCTCCGCGCTCGCCGACGCGGGCGTCAACATCGAGATGATCAGCACCTCCGAGATCCGCATCTCGGTGATCTGCGACCAGTCCGATCTTGAGGACGGGGTGCGGGCGGTGCACACGGCGTTCGACCTGGACGCCGCGGAAGAGGCCGTGGTCTACGGCGGGACGGGACGGTGAGCACGATGAGTGAGGTCGATGTGAGCGCGCAGTGTGAGCCGTCGCAGCACCCAGACACGACCGGGACCGAGGCGTCGGCCGGGCGCCGGCTGCACGTGGCGATCGTCGGTGCGACGGGCCAGGTCGGTGCGGTGATGCGTCGGCTGCTCGCCGAGCGGGACTTTCCGGTCGCCTCGGTGCGCTACCTCGCCTCGGCCCGCTCTGCCGGAGGCACCCTGGAGTGGTCCGGGTCGGCCCGCGGCGCCGAGGGGTATGACGTGGCGCGCGACATCGAGGTCGAGGACGTCGCGACGGCCGATCTCTCGGGCATCGACGTCGCGCTCTTCTCCGCCGGCGGCAGCGCCTCGAAGGAGCATGCGCCCCGGTTCGCGGCTGCTGGTGCCGTCGTGGTCGACAACTCCTCAGCGTGGCGGATGGACCCGTCGGTCCCGCTCGTCGTGAGCGAGGTCAACCCCGACGACCTGGCCCTCGCGGTGGACGAGGGTGGCCGCCGGATCGTGGCCAACCCCAACTGCACCACGATGGCGGCGATGCCGGTGCTGCGGCCCCTGCACGCCGAGGCCGGACTGGAGCGGTTGCGGGTGGCGACCTACCAGGCGGTGTCGGGTTCGGGCCTCGCCGGAGTCAGCGAGCTCGCGGACCAGGCGCGCGCCGCCCTCGGCGGCGATCTTCCGGTGGAGGCGCTCACGCACGATGGGTCAGCCCTCCGGCTCCCCGAGCCGGCAGCCTACGTCGCGCCGATCGCCTTCAACGTCCTGCCGATGGCGGGCGACCTCGGGGCCGACGACGAGACGACCGAGGAGATCAAGCTGCGCAACGAGTCGCGCAAGATCCTCGGCATACCGGAGCTGGCGGTGTCGGGCACCTGCGTGCGGGTGCCGGTGTTCACCGGCCACAGCCTCGCCGTGCACGCCGAGTTCGCCGAGCCGATCACCCCGGAGCGCGCGACCGAGCTGCTCGCGGAGGCGCCAGGCGTGGCGCTGGCGGACGTGCCGACGCCGCTGCAGGCGGCCGGTCAGGACCCGTCCTACGTCGGGCGCATCCGGGTGGACCAGTCCGTGCCGGACAGTCGCGGCCTGGTTCTCTTCATCAGCAGCGACAACCTGCGCAAGGGCGCGGCCCTCAACACCGTCCAGCTGGCCGAGGTGCTGCTGGAGCGCGCCCACCTCTGACCGGCAGCCCCGTCTGCCGACTCCGGCAGCCCCGTTTGCTCACTCCGGCAACCCGGTCTGTTCACTCCAGCAGCCCGGACTGCTCGATCCGGCGCGCCTAGACTGCCGAGATGGCCTCGACCCGCCTCTACAGCACCGTCTTCGACTGCCAGGATGCTCTCGCGCTCTCGCGCTTCTGGGCCGCCGCCCTGGGGTGGGAGTTGCGCCAGCAGGAGCCGGGGTGGGCCAGCGTCGGTGATCCCGACGGGACCCAGCGCCTCGGCTTCGGGCCGGTGCCGGAGGGCAAGGCGTGCAAGAACAGACTCCACCTCGACCTGCTGCCGGAGCAGGGGGTCAACCGCGCGGCGGAGCGGGCACGTCTGGAGAGTCTCGGCGCCCGGCTCCTGGAGACCGTCAGGGCGGACGGAGTCGTCGCCCACGACGTGATGGCCGACCCCGAGGGCAACGAGTTCTGTCTCCTCGAGCCGCACCCGGGCTACTTCGCTGCGGAGTGACCAGACCACCCTCGGTGCGCCCATCGAGGCTCTCGGACCGAGCAGACGAGATATCCCGGGGCTCTAACGTGTCAAGCGGCGGTTGGTTGGCGGTGTGCCCAGGCGGGGCTGCCGGAGTGGACAGACCGGGCTGCCGGAGCCGGCAGACGGGGCTGCCGGATAGGGCAGACGAGGCTGGCGGTCAGGATCGGGGTGGGGTGTCGGGGAGGTGGTGGTGCTCGGGGGAAACCTGCATGTCCCGGCACACGGCCTCCCACACCCTCCGGGCAGGTTCACCCTCCTCCAGGGCTGCCTCCGCGGTGCGCCCCCCGAGACTGCCGAGCGTCTGCGTGCGGGCCACGATCGCGCCATACCCCTGGCCGAACTCCTGCTCGACCAACGCCCAGAACTCGCTCAACCGCATTGGTTCAGGCTACGTGGCCCAGGACGCGCAACCGGTCGGAGCCCCGCATCAGAGGCACGACGGCGGAGCGCGCCCACCACCGACAGGAGCGGCAGGCTGCCCACCGGCTCCCTCAGGTGAGCACCGCGGTGACGAGCAGCATGACCGGCAGCGAGAGCATCGTCGTGAGGAAGACACCGTCCCTGGCGATGCGTTCGCCGCGGCCGTAGGCCACGGCGAGCACGTAGACGTTCTGCGCCGTCGGCAGCGACGCCATGACGACCGCGGCCAGCACCTCCTCGGCGGCGAGCCCGAGCACGGGGCCGGCCACCAGACCCGCCACCACCGGCATGAGGAGGAGCGACGCCGACCACCGCGAGGGGCTCGGCGAGGCCGCCCTTGCCCGGCAGCGGCGAGAGCCGCAGCGAGATGCCGAAGGCGATGAGCATGCACGGCACCGCCAGGCCCCCGATGAGCTCGACCGGTGCCAGGAGCAGCGCCGGAGGCGTCCACCCCACGAGGTTGACCATCAGACCGAGCACCGTGCCGATGGTGAGCGGGTTGGTCGCGGGCGAGCGCAGCACGCGGCGCCACTTCACCCGTCCTCCCTGGGTGGCATCGAGCGCGGCCAGCCAGGCGGGCTGGAGGAAGAGCAGCTGGAGGAAGAGGATCGGTGCCGACCACGAGGCGTCGCCGAGCACGTAGATCGCGATCGGGATGCCCAGGTTGTTGGCGTTGACGTAGCTGGCTGCCATGCCCCCCATCACCGCGTCCGTCCACCGCCGCTGCAGCACCAGCCGGGCGAGCACGAGGTATGCCGTCGCGCACACCGCGACCGCGATCACGGTCGCGACGAGGAAGCCGGAGAAGATCACCCGGACGTCCGCGCGCGACACGATGAGGAACAGCAGCGCCGGCGAGCCCACCCAGAACGTCAGGCGCGCCAGCATCCGCTGCTCGTCGCGCCCGAACAGGCCCGTGTGCGCCAGCAGCCAGCCCACCGCGACCACCGCCGCGATCAGCGAGAACCCCTCCAGGACAGCCACCACGAGGGTCCATGATCCGCCATGGTGGATGCCAGGGGGACCACACCCCTGCTGCTAGCGTTCGGCCCATGGCAGAGCCCCGGGACACGCCCGACCCCTCGGACCCTGAGACCGACGTCGACGAGGTCTTCGGCGAGGGTGGCGTCACCCCGGACCTGCTCGACCGTCGACCGGTCGTCCCCCGCACCGTCGCCAGCCTCTACGAGTCCCGGCCCGGGCTCAACCCCACCCGGGCGATCAACACCTTCGTCGACGCGGTCTCTCTGCAGGAGCGCTTCGGCCACCTGCGCGTCGTCGACGACCTCATCGGCCTGCAGCGCCGCGTCGGCGACACCATCGAGCGCTACACCGACAAGCTCCGCAACGCCGAGGCCCGCAGCGAGCGCAGCGAGTCCGCCCGCTTCGGCATCGGCCACTTCGGGGACGAGCGCGCGGTCGTGTATGTCGTGGACTGGGCCTTCTTCGCCGGATCGCTGGGTGAGGTGGCGGGCGAGAAGTTCGTCCAGGCGGCCGAGCTCGCCGAGCGCGAGGGGCTGCCGCTCATCAGCATGGGTGCCTCTTCGGGGGTCCGGCAGCACGAGAACGTCCTCGGCCTGGTGCAGATGCAGCGGATGGCGGCCGCCGCCAACAAGTTCCAGCACACGACCAACCGGCCCTACATCTCCGTCCTCGCCGGCCAGGTGTGGGGTGGGATGTCGGCCAGCGCGGTGCCGGTCGCGGACCTCATCGTGGCCCTGGAGGGCACGGACTACGGCTTCGCCGGCCGCCGCGTCATCGAGACCTTCGAGGGTCGTGAGGTCCCCCGCGGACTCCAGAGCGCCGAGGCCAACTCCCTGGACCGCAACGTCGACGTGCTCGTCAAGGACGTCGACGAGCTCATCGAGTTCGTCGCCCAGGTCCTCCGCTCGGGCCGCACCGGCCACCGGCTGCGTGACGGCGACGGCGGCGAGGACCTGCCCGAGACCGGGTCCCGGCAGGTGACAGCGGGACCTGAGGGCTTCTCCGCGGCGCTGTGGGAGCGGCAACAGGTCGAGGAGACCGTGGACATCCCGCGCGACCGCCGAGACCGCGCGAGCGGCTCGCCCCGCGAGGCGCTCATGGCGCGCTACAACGAGATCGCCGCCGGCGCCGGGCGCCTGGACACGGAGTTCCTCCTGCGGCATGTCTTCGACTCGGCCGTCCCGTTCTACAACCACGTGCGCTTCGAGGACGACAAGACCTACCCCAGCATCATCGCGGCCCTGGCGTCGCTGGCCGGGCAGTCGTTCATCGTCATCGGTGACCAGCCGTCCTACACCATCACCGGCGGCTACGTCGGCAAACGGCCGCCGAACCCCAGCCCGGAGGACTTCGAGTATGCCGTCCGCATGATCACCGCGGCGGAGCGGTGGGAGTTGCCCGTCGTCTTCTTCACCGACACCCTGGGGGCGATGCCCTCGATGGCGGCCGAGCGCCGGGGGCAGTCGCGGGCGATCGCGCAGAGCATCAAGCGGGCCGCGTCGCACCCCTTCCCGACGGTCTCGGTCATCACGGGGGCGATGGGCAGCGGCGGCGGCCTGGCCACGACGCCCTTCGGTCGCGAGACGATCATGTTCGACAGCGCGCTGGGCTTCGTGTCCGAGCCCCGGTCGACCGCCTCCATCCTCTACAGCGTCGCCAACCCGAGCGTGGAGCAGGTCGGGATGACGCTGGAGACGATGAAGGCCTCCGCCCTCGACCTCAAGGCACAGGGCCTGGTCGACACGATCGTGCACGACGCGGACAACCCAAAGGCGACGGTGCGGGAGCTGCGGGCGGCTATCATCGCCGGCTACAACTCCCAGCACGGGCTCAACCCTCGCCGCCTGCGCCGCCAGGCCGACGAGCGGCTGCGGCCACGCACCCTGGGCAAGCTGGCGACCGAGGAGCGGCACACCCAGGAGGAGCAGCAGCAGCAGTCGGCCGACGCACCCTCGATTCCCAGTGCGCCGGAGGGCGACGCGACCGCCGACTGACCTGCATCGTTGGTCAGCCGGTCCAGGACCGCCGGCGAGCGACTCAACCGCGCAGTGACCTGCACGTAGGTCAGCCGGTCCAAGCAGGCCCGTGGCTGGCGGCCTGTCGCACCTAGATGCTCGCCCGGCGTGTCGGGCCCAGGACAGGTACACCCTGCGGCGTGTCGCTCGCCCCGACGTGCATCCCGCAGCAGGTCTGCCGCAACAGATATAGCGCCGCCGGCTGGTCGCAGCAGACGTGCCGCGCCAGGCACGCCGCAGCAGGAGCACCCCGACGGCGTCAGCTGGTCCAGGCGCGCCAGAGCGCGGCATACTCCCCGTCGGCCGCGATGAGCTCGTCGTGGCTCCCGAGCTCGACGATCCGGCCGTCCTGCACGACCGCGATCCGGTCGGCGTCGTGGGCGGTATGCAGCCGGTGCGCGATCGCGACGACCGTGCGCCCGGTGAGCAGCGCGCTCATGGAGCCCTCCAGGTGGCGGGCGGTCCGCGGGTCGATGAGGCTGGTCGCCTCGTCCAGCACGAGCGTGTGCGGGTCGGCGAGGATGAGCCGGGCAAGTGCAATCTGCTGCGCCTGCGCGGGAGTCACCTCGTGGTGACCCGACCCCAGGACGGTGTCCAGGCCCTGCGGCAGCGCCCGCACCCAGCCGAGCGCGTCCACCGTGGCGAGCGCGCGCCATACCCCGGCCTCGCCGGCGCCGTCGCGCGCCAGCTCGACGTTGTCGCGCACCGACCCGCGGAAGACGTGGTGCTCCTGCGTGACCAGCGCGACCTCGGTGCGCAGCAGCTCCAGCGGAAGCTCGGTGAGTTCCACCCCGCCGACCGCGACCGTCCCGCCCGTCGGCGCGTGGATGCCCGAGATCAACCGTCCCAGGGTCGACTTGCCGGACCCCGAGGGTCCGACGATCGCCAGCCGCTCCCCCGGCTCCAGCCGCAGGTCGATGCCGTGCAGCACGTCGTGGCCGGGGCGGTAGGCATAGCGCAGCCCGTGCCCGACCAGCGTGCTGCCCTCGGGCCGGTCCTTGCCCGCGGTGCGGTCCGGCGGCACCTCGGCGATCCCCAACAGGCGGGTCGTCGAGGCGACACCGACCTGCAGCCGGTCGATGGTGCCGACGAGCCGGTCGAACGGGCCGTAGAACGTCTCGATGTAGAGCATCGCCGTGGTGATGTCGCCGATCGTCACCGCGTCGCGGGAGTAGAGCCAGGCGCCGACGACCAGCGTGATGACCCGCGGCAGCGAAAAGGCCATGTCCATCACGGCGAAGAGCACGTTGCGCAGCACCAGCCCGTAGCGCTCGGCCTGCGAGGAAACCTCGATGTCGTCGACGCCGGCGGAGCGCCGGTCCTGCTGCATCCGGTAGGCCTCGACCGTCCGGGCACCCTCCACCGTCTCGGTGAGCGTGGTGTTGATGTCGCTGTAGGTCGCGCCCTCCAGCAGGTAGCCGGCCGGCGCCTGCTGCAGGTAGCGCCGGACCTGGAACAGCGACAGCGACGCGGTCACCAGGGTCGGCAGCGCCAGCGCCCACGAGTTGAGCACCATGAAGACCACGGTCAGCAGCACCGTGACGACTCCGATGATGAACTCAGGGAGCGCCCAGCGCACCGCCCCGCTCATCGAGCCGACGTCGCGGGTGACGCGGGTGACGAGGTCGCCGGTGCTGGCCGACTCCACCTTGCCCAGCGGCAGCCGCAGCACCGCCCGGATGACGTGCTCGCGGGCCTGGGCGAGCACGCCCTGGCCGAGCACCGCCGCGAGCCCCTTGGCGGCGAAGGTCAGGACCGCCTGCGCCACCAGGACCACGACGACGAGCAGCACGAGATCGCGCACCACGCCCGGCGCCGGATCGCCGCCGGACAGGTCGACGGCGTCGACGAGCCGGCCCAGGAGCAGGGGCACGGCCAACCCGGCCGCGGCTGCCAGACCGTTGGCGAGGGTCACGAGCACGACGAGCCGGGAGCGCTCGCGCAGCAGCCCGCGCAGGTAGTCCACGACCGTGCGCGACCTCGCCACCGGCAGGCCGCGGTCCGGGTCCAGCGCCGTCATGAGGTGCGCCTGCGCCCGCTCGCGGCGCAGCGCGTGCCGCTGCCACAGCAGCCGGTGCCGGTCCCGGAGGCCGGTGGTGCCGGGGTCCGGTGGGTGCAGGAGATCCGGCACGACCGGGGCCCGGTCGTCCGCGTCGCGCCAGGTGCGCGCGGAGCGCGCGCGCAGCTCGGGGTCGAGCAGGTCGCTCACGGGGTCACCTCCGTGTCCTGGGCTGTCGTGCCGGTCGTTGTCGATGTCGATGTCGATGTGCCTGTGGTGCTGTCGGCCGCCGCGGTCTCGGCGTCGTCGCGCAGCACGGTCGAGCGGTATGCCTCGTGCTCGGACACGAGCTCGTCGTGCGTGCCGGTGGCGACCACCTGGCCGTCGACGAGGAAGGCCACCTCGTCGGCGTGGTGCAGCAGGAGCGGGGATGCCGACATGACCACCGTCGTCCGGCCGCGGCGGTGCGCGGGCAGCCGGTCGGCGATCCGGGCCTCGGTGTGGGCGTCCACGGCTGACGTCGGCTCGACGAGCACGAGCACCGGGGGGTCGGCCGCGAGCGCCCGGGTGAGCACCAGCCGTTGGCGCTGGCCACCGGAGAGGCCGCGCCCGCGCTCGTCGAGCACGCCTTGCCAGCCGCCGGGCAGGATGTCGTAGACGTCCTCGGCCGCGGCGGCGTGCAGCGCGGCCTCGGCCCGCTCGCGGCGCAGCGTGCGGTGCGGGTCGACGGCGTCCTGCAGGGTGCCGGCGAAGACGTGCGCGGCCGTGTCGCTCACGAGCACCAGGGAGCGCACCTGGTCCAGCGGAAGGTCGGCCAGGTCGGTGCCGCCCAGGGTGACTCCCCACGCCCCCTGTGCGCGCTCGGCGTCACGGCTCTCCAGGTCGGCGCGGACCCGGGAGCGCTGCGCGGCGGCCCGGCGGGCGGCGCGACCGGTGGCCTCGTCGTCGCCGGAGGGGACGGTGTCGCCGGCGGGCAGGTAGCGGCCTAGGCGGTCGGCCAGGCGGGCGCTCTCGTCGGGCAGCGCGCTGACGACCACCGTCAGCCGGCCAGGCCGCACCCGCAGCCCGGAGGACGCGTCGACGAGCTCACCGGCCACGAGCCCGCGGAGCTGGTCGGGCTCGAGCGGGGCCCGCTCCGGCCACGGGTCGGTGGTGCCGAAGACGCCGATCGTCTTGCGCGCGGAGACCACCGAGCGGGTGATCTGCTGGGCCGCCTCGAAGACGACGCGGATCGGCTGGACCAGGAAGAGGGCATACCCGAGGAAGGTGATGAGCTCGCCGATCTGGAGGTCGCCGTCACGCACCCGCTGCACGCCGAGCACCATGAGCGCGACGACGAACAGGCCTGAGAGCAGCACGCCCACGGCCTCGACGAAGGCGCCCCACGAGCCGGCCTGCACCCCGGCCTGGCGCACCCGCTGGCTCTGCCGGGCGTAGTTGGCGCCGAAGATCCGCTCGCCGCCGATCCCGCGCAGGATGCGCAGGCCCGCGACGATGTCGGTCGCCATCGAGGTCAGCTCGGAGTCGCGGCTGCGCTCCCGGGTCTGCGCGGCGGCCATCGGGCGCAGCAGGACCGAGGAGACGAGCGCCAGCACCGGCGCCACGAGCAGCACGACGAGGCCGAGCGGCACCGAGATCTGCAGCACGATGACCGCGACGAGGATGTAGGCGACGACGTTGCCGACCAGGCGGGAGAAGATCTCGATGAAGTGGCCGAACTGGTCGCCGTCGCTGCCGTTGACGCTGAGCACCTCACCGGTGGGTGCGCGCCGCGGCATGACGTGCCCCAGCCGGGTGACCTGGTGGGTGACCAACCGGGTCTGGCCGTAGCCGGCATACAGCCAGGAGCGGACGACGACGGTGTGGTAGAAGACACCGCTGCTCGCGCCGACCAGGGTGATGAGCAGCAGGACGCCGCACCACAGCGCGGTGCGACCGGCGTCGCCCACGCGGATGCCCTCGTCGACCGCCTGCCCGAAGACCCACGGCGTCAGGGCGGTGGGCAGCATCCAGAGCAGGCTGCACAGGCACCCGACGAGGACGAGGTCGCCCTGCTGGCGCAGCAGCCACCACAGGAAGCGCACCGGCCCCCGGGTGTCGGGTATGCCGATTCCTGCCCGGTGACCGGCCCCGTCGCGGGCATCGGTCCAGGCGGTGACGGTGGGTGGGAAGTCGCGCATGGCGTCTCGCAGCGTAGGCGGGACCCCTGACAAGCCACCACCAGTTTTTGCCGACGACCGGCTGGTGAGAGGATGAGCGTGTCGATCTGTGGTGCACAGGAGGAAACGTGAGCTCTACGCAGGACCTGGCCTGGTGGCAGAAGCTGCTGATCGCCCTCAAGCTGTGGCGCCCGCCGCACCGCACCGAGCACCACGAGAAGAAGGAGCTCGAGCGTCCGGAGATGCCGCCGGTCACCGGCGCCTACGGCAACCGCGTCGTCACGGCCACGCGGCGTCGGCTCGTCCCGCAGCGCGCGGACAAGCCGATCACCAGCACGATGGACTGACCGGGAAGGTCTGTCGGTGCCCCGTGACACAGTGACGGGGTGAGCGATCCCCATCCCGTGGCTGTGTCACGTGGCACCGCCCCCGGCACGTCTGCCGTCCTTGACGCCGGCGAGGTGCTGAGCCGGTTCTCTCCTCCCACCCGCGCGTGGTTCGACGCGTCCTTCGCCGGGCCGACCCCAGCCCAGCTCGGTGCGTGGGACGCGATCAGCCGCGGCGAGCACACCCTCGTCGTCGCCCCCACCGGCTCCGGCAAGACGCTCTCGGCCTTCCTGTGGGCCATCGACCAGATCACCGCGCACCCGCGGGCGGCGCGACCGGCACGTCCCGCCCGCGGTCGACGCGGGAAGGGCGGGCAGGAGCCCGCCGCTCAGCCGGAGGAGCCGGGCCGCTGCCGGGTGCTCTACGTCTCCCCTCTCAAAGCGCTCGCCGTCGACGTGGAGCGCAACCTGCGCAGCCCGCTGGTCGGCATCGGCCACGCCGCACGCCGCCTGGGCCAGGACGCGCCCTCGGTCAGCGTGGCGGTGCGCTCCGGCGACACCCCGGCCACCGAGCGCCGCGCCTTCGCCAAGGACGGCGCCGAGATCCTCATCACCACCCCCGAGTCGCTCTTCCTGCTCCTCACCTCACAGGCCCGCAGCGCCCTCACCGGGGTCGAGTCGGTCATCGTCGACGAGGTGCACGCCGTCGCCGGCACCAAGCGGGGGGCGCACCTCGCGCTGACCCTCGACCGGCTGGACCACCTCCTCCCCCGCCCCGCGCAGCGGATCGGCCTGTCGGCCACGGTGCGCCCGGTCGAGGAGGTGGCGCGCTACCTCGCCGGCGGTCGCCCGGTGAGCACCGTGCAGCCGCCGTCCACCAAGAGCTGGGACCTCGAGGTCGTCGTCCCGATCCCCGACATGGCCGACCCGGGCGCCACCGAGCGGCCGGACGCACCCGGGGGCGGCCCGGCGCAGCGGGGCACGGCGTCCGACGACTGGACCGGACAGAAGGTCGACGCCGCGGACGACGACGCCGAGGGCGACGACACCGGCGACGCGACGCTCGACGAGGGTCTCGATGACACCGGGGGTGCCGACTCCGGCGACGACCTCCCCCTCGGCACCGGGCCGGTGCTGCCCGACCTGGAGGGTGGCGGGCAGCTCGAGGAGGACGTCTGGGCACCAGCCCCCGACCCGGAGGAGCGCGCCTCGATCTGGCCGCACATCGAGCGCCGGGTCACCGACCTGGTGTCGGCACAGACCTCGACGCTGGTCTTCACCAACTCCCGGCGGCTCGCCGAGCGCTTCACCTCCCGGCTCAACGAGGAGTGGGACGAGCGGTACAGCGAGGATGAGCCGGAGGAGGACGCCGAGGCCGGCGACCGGCATACCTCGCGCTCGCCCGCCCAGGTGATGGCCCAGTCCGGCTCGGGCGGGGCAGCCCCGCCGGTGCTCGCGCGGGCCCACCACGGGTCGGTGAGCAAGGAGCAGCGCGGCGAGATCGAGGACGCGCTCAAGACCGGGCAGCTGCCCGCCGTGGTCGCCACCAGCAGCCTCGAGCTCGGCATCGACATGGGTGCCGTCGACCTCGTCGTGCAGGTCGCGAGCCCGCCGAGCGTCGCCTCCGGGCTGCAGCGCGTCGGCCGCGCCGGGCACCAGGTCGGCGCCACCAGCCACGGCGCCTTCTTCCCCACGCACCGGGCCGACCTCGTGCAGACCGCCGTCGTGGTCGACCGCATGCGAGCCGGCGCGATCGAGCAGCTCTCGGTCCCCAGCAACCCGCTCGACGTCCTCGCCCAGCAGGTCGTGGCGATGCTCGCGATGGAGGACTGGTCGGTCACCGACCTCTTCGAGCTGGTGCGCCGCAGCGCCTCCTACGCCGCACTGCCCCGCTCGCTCTTCGACGCGGTGCTCGACATGCTCGCCGGGCGCTACCCGGGCGAGGACTTCGCCGACCTGCGCCCGCGGATCGTGTGGGACCGCGTCACCGACACCCTCAGCGCGCGTCGTGGCGCCCAGCTGCTCGCGGTCACGTCCGGCGGCACCATCCCCGACCGCGGGATGTATGCCGTCATGCTCGCCACCGGCGAGGGCCCCGGCCGCCGGGTGGGCGAGCTGGACGAGGAGATGGTCTACGAGTCGCGCGTCGGCGACGTCTTCACCCTCGGCACGACGAGCTGGCGGATCGAGGACATCACCCACGACCAGGTGCTCGTCACGCCCGCACCGGGTCAGATCGGCCGGCTGCCGTTCTGGAAGGGCGAGTCGCTCGGGCGGCCCGCCGAGCTGGGCGCGGCCGTGGGCGAGTTCGTGCGCCGGATCGCGGGCCAGCCGCAGGAGGACGCCCGGGGCGAGCTCGCCGAGCGTGGGCTGGACCGCTTCGCCGCCGACAACCTCGTCACCTACCTCGCCGACCAGCGCGAGGCCGTCGGACACCTCCCGGACGACCGGACCATCGTCATCGAGCGCTTCCGTGACGAGATCGGCGACTGGCGGGTCGTCGTGCACTCGCCCTGGGGCAGCCCGGTCCACGCCCCCTGGGCGCTGTGCCTGGCGGCCCGGATGCGCGAGCGCTTCGGCACCGAGGTGCAGGCGCTGGCCGCCGACGACGGCATCGTGCTGCGCCTGCCCGACCTCGGCGGCTGGGACGACCCGGGCGAGGGCATACCGTCTGGCGGGACGCCGGGAGAGGGCATGCCCTCCGGCAGCGACGCACGGCGCGACGGCGGCGACGCCGCGCGGCTGGACGCCGAGATCGCCGAGCTGCTGACCCTCGACCCGGACGAGGTCGCCGACCTGGTGACCCAGGAGATCGGCGGGTCGGCGCTCTTCGCCTCCCGCTTCCGCGAGTGCGCCGCGCGGGCGCTGCTGCTGCCGCGGCGCAACCCGGGCAAGCGGCAGCCGCTGTGGCAGCAGCGGCAGCGCTCGGCCCAGCTGCTCGAGGTCGCCGCGCGCTACCCGACCTTCCCCATCGTCCTGGAGGCGGTGCGCGAGTGCGTGCAGGACGTCTACGACGTCGACGCGCTGCGGGAGCTCATGCGCTCCCTGGCCTCCCGCCAGGTGCGGCTCGTCTCGGTCGCCACCCCGCGGCCCTCGCCCTTCGCGTCCTCGCTGCTCATGGGCTACATCGCGCAGTTCCTCTACGAGGGCGACTCGCCGCTGGCCGAGCGGCGAGCGGCCGCCCTCTCCCTCGACGCCGGGCTGCTCGCCGAGCTGCTCGGCCGGGGCGAGGGCGCGGCGCTGCGCGACCTGCTGGACCCCGAGGTCGTGGCCCGGACCGAGGCCGAGCTGCAGCGGTTGGCGCCCGACCGGCAGGCGCGCGACGCCGAGGAGGTCGTCGACCTGCTGCGCGTGCTCGGCCCGCTGAGCCGCGAGGAGGTGCGCGCCCGCACCGTCGAGGAGCGGCGCGCGCAGGTGGACGGCTGGATGGACTCGCTGGTCGAGGGGCGACGCGTGATCGAGGTGCGGGTCGCCGGGGAGCAGCGCCTGGCGGACGCGCAGGACGCCGCCCGGCTGCGCGACGCGCTCGGCGTGGCGATGCCGGTCGGGGTGCCCGCCGCCTTCCTCGAAGGGGTGGAGGACCCGCTCGCCGACCTCGTCGTGCGGCACGCGCGCACCCACCCGCCCTTCACGCTGGAGTCGCTCGCGACCCGGCTGGGGCTCGGCAGCGCCGTCGTGCGGGACGCGGTGCGGCGGCAGGTCTCGTCGGGCCGGCTCGTGATGGGGGCGCTCGCGCCGTCGGGCACCGGGGAGGACGATGTCTGCGACGCCGAGGTGCTGCGTCTGCTGCGCCGCCGTTCGCTGGCGGCGCTGCGGCAGGAGGTCGAGCCCGTCACCCAGGCGGCGTATGCCCGCTTCCTGCCCCGCTGGCAGTCCGTCGGCGAGCTGCGCGGGCTGGACGGCACGCTGCGCGCGGTCGAGCAGCTCGCCGGCGCCCGGGTGCCCGCCTCCGCGCTGGAGTCGCTCGTGCTGCCCGCCCGGGTCGTCGACTACACGCCGGCGCTGCTGGATGAGCTGATGAGCTCTGGCGAAGTCCTCTGGCAGGGGCACGGCTCGCTGCCCGGTGACGACGGCTGGGTCTCGCTGCACCTCGCCGACACCGCGCACCTCACGATGGCGGTGCCCGAGGGGGGTCAGGCTGATGCGCTCGTCGAGGAGGAGCGGGCCGGGGCCGTGCTGGAGGTGCTGGAGCGGGTCGTGGGCGGCGCCTACTTCTTCCGCGCGCTGAGCGACGCCGTGGGCTCGCTCGACGACCAACGGCTCGCAGGCACGCTGTGGGACCTCGTCTGGGCCGGCCGCGTGAGCGCCGACACCTACGCCCCGGTGCGGGCGCTGCTCGCCGGTGGTCGCACCACGCACAAGTCGCGGCGTGCCCCCTCGCGCGGGGGGCGGTGGTCGCGCACCTCGGTCGCCCTGTCCGCCTCGTCGGCGTCGTCCGGCTCCCGGACGGGCCGTCCGTCACGCCCGAGCCGGTCGGGGCCACCCACGACCGTGGGCCGCTGGTCGCTGCTGCCGCCGGTCGAGACCGACCCGACGGTGCGCGCCCTGGCGGGCGCCGAGCAGCTGCTCGACCGCTACGGCGTCCTCACCCGTGGCTCGGTCGTCGCCGAGGGCGTGGCGGGCGGGTTCGCCGGGGTCTACCGCGTGCTCTCGGGGGCCGAGGAGGCCGGTCGCGTGCGGCGCGGGTACGTCGTCGAAGGGCTGGGTGCCGCGCAGTTCGGCAGCACCGGTGCCATCGACCGGCTGCGTGCTCTGGACCGGCAGCGCTCGGAGAGCCCGGCGCCCGGCGAGGCGGAGGCCGTGCTGCTGGCGGCGACCGACCCGGCCAGCCCCTTCGGCGCGAGCGTGCCGTGGCCCGCGCTCGACGACGAGGTGACCCACCGCCCGGCCCGCAAGGCCGGGTCGATGGTGGTGCTGGTCGATGGCTCGCTCGCGGTCTACCTGGAGCGCGGTGGGCGCAGCGCGCTCACCTTCGCCCCGCCGCCCGAGGCGCAGCCGGAGCAGGTCTGGCGCTCGGTGGCCGGCGCCCTGGTGGCCGCGGTGCGTCGCGGCACACTCGGCGGCATCACGATCGCCAAGATCGACGGTGGCGGCGCCCTGTCCTCGACGCATCCGCTGACCGGGGCCCTGGCGGACGCCGGCTTCCACACTGCCCCGCAAGGCCTGCGGCTACGCCGCTGACCCGGGCGCCACCCCGGCGTGGCCCCGGTCATGCACGCCAGAGCCGGGAACTCGCCCGACCCGAGCGGCCCTGGCGTTCACGTGAACGCTGGAGCCGTTCGCGGCCCGCGAGTCGCCGGCACGATCAGTGCGCCTGAAAGGCGCCCTAGCCTGGGGCGATGCACGAGCCGCCGCAGGACGTCAGCACCGACGAGGTGCTGCAGCGGGTGCGGACCCTCTGGGATCCCGAGGTGACGGCGCTGGAGCACCTGGCCGTCGGTTTCGGCGGCTGGCACTGGCGGGCGGACGCACAGGGAGAGCCGCGGTGGTTCGTGACCCTCGACCCGCCGCTCTGGCACACCGTGGAGTCCGCCGAGGCGACGTATGCCGCGGCCGCCTCCCTCGCGGCCACCCTGACCTGCGTGCACGCGTCCGTGCCCTCCGCGCAGGGGCGCTTCACGAGCCCGCTCGGGCCGGGATGGCTGAGCCTGACCCCGTGGGTGACCGGGCGCCGACCGACGACGATCGACGCCGACGCGGTGCGGGCCGTGCGCGACTTGCACGCGGCACCGTCACCCGAGGGCATCCTGACCTGGGAGCCGGCCGTGCGCCCCGAGCTCGTCGACGAACTCGGGGCCTGGACAGCCGAGCCGTGGACCGCGGGGCCGCTCGGCGAGCCCGCCCGGCGCGCGCTGCGCGCCGGGTGGGCGGACGTCGGGTGCGGGCTCACGGCATACCTGCGCCTCCTCGACCGGCTCGACCCCTCCGCCTATGTCCCCACCCACGGCGAACCCGGCGTGCACAATCAGTGGCGGGCCGACGACGGTCGCCTGCTGCTCCTCGACTGGGAGACGCTGCGGCTCGCACCTCGAGAGCGCGACGTCCTCGCCGGGTATGCCGACCTCCTCCCGCACGACCCGGCGTTGCTGGACCTCGTCCGGCTGGAGTGGCAGCTCAGCGAGGTGGGCTCCTATGCCGAGTGGCTGCGCGGCCCGCACCAGGACGACGCCGACACCCGCACCGCGCTGGGCGGGCTTCGGGAGGAGCTCGCCGGGCTGGCTGCGACGCGATGAATGCGTGGCGGCGAGCCGCCACGGCACGTAGGGTGCGGCCCATCTGGAATCGCAGGGGTCCGCGACCTCGTCGTCCAGGTCGAACGCGCCGGCGAGGCGCTGGCGCGCGGCGACGACGGCACCGGTGCTGCCCTCGCCACCGCGCTGGAGTCGGCCCGACGGCACGACGCGTGGGAGATCGACCACCGGACGGACAACGTCGTGCACGGGCTCGGTCTCGCACACCTTCCCCGCCGGCGCACCGCAGCCGACCTGTCCGGGGGTCAGCTGTCCCGGCTCTCGCTCGCCTGGACGCTGCTGCGCAACCCCGACACGCTGCTGCTGGACGAGCCCACCAACCACCTCGACGACGCCGGGACGGCCCTGCTCACCGAGCTGCTCAGCACCTGGTCCGGCCCGGCGCTGCTCGCGAGCCACGACCGGGCCTTCCTCGACGAGACGGCCACCACGATCCTCGACCTCGATCCCGCGCCGCTGGCCCAGGCACGGGTGGCCGACGACCACGACTTCCCCGGCTCGGGGTTCGGACTCACCCGGTCCACCGGCAGCTACACGGCATACCTGCAGCAGCGACGGGACGAACGGGAGCGGTGGGTGCGCCGCTACCCCGACGAGCAGCAGGAGCGGGAGCGGCTGCGGCGAAAGGTCCGCGAGGAGCACACGGTCGGTCATGCCGATCGGGCGCCGCGCACCGAGGCCCGGGCCAGCAAGAAGTTCTACGCCGACCGCAACGCCAAGGTGGTCGCCCGGCGGGTGAACGACGCCAGCACCGCCCTGGCCCGCCTCGAGCGGGAGCAGGTGCGCAAGCCACCGGCCCGGCTGCGCTTCCACGGTCTCGGCGCACCGGGCAGCACCCGGCGGGACGGCGCGGGCCCGATCCTCACCGCGACCGACGTCACCGTGGCCGGGCGGCTGCGACCCGTCTCGCTCGCGCTCGGCACCCCAGGCCGACTGCTCGTCACCGAACCGAACGCGTCCGGCAAGTCCACCCTGCTCGCCCTCCTCGCGGGGCAGCTCGAGCCCGACGGCGCTCGCTGACGACAGCCCCGCGGCTGCGCGTCGGCCTGCTCACCCAGACCGTCGCCCGAGCGCACGACGGGCTCACGGCGCGGCAGTCGTATGCCCGGGCCGTCGGTCAGGAGCTGGCGGCGCGTCACCCATTGCCGAGCCTCGGCCTCGTCGCCGGTCGCGACCTGGACCGCCGGGTGCGGGAGCTGTCGATCGGGCAACGGCGGCGACGGTCCTGGCCGACCCGCCGGACCTGCTGCTGCTGGACGAGCCCACCAACCACCTGTCCCTCCTGCTCGTCTCCGAGCTCGAGCTCGGCCTGCCCGACTTCCCGGGTGCCGTGGTGGTGGCCAGCCACGACCGGTGGCTCCGCGAGGACTGGGTGGGTGAGCGGCTCGAGCTGCCCGGCGAGACACTGGAGCGGTGACCACGACCCCCATCACCCGGCGCACCGGGCTGAACCGCACCCTGCTGCTGCGGGCAGGTGCGCCGTGGCACCGGCACCGGGCGGGACGGGTCCTCGGTGCGACCGGGCTGTCCGGCATCGTCGCGGACGCCGCGGCCCGGGCGGCGGTGGCCCTCGACGACGCCCCACGGGTCATCCTCGACCGCACGCTGGTGGCTGGGGAGCAGTGGGCCGAGGCCGTCGCGGAGCAGTGGACGGACGCGCTGGCGCACCTGCTGCAGACGTTGCGCTCCCCCACCGACGACGACCGGGCGGCACGGGAGGAGTGGGGCGAGGAGGACTGGGCGCGCTGGGCGTCGGTGCGGCAGGTCGTGCTCTGCGGCGGGGTCGTCGCCGGCGAGCTCGGGCGTCGGGCATCCCGGGACCCGCGCGTCGTCGCGCAGCGCGCCGAGCTGGCCCCCGAGCCCGGCCGCGCACCCCTGCTGGGTCTGGCCGCCGGGCTGGCCGACGGGCTCGTGCTCGACCTTGGTCACAGCAGCATCAAGGCCGCGGCGGTCCGCGACGGTGTCCTCGCGAGAACAACGGGTATGCCGGTGCCCTGGCGGCCGTTCGACACCAGCACGTGGCCGTCGCCGGACACCGTCCTGGGTCTCGTGGTCGAGGCCGCGCGGGACGCCATGGACCCATCCGCTCCCGGCAACAGAGACCTGGAGGTGCGCGTGGCGATCGCCAACTACGTCGTCGACGGCCTGCTCGACGACGACCCGACCTACGGCACCCTGCGCTCCCGCGGGCCGGACCCACGCCGGGTCCTCGGGAACGCGCTGACCCGGGGCCTGCGTCGCCCCTGCGCGGTGACCGTACTCCTCAACGACGGTGCCGCCGCCGCACTCGGGGTGCGGAGCACGCAGCCCGCCGCGGACGCGCGAGAGGGCCCCGGCCGCCACGACGACCAGGGCCGGGGGGAAGCGACGACCGCCGTCATCAGCATCGGAACCTCGCTCGGTCTGGGGTTCGCCGATGCCTGAGGGTGACGCGGTGTGGCGCACCGCCCGACGGCTGCACCAGGGGCTGGCCGGCGTGGCCCTGGAGGGATCGGACCTCCGGGTGCCGGCGCACGCGACCGCCGACCTGTCCGGCCGCCGCACCCTCGAGGTCGTCCCCCGCGGCAAGCACCTGCTGCACCGGGTGGAGGGGGACATCACGGTGCACAGCCACCTGCGGATGGAGGGCTCCTGGCGGGTGCACCCGGTGGGGCGGCGGCACGCGCTGGGGCGACGGCATACCGTGCGGGCGCTGCTGTGGACGCCGCAGCGGGTCGCGGTCGGCGACTCCCTCGGGATGCTCGAGCTGGTGCGGACCAGCGAGGAGCACCGGGTCGTGGGGCACCTCGGCCCCGACCTGCTCGACCCCGCGTACGACGCGGACACGGCCCTGGGCAACGTGCGCGCAGACCCGGGCCGCACCATCACCGAGGCCTGCCTGGACCAGCGCAACGTGGCGGGCATGGGCACGATCTTCACCGCCGAGCCGCTCTTCCTGCTGGGGATCAACCCCTGGACGCCCGTCGGGGACCTCGCCGAGGAGCAGGTGGTCGAGCTGCTGGCGACCGCCCGGCGGCTGCTGGTGCTGAGCTGCCGGACCGGCCGCACGACCATCACGGGCCGTGGGGACGTCAACGGCGACGACGCGTGGGTGCACGGCCGGATGGGGCTGCCGTGCAAGCGCTGCGGCACGACGATCCGGCTCGCCCCGATCGGCCAGCAGCCGCAGCAGCGGGTGATGTTCTCCTGCCCGACCTGCCAGGGCGGCCTCGCCCCCACCGACGACGGTCGGCCCCAGTCGCCGCTCGGCCACGGCCGGCGCCCGACCTACTGAGGCCCGCGCCCGACCCGCCGACGGCCCGAGAGGGCGCGGCGCACCCGGGCGCGCACGACCCGACGCACCCGGCCGACGGCACGCGGCAGCAGGTCCTGCGGGGGGTGGGCGGCGAACCACGCCTCCAGCCCGCCCTGCGCCCGCGAGCGGTCCAGGCCGCGCACGTCGTAGGAGCGCACGGCGGCCTCCTCCTCGGCGCTCATGGGCGGCGCGACCCGGTGCAGGCGCTCGGCCACCTTCCGCCGATAGCGCTCCGGCACGAGCGCCAGCGCGGGCTCGTAGGACCGGTCCAGCCAGTCCATCGGGTCCGGGCCGGTCTTGGCCGCGACCAGCCGCATCAGGGCGCTGTCGCCGCCGTCGGCGAGGTAGCGGTGGACCGTCCGAGCGATCACCGGCTCGACCTTGATCGGGTCGGCCAGCAGATGGCCCCGCGGCTCCTGCCCACGCCACTGCCGCTCCAGCGCCGGGGCGGAGGGCCAGGCGCCGGTGACCGCGCCGGCGAGCAGGGTCTTGCGGGCGCACTTGGCGCACCGCCCGCAGGGACGCCCGAGCCGACGGCCGCGCACGCACGACTGCGCCGCCTCCCCGAGCGGATGGGTGTGCACGATGCGGCTGGTCACGACCTCGGACACCCCGGCGACCGGCACGCACACCTCCAGCCCCACCGCGGCGAAGACCCCGCCCCACTCCTTGAGGAAGGGCGAGTCGGCGAAGTCGCGGTAGTAGCCACGCTGCAGCCGGTAGGTCGCCTCCAGCGGCGCGCCCCAGGCCACGGCGTCCAGCCGGTCGCGGTCGGCGTGGAGCAGCAACGGCACCGCCGTGGTGAAGTCGTGCGGGAACCCCATGGCGGCGCGGAGGTACTCCACGTCGCTGCGGACCACCTCCACCGGCCACCCCTGGGTGCGCAGCCGCTCGCACGACTCCTCGGCTGCCCGGGTGACGAACATCGTGGCCCGCGGGTCGCCTCGCGGGGCCCGCCGCAGCAGGTGGTAGGACCGGGTGCTGCCCGGCATGACCGCGAGCGTCGCGACGCTGTCGGTGCCACCGCTGAAGCACAACCCGGGCGCCCCGTCTTCCTCGGCGGGTCTCCCGCGCGGCGCCAGGTCACGGTCCACCGACGTCAACCGCAGGCCCGGCCCCTCGCGCAGCGCCCGGGCGAGGACAGGACTCGCCGGCACCGACGTGGTCACCGGGACCTTCCGAACGATCCAGGGCCGGGCCGAGAGGACAGCTGAGAGCACGAGCAGGTCGGGGTGCACCTCGCCCAGGCGCACACCCACCTCGAAGCACGCGGTATGCCGCGCCAGGGCGCCCTTGCGCTCGTCCGGCTCCCCCGCGCCGGGCACCAGCCGGACCTGCACGCGGCCGGGCTCGTGCGTGATGTCGAGGTGCATCAGCGCGCTCGGGCGACGGTGGCGGGCATGACCCCGGAGCGTACCCGCCCGGCTGCGCGGCCTCGGCGTCGACATCCTCTGGCTCATGCCGATCAACCCGATCGGCGAGCAGAACCGCAAGGGCGGGCTCGGCTCCCCCTACGCCGTGCGCGACTACCTCGCGGTGAACCCCGAGTTCGGGACGCTGGAGGACCTGCGCGGCTTCGTCGCCCGCGCCCACGACCTCGGCATGCGGGTCATCGTCGACTGGGTCGCCAACCACACGGCCTGGGACAACGTGCTCGTCGACGAGCACCCGGAGTGGTACCGCACCGACTTCAAGGGCGACTTCGTGCCGACGCCGTGGTGGGACTGGGACGACGTCATCGACCTCGACTACGACCAGCCCGGGCTGCGGGAGTACATGGCCGACGCCATGGCTCACTGGGTCCGCGAGGCCGACGTCGACGGCTTCCGCTGCGACGTCGCGGGCTACGTGCCGGTGGACTTCTGGGAGGCGGCGCGGGCCCAGCTGGAGCAGATCAAGCCGGTCTTCCTGCTCGCCGAGTGGGAGAACCGCGACCTGCACGTGGGTGCCTTCGACGCGACGTATGCCTGGTCCTGGAACGAGACGATGCACCACATCGCGGACGGCCGGGCCAGCGCCACCGACCTCAAGGTCTATGACGCCTGGAACGAGCGTGCCTACCCGCGCGACATCATGCGGATGCTCTTCGTCTCCAACCACGACAAGAACGCCTGGGAGGGCACCGAGCACGAGCAGTTCGGCCCGATGCTGGAGGCGGCGGTCGTCATGTCGGTGGTCAGCGAGGGGATCCCGCTGATCTACAGCGGGCAGGAGGCCGGCAACGACCGGCGGCTCACCTTCTTCGACAAGGACGAGATCGTCTGGCGCGAGGACCCGCAGGGCGAGCTCTACCGTCGCCTCTTCGCGCTGAAGAAGCAGCACCCGGCGCTGTGGAACGCCGCCTGGGGCGCGCGCATGGTGCGGGTGCCCAACGACGGCGAGGACCGGGTCGTCAGCTTCGTGCGGGTGCACGAGTCGGGGGACGCCGTCGTCGCGGCCTTCAACCTCAGCGGCGCCCCGGCGTCGGTCACCCTCGGGGTGGCGCCGGGTCAGGACCTCGCCTACGTCGACGCCACGGACGGCAGCACGGTCGAGTATGCCGAGGGCTCGGTCTGGCAGCTCCCGGCCTGGGGCTACCGGGTGGGGGTCACGCCGCAGGAGTGAGGCACCAGCGGTCGCTCGGCGAGGGCCGGTCAGACGAGCGTGGTCAGGTGTGCGTCGCTCAGGCGGCGGAGACGACGGTGTCGCGGCGGGAGACCCGGCGGTGGTCGATCGGCTTGGCCAGGCCCTCGGTGAGCACGGTCGTCATCTGAGCCTCGGCAGCCTCGGCGAGACTCACCCGGTCGGCCACGCTGGAGAGCAGCTCGGAGAGGGGGACGTCGAGCGCACGGCAGATCGAGGCGAGCAGCTCGGAGGAGGCCTCCTTCTCGCCGCGCTCGATCTCCGACAGGTATCCGAGGGAGCAGGCGGCCGAGGCGCTGACCTCCCGCAGGGTGCGCCCCTGGGTCTGCCGGGTCTCGCGCAGTGCGTCGCCCAGCTCACGTCGTAGCAGTGCCATCGTCATCCCTCCTCCGGTCCGTCCTGGTGCCTCGGTCTGCGTCTACCGTACCCCGCGCGTCCGACAGGCGTGCGTCGAGCGTGTCGAGCAGCAGCTCCAGCGCCGCGGTCACGGTCTGGTCCCGGATCTGCCCGCGGGACCCGTGACAGGTCAACACCTGGTGCGCCACGGCTTGTTCCCCCGCGGCCAGCGCCAGGTGCACGGTGCCGACCGGTCTGCCCTCGCTCGGATCGGGGCCCGCGACCCCTGTCGTGGACAAGCACCAGTCGGCCCCGGTCGTGGCGCATCCGCCGACCGCCATCGCCACGGCGCACTCCCGGGACACCGCACCCTGCTCCCGGAGCACCCCCGCGGGGACCCCCAGCACGGACTCCTTGACGGACACGGCATACGCGACGACTCCCCCGCGCACCGCCTGGCTCGCTCCCGGCACGGAGGTCAGGGCGGCGCAGACCAGGCCACCGGTGAGCGACTCCGCCGTCGCGACGCTCTCCCCCCGCTCGGTCAACCGCCGCACGAGCGTCGCCGCCAGGCGGTCGACGGGGTCGCTCACGTCGAGGTCTCGGTGCGCGGCGCGAAGGCCTGCCGGACGTAGTCGATGCCCGTGACGACGGTGACGACGGTGGCGACATACATGATCCACAGCCCGAGGGTGTCGAGCACGCCCCCCAGCGGCGCGAGGACGACGGCGATCCCGACGGCCTGGAGCACGGTCTTGAGCTTGCCGCCCCGGCTCGCGGGGATGACGCCCCGCCGGATGACGACGAAGCGCATGAGCGTGATGCCGATCTCGCGCACCAGGATCACCACGGTCACCCACCAGGGCAGCAGCCCCAGGACCGACAGCCCGATGAGGGCGGTGCCGACGAGGGCCTTGTCGGCGATGGGGTCCATGAGCTTGCCGAAGTCGGTGATGAGCCCCTGCCTGCGGGCCAGGTGTCCGTCGACCCAGTCGGTGGCGATCGCGACGAGGAAGACGACGAGCGCCCACCAGCGCAGTGTGAGGTCCTCACCCCCCTCGGTGAGCAGCAGCCAGCCGAAGACGGGGACGAGCAGGATCCGCAGGACGGTGAGGGCGTTGGGCAGGTTCCACGGCGACACCCGCGGGGGCACGTCGGCCGTGGCGAGGTCCGGACCGTCGGGGTCGTGGGGGCCGATCATCACGCCTCCACCCCTGCTCCTGCTCCGGTATGCCGCGCGCCCGGGTCTGCGTCGGAGGTGCCGGTCGGCACAGCCACCAGGTCGACGCCTTCGCTCGCGACGACGCGGGCGGTGACGATCGCCCCCGGCGTGAGCTGCGGGCGACCGCCGTCGGCGGTCACGAGATAGGTCACGCCGTCGACGTCAGGGCCCTGCTGCCCGGCGCGGCCCACGAGCCGCGCCCCGGAGCCGCTACTCCCGAGGCCCTCCCCGTCGAGATCCGCGAGATCATCGCCCTCGGCGAGCTCGTCGTCCTCCACCGCCTCGACCAGGACCTCCACGGTGGTCCCGATCCGCTCGGCGGCGCGCTGCGCGGTGAGCTCCTCGACCAACGCGCCGACCTCCTCGACGCGGGACCGGATGGTGTCCTCGTCGAGCTTGTCGGCATACCCCTCCGCCTCGGTGCCGTCCTCGTCGGAGTAGCCGAACACCCCGACCACGTCGAGCCGCGCCTCGGAGAGGAAGGCGGTGAGCTCGGCGAGGTCCTCCTCGGTCTCCCCGGGGAAGCCGACGATGACGTTGGTGCGGATGCCCGCCTCCGGGACGCGGTCGCGCACCTGCTGCAGCAGCGACAGGAAGGACTCGCGGTCACCGAAGCGGCGCATCCGGCGCAGCAGCGGACCGGACGCGTGCTGGAAGGAGATGTCGAAGTACGGCACCACTCCCGGGGTCCTGGCCATGGCGTCGAGCAGGTCCGGTCGGATCTCGGCCGGCTGCAGGTAGGAAACCCGCACCCGCTCGATCCCGGGGACGTCCGCGAGCTGCGGGAGCAGGGCGTCGATGAGGCGCAGGTCGCCGAGGTCCTTGCCGTAGGACGTGGTGTTCTCGCTGACGAGGAAGACTTCACGCACCCCGCGCTCACCCAGCCAGGCCGCCTCGGAGCGGATCTCCTCGGGCGTCCGGGAGACGAAGGCTCCGCGGAACATCGGGATGGCGCAGAACGCGCAACGCCGGTCGCACCCGGAGGCGATCTTGAGGGGAGCCCAGGGGCGACCGTCGAGCCGGGCACGCACCACCCGGGGACCGGTCGCGGGTGCCACCCGGGTCAGCTCGCGCTGCTCCGCCTCCTGCTGCTGGTGCCCCGGCAGGACGATCTCGGCGGCGGCGGCGCCCCGCTCCCGGGGCGAGATGGGCAGCAGCTGCCGCCGGTCGCGCGGCACGTGGCTCTGCGGCCGCTCCCCCGCCAGGATGCCGCGCAGGTGGCCGGACATGTCGGCGTAGGAGTCGAAGCCCAGCACGGCGTCCGCCTCGGGCAGCTCCGCCGCGAGCTGCTCGCCATACCGCTCGGCCATGCACCCGACGGCGACGACCTTCTGGGTGCGGCCGGTGCGCTTGAGGTCGTTGGCCTCCAGCAACGCGTCGATGGAGTCCTTCTTGGCCTGCTCCACGAACCCACAGGTGTTCACCACGGCGACGTCCGCCTCGGCGGCGTCGTCCACGAGGGTCCACCCCTCGGCGGAGAGCCGACCCGCGAGCTCCTCGGAGTCGACCTCGTTGCGGGTGCAGCCGAGGGTCACGACGGCGACGCTCCGGGTGGCTGACATGGCCCCGAGTCTAGGCAGCCTGGGCCGGTGGACCTAGCCAGGACCCAGGCCCGCGCGCCGAAGTTGGGGCCCTGAGCCCACGACACCGGGCGGGCCGGGCTGACAGTGTCGGGACAGGAGGTGAGGTCGATGACGGCACGCACGACGGTCCCGCTGCTGGCGGCAGCGCTGCTGCTCGTGGCCTGCGGTCCGACCACGCCGTCCGAGCCCGCGTCGGAGGGGACACCGGCCGGGAGCTCGACGGACTCCGCCGAGGAAACGGCGGAGCCGTCGGGCGCCTCGGGTGCTGCGGCGGGGGGGTCCGCAGCACCAGAGGAGCGCTCCGCCGTGACCGGCGGCGAGCCGGGGGTGGCCCCCGGCGGCGACGGGTCGGCGCTCGCCGTTCTCCCTGACGTGCTGGACCTGCCGGCCGGCTGGCGACCAGCACCTGCCGACGGTCCGCACGCCCGGACGACCGTCTGCGGGGTCGACCTCGACCCGGTGCGTCCGGCAGACGCGGCCCAACGGCGCTGGGTCTTCGGGGAGGCGCAGTACCTCGAGGCCGAAGGGCACCTCTTCTCCGGGACCGAGGGTGGCGCGGCTGCGCAGACCGCCGTGGACACGGTGCGGACCTGTGCGGGCTACGGCCTGCGCCCCGACGGGACCGAGACAGACCTGGGCGAGGGTGCGTACAACGTCGAGATCGAGGTGATCCCGGACCCACCGGCCGGATGGACCGCCTGGACCGAGACCACCACCGAGACCGGCATGGTGCGGCACATCGCCCTGGCTCCGGACGACTCCGGGTGGCTCTGGATGTCCCACTGGGACTGGCTCGGGGACGTCGGCCCCGAGCTGCTGCTGAGCGTGCTCCCGGAGACGGGACTGAACGAGGCGTCACCAGGGTGAGGTCGGCACCACCTGGGGGATCTCGGACCCGAGATGAGCGACGCGGGACGGACATGGCCAGATCCCGGCTGGTCGAACGCGGCGCCGGAGCCGTGGAGTGGCTCGGAGCAGTTGTCGTCGCGGTGCTGATCGTGCTGGGCCTGGTCGTCGCGGCGCCCGGGGTCGGTCAGTCGATCGCCGCGGGCGTGGATCGAGCCATCTGCACGCTGACACAGCTCGGTGGAGGCGGGGGTGGCTGCGGCACCGCCATCAGGGACATCGAGCCGACGGGCGACCCCTACCTCTCCAGGGCATGGACCCGCGCCGACGTCACCCGCGGCAACCTCGTCTTCCTCGGAGACAGCTACGGGGCGGGCGAGGGAGCGGAGAACTACGCCTCGGGGACCGACGAGGAGGGCGAGCACCCCTGGTACGACTTCTGGAGCTCGGGCGAGCCCCCCGCCAGGAACACCTGCCACCGGTCCGGCAACGCCGCCTTCCACGCCACCAGCGACGCGTGGTTCGGCGGCGACAACTCCTCCTTCGTCTCGTGCTCCGGCGCCACCACCAGCGACTACTGGGAGGAGACCCAGGGCAACTCGGAGGACCCGCAACGAGACGCGCTCAACGAGGACACCTCGATGGTGGTGGTCTCGATGGGTGGCAACGACATGGACTTCAGCGCGGTCCTGAGGAGTTGCATCCTCGGCAGCGGCGTGTGCTGGGAGGAGTGGGACACCCCCGCCGATCCGGACGACCCGGAGAGCCTCAGCCCCTACGAGCAGAACCTGATCGACCTCTTCGGCACCGAGCCCGGCGGCGGCAACCTCGGCGAGATGTATGCCGACATCCGCGCCCGGACGGGAGACGCGGCTCACGTCGTGATCGTGGGCTACCCCCAGCTCTTCGACGACGACTACGGCGCTCGCCTCAACACCTCGCCGGGCATGTCTAGCTACCCCTTCCAGGAGCACGGCTGGCTGTGGCCGGAGCAGACCACCTGGCTCAACGACAAGAGCGCGGACCTCAACGCACACCTGCGCGCCCACGCGGAGTACTACGGGTTCACCTTCATCGATCCCACCGAGGCGTTCGCTGGCCACGGGGTCGGCAGCGACGACCCGTGGCTCCTCTCGCTGGGCTTCACCGGCCCTCGCGGTATGCCACCGGAGGCGTTCCACCCCACGGCCCGAGGGCAGGAGGAGATCGCCAGGCTCATCGACGAGCACCTGCGCAGCCTCCCGTGACCCGGTCGCGGCGCAGCTTGCCCGACATCGCCTCGTCGGGTGAGGATCAGGGGATGAAGACAGGAATCGGCCTCGTGATCGCCCTGATCGCTGCAGGGTTCTTCCTCGAGTCCTGGTTTATGGGCTATCTGCCTGGTGACCCCGACGGGATCGCCGCCCGCATGCGCGACGTCATGTCCCTGTCGTGCGTCTGCGGGGGCCTCGCCCTCGCCTCGCTGCTCCCGATCGGTCCGGGCCGATGGATCCTGCTCGCGCTCTCCTCGCTCGCGCTTGTTCTCACCATCCTGTACCGCCTGGAGATCCTCTCGGGCCCGTTGTTCTCGCAGTTCACCTCGGCGTCGAGCTGACATGAGCGCGGGTTCCCCACCCCTCGACATCGCGGCCGTGCTGCGGCCACACCCCGTCGTCGACGGGCACAACGACCTGCCCTGGGCGCTGCGAGAGCTCCGCGGCGCCGACGGTGCCCTCGACCTCGACCTGCGGGTCGACACGTCGGCGCACGGGCTGCATACCGACCTCGGGCGCCTGCGTCGCGGCGGCGTGGGAGCGCAGTTCTGGTCGGTCTACGTGCCGTCCTCGCTGCCCGAACCGGAGGCCGTGGTCGCCGCCCTGGAGCAGATCGACCTCGTCCACCGCCTCGTCCAGAGGTATGCCGATCGGCTGGCCCTGGCGACCACCGCCGACGAGGTGCAGCGCGCCGTCGGCGCGGGGCGGGTGGCCTCGCTGCTCGGGGCCGAGGGTGGGCACAGCATCGGCTCCTCGCTCGGGGTGCTGCGGCAGCTGCACGCGCTCGGGGTGCGCTACCTCACCCTGACGCACAACCACAACACCCCATGGGCGGACAGCGCGACCGACGCACCGGAGCACGGCGGGCTCACCGGCTTCGGCCGCGACGTGGTGCGTGAGCTGAACTGTCTCGGCATGCTCGTGGACCTCTCGCACGTGGCTGCGGCGACCATGCGGGACGCGCTGGCCACGTCCCGCGCGCCGGTGATCTTCAGCCACAGCAACGCCCGGACGCTGTGCAGCTCTCCCCGCAACGTGCCCGACGACGTGCTGCAGACCCTGGCCACCCAGGGCGGGGTGTGCATGGCGACCTTCGTGCCGCAGTTCGTCGCCGAGGACGCCTGGGCGTGGACGGTGGGGTCGCGCGAGGCGGCGCGGGCCGCCGGCATCGACCCCAACGACCACCCCGCGATGACGGCCTTCAGCCTGCGGCGCCAGCAGGAGCACCCGCGACCGGAGGCGACGCTGACGCAGGTGGCCGACCACGTCGACCACCTCCGGGACGTCGCGGGCGTCCGGCACGTCGGTCTCGGCGGTGACTTCGACGGCACCGAGCAGGTCGTCGTCGGTCTGGAGGACGTGTCGACCTATCCGGCCCTGCTGGCCGAGCTGGCGAGCCGCGGATGGTCCTCCGCCGACCTCGCGGCGCTCACCGGCGGCAACGTGCTGCGGGTGGTGCGGGACGCGGAGGCCGTGGCGCGCGACGCGGCCTGACCGCCCCGGGGCCGGTCAGTCGGATGGCGCACCCGCGCCATGGCGGTCCCCCGCCCGCCCGAACCGTTGAGTCCGTGCCCCGCCGCCCGTCAGCATCGAGGGAGCGGCCACGACCGTGCCGCCCCACCACACTCGAGGACTGACATGCCTGCCCGACGACGCGCGGCGTTCACCGTCGCACTCCTGCTTCCCCTGACGGGGGTCACGGCCACGGCGGCCGTCTCGGCTCCTGACGACCCGACCGGCCCCCCGGACCTCACCGCCCCGGCCGAGGCCGACGGGGACGCGTGGACCGGCACCTTCCGGCCGGACCGCAGCGGCGACTGGGTCTCCCTGCGCGCCACGGCCGCCGACGACGCCGGCAACACCGTCGAGCAGGAGCTCATCGGCGCCTTCGGGCTCGACTGAGGCTCCCCGTGGCAGCGGCCTCCGTCGCTCCCGCGCAGGCGGGAGTGATGGAGGCCGCGGTGTGTCCGGCGCCGGCTCAGTCCCGCCCGGTGAGGCCCCAGGCGTCCTCGCTCTCCGGCGCCTCGTCCTCCTCGACGTAGCTGCCGGAGATGGGGTCGTCGTCGTAGCGGCTGCCGCCGGAGGCGCTCGGTCCGGGCGCACCCGCGGTATGCCCCGCGCCGCCGTCGTCCTGCCCGTCGTCGACGACCTCGGCCGGGTCGGCGTCGAAGGGAGCGCTGTCGGTCTCCACCTCGGGGTGGGGAGGGTCCTGGCCCTGGAGCAGCGCCAGCGTGGCCTCGAGGTCGTCCGGCTTGACGAGGACGTCGCGGGCCTTGCTGCCCTCCGAGGGCCCGACGATGCCCCGGCTCTCCATGAGGTCCATGAGCCGGCCCGCCTTGGCGAAGCCGACGCGCAGCTTGCGCTGCAGCATGGACGTGGAGCCGAACTGGGTGGTGATGACCTGCTCGGTCGCCTGCAGCAGCAGGTCGAGGTCGTCGCCGATGTCCTCGTCGATCTGCTTCTTCGCGGGGGCCGCGATGACCTCCTCGACGTACTTCGGCGTGAGCTGACCGGTGACGTGCGCGACGACGTCGTGGATCTCCGACTCCGCGACCCAGGCGCCCTGCACGCGCATCGTCTTGCTGGCGCCCATGGGCAGGAAGAGTGCGTCGCCCTGGCCGATGAGCTTCTCCGCACCGGGCTGGTCGAGGACGACGCGGGAGTCGGCCAGCGAGGAGGTGGCGAAGGCCATCCGGCTCGGCACGTTGGCCTTGATGAGCCCGGTGACCACGTCGACGGACGGGCGCTGCGTGGCGAGGACCAGGTGGATCCCCGCGGCACGCGCGAGCTGGGTGATGCGGACGACCGACTCCTCGACGTCCCGCGGCGCCACCATCATGAGGTCGGCGAGCTCGTCGACGACGACGAGGAGGTAGGGGTAGGGCTGCAGGACCCGGTCCGACCCCGGCTTGGGCGTCACCTTGCCGGCCCGGATCGCCTTGTTGAAGTCGTCGATGTGCTTGTAGCCGAAGGCCGCGAGGTCGTCGTAGCGGTGGTCCATCTCCTTGACCACCCACGCCAGCGCCTCGGCGGCCTTCTTGGGGTTGGTGATGATGGGCGTGATGAGGTGCGGGATGCCCTCGTAGGCCGTGAGCTCGACCCGCTTGGGGTCGACGAGGATGAGGCGCACCTCATCGGGCGTGGAGCGCATGAGGATCGAGGTGATCATCGAGTTGACGAAGCTCGACTTGCCCGAGCCGGTGGCGCCCGCGACCAGCATGTGCGGCATCTTGGCCAGGTTGGCGATGACGTAGCCGCCCTCGACGTCCTTGCCGACCCCCATGACCATGGGGTGGGTGTTGTTGCGCGCCGCCTGGCTACGCAGCACGTCACCGAGGTTGACGTTCTCCCGGTCGGCGTTGGGGATCTCCACGCCGACCGCGGACTTGCCGGGGATCGGGGAGAGGATGCGCACATCGGCGCTGGCGACGGCATACGCGATGTTCTTGGAGAGCGCGGTGATGCGCTCGACCTTGACGCCGGCGCCGAGCTCGACCTCGTAGCGGGTGACCGTCGGGCCCCGGGTGAAGTCGGTGACCTGCGCGTCGATGTTGAAGTCCTCGAGGACGCCGGTCAGCGCCTCGACCACCCGGTCGTTGGCCTCCGAGCGCTCCTTGTGCGGGCTGCCGGGCTTGAGCAGGGTCGAGTCGGGGAGGGTATACGTGACGTCGCCGGCGAGCTGGAGCTGCTCCACCCGCTGCGGCAGCTGGGCGGTCGGCGGGGCCTCCAGCTCGGGCTTGGCGGCGGCCTTCTGCTTCACCTTGTCGACCGCGCTCTGCGGGGAGGGACGCTTCTGCCCGGGGCGCAGGGCGGGGATCTCCTCGGTGGTCTCGTCGTCCGCCGGGGCCCCGCCCTCCGCGACCGTGGCCCGACGCGACCCCGCGCGACGGCCGGAGGGGGGCGGCACGTCGCCGGTGGCGTCGACGTCGGAGGGCTCGTCGGTCTCGCGTCGGGCCGCGCGAGGGGCCCGACGCGGGGCCTTGCGCGGGGCGCGCTTCTCGACGACGGCAGCCTGCTCGAAGGCGACGTCGCCGTCCCGGGCGCCGTCGACGTCACCGGCGCGGCGGCGACGCCGAGGCAGCCGGTTGCCGTCCTCGTCGACCTCGTCGAACCGGGCGGAGTCGAAGAGATGCTGCTCGACCTCGCGGAGCCGGTCGGGGATGCGGTGGACCGGCGTGCGGGTGAGCACGAGGAAGCCGAAGAGGCCGAGCAGGCTGAGCACGATGTAGGCGCCGGTCACGGTGATCGCCGCCGCCGGGATCGACGAGGCGAGGAAACCCAGGATGCCGCCGGAGTTCTGCAGCGCGCGGGCCCCCTCGGCGTAGTCAGGGTTGCCGGTGGCCAGGTGCGTGATGCCGCTCGCGGCGACGAGCAGGGCGGTGGTGCCGATGCTCATCCGGTTGGTGGCCTGCTGCTCGTCGGGGGCCCGGAAGAGCCGCATCGCGAAGAAGAGGAGCACCACGGGAAGCACGAGCGCGACGCGTCCGAAGGTGCCGGCGGCGCCGGCGTGGACGATGTCACCGAACCTGCCGTCGAGTTGCCACCACTCGCGCAGGGCCACGACCAGGGCGAGCGCGAGCAGCACGAAGCCGGCGCCGTCGCGGCGGTGCTCGGGCTCGAGGTCGCGGGCGGTGTCGGTCATCGCGCGCACGGTGCCTCCGGTGGCCCCGGCGATGCCCCGCACGGCACGGCCGGGCAGCGAGGGTCCGGCCTGGGCGGACTGGCTGGCCCGGCCTCGGGAGCCGGAGCCGCCCTTGCCGGCCGACGCGCCTCGGCCCGAGGTGCGCTGCGTCGAGCTCGCCCTGCTCGCGGGTCGGCGGGTGCCACCGCCGGAGCTGGCGCGGGTCGGGGAGGTCGCAGTCTTGGCCACGGTCGCACCGTACCCAATCTTCACGCCCGTCACAGCCGTCCCACGCCCGTGGGGGCCGAATCCGCGGCCCGGACCAGACCGACCACGGCCTAGCACGACCTTCATCGCCGTCTTTCACGATGGAGGTCGTGCTATCCCGTGGTCACTCGGGCAGGGGCCTGTGCGAAAGGGCCGCGGACGGAGGATCTGCCGTGGGTGTCACGGCATACCCCTGACGTCTGTCACTGCCGGGCGCGCGTCCTGCGCCGTAGCGTCGAGGACGACGATCAGGCACCACGCGGGAGGACACCGAGATGAGCAGCCAGCCGACGATCACCCAGGGCACCCAGGGACCCACCACTCCCCCGCCCCTGCCCACGCCCGGCACCGGCGGGCGCGAGGAGATCCCGGGCGCCGGGGCCGGCGGGCCGGGGCAGGAGGCCCCGGCACCCGCGCGGCACCACGGGGTGGGCTGCCGCGGCGGTTTCGGGACCCGCCTGGGCAAGTATGTCGTCGGCATCGGCCTGCTGGTGGCGATCTGGGCGATGAGCGGCGGCGGCTCGTTCTGGCCGCTCTGGGCCATGATCGGGTGGGGCTTCTTCGTGGTCTTCGGCGGCGGGCGCGACGGGCGACGGGGACACCAGCGGCGCACCAGCAGGCCGAGCTCGGCATGAGCGGTAGCCTGACCGACATGAGCGAGCCGCTGTCCGGCCCCGGCGACGCCGTCGGCGAGCCCGGCCCTGCCCCGCTGCAGCCCTACCGGCCGAGCATGGAGCTCGACCCGGAGATGCGCAAGCGGGCGCTGGCGCGGATCGAGGCGCGTCAGGAGTGGCGGCAGCACGCCACCGTCTACGCCCTGGTCATGACGCTGCTGACGGTCATCTGGCTGGTGACCAGCGGCATCGGCAGCTACTTCTGGCCGGTCTGGGCCATGATGGGCTGGGGCATCGGGGTCGCCATCCATGGGGCCGGCCTCGTGCTCGACAGGGAGCCCACGGAGGCCGACATCGCCGCCGAGGCCGCTCGCCTGCGCAAGCGCCTCGGGCGACCCGACCACCCGGAGGACTGACCGACGGTGGGCGCGGCGCCCGCCACCGAGCGGCTCACGTCCTGCGCTCCGCCTTCAGGCTGAGGAGCCCGTCGAGGATCAGGTCGAGCACGAGCTCGAAGCTGCGCTCGGTGTCGCCCTCGAGGTGCTGCTGGACGTGGGCGATCGTGTGTGGATGCGCCTCGGGCGACAGGGACGCGAGGAAGCCCTCGATGACGGCCGAGACGTCCTCGCTGCCGGACGGCCCCATCGTGTGCTCCTGGAGGGTGTAGCCGAGCACGTGGTTGTTGACCGCGTGGAACCCGTGATGGGCGAGGTCTGGGGACAGGTCGCTGTCGGCGAAGGCCAGCAGCAGCGCCTCCATGTGGTCGATGCGCTCGGGGCCGGGGAGGTGACGCTGCCACAGCATCGGCACCCAGGGACGCCGGACGAAGGCCTCCCGCGTGGCGATCGCCAGCGACCGGATCCGATGCACCGGGGGCGAGCTCAGATCCGGGATCTCGATGGTGCCCGCGACCGCGTCGACCATGAGCCCGAGCAGGTCCTCCTTGCGCGCGACGTGGTGGTAGAGCGCCATCACCTTGAACCCCAGCCGGTCGGCCAGGCGTCGCATCGACAGGGCATCCACGCCGTCCTCGTCGGCGAGGGCCACCGCCGCCGCGACGATCGCCGGGGTGTCGAGCCGTTCCCGTGGAGTGCTCCGTGCGTCCATGGCTCCTCGATCTGCCCTGACCGGCCGGCCCGGACGTCACGACGCTCGCGGTGGGTGATACCGTCTTCGGCGAGGCACCGGGCGGTGGGTGCGCCGGCGGCGCTCGCTTCGACGTGGTCGTCGACAACGTCGGCAACCGCACGCCCCGGGAGATCCTCTCGATGCTGCACCCCGGGGCCCGGGCTAGGCTGGGGCACATGACCGAGGACCCGTCGGCCAGCCCGCCCCCGCTGCCGGACTACCGGCCGCCGTCGCCGCAGCCCGCGACGCAGCCGGACGCCGCCGACCGCCAGCGCGCGCGCAAGCGGCTGCAGGCCCGGCGCGAGTTCCGGACGCACTTGGCCGTCTACTGGCTGGTGATGACCCTGCTGGTGCTCATCTGGCTCCTCACCGGGGGGTGGGGCTCCTACTTCTGGCCGGTCTGGCCGATGCTCGGATGGGGCCTCGGAGTCGCCATCCACGGGGCCACGCTGGTCACCGACCGCGAGCCCACCGAGGAGGAGATCGACGCCGAGGCGGCCCGGATCCGGGCGCGGCGGACCCAGGGCCGGATCGAGGACTGAGCGCCCGGACCGCTCGACCGGAAGACCTCAGGGCGAGAGCCGGGCCCACACCGCGAGGTGGTCGCTGCCGGTGACCTCCCACGCGCCGGCGTCGACCACGTCCAGGTCCCGCACCAGCACGTGGTCGATGTGCACGAACGCCGGGAGCATCGACTCCTGCGGCCAGGTCCGCACCCACCCACGGCCGGCATCGCGGTGCGCGTCGCGCAGGTCGGCGACGGCCATCAGCGCCCGCAGCCCGGGGTGCCCGGTCGAGGCGTTGAGGTCACCGGCCACGACGACCGGGCCGGCGGGCACCTGCGCGACCATGTCGCCCAGCTGCGTCAGCTCGGCGCGCCACAGCGTCGCGGGTGCCGCGGTGGGCGGCACCGTATGAGTGCCGACGACATGCATGGCCTCGCCGGCCGGCGTGGTCGTGGTCACCACGACCTGGTCGAAGCCGAAACCACCCGTGACCGGCACCGCCTCGTGCGGTCGACGGCTGAGCACCAGGGTCCCGCCCGCGTCGTGACGTGGCGCCCCGCTGCGGTGCTGCAGCGCCGTCGCGAGCGGGGACCCGGCCAGGTCCTCGAGCGTCGCCGGGGTCGCCTCGAGCAGGACCAGCACGTCGACGTCCTGCGCCTCCACCAGCGCCGCGAGGTCCTCGACCGACCCCTGCCCGAACTCGAGGTTTGCGGCGGCGACGACGACGTCGTCCGCACCGGCAGGGACCCTTGACCCGACCAGCCACGGGACGGCGAGCGCCACGTGCACGCCGCCCAGGGCGAGGGTGAGGAGCAGCAGCGCCCGGGCGTGGGTGAGGGCGCTCAGCGCGGCGAGGAGCAGCAGCGAGAGCCCCACCAGCACCAGGCCGGACTGGAGCACCGGCACCGGTCCGGGGAGGTCGACCCAGCGCAGGGCGGTCAGGAGCGCGGCCGCCGCCCACCAGCACCAGCCCAGGCCCGGGGCGAGCTCGCGCCAGGGGCGGCGCGCGGGCATACCTCCTGGGCGGGTCAGGCGTCGATGACGATGGGGATGATCATCGGCCGCCGGCGCAGCTTGCCCCCGAGGAAGGAGCCGACGGTGCGCCGGATCACCTGCTGCAGCTGGTAGGCGTCGTGGACGCCGTTGCGCTGGGCCTCGCGCAGCGCCTCTTCCAGCCGCGGGCGGACCCGCTCGAAGACGTCCTGCCCCTCGGCGAAGCCGCGGGTCTGGATCTCCGGGCCGGCGGCGATCGCGCCGGAGGAGGCGTCCCGGACCATGATGATGGTCACGAAGCCCTCGTCCCGCAGGATCCGGCGGTCCTTGAGCATGGTCTCGTCGGCGGCGCCGACCAGCGAGCCGTCGACGTAGACGTAGCCGCAGTCCACCGCGCCCGCGATCCGCGCTTTCCCGTCGACGAGGTCGACGACCACGCCGTCCTCGGCGATGACGACGTGGTCCCGCGGGACCCCGGTCTGGACGGCGAGGTCGCCGTTGGCGACCATGTGCCGCCACTCGCCGTGGACCGGCATGACGTTGCGGGGCCGGACGATGTTGTAGCAGTAGAGCAGCTCGCCGGCGCTGGCGTGGCCGGAGACGTGGACCAGGGCGTTCTCCTTGGAGACGACCGTGGCACCCAACCGGGTGAGGCCGTTGATGACGCGGTAGACGGCGTTCTCGTTGCCCGGGATGAGGGAGGAGGCGAGCAGGACGGTGTCGCCCTCGCCGACGTCGATCTTGTGGTCGCCGTTGGCCATCCGCGACAGTGCCGCCATCGGCTCGCCCTGGGAGCCGGTGCAGATGAGCACCTGCTGGTCGTCGGGCAGCTGGGTCAGCTTGCCGAGGTCGACGAGCACCCCGTCGGGCACCCGCAGGTAGCCCATGTCGGTCGCGATGCCCATGTTGCGCAGCATCGACCGACCGACCATGGCGACCTTGCGGCCCGACTCCTCGGCCGCGTCGAGCACCTGCTGCACGCGATGCACGTGCGAGGAGAAGCAGGCGACGATGATCCGACGCTCGGCGTTGTGGAAGACCCGCTCGATGGCGGGGGTGATCTGCCGCTCGGGCGTGGTGAAGCCGGGGACGTGGGCGTTGGTGGAGTCGGTCATGAACAGGTCGACCCCTTCCTCCCCCAGCCGGGCGAAGGCGCGCAGGTCGGTGATCCGGCCGTCCAGCGGGAGCTGGTCCATCTTGAAGTCGCCGGTGTGCAGGATCGTGCCGCCGGAGGTGCGGATGAAGACCGCCAGGGCGTCCGGGATCGAGTGGTTGACCGCGACGAACTCGCACTCGAACGGGCCGAGCTGCTCGCGGTCGCCCTCTTTCACGCCGAGCGTGATCGGGGTGATCTTGTGCTCCTTGAGCTTGGCCTCGATGAGGGCCAGGGTCAGCTGGGAGCCGATGAGTGGGAGGTCCGGCTTGAGGCGCAGCAGGTAGGGCACCGCGCCGATGTGGTCCTCGTGGCCGTGGGTGAGGACGACGGCGACGATGTCATCGAGCCGGTCCTCGATCGGGCTGAAGTCCGGGAGGATGAGATCGACACCGGGGTGGTGCTCCTCGGGGAAGAGCACGCCGCAGTCGACGACCAGCAGCTTGCCCCGGTGCTCGATGACCGCCATGTTGCGGCCGACCTCGCCCAGACCCCCGAGAGGGATGACGCGGACGCCCCCGTCCGGGAGGGGCGGGGGCGCGGTCAGCTCAGGGTGGGGGTGGCTCATGGACGACAGCGTAACGGGGGAGGATGGGTCTCCCCGACTGCACCAAGGAGACCTCTGCATGGGTGTCGCGCTCGCGCTCGCCGCCGCCGTGGCCTACGGCCTGTCCGACTTCATCGGCGGCGTGGCCTCGCGCCGGACGTCGCCGTGGCCGGTGGCCGTCATGTGCGCGGTCGGGGGCATGGCGGGAGCGGTGCTCATCGCCCTCGGCCGTCCCGGGGAACCTGCCGCCGCTGACCTGGCCTGGGGCGGCCTGGCCGGGATCGGCAGCGGGCTGGGCGGCGCCTTCCTCTACCGCGGGCTCGCCGCGGGGCGGATGGGGGTGGTCGCGCCGGTGTCGGGCGTCGGCGCTGCCGTGCTGCCGGTGGCCGTCGCGCTGCTGACCGGCGAGCGCCCTGGTGCGCTCGTCTGGGTAGGCATCGCGGCGGCGCTGCCGGGGATCTGGCTGGTGAGCCGCGAGCCGACCGGCCCCGAGGCGCCGGGTCGGCTGGCCGACGGGCTGGTCGACGGCGTGCTGGCCGGGATGGGCTTCGGGCTGCTCTTCGCCGCCATCGGGCAGGTGCCCGAGGTGGCCGGGTACTGGCCGCTCGCGGTGACGCAGTCGGTGGCGCTGGTGAGCGTGATGGTGACCGCCTCGCTGCTGGGCGACAGCTGGCGACCTCGCACCCCCCTCGAGGTCGGCGGAGGGGTGGTCGCCGGGGCCATGGCGACGGTCGCCGCGCTGTGCTTCCTGCTCGCCACCCAGACGGGCTTGATGACGGTCGCCGCCGTGCTGACCGCCCTCTATCCAGCAGTCACGGTGCTCCTGGCGGCGCTGCTGCTGCGGGAGCGGATGCAGGCCGGCCAGGCGGTCGGCCTGGCGCTGTGCCTGCTCTGCGTCGCGCTGGTGTCGGCCGGCTGACACGGACTCCTGCTGACCCACGCTCTTCCGCCGACCACCCGTGTCGGTGGCCGCGGCTACGCTGTGCGGCATGCAGGCATACCTCGATCTCCTGGAGCGGATCCGCACCGAGGGGGTGCGCAAGGGGGACCGCACCGGCACGGGGACGCTGTCGGTCTTCGGGCACCAGATGCGCTTCGACCTGACCGAGGGGTTTCCTGCGCTGACGACGAAGAAGCTGCACCTGCGCTCGATCATCGGTGAGCTCCTGTGGTTCCTGCGCGGCGACACCAACGTGCGCTGGCTGCAGGAGCGCCGGATCACGATCTGGGACGAGTGGGCCGACGAGCAGGGCGACCTGGGCCCGGTCTACGGCCACCAGTGGCGCTCCTGGCCGACCCCGGACGGCGGGACGATCGACCAGATCCAGCGGCTGATGTCCGGGCTGCGCAGCAGCCCGGACTCGCGGCGGCACATCGTCTCCGCGTGGAACGTCGCGGACGTCGACCAGATGGCCCTGCCGCCGTGCCACACGCTCTTCCAGTTCTACGTCGCGCCCGCGGCCGAGGACGATGCGGATCAGCGCGGGTGGCTGTCCTGCCAGCTCTACCAACGCAGCGCCGACACCTTCCTCGGGGTGCCCTTCAACATCGCGTCGTATGCCCTGCTGACCCACATGGTCGCCCAGGTCACCGACCTGCGGGCCAAGGACTTCGTGCACACGCTCGGCGATGCGCACCTCTACCTCAACCACCTCGACCAGGCGGCCGAGCAGCTGACCCGAAGCCCTGGACCGCTGCCGACGCTGTGGCTCAACCCGGAGGTGCGCGAGATCGACCGTTTCGAGCTGGAGGACGTCGAGGTGCGCGACTACGTCGCCGCGCCGACGATCACAGCGCCGATCGCGGTATGACGCAGCCGTCGACCCCGTCGTCGGTGGCGGACGCGGGGCAGGGTGCACCCCGCGACGAGGCGGCACGTCGGTCCCGTCCGGGTGCGCTCGTGCCCGCGACCTACGTCGTGCTGCGTCGTCAGGGACCCTCGGGGACCGAGGTGCTGCTGCAGCTGCGCCGGGGCACGCCCTACATGGACGGCTGGTGGGCCTGCGGGGCCGCAGGCCATGTCGAGCCGGGCGAGAGCTTCTGGCGCGCCGGGGTCCGCGAGGCCGCCGAGGAGATCGGTGTCGAGCTGGTCGAGGACGACCTCGAGCACGTCGCGACGGTGCACCGGACCATCGCGCTGCCAGACCCTTTCGAGCAACGGGTCGACGTCTTCGTCGCCACCGACCGGTGGGTGGGCGAGCCGCGCGTCGCCGAGCCCCACCGGGCCGCGCATGTGCAGTGGTGGCCCCTGGACGACCTGCCCGACCGCGTCGTGCCGCACGAGCGGCTGGCGCTGGAGGCGCTGGCCGCAGGTCGGCGTGCGACCCTGCTCACGCACGGCTTCGCGCAGCGGCTCACGCTCATCGCGGCCGTCGGGCGCAACGGGGTCATCGGCGACGGCAGCGCGATGCCGTGGCACCTCCCCGAGGACCTGCGCTTCTTCAAGGACACCACGATGGGCGGCGTGCTGCTCATGGGGCGCGGCACCTGGGACTCCATCGGGCGGGCCCTACCCGGGCGTCGGACGATCGTGGTGACACGGCAGCGCGACTGGTCGGCGCCGGGGGCAGAGGTCGCGCACTCCCTGTCGGAGGCTCTGCTCATGGCCGGGGACCGTGAGGTCTTCGTCGCGGGTGGTGGCCAGATCTACGCCCAGACCATCGAGCACGCCCACCGGCTGGTGCTTACCGAGGTCGACCTCGAGCCCGAGGGCGCCACGCGTTTCCCGGAGGTTGACCGCCGCCGCTGGCAGGAGGTCTCTCGCACACCCGGCTCCGGCGACATCACGGCCTGGGCGATCTGGGAGCACCGCTGACGCAGGCCTGTGCGGAGGGTCCCGTGAGACTCGGGCACGGTGACGACTCTCGCGGGACCGTCTCCTCCGACGCGCTGACGGCACCGGCGTAGGCTCGCGCGGGTGAAGCCCGCAGACCTGACGAAGATCCGCACGCTGTCCTCCCCCACCGTCCGCCCGGACGGCTCCGACGTGGTCTTCGTGCTGAGCAGGCCCGATGTCGACGACAACCGCTACCGCACCGATCTGTGGCGCCTGGACACCACCGAGGACGGCGCCGAGCCACAGCGGCTGACCCGCTCCACCCGCGACTCGTCCCCCGCCTACTCCCCCGACGGCTCGATGCTGGGCCTCCTGCGCGGGGGCGAGGACGGGCCTGCGCAGCTGCACGTGATGCCGGCCGACGGCGGCGACGCCCGACCCCTGACCGACCAGCCGCTCGGGGTCAGCTCGTTCTCGTGGTCGCCGGACGGCACTCAGATCGTGTATGCCGCCCGCGTCCCCGAGGAGGGTCGGTACGGCACGGACGAGTCGATCAAGCCCGACCAGGAGGCGCCGCGGCTCATCGAGCACAGCACCTACCTCGCGGACGGGCTCGGCTACGTCCTGGACCGCCCGAGCCAGCTCTTCCTGCTCGACCTGGCTGACCTTCCGGAGCCGGACGGTGAGGACGCCGAGGACCTGCCGACGAGCACGCAGCTCACCCGCGGCGCGGGCGACGACACCTCGCCGGTCTTCATACACGGCGGCACCCGCGTCGCGTTCATCGCCTCCCGGGACCGGCGCGGCACGTGGGTGCCCGACACCCTCGTTCACGACGTCTGCTCGATCAGCCTGCAGGGCAAGGGATTTCGGCGGCACACCGACGGCACCGGATCGGTCGGCAGCATCACGGTCGGGCGGGACGGCACCGCGATCTACGGCGCCAACCCGCTCGGTCCGTCGAAGCAGGACTTCGTCGCGCGCAACGCCGTGCTCCGCCGCCTGGACGGGCCCGGGGTCGCCCTGACCGACGCCGAGACCGACCACCTGGCATGTCCGCCGGTCATCACGTCCTCCGGCACCGTCCTCGCCGCTCTGGAGCACCGCGGCGACACCGTCGTCCGTGAACTCCCCTCTGGCACAACGCTTCTCGACGGCCACGTCTCGGTGACGCACCTGGCGACCGGCGGCGACCTGGTGGTCGCCGTCGCCGGGACACGGACGGCATACTCCGAGCTGTTCGTCGGGCGGGAGGGCGAGCCGCTGACCCGGCGCACCGACTTCGCCCGCCACCTCACCGACACGGCCGCCCCCCTCGAGCCCGAGGAGCTCGACGCGACATCGGGCGACGGCTACCCGGTGCACGGCTGGCTGTTCCGCCCCACCACCAAGCCCCGGCGCAAGGCGGGCCACCCGGTGATCCTGCTCATCCACGGCGGTCCCTACGCGCAGTACTCCGGCAACCTCTTCGACGAGGCGCAGGTGCTCGCCGGCGCCGGGTATGCCGTCGTCATGGGTAACCCTCGTGGCGGCACCGGCTACGGCGCCGCGCACGGGCGGGCGGTCAAGGAAGCGATCGGCACCGTCGACGTGGCCGACCTCACCGCGCTGCTCGACCACGCGCTGACGCTGCCGGGTCTGGACGACTCGCGGGTGGGCGTCATGGGCGGCTCCTACGGTGGGCTGATGACGACCTGGCTGGTCGGGCACACCGACCGTTTCACCGCGGCGATCAGCGAGCGCGCGGTCAACGCCTGGGACTCCTTCGCCGGGACGAGCGACATCGGCTGGTTCTTCGCCGACGAGTACGCCGGGGCCTACCAGCACGAGCAGTCGCCGCTGACCTGGGCCGACAACATCACGACGCCGACCTTCGTCATCCACTCCGAGCGCGACTTCCGCTGTCCGCTGGAGCAGGCGCAGCGGCTCTACGCGAGGCTCACGAAGAACGGCGTGCCGACCAAGCTGCTCATCTTCCCCGGCGAGGGGCACGAGCTGTCCCGCTCCGGCCAGCCGCGCCACCGGCTGCAGCGCTTCGAGCACATCCTGGACTGGTGGGCCGAGCACCTGTGAGCACCCGCTCGCTGAACGACCTCACCTGGCCGCGGTATACCGAGCGGCTGCTGCTGCGTCCCGCCGTGGCCGAGGATGCGGCGGCGGTCTACGCCTACCGGTCGCTTCCCGAGGTGGCCCGGTGGATCACCGCGCAGGTGAGTGACCGCGAGGCGCATGCGCGGCGCTTCGCCGAGCAGACCGCCGGCACTCTCGTGGTCGAGCTCGACGGCCAGATCATCGGCGACCTCATGCTGGCCTTCGAGGACGCGTGGAGCCAGGCCGAGGTGCGCGAGCGGGCCGCCAGGACGCAGGCGGAGCTGGGCTGGGTCTTCGCGCCCGCGCACCAAGGCCACGGGTATGCCACGGAGGCCGTCCGCGCGCTCGTCGACAGCGCCTTCGAGCTGGGTGTGCGGCGCGTGACCGCCGGTGCCTTCGCCGACAACGTCGCGTCGCTGCGCATCATGGCCAAAGTCGGCATGCGGCAGGAGGCTCTGCATGTCAAGGACTCCCTGCACCGGGACGGAACCTGGCGAGACGGGGTCGCCTACGCCTTGCTGGCGGAGGAACACCGGCCCGCACATGAGCACCCACAACGTATCTGACAGCGTCTTGCGTCCTCCTCAGGGTTAGGAGGTGTGCCATGCGACGACACCTGGTGGCAAGCGCCATCATCGTGGCACTCGCGGGGTGCGGCGATGCCGAGGACACAGGCCTCACCGACAGCGCGGGGGAGAACGCCGAGGGGAATGTCTCGTCAGAAGGAGACGACACGTCGGAGAAGCCCTCATCGGGAGAGGACGACTCTGCGCAAGAGTCCTCCCCCGAGGGCGACGACCCCTCAGGCGGCGACGACGTGCAGGGTGACGACGAAGCGGAGGAGGTGTCGGATGCGGTTCTCTCCGACAGCGCCGATGAGGTGCTCGACCTGGCCTTCGGTCGTCTGGACGCTGCGACCTACGACGGGAGGTCCCAGTGCCTCCTGGACACCGATGACGTCGCCGGTCAGGAGGGCCTGCGAGCGGCCAACCGTTCACTGATGCTCGCCGACGGGCACGACGTCTGGACCGTTTGTCTGACCACGCGCGACCTGGTCGACGGTTCTACGATCACGGTGACCGACCCGACGGGGGTCTCGTGGGGGGCCGGCACCTTCGTGTCCCTCTCCGAGATCGGGTCCGATCGCAGTTTGGGATACGGCCAGGAGGGGACGATGCCTCGAGGCCTGACCGTGTCCGACGGCTCATCCTTACGGCCCGTCGGCCACAGCTATGTCCGAGCCGCAGCCGACGGCACCGAGCGGCACGTGGCCACGATCTACCTGGTGCTTCCGAGCGCCCGTCCCGCCGGCGCGTGGACCGTCTCCGTCACCGGGGGCGACACGTCGCAGGTGAACATCGACACCCCGACCTGCAAGTCCGTCGGCGCCGAACCGAGCCGACCGTGGCCGATTGATCCGGACCTGCGCATCGTCAGTTTCTCGGACGAGATCCCTTGGCACGAGGCCGCGAACACGGCCGACCTCCTGTCCGCGTTCCGCCCGCTCAGCCATTGCCTCGCAGCGCCACTGGTCATCGGGCAGACCTGGCGAGATGGGGTCACGCTCCTCCAGGCCGCCGCCCGGGACGCAGGTCTGACCCCGGCCGAGCCGAACTTCGTCCTCGAATGCAGCGAGGGCGCTGATGTGGTGACCGGACAGAGTCCGGTGCCGAACGGGCTTCTCGACGAGACACCGACCCTCTTCGCCTCGATCCCGTGTCCCCCCATGCCCGACCTCGTCGGGATGACCGTTACTCAGGCCGAGGCGACGCTCCAGGGCATGGCGCAGCCTCCCTACACCCTGGTCGGTCGCGTCTCAGGACTGTGCACGGACGGGGAGGCGATCGTCACGCGGACCTTCCCGCGCGAGGGCGAGACGTCATACCTGGTGGGCGGGGTCGAGTTGAACCTGGACCTGTACTGCTGAGTCGGCACAGCAGTTCAGCTCGGGCACCGCGCTGCGGCCAGTTCAGCCAACCCGTCCACGTGCTCCCTCAGGGCGTCACTGGTGCTGGCGGCGAGGTAGGTCCGAGTCTCCTCGATCACGGCGGACACCCGTTCCGCATCGCCCTCCGCGCATCGCGCGACCCGCGCCGTCGCTCCCTGGACATGGTTGACGTAGCGCTGTTCCCCGACCGATCCCTCGGCGGCCTCGTCGAAATCCGAGACCGCCTCGTCCAGATCGCCGCGTGCCAGGTGCGCCAGACCTCTGATCTCGTGCAGCTCCGCGACCTGCGGCTGGCCGCCCGCGCCAACCAGGCGGTCCGCAGCGGGCAGTGCCGCAGCGGTGGCCTCCAGCGCGGCGCCGATCTGCGCGGTGTCGTCATCTCGACGGTATGCCGCGAGGTGCAGTCTCCCCACAGCCGACCGCATCGCCACATGAGCGGCGTCGGAGACGCCCTCCACGTCGACCGCGGCCTCGTCCGCCCTGGTCACCAGCTCGTCCACCTCCTCCTGGGTGACGTCTTCCCGCAACGTCCCGGAGTCGCTGATGGCGCCCATGACGCCGATCGCCATGCCGTTGGCTCGCACCACGGCCAGGTCGGCCTCGCTGTCCAGCAGCGACTCGGCGGTCTCGAGTTCCCGCCTCGCCCGGTCCAGCAGACTCGCCTCGTCCTCCTCGACAGCGGAGGAGGCTCGCAGGATCAGACCGTTCGCGGCCAGGACGTGGACAGAGGCGCGATAGCGCTGCACCCGTGGTGTCGGGTCGTCCGCGAGCCGGTCGTCGGCGAGCGCGAAGAGACACTCCGCCACTGCGAGGTCCTGGTCCGAGCCACCTTCCAGCAGTCGGCTCCCCGACAGCACAGCCGGGAGCACCCGCAACTCGGGGAAGATGAGAAGGGCGTCCCGCTGCAGGTCGACCGGGGCCGGGGAAGACCCGAGCGCGAGCAGCGTCGGGCTCTCCCCCTCCGCGAGTCGGGCCGACGTGGGCTCGATCGCCACCTCGACGAAGGTCGACCCGGTGGCCTGACCAGACGTGTTCGCGGTCCCCGTCAGCACGGCGTCGACGTTCGCGGGGTTGGTGGGGTCGTCCAGGTCGAGGCGCCCCGCCAGGTCGGGGCCGACGAACTCCATCCGGCTGATCGCTTCGCAGGCTTCGACGTCGACGAAGGTCGTGCCGCTGTCCGAAGCACGGGCGAGGCTGTCGGCGAGCCAGGCCGCCGCACCGGGCGCCCCCTCGATCTCTGGCACCACGACGGCATCGACGCCGGTGGGGAAGACGGGCGGACCGTGCGGCAGCAGCCACCACCCCACCCCGGCGGCGCCCATCGTCAGCGCTCCAGCCACCGCCAGCATCCACCGCCGGTCGAGAGCCTCGCACGAGGCGGGCCGCAGACCGTGGTCCCGCTGCAGCCGGTAGGGGTCGACGGCGAAGAGCAGCGGGCGCTCAGCGATCGCCGTCCGCCCCCGTTCGACCGCGACCTCGAAGGACAACGGGAGTCCAGTCCCCTGTGCGGCTCCCGTGCACTCCAGGGGTATGAGGTAGCCCTGGTCGATCCAGCCCAGGAGAGAGTCCGCTGTCGTCGAGGGACCCACGTCGAGGCTGAACTCGCTGTTGACGACGGCGATCAGCGCATGACCCTCGAGCACCACGAGGATCGGCCGCAGGGTCAGGTCCAGGGCGAGCCCGGAGCAGAGCAGCGCGAGGTCGAGGCAAGTGGCCCGCTTCCGGTCCACGATCTCCGGCGGACTCCGGACGACCTGGCTGTGCTCCCCGTCGGCGGTGTATCTCTCGATGTCATAGTCGATCCCGAGCTCGGTCAACGCGGCATAGAGGGCCTCGATCACGTCCCGCCGGTCACCCGCGACGACGGCGTCGTGGACCGTCCGCCCGTCCGCCAGCCGCACAGGGGGCGTCGCGTCCGCCGCGCAGGCGGCATTGACGAACCGCGCCAGCGAGGTCGGCTCGGCCTTACGCCAGATCCAGCGCGCGTGTCGGGGCACGGAGTCACCCCTCGACGTCGACGACGGCGTAGAAGCAGGTAGAGGTGAGCGGCAGTCCCGCGCACGTGGCCTCGACGCGGTACTCCCCCGGCGTTCCGGGCAGGTTCAGCCGTCCGCCGGACGAGGCAGCGACCGAAGTCATGGTGCCTCTGACGAGGTCGTGGACGCGCACGTCGACGTCGCCCTCACCGCTCGAACCGCTCACCGACACGTCGAGGTATGGCGTCTCGCCCGCCAGGAAGACGGTGGGACCGCCCAGGCTCAGCGCGGGCGGCGCTTCCGTGGTCATGGCAGCACTCTCACGCGCGTTTGAGGTGCCGCGGGCGCTCTGCCGGAGCCGCTGCTGGATCTCCGACTCCAGCGTGCGCCGGTCGGTCTGCAGACTGCCGTGACGTTGGTTGGTGTAGCGCAGCGCGGAGCGCTCGCCGTCGAGCTCCAGCGGGATGGCGGAGAGCAACGGGACCGTGCCGTCCCCGCCGTCGTAGACGCGGTCGACGTAGTCCGGCGCCGACCTGCTCACCTCCACGTCGTGCCCGGTGAGCACGAGCGAGTTGTGCGTGGGGTGACCGAACCCGATGTGCGGAGAGGTCAGTCGCTGACCGGCGGCGTCCGTGCGCTCCAGGCCCCGGTCCAGGTCACCGTGGAAGTCCTCGTAGGCGGAGCTGGCGCGGTCAGGGTCCAGACCGGCATACCCGGTGAGTTCGTGCGGGTAGAGCCAGCGTGCCTCAGCCGCCCGCTGATCCTGGACGACCCGGTAGCGCGGCAGCAGCTGATAGATGGAGGGATAGCTGCGCGCCGCCTCGGTGAGGTCGACGAAGAGCTTGCGGTAGCCGAAAAGGAGATAGGACAGGGCGTCGACCGAACCGCGATAGGGCGTTCCCAACGTCAGCACCTCGCGGACGGTGCGCCACCCGTCGAACGGTTCACCGGTGCGCAGGTCCGTCCCGTAGAGGTAGCAGCGCGCTACCAGGCCACCCATGGAGTGACCGATGAGCACTACCTTCGCCTGGGGACTGCGCTGGGCCATCAGCGCCGGGAGGGCTATCTCGATGAGGTCGTGCAGCCGCATCGCCGCCGAGCGGACATCGCGGCGCCAGTCGTAGGCGAACTGGTAGTAGTCCGGCACGCCCGCACGCCGCGGGTCCCGACCGTCTGCGCGCTGACCCGGGGCTAGGGGGTCGCCCTCTATGAGGTCGGGGAAAGCACGACGCACGGCGGCGTCGAGCTCGGTGTAGCCATCGAGCTCGACCAGGCCAGGGACGATCGTGTGGGAGCGGATGGGTGCGGTCGGCACGACGCCGTCAGGAGCCAGTGGTCGGGTGGGATCGTCGGCCGGGTCCAGCGCCAGGGCTGCGACCCACCGGCGGTGTCGCAGCAGCTGGGTCACGAGACCGGGGCCGGGGTCCCAGAGCGGCTCCCCGTCCCGTCGCAGGCAACTGCCCATCATCCCGGGAAGCGTGATGACGAGGTCACGCATGATCCGCACCGCCTTGTCGGAGACCGTCTCCGAGGGAGAGTGCCGACCGTGGAGGCAGATACATCGAGGTGGCCGCGGCTACCCCGGAGGTGACTCGGCCTCTCGCTCGAAGCGGTCCGCCCACTCCAGCAGGGTCTCCAGCCCGAAGGCCTCGTCGTCGATGCCCTGGTGCGGGTCGCCGATGGAGGCGAACCGCGCGGGCACCGTCGCGAGCGTCAGCTCCCGCGGGTCGACGTCGGCAAGCTCGTCCCAGGTGAACGGCGCGGACACCGTGCCTGAGGGCAGACCCCGCAGCGAGTATGCCGAGGCCAGGGTGTGATCCCGCGCGTTCTGGTTGAAGTCGACGAAGACGTGACGGGGGTCGCGGTCCTTGCGCCACCACTCGACCGTCGCTCTGTCCGGCATCCGTCGCACGACCTCGCTCGCGAAGCCCCAGGCCGCCCGGCGCACCTCGGCGAACTCCCAGTCGGGGCGGACCCGGACGTAGACGTGCAGGCCGGAACCGCCGGAGGTCTTGGGGTAGCCGGTGACGCCCAGGTCTGCCAGCACCTCACGGCATACCTCGGCGACGGCGCGGACGTCCTCGAAACCCGCCTCCGGCATGGGGTCCAGGTCGATCCGCCACTCGTCCGGGCGGTCGACGTCGGCGGAGCGGACGTTCCACGGGTGGAACTCGACGGTGGACATCTGCACCGCCCAGACGATGTCGGCGACGGTGGCGGGGGCCAGCTCGTCGGCGTGCTGGTCGAAACGGGGGAAGTGCAGCCGCACCGTGGGCACCCAGTCGGGCGCGCCCTTGGGCAGCCGTTTCTGGTAGACCTTCTCCCCCGCCAGCCCGTCCGGGAAGCGGTGCAGCATGGTCGGCCGGTCGCGCAGCCCACGCAGGATGCCGGGGCCGACGGCGAGGTAGTAGCGCGCGACGTCGAGCTTGGTCCAGCCGTGATCCGGGAAGTAGACCCGGTTCGGGCTGGAGATCCGCACGCTGCGCCCGTCGACGTCGAGGTGGACCGGCTGACCGACGTCCTCCTTCTTCCTGGCGGCGGAGGACCGGCGACTCGAGCCGCCCGACCACTTCGCCGACCCTGGTCGACCCTGCTGCGCGCGCCAGTGCCGGTGCGCCTCCTCCACCCCGGTCAACGGCGTCCCGGCCGCCTCCAGCGCGTCGGCGAGGCGGGTGAGTGTGACCGGCCCGACACCCTGGAACTCGGCGAGGTCCAGCATGGGCACACCGGCCAGGTCGGCGAAACGCGCATACCCCGCGGCCTCCAGCGAGCGCCGCGCCGGAGCCGGTATGCCGTCCGGCCAGCCGTCGTCGTCCGTCATGAAGCCCATCCTGCCGGGTCCGACCGAGCCGTGTCCGGACCTGCTGACGCATCATGCCGCGTGGTCTCGATGTCATGATGCGCAGATGCGGACCACGGTCAACATCGACGACGCACTCCCCCAGCAGGCGCGGCAGCGTGCGCTGGCCTCCTCGCGTCCTCTCGGCGACATCGTGGACGACGCCTGCGCCTCCTCCTCTCGGAGCGGGCAGCCACGGCGTCGCCCGTGATTCTGCCGACCTACGGTGGGAGTGGCCTGCAGCCCGGCGTGGATCTGGGGGACAAGGAGGCGTTGGGCTGTCGGCGGCGCTTGAAAAGTAGACAGTAGCGGCGCTCGAAAAGTGGACACTCCGCCAACGATTGGAGTGTGATCACCATGGAGGACTGGGCGCTGATCAGGAGGCTGGCCGCCGACGGTGTGCCGAAGGCCAGGATCGCCAGGAGGTTGGGCATCTCGAGGACGACGGTCATCAACGCCATCGCCTCGGAGGGGCCACCGAAGTACGAGCGAAGAGCGGGTCCGACGTCGTTCACGCCGTACGAGGCGAGGGTGCGGTTGCTCTTGGAGGAGACGCCGGACATGCCGGCGACGGTGCTGGCCGAACGGGTGGGGTGGACCGGCTCGATCCGCTGGTTCCGCGACAACGTCAACCGGCTCCGGGCCGACCACCGCCCGATCGACCCGGCCGACCGGCTCACCTGGACGGCCGGGGACGTGGCGCAGTGCGACCTGTGGTTCCCTCCACGCAAGATCCTGCTCGAGGACGGCTCACGGGCCCTGTTGCCGGTGCTGGTCATGACGTGCGGGTACTCGAGGTTCACGGTGGGCCGGATGCTCCCGACCCGCAAGACACCGGACCTGCTGCTCGGCACGTGGGACCTGCTCAGGGAGCTGGGTCGGGTTCCGCGCCGGCTGATCTGGGACAACGAGCCCGGCATCGGGCGGGGCAAGCTGACCGAACCGGTCGCGGTGTTCGCTGGGACGCTGGCCACGAGGGTGGTGCTGTTGCCGCCGCGGGATCCGGAGTCCAAGGGCATCGTGGAACGCCGCAACCGCTTCTTCGAGACCTCTTTCATGCCCGGGCGCCACTTCGCCTCCCCGGCCGACTTCAACGCCCAGTTCACCGAATGGCTGACAGGCGCGAACGCCCGGGTGGTGCGCACGATCAAGGCCCGCCCGGTGGACCTGCTCGCGGCGGACACCGAGGCGATGCTGCCGTTGCCGCCGGCGTTGTTGCACCTGGGCTGGCGCAACCACGTGCGCCTGGGCCGGGACTACTACGTGCGCGTCGACACCAATGACTACTCCGTGCACCCGCGCGCGATCGGCGCCCGGGTCGACGTGGCCGCCGACCTCGACGTCGTCCGCGTCCGGCACGGTGGCCAGCTGGTGGCCGAGCACCCGCGCCGCTGCCCGGAGCATGACCGTCACCGACCCCGCCCACGTCACCGCCGCCGCGGCGTTGCGGCACGCCTACCAGCACCCCAGGACTCGTCCCGAGGCCGAGGAGTTGGTCCGGGACCTGGCCGACTACGACAAGGCGTTCGGGATCGACGCCGGCGAGCTGGAGTCACGATGAGCCGCAAACCGAACTCCGCCGGGACCGAGTCGCTCAAGCAGATCACCCACCTGGCCGCCGCGCTGAAAGCGCCCCGGATCACCGAGGCCGCCGCCCGCCTGGCCGACCATGCCCGCGACGCCGGGTGGACCCACGAGGACTACCTGGCCGCGGTCCTGGAACGCGAGGTCGCCGCCCGGAACGCCTCGGGCGCCCGACTCCGGATCCGCGCGGCCGGGTTCGGGACGGTCAAGACCCTGGACGACTTCGACTTCGACCACCAACCCGGCGCCCGCACCCCCGTCCAGGCGCTGGCGTCCGGGGCCTACCTGGCCGAGCACCGCAACGTCGTCCTCCTCGGCCCACCAGGCACCGGCAAGACCCACTGTGAGACTCAACGTCAAGCGCTCAAGCCATGAGCGTCGCGGGCGGTCCGGGTGTTAGCCGCGGGCCGTCTGCCAGAGTCGGTGCCGGTGATCATGACTGACCCGAAAGACTCATTGGCCGACCCCTTCGTGGGTCGCGCCTTCGCCTTGGATTTGTCGTCGTGGTCGCCGGCACCGGCCTGGCCCACCGACCGCTGGCCTGATCAGAAGCCTGGCCGACAGATGTCGTGCCTCATCACAGTCCTGCCGCGCGGTGATCGCACCCAGACCGGTGCCGACATCGGCACCCATCCCCGAAGGAGAGCACCGTGCAAACCATGCTCGCAGGCCAGGTGGACTACGTCATCGGCGTGGACACCCACCGCGACACCAACACCACCGCGATTGTCGAGGCCACCACAGGCGGCGTCATCGACGACCTGCAGTGCCCCACCGACGCCATGGGGTACAAGCGCACCTACGCCTTCGCCACCAAGCACGCGCCCGGCCCGCGGGTCTGGGCGATCGAGGGCACCGGCAGCTACGGCTCCGGGCTAACGACGTTCTTGCTCGAGCGCGGTGAGTGGGTCGTCGAGATCGACCGGCCTTCGCGCCCTGCACGTCGCAACGGCGCCAAGAGCGACGAGCTCGACGCCGTCCGCGCCGCCCGCGAGGCCCTCTCCCGCGAGCACCTCGCGGCCCCGCGTGCCCGCGGTGACAGGGAGGCGCTGAGGGTGCTGCTGACCGCCCGGCAGGGTGCCGTGGTGGGACGTACCAAGGCGATCGGCCAGCTCAAGGCGCTCATCGTCAACGCCCCGCAGGCGCTGCGTGACCAACTGCGCCGCGGCACCACCGACGAGCAGCTCGAACGCTGCTCGCGCTTGCGGACGTCACCGGCCCAGTCGGTCGAGCACCGCACCACGATCCGAGCCATTCGCGCCGTCGCCCGCCGGGCGCTGTTCCTGGAGGCCGAGGCCGCCGAGCACGAGAGCGACATCGAGGAGCTCGTCCTGACCATCTGCCCCTCGCTGCTGGACCTGCCCGGCGTCGGCCCGGTCACCGCGGCCCAGTTCATCATCTCCTGGTCCCACGCCCGCCGGGTCCGCAACGAGGCCGCGTTCGCCTCCCTCGCCGGGGCAGCCCCCATCCCGGCCAGCAGCGGCACGACCGTACGACACCGGCTGAACCGCGCCGGCGACAGACAACTCAACCGAGCCCTGCACACCGTCGCGCTCTCACGCTTGCGGCACCACGGCCCGACCAAGGCCTACGCCGCCAGACGCACCCAGGAAGGCAAGACACCCCGAGAGATCAAACGCTGCCTCAAGCGCGCGATCGCCCGCCAGATCTACCGGCATCTCGAGTCTCAAGCGGCGGTCGGACGGGAGTTCTCTCGCGCCGCTTGACAGACATAGAAGCATCCTGGCCACCGCCCTCGGTGTCGCCGCCGCCCAGCAAGGGCACCGGGTCCTGTTCGCGACCGCCACCGACTGGGTCACCCGCCTGACCGAGGCCCACGACCGCGGCCGCCTCGCCACCGAACTGACCCGGCTACGCCGCTACGCGCTGATCATCATCGACGAGGTCGGCTACCTACCCTTCGAACAGGACGCGGCCAACCTGTTCTTCCAACTCGTCTCATCCCGCTACGAGCACGCCTCGCTGATCCTGACGTCGAACCTGCCATTCAGCTCCTGGGCAGGCGTCTTCGGTGACCAGGTCGTCGCCGCCGCGATGATCGACCGCATCGTCCACCACGCCGACGTCATCACCCTCAAAGGCGCCTCCTACCGGCTACGCGACCGCGGCGTCGAGACCCTGCCCAGCATCAAAGCCGAACAAGAATCCCTAGACTGAGACCGTCCACTCTTCGACCGCCGAAACCGTCCAGTTTTCGAGCGCCGTCGACATGGGCAGCCTGCTGGGTGACCGGGACCGTGCTGCTCGCTGACGTCGACGTCTTCGTCCAGGCGCACCGGCCCGAGAGCCCTCGGTCGGAGGAGTACCGAGCCTGGCTGACCGGGGCCCTGGAGGGCCCCGAACCCTTCGGCGGGAGCGACGTCGTCCTCTCTGCGTTCGTCCGCATCGTGACGCACCCGGGATCTCCCGGGATCCCACGCCACCAGACGCGGCGATGGACTTCTGCACGGCTGTGCTGTCTGCCCCGGCGGCCGTGCGCGTCAGCGCCGGAGCTCGCCATTGGGGATTCTTCGACCACCTGTGCCGCGAGGTCGGAGCCCGCGCCAACGTGGTCCCAGACGCCTACCTCGCCGCGCTCGTCCTCGAGCAGGGTGCGACGTGGGTGACCGCGGATCGCGGCTTCGCCCGGTTTTCCGGGCTGAAGCTGCAGTCGCTCCTCGCCGACTGACCCCAGGGGTCCCGTCACACGCCTCCTGCCGACCTCAGCCGCCCAGGTGGCCCGGCAGCCGGTCGAGCACGTCGTTCCAGCCCTGCTCGGCTCCGCCGTCGGTCTCGTGCTCGGTGGAGGTATGCCGCACCGTCACCTCGGTGCCGCCGTCCACCGGGTCGAAGGTCACCTCGACCATGTCCACGACGGCCTCTCCCCCGGCCTCGGCCGGCGTGCCGTCGCTCACCCAGACCCAGGTCATGACGAACCGGCGCGGCGGGTCGTAGTCGGTGAAGGTGCCCGTGACCCCCAGCTGGACGCCGGGGGCGTAGATCCGGACCTCGCCGCCCTCGCGGGCGTCGACCTCGTAGGTCGTCTCCGGCCACTGCGGCCACCACCACCGGGCGAGCTCCTGCGGATCGGTCCATGCGCGGAACGCGCGCTCGGGGCCGACGGGGACCCTCCTGGCGATGGTGATGGTCGTGGCGGTCATGGGGGTGGTCCTCTCACGTGACGCTGCTCGTGGTGCTCAGGTGCTCGGCGTAGCGGTCGAGGTGGTTGCCCCAGAAGAGGCGGGTCCGCAGGGCCCACTCCTGCAGCGGCTCCAGACTCCCGGGCACCAGGGTGACCGTCACGACCCGACCGGACTTCGCCCGGCGCACCAGCCCGGCCTCGTCGAGGCGGTCGAGGTGCCGCATCGTCGCAGGCACGCTGATCCCGAGGTGGTCGGCGAGGTCGCTGACCGAGGCCGGGCCCGACGCCAGCAGCTCCACCACCCGGCGCCGCGGCTCGCTGGCGATCGCACCGGCCGCGGCGTCCAGGGAGTTCATGGGCCTGAGGCTAGCAAACACTTAGCATTCTTGTTAGGTATTTGCACGCGACTGCTTCCCGCGGTGGCCGACGGCAGAGTTGCGCCAAAACCACCCGTGCAGCAGCGTATGGAGCACCCGCCGGCGGCCTGTCGTGCGGCACAGAGTTGCCCCTCGCAGGGCTGGTCGGGCGGGGGTGCCGTCCGGCCACGCGCGGCGTCCAGTGGCCGGGCGCGATCTCGTCGCCCGCTCCCCGATGGGCGAGGTGCGCGTACGCTTCGTGGACCGGAACCCCATCGGGTGGCGGACCACGACGTGACCCTCCCCTCAGGCACGAGGGTGAATAACCCCCTGCGGGTCCTGGCCCACCCCGACGGCTGCGATGTCGTCTTCACCGTGCGTCAGATCGAGCTCACCGACGAGGAGTACGACCGGGACTGCGCCTTGGTGGCGGCAGACCTCGACCGGCTCGCGGACCTCGTTACCGAGGACTCGGACGCTCGCTGAGCCGGTCCGCCGCGTCGTCCCGACCGGCCTGTCGGGGCCTCACGTTCCCTTATCACGGCATACCCCTCGCGCCACACGCGTCACGAACTGCCAGGAAACGCGGCAGACACCGGGGTTATCACCCCGGCAGATCCACGTTTCCCGTCACTCTGGTGCCGGTGTTACTGACGGGGCGCGAGTGCAAAGCGGCGTCCCCCGGTCGGCGCGACGCGACGCGCCAGAACCCCCTCAGACCGGCGGGATGCTCCGGTGCCGAGACGAGAAGTGCCGGTCGCGACGGGCGGCATAACGCAGCCGGTGCACGACCTCCTCGCGCAGGTCCTCGGGCTCGGTGATCGCGTCGATGACCAGGTCCGAGGCGAGCCGCTCCAGGTCGACGTCCTCGAGATACTCCGCACGGCGCGCGTCGACGAAGGCAGCCCGCTCGGCCTCGTCCTCGATCTCGGCGATCTTGTTGGCGTAGACCGCGTTGACCGCCGCCTCCGGGCCCATCACCGCGATCCGCGCCGTGGGGAGCGCGATGGTCGCGTCCGGTCCGAAGCCCGGCCCGCCCATGGCATACAGCCCGGCACCGTAGGCCTTGCGCAGCACGATGCACAGCTGCGGCACCGTGGCCTCGCTCACCGCCGACACCATCTTGGCGCCGTGCCGGATGATGCCGCCGCGCTCGACCTCCGAGCCGATCATGAAACCCGGGACGTCCGCGAGATAGAGGATCGGGATGCCGTAGGCGTCGCACAGCCAGATGAAGCGCGCCGCCTTGTCGGCCGAGTCGGTGAAGAGCACGCCGCCCTTGACCATCGAGTTGTTGGCCAGGATGCCGACCGTCTGCCCGTCGATCCGCCCCAGCCCGACGACGAGCTCGGCGGCGTAGAGCGGCTTGATCTCGAAGAAGCTGTCGTCGTCGACCAGCCCCTCGATGACGTCGTGCACGTCGAAGGGCACCGACTCCGCCTCGGGCACGGTATGCCGTTCCAGCGGGATCGCGGGCTCCTCCCCCTCGTACGCCGGGACGGGGGCGCGCCACGACTCGGGGAGGTAGGAGAAGAAGTGGCGGGCCAGCTCGATCGCCTCGGTGTCGTCGGCGGCGAGCAGGTCGCCGACCCCGGAGACGGTGCAGTGCATGCGCGCGCCGCCCATCTCCTCCAGCGACACCTTCTCACCGACGACCATCTCGGCCATCCGCGGGCTGCCGAGATACATCGACGCGTTGCCCTCGACCATGATGATGAGGTCGGTGAAGCTCGGGATGTAGGCCCCGCCCGCCGCGCTCGGCCCGAAGAGGCAGCAGATCTGCGGGACCTTGCCCGACAGCGCCACCTGGTTGTGGAAGATCCGCCCGGCGCCGCGCCGCCCCGGGAAGAGGTCGACCTGGTCAGTGATCCGCGCGCCCGCCGAGTCGACGAACCAGAAGATCGGCAGCTCCTCGCGCAGCGCGGCCTCGGTGGCGCGGATGATCTTCTCGACCGTCCGGGCGCCCCACGAGCCGGCCTTCACGGTGGGGTCGTTCGCGACGACGATCGCCGCCCGCCCGTCGACCTCACCGCGCCCGGTGACCACACCGTCGGCGGGGAGTCCGCCCGCGGTCGCGTTGGCATACCGGCTGTCCTCGACGAAGGTGCCCTCGTCGAAGAGGAGCGCGATCCGCTCGCGGACGTAGAGCTTGCCCTGGCTCTCCAGCTTGGCGCGCGCGCGGTCACTCGGCTCCACCGACTCCTGGTATGCCGTCGCCAGCCGGTCGCGCAGATCGGCGACCCGGGGGTCTGCGGCGCTGCTGCTCATGCGTCCATCCTGTCAGGTCCAGACCGGGGCGAGAGGGCTCAGCGGGCCGGCAGGCCCAGGCCGCGGGCGATGACCATGCGCTGCACCTCGGAGGTGCCCTCGCCGATCTCGAGGATCTTGGCGTCGCGGTAGAACCGGGCGACGGGGTACTCCTCCATGAAGCCGTTGCCGCCGAAGATCTGGGTGGCGATCCGGGTCGCGGTGACCGCCGCCTCGGTGGAGTAGAGCTTGGCGATCGCCGCCGCCTGCTTGACCTCGGCCACCGACCGCTTGCCGGCCTCCTGCTCGTCCTTGAGCCAGGCCGCCTTGTAGGTCAGCTGCCGTGCGGCCTCGACCATGACGGCCAGGTCGGAGATCTGGAAGGAGACACCCTGGTTGACCGCGATCGGCTTGCCGAAGGCCATCCGCTCCTTGCTGTAGGCCACCGACTCCTCCAGCATCCGCTGGGCGCAGCCGACGGCGAGGGAGGAGATCGCGATACGGCCGTCGTCGAGGGTCTTGAGGAACTGCTTGAAGCCCTCGCCGCGCTCCCCCAGCAGGTGGTCCTCGGGCACCCGGCAGTCCTCGAAGGTCAGCCCGTGGGTGTCGGAGATGTGCCAGCCGAGCTTGCGGTAGGGCGGCTCGACGATGAAGCCGTCGGTGCCGGCGGGCACCATGATCGCGCTGATCTCGGGCTTGCCGTTCTCGTCCTCGCCGGTCTTGGCGGTGACGGTGACGACGGAGGTGATGTCGGTGCCGGAGTTGGTGATGAAGGCCTTGGCCCCGTTGACGACCCACTGGCCGTCCTCGAGCCGGGCGCGGGTCTTGCTGGCCGCCGCGTCGGAGCCGGCGTCGGGCTCGGTGAGGCCGAACCCGGCGAGCGTCTTACCGGCGAGCAGGTCGGGCAGGAAGCGCTCCTTCTGCTCCTGGCTGCCGTAGGACAGGATCGGGTTGATGCCCAGGCCGACCCCGGCGGACAGGGTGATGCCGATCGACTGGTCGACGCGGCCGAGCTCCTCGATGGCCAGGCAGGTGTAGGTGAAGCCGCCGTGCTCGGTGCCCGCCCCACCGAACTCCTCCGGGGCGTTGAGCCCGAAGAGCCCGAGCTCGCCCATCTTGGGCACCAGCTCGGTCGGGAAGTGCGACTCCTTGTCCCACGTCTCGACGTGCGGCGCCACCTCGGCCTCGGCGAACTCGCGCACGAGCCCGCGGAAGTCTTCGTGGTCCTGGGTCAGTTCGAACATCGTCGTTCGCACTCCTTGCCTGGCGACGGATAGGGGCCGGCGCGTCACGACACGCGCCACGTCTGCTCACATCTTCCTTGACGTTGACGCGAAGGTCAAGCAAGATGGTGCTCACCACACCTTGACGTAAGGACAACCGTGACTGACGACACGACGACGTGGAGCATCGCGCAGATGGCTGACGACTACGGCGTCACCCACCGGGCCCTGCGCCACTACGAGCACCTCGGCCTGCTCTCGCCGGACCGTGAGGGTCAGCGCCGCATCTACCACCGGCGCGAGCGCACCCGCCTGGCGCTGATCCTGCGCGGTCGTCGCCTCGGGTTCTCGCTCGAGGAGATCGCCACCATCCTCGACATGTATGACGACCAGCCGGGCGAGGTGGGTCAGCTGCGCTACCTGCTCTCCCAGATCGGCGACCGCCGGGTCGACCTCGAGCGGCGCCGCCGCGACATCGAGGACAGCCTGCGCGAGCTCGACGAGCTGGAGAAGCGCTGCGCGAAGGACGTCGCGCGCCTGTCCTGACGGCATACCCTGGAGGTGCCGCGACGGCAGGCGGGCAGGTGCCGCACGCGGCGCGCCGGTAGGGCTAGGGTGACCTCCATGCCGATCAGCAAGGTCCTCATTGCCAACCGCGGCGAGATCGCCGTGCGCATCGCCCGCGCCTGCAGCGACGCAGGGCTGGGCTCCGTGGCCGTCTATGCCGACCCGGACCGCGACGCGCTCCACGTGAAGGTCGCCGACGAGGCCTACTCCCTCGGCGGGAGCACCCCTGGGGAGTCCTACCTCCTGCAGGAGAAGCTGCTCGACGTCGCGCGGCAGGCGGGCGCCGACGCGGTGCACCCCGGCTATGGATTCCTCGCCGAGAACGCCTCCTTCGCCCAGGCCGTCATGGATGCCGGGCTCACCTGGATCGGCCCCTCCCCCGAGGCGATCGACTCCCTCGGCGACAAGGTCAAGGCGCGGCGCATCGCGCTGCAGGCCGAGGCACCGCTCGTGCCCGGCACGAAGGACCCGGTCGGGGGCCCGGACGAGGTCGTCGCCTTCGCGCAGGAGCACGGGCTCCCGGTCGCGATCAAGGCGGCCTACGGCGGTGGCGGACGCGGCCTCAAGGTCGCCCGCACGATGGAGGAGATCCCCGACCTGTTCGACTCCGCGGTGCGCGAGGCGGTCACCGCCTTCGGCCGCGGCGAGTGCTTCGTCGAGCGCTTCCTCGACCGCCCGCGGCACGTCGAGACCCAGTGCCTCGCCGACCAGCACGGCAACGTCGTCGTCGTCTCCACGCGCGACTGTTCGCTGCAGCGTCGCAACCAGAAGCTCGTCGAGGAGGCCCCCGCGCCCTTCCTCACCGACGAGCAGCACGCCGAGCTGGTGCGCGCGAGCAAGGCGATCCTGCGCGCCGCGGGGTATGTCGGTGCCGGCACCTGCGAGTTCCTCGTCGGCCCCGAGGGCGACATCTCCTTCCTTGAGGTCAACACCCGCCTGCAGGTCGAGCACCCGGTGACCGAGGAGGTCACCGGCGTCGATCTGGTGCGTGAGCAGTTCCGCATCGCCGACGGCGAGGAGCTCGGGTATAACGATCCCGAGCCGCACGCGCACTCGATCGAGTTCCGGATCAACGCCGAGGACGCCGGTCGCGACTTCCTGCCGGCGCCGGGCACGGCGCTGGTCTTCCGGCCGCCGTCGGGTCCCGGGGTGCGCCTGGACTCCGGAGTCGTCGAGGGCGACACGGTTGCCGGTGCCTTCGACTCGATGCTGGCCAAGCTCGTCGTGACCGGCCGCACGCGGGCCGAGGCGCTGGCGCGGTCCCGCCGGGCGCTCGACGAGTTCGAGCTGTCCGGGATGCCGACCGTGCTGCCGTTCCACCGGGCCGTCGTGTCCGATCCCGCCTACGCACCGGACGACGCCGACCAGCCGTTCAGCGTGCATACCCGCTGGATCGAGACCGACTTCGACAACCAGATCGAGCCCTACTCCGGCCCGACCGCCGACGACCCCGGCGAGCAGGGCGAGCGGCAGAACGTCGTCGTCGAGGTCGGCGGCCAGCGCCTCGAGGTGTCGCTGCCGGCCGGGCTGGCGCTCGGTGGCGGTGGCGGCGGGGCCGCCGGTGGCCGCAAGAAGGCCCCCAAGCGCAGCCGCGGTGGGGGCGGCGGAGCAGCCGCGTCGGGCGACGCCGTGACCGCGCCGATGCAGGGCACCATCGTCAAGATCGCCGTCGAGGAGGGCCAGGAGCTCGCCGAGGGCGACGTCGTGGTGGTCCTCGAGGCGATGAAGATGGAGCAGCCGATCAAGGCCCACAAGGGCGGCACCGTCACCGGCCTCTCGGCCTCGGTGGGCGACACCGTCACCAACGGCGCCGTCCTCTGTGAGCTCAAGGACTGACTGGCCGCGCGATATGTCGTGACTGGCCGCGCAGTTTGTTGTATCTGGCCGCGCGGTATGCCGTGACCGGCCGCGCGGTATGCCGTGACCGGCCGCGCGATATGCGGCCCGACGGCGCCATGCGCGCACTGAGGGCAGCACACCGCAAACGGCGATGCCAGTCACGACAAACCGCGCGGCCAGTCACGACAAAGCGTGCCGCCAGTCACAACAAACCGTGCGGCCAGTCACAGCAAACCGTGCGGCCAGTCACAGCAAACCGTGCGGCCAGTCACAGCAAACCGTGCGGCCAGACACGGCATCTCGTGCGGCCAGTCACGACATATGGCGCGTTCGGTCGGGTCAGTCGGCGATCTCGTGCAGCTGCCGGGCGGCCTCGGAGAGGGAGCCGCTCATCGACGGATAGACCGTGAAGGTCGCCGAGAACTGGTCGACGTTGAGCCGGTTGGCCACCGCGAGCGCGATCGGGAAGATCAGCTCGCTGGCCCGCGGCGCCACGACCACTCCCCCGACGATCGTCGCGCTGCCCGAGCGGGCGAAGAGCTTGACGAAGCCGTCCTGGAGGTTCTGCATCTTGGCGCGGGGGTTCTTCGACAGCGGCAGCATGACCGCGCGTGCGTCCACCCGGCCCTCGTCGACGTCGGCCTGGCTGGCGCCGACCGTCGCGATCTCCGGGTCGGTGAAGATGTTGGAGCTCACCTTGCCCAGCGACAGCGGCGCCACCGCGTCACCCATGGCGTGCGCGACCGCGATCCGGCCCTGCATCGCCGCGATCGAGGCCAGCGGGAAGACGCCCGTGCAGTCTCCGGCGGCATACACCCCGGGGGCGCTGGTGCGCGAGACTCGGTCGACCTCGACGTGACCGGACGGGCTGAGCCGCACCCCGGCCTCCTCCAGGCCCATGTCGGTCGTGTTGGGGATCGAGCCGACCGCGAGCAGCGCGTGGCTGCCCTCGACCTCGCGCCCGTCCTCCAGAGTGACCACCACGCCGTCGCCCTCCCGTCGCACGGCACCGGCGCGGGACCGGTTGAGCACCGTCATACCCCGTCGTCGGAAGACTTCCTCCACGACGTTGGCCGCGTCGGCGTCCTCACCGGGCAGCACCCGGTCGCGCGAGGAGATCAGCGTGACCTGGCAGCCGAGCCCGAGGTAGGCGTGCGCCAGCTCGGCCCCGGTGACACCGGACCCGATGACGACGAGGTGCTCGGGCAGCTCCCGAAGGTTCCAGATCTGCTGCCAGGTGAGGATTCGCTCCCCGTCCGGCTCGGCGCTCGGCAGCACCCGCGGTCGGGCGCCGGTCGACACCAGCACCAGGTCGGCCTGGATCTCCCGGCGCGGATGCACCGCGTCGCAGTCGTGGTCGTGCGGCGCCGGCTCCTCCCCCGACGCGACGTCCTCGACCCCCTCGACGACCTGCACCTTCCCGGCACCGAGCAGGCTGCCCGCCCCCTGGATGACCTCGACCCCCGCCGACTCCAGCCGCTCGCCGATGTCACGGCTCTGGGCCCGCGCGAGGTCCATGATGCGCGTGTTGACGTCGGCGATGTGCGCGGTGACCCCCTGGTCACCCGGCACATGCGCGCCGTCGAAGTGCACGCCGATCCGCTTGGCGGCGCTGAAGCGGTCCATGAAGTCGGCGGTCGCGATGAGCGCCTTGCTCGGCACGCAGTCGGTGAGCACGGCGGCACCGCCGAGGCCCGAGCGCTCGACGACCGTCACCTCCGAGCCGAGCTGCGCAGCGGCCAGCGCGGCTTCGTAACCACCGGGGCCTCCCCCGATGACGACGACGGACTTGTTGGCAGCACTCACGCCCCCATCCAATCATCGCTACCCTGACCTTGTGACTACTGGTGCACCCCTCGACCTCAGCGATCCCGCCACCGACCCCCAGGACGTCGCGGCCGCCGCGGCCGCCGCCATCGCGGAGCGGACCGGCGTCCAGCGCCATGACATCGCCCTCGTGCTCGGCAGCGGCTGGAAGCCCGCCGCCGACGCGCTCGGGAAGGCCGACGCGCAGGTGGACCACGCCGACGTGCCCGGATTCGGCGCCGCGGCCGTCGCCGGGCACTCGGGCACCATGCGCTCGATCCCGCTCGCCAACGGTCGGCGGGTGCTGGTCTACGGCACCCGCACCCACTTCTACGAGGGCAAGGGCGTGCGTGCGGTCGTGCATGCGGTCCGCACCGCCGCGGCCGCCGGCTGCTCGGCGATCGTGCTCACCAACGGCTGCGGCGGGCTCCGCCCCGAGTGGGCGCCGGGCACGCCGGTCCTCATCAAGGACCACCTCAACCTCACCGCGACCTCGCCCATCGAGGGCGCGACCTTCGTCGACCTCACCGACCTCTACTCCGCCCGCCTGCGCGAGATCGCCCGCGAGGTCGACCCGAGCCTCGACGAGGGCGTCTACGTCCAGTTCCCCGGGCCGCACTACGAGACCCCCGCGGAGGTCCAGATGGCCAAGGTGCTGGGTGGGGATCTGGTCGGTATGTCGACCGCTCTCGAAGCCATTGCCGCCCGGCAGTCCGGGCTCGAGGTGCTGGGGGTCTCGTTGGTCACGAACCCGGCGGCCGGAGTCAGCGAGACGCCGCTGGACCACCAGGAGGTCATCGACGCCGGCCAGGCCGCGGCCCAGCGCAGCGGCGAGCTGCTCGCCCGCATCGTCGAGCGCATCTGACCGACCCGGCGCCGCGAGACCCGGCACCATCCCCCACCGCCGGCGACACCCGTACCGCCCCCACCCACCACCGCTTCGCGAGGAGTGCCCCATGAGCGAGATCGACGAGCTGCTGACCACCGCCCGCGCCTGGCTGGAGGACGACCCCGACCCCGAGACGAGGGAGCAGCTGCAGCAGCTGCTGGAGCGCGCCGAGGGTGGCGACGAGCAGGCGGTCGAGGAGCTCACCGACCGGTTCAGCGGGTTCCTCGAGTTCGGCACCGCCGGGCTGCGCGGCGAGCTCGGCGCCGGCCCGAACCGGATGAACCGCGCGGTGGTGATCCGCACCGCGGCCGGCCTCACGGCATACCTGCGGCAGCAGCTGGAGGAGCAGGGCGACGCGACCCCGGGCCCGGCCGTCGTCATCGGCTTCGACGCCCGGACCAACTCCGACGTCTTCGCCCGCGACACCGCCGCGGTGGTGACCGCGGCGGGTGGCCGGGCCATGGTGCTCCCCAGGCCGTTGCCGACGCCGGTGCTGGCCTTCGCGATCGGTCATCTCGGCGCGGATGCGGGCGTCATGGTGACCGCCAGCCACAACCCGCCGCAGGACAACGGCTACAAGGTCTATCTCGGCGACGGGTCGCAGATCGTGCCGCCCGCCGACCGCGACATCGCCGAGCAGATCGACGCCGTCACCGCGGTCGCGTCCGTGCCGCTGGCGACCGACGGGTGGGAGACGCTCGGCGAGGAGGTGCTGGAGGCCTACCTCGACAGCGCCGTGGCGGTGCTCGACCCGGAGAGCCCGCGCGACCTCTCCCTCGTGCACACCGCGCTGCACGGCGTCGGGTCCGACGTGGTGCAGCAGGCCTTCGAGCGGGCCGGCTTCCCGGCTCCCGAGCGCGTGGCAAGCCAGGCCGAGCCAGACCCGGCCTTCCCGACCGTCGCCTTCCCCAACCCCGAGGAGCCGGGCGCGATCGACGCCGCCCTGGAGCTCGCCGGGCAGGTGCAGCCGGACCTCGTCATCGCCAACGACCCGGACGCCGACCGGTGCGCGCTGGCCGTCCGTGACGGGGACGGCTGGCGGATGCTGCGCGGCGACGAGGTCGGTGCGCTGCTGGGCCAGCACGTGATCGACCGGGGTCGCGCCGGCGGCGACCGCCCGGTCCTCGCCCGCTCGATCGTCTCCTCCCGGCTGCTCGGCGCGATGGCGCAGGAGGCCGGGCTGGAGCCGGTGGAGACCCTGACCGGCTTCAAGTGGATCGGGCGGGTGCCGGGCCTCGCTTACGGCTACGAGGAGGCGCTCGGATACTGCGTCGACCCGGCCACGGTCCCGGACAAGGACGGCGTCACCGCGGCGCTCCTGGCCGCCGAGCTGACCGCCACCCTCGCGCAGCAGGGCCGCACCCTAGCGGACCTGCTCGACGACCTGGCGCAACGGCACGGCGTGCACCAGACCGACGCCTTCTCGGTGCGGGTGAGCGACCTGGCGCAGATCCCGCCGGTCATGGCGCGGCTGCGGGAGCAGCCGCCGCAGGAGCTGGGCGGCGTCCCGGTGGCCCGGGCCGAGGATCTCGCGGACGGTGTCGACGGGCTGCCGCCGACCGACGGGCTGCGCTTCCTGCTCGAAGACGACACCCGGGTCATCGTGCGGCCCAGCGGCACCGAGCCCAAGCTCAAGGTCTACCTCGAGGCCGTCGTGCCCGTTGAGGAGCGGGCCGCGCTGGCGGCGGCCCGGGACGAGGCGGCCCGACGGCTCGCGTCCGTGCGCGCCGGCATGCAGGAGCTCACCGCCGTCTGAGACCACGGGAGCCTGCCCCCACCGGGCTAGGATCGGGGCGTGGAGCAGGACGACCAGGGACTCACCGGTGAGGTCATCGGTGTCTATCGGACCCTGCCGGCCCGCATCCTGGGATGGCTCATGGTGGCCGGTGCCGCGGTCCTGGCCGCCCTGACGATCTGGGACGTCGGGTCGGGCCGCACCGAGGGACTGCTGGGAGCGGTCGCCCTCGTCCTCGGCATCGCCGCCGTGGCCTGGGCACTCTTCCTGCGACCGCACGTCGTGCTGCGCGAGGACGGCGTGCTGCTGGCCAACGTCGTGGCGGACACGTCCGTGCCCTTCGCCGCCGTCGACGAGATCACCCACCAGTGGGCGCTGGAGCTGCACGACACCGCCGGCCGGCGGCACAGCGCCTGGGCCGTGCCGGCCAAGCGGGAGCGCGTCCGGCGTCAGCAGATCGACGACTTCGCCGAGACCACCCGCCGGCGCGGCGACGCGGGAGCGACGGCGCAGGGGGTGGCCGACGAGGCGCAGCGCGCGCTGCAGCGCTGGCGGCTGGACGGCGGAGAGCTGCACGGTGGCCTCGAGGCGGCGCGGACGCGGCTGGCCTGGCCGGCGATCGTCGTCCTCGGGGCGGCGATCTGCCTGGCGCTCGTCGCGATCCTCCCCTGAGCAGCCGTCGGGGCCCGTCGGGCACCCTCCTAGACTGTCCGCCCATGGACCCGGCCCCTCCTCCTGCCCGCGTGCTCGTCCTCGCCGGCCCCAGCGGCGCCGGGAAGTCGCGGCTCGCCTCCCGCCTGCACGCCCGCCACGGCTGGCCCGTGGTCCAGCTCGACGACTTCTACCGCGAGGGCACGGACGCCGGTCTGCCGATGAGTCCTCTGGGCCTGCCGGACTGGGACCACGTCGACTCGTGGGACGGCAAGGCCGCCCTGGACGCGCTCGAGCAGCTGTGCCGCCAGGGCACCGCGCACATGCCGGTCTACGACATCGGCCGCTCGGCCGTCAGCGGCACCCACGAGGTGCGCCGCGACGGGCATACCGTCGTCGTCGCCGAGGGGATCTTCGCCGCCCACGTCGTGGCCGGGCTGCGCGAGCGCGGCCTCCTCGCGGGCGCCTGGTGCATCCGCAACCAGCCCTGGAAGACCTTCGCCCGGCGCCTGGCGCGCGACCTCGCCCAGCGCCGCAAGCCCCCGCTCACCCTGTGGCGGCGGGGTCACGTCCTGCGCCGCGCCGAGCCGGGTATCGTGGCCGCACAGCAGGCGCTCGGTGCCGCACCGATGACCGCACGCGAGGCAGAGGCTCGGGCCGGGGGACTCCAACGACCACCGGCGACGCCGCCACGAGAGACCGACCGAGGAGCAGGGGGATGACCCAGCCACCCTTCGGCCCGCCGCCCGGCGGCCAAGGACCACCCGACCGCACGCCCCTGCCGCCGCCGGTGCCCCCGGGTCCGATGGACCCGCCCCCTGGACAGGCGCCGGGCGCGCAGCAGTGGCAGCAGCCGGCTCCCCCGCAGCAGTGGCAGCAGCAGCCGCAGTGGCAGCAGCTGCCGCCCGAGCAGCTCGCCCGGATGCACCAGCCCGGCGTCGTGCCGCTGCGCCCGCTCACCCTGGGCGACATCTTCGGTGGTGCGCTGCAGACGATGCGACGCAACCCCGAGGCCACCATCGGCATGGGCTTCATCGTGCTCGCCGTCCTGCTCGTCCCCTCGCTGCTGCTCTCCCTGCTCCTGGGCAACGTGCTGACCGGCATGAGCGACCTCGACATGCAGGCGCTGCAGCTGACGCTCGGGGGGATCTTCTCGGGCCTGTCCTCCATCGCCCTCACCGGCATGATCGTGCACGTCGTCGGGGAGGCCGTCCTCGGCGACCGCGCCGGTCTGGGCGACAGCTGGCGGGCCGTCCGCAGCCGGCTGCTCGCGCTCGTCGGCACCGTGCTGCTCATCGGCCTCATGACCGTTATCGCCGTCGTGGCCCTGGTCCTGCTGATCGTGCTGATCGTCGCGGCGCTCGGGGACAGCGCGCTGTCGATCCTCCTCGTCGTCCTGCTCAGCCTCGGGGCGCTCGTCGGTCTCGTGTGGGCGGCCTGCCGGCTCAGCCTCGCACCGGCACCCGTGGTGCTGGAGCGGGTCGGCCCTTGGCGGGGCATCGCCCGCGCCTGGACCCTCTCCACGGGTGGCCAGGGCTGGCGCATCGTCGGCATCACGATGCTCGCGGGCATCGTCACCGCGATCCTGGCCGGCGTGATCCAGGTGCCGATCACCGGTGCCCTCATCGCGGCCCTCGGACCCGCCGGGCTCGACCCGCTCAGCCCGGCCGCGCTCGTCACCGACCACGCGCTCCAGCTCGTGGTGGGTGCCCTGACCATCCCGTTCACCGCCGGCGTCACCGCGCTGCTCTACCTCGACCAGCGCATCCGGCGTGAGGGTCTGGACGTCTCGCTCGTGCGGTCGGCGCAGGCGCGGGCCGCCCAGCGGTCGGGCTGACCAGGACGACCGGTATGCCCTCGCCCCGGCAGACGGGACACACCCTGCCCGTCGCTCCGCTCGACCCGGACCGGGACGAGGCGCGACGCCTGCTGACCGAGGAGCTGGAGTCCGGCGACTACCGGCTGCAGGAGCCCTGGCTGACCCGGGCCTGGAGATGGTTCGTCGAGCAGCTGCCGGACGTCCCCGACCTGGGCGCGCTGCCCCCGTGGACGACGTGGGCGGTGCTCGGTCTGGTGCTCTGCGCGGTGGCGGCCGTCCTGGTCTTCGCCAGCCGCGACCGGTGGCGCGCGGGACGGCTCGCCCCGCAGGCCGCTGCGGGACCGGTCCTGGGCGGTGCGCGGCGCTCCGCGGCCGACTACCGCACCAGCGCCCGGGAGGCGCTGTCGGCGGGACGGGGCGACGAGGCCGTCCTCGACGGCTACCGGGCGCTTGCCGCCGGAGCCATCGAGCGCACGCTGCTCGACGACCGCCCGGGCCGCACCGCGCACGAGGTGGCCCAGGAGCTCTCCCCCGTCTTCCCGGTGCACGCCGACGACCTGCGGCGGGCCGGCGACGTCTTCGACGCGGTCCGCTACGGCGACCACCGCGCGAGCACCGAGCAGGCGCAGGCCGTGCTCGCGCTCGACGAGCGGCTGCTGGACTCACGACCCGAGCTCGCGGCGGCTGCACCGCGCTCGACGGTGCCGTCGTGAGGGCGCTGCGCCGGTATGCCCCGTGGGCCTTGCTCGCCCTCGCCGCCGTGGTCGTGGCAGCGATGCTGACGACCCCACGCTCAGGTGAGCTGCTGCACCCGATGAACCCCGGCCCGGACGGGGCACAGGCGCTGCACGAGGTGCTGGTGTCCCAGGGCGTGGAGGTGGAGATCGTCGACGGGACCAGCGAGCTCGACCCGGCCGACCTCGGTCCCGGCACGTCGATGCTGCTGCCGCACACGGCATACCTCGGGCCGGAGAGCGGGCCCGACCTGCTCGCCGAGCTGGCGACCGCGGGACTCGACCGCCTGGTCGTGCTTACCGACGACCCGGGCCGCGACGTCGGCGCCGCGCTCGGGCTCGACGTCGACACGAGCAGCGGGTCCGGCATCTCCGTCGCCGCGGACTGCTCGCACCCGCTGGTCCGCGAGGGCGACCGGGTCGTCGGGTGGGACGTGCTCTTCTCGGCCGGCGGCGAGGACCGGGCGGGGACCACGGCGTGCTACCCGCCCGGGGCGGGTCACAACGCCGGCGGCGCGCGCGAGGGCGCCCTGCTCGTCCTCGAGGCGCAGCCGGACCGGCCGGTGACGGTGGTCGCCGGCACCGGCCCGGCCTGGACCAACGCGCAGATCACCGAGGAGGCCAACGCGGCGCTGGCCCTGCGTGCGCTGGGTGCCAGCGACCGGCTGCTGTGGGTGCTACCGCAACCGCGCGACGCCGGGCTGGACGCCGCCTCCTCGCTGTGGGACGTGCTGCCCCGCAACCTCACCGCCGCGCTGTGGGTCGTCGCCGGCGGTGTGCTGGCCCTCGCCCTCTGGCAGGGACGACGCCTCGGGGCGGTGGTCACCGAGCCGCTGCCCGCCGTGGTCCGTGCCACCGAGACCACCCTCAGCCGCGGCCGGCTCTACCACCAGGCGCACGACCGCGACCACGCGGCCCGCGCCGTCCAGGCCGGGGCGCGACGCCGGATCGCGCCGGTGCTGGGTCTGCCGACCGGTGCCGGCCCGGACGCCATGGTGCGGGCGGTGAGCGGGGCCACCGACACCGACGACGCCCGGGCCCGCCGGCTGCTCGTGGACGCGCCGGCGCTGCCCGACGACGCCTCCCTCGTGCGCCTGGTCCGGGAGATCCACGACCTCGAGGCGCAGGTGCGGCGACCCACGACGCGGGCAGCCGCACCGGCCGTCTCCGGACCGGCGACCCCCGAACCCGCTCCTGGTGGCGCACCAGCGCCCCGACCGACTCGCGAGAGGACACCATGACCGACCAGCACGACCCGACGACGCCGCCGGAGGGGCCCGCCCCGACCTCGCCCGGCCCCTCCGCCGACCGTGCCGAGGCCGCCCGCACGGCGCTCCACGCCGTCCGCGACGAGGTCGGCAAGGCCGTGGTCGGGCAGGACCAGGCCGTGTCCGGTCTCATCGTCGCGCTCCTGGCCCGCGGCCACATCCTGCTCGAGGGTGTGCCCGGCGTCGCCAAGACCCTGCTGGTGCGCACGCTGGCCGCGGCCCTGTCGATCGACACCAAGCGGGTGCAGTTCACCCCCGACCTCATGCCCGGGGACGTCACCGGGTCGATGGTCTACGACAGCGGTCGCGGCGAGTTCGAGTTCCGCCCCGGCCCGGTCTTCACCAACCTGCTGCTGGCCGACGAGATCAACCGCACCCCGCCCAAGACGCAGTCGTCCCTGCTCGAGGCCATGGAGGAGCGCCAGGTCACCGTCGACGGGACATCCCGTCCGCTGCCCACCCCGTTCCTCGTGGCGGCGACGCAGAACCCGGTGGAGTACGAGGGCACCTACCCCCTCCCCGAGGCCCAGCTGGACCGCTTCCTCATGAAGGTCACGCTGCCGCTGCCGCCGCGCGAGGACGAGACCCAGGTGCTGGAGCGGCACGCGGCCGGCTTCGACCCGCGCGACCTCGCTGCCGCCGGGGTGCGCGCGGTCGCCACCCCCGAGGACCTCGCGGCGGGTGCGGCCGCCGTCCGGGAGGTGCAGGTCTCCCCCGAGGTCATCGGGTATGTCGTCGACCTCGCCCGGGCGACCCGCGAGGCGCCCTCGCTGCAGCTCGGCGTCAGCCCCCGCGGCGCCACCGCCCTCATGGGCACGGCCCGGGCCTGGGCGTGGTTGTCCGGGCGCGACTTCGTCACGCCGGACGACGTCAAGGCGCTGGCCCGGGCCACCCTGGCGCACCGGGTGGCGCTCCGCCCGGAGGCCGAGCTCGAGGGCGTGACCAGCGACTCGGTGCTGGACTCGGTCCTCTCCAGCGTCCCCGTCCCCCGCTGACCAGGCACTGCGATGGTCGTCCGTGGTCCCGTCGTGGCGCTAGCCCTGCTCGGGCTGGTGCCGGTCGTGCTGTGGCCGGACTCCGCCGGAGCCGTGGCGGCGGCGTGGCTGCTCGGGGTCGCGGTGCTGGTCGCCGCCGACGTCGCCCTGGCGCCCGCGCCGCGCTCGCTGCTGCTCGAGCGCGCCCCGGTGCCGCAGGTGCGGCTGCTCGAGGAGACGCGGACGACGCTGACGGTCACCAACCCCGGCTCGCGACGTGTCCGGGGGCTTCTCCGGGACGCGTGGGTCCCCTCGGCCGGTGCGCAGGAGCCGACCCGGCACCCGCTGGACCTGCCGGGCGGTGAGCGGCGGACGGTGCAGACCGCGCTGCGGCCGACCCGCCGCGGCGACCGCCCTGCGGTGGGGGTGACGGTGCGCACCTTCGGCCCGCTGGGCCTCGGTGGACGCCAGCGGACCACGCCCGTGCCCGGGGTGGTGCGCTCGCTGCCGCCCTTCCGGTCGCGACGGCACCTGCCGGCCAAGCTGGCCCAGCTGCGCCAGCTCGATGGTCGGTCCGCGGTGCGCACCCGGGGTCAGGGCACCGAGTTCGACTCGCTGCGGGACTACGTCGAGGGCGATGACGTGCGCTCGATCGACTGGCGGGCCACGGCGCGGCGCCAGCACGTCGTGGTGCGGACCTGGCAGCCCGAGCGCGACCGGCGCGTCATCCTCGTCCTCGACACCGCCCGCACCAGCGCCGCCCGGATCGGTGACGAGCCGCGGCTCGACGCCGCGATGGACGCCGCGCTGCTCCTCGCGGCGCTCGCCTCCCGGGCGGGCGACCGCGTCGACCTGGTCGCCGGGGACCGCAGCATCCGGGCGAGGGTCGGCTCGGGCACCACGGCCGGCCGCTCGGGGCTGCTGCACCAGCTCGTCACGGCGATGGCGCCGCTGGAGCCGGTGCTGCTGGAGACGGACTGGCCCCTCCTCGCCGGGGCGGTGACCTCACTGACCCGCCGCCGCGCGCTCGTCGTGCTGCTCACCCCGCTCGAGCCCGCCGCCCTGGAGGAGGGCCTGCTGCCGGTGCTGCCCGGCCTCACCGCGCACCACCGGGTCGTCGTCGCCTCGGTCGCCGACCCGGCCCTGGAGGACATCCGGACCGGCACCGACCGGGTCGAGCAGACCTACGCCGCCGCCGCGGCCGAGCGCACCGAGTCGCTGCGGCACCGCACCGCCGTCGCGCTGAAGCAGCTCGGCGTCACCGTGCTCGACGAGTCGCCCGAGGACCTGCCCGTGGCCCTGTCCGACCACTACCTGGCGCTCAAGGCCCAGGGCCTGCTCTGACTCTCCCGCTCCCCCGAGCGGCCGCACGGTCTGCGTCGACCGGCGGCACCGCCTCGGCCTCCCGGTCACGGACTGCGTCGTCCTACGCCTGGGAGGTATGCCGGTCAGGCAGAGGTGGGCGCGGAGGCCGCCTGCAGCTCCTCGCCGACGTCACCGTCCGCACCCCGCAGCGCCGCCCGCCGGCCGAGCGTGAAGACATACACGAAGAAGAGCAGCAGGGCGAGGACACCAATCCCGACCCGCGCCCACGTCGGCAGCGGCGAGGGCGTGACAAAGCCCTCGATGACGCCGGAGAGCAGCAGGACGAAGACCAGCCCGATCGCGACACCGGCCGCGGTGCGGCCCTCGGCCGCGAGGTTGGCCAGCCGGGTCCGGCGCCCGGGCGCGACCCAGGCCCAGAACAGCCGCAGCCCGACCCCGGCCGCCACGAAGATCGCCATGAGCTCGAGCAGACCGTGCGGCGTGATGAGCCCCCAGAAGACGTCGGCGCGCCCGTGCCGGTGCATGAGCGAGCCGATGACCGCGACGTTGGCGATGTTCTGCCACAGCAGCCAGATCACCGGCACACCGAGCACGCCCATGCCGATGCAGCGCGCCGCCACCCAGGCGTTGTTGACCCAGACCAGCGTGGAGAAGCTGCTCGCCGCGTGCTCGGAGTAGTAGGACTCGAAGCTGACGTTGACCAGCTCGGTGACCTGCTCGGTGCTGAGCAGGGACTGCTCGACGACCGGGTTCTGCACCAGCCACCACCCCAGCACCAGGCCGACGACGACGTTGGCCGCGGCGGTGATCCCCCACCACCACCGCAACCGGTAGAGCGCGGCCGGGAAGTCCTCGGCGAAGAAGCGGCCGATGCCCGCCCAGGACATCGTCGGCACGCGCGCCGCGCGGGCCCGGGCACGTGCCACCAGGGTCGACAGGTGCGTCACGACCGTGGCGTCGGGGGCGCTGGAACGCACGACCGACAGGTCCGTGGCGGCCCGCTGGTAGCCGTCGAGCAGCTCGTCGGCCTGCGCGCCGTCCAGCCGGCGCTCCCGCGAGAGCCGGTCCAGCCGCTCCCACGCCGCGCTCCGCCGCCCCACCAGCGCATCAAGGTCCACGGGACCACGGTAGGCCATCACCGCCGGCCCCAGGGATAGAGTGCGGCCATGGCGACGCGGGGGATCTTCGAGGCCCAGCGCTTCGTGACCAGCGAGGCGGTCGAGATCGAGCTGCCCGCCGCCCAGGTCCCGACCCGGATGGTCTCCGGGATCATCGACCTGCTCCTCGTGGCCGTCGGCGTCTTCCTGCTCGTCTGGCTGGTGCCGGGCGAGGTCTTCGCCGCCGACGCCGCCCTCGGGCAGGTCTTCGCCATCGTCGTGGTGGCGCTGGTCATGGCCGGGGTGCCGATCACGCTGGAGACCCTCACCCGTGGCCGCACCGTGGGCAAGATGGTCATGGGGCTGCGGACCGTCCGGGACGACACGGGCCCGATCGGCCTGCGGCACGCGATCATCCGCGCGCTGGCCGGCACCGTCGAGCTCTGGATGACCCTCGGCAGCGTCGCGCTCATCACCGCCATGACCAACGAGCGGGCCAAGCGCCTGGGTGATTTCCTCGCCGGCACCTACGTCGTGCACGACCGGGTGCGGCTGCGGATGCTCACCCCTCCGCAGACAGCCCCCGAGCTGGCCGACTGGGTGGCCCGCGCCGACATCGGGGTGCTGCCCGACAGCCTCGTCGTGGCGACCCGGCAGTTCCTGGCCCGGGCCGGGACGCTCACCCCGGCCGCCCGGGCGCAGACCGGCAGCGAGCTGTATGCCGCCGTGCTCGGCCACGTCGCTCCCCCGCCGCCGGCCGGCGCCCACCCGGAGCAGGTCATGGCCAGCGTGCTCGCGCAGCGGCGGCGCCGCGACGAGGAGCGGCTGGAGCGCGCCGACGCCCTGCGCGCCCGGGTGCTCGGTCAGCCGTCGTAGGCGGGCTTGAGCACGTCCTCGATGATCGCCAGCCGCTCGTCGAAGGGCAGGAAGGCCGACTTCATCGCGTTGACGGCGACCCGCCGCAGCTCGGTCCGGCCCCAGCCGCCGCGCTCCACGAGGAGCTGCGCCTCGCGGCTCATCGACGTCGCGCTCATCAGCCGGTTGTCGGTGTTGAGCGTCACCCGGAAGCGCAGTGCGTCCAGCAGCCGGATCGCGTGCTCCTCGATCGAGGGCGCCGCACCCGTCTGCACGTTGCTGCTCGGGCACATCTCCAGCGGGATCCGCCGGTCCCGGACGTATGCCGCCAGCTCGCCGAGCGCGAAGGCGCCCGGCTCCTCCTGCGCCCGGGCGATGGCCCCCGCGAGGTCGTCCGTGACCGGTGACCCGTCGAGGGTGATGTCGTCGACGATCCGGATGCCGTGCCCGAGCCGCTCGGCCCCGCACCACTGGATCGCCTCCCAGATGCTGGCCAGCCCGAAGGCCTCGCCCGCGTGGATGGTGAAGTGCGCGTTGGCCTGCCGCAGGAACTCGAAGGCACCGAGGTGCCGGGTCGGGGGGAAGCCGTCCTCGGCGCCGGCGATGTCGAAGCCGCAGACCTCGCTGTCACGGTGCCGGACCGCCAGCTCGGCGATCTCCCTGCTGCGCGCCGCGTGCCGCATCGCGGTGAGCATCGCCCGCGCCCGGATGCGTCCGGCCGGTGCCTCCGCCTCACCCTGCGCCACCTCGCGCTCGCCGTCCCGCAGCCCCTCGTTGACCGCCGCCACGACCTCGTCGAGACCCAGGCCCCCCTCGAGGTGCTGCTCGGGGGCATACCTGACCTCGGCGTAGACCACGCCGTCCGCCGCCAGGTCCAGGACGCACTCGCGCGCCGTGCGCCGCAGCGCGTCTGCCGTCTGCATCACCCCGACGGTGTGGGCAAAGGTCTCGAGGTAGCGCACCAGGGAGCCGCTGTCCGCGGACTCGGCGAACCACGCCGACAGGGACGCCACGTCGTCGGCCGGGAGCGCGGCATACCCCTGCTCCTGCGCCAGCTCGAGCACCGTCGCCGGGCGCACGCCGCCGTCGAGGTGGTCGTGGAGCAGCACCTTCGGCAGCGCGCGGATCTGCTCGGCGCCCAGCTCACTCATCGCGGTGCGCCCGCTCGGGGGTGAAGGCGGGGGCGCAGACGGCGAGGTATTCCGCGCCGCCGGGTCCGACCGAGTAGCGGACCCACTCCCCGGCGCGGGTCAGCACGCACTCCCCCGCGCCGACGTCGACCTGACCGTCCTCGTGCTCGACCACGAGGTGACCGGCCAGGACGTAGGTCACCTCGTCGAACTCGGGCCGCTGGCCCGGCTCGTCCCACCCCGCCGGGGCGGTCATCCGCGCGACCGAGACACCGTCGTGCCCGGTGCTCGCAGAACCGGCCAGCTCCTGGATCAGCTTCTCCCCGGTCCCGGGCACCCGGACCGGCCGCAGCATCGTCGGCATAGCGGTCATCCTAGAGTGGTGGTCATGTCGCACATCATCGCCCCCGGGACCAGCCTGACCGCGCAGGACGTCGCCGACCTCATCGACCACGCGCTGCTCAAGCCCGAGCTCACGCCGCAGGAGGTCGAGCAGAACTGCCGCGAGCTGGCGCAGGATGAGATCTGGTCGGTGTGCGTCCGGCCCTCGGACGTCCGGCTGGCGCTGCAGGCGGTCGAGGGGCACCAGACCCGGGTATGCACGGTCATCGGCTTCCCGCACGGCACCACCTCGACCGCCGCGAAGGTGGCTGAGTCGCGCCAGGCGCTGGCCGACGGCGCGACCGAGCTGGACATGGTGCTCAACATCGGGCGGTTGCGCGGTGGTGACGTCGAGGCGGTCAAGCAGGACATCGCCGCGGTCGTCGAGACCGGCCACGCGGCCGGAGTCCTGGTGAAGGTCATCTTCGAGACCGCCCTGCTCGACGAGGCGCAGAAGGAGGCGGCCTGCCGGGCGAGCGAGGACGCGGGGGCGGATTTCGTCAAGACCTCGACCGGCTTCGCCGGCGGTGGCGCGACGTTGCCGGACGTGCGGCTCATGCGGGCCACGATCCCGGACACGATGCAGGTGAAGGCCTCGGGCGGGGTCCGCGACATCGACACCCTGCTGGCGATGGTCGCCGAAGGCGTCACCCGGATCGGGACCTCCTCCACCGACGCCCTGCTCGCGGGAGCGCGCGAGCGCGAGCAGGAGGGGACGCTGGTCGTGCCCGAGCCGGGCGCCGACGCTCCCGGCGCCGAGGGCGAGGGTTACTGACCGCGCGGTGGGGTCGACCGACCGCGCACGTGGATCGACCGACCGCGGCCAGCGCGTGCATACCGTGCGTCCGGTCGGAGTGACCGGGCGGCGGGTCAGCTCACGCGGTCGATGACGATGCTGTCGGCGGTCTCGACCTGGTCGGCGGTGCCGATGGCCCAGGACCCCTCCAGCGCCTCGGTCGCCCGGCCGAGCCGCTGCTCCTCGTCGGTGTGCAGCGTCATGAGCGGCTGACCCTTCTTGACCTCCTCGCCGGGCTTGGCGTGCAGCACCACGCCGGCGGCGGCCTGCACCGGGTCCTCCTTGCGGGCGCGACCGGCGCCCAACCGCCATGCCGCGACACCCACGGCGAGTGCGTCCAGCCGGGTGAGCACCCCGTCGGCGTCCGCGAGGACCTCCTGGCTCCCCTTCGCCTTCGGCATCGGGGCGTCCGGGTCACCTCCCTGGGCCTCGATCATCCGCCGCCAGACGTCCATGGCGCGGCCGTCGGCGAGCGCGTCCGCTGGGTCGACGTCGGTGACGCCGGCGCCCTCGAGCATCTCCCGGGCCAGTGCCACGGTGAGGTCGACGACGTCCTGCGGGCCGCCTCCGGCGAGCACCTCGACCGACTCGGCGACCTCGACGCCGTTGCCGGCGGTGAGCCCGAGCGGGGTCGACATGTCGGTGAGCAGGGCGACCGTGTGCACGCCGGCGTCCTGCCCCAGCGCCACCATCGTCTCGGCGAGCTCGCGCGCGTCTTCTTCTGTCTTCATGAACGCCCCGGAGCCGACCTTGACGTCGAGCACGAGCGTGCCGGTGCCCTCGGCGATCTTCTTGCTCATGATCGAGGAGGCGATGAGCGGGATCGCCTCAACGGTCCCGGTCACGTCGCGCAGGGCGTAGAGCCGCTTGTCCGCCGGGGCCAGGCCGGACCCCGCTGCGCAGATGACGGCACCGACATCCTCGAGCTGGTCCATCATCTCCTCGTTGGACAGGCCCGCCCGCCAGCCGGGAATGGCCTCCAGCTTGTCCAGCGTGCCGCCGGTGTGGCCCAGACCCCGCCCGGAGAGCTGCGGCACGGCCACGCCGCATGCCGCGACCAGCGGCGCGAGCGGCAGCGTGATCTTGTCGCCGACCCCGCCGGTCGAGTGCTTGTCGGCCGTCGGCCGCGACAGCGAGGAGAAGTCCATCCGCTCCCCCGAGGCGATCATGGCGGCGGTCCAGTCGCTGATCTCGCGGCGGTCCATGCCGTTGAGCAGGATCGCCATCGCCAGCGCCGACATCTGCTCGTCGGCCACGACCTCCCGGGTGTAGGCGTCGATCACCCACGCGATCTCCTCAGGGCTCAGCTGACCCCCGTCACGCTTGGTGCGGATGATGTCGACGGCGTCGAAGGATTCACTCATAGCGCCCAGTCTGGCCCATCGAGGTGCAGGTCCGCACGACCCGCCCGACCCGCGACCCCGGCGGCTGCTCGCGACGCGCGGCGTCCACCTCGCGCTCCAGCCGGCGCAGCCCCGCCTCGAACTCCCTGCGCCCGCTGCCCGGGCTTCCCGCCGCACCTTCCAGCATGCTCTGCGAGCGCTGCACCACGTCGTCGACCTCGCCCAACAGCCGCGTCACGTCTCCGCTCGCCCCACCGCGGGCCGCCGTGTCGAGCTCGCGCGCGAGCCTGCTCAGGTTGAGCTGTCCGAGAGAGACGACGGGGTCGGTCGAGGTGCTGCTGGGGTATGCCGTTCCGCCCGCGGTCGCGCCCGTCACCGGACCGGGGGTCGGCTGCGGCGTGGAGCGACCCCACTCCGGCGGCGCGAGGCTCGGCGGCGAGGCGTACGGCGACGGAGCCTGCTCGCTCCCACTCTCCTGTCGCTGCGACGGCAGCGGCGGCGGAGGGGTGTCGCCGGGGAAGCGGGGCACGTCGATGCGCGGCAGCTGGTCGTCGTCCTGCGGCTGCGGCGACGAATTCGGCTGCGGCGGTGGCTGCCCGCCTCCCGACCTGCCCACCGACCGGGTCCGGCGGGAGCCGGTGACCATGCTGATCACCACCGCCGCGATGATGATCGGCACGACCGGCAGATCGATGTCGGTGAAGATGTTCAGCAGGATGATCCCGAAGATGATCCCGGCCCAGGGCACCTGCTTGCCGCGCTGCATACCGGCCATCATGCCCCCCTCGTCGTCGGGGCGATCCGCCGCTCCCGCCGGTGTGACATCCTGACGCGCGTGCTCATCGCTGACATCATGACCCTCGTCGCTCTTCCGGTGACCGACCTGCTGCGGCGTTCTCGCACTGGGACGTCGGCACCGCAGCCCATGTTCCCGACCATCGTGGCGGTGCGCAACGAGCGCGTCGTGGCCTCCGTGACCGCGCCGCGCATCGAGGCCGTCCTGGCCTGCGCTACCAGCCTGGCGGTCGGGCTGGACCCGGCCGCCCTGGTGGTGGCCGCCGAGGCCCGCCTGGACGACGAGCAGCCAGCCCTCACCTACGCGGTCATGACCCGCGACCGGCAGGCTAAGTGGGTCCTGCAGGAGGTCACCGAGGGCCGTGAGGTCACCGAGGGCACCACGGTCACCGCGAGCGCGCCGACCCCGGCCCCGGACGACACCCAGGGTGGCACCTCCGAGGTGCGCTTCTCCACACCCGTCGACGGCGGTGAGCCCACGGGGCAGGGCGCAGGGACGCTCCGGCTGCTGGCCGAGGCGATGAGCCAGCGCCCGGTCGACGTGACGAAGGTCGCCCGCACCGACCGGTCCGGCACCTTCGGGGAGGACACCTTCCTGCCGCCGGAGCAGGGTCGCGTGGTGGTCGACGCGGGGACCATCGCGCCGCTGCAGGAGCGGGTCGCGGGGCTCGGCGGGCAGGCGCTCTACGTCGCGCGCAGCCCCGAGGCGGCCCAGCTCGCGCTGCAGGCGGGCCTGCCCCGCGCCTGCCTGCTCGGCGGCGCCTCCGCCGGCTCGTGAGCGACCAGCCCTTCGGCGCGGCCGCACTTCTGGCGGGTGCTGGTCGGCTCGGTCGCCGTGGGCGTCCTCGCCGGGCTGGCCTGCGTCGTCTACCTCGGCGTCGAGCACCTCGTCACCAGCCTGCTCTGGGACGAGGGACGTGCTCCGCTCGGCCTGCTCACCGGTTCGCTCACCGGCGTGCTCATCGTGGTTCGCGGCCGGTGCGGCGGTGGGCGTGGTGCACCACCGCACGGGGCTGACCGGCGACGACCCAAACTTCGTCGCTGAGGTGATCGAGGGCGAGGTGCCGCCGCGCCGCGCGCTCGGCTACGGCCTGCTGGGCCTGGCCGGCGGTGGCTCGGTCGGGCCGGAGGCTCCTCTCGGACCCTCGGTGGCGGCATCGGGACCGCGGTGGGCCGGCGCTACGAGCGCAGCCGGGAGGCTACCGAGGACCTGACCTTCGCCGGCATCATCTCGGGTGTCTTCGGTGGGCTGACGACCTTCCCGTTCGCCGGCCCGATCATCGCCTGGGAGGCCCACCACGACGGGTGGCACCAGGCACCGCACCGCATGTTGCCGGGGATCGTCTCGGCGACCACCGCCCTGGTGGTCCTCTACCCGTTGCTCGGCACGCCGTCCCCCTCCGTCTACGACCTCGGCCGGCCCGACCTACACGTCTGGTGGATCGGTGTGGCGGTGCTGCTCGGCGTGGCGGGAGCGGCCCTCGGGGTGGTCTGCATGGTCGCCATGGGGCTCTCGCGGAGCCTGAGCCGGCGGGTGCGTCACGTGGTCGTGCGCGCCCTGGTCGGCGCGGCGGCCGTCGCCGCTATCGGGTATGCCACGTCTCGGCTCTCGGGTCGCGCGTCCTCCTGAGACCCGCGTCTCGTCCGTCTGGCCTTCCCGCGCCGTCGAGCCCGACACGTCCCGCCGGCGCCGGACCTCCCGGCGTGCACAACGCTCCCCCATCCAGCCGGTATGCCGACCGTAGGCCTCGTGGTGCACGCCGAACGGTACGGCGCGACGTCCGGGCGATAGGTCCTCACGACCGTGTCCGGACCTGGGCTGCGTCCAGGAGTGCCCAACCCTCGGCCACCCACGCGGCGGTGTCCTCCTCGAGCCGCCGGACCAGCTCGCCGGTGACCCGCTCGGCCTCCCTCGCGTGGTCCGGCGACATCACCCCGAGCTCCACCGCCTCGTCGAACTCGTCGCGGTCCTCGACCGTGACCTCGCCCGAGTCCCGATGCAGGAAGACGTCCAGCTCGAGATCCACGAAGCTCCAGCCCGTCCCTCGCCGCTGCGCCGGCACGCAGACGTCCACCTCGAGACGCTCATCCTCCGACCGGGGCACCCACCAGGCGACCCACCAGTCGGCACGGGGGATCAGCACGACGACGGGAAACGCCAGGTGACCCTGGTCGTGCGGCGCGTGCCACGCCGCCCCCCGCTCAAGCAGCAGCCAGCTGCCGTGATGATCCTCCTGGAGCAAGGCACAGGCGTAGGAGAACGCGCACTCACCCGGCTGCTTGAGCTTCACCAGGAGCTGATCCATGGCATCAGGCTCGCACACAGAGCACGGCGCGGCCCGCCGAGACCCGGACCGGCCGGCGTGCACATTGACACCCTTCCTGCGGGTATGCCGTTTTAGGGCCGTTGTGCACGCCGGGAGGTCCGGCGCGCTCTCAGCCCCGGTCGAGGTCCTCCGGCCCGAACGCCTGGGGCAGCACCTCGTCCATCCGCAGCACGCCCTGCGGCGTCTGCAGCAGGCAGTCCGCGCCCCCGTGCTCCCACACGAGCTGGCGGCAGCGTCCGCACGGCATGATCGTCTCGCCCTGCCCGTTCACGCACCACACCGCGACCAGCCGACCGCCGCCACCGGCGACCAGCTCGGACACCATGCCGCACTCGGCGCAGAGCGTGACGCCATACCCGGCGTTCTCCACGTTGCACCCCGCGACCACGCGCCCGTCGTCGACGAGCCCGGCCACCCCGACCGGATAGCCGGAGTAGGGCGCGTAGGAGCGCCGGGTCATCTCCACAGCCCGCTCGTGCAGCGGCTGCCAGTCGATCTCAGCCACGTCTCCTCCTCGATCTCGATGGTTCCGGTATGCCGCTCGCCCGGATCACCGGGACGTCCGGCTCAGCTCTTGGTGTAGGGCACGCCCTCCGCGGCCGGCGGGCGGACCCGCCCGACGAAGCCGGCGACGGCGAGGATGGTGATGACGTAGGGCAGCATGAGCAGCAGCTCCGACGGCACACCCGCACCTGTGGTGGAGAGCACGTTGCCGAGGTTCTTGGAGAAGCCGAAGAGCAGTGCGGCCATGACCGCACCCCACGGATTCCACTTGCCCAGGATCATCGCCGCCAGCGCGATGTAACCCTGCCCGGCGCTCATCTCCCGCCCGAAGGCGAGCCCGGACCCGACGGTGAAGAACGCACCACCCAGGCCGGCGATCGCGCCACCCAGGATGGTGTTCCACACCCGCCGGACGTTGACCTTGATGCCCACCGTGTCCGCCGCCTTGGGGTGCTCCCCCACGGCGCGGGTGCGCAGCCCCCAGCGGCTGCGGAAGAGCATGAACTGCAGCCCGAAGACGAGGGCATACATGAGGTAGACCAGGATCGTCTGGTTGAAGAGCACCGGGCCGATCACCGGAAGGTCGGACAGCAGCGGGACCGGGATCCGCGGCAACGGCTGGCGCGAGTTCCACAGCTCCTTGTTGTCCGAGAGCACGGTGGAGAACAGGAAGCCGGTCAGGCCGATGATGAGCGTGTTGAGCACGACGCCGACGATGATCTGGTTGACCCGGAAGCTCACCGCGAACCACGCGAGCGCCGCGCCCACGAGGCCACCGGCGATCGGCGCGGCGATGAGCCCGGCGTAGCCGGACCCGACCGCCGAGGCGATCACGGCGCCCGCGAAGGCGCCGAAGAGCAGCTGCCCCTCGATGGCGATGTTGATGATGCCCGAGCGCTCGCAGATGACGCCGGACATGGCGCCGAAGACGAGCGGCACCGACAGGGCCAGGGCGCCCTGCAGCAGCGCCACCATGGGGATGACGGTGCGCTCGCCCGCGCCGATGTAGGTGAGGAACGCCAGGACGAAGGCGACGCCGACGATGACGTGCAGCCAGACCGGCACCGGCCGCCGCGCGCGGTAGCGCAGCACCGACCACACGAGGGCGGCCAGCATGACCACGAGGAAGACGAGCAGCGTCACCAGCGAGGGCGCGGGGATGTTGGGGATGCGGATCATGTCGCTGCTGGCGCCGAGCTGGAAGGTGGTGACGACGTCCGCCGGGGTGCGGAGCACCCACGCGAGCAGCGTCACCAGGGCGGCGAGGCCATACACGATCGTGGTCTTGAGACTCACCTTGCGAGAGGACCGCGTGGTGCCGGAGGCGTCCGACGGGCTCGCCGGCTGGGAGTCGTGCTGGGGCTCGGTGCTGGTGCTCATGCCGCCGCCTCCTGGGTCTTCGCCGGGGCGCGTCGGCGCCGGCGCGGTCGATCAGGGTCAGGGAGTCGGAAGACGGTCCGGACCAGCGGCGGCGCCGCGATGAAGAGCACGATGAGCGACTGCACGACCAGCACGATGTCGATCGGTGTCGCCGTCAACGACTGCATGAGGAAGCCACCGGCCTTGAGCGCCCCGAAGAGCAACCCGGCGAAGAAGGTGCCCCACGGCCGCGACCGACCGAGCAGAGCCACGGTGATCGCGTCGAACCCGAAGGAGGCCGCGACCCCGGCCGTCAGCGAGCGCTCGGTGCCGAGCACCTGCCCCGTGGCGGCCAGCCCGGCGAGCGCCCCCGCGAGGACCATCGTGATCACGGTGATCCGCCCGACCGACATGCCGGCGGTCCGCGCCGCGGCTGGGTTGGCCCCGACCGCGCGGATCTGGAAGCCGATCGTCGAGCGCTCCATGAGCCACCAGACGAAGATCGTGGCCAGGATCGCGACGACGAAGCCCCAGTGCAGCCGGAAGCCGTTGTCGGGCCACAGCCACTGCGGCACGAGCAGCGGATAGGTCGCCTCTGCCGCCACCTCCGGGCTGCGCTGCCCGGTGCGCCCGGGGTTGAAGCCGGGCTGCTTGAGCATGTAGCTGATGAGGTAGACCGCGATGTAGTTGAGCATGATCGTGACAATCACCTCGTTGGCTCCGAAGCGGGCCTTGAGCACGCCCGGGATGCCGCCCCAGACGGCACCGCCGATGAGGCCACCGAGGATCGCCACGAGCAGGTGCACCACGACCGGCAGGTCGACGGCGAAGCCCAGCCACGCGGCGACGATGGCACCGACGATGATCTGGCCCTGGGCCCCGATGTTGAACAGCCCGGCGCGGAAGCCGATCGCGATGCCGAGCCCGGCCAGGATCAGCGGCACCGCGAAGACCATCGACTCGGTGAGCGGCTTGATCATCCCGGCGAAGGTCGAGGCCTGCCAGTCGAAGACCGAGCCGCGGAACATCGCGATGTAGGCGTCGGTCATCGCCGTCCATCCGGCGGAGATCGTGTCCAGCGGCCGGGCGAAGAAGTAGGTCGCCGCCTCCCGGGTGTCCTCGTTGGCGAAGGCGATGAGCAGCCCGCCGATGAGGAGCGCGAGCACGACGGCCAGCACCGACATGAGGGCGCTGCCGGACATGATCTGGTAGAGCACCGAGGGGCGCTCCTGCTCACGCAGGGTGGGGCCGCCACCGTCCGGCTGCTCGCCGGTCTCGACGGTCTCCTCGGAGTGCGCAGCATTTTCGGCGCCGGTCTCCCCCGGCGGGGTGGCGGCGACGGACTGCTCCTCGCCCGCGTCCGACCCATGGGGCTGGTTGTCGTCGCTCACGGCGCCTCCTCCGTGGTCGCAGGGTCGGTGTGCTCGGCTGGTCGTCCGTGGCGCTGCCGCTCATCCGGTATGCCGTCGCCGTCCAGGTCGGCCCGGCCCAGGACGGAGTGGTGCTCGGCGGCCTGGGCCTGCGCGTCCTCGAGCGGGACGCCGGCCATCATGAGGCCGAGCACGTCGCGGTTGACGGGGGTGCCGTCCTCCCCCACGGCGTCGACGACACCGATGATGCGGCCGCGATACATCACCGCGATCCGGTCGGCCAGCCCGAGCACCTCGTCCAGCTCGGTGGAGACGATGACGACGGGAGTGCCGTTGTCGCGCTCCCGCACGATCCGCTGGTGCACGAACTCGATCGAGCCGACGTCGAGGCCACGGGTGGGCTGGGAGGCGACGAGCAGGCGCAGCGGCCGCGACATCTCACGGGCCAGCACCACCTTCTGGGCGTTGCCGCCCGAGAGCGTGGAGATGGGGTCCTGCACCGAGGTGTAGCGCACGTCGAACTCCTCGGTGCGCTGCTCGGCGTTGCTCGCGACGGTCGCGGGGCTCATCGAGATGCCCTTGGCGAAGGGCTCGGTGTCGTAGAGGTCGAGGACGAGGTTCTCCGCAATGGAGAAGCTCGGGACGACGCCGTCGGTGGACCGGTCCTCCGGGACGAACCCGATGCCGGCCCGAAGCCGCTGCTTGACCCCCAGGCCGCGCAGGTCCTCCCCGTCCAGGGTCAGCCGGCCGGCGTCGGCCTCCTCGAGGCCGAGGATGACCTCGGCGAGCTCGGTCTGGCCGTTACCCTGCACGCCGGCGACGCAGAGGATCTCTCCGCTGCGCACCTCGAAGCTGATGTCATCGACGAGCACGGTGCCGTTGTCGGCCACCACCGAGAGCCCGTCGACGGAGAAGGCGGCGTCACCGGGCTGCGCCGGCTCCTTGTCCACGGTGAGGTTGACCGAGCGACCGACCATGAGCGAGGCGAGCTCGGTCTCGGTCGAGCTGGGGCTGGCCTCCCCCACGACCTTCCCGCGCCGGATGACGGTGATCCGGTCGGCGATCGCCCGGACCTCGCGGAGCTTGTGGGTGATGAAGACGATGGAGGTGCCGGCCTCCTTGAGCTCGCCCATGATGCCGATCAGCTCGTCGGTCTCCTGCGGGGTGAGCACGGCGGTCGGCTCGTCCAGGATGAGGATCTTGGCGTCGCGGGAGAGGGCTTTGATGATCTCGACCCGCTGCTGGACGCCGACCGGCAGGTCCTCGATGCGGGCGTCGGGGTCGACGTGGAAGCCGAAGCGGTCGGAGATCTCGGTCACCCGGCGCCGCGCCTCCTCCAGCTTGAGCACGCCGCCCGGCCCGGCGGGCTCGTAGCCCAGCGCCACTGACTCGGCGACGGTGAAGACCGGCACGAGCATGAAGTGCTGGTGCACCATGCCGATGCCGGCCGCCACGGCGTCACCAGGTCCCTTGAAGGTCACCGGCTCGTCGTCGAGCAGGATCTGGCCGTCGTCCGGGTCGTAGAGGCCGTAGAGGACGTTCATCAGCGTCGACTTGCCGGCACCGTTCTCGCCCAGCAGGGCGTGGATCTCGCCGGGCTCGACCACGAGGTCGATGTGGTCGTTGGCGACCAGCGACCCGAAGACCTTGGTGATGCCCTGGAGCTCGAGCTTCATCGGGTTTCCTGCTTCATGCGCACCTCACGGGAGGGTGGACGAGGCGACACCTGAGGGGTATGCCGTGCGCCTCGGGTCGTGCGGGGGACAGCGTAGCGGCCCAGCCCCGTCGGGCCGGGCCGCTACCTGGTGTGTCAGCCGATCGTCAGACCGACGACGGTGACCTCGGGGGCCTTACTGCTGCGGGCTGTTCTCGGACTCGATGACGAGGTCGCCGGAGATGATCTGCTGCTTGTACTCCTCGATCTGAGCCGTCAGCTCCTCGGGGACCTCGCCCTCGAAGTCGTGGTAGGGCGCCAGGCCGACGCCCTCGTTCTCCAGCGTGCCGACGTAGGGCTCGTTGGAGAAGCCACCGTCCACGGTCTCGGTGATCGTGGTCTCGACGGCCGGGCCGATCTGCTTCATGACCGAGGTGAGCATGAGGCTGGAGTACTCGGACGCGGTGAGGTAGCCGTCGGAGTCGACCCAGATGATCTTGACGCCCTCCTCGCCCTCGGCGGCCGCGGCGGCACCGAGGCCAACGGGGCCGGCGACCGGCATGATGATGTCGGCGCCCTGGGAGATGAACTGCTCGGTCAGGGTCTGGCCCTGGCTCTGGTTGTCGAAGTCACCGGAGAAGGAGCCGTCCTGGGCCTCCTTGTCCCAGCCGAGCAGCTGGACGTCGGTGCCCTCGTCCTCGTTGTACTTGTCGACACCGTCGGCGAAGCCGTCCATGAAGACGGACACCGAGGGGATCTGCAGACCACCGAAGGTGGCGACCGTGCCGGTCTCCGTCATGCCCGCCGCGAGGTAGCCGGCCAGGAAGCTGGCCTCCGCGGTGTTGAAGAGGATCGGCTTGGCGTTGTCGAGCTCCACCGGGTTGAAGTCGGCGTCGCTGAACGAGGAGTCGATGAGGGCGAAGTTGGTGTCCGGGTTGCTTTCCGCCGCCGACTGGATCGCGTCCTCGAGCAGGAAGCCGACACCGATGGTGATGGAGCAGCCCTGGGAGACCAGGTTGGAGACGTTGGTGGCGTAGTCGGTGTCGGCCTGGGACTCGACCTCGGTGGTCTCGATGCCGAGGGCCTCGGCCGCGGCGTCCAGGCCCTCCTTGCCGGACTGGTTGAACGACTGGTCGTCGAACCCACCGGCGTCGGAGACCATGCAGGCGGAGAAGTCGTCGGCGGAAGCATCGCCGCCGGCGGCCTCGCTCGAGTCGGCGCCGTCGTCGGCTGCCTCCGACTCCTCAGAGCCCGCGTCGGACCCTGCATCCGACTCGTTCTCGGTGGGGGCCTCGCCGCACGCGGCGAGGACAAGGGTGGCCGCCGCACCGGCGGTCGCAAACTTCAGGACCCGACGCACGGGAACTCCTTCGTCCAAGGGGTGATGACGAAGCGATGCTAACGGTTGCTACGGCCGAGTAGCGCACAGATGACGGGTGCGTCAGCAAAGAGTGACGAAGTCGTGACCTCGATCGCCACAGCCGTCACTGCGGCACCGTGAGTCACGGCATACCCTCGGCGCACCCTCCACTGCGTCGCACGTCCTGCGTCCCCGACCCCCGACCGACCGCACGTTCTGCGCCCACCAGACGCGCGTTCCGCCCACACCGGACGCGCGGTATGCCGCTCACTGCCCCCCGGCGTCGGCCGCCAGCGTGGTGAACACGGTGCCCGCGAGCAGCTTGGCCCCGACGAGCACGGCGTCGTCGTCGACGACGAGGTCGCCCTGGTGCAGCTCGTAGGTCGGGCCACCCGGCGTCCGGGTGCCGAGCCGCGCCATCGCGCCGGGGATCTCCTGGAGATACCACCCCAGGTCCTCCCCGCCCATCGACTGCTTGGTCGGCCGCACCGCCCCGGCCCCGAGCATCATCATCGCCGCCTTGGAGAAGGCCACCACCGAGGAGTTCTCGTTGTCGACCGGGGGCACGCCCTTGGTGTATCGCACCGTGGCCTGCACGCCGTAGGGCGCCACCACCGCCTGGACGATCTCCGTGAAGATCGGCTCGACGACCTCCCACAGCTCGGCGTCCAGCATCCGCAGCGTGCCGATCGCCTCCCCCTGCGCGGGGATGACGTTGGCGGCCGAGCCGGAGCGCACGACCCCCCACACGAGCACCGCCGCGGCGCGGGGGTCGAGCCGGCGGGTCAGCGCCGCCGGCACCTCGGTGACCACCTTGGCGAGGGCATACGTGATGTCCTGGGTCAGGTGCGGCCGCGAGGTATGCCCGCCGCGCCCGGTGATGACGACGTGGACCTGGTCGGAGGCCGCCGTGATCGGCCCGACGCGCAGGCCGACGGTGCCCACGTCGATCGAGGGGTCGCAGTGCACGGCGAGCATGCGGTCGACATCGACGAGCGCTCCCTGCTCCATGACGCGCAGGGCGCCGCCGGGGTGGGTCTCCTCGGCGGGCTGGAAGACGAGGCGGACCGCGGCCCGGCGCGCCACGAGCTCCTCCGAGAGCGCCTCCAGCGCAAGCCCGGCGCCGAGCAGACCGACGGTATGCACGTCATGCCCGCATGCGTGGCAGGCGCCCGGGTTCTGGGAGGCGAAGGGCAACCCGGTGATCTCCTCGATCGGCAGCGCGTCCAGATCGGCGCGCAGCCCGATCGTCACCTCGGGGTCGGGGTGCCCGATGTCGACGAAGGCACCGGTCCCGGGCAGCGTGCGCACCCGTGCCCCCGTCCCCGACAGGACGCCCGCGACGAGCTCGGTGGTGCGCCGCTCCTCCCAGCAGATCTCGGGGTGGCGGTGGACGTCGCGACGCCAGGCCTGCAGCTGTGGCCCGCGGGCGTCGACCTCCTCCTCGACCCGGCGCAGCACCTCGGAGAGGCTGCTCGGGACGGGTGCGGCGGTCTGGCCCAGGGGGCTCGTGGCGTCGGTCTTCAACGTCTCTCTCCGGGTGGGGATGCGGTCAACTCCTCAGGATACGCGGAGGGTGGCGGCCCGCGGCATCCGCCTGCTCCCCGATGTCGACCACGGGAATTCGAGCCCCGGCGCGACTTCCGTGGTCGAAATCGTCGAAGAGGGGCGGGGTCAGCGGGTCGCGGCGACGGCGTCACCGACGAGGGAGGGTCCGGCATACACGACACCGGTGTAGAGCTGCACCAGGTCGGCACCCGCCTCCCTCAGCGCCGCGGCGTCCGCCCCGGTCATGACACCCCCCACGCCGATGAGGGGCAGTGCCGTGAGCGAACGCACCCGGCGCACCACCTCGCGGGCACGCAACCTGAGCGGCGCCCCGGACAGCCCGCCGGACTCCGCCCCGGCACGCTCCCGCTCGGTGAGCGCCACACCGTCGCGCGACAGCGTGGTGTTGGTGGCGATGAGCCCACCGCAGCCCGCCTCGACCGCCACCTCGACGGCCTCCTCCAGCGCCCGGTCCCCGAGGTCCGGCGCCAGCTTGACCAGCACGGGGACGTCCGCCGCTCCCACGACCTCGCCCAGCAGCTCACGCAGCGGCCCCGCGTCCTGCAGCGAGCGTAGCCCCGGGGTGTTCGGCGAGGACACGTTGACCGCGAGGTAGTCCGCGAGACCGGCCAGCTCCCCCACCGACACGAGGTAGTCCGCCACCGCGTCCTCCACGGGCGTGACCTTGCTCTTGCCGATGCTCACCCCCACCGGGATCCGGACCAGCCCGGCCTCGCGGGCCTCGCGCAGCCGGGCCGCGAGGGCGTGGACGCCCTCGTTGTTGAAGCCCATCCGGTTGATCACCGCGCCGCTCTCGGGCAGGCGCACCAGGCGAGGGCGCGGATTGCCCGGCTGCGGCCGGGCGGTGACCGTGCCGAGCTCCACGTGGCCGAAGCCCAGCGTTCCCCAGGTCGCCACCCCGCGCCCGTCCTTGTCCATACCCGCAGCCAGCCCCACCCGGTGCGGGAAGCGCAGCCCGAGCAGCTCGACCTCGGGCCCCGGCTCCACGGCATACCCACCGAATCCGGCGAGCGCCCGCGTGACGGGGGTGCTGCCGAGGACCTGCGCGGCAGCGACGGTGCCGTGGTGGGCGCGCTCGACGTCCAGCCGCCACAGGGCGGGTCGCGCCACGTGACGGTATGCCGTCCGCCCGGCCGAGCGCAGGGCCGCGGCGGTGGCGCGGCGCACGGTCGGCGAGGCTCCGGGATCGGGCATGGAAGCACCCTAGACTGGAGCGGGTGAGCACCCCCAGCCGAGCCGGGGCGACCCCGGCCGAGGACCTGCGGGCCGAGCTGTCCGACCTCACCGCCGTCATCCCGGCCGGTGGCGTCGGGACCCGGCTGTGGCCGCTCTCCCGGAAGGCCTCGCCCAAGTTCCTGCACGACCTCACCGGCAGCGGCCGGTCCCTCCTGCAGGCCACGGCAGACCGGCTGGCGCCGCTCGTGGGCGACCGGATGCTGGTCGTCACCGGCGCCCGGCACGCCGAGGCCGTGCGCGAGCAGCTGCCGCACCTCGGTCCCGCCGACCTGCTGCGCGAGCCGGCCCCGCGCGACTCCATGCCCGCGATCGGGCTGGCGGCCGCGGTGCTGGAGCGGCGCGACCCGGACGCGATCCTCGGCTCCTTCGCGGCCGATCACGTCATCGACGACCAGGAGCTCTTCGCCGAGTGCGTCCGGCAGGCGGTGGTCGCCGCCCGTGCCGGAGCGCTGGTCACGTTGGGCATCCAGCCCACCTATCCCGCGACCGGGTTCGGCTACATCCGCGTCGGCGACACCCGGTCGCTCGCCGAGGCGCCGACCGTCCGGCACGTCCAGGCATTCGTCGAGAAGCCGGAGCGCTCCCGCGCCGAGGACTACCTCGCCGACGGCGACTACCTGTGGAACGCCGGCATCTTCGTCGTCCGCGCGACCACGCTGCTGGACCTGCTCGCCGACGAGCACCCCGAGATGACCCGGCTGCTGCGCCAGATCGCCGCCGACCCGGGCCAGCTCTCCCAGCTGTGGGGGTCGCTGACCAAGATCGCGATCGACCACGCCGTGGCCGAGCCGGCGGCCGAGGCGGGCCGCGTGGCGGTCGTCCCGGCCGGGTTCGGATGGGACGACGTGGGTGACTTCGCCTCGCTGGCCACCCTGCTCGAGGAGAGCACCGAGCACCCAGGGCTGCGGGTGCTCGGGGCGCAGAGCCAGGTCGTCGGCGAGGACACGACGGGCATCGTCGCGGCGCACGGCGGCCGCACCGTGGTGACCCTGGGTCTGCGTGACGTCGTGGTTGTCGACACTCCGGACGCACTGCTCGTGACGACCCGGGACCGCTGCCAGGACGTGCGCTCGGTCGTCGCGACCCTGCAGCGGCTGGGCCGGGAGGACCTGACCTGAGCACCGAACCAGCCCGCCGACCGCCGGACCACCCCACCCGTGGAGCCCGTCGCCGACTCCGCGACGGCATCGGCCATCCGCTCGTCACCCGCCGGTCATCCGACACACCCCCCGACGCCGCCGCCGACTCACCGAGCGCCCCCAGGCTGGAGCACGTGCGGGTCGCGATCGTCACCGAGTCCTTCCTCCCAGCCCTCAACGGCGTCACCACGAGCGTGTGCAAGGTGCTGGAGTGCCTGCGCGCCCAGGGGCACGACGCGCTCGTCATCGCGCCAGGGACCAGCCCGTGGAGCCCGGTGATGACGCCGGAGCACTACGCCGGGTTCCCGGTCCACACGGTGACCAGCGTGCCGGTCCGGCAGTTCCGGGTCGGTCTGCCGTCCTACGAGATCGAGACGGTGCTGCACCGCTTCCGCCCGGACGTCATGCACGTCGCCTCACCCTTCGTCCTCGGCGTCCGCGGCCTCGTCGCGGCGCGGGCCCTCGGCATACCCTCGGTCGCCATCTATCAGACCGACATGCCGTCCTACATCCGGCAGCACGCCGGGCCCGCGGGGGACCTCACGGCGCGGGCCGCCTGGCGCTGGATCCGGCGCATCCACGAGCAGGCCGACCTCACCCTCGCGCCGTCCACCTCGGCGCTCGAGGACCTGGCCGCGCACCAGGTGCCGCGCATCGCGCTCTGGGGCCGCGGTGTCGACTCCGACCTCTTCCACCCCGAGCGACGCGCCGACCCCGGGTCGGTCGCGCTGAAGGAGCGCCTCGCGCCGCGCGGGGAGACCGTGCTGGGGTATGTCGGTCGGCTGGCTCCGGAGAAGGAGCTGCACCGGCTGACCGAGCTCTCCGGTCTGCCCGGCACCCGCCTCGTGCTCGTCGGCGAGGGGCCGAGCCGGGAGATGCTGCAGGCCCAGATGCCCGAGGCGGTCTTCCTCGGGCGGCGCGAGGGGCCGGAGCTGGCCCAGGCCTATGCCGCCTTTGACGTCTTCGTCCACACCGGCACCCGCGAGACCTTCGGCCAGACCCTGCAGGAGGCCTCCGCGGCAGGACTGCCCGTCGTGGCCCCCGGCCGGGGCGGCCCGGTCGACCTCATCGAGGTCGGTCGCACCGGGGATCTGTTCGACCCGGACGTGGCCGGCGCGCTGCGCGCCGCGGTGGAACCGCTGGTCGGTCCGGCGGCCGCCGGACTCCGCGCGGAGATGGGCGCCGCGGGCCGCCGCCGCGTGGAGGAGCGCTCCTGGCCCGCCCTGGTCGACCAGCTGGTCGACCACTACTCCCAGGCCGTGCACGGCGCGACCCGGTCCGTCGCCTGAGCCAGCCGCGCGCCTCACCCGGAGGGGTAGGGTGTCCGCTCGTGAGCCCTGCCGCACTCCCTGACCGGCCGAGCCCCACTCCCGTCGTCGGCGTGGCGCTCCCCGTCCCCGAGCCGTGGGGCTCTCACCTGCAGCGGCTGCGGGTCGGCTACGGCGAGGAGCGCGCCAGGCACATCCCGACGCACATCACCCTGCTGCCGCCGACCCCGGCGGACGACGACGCGGTGGTGGCGCTCGAGGAGCACCTGGCCGAGGTGGCGCGCACCCATGCGCCGTTCGAGGTGCTGCTGCGCGGCACCGGCACCTTCCGGCCCGTCTCGGGCGTCGTCTTCGTGCAGGTCGCCAAGGGGGTGGCCAACTGCGAGCGACTGGAGCGCGCCGTGCGGTCCGGGCCGGTCAGCCGGGCCCTCGACTTCCCCTACCACCCGCACGTCACCCTGGTGCACGACCTGCCCGAGGCCGAGCTCGACCGGGCCTTCCTGGATCTCGCCGGCTTCAGCTGCTCCTACCCTGCTTCCGGCTTCCGGCTCTACGTCCACCACGGCGACGGCGTCTGGCACACCCGGGCGGACTACACCCTCACCGGCTGACGAGTTCGACCACGGCTTCTCGTGCCATGGCGCGACAACCCATGGTGGAATTCCCCGGTCGGCGCCGGCTCAGGGCAGCCGGAAGACCTGGCCGGCGAAGACGAGCTCGGCGTCCTCGATCCCGTTGAGCGCGACGATCTCCTCGACGCTCACGGCATACCGCTGCGCGAGGTCCTCCAGCGTCTCCCCCGGCTGCAGGGTGTGCGTGCGGCGACCGGCTGCCTGGGCCGGCGCCGACGCACCGTCGCCCTCCCGTTCAGCTGCCTCGCCCTCCTCGTGCAGGAACGGCGTCGCGCCCTGGGGCTGATGCCCCTCGTCGGCGGGCCGGGCCCGCCGGTCGCGGGCATCGGTCCGCCCGTTGCGCTGTCCAGGCAACAACTGCCCGGCGCGGCTGCCCGCCGCCTGGAGCGTCTCGCGCACCCGGTCGATAATTCCCATCGCCTACTCCTCGTGCCGTGTCTGGTCCGCCTGCCGCGTCGCGACCGCGACGTCAGCAGGCCCTGGCGTGATGCTAGCGTCGGCCGCAGCGGCGCTGACGCCCCGCCACGCTGGCGCGGGCGCGACGCCCTCGAAGTCCGCCTCGAGGAAGGTCACCCACGTGAACACCCCCGTCAAGGTCGCGGTCACCGGCGCGGCCGGCCAGATCTGCTACAGCCTGCTCTTCCGCATCGCCTCCGGCGAGCTGCTCGGGCCGGACACCCCGGTGGAGCTGCGTCTGCTGGAGATCACCCCGGCGCTGGGCGCGCTCGAGGGGGTCGTCATGGAGCTCGACGACTCCGCCTTCCCGCTGCTCGCCGGTGTCGAGACCGGCGACGACCCCAACGTCGTCTTCGACGGCGTCAACGTCGCCCTGCTCGTGGGCGCCCGCCCGCGGAGCAAGGGTATGGAGCGCGGTGACCTCCTCGAGGCCAACGGCGCCATCTTCACGGCCCAGGGCAAGGCGCTCAACGACCACGCCGCCGACGACGTCCGGGTGACGGTGACCGGCAACCCGGCCAACACCAACGCGCTCATCGCGATGAGCAACGCCCCCGACATCCCGACCGAGCGCTTCTCCGCCCTGACCCGGCTGGACCACAACCGGGCGATCGCCCAGCTGGCCCAGAAGGTCGGCTCCCCCGTCACGGACATCAGCCACATGACGATCTGGGGCAACCACTCGGCCACGCAGTATCCCGACCTGTTCCACGCCCAGGTCGGCGGGCGCAACGCCGCCGAGGCCGTGGGCGACCAGACCTGGATCGAGGACACCTTCATCCCGACGGTCGCCAAGCGCGGCGCCGCGATCATCGAGGCCCGCGGCTCCTCCTCCGCGGCCTCCGCGGCGTCGGCGACGATCGACCACACCCGCGACTGGCTGCTCGGCTCACCCGAGGGCGACTGGGTCTCGATGGCGGTGCGGTCGGACGGCTCCTACGGCGTCGAAGAGGGGCTCATCAGCTCCTTCCCCGTCACCACGCGCGACGGGAACTGGGAGATCGTCCAAGGCCTCGAGATCGACGACTTCTCCCGCGGCAAGATCGACGCCTCGGTGGCCGAGCTCTCCGAAGAGCGCGCGACGGTCACCGACCTCGGCCTCGTCTGACGACGCGTCGTCCCCCGCTCAGCTCAGCCTGACCGAGAGCCTGGTCTGTCCGCTCCGGCAGCCGAGGCTCTCGGTCAGGGGGAGCCCAGGCGCAGGGTCGAGGAGAGGACGGCGATCGCCAGGCCGAGGGTCAGGAGCGTGAGCACGTCGACGACCCGACCTCGCACCACCAGACCGCCGGCGCGATCTGCGGGGAGCATCGCCCGCAGCAGGGCGAGCAGCAGGAGGGTCGCGCCGACGGCATACCCGTAGGCACGCAGGTTCTGCGACACGAGGAGCAGACCGGCGAGCACGACGCCGACCACGCCCACCCACCAGACGCCCAGCGGCTGGCGCGGGGCGCCGGAGATCGACCCGGTCTCCTCGGGGTCGGTGCTCACGCGTCGGGGGCCGCCCCCGCCGCGGCCCGCTCCGCAGCCTCGACGACGTTGGTCAGCAGCATCGCCCGTGTCATCGGTCCCACCCCGCCCGGATTGGGCGTGAGCCAGCCCGCGACCTCGGCGACGTCGGGATGCACGTCACCGGCGATCTTGCCCTCGCGCCGCGCGACGCCAACGTCGAGCACGGCAGCACCCGGCTTGACCATGTCCGGCGTGATGAGGTCCGGCACGCCCGCGGCGGCGACGACGACGTCGGCCCGCCGAGTGTGCGCCGCCAGGTCGCGCGTGCCGGTGTGGCAGAGGGTGACCGTGGCGTTCTCGCTGCGTCGGGTGAGGATGAGACCCAGCGGGCGACCGACCGTCAGACCGCGCCCGATGACGACGACCTCCGCGCCGGCCAGCGGCACGTCATACCGCCGCAGCAGCTCGACGCACCCGATCGGTGTGCACGGCAGCGGCGCCGGCTCGTTCATGACCAGCGAGCCGAGGTTGGTCGGGTGCAGCCCGTCGACGTCCTTGGTGGGGTCGACCCGGGAGAGGATCGCGAACTCGTCGAGCCCGGTCGGCTGCTGGACCAGGAAGGCGGTCACCGCGGGGTCGGCGTTGAGTTCGTCGACGGCGCCGAGCACCTCGTCCTGGCCCGTGCCTGCCGGCAGGTCCCGCCGGATCGAGGCGATGCCGATCTCGGCACAGTCCTTGTGCTTGGCGCCGACGTACCACGCGCTCGCCGGGTCGTCCCCCACGAGCACCGTCGCGAGCCCCGGCACGACACCCCGCTCGGCGAGGGCCTCGACCCGCCCCCGCAGCTCGTCCTTGATCGTGGCCAGCTGGGCCCTGCCGTCGAGGGTCGTCGCGCTCATGGACGGGAGTCTAGGGGGCGTCCGCAGCCCGGCTCGCCCGCCCCGCCCGGCATGTCCGCTGCTCGGGTATGCCGTCCCTCACCACCGCACGGACCGTCCAGGTCGGCGCCCGGTCGGGTCTCGGGACTCACTCCCAGTCGATCTGCTCGTCGGCGTCGAAGCTGATGTCGACGAGCAGCTCGCCGGCGAGCCGCTCGAGCGCGGCCCGCAGGCCGGAGACGTCGGCGTCCTCGGGCGCGCGCACGCTGGCGCGGGCCGCGAAGAGGTCGCCCCCGGCCTGCGGGGCCGGGACGACCTTGGTCTGCAGGTCCTCGACGGACACCCGTTGCTCCGCCAGGACCCCCGTGATCTCCTTGACGATCCCAGGCCGGTCGTTGCCCACGAGATCGAGGTGGAAGGAGGGCCGCGACGCCGAGGCATCGGCAGCCTCGGCCGTGATCGAGTCGGCGGTGTGGACCGTGGTGTCCAGGACCCCCGTGAGCCCCTCGAGCGCGGCGCTCAGCTCCCCCGCCCGCTCGTCGGGCACCTCCACGGTCACGATGCCGGCGAACTTGCCGGCCAGCTCGGCCAGCTGGCTGCGCCCCCAGCTGCCTCCATGCTCCGCGACCACGTCGGCGAGCGCGCTCACCAGGCCGGGGCGGTCGTCTCCGATGACGGTGATCACGAGGGTCGCCATGGCACGAGCGTAACGGTGGTCGATCTGCGGGACGAGGGCGGTCAGGCACGGACGCGGGCGGCGACCCGCGCCCGCCGTCGCGCCAGCGCCGCCCAGACCGAGGCCACCAGGGTGACGCCGACACCCAGCAGCAGTTGCGGCCCCAGCAGGGCCCCACCCCCGGGCGCCAGCGCGTCGAGCGCCACCCCGACGGCCAGCTGGGTGGTCACCGTGACCAGCACGAAGACGAGCACCGGCAGGTGCTGCACCGCCCAGGCCGACAGCACGATGAAGACGATCCCGAGCACTCCCCCGCTCCACGCCCACCACGGCAGGTCCGCGTTCACCGGCCCCGGCATGCGCCCCGCGGCCGGGACGGTGAGAGCGCCGAGGACGGCCAGGGTGGCGCTGCCGAATGTCTGCCACCACCGTGGCCGCCCCGAGGGCCCCCAGGTCGCCCGCCCGCTCGCCGTTGGCCCGTGACTGCAGCGGCGCAACCGCAGACGGCGGCAGCCAGCAGCGGGGTCAGCAGAGGCGGTTCGCCCGGCTGCCGCCCCGCGTCAGTGGGCAAAGTGGCGGGTGCCCGTGACATACATCGTCACGCCGGCCTCCTGCGCCGCGGTGACGACCTCCTCGTCCCGGATCGACCCGCCCGGGGCCACCACGGCCCGCACCCCCGCGTCGAGCAGCACCTGCAGCCCGTCGGCGAAGGGGAAGAAGGCGTCCGAGGCAGCCACGGCACCGGCGGCCCGCTCGCCTGCCCGGCGCACCGCCAGCTGGCACGAGTCCACCCGGTTGACCTGCCCCATACCGACCCCGACGGAGGCACCGTCGCGGGCGAGCAGGATCGCGTTGGACTTGGTGGCGCGCACGGCGCGCCAGGCGAACTGCAGGTCGGCGAGCGTGGCGTCGTCGGCGGGGTCACCCGCCACGAGGCGCCACCGGGCGGCGGCGTCGCCGCCACCCTCCACCTCGGCGTCGATCGCGTCCACGGCCTGCACGAGCAGGCCGCCGTCGACGGCGCGCGTCTCGAGGCCACCGGTCCGCGGCGAGGCGACCCGCAGCAGCCGCAGGTTCTTCTTGGCACCGAGCACCTCGAGCGCGCCGGGCTCGAAGTCCGGGGCCACGACGACCTCGGTGAAGACGTCGGCGACCTGCCGGGCCATCGCCTCGGTCACCGGCCGGTTGGTCGCGATGATGCCGCCGAAGGCCGAGACCGGGTCGCACGCGTGCGCCTTGGCGTGCGCGTCGGCGATGTCGGCGCCGACCGCGATCCCGCACGGGTTGGCGTGCTTGATGATCGCGACCGTCGGCTGGTCGCCGTGGTCGTGGGCGGCGCGCCGGGCGGCGTCGGCGTCGACATAGTTGTTGAACGACATCTCCTTGCCGCCGAGCTGCTCGGCCTGGGCCAGCCCGGGGGTCGGCTGGTGGCCGTTCGTATAGAGCGCCGCGCGCTGGTGCGGGTTCTCGCCGTAGCGGAGCACGGCGGCGCGGTCCCAGGTCGCGCCGATCCAGTGGGGGAAGTCGCTGCCGTCGGGCCGGTGATCCGTGTCAGGCACCGTGGGCGCGTGCGCCACCATCCACGAGGCGACGGCGACGTCATACGTCGCGGTGTGGACGAACGCCTGCGCGGCCAGCGCGATGCGCTGATCGAGGGTGAAGCCGCCCGAGGCAGCCGCCTCCAGGACCTCGGGGTATGCCGTGGGGCTCGTGACGACGGCGACGCTGCGGTGGTTCTTCGCCGAGGCGCGCACCATCGAGGGCCCCCCGATGTCGATCTGCTCGACGCACTCGGCCGGCGACGCACCGGAGGCGACCGTGTCGGCGAAGGGATAGAGGTTGCAGACGACGAGGTCGAAGCCCTCCACGCCCAGCTCCTCCAGCTGACGCAGGTGCTCGGCGTTGGTCGTGTCGGCGAGCAGGCCGGCGTGCACCCTGGGGTGCAGGGTCTTGACCCGGCCGTCGAGGCACTCCGGGAAGCCGGTCAGCTCCTCGACCCGGGTGACCGGGATCCCCAGGCTCTCGATGCGGGCGGCGGACCCACCCGTGGAGACGAGGGCGACGCCGTGCTCGTGCAGGCCGGTGACCAGCTCGTCCAGCCCGGCTTTGTCGTAGACCGAGACCAGGGCGCGGCGGATCGGACGACGCTCGTCGGGGGTGGGGGTGGTGGACTCGGGCGTGCTGGGGCTGCTCACGTGGGTCGCTCCTGGGTGCGCTCCGACGGTTGGGGCCGTCGACGGACGGTGCGGACACCCAGGCGGGCGATGCCCGACGTGTGCACTCCCCGGTGGTTGTCCCACCTGCGCCAGTCGTGTGCGGCCAGTCTAGCGACGCCCCCGCCGCATTCGACCACGGGTTCTCGCGCCATGGCGACACTTCCCGTGGTCGAATTCTACGGTCGGGCGGAGGTCCTGCTCAGCGGCGCGCGAGCCCGGGGAGCGCCGCCACGAGCAGCTCGCGCTCGGCGACCTTGATCCGCTCGTGCAGGCTCTCCTCGGTGTCGTCGGGCCGCACCTCGACGGCCCGCTGCGCCAGGATCGGGCCGGAGTCGACGCCCGCATCGACCTCGTGCAGCGTGCACCCGGTGACCGTCACCCCGTGCGCGAGGGCGTCGCGCACCCCGTGCGCCCCCGGAAAGCTCGGGAGCAGCGCTGGGTGGGTGTTCACGACCCGCTGTGTCGCCAGCACGGCTGGTCCCAGGATCTTCATGAAGCCCGCCGAGAGCACCAGGTCGGGGCGGTATGTCGCGATCTGGTCCGCGAGCGCGGCGTCCCAGGCCGCCCGGTCGGGGTGGTCCTGCACCTGGGCGACGAAGGTCGGTATGCCGCGGCGCCGGGCCCGCGCGAGCCCCTCGATCCCCTCCCGGTCGGCTCCGACAGCGACGACCTGCACGGCATACCCGGGATCGGCGGAGGCCTCCAGCACGGCCTCGAGCAGCGTGCCGGACCCGGACACGAGGGCCACGACGCGGGCGGGGCTCCGGTCAGCACTCACGGCGCGCGAGTCTACGCCGTTTTCGACCGTGTCCTTTTGTGCCATGGCACGAAAGGACATGGTCGAAATCGGGGAGGGGACGGCTCAGAGGCGGCGACGGGTGAGGTGCAGGAGGCTCATCACGAGGATCCCGCCCACCGCGAGCTCGGCGAGCAGCAGCCCCGCGACCCGCCACGGCTCGACGCCCACGGTGCCGAGCAGGCCCGGGGTCAGCCCACCGGTGGCCAACCAGGACAGCACGAGCACGACGACAGACACCATCGCGCAGGAGGCCAGGGTGATCCGGGCCTTGGTCCACCACGACGCCAACCGGGAGGCCGAGCCGGCGCTACGGTAGCCGATCCAGCACCCGGCCACGAGGGGCACGAGCGCCATGGCCCACATCCCGGTGGGCAGCGCGCCCGGCTCGGGCAGCACGCCGAGAACAGGCAGCAGCGGCAGGTCACCGGGGGTGGACTGCTCCCACCCGACGTGCACGGTGCCCACCGTGACCCCCGACCCCGTGAGCCACCCGAGCGACCAGACCATGAGGTTAGGCAGGGCCAGCAGCTGACCCACCGTGAGCACGCCGGTGCCGACGACCCCCGCGTCGAGGGAGCCGTAGAGCGTGAAGATCCGCTCGCCGCGGATGAGCAGCAGGCCCAGCACGAGCAGGAAGGTCACGGCGGCCAGCCCGACCAGGACCTCGATGGCGGGCGGGGCGGCGCGGCGCACGAGGACCGGTGCGCGCCCCTCGACCCAGGCCAGGCCGGCGTCTACGGCGGGGTGCTCCTCACGCCGGTGCTCACCCCACCACACCAGGGCGACGGCGACCAGCGGCACGAGCACCGCTCCTGGCACCAGGCTCGGCAGGCGCACCGGCGCGATGCCGAAGCTGGCCGCGTGCGCCACCAGCAGCCCGGTGCCCAGATAGCCCAGCACGAAGGCGGACGCGTCCGAGCCTCCCAGGGCCGACCACGCCGAGCGCCAGCCGCCGATCCGCGGCACCCGGCCCGCGAGGTGGGGACGGGCGAGGACGACCTGGCGAGCGGCATACCAGCACAGCAGGAGGGGCAGGGCGGTGAGCAGCAGCGGCGCGAGCACGACCACGGCGTCAGGCGTCGTGACCTGGGCGCGGTGCGCCAGCGCCCACACGTCGATCGAGACGCCGATGGTCTGCCAGAAGGTGGCGCTGCTGCGCGGGTCCACGACCCAGGCGAGCACAGTGGGCAGGGCGACCGCGATGACGCCGACCGCCACGCAGACGGCCCCGGCGACCGAGGCGCCGAGGAGTTCCCCCAGTCGTCGCAGGGTCAGGGTCGGGCGGGACGCCACGAGGTCGTGCTCGTCGCCCCGCTCGGCCCGTCGATCGTTGGCCCGCTCCACCACAGTCATCGCGACCATCGTCACCGATGGGACGGAAGGGACCTGGGAGGCGCGCCGCTGGGCTCGCCCTGCACACGCGAGCGCCCCTCGCATCCGCCGGGCAGGCGGACGGGAGGGGCGCTGGACGGGAGTCTGCTCAGCCGAGGCCGGCGACGATCTCCTTCATGAGCTCGGCGGTCTCGGTGGGCGTCTTGCCGACCTTGACTCCGGCAGCCTCGAGGGCCTCCTTCTTGGCCTCGGCGGTGCCGCTGGAGCCCGAGACGATGGCGCCGGCGTGCCCCATCGTCTTGCCCTCGGGCGCGGTGAAGCCGGCGACGTAGCCGACGACCGGCTTGGTGATGTGCTCCTTGATGTAGGCCGCGGCCCGCTCCTCGGCGTCACCGCCGATCTCGCCGATCATGACGATCGCCTCGGTGTCGGGGTCGTCCTCGAAGGCCTGCAGGCAGTCGATGTGCGTCGTGCCGATGACGGGGTCACCGCCGATGCCGACCGCGGTGGTGAAGCCGATCTCGCGCAGTTCGTACATCATCTGGTAGGTCAGCGTGCCCGACTTCGACACCAGGCCGATCCGACCCGGCCCGGTGATGTCGGCCGGGATGATGCCGGCGTTGGACTGCTCCGGGCTGATGAGGCCCGGGCAGTTGGGACCGATGATGCGGGTGCCGCCCTTGTCCTGCGCGTAGGCGAAGAACTCCGCGGTGTCCTGCACCGGCACGCCCTCGGTGATGACGACGGCCAGCGGCATCCCGGCGTCGACCGCCTCGACGACGGCCGCCTTGGTGAAGGCCGGGGGCACGAAGAGCACGGAGACGTTGGCCCCCGTGGCCTCCATGGCCTCGGCGACGGAGCCGAAGACCGGCACCTGCACGCCGTCCTCGAAGTCGACGGTCTGCCCGGCCTTGCGCGGGTTCACCCCGCCGACGACGGCGGTGCCGGAGCGCAGCATCCGCTGGGTGTGCTTCATACCCTCGGAGCCGGTCATGCCCTGCACGATGACCTTGGAGTCGTGGTTCAGAAAGATCGCCATAGTGGTCTTCTACTTCTCTCTCGGGAGGTCGTGCGGGTCAGTTGGCGGCGAGCTCGGCGGCCTTGCGGGCGGCGCCGTCCATGGTCTCCTCGATGGTGACCAGCGGGTGGGCGGCCTTGGCGAGGATGGCGCGGCCCTCCTCGACGTTGTTGCCGTCGAGGCGGACGACGAGCGGCTTGGTGGCGTCGTCGCCGAGGATCTCCAGGGCCTTGACGATGCCGTTGGCAACCGCGTCGCAGGCGGTGATGCCGCCGAAGACGTTGACGAAGACCGACTTCACCTGCTCGTCGCCGAGGATGACGTCGAGTCCGTTGCTCATCACCTCGGCGGACGCGCCGCCGCCGATGTCGAGGAAGTTCGCCGGCTTGGCCTTGCCACCGGTGTGGTCCTCGCCGGCGTAGGCGACGACGTCGAGCGTCGACATGACCAGCCCGGCGCCGTTGCCGATGATGCCGACGTTGCCGTCGAGCTTGACGTAGTTGAGGCCCAGCCCCTTGGCCTTGGCCTCCAGCGGGTCGGCGGAGGCGGCGTCCTCGAGGGAGCCGTGGTCCTCGTGCCGGAAGTCGGCGTTGCCGTCGAGGGTGACCTTGCCATCGAGCGCCAGCACCTGGCCGTCCTCGGTCGTGACCAGTGGGTTGACCTCGACGAGCGTGGCGTCCTCGTTCTTGTAGACGTCCCACAGCCGCACCAGCACCGGGGCGATCGCGTCCACGTCGCCGCTGTCGAAGCCGGCCTGCTCCAGGATCTCCCGGGCCTTCGCGTCGTCGATGCCGGTGTTGGCGTCCACCGCGACCCGCGCCAGCGCCTCGGGGCGCTCCTCCGCGAGGGTCTCGATGTCCATCCCGCCCTCCTTGCTGCACATGGCCAGCAGCGAGCGGTTGGCGCGGTCCAGCAGCAGCGAGAAGTAGTACTCCTCGGCGATCTTGGCGCCCTGCGCGATCATGACCGCGCCGACGGTGTGGCCCTTGATGTCCATGCCGAGGATCTGTCCGGCGGCGTCCTCCGCCTCCTGCGGGCTCTTGGCGAGCTTGACTCCACCAGCCTTGCCCCGTCCGCCGACCTTGACCTGGGCCTTGACGACCACGACACCGCCGCTCTGCGCGCCGATGCGCTCGGCCGCAGGCCCCGCGTCGGACGCCTCGGTGACGACCTCGGCCGCCAGCACGGGCACGTCGTGCTTCTCGAAGAGGTCACGTGCCTGGTATTCGAACAGATCCACGGTGTCGCTTCCCGTCTGTCGGTGGTCGTCTGCACTGCTCCGGTATGCCGCCCGCCGAGTCGCCGGGATCCCTCCCGGAGCCGTCGGTGGCCCTGCGCCGCACACTATCGCAGCGGGTCCCGTCCGCTCCCACGACGCCAGCCCCGATGACCGCGGCGCGACCAGGCCCCGTCGTCGTGGCCCTCCGTTTCCTGGCGGTCCCGTGGTGGGCAAGGCCCTCCGGCCCCACGCTCACTCGCCGGCCCCGCGGTTGGCGGGTATCCCCACTGCTGCATCGGTGGGGCTTGCCAGGGAACGTGGGGCCGGCCGGCAACCGTGGGGCTCCCCGCGAGACGTGGAGCGGCCAGGCACCCGTGGGGCTTCCCAGGAAGTGTGGGGCTGCCCAGGCGGGACTGGCCGGTCGAGTGAGCTCAGAGCTTGACCAGGGGCGCGACCCGGACCAGGAGCCGCTTGACCCCGGCCTCACCGAAGTCGACGTGGGCCATGGTGTGCTTGCCGGTGCCCTCGACACGGACCACGGTGCCCATACCGAAGCTGTCGTGGCTGACCTTGTCGCCGGCTGACAAGCCCGCGAGCTCGGCCTCCTCGGCGTCGCTGCGCGCCCGCTTGGCCGCGCTCCCCCGCGGGTCCAGCCGGACCGCCGCGGGACGACCGCCACCGCTGGCCCCACCCCCGGAGCCGTAGCCACCCGCACCGCCGCGACCACCGGCATACCCGCCGGACCAGCCCAGCCCCAGACCCTCGGACGCGGAGCGCCGTCCCGTCATGCTCATCCGGTCGGAGTCCGTGCGCTCCCAGGTCACGAGGTCCTCGGGGATCTCGTCGAGGAAGCGGGAGGCCGGGAACCACTGCGGGGCCCCGAAGGACGCGCGGCTCCCGGCCCGCGACAGGTGCAGCTGCTCGCGCGCCCGGGTGATGCCGACATAGGCCAGCCGGCGTTCCTCCTCCAGCTCGCTCGGGTCGTCCAGGCTGCGCTGGTGCGGGAAGGTGCCGTCCTCGAGGCCGGTGAGGAAGACGACGGGGAACTCCAACCCCTTGGCGGTATGCAGTGTCATCAGCGTGACGACACCCTGCTCCTCCCCCGTGCCCGGGCCCTGCTCCCCCTCGGGGATCTCGTCGGCGTCCGCGACGAGGGAGACCTGCTCGAGGAAGTCGACCAGCCCACCCTCGGGGTAGTTGTCGTCGAACTCCCGGGCCACCGTGACCAGCTCCTGGAGGTTTTCCACCCGGGTCTCGTCCTGCGGGTCGTGGCTGGCCCGCAGCTCGGCGAGGTAGCCGGTGCGCTCCAGGATGGCCTCGAGCAGGTCGCCGATACCGGTGCCCTCCTGCCCGGCGAGGTCGCCCAGCCCTTCCAGGAGCGCGGTGAAACCCTCGATCGCCGCGACCGAGCGCGAGGCGATCCCGGGGGCGTCGCCGGCGCGTCCGAGCGCGGCCACGAAGGCGATCCGCTCCCGCTCGGCGAGCGCGCCCACCGCCGCGACGGCCCGGTCGCCGATGCCGCGCTTGGGGGTGTTGAGGATGCGCCGCAGGTTGACGTCGTCGGCCGGGTTGGCGATGACGCGCAGGTAGGCCAGGGCGTCCTTGATCTCCCGGCGCTCGTAGAAGCGCGTGCCCCCGACGACCTTGTAGGGCAGCCCGGTCCGGACCAGCACCTCCTCCAGCGCCCGCGACTGGGCGTTGGTGCGGTAGAAGACGGCGACGTCGCCGGGACGGACGCCCCGCTCGTCGGCGAGCTCGTCGATCCGCCGCGCGACGAACGACGCCTCGTCGTGCTCGCTGTCGGCGACGTAGCCCACGATCGCCTGCCCCGCCCCCTCGTCGGTCCACAGCCGCTTCTCCCGACGCTTCGGGTTGCGCGCGATGACGGCGTTGGCGGCCTGCAGGATGGTCGCCGTCGAGCGGTAGTTCTGCTCCAGCAGGATGGTCCGGGCCTGCGGGTAGTCCTCCTCGAACTCCACGATGTTGCGGATCGTGGCGCCGCGGAAGGCGTAGATCGACTGGTCGGCGTCGCCGACGACGCACAACTCGGCCGGCGGCAGCTCGCGGGTCCCGCCGTCGACGATGTCGCCCCACACGCCGACCAGCTCGCGCACGAGGGCGTACTGCGCGTGGTTGGTGTCCTGGTATTCATCCACCATGACGTGCCGGAACCGGCGCCGGTAGTGCTCGCGCACGGCCGGGAAGGCGCGCAACAGGTGCACGGTGGTGGAGATGATGTCGTCGAAGTCCAGCGCGTTGGCCGCCCGCAGCCGGCGCTGGTACATCGTGTAGGCGTCCGACACCTTCTGCTCGTAGCTGTTCGACCCGACGGCCGCCGCGAAGGCCTCCTCGTCGATGAGCTCGTTCTTGGCGTTCGACACCTTGGCGAGGAAGGCGCGGGCGGGATAGCGCTTGGGGTCCAGATCGAGGTCGCGGATGACCAGGCCCATGAGGCGCTGGCTGTCGGCGGCGTCGTAGATGGAGAACGAGCTCTTCAGCCCCGCGGTGGTCGCCTCGCGTCGCAGGATGCGGACGCAGGCCGAGTGGAAGGTCGAGACCCACATCGCCTTGGCCCTCGGCCCGACCAGCGCACCGACCCGCTCACGCATCTCCGCGGCGGCCTTGTTGGTGAAGGTGATCGCCAGGATCTGTCCGGGGTGCACGTGCCGCTCGGCGAGCAGGTAGGCGATCCGGTGGGTGAGCACGCGCGTCTTGCCCGAGCCGGCCCCGGCGACGATGAGCAACGGGCTGCCCTCGTGGGTGACCGCCTCGCGCTGCGGCTCGTTGAGCCCGGCCAGCAGCTCGGCCACCGAGGGTCCCGCAGGTCCGCGACGCGCGCCCCCGGAGGTGTCCGCAGCACCACCGTGGCCCTGGCCCGGGCCGGTCCCCGACTCACCCGGGTCCTCCCCCGCCACCGCCCAGGCGGGCACACCCCGCTCGTCGACCGCGTCCGCCGCGCGCGCAGGGTCGGCGTGGCCGCTGGCCGCACCCGAGCTCAGGGAGGGCACGGGCGCGTCGAAGGGGAGGTGGTCGAAGAGGCCGCTCATCGCGACCCATCCTAGGCAGCGGCACCGACGTGCCCCGTCCGGTCGTCCACAGCCCGGCGCCTACCCTGGTGGGGTGACCCCCGCCCTCCTGCCCGTCGCCGCCGGCGGCGCGGCGACCTCCCCGAGCTCGGCCTACCTGGACCCCCCGACCCTGGTCCTGCTGCTCGGCGGGATGGCGATCGCGCTGCTGTGCCTCGTCGCGGGCCTCAACGGCCGACCGCCGGGCCGGGTCACCGTCGGGGTCACGATGCTGCTCCAGGCCGGCGTCGTCGCCTACGTCGCGAGCTACCTCGGTCGCCAGGTCGGCGGCGCCAGCCCGGTCGGCCCGACCTGGGAGCTGTGGGCCTACCTCGTGACGATCCTGCTGCTCCCCGCGCTCGCGCTCATCTGGGCGCAGCAGGAGCGCACCCGCTGGAGCACGTTCGTGCTCGCGGTGGCCGCCTTCGTCGTCGCCGTCATGGGCGCGCGCTCCGCGCAGATCTGGTATGGCGTGGGGATGGTCCCCGCGTGAGCCCCACCGCGCACGCCGGTGACCGTCGGCACGGGCCGGGCCGGGTCATCCTGGCGCTCTACCTCGTGTTCGTCATCGGCACCGTCTCCCGCTCCGCGGCGCAGATCTCGACTCGCTTCGACGAGGCACCGCTGGCCTACTCCCTGTCCGCGTTCGCCGCCGCCGTCTACGTCGTCGCCCTGGTCTCGCTCGCCCTGCGCGGGCGCCGCGCCTGGTGGGTGAGCCTGGTGGCCCTGTCGGTGGAGCTCGCGGGAGTGCTCGTCGTCGGCGCCTGGAGCTACCTCGCGCCGGAGATGTTCCCCGACGCCACGGTCTGGAGCCACTTCGGGCAGGGCTACCTCTTCATCCCGCTCGTCCTTCCGATCGTCGGTCTCTGGTGGCTCCTGTCGCCGCGCGGGGCGCGCGCGGGCGTGGCGGGTCCCGGCCCCGACCGTGGTCCGGCTGCCATCATGGGGAGGGACGAGGGGACGACGACGTGAGGTGGCGGCGGTGAGCGACGTGCGAGACCTGCCCCACACCCTCGACGACGGCGACGGCACTGGCCCCGCGACCCCGGCGCTGCGCCGGCTCACCTGGCGCGACGCGCTCAGCTCCGTCCTCGGCCTCGTGCTCGTGGTCGTGCTCATCGCCTTCGGCCTGCCGCACTTCCTCGGCACGAGCTGGGCCGAGATCGGCACCCAGCTGGCCCGGGTCCGGCCCGGCACCGCCCTGGCGATGGCCGGGCTGCTGCTCGGAGGGCTGCTCTGCTACACCTGGGTGCTCATCGGCTCGCTGCCCGGGCTGCGCCACCTGCAGGCGCTCAAGGCCAACGCCGTCTCCTCCCTCGTCGCCAACGTGCTGCCCCTCGGCGGCGCGCTCGGCCTCGCGCTGACCTTCCTCATGTTCCGCACCTGGGATTTCCGGAAGCGGGAGATCTCGAGCTCGCTCCTGGTCACCGGCCTGTGGAACGTCCTGGCCCGGATCGCCCTGCCCGTCATCGGCTGCCTCGTCTTCGTCGCCGGCCCGGTCGACGCCCCCCAGGTGGTGGTGCGTGGGGCCTGGGTCGCCGGACTCGTCGGGGCCGCGCTCATCGTCGTGTCCTCGGTCATGATCTTCTCCGACCGAGTGGCCGCAGGGGTCTCCCGCGTCCTGCACGCGGTCCTGGCCCCCTTCAGCGCCACGGTGCGCCAGGGCCGTGGCATCGACCACGTCATCACCGACCAGCGACGCCGGATCGAGTCGGTGGTCCGCTCCGGAGGCCTCCGGATGACGCTGGGCATGGTCGGCATGTTCGCCCTTCTCTTCGGGCTCTACTGGCTCGCGGCGCGCGTCGTCGGCCTCGAGGTCTCCCTGGCCGCGCTCCTGTGCGCCTACACCTTCCGGCAGCTGCTCACGGTCTTCGCCGTGACTCCCGGGGGCCTGGGCATCACCGAGGTCGGCACTGCCGGCCTGCTCGTCCTGCTCGGCGGGGACGCCGGTGCGGCGTCGGCGACGGCCCTGCTCTACGCGATCTACGCGCACCTGCTGGTCGTGCCCGTCGGCGTCCTCGCGCTGGCCTCCTGGTGGTTCGGACCCGGCGGGACGGCGCTCCGGACGCAGGCTTAGGAGCCGAGCAGCCTGCGCACCTGAGCGTCGTGGGCCTCGCGGGCGATGCTGTCGTCGATCTCTCCGGGGGCCCACTCCCCCGTCGCGCGGGTCGCGGCGATCTCCAGCAGGCCGTCGGCGAGCGCCGGGTTGGCCGGCAGGATCGGCCCGTGCAGGTAGGACGCGACGACGTTGCCGGTCCGCGCGCCCTCGTGCCCGTCGGTGCCGTTGTTGCCGATCCCGTGCCGCACCCGCCCGAACGGCTGCTGCCCTTCGCCCAGCTCGGTGGACCCGGAGTGGTTCTCATAGCCCACCACGGACCCGAAGCCGGTCTCCAGGACCACCGGGCCGATCATCCGCTCGGCGTTGCCGCGGGTGGTGACGTCGAGGATGCCCAGACCCGGGAGCCGCTGCCCCTCCACGGTGATGAAGGCCTGCCCGAAGAGCTGGTACATCCCACAGATCATGAGCATCGGCAGTCCGTCCGCGGCGAGCTCGCGCAGCCGGTCGGCGTGGGCCGCGAGGTCCTCGGTGACCCGCACCTGACCGCTGTCCTGACCGCCTCCGCCCAGGAGGATGTCGGCCCGCTCCGGCCACGGCGCTCCCGGGTGGTGGTCGTGGACGACCGGGCGGTAGCCGTGCCAGCGCAGCCGGGCCGCCAGGCAGCGGGTGTTGCCCAGGTCGCCGTAGATGCTCATCTCGCGGGGGTACAGATGGACGACGTGGACCTCGCCCTTGTCGGGGGGGACGTCGGCCATGGCGGCGACGTCGTCGGGCAGCGCCACCGTGGTCTCGGGTCGCCCGGTCTCCTCGCTCATGCGTCGGGGTCCTCTCCGAAGCGGGCCAGCCCGAACTGGTCGGCCAGCCGCCGTCGCAGGTGCATCATGGCGGTGTAGGTGCAGAAGATGCGCATCGGCTCGCCCTGGTGCTCTGCCAGGAAGCGGTCGAGCGCGGCATCGAGGTCCGGCTCGACGGCGGCGACCTCGACCCCGTCGTAGCGCAGCCGCAGCGCCATGTCGTAGCCGCGTACGCCCGACGTCAGCGCCACCCCCCGCTCGCGCAGCGACTCGAAGGACACGTCATACAGCCAGGAGACGTCCCGACCGTCGGCGTAGTTGTCGTTGATGGCGACCATCGTCGCGACCGGCTCGGCGCCGTAGGTGCCGAGCGCGACGGTGAAGCCGGCCGGGTTCTTGACCAGGACGAGCTCGAGCGGGGTGCCGCCGGCGTCGATGACCTCGCCCCGGCCGAAGGGAGGCGCGACCCGCTCCAGGGCGCGCGCCGCCGCGTCGACGCGGAAGCCGGTGCCCAGCAGATGATGCGCCATCGCGGTCGCGGCGGTGGCGTTGATCATCGCGGCCAACCCCCGCTGGCGCAGCGTCACCGGCCCGACGTCTCCCTCCCCGCCCGCGCCCGGGAAGCGGACCGTGAAGGCCCGCCCGTCCTCGGCCGGGAGCAACAGCGCTGCGGCGGCCCGCTCCGCGGTGTCCAGCGCCGGCGCCGGCCCGTCCTCGGCGCGGACGTCCGCCTCCTGCAGCTCGGGCAGCCGGTCGGCGATGCTGGGGTCGACCCCGAACCAGCCGACCGCCACGCCCTCGCCTACGTGGCTGCGGATCCGGGAGATGAAGGAGTCGTCGGCGTTGAGGACGACCCCGTCGGTGGTCTGCTCGGCCAGGGTGGTGAGCAGTCGCGCGGTGTGGTCGATCTCGGCGAAGCGGTCGAGCTGGTCGCGGGCGACGTTGAGCAGCAGCGCGTGCGTCGGCGGCACCTGCGCGGCGAAGTGCAGGGCGTGCGCCTCGTCGAGCTCCACGACGGCGACGTCCGCCTCCAGCCGGCCGGAGAGCCCCACCTCACCCAGCAGCGAGGAGATCACGCCGCGGGTGAAGTTCGACCCGGTCGGGTTGGTGAAGACCCGCAGCCCGTGGGCGCGCAGCAGCGCCACGACCATCTTGGTCGTGGTGGTCTTGCCGTTGGTGCCGCTCACCACGACCACCCCGCGCGGCAGCGACCCGAGGGTATGCCGCAGCACGGCCGGATCGATCCGCTCGGCGACGAGCCCGGGCAGCGCCGAGCCGCCGCCGCGCAGGCGGGAGGTCGTGCGCGCCGCCTTGCCAGCGGCCAGGGCGAGGGTGGTCCTCACTCCCATTCGATCGTCCCCGGCGGCTTGCTGGTGACGTCGAGCGCCACGCGGTTGACCTCTTCCACCTCGTTGGTGATCCGGGAGGAGATCCGGGCGAGCACGTCGTAGGGCAGCCGGGTCCAGTCGGCGGTCATGGCGTCCTCGGAGGAGACCGGCCGCAGCACGACCGGGTGGCCGTAGGTGCGACCGTCGCCCTGGACACCCACCGAGCGGACGTCGGCCAGCAGGACGACCGGACACTGCCAGATGTCGCGGTCCAGACCGGCGGAGGTGAGCTCCTCACGGGCGATGGCGTCGGCCCGGCGCAGGATGGCCAGCCGCTCGCCGGTCACCTCGCCGATGATCCGGATGCCCAGGCCCGGGCCCGGGAAGGGCTGGCGCCACACGATGCCCTCCGGCACGCCCAGCTCGAGGCCGACCTGGCGCACCTCGTCCTTGAAGAGGGTGCGCAGCGGCTCGACGAGCTGGAACTGCAGGTCCTCGGGCAGGCCACCCACGTTGTGGTGGCTCTTGATGTTGGCCGCGCCCGTGCCCCCGCCGGACTCGACGACGTCGGGGTAGAGCGTGCCCTGCACCAGCCAGCGCACCGGGTGGTCTCCGTCACCGTCCTCCCCGGCGCCCGGGTCGTGGGCTCGGACGATGTCGCGCGCCGCCTGCTCGAAGACCCGGATGAACTCGCGACCGATGATCTTGCGCTTCTCCTCCGGGTCGGCCACCCCGGCCAGGGCTCCGAGGAACCGCTCGCGCGCGTCCACGACGACCAGGTCGACCCCGGTGGCGTCGACGAAGTCGGTCTCGACCTGCTCGGCCTCACCCTCACGCAGCAGCCCGTGGTCGACGAAGACACAGGTGAGCTGATCGCCGACGGCGCGCTGCACGAGAGCCGCGGCGACCGAGGAGTCGACCCCGCCGGAGAGACCGCAGATGACGCGGTCGGACCCGATCTGCTCCCGCGCCTGCTCCACGAGCTGGTCGGCGATGGAGCTGCTGGTCCAGCTCGGGGTCAGCCCCGCACCCTGGACGAGGAAGTTGACCAGCACCTCCTGGCCGTGCGCGGAGTGCAGCACCTCCGGGTGCCACTGGACGCCGTAGAGCCGTCGCTCGTCGTCCTCGAAAGCGGCGACGGGCGCTCCCGGTGTGCGGGCGGTCACCGCGCAGCCCGACGGTGCCTCGGTCACGGCGTCACCGTGACTCATCCACACCACCTGCTGCTCCGGCTGACCCGCGAAGAGCGTCGAGGGCGGCCCCGCGACGGTCGCGTCGGTCTGGCCGTACTCCCGGCTGCCGGTCCGCTCCACCGTGCCGCCGAGTGCGCGGGCCATCGCCTGGAAGCCGTAGCAGATACCCAGCACCGGCACCCCGGCCGTGACCACGGCCTCCTCCAGACCGGGTGCGCCGTCGGCATACACCGACGCCGGTCCCCCGGAGAGGATGATCGCGGCCGGGTCCTTGGCGAGCATCTCGGCGGCCGGCATGGTGTGCGGCACGATCTCGCTGTAGCAGTCGGCCTCACGGACCCGCCGGGCGATGAGCTGGGCATACTGCGCGCCGAAGTCGACGACGAGCACCGGACGCGCGTCGAGAGAGGGTGCCGAGGTCACGCGGCAACCCTACCGGCGGTCGACCCCTGGCCCTCCATGCCCTCGATCTGGGTCAGGGCGTCGCGCGCGACCCGGTGCTCCACCCAGAACGACAGGAAGGGGACGCACCCGGCGAGCATGACGCCGACCATCTTCCCCAGGCCCCAGCGCAGCTCGAAACCCAGCAGTGCCGTGGCCACGAGGTAGACCATGTAGACCCAGCCGTGCGGGGAGGGCCACCAGGCCAGCAGGTGGTTGTCGAAGCCGTAGCGCAGCACCATGTGCGCCACGAGCAGCAGCAGACCGAGGCCGACGACGAAGGCCATCACGCGGAAGAAGGCGAGCTTGGCGCGGGGGGTCATGGACGGGGCTCCTTCTGCAGGTATGCGGTGTCTCGGGTCTCGCCCGCGGGGGCGGGTCGGGCGGTGGGGTCCGGCTCCTGCTCCTCGCGGCGCGTGGCGTCGCGCAGGAACCGGTAGTACATGTAGATCGCGAACCCGGCGAAGACGAACCACTGCAGGCCGTAGCCCAGGTTGCGCCAGACGATGCCGCTCTCGCCGAAGACCGGCGGCGGCACCGGCCGCACCGCTGCGGCGGTCAGCGTCGGCTCCTCCTCCACGAGAAACATGAAGGCGTTGTAGATCGGCTCGTCCCAGTCGTTGGCCAGGTCGGCGGTGTCGATCGACCCGCGCTGCCCGGCCGGGAGACCGGACGGCCCCGGCGACTCCCCCGGGGCCAGCGTGCCGGTGACCGTGACGTCGTCGCCGGTCGGGGTGTCGGCCTGCACGGGATCGGTGACGAACCCGCGCACGACCGCGAGCAGCGCCCCCTCCCCGGAGGCAGCGGTGTGCAGCGGGGTCACGACCCAGTAGCCCTCCGTCCCCTCGAGCAACCGGTCCGGGACGAGGAACTGCAGGTCTGCGGCATACCGCCCCGTCGCCCGGACCGACAGGCCCGCCCCGTCGGCGGGGAACTCCTCGTGCGGCGCGGTGACCTCCCCGAGCGGCTCGGTGGGCCGGGCCGCCTGGGTCTGGGCGAGCTCCCGGGAGGCGGCGTTGGAGCTCACCCCGAGCTGCCACATCCCGAGCTGGTAGAACGCGACCACCACGACGACGAGCACGGCCAGCAGGGCCAGCCAGGCCGGCTTGAGGGCGGTGCGGATCACCGCTCCAGGGTAGGTGGTCTTCCTGGGTGGTCCGGTGGGTGCGTCCGGCCTCAGAGCGGCGTGCTCTGGTCGTCGAAGACGTAGATGGAGCCGCCGTAGCAGGCCACCCAGACGGTGTGGGTGACCGGGTCGTAGTCGATGCCGATGGGGTTGGCGTCCACGTTGACCGTGTCGATGACCTCCATGTCCGAGGTCCGGATCTTGGCGACGGTCGCCTCGTTGTAGTTGACGACGTAGATCGCCTTCTCGTCCGGGGACATCGCGACGCTGCGCGGCTCGAGCCCGGGCGAGACCTGGTCGACGATCTCGTCGGTCTCGGTGTCGATCTTGAAGATGGTGTTGCCCGCGCTGGTCGTGAGGTAGAGCGTCCTGCCCTCGTCCGCCAGGTTGAGGTGCCGCGGCCGCAGCGCGGTGTTCATCACGACCTCGCTGGTGCGGGCGGCGATGTCGACCTTGTAGAGCTCCTCGGCATACATCGCGACGGCGTAGGCGGTGGTGTTGTCGGGCATGACGACGACCCCGCGTGGTGAGGCGCTGAGCTGGATCGTGTCGACCTCCTGCGCCTCCTCCGTGTCCACCACGGAGAGCGTGGCGTCGCACCAGTTGCTCACCAGCAGCGTCTTCTGGTCCGGGCTGATGGCGAGGTACTTCGGGACCGCCCCGACCTGGATCACCTGGTCCCAAGCCATCTCCTCGGCGTCGAAGCGGTAGACCATGGAGTCGCCGACGCCGCTGTCGGCCGTGCAGGCGTCGAAGCCCTCGATGCCGAAGTTCTCGCCGTACATCGTGTACTGCGACACGTAGGCGTAGCGGCCGTCGGAGGTCCAGACCGCCTCCACGGGCGAACCCTCGGAGATCCCCGGATGCCCCTCGATGCCGAACTCGGACAGGTCCAGCTCGTCGTCGAGCACCTCGATCTGCTCCCGGGTGGTGGAGTCGAAGACGGTCGAGGTGTGGCTGTACATCATGTTGTTGGCGATCATCAGGCCGTGCCCGGAGGCCATGACCGATTTGGGCGTGAGGCCACCGGTGAGGTAGTCGACCTGCTCCATCGCCGTGGTGTCGCTGGGGAGCTCGGCGGCGGTCGGCTCCTGCTGCCAGATCTCGGGCTCCTCCGGCTCCTCGGCGGAGGTCTCGGCCTCGGCAGACTCCTCTTCCGGTGCGGCGTCCTCGGCCCCGTCACCGTCCGCGCCGTCCTCCGCTGAACCGTCCGCGGCGCCCTCGGTCCCGTCCTGCTCCGCCTCGGCCTGCGCCAGGTCGGCGGTGGTGCCCGAGTCTCTTCCCCCCAGCACCTGACTGAGGCCCCATCCCCCGACGAGGAGGAAGACGAGCAAGGCCCCGAGGACCAGCCGTCGGCGACGCACGTGCACCGGGTCGTGGCTGACGCGCATCTCCGTCAGCGCCCCCGCTCCCGGGCGGTGCCGCCCCCGATCCCCGTCCGCTCCGGAGCGAGGGTTGTGCAGATCATCGTTCGCCATACGGTGCCACCACCACGTCCACGCGCTGGAACTCCTTGAGATCCGTGTATCCGGTCGTCGCCATCGCGCGACGGAGCGCACCCATCATGTTCGTGGTGCCGTCGGCCGTGCGCCCCGGACCCAGCAGCACCTCTTCCAAGGTACCCACCGTGCCCACCTGAACCTTGGTGCCACGCGGGAGCTCGGCGTGGTGCGCCTCGCTGCCCCAGTGGAAACCGCGGCCCGGCGCCTCCTCGGCGCGCGCGAGGGCGGCCCCCAGCACCACTGCGTCGGCACCGCAGGCGACCGCCTTGACGAGCTCGCCGGAGACGCTGGTGCCGCCGTCGGCGATGACATGCACGTAGCGGCCGCCGGACTCGTCGAGGTAGTCGCGCCGCGCAGCGGCCACGTCGGCGATCGCCGTGGCCGAGGGGGTGTGAATGCCCAGCGAGGTCCGGGTGCGGTGCGTCGACCCCCCGCCGAAGCCCACGAGGACACCGGCGGCACCGGTGCGCATCAGGTGCAGGGCCGCGGTATAGGTGCCAGCCCCGCCGACGATGACCGGGACGTCCAGCTCGTAGATGAAGCGCTTGAGGTTGAGCGGCTCCTGCCGGCTCGAGACGTGCTCGGCGGAGACCGTGGTGCCCCGGATGACGAAGAGGTCCACGCCCGCGTCGACCACGGCCTTCCAGAACTGCTGCGTCCGCTGGGGCGACAGGGCCCCGGCCACGGTCACGCCGGCGTCCCGGATCTGGCGGAGCCGCTGGGTGATCAGCTCGGCCCGGATCGGGGCGGCGTAGAGCTCCCGCATCCGCGCGGTGGCCTCCTCACCGGCCAGCCCGGCGATCTGGGCCAGCGCGTCGGTGGGGTCCTCGTAGCGGGTCCAGAGCCCCTCGAGGTCGAGCACGCCGAGGCCCCCCAGCCGGCCGAGGGCGATCGCGGTCTCGGGCGAGACGACCGAGTCCATCGGCGCCCCGATGACGGGGAGGTCGAAGTGGTAGGCGTCGATCTGCCAGGCCAGCGACACGTCCTCGGGGTCGCGCGTCCGCCGGGAAGGGACGACCGCGACGTCGTCGAAGGAGTAGGCCCGGCGGCCCCGTTTTCCGCGTCCGATCTCGATCTCGCTCACCGGGTCAGGCTACCTGCCGCCACGGCCCGTCCCGGCCGGACATCCCGGCCCCTCCCCCGAATTCGACCACGGGAATCGTCGCCATGGCGACGATTCCCGTGGTCGACATCGACGGTCAGCGTCAACGGTCAGCCGTAGTTGGGAGCCTGGGCCGTCATCTCGATGTCGTGCGGGTGCGACTCCTGCAGGCTGGCCTGGGTGATCCGGACGAAGCGACCCTGCGCCTGCAGCTCGGGCACCGTGCGCGCGCCGACGTAGAACATCGCCTGCCGCAGGCCGCCCGCCATCTGGTGCACGACCGCGCTCGCGGCACCGCGGTAGGCCACCTTGCCCTCGACGCCTTCGGGCACCAGCTGGTCGTCGCTGGCGACCTCGGCCTGGAAGTAGCGGTCCTTGGAGAAGGACCGCTTGCCCCGGCTGCTCATCGCGCCGAGCGACCCCATACCCCGATAGCTCTTGAACTGCTTGCCGTTGACGAAGATGAGCTCCCCCGGGCTCTCCTCGCACCCGGCGAGCATCGAGCCCATCATGACCGACTCGGCACCCGCGACGAGCGCTTTGGCGATGTCGCCGGAGTACTTCATCCCACCGTCGGCGATGACGGGCACGTCGGCCTGCCGCGCCACCTCGGCCGCCGCGTGGACGGCGGAGAGCTGCGGCACGCCCACGCCCGTCACGACCCGGGTGGTGCAGATGGCGCCGGGGCCGACCCCGACCTTGACCGCGTCCGCCCCGGCCTCGACGAAGGCCCGGGCGCCGGCGCCGGTGGCGATGTTGCCTCCGACGACCTGCACGTGCCGCGTGGCCGGGTCGGTCTTGAGCCGCTGCACCATCTCGATGAGCATGCGGACGTGACCGTGCGCGGTGTCGGCGACGAGGACGTCGACCCCGGCGTCGACGAGCGTCGTCGCCCGCTCCCACGAGTCGCCGAAGTAGCCGATCGCGGCTCCCACGAGGAGGCGGCCGTGGCCGTCCTTGGACGCGTCCGGGAACTGCTCGCTCTTGACGAAGTCCTTGACGGTGATGAGGCCCTCGAGACGGCCCTCGTCGTCGACGAGCGGCAGCCGCTCGCGCTTGTGCGCCCGCAGGATGGAGTTCGCCTCCTCGCGGCTGACGTCCGCCTTCGCGGTGACCAGCGGCATCGGCGTCATGACGTCACGGACGTAGGTGCGGTCCCACTCCGCCACGGGAGTGAACCGCAGGTCCCTGTTGGTGCAGATGCCGAGGAGCCGGCGCTCGGGGTCGACGACGGGGAGCCCCGAGACGCGGTACTGGCCGCAGAGGTGGTCCAGCTCCTCGAGCGTCGCGTCCGGGCCGATCGTGACCGGGTTGGTGATGCGGCCGGTCTGGGTGCGCTTGACGAGGTCGACCTGGTAGGCCTGGTCCTCGATCGAGAGGTTGCGGTGCAGGATGCCGATGCCCCCCTGGCGCGCCATCGCGATCGCCATCCTGGCCTCGGTCACCGTGTCCATGGCGGCGGACACCAGCGGGAGGCGCAATGAGATCTCCCGGGTCAGGCGGCTCCGGGTGTCGATCTCGTCCGGCGTGAGGTCCGTCTCCCCCGGCAGCAGCAGGACGTCGTCGTAGGTCAGCCCCATCCGGGCGAAGTCGTCGGGAAGGCCGAAGGAGTCGCCGCGGGTCATGTCTCGATTCTAGGCGTCCCGGCCCCCTCTGCCGGCCCTCGGTCCCCCCACCCCTTCCCGCTGAGGTGTGGCACAAAGTAGTCTGTGACGCAGACGAGACACGCGTCACACTCAGTTCGTTCCTGACCCAGGGCCCGTAGGGGGTACTCAGGACGGCGACGAGTCCCCGCCCCCTGAGAGGAGCACCCGACCGTGGCCGAGACCGCCCAGCAGCCGGGCCCCGTGGCAGATCTGTGGGAGTGGCAGTTCGCCGGCGCCTGCCGCACCACCAGCCCCGAGGTCTTCTTCCATCCCGAGGGCGAGCGTGGCCCGGCCCGTCGCCGCCGTGACGAGCGCGCCAAGCAGGTCTGCGCCAGCTGCCCGGTGCTGGAGCAGTGCCGCACCCATGCCCTCGCCGTCCGCGAACCCTACGGCGTCTGGGGCGGGATGACCGAGGAGGAGCGCGCCGCGCACTACGACGCGGTCGACGCCGCCCGGCGCCACCCGACCCGCTGACCGCCGTCCGCAGCGAGCAGCCGCGACGACAGCGACCTTCATCCCTCCGTCCCACGGATGACGAGGCCCCGGCAGGAGATCCTGCCGGGGCCTCGTCGTGGGCGGGGCTGCCTCAGTGGCTGTGCCCGTGACCCGACTCGTCCTCGTCCTCCGGCTTCTCGACGACCAGGGTGTCGGTCGTGAGCACCATGGAGGCGATCGAGGCGGCGTTGCGCAGCGCCGAGCGGGTGACCTTGACCGGGTCGATGACGCCGGCCGCGAAGAGGTCGCCGTACTCGCCGGTGCTGGCGTTCAGGCCCTGGCCCGACGCGAGCTCACCGACCTTGGTCGTGGCGACGTAGCCCTGGAGCCCGGCGTTCTCCGCGATCCAGCGCAGTGGCTCGACCGCGGCCTTGCGGACGATCGCGGCACCGACGGCCTCGTCGCCCGACAGACCCAGCTCCTCCGCGGCGGGAGCCGCGTGGACGAGGGCCGAGCCGCCACCGGCGACGATGCCCTCCTCGATCGCGGCGCGCGTGGCGGAGACGGCGTCCTCGATGCGGTGCTTCTTCTCCTTGAGCTCGACCTCGGTGTGGGCGCCGACCTTGATGACGCACACGCCGCCGGCCAGCTTGGCGATCCGCTCCTGCAGCTTCTCGCGGTCCCAGTCGGAGTCGGTCGCGGCCGCCTCCGCCTGGAGCTGGGCCACGCGGTCGCTCACGGCCTGGGCCTCACCCGTGCCCTCGACGAGGGTGGTGGTGTCCTTCGTGGACACGACGCGCCGGGCCTGGCCGAGCACCTCGAGGCCGACCGACTCCAGCGACAGGCCGACCTCCTCGGCGACGACCTGGCCGCCGGTGAGGATCGCCATGTCCTGCAGCATCGCCTTGCGCCGGTCCCCGAAGCCGGGGGCCTTGACGGCGACCGCGTTGAAGGCGCCACGGATCTTGTTGACCACGAGGGTCGACAGCGCCTCGGCCTCGACGTCCTCGGCGATGATGAGCAGCGGCTTGCTCTGGCCGACGACCTTCTCCAGGATCGGCAGCAGGTCGGAGACCTTGGAGATCTTGCCCTGCACGAGCAGGACGTAGGCGTCCTCGAGGACGGCCTCCATCCGGTCCTGGTCGGTGACGAAGTACGGCGAGAGGTAGCCCTTGTCGAACTGCATACCCTCGGTGAACTCCAGCTCCATCGCGGTCGTGGAGGACTCCTCGACCGTGATGACGCCGTCCTTGCCGACCTTGTCGAAGGCGTCGGCGATGAGCTCGCCGATGGTGGTGTCCTGCGCCGACAGCGCGGCCACCTGAGCGATCTCGTCGCGGCCCTCGAGCTCGCGAGCGGTCTCGAGGAGCCGGTCGTTGATGGCCGAGACGGCCTGGTCGATGCCGCGCTTGAGCCCCGACGGGGCGGCGCCCGCGGCGACGTTGCGCAGACCCTCCTTGACCATGGCCTGGGCCAGGACCGTCGCGGTGGTGGTGCCGTCACCGGCGATGTCGTTGGTCTTGGTCGCGACCTCCTTGGCCAGCTGGGCCCCGAGGTTCTCGTAGGGGTCCTCTAGCTCGACCTCACGCGCGATGGTCACGCCGTCGTTGGTGATCGTGGGGGCGCCCCACTTCTTGTCGAGGACGACGTTGCGGCCCTTCGGGCCCAGCGTCACCTTGACGGCGTTCGCGAGGGCGTCCACGCCCCGCTCCAGCGCCTTGCGGGCGCTGTCGTTGAACTCCAGCTGCTTCGCCACAGGCGGTCAGCTCCTTTCAAACAGGTATGTCGTGAGCGCGGGTCAGGCGGTCGCCGCGCGGGCGCGCCCCGGTCGCCGGGAGTGGCGGCCGGGGCGAGCCTGGGTCCCGTCGGCTCGGCCGACGGGGTGATGCAGGTGCGTCAGCCGACGATCGCCAGCACGTCGCGGGCCGAGAGGATGAGGTACTCCTCGCCCGAGTACTTCACCTCGGTGCCGCCGTACTTGCTGTAGATGACCTTGTCGCCGACGGAGACGTCCATGGGGACGCGGTTGCCGCTGTCGTCGATCCGGCCCGGGCCGACCGCCAGGACCTCGCCCTCCTGGGGCTTCTCCTTGGCGGTGTCCGGGATGACCAGACCGGAGGCGGTGGTCTGCTCGGCCTCGACGGCCTTGACGACGATGCGGTCCTCGAGCGGCTTGATGGAAACCGACACGGTTACCTTCCCTTCGTGGGTCGACCGGCGGGACGCCGGCCGGGGTGGTCGTTGGTGCGTGGTACCCACTCCCTCCGCGGACGCCCACCGCCGTCGCGGGGATCGGTCGGCGCTCGCGGCTGGCACTTGCGTGCCGAGAGTGCTAGGTCGAATCTAGGCACGCACTTAGCACTCGGTCAAGCCGAGTGCCAACACCGTCGGGGGGCTCCGCCCCCCAACCACCCCCCACCGGCCTCCGGCCGAGGCGACCACCCGCACCGTCGGGGGGCTCCGCCCCCCAATTACCCCCCACCGGCCTCCGGCCGAGGCGACCACCCGCACCGTCGGGGGGCTCCGCCCCCCAACCACCCCCCACCGGCCTCCGGCCGAGGCGACCACCCGCACCGTCGGGGGGCTCCGCCCCTTCGGCCCGCACCGGACGCATGTTCTGCACGGACCGGCCGCGCCGTGCGCGGCCTAGAGCATGACCTGCAGAGGCTGGAGGATGCGCTCCACCAGCCGCTTGTGCGCGCCGCGCGTCTGCCAATCCTCCAGGGTCAGCTCGTGGCAGTGCTCGAGATCGGTGCGGAAGATCTGCTCCATGTGCTCCGCCTGCTGCTCGTCGACGACCTCGAGGTTGATCTCGTAGTTGCCCTGCAGCGACAGCCGGTCGATGTTGGCGGTGCCGATCGTCGCCCACCGCCCGTCCACGGTCATCGTCTTCGCGTGCACCATGACGTCGTGGTAGAGGAAGAGCCGCACCCCGCCCTCGAGCAGCTTCTCGTAGTAGGACTGCGCCACCACGTCCGCGAGGACGTGGTTGGAGCGCTCCGGCATGACCACGCGGACGTCCACCCCGCGTGCCGCTGCGGTGAGCAGCCCGTGCAGGATCTCCCGGTCCGGTATGAAGTAACCCTGGGTGATCCAGATCCGGTGCACCGCGCGGTCGATCGCCTCGAGGTAGAGCGCACGGACGGGGTAGACGACCCGGCTGGGCTCGTTGCGCATCGCCTGGATGCTGACCTGCCAGTCGGTCGTGCCACTGTCCGGCAGCGCCGGACGGTGCTTGCCCCGGTGCCGGTTCCAGAAGTCGACGAAGGCGTTCTGCAGCTCCCACACGCTGCGCCCGACCACCCGGACGTGGGTGTCCCGCCAGCTCGTGGCATACAGCGACCCGATGTTGTAGCCGCCGACGAAGCCGACGGTGCCGTCGACCACGAGGATCTTGCGATGGTCACGGCCGGTGGCGCGGATGTCGATGATCGGCAGGCTGGTGCGCAGGACCGGGAAGCGCAGCAGGTGCACCCCCTCGGGGAAGTCGTAGAACTCTCGCGGCACCACCAAGTTGGCGAAGCCGTCGAAGACGAGGCAGACCAGCACCCCCCGCTCGGCAGCCCGCACCACCGCGTCCTTGAAGGCTTGCCCGACCTCGTCGCCCTTCCAGATGTAGGACGCGAGGTAGACGTAGTCCTCCGCGGCGTCGATGGCGCTGAGCATGTCGGCGTAGAGGTACTCGCCGTAGGTGTAGGTCGTCACCTCCGAGCCGTCGACGCTCGTGCTCATCGGGTCGGCGACGGGGGCGTCGCGGTCGACGTGGTCCCGCCGCTTGCGCAGCGCGTCGGCCGCGGTGATCCCGGCCGCCAGCGTGAGCTGGCCCGCCACGGCTGCACCTGCCGCGGCCACGGCATACCGTCGACCGCGCCGCAGGAGCCGGTGGACCTTGCGGGAGAAGAGGCGAGGCATGGCGTCAATCTAACCCCGGCGACAATGGCGGCATGCGCACCGACCCAGCCGCCGATCTGCTGGCCCGCCTTCGGGTCGGTCCCGGCGCGGAGCTGCTGCGCGGGCTGCCGGACTACGACGAGAGCCGGACGCTGGCGCTGACCACGCGGTTGCGCGAGGAGGGGCACGACCTGGATCTGGTGGCGGCCGCCCTCACCCAGTCCCGGCTGCGGGCCCGCGCCCGGGCCCGCCTCGGGCCGCTGGCCGACGAGCTGCTGCTGACCCAGGACGGCCTGGAGCAGGCCACGCGGCCCGGGGTCTCCCGGCGCCGCGCGGCGCGTTTCGTCGCCGCCGGGGTGCGCCAGGTCACCGACCTCGGCTGCGGGCTGGGACTGGACGCGCTGGCGCTCGCCGACGCGGGGTTGGAGGTGACCGCGGTGGAGCGGGACCCGGTCGTCGCCGAGGCGGCCCGGGCCAACCTCGCCGCGCACCCGTCGGCGCGCGTGGTCGGCGGGGAGGCCGACCACATGCTGCGTGCCCGGCTGGACGGAGCCTTCCTCGACCCGGCGCGCCGGACTCCGGGCGTGGCTGACGCCGGTGGTCGCACCCGGCGACGCTTCCGGCTCCAGGACCTCTCGCCCTCGTGGGAGCTGGTGCAGCAGGTCGCCGCGCGGGCCCGCGTGACCGCCGCAAAGCTGGCGCCCGGCTTCCCCCGGCGCGAGATCCCTCCGGGCACGCTCGCGGAGTGGGTGTCGCTGGACGGCGACGTGCTCGAGTGCACCCTCTGGTGGGGCCTGCCCGGAACCGGCGAGCGCCGGCACCGTCTCGCCGTCGTCGGGCGCACCTGCCCGGACGGCGCAACCTGGCACGAGGTGGGTCCACCGGAGGTGGAGCCTCCCCCGCTGCAGGACGCCTCCGGTCTCGGACCGTGGCTGGCCGAGCCCGACGGCGCGCTCCTCGCCGGTGACCTCGTCGGCGCTCTCGCCGATCGGGTCTCCGGGGCCGAGATCAGCGCCGGTTCCGGCTACGTCAGCGCCCCGGCGCGCGTCGACCTCCCGTTCGCGCGCTGGTATGCCGTGCAGGAGGTCCTCCCCCTCCACGCCCGCGCGGTGCGCGGCTGGCTCCGGGAGCGTGGCGTCGAGCAGGTGACGCTGAAGAAGCGTGGCGTGCCGACCGATCCGGAGGCCTTCCGGCGCGAGCTGCGGCTGCCGCGCCGGCCCCGCGGAGGCATGGCGACGCTGGTCCTGACGACCGTGGCGGGCACGCCGCGCGCGCTCGTCGTCGAGCCCGGCTGACCCGGGTCAGGCCCGGGCGGCGCGCCCCCTCGGCAGCGCGACGAAGCGCTCGACGTCCGAGATGCGACCGGAGACCACCAGTTCATCCCCCTGCTCGACGACCGTCTCGGGCACGGCATACGTGAACGGCTCTCCGGGCCGCTTCACACCCACGACCGTGATGGTGTGCCGAGTCCGGACCGCCGAGTCGGCGAGGGTGCGCTCCCACGTCTCGACCGGCGCCGTGCACCGGGCGATGGCGAACTCGTCCTCGAACTCCAGGTAGTCGGCCACCTCGTCGGTCACCATGTGCGCCACCCGCTGGCCCATGACGTACTCCGGGTAGATGACCTGCGTCGCGCCGATGCTCGCCAGGATCTTGCCGTGCTTGCGCGTGATCGCCTTCGCATAGATCCGCTCCACGCCGGCCTCGCTGAGCGTGATGACGCTGAGCACGCTGGACTCGATGTCGGACCCGATCGCCACGACGGCGCGGTCGACGTCACCGACGCCGAGCTGGCGCATCGCCTCCCCGTCGGTGGCGTCGGCGACCACGGTATGCGTGAGCTCGTCGGCATACCGCTGCACCCGGCGCTCGTCGGTGTCGATCGCGAGGACCTCCACCCCCTGCCGCACCAGCGACTCGCAGACGGCGGTGCCGAAGCGGCCCAGTCCGACGACGAGGACGGTCGGCACCGTGCCCCGGCCCTCCGGGCGGGGCCTGGGTCTCTTCCTAGCCAACAATGGGGCGCTCCTCCGGGAGTCGGTAGTGGCGACGGCGGGTGTTGAGGGCAAGGGCCGCCGCCACCGTGATCGGCCCGAGCCTGCCGAGAAACATGAGCAGCATCAGCACGCCCTGCGCCGCCGGGGGCAGCTGGGCGGTGATGCCGGTGGACAGGCCGACGGTCGCGAACGCCGAGACCACCTCGAAGGCCAGGTCCAGAGAGGGCAGGTCGGTGAGGATCATCATGACGATCGTCGCGACGATGACCAGGCCCACGGCGAGCAGCGCCACGGAGAGCGCCTGCCGCTGCACCGAGGTGCCGATCCGGCGACGCCCGATGACCACGTCCGGCTCACCGCGTACCTCCGACCAGATCACCGCGGCGAGGATGAGGAAGGTCGTCACCTTGATGCCGCCGGCCGTGCCCGCGCTGCCGCCGCCGATGAACATGAGCACCATGGTGATGGCCTCGGTCTCATCCGTCACCCCCGCGTAGTCCACGCCGTTGAAGCCGGCGGTGCGGGGAAAGACCCCGCCTCCGAGGGCGCCGACGGCCTGCCCCCAGGGCCCCAGCCCGGACAGCGTGCCCTCCGGGCGCGCCTCGAACACCCAGAACGCCGCCACCCCGAGCAGCGTCAGCGCGAGCGATCCCCAGACCGTCAGCCGGGTGTGGACGCTCCAGGTGCGCGGCCGACGGCGACGCGCGAGCTCCCGGACCACCGGGAAGCCCAGGCCGCCCACGACCAGCCCGACGCACAACGGCCCGATGATCCACAGGTCCGAGACGAAGCCGACGACGCTGTCGCTGTAGAGCGCGAAGCCGGCGTTGTTGAAGGCCGACACGGAGTGGAAGGCCCCGTGCCACAGGGCCGTGCCCCAGTCGTAGCCGTAGCCGATCCGGAAGCGCACCGCGAGCGCCAGCCAGACCACGCCCTCGACGGTCAGCACGACCTGGAGCATGCGGACGACGATCCGTCGCACGTCACCCAGCGACCGCGAGTGCGTGTCTGCCTGGGCGGCCAGCGAGGTGCGCAGACCGAGGCGTCCTCGGACGGTGAGCGCGATGAGCGTGGCCAGGGTCATCACGCCGAACCCGCCGATCTGGATGAGCACGAGGATGACGACCTGACCGAAGGGTGACCAGAAGCTCGCCGTGTCGACCGTGACGAGCCCGGTCACGCAGGTGGCGGAGACGGTCGTGAAGGCGGCTGCCATGAGGTCCGGACCGACTCCGGGAGCGCGGGAGACGGGGAGGCTGAGCAACGTGGTGCCCACGAGCACGACCAGGACGAAGCCCAGGGTCACCATGCGGGCCGGGTGGGCCCAGAAGACGCGCACGAAGACCTATGGTGCGCCTGCCGGATCCGGGGCGGCACGCCGGGTCCTCCGCGCGGCCGCCACCGCAGACTGCGCGGGCAGTCACGACATACCGCGCGGCCAGTCACGGCAGACCGCGCGGCCAGTCACGGCATACCGCGCGGCCAGTCGGATTCAGGCGCTGCGGATCTGCTCGACCGGCTGGGAGGAGTCAGCCGGCAGGTCGAGCCGGCTGGCCTCGCGGCCCCGGGTGACGAGCTGGGCACCGAGGGCGGCGACCATCGCCCCGTTGTCGGTGCACAGGCCGGGGCGGGGCACCCGCAGCCGGATGCCTGCCGCGTCGCAGCGCTCCTGGGCGAGCGCACGGAGCCGGCTGTTGGCGGCCACGCCGCCGCCGATGAGCAGGTCGTCGACACCGTGCTCGGCGCAGGCGAGGACCGCCTTGCGGGTGAGGACGTCCACGACCGCCTCCTGGAAGCTGGCGGCGACGTCGGCGACGGGCACCGGCTCCCCCGCCTCCTCTCGAGCGCGGACCCAGCGGGCGACAGCAGTCTTGAGGCCGGAGAAAGAGTAGTCGAAGCGGTGCCGTTGCAGGTCGCGACCCGAGGTCAGGCCGCGCGGGAAGTCGATGGCGACCTGGTCGCCCTCGCGGGCCACGCGGTCGATGTGCGGCCCGCCGGGGAAGGGCAGCCCCAGGACGCGCGCCACCTTGTCGAAGGCTTCCCCCGCGGCGTCGTCGATCGTCGCGCCGAGGGAGCGCACGTCCTCGGTGACGTCCGGGACGAGGAGCAGGTTGGAGTGTCCCCCGCTCACGAGCAGCCCCATCGTCGGCTCCGGCAGCGGCCCGTGCTCGACGACGTCGACCGCGACGTGGGCCGCCAGGTGGTTGACGCCGTAGATCGGCACCCCGAGCCCGACAGCGAGCGCCTTGGCCGCGGCGACGCCGACCAGCAGCGCGCCGGCCAGGCCTGGCCCGGCGGTCACGGAGACGGCATCGACGTCCTGGAGCCGCACGCCGGCCTCCCGGCAGGCCCGTTCGATCGTCGGGACCATCGCCTCCAGGTGGGCCCGGCTGGCGACCTCCGGCACGACTCCACCGAAGCGGGCGTGCTCGTCCACGCTGCTGGCGATGGCGTCGAAGAGCAGGGTCTCGCCCCGGACCAGCCCGACCCCGGTCTCGTCGCAGCTCGTCTCGATCCCGAGCACCAGGGGTTCACTCATCGTCCAGCTCCTTGCGCATGACCAGCGCGTCGACGCCGCCTCGGTAGTAGCGCGGCCGGGTGTGCACCACCTGGTATCCGCGGGTGTCGTAGAGCCCACGGGCCGCCCCGTTGTCGGCGCGCACCTCCAGCATGATGCCGTCGGCGCCCGCGGAGCGAGCCACCGCGTGCAGGTGTTCCAGCAACCGTGCACCCAGGCCCGTCCCGCGCGCCTCGGGATGGACCGCGACCGTCATGACGTCGGCGACGTCGCCGCCGAGGTCGAGGCCGGCATACCCCTGCAGTCCGTTCTCCCCGCTGCCGTCGTCGGCGACGACGTAGTGCCGCCGCGGCCGCTGCGCGAGCTCGGCCCAGAGAGTCGGCTCGTCCCACGGGTCGTCGGCGAAGGCGGCCCGCTCCACGTCCGCCAGCCGAGGTATGTCGCGCCAGCTCGCCTCCCGCAGCCGCGTGGTCGTCGCGGTCACGGCGACCGCATCTCCACGGCGTCGGGCCGGCGCAGGTAGAGCGGCTCCGGCGCGAGCAGCAGGTCCGCCGACGCCGGATCAGGGTGGTCTCCCGAGCGCAGGGCGATCGCGAGCTCGGCCAGCGCCGCGGCCGACACGTCGAGGGGCCCGTCCGGCAGGGGGGCGGTGAGAGCGTCGGGATAGAGCGACGGGCCGCGGCCGACGGTGGGCAACGTCCGCACCTCCTCCGGCAGGTCACCCGCCCGCGCCACGGCGGGGCCGTCGAGCCGGCGCGCCCCCTCGGGGCGCACGTCGTAGGTGGCCCAGTAGACCTCCTTGCGCCGGGCGTCGGTCGCCACCAGGAGCGGTCCGGTATGCCGGCCGCGCACCTCATGCGCCAGCGCGTCGAGCGAGCAGATGCCGGTCGGCGCCGGGAGCCCTCGGCTCAGCGCCAGGACGAGGGCGGTGACCACACCGACCCGTAGCCCGGTGAACGGGCCCGGCCCCACCCCGCAGACGATCGCGTCGAGGTCTGCTGTGGACGCACCAGCCTGCTCCAGGGCCGCGGCCACGGCCGGGGCCAGCAGCTCCCCGTGCCGCCGGGCGTCGTGCTCGGTGATCTCCGCGCGCACCTGGTCGCCGTCGTGGAGCGCGGCGCCCATGGCGGAGGTGGCGGTGTCGATCGCGAGCAGCACCGCCTCAGGTTAACGTTGGGGCTGTTGGAGCCCCCGTTCGACCTACGCACAAAGGATGGCTGATGTTCACCAGTTTCTTCGCCCCCACCATCGAGGTCAGCGCACACTGCGACCTGCCCTGCGGTGTCTATGACCCCGCGCAGGCCCGCATCGAGGCCGAGTCGATCAAGGCGATCTGCGAGAAGTGCCGCGACAACGACGACCAGGAGTTCCTCATCCGGGCGACCCTGATCAAGGAGCAGCGCTCCGAGCTCGTCAAGCACCACCTGTGGGTGCTGTGGACCGACTACTTCAAGCCGCCGCACTTCGAGAAGTACCCCGAGCTGCACACCCTCGTCAACGAGGCGACCAAGCTCGCCGGTGCCGCCGGCACCAAGGGCACGCACTCCGTGGAGACCGCGGACGAGCTGCTGGCCAAGATCGACCGGATCGCCGAGATCTTCGCCGAGACCAAGAAGGGCTGACGCCCACGATCTGTGCGTCAGGGCCGCTCCCGTGAGGGGGCGGCCCTGATGTGTGTCCGGGCCGAGGCCGACCGGGGCCGCTGGCCGACAAGCACGTGGCTCGACAGGCTCGGGGACTGGGCTCCGAGGTGCCCGGGGGTCCTCAGTCCCGCAGCTCGGCCGCCTGCGCCGGGGTGAGCACGCCCCGACGCTCCAGCTGCCGGATGAGGGCGACCACGACGAGCGGGTCGAAGTCGTGGGGGGTGTTGCGCAGGATGCGCTCCACCGCGTCGACCGGGCTGTGGCCGCCGACGAGCCGGGTGGCCCGGCCGGTGAGGTCGTCGTAGGCGGAGACGACGCGCACGATCCGCGAGGCGACCGGCACATCACCGCGCTGTTGCGCGCGGTGGTGCGGGATCCCGACGTCGGCGACCAGCGAGGCCAGGTGGGACAGCTCGGCGGTGCGGGCCAGGATCGCCGAGCCGGTGCCGGCGATCCGACGCTGGTCACGCCCGGACACCTCCACCGTCGCCCCGCCGGGGACCGGCCGGAGCAGACCGACCTGGCCGATGTCGTGCAGCAGAGCCGCCGCCTCGACCTCCGAGAGGTCGGTGCCCTCCACCCCCAGCTCCCGGGCCACCGGGACCGCCAGGGACGCGACGCGGGCGCTGTGACCGGCGGCGGTCAACCCCGCCTCCTCCGGGAGCCGCGCCAACGCGAACATGGTCTGGCGCTGCGCCAGCCGGATGCTGCGCTGCCGGGCCACGGCGGGCTGGAGCACCAGGAGCGGCACGAGGAAGAGCATGAGGCTGGCGGGGCCGAGCTCGGTGAGCGCGAGCGCCATGACGACGGCCGTCGAGGCCGTGGCCAGCGCTACCGGCCCGTGCCTGCCCAGATCGGTGAACAACGCCGAGCGCACCGACTCCCGGCCCTGGAGTCCGCGCCGGGCGGCTCGGACCATGATCGGCACCGAGACGGCGACGACGGCCACGACGAGCAGCGCCAACGCGATGAGCGCGATGCTCCCCTCTGGTTCCCAGATCTGCTCGAAGAGACTCCTGCCGAAGGGTGCGTCGATCCGCACCAGCAGCCCGGCGATGAGCGCGCAGCTGCACAGGCGCAGCAGATCCTCGACCAGGTGTCGGGGGCGGCGGCGCGCTGCGGCCACGAGCAGGACGGCCGCGGCGCACAGCAGGAGCGGCCCCAGGACGCTGGGCAGCGCGTGCGGGGCGGCCTCGGAGATCGGCCAGGCGGTGGACATCGCCAGGGCCAGCGCCGTCGCCTGCGACAGGGGCGCGTCCCGCACCCGGCTCGGTGGGGCCACGCGCCAGGCCTCGCCGATGATCATCGCGAGCAGTCCGACGAGCGCGACGACCCACGTCAGCGCCATCGCCGCCCCCTCGGCCCTCGGCCGGCGTCCCCGGCCCTCATGGCTGGCGTGCCGCCGGCTCGGGCTGCCAGTCGGCGAAGGAGTCGCTGACGCGGGGGTGGTCGTGGTCCGGCAGCCGGCGCACGGACTGGCTGGCCGAGGTGCCGGGCCCCGACGTGCGCGCGGCAGCGCCCTGCCGGCCCACCACGGAGTCGAGCGCGGCGACCACCGCCGGGTCCAGATGGGTCCCAGCCCGCCCGTGGATCGCGGCGAGCGCCACGGCATCGGTGTCGGCGCGACCGTCCGGCCCAGAGGTCAGCGCGTCGAACGCGTCGGCGACGGCGATGATCCGGGCCGACAGGGGGATGGCCTCGCCCTGCAGGCCCGAGGGGTATCCGCGTCCGTCCCAGCGCTCGTGGTGGTGCGCGATCGCCGGGAGCGCGCCCGCGAGGAAGTCCAGCCCCCCGAGCACGTTGACCCCGGCCTGCGGATGTGCGCTGAGCGCGGTGAGGTAGTCCACGTCCGAGCTCTTGGCCTCGACCGGCAGCTCGGGCCGGACCACGATCATCCCGATGTCGTGCAGCAGGGCGGCGTAGCGCAGTTCCTCCGCCTGGTGCCCGCGGACACCGAGCTCGGCCCCCAGCGCCTCCGCCAGGTCGGCGACCCGGGCGCTGTGGCCCACCGAGGCCGGATCGGCCTGCTCCAACGCCGCCACGAAGGTGGCGACCGTCTCCTGGTGCTCGCGTCGGGCCAGCGCCTCGCGACCGATGGTCCAGTGCGCCACCAGGAGCGGCCCGAGGATGAACAGCGCCGCCCACGGACCGAGGCCCACGGGGCCCCACAGCACGACGAAGAGAAAGCCGATGACGACGTGCGTGAGATAGGCCCAGCCCAGACTCCGGAGGGCCGACTGCGCCACGGTGAGCACCCGCGTGCCGCGCACCACGGCCGACATCGCACCGATACAGAGCGCGTTGACCACGGCCATGACGGCATACGCGATTCCCAGCGGGACTCCGACCCGCAGCAGCAACCACTCGGTCGATGTCGGCACGTCAGGGATGAGCCGCCCCCCGACGAGCAGGTAGCAGACGCCGCCGGCAGCACCCACGGCAGCGGTCATCGCCGCGTTGAACAGACGCGTCTGCCAGGTGCGGGCGCGGACGTCGGCGAGATAGGACAGCCCGCCCACGAGGGTGGCGCCGACCGGTCCGGCCAACGGGATCGTGGCAGCCAGGACGACGGTGGCCACCGAGATGCCCCAGTGCGGCCCCAGGCCCCGCTCACGCAGCAGCACGCCGACCGTCGCGAGCCCGAGTAGCAGCGCCAGGACTCCCGGCCCGACGGCAGAGTCCAGGTGGAGCCAGGCCCGTCCGGCGAGCGCCATCAGCGTCGCCAGCGCCGCGAGTGCGGCGATGAGAAGCGTCACCGGCACGCGCGAAGGGCGTGGATCGCGTCGATCCACGCCCTCGCTACGGGTGTTTCCCTGCGTCAGTCCTCCCAGGAGATGATCTGGATGGCGTTCCACAGGGCGTCGAAGAAGCCCGCGTTGGCGACGAAGTCCGCGATGAGCTGCAGCATGATGGTGTCCTTCCGTTGGTGCTCCTGGAGGGGTAGGAGCATCATCAGCCAGGTCGGCTGGCCTGCGTCCTAGGGTCCCACAGCACGCCCGGACAGGCAGGACCCGGAAGCGCCTGCTGGGCGAATCTTGAACAACTCTTTACTCTTTATGTGACCGAGATCACATGGCCTGGCCCGCCGGGGCGCTGTGGGACACTGGGGCAGCACCGACAGACCATCACCGACCCCGGGAGGACCGATGAGCAAGCGCGCCCGCAAGCGTCGTGACCGTAAGAAGAAGGCGGCCAACCACGGCCGCAAGCCGAACGCCTGAGACCACCCGTGCACCGATGCGTGGTGCACGACGACGAGGGCCGACCGGGATCATCCGGTCGGCCCTCGTCGTACGGTGAGGCGCTCAGCGCTGGGGGCGCGTCACGACCGTGACGCTCGTGATGCGCGTGAGGATCTGCGCGCGGAGCTGGTCCGGGGCGCTCTGTCGGGTGCAGGCACGCCGGACGAGGGCCTTGAGCAACAGGTCGCGGTCGTACTCCGCCAGGCAGGAGCCGCACTCGTCGAGGTGCGCCTGGATCCGGGCACGGTCCGGGGGGTTCGTCTCGTTGTCGACGAACTCGAAGAGCCGCAGGACGACGTCGGCGCAGTCGACGGCCTCGGGACGCTGATCCTCACCCGGGGCCCCGCTGGTGGGGTGGTCGTGCCGCTCGGTCATGACGATCCCTCCCCCTGCTTGACGATGCCGCGCTCGACGGCGTAGTCGTTGAGCAACTCGCGCAGCTGCTTGCGTCCCCGGTGCAGACGCGACATCACGGTCCCGATCGGGGTCTCCATGATCTCGGCGATCTCCTTGTAGGCGAAGCCTTCGACGTCGGCGAGGTAGACCGCCATGCGGAAGTCCTCGCCGATGCTCGCCAGTGCCCGGGTCACGTCGCTGTCCGGGAGGTGGTCCAGCGCCTCGGCCTCGGCCGAGCGCAGCCCGGTCGAGCTGTGGGAGGCCGCCCGGGCCAGCTGGTAGTCCTCCACCTCTGCGGAGTCCGACTCAAGCGGCTGACGCTGCTTCTTGCGGTAGCTGTTGATGTAGGTGTTCGTGAGGATGCGGTACATCCAGGCCCGCAGGTTGGTGCCGGGGCGGTACTGGTGGAAGGCCGCGAAGGCCTTCGCGTAGGTCTCCTGGACCAGGTCCTCGGCATCGGTCGGGTTGCGGGTCGTGCGCAGGGCCGCGCTGTACATCTGGTCCAGCAGCGGCATGGCCTCGCGCTCGAAGCGCGCTGCGCGCTCCTCCGGCGACTCGCTCGCCACGTCGACGTTGGCGTCGTCGACGGCATCGGCAGCGGCCTCGTCGACGATCGGCTGATCGGTAGTCATCGTCGTCCAGCGTAGCCCGTCGCCCGTGAGGGCGAAGGCCCCGGCGCGTTCGCCCGGAGCCAGGATGGCGGTCAGCACGGGGGTTGCCTCCTCGGTGCAGCGGTGTGGGACGTCGTCGTCAACGCCGGGGCCGGGCGCGGACATTCCCCACCCGGCCTGCGCCGACGTGGCGCCGCCGGATGGGACCATGGTGCGGTGACCCCGACATCCCGATCGCCGCAGCTGCGCCCGTTGACGCAGCCGGCCAAGCTGCAGAACGTCCTCTACGAGATCCGTGGGCCGGTCGCCGCACGGGCTGCAGCGCTGGAGGCCGAGGGGCATCGGATCCTCAAGCTCAACATCGGCAACCCGGCGCCCTTCGGCTTCGAGGCGCCCGACATCATCGTGCAGGACATGATCGCGGCCCTGCCGCACGCGCAGGGCTACTCGGAGTCCAAGGGCATCCTGCCGGCGCGCCGCGCGGTGGTCTCCCGCTACCAGGACGAGCCCGGGTTCCCGGATCTGGACGTCGACAGCGTCTATCTCGGCAACGGGGTGAGCGAGCTCATCATGCTCAGCCTGCAGGCCCTGCTGGACCCGGGCGACGAGGTGCTCGTGCCGGCACCGGACTACCCCCTGTGGACCGCCGCGACCACCCTGGGTGGAGGGGTGCCCCGGCACTACCTGTGCGACGAGTCCGACGGCTGGAACCCCTCGATCGAGGACATCCGCGCCAAGATCACCCCACGCACCAAGGCGATCGTCGTCATCAACCCCAACAACCCGACCGGCGCCGTCTACTCGCGGGAGGTGCTCGAGCAGATCGTGGAGCTGGCGCGGGAGCACTCGTTGCTGCTGCTCGCCGACGAGATCTACGACCGGATCGTCTTCGACGGCGCGACGCACGTCTCCCTCGCCTCGTTGGCCCCGGACCTGCTCTGCTTCACCTTCAACGGCCTGTCCAAGACCTACCGGGTCGCGGGCTACCGGGCCGGCTGGATGGCGATCACCGGCCCCACGAGCCACGCCAAGGGCTTCCTGGAGGGCGTGGAGCTGCTGGCCTCCACCCGCCTGTGCCCCAACGTGCCGGCCCAGCACGCCATCCAGGTGGCGGTCTCCGGGCACCAGAGCATCGAGGACCTCATCCGCCCCGGCGGTCGGATCGCCGAGCAGCGCGACATCGCCGTCTCGATGCTGGACGCCATGGACGGTGTCAGCTGCGTCACCCCCCGCGGCGCGCTCTACGTCTTCCCCCGGCTGGACCCCGAGGTGCACGAGATCCATGACGACGTGCAGCTGTGCCTCGACCTGCTCGAGCAGGAGAAGATCCTCGTCGTGCACGGCACCGGCTTCAACTGGCCGGCGCCCGACCACCTCCGGGTGGTGACGCTGCCATGGGGCACCGACCTGCGGGCCGCCCTGGAGCGGATGGGCAACTTCCTCGCGAGCTACCGGCAGTGAGCGGACCTCGCTGATGTGCGGGAGGTATGCCGCGAGCGCGCACCCCGACGAGCTCATCGAGGCCTACGACGTGGAGCTCGACGCCACGGACGAGCGCAGCGCCAGCGTGCTCAAGAACCCGCAGCAGCCGCCGCCCGGGGAGCCGGACTACAACATGGCGCCCAGCAAGCAGGCCCCGGTCGTGCTGACCCGGGCACCCCGGCAGCAGGGCTCGCGCACGGACACCCACGACGGCGAGCCCGCTGCGGCCCGCCAGCTGCGGTTGCTCACCTGGGGCCTCGTGCCCTCGTGGGCCAAGGACCCCTCCATCGGGGCCCGCATGATCAACGCCCGCGCGGAGACTATGCTCGACAAGCCGGCCTTCGCCCGGCCGGCGACGGTGCGGCGCTGCCTGGTGCCGATCAGCGGGTGGTACGAGTGGCAGGTGAGCCCGGTCGCCACGGATGCCAAGGGCAAGCCCCGCAAGCAGCCCTTCTACGTCAGCCGCGCCGACGACACCCCGCTCGCGCTGGGCGGCCTCTACGAGTTCTGGAAGAACGCGGACGCACCCGCCGAGGACCCGCTGTCCTGGGTCGTGTCGTTCACCGTCGTGACGACCGCCGCCGAGCCCGGACTGGACCGCATCCACGACCGGCAGCCGCTCGCCCTGGAGCCGGAGCAGTGGGCCGACTGGCTGGACCCCGCCGTCACCGACCCGGACGACGTGCGTGACCTGGTGCGGGCCGCGCACGTGCCCGGTCGCTTCCAGGCCTGGGCGGTGGGCCGCGCGGTCGGCAGCTCGCGCAGCTCGGGGCCGGAGCTGGTGGAGCCGGTCCCGCGGGACGAACTCGTCGGCGCGGTCGACCCGGCGACCGGTGAGGTGCTCGGGTCGTGACCGACGAGGTGGCGGCGCACCTCGACCTCCCCCGCCTTGAGGTGCCGACCTCGCTCGGGCCGGCCCAGGTGCGGGTGGTGCGGCCCCGGCCGGCGGATGGCGCGGTGGCCGGCGGGACCCTCCTGCTCGGCCACGGCGCCGGGGGCGCGCGCGACGCCGCCGACGTGCGCGCGCTGACCACGCTGCATACCGAAGGATGGACGGTGGTCCTCGTTGACCAGCCTTGGCGGGTCGCGGGGCGCAAGATCGCCACCCCACCACCGACGCTGGACCGGGCGTGGTTGGAGCTGGTCGCCGAGCTCAGCAGCGGGGACGCGGCGCCCGACGGCAACCCCCTTCCGCGGCCCTGGGTCTACGGCGGGCGCAGCGCCGGGGCGCGCGTGGCGTGCCGGACGAGCGTCACCTCCGCGGGTGCCCCGGTGCCCGGCGTCGCGGGTGTGCTGTGCCTCGCCTTCCCGCTCCACCCGCCCGGGCGACCCGAACGCAGCCGGCTCGAGGAGCTCGCGGGTCCGCCGGCGGCCGGTCTGCCCACGGTCGTGATCGCCGGCACCCGGGACCCGATGGGCACAGCGCAGGAGATCGTCGAGGCCTTCGACGACCGGCCGGCCCCGCTTGTGCACGCCGTGCCCGGCACCCACTCCCCCACGCGCGACCTCGACCGGGTGCGGCAGCTCGCCGCCACCTTCCTCGCCGGGATCCGCACCCAGCTCGCGTAGCGGGGCCGCGCGCTAGGTTGGATCATCGGCCGTCCACGCCGACCAGACCGCCCGAGCAGCAGTAGGAGCCCGACCCGATGACCGACGCGCCGACCTGGGCCGCCCCCACCTCGACCGGCCCGATCGACGCGCGGGTGCGGGTCCCGGGCAGCAAGTCGCTCACCAACCGCTGGCTCGTGCTCGCGCTCCTGGCGCAGGGCAGCAGCACCCTCGCGCACCCGCTGCGGTCCCGCGACAGCGACCGAATGGTCGCGGCGCTGCGCGCGCTCGGCGCCGAGGTGGACAACGCCGACGACGCCCGGTGGACGGTCCGACCACCCCAGGACGGCCTGCGCGGCGGCGTGGACATCGACTGCGGGCAGGCCGGCACCGTGATGCGGTTCGTGCCGCCCCTGGCCGCGCTGGCCGACGGCCCGGTGCGCTTCGACGGACACCACTCGGCGCGCAGCCGCCCGGTGGGGCCGGTCCTCGACGGGCTGCGCGCGCTCGGGGCGGAGGTCAAGGAGGAGGGCCACGGCACGCTGCCCTTCGTCGTAGCGAAGGGCGTGGCGAAGGAGCGCTCTCCGGTCGTGCGGATCGACGCCTCGGCCAGCTCGCAGTTCGTGTCCGCGCTGCTCCTGGCGGGCACGGCATACCCCCACGGCCTGCGGCTCGTGCACACCGGCGCGATGCTGCCCAGCCTGCCCCACATCGAGATGACGCTCGACGTGCTCGCCACGGTGGGGGTCGAGGTGGAGCGGACCAGCCCCACGAGCTGGCTCGTCCACCCGGGCCCGGTGCGGGCGATCGACGTCACCGTCGAGCCCGACCTCTCCTCCGCGGCGCCCTTCCTCGCCCTCGCGGCGGCCACGGGGGGCCGCGTCGTGGTCGCGGACTGGCCGGAGCGGACCACCCAGCCCGGCGACCGGATGCGGGACGTGCTGACGGCCATGGGCGCGGTGACCGAGCTCACCGCAGCGGGTCTGGTCGCCCGGGGAGCCCCCGAGGGTCGGCTCGAGGGGGTGGACCTCGACCTCTCGGAGGTCGGCGAGCTCACCCCCGTCGTCGCCGCGCTGGGTGCCCTCGCCCGGACCCCGAGCCGGCTGCGCGGCATCGGCCACCTGCGGGGCCACGAGACCGACCGGCTCGCCGCGCTGGTCACCGAGCTCACCCGGCTGGGGACCACCGCGCGGGAGACGTCCGACGGGCTGGAGATCGAGCCGGCACCCCTCACGGGAGCGCGGCTGCGGACCTACCACGACCACCGGATGGCGATGGCCGCGGCGGTGCTCGGCGCGGTGGTGCCCGGGGTGGAGGTCGAGGACGTCGCGACCGCCGACAAGACCTTCCCGGGCTTCGACCGGGCCTGGGAGCAGGCGGTGGCCACCGGCATACCGTCCGGTGGCGGGCCGGAGGACGCCCCGGAACCCGGTCCGGGCTCACCCGGGGAGCAGCAGTGACCGGGCGCTACGACCACCTGGACGAATCCGACGTCCGGGTGCGCCCCTCCCGCAAGGGCTCGCGGCCCCGCACCAAGGAGCGCCCCGCACACGAGGACGCCGTCCTCGGCATGGTGACCACGGTGGACCGCGGCCGCTACACGACGCGGGTCGAGGACCGCACCGTCGTGGCCATGCGGGCACGGGAGCTCGGCCGCAGCCAGATCGTCGTCGGGGACCGGGTGGCGATGGTCGGCGACACCTCGGGCACGCCCGACACGCTGGCCCGGATCGTCCGCGTCGAGGAGCGTGACACGGTGCTGCGGCGCAGTGCCGACGACAGCGACACCGTGGAGCGCGTCATCGTCGCCAACGCCGACCAGCTCGTCATCGTCACCGCGCTCGCCGACCCCGAGCCGCGCGAGCGGATGGTCGACCGGTGCCTGGTAGCCGCCTACGACGCGGGCCTGGACCCGTTGCTCGTGCTCACCAAGGCCGACCTGGCCCCCGCCGACGCCTTCCTGCGCCACTACACCGCCCTTGACGTGCCCTCCGTCGTCACCCGCAGCCTGCAGGTCGATCAGGGCGATCGGGCCAGTCGGACCGACGACGGTCAGGCCGACCTGTGCCTGGCGCAGGAGGCGGTCGCCGCCGTCCGGGCCCAGCTCGAGGGCCGCACCAGCGTCCTCGTCGGTCACTCGGGCGTCGGCAAGTCCACCCTGGTCAACGCCTTGGTCCCGGACGCCTCCCGGGCCGTGGGTGAGGTCAACGCCGTGACCGGACGGGGACGTCATACCTCGACCTCGGCGATCGCCCTGGAGCTGCCCGAGGGCGGCTGGGTGGTCGACACCCCGGGCGTCCGCTCCTTCGGGCTGGGGCACGTCGACCCGCAGACCTTCGTCGAGCACTTCGACGACCTGGTGCCCGGCACCGTGGACTGTCCCCGCGGCTGCAGCCACGACGAACCCGACTGCGCCCTCGACGACTATGTCTCCGCCGGCCACGCGGGCAGCGCCGGCCCGGCGCGGCTGGAGTCGCTGCGCCGGCTGCTGCGCAGCCGCACCGGCGAGGAGCACGGCTGAGCGCGACCCAGCGGCTACCGTGAGGGCGTGCCTGGATACGACGACGACCTGCGTCTCGCCCATGTCCTCGCGGACGCGGTCGAGCGCACCTCGCTGGATCTCTTCGGCTCCCACGAGGAGGTGGGGATCGCGGCCGACGGGTCGTTGACGACCCCCGCCGCGACCCGGCTGGAAGAACTGCTGCGACACCAGCTGCAGCGGACCCGCCCCCGCGACCGGGTCGAGGGCCGGACCATGGAGACCACCGGGCACGGCGACCGGCGCTGGGTCCTGGACCCGCTGGACGGCTCGGCCAACTACGTGCGCGGGGTGCCGGTGTGGGCCACCCTCATCGCGCTCGTCGTCGAGGACGAGCCGGTCCTCGGTCTCGTCGCCGCCCCCATGCTGTCGCGCCGGTGGTGGGCAGGCGTGGGCGCCGGCGCCTGGACCGGCCGCACCCTCGCGCGGGCGCGGACGATCCGGGTGTCGCAGACCTCCGTGATCGAGCACGCGTCGCTCTCCGCCGACGACGTCGCGGCCTGGGTGCATGGTCCGCACGGCTCAGGGTTCTCCACCCTCACCGATCGGGTATGGCGCACGCGCGCCTACGGTGACTTCTGGAGCCATACGTTGGTCGCGGAGGGGGCGGTGGACCTCGGGCTGTCGGCCTGGGCCGACTCGATCCAGCTGGCGACCCTCGGGCCGCTGCTCCGGGAGGCCGGCGGGCGGCTGACTGACCCGACCGGTGCCCCGGCCCCACTCGGCCTGGGCGCGATGGCCGCCGCCCCCGGCGGCGAGCACGCCGTAGCGGCCGCCGAGGGGCCGCACGCTCATGCTGCCGCCCAGCACCACGCCCGTCCCTCCGGGGTCGCCCGACACGGCGCCCACCCCGTGGTGTCCTCGAACGGCCGCTTCCACGACGAGCTGCTGCTCATGCTCTCCCCCGGCGACGGCCCCCAGGGCTGACCGGCAGCCTCAGAGCTCACCCCGACCTCCTCAGCTCGGCGCGACCCGCACCGGGCCGAGCCCCAGCCCTTCCAGCCCCTCCCGGTGCTCCGGGTCTCCCACGGCGATCACCGTCCAGCCTGGTCCGTCGCGCACGTCGTCCCACGCGGCGGCAGCGCGCTCTGGCGTCAGCTCGCGCAGTTCCTCGATCGTCCGCGTCACCGTCGCCGGCACCAGCCCGTCGCTGATGAGCGAGACGATCTCGTCGGCAACGGTGTCAGCGGTCAGGTAGCGCGCGGGGGCAGTCATGGCCGCGAAGTCCGCCGCCTCCCGGACCTCGCGCTCGGTGAGATCCGACCCGGGGGTGTCGAGGATGCGCAGCATCTCGACGAGCGCCGGCACCGTCGCGTCACTGCGCACCGATCCGCCGGCCATGCACTGGCCACCGACCGCCCGGGGGCGGAAGCCGAGCCGCACGCCGTAGGTGTAGCCCCGCTCCTCCCGCAGCACACGATCGAGCCGGGCGTGCGGCGACCCGCCCAGCAGCAGCGCCAGCGCCTGGTAGGTCCCCCACCCGTGCGAGGTGCGCCGGTCCGGGCCAGGGCGTCCGAGGGACAGCTCGGTCTGGGCGAGCCCAGGGCGCGGCACCAGCACGATGCCGGCGGCCTCCTCGGCACGGCGCGCCGGCCCGGGTGGTTCGGGCGGCTGCCCGCTCCCCTCCCACGAGCCGAGCGAGGCGCGCACCAGACCCTCCGGATCGGACACGGCGGAGAGGTCGCCCGCGAGCACCACCGTCCCGCCCGCAGGTCCGAGCGCCTGATGCCGGGTATGCAGCAGCTCCGGCGTGAGCCTCGCCACCGTCTCCTGCGTGCCACCGAGCGGCAGGTGCGGCCGGTCGCGCTCGTCGAAGTAGGTGCGCAGGAACTCCCAGGACGCCCGGGCTCCCGGATCGGCCAGGTCGTGCGCGATGTCGGTGATCCGGTGCCGGACCAGCCGGGCGATCTCCGCCTCGGGGAAGGCCGGCTCACGCAGGCACTCGGCCACCACATCCAGGGCCACGCCCAGGTGCCGCCCGGTGACCTCGGCCCCGAGGTGCACCCCACGCTCCCCCGCGCCGGCACCGAGCGCGATCCCGTGCCGTTCGGTGAGCTCGGCCAGCTCGTCCGCGGTATGCGACGTGGTGCCCTCGTCGAGGCACCGCATCATGAGCAGCGAGGAGCCCTCGGTGCCCGGTACCTCGTGCGAGGCAGGCGCCCGCAGGGCGACGCGCAGGGAGAGCACGTGCTGCCCCGGCAGGTCCACCAGCAGCAGGCGCAGACCGTTCGGCAGCACTGTCGAGAGCGGCTCCGGGAAGGCCCACGGGGGCGGCGGCCCCACGGGTGGGCGTTCCCGCACACGGGAGGGGACTGCGACGTGGCGCCTCACGCACCCACCTCCTGGTCGAGCGAGCGGTAGCAGAGCGTGGCGAGCACCTCGGGCACCAGCCACCGCGCGGCCGCATCTCGGACCTGCTCTGCCGTCACGGCCAGGACCTCGTCCAGATGGCGGTTCACCTGCTCCGGGTCGTCGTAGAAGACCGCGGCCCGGCTCAGCAGGTCGGCGCGCTCGTCATACCCGGCCATCGCCTCGAGCCAGGATCGCTCGGTGTCGGCGCGCGACGCCTCCAGCTCGGCGGGCCGGGGACCCTCGCGCGCGAACTCGCGCAGGATCTCGTGCACCTGAGCCTCCACCCGGGCGACGTCGACCCCTTCGCTGACGTCCAGCATGAGCAGGCCGATGGAGGTGCCGTCACGGAGTCCGAGAGCCGCCGCCGAGCACCCGCTCACCGTCTCGGCGCCACGCAGCAGTTGCTGCTGCAGGCGCGAGATGCTCAGCGAGCCGAGGGCGTCCAGCGCGAGCGCGCAGGCGACAAACTCCGGATCGGTCGCCGCCGGGAGCCGCGCCGCGAGGTAGAGGCGCTCGGACGGCACCTCCTCGGTGAGCTCCCGCCGCAGCGGGGCCGGCAGCGGGCCGAGCGGCTCTTCGAGGGGTGGCCGACTCCGGGTGCCGTCCTCCAGGTGGCCGAGGTATCGCTCGGCGAGGGCGAACCCGTCGGTCGGCGCGACGTCGCCGACGAGGGTGAGCACGCTGGTGCGCGGGCCGTAGTGCGCCCGGAAGAAGTCGTGCACGTCGTCCAGGCTGGCGGCCGCGAGGTCCTCCATCGACCCGATGGTGGGGTGCCGGTAGGGATGACCCTCCGGGAAGATCAGCTCGCACACGTGCGCCAGGGCCCGCCCGTAGGGCACGGTGTCGTAGCGCTGGCGCTTCTCCTCGACCACCACGTCGCGCTGGTTGTCGAGGTTCGCCTGCGTGAGCGCCGGGATGAGGTGTCCGTGCCGGTCCGCCTCGAGCCACAGCGCCAGGTCGAGCACCGTGCTGGGGACGGATTCGACGTAGGCCGTGCGGTCGAAGCTGGTCGTCGCGTTGGCCCGACCGCCGTGAGCCATGAGGGCGGACATGTGCTCCCCTTCGGCGACGAGCTCGCTGCCCTGGAACATCAGGTGCTCGAAGAGGTGGGCCAGCCCGGTGCGCCCGGCCTGCTCGTGCCGCGACCCCACCTCGACCCACAGGCTGATCGATACGCTGGGCACGGCGTGGTCCTCACTCACGACCACCCGCAGCCCGTTGGGCAGCGTCCGGCTCTCGATCGGGAAGTCCAGCGGCATAGGAGCCACACCCTACGACGCGGGTCACAGCGAGGTATGCAGCACCGCCCCGTGCATGTCGAAGGGCCCGAACCGTGTGGTCCGGGCCCTTCTGGCGCCTCGGCGCGATGCGTAGCGGGGGCAGGATTTGAACCTGCGACCTCCGGGTTATGAGCCCGGCGAGCTACCGAACTGCTCCACCCCGCGTCGTGGTGTAGCCACCACTTTACGTCATGGTGAAGCGCACACCAAATCCGCATACCCGCAGGTGGGCGAGCCGGAGCGGAGTAAGGCGCCCGGCGCCGCGACGCGATCGATCACGGCTCCTCGGTCTGCCCCGCCTCGTCCTCGCTGCCGGAACCGTCGTCGCCGGACTCCTCGTCGCCGACGCTGACCGAGCCTCCTGAGGGGTCGGCCTCCACGGCGCGGGCGATGGCGTCCTCGAGCCGCTGCTGCGCCTCGCCGTAGGCCTCCCAGTCGCTCTCGGCCAGGGCCGCCTGGCCGTCGTCGTAGGCAGTCTGGATGTCCTCGAGCGCCTGGGCCAGAGCGTCCTCGTCCACCTCGCCCGTGCCACCGGTCTCACCGCCGTCGCCGCCCTCACCTTCCGTCGGCCCCGAGTCGCCGGCATCGCCTGCCGTCGCCCCGGAGTCGCCGCCGAAGAGCTCATCGAGCGCCCCATCGAGCGTGTCGGACCAGGCGAGGTCGTTGCCGAAGGCCACGACCACGACGCGCTGCAGCGGGTAGGCGTTGCCACCCTGGGCCTGCACGTAGACCGGCTCGACGTAGAGCAGGCCGCCACCGACCGGCAGCGTGAGCAGGTTGCCCAGCCGCACCGTGGACTCGTTGCTCCGGTTGAGGTTGAGGAACTGCGACAGCGTCTGGCTGAAGGCATCGGAGTTGGCGTCCGAGGAGTTGATGTCGTTCTGGAACTGCCCGGGGCCACGCACCGTCGTGTCACGGGGGAGCACGAGCATCCGCATCTGACCGAAGTCCTCGCGCCGCTCGCCCGAGGTGCTGCCGGCATCCGCGTCGACCGCGAGATAGCCCGTGAGGTTCTGCCGCTGGTTGCCTCGGGGGATGTAGGTCGTCGTGAGGCTGAAGGTGGGCTCCTCCTGCCCCGGCATCGCCACCGACAGGTAGTGCGGCGGCATGTCCGGCGGAGACTCGCCGCCGACGCTCGGGTCCTCCGAGACGGCCCAGAAGTCCTGACCGGTGAAGAACGACCCGGCGTCCTGGACGTGGTAGCGCGACAGGATCTCCCGCTGCACCTTGAACAGGTCCTCCGGGTAGCGCAAGTGGTCCATCAGCTGCCCGTCGATCTCCGACATCGGCTGGACGGTGTTGTCGAAGGCCGAGGACCAGGCCTGCAGCATCGGGTCTTCCTCGTCCCAGGCGTAGAGCTCCACCGACCCGTCGTAGGCGTCGACGGTGGCCTTGACCGAGTTGCGGATGTAGTTGACCCGGCCGGCCCCGATCGACCGCACGTTGGCGGCGCTGCTCTGGAGCGAGTCGAGGGTGACCTCGCCGAGCTCCTCCATCTGGCTGTAGGGGTAGCGGTCCGTCACGGTGTAGCCGTCGACGATCCACGTCACCCGGCCGTCGACCACCGCCGGGTAGGGGTTGCCGTCGAGCCGGAGCCACGGAGCCACGCGCTCGACCCGCTCGCGCGGCTCACGGTGGTCGAGCATCCGGGACTCGGTGTTGAGGGAGTCCGAGAGCATGATCTCGATCTGCCGGTACTTCACGGCATACGCGGCCCGACGCACGAAGGAGCCCATCGGGACGCCGCCGTCACCCTCGTAGGTGTTGCGCACCTCACCGGTGTCCTGGCCGCTGGCGGGGTAGTCCAGCTCGCGCGGCGAGTCACCTTCCGGAGCCCCCACGATGGAGTAGGTCGGGGACGACTCACCGAAGTAGATCCGGGGCTCGTACTCCCCCAGGCCACCGACCGGCGGGATGTTGCGCTCGTAGAAGATCGGCTCACCCTCCGGCGACCGGCGGTTGCCGTAGCCGGCCACGACACCGAACCCGTGGGTGTAGACCGTGTGGTCGTTGACCCAGTTGCGCTGGCCGTCGGAGATGCCGTCGAGGTTGAGCTCACGCACGGCGATGACCGTGTCCACCGTCTCCCCGTCGATGTCGTAGCTGTCGACGTCGAGCGCCTCGGGGAACTGGTAGTAGTTGCGGACACCCTGCAGCTGGCGGAAGGTCGGCGACACGATCGACGGGTCCACGATGCGGATGCCGGGGATGGTGGCCGCGTCGCTGCGCAGCTGTCCGGGCTCGGCCTCGGTCTCGGCGTCGTAGTCGATCATCTCGGCGTCCTCGAGGCCGTAGGCCTGCAACGTCGAATCGATGGCGCGCTGGATGAAGGGCTGCTCCAACTGCGCCTCCGAGGGCCGGACGCGGAACTGCTGCACGAGCGAGGGGTAGGCCCCGCCGAGCACGAGGGCGACCACGAGCAGACCCACGAGACTGATGATCGGCAACCGCCAGGACCGGGTCCAGATCGTGGCGACGAAGAACGCCGCGCACAGCAGCGCCGCCACCGCCAGGATGCTGCGGGTGGGGAGCAGCGCATTGACGTCGGTATACGTCATACCGGTGATGCGGGCGTGCTCGGTCATCGAGAGGGTGTAGCGCTCGAGCCAGTAGCCGGCGGCGCGCACCACGAGCAGGAGCCCGAGCAGCACGACGAGGTGGATGCGGGCGGCGCCCGTGGTGCGCTCCCCGCGGTTGCTCGCCTGCAGCTGGATGCCGCCGTAGATGTAGTGGGTCAGCAGGGCACCGATGAGGCTCAGCCCCAGCACGAGGGTCGCGAAGGAGACGATCATCTGCCAGAACGGCAGGCTGAAGACGAAGAACCCGATGTCGATGCCGTGGTGCGGGTCCTCCTGGCCGAAGGGCTGCCGGTTGAGGAAGAGCAGCACCGTCTGCCACTGCGCGGCGGCGGCCGTCCCGGCGAAGAGCCCGAGCACCGCGGGCACCGCGACGAAGACCAGCCTGCGGACTGGGTCCAGCGCGCTGCGGTAGCGGTCGAGAGCCGCCTGCTCAGGGGTGGACGGCGCATAGATGGGCCGGTGCCGCCAGCCGAGCCACAGGCCCGACCAGACGATGGCCGCGGTCAGACCCGTCGCGAGGACGAAGAGGCTGGCCTGCGTCACCAGACGGGTCACCAGCACCTGCCGGAAGCCGACCGACTGATACCACAGCAGCTCGGTCCACAGCGTCGCTCCCCATCCGAGGACGGCGACCACGGCGACGACCACCAGCACCGTCGGCAGCAGGCGACCGCGGGGCAGCACGCCGGTCCGGCCGGGACCACCCGGCCCACCGGGACGGCGTCCCGACGGCCCTGGGCGTCCGGAACCACCGGAACCGCCAGCGCCTCCCGATCCCCCGGCGCCCCCTGAGCGGCCCGAGCCCCCGGAGCCGCGGGACCCCCCGGCGTCTGCGTCGCCCCCGGCGCCGGGCGTGGGGCCCTGCGCACCGGGCTCAGGGCCGGTGGGCTCGTCCGGGTCAGGGCCAGGCTCGGGATCGCGCTCGCTCACCCACCCAGCGTAACCGGCGGGCGGGTCCGTGCCGACCGCCGCCCGATGCGACCATGACGGGGTGGCTGTCTCCGACCAGAGTTCCCCGACCTCCCCACCGAGCCCGTTGCTGCGGGCCGCCGTCGACACCGAGCGTCACGTCGCCCGCGGCGGCTGGGACCAACCCCCACGACTCTTCGCTCTCGTGCCGACCCGACTGCTCCGCGAACGCGAGCCCTCCCTCGCCGACCAGCTCACGACGCCGGACGACGACGGCTACACCGCCGTGGAGCAAGAGCGGCTCCCTCCGACGGCCGACCTCGAGTCGATGCTGGGGCGGATCGCCTGGCCGGAGGACGTCGCCGGGGTGGCGCTGTCGGTCGAGCGCATCGTCGTGCCTCCGGAGGCCGAGCGGGGCCTGCCCGAGGACGCGCGGGAGGCGACCGACGCCCTCATGGGCCACCCGGACCGCAAGGACGTCCGGCTGCTGGCCGCGTGTCTGCGCGACGGGTCACGCACCTGCCTGCTGCGCCAGCGGGACCACGACTCCGACGACGCGGTGGCGGTCGGCGACGACCTCGCCCCCGGGCTCACCCACGCCCTCGCCGCGACCCTGGTGGACGACGACTGACGCGAGCGGCATACCCGTGTCGCGACGCGGTCAGCCGGTCTGCTCCGCCTCGTCCTCCAGCACCGCCTGGCAGGTCGGCAGGTCCAGCGCGGCGAGATCCGCGTCGGCGTCGGCCGAGGTGACCGTCCCCACCGCCTCGAGGGCGGCGTCGAAGCTCGCGACCGGCACGACGACCAGGTCGGCCGGGGTGTTGTCGACGACCTCGTCGCAGTTGCTCTGCGGAGCCAGGAACAGCTCGGCGTCGGCCTCGGACGCGGCATACATCTTCTGAGTGATGCCCCCGATCCCACCGACGTCGCCGGAGCCGCTGATGGTGCCCGTCCCCGCGACGGAGCGTCCGCCGGTCAGCGAGCCCTCGGTGATCTCGTCGTAGACGGCCAACGAGAACATCAACCCCGCGCTCGGCCCACCGACGTTGCCCGCGTCGATCGTTACGTCGTAGGGGTTGTCGTAGACCGGCGCGAGATAGACCCCGACGATGGTGCGCCCCGTCGGCTCGTCCGTGGTGGTCGGGACCTCGACCTCGGTCTGCTCCCCCTCACGGAGCAGCAACATCGGCACGCTGTCGCCCGGGTCGACCTCCTGGATCTGGGCACGCACCGCCTCGGCGTCGGTCACCGCCTCCCCGGCGACCTCGAGGATCTCGTCGTCGACGGAGAGCACACCGTCGGCCGGGGCGTCAACGATCACCTGGGCGACCACGACGCGCTCCTCGATCTGCACCCCCTGCGCGCGCAGGGCCACGACGGCGGCGTCGTCCTGGGAGTGCTGCATGAGCTCGGTGTTCTGCTCCCGCACCTGCTCTGCCGTCACGTCCTCGGGGAAGACCTCCTCGCGCGGCACCACGGTGGCGGAGCTGTCGACGCGGGCCCGCAGCCACTGCCAGGCGGTCAGCGGGCTGCCCGGGCCACCCTGCAGCCGGATGGTGGTGAAGTAGAGGTGCCCGTCGGTGTCGTCGTAGGTCGTGAGGTCCTCGTCGATGCTGATCACGTCGGCGCCGTCGATCTCGCCCAACGTGTCGTAGACGGGGCCGGGCACGTAGACGACGCGGTCCACGTGCACGAGGTTGAGGACGGACCCGGTCAGCACGCCCGCGGCGACCACCGCGAGCAGGGCTCCGGCACGCCTGCCGATCCGGGTATGCGGTGGTGCCGGCGGCTCCGCGTCCGAGGGGGCGGGGGCGGGCCGGTCGGAGGGCTCCGTCACAGTCCCACCCACTGGTGCTCACCGGCGTCGAACTCCTGACGCTTCCAGATCGGCACGGTTGCCTTGAGCTCCTCGATGAGATCGCGCCCCGCGGCGAAGGCCTCCGCCCGGTGCTCGGCCGAGACGGCGCACACGACGGCCAGGTCCCCCACGACCAGCGGACCCGTGCGGTGCACGGCATACACGCCGTGCACCTGCTCCGTGGAGGCGATCTGCTCCGCGATGGCGCGGAGCCGGGTCACGGCGTCGGGATGGGCCGAGTAGTCGAGCGTCGTCACGCCCTCGCGACCGTCGTCATGCTCCCGGACGGTGCCGACGAAGACGGTGACCGCTCCCGCACGGGGGTGTCGCACGGCGTCGAGCGCCTCGTCCACGGACAGCGGCCGGTCGCGGATCTCTGCGACGACGGACTGGTGCTCGCTCACCGCGTCATCATGCCCCATACCGGCTGGGAGGCGGCTGGGCGGCCCACCCGGGCAGGGTCGCCCCGCGTCCACCGTCCCCCGGTCAGGCGCGCACCCGCCGGCGGCGCATGAGGGCCGCGGTGGCGATGACCGCGACCGCCGCGCTCGCGGCACCGGCGGCCGCGGCCGAGACGGCGTCCCGCGAGCGCACGCGACGCGCCATGACGGCGTGGTGTCCGCGGATCCCCTCGAGGAGCGCGGACAGGCACGCCGCGTCGTCGTGACGCGGGGTCCACCCGGCTGCCAGCAGACGAGCTGGCTCGCTGACCCAGGGATGCGAGACGTAGGCCAGGTCGGTCGCCGGCACGGGGATCACGCCCAGCCGGTGCAGCCGGTCCGCGGCGGCGTAGGCCGCCCCTTCTGCCACCTCGATCCGCTTCATCCCGGAGAGCTCCTCGACCTGGGCCTGGTCGAGCGCGCCCCCGGCGGAGACCGTGAGCTGGTCGGGGAGGTCGTGGACCGCCACGGTATGCAGTGCCGAGGCGAGGTCGTCGACGTGGCAGAAGGACCATCGGGGTCGGGTGCCCTTGACGGTGAGCAGACGAGGCGCCTCGAAGTGGCGCGTCACCGGGGTGTCGACCCCAGGCCCGACGAGCGCGGACGGCCGCAGCCGGGTGACGCGGAGCCCCGGGTGCAGCGCCGCGACGCGGGTGAACTCCTCCTCCGTCACCACCAGGTCCGCCACCAGCCCCTCCGCCTCGGGGGCGCGGAGATCGGAGTCCTCGGGGAGGGGCACCGGGTTGTCCTCGCGGGCCCCGAAGATCATCGTGCTCGAGACGAGCACCAGGTGGGGGACCCCGGCAGCGGCGGCCGCGGTCACCAGGGTGCGCGCCTCGGTGAGCATCCGCGCCCGGCGCACGGCGGGCTGCTCCGTGAGGCTCGTCTGCAGGTCGTGGTCCCAGGCGAGATGGATCAGGACGTCGACGTCCTCCAGGGCGGTCACGACCGAGGGGTCCGCGAGATCGCACTCCCGCAGGTCCACCACGCGGGCCGATCCCCGCGCGGCGTCCAGACCGACCATCTCGGTGCCAGGGTGCTCGGCCAGCCGGAGCGCCAGGCCCTCGCCGAGCGGCGACGCGGCCCGCGTCAGGCCGAGGACGACGGGTGCGGAACTCACGGGCGCCTCCTGGTGTTGTTGTAGGCAGGACCCCCGGCCTCGGGCTGCGGCGCGGCGTCGCCGTGGTGCGGTCACGAGTGGCAGGCTGGTGGTCGAGCACCTGATCAGGAAGGAACAGTACGTGTCCGATCACGACCCAGCAGAGCGCCCCGACGAGCCGGACCCCCTGGAGGCGATCTTCGGCGGCCCGGTGCCACCGGAGATGCGTCAGGCCCTCGAGTCGATGGGACTGGGCGATCTCGACGCCGACCAGGTCGCGCAGATGCGCTCTCAGATGGAGATGATGATGGGGGGCGGGGGCGGCGCCGACGACGGGCCGGTCAACTCTCAGCTCGCCTACGACGTGGCTCGCCAGGTCGTGGCCCAGGAGGGTGACTCCTCGATCACCGAGTCCACCCGCCGCGACGTGGACCAGGTGGTGCAGGTCGCCACGCTCTGGCTGGACCAGGTCACTGACCTCCCCCGGCCCGACGGGGCCGCTCGGGCGCTCAGCCGGGCGGAGTGGGTCGAGCAGACTCTGCCCCTGTGGACGCGCCTGACCGCGCCTGTGGCTCAGGGGCTGCAGGCGGCGATGACCTCCGCGATGGAGCAGCAGCTGTCCCAGCTCGGCGAGGAGGGCGCTCCCCCGATCCCCGGCCTACCCCCGGGCATGAACCCCGCCGCCATGATGGGCCAGATGGCGCCCATGGTCCGGCGCATGGCGGCCAGCATGTTCGGCGGTCAGGTCGGTCAGGCCGTGGGCACGCTCGCTGGTGACGTGCTCTCCGGCACCGAGGTCGGGTTGCCGATCACCGGGGACGAGTCGGTCGCGATGCTGCCCGCCAACGTCGCGGCCTTCGCTGACGGGCTGGAGGTCGACGGTGGCGAGGTGCACCTCTACCTCGCCGTTCGCGAGGCGGCACGGGTCCGTCTCTTCGCCGCGGTGCCGTGGCTGGGGCCGCAGCTGCTCACGGCGGTGGAGGACTACGCCCGGGACATCCAGATCAACACCGAGGGCATCGAGGAGGCGGTGCGCCAGGTCGATCCGCAGGACGCCGAGGCCCTGCAGAGCGCCCTGGGCGACAGTCTCTTCTCCCCTGAGCCCAGCCCGGCCCAGCAGGCGGCCCTCACCCGACTCGAGACGCTGCTCGCGCTCGTCGAGGGGTGGGTCGACGTGGTCGCGGCCCAGGCCGTGGCCCAGCATCTGCCGCACGCCGAGGCACTGGCCGAAGCGGTTCGTCGGCGCCGCGCCACGGGAGGACCGGCCGAGAAGACCTTCGCCTCGCTCGTCGGCCTGGAGCTGCGCCCGCGCCGGTTGCGGGACGCCGCCAACCTGTGGGCGGCCCTTGAGGCGGAGCACGGCCGGGAGGCGCGCGAGGAGGCCTGGGGCCACCCCGACGTGGCGCCGACCGGCGCCGACTTGGACGACCCCCTGGGCTACGTCCAGCGGCGCGGCTCCCTCGCGCAGACCCTCACCGTGACCGACGAGGAGATCGAGCGCCTGCTCGCGGGCGCCGACCCCTCTGCCGCCGCGGCCGACGGCCCGGCGACGGACGACTCATCGGCCGGCAGCCCCCAGGCGGACGACTCATCGGCCGGCAGCCCCCAGGCGGACGACTCATCGGCCGGCAGCCCCCAGGCGGACGACTCGTCGCCAGGAGGCCCTCCGGACGGAACGCCTCACCAGCCTGGGCAGGACCAATCCGACAGGGACGACGAGGCAGGCCCGACGGCCCAGCCCTGAGCCGCTCCCGACCGCCCGGCCCCACGGTTGACGAGCTGCCCCACGGTCCGCTGCGCGCCCCACGGCTGCACCAGTGGGGCCTCCCGGCAACCGTGGGGGCTCCAGGCACTCGTGGGGCTCCCCCGGCAATCGTGGTTGGCCTGCCCGCCCCACGTCTGGCCGCGCGCCCCACGATTCGCTGTCTGCCCCACGGCTGCACCAGTGGGGCCTTCCGGCAACCGTGGGGGCTGCGGGCAATCGTGGGGGCTCCTGGGCAATCGTGGGGCTCAACGTGGGCAACGGGGCCACCGCGCCTGGGATAGGTCACCCTGAGGTCTGGCCACCCAAGGACCGCGGAGGCCGGTGAGTGCGGCCTGCGCCGGGCCCTGTGGACAAATGCGATCCGTCCCAGCGCCGTCGTGGCAGGGTCGGGCCATGCAGCAGGCAGACCCGTCGCGCCAGGCGTCACGGTGGCCAGTGCTCCCCGACGGCAGCCTCCAGGCAGGCCTGGGACCCGGGTCATGGCTGGTGCGCAGCTGGTCCGACGCCGGGGCGGAGGCCCTCGATCTCATCGATCGCCTCGGCTCGACACCCCCTCCCCAGCCGGCCGCGGTCCGCGCCGAGGTCCAGGGCACGGGTGAACTGGCCGAGTCGCTCCGTCATTCCCTCGGCGTCGAGGGTCCAGCAGCAGGGCACGACCACGCCCCGGACGGGCCGGTCGTGCTCGTCTGCTCCTATCTCGTGCCGATCGGGGCCGCCGGGCGCCCGGGCCTCGACGGCCGACCCGTGCTTCCGGTCGTGTCCCAGACAGGGCGGGTGGTCGTCGGCCCGTGGACCGGGCTCGCGGTCGGTCCGTGCCTGCACTGCCTCGACCTGCACCGTCGGGACCGCAACGCCTCCTGGCCGAGCATCGCGACGGCACTGGACGACCCCCTCACGGCGCTGCACCCCCCGCGGCACACGACGACGGTGCTCGACGTCGTCCGCGCCCTGACCGTGCTGCTGGTGGCCTCCGTGGGTCAGGACCGCACCCCCGGCCTCGCCCACGAGATCGGGCCCAACCCACCCCACGTGGTCACCCGACGCTGGGCGCGCCACGGCCGGTGCCCCCGGCACGCGGGCCCGAGCCCCTGAGGCCCCGCAGGGCAGACACGCGGATCCGGGAGCGCCCGTAGGCGCTCCCGGATCCGCCCGGGTCCTCCCGGGCACGACAGAGGCGGCGTGGCCACTAGGCCGCCACCTCGTCCTTCCGCGGTCGACCACGCGGCCGCTTGCGCGGGACGACCTTTCCCTGCAGGACGAGCTGGCCACCCCACACGCCCCAGGGCTCACGCCGCTCGAGGGCACCGGAGAGGCACTGCTCGTGCAGCGGGCACGGGCCGCAGAGCTCCTTGGCGTGCTCAACCTCCGCCGGGAGCTCGGCGAACCAGAGGTCGGCCGGGTGCTCGTGGCACGGCAGCCGCCCGGTGGCGACGGCCTGGACGAGACCGAGCTGCCCGAGGGCCTCGTCGCGGTGCTGGTGCCGGGCTGGTGCGGGATGCACGGCGTGTCCTTCCTGATGTCGATGCTGCTGGTGCGCGGTGCTGGATGTCGTCATGTCGGTCGCCTCGTGTCGGTGAGGGATCCGGGACGGTCCACGCTGCCGGTGATTCCGGTCGAGCAGCAGAACGGCCGCGGATCCTCTGGCGAGGACTCGCGGCCGGAACAGGAAGGTGGTGCCTTCTACGGTGTCCGGGCAGAATCCAGGCCGGGGTGGGGGTCGAAGTACGGCGCAGAGATGGCCTCGCCGAGCTGTCCGACAAAAATCGGACCGGCCGGGAAGTCACCCTGCAGGACGTCGTTCGCGCGCGGGCGGGCAGACGTGAGGGCGGCCTTCGACGTGGCCGTCGCGAGGCGGACCGAGCCGCCGACGATCATGTTCTCCATCGTGTTCCACCCTCCTCTCATGCGCGCGTGACCCCACCGCCGTCGGCCGTGGGCTGGACTCATCACACTGTAGGGGCCCCCACGGCGGGCCGCAACGCCTTTTTTCCGGCGCGTCCTCGCGTGTGCTTCAGCCGCGGTAGCGAACGCGCGCTGGCGCGGAGGTCAGCCCTCCCCTGCCGCGCTCTCCCGGAGAACGCGCAGCACCGCCTCGCCGTAGAGCCCCAGCTTGCGGTCACCCACGCCGGAGATCCGCGCCAGACCCTCCTGACCGGTCGGCATCGTCTCGGCGATGGCGGTCAGGGTCGCGTCGGTGAAGACCACGAAGGCTGGCACACCAGACTCCTTGGCCACCTCCCGGCGCCACTCCCGCAGCGCCTCGAAGACCGACTCGTCGTAGGTCGGGGGGCAGGTCGAGCATCGGCCGATCTTGCGCTCAGAGGCAGCGGCCAGGATGGTGCCGCAGGTGCGGCAGGTCCGCGGTGGCTTGGGCCCACCGCGACGTCGCCCCGACCGGCTCACGCCCGAGCCGCGCGCCTCTCCGCCGAGCACGGCGCTCGCCGGGGCGAGGAAGCGCGAGACCGAGCGCGTCGCGCGGCCTCCGGGGCTGCGCGACCCCGCCCAGCTGAGCGCCAGGTGCTGGCGCGCGCGGGTGATGCCGACGTAGAGAAGTCTCCGCTCCTCCTCCACCCGCTCCGGGGTGTCGGCCAGGGTGATGGGGAGCAACCCCTCGCTGCACCCGGCGAGGAAGACGGCATCCCACTCCAGCCCCTTGGCCGCATGCAGGGAGGCCAGGGTGATGCCCTGCACCGTCGGAGCGTGCTGCTCCTGCGCCCGCCGGTCCAGCTCGGCGACCAGCTCGCCCAGGCGCGCTCCGGGCGTGTCCCGAGCGAGACCGTCCGCGAGCCCGGCAAGCGCCTGGAGACTCTCCCACCGCTCGCGGACCGCGCCCGCGCCCTCCGGCGGATGAGGCGACCAACCCGCACCGGAGAGCACGGCTCGGGTCACCTCCCCCAGTGGCGCACTCCCGTCGTCGGATCGGACCGCACCGCGCAGCAGGAGCACGGCGTTGCGCACCTCGGCCCGCGAGAAGAACCGCTCTCCGCCGCGCACGAGATAGGGGATGCCCGCCCGTGCCAGGGCGCTCTCCAGCACCTCGGACTGGCCGTTGGTCCGGAAGAGCACGGCGATCTCCCCGGCGTCGACCCCGCCCTCCGCGAGGAGTCTGGCCACACCGTCGGCGATGCCCTGGGCCTCTGCCTCGTCGTCCGGGTATGACGTGAGCCGGGGCGGCGGTCCGTCGCCGGCCTGCGCCTGCAAGGGCGTCGGGGGCGGGCGGCTACCCGCCGGCGCGCTGCGGCCGTCTCCTGAGGCTCCGCTCGACCCGAGCACGAGGTTGGCCAGGTGCACGACCTGGGGTGTGCTGCGGTAGTTGCGGACGAGGCGGACCGTCCGCGCACCCGGGTGTCGCTGCCGGAAGTCGAGCAGGTGGTCCGCGCTGGCTCCGGTGAAGGAGTAGATGGACTGGGCCGGGTCACCCACGACGCACAGGTCGGCTCGCTCCCCCAGCCAGAGCTGCAGCAGGTGCTGCTGCAACGGGTTGACGTCCTGATACTCGTCGACGACGAAGTGGCGGTACTGCTGATGGATCTGCGCGGCGATCTGCGGGTGCTGGTCGAGCATCCCGACGGTGAGCAGCAGGACGTCCTCGAAGTCGATCACGTGCCGCTCGGCGCAGACCTCGTGGTAGGTGTCCAGCATCCGCGCCATCGCCGTGGGGTCGAGGTCGGCCACGCGACGGCCCAGGGCGCGAGCCCGGTCGGCGTAGGAGCCCGCCGTGAGCATGGAGACCTTGGACCACTCGATCTCGGCGGCGACGTCGCGCAGGGCCGCGCGGTCGAGCCGCAGGTGCAACCGCCCCGCGGCCTCCACGACGGCCGGCACCTTCTGGGCCACGACCGAGGGGGGCGCGCCACCGACCGCCTGCGGCCAGAAGTACTGCAGCTGCCGGAGGGCTGCCGCATGGAAGGTGCGAGCCTGAACCCCTCGGACCCCGAGGGTCCGCAGCCGCGTGCGCATCTCGCCCGCCGCCCGCGCGGTGAACGTCACGGCGAGCACCGCGGCCGGCGGGTAGGCGCCGCTCGCCACGCCGTAGGCGATCCGGTGGGTGATCGCCCTGGTCTTCCCGGTGCCGGCCCCAGCGAGCACCACCATCGGGCCCAACGGCGCAGCGGCCACCTCCCGTTGCTCGGGGTCGAGACCCTCGAGCAGCGCGTCCGCATCGCCCGCCGTCACCGCGGGACCGCTGGGCCGGACCCGGGCAGAGACTCTCCGAACCACTCCTGGATCAGACGATGCGCGATGGAGACCCGCGACGGCAGCGTCAACTCTCCGTCGTCGATACCCGCGCGCAGCTCGGCTCGGGTGTACCAGCCCGCGCTGCGCAGCTCGTCCTGCTGCACCACGAGCTCGGTGGCGGGCGGCCGGGCCCGCGCCCGGAAGGCGAACATGAGCGAGGCCGGGAAGGGCCACGGCTGGTTGCCGCGGTAGACCAGTCCGTCCACTCTCAGGCCGACCTCCTCGTGCACCTCCCGGGCCACCGCCTGCTCGAGCGACTCCCCGGCCTCGACGAATCCGGCCAGCACTGAGACCCGGCCCTCGGGCCAGGGCAGACCGGTCGCCAGGAGCAGCCGGTCGTCCGCGTCGGTCACGGCCACGATGATCGCCGGGTCGGTGCGCGGGTGGTGCTGGGAGCCGTCGACCTCGCAGCGGCGCACCCAGCCCCCCTGGGCGATCGAGGTCACCGCCCCGCAGCGCGGGCAGTGGGCATGGCGGCGGTGCCACTCGGCGAGCGCCGTCGCCGTGGTCAGCAGGCCGGCGTCGGCGTCGTCGAGGTCGGCACCCACCTCGCGGAGCCCCCGCCAGGTGGCACCGGAGGCCGTCATGGTGCTCTCGTCCTCGGCCTCCGCCGCGACCTCGTCCTGCACGGCCACATAGCTGACGCCGTCACGCACCCCCAGGAACCAGGGCTCGCGACCCGCGTCGTCGGAGTCGGGCCCGCGCAGGACCAGGCGCGTCGGCGCCTGGGTCACGAGCGTCTTGCCGTTGCGCAGGACCAGGACCCTGGTCGCCGGGTCGTCCAGCACGGCCCGCAGGCCGTGCTCGTCGGTGCGCACCTGCGCCGCCCGCTCCACGGAGGAGCGGGACAGAGCGAGGTCGAGGAAGGTCTCGTCCGCGGGGGTCACGCTGACACTGTAGGTGCCGCCACCGACACTCTCGAGGACGTGCCGGTCGACCTGCGACCCTGGCCGGGCGTGACCGCATACGGTGGAGACCGTGAAGCGCAGTGACCTGGCCCTCGCAGCCCTCGCCAGCGCCGCCGTGCCCGGGATGAAGCCGGTAGCCGTGGCGGGGATGGTCGTCGACGAGCCCGGGGCGGAGCACCAGCAGGCCGTCGTCGAGGACGCCACGGGACGACGGTGGTTGGTCCGGTCACCCCTCACCGCGGTCGCCGGCGCCCGGTTACAGCGCAACGACGAGCTCGTGCGTCAGCTCTCCCGCCACGTGCCCTTCAAGGTGCCTGCCCCGGCCGGGTATGCCGTCGTCGGCCCGGAGGGTCAGGCGGCGGTCTACCCCCATGTCGAGGGCATGACGCTGGACCTCTCCCGGCTTCCGGGGGGTGGTGGGTTGGCCCACGCCGTGGGGCGGGCCATCGCGGCCATCCACAACATCCCGCGCGCGGCCTTCGAGCAGCAGGACGTGCCCGTCTTCGACGCCTCCGGGTGCCGCCAACGCCTCATCTCCGAGGTGGACCGGGCCGCGGAGACAGGACGGGTGCCGACCCGGCTGCTCGCCCGGTGGGAAGAGGCCTTCGACGCCGCCCCGCTCTGGCAGTTCGCCGCGACCCCGGTGCACGGTGCGTTCCGAGGTGCCGCCGTGCTCGTGGCCTTCGCCGACGACGACGCGAGCAGCGGCCGTGTGGTCGCGGTCACCGAATGGGAGGAAGCGATGGTCGCCGATCCGGCCGTCGACCTCGCCGAGCTCTACGACCAGACCTCCCCGGACGCCTGGGAGGCGGTCCTCGACAGCTACGCGCTCGCGCGGGCCCACCGACCTGACCCCTACCTGCACGCCCGGGCCCGCCTGGTCTCGGAGACCCGTCGCCTGCGCGGGCTGGCTGCCGCCGTGGCTGACGGGGACGAGGACGCCGCTCGGCGCCAGGTCGACGCGCTGCGCCGGATGGACCGGCTGACGGAGGACGAGGACTCGCTGGTGCCCACCACCGCCCGGTCGTCGGCCGCGACGGACCACCCGTCCCACACGGTCCGCGACGTGCCGACGGTCACGAGCACGGGCGAGGCAGACCTCGACACCAGCACGCCCTTCGCTGACGAGCCGGAGCCGACGGACGCCTCTGCGGGCTCGGTCGGGCCGGAGGACGACCCGGACGTGACGGCGGAGGTGCCCGTGCCGGGAGCCGCCGACCTCGATTCGGCAGGGTCCGACGCGCCCGCCGAGATGGCGCACGCCGAGCCGGAGGACGTCGAGCCGGACGGGCCCGACGCGGAGCCGGCGGCCAGTCCCCACCGGGGGGAGGGGGCGGACGGGTCACGTCCGGACGCGGGCGACGTGGACGCTCTCGATCCGTCGACTCCCGCGGATGAGATGCAGACCTCCATCTCGACCGACGACCTCACGGACGAGGACCGGCTGCACGAGCTCTACGGGATGCCCACTCCGCCGGACGAGACCGAGCCCCGGGCCGACGACCACACGTCCGGCTCAGGTGGGCCCCGCTAGCTGTCCCAGCAGGCTGGCGAGGTCATGCTCCTCCGGAAGGTCGGGGCGGATCGTCGTGCCCGTCGCGGCGTAGAAGAACGCGGCACGGACCTCGCTCGGCGCCCGCCCGGTGAGTCGTGCGTAGGCGAGCCGGTAGAGCCCCAGCTGCACGGCGCGCACCCGCTGCTGCTCCGGTGAGCCGGGCGCGCCGGTCTTCCAGTCCACGACGGTGAGGCCATCGTCGTCGTCGCGAAAGACGGCGTCGATCCGGCCGGCCACGGTGCGTCCGGCGACCTCCGTCTGGACCGGGATCTCCACGGCGACGGGAGTGCGGTCGGCCCACTCGCTCGCCAGGAAGGCCTCCTGCAGCGCCGCCATCGCGGGGTCTGCCCCGGTCTCGTCCTCCAGCGTGTCGAGGTCCACGAGGGTGGCCTGCGCGAAGTGGCGCTCGACCCACGCGTGGAACGCCGTCCCGACACGGGTGCGTGGTGTCGGCGCAGTGGGCACCGGACGCCGCAGCTGACGCACGAAGGCGGCCGGATCGGCAGCCAGGTCGACCAGCGCCGACGTGGACAGGTGCGCGGGGAGCCCCGGCTCGGAGGCGTTCTCGCGCCGTCGCGCCCGCTCGGCCAGCAGCAGCTCGACCGTCTCGACCCAGGGCGCGTCCGCACCCAGGACGGGAAGCGCCCGTTGGTCGGAGGCGGCACGTGCGGACAGCAGCGCCGCCGCGACGTCCGAGACCACACGTCGGCGCTCGTCGCGGAGCAGGGGCCATCGGGCGCTCTGCTGCTCGCTCAGGCGCGGGTTGACCAACTCCTCCGGGACCTCGGGGTCCGGCATGGCACACCACTCCCGGACCGCGGCGACCTCCGTCTCGCGCACCTCCTCGAGGAAGGGTGCGGTGACCCGGGGTGACTTGCCGGTCGACCAGACGGGCGCGGTAAGCAGGAGGCGGTGCCGGGCCCGCGTGAAGGCGACGTAGGCGAGGCGACGCTCCTCCTGGACCGCGAAGGCGCCTTGGTCGAGGGCGAGCTGGGCGAGCTCGGCACGGAGGGCGCGGGTGTCGGGGATCGAGGCCCAGTCGAGGTCGGGCCGGCCTTCGCGGTCCCCGCGCAGCGGGGTCGGGAGCGAGCCGATCCCGGCCAACCAGCCGCGGTCGGTCCGCTCCTTGACGCGCCACTGACCCTCCACGTGCCGGGTGGTCACTCGACCGGCCGGGAAGATGCCCTCCGCGAGTCCGGGCACAGCGACGACGTCCCACTCCAGCCCCTTCGCGGCGTGCACGGTGAGGACCTGCACCGCCTGGGCGTCCACGGAGACCTCGGCCAGCTCGGGCACCTCGGTGTCCTCCAGACCGCGCTCGTGCTCGCGCGCGGCGTCCAGCCAGTCCAGGAAGCCTCCCAGCGTCACCCGGTGAGCACTTGCGGCATACCCGGCGGCGACGTCGGCCAGCGCGTCGAGCGGGGCACGGCCCCAGGACGGGTGGAGGTCGGGGTCGGCTGCGACCTCGATGTCGAGGCCCAGCAACCGCTCCGCCTCGACCACGAGGTCGGGCAGCGGGAGCGTCGTCAACGACCGCACGCGGCCCAGCACCTCGGAGAGCTGCCGCACCCGGTCCGCCGCCGTGGGCGAGAGGTGCTGCCCGCCGGGCCCCACCCACCCCGCGGGAGGAGGGTGCTCGACGGCCTCGGCGAGAACCGCGGCGTGCTCGCGCTCTCCCGGCACAGCGGCGCCAGGATCGCGGGCCAGCTCGGTGGCCCGCGCCCAGAGGGCGTCGACGTCGGTGGCCCCGAGCCGGGCGACCGGCCCCGCGAGCAGCCGCATCATCTGGTCGCCGCGGGTGGGCTCCTGGGCCACCCAGAGCAGGGCCACGAGGTCGAGCACCTCCGGAGTGTCCAGGAGCCCCCCGAGGCCGACCACCTCCACGGGGAGTCCCCTGCTGCGCAACGCGTCGACGATGGCCGGGAACTGCGCGCGGGCGCGGCACAGCACGGCAGCCGTGCGTGCCGGCCCGTCCCAGCCCTCCTGGATCCAGTCCGCGACATGCTCGGCCTCGGCGACCTGATCGAGGAGTCGGGCCACCTCGACCTGCCCCCGCTGCGCCGCCGGCCCGGGTCGCAGGGTCGCCACGGGGACCGCGGTCCGACGGCGCAGGTCGTCGGCGACGGCGTTCGCCGCGGTGAGCACGTCGTGGTCGTTGCGCCAGGAGGTGCTCAGCTGCAGCACCTCGGCGGCCGAGCCTTCGAGCGCGAAGTCGTGAGGGAAGCGGCTCAGCGTCGTGGCGCTGGCCCCGCGCCAACCGTAGATGGACTGGTGCGGGTCACCGACCGCCGTCACCGGCATCGGATGACCGGCGAAGAGCGAGGTGAGCAGCACCAGCTGGGCCTCGGAGGTGTCCTGGAACTCGTCGAGCAGGACGGCGCGATAGCGCGTGCGCTCCCCCTCCCCGACGGCGGGGACGTCACGGGCGAGCCGGGCGGCGAGCGCCATCTGGTCGCCGAAGTCCAGAGCCCCTCGGGCGGCCTTCGCCGACCGGTAGGCCTCGACGAGCGGATAGACCAGGGCCTGCATCCGCAGCCCCGCCGCGGTGTCGGCGCCCGCCTTGAGGGGCTTCCCCTCGTGCGGCAGCCCGCCGAGTCGCTCGGCCAGATCCTCGAGGAATCCCTGCGCCTCACGCGGTTCCACCAGGTGCTCGCCGAGCTCACCCGACAGCGCGATGACCGAGCGCACGACGGTGCTGGCGGCGCTCGCCATCCCCTCCATATCACCGTCGTACGTCGTAACGACGTCATGGGCCAGCTGCCAGCAGGCGGCCTCGGAGAGCAGCACCGCGTCGGGCTCCACCCCGAGCCGCAGACCGTGCTCGGCCACCAGCCGGCCCGCGTAGGCGTGATAGGTCGAGATGGTCGGGAGGTCGAAACCACCCCCCGCGGCGTCGGCCTCGTCCGCCTTCCACCCGGCATCGCCCCTGGTGCCTGTCGCATCGGGACCGTCCGGAGCGCCCGACTGTCCGACCGTCGGTGGCACCCACAGGCCCAGCGAGCGCAGCCGCCGCAGCTTGGCCGTCAACCGGGCTCCCAACTCCAGGGCAGCCTTGCGGGTGAAGGTCAGTCCGAGCACGTCCTGCGGAGCGACCACACCGTTGGCGACGAGCCACAGCACCCGCGAGGCCATCGTCTCGGTCTTGCCCGAGCCCGCCCCCGCCACGACGACGGACGGGAGCAGGGGCGCGGTGATCACGGCGACCTGCTCCTGGGTCGGCGGAGGCGTGCCGAGAGCCTCGGCGAGGTCCGCCGGCGAGTAGCGCACCGGCGTGAGAACCTCGCTCGTCCCTGACGTGCTCATCACCGCTCCCCCCTCACCGCTGCTGCCCCTCCGGCTGGAGGGGACAGGCGAAGCGCGCCGGGCACCGTCGACACCGGCGTTCCAGGTCCCGGGCGGCGAACTCCGAGGCTGCCATGCCTTCGCCCACCTCCAGGATCATCGTCCGCGCCCAGGCAGGGTCCTCCGCGCGGGCCAGGGGTGGTTGCGTCTGCGACACCGGCCCGGAGGCGCCGAGCTGCACCAGCCGCGCGCCGCCGCTGAGGTGCCCGTCGTCGTCGAAGGCGCCCTCCTCGACCGCCACCTGGTAGGCCGCGAGCTGGGCGTGCTCCTGCACCTCCGCGGCCGAGGGCTTGCTGCTGCCGGTCTTGAGATCCACCACGACGAGGTCTCCCGTGGACTCCCGCTCGAGCCGGTCGACCGCGCCCACGAGGCGGACCTCGCGCCCGCCGGACTCCGCCGGTGTCACCCTGACCGAGAGGTCCAGCTCGGTGCCTACCACCTCGCGGCCGTCGGCCCTCGCCTCGGCGACGTAGGTGGTGTAGCGCTCCAGCATGCCGCGGGCGTGGTCGCGGGTCCGGTCGTTGAGCCAGCCGTCGGGGAGCGCGAGGTCGGGCCAGCGGCGATCGAGCTGCTCGTGCAGCTCGGCCACCGAGGCGTCCGGTGACTGGGCGACGATGTCGTGCACGAGCGTGCCGAGCTCGGCACCGAAGGCCTCACCCGTGTCCGCCCCCCGCGTCGTGAGGAACCATCGCAGCGCGCAGTCGAGGTAGGTCTGGACCCGCGACGGGGACACCCGCACCGGATCGCCCGGTCCGGCGAGGGCCTGGGTGCTCGAGAGCTCTCGGACCGCCCACCACGAGGCCGGATCGGCTCCGGGCACGCCCGCGTCCGAGAGCCGGAGGAGGACGTCCACCGCCTGGTCGCGGGTGGGACGGTCCCCGTCGCGATGGGCCCGCACCGCTGTGCGACGCAGCTCACCCGCGAGCCCGCGCAGGGTCATGGGCGCCGGCACCTCGACCGGTGGGCGCTCGCGGAAGTCGGGGTCCACCAGGTCCAGCAACGCCGAAGGCTGGTCGTCGGTGCTGGAGGTCGCGGTCACCAGCAGCTCGTCGGAGGCACGAGAGACAGCGACGTGGAACTGCCGCAACTCATCGGCCCGCACCTGCGCCTGTGCCGAGCGCCATGCCTCGGGGCCGGAGGTGGGCCGCCCGTGCAGGGCCGACACCAATGCCTCTGCCCCGAGCAACGTGTCGCGCAGCCGCAGGTCGGGCCACACCCCGTCCTGAACCCCGACGACCGCCACCCGACGCCAGCGTCGGCCGGCGGCGGCGTGCGGGGTCAGGACCTCCACGGCATCGGACCGCCGGGCGCCGGTCACCAGGGTGTCGGCCGCGACCTCCGCGCCCCGGATCTCGTCCAGGAAGCTGCGCGCGCGGCTCCCCGGCAGTCGTTCGGCGTGCCGCTCCGCCGCGCCGAAGAGGACCAGGACGGCGTCGAGGTCGCGGTCGGCCCGGGCACCGAGCGCTCCCCCCGCCAGTGCCTGGCGGGACCACGTCTCCGACAGGCCGCTGGCGTGCCAGAGGGCCCAGAGCACCGGCTCGGCCGCCACGGGGAGCGGCAGGGAGCCACCCGCTCCGTGGGCCAGGGTCTGAGGCGACACCGCCGCGGAGTCGGCGCTGGTGTCGGCAGCCCCGCCGTGGGCCGCGCCCCAACCAGCATCGAGGATCTGGCCGAGCCGCACCAGCGCCTCCAGCTCGGGCGGGAGATCCGCGTCGAGGGCCGGACGCAGCGACGGATCGCCCAGGTGCGCGGCCAGCACCTCGTCGGCGCCGCGGCGCCCTCCAGCGGCGAGCTCGCCCGCCCGGAGGCGACGCCGCAACCGGCGCAGGCCGACCGGGTCGAGCGCGCCGAGCGGGCTGGTGAGCAGGGCCACCGCATCGTCACCGGTGACCGTCCATCCCGCCTCGGCGCCCTCTCGGGTGACGACGTCGAGGGCGAGGAGCAGCGGTGCGACGGCGGGATCCGATCCCAGCGGCACCGCCGAGCGGTCCACCCGCACCGGGACACCCCCGCTGGCGAGAGCTCGGCGGACGGTGTCCTGCTGCTGGCCGCTACGCGCCACGACCGCGAGGTCGTCCCACGCCACGCCGTCGACCAGGTGACTGGATCGCAACCAGCGGGCCACCAGGGCAGCCTCCTGGGCGCCGCTTCGCGTGAGCCGGACGGCGGCCTGCCCTGGACCCCCCTCGGCCGTGGGGCCCCGATGACCTGGCCCGCCTACGGCCCCGATCCGCAACGAGACCTCGTCGGCCACGCGAGCCACCGGCGAGGCCATGCGGTGACGGCGCCGCAGGATCACGGTCGGAGGCTCGGCGGCGGACTGCCGGCTGTCGACCCAGCTCCGGGCCAGCCCCAGGAAGAGGCCAGGCACGGCGCCTCGGAAGCCCTGCACGGCGACGTCCGGGTCCCCGACGAGCAGGGCGTCCGCCCCCGGGGGGCGGACCAGGTCGAGCAGCCGGGACGCGGACACGGTGAGCTCCTGGGCGTCGTCGACCGCGACGAAGCGCACGCGCTGGTGGACGGCGTCGCGCAGCGCGTCGTCCTCCTCCAGGGCGTCTGCGGCCGCGCGACAGATCCAGGCCGGGTCGTAGCTGCCGGGATCGGACAACGCCGTGACCTGGTCGTACTCCTCCAGCACCGCCGCGGCGCACGCCCACTCCGGCCTGTCGTGCTCCACCGCCAGCCGCTCCAGCTCATCCCGCCCGAGCCCGTGCTCCACGGCACGCATGAGCAGGTCGCGCAGCTGAGCCCGGAAACCGGTCGTCGCCAGCGCCGCCTCGAGGTGTTCGGGCCACCGCGGGCCCGTCCCGGACTCCACGTGGCCAGCCAGCAGCTCACGCAGCACGGCGTCCTGCTCCGCCCCCGAGATGAGGCGGGGCATGGGCTCCCCGTCCCGCGCCGCCGCGAGCCGCAGGACGGAGAAGGCCATCGAGGCGGCGGTCCGGGCCAGCGGCTCGGTATGCGTGACCCCCAGGCCGCGACCGATCGCGACCCGCAACCGGGTGGCTGAGTGCCTGGTGGCCCCGATCACCAGGCAGTGGTCGGGTGTGCCATCCTGCTCGACCCGTCGCTGGACGTGTCGCGTCAGCACCGAGGTCTTGCCCGTGCCGGGCGCGCCCAGGACCAGCAGCACGCCTCCCCGGTGGGCCACGACACGCTCCTGATCGGCGTCGTGCTCCCAGGGCGCGGCGCTGGTGGTGGACTCGGACGGCATACCCCCATCAGATCACCCGGGGCGGACAGACCCTGCGGCAGCCGGTCACCTGCGCGGAGGCCCTAGGATGTCTCGGAACAGGCAAGGAGTGACCGTGACCAGCACCTCGTCCCCGGAGCGCCGGGCCCGACTCCCCCGGGACCAGCGGCGCGTGCTTCTGCTCGACGCCGCCCTGGACGCGTTCTCCGAGACCGGCTACCACGCCACGGCCATGGACGACATCGCCGAGCGCGCCGGGGTGAGCAAGCCCGTCCTCTACCAGCACTTCGACAGCAAGCTCGACCTCTATCTCGCCATCGCCGGCCGGGTCGCCGCCGAGGTGGTCCGCACCATCGAAGAGGCGCTGGACTCCACCGGGGACAACAGCGAGCGCATCACGGCGTGCCTCAGCAGCTTCTTCGCCTTCGTCGAGCGCCCCTCCTCCGGCTATCCGCTGCTCTTCCGCTCCGACATGGGCGCGGACCCCGCCGTCGCCGAGCTGCTCGACGAGACCCGCAGGGCCTGCGGCGAGGCGCTGGGCCGCGTACTGGCCGAGGAGACCGACCTCTCCTGGGACGAGTGCGTGCTCCTCGGCATCACCATGGCAGGGCTCGCCCAGAGCGCGGCGCTCTACTGGTACGACAAGCAGGAGGAGCTCCCCCGGGATCGCGTGATGGGCCTCGTGACCACCGTGGCATGGCGCGGTCTGGGAGCGGTGCCCCCGCGCGGAGGTCTGCCGGAGCGCTCCGGCTAGGGTGGCCGGACCAGTTCCCGTCGCACAGCCTGGAGGTATTCCGTGGAGGTCCGCATTGGTATCCGCGACGTCGCCCGTGAGGTGGCGTTCGAGTCCGCACAGACGCCGACGGAGGTCCGGGCCACGGTCACCGAGGCGGTCGACGGCGGACGCTCGGTCATCGAGCTCGAGGACGACAAGGGCCGCCTGGTCATCGTCCCGACCGCCGCGCTGGCCTATCTGGAGATCGGTGTCCAGGACAAGGGACGCGTCGGTTTCGGCAGCCACTGACCCGCAAGGTCACGCTTCGATCACAGGTTCGCCACTCGCGTCGCGTCCGCTGGCGGACGGGGCAGCAGATCACTACTGTGATCGCGGTTCACCGAGAGCTCTTGCTCGCCGGTGCCACCCGGGATCGGAAGTGACCCCTCCCGGGAAACCGTTCTGAAAGGGTCAATCCCATGCTCTGGACCATCATCGTCGCGCTCCTCGCGGGCTGCATCGTGGGCCCGCTGGCCCGCCTCATCCTGCCGGGCGACCAGAACCTGTCCGTCATCATGACCATCGTGCTGGGCGCGGTCGGCTCGCTGCTGGGCTCGCTCCTCGGCTCGCTGATCTTCGACTACAGCGGAGGCGCCTTCAACTTCTGGGGGCTCATCCTCGGCATCATCGGCGCGATCATCGTCATCGTGGGCTACAACGCCATCACCGGCCGCAGCCGCGGTCAGGTCGGGCGCTGACCGACCCACCACGTCAGCCACGGCGCGTCCTCCTCCGGGAGGGCGCGCCGTCGTGCGTGTCGGGCCGGGGTATGCCGCTCAGGTAGTCTGAAGGACGCATACCGGTGCCCGGTCGGCCGTGCTGCCACGTCAGGCAGACGGTTGTCGCGGGTCGGGCGAGGCGCCCGACCTCTTCCATCGCATCTCCCCGATCGGCCCGGACCGTGCTCGACGCCCGTCGCGCACGGCACCACCGATCAGGAAGTGACCCATGCAGGAGACCCGCACCTTCGCCGACTTCGGCATCCACCCGGACATCGTCGCCGCCCTCGCGGACGGCGGGATCACCCACCCCTTCCCCATCCAGGCCATGACCCTTCCGGTCGCGCTGTCGCGCCACGACATCATCGGGCAGGCCAAGACCGGCACCGGCAAGACCCTGGGCTTCGGGCTGCCACTGCTGCACAGCGTCGTCGCTCCCGGGGACACCGGCTTCGGTGACCTCGAGCGTCCCGGGGCACCGCAGGCGCTCGTGGTGGCCCCGACCCGCGAGCTCGCCGTCCAGGTCGCCGGAGACCTCACGAAAGCCTCCGCCCGGCGCGGCATCCGCGTCCTCACGGTCTACGGCGGACGGGCCTACGAGCCTCAGATCGACGCTCTGACCGCGGGTGTCGAGGTGGTCGTCGGCACCCCGGGCCGTCTGCTCGATCTCGCGTCCAAGGGTCATCTCACGCTGGCCTACGCCCGCACCGTGGTGCTCGACGAGGCCGACGAGATGCTCGACCTCGGCTTCCTGCCCGACGTGGAGAAGCTGCTGGCGCTGACGCCGCCGGCCGGCACACGATGCTCTTCTCGGCGACGATGCCCGGTGCCGTGGTGTCGCTCGCCCGCGGCTACATGACGCAGCCCACCCACATCCGCGCCGTGAGCGAGGACGGTGAGGGCCACACGGTGGCGGCGGTCGAGCAGTTCGCCTACCGGGCCCACGCCCTCGACAAGGTGGAGATGCTGGCCCGCATCCTGCAGGCCGAGGGCCGTGGCCTGACCATCGTCTTCGCCCGCACCAAGCGCACCGCCGCCAAGGTCGCCGACGAGCTCGCCGATCGTGGCTTCGCCGCCGCGGCGATCCACGGCGACCTCGGGCAGGGCGCCCGCGAGCAGGCCCTGCGTGCCTTCCGGTCGGGCAAGGTCGACATCCTGGTCGCGACCGATGTCGCGGCCCGGGGCATCGACGTCGAGGCCGTGACGCACGTCATCAACTACCAGTGCCCCGAGGACGAGAAGACCTACCTGCACCGCATCGGCCGGACCGGTCGCGCCGGCGCGACCGGCGTCGCGGTGACCTTCGTGGACTGGGACGACATGCCGCGATGGGGGCTCATCAACAAGGCCCTCGACCTGGGATACCCCGAGCCCGAGGAGACCTACTCCTCGAGCCCCCACCTCTTCGAGCAGCTCGGCATCCCCGAGGGCACGAGAGGCACCTTGCCCAGGTCTGCCCGCACTCGGGAGGGTCTGGGCGGCGAGCGCCTCGAGGACCTCGGAGACCCGGCCGAGCGGCGCCAGCGCGGCGCCGGCCGCAGCCGTGGTCGTGGCGGCCGTTCAGGCCAGGGCGGCAGCGGCGGTCAGCGCGGTCGCGGCGGGCAGAGCCGTCGCGACGGTGGCGCCGACGCCGGCACCACCCGCCGGGAGCGGAGCACGACCGACTCCGGCTCGGGACGTCGGCGCCGTCGGCGCCGGACCTCCTCCGGTCAGGGTGAGTCTCCCAGCAACGGCTGACCGGTCCCGGCCGCCACGATCTGCTCGAGCACCGCGGGGCGGGTCGTGTGCTCGCCGAGGCGATTCGGCTTGCCTGACCCGTGGTAGTCGCTGGAGCCGGTGCGCAGCAGTCCGAGGCGCTCGGTGAGCTCGAGGGCGTGCTCCCGCTCCCGGGGCCCGTGGTCACGATGGTCGACCTCGAGACCCGCGAGACCTGCGCGGGCCATCTCGGCCACCACGTCGTCCGGGACCACCCGTCCGCGCGCGGCGGCGAAGGGGTGCGCCATGACGGGTACCCCTCCCGCCTCGCGCACCAGCTCGGTCGCGTGGACCGGGCTCGGGGCGTAGTGCGAGACGTGGAACCTGCTGCCGGACGCCAGCACGTCGGCGAAGGCGTCGTCCCGCGACCCGTAGCGGCCGTTCGCCACGAGGACGTCAGCGATGTGCGGTCGTCCGAGCGACGCCTCGTCGCCCGCTCGGGAGATCACCTCCTCCATGCTCACGGGGTATCCGGCCTCTGCCAGCCTCTGCACCATCACCTCCAGCCGGGTCGCCCGGCTCTCCCGGGTCAGGTCCAGCTCTCGGGCCAGCTCCGCGTGCCCGGGGTCGATGAGATAGCCGAGGAGGTGCACGGAGACGCCCCGCCAGCTGCACGAGATCTCGACGCCTGGCACCACGACGACCCCGTGTTCCCGCCCCGCGCGGTCAGCCTCCTCCCAGCCGCTGGCGGCATCGTGGTCGGTCAAGGCGAGGACGTCGACGTCGGCCGCGCGCGCCGCCCGGACGACCTCGGAGGGGGTCTGCGTGCCGTCGCTGACCGTCGAGTGGGCGTGCAGGTCGATCCGGGCCGTCGCCAGCCGGTGCGCAGGAGCCATGTGGACACGGTATGCCGCCCCTCGCCCCGACCGTCATACTGGAACCTGACTGAGACGCGCCGACCGGCGCGCCGACCCGAGGAGACGCATGAGCACCACCCGACGACCCGTCACGAGCGCGGCCGCCGCGACCCTGCTGGCCGCGCTGGTCCTGACCGGGTGCAGCGAGGAGGAGCCCACCCCGTCGGAGCCGAGCGCGACCGCGACTCCCAGCGAGGAAGCCGTCACAAGCACGGCCCCCGAGGACGCGGCCGCGACCTCCGCGCCGGCGGACGACGCAGCACAGACTGACGACGCGGCGGCGACCGAGGAGCCGCCGCTGGCCCTAACCTCCACCGACGACGCCTTTGACGTCACCTTCCCGGCCGCCTGGGAAGACGTGACGGAGCAGGTGTCCGAGGAGTCGGTCCTTCTCGCGGCGAAGGAGACCGAGCGCATCGACTCCTTCTTCACCAACGTGGTCATCACGCAGGAGGAGTACGTCGGCAACCTCACCAGCGCCGTGGAGCAGACGGCGGAGGAGCTCGCCGGCGAGGACGGCGAGTACGAGATCCTCGAACCGGCCGAGGTCGACGGCAACATGGCCCCGGGATACACGCTGGTCCGTGAGGTGCAGGACTCGACCGTGCACCAGACCCAGCGGTGGATCTCGCACGAGGGCACGCTCTACGTCGTCACGCTCTCCGCCGTGGACAGCCAGTCCGAGGACGCCGCCACGGCCCTGGACGAGGTGCTCGCCAGCTGGACCTGGAACGACTGACGCCTACCTGCTACGCCGCCACCACGAGGCCGCGCCAGGTCACGGGCACCGCGTGGTCTACTCGGCCCCGGCGTAGCTGCCGCGCGAACGGCGCCGAGCCCGCACGGCGGCCCGGTCGAGGCCGAACTTGCGCCGCGCGAGGTAACCGCCGATGGCCAGCCCCGCCGCCAGGCCCAGGCCCGTTGCGACGGCGTTGACGAAGTGGATGGCGGCGTTCGCCACCGTGGCGGGGTTGTTCTGCATGATGAGGTAGAGCGCCCGGTAGACCGCAAGGCCGGGCAGCAGCGAGACGATGCTGGCCGTCGCCACAGCGACCTCGGGCACCCGCAGCATCCGGAAGGCCGCGTAGCTGAGCGCACCCACCATAGAGGCCGCCACCGCGACGGCTGCCGGCGTCGCCAGCCCGATGGCGAGGCCGGCCTCGAGCACCAGCCAGGCGAGGGCGCTGGCTCCCAGGCTGATGAGCGTGGTCCGGGTGCCGCAGTAGGTCGTGAGACAGAAGCCGAGGGCGATGAGCATCGCCCCGACGGTACTGATGAACGGTGTCCCGCCGAGGACGACGATGGGTGAGGCCTCCATCGACACCCCGAACCAGCGCGCCACGCCCAGCACGAGTGCCACACCGACCGCGATCCCGAGGGTCATCATCACTACCTCGAGGCCGCGGGCACCGGCCGTGACGTAGTAGCCGTCGATCGCGTCCTGGGCCGCACCGAGGACGCCGAGCCCCGCCAGGAGCACGACGATCCCGGAGATCACCACGACCGACGGTCCCTCTTCCCGACCGAGGGCATACAGCGCGAGCGCCAGCCCGGCAGGGATCGCGGCGCTCAGCGCCTGGGCGAAGAACGCGGCCACCCCCCATATGTAGAGCGCCCGCTGGACGCGGTCGACCAACGCCGCCGACGTGGCGGCGACGAGCCACATGACCGGCCCGGCCCCGAAGAGCATGACCACTCCGACGGACATGACCGCAGCACCGACCGTGACCACCCAGCGCCGGTAGGGGTGCGGTGAGGTCAGCAGCGCGAGGAGGCGTTCCCGGGCCGTGTCGACATCCATGGTCGGCCCGTCCGGTCCTGCGGAAGCGACGATCTCGTCGATGTGCTGCTGCACCGCCTCCAGCCGGGTGTAGTCGGGGGCCCGGTCGGTGATGACACGCATCATCGTCAGCGAGTCCTCGTCCGTGCCTCGGTGGATCGACACCGAGATGGACGTATAGGTGATGTCGATGTGCATCGCGCGGATCCCGTAGGCCTGCCCCAGGCGCAGCACGGTCGCCACGCAGTCGGCCGCCGACGCCCCGGTCGCCAGCAGCGCCTCGCCGACGCGGAGCGCGAGATCGGCCACCGCCCGGGCGTGCCGTTGGGAGATGCCGTCGCCCCCGGACCGCAGCCCGAGGGGGATGGTCGGTGGGGACGTCGACCGGACGACGTGGACGGCCGCATCGCGCAGGTGCCGGCCGAGCCGCTCGGTCTGCCGCAGCTGCCGGATCGCGATCCGCTGCGGGCCGGTCACCTCGCCGGCCACGGTGGGGAGGGGAACCTGTTCGCTCATCGCCGACCAGGATAGGGCTCCCCGCTGACCGTCGGCTCGGAGAGCGCTGGGCACCACCTACGATGACCGGGTGAGTGAGAAGCAGCACCAGGCCGAGCACCGCAACCGCCCGACGGGAGAGGCCTTCATGGCCTTCATGCGCGAGGGCTGGGCGCCTCGGCCGGAGGGGCTCCCGGAGCTCACCGAGGCGGCACGGTATGCCGTGGCGCGGCGGGAGGCGGTGTCCGCCGCCTTCCCCGGCGAGCGGCTCGTGGTGCCGGCGGGCGGTCTCAAGATCCGCAGCAACGACACCGACTACGTCTTCCGGCCGCACAGCGCCTTCGCGCACCTCACCGGCCTCGGCGCGGACCGGGAGCCGGACGCCGTGCTCGTGCTCGACCCTCTCCCCGAGGGCGGCCATGAGGCCACGCTCTACTTCCTCCCGCTCGCCGACCGTGACAGCGAGGAGTTCTTCGCCGACTCACGGGTCGGCGAGTTCTGGGTCGGCTCCCGCCCCACCCTGGAGTCCGCCGCCGCCGAGCTAGGGGTGCGCACCCGTCATCTCTCCGAGCTGCGGGATGCCCTGGCCAAGGACGTCGGTCCGGGCGGCCTGGCCCTGCGGGTGCTGCGCGACGCGGACCGCGAGGTCGCCGAGCTCGTCGACCGCGTGCGGTCCGAGGCCGGTGTGACCAGCGCCGCGGAGGCCCAGCGCGAGGCCGATCTGGAGCTGGCCCGCTCGCTGTCCACCCAGCGCATGGTCAAGGACGACTGGGAGGTGCGGCAGATGGAGGAGGCGGTCGACGCGACAGCGACCGCCTTCGACGCGGTCGTCGCGCACCTGCCCGAGGCGGTGCGTCGGGGCCGCGGTGAGCGATGGGTCGAGGGCGTCTTCGGCCTGCACGCCCGGCACGCGGGCAACGGCGTCGGCTACGACTCCATCTGCGCTGCTGGCGAGCACGCCACGACACTGCACTGGATCCGCAACACCGGCGACGTGCGCGAGGGCGAGCTGCTGCTGCTGGACGCGGGCGTCGAGACCGACTCTCTGTATACCGCCGACGTCACCCGGACCGTTCCGGTGTCGGGCACCTTCACTCCCGCGCAGCGGCGGGTCTACGACGCCGTGCTCGAGGCCCAGGAGGCCGGCTTGGCGGCGGTGCGGCCCGGGCATCGGTTCAAGGACGTCCACGCCGCCGCGATCGCGGTCATCGCCCGCCACCTGTCGGAGTGGGGCCTGCTCCCGGACGGCGTCACCCTCGAGCAGACTCTCGACCCCGAGCAGGGGCAGTTCCACCGGCGCTGGATGGTGCACGGGACGAGCCACCACCTGGGTATCGACGTGCACGACTGCGCCCAGGCGCTCCGTGAGGACTACGTCGAGGGCGAGCTGCGCGAGGGCATGGTCCTCACGGTCGAGCCGGGCCTCTACTTCAAGTCCGACGACGAGCTCGTCCCCGAGGAGCTGCGCGGGATCGGGGTCCGCATCGAGGATGACGTCGTCGTCACCGCCGACGGCTGCCGCAACCTGTCGGTGATGCTCCCCCGCACCGCCGACGACGTCGAGGCGTGGGTCCAGGCTCTCGGCCGACGCGCCTGACCAGTCCTGATCGCCGCGGAGCGTGCGGCCGGTCACGGCATACCGTGCGGGCGGTCACGGCATACCGTGCGGCCAGTCACGGCATACCGCGCGGGCGGTCACGGCACATCGGTGGGTGCTCAGCGCAGCTGCTGGGTCCCCGGGCGGGAGTCGAGCAGGTCGCGGGCCCGCTCGGCGTGCTTGTGCTCGGTGAGCACCTCGTAGCGCGTGGCGACCACCTGGCTCACCGAGGTGAAGTCGCGGCGGCCGCGCGTGAAGGCATACCCGATGAGCCCCCAGACCAGCCCGAAGATGGCGCCGAAGACGACGGCCCACAACACCGTCATCAACGCGTCGCCCGGCGACGCGAAGAGCGCCAGGACCAGCCCGACGAAGAGGCCGGCCCAGACTCCCGACAGCGCCCCCATGAGCGCCACGCGACCCGTGGTGAGGCGACCGGTGACCCGCTCGATCTGCTTGAGGTCGGTGCCCACGATGAGCACCTGCTCCACGGGGAACTCCTCGTCGGAGAGGAAGTCGACGGCGGCCTGGGCCTCGTCGTAGCGGTCGAAGACCCCTAGGCTGCGGGGGTAGTCCAGGTCAAGGGTGGGGCCGGGCAGAGATCGCCGGGCACCGGCTGGAGTAGTCACGACGCCATTGTGCCAAGCCCCGTGGGAGAGGTCGACAGCAGAAGACCCCCGCAGCGACAGGCCGCTGGCGGGGGTCGTCGGGGGACTGCTGGTCAGCGCCGGAAGAGGCGGCGACGAGGTCGCACCGGGCGCTTGGCGACGTCCTCGGCCAGGGTGTGGCGGTAGGCGCGCTCGGCGGTGGGACGGTAGATGATGACGGGACCCATGGGGCGGGGGTGTGTCCTTCCTGGTGTGGGGTGGGCCCGACGCGACGGTGCGTGGGAGAAACCGGTGGGTTGCCGCCACCGCCCACACGGAGGACGAGCGGCCGACACCCACCGTATGTATCTACACCGTGCGGCCCGACTTTCTTCCCCCGGGCGGAGTGAGGTGTCTCACGACCGCCGGGCCGCTCGGTATCCTTCCCCGCGTGAGCATCCCGCGCGTCTTCGTGGCCCGCCTCAACGGCCTCAGCGTCTTCGACCCGCTGGGCGACGAGGTCGGCCGCGTCCGTGACGTCGTGGTGACTCTGGGTGGTCGCGCCGCCTCGCAGGGGCCGCGTGTCATCGGCCTCGTCGTCGAGGTCCCGGGTCGTCGCCGGGTCTTCGTGCCGATCACCCGGGTGACCTCGATCGACGCCGGACAGGTCATCACGACCGGTCTGGTCAACATGCGCCGTTTCGAGCAGCGTGCGGGCGAGACCCTCGTCGTGGGCGAGCTCTTCGACCGGCAGGTCTTCGTCGCCGACGCCGAGGATCGTGACCCGGCCGTCATCGAGGACGCGGCGATGGAGCAGCAACGCAGCGGCGACTGGCGGATCACCAAGATCTTCGTGCGCAAGGGCCGCGACGACGGCCGGCGCAGCGGCCTGCTGCGCCGACGGCGCGGGGAGACGCTCCTCGTCGACATCGAGCAGGTGGACGGGCTGCAGGAGCAAGGCCCACCGCAGGCGGCGACGGCCCTGCTCGAGGCGTATGAGGACCTCAAGCCGCAGGATCTCGCCGAGGCCATTCACGACTTGTCCGCCAAGCGCCGTGCCGAGGTCGCGGACGCCCTCGACGACGAGCGGCTCGCCGACGTCCTCGAGGAGCTCCCGGACGACGACCGGCTCGAGATCCTCACCCACCTGCCGACCGACCGCGCCGCGGACATCCTCGAGGTCATGCAGCCCGACGACGCCACCGACCTCCTCTCGGACCTGCCCGAGGAGGTGCAGGAGGAGCTGCTTGCCCTCATGGAGCCGGATGAGGCCGCCGACATCCGACGGCTGCTCACCTACGACGAGAACACCGCCGGCGGTCTCATGACGACCGAGCCGGTCATCCTGGGTCCGGACGCCAGCATCGCCGAGGCGCTCGCCCTGGTGCGCCGCGAGGAGCTGCACCCCGCGACCGCCTCGCTGGTCTACGTCACCCGCCCTCCGCACGAGACACCGACGGGTCGCCTGCTCGGGAGCATCCACATTCAGCGGCTGCTTCGCGAGGCTCCCCACCAACCGGTCGGCTCGATCCTCGACACCGACATCGACCCGGTGTCGGCCCAGGCTCCCCTCGGCGAGATCACGCGGGCCCTGGCGACCTACAACCTGGTCGCCCTCCCCGTCGCCGACCCCGAGGGCCGCCTCCTGGGCGCCGTCACGGTCGACGACGTCCTCGACCACATCCTCCCCGACGACTGGCGCGAGGGGGACATGTCGGAGGTGAGCGATGTCTGAGCCCACCCGCCGTCTCCCGCGCGGCCGCGGCACCGCCCGGCGGCCCGCTGACCGGACGTCGGGGTCCAGGCTCGACCAGCCGTTGGCCAAGCAGCGACGCTGGGTCCCCCAGGCGCGCATGGACCCGGAAAACTTCGGCGCCTTCGCCGAGCGCTTCGCCCGGTTCATGGGCACCGCCCGCTTCCTGGTGTGGATGACGCTCTTCGTCCTGGTCTGGGTGGCGTGGAACACCGTGCTCCCCGCCGAAGCGCGCTTCGACCCCTACGCCTTCATCTTCCTCACCCTCATGCTCAGCCTGCAGGCGTCCTACGCCGCGCCGCTCATCCTGCTCGCCCAGAACCGGCAGGACGACCGGGACAAGGTCCAGATGGAGCAGGACCGGGCCCGTGACGAGCGGACGCTGGCCGACACCGAGTTCCTCACCCGCGAGGTCGCCGCGTTGCGGTTGGCGATGCGGGACGTCGCCACCCGCGACTTCGTCCGGTCCGAGCTGCGCGACCTCGTCGAGGAGCTGGCGCAGCGGACGGAGGAACGCGGCCGGCAGGCGGCGCACGCGGAGACCGAGCCCGGCGACGAGGACCCGTTGCCCGGGGCCTCGCAGCACGACTGAGCCGCGACCGACGCGGGTCCCCCGGGGCGTCGGCAGCTCCCGTGCCGACCTACCATGGAGAGCATGCCCGTCCCCAGCACCGATGCCCTCCATGCCGCCCTCGCGACGGTCGACGACCCCGAGATCAAGAAGCCGATCACCGAGCTCGGCATGCTCGAGGCGGTCGACGCGACCGAGGACGGCCAGGTCCAGGTCACCGTGCTCCTCACGGTGCCGGGATGCCCCCTCAAGGACACCATCACCCGCGACGTCACCGCCGCAGTCTCGGCCGTCGAGCACGTGACCGGCGTCGACGTCCGGCTCGGTGTCATGAGCGACGAGCAGCGGGGCGCGCTGCGGGACCAGCTGCGGGGCGGCCAGACCGAGCGCGAGATCCCCTTCGCGCAGCCCGACTCGCTCACCACCGTGTATGCCGTCGCGTCCGGCAAGGGTGGTGTCGGCAAGTCATCAGTCACCGTCAACCTGGCGGTCGCGATGGCCGACGAGGGCCTACGCGTCGGCGTGGTCGATGCCGACATCTACGGCTTCTCCGTGCCGCGGATGATGGGTGTGACCCAGCCACCGACCCAGGTGGACGACATGATCCTGCCGCCGGTCGCCGAGCCGAGCGGGGTCAAGGTCATCTCGATCGGGATGTTCGTGCCGGGCAACCAGCCAGTGGTGTGGCGTGGCCCGATGCTGCACCGCGCCATGCAGCAGTTCCTCGCCGACGTCTACTGGGGCGACCTCGACGTGCTGCTGCTCGACCTGCCGCCCGGCACCGGCGACATCGCCATCACCGTGGCGCAGCTGCTCCCGAGCAGCGAGCTGCTGGTGGTCACCACGCCGCAGCAGGCCGCGGCAGAGGTCGCCGAGCGAGCCGGTGCCATCGCCCTCCAGACGCACCAGCGGCTCGCGGGGGTCATCGAGAACATGTCGTGGCTGGAGCTCCCGGACGGCAGCCGGCAGGAGCTCTTCGGCAGCGGTGGCGGCCAGGCGGTCGCCGACTCGCTGTCCCGGTCGATCGGCGCCGACGTCCCCCTGCTGGGTCAGGTGCCGCTCGACGTGGCGCTCCGTGAGGGCGGCGACCACGGTATGCCGGTCGTCGCCGGCCAGCCCGACTCCGCCGGGGCGACCGCGCTGCGGGGGATCGCGCGCCAGCTGGCGCGGCGCGGTCGCGGTCTCGCCGGTCGCAAGCTGGGCATCACACCTACCGTGCGGCGCTAGGTCGCGTCGACGTCGAAGGGCGTCGGCAACGTCGGGTCGTGCCGCGCGACGCGAGGTCCCTGTGACGGAGCCGCGGGAGCCGGTGCGGAGTCCTCGGGCTTCGGGTCGTGACGTGCCTCCCGAGCCGGCGCGGGCGAGGCCAGCGCGTCCCTCACGATCCGGCGGGGGTCGTACTGCCGCGGGTCCAGTTGACGCCAGTCGATCTCGTCGAAGCCTGGACCCAGCTCGTCCTTGAGCTGCCCCTTCGCCCCCTCGGCGAGATCGCGGAGGTAGCGCACCCCCTGACCCAGCATCGCCGCATACTTCGGCAGCCGGGACGGGCCCAGGATGAGCAGCGCGGCTAGCACGAGGATGACGAGCTCGCCACCGTGCAGGTTGAGGAACACACCACTCCTTGGATCGACCGCTCGAGAGGGCGCCGATGCGCCGCTCCAGCCTACCTAGTCGCCCGATCCCGCCAGCGTGATGCTCACGGTGCGCTCCTCGCCGGTGTCGTCCTGCAACACCATCTCCACGGTGTCGCCGACGGCGTAGGACCGGAGCACGACGAGCAGGTGCTGCGTGTCCCTGATGACCGTGCCGTCCACCGAGACGATGATGTCGCCGGGCTGCACCCCGGCCTGGTCCGCCGGCCCGCCGTCGATCACCGGATCGGAGTCCGCAGCCGCCTCGGTGAGCACGCGGGCACCGTCACCGATGTAGGCGAGGTCGACGAGCACGCCCATCACGGGGTGCTCGCTGGTGCCGGTCTCGATAAGCTGACCGGCGGTGCGCTCGGCCTGCTCGGCTGGGATGGCGAATCCCAGCCCGATGCTGCCCGAGCGGCCACCGAAGCTGCCGGTGGGCAGTTGGGCGATCGCGGAGTTGACCCCCACCACGTGGCCGGCCAGGTCGAGCAGCGGCCCTCCCGAGTTGCCGGGATTGATGGCCGCGTCGGTCTGCACCGCGCTGATGTAGCTGGTGCTCTCGCGGGTCTCTCCCGCGACGACCGGGCGGTCCAGGGCGGAGACGATCCCGCTGGTCACGGTGCTGTCCAAGCCCAACGGCGCGCCGACCGCGACGACCGTCTGGCCCACCTGCAGGCCGTCGGAGTTGGCAAAGGGCAGCGCCACGAGGTCGTCCGCCGACACCTTGAGGACCGCGATGTCGTAGGCGGCGTCCGAGCCCACCACCTCGGCCTCCAGGGCGGCGCGGCCGGGCAGCTCGACCGAGATGAACCCGTCGTCGTCGGCAGCCTGCTGGATGACGTGATGGTTGGTGAGCAGATAGCCGTCCTCCCGGACGACGAAGCCCGAGCCCAGCCCGTCCTCGCCGTCCTCCCCGATGGAGATGAGGGCGACACTCGGGAGCACGGCGCGCGAGAGTCCGCTGATGCTGCCGTCGGCCTCGGCCGGGGCTGCCGGGGCCGGCAGCGGCTCGGCCGCCGCCTGCCCGTCGACCTGCTCCTGCGCTGTCAGCTGGTCGGCCAGCACGCCGCCCCCGAGACCGCCGAGCAGACCGGCCACCCCGGCAGCGGCCACCACGGGCAGCAGCCCCCGCCGCGCCGGCGTCTGTCGACGGGGCCGTTGCGGTTCGGCAGCGGTGACGGGCGCACGTTCCACCGGATCGGTTCCGGTCGTGGGCTCGCTCATGACACCTGATTGTGCCAGCGGCCAGGCGATGATCAGCCCAGGGCGTGCGCCGGGCGCCCGTAGGCCGCCGACGTGCTGCCCCCGCGGGTCGGGCGACGATGGGCGAGCGACTGGCGCAGCAGCGCCCGGCCCCGGTGGATGCGCGAGCGCACCGTGCCCATCTTGACCCCGAGCGTCTGGGCCACCTCCTCGTAGGAGTAGCCCTCGATGTCGGAGAGGACCACGGCAGCGCGGAACTGCGGGGGGAGATCGCCCAGCGCCACCTGGATGTCCTCGTCGAGGTGGGTCATCGCGAAGACCTGCTCCGGGTCGGTGCCCGTCGCGCGCAGCGGGAGCCGGGCAGCCAGCTCGTCGGTCAGGGCGTCGAAGCGGATCCGCTGGCGCCGCCGCACCTTGTCGAGGAATAGGTTGGTGGTGATGCGGTGCAGCCACCCCTCGAACGTGCCGGGACGGTAGCTGTCGAGCGACCGGAAGACGCGGACGAAGACGTCCTGGGTGAGGTCCTCGGCCTCGTGCGGGTCACCGGTCAGCCGGTAGGCCAGCCGGTAGACGCGCGGGGAGTGCTCCCGCACGATCTCCTCCCAGGACGGGGGGACCCACTCTGACGTCGACATGGCCTCACTCTGGCAGCGCACGCTGTGAGCAGCCTGGGTGAGGGCTGGCGGGATAAGGTGAGCCCATGGCAGCACCCAAGGCCTCCTCGCTCTCCTACGCCGAGGACTTCATCACCCCGCACCCGGTCATCGAGTCGGCGCAGCGGCGGGGTGAGGAGTTCGGTGTCACCCCGCTCGACAACGGCGCGGGCGCCACACTGCGCCTCCTCGCGGCGGCGGTCCAGGCCCGCCACGTCGTCGAGATCGGGACGGGTGCGGGGAGCTCGGGCCTCTGGCTGCTCCAGGGCATGCCCCGCGACGGCATCCTCACCACCATCGACAGCGACCCCGAGCACCAGCGCTCGGCCAAGGGCGCCTACGCCGCCGCGGGGATCCCGCCGCAGCGGACCCGGGTCATCAGCGGCGACGCCGCCACCGTGCTGGCGCGGCTGACCGACGGGGCCTACGACCTCGTGCTGGTCGACGCCGACAAGGGCGGCTACCCGGTCTACACCGACGAAGCGCTGCGGTTGCTGCGGCCAGGAGGGGTGCTGGTCCTCGACAACATGTTGTGGCACGACAAGGTGGCCGATCCGGCCGCTCGCGACGAGACGACGACGATCCTGCGCGACCTGGGCAAGCGGCTGCGCGACGAGGACGGCCTCGTGCCCGCGCTCCTCCCCGTGGGAGACGGGCTGTTCGTCGCCGTCAAGCGCTGAGCGCCGCCCGGCACCGGACGCACCACAGCCCCGGGACCACGGTGGTCCAGGGGCTGTCAGTGGGATGGCAGGCCGAGTCGGGTCAGCCGACGCACTCCTTGATGGCGTCGCCCAGGGCCCCCGCCTCCTCGGCGTTCATCTCGACGACCAGACGACCTCCACCTTCCAACGGCATCCGCAGCACGATGCCACGGCCCTCCTTGGTGACTTCAAGCGGACCGTCTCCGGTGCGAGGCTTCATTGCTGCCATGGGTTGCCCTTCCTTGTGGCGCGGCCAGGAACCGCATTCGCCGCGGTCTCGGCGAACTCGAACGACCACAATTATCCTCTTTTCCCCGCACCGCGCCTAATCGAGATGTCGGCCCGACCGGCCGCCACCTGCCCGCCGAGACGCCCGTTCTGGGGCACACTGACGTGGTGCACGCACGCTCCGCCGTCGTCGACCTCTACGGCGACCACCTGCGCAGACACGGTTGGTGGGCGCCGGTGGCAGCGGTCGTCACCCTCGCCGGTGCGGTCGACGTCCGACCCCCGGCCGCGCGCACGGCCATCTCCCGGCTCGCCGCACAGGGCTGGCTTACCCCTCGCACCGAGCGGGGGGTGCGAGGGTATGCCGCGACGCCCCGCGCCCAGGACCGCTGGCACCGGGCGCACGAGCGGATCTACGCGGCCGCGGCACCCCCCTGGGACGGTCGGTGGCACGTGGTCCACGCCGACCCGGATGGCGACCGGCGCACCCGGGAGCAGGTGGCCCGCACGCTGTCCTACCTCGGCTACGGACGGCTCGGGGGAGGCAGCTGGATCAGCCCCCGTCCCAGCCCGGAGCTGACCGCCTCGCTCGACCCACGGTCGGTGGGCTGGGTGGCCGTGCACGGGGCGCTGGAGCCGGACCAGGACCCGGCGGTGCTGGCCGCACGGGTCTGGGACCTGGACCACCTCGCCGCGACCCACCGCCGCTTCACCGCCGATCTGCCGCAGCCCGACGAGGTCGCCGGGCTCGAGCCGCAGGAGGCCTACCAGACCCGTACCCAGCTGGTCCACGCCTGGCGCCGCTTCCTCTTCGAGGACCCCGATCTGCCGCCCGCGGTCCTCCCGACGGGATGGCCGGGTCACGAGAGCAGGCGGCGCTTCCTCGAGCTCGCGGCGCTGCTCCGCCCGGCGTCGAACCGCCTCGTCTCCGACATCCTCGCCACCTCGGGCCACGGCCCGTGACCCCCGTGCGGCCCGGGGTAGATTGACGGGCATGAGCAGCCCACCCTCGCAGGAAGCCATCGTCCTGGAGCGCACCGACGGAGTGGCCACGGTGCGGTTCGCCCGGCCGGAGGCGATGAACTCCCTCGACGTCGCCACCAAGGAGAGCCTCCTGGCTGCCCTGCGGGAGGTGGCGGCCGATCGGGACGTGCGCTGCGTCGTCCTCACCGGCACCGGACGCGCGTTCTGCGTCGGGCAGGACCTCAAGGAGCACGTCGGGCTGCTCCAGCAGGATGCCGCCGCCCTCTGGCGCACAGTCGAGGAGCACTACAACCCGGTCGTGGAGCTGCTGGCCACGATGGACAAGCCCGTGATCGCCGCGGTCAACGGCGTCGCGGCGGGCGCCGGTGCCGCCTTCGCCTTCGCCTGCGACCTGCGCTACGTCGCCACCTCGGCCGGCTTCAACCTGGCCTTCACCGGCATCGCGCTGTCCTGCGACTCCGGCACCTCGTGGTCGCTCCCCCGCCTGGTCGGGACCGCGCGGGCCAAGGAGCTCTTGCTCTTCCCCCGGACCGTGTCGGCGCAGGAGGCCCAGGACCTGGGTCTGGCGACCGAGGTGGTCCCCGACGACGAGCTCGCCGACCGGGTGCAGGCGGTCGCGCGTTCCCTCGCCGCCGGCCCGACGCTGGCCTACGGCGCGGTCCGCCGGTCGGTGGCCTTCGCGGCCGGCCACGGGCTCGCTGAGGCGCTGGCCTTCGAGGAACGTCAGATGACGCGCACGGGCACCAGCTCCGACCACGCCGCAGCCGTCGCCGCGTTCCTGGCCAAGGAGCGGCCGGGCTTCACCGGCCGCTGAGGCGGGCCGCCCGCACCGTCTTCTCGCTCCGGCCCGGTCACGGCGGGTAGTCGCTGGGCGGGACGAACCGGAAGAGATACCACCCCCACCAGACCTGCCAGGCCATCATGAGCAGGGCGAGGACCGTCGTGCGGGTCACCAGCAGCCAGCGTGGCTGCCGAGAGTGGTCGGGCGCCGACCAGCCCGTCCCCGCGAGCACGACGAAGATCGGGAAGAGGAGCATGAGGTAGCGGTAGAGGCTGGTCCACGGGTCCAGCGCCGCGAAGAGGTAGAGGGCGTAGCCCAGGCACCAGGTCCGCAGGGCCAGGCCGAGACCTGCGGCCCAGGGTCCCAGCACCGCGAGGACCAGCAGGCCGAGGCCGCCCACCAGCACCAACAGCCCTCCCAGATCTCCCCAGAGCAGCTGGGCCCGCTCGATGCTCGGCAGGAAGGGCATGACCTCTTCGCCCGCGCGCCAGGCCGACATGGTGACCGTGTAGGCGTCCGGCACACCGGTGCCGGACCAGGCGATGGCCGGCCAGATGAGTCCAGCGGCGCCGCAGCCCGCAAGGGCGGCTAGCATGCCGACGCCTTCGCGGGGGGTGAGGGGGTGCTCCCCGCGCGCCCGCCACCGCGCGACTACCACGACGAGCGCGACCAGGCCGAGGGGCAGCGCGACCGGTCGCGCCAGCCCCGTGAGGAGTGCGACCAGCCCTGCGGCCCACCACCGCTCCCGGACCAGCAGCCAGAGCACCGTCGCGAGCAGGAGCAGCGCCAGCGACTCGGTGTAGGCGACCTGGAACGTCGGCGCACTCGGGTAGGCACCCAGCAGCGTGACACCGGCGAGAGCACCGGCGGTGCCGACCCGCTCCCGCAGCAGACCGGCGACGACGACGGCCGCGGCATACCCCAGCACGGTCGCGACGACCGGCCCGGCCACGGCGAAGGGCCACCCGGTCAGCGCCATCACGCCTCGCGCCAGGAGCGGGAAGGCGGGATAGAAGGCCCACTCGTTCTGGCGGACCTGGCCATCGCCACCCGTGGGCAGGCGCTCGGGGTAGCCCTCGGTCGCGATGCGTTCGTACCACTGCCCGTCCCACAGGGTGGCGAACTGGAAGTAGCGGGGGACGTCCGGGGCGTCGTAGACGGACGGGTCCTGGTGCTGCTCGGCCAGCACCCACAGGAGCACCGCGCTGATGCCTCGCAGGAGCGTCCACAGGAGCACGACGACGACCACCAAGCGCACGTCGAGCACGCGGCGCACCGCAGCGGTGCGCCCGGCGACCGCGGTCATGAGGTCGCGCGCATCCCCGTCACCCGCGCGCCGGAGCGGGAGGCACCGGCGCGGAAGCACCCGGCCAGGTGGTCGTCCACGAGACCGCACGCCTGCATGGCGGCATACATCGTCGTGGGCCCCACCTGCGCGAACCCTGCCTTCCGCAGGCGGGTGGACAGCAACTCGGACTCCGCCGTCTGCGTGGGGACGTCGGCGAAGCTGCGGGGCCGGGGACTGGGCTCAGGAGCGTGGGTCCAGAGCAGCTCCTCCAGGCCCCCCTGGTCGCGCAGCGCCACGGTCGCCCGGGCGTTCTGGATCGTGGCCTCGATCTTGCGGCGGTTGCGCACGATGGACTCGTCGGCCAGCAGCCGGTCGACATCCGACTCGCCGAAGCGGGCGACGACGTCGGCGGAGAACCCGGCGAAGGCCTGGCGGAAGCCGGAACGCTTGCGCAGGATGACCAACCACGACAGCCCGCTCTGGAAGCCTTCCAAACAGATGCGCTCGAGCAGGGCGGTCTCGCCGTGCACGGGCTTGCCCCACTCACGGTCGTGATAGTCACGGTAGTCCGCGTGATGGATGCCCGGCCAGCCGCAGCGCGAGACCCCGTCCTGCCCGACCCGCAGGTCCGACTCAGTCCCGGTGCTCATGCTCGTCCCCCTCGGTGCGTGTCACGGTCGACGGGATCCTGGGTGCACCCGACCGCAGCCGGACGATCTCGGCGTCCCGCGCCGCGAGCTCCTCCGTCAGGCGGGCGAGTGCCTCGTCGACCTGCTGCATGTCGTAGCCGCGCAGCGACTGGTTGAAGCGCAGCGCGCGCACGTCCGACGGACCGAGTGGTCCCGACGCCAACCCCTGCGACGACCGCGTCGCCACCGCCTCCGGTGTCCCCGGGACGTCGGCCCGGCTCACGGCCCAGGCCAGCACGGCACCCAGGACGAGCACCCCCACGACGACCGCCACGATGATCACGGCACAGATGATGACATGCGCGCCCCACGGTGCCGAAGTCGCCCCGCCCGGCCGGCCCGCACCCGGGGGTGGTCCTGGCGCTCAGCTCGAGCCGGACGCCGGCTGCGGCCGGGCCACCCAGGACACCGCCTCCTCGACGTCGTCGGTCACCCGCATCAGCTCCAGGTCTCCGGCAGAGATCATCCCCTGGGCCAGCAGCGTGTCCCGCAGCCAGGACAGCAGCGGGGCCCAGTAGTCGCGGCCCAGCAGCACGATCGGGAAGTTCGTGATCTTGCCGGTCTGGATGAGGGTCACCGCCTCGAAGAGCTCGTCGAGGGTCCCCACGCCGCCCGGGAGCACGACGAAGCCCGCGGAGTACTTCACGAACATGGTCTTGCGCACGAAGAAGTAACGGAAGTTGATGCCGAGATCCACGTGGTCGTTCAACCCGGTCTCGAAGGGCAGCTCGATGCCCAGGCCGACCGAGGTGCCACCCGCCAGGGACGCACCGCGGTTGGCCGCCTCCATGGCACCCGGTCCTCCGCCGGTGATCACGGCATATCCCGCGCGGACGAGCGCGCCGCCCAGCTCGACCGCCTTCGCGTAGTACGGGTGATCCGGCGCGGTCCGGGCCGATCCGAAGACCGCGACCGCCGGCCCCAGCTCGGCCAGGGCGCCGAAGCCCTCGACGAACTCCGCCTGGATGCGCATGACGCGCCACGGGTCCGAGTGGACCCAGTCGCCCGGGCCCTGGGCGTCGAGCAGCCGCTGGTCGGTCGTCGTCCGGGGCACCTGCGTCCCGCGGAGGGTCACCGGGCCCTTGTGGTAGTCGCGGCGGGTCACAGGCACGACCCTACGACAGCGGCTGCCCGAGGTCGGCGGTGAGGGCTCCTAGACTGGTGGGGTGCCCGCGACCCGTCCCACCCGCCTGCTCGTCGTCGCCCTCGCGGTGGGTCTGACCGCGGTCGGCGCCGCCGTCGGCGCCCGCTGGGTCGTCGACGAGGTCCGTCCCTCCGCCTGCGTCTTCGCCGCGGCTGATCAGGAGGTGCGGCTGACCCCCGAGCAGGCCGCCAACGCGGCGACCATCGCCGGCATCTCGGTCGACCGGGGGCTGAGCCCTCGCGCCGCCACGATCGCTCTGGCGACCGCCATCCAGGAGAGCAAGCTGCGCAACCTACGCTACGGCGACGCCGACAGCCAGGGCCTCTTCCAGCAGCGACCCAGTCAGGGGTGGGGAACGGTCGAGCAGGTCACCGATCCGGTCTACGCGAGCCACGCCTTCTACGACGTCCTGGTCCAGGTCGAGGGGTGGGACTCGGGGGTGGTGACCGAGGTGGCGCAGGAGGTCCAGCGCAGCGCCTTCCCGGACGCGTATGCCGACCACGAGTGGGAGGGGCGGGTGCTGGCCTCGATCCTTACCGGTCAGGAAGGGTCCGGGACCGATCTGACCTGCCGGCTGCCCGACGTGGAGGGCCCGGGCTCGGTGGCCGAGTTGGCGGCCAAGGCCGAGACCCAGCTGGGCGTGACGGGGTCGGCGTCAGGCCGGTCGCTGACCGTCGAGACCACGGGCAGCGCACGCGCCTGGTCCGCCGCCACCTGGGCGGTGAGCCACGCCGAGGCCGAGCAGGTGGTGCGGGTGCTCGTCGACGGTCAGGAATGGACCCGTGACCGCGGACACTTCGCCCCGCACGACGATGACGACGGGGCGGCGACTCCGTCGCCGACCGCCGTCGTCATCGAGGTGGCCTGACCGGGTCAGCCCCGCTGGTCCACGGGGACGTAGTCGCGCTCCGGCTCGCCGGTGTAGATCTGGCGCGGGCGGCCGATCTTGGTCGCCGGGTCGTTGATCATCTCGCGGTACTGCGCGATCCAGCCGGGCAGCCGTCCGATCGCGAAGAGCACGGTGAACATGTCGGTCGGGAAGCCCATCGACTCGTAGATCAGACCGGTGTAGAAGTCGACGTTGGGGTAGAGCTTGCGCTCGACGAAGTAGTCGTCCTCGAGGGCCCGCTGCTCCAGCTCCATGGCCAGGTCGAGCAGCTCGTTGCTGCCGGCCTTCGCGAGCATCTCGTGAGCGGTGTCCTTGACGATGGCCGCGCGTGGGTCGTAGTTCTTGTAGACCCGGTGCCCGAAGCCCATGAGCTTGACGCCGTCCTCCTTGTTCTTCACCTTGCGGACGAACTCGGCGACGTCACCCCCCTCATCCTTGATCTGCTCGAGCATCGCCAGCACCGCGGAGTTCGCCCCGCCGTGGAGCGGCCCCGAGAGGGCGTGGATCCCGGCCGAGATGGAGTTGAACAGGTTGGCCTCGGACGACCCGACCAGGCGGACGGTGGAGGTCGAGCAGTTCTGCTCGTGGTCGGCGTGCAGGATGAAGAGCTGGTCCAGGGCCTTGGCGACCACGGGGTCGAGCTCGTACTTCTCCGTCGGCTGCCCGAAGGTCATCCACAGGAAGTTCTCGACCAGGTTGTAGTCGTTGTTGGGGTAGAGCACCGACTGGCCCTGGCTCTTGCGGAAGGCGTAGGCCGCGATGGTGGGCAGCTTGGCCATGAGCCGGATCGTGGAGATCTCCACGGCCTCGGCGTCGTGCGGGTCGAGGCTGTCCTGGTAGAAGGTGCCCATCGCCGAGACGCCGGAAGAGAGCACCGACATCGGGTGTGCGTCCCGGGGGAATCCGTCGAAAAAGTTCTTCATGTCCTCGACGAGGAGGGTGTGGCGGCGCAACCGCTGGTCGAAGGACTCCAGCTCGTCGGCGCTCGGCAGGTGGCCGTAGATGAGCAGGAAGCTGGTCTCGAGAAAGGTCGAGTGCTGCGCGAGCTGGTCGATGGGGTATCCGCGGTAGCGCAGGATCCCCTCGCCGCCGTCGATATAGGTGATGTCGGACTGGCACGAGGCGGTGTTGACGAACCCCACGTCGAGGGTGACGTCGCCCGTCGTCTTGAGCAGTGCGCTGATGTCGAGACCGTTGTTGCCCTCGACAGCCGGCACGACGGGTAGGTTCAGCTCGTGCTCGCCATGCGTCAGGGTGGCGTCGTCGTGGCTGGTGATGGTGTCGCTCATCTGGTCCTCCAGGTCGGGGTGGGCCAATGGGGCCGGGTCGGTCACTCGTCGTGGGACTGGGGCGGCAGCACCGCGATGACGGGGTGATCCTTGGCGATCACGCCCATCTTGGCCGCACCTCCCGGACTGCCGAGGTCATCGAAGAACTCGACGTTGGCCTTGTAGTAGTCCGCCCACTCCTCCGGCACGTCGTCCTCGTAGTAGATCGCCTCGACCGGACAGACCGGCTCGCAGGCACCGCAGTCGACGCACTCGTCAGGGTGGATGTAGAGCGAGCGCTCCCCCTCGTAGATGCAGTCGACCGGGCACTCCTCGATGCAGGCCTTGTCCTTCAGGTCCACGCAGGGCTGGGCGATCACATACGTCATGAGCACAGACTAAGGCGTCAGGAGCCGTCGCGGGGTCACGGGGTGCGACTCCGGGGCGCCGCACCGACCCGGCTCCCCGGGCCGCCGCCTCAGGACGAGGTGCAGATGATCTCGTCGGCCGCCTGGTAGACCGTCGTGAACTCGTTCCTGCCCACCTCGTCGTCACCGCTGCGCAGGATGCGCGTGTTGCTGATCGTGAATCCTTCGGCCGGGTTCTGGGGCACGCAGTCGGGGCTGTCGTCGTAGCGCGTCTCCCCGGTCGTCACGTCCCGTCGCGCGCCGTCGATCGTGTCGACGGTGTACTGCCGGTCGCCCAGGTAGACCATGTGGATCTCGTTGCCGGTGATCCAGGTGCGGACCACGACGGGGGTGTCCGTGTCGTTGGTCCACAGGTTGTCCAGCACGGGGATGGCGATGGTGGCCTCGCGGCCCGCGGGGTACCGGGCGATATAGAACGAGTGCGGCGTATGCGCATCGAGCTGGACCCCGGAGAACCAGCTGGTGTTGAAGACGACCGTCGAGATCTGGGACAGACCGCCACCGACCCCCATGATCAGACGACCGTCCTGGATGATCGGCGCCTCGACATACCCGCCTGCGGTGCTGACCTCCCCGAGGGCGGACGCCAGGCTGAACTGCTCGCCCGGCATGACGACGGTGCCGTTGACGTTGCTCACCCCGGCGCGCAGGTTGGCGGTGCGGGCCTCGTTGGTGGCCCCGGTCGGGAAGGCGGACACGAAGGAGGCCATCTCCGAGAAGCTCCAGTCGTCCGAGGCCGACGTCGGGATCTGCGGCTCCACCCGCTCGACCTCGGCCCTCACCGTGCGGTCGTCGCCGGAGGCCGCGAGCGCCTCCCGGACGGCGTCGACGACGCCGTCCTCGGTCAAGGCATACCCGACCCGCGCCGAGACCACCTCGACCTCGGAGCCGTCCAGCTCGACGGTGGCGTCGCGCGGGCCGCGCTCCAGCTGGCCGAGATCCTGGCGGATCCGCGCGATGGTGGCCTCGTCGTCGAGCTCCAGGCTGAGCGTCCCCCCGTCCTGACGGATCGAGAGCAGGTCCAGGAGGTCCCGCTCGCCGAGCTCGGCCGTCGCGGTCTCCTCGTTGTCGCCTTCTCCGCGGCTGGCCTCCACCAGGACGGGATCGGCGAGCGCTGGGTCCAGCTCGTCCTCGGTGAACCGCTCGACCTCCTCCTCGGTCAGCTCGGGCGGGACGGCGGTGGCGACCCCGGCCACCACCCGCTCAGCACCCTCGGGCCCCTCCTCCTGCTCGTCCCACACCTGATCGACCCAGGCCTGCGCGACGGCATCCGCCGTCTCGGCCACCTGGAGGATCTGCCCGTCGGCGGCGTCGACGACCTCGACGCCGTCGTCGCCGAGCGACACCTCACCCTCGACCGGGTCGGTGTCGTAGTCCGCCGCCTGGGCGTCCAGCGCGCCCTCCAGCTGCTCCCGGTCGACCGCGCCGACGAGCGGCAGGTCGCGCTCGCTGCCGACGACGTGAGCCCAGAGCCGGGCCGGGTTGAAGCTCAGCCCGGAGACCCCGTCGAGCGTCGCGTCCAGGTCGAGGCTCAGCCCGGCCTCCTCGGGCGCCAGCGTCACCTGCTCGGGCTCACCCTCGGCGTCCTCGGGGAGCAGCTCGACCGTGAGCGGATCCGAGGTCCGGTCGGCGAACTCCTCCTCGAGCTCCACGCGCGCCTCGGCCTCCGTGAGGGAGCCGATCTCGACGCCGGCGACGCTGACTCCCGCGGGCGGCCGGTCCTGGAAGTAGACGGCCACCGCGGTGTAGATCCCCCCGAGGACCAGGACGGCCACGCCCAGGCGCAGCAGCACCGGCACCCACCCGCGACCGTCGGACTCCTCGCGCAGCGTGGGTCCGTCAGCGGCGTCACTCATCGCCTCAGGTCCTTTCGATCGTCCTCGTGGGTCAACGGTGAGGTGCGGCGCGCCCCTGCGTCAGCGCACCTGCCCCATCCGACCACGGTAGTGCACGAGGGCGGCCTGATCGGTCGGACGCGCCACCAGGCCTACGACCTCTCCCAGGACCAAACTGTGGTCGCCGGCCTCGTGCACCGCGAAGGTGCGGCACTCGAAGGTGGCCAGCGCGTCGTCCACCAGGGCCGACCCGGTCACCTCGCCGCGGTGGTGCGCCACCCCCGCGAGCTGGTGGTGGAGCGGACGACCGGGCTCCCCCAACCACTCCGCGACCCCGCGCTGCGTCGAGGTGAGCACACTGACCCCGAAGTCGGAGCCGCCGTGCACCGCTTCCAGCACCCGCGCCTCCGGATGGAGGCTGACGAGCAGCAGCACCGGGTCCAGGGAGATGCTCGTGAGCGAGTCGACGGTCAGCGCGACGTCGTGCCCCCGCAACGAGGCGGTCACGACCGCGACCCCTGTCGCGAAGCGACCCATGGCCTGCCGGTACTCCGCCGGATCCACGGCGGCGGTCCGGCTCTCTCCGGTCGGCTCCTGAGGTCCGGTCACAGGCTCGGCACCCCCTGCACGCGTGCCAGCTCCGCGCGGGCGCTCGGCCAGCGGGCGAAGCCCTCACGGCCGGGCAGCCGAGCCGCGATGTCGTTGGACAGGGTGAACCAGCCGTCGTGGAGGGTGACCTGGGTGGGGTGCTCCCGCACCGCAGCCTCCTGGCCCGGCACCGCCGCGGCGTCGACGACGGCATGACTGACCAGGGAGTCGGGCACGACGCTGGGCGCGAACTCGTCCTCCGGCGCGGGCACGACGGCCTCGCCACCCGCGGGACTACGGGTGCCCCGAGCGACGTGGGTCGCGAGCCAACGCCGGTCCTGCTCGGCCCAGGTCCGAGGTGTGAGGGCGATGTAGAGCTGCGGCGCGGTCGACCCCTCCGGCCCGGCGGGCTTGCCCAGCAGTTCGACGGCCCGCGCCGTGACGCGGTGGGTCTGGATGTGGTCGGGGTGGCCGTAGCCTCCCCACGGGTCGTAGGTGATGACCACGTCGGGCGTGAGCGGTGCCAGGGTGCCCGCCAGGAGGGTCGCGGCCTCCTCCACGTCGGCCCCCACGAAAGCGCGCGGATGGACCGCCGCCGGCGAGCCCGCCATGCCGCTGTCCCGCCAGCGTGGCCGCGATCCGCCGAGGTAGTGGTGATGCACCCCGAGCGCCGCCATGGCGGCCGAGAGCTCACCGTGGCGGTGCTCCCCGAGGGCGTCGTCGCCCTCCAGGTGGGCGAGCTCGGGCGTGATGACCTCGCCCTCTTCCCCCAGGGTGCAGGTCACCACGTGCACCTCGTCGCCGGCGGCGGCATGGTGGGACAGGGCCAGCCCCGTCGCGAGCGACTCGTCGTCCGGGTGCGCGTGCACCGCCACCAGCCGCATCGGGCGGTCGTCCGGTATGCCGTCACGCAGATCGGGGAGGGCGTCGAGGTGAGCCACAACCACGTCGCGTCAGCCCCTCCCCCGGGCCGCCTTGGCGCGCTGGTTGGCATCGAGGATCACCTTGCGCACCCGGATCGCCTCCGGCGTCACCTCGACGCACTCGTCCTCACGGCAGAACTCGAGGCTCTGCTCCAGCGAGAGCACCCGAGGCGGCACCAGCCGCTCGAGCACCTCGGCACCGGCCGAGCGCACGTTGGTGAGCTTCTTCTCCTTGGTGATGTTGACGTCCATGTCGTCGGCGCGGGAGTTCTCGCCGATGATCATGCCCTCGTAGACCTCGGTCGTCGGGGGCACGAAGAGGGTGCCGCGCTCCTGGAGGTTGAACATCGCATAGCTCGTCGCGGCGCCCGCGCGGTCCGAGACCAGCGACCCGGACTGGCGGGTCCGGATCTCCCCGAACCAGGGCGCGTAGCCGTCGAACACGTGGTGCGCGATCCCCGTGCCGCGCGTCTCGGTGAGGAACTCCGTGCGGAAGCCGATCAGACCGCGGGAGGGGACGACATACTCCATCCGGATCCAACCGGTGCCGTGGTTGGTCATCTGCTCCATGCGTCCCTTGCGGGCGGCCATGAGCTGGGTGAGGGTGCCGAGGTGCTCCTCGGGGGTGTCGATGGTCAGTCGCTCCACCGGCTCATGCAGCGAGCCGTCGATCTCCCTTGTGACGACCTGAGGCTTCCCGACCGTGAGCTCGTAGCCCTCGCGGCGCATCTGCTCGACGAGGATGGCCAGCGCGAGCTCGCCACGGCCCTGGACCTCCCAGGCGTCGGGCCGCTCGGTGGCGAGCACGCGCAGCGACACGTTGCCGACGAGCTCCTTGTCGAGGCGGTCCTTGACCAGACGGGCGGTCACCTTGGCACCCTTCACCCGTCCCGCCAGCGGACTGGTGTTGGTGCCGATCGTCATCGAGATCGCCGGCTCGTCGACCGTGATGAGCGGCAGGGGCACCGGGTCCGACGGGTCGGCCAGCGTCTCGCCGATCGTGATGTCGGGGATGCCGGCGATGGCGATGATGTCGCCGGGGCCGGCCTCCTCGGCGGGCTGACGCTCCAGCGCCTCGGTGAGCAGAAGCTCGGTGATCTTGACCGGGGTGACCGAGCCGTCCCGGCGACACCATGCGACCTGCTGGCCCTTGCGGATCTCGCCCTCGTGGACGCGGCACAGCGCGAGGCGACCCAGGAACGGGCTCGAGTCGAGGTTGGTGACGTGGGCCTGCAGCGGTGCGCCCGGGGTGAAGGTGGGAGCGGGGATGGTCTCGAGGATGGTCGCGAAGAGCGGCTCGAGATCGGGACTGTCCGGCAGCCCGCCGTCGGCCGGCGCCTCCAGGCTGGCGCGGCCGGCCTTGGCGGAGGCGTAGACGACGGGAAAGTCCAGGGCCTGCTCCACCTGCTCCGGGTCGTGCTCGTCGAGCAGGTCCATGAAGAGGGCATAGACCTCGTCGACGACCTCGCCGATGCGGCTGTCCGGGCGGTCCACCTTGTTGATGCACAGCACGACGGGCAGGTGTGCGGCGAGGGCCTTGCGCAGGACGAATCGGGTCTGTGGCAGCGGTCCCTCCGAGGCGTCCACCAGCAGGACGACGCCGTCGACCATGGACAGCCCGCGCTCCACCTCGCCCCCGAAGTCGGCGTGGCCCGGGGTGTCGATGATGTTGATGGTCATGCCGCCCTCAGGGGCGGACGCGCCGGTGTAGCGGATGGCCGTGTTCTTGGCCAGGATCGTGATGCCCTTCTCCCGCTCCAGGTCGCCGGAGTCCATGACCCGGTCCACGCCTTCGTCGGAGCGATGCGCGGCGAAAGCCCCGCCCTGGGTCAGCATGGCGTCGACCAGGGTGGTCTTGCCGTGGTCGACGTGCGCCACGATGGCGACGTTCCTGATATCTGCGCGCACGCCGGACGACGTCTCCATGAGGGGCATGGGCAGCAGTGTCTCACCCGGAGCCGATGGACCCTGGGGCAACCTTGGGGCGCCGGGTGGCTGGCGGGCGCCCGCCCTTCCCGGCGACAGCCCTGACTCAGGGATGCAGCAGCGCCGAGAGGTGCTCGACGATCGGGCGGTCGTGCTCGAGCCAGGCGACCTGGTGCAGCTCTGCGTGGGTCAGCCACCGCAGCTGGTCGTGGTCCTCCAGGGGCTCGGGGTCCGGCTCCCCCGGGAGGGCGACGGCCCACCACAGCCGCATGACCCACGGATGGCTCAACGCCCAGTCGCGACCGAGGGGCCGCCCGAGCCGGACCCGGACCCCCAGCTCCTCATGGGCCTCACGCACGGCGGCGTCGGCGGGATCCTCCCCGTCCTCGACCTTCCCACCCGGGAACTCCCACCCCCCAGCGAGTTGCGGCGGTGCGCTCCGGCGGGCGGCCAGCACCCGGGTCGGGCGTCGGAGGTCGTCGACCAGCGCGACGGCTGCCACCACGGGCACAGGACACCCCCCTCTCGCGGCAGAACCGGTCGGTCTCGTCCGGCATAGTAGGCCCATGCCCCCGCCGGTCCGCACCCTGACCCGATGGTCGGCAGCGGCCGTCCTGCTGCCGCTCGCCGCCTGCGGGGGGTCCGGCGACGACAGCGCGACGAGCACGGCCAGCACGACCGAAGTCGCCATCACCAGCCCCGCCGATGATGCGTCGGCCTCGTCGCCCGTGGCCCCGACCTCACCCGACACCGGGCCGACCACCGCTGCTGCGGCACCGACTCGCACCGACGCCGAGAGCGAGGAGTCCGAGCGGGCCCGCGGCCAGGAGTCGGAGAGCGAGGAGTCGGCGACGGACGCAGGCCCGGGCGAGGCTCCGCCCTCGGGGCCCGCGAGCCAGCAGCCGACCCGCCGGCCAGGAGTCCCGGGCGGCATACCGGGAGCCGAGCCGTTGAGCGACCCGAGCGACAGCGCGCTGGTGGCCGTGACGGTGGCCGAGGACTACGTGGGTGGCCCTGCCGCCACGCTGGAGCGCACCGGCGATCAGTGGCTGGTGGCCGTCGCCGTGGCGACGGGCGCGGAGCGACTGACCGTCAGCGAGGACGGAGTCGTGCTGGACCGCGTGCCGATCGAGGTCGATGCGCTCACCCGGAGCGCCCTCGAGCAGGACACGACGCTCGGGCTGAGAGCGGCGGTGGAGCTCGCCCTGGCTGAGGTCGGCGGGGACGTCCGGAGCGCGCAGGTCGAGGCCGGTACTGCCGGACCTCGGTGGCAGGTCGAGATCGACGGCGGGACGGCGGCACGAGCCACCGTCGACGTGGTCACCGGTGAGGTGACGGTCGGCGGGGGCAACGGCTGAGTGAGCGACCGCGACCTCGGCAACGACATCGGTCCGGCGCACCTGCCGCAACCGTCCGCCGACCTGGGCGCGGCGACCACGTTGCTCGACGACGTCGCGGCTCTGGTGGGCGCGCCGGCCCTGGTGGAGGACATCCACCATGCGGTCGTGGCCTACAGCCGCCACGAGCAACCCGGTGACGCGGTGCGGCAGGCCACCATCTTGCGGCGCAGGGCCGATCCTGCCGTCATCGCCTGGCTGAGCGAGGTGGGCCTGCCTCGAGCCACCGGACCGCTGCGGGTGCCCGCCAACCCCCAGCTCGGCATGCTCCCCCGGGTCTGTCTCCCGCTCCGCCTGGGGAGTGCGGTCGTGGGCTATCTGTGGTTCATCGACGAGGACATGGACATGTCCCTCTTCGAGCTGGAGCGCGCATGGCAGGCGTCGTTGACCCTGACCGAGCTGCTGTGGCGCGGCGGTGGGATCGCCCGACTGGTTCCCGCCACGGTCATGCGGGCGCTCCTGGCCGGTTCCCCGCCGGACGAGCCGGAGATCGAGCACCTGCGCGGCGTGCGGCTGGAGCACGGAGGGTCGTTCCGGGTGCTGGCCCTGCGCGCCGACCCTCCCTCCGCGACCGCGCTGCGGGTCGCCCTCACCCGGATTCTCGAGTCCGCTCCCGGACCCGCCCCCGTGGGAGCACTCCTCGACGACGGCGCCGTCCTGGTCTACGTCCAGCAACCAGGGTCAGACGGCGCGACCCGGGTGCGGGAGGCACTCGTGGGGTCGGCGGCGGGCGTCGTGGCCGGGCTGGGCGACCCGGTCGATGACCTCGACCATCTCCCCCGGGCGGCCCGATCTGCCCGGGACGCCGCCCGCTGCGCCTGGCTGTGGCCCGAGCTCGGTCCCGTCGTCGACTGGCCCCGCACCGGGCTGCAGCGACAGGCGGCCGACATCGCCCGCGGCGTCGGCGGACCAGTCGGTGACCTGGTCGCCCGACTCGGCTCCATGGTCGCCGATCCGGACCTGCACCACCTCGCCCTCACGGTCGAGACCTACTTGGACCTGGCCGGACACGGACAGGAGTCGGCACGGGCGCTGGTCCTCCACCGGACCACTCTGTACCAACGGCTGCAGCGCTTCGCCGAGCGTGCCGGGGTCGATCTACAGGTCGGCGAGGATCGGACCCTGACCCACCTGGCCCTCAAGGCGGCGCGCTTCGAACAGCAGGTCCCCCGGCGCTCCTCCTGAGCCGACCCCGTCCCGTGGATCTCCACCGCACGCTGCGGCAAGCGCGACAAGTGTCGACACATTTGGCGCGAGAGGCCGTCATGTGACGCGTCGCCTGAGAGCGCGCTGGGGAGCACGGCAGTTACTGCGAGGTAACCGCGTCAGGGCCGTTGTTACGGTCCGGAGCCAACCGATACGACGTCGGCGGTCGCAGGGCTCGGCTCAAGCCCGCGTGCTCCACCCTCACCCGGGAGATTCAATGACGAAGCTGCCATCGGCCCCCTCGCACCGTCCCCGTTCCCTGCGGCTCGCGATCGCCGCCGCCAGCGCCGCGGCGGTGACCCTGACCGGCGCTGTCGGGATGGCGTCGACAACCGTCGCCGCGCCCGAGGACGCCTCGGTCCATGATCCTGTCGACCCTGCCGACTGGGAGCGCGCCGAGGACACGACCTGGGCGGACTACACCGCGGTCCCGGGCACCCCGGCCGGCTGGACCGACGGCTCGGTCTCCGGCTCCGTGGACGAGTTCCGTGCCGCGGTCGTCATGGTCGACTTCGAGGACCAGCCGATGCTGCTGACTCAGGAGGCCGGCGCGCACGTCTTCGGCAACCCGCAGGAGGGCTGGGAGCCCGTGGCGCGCGAGGACGCCGCGCAGTGGTTCGCCGACTACCTCAACACCCCTAACGAGTTCAACAACGGACGGACGCTCACCGAGTACTGGATGGAGAACTCGGGCGGGAAGTACTCCGTGGACGTCGAGGGTTTCGGCGTCTACCAGCTCCCGGGCAAGCTGCACGAGTACGGGCTGCGCGGCTACGCCCCGACCTCGGGGCCTGACTCGGTCTGCCCCGCGGGCGACGACTGCAGCAAGGACATCCGCACGGACGGATTCGCGGCATGGTTCGCCGACCAGGGAGAGGCGGTCGCGGAGGACTTCGACGTGCTCTTCTTCGTCACCGCGGGCAACGACGAGTCCGGCACCTGGCAGGAGTTCGGCGAGATGAAGTGGACGTCCAAGGAGGACGTCCCCGCCGAGTTCGGCCCGCCCGGAGCGGAGGACGGACCGGTCCTCAACGACGCGGGCAACGAGATCCCCAACTGGGCGCCGACGCGCTACGTCGAGTGGACCAGCTGGAAGGCCGCCTCCATGCACTGGCCCAACGCCAGCCCGCGGCACCCGATCATCGGCAACAGCACCCAGGCGGAGTCCAGCGGCCAGGCGATCTTCCAGCACGAGCTGGTGCACCTGCTCGGCATCGGCGACAACTACAGCAACCCGTTCGGCACCGGCACCAACGCGATCCGCAGTTACAGCGGCCACTGGGACCTGCTCAGCCGCGGCGCCTTCAACGGCCCCGGCGGCACCCACAACCGGTGGCAGATCCCCAACGCCGGTGGTGGCTCGCTCGCCGCGCCCCTGTCGCTGCGCAACAAACTCAAGCTGGACCTCGTCGAGGAGCAGCAGGTCGTCGACGTGACGACCGACGAGCTCACGGCCAACGGTCTGGCGAGGGCCACGCTCACCGCCCGCTCGCTCAACCGGCCCGACCTGCTTAGCGGCATGAACATCACGCTCTCCGACGGCGACCAGCGGACCTGCGCCGAGGACGGCTACGTCGGCGACCTGGCCTACCTGTGCGACATCGCGCCGTACTACCGAGCCTTCGAGACCAACCCCGGCGCGGCAGCAATCGTCAACTATCCGAGCTACACGCTGGAGGCGATCGGGCAGATCGGCGCCGACTCCTTCGTGCCGAGCTCCGGCGTCATGCTCGCGCAGACGAAGCCGCAGGACTACGCGCCCTTCCTCTGGCTCATCGACGCCAACCCCGAGGACATCGGCTGGGTCGACTTCGTCCGCCCGGACGGCACCGAGCAGATGGTCTCCCTGGGCGACCCCCGTCAGCTCAACGACGCCCTCTTCCGGGCGGGCACCCGCTCGGGGTCGGAGGACGAATGGGTCGACGAGGAGAACGGTGTGCAGTTCTACGTCCTCGAACGGCTCGAGGACGAGAACGGCGTCGTCAGCTACGACGTCGCGGTCCGTTCGCTCGACGGGGACGGGACCCAGGCGCGCGGTGTCGCGCTCGGCGACGCGGGGATCGACGCCGCCGAGGCAGGCACGACGGCCTCGCTGACCATCCCTGTCACCAACACCGGCGAGGCGGGCGACGGCGTCCATGACTCCGACGTCTACCGGGTCGAGGCCACGCTCGCGGGTGCGGGCTGGAGCCTCACCCAGCCCTATGAGCTCATCGCGGCCAGCGCGGGCGCGACCGTCGACCTCCCCCTCCACCTGGCCCACGCCGGTGGCGGTGACGGCACCCTCACCGTCACGGTGACCAGCGAGAGCGATCCCGCTGCGACCCAGACCCTCACGCTGGACGTCTACGACCTCGTGGCGCAGAACGTGGCGGACACGGTCCAGGCCCTGCAGGACAGCGACGAGCGCAACAGCATCAAGCAGCGCTTCGCCAACTTCCTGCAGCAGTTCGAGAAGCACGTGGCCGCCGGTCGCGACCAGCAGGCTCAGGGCGCCCTGGACCGGATGGACCAGGCCCTGCGCCACGTCGACGACGACGCCCTGCGCCAGCAGCTCCTCGACGCCATCGCCCTCGCCCGCCGCGGGTGACCCTCCGGCGTCGGGGCGGGAGCACACCTCTCGCCCCGACGCCCTACCCCCTCCGCCGACCCGCATCACCACCGACGACGAACGGACCCGCTCATGCCCACCACCCGCACGACCCGCCTGGCCCTCACGCTCGGTGCCGCCGGGACTCTCGCCCTCGCGCCCACCATGGTCGCTGCCGACACCCCGGAATCCGTGGAGCCTGTCGTCGCCGATGGCGTGATGCAGGCCGTCTTCACCGATCGCTCGACCTGGGTGCACCAGGAGCTCTGGGTCGAGACGGAGTTCGACTCCGACGGAGACGGTGAGCTGGACCGGGTCCACGTCGACGTCACCCGCCCTGGCGAGACCGAGACCGACGGGCTCACGGTGCCGGTCGTCTACGAGGCCAGCCCGTACTACGCCGGTGGCAACTGGAGCGTGCCGAACTGGGATGTCGATCACGAGCTGGGAGACCCGCCCGCGTCCCGGCCCGACTTCACGGCCACCTCGGGCCGGTCGACGAGCCCCACCATCAGCACCTCGCACGAGAGCACCTGGGTGCCGCGTGGCTTCGCGGTGGTGCACTCCGAGAGCCCAGGCACTGGCCTGTCCGAGGGCTGCCCGACCACCGGCGCCGCCAACGAGTCCCTCGCGCCCAAGGCGGTGATCGACTGGCTGAACGGCCGCGCCACCGGTTACACCAGCGTGAACGGCCAGGAGGAGGTGACCGCCGACTGGTCCACGGGCAAGGTCGGCATGACCGGCACGTCCTACAACGGCACGCTGCCCATCGGCGTCGCCAGCACCGGCGTGGAGGGGCTGGAGGCCATCGTGCCGGTCGCCGCCATCTCCGACTGGTACGACTACTACCGGGCCAACGGTCTGGTCGTCGCCCCCGGCGGATACCAGGGAGAGGACGCCGACGTCCTGGCCGACTTCGTCCACACCCGGGCCGACCGCTCGGTCTGCCAGCCCGTCATCGACGGGCTCGCCGACGACCAGGACCGCGTGACCGGCGACCGCAACGCCTTCTGGGACCAGCGCAACTACCTCGCCGACGTGGACCCGATCGAGGCCGCCACCCTCATCGCGCACGGCCTGTCCGACTGGAACGTCAAGGCCAGCCAGGCGAGCAACCTCTGGGATGCCCTGCAGGCTCAAGGGACCCCCTCCCAGCTCTACCTGCACCAGGGCGGTCATGGTGGCCCGCCGCCGGATCACCTGATGAACCGCTGGTTCAGCCGCTACCTCTACGACGTCGACAACGGGGTCGAGCAGGACCCGCTGGCCTGGGTGGCTCGCGAGGGGGTCTCCCGGCTCCAGCCCACGCCGTACGACACCTGGCCGGTGCCGGGCAGCCGTGGGGTCGAGGTCGGCTTCGCCGGTGACGGCAACGCCGTCGGCTACCTGCGGATCCTCGACGGCGACGAGGCCACGCAGGCCGTCGTCGACGACGCGGGCGTCCGCGCGGCCGACCTGGCCGCAGCAGCCTCCTCCGACCACCGGCTGCTCTTCCGCTCTCGCGAGCTGGTCGAGCCGGTCCACCTCAGCGGTGAGCCGACCGTGTCGGTCACCCTCAGCGCCGACCGAGCCGCCGTCAACCTGTCCACCGCCATCGTGGTGACGAACGCCGACGGCCAGACCCGGATCGTCACCCGCGGCTTCGCCGACCCGCAGAACGCGGGCGACCTGGACGGCGTCGGCACGCCGCTGGTCCCGGGTGAGTCCGTCACCGTCGACTTCGGCTACGAACCGATCGACAGCGTCATCCCGGCCGGCTCGACCCTGTCGGTCATGGTCTACTCCAGCGACCAGGAGTTCACGATCCGCCCCGCCGCCGGGAGCCTGCTCGACGTCGACCTCGGCGGCACGTCGACGGTGCTGCCGGTGGTCGGAGGGCCCCTCGGACTGGCTGCGGCCACCGACGACGTCGAGGCGTATGCCTACGCCCTGGTCGACAGCAACGCCGAGGACGGCCTGCTCAGTCGCGGCGAGCAGGTGCGTCTGACCACCGCTCTCGACCAGGTGCTCCTGCACACCGAGGCTGGGCGCACGGCCCAGGCGGATCGCGCGATCGACCGCTTCGTCCGGGTGGCGCAGCGGGTGGACGACCCGACCCTGCGGACCGACCTGCTCGAGGTGGCCGAGGCCCTGCGCACCATGCTCGACGACGGAGAGCTGTCATGACCACTTCCGCGCACCGCCCCGTGCGTCGGCTGCTGGCCAGCGCCGCCGCCCTCGGCGTCACCGCGACCCTGGGCGTGACCACGGCGACCGCGAGCCCCTCGGCGTCGGCAACGGCGACGACGGGTATGGCGACTCCCACCGCGCGCGACGTCGTCCCCGCACCCCCTGTGGTCCTCGAGGACGGGATGACCGCACCGGTCTACGACTACGCCGACGCGATCCGCGAGTCGGTCTGGGTGCAGGCGCCCGACCTCGACGGCGACGGCGCCGCAGAGCAGGTGGCCGTCGACATCGTCCGCCCTGCCGAGCTGGACGGTGCGGCTCAGGTGCCGGTCGTCATGATGGCCAGCCCCTACTTCACCTGCTGCGGCCGCGGCAACGAGGGCGAGACGAAGACCTGGGACGAGGACGGCAACCCCGCGCTGGTGCCCACCTACCTGGACAACTACTTCGTCCCGCGCGGGTATGCCTATCTCGCCGTCGACATCGCCGGGACGAGCCGGTCCACCGGCTGCGTGGACACCGGAGGCGAGTCCGACATCTTGTCCGCCAAGGCGGTCGTCGACTGGCTGAACGGCCGCGCCGACGCCGTGGACTCCGACGGCATGCCGGTCGAGGCCGACTGGTCCAACGGGCAGACGGGCATGATCGGGAAGTCCTACGACGGCACGATCGCCAACGGTGTGGCCGCCACCGGGGTCGAGGGCCTGGAGACGATCGTGCCGGTCGGCGCCATCAGCTCGTGGTACGACTACACCCGGAGCCAGGACCTCCCCTACAGCCTGGGCTACGCACCGTGGTTGGCCGGCTACGTCATGGGCAACCGGGTGACTCCGCAGGACTGCGACGAGGTGCTGGCCGGTCTGCGCGCCGACGGCGATGACTCCACGGGGCGGTACAACGCGTTCTGGGCCGAGCGGGACTATCGCGAGGGCACTCTCGGCACCGCCGAGGACGTGAACGCCAGCGTCTACGTCGTCCACGGCCTGCAGGACAACAACGTCAAGACCCGCAATTTCGCGACGTGGTGGCAGGCCCTCGACGACGCCCGCGTCGACACCAAGATGTGGCTCATGCGGGTCGGCCACGCCGAGCCCTTCGACACCGATCGAGAGGAGTGGACCCGCGAGCTGAACCGTTGGTTCGACAGCGAGCTCATGGGCATCGACAACGGGATCTGGGACGAGCCGGCCGTCCGGGTCGAGACGGCACCCAACGTCTGGGAGACCTCCGAGCGGTGGCCCCTGGACCGCCGCACCGCCAAGCTCCGGCCCCAGGACGACGGCACGATGGCGATGGGGCGCCGCGGGCGCGAGGAGCTGTCGTTCACCAACCGGTGGTTCGTGCAGCAGGGCGGGCTGGCGACCTACGCCTATCCCGACAACCAGCTGTTCTTCGCGACCGGCCGGATGACCGACGACGTGCGCCTCTCCGGGACGCCCGAGCTAGACCTCACGATCACCCACGACCAGCCGGTCGGTCAGGTCACTGCCCTGATCGTCGACTACGGCACCTCCGAGCGGGTCAGCGAGTCGTCCAACGGCATCCGGACGCTGGCCGAGGAGACGTGCTGGGGCGAGTCGATCGAGGCGGACGACGCCTGCTACCGGGAGGTGGAGCGGCGGCTGGTCGAGACACCGTTGCAGATCGTGGCGCGTGGCTGGGCGCGGCTCGACGGACCCGGGACGCACGAGCTCACCGTGCAGCTGCAGCCCAACGACGTCCGGATCGGTGAGGGCCACCACCTGGGCCTGGTCATCACGGGCGCGTCGTACGGCGGTGGCGGTCCGTATCCCGTCGATCAGTCATCGGGCACCTACACCGTGGATCTCGCCGACACGATCCTCTCGCTGCCGGTCGACGGACCGATGACCGGCTTCAACCGTGGGGCCCTGAAGCTCCCGCCCGCGGAGGAGCTGCCGACGGGCACCGTGGACGAGTCCACCGGGCGCCAGCGTCCCGGGCTCTGACCACGGTCGGCGGTCCGCGCCGGGTTGCCCTTGCGGCAACCCGGCGCGGACCGCCGACCAGCGTGTTTCGGTTCGGTCACGATCTGCCCGGAGCCGTCCTGCGCACCCACACATGATGGTTCAATCCCCAAGAATGGCCGGGCCCATCCAGCCCCGCCTCAGGGCCACCGTGGTCCCTGTTCACCCACGAGGAGGAAGCATGTCCAACCTCAAGGTCGTCACAGCGACGGCCGCCGCCCTCGCTCTCCTGCTCGGCGCCTGCGCCGAGTCCGAGCGGGACTCCGGGTCTGACGGAGACAGCGGCGCAGATTCCGGCTCGAACGCCTCGGAGGACGCCGGCAGCGACGGCGGCGAGGCCTCGGACGCGACGTTCGTTTTCGGCGCCGCAGGCGCTCCGGCGATGTTCGACCCGTTCTACGCCAGCGACGGCGAGACCTTCCGCGTCACCCGCCAGATCTACCAGAACCTCATTGGCACCGAGCCGGGCGGCAGCGAGAACGTCCCCGAGCTCGCCACCGACTGGGACAGTGAGGATGGCCTCGTCTGGGACTTCACGCTCCAGGAGGGCGTGACCTTCCACGACGGCACCGAGTTCAACGCCGAGGCGGTCTGCGCCAACTTCGAGCGCTGGGCCGACCAGAGCGAGGCCGGCCAGAGCCCGGCTGCCACGTACTACTACGGCAACGACGTGGGCTTCGGCGACGACTCGCTCTACGAGTCCTGTGAGGCCACCGAGGAGTACGTCGCCACGATCACCGTGAGCCGCGTGACCGGCAAGTGGCCGGGCATCCTGTCGCAGATCTCCTACGCCATGCAGTCGCCGACGGCGATGGAGGAGTACGACGCCAACGGCATCGGCCTGGAGGGTGAGGCCTTCACCTTCCCGGAGTACGCCACCGAGCACCCGACCGGCACCGGACCCTTCACCTTCGAGTCCTACGACAACGCGGGTGGCACGGTGACCCTCTCGCGGTACGACGACTACTGGGGTGACACCGCCGGCGTCGAAGAGCTGATCTTCAAAATCATCCCGGACGAGAACGCGCGTCGACAGGAGCTCGAGGCCGGCACGATCAACGGCTACGACCTCCCGAACCCGGTCGACTGGCAGGCCCTGGAGGAGGCCGGGATGCAGGTCGAGATCCGCGACCCGTTCAACGTCCTCTACCTCGCGCTCAACCCGGCGGCCGACCCGCAGCTCGAGGATCCGCTCGTGCGCCAGGCGCTCTATCACGCGATCAACCGGGAGCAGCTGGTCGCCAGCCAGCTGCCCGAGGGTGCGACCGTGGCGACGCAGTTCATGCCGGACACGGTGGACGGCTGGAACGGCGACATCGCGCCGTACGAGTACGACGTCGACCGGGCCATGGAGCTGCTGGAGGAGGCCGGCAAGTCCGACCTCACCATCGACCTGTGGTACCCGACCGAGGTCACCCGGCCGTACATGCCGGACCCCTCGCGCATCTATGACGCCGTCAAGGCGGACTGGGAGGCGGCCGGTGTCACGGTCAACCCCGTGACGAAGCCGTGGAACGGCGGCTACATCGACGGCACCCAGAGCGGTCAGGCACCGGCCTTCTTCCTGGGCTGGACCGGTGACCTCAACTCGGCCGACAACTTCCTGTGCGCCTTCTTCTGTGGTGACGACAACCAGTTCGGCACCTCTGCCTACGACTGGCACGAGGACCTGCAGGACCAGATCGCCGCAGCCGACGCGGAGGCGGACGAGGCCACCCGGACCGAGCTCTACACCGAGCTCAACGCCAACATCATGAGCGAGGAGTGGCTGCCGGGTCTGCCCATCTCGCACAGTCCGCCCGCGCTCGTGGTCGGTCCGAACGTCGAGGGTCTGGTCCCCAGCCCGCTGACGGCAGAGGACTTCTCCACGGTCACGCTCTCGGAGTGAGCTAGGCGGGTTCCCCGCCACCGGTGCGGCGGGTCGGACCAGACGGTTCGGCCCGCCGCACCCGTTCGTCACCCACCTTCGTCCGCGTGTCGCCGCGGGCCACCACGACGGGAGAGTCCCCGTGCTGAGATTCATCGTCCGCCGCGTCCTCCAGGCGGTGCTCGCGCTGTTCGTGCTCAGCGTGCTGCTCTTCGCCTGGCTGCGCTCGCTCCCCGGCGGCGTGGTCAGCGCCCTGCTGGGCGAGCGGGGCACCCCCGAGTCCGCGGCGGCGCTGAGAGCCCAGCTCGGCCTCGACCAGCCACTCGTCGTGCAGTACTGGAGGTTTCTCCAGCGGGCGGTCCAGGGCGACTTCGGAGTCTCCAACGGCGTCTACCGCGGCCGACCGGCGCTCGACGTCTTCCTCGAGCGCTTCCCCGCCACCATCGAGCTCAGCCTCTTCGCGATCGTGCTCGCGCTGTGCCTCGCCATCCCCCTGGGCTACCTGGCGGCGCGACGCCGCGGTGGCGTCTTCGACACCGGATCGGTCATCTTCTCCCTCGTCGGTGTCGCGGTGCCGGTCTTCTTCCTCGCCTACGTGCTGAAGTACATCTTCGCCGTGCGGATGGGACTCCTGCCCCCCTCGGGCCGGCAGAGCGTGGGCATCGACGCCACGCACATCACCAACTTCTACATCCTCGACGGCATCATCACCCGCGAGTGGGACGCGGCCTGGGACGCCTTCAAGCACCTCATCCTCCCCGGGGTGGCGCTGGCCTCCATCCCCTTCGCGGTCATCTTCCGGATCACCCGCGCTGCCGTGATCGACGTCATGGACGAGGACTACGTGCGCACCGCCCGGGCCAAGGGGCTGCGCCGGCAGACCATCCGGGCGCGGCACATCATGCGCAACGCGCTCATTCCCGTCGTCACGATCGTCGGTCTCCAGATCGGCGCCCTGCTCGCCGGGGCCGTCCTCACGGAGAAGGTCTTCGCCTTCACCGGGATCGGCCAGGCGCTGGCCCTCGGCTTCGAGCTGCGCGACTACCCGGTGCTGCAGGTCCTCATCATGATGGCCGCCCTCATCTACATCGTCGTCAACCTCGTGGTCGACGTCGCCTACGCCATCATCGACCCGCGCGTGCGCACCTGAGGAGCGAGTTGACATGAGCGAACCCGACATCAGCGCCTCCGACGCCCAACGCGAGACCTCCCACCGCTCCACCGCCTCCCTGCTGGGCGGTGATCGGAAGAAGCAGCGGATCGACTCCCTCGCCGAGGCCGGCGCCTTGTCGTCGGACGAGGGCGTCAGCCTGTGGCAGAGCGCCTGGCGGCGACTGCGGCGTGACCCGGTCTTCCTCATCGGCCTGACCATCGTCGCCATCTTCGTCCTCGTCGCGATCATCGCCCCGTGGATCGCGCCCTACGACCCGTCGGCCCGGATCCTCATCGACCAGGTCTCCCCCGCCACCCCGATCCCCCCGGCCCAGGAGGGTCACCCCCTCGGGGGCGACAACGCCGGCCGGGACATGCTCTCCCGCCTCATCGTCGGCTCACGTCAGACCCTGATCGTCGGCGTCCTGGCGACCATGGGCGGGCTGCTGGGTGGGCTCGTGCTCGGCACGATCGCCGGCGGCATCGGCGGGCTGGCCGACAGCATCGTCATGCGCATCGTCGACGTGATGCTCTCGATCCCCTCGCTGCTCATGGCCTTCTCCATCGCCGCGCTCTTCGCCCGGCCGAGCCAATGGACGGTCATCGCGGCCATCGCGATCATCCAGATCCCCATCTTCGCCCGGCTGCTGCGCGGCTCGATGATGGCGCAACGGCACAGCGACCACGTCCTGGCTGCGCGGGCGCTCGGGGTGAAGCCCGCGGCCATCGTCTTCCGGCACATGCTCCCCAACTCGCTGGGCCCGGTGATCGTCCAGGGCACCCTGGTGCTGGCGGTGTCCATCATCGACGCCGCCGCGCTGTCCTTCCTCGGGCTGGGCAACCCCGACGACTCGGTGCCGGAGTGGGGTCAGATGCTGGGCCGGGCCCAGGTGTTCTTCAACTCCTACCCGCACGTCGCGGTCTATCCGGCCCTGTGCATCATCGTCGTCGCCCTCGGCTTCACGCTCATGGGTGAGTCGCTGCGCGAGGCCCTCGACCCGAAGTCCCGCCGCTGAGGAGGCCGCGATGACCGACCACACCACCTCCAGCGCCTCGGGCGCGTCGTCCGGGACGGCCACCTCCTCGGACGCCCCGCTGCTGTCCGTCCAGGACCTCAGCGTCACCTTCGGGCGCGGACAGCGCGCCTTCACCGCCGTCGACCACGTCAGCTTCGAGGTCCGGCCAGGCCAGACCGTCGGCCTGGTCGGGGAGTCAGGCTGCGGCAAGTCCGTCACGTCGCTGGCGATCATGGGGCTGCTCCCCTCGCGCGGCAACAGGGTGACGGGCGAGGTGCTCTTCGACGGCGAGGACCCGCTGCGCCTGAGCCAGGAACAGCTGCGCGAGCGACGCGGCCGGGATCTGGCGATGATCTTCCAGGACCCCCTCTCCTCGCTCAACCCCGTCGTGCCGCTCGGCACCCAGGTGGCTGAGGTCCTCGTCGCTCACCGTGGGATGAGGCGGGGCCCGGCCAACACCCGCGCCGCCGAGCTGCTCGACAAGGTCGGGATCCCTGATCCGACGCGCCGGCTCAAGGAGTATCCCCACCAGCTGTCCGGCGGAATGCGCCAGCGTGCCCTCATCGCGATGGCCCTGGCCTGCGAGCCACGCCTGCTCATCGCCGACGAACCCACCACCGCCCTCGACGTCACCATCCAGGCGCAGATCCTGGCCCTGTTGCGCGAGCTCGTGACGGAGAGCGGCACCGCCCTCATCATGATCACCCACGACCTCGGCGTCGTCGCGGGACTGTGCGACCAGGTCAACGTGCTCTACGGCGGCAAGGTGGTCGAGCGCGCCGAGCGGCACGACCTGTTCGCCCGACCCCGCCACCCGTATACCGGTGGGCTCCTGGCCTCGATCCCCCGGCTCACCGAGGGGCGCGGCCGCCGGCTCAACCCGGTGCCGGGCTCGGTGGCCGACAACATCCCGTGGGAGGGCGGCTGCGCCTTCGCGCCCCGCTGCTCCTCCGAGGTCGACGCTTGCCGCGAGCGCAGCCCGGAGCTGGTGGCCGACCGCGACGGTCTCGGCGAGGCCCGGCTGCTGCGCTGCCACCACCCGCTGGAGGAGAACCCGTTGGACGACATCTGGCCGCACCACGCCGACCACGAGCGTGAGGAGGACGCGCGATGAGTGCGACCGCAGAGGAGGCCGACCGGACCGGCTCCGCCCACGAGGACCTGCTCGTCGACGTCCGCGGCCTCAAGGTGCACTTCCCCATCAAGAAGGGCGTCATCTTCGACCGCACCGTGGGTCACGTCTACGCCGTCGACGGCATGGACGTGCAGATCCGGCGGGGGGAGACCTACGGCCTGGTCGGGGAGTCCGGCTGCGGCAAGTCGACCTTCGGCCGCGCGCTGCTGCAGCTCGAGCCGATCACCGAGGGCGAGGTGCACTTCGACGGCACCGACCTCTCGACGCTCAAGGGCGAGAAGCTGCGCACCCGCAGACGGCACATGCAGATGGTCTTCCAGGACCCGCTCGGCAGCCTCGACCCGCGCCAGACCGTGGAGCAGCTGCTGCTCGAGGGGATGCGCGCCCACGGCATGGCCAAGGACTCGGCGGCCGCCCGCGAGCGGCTCACCGAGCTGTTGACGGCGGTGGGCCTGCCCAAGACGGCCCTGTCGAAGTATCCGCACGAGTTCTCCGGCGGCCAGCGCCAGCGGGTGGGCATCGCGCGGGCGCTGTCCGTCGACCCGCAGCTCATCGTCGCCGACGAGCCGGTCAGCGCCCTCGACGTCTCGGTCCAGGCCCAGGTGGTCAACCTGCTCGGAGACCTGCAGGAGGAGTTCGGCCTCACCTACCTCGTCATCGCCCACGACCTCGCGGTGGTCCGGCACATCAGCGACCGGATCGGCGTCATGTATCTCGGGTCGCTCGTCGAGGAGGCCGACGCGGAGGACCTCTACGACGCTCCGCTGCACCCGTATACCCGGGCTCTGCTCTCCGCCGTTCCCGTGCCGGACCCTACGGTGGAGGACACCCGCGAGCAGATCCTCCTCGTCGGCGACCTTCCCTCCCCCGCCAACCCCCCGGCCGGGTGCCGCTTCCACACCCGGTGCCCGTGGCGCCAGGAGACCCGGTGCGACGACGAGCGCCCGCAGCTGCGGGTGGTCGAGATCGACGGGGTCCCGTCCAGCCACCGGGTCGCCTGCCACTGGGCCGAGCAGATCGCCAGCGGCGAGCTGCAGCCGCACGACGTGCAGGCGAGCGACCCGGAGAGCCCCTACTGGGAGCGGGAGGCGGACGAGGACGTCACGAGCGCGGGCTTCGCCGCCCGCGACATGCCCGACACCGGCGGCTGATTCACCCGCCGGCCCACTCGGCTGCCCTAGGCTTCGGACATGAGCCCCCGCCCCCGGCTCCTCGTGGTCCAGCACGAGGACAAGGCACCACCTGGCCTCCTCGACGAGTGGCTCAGCCGGGCCGGGGTGGAGTGCGACGTGCTCCGCGCCCACGAGGGCCGGGCGCTGCCCGCGTCCCTCGGCGACCACGCCGGGCTCATCGTGCTCGGCGGCTCGATGGGTGCCGAGGACGATGCCGACGTCCGGTGGCTCCTGCCCACGAAGGCGCTCATCGCGGGCACCGTCGCGGCGGGTATGCCGTTTCTCGGGATCTGCCTCGGCCACCAGCTCGCGACGGTCGCGCTGGGCGGGACGGTCGGCCCGCACCCGAGCGGTCAGACGATGGGGCTGCGGGCCTGGCTCCCCACTGACGACGGACGGACCGACGAGCTCACCAGGGCTCTCGTGCCCGGGGCCGAGGTGTTCCACTGGAACCACGACATCGCCCTCACCCTCCCGCCCTCGGCGGTGATGCTGGCCACCTCTGCCGACGGCAGCGTGCAGGCGGTCCGCTTCGGTCCGCGGGCCTGGGGGGTGCAGTTCCACCCCGAGGTGGACGCCGACCTGGTCATGGGGTGGGCGCACGGGCAGGCACCCGAGGCCGAGCTCGCCGCGATCCGCTCCCTGCGCGGACGGCAGGCCGACCTGCACCGCTCCTGGGAGCAGCTGCTGCGGCAGTTCGCCCAGCTCGCCACGGCCCCCACCGCCCAACCCGCCTGAGCCCTCCTCGCCCCACCGGCCCCGGCCGCCGCGGACCCCGTGGGAGAATGTCCCTAACCACCGTGCCTCGAGGGGAGTCGTCATGACCGATGCCGCGGTCTTCATCGCTGCGACCTTCGCGGCCGGCTTCCTGTCCACCATGCTCCGACTGCCCGCGCTGCTGGGCTTCCTCCTCGCCGGGTTCGCGCTCAACGCGATCGGGGTCGAGGAGCTGCCCTACCTGGACTTCATCGCCGACCTGGGCGTGACGCTGCTGCTCTTCGGGATCGGCCTCAAGCTCAACGTCCGCAGCCTGCTCTCCCGCGAGGTCTGGGTCACCACGGCCGGACACATGGCGCTGTCGGTGGCCGTGAGCACCTGCTTCCTGTGGATCGTCGGCATCCTCGGCTACCCCCTCGTGGCGGGCCTGGACCTGCAGACCCTGGCGCTGGTCGGCTTCGCGCTGTCCTTCTCCTCGACCGTCTTCGTCGTCAAGGTCCTGGAGGAGCACTCCGAGCTGCAGTCGTTCTACGGCCGCGTCGCCATCGGCATCCTGGTCATGCAGGACCTGGCGGCCGTCATCTTCATGACCGTCTCGGGTGGGCGGATCCCCAGCATCTGGGCGATTCCGCTCGTCATCGCCCTCATCCCGGTCGCCTGGGGCGCCCGGTGGTTGTGGGACCACATCCCGCACGGGGAGATGCAGGCCCTCTTCGGCCTGGCGATGGCGCTGGGTCCGGGGTATGCCGCGTTCGACGCCGTCGGTCTCAAGGGCGACCTGGGGGCGCTGGTCGTCGGCATGCTGCTGGCCGGGCACAAGGCCGCGGGCGAGCTCTCCCACATCCTCTTCCTGCTCAAGGACCTGCTGCTCGTCGGCTTCTTCATCTCCATCGGCTTCATCGGCACGCCGACGACCCAGGCCGCCGGGCTGGGACTGCTCCTGCTCGTCCTGCTCCCCGTGCAGATCGCGATCTACGTCTGGCTGCTCGACCGGCACAAACTGCGGCGCCGCACCTCGGTGAAGGCGGGTGTCCTGCTCGGCAACTACTCCGAGTTCGGGCTCATCGTCACCTCGGTCGCGGTGGCGAGCGCGATGCTGGACGAGGAGTGGCTGGTGGTCATGTCGGTGGCGGTCGCGACGAGCTTCGTCGCCGCCACGCTCATCAACGAGAAGTCCGACGCCATCCTGCGTCAGGCGCGACGGGTCATGCCCATGCACCCGCCGGAGGACGTGCACCCGCACGAGAGGCCGATCTCCTTCGGTGGGGCCCGCGCCGTGGTCATGGGCATGGGCCGCATCGGTCGGAGCGCCTACGCCGAGCTGACCGAGGTCTACGGCCTGCGCGTGCTCGGCGTGGAGAACCTCCAGAACCGCGTGCTCACGCTCCGGGAGCAGGGGATGCACGTCGTCGAGGCGGACGCCGCCGACGGCGACTTCTGGGCCCGGCTGGACTCCACCCACCAGATCGAGATCGTCGTCCTGGCCATGCCCTTCCACGGCGCCAACAAGGTCGCCCTGGAGCAGCTCGTCGCCAGTGACTACGACGGCGTCATCGCCGTCGTGGCGCAGTACGACGACGAGGTGCGTGATCTCAAGGCGCACGGCGCGGACGTCGTGGTCAATCTCTACGAGGGCGCGGGCGCCACGATCGCCGAGCGTGCCGCCGAGGAGAAGTCCGGGAGTACGTAGACTCGGGGTCGAAACGTCCCGTCCACGACCGACCAGGGAGACGCATGTCCACGATCATCTACACCCGCACCGACGAGGCGCCGCTGCTGGCGACCTACTCGCTGAAGCCGATCATCGAGGCCTTCGCTGGGGCGGCGGGGATCGACGTGGAGACCAAGGACATCTCGCTGGCCGGGCGCATCCTGGCGCAGTTCCCGGACCGGCTCACTGACGAGCAGCGGCAGGCCGACGTTCTCGCCGAGCTCGGCGAGCTGGCCACGACGCCCGAGGCCAACATCATCAAGCTGCCCAACATCTCCGCCTCGGTGCCCCAGCTCAAGGCCGCGATCGCCGAGCTGCAGGAGCAGGGCTACGACCTCCCGGCCTACCCGGAGTCGCCCAGCACGGACGAGGAGAAGGACGCGCGCGCCCGCTACGACAAGGTGAAGGGGTCGGCCGTCAACCCCGTGCTGCGTGAGGGCAACAGCGACCGTCGCGCCCCCGAGGCGGTCAAGAACTACGCCCGCTCCTACCCGCACTCGATGGGTGCCTGGAGCTCGGACTCCCGGACCCGCGTCGCCACCATGGACGCCGACGACTTCCGCCACAATGAGAAGTCCGTCGTGGTCGAGGCCGACGACACCCTCACCATCCGCCACGTCGCCGCCGACGGCACCACCACCGTCCTCAAGGAGTCGGTGCCCGTGCTCGCCGGCGAGGTCGTCGACTCGACCTTCATGTCGGTGAGCGCGCTCGAGGACTTCCTCGCGCGCACGGTCACCGAGGCGGCGGCGGACGACGTGCTCTGGTCGCTGCACCTCAAGGCCACGATGATGAAGGTCTCCGACCCGATCGTCTTCGGCCACGCCGTCCGGGTCTTCTTCGACGACGTCTTCGAGCAGTATGGCGCGCAGCTGGCTCAGGCGGGCCTGTCGCCGAACGACGGACTCGGGGGCATCCTCGCCGGGCTGGACGCGCTGGGCGAGAGTGCGCCGGAGGTCAAGGCGGCGATCGAGGCCCGCCTCGCCGAGCTGCCGCGGCTGTCGATGGTCAACTCCAGCAAGGGGATCACCAACCTGCACGTCCCCAGCGACGTCATCATCGACGCGTCGATGCCGGCCATGATCCGCAACGGGGGGCAGCTGTGGGGCCCCTCGGACGAGACCGCGGACACCCTCGCGGTCATCCCCGACTCCTCCTACGCCGGGGTCTACCAGGCGGTCATCGAGGACTGCAAGGAGCACGGCGCCTACGACCCGACGACGATGGGCACGGTCCCCAACGTCGGCCTCATGGCCAAGAAGGCCGAGGAGTACGGCTCGCACGACAAGACCTTCGAGATCGCGGCCGACGGGGCGGTCGAGGTCGTCGACGGCAGCGGAGAGGTGCTGCTGCGGCACGAGGTCGCCGCCGGCGACATCTGGCGCGCCTGCCAGACCAAGGACGAGCCGATCCGCGACTGGGTCAAGCTCGCCGTGACGCGGGCGCGCGCCACCGGCGACCCGGCGATCTTCTGGCTCGACACCGAGCGGGCGCACGACCGCAACCTCATCGCCAAGGTCGAGGCCTCGCTCGAGGAGCACGACACCGAGGGCCTGGACCTGCGCATCCTCTCCCCCGTCGAGGCCACCCGGCTGTCGGTGGAGCGGATCCGGCAGGGCAAGAACACCATCTCGGTCACCGGCAACGTGCTGCGCGACTACAACACCGACCTCTTCCCCATCCTCGAGGTCGGCACCAGCGCCAAGATGCTCTCGGTCGTGCCGCTCATGAACGGCGGCGGACTCTTCGAGACCGGTGCGGGTGGCTCGGCCCCCAAGCACGTGCAGCAGCTGGCCGAGCAGAACTACCTGCGCTGGGACAGCCTGGGCGAGTTCCTGGCGCTCGCGGAGTCGCTGCGGCACCTGGCCGAGCGTGACGACAACGCCAAGGCGCGGGTGCTGGGCGACGCCCTGGACCAGGCGACCGAGCGGGTCCTCACCGAGGGCCGGTCGCCGGCCCGCAAGCTGGGGCAGATCGACAACCGCGGCAGCCACTTCTACCTCGCGCTCTACTGGGCGCAGGCACTCGCCGGGCAGACCGAGGACGCCGAGCTCGCCGAACGCTTCGGGCCCGTGGCCGAGCAGCTCTCCAGCCAGGAGCAGCAGATCGCCGACGAGCTCATCGGGGTCCAGGGTGACCCGGTGGACCTCGGCGGCTACTACCAGCCGGACGACGCCAAGGCGACCGCCGCGATGCGTCCGTCGGAGACGTTCAACGCGGTGATCGACGAGCTGCGCGGCTGAGCGGCGCGCACCAGCGCCGTGGCCTGTGGACAACTTCTGCGGCGCACCACCGGTCTCGGCGACGCTGGAGGGTATGACGCTCCACTCGCTCCCCCCGCCCTCCCGTCGTCCTCGGCCGCCGCGCAGCGGCGAGCCGTGGACCGAGACCGACTACGCCACCCTGGTGCGCCTGTGCCGCGAGGGTCGCTCTGCGACCGACATCGCCGCTGAGCTCGGGCGCAGCGACGCCAGCGTCGCCGACCGGGCCAGCCGGATGCTGCCGCTGGACGAGCGCGGCGGACCGCGCGACCTCTCGGTCCACCGGTTGCGCCACCACCTGCAGCAGGACGCCGACTACGACTGGCAGGCGGCCCTGGTGCAGACCCCGCCACCCCGGCCGGTGGTCGAGCACGTGCACCCACCGCAGGTGCGGCGGGGCATACCCGGGCTGGAGGATGAGCAGCTGGTGACCCTCGCCGAGCTGCTCAGCCAGACGTCCGCGTCGGTGTCGGACGAGGCACGACGCGTCCTGACCGCGGACATCGGTCGACAGATCCTGCACCGAGGCCTGGAGGAGCGGGTGATCGCCCGCGCGGCAGACCGTGCGCAGGAGCGGGCCCGGCGCATGGTGGACGACTCCTACGACGCGACCTTCGGCGGGTGGTGCCCGCCTCCGAGGCGCGGACCGCTCGGGCTCGAGCCCGGAGACGTCGGACGTGAGCTCGGCTGGGACGACCCGACGCCCTTCTGAGCGAGTCGCGGATGGCCGGTGCCGGTCAGCCGCGCATGGACAGGCGCGGCATCAGGTCCTCGTCACCCAGCAGACGAGAGTCGTGCTCGACCTCGTCGTGCTCCTCCACGGTCCACGCGTGACCGGTCCGGCGGGCCACGTGCCGCACCAGGTCGGGGAAGGTCCACGCGTCCACCGCGTTGCTGTCGAGGTGCACCGTCCCGGCCCGCCCGGTCCACGCCAGCTCCACGAGAGCCGCTGCCGTGTCGTCCATCCACGAGGCGGCCGGGCGCCAGGCGCGGCTGGCCCGGATCGTGCCACCGGAGGCCTCGGCCTGCGCCGCGAGCTGAGCCACCATGTTGTTGCCCACCCCGTCCGGGTGCGCCTGCCAGCCGATGCGCGCGATCGCCGCACCGGGGTAGGCCGCGCGCACGGCTACCTCGCAGCGGGCCTTGTAACTGCCGTAGTCGTCGCGCGCGGTCGGGGTGTCCGACGGCCGGAACGGTCCGTCCGGGTCGTCCGGCGCGTCCCCGAAGACCGAGACCGAGCTGGTGACGACGCACGGGAGGTCGCGCTCGCGGGCGTGCTCGGCGAGTCGACCCGCCCAGGCCTCCGCCCCCATCCCGAGGTGGAAGATACCCACCGGGTCGACCTCCGCGAGGTAGGCCTCCCCCGCCGCGACGTCGTCCGGTGGCACTCGATCCCGGTCCCAGCCGACGACGACGCCGCCGAGTTCTGCCACGCGTGCCGCGACCTTCGGGGCCACCGTGCCACGCAGTCCGGTGATGAGCCAGGCTCCGTCCATCCTTCGCATCTGCAGAACGCTGGCGCGCCCTCCTCGCTAGAGTGCGCCCATGCAGCGCCGCGTCCCCCGCCCCGCCGTGGCCGGGTATGCCGCGGGGAGCGTGGGCACCGGCGGTTTCAGCACCCTGCCCGGTCTGGTGCTGGCCTACTACCTCACCGACACCCTGGCCGTCCCTGCCCTCCTGGCCACGGTGGTCGTCATCGTCCCGAAGGTGTGGGACGTCCTCATCGATCCGGTGATCGGGGCGCGCAGCGACGCCGACGCCAGGGGCCGGGCCGGGCGCACCCGGCTCATGCTGGCCGGTGCCCTGACCCTGCCGCTCGGGTTCGTCGGGATGTTCGCGGTGCCGGTCGGGCTGGGGCCGACGACGGCCGGGTGGTGGGTGCTGGGCTGCTTCGTGCTGGCGACGACCTCGTTCTCCTGCTTCCAGGTCCCCTACATCGCGCTCCCGGCCGACCTCACGGACGACTACGCCGAGCGCACCCGGGTCATGGCCTGGCGGATCGCCGTCCTCGCGCTCGCGATCCTGCTCGTCGGGGCCGGTGGCCCGGCGCTGCGCGACGCGGCCGGGGGCGGTCACGCGGGCTACCTCTGGATGGCGGTGGGCATCGCGGTGCTGCTCCTGGCCGGTATGCTCGCCACCGTCGTCACCACCCGTGGCCACCTGGCCCGTCCGGCGCCGACCGCCGAACCAGACGGAGCGGGCCCGCTGGCCAGCTATCGGGAGGGGCTCCGCGCCTGGCGGGAGGTCCCGGCCTACCGCACCCTCCTCACGGTCTTCGTCCTGCAGGCCTTGGCGACCGGCGTCATGCTCGCGGCAGCACAGTACGTCGCGACCTACACCCTCGGCGACCAGGCGGCGCTGACCGTCCTCTTCCTGGCGCTCGTCGCGCCGGCCCTGCTCGTCATGCCGCTGTGGACCCGGTATGCCGCAGCGCACGGCAAGCCGGCCGCCCTCACCCTCGCCTCAGCCGCGTTCGCCGTCGCGACCCTCGCGCTCGTGGGGATGCTCTGGTGGCCCGGCTGGTGGGTCTACGCCGCGGTGGGGGTGGCCGGGATCGCCTATGCCGGCCTGCAGCTCTTCCCGCTCGCGATGCTCCCGGACGTCATCACCGCCGCCGGGCGCGGGCGGGGCGGGGCGATGAGCGGCTTGTGGACCGCCGGGGAGACGACCGGCCTGGCGCTCGGGCCGGTCGTCGTGCTGCTCCTGCTCACGGTGACCGGCTTCCGCTCCAGCACCGCCGGGGAGCGCCTGGCCCAGCCGGACGCCGCGCTGGTGGCCGTCGTGCTGGCCTTCTCGCTCGTGCCGGCGCTCCTCGTCGCGGCGAGCCTGCTGGTGCTGCGGCGCTACCGCGAGCCTCCCGCCCAGGCTGATCCCGCGCCCCGCCCTGCCGCGACCCACCCGTGACCGCCCGCGTTCGAGAGGACCCGCGATGACCGAGCCCAGCCCCACGTCCCAGGAGGTGCTCGGGCGCCTGGAGGCCTACCGGCAGCAGGACGCCCCCACCCACGGCGGTCGCGTGCTCAGCTACGTCTACGACAGCGGGGTCGCCGAGCTCGACGAGCTCGCCGGGGCCGCGGCCGCCCAGGTCCAGGCGGTCAACGCGCTGGACCCGACGACCTTCCCCTCGGTCGCGCTCATGCAGGCCGACCTCGTAGCCTTCGCCCGCGACGTGCTCGGCGGTCAGGGCCGCAGCGAGATCGTCGGCACGGTCACGAGCGGCGGCACGGAGAGCATCATGCTGGCCGTGCTCGCCGCCCGCGAGCGGTGGCGCGAGCGGCACCCGGGCAGCGCCGCGACCCCGCAGATCGTCGCCCCGAGCACGGCACACGCAGCCTTCCACAAGGCGGCGCACTACCTGGGCCTGGGCCTGACCTCCGTCCCCGTCGACCCGGAGACCGGCACCCTGCCCGCGTCTCGTCTGGTCGAGCGGCTCGGCGCGGACACCGCGCTGGTGGTGGTGAGCGCTCCGGCCTACCCGCACGGCGTCGTCGACCCGGTGGAGCAGGTGGCGGCGGCCGCCCGCGAGCGCGACATCCCCTGCCACGTCGACGCCTGCGTAGGTGGCTTCGTGCTGCCCTGGTGGAGCCCGGCCCCGGCGCGTTGGGACCTGTCGGTGCCCGGCGTGAGCAGCATCTCCGCCGACCTGCACAAGTTCGGCTACGCACCCAAGGGCACCTCCGTGCTGCTGTTCACCGACCCTGCCCTCGACGCCGGGCGCTACTTCGCGCTCACCGACTGGCCCGGCTACCCGGTCGTCAATCCCACCGTGCTCGGCTCCCGCTCGGTGATGTCGCTGGCGGCCGCCTGGGCGGTGGTCACGCGCCTGGGCCCGCAGGGGTATGCCGAGCTCACCGCGCGGGTGGTCGAGACCACCGCCGCGGTGCGCGAGGTGGTCGACGGGATCGAGGGGCTGCGGGTGCTCGGCGCGCCCGAGGGGCCCTTGCTGGCCGCGACGACGGACGGGGCGGCCCCGCCCGGGCGGCGGGTCGAGCCGCACGCCTGGGCGGAGGCGGTCCGCCGGCACGGTTTCGTGCTGCAGGGGCAGCCGGGCTTCACCCAGGCCGACGGCTCGACCATCCCGCGGTCGACGCACCTCACGATCACGCCGGTGACCGCTGCCGTCCGCGACGAGCTGGCTGCGGCCCTGGTCGCCGGCTCCGAGCAGGTGCGCGGCAGCGGCTCCGACGAGGGGCATGGCCCCGGCTCCGACGAGGCACAGCGACGCGACCTGGGCTGGCACCGGAGGGACGGCATACCCGATAGGGCCGGGGCGACGCTGACGCACCCGGACCCGGTCGCGCTCGCCCGAGCCGCCCAGGAGGCAGGCGAGATCGACCTGCCCGCGGTGCTCGCCCTGATCGAGGCGTTGCCGCGCGACCGGAGCGCCCGGTTGCTCGTCGACTTCTTCGCGGCGTTCAGCGCGCCCCGGGACTGAGAGGCGGGCTCAGCCGACCCGCCGCGCGAGCAGCGTGACGGGCGGGTCGTCGACGCCGAGCCAGCTCAGCACCTCGGCCACCGACTCCACCTCGAGCGGCAGGAAGTCGCCGAGGGACGTCATGACCTGATCCCAGCCGATCATGCCGCTGTGGATCTCCATGAACTCGCCGTTCTCGTGCTCGAAGCTCATGAACAGGCCCTGCCCCGCGCTCCCCTCGAGGGCGTAGACGGACACCCCGTCGACCTGCTCCCACCCCATCTCGAAGGCCGAGTCGGGGAGCTGCGGGTGCGCGTACGTGACGCGGAGCCCGCGGGCGCTGGCTTCGACTCGTGACGGCACGGCCACACTGTAATCGGCTCCACCGACGCCGTCCCGGTCGCCGGGGCCGCAGGTCACCCGCTGTCGCGAGCGCTCGGCCGACCCGCCCAGAGCGCGGCGGCCAGGGCGCCCGCGAGGAGGACGAGCGCGGTGCCGATGGCCGCGCGCAGACCGTCGCCGGCATCGCCGTCGGCTGCCACACCGAGCTGGTATGCCGTGATGAGCACCGCCGCCCCGATGGCCGAGCCGACCCGCTGCCCGGTCTGGAGGGCGCCGCCGGCGGCGCCACCCATGCGGGGTGGCACGTCGGCGAGGGTGAGGGTGAAGTTGGGTGAGACCACGGCCCCGCCGCCGAGGCCGGCGACGAGCAGCGGCACGGCGAGCGCGGCCCAGAGCCACGCCCGGTCCTGCGCGATCCCGGCCAGCACGGCCAGGAGCACCAGCCCGGCCATCATCACCACGAGGGCGCGCACCACCAGCGCCCGGCCCTGGCGGCTGACCGCACGCCCGGCCCAGGGGGACGACACGGCCGACCCCACGGCGAAGGGGGTGAGGAGCAGCCCGGTCGCCAGCGTGGAGTAGCCGAGACCGTCCTGGAGATAGACGGAGAGCACGAGGAAGACACCGGTGAAGCCGGTGAAGTAGAGCGAGCCGACGACGATGCCGTTGGCATACCCCGGCGTGCGGCGCAGCAGCGCCACGTCGAGCAGCGGGGCGCCGCCGGTGCGGCTCAGCCGTCGCTCCCACGCCACGAACGCCCAGCCCAGGACCGGCACGAGCAGGAGCAGCAGCAACGGGAGCAGGTCGCCCGACTCCAGCGCGACCACCGGCAGCAGCAGGCAGACTACCGCGAGGCCGAGGAGCACGGCGCCGAGCAGGTCCAGCCGTGGGCCGCTCCTCCCACCTGCCGCGCCCGCGCCGTCCTCCGGGTCTCCTGCCGCAACGGCGTCGGGTCGCGCTGCGGGCACCATCCGGGCGATCGCCACGAGCAGGGCGGCACCGATCGGGACGTTGACCAGGAAGATCCAGCGCCACCCGCCGTCCTCGCCGGCGAGCGCGATGATGACGCCCCCGAGCACCGGGCCGATGGCCGAGGCGACCGAGACGACCAGTCCGAAGAGACCGAACGCACGGCCGCGCTCCGCGCCGGAGAAGAGGTCCTGGATCAGGCCGGTGTTCTGGGGCGCGAGCAGCCCGGCGGAGATCCCCTGCACCAACCGGGCAGCGACGAGCACGCCGGCGTGGGGCGCGATCCCGCACGCCGCGCTGGACAGCACGAAACCGGCGAGGCCGACCAGCATGAGGGTGCGCCGGCCCCAGGCGTCGCCGAGGCGGCCACCGGTGACGAGCATGAGACCGAAGGTCAGGGCATACCCCGACACGACCCACTGGATCGTCGCGGCCGAGGTGTCCAGCCCGGCGCGCATGGAAGGGATGGCGACGTTGACGATCGTCACGTCGAGCAGAGACATGAAGCCGACCGCGAGCGTGACGGCGAGGATGCGCCACCGCGCCGGGTCGGGCTCGGTGGCGGCGTCGATATCGGAGTCCGGCTCGGCGCTCACGTCGGGATCCTGCTCACCTCGTCATGCTAGGTGGTGAGGCCGACAGACCCGACCGGCGCATCGCCCGTTGGCCACAGCCGTGGTCCGACCGGGTGTAGGAGACGTGCCGGGTGCTCGGTACCGTGGAGCGGACAGCTCACTCCCCCACCACCGTGAGGACACGATGACCAACAGCAGCCTGCCCCGCACCACGATCATCCTCGGACTGGTACTGGTCGCCGTGGGCGTGGTGGGCTACCTCGTGAGCGAGAGCCGCAGCCTCACCGCGCTCATCCCGGCGCTGCTCGGCGCGATCCTCGCGGTCTGCGGAGTCATCGGCCGCAGGCCAGGCCATCGGCATCCACGCCGCGCTGGTGGTCGCCCTGCTCGGGGCGCTCGGCACGCTGCGCAACGTCCTGGGCCTCGGCGACCTGCTCGCCGGCGACGCCGAGCGCCCGCTCGCGGTGATCTCAGGGACGATCAGCTTCGTGCTGCTGGTGATCTACCTGGTCATCGGCGTGCGCTCGTTCGTCGCCGTGCGGCGCGAGCGCCGTGCCGGGGTCGAGCGCTGACCCGACCCCGGCACGAGCTGCGCTCACGCCGAGGGGGCCTGCCCGTCCCGCGGCATACCGTCCTCGCCGAACACCACCCTCCCGCTCGAGGCGCTCGCGAGCGGCGTGGTGCACCACGCCGCGCCGACGCGGGTCAGCGCTGAGCAGCCGCAGCAGCCTCGGGCTCGCCGTGGTCGGGTGCTCGGCGACCGCGATGCGGGTGCTGCAGAAGGGGTCGTCCGCGAAGCGCTCGATCACCTGCGCGCTGGCGTCCGGGTTCATCGCCGCCGCATGGCGGGCGGATCGCCTGGTTGGAGTCGGTGTAGAACGGCTCAAAGTCGGCGTCCGTCCGGGCTGAGTACGCCCGGGCGTACCGCTGCTCCTCTTGCGCCTTCTGCTCGGCGCTCTTGCGCCGGCCCACACGACCTCCTCGCGGTCCTCCCGCTGCCCCACCGACCCTACGACGCGGGCAGACCGCGTCTCGAGGTCGACGTCGACCAGGCCGCCGCGACCTGCGTGTGGCGGCTGCGGCCGCACGCAGGTGTCGCCCCGATCGACCGCAGGCTGACGCAGCTCGTCGGTGAGTTCTCGACCCCGATCACGCCAACACCTCAACGGCGACGCCGAGCGCCTCGTAGGTCCCCTTCGCGCGGGCATCGCGCGTGGCCAGGGACAGGTCATGGTGCCGGGCAGCCAGCGCGACCATGGCGTCATACACCGCACCACCGGCGATCTGCGCCCCCGCCATCCGGCGGTGAAGGGTCGCGGTGAGCTCCTGGGGCAGGCCCGCCTCCACGTCGAAGACGTCGTCGATGAGTCGCACAGCGTCAGATCCGGCGACCCGCGCGTCGCCCGGAAGCCGCGTGAGCACGGAGTACGTCTCCGGAAGCGCGTGGCCACAGAGCACCACCGTGGCGCTCCGGTCGGCCACCCAACGCCATACCGCGCCGTGGGCCGGATGCCGCTCCACGAGCAGGGGGACGGCCACGCTGGTGTCGACCGCCCAGCGGTCGTGCTGCGTCACCGGGTCACCGGCGGCTGGCATCGATGAGGCCGAACATCTCCTCATCGCTCACGGCCGTGTCGCTCCGCGCGACCAATCTGCCGTGGTCGCCGCGCACCACCTGGGCCGTGCGCCCACCGGGCGTGATCTGCAGGCCGTCGCCGTAGCGCGAGACGTCGACCGTCATGCCCGCGGTGAGGCCCAGCGCGTCGCGAAGGGCCTTGGGCAGCAGGATACGCCCGCCCGAGTCGATCGTCGCCTTCATGGGAAGAGGGTACCAGTCAGTTCCCATGGCACATGGTGCATATGGAGGCGCGGGGGGTGAGGGCCAGAAGCACGTGAGCCTCGTCCGTCACAGCAGCACCAGAATGACGGGAAACTCGCATCTGCCGATGACACAGCCCCGGCACATACGAGGTTCTGGCATCGCGTGAGGCGTGTGACACGAGTGACACCGAGAACGACCATCGCCCCGCGGGCCTGCCCCGTCGGCCTGCACGAGCTGCCACAGCGCGAACTCCGCCTGCGACTCAGACGTTGAAGCGGAACTCCACCACGTCGCTTTTAGTCGTTGTCATGCTCTTCCGCCTTCCACTGCCCGATGATTGTCGCAGCCGATTCCAGACTCGCTCCGTACGTTTCCCACAATGCAGGCTGCTTTGCCCTGATCCACTCGAATCCCTGACGGACATCACGGTCATCGATCCCCCAACCTCTGTCCGCAGCAGGTATCGACTCGATTGCGGAAGCGAGATTCTGAACCATCCGCATCGCTAGGTGGCTGTCGGTGTCGGCGAGCCAGCCAACCGCCCTGATGAGCCAGGCGACCGTGGCACTGACGGGCTCGGTCGAGCCTTCACGTGACCATCGATCAAACGAGCGCAGGTTGTCTCGATGGAGAAGGAAGGCGAGGGCCTCGGGGACCGCATCCCTCAACTCTTCCACCGCATCCGCATGCAACCTCGAAGCTCCCCCGGACCGCCCGATCTCCACGTCCTTGACCGCGAGGAGGGTGCCGGTCAGAACGTTCAGCCTGAGACCACCGGAACTCCGAGGATCGATACCCTCGACCGCGTGAAGGAGACCGCTAGCTGCCCTGGGAAGGACGCTGACCAGATCCCGGTAGAATCCGTGGCCTGGACACTGATTCTCGGCGGTGGGTCCTGTAACGAGCGCGACGATCTTCGACGTCTCGATCTTTGCCCCCTGATTCGTCGCGGCCACCATGAAGTCGAGCAGACCAGGATACGAATGGAACCCGCGAGCGCCTTCTGCGTAGCGACGCTCAAGCCCGCCAACGTAATGACTCACGACGGTGTCAGTCAGATCATCCCGAACCTTCACACCAGTGGACGTCCCGGGAAGCGCGAGCGCAACGTTGGTACGAAAGCGGGCGAGAAGGAGGTCCCGATCCTCGCCTTCATACTCGCGAACCTCCCGCCACAAAAGCCCCAGATGCGTGGCGTCAGCGGATCGGTCAACGACCTCCAGCAGTGCGTCCCGTCGCTGGCGTCGGGAAATCTGCTCTTGACGAGCGAGGGTTTCGGTTTGCAACTCGTTGAGAACACCGTCGCGTTTTGCCTGTTTCGCACCCAGCCACCACAAGGCGACGGGTATAAGTGCAGTGACCACGATGGTGACAAGGCCCACGAGAAGCATCGGGTCGTCCCATGACCACTTCGCCGAGAAGTCCTGCCACCATTCCGTCACTTCTTATTCCCAGACGTAAGTCCTGTCCGGAACTCCACGACGTCCCCGTCCGCCATCACGTAGTCCTTGCCCTCCATCCGGACCTTGCCGGCCTCCTTGGCCTTGGTCATCGACCCCAGCTCGTCGAGCGCGTCGAAGCTGACGATCTCGGCCTTGATGAAGCCGCGCTCGAAGTCGGTGTGGATGACGCCGGCGGCCTGCGGCGCGGTGGCGCCCTGGCGGACCGTCCAGGCGCGCGACTCCTTCGGCCCGGCGGTGAGGTAGGTCTGCAGCCCGAGGGTGTCGAAGCCGACCCGGGCCAGCTGGTCCAGCCCTGGCTCGGTGACGCCGACCGACTCCAGCAGCTCGGCGGCCTCCTCGTCCTCCAGCTCAGCCAGGTCCGCCTCGAGCTTGGCGGAGAGGTAGATCGCCTCGGCGGGCGCCACCAACTGGGCCAGCTCGGCGTGCAGCGCCTCGTCGGTCAGGCCGTCCTCGTCGAGGTTGAAGACGTAGAGGAAGGGCTTGGTCGTGAGCAGCCCGAGCTGCCGCGCGATCGCGACGTCGACCCCGGCAGCCGCGCCGGCGGCATACAGGGTGTCGCCCGCCTCGAGCACCTGCTGCGCCGCGAGGGCGGTGTCGAGGATCTCCTTGTCCGTCTTCTTCCCCTTCACCTCCTTCTCCAGCCGCGGGATGGCGTTCTCCAGCGTCTGCAGGTCGGCGAGGATGAGCTCGGTGTTGATGGTCTCGATGTCGTCGACCGGGCTGACCTTGCCGTCGACGTGCACGACGTCGTCGTCGCGGAAGGCGCGCACCACCTGGCAGATCGCGTCGGCCTCACGGATGTTGGCGAGGAACTTGTTGCCCAGCCCCTCCCCCTCGCTGGCGCCACGGACGATACCGGCGATGTCGACGAAGCTCACCGTCGCGGGCAAGATCTTGGCGCTGCCGTGGATCTCGGCGAGCCGGTCCAGGCGCGCGTCCTTGAGCGGCACCACGCCGATGTTGGGCTCGATCGTCGCGAACGGATAGTTCGCCGCGAGCACGGTGTTCTTGGTCAGCGCGTTGAAGAGCGTGGACTTGCCCACGTTGGGCAGGCCGACGATTCCGATGGTGAGTGCCACGGGGTCAGCAGTCTAGTCGTCGCCGGAGGGCAGCAGCGCACAGTCCGAAGCAGCCGCCGCCATCCCGCGATCCAGGGTCAGCAGGGGCGCATCCACGGCGCGAGCCAGCGCGACGTACATCGCGTCGTAGGCGCTGACGTGGTGGCGCATCTCCCACACGGCCGGGAGCAGCGGCATCATGTCCACCAGCTCGATGCGCACGTCGGCGAACTCCGCGACGGCACGAGCGGCATCGTCATCGGAGAGCAGACCGCCCAGCGACCAACCGCGCAGGACGGAGGCGAGCTCGGCCGGCAACAGGTGAGGGGCGATCAGGCTGTGATCACCGAGCATCCCGACAGCCTTCGCCCCGCGTGAGGTCCGGAGCAGGATCTCCGCGACGGCAGAGGCATCGACGACCAGGGTCACCTGTCCGCCCGTTCCTGGGCAAGCACCTCCTCGGCCGGCGGCAGGTCACGCACCGGCCTGGCCTCGATCTGCTCCAGAAGCTCGGCGCGGGTCGGTCGGGCGGCGATCTGCTCCAGCTGAGCCAGCAGGAAGTCACTCAGAGAGGCTCCCTCCCGCGCCGCCTTCGCCTTCACAGGCCGGCTCAGGTCCTCGGGCACGTTGCGCACCTAAATCGTCTTCATGCACTGAGCATGGTAACCATGCACAGTGCATGCATACTCATCCGACGCCGACCGGGGCACCGAACACGGTCCGCACCCCTGGGCTGTAGAGCACGCTGTCAGGTGGCCGCCGCACCACGTCGGCCGGTAGCCCGGCCGCCGCGACCAGCTCGTCGTCGAGGTCGAGCAGCTCGGCCCGCTGCAGCGGCCACGGGCCGTGCGTGTTCGGCACCCACAGGGTGCGCCCCAACCACCTCGTATGCAGACCGAACCGGGCGGTGAGGAAGATCGCCAGCGGGTCGGGGTCGGCGATCCGCTCCCGCACGCGCACCGTCATCGAGCTGCGTGCACCGCGCGGCTCGAGCCGTCGGCTGCGCCACCGGAGCACCTCGCCGACCGCGCCCGGCTCGACCCCTGGGCTTCGCTCCAGCGACATCGACGCCCACCGGTAGGGCACCCCGAAGCCCAGCCGCGCACCCGCCACCACCGCGGCGCGCTGGGCTTCCAACGACCGGAAGACCACGCCACGCCGCCCAGCCGCATCGACGGCATACGTGCGGACGTTGAGCTCCAGGAAGGTGCCCAGCCACGGCACCGCCGGGCCCCGCAGTAGCCCGGCGTCGACCATCCGGAACGGAATGAGCCCCACCCAGGCGGACCCGTCGACGACGTCGGGGCGGGTCCCTGCCGGCAGCAGCGGAGCCACCTGCTCCGGCGCCACGCGCCAGTGCACGAAGCACAGGTCGCGCCACCACTGGTGCATCACCTGCCGGGTGGGCAGCGGCGGACCGCCCTGCTCCAGCGGGGTGTCGGCGTCGCTCACGCCGGGTCAGACCCCACCAGGTGCGGCAGCAGCTGCTCGACGCCTCGGGGGTGCAGGACGATCGTGTAGTGGTTGACGTCGTCGACCTCGACGAGGCGCAGCCGCGGCAGCCGCGTCGTCCACCCCGAGCGGGCCGCCTCCGGATAGAGCGGCGGCACCTCGTCCATCAGGCCGCGAGGCGCGACGAACCACGTCGCCTCGTGCGCGAGCCCGTCGAGCGCCCGCTCGACGTCGTCGCCGTCGATGAGCTCGCGGATGTCCTCGGTCAGCGCCTCCGGTCGCGTGGCGGGCCGCAGCTCCGGCTCCTCCCCCACCAGGTCGTAGTCGACGTAGGCGAGGGTGACGTTGGTCAGCTCCGGCCCGAGGGCCGGGTGCTCGCGCCAGAAGTCCTGGTATGCCGCTCGGCTGGGGAAGGTCTGCGTCAGCCGGTCGGCCGCGGGGCCGAGGACGGCGGCGGCCATCTGCTCGGGCGCGACGCCCTCGGGCGGGAGCAACGGCATACCCCCGTCGACGAGGTGCAAGGCACGGACGCGCTCCGGGTGCCGGTGCGCGAGGACGAGGACGACGAAGGCTCCCATCGAGTGCCCGACCGCGGTCACCGCACCGGCGCCGAGGTGCCCGAGCACGGCGGCGACGTCGTCGGCGTGCCGGGCCATGCCGTAGGGGCCGGGCAGGTCGCGCGAGCGCCCTCGCCCCCGCAGGTCGGGGGCGATGAGCCGGGCGTGCGGCAGGGCCGCCGCGAGCGCGGCGAAGGAGACGTGCGAGGCGGTGATGCCGTGCACGAGCAGCAGCGTCGGCACGTCAGCGCTCTCCCCCGCCGACTCCGCCGGCTCCCACACCCCGACCCGCAAGGTCCCCCCGTCGACGGGCACGTCCTCCTGCCGGTAGCGCTCGTCGGTCACCTCGTCCAGCGAAGGCAGTATCGCGGTGGTGCTCATCGGTCCTCCTTGGTCGTGCTGGTCGTGCTGGTCTCACCCCGGGTGCGGGCCGGCCGCGGCCCGCCGCGGCCCACGGCGTGCTCGATGACATCCATGAGCGCGGTGAAGATCTCGGGCGGGACACCGTCGGGGTGGGCGCCGCGCTCCTCGTCCCAGAGCACCCAGCGCATCCCGATCAGCTCACCCGCGCCCATGAGCACCCACGACGCGACCTCGGGGTCGAGGTCGGGCCGCACGTCACCGGCCTCGCGGGCGCGGGTCAGCGCCTGCTCGTAGCCGGTGAGGATCGAGGTGTAGTGCTCCCGCATCGCCTCGGGCGAGACGAACTCGGCCTGCCGGACGATGCGGTAGAGCGCGGGGTGCTCGGCGGTGAAGCGGAAGAAGGCGGAGAAGCCGGCCCGCTCGGCGTCCAGCCGACTCGGCGCCCCCTCGATCGCCTCGCTCATCGCGTGCCGGACCCGGCGGTTGAGGTCGAGGACGACCTCGTCGAAGATCTCCTTCTTGCCCGGGAAGTGGACGTAGAACGTGCCGAGGCCGACCCCCGCCTGCTCGGTGATCTTGACGATGGAGGCGTCGACGTAGCCCACGTCGGCGAAGACGTCCTCGGCCGCCTGCAGCAGCCGGGCCCGGGTGCGGGCACCGCGGGCCGTGCGCGGTGCTGGGCGGGCCCCCGCGCGCAGGTCGTCCTCGACACTCATGCCGGTGACCTGCGCAGCCCGAGGTCGTCGACCATCGCCCGGACGGCCGCGAGATCGGTCTTGCCGATGCCGACCTCGGGGAGCCCCGGCACAGCGACGACGCGCTGCGGCACCTTGAAGCCGGCGAGCTCGGCCCGGCAGTGCTCCAGCAGGTCGCGCTCGTCGGTCGCGACTCCGGAGCGCAGCGTGACCAGGGCCAGGCCGACCTCGCCCCACCGCTCGTCGGGCACCCCGACCACGGCGGCACGAGAGACCGCGGGGTGCCGCCGCAGCACCGCCTCGACCTCGGCCGGAGCGACGTTCTCGCCGCCGCTGATGAAGATGTTGCGCAGCCGGTCCACGATCCGCAGGTAGCCCTCGTCGTCGCGCGTCGCGACGTCCCCGGTCCACAACCAGCCGTCGTGCAGCACCTCGCGGGTCGCCGCCTCGTCGTGCAGATAGCCGGAGAACAGGCCCGGACCCCGCACCAGCAGCTCGCCGGTGGCCGCGCCCTGGAGCCGCTCCCCCGTCGCGGGGTCGGCGAGCGCGACGTCGACATAGGGGTAGGGCACGCCGGCCCAGCCCACCCGCTCGGTCGCCTCGTGCGGCGGCAGGCACAGCACGTTGGGGCCGGCCTCGGTGAGCCCGTAGCCCTGGGTGAGCGCCACGCCCCGGGCGTGGAAGGTGCGCAGCAGCGGCGCCGGCATCGGCGCCCCGCCCACGACGGCGCTGGTGAGGCTGCCCAGGTCGGCCGTGGCGAAGGCCGGGTGCTCCGAGAGCAGCAGGTAGTGCGTCGGCACCCCCATCATCGTGCTCACCCGGTGCTCGGCCACGAGGCTGAGCACCCGCCCGGCGTCGAAGGTCCGCTCGAGCACGACGGTCGCCCCGGTCCACCACGCCAGCAGCGGCTGGATGTTCCACCCGCCGACGTGGAACTGCGGCAGCACCGACAGCACGATGTCGCGCTCGGTCAGCTCCAGCGTCCGCGACAGCGACAGGTTGGTCCACCAGCAGGTGCGGTGCGAGAGCACGGCGGCCTTGGGCTCGCTCGCGGTGCCCGAGGTGAAGGCGACGAGCAGCGGGTCCTCGTCGTGGACCGGCGCGGCCGGGACGGGGGCGGCGTGCGTCGTCGCCGTCAGCACCCCTGGGGTCGCCAGCTCCGTGAGGTATGCCGTCGCCAGGCCGTCCGCACGCGCCAGCCGGCGGGTGAGCTCCCGGGCGAGGGAGGCGGTCTCCTCCTCGATCACGAGCAGGTCGGGGTCGAGCAGATCCACCTGACGCGCCAGCTCCCGGGGCGTGAGCCGCCAGGACAACGGGGCCAGGGCCGCCCCGACGCGGGCGCAGGCGAAGAGCAGCACGACCTGGTCGGCGCTGTTGCCGACGAGCGTCGCGATGCGCGCACCGCGCCCCAGGCCGGCATCGCGCAGCAGCTGCGCCAGCTGGTCGACCCTGGCCTCGAGCTGGCCGTAGGTGAGGACGACACCGCGATCGATCACGGCCCGGTGCTCCGGGGCGATCCGGGCCCGGTCGGCCGGCCAACGCCCGAGGGTGTGCAGGCCGTCCTCCGAGACGCCCGCTCCCGGCCCCCCATGGTCGGTCCGGGGGTGCTGACCGTCGACCTTTCGGGAGGCGGACGGCATACCCTCACCGCTCACCGTGACCCCGCACCGGCCGGCGCGTCCTGCGCACGGTCCTCGTCGTCCATGTCCTCCAGCATCTCAGCCGGGTCGTCCTCGCTGCCGGCGCCGTCACGGGCGCCCCGCAACCGGGCGACGGTCCCCGCGATGCCGCCGGGCAGGAACATCACGACGAGCACGAAGAGCGTGCCGAGGATGAACATCGGCTCCGACAGCGGGATCCGCAGCACGGCGGGCAGGTCGTGGACCCAGTCGGCCTGGGCGAGCACCGTGAGCCGCTGGTTGAGCAGGACGTAGAGCACCGCCCCGGCCACCGCGCCCCAGCGCGACCCGACGCCGCCGATGACCACCATGAGCAGCAGCGAGATGGTGAACTCGGCGCTGACGACGTGCGGCACGGCACCGGAGTTGAGCAGCAGGTGCACCATGCCCATCCCGATCGCGATGACCGAGGCCGCGACGAAGATCGCGAGCTTGACGAGGAAGGGCCGCATGCCGAGCACCCGGACCCGCAGCTCGTTCTCCCGCACCGCCTCGGCGACGTGACCGGCGCGGCTGCGCTGCACCCAGGCGACGAGGAGGTGGGCGAGGACGAGGGCGGCGAGCGCCAGCCAGTAGAGGTTGCGGGTGTCGGCGACGCCCACCAGCGCGTCCGGCACCTGCTCGGTGGGCAGCCGCAGCCCCTCCTCGCCGCCGGTGACCCGGCCGGGGTCGCGACGGACGAGCACCGACCCCGCCTGGGCGAAGGCCAGGGTGACCATGGCGAAGGGGATGCCGGTGACCCGCAGGCTGATCGCGCCCAGGATCGAGGCGAGCAACGCGCCGACGACGAGCACGAGCAGGACCGACGGGAGCAGGGCCAGCTTCAGCTCGCCCATGACGATGCCGAGCAGGTAGGCGCCGATGCCGAAGTAGAGCGCGTGCCCGAAGGACAGCAGCCCGGCCACCCCGAGCAGCAGGTGGTAGGACAGCGCGAGCGCGGCCATCACCATGGCCAGCGCCAGCAGGTGGAGCGTGCCGGGGGTGTAGGTGGGCCCCGGGAGCACGCCCGGGAGGGACAGGTCGAGCAGCGGCAGGCAGGCCAGCAGCACGACCAGCCCGGGCGGGAGCAGGCGACGGACCAGGGTGCTCATGCGCGCCTCCCCATGAGGCCGGAGGGTCGGGTGAGCAGGACCACCGCGAGCAGCACGACGACCGCCAGGTCACCCGTGCCCCACAGGTAGTAGTTGGCGAACTGCTGCAGCAGCGCCACCAGCACCGAGGCGATCGCCGCGCCGGTGAGCGAGCCCAGCCCGCCGATGACGGTGACGATGAAGGCGAAGATGAGCAGCGTCTGCCCCAGCAACGGCGAGACGTAGCCGAAGTAGTGGCTCGCCAGCACGCCGCCGAGGCCGGCCGCGATGCCGCCGATGGTGAAGACCAGGGTGAAGGCGGTCCGCACATCGATGCCGAGCGCGGTGACCATGGCGCGGTTCTCGACGCCGGCCCGGATGATCATGCCGTAGCGGGTCTTGCGCAGGAAGAGCACCATCGCGGCGAGCACGGCCGCGGCGACGATGATCGCCACGAAACGGTCGTTGGGCACGTTGGCGCCCAGGACGTTCGTCGTGTCACCCATCCAGGCGGGGCTGGAGATGAAGCGCGGGTCGGTGCCCCAGATGCCGTCGAAGAGCGCGACGGCACCGAGCCCGAGCCCCACGGTCACCAGCACCTGCTCGATGTGCCGCTCGTAGAGCCGCTGCACCAGCAGCCGTTCGGTGAGCGCCGCGAAGACCGCTCCGGCGAGCGCGCCCACCAGCAGCGAGGCTGCGAAGCCGAGCCACGTCGTGGCACCCAGCCGGGTCGCGACCTCGAAACCCAGGAAGGCCCCGAGGGAGAGGAAGACGCCGTGCGCGAAGTTGAGGACGTGCATGAGCCCGTAGATGAGCGACAGGCCCGAGGCGACGAGGAAGTAGATCGCGCCCAGACCGACGCCGGTGATGAGGAGCAGGACGACCGTGCTCATCGCTCACCTCCGTGGACGCCGAGGAGCCGCTGGGTGGCCTCGGGGTCGTCGAGGAAGTCGCGGGCAGGCCCGTGGTGGACGCTCCGGCCGTCGGTGAGGACCACCGCGTGGCGGGCCAGCTCGCGGACGACCTGGAGGTTCTGCTCCACGAGCAGGATCGGCGCGACCTCGGCGGCGCGGGCCAGCACCCGGCTCACCTCCTGCACGAGGCGGGGCGCGAGCCCCTTGGTCGGCTCGTCGACGAGCAGCACCCGGTTGTCGTTGAGCAGGGCCCGCGCGAGCGACACCATCTGCTGCTGCCCCCCGGAGAGGGTGCCCGCGGCCTGGGCGCCGCGCTCGCGCAGCTCGGGGAAGAGGTCGTAGACAAGGTCGTAGCGGTGCTCGCTGCCCCGGCGCTCGGCGAGGCGGAGGTTCTCGGTCACGGTGAGCCCGGCGAAGACCTCGCGGTCCTCGGGGACGTAGCCGACGCCCCGCTGGACGATCCGGTAGGTCGGCTCGCTCGAGATGTCGGCACCGGCCAGCTCGACGGTGCTGACGGCGCCGCGGTCGACGAGGCCCAGGATCGCCTTGATCGTCGAGGTCTTGCCGACGCCGTTGCGGCCCAGCAGGGCGGTGACGCCGGACGGGGCCACGTCGAGGTCGACGTGCTCGACGACCTGCTGTCCGGCGACGTGGGCGCGCAGGTCGCGGACCCGCAGGACGGGGTCGCCGGGCGTCTCCGCGGCCGTGGCCACGCCCGAGGCGCCCGCGGTCTGCGGCGCGGGGTCGGGAGAGGTGCGCTGCGTCATACCGGCTCCCCGAGGTAGGCGCTCTGGACGGTCGGGTCGGCCATGACCGCCTCCGGGGTGTCGACCGCGAGCAGGGTGCCGAAGTGGAGCACCGCCACCCGCTCGACCAGGCCCAGGAGGACCTCCATGTGGTGCTCGACCATGAGGACGGTGCACCCGTGCTCGGTATGCAGCCCGCGGATCACCTCGGTGAGGCTGGGCACGTCGCCGGACGCCACGCCCGCCATCGGCTCGTCGAGCAGCACCACCTGCGGGTCGGTGGCCAGCAGCATGGCGATCTCCAGCTTGCGCTTGTCGCCGTGCGGGAGGTCACCGGCGCGCACCTGGGCCCGGTGCGTGAGCCCGACCTCGTCGAGGAGCTCGTGCGCGCGCCGGGTCGCGGGATCCTGGCGCCGGGGGAAGGTGAACAGCGACAGCGCCCGGCCGAGCGGCACCTGGGCGGCGAGCCGGGCGTTCTCCAGGACCGTCAGCCCCGGGAAGAGCGAGGAGGTCTGGAAGGTCCGGCCGAGGCCGGCGCGGGCCCGCTGGGTGATGCTCGCGGACGTCACGTCGGTCCCGTCCAGCAGCACCGACCCGGAGCTGGGCTGGTGCACGCCGGAGACGAGGTTGAACAACGTCGTCTTGCCGGCGCCGTTCGGTCCGATGACGCCCACGATCTGGCCGGTGGGCACGGCGAAGCTGATGTCCTCCAGGATCTGCGCGCCGCCGATGCGCAGCGACAGGTCCCGGACCTCGAGCGCGGGGGTGGCGGTGCTCGCCGCCCCCGCGTCGGGGCGGGCCTGGGGGGTCACTTCCCGGACGCCTCCGGCGGCGCGACCTCGTCGGCGGAGACGGTGTCGATGAGCTCTGGCGTGAAGGCGTCGCCGTCCTGCACGAGGCGGGCGGTGAACATGTCCTGCACCAGCGCGTGGTCACCCTCACGGATGGTCGTGGTGCCCTTGGGGCCCTCGAACTCCCAGCCCTCGAGCGCGTCGATCATCGCGTTGACGTCGTCGCCGCCCTCGGCGACGGCCTGGACGATCATCTGCCCGGCCACGAAGCCGTCGACGGTGAACAGGTCGGGGGTGCCACCAGCCTCGGTGACCGTGTCGATCAGGGCCTGGTTGACCTCGTTGTCGGTCGCGTCCGGGAAGTAGTGCGACAGGAAGGAGATCTGCTCGCCGACGGACCCGTAAGCGGCGAAGGTGGCCGAGTCGGCCAGGCCGGTGACGACGGGGGCCGCGTCGAAGACCTCCTGCTGGTCGAGGGACTGCCACATGTTGCCGGCGGTCGCCCCCGCCCAGGCGACGAAGATCAGGTCGGGCTCCTCGTCCACCACCTGGCGGGCGAAGCCGGTGAACTCGGTCGCGTCCTCGGGCACCAGCACGCTGGCGACCTCCGCGCCGTCGGCGCCCAGGACGGCCTCGACGGCGGCCAGGTTGCCCTGTCCGAAGGCGTTGTCCTGGGCGAGCACGACGACCTTGCCCGAGGAGTCCTCGAGCATGGCGCCGGCGGTCGCGACGTCCTGGAAGCTCTGCCGGCCGGAGCGGAAGGTGAACTCGTTGACGCCGGTGATGGCGTCGGTGGCCGCCGGGCCGGAGATGTAGAGGATCTCGTTCTGCTCGGCCTGCTCGGCCATCGCGGTCGCGATGCCCGAGACGACGGTGCCGCCGAGGATCGTGTAGTCCTGACCGATGAGGTCCTTGGCTGCTGCGACAGCGGTGTCTGGGTTGCCCGCGTCGTCACGGAACTCCAGCTCGATGGCCGTGCCGTCGACCTCCCCGGTGCCCTCGGTGGCGTAGTCGATCCCCGCCTCCAGACCCTGCCGGTACTGCTCGCCGTAGGCGGCGAGCGGTCCGGTCTCGGAGTAGATGATGCCGACCTGCACGCTCCCGGGACCATCGGCGCCCTCGGCACCGTCCCCGGAGTCGTCGGTCTCGGAGCCGCTGTCGGCGCCACCCGCGTCGCCGTCGTCACCCCCGTCCGTCGAGGGGGCGCAGGCCGCGAGGCCGAGCGTCATCGTGGCGGTCGCGATGGCGGCGGTGATCAGACGGGCGGGACGTGCGGTCACGGGTCACTCCTTCGTGAGCTCAAACATGAAAGGTGATTCATGTTTCGTCATGGAAGGTAGACGAGGCCTCGCGGCGATGTCAACGCCGGGTCGGCGCGGGGGAGCCGGTCGTGACCAGATCGTGATCAGGTCGGGTCGTCCCGCCCTCGTGCGACCGGCGCCGGGTCACCAATCCGCACTCCTCCAGCCACGGGTATGCCGCTGCGCGACCGGGTCTGTCGGTGCCCGGTGCGAGGGTGGCGACATGAGCGAGGAACTGACGATCGGCGCGGTGGCGCCGCTGCTGCTGGCGCTCGCGGTGGGGCTCGTGCTCGGGTGGGTGCTGGCCCGCAGCGGGGCGGCCGCCCGCCTGGCCCGGGCAGGCACGGAGACGGCGCTCGCCCGCGCCTCGCGCGACCAGGCGCACGCGGAGGCGGGCGAGCTCCGGCAGGAGCTCGACGGCCTCCTGGAGCGCCAGGAGCGCGACACCCGCACGGCGGCCGAGCTGGCCCCGCTGCGGGCGGCCCTGGATCGCGTCGAGCACCAGGTGCGCACCTTGGAGCGCGACCGGGTCGAGCAGTTCGGCCAGGTCGGCGAGCACCTCGAGGTCGTGGCCGAGCAGACCCGCACGCTTCAGCAGCAGACCGCGGCGCTGTCCGGCGCCCTGTCCTCCTCCGGCACCCGGGGCACCTGGGGCGAGGTCCAGCTGCGCCGGGTGCTGGAGCACGCCGGCATGCTCGCGCACTGCGACTTCGACGAGCAGGTGGAGGCGGTGAGCCGGCACGACGCGCGGGTGCGCCCGGACGCCGTCGTCCGGCTGCCGGGAGACAAGGTGCTCGTCGTCGACAGCAAGGCCCCGCTCTCGGCCTTCGTCCAGGCCCAGGGTGAGGACGTCCCTCCCGCGGAGGCGACCGCGCTCCTGCGGAAGCACGCCGCGGCGCTGCGGGGGCACGTCGAGGCGCTGGCCGCCAAGGACTACTGGTCCGCCTTCGCGACGTCCCCAGAGCTGGTGGTGTGCTTCGTCCCCAGCGACGCCGTGCTCGCGGCCGCGCTCCGCGCCAGCCCCGAGCTCTACGACGACGCCCAGGCGCGCAAGGTCGTCCTCGCCTCCCCCGCCACGCTGCTCGCCGTCCTGCGAGCCACCGCGCTGGCCTGGCAGCAGGACGCCCTGGCCGGCAACGCGCGCGAGCTGCTCTCGCTCGGCACCGAGCTGCACCATCGGCTCGGCACCCTCGGGCGGCACGTCTCCGCCATGGGCGGGTCGCTGCGCCGGTCGGTCGAGACCTACAACCAGCTGGTGGGCACCCTGGAGTCGCGGGTGATGGTGACCTCCCGGCGGATGCACGAGCTCGGGCTCACCGACGCCGCGCACGCCGCGCTGCCGACCGTCGAGACCGCGCCGCGACCCACCGGAGCAGCCTGGCTCTCCGACGAGCTCGAGGCCGGCACGCCGGGCCGCGATCCCGAGCTGCTCGCCGGTGACGAGACCGCCGGAACGTCCTTCGTACCTGACGTGGCGTCAGGTTCGCGTCAACAGGACAGGCCGCCGCGGGCGGGCTAATCTCACCGGCTATCCAACCCGTGGAAGGACACGACTACTGATGCGCAAGCGCACTCTCCTCGCCGGCCTGGCCGGCATCGCCACCGTCGCGACCACCGCCCTGCCGGCAGCCGCCATCAAGTGGGGCGACCCGGACGACGGCGAGCACCCCTACGTCGGTTTCATGCTGGCCTACACAACCCAGGAGATCGACACCGACGAGGACGGCGAGCCGGACACCGAGACGCTCGTCGCCTCCTGGCGGTGCAGCGGCACCCAGATGGACGAGGACACCTTCCTCACCGCAGGTCACTGCACCTACGGCGCCGAGGCGGTCGCGATCTGGTACGGCGACGACCTCGAAGGGGAGATGCGTGCAGAGCGGGAGTGGCTACTCTTCTCGGACGCCATGGAGTCCGCCGATGCCTACGGCACCACCGTCCTGAGCCACCCGGACTACGACGACGCCGCCTTCTACCTCCACGACGTCGGCGTGGTCGAGCTCGACGAGCCGGTGCATATGGACACCTACGGCGAGCTCCCCGAGCTGGGCTACTGGGACGAGCAGCTGGCGACCCGCAAGAAGGACCGGGACAGCTACGACACGGTGGGCTACGGCCTGCAGTGGTCCATGCCGGACAGCAACGGCCAGGGCCGCGGCGACCAGGACGACTGGACCAAGCTCCAGGCCGAGGGCGAACTCATCAACAACCGGCAGTTCGGCGGCGGCAAGGCCAACGACATGTATGTCGTGCTCACCAACAACGCCAACACCGGCGGCACCTGCTCCGGCGACTCCGGTGGCCCCACCTTCATCGACGGCAGCGAGACCGTCGTCGCGGTGACCTCGTTCGGCGTCAACGCCACCTGCGCCGGCACGAGCGGCATCTACCGCATCGACACCGCCGACGACCTCGAGTGGCTGAGCCACTTCATCGACTGACCACACCTGACTCCCGTCGCACGGGCGGCCGGCCGTTCGGCCGGCTGATTCCACCCCTCCCGACGGGAACGACACGGCCCGGCACCCCACAGGGAGCCGGGCCGTGCTCGTGCTCGTGCTCGGAGGAGTCTCGGTCGGTGCGCGGTCGTGCGCCCGCGGTCAGCGCAACGAACCGTCCCGCCCGCTCGGGATCGAGCCGGGGTCGTGCTGGACCTTCGTGTCCTGCTGACCCGCGGCCTTGAGGTCGCGTCGGATTTCGGTGGGCAGCGCGAAGAGCAACGACTCCTCGGCCGCGGTGACCGCCTCGACGTCGTCGTAGCCGCGCTCGGCCAGCCAGTCGAGCACGTCGCGGACCAGCACCTCAGGGACGCTGGCGCCGCTGGTCACCCCCACGGTCTGGACCCCGTCGAGCCAGGCCTCGTCGATCTCGTCGGCGTAGTCGACGAGGTGCCCGTCGCGCGAGCCGTACTCGAGCGCGACCTCGACGAGGCGCTTGGAGTTCGAGGAGTTCTGCGAGCCCACGACGATCATGAGATCGCAGTCGTCGGCCATCTGCTTCACCGCGACCTGCCGGTTCTGCGTGGCGTAGCAGATGTCGTCGCTCGGTGGGTCCTGCAGCTTCGGGAACTTCTCCCGCAGCCGGCGCACGGTCTCCATCGTCTCGTCCACGCTGAGCGTGGTCTGCGACAACCAGATCACCTTGTCGGGATCCCGGACCTCGATGTCGTCGACGGCGTCAGGGTTCTCCACCAGGGTGATGTGGTCCGGCGCCTCCCCCGCGGTGCCCTCCACCTCCTCGTGCCCCTCGTGCCCCACGAGCAGGATGTCGTAGTCCTGGTCGGCGAAGCGCACCGCCTCCCGGTGCACCTTGGTCACCAGGGGGCAGGTCGCGTCGATCGTCTGCAGCGACAGCGCCCGCGCCTCCGCGTGCACCGCTGGGCTCACGCCGTGGGCCGAGAAGATGACGCGTGCTCCCTCGGGGACCTCGTCGGTCTCCTCGACGAAGATGGCGCCGCGCTTCTCCAGCGTCCGCACCACGTGCTTGTTGTGCACGATCTCCTTGCGCACGTAGATCGGCGGGCCGTAGAGCTCGAGGGCCTTCTCCACGGTGACGACCGCCCGGTCGACACCGGCGCAGTATCCGCGCGGCGCGGCGAGGAGGACCCGCTTGTCCCCCGCGCGCCCGGCAGAAGGGACGTCTGGGGCATTGGTCGGTCGGGTGGAGGGTGTCGCAGAAGTCACCGTCCCATTCTAGGTGCTGCGCCTGGGAGGTCCCCCAGCGGTGAACGGCTCAGCCCACGGCACGGGCCGCGTCCCGGAGCACCTGGGCGACCTGTCGCGGGTGCGTGGCCGGCATGAGGTGCGAAGCCCGAGGGACGGTCACGACCCGGGCGTCGCGGGCCGCGGCCGCGAACCTGCGCACGTGGAGTCGCATCTGGTCGAACTGGCCGTTGACGAGGACCACCGGGCACGCGACCGACGAGAGGAGCTCTGGCGTGACCTCGGTCATGATCACCTCCCACGCCGCCGGGAGCGCAGCATACGCCCGCCCGTCGGGCAGCAGCGCGGCGTGCTCGCCTCGCGCACCCAGCGCCCGCATCACCGCGTTGGCACCGCGGGCCATCCGGTCCTCACCGACAGCGGGCAGCAGGCGCGCGAAGCCGCGGTAGACCCCGGTGAGCGGCCCCCGAGGGTCCGCCGTGGCCCCGAGCAGCACCAGGGAGGCGAGCGACGTCGGATGCTGGGCCGCCCACATCATAGAGAGGTATCCGCCCAGGCTGTGACCCGCCAGCACCGGCGCCAGGCCGCCTGCGGACGCCATCGACACCGCATCGTCGATGGCGCTCAACGCCGCCTCGCGCGTGAAGGCCTCGCCGACCCGCTCGCCGTGGCCGGGCAGGTCGATCGTGACCAGGTCGATCTCCGGCAGCAGCGCCCGGTAAGGCTGCCACTGCGCCGCACTCATCCGCGTCCCGTGGACCAGGACGAGGCGAGGGCTCACCCAGCGAGCTGCTGGCGGTGCCGCCCGAGCTCGACACCCTGGCCGACCGGATGACCGGCGAAGGCGATGAGCTCCTCGAGCACCTCTGCGACCCGGTGGCCGTCCGCCACCGCGTTGAGGCAGGCCCGGCAGAGCTCCTGCTCGGTGAGGTGCAGCTGCTCCAACGACGAACGCACGCTCTCTTCCATGATCGCAGTGTGGCGTGTGTGACGCGCGTGACATCTGTGACACGCCATGCGACGCGGCGGATCGTGACCCACCCGTGACCTTGCCCGCGTGCCGCCCGCGTGAGGCCGAGCCACGGCATACCCTGACGTGGTGCCGTCGCCGTCGCTGCCCCCGACCGCCCGGGAGACCACGGCCTCCTCCCCGTGGCCGGTGCGGACGCTGTCGATGAAGATCAGCGACTACGTCGACAAGATGTCTCCGCTGTGGGTCGAGGGTCAGATCGTGCAGCTCAACCGTCGACCCGGGATGTCGACCGCGTTCCTCACGCTGCGCGACACCGACGTCGACATGTCGTTGTCGGTCGCCATCCCGACCGGCGCGCTCGATGCCATGCCGAGTCCGCCGCAGCAGGGCGCGCGGGTGGTGGTCCACGCCAAGCCCACGTTCTGGACCAAGCGCGGCACGCTGCAGCTGGAGGCCCGGCAGATGCGGCACGTCGGCGTCGGCGAGCTGCTCGCACGGCTGGAGCACCTCAAGCAGCTGCTGCGCAGCGAGGGTCTCTTCGACGCGGACCGCAAGCGCCCACTGCCCTTCCTCCCGCGCCGCATCGGCCTGGTGACCGGGCGTGCGACGGCGGCCGAGCACGACGTGCTCGCCGGGGTCCGCCGGCGGTGGCCCGCGGCGCAGGTCGAGGTGCGCCAGGTCGCCGTCCAGGGCACCGACACCGTCCCGGCGGTGACCGCCGCGCTGCGGGAGCTGGACGACGTGGCCGAGGTCGAGGTCATCGTCGTCGCCCGGGGCGGCGGCTCGTTCGAGGACCTGCTGCCGTTCTCCAACGAGGCGCTCGTGCGCGCGGTCGCCGAGATCCGCACCCCCGTCGTGTCGGCGATCGGGCACGAGAGCGACACCCCGCTGCTCGACTTCGTCGCCGACCTCCGCGCCTCGACGCCGACCCACGCAGCCGCTGCGGTGGTGCCGGACGTCGCCGACGAGCTGCGCGGGCTGGCCACGGTCGCCGCCCGCTCGCGGCGCGCCCTGCGCTCGCGGATCGACCGCGAGCGCCAGCGACTGCGCGACCTCATGGCCCGCCCGGTCATGGCAGACCGCGCGGCGATCGTGGCCCAGCACCGGGCTGAGGTGAACGCACTGCACCGTCGGGGCCGGGAGGTGCTCGGCGCCCGCGTCGAGCGCGAGCGCGATCGCGCTGATCAGCTCGCCCGGCACCTGCGCGCGGTCTCGCCGCAGCACACGTTGGAGCGGGGGTATGCCGTGGTGCGCCACGGTGACGGCGCCATCGTCCGCGACCGGGCGGAGGTCGACGCCGAGGAGCTGCTGCGAGTCACCGTGGCCCGAGGCGACTTCGCGGTGCGACCGGTCAGCCGCTGAGGGGGCGTGGCTGCGCCTCGCCACCGCTCCCGCGGTCGGGCTGGTCGGCGGCGATGTCACCTCGGCCCCGACAGCAGGCGCAACCGCTGTAGCCGCGGTCGCCCCCCTCGTGCGAGGCCGCCTGGTGCCGGCACTCCCGGCACAGGTGCAGCAGCAGGCTCATCAGATCTCCGGGCGGATGGGCATGACGAGGGCGAGACGGGAGCCCGTGTCGTTGGCCAGGAGCAGTGGCCCCATCGAGCCGGGCAGTCGGAGCTGACCACGCGGCCCCACTCCGGCGAGCGCCTCGCGGAGGAAGGGCCGAGAGACCAGGTGTCCACCGTCCAGCTCGACCACCTCGGCATCGGTGTCGCCCTCGCACTCGAGGAGCACCGCGCCCAGGGCGGGATGATCCGGGTCCTGCGAGACGGCATACCGGACGTCGCGCAGCGCCTCAGCCAGCTCGGCCCCGCCGACCCGCACGGCAACAGTGCTCCCCGCCGCGAGCGAGGCCAGGCGCTCGACCTCCGAACGCGCCTGCTTCAGGCCACGCTCCAGACGCCGCACGTGCCAGTCCAGCAGGTCGCGGACGGTCTCGCCGTCGCCACCCGCGTCGAGGACGGCGACCATCTCCGCGAGCGGGAGCTGGACCCGGCGCATCCCGGCCAGCAGACGGGCCTGGCGCACCTGACCCGGGTCGTAGCGGCGGTAGCCTGTCGCCGGGTCGTAGCGGCGGTAGCCTGTCGCCGGGTCGACGCGTGCTGCGGGGAGGACTCCCTCGCGGTCGTAGAACCGGAGGGCGCTGATCGTCAGACCGCTGCGGCGCGAGACCTCACCGATGGGCAGCAGGTGTCCGTGCATGAGGATCACTGTCGACCCTCGACCAGGGTGAGGGTCAAGGCAGGGCCCGGAGAGGGTGCTCGTGAAGGACGCCCGGACGGCGTCGACCCCCTCGGGCGGGCAGGGGTCGGCCACCAGGTTTTCCCACGGCGTACGGTGACGGGGTGACACCCGCTGCGCAGTCCCCCGAGCCCGCGACCGACGACACCGACCTGCCTCCCGTGGCCGACCTGAGCTACGAGCAGGCCCGAGACGAGCTGGTCGCGCTCGTGGCGCGGATCGAGTCCGGCCAGGTGCCGCTCGAGGAGGCCATGCAGCTCTGGGAGCGCGGCGAGGCGCTCGCGGCCCACTGCCAGACCAAGCTTGACGCCGCCCAGGAGAGCCTCGACCAGGCCACCGACCGCGGCGAGTCAGCCCGCGCCCCCTCCACCGACGAGGACTGACGACCGGCCGCACGCTCTGGACGCAGAACGGGCCTCCAGTCGGGTCGCCACGGCATACCGCGCGGGCAGTCACGGCATACCGCGCGGCCAGTCACGGCATATCGCGCGGCCAGACACGGCATATCGCGCGGTCGGTCGATCCTCAGTCGCGTGGCTCGACCGAGTCGAGCAACTCCTGGGCCTCGTCCTCGGCTGCCGTGCCGTGGACCGCGACGGTCGAGCCGTCCGCATCGTCCGGCCCCAGCACCCAGGCGTTCTGGGCGTTGCCGGACTCTGCCTCCCACACGCTCCAGGTGCGCTCCCCCGTGGGCCCGGCCAGGCCGACCTCACCGACCTCGTCGGCCCCGGCGAGCACCTCCTCCTGCCAGACCTGGGTGACGTCGGCGGCCTGGTGGAGGGCGAGGTACTCACCCTCCGGCGTGACGTACGAGACATGCCACGTGGGCACCTCCTCCACCGGCTCGAACCACACCACGGTCGGCGTCCACCCCTCTCCCGGGTCCGGCACCCACACCGGCCAGTCGGCCTGCTCCGCCGCATACGTCGCGGTGGACCCGACCTCCACCGCGCGGGGCTGCTGCTCGGTGGGGTTGTAGGTGACCGACCACCAGACGAGGACCAGCGCGAGCACGATGAGCATGGAGTAGACCATGTTGCGCACCGTGTAGGACGCCAGCCGCTGCCGGCGGCGGTCTGGCGGTGCCGGGGGTCCGCCCGGTCCAGGGTCGGCGGTCTCGGGGGCGCTGCTCACCTCTCCATGGTCGCACCCCGCGCCGCCCACCCCCGCCCCAGGCGCACCCCGCGCCCGGCCCACCGCCAGCAGATAGGGTGATCGTGGCGCATCGTCCGACGAAGGAGTGGCTCATGGCCGACCGTTCCCCCAAGACCACCGACCAGGTCCTCCCGGACCGCAACCTCGCGCTGGAACTGGTGCGGGTGACCGAGGCCGCCGCGCTGGCCGCCGGCCGGTGGGTGGGTCGCGGCGACAAGATCCTGGCCGACAACGCTGCGGTCGAGGCGATGCGCAAGGTCATCTCCCAGGTCGCCATGGACGGCGTCGTCGTCATCGGCGAGGGTGAGAAGGACGAGGCGCCGATGCTCTTCAACGGCGAGCAGGTCGGTGACGGCACCGGTCCCGCCGTGGACGTCGCGGTGGACCCGATCGACGGCACCACCCCTACCGCCAAGGGCATGGACAACTCGATCGCGGTCATGGCGGTCTCCGAGCGGGGCACGATGTACGACCCCTCCGCCGTCTTCTACATGGACAAGCTGGTCGTGGGCGCCGACGTCGCGGACCGGGTCGACATCCGCCTGCCCATCCGCGAGAACCTTCGCCGGATCGCGCGCGCCAAGAAGCGCTACGTCGAGGATCTGACGGTCATCATGCTGGACCGTCCCCGGCACGAGCAGTACACCCACGAGGTCCGGGAGGCCGGCGCCCGGCTCCGGTTCATCACCGACGGTGACGTCGCCGCGGCGATCGCGGCGGCCCGCGAGGACTCCTCGGTCGACATGCTCATCGGGATCGGCGGTACGCCCGAGGGCATCATCACCGCCTGCGCGATGAGGGCGATGGGCGGCGTGATCCAGGGCCGCCTCTGGCCCAAGGACGACGACGAGCGTCAGAAGGCGATCGACGCCGGTCACGACCTCGACCGGGTCCTGTCCACCGACGACCTCGTCACCGGCGACAACTGCTTCTTCGTGGCCACCGGCATCACCACCGGCGAGCTGCTGGGCGGCGTGCGCTACGGCTCCGGCACCGCCACCACCCAGTCCCTGGTGATGCGCTCCCGGTCGGGCACCATCCGGGAGATCACCTCCCACCACCGCCTCGACAAGGTCGCGGCCATCGCCGACTCGCTCGCGCCGGAGTCCGTGTGATGGGGGCGGTGCTGACGGTCGGGGAGGCGCTCATCGACATCGTCGTCCCGCACGGCGACGGCGAGCAGAGCGAGCACGTCGGGGGATCACCCGCCAACGTCGCCATCGGGGTCGCCGCGCTGGGCCACGAGAGCCGGCTCACGGCATACCTCGGTCAGGACGAGCGCGGCGAGGAGGTGCGCGACCACCTGCAGCGGTATGACGTGCAGCTCACCGAGGGGTCGATGTCGGCTCCGCACACGTCGACGGCGACCGCGCACCTGGATGCCGACGCGGTCGCGACCTACGAGTTCGACCTGAGCTGGGAGATCGGCGATCAGGACCTGGCGGGCGTCGGGCACGTCCACACCGGGTCCATCGCCGCCACGCTGGAGCCGGGCGGCTCCGCGGTGGTGGACCTGATCGGGCAGGCCCGGGAGGCCGCGACGGTCAGCTATGACCCCAACGCCCGACCGACGATCATGGGGCGGGCGGAGGACACGCGGCAGCGGATCGAGGAGTGCATCGGGCGCAGCGACGTCGTCAAGGCGAGCCTGGAAGACATCGCGTGGTTGTATGGCGTGGACGACGTCGCGAGTGTCGTGGACGTCGTGCACGCCTGGGGCCAGCTCGGACCGCAGCTGGTCGTCGTGACGCGCGGGGGCGACGGCGCGGTCGTCCATCTCTCGCGCGACGACACCACGCTGGAGCTGCCGTCGCTGACCGTCGAGGTCGTCGACACGGTCGGCGCGGGCGACTCCTTCATGTCCGGGCTGCTGAGCGGGCTGCTGGACGCCGGCCTGCTCGGGTCGCCCGAAGCCCGGGCCCGGCTCGCGCGGGCCGAGCTGGAGGACATCGCGCCGGCGTTGGAGCGGGCGGTCGCCTGCGCCGGCTGGACCGTCGCCCGGGCCGGAGCGGCAGCCCCCACCCGAGCCGACCTCGGGATCGACTGACCGGATCGATCGACCCGACGCCGCGGGCTTACCACTAGAGTGAGCCCATGCCCGACACCACGTCCTCCGCCTTCGACGACCTGCTCCGCGCCAACGAGACCTTCGCGACCGAGCACGCCGACGAGCTCGCCGGTTTCGACGGCGTCGCCCACGCCGGCGTGGCCATCGTCACCTGCATGGACTCCCGGATCCAGCCCCTGCAGATGCTCGGCCTCACCCACGGGGACGCCAAGATCTTCCGCAACCCTGGTGGCCGGGTGACCGACGCAGCGCTGGAGGCTCTTGTCCTGGGCGTGCACCTGCTCGGCGTGACGCGCATCCTCGTCGTCCCGCACACCCGGTGCGCCGTGGCCTCCTCCACCGAGAACGAGCTGCGCGACAAGGTGAGCGCGAGCGCGGGGCAGGACGCCTGGTGGCAGCACTTCCACGTCGTCCCGGACCAGGAGGCCGCCCTCGTCGAGGACGTGCGTCGCGTCACGACCCACCCCCTGATCCAGGGGCGCGCCGAGGTCGGCGGCTTCCGCTACGACGTCGACACCGGACGGCTCAGCCAGCTCGTCTGATTACCCATTGACGCGTCACGTATCCTCGGACCCATGCCCACCGCGCTCTCCCTGGCACCGCTGACCCTCGCGGCGGTCCTCGTCCTGTCCGGGATCGCCAAGCTGCCAGACCCGAGCGCGACCGCGAGCATGATCCGGCTGCTCCGTCTGCCGTCCGTCGTCCACCCGACCGCCTCGGCCCGGGCGCTGCCCTACGTCGAGCTCGCGACCGCGGCCCTGCTGCTCACCCCGTGGCGCTGGACCTATGCCGTGGGAGCGGTCCTCGCGGCGGGTCTGTTCGTGGCCTTACTGCTCGTCGTCGTGCGCGCGATGGGCTTCGACCCCCGGCCGACCTGCGGCTGCTTCGGCCGGGTGGGTGACCACCGGATCAACGGGCGCACGGTGATCCGCAACGTCCTGCTGGTCGCCCTGGCCGGGGTCGCCCTGGCCATCGCGGTGGGGGGACGCAGCGCCGGCGGGCTCGTCGCGGACTACTCGACCGGGGACTGGACCTGGCTCCTCCTGGCGGTAACCCTGGCTGCCGTGGCGGTGCTCGTGCTCGGCGCCGCACCGGGACGTCCCCGCGCTCCGCGGACCTCGGCGTCTCGCAGCAGCACCGACGCAGGGCGGGCCGCACCCTCGGGCGACCGGTCCACCGCAGCAGCCGCCGGCACCGAGGCGGAGGCGGACGACTACGTGCGCGCCCCGATCCCCGCGGGAGTCGTCGTGGATTCCGACCTGCAGACGCGCAGCCTGCGCTCCCTGATCCGCAGCCAGGCCCAGCTCGTCGTGCTGGTCAACTGCTGGTGCGGCCCGACCTTCGAGGTCGCGGACCGGCTCGGCGGCTGGCGGGAGCGACTCCCCCAGCTGGGCGTCCAGCTGGTCCACACCCACGCCCCGTGGGACGACGCCCGCTTCGAGAAGCTGTCCGGGACCTGGTGGGATCCGGGCTCCCAGCTCTACACCGCGCTGCAGGCCGGATCGAGCCCGGCGGCCGTGCTTCTCGGGGCCGACGGGCTGCTCGCGGGTGGACCGGTCAACGGGGTGGACGAGATCGAGACCTTCGTCAGCGACATCGAGGCCCAGCTGTCCGAGGCGAGCGTCGAGGCCTGACCCCGGCCGCGCCGCAGCTCAGAGCGAGAGGCGGTCCCGCACCACGTCGGCGAGGCGATCGGCATACTCCTGGGCGCGCTCCTGGGTGTCGGCCTCGACCATGACCCGGACGAGCGGCTCGGTGCCCGACTTGCGCAGCAGCACGCGCCCCTGCGAGCCCAGCTCGGCCTCCACCTCGGCGACGGCCTGGGTCACACTCTCGTCGTCGCCGACCCGGTCCTTGTCGACACCCTTGACGTTGACCAGCACCTGCGGCAGGCGCGTCATGACGCCGGCCAGGTCGTGCAGCGGCTGCCCGGACGACACGACGCGCTGGGCCAGCGCGAGCGCGGTGAGCACCCCGTCGCCGGTGGTGCCGTGCTCCAGCATGATGACGTGACCGGACTGCTCCCCGCCGAGCGAGTAGCCGTGTGCGCGCATCTCTTCGAGCACGTAGCGGTCCCCCACCGCCGTCTGGGCCACGGTGATCCCCTCGCGCTCCATCGCCTGGAGCAGTCCGAGGTTGCTCATCACGGTCGCGACGAGCGTGTCGTCCTGCAGTTCGCCGCGCTCGTGCATGGTGAGCGCCAGGATCGCCATGATCTGGTCGCCGTCGACCTGCTCGCCCCGGGCGTCGACCGCGAGGCACCGGTCGGCGTCGCCGTCGAAGGCGACGCCCATGTCGGCGCCCCGCAGCCGGACCGCCTCCTGCAGCTGACGAAGGTGGGTCGAGCCGGCGTCCTCGTTGATGTTGAGGCCGTTGGGGTCGGCGCCGATGACGTCCACCGTGGCACCGGCCCGACGGAAGACCTCGGGCCCTACGTGCGACGCCGCGCCGTGGGCACCGTCCAGCACGATGCGCAGCCCGTCGAGGCGACCCGGCGCGGACCGGAGCAGATGGTCGATGTAGAACTCGGCCCCCTGCGGGAACGGTCGGATCCGCCCGACCGCGGCGCCCGTCGGCCGCTCCCACTCCCCGCCGATCCGCTCGGAGATGCGGTCCTCGATCTCGTCCGCGAGCTTGTGGCCGCCGTCGGCGAAGAACTTCAGCCCGTTGTCCGGCATCGCGTTGTGCGAGGCGGAGAGCATGGCGCCCATCTCGGCGTTCATCCGATGCGTGAGGTAGGCGATGGCCGGCGTCGGGAGCACCCCGGCGTCCAGGACGTCCACGCCCGCCGACGCGAGACCGGCCATGACCGCCGCCGACAGGAACTCCCCGGAGGCCCGGGGATCCCGACCCACCACCGCGGTGGCGCGGGCGCCACCGAAGACGCTCTGGCCGCCCAGCTCGTGCGCCACCGCCACGGACAGGTCGAGCGCCAGCTCTGCGGTGATGTCCTTGTTGGCGAGGCCGCGCACCCCGTCGGTGCCGAAGAGTCGTCCCATCACGTGTCCTTCGCTGTGTGGTGTGCGTCAGGTGCTGACACGGCAGTATGCCGCACCGACCCGGGTTCGTCGGAGAGGCTGCGAAGAGGCGGCATCGACGCCGACGGCCCGGCGGGACGATCTCCCGCCGGGCCGTCGGTCGTCGGCCTCCCGCCCGGCAGCACCGGGCGGCGGCGATCAGCGCTTGCTGTACTGCGGCGCCTTGCGGGCCTTCTTGAGGCCGGCCTTCTTGCGCTCGGGGACGCGGGCGTCGCGGGTGAGCAGGCCCGCGCGCTTCAGCGCGGGGCGGTTGAGCTCGGTGTCGACGCCGTTGAGCGAGCGGGCCACGCCGAGGCGGACCGCGCCGGCCTGCCCGGAGGGGCCGCCGCCGTGCACGCGGACGAGCACGTCGTAGGCGCCGTCGAGTTCGAGCAGCGTGAGCGGCTCGTTCGCGATCTGCTGATGCACCTTGTTGGGGAAGTACTCGGCCAGGCTTCGGCCGTTGATCTTCCACTCGCCAGTGCCGGGCACGATCCGCACGCGGGCCACGGCCTGCTTGCGGCGTCCGGTTCCAGCCCCGGGCGCCGAGGCGCTCGGACGCTGGGCCGCGGCCTCGACGGGCGCGGAGGACTCGGTGGTGTACTCCGAGACGGCGTTCTCGTCGAAGTCGCCGCCGTCGGTGCTCTCGATGTCGTTGACAGTCATGACTCTCTCGCGTTCCTTACTGGGCGACCTGGGAGATCTCGAACGGGACCGGCTGCTGAGCCGCGTGCGGGTGGTTCTCACCCGCGTAGACCTTCAGCTTGCGCAGCATCTGACGTCCCAGCGAGTTCTTCGGGAGCATGCCGCGAACGGCCTTCTCCACGGCGCGCTCCGGGTGACGCTCGAGCATCTGCTCATAGCTCTCGGCCCTGAGGCCACCGGGGTAGCCGGAGTGGCGGTAGGCCTTCTTCTGCTCCAGCTTGGCGCCGGTCAGCGCCACCTTGTCGGCGTTGACGATGATGACGAAGTCACCGGTGTCGACGTGCGGCGCAAAGATCGTCTTGTGCTTGCCGCGCAGCAGCGTGGCGGTCTGGGCGGCCAGCCGGCCCAGCACGACGTCCGTGGCGTCGATGACGTGCCAGGCGCGGGTGACGTCGCCGGCCTTCGGGGTATAGGTGCGCATTCGCAAACCTTCGTGTTCGTGTGTTTCGGGCAACCGTTCCAGTCTAGCGACGTCATACACCTCGACCAAAGCGGCCAAATCCGCAGGTCAGAGCGCATGTGGCGGGCTGGCTGCCGCCTGCTGCAGCAGTTCTGTGCACACATATTGTGCATCCTGCGGGCCTGCCCTAGGCTGCGGAGGTCGAAAGGAGCACGTCGTGCCGATCCTGCCCTCCCTGCGCCGTCGTCGCGCCCAGCCCGCGCCGGAGCGCGCCCCGAGCGCGCCGCAGGAGCCCGGGCCCGCCTCCGCCGGTATGCCGTGGCCGCGCGCCCTCCTCGTGCTGCTCGGTGTCGCGTTGTCCTTCGCCGTGCTGCTCGGCCTGCACCAGCTGCGCGACTACATCGCCCCGACCTTCCTCGCCCTCAACCTCGTCCTCGCGGCCGCGCCGCTGCAGCGCTGGCTGGTCCGCCTCATGCCCGCGGGGCTGGCGGCCACCCTCACCGGAGTCGGCATCTTCTCCTTCCTGCTCGGCTTCTTCGCGGCCCTCGGCTGGGCCGCCGCGGCGATGGTGGAGGAGCTCTCGAGCGCGGAGTACCGACAGCGCTACACCGAGCTCTACAACCAGGTGATCGCGTTGCTCAACGACTACGGCCTGGAGCAGGACACGCTGGCCCAGCAGCTGGAGTCGGTGCTCGACCCCAGCCGGTGGGTGGGCGCCCTCGGCAGCATCCTCAGCGACCTGGGCAGCGTGCTGACCCTGCTCACGACGACGGTCATCGTCATCTTCTTCCTCATGATCGACTCGATGAGCGCCGGCCGTCGGATCGGTCTGGCGCGAGACCAGCACCCCAACGTCGCCAACGCCCTGACCAGCTTCGCCCAGGGCGTGCGTCGCTACTGGGTGGTGACCACCATCTTCGGCCTCATCGTCGCGCTCCTGGACGTCATCGCCCTCGTCTGGCTGGGCGTGCCGCTGGCCCTGGCCTGGGGTGTCGTCTCCTTCCTCACCAACTACATCCCCAACATCGGCTTCGTCATCGGTCTGGTGCCGCCCGCGATCGTCGCGCTCCTGGCCAACGGCCCACTCAACGCCCTCCTGGTCGTCGTGGTCTACAGCGTCCTCAACTTCGTGGTGCAGTCCCTCATCCAGCCCAAGTTCACCGGTGACGCCGTGGGGGTGACGCCGACGGTGGCCTTCATCTCGCTGCTCGTGTGGGCCTGGGTGCTCGGGCCCGTCGGGGCCCTGCTGGCCCTGCCGGCCACGCTGCTGGTGAAGGCACTGCTCATCGACGCCGACCCGAAGGCGCGCTGGTTCAACGCCTTCCTCGCGGCCAAGCCCGAGACGGCGGTGGCCGACTCCACCGGCGAGAGCTTCCACCAGGAGACGTGAGGTGAGCGAGCGTTCCGCGCTACGCACGCTGGCGCACCCGCTGCGCAGCCGGATCCTCGCCGAGCTGAGGGTGCACGGCGAGGCGACGGCGACCCAGCTCGCCGACGCGCTCGGCACCCACACCGGGGCGACGTCATACCACCTGAGGCGGCTGGCGGAGGTGGGACTGGTCGAGGACACTGGCACCGGGACCGGGCGGCGACGCGTGTGGAGCGCCGTCGACGACGGGGCGCCGAGCGTCATCGAGGACGAACCGCTGGACGAGGACGAGGCCCAGGCGGCCAACTGGTTGGCGCTCGACTACCTCGCGCACTTCGGCGACCGCGCCCAGGCGTGGCTGGGCGAACGCGAGTCCTACGACCCCGTCTGGCGGGAGCTGTGCGGCCTGGAGGACCACACCGTGCAGGTGAGCGCCGAGCAGCTCACCGCGCTGCGCGCCGAGCTGCTCGAGGTGCTGGAGCGCTACCGGCGCGTGGGTCAGGGGAACCCGCAGGCGAAGAGGGTGGTGGTCTACACCTGCGCGTTGCCGGTCGACCGGCCTTCCGGCCGTCAGTGACAGATCGCGAGCTCGCTGGCCCCGCTGGCCTGGCGGGTCACCCCGATGTCCTCCGCCAGGAACCGTCCTGTCGCGGCAACGCCGCAGGTCAGCGGGTATGTCAGTGCCTGTTGGTTGAGTCTTCTCATGGAGGCGATGGGCGGGCAGGAGCGAGCCGGGTGCGATGATCCGTTCGGTGGGGATCCGTGGGCGGGGTATGTGGATGTGGGGGCGTTGGGGCCGGGGGCGTATCGGGCGTTGATGGATGAGGTCGCCGCGTCTTACGAGGCGGGGCATGACCGGCCGGAGCAGGAACTCTCGGGTGGGGTGACCGCGGCCCGGCGGGGCCTGGGCCGGGCCTGGCTCACCCGGGATGAGGCGGTCACGGTCCTGGAGGAGGACCTGGTCGCCTCGGTCGAGGCGTTGGGTGAGGTGTCGACCCAGCTGGGTGCGGTGACGTTCACGATGGTCCGCGAAGCCCATGCACGGGGTGTGCACACGGCGTTGTCGTTGTCGTTGGTGGACTGGCTGCGGGCTAGGTGCCCGTGGACGTCGGTTCAGGAGGCGTCCCAGATCGCGGCGGTCGTGAAAGCGTCGACGAACCCGGCGATGGCCACGATCGGGGACGCGGTCGCGGCGGGCACGGTCCCGGTGCACCGGGCCGCGTTGGTCGCCCGCACCATGACCCGACTGAGGACCTCACTCGAGGTGGACCAGCTGGGGGAGTACACGGCGATCGCGACCACCGCCGCCGCGAACCGGGGCGTGTCGGACCGGGACCTGGCGAAGGTGTGCCACCGCCTCATCGAAGACCTCCTGGAGGGCAAGGCCCCAGGCGAGGCAGAGCGCACCGCGCACGAGCTGCGCCGCGTGACGACCCGGACGATCGGGCGGGGGTCAGCGAGCTTGACGCGGTTCACGATCGCCGCCCCCGCGGGGGCGGCGGCGATCACCGGGGTCCTGACCTCCGCGTTGGCGGCACCGGTGCCGGTCACTGACGAGCACGGGCACGTCGTGGAGGTGGATACCCGGTCGGCAGGGCAACGCCGCTTCGACGCGCAGGTCACGGTGATCGACCGGGGCCTGTCCAACCCGGGCGCTGGCCCCTCGACCGCCAGGGCGTCTGTGATGCTGCTGATCCCGTTCGACCCCGCGAAGGGTGCCCAGGGTGGGGGCCCGGCGTTCACCGCGGGTGGAGACTACGTCCCACCCCGCGCCGCCGCGCAACACGCGTGCACCGGGGAGGTGACACCCGTGTGGGTGAACCCGCAAAATGGGGAGCCCCTCGCGTTGGGCCGCACGGCGAGGTTCGCGTCCCCGGCGCAGTGGAAAGCTCTCGCGGTGCGCGATGGTGGGTGCACGTTCCCCGGGTGCTCCGCGCTGCCGCAGTGGTGCGACTCCCACCACATCACCCATTGGGCCCGCGGCGGCGCCACCGACCTGACCAACCTCGCCCTCCTCTGCGGCAGGCACCACACCCACGCCCACCTGCACGACCTCACCGCGACCATCACCGGCGGCACCGTCACCTGGCACCTATGACCACCACGCCCCGAAGCCGACCCCACCGGGCCGGCCCACAGGCACGCCCAGAGCGGCCCTTCACGCCGGCTCATGAGAGGCGTCTCCGTGCTCTGCCGGTGGTCGAGGGCCATCCCACCCGCGGTCGCCACGGAGGTCACCTCACCGTCGCACGAGGACGGCCGCCGTCAGCCCGGGCACCGACACGCGGCCGTCCGTCAGGTGCCAGGTGACGGACTTGACCACGTCGTCGGCACCGTCGCGCTGCACCGGCGACAGCTCCCAGCGCTCCCCCGCCGCGTCCGGCACCGCGACCTCCCGAGCCTGCGGGGCGGCGTTGAGCACCACCATGACCGCGCTCTCGTCCGTCGTTCGCCTGCCCTCGAGCAGGCTCCCGTCCACCACCATGACGACGAGGTCGGGAGCTCCGTGCTCGGTCCCCGAGACGGGGAAGCGCACGGCGCCGACGACGGCGTCGGCCGTGCCGAGACGCAGCAGCGGGTGGGCCCGGCGAAGCCGCAGCAGGTCGAGGGCCGTGTCGCGGGCGAGTGCCATGTCGTCGGTCGTCGGCTTCAGCTCCGGGTCGGCCAGCAACGGCCGCATCTGCTCCCACCTCGCGCCGTTGTCCGGCGCGGGCGGCAGTCCCCGACCGAAGCCGTTGTCGGTCAGGGTCGGGTCGTAGTGGTTGAACCAGTCTCCCGAGGCATAACTGTTGCGGTCCAGGCTCTTGCTGCGCAGCAGCTCTGCTCCGGCGTGCCAGAAGCTGATGCCCTGGGAGAGAGTCACCGCGGCCAGGGCGAGGGTGTTGCGGCGCAGTCGCTGCGCCATGGAGGTCTGCTGCGGCAGCTTGAGCAGGAGGGTGTCCCACAGCGTCTCGTTGTCGTGCGCGTCGACGTAGTTGACCACCTCGTCGGGAGCGGCGGCATACCCTCCGGGAGAGCCGCCGTAGGGCACCTGCTCGCCGCGCACCCACTCCCCCGTCTCCTGCGAGCGCAGCTCCACCTCGCGCAGGCCGCCCGCGAGGCCCACCTGCAGCAGATCGGTATGCCGCGGGTCCTGCCCGCCCGTCGCGAAGCCCAGGCCGGCGCGAGGATCCGGGTCGTGCACGGCCCCGCCGCGGACCGCGTCGCGCAGCCGGTCGTTGAAGGTGCCGATCCCCGTCCCGTCGAGCCGACCCTGGACCGCCTGCTCGAAGCGGGCGTGACCGGCGACCTCCCCGAAGTCCCAGCCCTCGCCGTAGAGATGGACGGCGCTGCCGTCGATGCCGTCACGCTCGAGCGTCAGCTCGTCGAGCGCCGCCCGGACGGCAGCCAGGTTGGCGGTGCTGTGGTGACCCATGAGATCGAAGCGGAATCCGTCGACGCGGTAGTGGCGCACCCACAGCACGCACCCGTCCACCATGAGCCGCTGCGCCATGGCGTGCTCCGTCGCCAGGTTCTGGCAGCAGGTGGAGGTCTCCACCATCCCGTCGCCGTCGAGCCGGTGGTAGTAGCCGGGGACGATCCGGTCCAGGACCGAGGCACGGTGCAACCCGGAGTCGGTCGTGTGGTTGTAGACCTGGTCCAGCACCACCCGCAGGCCGAGCTCGTGCAACGCGCCCACCATGGTGCGGAACTCCCGCGTCCGCGCTCCTCCGTGCGCCGTGCCGGCCGAGGACGCGTAGGACCCCTCGGCCGCGAGGAAGTGCCACGGGTCGTAGCCCCAGTTGAAGGCGTCGCGCAGCGCGTGCGCGCGCACCCGGCGTTGCTGCTCGCTGCCATCGGGGGGCAGTTCCGCGAGCGCACCCTCGTCGATCGGCAGCTGCTCGGCCGGGTCCTCCGGCACCGACGTCAGGTCGTAGGTCGGCAGCAGGTGCACCGTCGTGAGGCCTGCCTCGGCGAGCCGGCGCAGGTGGCGGCGCCCCGGCCCCTCGTCGGCGAACGCGAGGTAGCTTCCCCGGTGCTCCGCCGGCACCTGCTCGTCGTCCCGGGAGAAGTCACGCACGTGCAGCTCGTAGATCGCCTGGTCGACGGCGCGGATCGGTCGCGGCGAAGGGGTCTCGCGCCAGCGCTCAGGCGCGAGCGCCGGATCCTCGAGGTCGACCAGCACCGAGTGGGTCGAGTCCAGAGCCAGGCCCGTCGACCACGGATCGGTCGCGGTCACCCGGCGGTGTTCCCCCGTGCGCGGCAGCACGTGCTCGAGCTCCAGCCGGTAGCACCGCCCGGCCCAGGCCGGGGTTCCCGTCACGGTCCAGGCCCCGTCCTCGTGCCGCGTCATCGGCACCCGCATGGGTTCCCCGGTCGGCTCCCATGCCTGCTGCTGATCCGGCGGGACCCCGTCCCACAGCAGCAGGTGCACGTGCCGTGCGGTGGGCGCCCACACGCTGACGGTGGGTATGCGGTGCCCCACCTCTCCCGTCCAGCTCGGCCCGTAGGCGCGTCGGGTGGCGGCGTCGGCATACACGTCGTCGAGCACGCCGGGCACCTGCAGGTGCGTGGCGACCCGGAGCTCCCCGGTGCGCGAGTGTCCGAGCAGCGCCACCTGCCCGAGGAGCACCACCTCGACGCGGCTGTCGTCGACGAGCTTCAGGGGGTAGCACGAGGCCAGGTGCGGGTGGCGCTCGGCGAGCCGTGGCGGCAGCGCGCCGTCGAGCAGGGCCAGGTCCAGCTGCTCCTCCGGTGACGCGGGGTCCAGGCCCCCGTCCGGCGCCACCCCGAGGCTCCAGGAGAGGTCCTCGGCGCCCGTCCCTGGCGGCAGCGTCGTCGGCGGGAGGGCCACATGGTCGCGGGTCAGCCAGTGTGCTCGGGCGTGCAGGAGGTCGACGTGATCCACGCCGACCATCCTGCCGCCTCGATCAACGCTGGACGAAGACCGCCACGGTCTGCGCGGGGACCTGTGCCGTGCCGGACGCGGCGTCCCAGCTCGCGGAACGCACGACGTCGTCCGCGCCCTCGGCCTGCACCGGGGACAGCGCCAGGTCGGCGCCCTCCAGCCCGGGAACCACCTGCGTGACCTCGTCGCCGCTGGCGTTGAAGACCACCACGACACCCTCGAGCTCAGGGTCGACGTCGGCACCGACGGTGTCGTCGATCCGCATGACGATGACCTGCGGGTCGCCGTCCTCGGTGCCGGAGACGGGGAAGGAGACCTTCTCCTGCACCAGCTGGGGGTCACCCAGGCGGAACAGCTCGGTGGAGAAGCGCAGCCGGAGCAGGTCCTGGGCGGCCGCCGACGCGGTCTCGATGTCCTCGGGCTCCGGCGCCAGGGTGGCGTCGGCGAGCAGCGGGCGCATGAGGTCCCACTTGTCGGAGTTGTCCGCCGCCGGCGGAAGGCCACGGCCGAAGCCGTTGTCGGTCATCGTGAAGTCGAGCACGTTGAACCAGTCGCCGCTGTTGTAGGAGTTGCGGTCCAGGCTCTTGCTGCGCAGCAGGTCGGCACCGGCGTGCCAGAAGCTGATCGACTGCGACAGCGCCGTGGTGGACAAGGCCACGGTGTTGAGCCGCACCCGCTCCTCCATCGGGGTGTCCTGCGGCAGCTTGAAGGTCAGCGCGTCGAAGATCGTCTCGTTGTCGTGCGCGTCGACGTAGTTGACGATCTCGTCCGGGTGCGCGGCGTAGCCGGCGGGAGAGCCGTTGTACGAGATCTCGGCGCCGGTCACCTCCTCGCCCGTCTCCTGGCTGCGCAGCTCCACGTCCGCGAGGTTGCCGGCCAGGCCGACCTGGACCAGGTCGGTGTCGTTCGCGCTCGTGCCTCCGGTCGCGAAGCCCTTCTCCGCGCCCGGGTCCTCGTCGAACGGACCGCCGCCGCGGACCCCGTCACGCAGCCGGTCGTTGAACGTCGCGATGGACGTGCCGTCGAGCTGACCCTGCGAGGCTTGGTAGAAGCGGGCGTTGTCGGCCACCTCCCCGAAATTCCACCCTTCGCCATAGAGCGTGATCGCCGAGCCGTCGACCCCGTCACGGCGGAGCGTGAGCTCGTCCAGCGCCGCCCGGACCGCCTCCATGTTCTCGCGGCTGTGGTGGCCCATGAGGTCGAACCGGAAGCCGTCGACCTTGTAGTCCCGGGCCCACACGACCACGGAGTCGACCATGAGCTTCTCGGCCATGGCGTGCTCGGTGGCGACGTTCTGGCAGCAGGTCGAGGTCTCGACCTGACCGGTGGCGCCCAGCCGGTGGTAGTAGCCCGGCACCACCTGGTCGAGGACGCTCTTGTCACCCTGACCCGACTGCGCCGTGTGGTTGAAGACCTTGTCCAGAACCACGCGCATACCGGAGTCGTGCAGACCACCGACCATCGTGCGGAACTCGGCCACGCGGGCGCCGCCATAGGCGCCCTCGGCGCTCGAGGCGTAGGAGCCCTCCGGAGCCATGAAGTGCCACGGGTCGTAGCCCCAGTTGAAGGCGTCCGTGTCGGCCTGAGCCATGACGCAGGCCTGCTGCTCCTCGCTGTCCGGGGCGAAGGACTCGAGGTCGCAGTCCGGCGCGGTCTGCGCCTCCGGGTCCTCCTCGATCGAGGCGATGTCGAAGGTCGGCAGCAGGTGCACGGTGTTCATGCCCGCCTCGGCCAGCGCCTCCAGGTGGCGACGACCGTAGCCGTCCTCCGCGAACGCGAGGTAGGACCCCCGCAGTTCCTCCGGGACATCCGGGTCGGCCATCGAGAAGTCGCGCACGTGCAGCTCGTAGATGGTCTGGTCCACCTCGTCCCGCAGCGTCGGCGCACTGGCCTCCTGCCACAGCTCGGGCTGCCACTGCTCGTCGTCGAGGTCGACGATCACGGACCGTGCGCTGTTCAACGTCAGGGCCACGGAGTACGGGTCGGTCACCTCGTTGACCTCGACGGCACCCGTCGAGGGCACGAAGACGTCGACCTCGTAGCGGTACTCCATCCCGGTCCAGTCTCGCTTGCCGCGGGCGGTCCAGACCCCGTCGTCGGTGCGGCGCATGTCGACGCGGGTCGGCTCACCGTCCCCACCCTGCGGCCACAGCAGCAGGTCGACGTCCTGGGCCGTCGGGGCCCAGAGTCGCAGCGCCGGGGACACCCCGCTCCAGCTGACCCCGAGCTCGGCGCGGTCAGCCCTGTCGGCGTAGAGGTCGTCCAGGACCCCGGGGATCTGCACCCCGGTCGCGTCCCGGAGCCGGCCCAGGTCGTCGTACATCGCGACCGCGACCTGGCCCTGCAGGATCTCGTCGGCGTCGCGCGCGACCTTCGAGTCCAGGCGGAGCGCGAGGTAGCCCTCGAGGTGCGGGAAGTCTTCGACGACGTCGGCGGGCAGGCCGTCCGGGTCGTAGGTGAGCCCGGCCGAGTCACCCCCGGTGATCGCCTCGGCGTCGACCGCGAGACCGCCGTCGGGCGACCAGTGCAGCCGCCAGTCGCGCAGGCTCGGGTCGTCCACGCCGTCGGCCGGCCAGGCCAGCAGGTCCTCGGCCAGCCAGTAGGCGCGGGCCGTGGTGAGGTCGGGAGCGACGCCGGCCTCGGAGGTGGTCACGCTGATCTGGTGCGTCTCCAGGACGTAGCTGATCGTCGTGACGACGCCGTCGCCGGGCACGGAGAAACCGATGTTGCTGCCGTCCCGCGCGCCGTCGGCGCCGTAGTTCTCGTCCCAGGACAGCCCGTGCGCGACCTTGAACTCGTAGTTGCCGGCCGGGATCTGGGTCGTGGACCAGGTGTAGGTCCCGTCGCCGTCGGGGTCGATCAGCCAGGAGCGCATGCAGTCGGGCGACCAGTCGCCACCGCAGCCGATCTCGTCCTGGAAGCTGCCCGGCGCCGTGATGATCGGGCCCTCGGCGTCCGAGGTGACGTAGTGGCGGGCGTGCTCGTAGAAGAAGGTCACCGGGCCGCCGGGTGCGGTGTAGGCGATGTTGCTCCCACCCTGCTGGCCGCCGCCGCCGTAGTTCTCGTCCCACGACCGGTTGATGGCGGCCTTGTACTCGTAGCTTCCGGCCGGGAGGTCGTAGGTGCCCTTCCAGACCAGGTCACCGGCATCCAGCGCCAGCTGAGCCTGGTCGCAGTCGGGCTGCCAGTCGTCGGGGCAGCCCATCTCCGAGTTGTGGTTGCCGGGCACGCTCACGGCGTCCGGCTGCTCGACCGGGCCGACCGGGCCGGTGCCGCCACCGCCATCGCCGCCGCCGGAGGTCGCCTCACCGACGGTGCCGTAGCCCGAGGACGTCGACACGTTGCCCGACGCGTCCTGCAGGACGGCGCGATACTCCAGCAGCGTGCCGAACGGCATACCGCTGACGTCGTGGAAGACCCGGTAGGGCGCGTTGTCGTCGGTGCCGAGCACCGTCCACTCCTGCGTGCCGACCGGGCGGTAGGCGAAGGTCACCTGCGCGAAGGTGTTCTCCGGGACCGAGGCCCCGATCTCGGCGCGGCCACCGACCACTGCGCCGGCGGACGGCGAGTTGAGGTAGACGGCGGGCGCCTCGGCGCGCTTGCGGACCGAGCGCTGGGCCTCGTAGACCTCGACGGACAGCGGGGCGACCTCGACGTCGATCCGGCCCTCCCGGTCGGCCCGGAGCCGGGCGTCGTCGCCGTAGATGCCGCGGTAGGTGATGCGGTCGCCGTAGGTGGGCAGCTGCGCAGCCTGCGTCTCGGTGGAGTTGTTGGCGACGACGACGTACTCCACGAGCTCCTCGGCGTCGATCCGGGAGAAGGCGTAGATCCCTGCGCCGGAGCTGGCGTAGCGGTGGATCTGGGCGCCATCGGCCAGCGCCGGGTGCTCGGCCACGAGCTCGCTCAGGCCGGCGATCTGGGTGTAGAGCGGGTGCGCGGTGTCGTAGCGATCCATCGAGCCGGCCGGGGCACCGATGACCGGCTCCTCGGCATACTCCTGCACCTGCGTGGCGAACATGTCCTGTCGCGCATCCTTGTCGCCACCGTCGCCGACGAAGCCCTGCTCGTCGCCGTAGTAGACGACCGGCTGGCCACGGGTGAGGAACATCAGCGCGTTGGTCAGCTCGACCCGCGACTGCAGCTCCTCCCCCGAGTAGTCACCTGCGAGCATCATCGCGGCCCGACCCATGTCGTGGTTGCCGGTGAAGGTCGGCAGCTGGTAAGCGTTGGAGTCGGCGTCGGTGTAGTAGTCGTCCTGCGCGTAGAAGGTGCGCAGGTCGGTGGTGGCGCCGCCCCGGGCGAAGCTGACGGAACGCGCCTGGAAGCCGAAGTCGATGACGGCCTGCAGCTGCCCCTCGGTGGAGAAGGTCGAGAGGTACTCCGGGTTGCTGTCGTAGACCTCACCGAACATGAAGAAGTCGTCGTTGCCGGCGCGGGCCGCCTCGAGCACGCGCGGGCTGAACTCCTGCCAGAACTCCAGGTTGACGTGCTTGACGGTGTCGATGCGGAAGCCGTCGATGCCGAAGTCCGCCCAGGTGGAGTAGACGTCGACCATGCCGTCCACGACCTCGGGGTTCTCGGTGAAGAGGTCGTCGAGGCCGACGAAGTCGCCATAGGTGCTGGACTCGCCGGCGAAGGTCGAGTCGCCCCGGTTGTGGTAGAGCGTCGGGTCGTTGAGCCACTCCGGGACCTTGACGCTCGCGTCCTCCTCGATGCGGAAGACGGGCGTGTAGGGGAAGGAGGTCTCGGGGTCGAGCAGTGGGAAGGGCTTGTTGACGTAGTCACGGTCGTCGAAGACGTTGCCGGCCGCGTCGCGGTAGGGCTCGGTGGCCTTGTCGATGTAGGAGTACTCCCCCTCCTCGTAGCTGATGACGTCGGCCGTGTGGTTGGTGATGATGTCGAAGTAGACCTTCATCCCCCGGGCGTGCGCCTCGTCAATGAGCGCCTTCATCTCCTCGTTGGTCCCGAGGTGCGGGTCGATCTGGGTGAAGTCGGTCACCCAGTAGCCGTGGTAGCCCGCAGAGGCGTCGGCACCAGACCCCTGGACCGGGCGGTTCTTGAAGCTCGGGGTGAGCCAGATGGCGGTCGTGCCCAGACCCTCGATGTAGTCCAGCCGGTCCATGACCCCGGCCAGGTCACCTCCGTGGAAGAAGCCCTTGTCGGTCGGGTCGAAGCCGTGGTCGAGGCGGTCGCCCTCGATCCCAGCGGTGTCGTTCGAGGCATCGCCGTTCGCGAACCGGTCGGCCATGACGAAGTAAAACTGCTCACCGGTGACGGGAGCACGCAGACTGTCCCGCGCGAGGTCGGCATCCGCCTCGGACGCCGGGCCTGCCAGCTGCGTCGGCGCGACGCCGATGGCGTCGCTCTCGTCGTCGAAGGAGAACTCCAGGCTGGCCGGCCCCTCGAGGACCAGGGGGAGGTTGTCCGCCGGGTGCGCCTCGTCCCAGCCGCCGTCGAGCGCGACCTTGTACTCCCACCTGCCCTCCGGTACCTCGAAGACAGCGGAGTATGCCGTCCCACTGCCCTCCACCGGCTCCAGCACGGTGGCCTCGCAGGCCGCGTCCCAGTCGGTCTCGCAGCCGAGCTCAGCCTGGAGGTCTCCCACCAGGGTCACGGTGCGAGGCTCGGCCGCGACGGCCGCAGGGACGACCGCATCGGTGAGCGGGGACGCCACCAGGGCGGTCGAGGACAGCAAGGCGGCGCCGAGGGCGCCGGCGAGCAGAACACGCGTCATTGCGGGACTCCAAGGGGACAGGCGTCAGTGACTGCCTTTCAATCTAACCCCGCGCTTGTGGGAAAGACAACAGTCTTTCGCAAGAACTTGCAGGCTGTCAGTAGACGTGACGGTCCTGCACCCGGTCGTAGGGGGCGACCCAGGGCAGGTCGTGGCCGAGCTGGTGGGCGGCTCGGTGCCACCATCGAGGGTCCGCAAGTGCTGCCCGGCCCAGCATGACGACGTCGGCCTGTCCGCTGGTGAGCACATGTTCGGCCTGACGCGGCTGCGTGATCATGCCCACCGTGCTCACGGGCACGGAGACTGCCTCACGAACCGCTGCGGCGAACCGCGTCTGATAGCCCGGACCGACCGGGATGTGCGGCGCTGGAAGGTTGCCACCGCTCGAGACGTCGATGAGGTCGACCCCCGCCTCGGCGAGCCACCGGCACAGGGCCACCGTGCGTTCCACGTCGTCCTCGACCTGACCCTGCGCCCAGTCCGTCGCGGACAGGCGGACCAGCAGGGGCATGCACTCCGGGAGCGCAGCTCGCATCGCTTCCAGCACCGCGAGCAGGAGGGTGGCTCGCCCTTCGAGCGATCCGCCATACCCATCACCGCGATCGTTGACGACGGCGCTCAGGAACTCCGCGAGCAGGTAGCCATGGGCGCCGTGCACCTCGACCAGGTCGAAGCCGGCGGCCACCGCACGGCGGGCAGCAGCGCCGAAGGCCCGCACGACGTGGTCGATGTCCTGCTGGCCCATCGCGCGGGGAGCCGCGAGGTCGCCGAAGGCCGCCGCGGTCGGCGCGACCGTCTGCCACCCGCCGTCGGCATCGGTCACCGTGCCGCCGCGCTCGTGGAACGGAGGAAAGGTCGACCCCTTGCGCCCGGCATGCCCCAGCTGGATCCCGGCCCGGGCGCCGGCGCCGTGCACGAGGGACACCACGCGCTGCCAGGCCACCACCTGCTGGTCCTCCCACAGTCCGGCGTCCCAGGGCGAGATCCGGCCGTCCTTGGTCACGGCGGTGGCCTCGCTCATGACCAGGGGGGCTCCCCCGATCGCGAAGCCGCCCAGATGCGCCAGGTGCCAGTCGGTGACGAAACCGGGCTCGCTGGGCCGACAGGAGTACTGGCACATCGGCGATACCCAGGCGCGACCGGGAACAGTCAGGCCACGCAGGGTCACCGGCTTGAAGAGACGAGGTGTCATGCCGAGGCAGTCTGCCAAACCCCTGAAGCATGACGAAGGCCCCGCCTCTGCTGAGGCGGGG
>NZ_JBXRFJ010000001.1:0-70815 GCF_059025165.1 Serinicoccus sp. JS2-9
CGTCCCGAGCCGCCTCATAGGCCTCCCGGGCCGCCCCGTACTCCCCCACCGCGTGGTGCACGACCCCCAGGCCGTGGGTGCAGCCAGCGGCTTTCTGGTCCAGGCCCAACCGGGCGTACACGTCCCGAGCCGCCTCATAGGCCTCCCGGGCCGCCCCGTACTCCCCCACCGCCCGGTGCACGATCCCCAGGTTCACGGTGCAGCCAACGGCTTCCTTGTCCAGGCCCAACCGGGTGTACACGTCCCGGGCCGCCTCATAGGCCTCCCGCGCGGGCCCGTACTCCCCCACCGCCTGGTGCACGTTCCCCAGGTTCAGGGTGCAGTCCGCGACCTTCTGGTCCAGGCCCAACCGGGCGTACACGTCCCGAGCCGCCTCATAGGCCTCCCGGGCCGCCCCGTACTCCCCCACCGCCTCGTGCACGACCCCCAGGCCTTGGGTGCAGCCAGCGGCTTCCTGGTCCAGGCCCAACCGGGCGTACACGTCCCGAGCCGCCTCATAGGCCTCCCGCGCCGCCCCGTACTCCCCCACCGCCCGGTGCGCGATCCCCAGGTTCAGGGTGCAGTCGGCGGCGTTCTTGTCCTGGCCGAGCCGGGTGTACATGTCCCGGGCCTGCGTGTAGGCCTCCCGCGCGGGCCCGTACTCCCCCACCGCGTGGTGCACGACCCCCAGGCTCAGGGTGCAGTCGGCGACCTTCTTGTCCGGGCCCAATCGGGCGTACACGTCCCGGGCCTGGGTGTAATAGTTGATGGCGGAGGGGTACTCGTGCAGGTCGCGGTACACCCGGCCAGCGAGCCACGCGGCCGCCGCCCACCGGTGGGGGATGGTCGCAATCTCCATCGCGCGCATCAGCACAGCCACGGCTTCCCGGGACCGACCCTCACCACGAAGCCTGCCTGCCTCGGCATACAACTCATCGAAAGCCTTTGGGTCACTACCGGTCATGAACAAGATCTACCAGGCTCACCTTCGCCAGTTCAATCGGCGGCGCCCGGCCGGTACCTGCCCGACCATGTAAAGGCCTACGTCGTGCGCGAGCACCAGGCCGGTTCGGGTCCCTGCGCAAGCTGGCCGAACTCACCGGCCGGTCCCACGGCGCCGTCCGGAACATCCTGCAGCGCGCCGGCGTGCGCACCGCCGGTCACCCCCAAGTGACAATCAGCGGCAGGGTCGGTCCGAGACCCGACGTTGCACCCTATCTGGTCCTCAGCCGCCTCTGAGCCCATAACACCCTCTCGGGTGCATTGATGGGTGGTGTGATGGTTTGCCCAGGCCACCGAGCTGGCCGACGAACCGGCCGGCCCGAAGGCCCCGCGACGATGCTGAATCTGGCCGACTGGGAGGACAAGAGCGACGCGCACCTGGCGCAACCCGACGACTGGGCCCCCGGGTCATTGCCGCACTGACCAAGTGGGGCTACGAGGCCTCCGACGTCGAGCGCCCCTCACCGGCACACGGCCAGGACGAAGGCCACGCCGGGGACGGCGCGTCCTGAGCCGTTTACACCCCGGGAACGTCGCAGTCCTCAGGGTGGCGATACCTATGCCGTAACAGCACAGGGCCGTCAGCAGCAACGAGGGGTTCCGCACGAAGGGCCGGTGACATGCGCTGACTGAGCAGCCCGAACACCTGGACCGAGATCGTTCCTAGCACTCACATCTGACCACTCCCCAGGTGCTCCTTGCTACGGGAACCCTGCCCCGCGACCACGCTCTGGGCGGCCTCGAGCGCGGCACCGAGGGTGCGTGCCGCGTCGGCAGCCGTCAATAGATGTCCCCGTGCGAGGTCGATGCTCTCGTGCGGGTTCCCTGCAGTGTCATAGACGTCGTACTCGGCTAGGGACTTCTCTAACCCCTCCCCCAACTGGGTCAATGCCTGCGGCAGCAGATACCCGACACCTTTCAGGTTGCCGAGGACGTCGTACAGCAGCGGCGCCGGCACCGCATACCCCTGGCAAGTCAGATGGTTGATCGCCCGGATTGACTCATACGCCACCTCTGGCCAACCAGCCTCGTCCTGGCCGGTCCGCGAGTCCTCCCGGGCCCGCAACCCTCGGCCCCCGTGCACCGCGTTCTCGATTCCACCCACATCCAAGACCTTCCACTAGAACCGGGCGCTGCAGGCGCTGCAGTAGTCCCTATGGTGCCCGAGACCACCGACGGACCGCAGACGCTATCCACAGCCCAGAGCCGGGTGTGGTGACGGGCGAGTGGCTGGACGGGGTGAAACGGCCCGACAAACTTGCCCGTCCCGGAAGTCGACGAGGGCCTAACACCTCCTGTGCATTGACGGTGGGCGGCTGCGTCCGATGTAGTCGTCTCCTCTCGGGTGCTGACGCGGCTTGCAGGTCACCACAGGGGCAGTTGCTCGCCGTAGCGGCGCTGTAGTCGGCCCAGTTCCTGCGCCAGCAGGTCGGGGTGACGGCGGGCCAGGTCTCGTAGTTCGTGGGCGCGGCCGCGAGATCCTCGAGAGTCCCCCAGGGGGGAGCCCGCCAGGTCGCGCCGGGTGACCCATTCGAGCCGGTTCTGTTTGTGTGTGGAGGCGACGACGTGGTCCGGGTGGATGCGTTGGCACAGCGGGTTGTCACATCGGTGCCCGCCGACCTGGACCGCTGCTGCCGCCTCCGCTCCCCAGGCGATGGCCATGGCGAGCCGGTGGGCGATGACGACGCGCCCTTGGCCGACCCAGACTCTGCCATGTCCACGGCCCGCGATCGCGCCGGTCCACCAGGCACAGTCCGAGCCGGGCACGGTGATTATTCTTGCCCGGTAGCGGGCGAGCACCTCGGGGTCGGTGCTTGCCCGGTGCAGCAGTTCCGCCGACACCCGCCCCACAGTCAGCTACTCGGTTGCCGCCGGCGGCTCAGAGCTCAGACCACGTTCTCCAGTGTCCTGATCGCGGCTGGCTTCCTGGGCCATCTTGCGCAGCCGCTGCGCCTCCTTGCTGCTCATCTCTTCCACGCCGCTCCACTGCACCGCTTCGTCCACGGTGAACCCCTCCCCCATCAACGCGTCCAGCGCCTGGCCCGCCTGCAACTCGAGGTGCTCCACGGCCTCATCACGCTGGGCCAGGGCCACCGACACCGCCACCCCCAGGTCGGCGCACCTCTTCTCCCGGGCCTTCTCCTGGGCCCGCCGTTTCTCCTGCGCCAGCACCGCGCGACGTCGCGCCGCCGCCCGCACCTGCTGCGCCCTGCTCGCCACCATCACCCATCACGCCCTTTCACCACTCACTCTGACACTGCTCACACCGTCCACAAGGCCCCGATACGCCTCTACCGTCCACCCTGCCTGCACCAACCCCGGACCGACGCGACGCACCGCCCCCAACGCCCGGCACGTCATTCTGAACAGAGCCCCCAAACCGGACACACCTCTTGCACTCCCGGCTCGTTGATGCGTCACGTTCTCGAACGCCGGGCTCTGCGGCACCGCTTTATCTAGGTGTGGCGATGACCATTCACAAGCTGACCGCGGGGTCGGGGTATGACTACCTGACCCGGCAGGTTGCGCGCCAGGACGCCACCGAGGTGGGGCACGCCGGGCTGGCCAGCTACTACACCGAACGCGGTGAAACCCCCGGTGTGTGGGTGGGGGCCGGGATGGCCGGGGTCATCGGCCTGGAGGCTGGCGACGAGGTCGCCGCCGAGCACATGCAGAACCTGTTCGGCTACGGCATCCAACCCCTGGGTGAGGACGCCGTGACGCGGGTCCGTAGGGGCTCTCCAGACGCGGATGAGGCCGCCCTGGACCGTGCGATGCTGATGGGGCGCGCCTACCCGGTCATCGAGGGAGACCTAGGCGAGCTGCGCAAGAAGGTCGCCGGCCGGCTCGACAAGATCAACCGCGACAAGGGTCTGCCCGCGGGGACCGCGGTCGACCTCGACACCAGGGCAAGAGTGCGCACCGAGGTGGCCATCGAGATGTTCCGTGCCGAGCACGGACGTGACCCTCAGGACGAGCGGGAACTGGCGGGTCTGATCGCGAAAGCCTCCCGCCCATCGAGCACCGCGGTCGCCGGCTACGACCTCGCGTTCTCCCCCGTCAAGAGCGTGTCCGCGCTGTGGGCGGTCGCCGACCAGGCCACTGCCGCGACGATCGAGCTCGCCCACCAGGCCGCAGTCAAAGACGCGCTGAAGTTCATCGAGGACCACGCCCTGTTCACCCGCACCGGCACCGGCGGCGCCCGCCAGGTCGACGTCACCGGGCTCGTCGCGACAGCGTTCACCCACCGCGACTCACGGGCCGGTGACCCCGACCTGCACACCCACGTCGCGGTCGCGAACAAGGTGCAGACCCTCGACGGCAAGTGGCTCTCGATCGACGGTCGGGTCCTGTTCAAGGCGACCGTGGCCGCGTCCGAGACCTACAACACCGCCCTAGAGCAGCACCTCGGCAAGGTCGGCCTGCGCTTCGCCGACCGACCCAGCGACGACGCCCGCAAACGACCCGTCCGGGAGGTCATCGGCGTGCCGGCCGAGCTCAACAAAAGGTGGTCCTCGCGGCGGGCCGACATCGAGGCCCGCCGCGACGTCCTGGCCCAGGAGTTCCAGTCCCGGCACGGGCGGCCACCGACCGCCGTCGAAGCGGTCAAACTCGCCCAGCAGGCCACCCTGCAGACCCGGCAAGACAAGCACGAACCGCGCACCCTGGCCGAGCAACGCACCCAGTGGGCGGCCGAGGCGCGCCACGTCCTCGGCGGTCAGGCGCAGCTTGAGCACATGGTCGCCGGCGCGTTCTCCGAGAGCCCCGGGCCGGGCTGGGACCACCCCGGTGAGCAGTGGGTGACCCGCCGCGCGGCCCAGATGATCCAGACCATCCAGGCCCGGCGAGCGACCTGGCAGGTGTGGCACGTGCGCGCCGAGGCACAACGCGTCGCCCGGTCAGTGAACACGCCCCTGGAGCACGCGCACCACCTCGTCGACGAACTCGTCGACCGTGCCCTGCAGGCGCACAGCACCCCGCTGCCCAAGCCTCGGGACGTCGCCACCGCTGAGCCCGCACCGCTTCGCCGCAGGGACGGGTCCAGCGTCTACACCGTCGCCGGCTCACAGCTGTTCACCTCCTCCGCCGTGCTGCAGGCCGAGCAGTTCCTGCTCGATGCCGCCGGCCGCGACGGCGGCCGCGTCGCCACCGAGACCTCGGTGGGTGTCGCCCTGCTCGAACTGGAAGCCAACGGGGTGCGCCTCAACCCCGGTCAGGCGTCGCTGGTGCGACGGATGGCGACCTCAGAGTCTCGGGTGCAGCTGGCGATCGCCCCCGCCGGCGCGGGCAAGACCACCGCCATGTCCGCCCTCACCCGGGCCTGGGAGGCCTCCGGGGGCACCGTCCTCGGGCTGGCCCCGTCAGCCGCTGCCGCGGGCCAGCTGCGCGACCAGATCGGCACCTCCACCGACACCCTCGCCGCACTGACCCACCACCTCGCCGGCGAGCAAAGCACCAACGGCCAGGCCCTGGCCGAGCAGATCGGCCGCGGCACCCTAGTCCTCATCGACGAGGCCGGGATGGCCGACACGTTGTCGCTTCACGCCGCAGTCGACTACGCCCTCACCCAAGGCGCCAGCGTCCGGCTCATCGGCGACGACCAGCAACTCGCGGCCATCGGCGCCGGCGGGGTCCTTCGCGACATCGAGGCCACCCACGGCAGCGTCCGGTTGACCGAGCTGATGCGGTTCACCGACCCCGCCGAAGGCGCCGCCTCCCTGGCGCTCCGTCACGGAGACACCGCCGCGTTGGGCTTCTACCTGGACCAGCAACGGGTCCACGTGGGTGACGCCGGCACCATGGCCGACCAGGTCTTCGCCGCCTGGAGGGCCGACACCGACGCCGGACGAGACTCCATCATGCTCGCCCCGACCCGTGACCTGGTCAGCCACCTCAACCAGCGCGCCCGCGCCGACAGGCTGGACCGCGACGGTGAGATACCGGTCCGCACGCGGACCCTGGCCGACGGAAACGAGGCCAGCCCGGGCGACCTCATCATCACCCGCAGCAACGACCGCTCGCTGCGGTTGAGCGCCACCGACTTCGTCAAGAACGGCGACCGATGGCACATCCTCGATGTCACCGACAGCGGCGACCTCGCGGTCCGGCACCGGGACACCGGGCGGCACCTGACCCTGCCGGCGACCTACGTCGAGGCCTCGACCGAGCTGGGGTACGCCTCCACGGTGCACACCGCCCAAGGGCTCTCGGTCAACACCATGCATGGCCTCATCGGCGGGCAAGAGTCGCGGCAGCAGTTCTACACGATGATGACCCGCGGGAAAGCCGCGAACCACGCCTACCTCGAGGTCGTCGGCGACGGCGACCCGCACACCCTCATCCAGCCCCGCAACGCGATCCCCCCGACCGCCACCGACGTGCTCGAGAGCATCCTCGCCCGGGACGACGCACCCCGGTCCGTGCACACCCTGATCCGCGAAGAGGCCTCGGCCTCGGCCGCGTTGGGCCACGCCGCGACGCGGTACGTCGACGCGCTCACCTTCGCCGCCGAGCAACGCCTCGGCAACGCCGGTGTGGAGCGTCTGGAACGCGCGGCCCACCTTGTCCCAGAACTCGCCCAGTCCCCCGCCTGGCCCACGCTGCGGGCTCACCTGATCCTGCTGTCGGCCCACGACATCGACCCCGTCGCGGCCCTTCGGCAGGCCGCGGTCACACGCGCGCTCGACACCGCCGCCGACCCAGCCGCCGTGCTCGGATGGCGCCTGGACGACACCGGCCTGCGCAACGCCGGCCCGGGGCCGTTGCCCTGGCTGCCAGCAGTCCCGGCATCCCTGGCCGCTGACCCCCAGTGGTCGACCTACCTCACCGAACGCGCCAACCTGGTCCGCGAGCTCGCCGATCAGGTCGCCGACGAGTCACGGGCCATCGACACCCCGGTGTGGGCGCGACAGGGCACGCACCGGCCAGAACCAGACCTGCTCGCACGGGTGCAAGTCTGGCGCGCCGCGAACCAGGTCGACGACACCGACCTGCGTCCCACCGGGCCACGCCAGGTCGCGAAGGCGCACGCGCTGCACCAGCACGACCTGAACACCTCGTTGCGGATGGGGCGCCAACCCGCCATGGCCGAGTTCGGCGACCTCATCCATGCGGCGTCCCCCGCGACTCACGGAGACTGTTTCGCGCCGCTGCTCGCCGAGAGGCTGGCCGGCCTGTCCCGGGCCGGAGTTGACGCACCCGCCGCCGTGGCGGTCGCGCTGACCGCCGGTGGGCCGCTCCCCGACGACCACGCCTGCGCGGCCCTGTGGTGGCGGATCAACCGAGACCTTTCCCCCGCGGTCGCCACCGAGGTCGACGCCCAGCACACGCTCGCGGCCGACTGGCACGCCCAACTGGTCGACCAGGTCGGCCGCGAGCGTGCCGCAACCATGCAGGACAGCCCGTGGTGGCCCGCCCTGGTCACCACCATCGACCAAGCCACCGCCCGAGGATGGCCGGTCGCTGACCTACTCCAACAAGTCCCAGCGGACGGGGCCGACGTCGACGATGCTCAAGCGATGACGTGGCGGATCTCACTGATGACCTCCACACCCCCACCTGAGAACGATCACCACACCCCGGCGGAGGACCAGCCCCCCATGGACCTCTACGACCACCAGGACGACCAAGCCCCGGAGCACGCCCCCACCCACGAGGAGGTAGAGACCCACTTCACCAGCGTGGTCGCCGACGACCCCGTGGACCCGACCCAGGACGATGCCGTGCCGAGCGAGCAGGAGGAGTCGCCCGCCGCGGCGTTGGCGCTCCTGGCCCGGATCCGCGACCTCGGGCCTGACCCGCTCGAGTACAGCGAGGCCGAGTTGGCCCAGCAGTGGGACCGGGCGCAGGAACGGCAGGAGTCCCCGGTGCCGGTGGACCGGCTTGCCGCGGTCAACGCGATGGCACTCGACTACTACGAGCACCGGCTCGTCGACGGCCACGGCTGGGCCCGGGAGTACCTCGGCGACCGGTTCGGGCACGACATCGCCGGCCACCCGCACATCCGTCCCGGGTACGCCCCCGCCGGGTGGACCCACCTGGTGGATCACCTCCGCGGCCGCGGCGTGAGCGACCTGGAGCTGGAGACCAGCGGCCTAGCCTCCCGCACCCGCACCGGCAACCTCATCGACCGGTTCCGAGACCGCGCCGTCATGCCCGTCACCGACCAGGACCAGGTCCTCGGCTTCGTCGGCCGCCGCAACCCCGCCCACGGCGATGAGGCGAAGGCCGGCCCCAAGTACCTCAACACCCCTTCGACGCCCCTGTTCCGCAAGGGCGACCACCTGTACGGCGCCAGCCAGGCACTGCTGGACGCCGGCGCCGTCCCCGTCCTGGTCGAAGGGCTTATGGACGCCCACGCCGTCACCCTCGCCAGCGGCGGAGCCTGCGTCGGCGTCACCCCGTTGGGCACAGCCCTAACCGAGACTCAGGCGCGACAGCTGGCCCAGCAGTCAGAGCGCCCGCTCGTGGCCACAGACGGCGACCTCGCCGGCCAGATGGCCACCCACCGCGACTACTGGCTCCTAGCCCAGCACGGGGTCACCCCGCAGCTAGTCACCCTCCCGGACGGGTCGGACCCCGCCGCCATCCTCGAGCGCCGCGGACCAGAAGCCCTCGCCGCCACCCTGCGAGACAACCGCAGCCAGCTCAGCGACAGCCTCCTCGACGAACGCCTTACCCAGCTGACAGGCCTAGAAGCCCTCTACGCCGCTGCCACCGTACTTGCGGCCGCCGGGCCAGAGAACTGGACCCGCGGGGTAGCCGCGATTGCGGAAGCCACAGGCGCCGACGAAGACACTGTGCGGTCTGCATTGGCGTCGCGCGTCCGTGAGTGGGACGACGACCCACGAAAGACCACCGACAACCAGATGAGGGAGCTACCTCAGGTGCGGAAGCGCAACGCTGGACAACGATCCCCGACAGCTCCCGCCCCTTTCCGGAACAAGGTCCTGCCAGCCGCGCGATCCTGGGCGACCGTGCGTCAAGCCGCTCTACTACCCAGGCGGCCGGAGCATCATCCCCACCACGCCCCACCCGCACCGACCCGCCGCACTCCTGGCCGAGGAGCGGCTTCTTGACCGAGACCCAGGACGCGAGGGTGACTTCCGGTTGAGATCCTCTCCACGATCGCCCCCAAAGGGCATGTCTTGGAAGAACCACCACGGCTCCCTGAGGCAGTCCGGCCAGTCGCGTCAGTACCAAGGCGGGGAACCAGCGGCGCCGAACGAGCGGATCGATGCAGTCGCACAGCCAGGCAACCCTGCGCGGATAGGTCGTCGCGCTCAACGTACGGGGCCTCAAGAGACTCAAGCTGCGCGCGGCCAGCAGGCCCGATTATCGGCTCTTCGTGCTGTCGATGAAGGTGAGCATCTGATCGAGGTCATGGGCCCAGAAGATCGTAAGTCCTTGGTCCTGTGCCTCGATCAGTTTGTGCCCCTTGAAAACTCCGGAGATGACCGCAACTGGGATCACCTGTTCGGAGCCGAACTTGCGGAGCCAGGATGAGGCTTTCGCAGCGGCCTCTCGGTTCACGCGCTTGACGCTGTTGAGAGCGGAATTCGACACCTTGCACTCGATCGCGAGGGTCCGATGGTCCCAGAGCCCGGCGATGATGTCGGCCTTGCTGCCTCCCAGCGAGCTCTCGTGGCAGAACTCACCGGGGTCAGGGGCCTCGCGCAGGTTGCTGATGTCACGGGCGGGGACCTGCACGAAACCGTGCGCCTTCAGCGCATTGGCCACCATGGCTTCCTGCTCGGTCTTGGAATGGTTCCGTCGGAAGGTCTGAGCGCGGCTCGACGCGATGAGGCTCGTCGTCGCGATGGTCGCGATCTCCAACTCCTGCTCAGTCGGCTCTCGGTTCTCCGCGACCCAGGGGAATCGACCGCGATCGAGCCCCGCAAGGACCGCGTCCAGGATCCGAAGAACGGCGTCAGGGTCGGTCCTCAATGCACGCCGGGAGAAGGTCGTGTCAGCGAGCACCTGGAGGTCATCGTCGCTAATGGACGGTGCGGCCAGGTAGCGCAAGGCGTAGCGCTTGTCGTCGTCAATGACGAAGTCCTCGGCGATGTCCGGCAGGACGGTGAGGTCCAGCGAAGCCTCCAGCAGGTCTTCCACGTTGGCCCGGTATTGGTCGAAGTAGTCGGAGTAGATCTCCAACGGCTCGGTGACCCGCTGCTCCTTGAAGAGCTCCCTGGCCCGCCCGATCTGCGGGGTCAGGTCACCCGTTGACCACCTCGGCGGCGGAACTAGCATCATCCCGACTCCCAGCCCGGAGCAAGTCCAGTGAGGGCACCACAAGACGCTCCATCTCTCGCGGCTCGAACTTCGTCAAGCCACCAGCATAGGTGCGGCCTCCGGTCATGGACACGTTGTGGCGCAGGAAGAGCGCCAACTTGTCGAGGTCAGCGGGAGCGATCGCCTCACGCGGGTACAGTCCGTGCGCGATGTTGATGTGTCGGGCAGCCGCATCGTTTCGCACGAACGCTGGGGGCCGCCGCGCCATGTACGTGGCGAGGATGGGTGCAGCCTCGCGGAGCCCGACAGACCACCAGGCTCGGCGGTTCGTCGCCACGTAGCCCTGGTGAGCCTTCTTCGCCCTGGCGGCCTTGAGGAACTTCTCGACGAGCTTTCGGTCGGCGGCCTCGAAGATGTCGAGGTCGACCGGCAGATCGACGACCTTACGCAGCTCATCGACATTGCCCAGGCGTTCCCCAGCCCCGAACAGTTCGCGGGCCTTGGTCACTGCGGGGAAGAGCACGTACTCGGGAAGCATGGGATCAGGTTCTCGCTGAACCCACACGTCGTTTGCTCCGGTGACCGTGCCGCGGTGCACGCGGCAGAGCTCTCCCAACTCGATGAAGCCTTCGGGAGCCTTCGGGGTCACCCGGGTGAGCAGCGACCAGCGTCTCGACTCGGCGAGACGGTCTCGCGAGATGTCCCGACCTTTCCCTAGTCGGCCCAGGTCGGCGACGGAGTCGACGCGTCGGACCTTCATCTTCTCGGGCTGCTCCCCGACCTTGAAGCATGTAATCGCACCCGTTGTGGTCGCGTCGGCGAACGGTGATGCGGTCGCGTCGAGGACGTGGAGCGACTGCCCGCCAAGTCCGTCGAGAAGCAGTTGCCGGACGAGCTTTCCGTAGTTCACGTCGAGCCACTCCGAGGACGTGATGAAGGCTCCGTAGTCCCCCGGACGACCATGCTCGGCGGTGGCCAGGAAGAAATGCACGTGCAGTCCCGCGAGCCCACTCGCGTCTAGCCCTCGGAGCTTGGCGGTGGCGAGCAGCCACGCCTTCCACTTCTGCGCGATCAGGTGGTGTCGAACATAGGGTGGATTCCCGATGAAGAGTGTCGGCCCTGCGATCCTTTCGAGCTTCAACTCCCGGTAGTCGCCCAGATGCACGGTGGTTCGATCCTTGAGCCCGGAGGCCGCGATAGTGGCACGGAGCATGAGGGTGGCCAGCGGGTCGACGTCGGCACCGTGAAGGTCTGCGTCAGGGAACTTTCGCGCCGCTGCGAGCAGGTAGCGTCCCGAGCCCGCGCCGGGATCGACGATGCGGGCGGGGATGCCCTGATCCGCTGCCCAGCCGACCATCGACTTGATGATCGCGGCAGGGGTGTAGGTCTGACCCAGCGGACGACGGTCCTCGGGCGAGCGGATCCTGCAGTACGCATCCCCGAGCGGATCCAACCCCTGCCGGATCATGGAGCGGAAAGTCCGCAGTTCGGCTGCCCTTGGTTGATCGCAGGTCGCCTTACCGATGAGATCAGTCTCGGCGGAGGTGAAACCGCCCGCCTCCTCTGCTCCCAGCGCGACGGCGAGGCGCACCAGGGAAGGGATGGACGTCGGGGTGGTCATGCCTGCAACCGTGGCAGGGAGCACCGACAGAGGTCGATGGCTAGGCACGGAGACGGAACACCCCGCGGGAGACGCGCTCGAAGTGACGCTCGTCTTGGAGCGCGCTCCGGTAGGACGAGTCCGGCGCCGTCCCCACCTCGGGCTCGACTGCATCCTTGATCTCCGCGATCGTGGCATGGCCACCGTTGAGCGTTGCGAGGTGCCTACGCATCGCGTCCTTCAACTGGTTGTGCGGCCGCCGCTGCCGTTCCGCCACGAGCCCTCCTGAAGTCGACGTTGTAGCGTCGACTCTAGCACGGGGCAAGGCTGAGATAAGCGCCAGACTCAGTCCAAGATCTCCCCGGTGAAGGGATCAACATTCCATCCGCCGCCGCTGGTGGCCTCCGGGCGGTCGAGGTCAGCGGCGGTGTCCTGCGAGGCAAGAGCCGAGACGTTCTGTCCGGGTGCTGGCCAAGTAGTCACGTCTCCCGCAAGCCGAGCCGCACGATCGGGGCGTTCGGAACTGAACCTGGCGTGCCGTGGTCGTCCGGGCCACCCGCTGTGTCTGGTGTCGCAGCTGCCTTGGAGTCGGGTGTTCATCCGGTCGAGGAAAGCGGGAAGGCAGTAGCGGTGCCAGTCCTCGAGGGAGTCGCCGGTGAGGGAGCGTGCGGCGCGGTAGCGCAGGTCGGTGACGGTGGTGAGCTCGAGGACGAGGTGGGGGTGGCGGTCCCAGCAGACGGGGATGGCGGCGCCGATCTGCCAGGTGTGGTGCTCGTTGATCCAGGGCACTACGTCGTCGAGCCAGTCCCACAGCTCGCGCCGTAGAGACCGGCTGAGAGTGTCGGGGATCCACGGCCGCGGCAGTTTGGTGATGTCTCCCAGGGCCGTCCGTTGCTTGGGTGTCCCGTGCTCTGCGATGTCGAGGTCGTGATAGGCCTGGTCGAGTCCTGGCCCGGGCTGAGGGAACGGAGACACGAGCAGGCTCATGCCGATGTCCCGCTATCGGCGGTGAGCCCGTGGGCGCGGGCATCAGCAAGCACTTGGGCGAGCTGCCCGGCTGGGTCCGGGACGTGTTCACGGTGGTTCGCGACCTGGGTCCGCAGCTGCTGCTGCTCGGCCAGGAGGCGCCGCCCTGAGCGGCCGTTGATGGCGCGGTCGAGAGCAGCGACGATGGGGGCCCCGTTCTCGGACACGACGAGCACCCGCCCTTCTTTGAGCTGGCGGATCTCGGGGCCGCTGATGATGGGGATATCGTCGCCGCGGTAGTTGCGGCCGCCCCACTTGCCGGCGCTCCACTCGGCCCGGGAGATCCGTACGGTGCCGATCAGGTCGCTCATCTCCTGGTTGAAGCGGACGTCCTTGGACCCACCGAAGAGCATGAGGTTGTTGGTCAGTCCGAGCACGGACCGTGCTTCCTGCTCACCGAAGATGGCGTCGAGCTGGGCGCGGGTCTGCGCCGCCCAGATGAACGACAGACCCAGTGCCCGCTCGTTGGCCATCCGGGTCCGCAGGGTCGGTAGCGGCGCGGTGGAGGGTAGCTCGTCGAGGCAGGCGAGCAGGGGAGGGCAGAGCCGCCCGTGCGGCGAGTTCTGTGCGGCGGCCAGGCCCCGGTCGAGGACGTGCTCAGCAACGGCGGTCATCAGTGGTGACGCGGAGGCGTAGGGGTCCTCTCGGCCGAGGAGGTAGATGGTGCCGCCGACGGCGATGACCTGGTCCAGGTCGGTAGCGGCTCGACCTGGCCCGGGGACGCAGCGCCGGCGGATCGTGGGTTGGAAGAACAGCGCCATGGCCTGGTGCACGGTCGTGGCGGTGTTGCCGGCGGTGCGGTCGTCGCCGCGGAGGGCTGCGTGCAGCAGGCCGGCCCAGTGGTCGGTGGCGGCGGGGTGCTCGCGCAGGATCTCTTCCGGTTCGTGGGAGCCGATGGGGTTGGCGACCCATTCCAGGATGTGGTCCAGGCTGCGCCCGGTGAGCGCAGCCGCGTGCAGGTAGGCCTGCATCACTTTGGCGGCCTCGCCGGCGTAGAACCGGGCCGACTGGTCCCCGAATCCCTCGGACATGGCCCCTTTGATGGTGCCTGCCGCGAAGGCCTTGGCGCGTCGTTCGGCGATCTGCGGGTCGTGGCACCCGGCGACCGGATCCCAGATCAGCTCGTGCAGTCCAGGGACCAGTCCGAAGGGATCCAGTACCACGCACGGGCGCCCGTCGACGCCCCGACGGGTCATGGTGAGCAGGAGGTCCTCGGGCTTGGTGAGAGTGACCAGGGCCGCGCCTGGTGCCTGCAACAGGGCTGGGGTGAGCAGGTCAAGGGTCTTGCCGCTGCCCTGGGGTCCGATGACCCCGGCTGTTCGGTCCCACGGCACGTACAACGCGACGCCGCGGGGGTCACGGGAGGTGCCGAGTCTCCACCCGACCTGGGTCGAGTCGAACCATCGTCGGGTCACCATGTTTGCGCCTCCCGAGTGGGCGGTTGCTCCTGTTCGTCGGGTGTCCTGGTGGCGATCGCTGCCAGGGCGTCGCGGATCGGGCGGCGAGGGTGCAGGTCGGGGCGGATCACGTGGCGGTGCTTGCGCAGCCGGGACGTGCCAAGCAGTTGCTCTGCCTCCTCCCGGGTGGCCATCCCCAGGACCTTGCCCGGCCCGTACCGGTGCCACCACCAGGTGGCCGCCCACACACTGAGCGCGACCAGAAGGAGTGTCACGATCGCGCTCCAGACCCACAGGGACATGGGTGTCGCGACGGCGGTTTCTGGGACTACTGCTAGTCCAACGGCGGCGTCGCCACGGGCCAGACCCAGCAGGGCGGTGAAGACCTCGTCCCGCGCGGTCAGCGTCAGACCGGCGCCGGAGGTGAGGTTCGCAAGGACCCGACCAAGATGCAGCCCGAGAACAGGGATGGTGACCAGGACGGCGAGCCCAGCTGCGGCGGTGACCTGCCAGTCGGACGGGTAAGGGTTCTGCCGGCGTTCACGCTGCACGGATCGCTCCAACAGCGTTGCGAAAGTAGGTCATGTCTACTCAAGTGAGCGTGCATCCGCGGGCGTTCAGCGCCGTGGGGCCCGCCCCTCGTGCTCCTCCGTGTCGGGGGCGGGCTTTCCCAGGCCTTCCTACGCGTTACACCCGCTGGCCGTCAGGCTCGCCAGACGGCCACCAGCTCGAGCGGGACCCGAAAACCGTCTGCCCGACCACCGTCGTCCTGATAGCGAGGCTCCAGCGGATAGACGGCGTCGCGCGGGATCAGGCCCTCGGCCTGCATCGCCCTCACCACTCGCTTCACAGGCTTGGTGAACCCCCGCAGCGTGCGCTCACCAGAGTAGTGACAGATGCGATAGACCCTGTCTCGTGACACATAGCCTTCGTCGTGCTTGAGGGCTTCCCCCAGGACTACGGCTTGGTCACGCCCCCCCTCGTCGGTCAGCCACTTGATCAGGTGGTCCAGAGTGGATCGAGTCCAGCCAAGTTCCGACTGCTCGTCCTCGGGGTGCAGGACCCTTCGGACCAGTCGCTCCACCTCCTCCTCCAGCAGGGCGTGCTGCTCTGCCGTCAGACCGTCCAGGCTGATGTTGAGGGTGGCGCTCACTCGTGCGTCGATAGTGGTCATAAGAAACTCTTTTCTATGTCGGATGTCCTGTCTATAGGCGACAGCAACGCCTCTGTTGAGGCGATAGACAGATCGTATCACACTGTCTCTGGAGAGTCTATACCTTTTTATAAGACGATTCATGGCTCGTCGGCGATCGAACCGACCCGCCAGATCTCGAAGATGTTGTTGTCCAAGCTGGGGGCGTAGGAGAAGTGGCCGACCCCGTCGCGGGGGTTGGCGGCCTCGATGGACGTGAAGGTCTTGGGGTCCCAGACCAGACCGACGTGCCCGATGGTGTTGGGTCCGAGGTAGGAGTCGTAGAAGAACAGATCACCGGGTTGGGCGTCGGCGACCGCGACTTGGTAGCCGTTGCCGGCGGCGAGCCAGTCGCGTTGAGCCTGAGCGGTGCGGGGGGTGGTGATCCCGATGGTGGCGAGGGCGCTCTGGGTCAGGCTGGAGCAGTCCCATGCGTCGGGCCCGTTCGCGCCCAGCACGTAGTTCTTGCCCTGCTGGCTGCCGGCCCATTCCAGCATGGTGCGGACCCGTTCGTCGTCCAGTGGCGGCAGGTCGGGGTTGCCGGACCCGCCGGGGCACTCGATCGGTTCGGCGAGGACCAGACCGCCGCCGTAAGCGGCGGCGTAGTGCAGGACGTCGTTGACGTACCAGGTGGCCCGGTTGTAGGCGAACAGGGCTTGACGCACACCTGGCTCACCGTCGTGGACTCCGGACGCGGTCAGGTAATTCGCGGCCGCGTAGATGCTGTCGGCGTCGCTGTGGATGTCGATCGACCCGTCCCGGTCGCCGTCGACGCCGTAGGCGGAGAACGTGGCCGGCATGAACTGCATGAGCCCTTGGGCGCCCGCGGTGGAGGTGGCAGTGTTCGCGCCGTGCGCGGTCTCGGCCATCCCGACACCGGCCAGCAGCGTCCAGGGCAGGTTGTACTCGAGGGCCGCGCCCTCGTACAGCTCCTGGACCTCGGCCGGTACCGGCAGCGGCGGGTTGACCAGGGAGTCCTGGCGCGGGTCGCCCGGGTCGGGCAGGTCGAACCCGACCCCGCCCTCTCCGTCGCCCGGCAGGTCCGGGTCGGGCTGCTCACCGGGAGCTGGTGAGGGGGCGACGGGCATCCCATTCAACGGGGCGCCGCGTTGCGCCATCCACGGTGCGGGGTCGGTCGGGGTGCCGTCGACGTAGACCTCGAAGTGCAGGTGGATGCCGCGGCTGAGGCCGCTGGTGCCCTCGATCCCGACCGGTTGCCCGGAGTAGACCTGGTCCCCCATTTCCACGTCCACCTGCGCCAGGTGGGCGTACCTGGTGGTCACGCCACCCTGGTGGGCGAGCTCGACGACGTTGCCCTGCTCCCCGCCGCTGGGACCGGCTTCGGTGACCTGCCCGGCGGTCGCGGCGACGACCACTCCCCCGGCCGGGATGGCGGCGAGGTCGATGCCGGCGTGCAGACGGCGGGTCGGCAGGATGGGGTGGTCACGCATCCCGTAGCTGGAGGTGACGACGTACTGCTGCTGGAACGGCGGCCGCCATGGACCGGTCGCGGGCAGTGCCCCCCCGGGGAGGGTCCCCTGGCAGTGGGTGGTGCGGTACTCCTCTGCCGAGGCCGGGGAGATGACGACGATGAACACGGCTGCGATCGCGAGGAGCGGCGCCAGAAGTAGCGCGACGATCGCTGCCGCCGCAGTGAGGACCTTTCCCATCGGTACGGCTTCCTCAGGCGGCGTCGGCGATGGCCTGGTTGGTCCAGGTCAGGTCACGCTCGATGGGGTGCAGGATGGTCTGGATCTTCATGTGCCGGCTGCCGATCTGCCAGACGCCGCGGCCGGGCTGCTGCATCGCCCAGGTGGTGATGGCGTCGCGGACCACGGGACCCAGACCGAGCAAGGTGTCGAGCTCGTCGGCGACTCCGGCCCGTTGGCCGTGCATGATCTTCACGTCGCACAGGTGCAGCAGGTCCTTGGCGATCATCTGGGACTGGGAGCCGTGGTCCCCGGCGGAGAGCAGGTCAGACGGCTTGTGCAAGACGGCGATCTGGACGTCGCCGCCCTTGCCGCCGGCCCCGCGGGACAGGCGCAGGTCGGCGTCGTAGGACTTGACCGCCTCCGGACCCAGCCGCAGCTGCTTCCAGGACTCGTCCCGGACCACGATCCGCCGGTCCGCGGCGCTGGAGAGCTCGCGTTGCGCGGACGCCCACGAGTTCAGGCAGGTCAGCGCCACCCCGACCGCTTCGTCACCCAGCGGCTCGAGTCGGCTGAGCGACAGCGTCTGGATCGGTGCCGACCAGTCGATGTCGATGTTCGTGTGGTCATCGAACATGCCACCGAGCACCCCAGAGCACAGCTGACCGAGCGCGTCGCGCAGCACCCGGGTCTCGTCGAGGAGCTGCCGCGCCGAGGAGTACCGGGTCTGGTCGACCAGGTCGGGGCTGGGGTTGCGCAGGGCCTCCCAGACGTGCGGCAGCGTGGTCTCGCTCAGACGGGTGACGCCGCGTTCGAACCCGGTGAGGTGCTTGAGGACCTCCCGGACAGCTTCGGCCTCGACAGGGCCGAAGGCGACGCGGCTCTCCCCGACCCGTTGGGATCCGACCAAGCCGCGGACGAGGAGTTCCCAACGTTTGAACACCGACGCCGCCCGTGCCTGTGATTCGTCGCTAGCGAGTTGGTCCCAGCCCTGGCCCAGCGGGCCCAGCGACAGCGGGTTGACCCGTGCGGCCATACCCGGCCCCACCGCGATCGGGGCGACGCCGAGGAACCGAGCCAGGTCCTCGTACTCGTCCTTGGGGTCCCCCGGGACCAGGATCCGGTACCCGAAGTCGATCGAGCGCAGGCAGAACGCCTTCACCGTGGCCGACTTTCCGGTGCCTGGCTTGCCGAAGACCATCATGTTCGGGTTGGTCACCGGGACATCGGGGTTGAGGGTCCATCCGTGCGGGTCGCAGTAGTGCGCCGCGCCGGACAGGACGTCCATCCCGATGAACGCCCCTGTGGCCGGAAGGCCCGGGCCGGTGATGAGCGGCCACAGCGCGGCCGCCTGCTCCGAGGTCATCCGCCACGCGGACACCGGCGCGGTGGCGGCGGCCCAGCCGCGACCCCGGCGTCGAGGTCCGGCGATGGCCGCGCCGGACCAGGCGAGCCGGTCCTTGGGCCGGACTGGTGGTTCGGGCACGGTGGGCAGGTCGTGCCCGAAGTCGGCGAGCAGGCCTGCGACGCCGCGGCCAGAGCGGCGGCGCGGCCGGTCTGGGCGCTGCCTCATGACTGGCCCGCCCGGGTCAGGTCCACCCCGAGGGGGACACAGCTGGAGGCGAAGGCGACGTCGTGCGCCATGTCCAGCGGCAGCGGAGCGAAGCCGGCCTTGCGGACAGAAGACTCCAGGCGGCGTCGGCACTCACTGATCCGCGCCGTCTTGGGTGCGGTGACGGTGGCCACCGCGTACGGGTAGGTGAGTGAGTTGCCGGCAGCGAGCTTGGCGTCGACCCGCCGCGCCTTGTCGGCCTTGCCGCGGATGGCGGCCCCGGTGCGCATCCCCACCTTGGCCCGCATGTCCTCGGCCAGGTTGGCGCTGTCTGCGGTTTTCTCCGACTGCCGGACCGCCCGGCCCCTGGGAACGACGGGGAAAACCACGACCAGGCTGCGTCGCTCCCCCGGCAATCCGGGAGTGAGCACGGCTCGCAGGGCGCCCATGGCGGCGCCCTTGTCGGGTAGCCGGAGGGTGACCGACGCGGAATTCCAGGCGTCGTGGCTGTAGTGGCGGGGGGCGGGGTCGGCCCCGGACGGGCCTGCCATCGCCCACGGCACGTCGGCGTTGACGCCGACGTCCTTGTCGTGAGCGAGGACGGCTTCGACGATGCTGGCCCGGTCCCCGGGCGCGAACCCGGTGCGGGTGACCGCGGCCAGTTGCGGGCTGGTGAGCCAGGTTGCCCTGGTGGCGCCCAGGCCGCCGGTGAGCTGGGCCTCCATCTCGGCCGCGGTGCTCTGGATGACCCGGGCGCGGCCGTCGATACCGCCACCGAACTCTCGTCCGGCCCGGCCCAGGCGGGCCTCGGGGACCACGAAGGAGAAGAATGCCTCGCTGCGAGTGTTGATACGGGTGCTCATCTCGTCCAGGGCGGCGTTGATGCCGCTGACGACCGGTGACGCGTGGCCGGTCCGGTGCCGTCGCACCCACTCGGCCCGTTCGGTGCCGTCCTCGGGGATGGAGCGGACCATGAGGATGACGGTGTCGATCAGCTCGGTTGCCTCAGCGGCGTCAAGCAGCGTGCCCAGCCCGCGGCCGAGCAGGTCCCGTTCACCGGCCTCAGCCATGTCGATACCCGGGTGCTCCAGGGACGCGGTCTGGGTCCACGTGCGTAGGCTGCGGTGCTGGATGAGCGCGGGCCGGGCGAACTCCGGGCCCTGCGGGGGGCCCTCGTGGATGGCTAAACCGGCGAGCACTCCGGGCAGGTCCACCTCTGAGAGATCCCTGGCCTGACCGGTCGCTGCTCGCCCCCGAAACCTGGTCCACCCGGCCAGAGAGCCGGCGGCGACCTTGACCGTGCTCCACGCCCAGCCGGTCGCGGACCTGCCTCGGACGGGGACGACGACGAGGAAGACCAGCACCAGCCACCCGAGGGTGAGCACCGCCGCGCTGGCCCATCTGCCGGCCGACGCGGTCGCCGCGACCGGCAGGAAGGTGAGCGCGATCGTCCCGAGCTGCCACCCGGAGATCCCGAGGAACCAGCCCACCCGGCGCGGCGTGTAGTCGGAGTAGATCGTCATGTGGTGGTCCTTTCACGGTTCAGGGCACGACTGGGGGCACGCTGGCGGCCGCCGCTCCGGCTGCCGCCCCTCCCCCAGCCGCACCGGTGCCGCTGGCGCCAGCGGCGCCCGCGCCCGCACCGCCGGCCGGTGGTGCCCCTGCGGGTGCAGGCACGCGGGGAGCGGGTGTGGGAGGCGTCTGGTCGCCCTCGATTCTCGAGGGCGGGGATGTGGGCCCGTCGGGGTTGGTGCCGTTGACGTCGGGCTGCTTCTGTGCCTGCTGGGTGCGGTTCCCGCTGGTGTTGGGGTTGTCGCGGTAGTCGGGGACGTAGGTGTTGTGACCGATGCCGGCCTGGTTGGCGATGTCGGCGCCGACGACCGCGCCCTGGGAGCCGATGGTGCGCATCGCGCCGAGGATTCCGGCGGCGGCCCCACCGATCGCGGGGATCGCCCCGAGGGCCTCGCCGGTGGCCTGGGAGCCTTGCTGGGCGAGCCGGTTGCTGGTGTCGGCCTCGCCTGATCGTTCCGCGCTCGAGCGGCCTTGACTGTCAACCTCGGACGCGGATCCTGACCCGGTGCCCTTGCCACCCTGCAGGAGGCCTTGCATACCGCCGGAGGCGTTCATCCCGGCCCGTAGCGCGGCACCGGAATTCGTGCCGGGGTCGACGAACGCGAGCAGCTTGAACAGCCCGAGCGGCGCGAAGCAGGAGATGCACAGGAGCACGATGCCGATGACGGCGCCGGCAACGTCCTGGGTGATGTTCTCTGAACCCTCGATGACCACGCCCTGGGTGAACTGGGTGCCCAGGCCGAGGACGAGCACGAGGATGACGGGGGTGAATGCGGCGGCGTGGAACCAGCGGAAGCTCATCCAGAACCAGCGGCGGGTCGCCTCGAACGGCAGCCCGGCGGCGGACACGATCCCGGTCACGGCGATCACCAGGGCGGTGGTGGAGGAGACCAGCAGGATGACGACGTGCGCGATCGCGGAGATGACCAGGAAGATCCCCATCACCCCGATGACGGTGGCGACCACGGCGTCGGTGATGTCGCTGGCCTCGAACGCCCCGAACGGTTGGAAGTCGGCCCAGGAGTCCACCTTGAGCAGGGTCTGCAGGAAGATGCGGGCCAGGCCACCGGCACCGGCGAAGACGACCACGCACCAGGTGACCCACATGATCCCGGCGAACTGGAACTGGACCGCTCCCCACACGGCACGGCCCAGAGTGGCGCCGTCGCGGCGGATCAGCGCGAGACCCAGTTGGCAGAGCAGCAGCAGCATGAACAGGCAGATCGCGATCCCGAACATGTACTGGTAGATCGTCCTGGCGGGACCGTCCGTGGACAGGTCCGGGGTGGTGATGATCTCCAGGATCTGCAGCACGACCCTGGTCAGCCACAGGCCGGCGCCCCACAGGGACAGCATGATCATGGTCCAGCCCTCGGCCATGAGCTTGGCCGCGCCCGCCCCGAGAATCTCGAATGGGTCCGGGATCACGCCCCACATGTGACTGCCCCCTCCAGTCTCACGGTGTCTGTGGCTGCCAGGTCAACCAGCCGGCGTCGGCGGCGAGGTCGGTGCCGGGCCAGGTCGAGGGAGCCGGTGCTGGTGGGTCACCGGCGGCGATGACCCACCGGTCCTGCTCCCACGTCATCCGTTCGCAGTGGCCGTAGGCGACATCGACGGTGCGGTCGATGGAAGCGGTGATGTCCAGCAGGACGCAGGCCACCACCCAGTCCGGCCCGTCGACGCCCTTGATCTGGGCGGCGGCGGGTGTGACCTCGATCCGTGCCTGGGTCCCGGCCTCCTGGCCGGGCAGGCCGGCGCTGGAGAGGAACGCGGACACGTTCTTGGTCATGCCCCACTCGCGGGCCGGTCCGGCGCCGGTCTCGGTCCATGCGTCATGGACCTCGTGGGCGCGGGGGATCGACATCGTCTGGACGACTTCGCTCAGGATTGCGCCGAGCTGCCCCGCGGCGCCTTCGGGGGTCTGCGGGAAGCCGGTGGCGACCCTGGCCGGGCCGGTGGTGGTGGGGTTGGGGATCTCGATCGTCTCGGTGAGCGCGGTCGAGGGCGTGCCCCCGGTCGCGTCCGCGGCGCCGACCTCAAGCATGGGCGCCGCAGCGACCAAGTCCCTGGTCGACTCCCCCGGCCCGGCTTCACCGGCCGATGAGCCAGCGTCACGCTCGGTGCGGGAGTCACCGGCCGGTGACAGTGCGAGCACGACCGCGGCGACCGCTCCACCGGTGAGGGTCAGCGCGAAGATCACCGCGGCGAGCAGGATGGCCACGATCTTGGGGCGGCTCCAGGCCTGGGCGTCTGCCATGGTTCAGAAGCACCCTGCCCCGTACATGGCTCGCAGGATGCTCGGCAGGATCATGTACAGCAGCATCACCCCGAAGGTGACCAGTATCCCCGCGCCACCAGCCATCGACAGCATGCGGATGTGGAGTGCCTTGCCGAGCAAGATCAACAGAATGCTGACCGCCAGAGCAGCAAGGAAGGCGCCTCCCACTGCCCAAAGGGCGTAGCCCATGATCTCGTCGTAGAACGCCTGGGCGCCTGGGGGGACGCGGGGACAGACCCTGTTCATCGGTTCATCTCCTTGGTGGTGGGTGTGGTCGTGTGGTGTGCATCTGGGTAAGCCAGATCCAGGACATCCGCGGCAGCGGCCACGACTGCCCTCGAGAGTGGGCCGGTATCGAGGCCGGCGATAGCGAGCTGCGGCTCGGTCGGGAATTGCAGCAGCCGTCCGGCGTCGTGCAGGGCCCGTGTCCGGGGGCCGGTCTGCTGGTGGACGGTGGTGGGCCAGCGTCGCTGCCGGTGGCCCACCCGGAGGATCGCCACGGGGGTGGCCTCCTCGGGCAGGACGTGCAGCACCGCCTCCAGGTGGCGCACACCGGGGGCCGTGGCTGTGGCGACCAGGACCGGCGCCGGCGCAGTGAACAGTGCGGTAGAAAGCCACCCGGCGGCCCGGGCCAGGACGCGGGGGTCCCAGCTGAGGTCGAGCACGGTCAGGTTGGTGGAGTCCGGGGCAGGGTCGGGGACACCGACCTCTCCAGGGGTCAGCGGTAGCCCGCTGGCCCGTTCCAGGCGTACCGGACCCCGTGCGCCGGCGACCCACCCGGAGGCGCTCTGACCCAGTTCCGCCGTGGCGGCGGCACAGAACGCGGACGCGGCGCCGCGGCATTCCACGACCCGGGAGCTCCCCTGGTGCGCGGTGGCGATCGCGGCCGCGAGGATCGAGGCCCCGGCACCGCCGTGGCAACCGGCTACCGCGACCACCGGCTCGGGCGGTTCCCACGTCGACGTGGAACCGACCCGGGCTGGGGCGGGGGGTGCCGCGGCGCGGAAGTCTCCGCGCGCTGCGGCCCGGTATGCCTGCTGCAGCTCGGCCAGGCTCGGTCTGGTGTGGGTGCTCACTGTCACGTCCCCCTCAAGTGGTGTCGTGTCTGCTGGCGTTCAGCCGGTCGCCTCGAATCCCGTCATCCGGGCGTGCTCGCGTAGCCGGCCCAGCGATCGGGCGGCGTGCCGCCGGACCGAGGACCGGTGCATCCCCTGCTCATGGCCGACGTCGAGGAGGACCTGCTCGGCGAGTAGCCCCGCGTTCCCGCGTCCCGCGCGCCGCACGTCCCGCTCGTCCGCGGTCTGCGCCAGCTGCAGCAGCAGGTCGCGCTGGTCCCCGGTGATGACGTCGCTACCGATCGCCTCCTGCAGCACCTCCCGCAGCAGGACCTCGGCCGTCGCGTCGGCTTGTGGTGCTGGGATGGTCTCGGCGCAGGTCTGCCGGTCCTGGTCGTCCCACAGGGACGTCACCGACCAGGCCGGGTCCTCCCGGATCCCCAGGTCCCGCAGCACCCCGCCGCGGGCACGCATGAGCGTGTTCGCGGCGACCTTCGGGCCACCGTTCCAGGACCGGCACTCGATCCACAGCTGAGCGGCGACCACCTCGTCGATCCGTCGGCTTAGGTGGCTCAGGGTGGCGGCCAGCCGGGCGGCCCCCGGGATCAGGAGCCAGGCCAGCAGTCCTGCGGCGGCGATGTCGTCCCCGCCGGTGGGTGAGGCCAGCGACGCGAGCCCTTGCAGGACGTCGTCCTTCTGCGCCGGAGTCCACCCGGTGAAGATCTCGGGCAGCTGCAGCGGGTCGGGGCACACGTCCAGCCGTGGGTCGCCCCCTGCCCAGGACGACCACCGGTCCCTGGCGCGGGTGAGCAGAGTGCTGGTGTGCGGGTCATGTAGACCCAGTTGCGCGGCGACCCTCATCGCCATCCCCTTTCGTCGAGCGGACACAGCTCGACGACACCGCCCAGGCATCCCCAGCGACGCCCCCACGCACCCAGCAAGGGCGGCTGAGGTGGCAGGGGCGTGCCGGTCACGGGTCTCTGAACTGCAGTGACGCTGCGCCCCCACGCGCCCCCGAACTGGCGAGCGTCACGGCAACCACCGGACAACATCAGTGCGGTGACCAGGCGGCGGGCCTGGTGCAAGGGCTCGCGCCATCGTGTAGGTTGGTTTAGTAAACTGACGTTGGATAAGCGAGATGTACTTATGGAGGGGACGGTCTACACCCCCGGTGCTGGGCACAGCCCACCGTTGCTGGCAGGGCGCGAGGACCTGGTCAGCGAGTGGCAGCTGACCCTGAACGGTCTGGTCGCGCAGGGCCGGGTTGCGGCGCGGGACATGCTGCTGACCGGGCCCCGCGGGGTGGGCAAGACCTCACTGCTCACGGCCTACGGGACGGCGGCGCGGGAGCACAACTTCGAGGTGGTGCACCTCCAGGCCGCCCAGCACCACGTCTCCCTGGTGGAGTCGCTGGCGGGTCAGGCCCGGGCGAGGGTGGAGAAGGGCGAGAGCGTGTGGCGCAAGGCGCAGGGGGCGCTGACCCGGCTCAGTGGTCTCAGCGTCGGCGTGGCCGGAGTCAGCGTCGGGATCAACACCAGCGACGCCGACGATCCACGCCCCGGCCCCGTCCATGACCCCGGCGAGCTCGCCCGCGCGTTGGATGCCGTGGCCGACGCCGTACGCCAGGAGCGGGGAGGCGGGGGCGTGCTGGTCACGGTCGATGAGCTCCAGGCTGCTCACCCCAGCGACCTCACCCTCATCGCGGCCGCCCTGCACCGGTTGAACGTCGACCACCCCACCTCCCCGGTCGCCTTCGCCGCGAGTGGGCTGCCGCACACGATCGACGTCCTCACCAACGCCGGCGTGACCCACCCGGACCGGCTGTTCGTCCTCGAGCAGATTCCCCTGACCCTGACCCGGACCCAGACCGAGCTAGCGATAGCACTCCCCGCCCAGCAGCACGACGTGACGTGGCACCCGCACGCGCTCGAGGCGGTCGCTTCGGCGTCCAACGGCTACCCCGCCCACATCCAGTTCATCGCCCACGAGATCTGGCAGGCGGCGGCCGGACCCCACCAGATCACCGCCCAAGACGCACGCGAGGGCATCGAGCGGGCAGCCAGCCAGATCAGCCGACGCACCCTAGGCCCGAGGTGGGACCGCATGCCCGACCGGGAGATGGAGTACATGGCCGCCCTCGCACTCAACGGCGGCACCGCCACCACCCGACAGATGGAAACCGCGCTCGGCCGGGAGCAACGCACCGCCGCCATGGTCCGACAGAAACTCATCGAGCAGGGCGACATCTACGCTCCCCGGCGCGGTCAGATCCGGATGAGCATGCCCGTCTTCGTTCCCTACGTCCTCGCCCGCTACGAGGAAGCGCGCGCCGAGTCCGGGTCAGAGCACATCCTCAGCCTGGACCAGATGCGGGCGCACCTCGATGCGGGTAACGGCCCGATGCGACCGGGACCGCACCCGCCTGGGCTGGCCGGCCGAGACCGGCAGGATCGGCAGGTCCCTCCGCCCCACGGGCCAGCAACGGCTGGTCCTCAACGCTGACTCACGCCTGCGGTCGCCTCAAACTCTCGGCTACCTGCGTGACGGCGCTCCTGTTCTGGGAGATGAAGTCCAGGGAGCCCCAGTGGGTACGCCGCAGGGATTGTTCGGCGATCTCGCGGTCGTATCCCATGACGCGCAGCCACGCGATCTCGAAGAGGCGCAGGCATATCTCGCGGCCGACGATCAACGCGTCGCCAGCTTCTTTGAAGGCTGGACCGGTGCGTCCGTGGGTCACTGCGTTGCGCAGTGTCTCGATGTCCATCGCCCAGTCCGTCGACGCAGTGGTCTCCTTCATCAGGTGTCCGACTTCGTGGTCCACGCGCCGCAGTCTGGCAGCAAGAGACTTCTGGTGCGCGGATCCGATGCCTCGCATGAGCTGCACGCCGCTGATCAGAGTTGTACCCCTGCTCCACGAGTATCGGTTTGACGATGTCGACGATCTCATCCTGCCAATCCTCACGGCGGTCGGTGTGGAGGCCTGCATCAAGGGCCTCCACCGCTTGAACGGCCTCGATGAACATCGTCTCGAGCGATCCGGCCGGACCGCTTCTCGCGCTGTAGTACCGGTCCAGTGCGTACCGATGGTGCCGGGTGGCGTTCAGGAGTTCATACATGTCGCTGTCGGCCGGCACCTCGGCAAGACGATGGAGAAGGTGGAAACTCGGGAGGTGCTCGTCCGGGGGGTCGCGCTGGTCGCGCTGGATGTGACGCCCACGAACCTGCAGCCACGGGTTGCGCGAGCCGAGCTCCGGATCGTTCTCCTGACGTGCTCTCACCCATTCTTGTCGACTGACGAACAGGCTGCGGAGGTGGCTCCTCCGTCCCGACGCCGTGCCGATCAGCAGCTGAACCGAGCGCAACCACTGGTACGCGATGTCTTCTATGGACATCGCGTGCCCAGTCGTGAGGTCGAGCCGACAGTCATCGGCCAGGATCCACTCTCGCTCGTTGCGCGACCATGATCTGGCGTCCTCGAGCGCGAGCACGTCCTCCCCGCACAGAAACTCGCGTCTCCTCATGCCTTGGTGCTCCAGCCTGGGGACGAGTACCGGCCGGTCCTCATCCAGATCGCTCCAGGAGGTCCACTCGGCCCAGGCAGAGAGGTCACGCAGGCGAAACCGGACCCTGTCGAACTGCAGCTCGTCCGGCCCCGGCAGCAGGTCCCCCTCGAAGGCCAGTGCGGCCTCCGCTTGGTAGTGGCTCACGCTTCCTCGCATCGGATGCTGCGCGGAGTTCACCCGCACGCCGACAAGGGTGATGGCCTCGCCCATGGCGTCGCCGTGAAGGAGGGCAACGGGCTGTTCCTGGGACCAGACGCTGCGCGGCCCCCCGGGAAGAGGCTCATGCCAAGACGCATGAGGGATGCCGTTGTCGCTCACCCAGTACAAACCGAAGACAGATCTCTTGTGACCTTCGTCCGGTAGCCACCAGCGTGCCGGGCGCTTGTCCTCAGATGAGTTGCCGTCAACCACGTCGACCTCCCGCAAGCCCCGGTATCCGCACAGTCCTTCGAGACGAACTGGTGAACGGCCCGAGGACCAGGGTAGCCGTCCGGCCGACGAGCTATGAGGCTTCGGCGTCGTGCGTCTGGTCGAACCACTCCGGCCGCCGGTTCAGGATCTCCTCTGTGCGATGCGGTAGCTCCGGTGGTGGCAGGTGGTCGTCGCTGCGGTCTGTGATGTGCGCCCGAAGCAGGTTGGCGCTGTCCTGGTGGCGGCCCTCGGCGATGGCGATCGCGGCGAGGTCGAGGTTCGGGGTCTCCGCGTAAGGGTCGGCTTTCTTCGCGACCTGCGTCGCCCACCGTGCCTGCTCCAGGTCACCGGTCTCCAGGCCATGCACGGTGACCAGGTGGGCGACGGCGCCGATACCGACGACCAGGTACTGGTCGACGCGCTCGGCGTCCTGGAAGAGCCAGCCCCAGCCCTGGGGTCGGAGCCGGTCGAAGGGTTGACCGGTCACCAGCTGCAGGGCGGCGAGGAGGTCCGTGAGTCCGTCAGGGCCGCGGGAGACCCCACGGGCGTGCAGCCGTTTGAACAGGTCGGCGTCGACGAGCACCCCGTGGAGGCGGTACAGCTTGACCCCGTCGTGACGGACCACGTCGTCGGCGAACGGCAGGTGCAACTGCCCCGTCGCGGGGTCTTCTCCGAGCCACGCGCGGACGGTGGAGACGTAGTCGCGGGCCTTCTTGCGGGTGAGGCCGAAGTCGTCCGCCAGCTGATCCGGGGTGGCGCCGTCGGGGCGCAGCGCGAGGTAGGCGAGGATCTCGGTGAGGTAGCCCTTGCTGTGGGACTGCGGGGCACCGAAGGTGCGGGCCTTGACCGGGCCCAGCAGCTGCAGCCGGGCGCGTTTGCTCTGCGGGTCGTGCCACGCCGCGAGGTCGGCATCCAGGGTGGGGTCGGCGCCGCTGATGCGGTCCCGGGTCTGGGTGGTGACCGGTGGCGCGATCTGGTGCAGGTCCTCCTGCGTGGTCGCCGCGACGGCCAGGTAGTCCTCCGCCGCTGCCGGGAGCACGCTCGCGGCGTCGTGGTCGGGTGCCTGGTGTGCCGGGGTGGACCGGTGCGGTTCGAGGAGCGCGCCGGAGTGGTCGATGTAGTGACGTAGGTCCTGCGGGTCGTCGACGTCGTGGCTGGGGACCGGTTGCTCGCGGTGGTCGTCGACGGCGGCGCAGAGCATCCCGACCCCGGCCGCTTCGTCGGCCGTGAGGCCGACGGCGACGAGGTCGAGTCCCACACCACCGACCTGGACCCGGCCGTGGGGGGTGAGGTCCAGCAGCAGTGACGGGTTCCCGGACCGGTCCTGGCCGGGAGTGGCCATCACGATGGCGGCGCTGACCCGGTCGGGGTCGGCGCTGATGGTGTCCTCGAGCTGTCGGGTCTGCTCGGTGTCGGTCCCGGCAATGATCAGGCGGGCGGGCCAGGTGTCGTCGCCGGTTCCGTGGACTCTGCCGGTGGCGGCGCTCACCTGGTGGTGCCTGGCGCGGGCGGCGGTCTGCTCCAGGTGGTGGTGCACGTCCTCGAGGTCGGCGTCGGCGTCGTGGATGCTCACCCGTGAGGGGTTCACCGGCTGCAGCTCCTGTCCGACGCCGAGGCAGTCGATCTGCACGGTCTGAGACCACGGGTTGAGCAGGGCGCCGGCGGTGAGGTGCCGGGTCAGGTCGTGCGCCATGGTGGGGTCTCCGGCGATCGCGACGTGCAGGCCTTCGAGGTTAAGCAGCCAGGTGCCGTCGGTGTCGTCGGTGCCGATGGTCGCCAGCAGCGGGTAGGGCGCGTCGATCTCGGGTGCGGGCCCGGTCAAGGGGTTGGCGAGGCGCCACCGGATGCCGCTGTCGCCGATCGGCTCCCAGGGGTGGGGCAGCTGTTCCTGCGGGTCTGCGAGGAACAGGTCGATGCCGTCCTGGTTGCTCAGCCGTGCCGCGACCAGCTGCGGCGCAGCCGGGGATGCGTCGCCGGCTGTCGGTGCGACCAGGTGTTTCAGGACCCGGTCCAGGGTCTCCAGGCTCACTGCGGCGACCGCGCCGACGGTCTGGGTGGTCTGCTCCAATGGCGCGAGCTCGGCCGGCAGAGGGGCACCGACGTGCAGTCCGGGACGGCGGTGCCGGGACTGTGCCCGGCGCCGTCCCCGCAGCGCCAGCCACAGCGCCCCCGCGAGGATCCCGCCGCCCCCGGCGAGCCCGGCCACCAGCCAGGGCACGGCACCCAGCACCGTTCGGTCGTCCTGTTCTGAGTCGGCCGCGGCCTCCCCGGGCTGCGTGGCGGCGGCCGGTGCCGAGCCCTCTGCCGGCGTGGTGTCCTCGCCGGTGGCGACGTCGGGGGTGGACACGGCTCCCAGGTGTCGTCCCGCGACCGCGCCCTGGGCCGGCGCCGCGTCGGGTCCTACATCCTCCGGCGGTGTCTGCGCGGTCCCGCCTGAGTGTGGTTGTGAGGTCTCGGGTTGCGGGCCTGCGGCCCCCTGGTCGTCGAGGTCGGTGGCGTCGACAGGGACGTGCAGCTGCCACCCGGGTTGGATCAGGTCGGGGTCGACGAGGCGGGCGCCGGAGTCCTGGGTGATCTGGGTAGAGGCGGCGTAGATCTCCGGCCAACGGCCGGCGTCCCCCAGGTGCTGGGTGGCAAGGCCGCTGAGGGTGTCCCCCGGGGCCACCGTCACGTCGATGGCTTCCAGGTCGCGGATGCGTTCCGGGGTGCCGGGCAGCGTGAGGACGGTGCCGGGGTGGATCAGGTGCGGGCTGGTCAGTTGCCCGGAGTTCTCGTCGTACACCTCCCGGTATCGTTCCCCCGCCCCGAGGTGGTCCTCGGAGATCTGCCACAGCGTGTCTCCCGGGCTCACTGTGTGCGTGGCCGGACCGGATCCCTCCTCGGAGGTCGCCGTCTCATCGGCGACGGCCTGCCGGGGCCCTTGCCCGGACCCGGGGTGGTCCTGCGCCTCGGGGACCACGGGGCCCGTGGCGGTGTGGGCGATGGCCGGTCCGGCGGTGAGGTTGGCGCCCGCCGGGGCGGTGACCAGGAGCGTGAGGATGCTGGCGACCAGGGGCCGCATCAAGGACCGTGGCATCGCCAGGCTGCTACGGCGGCTGGGCGCGGGCGCCAGGGTGTGCCCGGGCCGGCGTAGCGCGCGGACCTGGTCGAGAACCTCGAGCAGACATGCACCGAGGAGCAGGACCCAACAGACCCACCCGGCCAGGATCGCTGCGGCGAGCACGAGGCGACCGTCGTCGGGGGCGGTCAGCGCCCGGCGCACCTGGTCCGGGTCGGGGAGCTGGTCCGGGAGCGGGTTGCCGCCCACGGCCAGCAACAGGGCGGGCAGGCCGGCGAGCACGGCCAGCAAGAGGGTCGTGGACAGTGCCGCCGCGGTGATTCGGCGCATCATTGCTCGGTCCCTTCGATGGAGCGGGTGATGCGGGACTCGGCGGTACCGGTCGCGGACAGCGAACCGATCCCGATGACGGACAAAAACCTGGTCGAATAGGTGGTGGTGACGGCCACCTGCACCGTGTAGGGGCCGGTGACCGTGGCTGAGCCGTCGACACCGGCCGCGGACAGGTAGGAGTTCGCCGCGGCAGCCGCGAGAACAGGGGTGGCGACTGCGCCCTGACCGAGCACACCGCGAGGCTTCTCGATCTCCTGCCCGCCGGCCCGGGCGGCCTCCCTGGCGAGGCTGCGGGCCTCCTGCATGGCGTGGATGTGCCCGGAGGTGTCGACTGCCAGTCCCACCATGATCAGGGCGAGCGAGGCGAGCATGACGGTCCATAGGCTCACCGACCCCCGCTCTTTGTCGGCGCGCTGTAGCCATCGTCGGGTTCTCATCAGCCATTCCTCCCTCGGAAGGTGTCCAGAGGGGAGCTGCTCGTCGACGTCAAGGTCCGTGACCCGGGGATCCCCGGCAGGCTCAGGTCGCTCATGTCCACGACGCAGCTGACGGTTGCGCTCACCTGACCCGGGGTTCCGACCGGCGCCCCGAAGGCGCTGGTGTCCAAGCTGACGCTGTGCGAGGCGCACCGCACATGCTGGTTGGTCAGTGAGGCGGCTACGGCACCGTCGGCGGCGCCGCCGGCCTCTCCGCCCGAGCGGGCGATCGAGGCCGCGCGGGCTGCCTCGGCCGAGGCGGCCTGCACAGCTTGCTGGGCCAACGCCCACCGGCCAGCAAACACGATCATCATGACGAGGACGAGCAGCACCGGGGCGAGGATCACGAGCTCGACCGCGACCGCACCCCGGTCACCATGCCGGGTCCGAGCGGATCGACGAGAGAGGGAGCTCCTCATCCGGTGATCCGTTCCACGGGGAAACTCGCGGACTGCACGATGGGTGGTGCCCACCCGGGAACGAGCGAGGGTGCGGTGCCGCTGACCGTGACGGTGGCCGTGGTCGTTGAGCGTGCCGCGCTGGTCGACGCACCGAGGAGGACGTCTGCTCCGCCGCCGCTGGCGAGGAAGTCGCTGGCCGCGGCCGCTCCGGCCCCGGCGCTCGATCGCTCCCCGGCCGCGACCCGGGCACCGTCCTGGGCAGCACCCAGAGCCAGGGAACGGGCGTGGAACCACAGGCCGGACTGGACCATCATGAACAGGAACAGGAACAGCATCGGAGCCAGGATGACGATCTGCACGCTGGCAGATCCACGCTCACCGGCGGGCACTCCCCCTGGGGGGTGGCCCGCCGGTGAGCGTCGGCTCCGGAAGATCATCAGCCCAGTTGACCCAACTGGCCGGTCACGAACGCTGTGACGCCGGCGATGACCAGACCGGCCAGGACGAACAGGCCGATGACGAGGACGACGAGCTCGACGCTGATACCGCCGCGCTCACCGCCCTGGTGCAGGCAGCGGGCCGTCCTGGTGATCCGGGTGTGCAGGGTGGTGGTGCGGTTCATGATGCTGGCCCTTTCTATGTGGGGGAAGGTCCCCCTGGTGGGTGCCGATGTGGTGGCGTGATCGTGGGTGCGGTGTTCAGGTGTTTGGGCGGGTGAAGGTTCGATGTGGCGCTCAGCCCCCTCCGACCAGCAGACGCAGCAGTTGCGGGGTGACGAGGATGCCCATGAACAGGACAGCCAGCAGAGTCATCGGCAGGGTCATCCGCTCGGAGACGGCGTTGGCCTCCGCTTTCTGCGCGAGCAACGTCGCCGACCGCATGCCGGAGCTACGGGCCCGGAGCTGGTCGTACACCTGAGCGTCCTCGTCGCCGGACAGGCGCATGATGTCCGCGAGCTCGTGAAGCTCGTGCAGCCCGATCTCCTCACCGAGCTGCCGTAGCGCGTCCCACGGGGTGGTACCCGACCAGCGGGTCCGGGCCAGTTCCTCCCGGACCCGCTGGAACGCCCAGGAGTCGCCTACCGCGGCGGCCTTCTCCATCGCGGGCCGGGGACCCGACCCGGCGGCCCGCTCGAGGGCCACCAGGTCGATGAAGGCGCCCAGTCCTCGGGAGAACTCGGCGCGGGCCTTACCGGCGTCGTCGATCACGTTGTAGGTGGGGATGAACCACAGGCCCAGTGCCAGGGTCAGGGAGGCCGCGACCGGGATGAAGATCGGCAGGCCCCAGAAGATCGTCGGCACCAGCGTCACGAGCGGTCCGGCCAGCAGACCCAGTGCGGCGAAGAGCAGCTTCTCCCCATAGAAGCGGGTCCGGGTCTTGCGCAGGATGGCGAGGTCCTGGTCGTTGACCCGCCCCCAGATCCGGCTCGGCAGGAGCCGTTCGCCGCTGACGCCCAGGACGTCGCGGATGTCGCTGCTGCGGGTCAGCCGGCGCTGGTGACGCTCTCGGATCTGCCGGGCGCCGGTAGGCGAGAGCCTGGACAGAGTCTCGGTCAGGTCCGGATGGGCCGGCAGCAGGCGCAACACGAGCAGGGCCACGCCGGCCCCAGCCAGGGCGCCGGCGGCGATGAACAGTTGCAGCGTGCTCACGACGGCACCTGCTCGCGGACGGCTGACCCGATGAACCGCGGCAGAGGCTTGCCCTGAGTCATCATCCGCATCCACAGCAGACACAGGACGTAGCCGGTCAGCAGCACGATCAGGGCGATCTGCCCGATGGGGGCTCCGTAGGCCGCCACGTACTCGCCGGTCAACGCGAGGTACCCCAGAACCACGACGCTGATGCCGGTGATCAGGCGCACATTGGCGCGGGGTTTGGCCCGGTCTGCCTCAATCTCCCGTCGTCCTTTGACGTCCTCGGCGACGGACCGGGCCACCGCCTCCAGCACTGTGGCCAGGCCTGGCCCGCGCCTTTCGGCGCCGAGCACGAGGTTGGCGACGATCAGGTCGGCGGTGGGGTCGTCGAGGTCGTCGGCCAACAGTCGCAGCGCCGGCACGGTGCCCCACCGTGACCGCAGCCGGCCCACCAGCCGGGAGATCTCCGGGCGGATCGGTTCGGGCGTGGACCGTAGCGAGGTGATCAGCGCCTGCTCCAGGCCGACGCCGGCGGTCAGGACCCCTGACACGGACCGAAGCCACTCCTCCATCGCCTCCAGCCGGCGCAGCTCTTCGCGGGCCGGTGGGGCGCTCAACAGGGCGGGCAGACCGACCAGGACCGCGGGGATGATGACGATCGCGACCACCCACCCGGTCAGGACCGCGACAAGGACACCCGTGGCGAGGCCGGCCAGGAGGCTGATCCGGGTCCGCCGGGTCAGCCGTACCCGCGGCGTGCTGCGTCGGCGTGGCCGGGGGGCCGTGACGGGGCGTGGGGTCAGGCCCAGGACCAGCAGCAGCAACCCGCCGGTGATCAGGGCACCGGCGACGGCGGGGATCACCAGGTTCATTCGACCCGTCCTTGTCCGCCGACGTAGCGGGCGAGGTCGAAACCGTGGTGGGCCAGGGACCGGTACTGGTCGGGCAGGATCTGCGCGGTCGCGACGCGGGTCCCCGGTTCGGCCTTGAACACCGTGGTGGTGGCGTACCCGAGCTGCTTCTCCCCCGGGGTGACGACCAGGATCTCCGAGATGTACCGGTGCACCCTGGCGGTGCCGTCCGGTTGCGGTTCGACGTCCTTGGCGACGTGCACGATGACGTTGATGTAGGCGCTGACCGCGCGGACGGCGAAGGCGTGGTTGGCGTGCTCCCCGGCTTCCATGACGCAGGTGACGAGCTTCTCGATGGCGCCAACGGCGTGCGGTGCGTGGGTGGTGGAGATCGACCCGGTGCCGGACTGCATCGCCTTCAGCATCGCCATCGCCTCGGGCCCCCGGACCTCACCGACGATCTGCCGGTCCAGGTTCATCCGGAAGGAGTCGAAGAGCAGCTCACCCAGGGTGACCTCACCGGCGCGGCGGCCGTCGGGGCCGAGCTCACCTGACCCGGGGCGTGCCTCGTAGGCGTAGCACAGCGGGTGACGGTCGGTCATCTCGTGCAGGTGCAGCTCGTACTCGGTCTCGAACGTGGCGATGACCTCCTGGCGAGGGATCTGTCCGCATAGCGCCCGCACCACCGTCGTCTTCCCGGCGCCCTGCGCCCCGGAGACCACCAGCGAACGACCGGAGCGGACGACCGCGCCCAGGAAGCTGGCCGCGACCGGGGTCAGCGCGTCCAGGCCGACCAGGTCGTCCAACGAGACCTCCTGCATCCGGTGCCGGCGGATCACGACCTGCGGGCGGGGGCAGACCCACGCCTGCGCCGCGAGCCGGGCTCCACCGTCCAGGCGCAGGTGCAGCCGTGGGTGTGCCGGGCTGAACGGGCGTGCGTTGACCTCGGACCGGTTCGCGACGAAGGACAGGAACTCGATCAGCTCCTCGTCGCTGTCCGCGACCCGGGGCCCGGGGACCTGCCGCCCACCGGTCAGGCCGAGCACGACCCGGTCGTGTCCGAAGATCATGATGTTCTCGACATCGTCGTCATCGACCAGGGGCTGCACCCGGCCGAGCCCGAACACGGCGTCGTGGACCGCGCGGCCCAGGCGCCCCGCTTGCGGCACCGTCCAGGCTTCCTGTCCGGCCCGGACACGTTCGGTCGACTCCCGGTTCAGGAGGTCGGTGATGATGGCCCAGCCGCGTTCGCGCTGCGCGGCCCGGTCCTCCAGCAGGTTCCCGGTGGACTCCTGGCTCAGCCGGTCGGCGACCTCCTGCCGCAGCGTGGCCACCAGCATCCAGTCCAGGCTGTCACTGTCCCGCCAGTCCCCCGCCGGCCGACCAACGGCCGGGGTGGTGGTCTGGGGTGCGGCGGCCTGGTCCGGGGGCGGGACGACCCGCAACGAGGGTTGCTGTGAGCCCAGCCCGGACAGGCTGAACGACCCACGGGTACGACCAGGCCGGCCCGGCTGGGTTCCGGGCGCCCCCTGCCCGGGCTCCCGGTGCTGTTCCGGCGGGGCCTCGGAAGCGAACAGGGGCAGTCCAGCCGGGTCGGCCGAAGCCCCGCCAGCGGCCGGCGCCGTGTGATCTGTCTCCAACCTCATCCGGCCGCACCCTCCCCGGTGTCGATCAACTCTGCCTTCGCGGCCTGGACCGCGGCCGCGATTGCGGCGTCCGCGGACCGCAACGACCGCACTAGTGGCGACTGGTTCAGCTTGCGGACCTGGGCACCGGCGGAGAACACGGCCGCTGTCCTGGGGTCCCACTCCACCGTCGCGACGACTGGGACGCCCATGACGTCGGCTACTTCCTTGGCCGCGTACGGGCGGCCCGGACCGACCAGCAGGACACCCAGGGCGGCGCCGGCGCCGAACTCCTCGAAGCGGGACCGCAAGGTGTTAGCCCACGAGCGCGCCCCGGACAGGGACACCAGGTCCGACCGGGCCACCAGCAGGGTGAGGTCGGCCCCGATCATCAGCTGGCCGGCGGCACCCTCCAACCCGAGCCGGCCCAGGTCGATGATCGTGTCCTGGCCGGTGCCCCCCAGGGCTTTCAATGCGCCCAGCAGCGGGTCCCACAGGCCGCCCAGGGCCCCTGCCTGGACGTGCGAACGGACCCCCGGGATCAAGGTGACCTTGGAGTCCGGCAGGGTGAGCGTCGCCTGCGGCAGGGCCTCCCGCAGGCGGCCCTGGTTGTGTGCGACGTACAGGTCGATCAGGGAGTCGGTGGGCATGCTCTGCCCGCGCAGGTACCCCGCGAGGATCGGTGAACCCCCGGTGGGGTCGGCATCCACCAGGATCGTCGGACGCGACCGGCTCAGCGCCAACCCCACGGCGGTGGTGGTGACCCCGGGAGAACCCGAGGCCGAAGTCAGGGCGATCACGGACATGGACTCAGTCCTCGCTGCTGTCCAGGACCACAGCGACCCGGCCCGCGGCCGCCCACGTGGCGGCCTCGCCCGCTCTCGCCTCGTCCACGATGACGGACACGATGACCTGCCCGGTCTCGCTCACGCTGACGCCGGCGACCTCTGCCGGGATCTCGACCGGGTCGGACACCTGCGCCGGGTCACCCTGCCCGGCCGTCCCGACGACCCGGACCCGGTCCCCCACCTGCAACGGTTCACCCGGTAGCGACCCGGGCGCGAGGGCCAGCCCCACGACGGACTGGCCGGCGCCGGGGACGACCTCCTCGGCCACCGCGTCCGGGGACAGCAGCGTGCCGGCGCTCAGGTCCAGCCCGGCACGCTGGCCCACGAACGAACCCAGCTGATCACCGGGCACGGTCCGCAGCGCCGGGTCGGGGTTGATCTGGACGACCATCAGGTCCTCGGCGCCGATCTGCGACCCGCGCGGCACGGTCTCCCGCAGCGCCACGACCGAGACGTTGTCCGTGGCCGCGGACCAGGCCCACACCGCCAGCAAGGCACCCGCGATGACCAGGGCCAGGGCCAGCAGGACCTGGATCGGGCGCCTGCGCAGCTTGGGCGGGGCCGTGACCTCGACCGGCGTATCGGTTTGGGCATCCTCAGCGGTCGGAGACGGCCCCTGGGGGGCGGCGGTGGTGGTCGACGTCATCATCTCTCCTGGTACTGCTGCTGGGGTTGTTGTCATTGAGTGATGACCTGGACCTCGCCGATGGCGAGCTGTGTGGTCTGGGTGAAGTCGAGCTCGATGGTCCCGGACTGGCCCAGGCCGGCCCACTGGATCACCCAGTAGGACGTCGCGGACACGTCGTAGAAGCCGTCGTCCTCGTAGTAGTCGTGACCGCAGTCCGGGGACCGGGCGTCCATGAATGACTCCTGGTATGGGGTGCCGGGGGTGTCACAGACGATGACCTGGCCATCGCCCATGTCCCACTCGATCCGGTCCACCGTTCCGGTCGCGGTGACCGAGTACGGACCCGAGCTCGCGGTCCTGGTGATCGGCCCCCACGTCGAAGGGCCCTCGTCCTCGACCCATAACCACTGCGGCAGACCCACCAAACCGATGTTGCCGGTCTCCGGGTACGGCAACGGTGTCACCCCGATATCGATCGCGCGCAGCTGCATCGACTCCACCGCCTGCTCCGCGAGCTCACGCGGATCCGGTGGAGCGCCCCACGGCGGCGCCGCAGCCCACCGCTGCACGCTCGAGGCCCCCAGCGGGTCCGTCAACGTCACCCCACGCGCGCACTCAAAGATCGCGCCCTCGGTCCGCCCCGACCACACCGGGTCCGACCAGCCCGGCTGCGGCTCCGCGTACTTGGTGTGACACGCCCATGCCGACGACCAGTAGAACGTGCCCACCACGCAGGACACCTCAGCCTCCTGCACCCAGTCCCAGCACACGTTCTCCCCACCGGAGCCCCCACCGCCGTTCCCCCCGCCGCCACTACCGCCGCCCGGTGCGTACTCCGGCGGCGGCGGCATCACGAAGATCCGGCACTGTCCCGTTAGATCGTCGTAGACTTCGCACTCGGGCTCGGCCGACGCCGGCAGCGCCATCAACGCGGCAAACAGCCAGCCTGCGAGGACAAGGCCGATTACTCGTCGCACGGCTCACTCCGACTTATGTCATTGACCACGATCCACCCGTACTCGCCGTCGTCATAGCGCTCGAGAACGTAGTCGTTGATGATGAGGTCACCGGCCTCTCGGTTCGGCGTGATGTCCTGCCCGTCCGCGTCGGTCACCGTCGTGTCGGAGTAGTCCAAACAAGCGGTGACGTCGGCCTGGTCACCGTTGACCTCGACCTCGAGAACCTCAACCTCGCGCTTGGCCTCGAAGGTCAGGCCCTGCTCCTCGTAGGCCATGAGCTGCGTGGTCCAGGTATCCCGGGCGACATCGCGAGACCAGGGATAGATGCCCTCGATGTCCCCGCCCTCATACGCTTCGTCGAGCGCGGCTAGGAAGGCCAGCACCGTTGCCTCGACGTCGGCCCGGTCCTGCTCGGCCGCCGACAGGGTGGCCGGCGGCTCGCTCGTAGCGGCGGCCTCGGTGGTGGGCGGCGGTGCGCTCGAGATCGCCACATCCGTGCTGGGCGCCACCTCGATAGGGTCCCCGCCGTCGCCGTTGCAGGCAGCAGTGAGCATCAGGGCCACGCTGGTCGCGGCCACCACACGGACAACACGTGCTGTGTCGGTCATCCCTCCAGTCCTCTCCTCCGCTACTACATCAAGCCTCCGCGGGAGGACGGGCGTTCACCTACCGCACGAACGGCACTGTAGCACTATTGCCACCGCGCCGTATAGGTCAGTCGACGTGGGCCGCGCGCACCGGTTGATCGTCATCCCCTGCCACGGGCCTCCCTGCCCACCTGGAGCCGCTAGGCTAACCGCCGCCGGACGCGAGGAGGCCTGACTTGACCAAGTCTTTACCTTCAGCCCCGGGGGAACGTCCCACGCGTTGCGCGGGCGCGACTTCGGAGGGAGGCGCGAGACCGGGTCAGGTTCGTCCGTTGCGGAACGCGGTCTCGACCGTCGAGGTGTGCACCCCGAGCACGTTCCCCAGTCTCTCCAGCACATGCTTCTGCGGGATGCGCTGGTAGTCCCCCGACTCCCACCTGAACACAGTGCGCACGGACACGGCCATCTCGGCGGCCAGGCCTGGCACCGACAGGCCGGCCTTGAACCTCAGCAGCCTCAGCTCGCGCTCCCCCGGGACGAGGTCTTCGACCGTCACACCGAGGACCTTCGCCAGCCCCGCCAGCTGGGTGTCGCGCGGGGTGTCGCGGCCCGCCTCCCACGACGACACCCGCTCCCCACCGGCAACACCCACTGCCAAAGCGACTGTCCGCTGCGTCAGCTCAGCGCGCTCTCTCGCCGCCCTCAGAGAGGCGGCGTCGAAACAGGGTAGGTCCGAGGGCACACCACAGCACCCTAGGCGCTGCCGTGGCCGTATCAGTACTGGCATCACCATGTGCATTACTTATTGCATTAGTGCACGCCCTAGTGGGCGCGCTACTCTTCGCGTTGTTCTTTCAACTTAGGGCGTGTCGGATGTCAATGCTTTGTTGAGCGCCGTACCTTTAGCAGTATGACTGTTCGTGATGCGTTGACTAGGGTCATCACTGTGGCTAACGGCAAGGGCGGCGTTGGCAAAAGCACTACTGCGTGCAATGTTGCGGGTCTTGCTGCTGTGGCCGGTTGGCGGGTTCTCTTGGTGGACCTGGACCCGCAGGGCAACTGCGGACACATTCTGGGGTACCGGTGGGCGGGGGAGTCAGACGACGGTGAGCACATGGTGGACGCGCTGATGCGCGGCCGGACGGTGGAGCCGCCGCTACGTGAGGTGCGGCGCGGACTGGACGTGGTGCCCGGGGGAGCGGCCCTGGACACCCTCGAAGACGTGCTCGCCGGCCGGCTGAAGCGCGGGCAGGAGATCCACGACCTGCTGGCGACGTCCCTGTGCGCTGCTGCAGACGACTACGACCTGGTCGTGATGGACACCCCGCCGACCCGTCCGCTGCTGCTCAGGCTGGCCCTGGGGGCGACCAGGTGGATCGTGGTCCCGACCCGTCCTGGACGGACGAGCATCGAGGGGCTACGGACCCTGGCGGGTGAGATCGAGGCCGCGCGCACCTCGAATCCGGGCTTAGAGCTGCTGGGGGCGTTGCTGTACGACGTGGAGACCGGGGCTTCGGTGATCCGCCGGAACGCCCTGGACGACGTCGCCAGCGCGCTCGGTGGTGCCGCGCCGGTCTTCACCAGTGTGATCCGGCATGCCCTGTCACCGGTAGTGGACTCAGAAGAGAAGGGTCTGCTGATCCACGAGATCGCCGAGCAGGTCGACCAGGCCCAGCCGTACTGGGTGGCCTTGCGGGAGGGACGCAAACCCGATCGGGTGCCAGGATCGGCACCGGCCCTGGCGGAGGACTTCGTGCTGCTCACCCAGGAGATCCTCACGACGATCGACCGTCGTGAGAAGGAGAACATGGAGGCCATGGCATGAGTGATCGCAGACCGCTGGAGGCCGTCCCGGGACTGGCAAGGACGGACTCGATCCCGGGGCCGCCGGCGCGACGGTCCCGAGGTAAGCGGTCGACACCGAGTGTGGCGCCGGTCTCGGACACGTCGACCACCGAGACCACCGAGCAAGATCTCGAGACCGTGCGCGCCCCGGCCCGACGGGCCACGCCTGCTGGGACACGAGCTGCAGGTGGCACCACGTCGTCGACCAGGGCCATCACCCTGTCGCTGCCGGCGTCTTTAGTCACGCAGGTCAAGGAACGTGCCCGGGCCACGAAGGTGACCCAAGCCGACTTCCTGATGGACGCGCTGACGGCCGCCCATGGGCGGCTGGCGGACCTGCTAGTCGCGGGGGAGACGACGACCGTCGACGACGGGTTGTTTCTCCGGCGCGCTCCAGCGCGCCGGGATCCGGAGCCGCTGTCGACGCTCTCCCTGCGGCTGCTCGCGGCGAACGTGGCCGCGATCGACGAACTGGTAGTGACCTCGAAGGCCCCGTCGAGGTCGGCGCTGTGCGCAGCAGCTCTGCGCTACTACCTCGCTGACGCAACCGTCAGCTGACTATCTGTCTCGCTCGTCCTCGCCTCCGGGGTCGCGAGGTCCTCGGCGGGCACCGGCACAACACTGCCCAACTCGCGCTCGATGCGGCCGCGAGGCAGCAGATCGCGTGGGATTTCGTGATCGGCTCGATGCTGGTGCCATGCTCTGGCGAGAGCGACCTGCAGCGGCGGGGGCAGTGCTGCGTACGATTCGGCCCGCTCGAAGCGACGTTCGTCGCTGGCGTGCTCGGCGACCCACGCCTGGTGCCGGCGGACAGGGTCGAGGCCGAGGCGCCGTTGTCGCCGCACCAAACTCGTCTTAACCCTGTGCTGGTCGTGCACGCTGCTCGCAGCGAACCGGTCCTCCAAAGCGGCTCGGCGCGATGACCTCTCGGCGGGCGAGAGTGCCCGCCACCAGGCGACTTCCCTAGCTCGCTGGCGTTTGTGCGCCAGGGCCTGCTGCGCACGCCACGACGACGACCCGGGTGCCCTGTAGGCGGCTCGCTCTGCCTCGATCACGGCACGGAGCTGCTGCTGGCGAGTGTCGGCCTGCCGTGCCGCCGCCGGGTCGAGTCCAGGGCCGCGACGCCACCTTCCGTGCTCGTCGCACCTGGCCATCCCGATCTGTGCCAACTGAGTCAGCGCGACGCGAAGTGTCCGGTGCTGGCCGGGGGTGAGCTCACTTGTGCGGGACATCTGAGCGGCGACCGCGAGGTCGGTGGGCCGGAGGGGGTCTTCGGTCAGGGACCGTAGCAGGAGCCAGGTGTAGGCAGGGCACCCATCAGGGAGGCGTTCGGGGAGGGGGGTGTGAAAACTAGGTGGGGGGATTTGCCGCTGGGCCCCCACCGGGTCCGGTGCGGGCGCTATCTCTGCTTCGTAGCTGGTGGTGGCCCGTTCCGCGGGGTCGAGGGTGTCCCGGTGGATCCGCAGGACCCCAGTGCGTTCGAGGCGTGCGAGGTGCTGGCGGATGGTGCGACGGTCGGTCAGGGCGGTATCCAGGACCAGGTCCCGCTCCGGGACGGGGATGCGCCGGCGCCCGGTGCGTTCCATCCGGTCCAGGACGGTGTGCCCGATGATGAGGAAGGCCGGACGGGCACGCTCGGGTACTCCCCAAGCTGCCTCGGTCAGCTGGGCTCTGGCGTGTCCGACCGCGGCGATGGTGGCGTCGTCGAGCGTCGGACCGGTGCCGGTGTGGTCGTCGTCGGCCCGGACGGCTGGGTCCCAGACGTGTGTGGTCCACCAGGTCCGCCCCTTGGCGCGCGCCTTGGTGAATGCCTGCGGGTGCGCCGTGGTGATCCGCGACCATGCGCTCTGCGGGTTGTGGCCTGCCCAGAGCAGGTGCGCGGTGGCCAGCGCTTCGTAGTTCGAGCGGCTGCCCGGCTGGTCGGCCGCGATGTCCGGGCGCACGCCCTGGGACAAATACTTCTCCCAGGACGCGGGCAGGTCGCGGCGGCCACGGTGGCGCCGGGGGAGTAGGCCCACGCTGGGGGAGTGGGGCGGGCCGCTGCCAGGCGGTGGCTGGTCGCGTGCCTGACTGGTCCGGCCCTGCTGTGTCGTCGTCGCACGGCGCAGCAGGGTCAACGCGGTAGTGAGGTGACCCAGGGGGGCGGTCCAGCCCCCGGTCCGGTGCGGGGCCGACAGTGGCCGGAGCGTGGCCCGCAGGTCAATGGTGGTACGGGAGGCCCGCCACTGGGCGCGCAGCTGCTCCAGGAGCTCGCTCAGGCCGTCACCGTGGCCACCGACAGCGACCAGCACGTGCGCACGCCCCTCACCACCCCCAGAGGGCCGCACCAAGTGCCACAGGCCGCGTGCGCGGCACCATGCCGCGATCGCCTCGCTCACCGCGTGGCCACGCTCACCGGTCAGGTCGACGTCGACCGCCCTGACGTCGTCGACCAGCCTCCCGACGACGGACGCGACCCGACCACGTCCGACCAGGTCCAGGCCCTGCTCGGCCGAGGTCACGACCACGTCCGGGACCCGCTGGTTCTTCGCGTCGATCACGAACCACCCCGACCCCTGGAACAGCGCCCGGTCCAGTTGGGTCACCACGGCAGGGACACGCCGAACGCTCGCCGCAGGGGCAGGCTGAGATGATGGTGCTACGCTGGGCAGCACAGAACCTCCTCACATTGGGTTTCGGGAGTTTCTTGCACTCGCTCCGAGTTGGCGCTCGGACCGAACAACTTCAGACGCTCAGGCTCCCTGTTGGCGCAGGGGGCCTTCGTCTTTGCCGGGGCGCTGCCCCGGTCAGGTCTCACCCAGTCATCGGGAGCTCCTCGTTCTGGCTACGACGGACGGGACCGGAGGGGCGCCTTGGCGGCACCTCGCGGTTGAAGGCCACGGACTCGAGGTAGGACTGCATCGACAGCCCCCGATCGGACGCCATCTGATTCAACAGTGCTCGATCCTCGGGGGAGAGACGGAGAGTGACGACTGCGGTGCGACCCGGCGCACGGTGCGTTGCTCCACTTGCCATGTATCGACCCTAGCCAGTTCGTGACCGTCTGGACTGCATCGCTCCTGGTGCGGCGTGTCACCTCGCAGGCGAGTTCCTCCAGAGACCAGCGGGGGAGGGGTCCACGTGTTCGGGCCGACGAGACAGCCCCCGCACGGGTGGTGGCGGAGTCGCCACCGTCGGGGCCAGGCCGCTGGCGTGGAACGCCGCGGTGGAGGCGCGCACCACTTCCGTGGAGTGCTGCTGAGCAGCCCCGCGCAGGGCCTGGGGGAGTGGGACGGGCCGGTCGAGCATGAGGTCCCGGGGGGTGATGACCGCGGACCCGTCCTGGTTGAGGAACTGGTCCGGGGCCGTCTCCTGGGCCAGGTAGGTCGTCAGCGCGCGTTGCGCGGCCCGGGCGTTGACCGGGATGCGTTCGGGGATCTGGGTGACGTCGTCGACGGCGCGGGCGTGGCCGGCGGTGCTGACCAGCATCTGGTGGATGCTCTCCAGGGTGTCACGCGCGTCGAGGCGGGAGACGGTCTCCGCCTCGGACCGGGGTTGTCCGTTCGGTCGCATGAGTACGTCACGGAACGCGGTGCGCAGGTCTCTGAACGCCTCGAGCAGGGCTCGATCGCCGGCCGGGCTGGTGCGGGGTGCTGCCTGCAGGTTCTGCCAGAACGTCCCGAGGTCGGTCCAGGCGCGACCAGCCTGCTCGATCCGACCGATCAGCTGCTCGCTCTGCGCGTCTACCCCCGGAGGCTGGATCGCGCGAAGGAGGGGCTGGAGGGCCTGGTAGGACAGGGACTGACCCGCAGCGAGGTGAATGAGCGTGGCGGGTTGGTCGGCGGTGACGATCGCGCGACGAGCTGTGATGTCCCACCGGGCCAGCATCAACCCCAGATCCCGTGCACCCTGCGGCTCCTGCGCAGCGTGGGCGGTCCGACGCGAATGCGCTTGTCGCAGGTAAGACCCGGAGAGCTCGTCGACGGCAGTGGCCTCTGCGAGTCCGCGCTGCAGCAGCGGGCGGTCCTGACCGCGGGTCACCGGGCCGATGAGGTCGCCGGCGTACCCGCACCCGGGCTGCGTGCGCGCTCAGGTGCACGATGTGCATGAGCTGCCCGCGGGCGACGGCCGGGTCGCTGCTGGTCAAATCGAGGGCCTCGGTCTCGGTCAGAGCCTCACCTAGCGGGAGCAGCCCCTCATCCCGCGCCGTGGCGGGGTCATAGGCGCCACCGTGCGTCCGGAGCACCTGGCCGATGGTGCGCGTGCCGTGCAGCAGACGGCCCATGGGGTCGCTGTCGGCGGTGCCCTGCGGACTCTCGGGTAGAGCAGCCCAGATTCCGGCGGCCGCCTCCACGACCTCGGGCAGGGTACACAGCGCCTCGATCGGGTCCCGTCCGATGACGTCGTGCAGCTGCGCGGCCGCGACCCTCTCCAGGCGAGCCAGCTGGTCGTCCAGCTCACTCATCGCTCAGCTCCGGCGGCGGGTAGGGCATGCCGCGCGCGGTTGCAAGGTTCCGTGCAGCGTCGATGAGCTGAGACACAACCGGGGAGGTGCCCGATGGGTAGGCCGCGATGGTCAGCCCGGTCAGCAGCACCTCGGCCTCCCGGAGTAGCCGGAGTGGATCCTCACCACAGGCCAGCTGATGCCGGACCATCACACCCGGAGGCAGGAGCTCGAGGACGTCGTCGACCAGGACGACGACGTCGCCCAGGGTCAGTCCGTAGACGTCGGTGTCGGGGTTGGCCAGAAGTTCGTGCTGGGCCTGGTAGAGCACAGCGGCGACCTGGGCCAGCCGCTGGAGCCCATCGCGCTGCAGCGGCCGGGCGGTAGTGGTGTTGTTCATGACAGACCTCCTTGACGATGCGCGCGGACCCGGTAGCCCGCCGCCGCACCTATCCAGCCACGGAACGTCCCAACTGCGGTGCCGGCAACCCCAGGTTGTGGACAACGAGCAGGGCCTGTCGGTGGCTGTGGGCAAACTCGTCTCACACCCCCACAAGGCGTGGAGGGCTCGGCAGGCGTTCGCTGCTGCCGGAAATGGCACAGGGCGCCATGTGCTTCGGTGACACCCTTGAGAGGAGTGGCGATGGACGGCCCGACGCGGCAGGCGATGATCCTGGATGCCCTCACGCCGGTAACGGTCAGCGTGGCAGTCGTGGTGACGACCGGCCCGATCCTGCCCGCCGTGGCGGGGTGGGCGGTGCTCCTGCTGTGGCCGATGGCGGTGGTGGGCGCGTGCCCGCCGTGGGGTGAACGGTGGGTGCCCGCCCTGGTCCGGGGCGCGCGACGGTTGACCCCGTCCGAGCAGTTCACGATGTCCGCACCGGTGCGCCAGGCGCAGGAGCTTGAGCAACTGCACGTCCGGGGTCTCCGCGTGCGGGTGGTCGCCGGTGGTGATGTGCGTGGGTACGGGTCGCGCACGATCCTGCTCGGGCAGGACGTGATCGCCCAGTTGCGCCGTCGCACCCTGACCGGTGAGCAGGCCACCGCCAGGGTCGGGCACCAGCTGGGGCTGCTGCGCTCCGGGACGACCCGGTGGGAGCCGGTCGTGCAGGCGGCCTCGTGGCCCTGGCACCTCCTGGCCTCGATCCGGCTGCCGCTGCTCACACCGATGCTGCGTGCCGGGTGGGGGCTGCGTGGGCTGTACGTCCCGGTCCTGGCCTACCTCGCCTGGGTCGAGCGAAATCCGTTCCACGTAGCCGCGATCGCGGTGCTCGTCCTGACCTACCTCGTGCCCCGTTGGGGCCGCTCCTGGTCACGGGAGCGGCTGCGACTCGCGGACGCCTCCCTCGCCGGCACCTGGTTGGCGGACCCGTTCGCACGCTGGCTGCTGCAGGTGGACCCATCGCCCCCGATGTACGAGCGGGTGCACGCCCTCGGCATCGCCGCTGACCCGGCGCCGGAGGGGCACGGGTCGCCTGGTGGTGCCCGGGCAGCCCGTGCGGTGGAGCCCTGGGTTTAACCGCGGGGCGGGTTCAGCTATTCGTGACCGGTGGGCACACGAACGGGCCCCGGGGTGGCGGGTCTCTAGATGACGGCCCGCAGGTGCCACCGTTGTGGGGGAGGGGGCACCAGGGAGGCTGCCTGGGCGACGTCCGCGATGACCTGGTCCAGGTCGTGCTGGGCGGATCCGAGGAAGCGTCGGCACATGGCCGCCGTCTCGACCAGGCCGACGGAGTCGTCGCCGGCGGTGTGGAGGGTGTGCGCGGCCGCCTCGAGGCAGGAGGCGAGGGACGCTGCGTGGGTGATCGCGGTGTGCAGGGTCTCGGTGACCAGGCTGGGTGTGCCGATGTCGCCGCTGTCGACCCGGCATGCCCAGTGCAGTTGACCGAGGACCTTCGAGCACAGCTGGTGGTCTTCCTTGACTCTCCCGGCGAGCTCAGCCCATCCAGCGAGGACCTCTTGGTGCGCGAGACCTGTGTGCAGGGGCGACAGGCAGGCTTCGGCCTGCACAAGGGTGGACCAGCGGGCCAGGAGCCGGTCGTGGCAGGTGGCCAGCTCAGCTCGCGCGTTGGCCAGCAGCGTCGGCAGCTCGCTGCCCCGTGTACCTCGGGAGGACGCCTCTCGGCTCATCGCCGGATCCCGGCGGGCGCGACCTGAGAGCCGTAGTCCCGACCGGTCTGGGTGGTGCGCAGCCTCGCGGCACCGGCCACGGCCTGCGCCTGCCCGGCCGTCCGGTGCACGTCGACCTCGGCCGCGTCCACCGGACCGTCGAGGTCACGGGCCACAGCGCGCGACCTCTCGACGTCCTGGTTCAGGTCGTGCACCTCGGCCCGGTCGCTCCGGGCACGGTCCCGGCCCCGGGTGGCGAGCTCGCCGGTGGCTCTGGTTCGGTCCGTCAGGTCCTCGGCGACCGGCAGGATCTCACCGATCCTGCCGTGCAGCCGTCCCAGGCGGGTGTGCATCGCATCCCTGTCCACCCGTTCCTGATCGGTGTCCGGTGCCGGCATCCCCGCCAGCAGCACCTGCCCCGCCGCCAACGCGCCGCGCGTGTGCCCCAAGTGCTCGCGCACCTCACCGGCGTCGACAGAAGCCTGTTCTGAGCGCCGCCGCAGGTCCTCGAACGCCTCCTGCAGCGCGAACGGATGCCCGACACCCCGTTCGCCTTTGCGTACCTCGATCTCGACCTCGCCCAGGGCGACCAGTGACCTGGAGACGTCCTGGTGCACCGCGTCGAGGCTGTCCCGGGCCATGCGGATCCGGTTGTCCGCCTGGAGCAGCACCCCAGCGAGCTCCTCAGCGGACGCCGCGTAAGAGCCCCGCTCGGGCAGAGCCGAAGGCGCGTTCACCGGACCGCTCCGTCGATCTGGTCGACGACGGCTGGAGCGGCCGGGGGCAGCCGCTCCAGCGCCTCCTGCAGCTTACCGAGATCTTCCAAGGCCCCCACCAGCTGCTGCCGCGTCTGGTCGAGAAGCTCACGCTCCGACCCGGGATCCGACTCCACCATCTCCAAGCACCTGCCTCAGCTCACCGGGCTCCTTCGGCGCGGCCCTGGAAGGGGAGGGGCACAGGGCCGCGCCGAGGATGGGCAGTGGACCACCCATACCCTCCACAAGTGCGCGCCGCGGTGCGAGCGTTCACCCCGACGACAGGCAGTCACGGCGCACAGGCCCCCAGAGACCACGCTCTTCCTGCCGTGCTCGGAGCTCGGCAGCAACATAGGCAGTGGGCGCGGCTCTGGTCGCGCGGGCCGCACCGGCGGCGAGCATCTCCAGACCGACATCGGCGCCGCCCACCCGGACGAACCGCAACAACCTGCCGTAGCGGTCCTCTTCCCGTCCGGGACCAGCACCACCTCCTCGCCAGGGGCGGGCAGCAGCTTTGACAACACCTCGGTCGCCTCCGGGCCCCAGCACTCCGGATGCTCACCGACCTCGGGAGCATCGAACCCCACCAATCGGACACGGCCGAGCGCGTGGCCGTCGAGGTCGGCCACCCGGATGGTGTCGCCGTCGACCACCCGGTCCAGCACGACCGACGTGCGGGTGTCGGTCTCGCTGGGGACCAGCGGACCTTTGCACCCCGCGACACTGGTGAGAGCGAGGCACCCGACCACACAGGACATAAGAAGCCGCATGGTCACCAAAGCCGTCGACGACGTCCTCAGCGTTCACGACCTGCGGCAACCCAGTGAACGAGACAGGAGAGTTTGGTAGATCTTTCTCATGACTGGTGGTGACCCGAAGGCTTTCGATGAGTTGTACGTCGAGGCAGGCAGGCTTCGCGGCGAGGGTCGGGCTCAGGAAGCCGTGGCTGTGCTGATGCGCGCGATGGAGGCCGCGACCAACTCCCACCAGTGGGCGGCGGCCGCATGGTTCGCTGGCCTGGTGTATGAGGACCTGCACGAATACCCCTCCGCCATCTACGCCTACACCCAGGCCCGGGACGTGTACTCCCGGATCGGCCTAGACAAAGACGTCGCCGGCTGCACCCACAACCTGGGGGTCGTGCACCACGTGGTTGGGGAGTACGGTCCTGCCCGGGAGTCGTTCACTCAGGCTCGGGACGTGTACACCCGGTTGGGCCTGGACGAAGAAGTCGCCGACTGCACCCTGGGCCTGGGGAACGTGCACCAGGTAGTGGGGGACTACGGGCCCGCCCGGGAGGCGTTCACCCAGGCTCGGGACGTGTTCACCCGGCTAGGTCTGGACAAAGAAGCCGCTGGCTGCACCCTCAACCTGGGGGGCGTGCACCAGGCGGTGGGGGAGTATCCGGAGGCCCGGGAGGCCTACGAGGCGGCCCGGGACGTGTTCACCCGGCTAGGCCTAGACGAGCAAGCCGCCACCTGCACCCAAAACCTGGGGAACGTGCACCACGCGGTGGGGGAGTATCCGGAGGCCCGGGAGGCCTACGAGGCGGCCCGGGACGTATTTACCCGGCTAGGCCTAGACGAGCAAGCCGCCACCTGCACCCAAAACCTGGGGAACGTGCACCACGCGGTGGGGGAGTACGGGCCAGCCCGGGAGGCACTCATGGCGGCCCGGGACGTGTACACCCGGCTCGGGCTGGACAAAGACACCGCCGACTGCACCCACAACCTGGGGAACGTGCACCACGCGGTGGGGGAGTACGGGCCAGCCCGGGAGGCCTACACGGCGGCCCGGGACGTGTACACCCGGCTCGGGCTGGACAAAGACACCGCCGGCTGCACCCAAAACCTGGGGGTCGTGCACCACGCGGTGGGGGAGTACGGGCCCGCCCGAGAGGCCTACACGGCGGCCCGGGACGTGTACACCCGGCTCGGGCTGGACAAAGACGCCGCCGGCTGCACCAACAACCTGGGGGGGGTGCACCGGGCGGCGGGGGAGTACCCGGCGGCCCAGGAGGCCTACGAGGCGGCCCGGGACGTTTTCACCCGGCTCGGCCTGGACAAGGACACCGCCGACTGCACCAACAACCTGGGGGGGGTGCACCGGGCGGTGGGGGAGTACGGGCCGGCCCGGGAAGCCTACGAGGCAGCCCGGGACGTGTACACCCGGCTCGGCCTGGACCAGGACGCCGCCGACTGCACCCACAACCTGGGGGGCGTGCACGCTGACGTGGAGGAGTTCGGGTTGGCAGTGGAGGCGTACCGGTCAGCATTGGCCGTGTACGACCGGGTGGGTGCCCGGGTAGAGGCCGGGCGGTGCCGGATGAACCTGGCCCGGGCGGCCTGGGACCGGGGAGACACCGACCAGAACCCGCAGGAACGCGCCAGGGCAGCACTGGAATGGGCCATCCCCGGTGTCCTGTCCCTGGACCAGGTCCGGTTCACCTTCCCCCGAGCCACCGACCGAGCCCAATGGGCCACCCAGATCCAACGCCACTACAGCTTCGTGTTCACCCTCGCCGACACCGCACACGACCCCACCCTCCTGGCCGACCTCACCGACAACACCCTCAACCACGGCACCTACACCACCACCCCACCACCCACCACAACGTCGGCCAAGACCACCGAAGCCGCGACCGCCAACACCCCCACACCCACACCCGACGAAACCCCCACCACGCCACCCACACCACCACACCCCACCAGCACCACACCTGACCTCGGCCCGGGCACGGCCACCTCCCTGGCCGGGACCAGCCTCACCCTCCTCGACAACGCCCGACTCCCCCTCCACCCCCCACCACCACTCCTCGCCCCCTACCACCACCACATCCTCCAACCCCCACCAACCGGACCAACGCCGCCGCCCCACAGCGCGACACGCCTCGCAGTCTGGTGAACACTTCACAGAACTGCCGCACCGCAGAAGCGACACCACACCTGCCTGACGCGAGGCTGACACCCCTCTGGGTTTGCCAGGCGGCTGTGAACCATCGGCGGTAGGGCTCGGTCGCCGTAGGCGTCGTCGCGGCGTCTGCCGAGCTTGAGCTGACCCACTCTCGCTAGCCAGACGCTGAGGCGAGGTTGACCCCGTGTTCGGTGAACGTCCTTGACCAGCTGTGGGCGCTGCCCGGTGGTGGTGGCCCAGGCAGCGCCCACGGAGACTAGCTGTGGTGTCAGACCACGTGCAGGTCGGTCTGGTCGTCCTGCCGCGGGCGGTCAGACCGTTCACCGTTGTCGGTGTCAGGCGTGTCGTCGCCCTCTTCGGGTGCGGGCTCCCGAGACGTGGAGGTCGCCTGCACCGGGAGGGTCGCCCCGTAGGTCTCCAGGACTTCCTGCGCGGCGGCGAGGATGCTGTCGGCGGGGTCGGGCAGGTCGATGCTGTGCCAGAGCCCGGTGGTGGTGGCCGCCGAGGTGGCGGGGTAGTGGTAGTGGGCTCGCCCGGTACTGATGATGTCCTGCCCGGTGTAGGCGACCTGCTCCAGGCGGGTCCGGGTCTCGGCGAGCGTCAGGGCCAGGGAGTGGGTGGCCTGGTGGTGTCGGGTGGAGGCCTTACGCTCTCGCCGGTGAGCTTTCCTCACGGCGGCCTGCGCGTCGGTGTGGTGAGTGGAGACCACAGGCACGGCCCAGGCCCGGGTGGCGGCCATGAGGCCGATGATGGCCATGAAGAGCAGGGCGACTGCCTGACCGGGCATGGGTGTGGTCATGCTCAGTGTGGCGTTGGGGTCGAAGCGCCACTCGATGAGCTGGTACAAACCGGCCATGACGACACCGGTGAGCAGGAGGCCGGCCGCGACGGCAGCGGTCTGGGAGGTGCGCTGCTTCTTGTCCGTGGCCGGGACCCTGAAGTAGCGGCCGATCATGGGGCCCCAGAATCGTTCGGCGAGGATCCCAGCCAGGGGCACGAAGATCGCGAACAGGTAGGCGGCGACCCGCTGCGGGTCGAAGATACCGACGTCGCTGCTCAGGCCCCGGGCTGCCATGGCGTAGAAGAACCCGGCCTCGGCGCTGACCACGATGACCTCGAACAGAACGAGGACCAGGACGGCGTAATGCCGGTGGTGTTGACTGACGGGCTGATCGCCATCGTCGTCGGTGGGCTTGCTGGGTGTGCTCTCAACGGCCATGGTCGCGGCTGCACCGTGGGCGGCGTGCGCGGCGATCAACCGGGCCGTGGCGCGACGCACCTTCGTCAGCATCCGCAGCAGTACTTTGTCCATGGTGCCGCCGGCGGCGGCGCCGGTGGCCTGTTCGGCGGCCGTGAGGGTCTCAGGAACCACCTGGGGAGAGGTATCGGTGCGGGCGTTCTCCTCGGCACGGCGTACCTCGCCGGCCTTCTTGGCGACGGGGCCGCGGGTACCTACCGCGTCCGGCGCCTGGCTGGGTTGACTACGGGTGGGGGCGGGGTTCTTCATCGTCTTCTCTTTCGGTTGCGTGGTAGTTCCCGGGTGAGACGGGGTGACGGGGGTCGTCATCAACGGCGGTTCCCCCCACCCGGCCCGGGGGCGCGAGCCCCCCAGGGGGTGAGGGGGAGCCGGCACCAACGGGTGGAACTATTTGAGGGCCGCGAGCTTGGTGACGGCCCAACAAGCGGTGAGGTAGAGGGCCGTGGGGACGGGTTGGGTGATGACCAGTTCGACGGTGTCAATCGCGGTGGCCAGGGCGGCGTCGACCAAACCGAGGAGAACACCGTCTGTGGTGCGGTACGCCCACAGGTGCCAGAGGGCGTAGTAGATGACGGGCGCGACCATGGCGAGTTGCGCGGCGGCGCGGATCAGGGCACGGGTCTGGCTGCGGTTCCGGAATGCCTGCTCACCGCCGGAACGGTGGGTGAGTCGCAGGTGCTGCGGCGAGACGGTCGTGCGTCGCCCGTCCGGGAGCTCGATCTGGACATGTCGCCACCCGGTACTGGTGACAAGGGCCGGGGTGCCCACCGGTGCGCCACCACCGGTGAGGTGGTCACCAAGATCGACGGGGGTGGTCTGGGTCAGGGCGACCCAGTCCCCGGCCCGCGGGGTCGGGCTGAGCCAGCTCACGGGCGGATCCTGATCCGGGGGCCACGTTCAGGGTCGGGGATGTGGTCACCGTTGCGGCGGCTGAGCTCTGCCTCGAGGGCGTCCTGGCCACTGTCTCGGTGCCCATCATTCACTCTCTCCTGGGAGTCGGAGAGTTGCTCGACCTGCGACTGACGCAGGTTCTCCTGGATCGAGTCGGTGGTGGGTTTGGGCTCGAGAACCCACAACCCGCCCAGGATCAGTCCTGCTGTGCCGACCACAACGACTGCCTTGTTCTTCATGACGTGATGCCTTTCCCTGCGAGGCCGGCACGCGCGCGAGTCACACATGCCTTCCTCTGTGCCCAGTCCCCCCACGGGCGGGCCCGGCGTGAGGCAGCCGCAGATTGCGTGCACCGCCGAATGCCCACCGGCACGGCCGACGCCCTAGGTCGCCGCCACCAGGGGGGAGTCGCCGCTGATAGGTGTCGGGATGCCCCGGGATCTGGCAGCCCGGCTCGGGTTTGTCTCGCTCAGGCAGGAAATCGGGCGCCGAGGAGGTGCCCGGGAAGGACAACCATGACTACGCGCCACCACCCGCAGACCGCTCGGTCCGCGACCCTGATCACGTCCATCTGCGTTGGTGCCTTGCTCACCCTGAACGGATGTTCCTCGCCGGCGGGCGCCGACGCGCACGGCCAGGACACGCCCGGGCTGGTATCCGACATCGACCCGGCCCTGTGTGAGCGAGCCCAGGGTGCATGGCTGCCACCCGAGGACGCACCGGTCTTCGTGGCCGTGATCGACCCCACCGCGTCAGGTGCCCAGACGGCCCTGGCACCAGAGATCAGCACCCAACTGCTGGCCGCGCAGGAACAGGCGCTGGTGATGCAGGTGGTCCGGGTCGAAGGCCCCGGGACAGCACCAGCGGTCTCGGACCCGGTGGTGCTCAACCCCCGCCCGGACAACGACTCGGTCGAGGCGAGCGAAGAGCGCACGGTAACGGCATCTTGCGCGCTGAAGCAGCTGGAGGCCGCCCGCGCGACCCCGGCCACCGGTGACGGTAGCGACATCCCCGCCGCCCTGGCTGCCGGGCTGGCACAGGACCCCACGCTGATGCTGGTCGACTCCGATGGCATCAACACCGGAGGTGACCTCGGTGTCGAAACCACCGGCTGGGACCTCCCGGGCGAGGTCTTCGCTGAGACCGCGCAGGCACTGCACGGGAGCGTCCTGGACCAAGAAGTCCCCGTCGTGTGGACCAACCTGGGCCGCACCGAGGACCCGGTTCCCGGGTGGGTCCGTGATCACCTGCAGGAGCAGTACACCAGCCTGCTGCCCAAGGCCGACATCACGTTCTCGACGGCTCAGGGTGCCACCACCACCCCGGTCACGGGCCAGGACCGCCCCGCGGATGAGCTGCCCCCGTTGCCGTCAGTGAGCGTGGACCCGCCAGCTGCGGACGCTCCCGGCCTGGGCTGCGTGACCATCCCCTCCGCAGTGATCTTCGCCCCGGACAGTGCGGACCTCAGCGATGAGGCCGCCACGGTCCTGGCTGGCGTGGTCCAGCAGCTCACGACCGAGCTGGACGACCGACCGGGATGGTCCATCGTCGTGGGCGGTCACACCGCGGACTACGGCACCCCGGAGTACCGACAGGACCTGGCACAGGCTCGCGCAGTCGTCGTCGCTGAAGCACTCACCGGCCACGGCATCGACCCGGCGATCATCACCACCCGAGGCTACGGCTCCACCGTCCCGGCGGACCCGGCCAAGACCGGGCCCGCCGCGGACGCCGCGAACCGGCGTGTCACCCTCATGGTCGGCCAGGCCGACTCCCTCCCGGATGACCCCACCTGCTGACCAATCCCACCAGGTGTGGCCGGGGACCCGCCCCGCTCCCCGAGAGCTCACGGTTCCCGGCCACACCCGGCCCCCCGGGGTGACGCCACCGGCCCGACCGCCGCCGCCACCCGAAGGGGGAACACCCCCAGATATGGACAGGCACACCAGTCCCCGTCCTGCGGACCCGGCCCGACCGGCCACCCGTACTGAACTGTGAGAGCAGGAGACCTCGATGATGCTGCCCGGCACGATCTCGACCGTCCTTGAGCACGGCTCCCGGCTACGGCCAGGAGCCCGGCTGGCCCAATCCTCAAGCAGCCAGCATCGCCGGTACGTCCTCGCGGCGGCCCTCCTTCTCATCCCGCTGCTGCTGTTGGCGACGCTGTGGGAGCACCGGCCCGCCCAGTCCCTGTCCCAGACCGTGCTGACCGGCCCCCGCGGCCCGCAATGCTTGCGGGTACTAGTGGCCAACGACGTCTCAGGGTCCATGAGCTCCTACACCGCCGCCCGGCAGGCCGCCCTGTCACAGTTTCTCACCTGGGCGCCGAGACAGTTGCGCCCCGACGACGAGATCGGGGTCATCGACTTCGCCGGGGACGCGACATGGGCACGAACCCCGGACCCGGTCACCAACGCCACCGGACCATCACCAGCACGAGGACTGACCGGCGGCGGCACCGCGCTGCACCCCGTCCTGGACGTGGCCGCGACCGCACCAGCAACGACCTGCCGCACCTGGCTGCTGCTGCTCTCGGACGGGCACCTCAGCGACACCCCCGCCACCGACGTCCAAGCCCGCCAAGCACTGACCGCAGCCGGCATCGACGAGGTGTCCCTACTGGTACCCGACCCCAGCATCACGGTCCCACCCGCCTGGGAGAACGCCCTCCCGTTCGCTGCCCCGGTCCACGTCGAGGGCACCGACGCCGACGACACCGCCCTCGTCTACGGGCGGCTGACCGCCGCCCTGACCGGCCAGAACCTCACCCGAGACTCCTAGGACGCTGCCCTGGCCGGGGCACCCGCCCGGACCAGAGCAGCACCCAGGGGGGGAACAGCCACCAGCAGGAAGACACCACCAGAAGGGAGCACCACCATGGACACCCACGCAGCACCCACCGTCGGCCGCACACTGCACCTGCTGGACATCGAGAACCTGCTCGCAGGCCACCTCTACCCCGGTGACGTGACCGCCCTGTGGACCCAGTACGCCCACCACGTCCCGATCGGCGAGCACGACCACATGGTGGCCGCGTTCGGGCCCACCGGCGCAGCCCGTGCCGCGTTCGAGCTGCCCTCCCGGGTCGCGACCCGGGTCGGTGCCCCCGGCCCCAGCAGCGCCGACCAGGTCCTGCTCGACCTGATCCGCGACCCGTCCTGGGTCGCCGACCGCTACCAGAACGTGACCATCGCCTCCGCCGACCACATCTTCGCCGCCCCGGCCGCCCACCTGGCCGCCCGCGGTATCCACCTGACTCAGGTACTGGGCGCCCGCGCCAGGTCCTACCACCTCGGCCTGGCCTGCCACCACACCATCCACCTCACCCGCACCGCCCGCCCACAAGCCGCGTAAGACCACCCCCACAGAACAGGAGCAAGGCGCCACATGTCACCCGCCACCGCAGCCCTACGGCTCTACCGCCACGTCCTGGCCGACCGTCTCTGTCTGGACGAGGTCACCGAACACCGCGAACCGGACCGAGTCACCTTCACCCACCGCGGAATCCGCGCCCACATCCGCATCAGCTACCCCAACCTCGCGTTCTGCTGGATCGGCGCGGGCTTCACCCGCCCCGACCTGCCCGACCACGTCCTGCTCCAGGTCTGCCACGACGTTACCGACCGCAACGTCATCGCCAAGGCCACCCTGGCCGCAGACGGCATCCACCTGTCGGTCGAGACCTACACCGGGCCCGCCGGGACCCTGCCCACCCCCGACGCACTCACCGCCAGCCTGCCGGCTCTGCTGACCTGTCTCCACACGGCCGCGGCAGACCTCCTCGAGCGACTCACCCTCGCCCACCTCGAACAAGACCTGCAGGACCTCACCCACCCCGACAGCAACCCCCCACACCCCTCTGCCCGCACAACTGAGCAGGGATGATGATGCACACTGCGACAACGATGCGCCAAGATAACGTCATGAGGGCGGCATTCCTGACTGATGACGAAATCCACACCTGGCGTGCACAGGTCAAAGAACACGAATCCTGGGGCCACCTCGCGCAGGCACCCCGACCCAGAAACGAGGTCGTGGACCATCTGACCGTCATGGCCCGGGACGTCGCCAGTGCCACACATGGCCGCAAAGGGATCCCCGCTGACAAAACTGCGGACTACATCTACCCCTTGCTCAAGCCCATCAGCGACATCCTGCCCTGGCTCGGGGAACCGAACGCGAACCGGTTCACCGGCAAGCCCTACACCCTCATGGTGATGGAGTACTGCACACCCACCGGCGCCACCGCCCACCTACCCCCAGCCCAGGACTGGGACGAGCTCCTCCCGGAGATGAGCGACCTGTTCGTGGACGTCGTCCTCCCAGTGCACATGCTGTCGTGCTCGCTCACCGCGGCCGTGATGGCCCGCCTCACCCCGGCAGGAACCCCGGCATGGCTACGCAGCAAGATCCGGGATAAGTACAAGCGCACCAGGGGACCCTTCAACAAGTACGCGCTCACAGCACAAGAATCCCGGGAGAACCTGACACGCGTCGAGACCGCGGATCACCCCGCTACCGCGCTGAGCCAGATCCTCGGCGTCGAGGACGTCATCACCCGCATCGCCGCCAACTTCGCCCAACAAACCCTGAACTGGTTCGAAGCCACGTTCGCCGGCGGACACCCCGACCTGACCGCCGAGCAGAGTGCCGCGATCGAAGCTCACCTGCGTTCCCTGGTCCCCGACCTCGGGGTCGCACCTCCCCGCGGTCGACGGCACAGCGACAGCACCCTCGAAGTCTCCAACGACGCCAGCCTGGTCGAGGACCAAGCCCAAGCACGGGCATGGGCAGCCTCCGGGCTCACGAACGAGATAACCCAAGCAGACCTGTCCCCGAAACGCTCCACGATCTGCTCGGCCGCAGCCCAATGGGCACACCACCACAGCCAGGAAGCCACACCAGGCAGCCGCACCAAACACGTACTCGAGTGCGCCCATCACGTCCTGAACGCCGCCGCTGACGACCTCACCGGCCAAACTCAGGCCTGGGACGGCTGGTACCACTACATCAGCACCCAGCTCCAACCCGATCCCTCACCAACCGGTCAAGGCACCGCTGAGGACCGCGTCGATCTCATCGCAGACGTCCACGACTGCACCATCGACGCCCTCTACCACTCCACCCTCAACCTCGCTGCAGAGGACCAGTCATGAGCACCCCGACCAACACCAGCAAAGAGACCACCCACACCGGTTGGCGGTGGGAGTGGACCGGCACCAACAACGCCGCGCCCACCACCCGCATCCCCACCCCAGACGGCGCGCAGATCCTCGTCGGCGCAACCTCACCCACCCAGGTCACCGGCATCCACGCCCCCACGCCAGCCGCCCTGCACAGCCTGACTGACATCGTCGGGCAACCCTGGGTCCGAGAACTCATCGCCGTGACCGGGCCAGGAGGAACAACCAACGAACACTCCGTGCCCCAACCGCAACTGACCCCCGCCTGGCAACGCCTCGCCGTCGTCCGCTCAGTCCGCCAATGGTCACCCCTATCGATCGCGACAAACCTGTTGGACCTTGATGAAGCGCTGGCCTGGCATGCCGCCGGCGCAACACCATGGGCACAGACCCTCACCCGACTGTCCGCCGACACCATCACCCGGGCCCGCGCAGCACTAACCCACGGGGCCCTACCAGTAACCACCCACGGCGACGTCGAAACTGCGGTCACCCTCGCCCACACCTACCTCGACCCTGAGGACCCAGCCCTTGCCGTCCTGAACGCCCTTGAAGCGCGGACCGCTCAAGCAACCCACATCGACCCAGACGACCTAGCCGCTCAACTACAGGCCTGGTCCCGCGAACACTCCTCCCCGGTCACGCCAGCCGCGGCCACCCTCAGCGCACAGCCCGCAGACACCGGCATCACCATCCGTACAGTCATCGACCCCCTACTCATTCCGGCACGCGTCCTGACCTGGTCAAATCCTGGCCACCCCGGAATCACAGCCGAAATCAAAGACTCGACCATTCACGTGACCCTGGAAATCGCCCACGACCTCGACCCCGAAGACCCCGACGTCACCGACTTGGTCGTGTACCTCACCAACCCAGCCACCGGCGACAAACTCACCGCGACACCCACGCCCACATCCTGGGGCGCACAGACGCTTACCGCTACCTTCCCCCTGCCCCACGACGTCACCGACCTCGTCATAGGCGCTTGCACAGCCGACAACCTTGACCAGGCACCCACGCGCCCCGAAGACATTGGCCGCGCCAACGCCAGCCAACACCTGCTAGGAACCTGGGCACTGACCCGCACCACCATCGCCCTGGAAGGCCCCAGCATCGCCCGCAAGAAAGCACGCAGCTGGTCAGCCACAGCAGGCCGAGCCTGCGACGCGACAGATGAAGGCCGGGACCGCCTGGCCTCCCTGCGCGAACACCTCACCGACCTCACCGGCGACAACCCGCCACCGGCATGGCGCGCGATGCTCGCCGAAGCCATCCCCGCAGAACTGTTGGCAAACCACCCCAGCCACAACGACGACGACGCGGAAACGAACCCGGCATGAGCACCGCCCCCACCATCGACACCGACCTCACCGACGAGAGCACCCCGGAACACATCGACGTCCTCATCCGCGCGGTCGACCCCGACAGCACCTACCTGACCACTCGATGGCTGGACCATGACCCCACACCGGCCTACCGAGTCACGCCCCCAGCAGACCTGAAACCCCTGCTCCAGCAGATCACCAACTCCCTGATGACACCACTAGAAGGGGAAAGCACCCACGACGCCGCACGACGCGCCCTGACCACAGGCATCTTCGCCGACCCCGACGCGCTCAAGACGCTCGGGACACACCTAGCTGAACTGCTACTCCCCACCGGTTTCTGGGACCGGTTACGGCACGAGAGCACCCACCGACAAGTGACACTACGGATCGTTCCATCCCGCTCACTAGCGACCGTGCCCTTCGAACTGTTACGCGACCCCAGCACCGGGACCTTCCTGATCGAGATGGCCCGACTGGTCTACGAAGTACCCGCGACCGTGCACTACCAACGACCCCGACTGCCACGCCCCTTCGACCCCACCGCACCAGCCGTGCGGACCCTGGACCCAGACGTACCAGACGACACCGGCATGGGCCCCGTGCTGCAAGTCGACCCCACCACCTTCGAAAACCCACTCCTGGACACCCTCGAACTCGACGACTACGACCACCACATCACCCCAAACACCCTGGCCGCCCAGCTCACCACCAACCCCGCCCCAAGCCGGTGGCTCTACGTCGGCCACGTCTCCACCCGCGCAGACCAACCAGGCTCAACCGCACTACACCTATCCACCCCCACCAGCGGACCACCCCCCGGCACCGCAGAACTCATGGGCCGACGACACCGCCCCTTCACCGCACTCGACATCCACCTCGGCCTCCCCGACGACCACGGGAACTACCCCAACCCCGGACACCACACATGGCCCATGCCACCACGAGTCGGACTCATCGCCTGCGCCTCAGGATCCGACCACGCCGCCACCGAACCCTTCGGCCTCATCGTCGCCCTCGGACTCAACGGCGCAGAACACATCACCACCACCCGCTGGGTCATGCCCACCGACTACGCCTTCCACACCTACACCAACACCCCCAACCACACCCACCCCACCACCGCCCTCGCCCTCGCCGTCGACAAAGCCCACGCCAACCCCGACAACCCCACCGACACCCTGCGCGAATGGCAACTCACCCAACTCCACACCTGGCAAACCACCAACAACCCCGCCCACACCCCCCTCCTCTGGGCCGGCATCACCACCCACCACATCCCACCCCGCGACCCCACCACCGGCCGACCCCACAACTGAAAACCCCACCACCCCCTGACCGCCCAACAAACCAGCCCCTCCAACAACAGCGAGACAGCCCCCAGAAGGACATTCACCAATGACCGATAAATGGAGGGGTTTCGATGAGTTGTACGCGGAGGCAGGCAGGCTTCGCGGTGAGGGTGGGGCCCGGGAGGCCGTGGCTGTCCTGATGCGCGCGATGGAGGCCGCGCCCACCCCCCATCACTGGGCGGCGGCCGCGTCGCTCACTGGCCTGGCGTACCGCGACCTGCACGAGCACCGCTCCGCCATCTACGCCTACACCCAGGCCCGGGACGTTTTCACCCGGTTGGGCCTGGACAAGGGCGTCGCCGACTGCACCCACAACCTGGGGGGCGTGCACCGTGCGGTGGGGGAGTACGGGCCAGCTCGGGAGGCCCACGAGGCGGCCCGGGACGTGTACACCCGGTTGGGCCTGGACCAGGACGCTGCCGACTGCACCCTGAACCTGGGGATCGTGCACTGGGCGGTGGGGGAGTACGGGGCGGCCCGGGAGGCACTCATGTCGGCCCGGGACGTTTTCACCCGGTTGGGCCTGGACAAGGACGCTGCCGTCTGCACCATGGGCCTGGGGGTCGTGCACTCGGCGGTGGGGGAGTACGGGGCGGCTCGGGAGGCGTACACGGCGGCCCGGGACGTTTTCACCCGGTTGGGCCTGGACAAGGACGTCGCCGACTGCACCCACAACCTGGGGGGCGTGCACCGTGCGGTGGGGGAGTACGGGCCCGCCCGAGAGGCCTACGAGGCGGCCCGGGACGTGTGCACCCGGCTAGGCCTGGACAGGCAAGCCGCCGGCTGCACCATGGGCCTGGGGGTCGTGCACTGGGCGGTGGGGGAGTACGAGTCGGCGCGGGAGGCCTACACGCAGGCCCGGGACGTGTACACCCGGCTCGGCCTGGACAAAGAAGCCGCCAACTGCACCATGGGCCTCGGGAACGTGCACGCCATCGTTGGGGAGTACCAGGCGGCCCGGGAGGCGTACACGCAGGCCCAGGACGTGTACACCCGGCTCGGCCTGGACAAAGAAGCCGCCGACTGCACCCACAACCTGGGGCTCGTGCACGAGGCGGTGGGGGAGTACGGGTTGGCGGTAAAGGCGTACCGGTCAGCGGTGGGCGTGTACGACCGGGTGGGTGCCCGGGTAGAGGCCGGACGGTGCCGGATGAACCTGGCCCGGGCGGCCTGGGACCGGGACGACACCGACCAGGACCCGCATGAACGGGCCAGGGCAGCACTGGAATGGGCCATCCCCGGTGTCCTGTCCCTGGACCAGGTCCGGTTCACCTTCCCCCGAGCCACCGACCGAGCCCAATGGGCCACCCAGATCCAACACCACTACAGCTTCGTGTTCACCCTCGCCGACACCGCACACGACCACACCCTCCTGGCCGACCTCACCGACAACACCCTCAACCATGGCACCTACACCACCACCCCACCACCCACCACAACGTCGGCCAAGACCACCGAAGCCGCGACCGCTAACACCCCACCACCCACCCTCGACGAAAACTCCACCCCGCCACCCACACCACCACACACCCCCGGCACGGCCACCTCCCTGGCCGGGACCAGCCTCACCCTCCTCGACAACGCCCGACTCCCCCTCCACCCCCCACCACCACTCCTCGCCCCCTACCACCACCACATCCTCGGCAGGACCCCAACAGCACACACGACCAACCTTCAAAACCATCACATCAAAGCGAATATCACGGCCCTCGCGGTGTGGTAAACGAGACTGCTGATTACTGCCACGCTCCGAGGCCGCAGGTTTGATAGGCATGCGTCATGACCGGTGACGCGGAAGGAGGTGGCACTGGGCGGCCCTGCTGACGCCATTGCCGTCCTCCGGCGGATCGCACACCAATACCCCACGCGTGAGGTCCGTGAACACGTGGACAAGCTACAGAGCGATACGCATGCCTTCAACGTCGTCGATCTGGACGGTGACCCTCGCGAAGCCGACGGAAGCTGTGTGGAGCGGCCCACGGATGACGATTTTTGGAAGTGGCGGAAAGCGATCAGGGAGCTGATCGATCTGCTGCACGTCAATGCCGAGGTTTAGGGCGACACCTGCAGCATGGAGGATGCTGCCTCAGCTCAGGGCGACGGGAATTGACCTTCCCCTGACTCAGTGACGACTGTTTTGAGCGTGGCGGTCCCAGCGGATGGCCACTGTACGCACAGAAGGGATCCCCGATAATGCGCCACCACCCCCGGCGCTACACCGCCGAGACCGCCGACCCGGTCACCGGTGTGGTCACCACAGCAGACCTTGAGCAAGCGGTGGAAGGGCACCTGCAGCCCCGGTATCCGGTCCAGGTGATGTCGCTCCGGCCGGCCGCAGGGCACGGCCAAGGCCGGGTAATGGAGTGAGCATCCCGACCACCACCGACCAGGTGTGGGAGGTGAACCGCGGACCCGATGTGGGGCGCCTGGTCGGGCTCATCTTCGACCCGGACCGTGCGCACCCGGTAATCGTGGTTTCCACCGCCACCGACACCGACAGCCCCAGGGTCGACCCAGGCGACCTCCTCGAGGAGCTCACCGGACAGGGCTTGACCGTCTACCTGGCCGCGTTAGCCGACGTGGCCGTTTCAGAACAGCTCTCAGACACAGTTGGCGATGCTTTCCGGGCCTACGGCGGAGCGATCAGGGTGATCTGGCCAGGAGCGACGAGCAGGGACCACTGGAGGCGCCATGCCACCTTCCTGACCTTCCCCCAGGACGACCCCACCGACACCGTCGCCGCGATCGCGCGTTACCTGCGTTCGAGTGCGCCTCGCCGCCGGCCGACCGGCGCTGATTCACCCAGCCGTCCAACTGTCCCGACCGGTGTGACCCCGTTGGTCCTCGCTCGCCCGGGGCAAAAACCCGAACCACGGGAAGACCAGCACACCGTCGACCAAGCCTCTTCTCCTGTGGTGTCACACCTTGAGGCGCCGGAGGCGGCCGAGGACAGCTCCCCCAGCGGCACTTCGACGCAGGATCCTCTCGCCAGGGAGCAGCACTTGGTCGACGTGGTCGACCAGGCCGTGCGATCGGCGATCCAGGACCTGCTCGGTGGCCCTGGAGACGCCGGCGATGCGCTGGACCGGGAGCGGTCCCGCGCGGACGCTGCGGAGCAAGAGCTCGACGCACTACGGCAGCGGCACGAGGCGACCCAGGAGCGGCTTGAGGCGGCACTACGATCTGCTGGCGGATCCCCGCGGGTGTTCGCCGACCCGGGCGACCAGCTGCGGTACGAGATCGCCCACGCGTGGCTCGTACAAACCCCGGAGCAGGATCGGCCGCAGAAGAAGGATGACGAGCTGATCCCGGCACCGCCGGCCTTCACCCTCGGTCCACGGATGGTGGAGTCCATGGAGGTCCCGATGATCCGAGAACTCCGCACGAAAGTGATCGACGTCATCGTCGAGATTCTCAACGGGGTCGTTCACCAGCGACGCACCACCCACCAGTACGAGTCCAGCGGCAAACCCCTGGTCCGCAACGGAGACTTATGCTGGAGGGCCTACGTCAAGAACAACAGCCCTTCCGCGCCCCGGCTGATGTGGTGGCAACTCACGAACGGCACAGTCGAACTCGCCGCGGCTGCCATCCACGACGACTACTCGCTGAAATGACCTTGCCCATGGGGGACACCGACGACAACGGTGCTTGAGTCCTGGACCCGGACCAAGACCTGGTCCTCAATCGCCTCGGAACGCCCCCGCTGCTCCCGGTCGTAGTTGTGTCCCGTGTCAAACTTCTGGCAGGTTTTCGGGCTCGGGAAAGTTGGGTGTGCCGGGGTCGGCCAGGCCCAGGTGAACGTCGTGGGGCCGGTTCCATGTGAGGGCCTCGTGCGGTCGGATCGTGTTGAACTCGGACCGGAAGCCCTCGCTGTGAGCGACGAGGTCGTGGATGTCGTCGATCTGCTCGCGGTAGAGGCGCTCGTACTTCAGCGAGCCGAACGCGCGCTCCCGGACACCGTTCTGCCCGGGGGTCCTGACTCGGGTGCGGACGTGGTCCAGCTCCGGGGTGGCCTCGATGAACGCGGCGAACCTGGCCGACCGGAACGGTCCACCGTTGTCGGTGACCAACGTGATGGGCACGACTTCCCCGGTCACCGGGTCGGCCAAGTGCTCCAGCAGGTCCACACCGTCGGGCAGCAGGCTCGCAGCCTCGGCCAGGGCGAGTTGGACCGCGGCGATCGTGTCGTGCTGATTCGCGGTCGGTGACCAGTGCCACCCGAACTCGTACTTCGACCAGTAGTCCGCGATCCCCGCGACCCGCCAGGTCCCGCCGGAGGTGGTCTCGTACTCGGAGAAGTCGAACTGCCAGACCAAGTTCGGCCCGGTCGGCGTGTCCGCGAACGCGGCCCTGCGCGCCTGGGCCAGCTGGCGTCGTTCCCGCTGATAGTCGGCCTTCAGCAGCAGCCCGGCATCGTCCATGATCCGCGCCGTGGTCGACATCGACACCCGGTGTCCCGAGTGGCGGGCCATCGCCCAGACCTTCCGGTGACCCCACGCGGCGTACCTGCCCGCGAGGCCGGTGATCACCTCCCGGGACGCCTGCTGGGCCGGCTGCGGCCACGGGCCCTTGGCCGGGCGTCCCGCGCGGGCGTGGGCCTGCCAACGGCGGTAGGTCCGTTCGGGGATGCCGACCAGTGCGCAGAACCTCGTGGTCGGCATCCCCGCATCGGTGCGGATTACCTCGAGGTCCTCGAAGGGCCCAGCCGGCCCTCAGCGCTCTTCTTCCATACCCGGGCCTCAAGATGCGCCTCCCCTAGGGCGGTGGTCAGCTCGGTGACCTCGGCCTCCAGTTGGGCCTCCCGGGTCGTGGGCCCAGTCCGGCCCGAAGCCAGCGCGGTCCGTCCCGCCTCGAGGAACTCTGCCTTCCACCGCCCGATCGACTGCTCGGACACCTTCTCCTTGCGCGCCGCCTCCGAGATCGAGACCTCGCCCGCCAACACACTCAGCACGATCCTGGTCTTGCGCTCTGCTGGGATCACAGGTGGTCGACCCATGGCCCATCTCCTCCCTGGTCACGCCGATCATGCCCTCATAACCGGTCTGCCAAGAAGTTTGATACGCGACAGTTGAACCCACACGGGTACACCGCCCACACCCCGAGGGCCCGATTCGTCACCTACGCACCGACCGCGCCATCGCTCACCAGATCCGGCACCGGTCCCTAGCCAACCCTCGACATCAATGGACTGGCGACGTGAGTCTGGTAGATCTTCTTCATGACCGATGGTGGCCCGAAGACCTTCGATGAGTTGTACGTGGAGGCAGGCAGGCTTCGCGGTGAGGGTCGGGCTCGGGAAGCCCTAGCTGTGCTTTTACGCGCGATGGAGGCCGCGACCAACTCCCACCAGTGGGCGGCGGCCGCGGGGCTCACCGGCCTGGTGTACCAAGACCTGCACGAGTACCCCTCCGCCAACTACGCCTACACCCAAGCCCGGGACGTGTACGCCCGGTTGGGTCTGGACAAGGAAGCCGCCACCTGCACCATGGGCCTGGGGAACGTGCACGAGGCGGTGGGGGAGTACGAGGCGGCCCGGGAGGCGTTCACCCAGGCTCGGGGCGTGTATACCCGGCTAGGTCTGGACAACGAAGCAGCCGACTGCACCCACAACCTGGGGAACGTGCACCAGGCGGTGGGGGAGTACGGGGCGGCCCGAGAGGCGTTCACCCAGGCTCGGGACGTGTACGCCCGGCTCGGCCTGGACCAGGAAGCCGCTGGCGGCACCCTCAACCTGGGGAACGTGCACGAGGCGGTGGGGGAGTACGGGGCGGCTCGGGAGGCCTACGAGGCGGCCCGGGAGGTGTTCACCCGGTTCGGTCTGGACCAGGAAGTTGCCACCTGCACCCTCAACCTGGGGGTCGTGCACGAGGCGGTGGGGGAGTACGGGGCGGCTCGGGAGGCCTACGAGGCGGCCCGGGGCGTGTACACCCGGCTGGGCCTGGACAAGGACGCCGCCGGCTGCACCAACAACCTGGGGGGCGTGCACTGGGCGGTGGGGGAGTACGGGCCGGCGAGGGAGGCCTACGAGGCGGCTCGGGACGTGTACGCCCGGCTGGGCCTGGACAAGGAAGCCGCCGACTGCACCCACAACCTGGGGAACGTGCACCTGGCGGTGGGGGAGTACGGGCCGGCGAGGGAGGCCTACGAGGCGGCTCGGGACGTGTTCACCCGGCTCGGCCTGGACCATGAAGCCGCCGGCTGCGCCCTGGGACTGGGGAACGTGCACCAGGCGGTGGGGGAGTACGGGGCGGCTCGGGAGGCCTACGAAGCAGCCCGGGACGTGTACACCCGGCTCGGCCTGGACAAGGACGCCGCCGACTGCACCCACAACCTGGGGGCCGTGCACCAGGCGGTGGGAGAGTTCGGGTTGGCGGTGGACGCGCTGCGGTCAGCGGTGGCCGTGTACGACCGGGTGGGTGCCCGGGTAGAGGCCGGGCGGTGCCGGATGAACCTGGCCCGGGCGGTCTGGTCCCGGGGAGACACCGACCAGAACCCGCAGGAACGCGCCAGGGCAGCACTGGAATGGGCCATCCCCGGTGTCCTGTCCCTGGACCAGGTCCGGTTCACCTTCCCCCGAGCCACCGACCGAGCCCAATGGGCCACCCAGATCCAACACGACTACAGCTTCGTGTTCACCCTCGCCGACACCGCACACGACCCCACCCTCCTGGCCGACCTCACCGACAACACCCTCAACCACGGCACCTACACCACCACCCCACCACCCACACCCACCCCCGAAAGTGCCACCACCCCCACACCCACCCCCGCACCCGACGCATCACAAACAACCTCCACCACCCCACCACCTGACCCCGGCACGGCCACCTCCCTGGCCGGAACCAGCCTCACCCTCCTCGACAACGCCCGACTCCCCCTCCACCCCCCACCACCACTCCTCGCCCCCTACCACCACCACATCCTCCAACCCCCACCAACCGGACCAACGCCGCCGCCCCACAGGTCAACACGCCTCGCAGTCTGGTGAACACTTCCCACAGCACTGCCGAACCGCAGAAGCGACACCACACCTGCCCTGACACGAGGCCGACACCCCTCTGGGTTTGCCAAGCGGCGGTGAACCATCGGCGGTAGGGCTCGCTCGGCGTAGGCGTCGTCGCGGCGTCTGCCGAGTACGAGTCAATCGACTCTGACTGGCCAGACGTCCATTGCCTCGGCAGCGCTGGTGGGTGAATATGCGCTGCCCGAGAGAGCAATGAGGAATGGACTGTCCTCGATTTTGGGCAATGTCGGGAGGATCTTAACATAACGTCGCTTATCGGCGTTGCATTCGTGGGGCCCCCGAGTTCACCACACCGCGAGCCTAGCCGCGTTCTTGTCATGGTTCTGAAGGTTGATCGTGTGTGCTGTTGGGGTCCTGCCGAGGATGTGGTGGTGGTAGGGGGCGAGGAGTGGTGGTGGGGGGTGGAGGGGGAGTCGGGCGTTGTCGAGGAGGGTGAGGCTGGTCCCGGCCAGGGAGGTGGCCGTGCCGGGGTCAGGTGTGGTGCTGGTGGGGTGTGGTGGCGGGGTGGGGGTTTCGTCAGGGGTGGGTGGAGAGGTGTTAGCGGTCGCGGCTTCGGTGGTCTTGGCCGACGTTGTGGTGGGTGGTGGGGTGGTGGTGTAGGTGCCGTGGTTGAGGGTGTTGTCGGTGAGGTCGGCCAGGAGGGTGGGGTCGTGTGCGGTGTCGGCGAGGGTGAACACGAAGCTGTAGTGATGTTGGATCCGGGTGGCCCATTGGGCTCGGTCGGTGGCTCGGGGGAAGGTGAACCGGACCTGGTCCAGGGACAGGACACCAGGGATCGCCCATTCCAGTGCTGCCCTGGCCCGCTCCTGCGGGTCCTGGCCGGTGTCTCCCCGGTCCCAGACCACCCGGGCCAGGTTCATCCGGCACCGCCCGGCATCTACCCGGGCACCCACCCGGTCATACACGGCCAACGCTGACCGCAGCGCGTCCACCGCCAACCCGTACTCCCCCGTCTGATAATGCAAGCGGCCCAGGATTTGGGTGCAGTTGGCGGCGTTCTTGTCCAGACCTAGCCGGGTGAATACTTCCCGAGCCGCGGTGCATGCCTCCCGGGCGGGCCCATACTCCCCCATGTCGGCTTGCACGTTCCCCAGGTTCAGGGTGCAGTCGGCGACTTCTTTGTCCAGGCCGAGCCGGGTGTACACGTCCCGAGCCCGGGTGAACGCCTCCCGAGCCGCCCCGTACTCCCCCACCGCCTGGTGCACGTTCCCCAGGTTGTGGGTGCAGTCGGCGGCTTCCTTGTCCAGGCCCAACCGGGCGAACACGTCCCGGGCCGCCTCGTAGGCCTCTCGGGCCGCCCCGTACTCCCCCACCGCCTGGTGCACGTTCCCCAGGTTGTGGGTGCATTCGGCGGCTGCCTTGTCCAGGCCCAACGAGGCGAACACGTCCCGGGTCTGGATGTAGGCCTCCCGAGCTGCCCCGAACTCTCCCAGGTTCTGGTGCACGTTCCCCAGGTTGTGGGTGCATTCGGCGGCCTTCTTGTCCAAGCCTAACCGGGTGAAAACCTCGCGGGCCGCTCTAAACGCTTCCCGGGCGGACCCGTACTCCTCCGCCACTCGGTGCATGACCCCCAGGTTCATGGTGCAGCCAGCGGCCTTCCTGTGCAGGCCCAACCGGGTGAAAACCTCGCGGGCGGCGACGTACGCTTCCCGCGCCGCCGGATACTCCCCCATGTCGACATGCACTCTAGCCAGGTTCATGGTGGAGGCGGCGGCTCTCTGGTCCAGACCCAGCCGGGCAAACACGTCCCGGGCCGCCTCGTAGGCCTCCCGGGCCGCCAGGTACTCCCCCACCGCCCGGTGCACGACCCCCAGGTTGTGGGTGCAGGTGGCGACGTCCTTTTCCTGGCCCAACCGGGTGAACATGTCTCGGGCGGCTACGTGGGCTTCCCGCGCCGTCCGGTACTCCCCCACCGCGTGGTGCACGTTCCCCAGGTTCATAGTGCAGGTGGCGACTCTCTGGTCCAGGCCCAACCGGGTGTACACGTCCCGGGCCGCCTCGTAGGCTTCCCGGGCCGCCGAGTACTCCCCAAACGCCTGGTGCACGTTCCCCAGGTTGAGGGTGCAGCCGGCGACTTCCTGGTCCAGGCCCAACCGGGTGTACACGTTCCGAGCCGCCTCATAGGCCTCCCGCGCGGGCCCGTACTCCCCCACCGCCTCGTCCACGACCCCCAGGCCGTGGGTGCAGTCGGCGACCTTCTTGTCCAGACCCAACCGGGCGTACACGTCCCGAGCCGCCTCATAGGCCTCCCGCGCGGGCCCGTACTCCCCCACCGCCTGGTGCACGACCCCCAGTCCCAGCGTGCAGTCAGCGACTTTCTGGTCCAGGCCCAACCGGGCGTACATGTCCCGGGCCGCCTCATAGGCCTCCCGCGCGGGCCCGTACTCCCCCACCGCCTCGTGCACGGCCCCCAGGCCTTGGGTGCAGTCGGCGACCTTCTGGTCCAGGCCCAACCGGGCGTACATGTCCCGGGCCGCCTCATAGGCCTCCCGCGCGGGCCCGTACTCCCCCACCGCCTGGTGCACGTTCCCCAGGTTCAGGGTGCAGTCGGCGACCTTCTGGTCCAGGCCCAACCGGGTGTACACGTCCCGGGCCGCCTCATAGGCCTCCCGGGCCGCCCCGTACTCCCCCACCGCGTGGTGCACGTTCCCCAGGTTCAGGGTGCAGTCGGCGACTTTCTGGTCCAGGCCCAACCGGGTGTACACGTCCCGGGCCGCCTCATAGGCCTCCCGCGCGGGCCCGTACTCCCCCACCGCCTCGTGCACGGCCCCCAGGCCTTGGGTGCAGCCAGCGACCTTCTGGTCCAGACCCAACCGGGCGTACA